>NZ_CP199672.1:0-2707500 GCF_052605195.1 Stenotrophomonas maltophilia group sp. vghtpe118 | reverse complement strand
CGGGGCACGTGAAACCCTGTCTGAACATGGGGGGACCATCCTCCAAGGCTAAATACTACTGACCGACCGATAGTGAACCAGTACCGTGAGGGAAAGGCGAAAAGAACCCCGGAGAGGGGAGTGAAATAGAACCTGAAACCGTGTGCGTACAAGCAGTAGGAGCTCCGCAAGGAGTGACTGCGTACCTTTTGTATAATGGGTCAGCGACTTACTGTTCGTGGCAAGCTTAACCGTATAGGGGAGGCGAAGGGAAACCGAGTCTGATAAGGGCGCATAGTCGCGGGCAGTAGACCCGAAACCGGGTGATCTAGTCATGCCCAGGGTGAAGGTGCGGTAACACGCACTGGAGGCCCGAACCCACTCCCGTTGCAAAGGTAGGGGATGAGGTGTGATTAGGAGTGAAAAGCTAATCGAACCCGGAGATAGCTGGTTCTCCTCGAAAGCTATTTAGGTAGCGCCTCATATGTATCCTCTCGGGGGTAGAGCACTGTTATGGCTAGGGGGTCATCGCGACTTACCAAACCATTGCAAACTCCGAATACCGAGACGGACTGTATGGGAGACACACGGCGGGTGCTAACGTCCGTCGTGAAAAGGGAAACAACCCAGACCCACAGCTAAGGTCCCAAATTTTGTGCTAAGTGGAAAACCATGTGGAAAGGCACAGACAGCCAGGAGGTTGGCTTAGAAGCAGCCACCCTTTAAAGAAAGCGTAATAGCTCACTGGTCGAGTCGGTCTGCGGGGAAGATTTAACGGGGCTAAGCACAGAACCGAAGCTTGGGGTGCATAACTTTGTTATGCGCGGTAGAGGAGCGTTCCGTAAGCCGTTGAAGGTGGATTGAGAAGTCTGCTGGAGGTATCGGAAGTGCGAATGCTGACATGAGTAACGATAATGCGGGTGAAAAACCCGCACGCCGAAAGCCCAAGGTTTCCTTGCGCAACGTTAATCGGCGCAGGGTGAGTCGGCCCCTAAGGCGAGGACGAAAGTCGTAGTCGATGGGAAGCAGGTTAATATTCCTGCACCTCGCGTAAGTGCGATGGAGGGACGGAGAAGGTTAGGTGTACCAGGCGTTGGTTGTCCTGGGGAAAGGCGGTAGGTTTGGATCTTTGGCAAATCCGGGATCCTCTAAGACCGAGCACCGAGACGAGCCTTTATGGCAAAGTCACTGATACCACGCTTCCAGGAAAAGCTCCTAAGCTTCAGCTTACGCAGACCGTACCGTAAACCGACACAGGTGGGTAGGATGAGAATTCTCAGGCGCTTGAGAGAACTCGGGTGAAGGAACTAGGCAACATGGCACCGTAACTTCGGGAGAAGGTGCACCCTTTTTGGTGGCTCGTGCGAGCTATAGCTGAAGAGGGTCGCAGTAACCAGGCCGCTGCGACTGTTTATCAAAAACACAGCACTCTGCAAACACGAAAGTGGACGTATAGGGTGTGACGCCTGCCCGGTGCTGGAAGGTTAATTGATGGGGTCAGCCGCAAGGCGAAGCTCTTGATCGAAGCCCCAGTAAACGGCGGCCGTAACTATAACGGTCCTAAGGTAGCGAAATTCCTTGTCGGGTAAGTTCCGACCTGCACGAATGGCGTAACGACAGCGGCGCTGTCTCCACCCGAGACTCAGTGAAATTGAAATCGCTGTGAAGATGCAGCGTTCCCGTGGCAAGACGGAAAGACCCCGTGAACCTTTACTATAGCTTTACACTGAACGTTGAGTTCGTCTGTGTAGGATAGGTGGGAGGCTATGAAACCATGGCGCTAGCTGTGGTGGAGCCATCCTTGAAATACCACCCTGTCGTGCTTGACGTTCTAACCTGGGCCCATTATCTGGGTCGGGGACCGTGTATGGTGGGTAGTTTGACTGGGGCGGTCTCCTCCTAAAGAGTAACGGAGGAGCTCGAAGGTACGCTCAGCGCGGTCGGACATCGCGCACTGTGTGCAAAGGCATAAGCGTGCTTGACTGCAAGATCGACGGATCAAGCAGGTAGGAAACTAGGACTTAGTGATCCGGTGGTTCTGTATGGAAGGGCCATCGCTCAACGGATAAAAGGTACTCCGGGGATAACAGGCTGATACCGCCCAAGAGTTCATATCGACGGCGGTGTTTGGCACCTCGATGTCGGCTCATCACATCCTGGGGCTGTAGTCGGTCCCAAGGGTATGGCTGTTCGCCATTTAAAGTGGTACGCGAGCTGGGTTCAGAACGTCGTGAGACAGTTCGGTCCCTATCTGCCATGGGCGTTGGAGATTTGAGAGGGGCTGCTCCTAGTACGAGAGGACCGGAGTGGACGAACCTCTGGTGTTCCGGTTGTCACGCCAGTGGCATTGCCGGGTAGCTATGTTCGGAAGCGATAACCGCTGAAAGCATCTAAGCGGGAAGCGCGCCTCAAGATGAGATCTCCCGGGGCACAAGCCCCCTGAAGGAACCATGTAGACTACGTGGTTGATAGGTCAGGTGTGTAAGTACAGCAATGTATTGAGCTAACTGATACTAATGATCCGTGCGGCTTGACCATATAACCTCAAGTTGCCTTGGCTTTACGACAACGTCGTAAGAGCATCCAAGTGCACGCTACGTCACAAGAACTATGCGAGGCTGGCGCCTTGTCCCACAGGGACGAGTGCGACGCTCCAAAAGCCTCCCTGGTGAAATTAGCGCTGTGGAACCACCCGATCCCATCCCGAACTCGGAAGTGAAACGCAGCTGCGCCGATGGTAGTGTGGCTCAAGCCATGCGAGAGTAGGTCATCGCCAGGGTTTATACCCAAAACCCCGCTGCTGGCGCAGTGGGGTTTTTCTTTGTGCGCAGGAAACGTGGGTAGTGCCGACCGCTGGCCGGCAACCCGATGGCGTTACATCGCCCGGTGGATCCACGCCATGCGTGGATGCCGTCCACGAGGAAGCATTGCGCCAACCAAGGTTGGCCGCTACCAATCGATTGCCGGCCAGCGGCCGGCACTACCGGTAGATCCACGCCGTGTGTGGATGCGGCGCCAAACAGGGCTGGCCGCTCCTCACGGCAGATCCGGAAGCGGACTTTTCCTGACCCATCACGCAGAAGCAGGCAAAAAAACGGCGCCCTGCGGGCGCCGTCTTGACCAGGATCGCATTGCAGGCCCGGATCAGGCGGCCCGCGGGACCTCGTGCGGTTCCTGCTGGCGGAACACCGATACCGCCTCGGTAAGCGTCCCCGCCTGCGACTGCAGCTCGCGTGCGGCCGCGGTGGCTTCTTCCACCAGCGCCGCGTTCTGCTGCGTGGCCTGGTCCATCTGCACCACGGTCTGGTTGATCTGCTCGATGCCGGTCGACTGCTCCTGCGACGCTGCGGAAATTTCGCGCATCAGGTGGCTGACATCCTCCACGCCGCCGGCAATGCCCTGCATCCGCTTGCCGGCGTCGGCCACCAGCTGGGCACCTTCGCCCACCTGCCGGCCTGCCTCATCGATCAGCTTTTTGATTTCCTGTGCGGCGGCGGCGGAGCGCTGCGCCAACACGCGCACCTCGCTGGCCACCACGGCGAAGCCACGGCCCTGTTCACCGGCACGCGCGGCTTCCACCGCCGCATTGAGCGCGAGGATATTGGTCTGGAAGGCGATCCCGTCGATCACGCCGGTGATGTCGCCGATCCGCTTCGAGGCGCCTTCAATCGCCTGCATGGTGTCGACAACCCGCTGCATCGCGGTGTTGCCATCACTGGCGGCGCTCTGCGTGGACGCAGCCAGCTCACTGGCCTCGCGCGCATGCGCAGCATTCTGGCGCACGGTGGCGGTCAGCTCCTCCATCGAGGCAGCGGTTTCCTGCAGGTGCGCCGCCTGGCGCTCGCTGCGCTCGGACAGCGCACCATTGCCTGCAGCGATCTCGCTGGCGGCGGTACTGATCGAGGCTGCGCACTGCTGGATGCGCCCCACCATGCGCGCCAGCTGGCCGGCGGTGGCGTTGGCATCGCGCTGGATCGCGGCGAAGGCGCCGTGGTACTCACCGCGCATGCGCCGATCGAGATCGCCGTTGGCCAGCGCCGAAAGCATCTGTCGTACTTCATCGACGGTGCTGCCCAGCGTATCGAGCAGCTGGTTGATGCCACCGGTCAGGCCATCGAGGAAGCTGGCGCCTTCGGTTGCCTGCAGGCGCTGGCCCAGATCGCCGGCAGCGGCAGCAGCGACGATGCCGGCCACGGCGTTCTCAAGCGCCAGCTCCTGGGTACGGTCATGCCATTCCACGGCGAAGCCGAGGCGCATGCCCTGTGCATCGAACACCGGGGTGACCACCTGGGCGAAGTGCACCGGGCCGATCTGTACCTTGCCGTTGTGGCTGGTCTGCAGGCCATTGAGGATGGCGCGGATGCGGTCCGGGTTGGCATGGAAGCGATGGATGCTGCTGCCGACCAGGCGTTCGGCATCGAAGTCAGGGAAGGCCTGGCGCAGTGTCGCCTGCTGGTTGCGCAGCAGAGCCACCACCGAGCGGTTCACATAGCGGATCACGTGATCGTTGTCGGCGATCATCATCGCAGTGCGCGAGGCATCCAGCGCCTGGCGGATCTGCGCATTCTCGGCATGCGCCGCCGCCTCGAGTCCACGCTGGGTCTGCACGTGGCGTGCAGTGTCGGCCAGGGCGTGGGCGAGTGAACCCGGTGCATAGGCGCTGGTGTCGGCATGTGCACCAAGATCGGCACCGGTGGCAATGTCGCGTGCCAGCGCGGCAAGCCGACGCGGGCCGTGGCCAAGGGCCTCGGTCTGCTGCCGAAGGCGCAGTGCGACCTGGCCGAGGAACAAGGTCAGGCCCGCGAACATGCTGGCCTGCAGCAGCGTTGGCCACAGCGCGGCACCGTCCTGCAACGGCGCCAGCAGCGCGAGCGTGCCGATGCCACCGGCCAGCCATACCGGCAGGCGATCACGATGGCTCAACAGCACGCCCAGCAGCAGTGCAATCGGCAACGCCGGTGACAGGCCCGTGATCGCGCACAGCCCTGCCAGCTGCAGCGACAACAACAGCGCCAGGCCATTGCGGGTGACGCAATGGCCGGCCTTGGGACCGGCCAGCCATATGGCAGGCAGCACAGCGGCCGCAACCAGCGAGGCGGTCAGGGCATGAGGCCCGCGCAGGGCCAGCATCAGGCCGGCCACCGCCAGTGCCGCACTGCCGATCAGCAATCGGCGGTCAGCGCGGTGGGCGAGCTGCTGCAGATGCGGCAGGCGGGCGGTATCGGGGGGACGAGTGGATGCAGCGGACATCGGCGACTCCTGGATCAGCAGACGGCTACGGCCACACGGTGGCGCACGCACGAGTGCGTGGCCAGGGCATGGACCGGGAATTCGGGGAATGCGACGCAATCAACGTCGCGCAGACGGGGCGCCGTGACCACATCCTGTGGGTGACGGAGCAATGGAGCGGGCATGCGGACTTCCTTGCAGGACCAGACACACGCCGCAGGCCCGACCGGGCCCACGTGCTGCGGACGCAGTGGCCCGCAACCGATGTATCGGCCGCAACTGCGCAGAATGAAGTGCGCGGACGCTGCGACTCAGCCGGCGTTGTCGTTGCCGAGGAAGCGCAGGATCACCCCGGCGATGCGTGCCGGGTCTTCCATATGCAGGTGGTGGTTGCCGGGAAACACGGCCAGCCGTCCATCACGCAGGTGCTGCAGGCGATCACTGCGCATCGGCTCGGGATAGTAGGACTGCGCCGGCGTGGCATAGATCACCTGCGTCGGGCAGGCGATGGCCTGCAGCAGGTTGTCGATCTGGCCTTCGCTGAGGCGGATCGCGGTGGGCAGCATCAGGCGCGGGTCGCTGCACCAGCGGTAGCCACCTTCGACCGGTTCCACGCCGCGCTCGACCAGCAGCCGTGCGCAGGGTTCGCTGAGCTGGTTGGTCATCATCCGCGCGCGGATCGGCGCTGCCAGATCGGGAAACACGCGCAGCTGCTTGCGTGCCAACGCCCGCGTGGCGTTCACATGCTCGCGCAGGCGATGCGCCGTTTCTTCCTCGGGACCGCGCAGGCCGCCGAGTGCTTCGATCGCCACCAGCCGATCAACACGGTCGCTGACCGAGGCGGTAAGGCTGGCAATGCCGGCACCCATTGAATGGCCGAGCAGGCTGAATCGGTCCCAGCCCAGCGCGTCGGCGACATCGAGTACGTGGCAGATCGCGGCGGCCGTGGTGTAGCTGGCACCCGCCGGCAGGTGTGCGCTGTGACCGTGGCCGGGCAGATCGATGGCAACCAGCTGCAACGCCGACAGGTGCGGCGCCAGCGGCACGAAGCTGGCGGCGTTGTCGAGCCAGCCATGCAGGGCCAGCACGCGTGGGCCGCCGCCGTGGTTGCGCAGGCCGGCGACGCGTGCGCCCCCGACCTGGAGTTCAAACGGTTGCAGGCTCATGCCAGCGAGGACACGGCCAGCCGTGCCAGGGCGCGTGCATGCTCCGGCTCGGCGTTGAGGCAGGGGATGTAGCGCATCGTCGCACCGCGCTCGGCCAGTGTTTCGGTGAAGCCCAGCGCAACCTCTTCCAGCGTCTCCAGGCAGTCGGTGGCAAATCCGGGGCAGACCACGTCGATCTGCTTCACGCCGGACTCGGCCAGCGCCCACAGGCTGGGCTCGGCATACGGCTGCAACCAGCGCTCGCGGCCGAAGCGCGACTGGTAACCCATCTGCCAGTCGTCCTTGCCCAGGCCCAGTGCATTGGCGATGGCCTGCGCACTGGCCTCGCAGCGCTGCGGATACGGGTCGCCCGCGTCGGCCAGGCGCTGCGGGATACCATGGAAGGAAAACATCAGTTTCTGACCGCGACCGTGCTGTTCCCAGTAGCGGCGGATCGATCCGGCTACGGCCTCGACCCAGCCGGGATCGACCGAGTAATCCCGCACCAGGCTCACGGTCACGCCCGGGTTGCGGCGCTGCCACGCATCGACCCGGTCTTCGACCGAGGCGGTGGTGGTGGTGGAGTACTGCGGGTACAGCGGCAGCACCACGATCCGGCGCGCGCCGTCGGCGGCCAGACGGTCGAGCTCGCCGGCCAGCGCCGGTTCGCCGTAACGCATCGCATGGCGCACCGTCAGGGTCGGCAGCAGGGCCTGCATGGCCTGCGCCAGCTGGCGCGTATGCACCATCAGCGGTGAGCCGTCGGGCAGCCAGACCTGGGCATACTTGGCCGCCGACCGGCCACTTCGCAGCGGCAGGATCAGCCCGCGCAGCAGCGGCTGCCAGAGCAGTGCCGGAATCGCGACCACGCGCGGGTCGGACAGGAATTCGGCCAGGTAACGGCGTACGGCGGGGGCCGTCGGCGTCTCGGGCGTGCCTAGGTTGACCGCCAGCACGGCGGTATCGGGTGCGTCGAGCATGGGCGATATTGTCGCCTATCCGGCGCCGCACCGGGATGCAGGGTTCGGATTGCAGGCATAGCGCGCATCAATGCGGGCAGGGAACGCTCATTGGGGATTCATGGCAACACCACTAATTTCAGTCACTTGCTATATCTTCCTATGGACTGACTTCTGGAGCCTGCCATGCGTCGCCCGATCCAAGCCCTGCTGATCGCCGCCAGCCTGCTGTCCAGCCAGGCCATGGCCGGACCGCAGGAAGACCAGCGCGCCCGCAACGCCGTGCGCGTGCTGGCTGAAATCCAGGAAATTCCTGAACAGGGCATTCCGGATAAATTGCTCGACGAAGGCCGCGCGGTCATCGTCATTCCCGACACGATCAAGGCCGGTCTAGTCATTGGCGGTCGCCGTGGCCACGGCCTGATGTCGGTGCGCATGCCCAATGGCGCATGGTCCAACCCGGTGTTCGTGAAGCTCACCGGTGGCAGCATCGGCTTCCAGGCCGGCGTGCAATCTTCGGATGTGGTGCTGGTGTTCCGCAACGACCGCAGCCTGGACAATCTGGTCAACGGCAAGTTCACGCTCGGCGCCGATGCCGGCGTTGCCGCCGGTCCGGTCGGCCGCAATGCCGCCGCCGCCACCGACGGCCAGCTGAAGGCCGAGATCTGGTCCTGGTCGCGTGCCCGTGGGCTGTTCGCGGGCGTCGCGCTGGATGGTGCGGTGCTGCAGATCGACGATGCCGCCAACCTTGACGCCTACGGCAGCAACACCACGCCGCGCATGATCTTCGAAGGTCGCGCCGCCGGTGCGCCGTCGATGGACGTGGTCGCCTTCCGTGATCGTCTGGAAGAGGCCACCTACGCCGCCCGCAACAACCGCAACGGCAACGGTGGCAGTGCACCGCGTCCGGCGGCGACCCCGGCGGTTGCGCCGGCGCCTGTTCAGGCCGCGCCGGCCGCCCCAACCGAAGCCACCACCGCGCCGCTGCAGAACGTGCCGCAGAACCCGCCGCCGCAGCAGCAGGGCTTCCAGCCGGTCAACGACGGCGAAATCCGCACGGAAACGCTGGGCGGAAACTGACTTTCGTCACGCGCGCCGGCTGACACCCGGTGCGCTATGCTCGACAGCCTGATCACTAACGTAACGAGCGTCTTTATGGGCAGTTTCAGCATCTGGCATTGGTTGGTCGTGCTGGCCATCGTCCTGCTGGTGTTCGGCACCAAGCGCCTGACCAGTGGCGCCAAGGACCTCGGCTCGGCGGTCAAGGAATTCAAGAAGGGCATGCGCGACGAAGACAAGCCGAACGCGCAGCTGGGCGATGAGTCGCGTAGCCAGGACGCCTCGCGCACCGCGCAGGACGAGCACGACCGTAACGCTCGCTGATCCGGAGCGGTTGCGGTGTTCGATATCGGCTTCAGCGAACTGCTGGTGATCGCGGTGGTCGCCCTGGTGGTGCTCGGTCCCGAGCGCCTGCCCAAGGCGGCCCGCTTCGCCGGCCTGTGGGTGCGCCGTGCCCGCAATCAGTGGGATTCGGTGAAACAGGAACTGGAGCGCGAACTGCAGGCCGAGGACATCAAGCGGCAGATGCAGGACGTGCGCCAAGGCATGCAGGACACCGAGAACCAGCTGCGCGCCAGCGGTGAAGCGATCCGTCGCGAAGCGCAACAGGCGCAGCAGCAGGGCGATACGCTGGCGCAGGAGGTTCGCGCACCGGCGCCTGCGGATCTGCCGCCGCATATGAGCGCTGCGCCCGATGCCGATGCGCCGGCACAGGAGAGCGTTGCTCCCGAGCCGACGCCGGCGACACCCCCTGAAGCCGGTGCGCCGCCGCCGCAGAGCAGCCCGGAGCGCCAGCCATGAGTGAACAGGATTTCGGCGAAAGCTCGCTGGTCGAACATCTGGTGGAGCTGCGCGGCCGCCTGGTGCGCGCATTGCTGGGCCTGGGCGTGGTGCTGCTGGCGCTGCTGCCATTTACCCAGAAGCTGTACAACGCGCTGGCCGAACCGCTGGTCTCGCAGCTGCCCAACGGGCAGACGATGATCGCGACCAATCCGGCCGGTGCCTTCTTCGCGCCATTGAAGCTGACCTTCTTCGTGGCCCTGTTCGTGGCGGTGCCGTGGCTGCTGTACCAGCTGTGGGCCTTCGTCGCCCCGGGGCTTTACGCGCGTGAGAAGCGCCTGGCGGTGCCGCTGCTGGTGTCTTCGGTACTGCTGTTCTACACCGGCTGTGCCTTCGCCTACTTCCTGGTGCTGCCGGCGGTGTTCCATTTCCTGACCACCTTCAGCCCGGACGTGATCGCGATCACCCCGGATGCGAATGCCTACCTGGATTTCGTGCTGGCGATCTTCTTCGCCTTCGGTGGCAGTTTCGAACTGCCGGTGGCGATGGTGATCCTGGTCCTGCTGGGCTGGGTGACGCCGCAGCAGTTCAAGGAAGGACGTGGTTACGCGATCGTCGGCATCTTCGTGCTGGCGGCGGTGCTGACCCCGCCGGACGTGGTTTCGCAGCTGATGCTGGCGATCCCGATGTGCCTGCTCTACGAGCTGGGCATCCACGCCGCACGCTGGCTGGTGCCATCGTCGGCGGTGAAGAAACCCGCCGCCTAAAAAAGGGGACGGAGGGGATTAAGTCGTTATCGGCACAGTGGCACAAACGACTTAATCCCCTCCGTCCCCTTTTTCGTCAGGCGTGGAAGATGTCGCTTGAGGCCGGGGTGGTCGGGACCGGCGGTGCTGCGCGGCTGCCACGGTGCACGAACATCTGCTTCCACGCGGCGTAGACCGCGCCGACATACAGCGGCATCAGCACCGTGGTCAGCACCAGCTGGGCGATGAAGGCGGCGGCCAGCGGGCCTCCGATCAGCATCGCGATCTGGATCACGATCACGAACAGGATGTAGATGCAGAACGCGGCGATCAGGCCGAGCACGGCGAACACGATCATCGCGCCGATGTTCTCGATGCAGCCCTGCAGGCTCAGGCGCAGCGCGTGCATGCCGCTCTGCTTGTCGAACACCACCAGCGCCGGCTGGGTGAACATCGCCAGCGAGAGCGCCACCGCGCTCAGGAACACCAGCAGCATCCACAGTGCGATGCGCTTGGCCGGCAGGTTGGCGACCAGCGCCGCGGCATCGTCCGGCTTGATCTGCTGGCCACTGCGGCTGATCTCTTCCATCTTGGTCATGACCTCGCTGAAGGCGGTGAAGCCTTCGCGGCCGATCATCATGAACAGCAACGCGCCCAGCAGCAGCACCGCCAGCACCTGGATCGCCAGCGGCACCAGCAGGTGGCTGACACGGTGGTCGCGGATCGGCTGCAGCAGGTGCGAGGACAGGCCCGGGCGGCCTTCGTCGATCTCACCCACGGCGTAGAGCATGCCGCCGAACATGATCGGCGAGATGGCCAGGGTCATCAGCTGCACGGCCATGCCGGCGGCGCCGGGAATCAGCGTCGACAACAGGGTGACCACCCAGCTCACCAGCAGCCAGGCCAGGCCGATCCTGGCCAGCTGCAGCGGCGCACGCCGATACAGCGAGAACGTATCCAGCAACCACTGGGCGCCCGCCGAGGCCGGCAGCTTGCGAATCTCTTTCATGGACATCCGGGAAGGACAGGAGGGGACGGGCGGTTGCCCGTGCCGCTGATTATCCCTGTTTTGCCGCCGGCTGGGCTGAAGACAGCCGCGCCTGTCGGACGAAGCGGCGCAGCAGCTGGCGGGCCAGCGGTGCGGCGCTGACTGCGCGCTCGATGCTGCGCGCACAGCCGCCGTGGCGGCCGATGCAGTCGGCGCGGGCGCGCACGTAGCCGCGCATGTGGTGGGTGGCGAATTCGGGGTGGAACTGCACGCCCCAGGCCTGGCGCCCCCAGCGGAACGCGTGGCAGCCATCCAGCGGCGAGCGTGCCAGCACCTCGGCACCGTCGGGCGCGCGCAGCACGGTCTGCAGGTGGGTGGCGTGGGCGGCAAAGTGCTGCGGCAGGCCCTGGAACAGCGGATCCTGTGCCGCCTGTGGCTGCAGCTCCAGCTCGATCGTGCCGGACTCGCGCCCGGCCGGGTTGTAGGCCACCTCACCGCCCAGCGCATGCGCCAGCAGCTGGTGGCCGTAGCAGATGCCGAACACCGGCAGGCCGGCGTGGACGGTCTGGCGCAGCCACGCCGCGCTGCGCTCGCTCCAGTCGGCGTGGTCAGTAACGAAGGCGGCCGAGCCGGTCACCAGTACGCCGGCAAAACCGTGCGGATCGGGCAGGGCGCCACCGTGTTCGACATCGACCACCACCGTCTCGTGCTCTTCCAGCCCGGCGGCGACGCGGATCCAGTGCGGAAAGCGCCCGTAGCGGCGCAGCGACGGTACCGGGCGGCCGGTTTCAAGGATCAGGAAGGGGGCTGGGTTCATCCGGGGGCGGCAGCACTGACAGGACTTCCTCGATTGTAGTCAGCCCCTGCGCCACCTTTTCAAGCCCGGCCTGGCGCAGGGTTCGCAGCCCTTCAGCGCGCGCGGCACGGGTGAAACCGGCCAGATCCATGTCGGCGCGGATCTGCCCGCGCAGCCGCGAGCCCAATGGCAGCAACTCATACAGGCCGATGCGGCCGAGGAATCCGGTGCGCCGGCACTCCAGGCAACCGACCGGACGACAGGGCGTGGCGGCATCTGGATATGCAGCCTGGCTATCAGCGAGCACCGCCCAGTCGGCAGCAGCAAGGGTGTGCGGCTGCTTGCAGTGCGGGCACAGGGTACGCACCAGGCGCTGGGCGAGGATGCCGTTGAGGGTGCTGGCCAGCAGGTAGTGCGGCACGCCCAGGTCGAGCAGGCGGGTGACCGCCGACGGTGCATCGTTGGTGTGCAGGGTGGACAGCACCAGATGGCCGGTCAGCGACGCCTGCACCGCCATCTGCGCGGTCTCCAGATCGCGGATCTCGCCGATCATGATGATGTCCGGGTCCTGCCGCAGCAGGGTGCGCACGCCGCTGGCGAAGTCCAGGTCGATGTTGGCCTGCACCTGCATCTGGTTGAACTCGGGGGCGATCATCTCGATCGGGTCCTCCACCGTGCACACGTTCACGTCCGGCGTGGCCAGCCGCTTCAGCGTGGAATACAGGGTGGTGGTCTTGCCCGAGCCGGTCGGGCCGGTGACCAGCACGATGCCGTGCGGGCGCTCGACCAGGGCATTCCAGCCAGCGGCCTCCTGCGGGCTGAAACCGAGCTGGTCGATGCTCTTGAAGGCGGCATCGGGGTCGAAGATGCGCATCACGCACTTCTCGCCGAACGCGGTGGGCATGGTCGACAGGCGCATCTCGACCTCGCGGCCACCCGGCGAGCGGGTCTTGATGCGGCCGTCCTGCGGGCGCCGGCGCTCGGCCAGGTCCATTCGGCCGAGTACCTTGATGCGGCTGACCACCGCGGTCATCACCGCCGGCGGCACCTCGAACACCTTGTGCAGCACGCCGTCGATGCGGAAGCGCATGCGTCCCATCTCGCGGCGCGGTTCCAGGTGGATGTCCGAGGCGCGCTGCTCATAGGCGTACTGCAGCAGCCAGTCGACGATGTGCACGATGTGCTGGTCGTCGGCATTGACGTCGCCGGTGCGGCCCAGCTCGACCAGCTGCTCGAAGCTGGGCAAGGTGGTGTTGGCCTCGCCGCGGACGTCGCCGCGCGCGCCACGCACCGAACGGGTCACCCCGTAGAACTCCATGGTGTAGCGGTGCAGGTCGAGCGGATTGACCACCGCCAGCTCGATGCGGCGGCGGGTCAGGTGCTGCAGGTCGCGGCGCCATTCCTGCACCAGCGGCTCGCTGGTGGCCACCAGTACCCGTTCGGCATCCACTGCCAGCGGCAGGAAGCGGTGGCGACGGGCATAGGCGTGGGAGACCAGCGCGGTGACCGCAGCGACGTCGACCCGGGTCGGATCGATGCGCAGGTAGCGGCTGCCGGTGCGTTGGGCCAGCCATTCGGTCAGGCGTTCCAGGGTCAGTTCGCCGCCGTCGCGGGTGGCCAGCTTGAGGTTGGACAGCAGCACCAGCGGGTGCACTTCACTGGCATTGCGCGCGCCCTGTGCGGAAAACCGCATGCGCTCGCGGTCCTGCTCGGCCACCAGGTCATCGGCGACCAGAGCCGCGGCAATCTGCTCGAAATGCAGCCGTCCCCAGGGCAGCGGGACGCCGCCCGCCTCGCCGGGCGTGCCTGCCGGCAGCCGATGTTCCATCTGCCTGCTCCTCCCGGGTACGGAATGCCCCGCAGGTCGGCCGTTATACTAGCGCACCCCCTTGCCGGCCAAGACTCGTACGCATGTCCGCGACCCCGACCGTTCCGATCACCTTCCAGGGCCTGATCCAGACCCTGAACCAGTTCTGGGCCCAGCAGGGCTGCGTGCTCATCCAGCCGCTCGACCTGGAGGTGGGCGCCGGTACCTTCCACCCGGCCACCTTCCTGCGTGCGATCGGTCCGGAAAGCTGGAATGCGGCCTACGTGCAGCCGTCGCGGCGCCCGACCGATGGCCGTTACGGTGAGAACCCGAACCGCCTGCAGCGCTACTACCAGTACCAGGTGGCGATGAAGCCGGCGCCGGACAACATCCAGCAGCTGTACCTGGATTCGCTGAAGGCACTGGGCATCGATCCGCTGGTGCACGACCTGCGCTTCGTCGAGGACAACTGGGAATCGCCGACGCTGGGCGCGTGGGGCCTGGGCTGGGAAGTCTGGCTCAACGGCATGGAAGTGACCCAGTTCACCTACTTCCAGCAGGCCGGTGGCCTGGAATGCCGCCCGGTGCTGGGCGAGATCACCTATGGTCTCGAGCGCCTGTGCATGTACCTGCAGAACTGCGACAACGTCTATGACCTGGTCTGGACCTACGGCCCGGACGGCCAGCCGGTGACCTACGGCGACGTCTACCACCAGAACGAGGTGGAGCAGAGCACCTACAACTTCGAATACGCCGACGTGGACGAAATGTTCCACCGCTTCGATGCCTGCGAGCGTGAAGCGCAGAAGCTGGTGGAAGTGGGCCTGCCGCTGCCGGCCTACGAGCAGGTGATGAAGGCCAGCCACACCTTCAACCTGCTCGATGCGCGCCGCGCGATCAGCGTGACCGAGCGCCAGCGCTACATCCTGCGCGTGCGCGCGCTGGCCCAGGCGGTGGCCAAGGCGTATTACGAGCAGCGCGAGAAGCTGGGCTTCCCGGGTGCGAAGAAGGCCTGACCGCCTTCCTGCACCGTCGCGCTTTTCATCAACTACCCGGGGCGCCGGACGCGTTGCGCGCTGCGCCCCCACCACAGGATCGAACCGATGAGCCAATTGTCCCCCCTGCTGATCGAACTGGGCACCGAGGAGCTGCCGGTCAAGGCGCTGCCGGGCCTGGCCCAGGCGTTCTTCGACGGTGTTGTCGAAGGCCTGCGCAAGCGTGGCGTCGCGCTGGAGCTGGGCGATGCCCGCCCGCTGTCGACCCCGCGCCGGCTGGCCGTGCTGCTGCCGGGCGTCGGCCTGGAACAGCCGGAACAGCACAGCGAAGTGCTGGGCCCGTACCTGAACATCGCGCTGGATGCCGAAGGCCAGCCGACCAAGGCCCTGCAGGGCTTCGCCGCCAAGGCCGGGATCGACTGGACTGCGCTGGAGAAGACCACCGACAACAAGGGTGAGCGCTTCGTGCACCGCGCGGTGACCCCGGGCGCGAGCACCGCCAGCCTGTTGCCGGACATCCTGCGCGAGGCGATCGCGGCGATGCCGATTCCCAAGCCGATGCGCTGGGGCGACCACGCCTGGGGCTTCGCCCGCCCGGCGCATTGGCTGGTGCTGCTGCACGGCGCCAACGTGGTCGAGGCCGAACTGTTCGGCCTGCAGGCCGGCCGCGCCAGCCGTGGCCATCGTTTCCACCACGACCAGGTCGTGTCGCTGGCGCAGCCGCAGGACTACGTTGAAGCGCTGCGCGCCGCGTTCGTGCTGGTCGACCCGAGCGAGCGCCGCGCGCGCATCGTCACCGAGGTCGAGGCCGCTGCAGCCGGGGCCGGTGGCAGCGCCCGCATCACTGAAGACAACCTGGAGCAGGTGGTGAACCTGGTCGAATGGCCGTCGGCGGTGCTGTGCAGCTTCGAACGCGCCTTCCTGGCAGTGCCGCAGGAAGCACTGATCGAAACGATGGAGATCAACCAGAAGTTCTTCCCGGTGCTGGATGCCGCCGGCACGCTGACCGAGAAGTTCATCGGCATTGCCAACATCGAATCGAAGGACGTGGCCGAAGTGGCCAAGGGCTACGAGCGGGTGATCCGCCCGCGCTTCGCCGATGCCAAGTTCTTCTTCGACGAGGACCTGAAGCAGGGCCTGGTGTCGATGGGCGACGGCCTGAAGACGGTGACCTACCAGGCCAAGCTGGGCAGCGTGGCCGACAAGGTGGCGCGCGTGGCCGCACTGGCCGAAGTGATCGCAGCCCAGGTCGGTGCCGATCCGGCGCAGGCCAGGCGGGCTGCCGAGCTGGCCAAGAACGACCTGCAGTCGCGCATGGTCAACGAATTCCCGGAATTGCAGGGCATCGCCGGCCGCCACTACGCCGTCGCCGGTGGTGAATCGGCCGACGTAGCACTGGCCATCGACGAGGCCTACCAGCCACGCTTCGGTGGTGACGACATCGCGCTGTCGCCGCTGGGCAAGGTGCTGGCCATCGCCGAACGCGTGGATACGCTGGCCGGTGGTTTCGCTGCAGGCCTGAAGCCGACCGGCAACAAGGATCCGTTCGCGCTGCGCCGCAATGCGCTGGGCCTGGCCCGCACGATCATCGAAAGCGGCTTCGAACTGGACCTGCGCGCGCTGATGGCCAGCGCCAATGCCGGCCTGGCCGCGCGCAACGTGCAGGCCGATATCGGCGAGCTGTACGACTTCATCCTCGACCGCCTGAAGGGCTACTACGGCGACAAGGGCGTGCCGGCCACGCACTTCAACGCGGTGGCCGAGTTGAAGCCGGCCTCGCTGTACGACTTCGATCGCCGCCTGGATGCGATCGGCACCTTCGCCGCGTTGCCGGAGGCAGAGGCGCTGGCCGCGGCCAACAAGCGCATCCGCAACATCCTGCGCAAGGCCGAGGGCGAGATTCCGGCGCAGATCGACGCGGCACTGCTGCAGGAAGATGCCGAGCGCGCGCTGGCCGAAGCGGTGACCGCCGCCATCGATGACACCGGCGCCAGCCTGCACCAGAAGGATTATGTGGCGGTGCTGGCACGCCTGGCGCGCCTGCGTCCGCAGGTCGACGCGTTCTTCGATGGCGTGATGGTCAACGCGGAAGATCCGGCACTGCGTGGCAACCGCCTGGCGCTGCTGACGATGCTGGGCGAGCGCCTGGGCAAGGTGGCGGCGATCGAGCATCTGTCGAGCTGACGCCCGTATCGGTAGTGCCGGCCGCTGGCCGGCATTGCCCCCGATCTGTGGGGTGCCGGCCAGCGGCCGGCACTACCGGAACATCGCCGGCGTTGTCTATCGGGGTCATTGCCGACATCGTGGACGATGCCGGCATCCTGATTGGTCGGTTGCGACAATCGACACTTTGCGGTGTATTTTGACCGCCACTTAACAACCGATCCGCAATGACGTGATGCATTTCGCATCGTCACCTCCGGTCGGTATGCTGTGCCGCATGCAGCCAAAGAAATACGCCCTGCCGCTGATGGTCCTGTCGCTGGCCGCCACTTCCGTGGTCCATGCGCGCGGCACCATCGACAAGGTGGACATCAAGGGATTGGACAAGGGCGACGACGCCGCAATCATCGAGAACATCCAGGAATCGCTGTCGCTGTACGACACGATCGGCAAGGAGCAGGGCGAATCGCGCCTGGAGTACCTGCTGTCGCAGGCCGAGCGGCAGACCCGCCAGGCGCTGGAGCCGTTCGGCTACTACAACCCGGTGATCAAGGTCGAGGCGCCGCGTGAGGACGAGCACGTGCGCGTGCTGATCCACGTCGACAAGGGCGCCCCGGTGACCGTGCGCCGCGAGCACATCGACATCACCGGCCCGGCGATGTACGACCAGTACCTGCAGGACGACCTGGCCGCCTTCAAGCCGCGCAAGGGCCAGCGCTTCGAGCACACCCAGTACGAAGCCAGCAAGATCACCATCACCCGGCGCCTGGCCGAGCGTGGCTACTTCGATGCCGACTACACCCAGCGCCAGGTGCAGATCACCCGCGCCGACAACGCCGCCGACATCGACCTGACCTGGGACAGCGGCCGCCGCTACAACATGGGCCCGGTGCGCTTCGAGCAGGATTACTTCGTCGACAAGCTGTTCGATCCACTGGTGTACTGGGACCAGGGCAGCTACTACCACGAGGGCAAGCTGGACCGGCTGCGCGAGTCGCTGACCAAGCTGGACTACTTCAGCGTGATCGACATCCAGCCGCGCCCGGACCAGGCCGATGAAAACGGCGAAGTGCCGGTGGACGTGAAGCTGACCCGGGCCAAGCGCACCATCTACACCGCAGGCCTGAGCTACGGCAGCGAGAGCGGCCCGGGTGTGCGCGGTGGCATCGAGCGGCGGTTCCTGAACAACCGCGGCCACAAGATGAACACGCAGCTGGACTATGCGCAGAAGCGCAAGAGCCTGGTCACCAGTTACCGCATTCCGGCCTTCAACTGGCTTGATGGCTGGTACACCTTCGCCGCCAGCGCGTACGACGAGCAGACCGACTACATCGACCTGCGCAACTTCAAGCTGATCGCCAGCCGCAGCGGCGAGATCAACGAGCACTGGACCGCGATCGCCTCGATCAACGCGCTGCGCGAGCGCTGGCGCTATGCCTCCGGCACCGAATTCACCGACGCCGTCTACAACACCTCGACGCTGGTGTACCCGCAGATGGTTGCCGACTACGTCAACGTCGACGACGAGATGTTCCCGCGCAAGGGCATCAGCGGCGCGGCGACGGTGCGTGCCGGCGTGGAAGGCGCCGGCTCGGATACCAGCTTCGTGCAGGCCAATGCCGTGTTGCGCTGGTACATCCCGGTGGGTGAAAGCAATCGCCTGATCCTGCGCGGCGAGGGCGGCACCACCTGGACCAGCGATCTGGTGGCGATGCCGCCGAGCCTGCGCTATTTCGCCGGTGGTGACCGCAGCATCCGCGGCTACGCCTACCGTGAGGTCGGCCCGCGTACGCCGAAGCCGGACAAGTACGCGCTGGGTGCCAAGAACCTGGTGATCGGCTCGGCCGAGTACGAGCACTACTTCAACGGTGGCCCCTGGGGTGCGGCGGTGTTCGTCGATACCGGCAGTGCCTTCGACAACACCATCGACCTGCATACCGGCGTCGGCTTCGGCGTGCGCTGGAAATCGCCGGTGGGCCCGGTGCGCATCGACGTGGCGCACGGCCTGAACAACCCGGATTCGCAGTTCCAGCTGTACCTGAACATCGGAGCGGACCTGTGAGCACGCCCGCACCGACCCCGAACACCCCGCCGCCACGCGTGCGTTTCTATCGCCGTCGCCGCTTCTGGGCATGGTCCGGCGCCGGCGTGATCGGCCTGGTGCTGCTGGCCCTGCTGGCGGTGTACTGGCTGCTGCAGACCGTGGCCGGACGTGACGTACTGCTGGCCCAGGTGGTGGCGCGGCTGCCGGTGGGTGCCAGCTTCACCTGGGACAAGGTGGAGGGTCCGGTGGCCGGACCGCTGACCCTGTACAACGTCGACTTCCGCTATGACGACATCCATTTCCACGCCGAGCGTGCGCACCTGGAGCCAGACCTGCGCCCGCTGCTGGGCCGCAAGCTGCTGCTGGACAAGCTGGAGCTGACCAACGCGACGTTGAACCTGGCCAAGAGCGATGAGCCGTTCAAGCTGCCGTCCTGGCCCGATTCCCTGCCGCAGATCGAGATGCCGCTGGCGATCCAGGCCGATGCCATCGCCATCGATGGCTTCCGCATCAGCCAGGCCAACGAACCGGTGATCGACATCAGCCGCGTGCGCGGCGGCATCGAGATCGCCAACGGCGAGTTCCAGGCGCACAAGCTGGTGGTCGACAGTGACATGGGCAACTTCACTGCCCAAGGCCATTACATCCCGGCCAAGGACTACGACACCGACGTGACGGTGACGGCGGTGTTGCCGGCACCGCGTGGGCGCACGGCCGCTACCGTTGGCCTGGTCGCCCGCGGTGACCTGTCGCACATGGAAGTGGCGGTGGCCGGGCGTGCACCGAAGCCGCTGCACGCGATGCTGGTGTTCGATGGCCGCACCGACCCGACGTGGAATGCCAGCGTGCGCAGCGACGAGCTGGATCTGGCGCTGCTGTCGCCGGCATTGGCGAGCTCGGCGATCACGCCGTTGTCGCTGGATTTCACTGCTGCTGGCAAGGGCGGCAATGCCACCCTGCGTGGCAAGGTGAAGCAGGGCGAGCAGGAACTGGAACTGGCACCGTCCGTGGTGTCATTGCAGGACCAGGTGCTGAAGGTTTCGCCGCTGCTGCTGAAGGGTCTCGGTGGCGAAGCCCGCCTGGAGGGTACCGCCGATTTCAGCCAGGAAGACCAGCAGAAGCTCAACTTCTCGGTGGTCGCGCGTGACCTGACCTATGTACCGGCGCCTGATCCGAACACCGCCGGCAGCGCGCCGGTGCCGGTCACTCTGAAGGAAGCACGCTTCGGCCTGGCCGGTACCCTGAAGGCCTGGGCGGCGATCGGCCGCGCCGAGGTCGAACGCGAAAAGCAGAAGGCGCAGCTGCACTTCGATGTGCGTGGCAACGACCAGGCCGCGTCGATCCACCAGCTGCAGGCGCAGACGCCGGGTGGGCAGCTGCAGGTGGAAGGCCAGGTGGCGTGGGCGCCGCAGCTGGACTGGGACGCCAAGGCCACGCTGAAGGACTTCGACCCCGGCTATTTCGTGCCGGGCTGGAACGGCCGCCTGTCCGGCAACCTGGCCTCCAAGGGCCGCCAGCTGCCGCCGCCAGCAAACGCGCTGCCGGGCACCGCCGGCACGCTGGAAGCCACCGTCGACCTGCCGTCGCTGAAGGGCATCCTGCGCCAGCGCAATCTCGACGCACAGGGCAAGTTCGCGCTGCAGGGCGCGCAGGGCCAGGGCGACCTGAAGCTGTCGCTGGGCAGCAGCCGGGTGACCGCGTCGGGCAAGGTCGGCGACCGCCTCGACATCGACGCGCGTTTCGAACCGCTGCAGCTGAGCGATCTGCTGCCCGGCGCCGATGGCGGCCTGCGTGGACAGGTACAGGTGAAGGGCCCGCGCGATGCGCCGGACATCACCGCCGACCTGGTCGGCAACAACCTCGACTGGGATGGCTACGGCGCCGAGAGCGTGAGCATCAAGGGCCGCCTGCCGTGGCGCGGCGACAGCGGCACGCTGGCGGTGCAGGGCCAGCAGGTCAACGCGGGCATGCTGCTGGAGCGGCTGAACATCGACGCGCAGGGCAGTGTGTCCAACCTGCGCCTGGCTGCGCAGACCCGCAACGAGATGGGTGCGGTCGAGCTGCAGGGCAGCGTGCGCCAGCAGGGCACGCAGTGGCGTGGCGAGCTGGCGTCGCTGCGCATCGCACCGGTGAAGGGTGATGCCTGGGCGCTGCGTGCACCGGCGGCGTTCGCGATCAACGGCAGCACCTACACGCTGTCCGAAGCCTGCCTGGCCGCGGCCAGCAGCGGCGCGCTGTGCGCACAGGCCAACTGGCCGCGCGAAGGCCTGGTGGTGCGCAGCGACGCGCTGCCACTGGCGCTGGTGCAGCCGTGGTTGCCGCCGCAGTCCGGCCGGCGCATCTACCTTCGCGGCGATGTCAGCCTGGACGCGCAGATCCGCCCGCGCGGCAACGCTTGGGAAGGCCATGTGGAAGTGCGCTCGAAGGAAGGCGGCGTGCGCCTGGGCGAGAACCGCAACACTGTGGGCGATACCACCCGCGGCGAGCTGGTGCGCTATGACCAGTTCTCGCTGAAGCTCGACATGACCCCGGCCAGCATCAAGGGCTACCTGGGCATGGGCTTCCAGGGCAATGGCTTCGTCGACGCCAGGATGCAGACCGGCTGGGAAGCCAGTGCGCCGCTGAATGGTGAGCTCTACCTCAACATGTCGCGGCTGTACTGGCTGGAGCTGTTCTCGCCGGACATCGTGCGACCGACCGGCCTGATCGAAGGCCACGTCAGCCTGCGCGGGACGCGAGGCCAGCCGTCGCTGGGTGGCGACGCACAGCTGAGCAACTTCAAGGGTGAATTCCCGGCGCTCGGCCTGACCTTCGACCAGGGCAAGGGCAGCTTCGTGGCCCAGCCCGATGGTTCGGCAAAGATCACCGCGCAGGCCAACTCGGGCCAGGGCACGCTGTACGTGGACGGTGGCCTGTCGTGGTTCGGCGATGCGCAGCCGCTGCAGCTGAAGATCCATGGCGAGAACGTGCTGCTGTCCAACACCAGCGAACTGCGCATCGTCGCCAACCCCAACCTCGACTTCACCCTGGCCAAGGCGGCGATGGAGCTGCGCGGCACCGTGCACGTGCCCGAGGCCGACATCGACCTGGAACGCCTGGACCGCGGCACCTCGGTGTCCGAAGACGTGGTGGTGCTCGACCCGGCCGATCCGGAAGAGTCGCGCACCTCGCCGCTGGACATGGACCTGACCGTCAGCCTGGGCGACAAGGTCAAGATGACCGGCTTCGGCCTGAAGGGCGCGCTGACCGGCAAGATGCAGGTCTGGGCCAAGCCCGGCCGCGAAATGACCGCCAATGGCGGCCTGGAAGTGAGCGGCCGCTACAAGGCGTATGGTCAGGACCTGACCATCACCCGCGGCAACCTCAACTGGAACTACAACGCGGTGTCCGACCCACGCATCAACATCCGCGCCGAGCGCCGCATCGGTGATGTCACCGCCGGCATCGACGTGACCGGGCGTGCCCAGCAACCGCGTGCCGACGTGTGGTCCGATCCGGCGATGTCGCAGTCCGAGGCACTGGCCTATCTGGTGCTGGGACGCAGCCTGACCGGCGCCAGCAGCGACCAGGCGCAGCAGGTCAACGCGGCCTCGGCGGCGCTCTCGGCTGGCAGTGGCCTGCTCGCCTCGCAGCTGGGTGCCAAGCTGGGCCTGGATGATGCAGGCGTGAGTCAGTCGCGCGCGCTGGGTGGTTCGGTGATCGGCGTCGGCAAGTACATCTCGCCCAAGCTTTACGTGGGTTACGGCGTGTCGCTGGTGGGCGCCGGTTCGGTGATCACGCTGAAGTACCTGCTGCGCCGCGGGTTTGATGTGGAAGTGGAATCGAGCACGGTGGAAAACCGTGGTTCGATCAACTGGCGGCGGGAGAAGTAACCCGCCGTGGCATCCCTGTAGAGCCGAGCCATGCTCGGCTTCTGCGCGCAGCGCGGGTTGAAGGAAGAGCAGCCGAGCATGGGCTCGGCTCTCCCCGTCAGGTCCCCAACCATTGGCCGTTGCCCCATCCGGCCCCAGCGGCTATGGTCCCGGGCTGTTCTGTCGTACCGGATTGCCTCATGTCGCCACGCAAAGCCCTTCCCACCGCCCTGGCCCTGGGCCTGACCCTTGCCGCTGGTGCCCACGCCGATGAAGGCATGTGGATGCCGACCCAGCTGCCGGACCTGGACAAGCCGCTGCAGGCCGCTGGCTTCAAGGGCAATCCGGCCGACCTGGCCAACGTCACCGCGCCGCCGCTGAGCGCGGTGGTGCGCGCGGGCGGCGGCACCGGCTCGTTCGTGTCCAGCGACGGCCTGCTGCTGACCAATCACCACGTGGCGATGGGCGTGATCCAGTACAACAGCTCCCCAGAGCACGACCTGATCAACGGTGGCTTCATCGCCAGGGACCGTGCCGACGAGCGCCCGGCCAACCCGGACTTCCGCGTGCTGGTCACCGTCGGCTTCGACAAGGTGACCGACCAGGTGCTGGCGCAGGCCCGCGGCAAGACCGGCCGTGCCTACTTCGATGCCGTCGATGCGGCCAGCAAGCAGATCGTGGCCGAGTGCGAGAAGGATGGCAGCGTGCGCTGCTCGGTGGCCAACATGTACTACGGCACCGACTTCTACCGCATCGCCCAGCTGGAACTGAGCGACGTGCGCCTGGTGTACGCGCCGCCGCGTGCGATCGGCAACTATGGCGATGAGATCGACAATTTCATGTGGCCGCGCCACACCGGCGACTTCACCCTGCTGCGCGCCTATGTCGGCAAGGACGGCAAGCCGGCGCCCTACAGCAAGGACAACGTGCCCTACCAGGCGCCGGCACACCTGCAGATGTCGGTGGAGGGCCCGAAGGAGGGCGACTACGCGATGCTGGCCGGTTATCCGGGCATCACCTACCGCCACCGTACCGCGGCAGAATTCGCCGGCCAGATCGACACCGTGCTGCCGCGCCGCGTTTCGGTGTTCCAGCAGATGATCGACACCATCGAGGCGGCAACCGCCAAGGACGCGCAGGCACGTACCCGTTACGCTTCGCAGCTGCAGTCGCTGAAGAACAACCGCAAGCGCGCCGCCGGTGAGCTGGAAGGCCTGCTGCGCAGCGATGCCAAGGCCCAGCGTGCCGCCGACGAGACAGCCATGCTGGCCGCCACCGATCGCAGGTACCAAGGCGACATCAAGGCGCTGCTGGCCAACCTGTCACAGGGCGCGGCGGTGGGCGAGCGTGACCTGCTGCTGGACCAGATGGCCGCACAGAGCCAGTTGCTGCGCTCGGCGCTGCTGCTGGAGCGCCTGCGCATCGAATCGGCCAAACCGGACGCGCAGCGCGAGAGCGGTTACCAGCAGCGCGACCAGGCGATGATCGAAGGCGTGCTCAAGCAGGTCCAGCGCCGCTACGCACCGGAGGTCGAGAAGGCCCTGCTGACCACCCTGCTGACCCGTTACCAGCAGCTGCCGGACGCGCAGCGCGTGGCCGAGTTCGACGCCGCCTTCGGCCGTACCCCGCAGCAGCTGGCCAAGGCGCTGGACACCCTGTATGCGGGCACCCAGCTGGGTGACGAGGCGCAGCGCCTGTCGCGCTTCGCCGCCGCACGCGAAGGCAAGGCGCTGGCCGCCGATCCGCTGATCGCTGTGGCCGGCCCGCTGGTGGCCGCGCAGCTGCGCATCGAGAACGAGAGCAAGACCCGCGAAGGCGAGCAGCTGCGCCTGCGCCCGGCGTACATGCAGGCGCTGTTCGCCTGGCGTGCCAAGCAGGGCCGCGCCGTGTACCCGGATGCCAACCGCACCCTGCGCATCAGCTACGGCAAGGTCGAGGCGCTGCACCCGCGCGACGGCGTGACCTACTCGCCGGTGACCACCGTGGCCGGCATCGTCGAGAAGAACACCAACGCCTATCCGTTCGACGCACCCAAGCCG
The DNA here is from genome assembly GCF_052605195.1 of Stenotrophomonas maltophilia group sp. vghtpe118. Classification (NCBI taxonomy): domain Bacteria; kingdom Pseudomonadati; phylum Pseudomonadota; class Gammaproteobacteria; order Lysobacterales; family Lysobacteraceae; genus Stenotrophomonas; species Stenotrophomonas maltophilia group sp. vghtpe118. Next base: position 2,682,920 of record NZ_CP199672.1, on the reverse strand, counting down.
CTGCTGGCCGCGATCGCCAAAGGTGACTTCGGCAGCACCGCCGATCCGGCACTGAACACCCAGACGGTCAACTTCCTGACCAACCTGGACACCACCGGCGGCAACTCCGGCTCGCCGGTGCTCAATGCGAAGGGCGAACTGATCGGCCTGAACTTCGACAGCAACTGGGAGTCGGTCAGTGCCAGCTGGTGGTTCGACCCGCGCTACAAGCGCGCCGTGCACGTGGACATGCGCTACCTGCGCTGGCTGCTGGCCAAGGTCTACCCGGCGCCGGAACTGCTGAAGGAAATGGGCGTGCCGGCCCAGTAAGAAGCCGGCCACGACCCACGGTCGTGGCCCGCACCGCGTAGGCCCCCACCTGGGTGGGGGTGGTTGCCCCCAACGCGCCCGCACCCCCGGCCACGCCTGGCCTACACTGCGGGTTCTTCCCACGGAAACGCACGCGTGGTCTCCAGCTGGATCCTGCTGCTGGTCTCGGTTGCCTATGCCGCGCTGCTGTTCGGCGTGGCGTGGTGGGGCGACCGTCGGCCGATGTACCCCGACCGGCCGTGGCTGCGGCCGGTGGTCTACAGCCTGGCGCTGGCCGTGTACTGCTCCTCGTGGACGTTCTACGGCGCGGTGGGTACCGCCGTGCGCAATGGCGTGGGCTACCTGCCGATCTACATCGGCCCGCTGCTGCTGCTGTTGTTCGGCTGGCGCATCATCGAGCGCCTGGCGCTGATCGCACGCAGCCAGAACGTGGTCTCCATCGCCGATTTCATCTCCTCGCGCTTCGGTCGCTCGCGGCGGCTGGCGGCGCTGGTGGCGATCATCGCGCTGATCGGCATCATTCCGTACCTGGCGTTGCAGTACAAAGCGGTGGCGATGAGCCTGCAGGTACTGACCGGCAACACCGGCCCCACCGGCTTCTTCACCGACCCGGCGCTGTACGTGGCGCTGCTGATGGCGCTGTTCGCCACCCTGTTCGGCACCCGCCAGGTCGATGCCACCGAGCACCACCACGGCATGATGCTGGCGATCGCCTTCGAATCGGTGATCAAGCTGCTGGCGATGCTGGCGGTGGGCGTGTTCGCCTACCTGTGGCTGAGCAACCGCACCGACGCGGTGGTCGAGTCGGTGCATACGCTGTTCACCGGCCTGCCGCCGGTCGGCTTCATCTCGCAGACCCTGCTCAGCTTCCTCGCCATCATCTGCCTGCCGCGCCAGTTCCACGTGGCCGTGGTCGAGTGCGGCGATGTGCGCGACGTGCGCCGCGCGCGCTGGATGTTCGGCGGTTACCTGGTGCTGATCTCGGGCATGGTGCTGCCGATCGCCACCGCCGGCGTCACCCTGTTCGGCACCGGCGGCAGCGTCGCCGACGATTCGATGGTGCTGGCGCTGCCGTTGGCCGAAGGCCGCAATGCGCTGGCGCTGATCGCCTACGTGGGCGGCTTCTCGGCGGCCACCGGCATGGTCATCGTCTCGTCCATCGCGCTGGCGACCATGGTCAGCAACGACCTGGTGATGCCGGTGCTGCTGCGTCGGAGCGGTGACCACCAGGAAGCCGCCGACGTCGCCTCGCGCGTGCTGTGGATCCGCCGCCTGGCGATCCTGCTGCTGGCGCTGATGGCCTACAGCTACTACCGCACCAGCAGCAACGACAGCACGCTGGCCTCGTACGGCCTGATGGCGTTCGCAGCGGTGGCGCAGTTCGCGCCCGGCCTGATCGGCGGCCTGTACTGGCGCGGTGCCAGCCGGCGCGGCGTCGAAGTGGGCATGCTGCTGGGCTTCGCCACCTGGCTGTACACCCTGCTGCTGCCGGCGATGACCATGGCCGGCTGGGTCGACGCCGCCTGGGTGCAGCACGGCCCGTTCGGCATCGAGTGGCTGCGTCCGCAGCAGCTGTTCGGCATGTCCGGCTGGGATCCGCTGACCCACGGCACGTTCTGGTCGCTGCTGGTCAATGCGGCGACGATGATGCTGGTGTCCGCGCGCTGGCGGCCCGGCGTCGACGAGCGCCTGCGTGCGGCACCGTTCCTCGACCCGTATGCCGAGCGCCCGTCGGTGGCCGGCGGCTGGCCCGGCCACGTGCATGTGGGCGACCTGCTGGCGCTGGCCTCGCGCGTGGTCGGCGAGCGCCATGCGCGGCGTTCGTTCTTCGAGCAGGCGCAGTCACTGGGCCGTGAACTGCAATCCTCCGCGCCTGCAGACCGCCCGTGGGTGCAGTTCACCGAACGCCTGCTGGCCGCGTCGATCGGCGCGGCGTCCGCACGCCTGCTGCTGACCAGCCTGCTGCGTGGCTCGGGCATGGACCTGGGTGAAGTGGTGGCGGTACTGGACGAAGCCGGGCAGGAACTGCGCTTCAACCGCGAGATCCTGTCGACCACGCTGGAGAACATCAGCGCCGGGGTCAGCGTGGTCGATCCGGACATGCGCCTGACCGCATGGAACCGCCGCTACCAGGACATGTTCGGCTACCCCGACGGCATGCTCTACGTGGGCCGCCCGGTGGCCGACCTGATCCGCTACAACGCCGAGCGCGGCGAGCTGGGCGAGGGCGATATCGAAGTGCAGATCAACCGCCGCATCGGTTACATGCGCGCCGGTTCGCCGCACGTGTTCGAGCGCACCCGCAGCGACGGCAAGGTGATCGAGATGCGCGGCCAGGCGCTGCCGGGCGGCGGCTACGTGACCAGCTACAACGACATCACCGACTACAAGCACGCTGAAAGGGCGCTGCTTGAAGCCAACGAGACGCTGGAACAGCGCGTGGCCGAGCGCTCGCATGAGGCCGAGGTCGCGCAGCAGTCGAAGACGCGCTTCCTGGCGGCGATCAGCCACGACGTGCTGCAGCCGCTGAACGCAGCACGCCTGTTCGCTTCGGCACTGCGCGACAGTGATCACGTGAGCGACGAGCAGAAGCATCTGGCCGAGCGCGTGGACGCGTCGCTGCGCGCGGCCGAAGAACTGCTTGATGGCCTGCTGGACGTGTCGCGGCTGGATGCTGGTGGCCTGCACCCGGTGATCGGCGAATTCGACGTGAGTGCGTTGATGCGCGAGCTGGCGGCGCAGTACACGCCGGTCGCTGCGGGTCGCGGTCTGCGCCTGGACCTGTTCACGCGTCCGGCCTGGGTGCGCAGTGACCGCCGCCTGCTGCGCCGCGTACTGCAGAACTTCCTGGCCAATGCGCTGCGCTACACACGCCAGGGGCGCATCGTGCTGGCCGTGCGCCAGCGCGGCGACGAGGTGGAACTGCAGGTGTGGGACACCGGACCGGGCATTCCCGAACACCACATGCGGCAGATCTTCGACGAGTTCCACCGCTACCAGCAGCCGTTCGACTGGGGCGAGCAGGGGTTGGGCCTGGGCCTGTCGATCTGCCAGCGCATCTCGCGCCTGCTTGATCATCGGTTGAACGCACGCAGCCGCGTCGGCAAGGGCTCGATGTTCTCGATCATCCTGCCGCGGGTGGCGCCACTACCCGGGTATACCGAGTTGGCCACGCCGGTGCAGGCCGTGCCCGCACCGGTGCGCAGCGATTCGCTGGCGGGCCTGCGGGTGTTGTGCGTGGACAACGACGAGGAAATCCTCGACGGCATGCGCGCGCTGCTCGGCCGCTGGCAGGTGCAGGTGATCACTGCCGCCACCGTCGACCAGGCGCTGGAGAAGATTGCCGAGCGTCCGCAGGTGATGCTGGTGGACTACCACCTGCACGATCGCATGGATGGCCTCGATGCGCTGGTGGCGCTGCGCGAGGCGGCCGGCTATCCGCTGCCGGGTGCGCTGCTGACCGCCGATGGCCGCGACGAACTGAAGCGGATGGCACGCGAGCGTGGCTACCGCGTGCTGACCAAGCCGATCAAGCCGGCCTCGCTGCGCGCCTTCCTCGGCGCGCTGCGCGACGCCGGCAACAGCGATGCCTGATGGCAATGTAGAGCCGAGTCCGCACTCGGCTGCTGCGCGGGACATGGTGTTCCGTGGGCCGGCCGAACAGCAGCCGAGCATTGGCTCGGCTCTACAAAAATCCAGTTGCGGGGGCCCTCTGTAGAGCCGAGCCCGCGCGCAGCGACGTGCTGATATAGCCATCGCTATACAAACCAGCCCTGCCTGCGCGTTTCGATGGAAATGCGCCACGCGTGGATCGCGATGCTAAGCTTCGCGTCCCCTTGGGGAGTAGCCGGATTCCTTCGCAGGAATCGTCCACGTCAACATACTCGGCCAGTGCGCCGTGGCGTGGACAACCATGATGGTTGGCGAGACCAGCGGCCCGCGCGCGCAATGTCAGGTTGGGCGCGAGCGCAGGCCGTGCGTCCGTCCTAGCCCGACCTCAGCCGCTGTCCATGTCCCCCATTTCGATCCTCCTGATCGGCTTTGCCATGTCCACCGATGCCTTTGCCGCCGCGATCGGCAAGGGCGCGGCCATGCGCAAGCCGGTGTTCCGCGATGCCTTGCGTGCCGGCATCATCTTCGGCGTCATCGAGGCGATCACGCCCATCATCGGCTGGCTGCTCGGCCGCGCCGCCCTGCAGTATGTCGAAGCCTTCGACCACTGGATCGCGTTCGGCCTGCTCGGCGCGCTGGGCATCCACATGATCTACAACGGCCTGCGCCCGGACAGTGCTGACGAAGACGAAGACCCCTCGCAGCACCACGGCTTCTGGAAGCTGGCGTTGACCGGTTTCGCCACCAGCATCGATGCGATGGCGGTGGGCATCGGCCTGGCCTTCATGGACGTGCATATCGGCGTGATGGCCGCGGTCATCGGCCTGTGCACGCTGACCATGGTCACCGCCGGCATCATGCTCGGCCGCGTGCTGGGCAGCATGGTCGGCAAGCGTGCCGAGATCATCGGTGGCGTGATCCTGGTGATCATCGGCGCGACGATCCTGTACGAACACCTGCACGGCGTGGGGTGAGCAGGGAAACCTGTAGAGCCGAGCCCACGCTCGGCTGCTTTGCATGGCAGCCGAGCATGGGCTCGGCTCTACATCAGGGTGTTGGCTGACAAGCATTGCGGTGTTGCACTGATGGAGAGACTGGCATGCGTGCCATAGCCTCTTCGCATGGCCAGTCCCGCACTCCGTTATGGTCGTTGGTCGCATACCGGCAATGTCTATGCACTTACCACGGTGACGCATGCGCGTCGTCCCTGGTTCAGTGACAAGGCCAACGTCGATCTGCTGATCGAAGCCCTGCGCACCGTAGAGCGGACGGGGCGGACCTCCTCCCTCGCCTGGGTGGTGATGCCGGATCATCTGCACTGGCTGTTCGAACTCCGTACCGGCACGCTCGCCGGCTGCATGCAGATCCTCAAATCACGGAGCGGGCGTTCCATCGGCAGGCGCACTGAGGCGAACGCGCCGATCTGGCAGCCGGGATACTACGATCATGCGCTGCGCGGCGATGAGTGCCTGCGCACGCAGGCGATGTACATCGCGGCCAATCCCGTGCGTGCTGGGCTGGCCACGCGCATCGGGGAATACCCCTATGTGTGGAGTCGATGGTTGCTTGAGGAGTGATTGGTATTGAGGCAAAGAGCAGCCGAGCGTGGGCTCGGCTCTACAGGGGCATCATGACGTCTGTAGAGCCGAGCCCATGCTCGGCTCCGCAGTCCGTCACCTTCAGTCTTCTTCCGGCGGCAGCACGATGGCGTCGTCGTCGATCGCCAGCTTGCCGGCCATCAGCACGGCCTGGGTGCGGTTGGTCACGCCGAGCTTGCGCAGGATGGCGGTGACGTGGGCCTTGATCGTCGCTTCGGAGACGTTGAGGTCGTAGGCGATCTGCTTGTTCAAGCGGCCGGCGCCGAGCATCTGCAGGACGCGGAACTGCTGCGGGGTCAGCTCGCGCAGGCGCTGGCCGACTTCGCGTTCTTCGCTGCCGGTGGGCGGCACGTTGTGCGCTTCCGGCGGTGCCCAGGTCTCGCCATCGAGGATGGTGCCCAACGCATGGCCGATGGTGTCCGAATCCGCAGACTTCGGGATGAAGCCCAGCGCACCGTGGTCGAGCGCGCGGCGCATCACCGTGGCCTCTTCGCGCGCGGACACCACCACCACTGGCAGCTGGGGGTGCAGTGAGCGCATGTGCACCAGTGCGTTGAAACCCTGCGCACCGGGCATGTTGAGATCCATCAGGACCAGGTCGGCGTCGTTGTGCTGGTCGGCCAGCGCGTACAGCGCTTCCACGCTGTCGGCCTCGAACAGCTGCACGCCCGGGATGACCCGCTGCACGGCGCCGCGCAGGGCTTCGCGGAACAGCGGGTGGTCATCGGCAATCAGGAGGGTGGTCATGGTCGGGGGGAACCGTGGGGGAAAGCAGATGGGGTCAGAGCCCTTTCCTTGAGCAAAGGGATCCGACCCCGGGTCGTACGTCATCGCACCTTGCGCTCGTCCACCAGCGACGCCACCACCGATGGATCGGCCAGGGTCGAGGTGTCGCCGAGCTGGTCCGGTGCGTTCTCGGCGATCTTGCGCAGGATGCGGCGCATGATCTTGCCCGAGCGGGTCTTCGGCAGGCCCGGCGCCCACTGCAGGTGGTCCGGTGTGGCGATCGGGCCGATCTCCTTGCGCACCCAGGCGATCAGTTCCTTGTGCAGCTCATCGCTCGGCGCCTCTTCGGCCACCAAGGTGACGTAGGCGTAGATGCCCTGGCCCTTGACGTCGTGCGGGAAGCCCACGACCGCCGCTTCGGCCACCTTCGGATGCGAGACCAGCGCGCTTTCCACTTCGGCGGTGCCGATGCGGTGGCCGGACACATTGATCACATCGTCGACGCGGCCGGTGATCCAGTAATAGCCGTCCTCGTCGCGGCGGCAACCGTCGCCGGTGAAGTAGCTGCCGGGGTAGGTGCGGAAATACGTATCGATGAAACGCTGGTGGTCGCCGTACACCGTGCGCATCTGGCCCGGCCAGGAGTCACGGATGATCAGGTTGCCCTCGGTCGGGCCGTCCTGGATCTCGCCATCGGCATTGACCAGCGCCGGCTGCACGCCGAAGAAGGGCAGGGTGGCCGACCCCGGCTTGAGGTCCATCGCACCGGCCAGCGGCGAGATCAGGATGCCGCCGGTCTCGGTCTGCCACCAGGTATCGACGATCGGGCAGCGGCTGTCGCCGACCACTTCGTAGTACCAGCGCCAGGCTTCCGGGTTGATCGGCTCGCCGACGCTGCCGAGCAGGCGCAGCGACGCGCGCGAGGTCTTCTTCACCGGCTCCTCGCCCTCGCGCATCAGCGCACGGATGGCGGTCGGGGCGGTGTAGAAGATGGTCACCTTGTGCTTGTCGATGACGTTCCAGAAGCGCGAGGTGTCCGGATAGTTCGGCACGCCTTCGAACATCAGCGAGGTCGCACCGTTGGCCAGTGGCCCGTACACGATGTAGCTGTGGCCGGTGACCCAGCCGACGTCGGCGGTGCACCAGTAGATGTCGTCCTCGCGCAGGTCGAACACCGCTTCATGGGTGCAGGCCGCGTACAGCAGATAGCCGCCGGTGGTGTGCAGCACGCCCTTCGGCTTGCCGGTGGAACCGGAGGTGTAGAGGATGAACAGCGGATCTTCCGCGTTCATGCGTTCCGGTTCGCAGGTGGCCGGCTGGCTGTCCACCACATCGTGGAACCAGCGGTCGCGCGGGGCCTGCATGTCCACCGCGCCGCCGGTGTGGCGCACCACCAGCACGGTTTCAACCGTGTGAGTGCCCGGCAGCTTCAGCGCGGCATCAACGTTGGCCTTCAGCGGAATCCTGCGGCCACCGCGCAAGCCTTCGTCGGCGGTGATGATCAGCTTGCTCTGGCAGTCGCTGACGCGGTCGGCGATCGAGTTCGGCGCGAAGCCACCAAACACCACCGAGTGGATCGCACCGATGCGCGCGCAGGCCAGCATGGCCACCGCAGCATCGATGATCATCGGCAGGTAGATGGTGACGCGGTCGCCCTTTTTGACCCCGAGGTTGCGCAGCGCATTGCCGAGGCGGCAGGTGCGCTCATACAGCTCGCGATAGGTCACGTGCTGGGCCGGTGCATCCGGGCCGTCCGGCTCGAACAGCAGGGCGGTCTTGTCGCCGCGCGTCTCGAGCTGGCGATCCAGGCAGTTCACGCTGGCATTGAGCTCGCCATCCTCGAACCACTTGATGTGGAAGTCGGACAGGTCGTAGCTGACGTTCTTGATCTTCGTCGGCTTGCGCATCCATTGCAGGCGCTCGGCGGCCTTGCCCCAGAATCCATCCGGGTCGGTTACCGACGCCTGGTACTGCTGTTCATAGGTCTTCTTGTCGATGCGTGCCTTGGCGGCGAACTGCGGATCGACGGGGTAGATATCAGCCATGGCACCCTCACTTGCACGTTGACTTTGTATGTGCGGTCGCAGCATCGCAACGACCGATCCCCCTCAGTTTGCCCCATCCACCCCCGGCCGCGTCACCACCCTGGTTAGACCATGGTCGAAAGTGAGCGCCCTGCAGGGCCGGGTTCGACCAATGGCGAATAGCCGCTATACATAATCGCCCCGCAGTCTCGGCTCGACCGTGCCCCACGCGCGGCATCACCTTGCCACTTGGGAGAGAGGGCAACATGAGCCACCGTACGTTGAAAGCCGTGCGCACACCTTTGGCGGCCTGCCTGCTGGTCGCCCTGGTCGCACCGGGCATGGCGTTCGCAGAGACCGCCAAAGAGAAGGCACTGGAAGCACGCGTTGCCGAACTGGAACGCCAGGTCCAGCTGCTGCTGTCTTCGCAGCAACAACAACAGACCCAGATCAGCCAGACCCAGCAGGCGGTGACCGAAGTCCGCACGGTGCAGGCCGGGCAGAAGCCGGTCGCACAGGTGCCGGCCGGCAAGCAGCCGATCCAGGTCACCACCCTCACCCCGGGCGCGGCACCGGGCACCACGGTCAAGATCGGCGGCTTCATCAAGGCCGACTTCCTGGCCACCCAGACCAGCGATGGCCAGCTGGCCGACGACGCCACCGGCCGCTCGCTGTACCTGCCGGGCCAGACCCCGGTGGAAGGCGCTGGCGGCAGCGGCAAGCGGTCGGGCACCGATTTCAACGCCCATGCCAAGTTCTCGCGCTTCAACCTGGGCATCGACAACGTCAGCGAATCGGGCAACAAGGCCGGTGCGTTCTTCGAGATGGACTTCTTCGGCAACTCACTGGGCAACCAGACCGCCACCAATACCTACGGCGTGACCCTGCGCCACGCCTACATGTACTGGAACAACTGGCTGGCCGGCCAGACCTGGTCCAACTTCATGGACGCGGCCGCACTACCCGAAGCGGTCGACTTCGTCGGCCCCACCGACGGCGTGATCTTCGTGCGCCAGGCGCAGGTGCGCTACACCCAGGGTGGCTTCAGCGTCGCGCTGGAAAACCCGGAAACCACCACCCTCACCGGCACCCGCAACCCGGTCACCGGCGCCTGGACCAACGCCAGCGCCAACTCCGACCGTGGCAGCCTGCCCGACCTGACCCTGCGCTATGGTTGGAAGGGCGACTGGGGCACCTTCGGTGTCGGCGGCATCGTCCGCCAGTTGAAGGTCGACAACCAGGCGACCGGCGCGAAGGCCGACAAGGTGGCCGGCGGCCTGACCCTGGGTGGCAAGTGGGTGATGGGTGACAGCGATTCGCTGCATTACCAGCTGACCGGTGGCGAAGGCATCGCCCGCTACATCGGCCTGGGCATCACTGCCGACAGCGCCTATGACGTGGCCCGCGACGAACTCAACCCGACCGGCGTGCTGGCCGGCTATGTCGGCTGGCGGCATGCGTTCTCGCCGAAGCTGCGCACCAACCTGATCTACGCGCGCAGCGACTACGACAACGACAGCATCCTCGGCCCGCTGGTGACCAAGAGCGTGCAGAGCATCCGCGGCAACATCTTCTATTCGCCGCTGCCCAAGGTCGATATCGGCGCCGAGCTGATGTATGGCCGTCGCGAAGTGGAGAACGGCAACAAGGGTGACATCACCCGGTTGCAGTTCACTACGAAGTACAGCTTCTAAGAGCGTGCCGGCCGGCGGCCGGCACCTACCGAGATGGGGTGCCGGCCAAGGTCGGCATCTACCGAATTGAGTGCCGACCAACGGTCGGCACCCACCAACAACGATTGCTTCGGAGGGGAAGCGTCCCATGTCCAGTACACCCAGCACCGCACATAAAGCGGGCACCCTGACCAAGGGCCACAAGAAGGTCATCTTCGCCTCGAGCCTCGGCACGGTCTTCGAGTGGTATGACTTCTTCCTGTACGGCTCGCTCGCGGCCATCATCGCCAAGCAGTTCTTCAGTGGCGTCAATGAAACCACGGGCATGATCTTCGCCCTGCTGGCGTTCGCCGCCGGCTTCTTCGTGCGCCCGTTCGGCGCGGCCTTCTTCGGCAGCCTCGGCGACCGCATCGGCCGCAAGTACACCTTCCTGGTCACCATCCTGATCATGGGCATCTCGACCTTCCTGGTCGGCGTGCTGCCCAACTACGCCTCGATCGGGTTTGCCGCACCGGTGATCCTGATCATCCTGCGCCTGGCCCAGGGCCTGGCGATGGGCGGCGAGTACGGCGGTGCCGCCACCTATGTGGCCGAGCACGCGCCGGACGACAAGCGTGGCCTGTACACCAGCTTCATCCAGTGCACCGCCACGCTGGGCCTGTTCCTGTCGCTGCTGATCATCCTGGCCTGCCGCATGACGCTGGGCAACGAGGCGTTCGAAGCCTGGGGCTGGCGCATTCCGTTCCTGGTGTCGATCCTGCTGCTGGGCATTTCGGTGTGGATCCGCCTGCAGCTGAGCGAATCGCCGCTGTTCCAGCAGATGAAGGCTGAAGGCAAGGGCTCCAAGACCCCGTTCCGCGACAGCCTGAAGGGTGGCAACCTGAAGCTGATGTTGCTGGTCCTGCTCGGTGCAGCGGCTGGCCAGGCCGTGGTCTGGTACGGCGGACAGTTCTACGCGCTGTTCTTCCTCAGCAGCATGCTGAAGGTCGATGCCACCACCTCCTACCTGCTGATCGCCGCAGCGCTGGCACTGGGCACGCCGTTCTTCATCTTCTTCGGCTGGCTGTCCGACCGCATCGGCCGCAAGAAGATCATCCTGGCCGGCTGCCTGCTGGCGGCCATCACCTACATCCCGATCTTCAAGGGCCTGACCCACTTCGCCAACCCGGCCATCGAAGAAGCGCGCAGCAGCTCCCCGGCACTGGTCGTCGCCGACCCGGCCACCTGCTCGTTCCAGTTCGATCCGGTGGGCCTGCGCAAGTTCACCAGCTCCTGCGACGTGGCCACCGCCGCGCTGACCAAGGCCGGTGTGCCGTACGACGTGCAGCCCGCCGCCGCCGGTTCGCTGGCGATGGTGAACGTGGGCAGTGCCAGCGTCACCTCGTATGAGGCCGCCGGCCTGACCAAGGAAGAAGGCAAGGCCAAGGCCGATGCGTTCGGCGCGGAGCTGAAGACCGCGCTGACCACCGCCGGCTACCCGGCCAAGGCCGATGGTGCGCGCATCAACATCGCCGGCACCATCTTCATGCTGTGGCTGCTGGTGCTGTACGTGACCATGGTCTACGGCCCGATCGCCGCCTACCTGGTGGAACTGTTCCCGACCCGCATCCGCTACACCTCGATGTCGCTGCCGTACCACATCGGCAACGGCTGGTTCGGTGGCTTCCTGCCGGCGATCTCGTTCGCACTGGTGGCCGGTACCGGCAACCTGTACTACGGCCTGTGGTACCCGATTGCGATCGCACTGATGTCGGTGGTGATCGGCGGCCTGTTCCTGCGCGAGACCAAGAACGTGGATATCACCAAGTAGGAATGATGTTCACCGGATGAAGGAAAGGCCGCGGTGCAGACCGCGGCCTTTTCTTTTCCCTGTAGCGCCGAGCCATGCTCGGCGACCGCGCAACGCGCGGCACAGAGTTCCGCAGACGCGAACAGACAGCGCTCAATGCCGTCGATGTGTCCGCGCTCGGCGTTCAGGCCGACTGCCGCGACATCAATGGACTGCTCGCTGGCATCGGAAGCTCCGGCCACGAGAAGACATCCGGTCAGAAATGCAAATACGCGTCGCATCTACGCATGTTATTGGAGGTGGGATACTACCTTCAGCGCGCTGACGTCGTGCGGCAATGAAACAAGTACGAATCTACATATCAGCCCAGTATTTGATCGTACCGGTGCGGGATGACGTATCCAGCCACACGGAAGACGGGGACTTCTAGCAAGAACTGCCAACGTCTGACGCAAATGGCCCGAACTCCCTTTGTTCATCCGTACGCCCCATAGCATGTGTGATTCATCGAATCGGATCGGGGAATGCGCAGGGTACTTCTGGCAGCGATCATCACTGTCTCAGCGTCAGCGGCTGGCGCAGAAACGCATGTAGCTGCCGACGACGCGACACGGCAGGGAAGCCTGCGAGTCGAGGAAAGATCGCCCGTGATCAAGCAACTATGCGAGACAGAGACGGTCTGGCTGTCCTGGAACGACGCCGTACCAAGCGCAAGACTGGTGACCTGCGATTGCAGTTGCACATCGCATGACAACTCAGGATGGCTTGTCGAGGCGCAACCGGAAGTCGACACCTATCGGGTGCATCGAGTCTCTCTCGGCAAGGTTTTCAGTCCCACGGAGTTCCGTCGGGCTGGTGCGCGGATTCAGGACATCGTCTCGTCGCATCCGTGGTGCTCAGGCGCCAAACCGAGCATGCCGACGAATGCCGTGTTTGCGACGTTGGTGAAGCAGCCCACGGAATCGGGCGATGAGCCTTACTGCTTTACGCCCCACTTCTTCGTAGGTGATCGGAATGTCCCCCTGAAGAGGATTCCAATGTCGGGCGAACAGTTATCCGACGCGTCCGCAGCAGGATCAGCACTGATCGCGCGGGAGGTCAAGTTCCTGCGTGATTGGCGGCTGGAGTTTGCGCCTGAGTAGCGCATTCGTTCCCTCGGACAAAGTATGAGGGCTATACATTATGGGGTTTCAATGATGCTTGTTTTGAAGCGCGTGGTGCTGGCATTTCTTGCCGGCCCACCTCTGCTCCTATCTGCCTATGCTGTGGATGCGAGTGCGATCTATGGTGTCAACCACACCCACTGGGCGATCAACCGGTTCAGTGTCGATGGCCGTTCAGCCGTTGACAGCATTGGCCGATATCAAGGCGGCGGTGGAGGGTGCTGCTACAGCGCACCAGAACGCTGGCATTCTGGGCTGACGGTGCGGGTTGACTGGGAAACGGGTGCCGGAAGCTCGAGAGATTTTCCTGGAACCAGAGACTGGCCAAAATTTCTGGAGTGGGAGAAGAAAATCCTGGCGCAGAAGCGCAGGCATAGCAAAGTCGTCTCCGTCCCGGATTACACCGGCCAGGACGTCTGCGGCATCACCGTACATTTCCTGCCCTGCGATGAGATTCAGGTCACCACCTCCTGTTATGCCTACGGCAGCCCCGAGTACCCGATCAAGATTCCGCTTGAGTTGCCAGAACCCCAGTCTTGCCCGGCACAACCTACCGACCAGCAGAAGACGTAGTGATGGACGGGTTTGCATGAGGGGGTGAACGCATGCAAGGCGGTCGGGAGGTGTCCGAATGAGACCCCGTGCCACGGCGTGAAGGTTGGCATGCGAGCCGGGCACGGCTCGACCCTACAATCGGCCCATGACCACCACCGCCCCCGCCGACCTTCCCGCCATCCTGCACTCCCTGCGCAGTGCCTGGCAGTCGCAGCGGCCCACGCTCGACCAGCGCGAAGCCGACCTGCGTCGTCTGCGCGAGGCGCTGAAGGCGCGGCTGGATGAAATGGCCCAGGCCATCGCCGAGGACTTCGGCCACCGCGTCCACGTCGAATCGAAGCTGGCCGATGGCATGAGTGTGCTGTCGGCCATCGACCACCTGCGCCGCCACCTGCGGCGCTGGTCGAAACCGCAGCGGGCATCGGCGGGATGGAAACTGTGGCCGGCGCGCGCGCAGTTGCGGCCGACGCCGCTGGGCGTGGTCGGGGTGATCTCACCGTGGAACTACCCGGTCACGCTGGCGCTGGTGCCGCTGGTCACCGCCATCGCTGCCGGCAACCACGTACTGCTGAAGCCTTCGGAACACACGCCGCGCACCAGTGCGTTCCTAGCTGATCTGCTGGCCAGCGTGTTCCCGCCCGATCGGGTGGCGGTGGTGCAGGGCGGGGCGGATGTGGCCGCGGCGGTGTCCTCGCTGCCGCTGGACCATCTGCTGTTCACCGGCTCGACGGCCGTTGGCCGCAAGGTGATGGCCGCCGCCGCCGAGCATCTGGTGCCGGTCACGCTGGAGCTGGGCGGCAAGTCGCCGGCCATCGTCTGCCGCGATTTTCCGCTGGACAAAGCCGCTGCGCGGCTGGCCACCGGCAAGTGGTTCAACGCGGGCCAGACCTGCATCGCGCCGGATTATGTGCTGATCGATACGGTCCGCCAGCGCGAGTTCGTACAGGCGCTGCAGCAGCAGGTGCACGAGCGCTATGGCGACTTCAGCAATGCCGACGACTACACGCGCATCATCAACGAGGGCCAGTACCAGCGCCTGCAGGGCTATCTGGTGCAGGCGCGCGAACGTGGCGTGCCGGTGATTCCGTTGGCGCAGGTGGATGAGGCGCGCGCCGACCGCGAGCGTCTGCTGGTGCCGACCGTGGTGCTGGACCCGCCCGACGATCTGGACCTGATGCGCGAGGAAATCTTCGGGCCGATCCTGCCGGTGCGGGCCTATCCGGATCTGGATGCCGCGCTGGCCGACGTGCTGTCCCGCGACCGGCCGCTGGCGCTGTATCCCTTCAGCCATGACACGGCCACGGTGGAGCGCATCCTCGGCCAGGTGGCGGCCGGTGGCGTGACGGTAAATGACACGTTGCTGCACTTCGCCGCCGATGGCCTGCCGTTTGGCGGGGTGGGGGCCAGCGGTATGGGCGCGTACCACGGCCGGGCCGGGTTCGATGCGATGAGCAAGCGGCTGCCGGTGCTGTGGCAGTCGCGCTGGGCGGCCAGTGACCGGCTGCGCCCGCCGTATTCGAAGATTGTGGGGTTGTTGAAGCTGCTGCTGCGGTGAACCCAGGCAGGGCGTGGCACTACTGAATCAGGGCCCGATTCTTCTGTAGAGCCGAGCCCACGCTCGGCTGCTCCTGGCTGGGTGCCTGGTCAATGCAGCCGAGCGTGGGCTCGGCTCTACACGGGAATCCGGGCCGCCCCCATCCCGGCCACCCGGGTAGAATGCCCGCATGAAAATCGCCTCGTGGAACGTCAATTCGCTCAATGTCCGCCTGCCGCACCTGGAGCAGTGGCTCAAGGACTTCGGCCCGGACATCGTCGGTATCCAGGAAACCAAGCTGGAGGACCACAAGTTCCCCGACTCTGCGCTGATCGCCGCCGGCTACCGCAGCGTGTTCGCCGGCCAGAAGACCTACAACGGCGTGGCGCTGCTGTCGCGTGAGCCTGCACAGGACGTGCAGATCGGCATTCCCGGCTTCGAGGACGAACAGAAGCGCGTCATCGCCGGTACCTTCGGCGACCTGCGGGTGATCAACCTGTACGTGGTCAACGGCCAGGACATCGGTACCGACAAGTACGAGTACAAGCTGCGCTGGCTGGAAGCGGTGCATGCGTGGGTCGCGCAGGAGCTGCAGCGCCACCCGAAGCTGATCGTGATGGGCGACTTCAACATCGCCCCGGACGCCCGCGACGTGCACGACCCGGAGGTGTGGAACGACAACCACATCCTGACCTCCACCGCCGAGCGCGGCGCGCTCACCAAGCTGCTGCAGCTGGGCCTGCACGATGGCTTCCGCCTGCACAACGACGAGGCGGGTACCTTCAGCTGGTGGGATTACCGGGCGGCCGGTTTCCGCCGCAACCTCGGCCTGCGCATCGACCTGACCCTGGTCTCCGATGCGCTGAAGAGCGGTGCGGTGGCCTCGGGCATCGACCGCGAGCCGCGCACCTGGGAACGCCCGAGCGACCATGCGCCGGCGTGGGTACAGATCGGTTGAATGAACGAGGCCCGGCGATTGCCGGGCCCGTTCTGAAAGGCCCGCCGGCCAGCGGCCGGCGTTACCGCCGCGTCAGCGTATGCTCTTGCGGGTGAACAGGTTGACGATCGCCAGCAGGATCACCGCACCGATCAGCGAGAACAGGAAGGTTCGAATGGTGATCGCTTCGTTGATGCCGCCGCCGAACAGCCAGCCGGAAATCAGCGCGCCGACGATGCCGACCACGATGTTGAGGATGATGCCCTGCTGGGCATCGCGCTTCATGATGATGCTGGCCAGCCAGCCTACGATGCCGCCGACGATCAGCCAGATGATGATGCCCATGATCGAACCTCCGGTGGGGAACGGTGACCAGTTGACGCGCACGGCCGTGAACCCGTCGTGCAATCGTGTGACGGGCGCGTGCGCATGAGCCTGCCAGCCACCCTCGACGGCCCGTGGCGCTTTGGTCCGGTGACGGTCTGGCGGCGCCCGCACGTGCCCGGCCATCGCGGCGAACCGCAGGCACGGCAGGTGCTGGCGCAGGCCCTCGGGGCCGATCCGGAGACGCTGCCGCTGGTCCGCGATGACAAGGGCCGGCCGGAACTGAGCGGCGCATTGGCCCACTACGGCACTGGCTGGAGCCACAGCGGCGAGGTGCTGCTGGTGGCGCTGGGCGAAGGCGTGCGGCTGGGCGTGGACCTGGAACTGCTGCGGCCGCGCGCCCGCCTGCTGGAGATCGTGCAGCGCTTCTTCCACCCGGAGGAGGTGGCGTGGCTGGAAAGCCTGGACCAGGCCGACCGCGAACACTGGTTCTTCCGCGTGTGGTGCGCCAAGGAAGCGATGCTGAAGGCGCACGGCCAGGGTATCTCGTTCGGCCTGCACCGCCTGCAGCTGGCGCCGGGGGCCGATGGCGCCCTGCACCTGCGCTGGTGCGACCCGGAACTGGGCGAGGCCGCGCGCTGGCACCTGCACGAATGGCAGGCCACCGGTCAGTTCCGGGCGGCGTTGGCCTGGTATCCGCACTGAGGCGGGGAATCAGCGCGCAAAACCGGCGATAATGCCGGCATGAGCGAACACCCACTTCCCGCCAGCGTGGCTGCCACGCTGGAACAGGGCCTGGCCAGCATGGGCCTGGATGCCGCGCTGGCGCCGCCGCTGCTGCGCTACCTGGCCCTGCTGCACCGCTGGAACGGCACCTACAACCTCACCGCCATCCGCGACCCGCAGGAGATGGTCACCCGCCACCTGCTCGACTCGCTGGCGATGCAGCCGTTCGTGGCCGATGGCAGCCTGGCCGACCTCGGCACCGGGCCCGGGCTGCCCGGCATCCCGCTGGCCATCGCCTGCCCGGGCCTGCAGGTGACCCTGGTCGAGAGCAATGGCAAGAAGGCGCGCTTCATGCGCGAGGCCGTGCGCCAGCTCGGCCTGGGCAATGCCCGCGTGGCCGAATCGCGCGCCGAGGCGCTGGACGAGGCCGGCCGTTACGACCAGCTGACCGCGCGCGCAATGGATACCCTGGCCGGCATCGTCCGCGTCGGTGGCCATCTGCTGCGCCCCGGTGGCGTGCTGCTGGCCATGAAGGGCGTCTACCCGCATGAGGAGATCGCGGAACTGCCGGCGGGCTGGCAGGTGCGCGAGGTGACCCCGCTGAGCGTGCCCGGCCTGGCCGGCGAACGCCACCTGGTCACCGTTACAGGTCCCTGATTCCCGCCGCCAGCCCTTTGTGGAACAACGGGTTGGCGATCCACGATTTCCGCAAGGGGCCGGTTGTACGCATAATGACCGGTCCCAACCATCCGTCGACGAGGCACACCCGCATGGCCCGCATCATCGCCATCGCCAACCAGAAGGGTGGCGTCGGCAAGACCACGACCGCCGTCAACCTGGCCGCTTCCCTGGCCAATGCACCCAAGCGTGTGCTGCTGGTCGACCTCGATTCGCAGGGCAACGCGACCATGGGCAGCGGCGTGGACAAGCGTGAGCTGGCCGCCTCCACCTACGATCTGCTGCTGGGCGAGTCCAGCGCCGCCGATGTACGCGTGCAGACCGCCGAAGGCTACGACCTGTTGCCCGGCAACATCGACCTGACCGCCGCCGAGATCCAGCTGATGGCGCAGAGCGAGCGCGAGCAGCGGCTGAAGCGCGCGCTGGCACCGATCCGCGACGAGTACGACTACATCCTGATCGACTGCCCGCCGGCGCTGTCGCTGCTGACGCTCAACGCGCTGGCCGCCGCCGATTCGGTGATCGTGCCGATGCAGTGCGAGTACTACGCCCTGGAAGGCCTGAGCGCGCTGGTGGAAACCATCGAAGCGCTGCGTGCCGACCTCAATCCGGCGCTGGAGATCGAAGGCGTGCTGCGCACCATGTTCGATGTGCGCAACAACCTGGCCAACGCGGTGTCGGCCGAGCTCACCGAGCACTTCGGCGATCGCGTGTTCCGCACCATCGTGCCGCGCAACGTGCGCCTGGCCGAGGCACCCAGCCATGGCCAGAGCATCGTCGGCTACGACCGCGCCTCGCGCGGTGGCGTGGCCTACCTGGGCCTGGCCGGCGAGATCATCCGCCGCAACAACGAACGCAACAAGGCCACCAAGGCCGTGGAGACCGTCTGATGACCAGCAGCAAGCCGGCAGCCAAGAAGCGAGGCCTCGGCCGTGGCCTGGACGCGCTGCTGGGCCCGAAGGGCGCGGTCAGCCAGGTGCAGGCCACCACGGCGGTGATCGAGCCGCTGCCGGGGGAAGTGCTGCGCAAGTTGCCGGTCGGCCAGCTGCAGCCGGGCAAATACCAGCCGCGCCGCGAAATGGACGAGGGCAAGCTGTCCGAGCTGGCCGACTCGATCAAGTCGCAGGGCGTGATCCAGCCGATCCTGGTGCGCCAGCTGCCGGCGGGCAACTACGAAATCGTCGCCGGTGAACGCCGCTGGCGCGCATCGCAGCTGGCCGGGCTGGACGAAGTGCCGGTGGTGGTGCGCGAGCTGGAAGACCGCACCGTCATCGCGATGGCGCTGATCGAGAACATCCAGCGCGAAGACCTCAACCCGCTGGAAGAAGCCGAAGCGCTGCAGCGCCTGATCAGCGAGTTCACCCTCACCCATGCCGAGGCCGCCGAGGCCGTCGGCCGCTCGCGCGCGGCGGTGTCCAACCTGCTGCGCCTGCTGGAACTGCCGGTGGCGATCCGCCTGCTGCTGGAAACCCGCCGCCTGGAAATGGGGCATGCCCGTGCGCTGCTGACCCTGGCCCCCGAACTGGCCGGCAAGCTGGCCCAGGAAGCGGCCGACGAAGGCTGGTCGGTGCGCGAGGTCGAGCGGCGCGCGCAGGCCTTCGCCGCCGGCAAGGTGCCGAGCAGCCGTCCGGTGGCCACGCCGAAGGTGCAGCAGGCCGACATCGCCTCGCTGGAAACCGAGCTGTCCGAAGCGCTCGGCGCCAAGGTGGCGATCAGCCACGGCCGTGGCGGCAAGGGCAAGCTGATCATCCACTACACCGACCTGGACACCCTGGACGGCGTGCTGGAAAAACTGCGCACGCGCCAGGGCTGAGCCCGGCGCCACATCACGCCGGCCGACGCATCCCCGCGACGTCGGCCACGCCGATGGCAGCGGGGTGCTTTGATCGAGACCCGCGATGACCATCCTGCTCACCGGCGCTGCCGGCTTCATCGGTGCCTACACCGCCCGCGCGCTGCTGGAGGCCGGCCGGGCCGTGGTCGGTCTGGACAACTTCAACGATTACTACGACCCGCAGATCAAGCGTGACCGCGTGGCCGCGCTGTGTCCGGCGCTTGACCTGCGCACCCTGGACCTGACCGACCGCGAAGGCCTGGCCGCGCTGTTCGACGAGGTGCAGCCGACCGCGGTGATCCACCTGGCCGCGCAGGCCGGCGTGCGCTATTCGCTGGAAAACCCGCATGCCTACGTCGACAGCAACCTGGTCGGCTTCGTCAACATGCTCGAGCTGTGCCGCCACCGTGGCGTGCAGCACCTGGTGTACGCCTCCAGCAGTTCGGTCTACGGCGATTCGGCCACGCCGCCGTTCTCCGAAGACCAGCGCGTGGACCAGCCGCGCTCGCTGTACGCGGCGACCAAGGCCGCCAACGAGCTGATGGCCTACACCTACGCGCAGCTGTACGGCCTGCATGCCACCGGGCTGCGCTTCTTCACCGTGTATGGCCCGTGGGGCCGGCCGGACATGGCACCGCTGCTGTTCTCGCGCGCGGTGCTGGCCGGTCGGCCGATCGACGTGTTCAACGAAGGCCGCATGCAGCGCGATTTCACACATGTCTCCGACATCGTCTCCGGTATCCTCGGCGCCCTCGCGCATCCGGCCGACGGTCCGGTGCCGCACCGGGTGTTCAACCTCGGCAACCATACGCCGGTCGAGCTGGAGCGCTTCATCAGCGTGATCGAGCAGGCCGCCGGCCGCCCCGCGCAGAAGGTCTACAAGCCCATGCAGCCCGGCGACATGGTGCGCACGATGGCCGATACCCGGCGCGCACATGACGCTTTCGGCTTCGATGCGGTGACCCCGATCGAACAAGGCCTGCCGCCTGTGGTGCAGTGGTGCCGCGAGTATTTTGGTGATCGCGCCTGAGGACGGATCCTCACGCCGCCGGGTTCATCTTCGGATAACCTCGGTTTCGGAGAATGCGCGGTCTTTGTCCCCCCTTTGGCCGAGTGCCTTATGAGCCAACCCGAGCTTTCCGTTGTCGTCCCGGTGTTCAACGAGCGCGACAATGTTGCCCCGCTGGTCGCCGAAATCACCGCTGCGCTGCGTGGCCGGCTGCCGTTCGAGATCGTCTACATCGACGATCACTCGCGCGATGACACCCTGGCCGTGTTGCAGGGACTGAAGGCGACCACGCCGGAACTGCGGGTGCTGCACCATGTGAACCAGAGCGGGCAGAGCACCGCCGTGCGGACCGGCGTCAAGCATGCGCGGGCGCCGTGGATCGCCACCCTGGATGGCGATGGCCAGAACGATCCGGCCGATATTCCCAAGCTGCTCGCCGCACGCGACGCCGCCGAGGCGCAGGTGAAGCTGTTCGCCGGCTGGCGCGTCAACCGCCAGGACAGCGGCAGCAAGCGCTGGGCCAGCAAGTGGGCCAACGCCATCCGTGCGCGCATGCTGCGCGATGACACGCCCGACACCGGTTGCGGCATCAAGCTGTTCGAACGCAGCGCGTTCCTCGACCTGCCGTACTTCGACCACATGCATCGCTACCTGCCGGCGCTGATGCAGCGTGCCGGCTGGAAGACCATCAGCGTGCCGGTCAACCACCGCCACCGCACCGCCGGCGTGTCCAAGTACAACAACCTCGGCCGTGCGCTGGTCGGCATCCGCGACCTGCGTGGCGTGGCCTGGCTGATCACCCGAAGCAAGCGCACCGCGGTGGAGGAGCGCTGATGGATCTGGAGCTGCACTGGCTGGATCAGCCCTTGACCTGGCTGTACTGGACCGGCCTGCATGTGACCGGCTGGAAGCTGATCGGCTACACCGGCGCACTGATGTTCGGCGGCCGCTGGCTGGTCCAGTTCATCGCCTCCAAGCGCGCCGGCAAGCCGGTCATCCCGCGCCTGTTCTGGTACATGAGCGTGATCGGCAGCCTGATGACGCTGAGCTACTTCCTGTTCTCGGCCAAGCAGGACTCGGTGGGCGTGCTGCAGAACCTGTTCCCGGCGTTTACCGCCCTGTACAGCCTGCACCTGGATATCAAGCACCGCGGCTGGAAGCGCGACAGGGCCAGTCACTGAGGCTGCGCCGGGATGCGGTCTGCCGTGGGTAGAGTCGACTGTCAGTCGACTTTCGCGCGGAGCGCGGGCTTTCTTTGCCACGTCTGGCCGAAGAGCAGCCGACTAGCAGTCGGCTCTACCACGCGCCTTCGGCGCTGGGGCCCCGGCCTGCGGCCGGTTCCCGGTCCTGCCTGCGCTGCAGGCAGGACCTTCGTCCCATGCCATGAGCCGTGGGCGGTGCCATCATCGGGGCCTGCCTTCCCGGGAACCTGTGCTCGTGAAAACCCGCCTTGCCGTTGCCCTGCTGCTCGCCCTGTCCGCCCCCACCGTGGCCTCGGCCGCTGCGCCCACCGCCGCCGCCGCGCCCGCAAGCGTGGCCACCGAATCGCCCGCAGATGCCGCCTTCCGCGCGCTGTACGAGAAGGAATGGAAGTGGCGCCAGCAGGGAGGTGGTGAAGCCAGCGAGGACGAAGACGCGCCCGCCAACGCCACCCGCATGCCCGACGTCGGCCCGGCCGCGCAGCAGGCACGCCTGAAGGTGTGGGACGAGACCCTGGCCGCGCTGAAGAAGATCGACCCGAAGACCCTGTCGCCGGACAACCAGGTCAACTACGCGATCTACCACGACCAGGTGTTCAACCTGGCCGAAGAGACGCGCCTGCGCGGCTACGAAATGCCGTTCAACGCCGATTCCTCGTTCTGGTCCAACCTGTCCTTCATGGCCCGGCGCGAGATGAAGACCGTGCAGGACTACCAGAACTACATCGCACGGCTGAACGACGTGCCGCGTTACTTCGGCCAGCAGACCGAGAACATGCGCGCCGGCCTGAAGCGCGGCTTCAGCGTGCCGCGCGCGGTGCTGGATGGCCGCGAAGTGTCCATCGCCACCGTCGCCGAGCTGAAGGACCCGACCGAATCGCCGCTGTACGCGCCGTTCAAGAAGCTGCCCAACAGCATCCCGGCCGCCGAACAGGCCAGGCTGCAGGCGCAGGCGCGTGAAGCGATCAGCGGCAAGGTGGTGCCGGCGTTCCAGCAGCTGCGCACCTTCTTCGTCAACGAGTACGTGCCGCAGGCGCGCACCACCCTGGCCGCCGAAGCGATGCCCGATGGCAAGGCCTACTACAGGCAGCAGATCCACGAGTACACCACGCTGGACCTGTCGCCGGACGAGATCCACCGCATCGGCCTGGAGGAAGTCGCACGCATCCAGGGCGAGATGAACGACATCATCAAGCAGGTGAAGTTCAAGGGCAGCTTCGCCGAGTTCCTGACCTTCCTGCGTACCGATCCGCAGTTCTATGCGAAGACGCCGGAAGAGCTGCTGTCGCGCGCCGCGTGGATCTCCAAGCGCGCCGATGGCCAGCTGGGCAAGTACATGACGTTGCCGCGCGCGCGCTTCACCATCGTGCCGGTGCCGCCGGACATCGCACCGTTCTGGACGGCCGGCCGCGGTGGCATGGGCACCTACTGGCTCAACACCTACAACCTGCCGTCGCGCCCGCTGTACAACCTGCCGGCACTGACCCTGCATGAATCCGATCCGGGCCATTCGCTGCAGGGCGCGATCGCCGCCGAGCAGAAGAACCTGCCCGAGTTCCGCCGCAACGCCTACATCTCCGCCTATGGCGAAGGCTGGGCGCTGTACTGCGAGAAGCTGGGCGTGGAGATGGGCATCTACGAAACCCCGTACGAGGATTTCGGCCGCCTGACCTACGAGATGTGGCGCGCCGCGCGCCTGGTGATCGACACCGGCGTGCACAGCAAGGGCTGGACCCGCGAGCAGGCGCTGGCCTACCTGCGTGACCACACCGCGCTGAGCGAGCATGAAGTGACCACCGAAGTGGACCGCTATATTTCCTGGCCGGGCCAGGCGCTGAGCTACAAGCTGGGCGAAATCGCCATCGTGCGCCTGCGTGCGCAGGCCGAGAAGGAGCTGGGCGACAAGTTCGACATCAAGGGCTTCCACGACACCCTGCTCAAGCAGGGCTCGGTGCCGCTGCCGGTGCTGGAACAGCAGATCCAGGCCTACATCGCCGAGCGCAAGAAGGCCTGACCGGTACCGGGTAGTGCCGGCCGCTGGCCGGCAATCCGACCCGGTCACCGGGTCGGATCCCTTTCCCGTGGAAAGGGCTCCGACCCCCTCTCACCTCAGCCTACCGCCCGCGGCCTGGCCACCCGTGCTGCGAAGGTCGGCAGCACCAGCAGGGTCAGCACGGTGGCGGTGATCAGGCCACCGATCACCACCGTCGCCAGCGGCTTCTGCACCTCCGCACCGGAACCGCTGGCGATCGCCATCGGAATGAAGCCGACGATCGCCACCAGCGCCGTGGTCAGCACCGCTCGGATGCGGCTGGAGGCACCGTTGATCGCCGCCTGCAACGGCAGGTCGCCGGCGTCCAGGCGTTCGCGGATCGCCTGCATCAGCACCAGGCCGTTCAACGTGGCTACGCCGGAGACGGCGATGAAACCGACCGCCGCCGATACCGAGAACGGCATGCCTCGCAGCAGCAGCGCGAGGATGCCGCCGACCAGCGCCAACGGCACGCAGCTGAATACCAGAATGGCTTCCTTGCCGCTGCGCAGGGCCATGAACAGCAGGCTGCCGATCAGCAGGAACACTACCGGCACCACCGTTGCCAGCCGCTTTTCCGCGCGCTGCAGGTTCTCGAACTGGCCACCCCAGGTCAGATAGGCACCCGGCGGCAGTGCCACGTCGGCTACCGCGGCCTGCGCTTCGCCGACGAAGCCGCCCAGGTCGCGGCCACGCACGTTGGCCTGCACCACCACGCGGCGGCTGCCGTTGTTGCGGCTGATCTGGTTCGGCCCTTCGCTGACCGTGATGCGGGCAACCGACGACAGCGGAATCACCAGCCCCGACGGCGTGGCGATCGGCAGCGAGGCCAGCTGGTCCGGATCGTTGCGCGCGGCATCGTCCAGGCGCACCACCACGTTGTAGCGGCGGTCGCCTTCGAAGATCTTGCCGGCGGCGGTACCGCCGATGCCGGTGGACAGTGCATCACTCACATCCGCTGCAGTCAGCCCGTACTGCGCCGCCGCCACATGATCGATCGCCACGTTCAGCGTGGGCAGGCCGGAGATCTGCTCCACCCGCACGTCGGCCGCGCCCTCCACCGCACGCAGCTTCAGCGCCACCTGGTCGGCTACCTTCTGCAGCTGGCCGAAGTCATCGCCAAAGATCATCACCGCCAGATCGGTACGCACGCCGGAAATCAGCTCGTTGAAGCGCAGCTCGATCGGCTGGCTGAACTCGAAACTGTTGCCCAGCTGCTGCCCGGCCAGCTTTTCGAAACGGGCCACCAGCGCGTCCTTGGCCAACTTCGGATCGGGCCAGTCCTTGCGTGGCTTCAGCACGATCACGCTGTCGGAGATGTTGGTCGGCATCGGATCGATCGCCGCCTCGGCGGTACCGGTACGCGAGAACACGGTTTCCACTTCCGGCTGCTTGGCAATCACCTTTTCCAACGCCAGTTGCATGGCCAGTGACTGCTCCAGCGACGTCGACGGCACGCGCAACGCCTGCATCGCCACGTTGCCTTCATCCAGCGTCGGCATGAACTCGCGGCCCAGCAGCGAGAACGAGCCGATGCCCACCACCACCATCATCACCGCACTGGCCACTACCGTGCGCGGATGCGCCACGGCCTTGCGGATCACCGGCTCGATGCGCGCACGCAGCACGCGTATCAGCCTGGTCTCGTGCTCGCCGTCGTCCGCATGTGCATCGCCGTCCTTCAGCTTCGGCTCGCGCACCAGCAGCGCCGTCATCGCCGGCACGAAAGTGAAGGAGAACAGGAAGGCACCGACCAGGGCCAGCATGAAGGTCGCCGCCATCGGGTGGAACGTCTTGCCCTCCACACCTTCCAGGGTGAGGATCGGCGCGAACACCAGCAGGATGATCAGCTGGCCGAACGCCGCCGGGCGCGCCATCTTCAGCGCGGAATCGGCGGCCACGCGCAGCCGTTCCATCGCGGTCAGCGTCCGGCCCAGTTCGGCGCGGCGCTGGCCCAGCATCAGCAGCGTCGACTCGACCACGATCACCGCACCGTCCACCAGGATGCCGAAGTCCAGTGCACCCAGGCTCATCAGGTTGCCGCTGATGCCGAAGCGGTTCATGCCGATCACCGCGAACAGGAACGACAGCGGAATCACCAGCGCGGTGATGGTGGCCGCGCGCAGGTTGCCCAGCAGCAGGAACAGCACCACCACCACCAGCAGCGCGCCCTCGGTGAGGTTCCGGGCCACGGTCTTGATGGTGGAATTGACCAGCACACTGCGGTCCAGCACCGGTGCGGCCACGATGTCGGCCGGCAGCGAGGTGTTCACCTGTTCCAGACGTGCGGCCGCGGCCTGCGCCACGGTGCGGCTGTTGCCACCGGCAATCATCAGCGCGGTGCCCAGCACGGCCTCGTGGCCGTTGCGGCTGGCTGCACCCAGGCGCGGCGCGCGGCTCAGTTCCACGGTGGCTACATCGGCCACGCGCACCACCACGCCATTGCGGGTGGCCACCGGCGCCTGTGCAAGATCCTCGGTGGTCAGCGCCAGGCCATCGGCACGCACCACTAGGCCTTCGCCGGCCCGCTGCACGAAGCCGGCGCCGGCCTGCACGTTGGAACGCTGCAGGGCAGTGACCAGGTCGGCCAGGCCGAGGCCATGCGCGGCCAGTTTGGCGCTGTCCGGATGCACGCCATATTCCTTGACGTAGCCGCCGACCGTATCGACACCGGCCAGCCCGGGGCTGGAGCGCATCTGCGGCGCGATGATCCAGTCCTGCACGGTGCGCAGGTAGGTCGCGCGCTCTTCCGGCGTGCGCAGCAGGTTGCCTTCCGGCGTGCGGTAGACCTCGCCGGCCTGCCAGCCGGCTTCACCGGGCTTGGCCAGCCTGGCCGGATCGAACGCGGTGAAGTCCACCGTCCACATCAGCACCTCGCCAAGGCCGGTGGTGACCGGCGACAGCATCGGTGATGCACCATCGGGCAGGTCTTCCGATGCCTCGCGCATGCGTTCGGCCACCTGCTGGCGGGCGAAGTAGATGTCGGTGGCATCGGTGAAGATCGCGGTGACCTGCGAGAAGCCATTGCGTGACAGCGAACGCGTGGTGGTCAGGCCGGGAATGCCGGCCAGCGCGGTTTCCAGGGGATAGGTCACCTGCCGTTCGATCTGCTCTGGGGTCAACGCTGGGGCCACCGTGTTGATCTGCACCTGGCGGTTGGTGATGTCCGGCACGGCGTCGATCGGCAGCTTGCCCAGCTGGAACAGGCCCACGGCGGCGATCAGCGCCGCCATGAACACCACCAGCCAGCGGTGGCGCACCGCTGTTTCAATGATCAGCTTGAACATGGTTGCCTCCTCAGTGGCCGTGCTCGGCTTCGCCCTTGGCCAGCTCGGCCTTGAGCAGGAAGGCGTTGGCACCGACGATGCGCTCGTTGCCGCTCAGGCCACCGAGGATCTCGATGCGGTCACCGGCACGGCGCCCGGCCAGTACCGGCTGCGCCTTGAAGCCACCTTCGACGGCGACGAACACCGCGCTGCTGCCATCAACGTTCTGCACCGCATCGGCGGGCACGCTGAGCGAGCCGTCCTGGCCTTCGGTGACCACCACGGCCGATACCGGCGAACCGGCTGGCGGCAGCGACGCATCCACCGGCGTGGCGCGGATCACTGCGACGCCGCCCTGCTGCCGTACATCGGCGGCCGAACCGGTGACGGTAGCGGTGAAGCTGCCACCCGGCACGCTCACTTCCAGCGTCATGCCGGGCATGACCTGTGCAGCCAGCGCTGGCGGTGCGGTGAACACCAGCTCGTTCATCGACGGGTCGGCGACGTCGGCCACCGCACTGCCGGCGGCGACCACACCGCCCGGTGTGACCTGCACGTTGCCGACGATGCCGGCCACCGGGCTGGTGATGCGCACGCGTCCACTGGCATCGGGCGCGCCGTTGGCGGCGGCCTGTGCCTGCGCGGCAGCGGCCTGGGCCTGTGCCGCCAGCGAGCGTGCACGCGAGGCTTCCAGCTCCTGGCGGGCGACCACGCCCTGCTCGACCAGGGCCTTGTCGCGGCCATAGGCCAGGCGTGCGGCCTCGGCTTCGGCGGATGCGGCCAGCGCATTGGCGCGGAACACCGCTGCCTCGCCACTGACCACGATGGCCAGCGCCTGGTTCTGTTTCACCGCCGTGCCCGGCGCGACCAGTACGCGCTCGACGCGGCCGGTCACGGTCGAGGCCACCGAGGCACGGGCACCGACCGAGGGTTCCACCCGACCGGCGAGGCGGGTGGAACCGCCACCGCCGCGACCGACGGCAACCACTTCGATACCGGACGCCTTGATCTGCTCGGGCGTCAGCTGCACCACGCCTTCGTCGGCGTCAGCAGGCGCCTTCGCGATTTCTGCCTTGGCTTCCTTGCTGCTGCCGGCGTGGCCATGGCCATCGTCGGTGCCGGCCTTGGTCGCAGCCGGATCTTCATTGGCAGGTGTCTGCGCGTTGCCAGCGCAGCCGGCCAGCAGCACAGTCAGCAGCATGCCGCCGATGAGCGGAAAAGTACGGGAGAGAGTCATGGGGCCTCCACAAAGGGTGCGCGCCCTTCAAGGCGGGCAAGATCGATTTCCGCGCCGACGCGCGACAGGCGCGCATCCACGGCGGCGGCGCGGGCGGCGATAAGAGCGCTGCGCGTGCTGCGCAGTTCCAGCTGCGAGATGCGTCCGGCGTCGAAGCCGATGCGGGCCAGGCGATACGCCTCTTCGGCGGCGACCACGCTTTCATCGGCGGCGCGGGTTCGGCTGCCGGCGGCCTTCAAACCGGCCACGGCCGAGAGGCGTGCCGCCTCGCTGTCGCGGCGCTGCTGGTCCAGGCGCGCCTCGGCCGCGCGCTGGTCGGCATTGGCGGCGCGGATGCCACCGCGGTTGCGGTCGAACAGCGGGATGCTGATGCCGACGCCGAGGTTGTAGGCACGCTCGCCGCCTTCGCGGAAGCGTGTCTGCGCGGCGGTGACGCTGAGGTCGGGCAGGGCGCGCTTGCGCTCCACCTCGACCAGTTTGCCCGCCGCATCGGCTTCGGCTTCGGCGATGCGCACGGCCAGTGCTACATCGGTGGCACCGCGCGGCAGCGGCGGCGCACGGTCGAGCAGGCTGTCGTCGATCGACTGCACCGGCGCATCCAGCAGTGCAGCACCGGCCAGGCGGGCCAGCGCGGCATCGCGGAAGGCCTGCGCTTCATCCAGCGCGGCGTTGGCGTTGGCCACTTCGCTCTGCGCCTGCACCGCGCGCAGTTGCGGTTCGCGGCCCTGCTTGACCATCGCGTTGACGGCGTTGGCGTCATCGCGGGTGAGGCTCAGTGCCTCTTCGGCCAGGGTGTAGCGGCGCAGTGCACTTTCCGCCTGTGCGTAGACCACCGCCAGCTGGCTGGCCACATCGCTGCGGCTCTGCGCGCCACGCAGGTTGGCCGCCTGTGCCTCGGCGCGGGCCGCACGGACGCGCGCGCCACGCTGGCCCCAGACCTCCAGTGGCTGGGACAGGGTGAGCACAGTATCGGCCCTGCCCATGCCGACATAGGAGCCGGTACCCCAGGCGTTCTCGGCGGAATAGGAGAGTGAAGGGTTGGGTAGTGCGCGGGCCTGGTCGGCGCGCGCATCGGCGGCCTCGGCCAGCGCCGCACCGACGCGGGTGCCGGGCAGCTGGTCCAGGCGTTCAAGCAGGGTGTCATAGGAAGGGGCGGCTTGCGCCGACGCCTGCATTGCCGGGGCCAGGCCCAGCAACACGGCGACGACCCGCCCGGCCGCACGCAGCGACCGAGGTGTCAGGATCGACATAGGGGGATTCCGGTTGTGAGTGAAACGGGAGCCCGCAATCGCGGGACGCGCTCAACTCACGCCCGGGGGGGACGCTTCAATTCATCCTGGGCGACCGCATAGGTCGCCGCGTCGCCGGCATTCATCCAGCGCGCCGGCAGCGGCGCACCGAAGGCGGCGAGGGTGCTGGCCGGCAGGCTCAGGTTGGAGTGGTGGCAGTGGTTGTGGCTGCAGGCACCGGCGTGCTTGCCGTCACTGTCACCCTCGGCATCGTTGGCGTTGCTTTCCACGTGCACCGCAGTGGTGTCGTGCGGTTCGACCGCGCAGGCCAGCACGTCGGCCACCGGCACGACCACGAATGCCGCCATCAGCAGCATCATCAGGTACGTACGCAGTTGGCGGGTGATCCGGCGCATGGAAGGGAGGCTAGCAAGCGGTTTTCGCCGGATACAATATCAATGGCCGCTTCGGGAATACGTCGGATTCTCCCGTTCAGGTGGACCGGGCGCGGGGTCGGATCCCTTTCCTCCGGAAAGGGCTCTGACCCCACCGCGTTGCCGGCCAGCGGCCGGCACTACCCGGGTCACGGCAGCTTCGCGATCACCTTGATCTCGAACTGGAACCCATACAGCCAGGTCACACCGATACCGGTCAGGGTCGGGTGCGGCGCCTCGCCCCAGTACTCGGGCACGATCGCCCAGGCCTTCTCGAAGTTCTTCTCCGGATCGACCAGGAACACGGTCACGTCGATCACGTCATCGAAGGTGCAGCCGGCGGCAGCCAACACCGCATTGAGATTCTCGAAGGCGCGGCGCACCTGGGTTTCGAAGTCCGGTTCGGGCGAGCCGTCCTCGCGGCTGCCGACCTGGCCGGAGACGAACAGGAAACCGCTGGATCGGATCGCCGGCGAGTAGCGGTTGCGCTCGTACAGGGCCTGGCGGCCGGTGGGGAAAACGACATCACGCTGTGACATGGGAAGGAATCCGTGGGAGAGAACGCCATCCTCCGCGCCAGTGCTGTCTGGATAAACCGCGATGATCAGCCTAGATTGATTGCCAATCCCAAACAATCATGGCCCGCCATGGACCGTTTCGAGGCGATGCGGGCGTTTGCCCGGGTGGTGGAGACTGGCAGCTTCACCCGTGCGGCGCAGACCCTGCAGATCAGCCGCACCACGGCCACCCAGCTGGTGCAGCAGCTGGAGGCACACCTGCGGCTGCGCCTGCTCAACCGCACCACGCGCCGGGTCAGCGTCACCGCCGACGGTGCGGCCTACTACCCGCGCATCGCCCGCCTGCTGGCCGAGCTGGAAGAGGTGGAGGGCGGGCTGGGTGACGCAGCCAGCCAGCCGCGCGGCCGCCTGCGGGTGGATGTGCCGGGGCCTTACGCGCGGCTGCGGCTGGTACCGGCGCTGCCGGAGTTTCAGGCGCGCTACCCGGAGATCCAGCTGGATATCGGCGTCAGTGACCGCGAGGTCGACGTCATCGCCGACAACGTCGACTGCGTGATCCGCGGCGGCACCCCGGCCGACCCGGCACTGGTCGCGCGGCCGCTGGCGGCGCTGCCGATCGGTTTCCACGCCAGCCCCGGCTATGTGAAGCGTTTCGGCGTGCCGACCGACCCGCGCGCGCTGGAAGGGCCGGACCACCACATGGTCGGCTTCCTCAGCCCGCGCAGTGGTCGCGCACGCGTGTTCAGCGCGCAACGTGGCGATGAGCGCATCGAGGTGCAGGGCCGCTACACGGTCGGTTTCGACGACGGCAACGCCTATCTGGCGGCGGCGCTGGCGGGGCTGGGCGTGGTCGCGCTGCCCAGCTACATGGCCGCGCCGCACGTGGCGCGCGGCGAATTGCTGCCGCTGCTGCAGGACTGGCAGCTTCCACCCATGCCGATGCATGTGATGTTCCCGCCGAACCGGCACATGAGCCAGCGGCTGCGGGTGTTCATCGATTGGGTGGTGGAAGCGTTGGGGTGATGCACACGCACCTGTAGAGCCGAGCCCACGCTCGGCTGCTTCTCGCTCCAACGCTCAAGGCCCGCGCTTCGCGCGTGAGCCGAGCACGGGTTCGGCTACAGGGAGGGCTTCCTGCTGCAGGCATGCGAAAATCATCGCGGCACGCAACAGGAAACATCGCCACGCATGAATCGCATCG
This sequence comes from Stenotrophomonas maltophilia group sp. vghtpe118, assembly GCF_052605195.1. Lineage (NCBI taxonomy): Bacteria > Pseudomonadati > Pseudomonadota > Gammaproteobacteria > Lysobacterales > Lysobacteraceae > Stenotrophomonas > Stenotrophomonas maltophilia group sp. vghtpe118. Next base: position 2,651,313 of record NZ_CP199672.1, on the reverse strand, counting down.
TCGCACTGGACACCGAAACCACCGGCATCTCCCACCGCCTGGGGCACCGCGTGATCGAAATCGGCGCCGTCGAACTGATCGACGGCCAGCTCAGCGGCCGCCAGTTCCACACCTACCTGCAGCCGCAGCGCAAGGTGGACTGGGGCGCACAGCGCGTGCATGGCATCAGCGATGCAATGCTGGTGGGCAAACCGCTGTTCTCCAGCAAGGCCGCTGAACTGCTGGACTTCCTGCGCGGCAGCGAGATGGTCGCGCACAACGCCACCTTCGACGTGGGTTTCCTGGACAACGAGCTGCGCCTGGCCGGCATTCCCGGCACGCTGGCCCAGCACTGCCGCATCACCTGCAGCCTGAAGCTGGCGCGCGGGCGCTGGCCCGGCCAGGGCAACAAGTTGGACGATGTGCTGCAGCGCCTGCGCATCCCCGGCAACCGGGGCCTGCACGGTGCGCTCAAGGATGCCCATCTGCTGGCCCAGGTGATTCCGCACCTGCGCTGAGGCTTGCCCGCTGTTACATCGGCCGTAACCAGCGCTCGATCATCGCCACGCCACAGGCCACCCCGTCTTCATCGCTCATCGCCACGCCCAGGGCCGCCGCGCGTGCGCGTACTGCGTCGGCTTCTGCGAAGGTGATGGCTGCTGCCAGCGTTGCTGCATCCAGTCGCTTCGGTGACAACGGTGCCGGTGCCACGCCCAACCGACACAGGCGATCGGCCCAGAAGAACTGATCCGCAGCGAACGGCATCACCAGCGAGGGAATGCCGGCCCGGCAGGCCGAATGCGTGGTGCCGCTGCCACCGTGGTGGATGGCGAGTGCGCAACGCGGGAACAGCGCTTCGTGTGGGGTCGGCCCCAGTACGAAGACCGAATCGGGCAAGCGCATCGCAGGCAGTCCCACCCAGCCAGGAAACAGCAGCACCCGGCGTGGCGCCAGCGCCTGCAGCAGGGCCGGCAGCACGCGTTCGCGATCAAAGCCGGTCATGCTGCCGAAGCCCAGGTAGACCGGCGGCGGGCCGGCATCAAGGAAGACCCGCAGATCGGCCGGGGGCGTCCAGGGCGCATCAGGAAGCCGCCATTGGCCACAGACGATGTGGTCGGCCGGCCAGTCCGCCGGTAGCGGCAGCAGCTGCGGTGAGATGCCATAGAGCATCGGCAGGCCGGACCACAGCGCGCGGCGCGGCGATTGCCCCAACTGCTGGCGTGCCGCGTTGATCGGCCGGCGGAACTGGCGCCAGATCAGGCCGTTGACCAGCCCATAGCTGGCGCGGTTCAACCAGCCCGGCGAGCGTCCCGGTGGCAGGAACGGAGAGCGGAAGGCCCGCGTCGGGGTCAGCGGAATCATGCCGCTGCCGATGACGGGAATCCTGCGGCGTTCGCCCACGCTCATGCCGACGAAGGCCGCCAGGCCACCGGTCAGAATCGCATCGCAGCCTTCGGCGGCGGCATCGGCTTGGCGCATCCAGCTGCTGACATGCTGCAGCGCCATCCGTGCCAGGCCGGTACTGGCGGCGGCAACGCCGTTGCCACGCGAGACCAGGGCGACCACGTCGTCATGGATGTCACCCTCAAGGGCCGCGTGGGGCACATCCAGGGCCTGCGCGCTGCCCAAGGTGCCGCCATCGGCCAGTAGCGTCACCTCGTGGCCCGCGCCGATCAGCCCATGGCAGAGCATGGCCAGGGGACGTGTGTCGCCTTCGGTTCCGTAGGTCAGGGCCAGCAGCCGCATGGGAAGCTCCGCAGTGGTACGGGCCAGTATGCCGGTTGGCGGAGTGCCCCCGGTCCTGCCGGTTCAGTCCCCGCCTGTGGGTAACTTGCGCAAGTGCTTGAACCGGTGCATAATGCGCGGCTCGCTGTGTCCGGTTTTCTACCGGGCGGCGTCCCCGGGAGCACGTCCCCGGCCGCCCAACGCCAGCGTAACCCTTTGATTCTCTTGACGTGTGGTGGGCAACCATCGAGGCCGCCGTCTCCCGGGCTACGGGCTGACAACTACTACTATCGAGGTGCGCAATGTCCCGCGTATGCCAGGTTTCCGGCAAGCGAGTGCAGACGGGTAACAACGTCTCGCACGCCAACAACAAGACCCGTCGTCGTTTCCTGCCGAATCTGCACGAGCGCCGTTTCTGGGTGGCCAGCGAGAACCGCTGGGTCAAGCTTCGTGTTTCCGCGCATGCACTGCGCACCATCGACAAGAACGGCATTGATTCCGTTCTGGCTGAGCTGCGTGCGCGCGGCGAAAAGGTCTGAGGAGTAAAGCATCATGGCAGGCAAGCGCGATAAGGTCCGTATGATTTCCTCGGCCGGTACCGGCCACTTCTACACCACGGACAAGAACAAGAAGAACACCCCGGGGAAGATGGAATTCCTGAAGTACGATCCGGTCGTGCGCAAGCACGTCCTGTACAAGGAAGGCAAGATCAAGTAATCCGCACGGATTGCTGATCCCCGCGAAGAAACCCGCCCTTGTGGCGGGTTTTTTCATGTCTGGCATTCGGGTGGTGGGAACTTCCTGCATTGCCGTGGTGGGTGCCGACCGTTGGTCGGCACTGGGCAGTCCCTGCGCACGCTGTCGCCAATGGCACCATGCCTGGAGCGAAGGGCTGAATGCGATAAGTGATTGTTCCTACCGGTTCCGGCGCCTCGCACGGTTCAAATCGATTGGAACGACGGGCGTGGCCGTGCCCATGATGGTGAGCCGCTGCGGTTGCAGCGGTCGGGCTTGCAATCCCGAGGAATCGAGTAACGGTAAATTCGCCAGCCGCTGTCTCTGCGTGTGCAGCGGCTGGCGACCCGCTCTGCCTTATGGCGGGCGGTGCGTGGGGGCCGCGTGCCCGCCGGTTTGGTTTCCGTTGCTTGTTCCCCGGTATTGCAACCACGCATCGTCCGCCACTTTCACGGTGGCCAGATCCGTTGAAGGAGGTTGCATGAACACCCCATCACACCGCCAGGACCTGGAACTGGGCTGGCTGCGCCTGCAGCGCATGCTGGAAGGCATCGAGGGCATGGCGCTGCTGCTGTGCGACCACCACCTGGCACTGGCCAACGGCGCACCGCCGACGCTGCCGGAGGCGCAGCTGGAGCGGGCCGCGCAGGCGATCGCCTGCATGGCGCTCAACGGCCGCCGTCACGCCGAATCGGTGCGGCAGCTATGCGAGGTGCCAGTGCGGCATTGAGGCTCTCCCTTGTAGAGCCGAGCCCACGCTCGGCTGCTCCGCTGTCGGGCCGAAAGGCAGTCGAGCATGGCTCGACTCTACTAATCCTGCTGGGCAGAATGGCCCATCACCTTCCGACGGGCGACACGATGCTGTTCGAGTGGTTGCTGGGTTCCTACCTGCTGCTGATCGACTGGCTGATCCGGCTGGTCGCGCTGTGCTGGATTCCCACCCGCACCACGCCGGGGGCGGCGCGCAGCTGGCTGCTGCTGGTCGGCTTCGTGCCGCTGCTGGGCCTGCCGCTGTACCTGCTGTTTGGCCACCCGTGGCTGTCGCGCGAGCGCATCCGCCGCCAGGCCGAGGCCTCGCAGGTCATCCGCGAGGAACAGGCGCTGCAGCATCGCCTGCGCTGGACACCGCAGCCGGACACCGCCAGCGCCGAAATCGTGCCGCTGGTGCAGCGCCAGGGCGATTTCATGCCGGTGCACGGCAACGCCGTCGATCTGCTGACCGACTACGACGAATCGCTGCACACGCTGATCGCCGACATCGACCAGGCCGAAGACCGGGTGCACCTGCTGTACTACCTGATGTTCGACGACGCGGTCGGCGAGGCTATCGTCGAGGCACTGCAGCGTGCGGCTGCACGGGGCGTGCAGTGCCGCGTGCTGCTGGATGCGGTGGGTGCCAAGCGCGGCCTGCGCGCCTATCGCAAGCGCCTGCAGGCGCGCGACATCGAGGTACGCGCGATGCTGCCCGGTGGCCTGCGCTGGCGCCGCAGCGGGCGTATGGATCTGCGCAACCATCGCAAGATCGCGGTGATCGACAACGAAGTGGCCTATGTCGGTTCGCAGAACCTGGCCGGCCCGCAGTTCGTGCCCGGCCACCCGAACCGCGAGCTGGTGGCGCGCGTGCGTGGCCCGGCAGTGGCGCACCTGGAAGCGGTCTTCGCCAGCGACTGGTACATGGAAACCGGCCAGCGCCTGGACGTCATCGCCGATGTGCCCGAGTGCAGCGACGACATCGCCACCCAGCTGCTGCCCAGCGGCCCGGCCTATCCGTACAGCAATGCGCGCGATGCGGTGGCGGCGCTGATCCACCTGGCGCGGCGCCGGCTGGTGATGGTCACCCCGTATTTCGTGCCCGACGAAGCCACGCTCAGCGCCTTGCGCATTGCGGCCTTGTCCGGCGTGCAGGTGCAGCTGATCCTCTCGGCCAGCAACAACCAGCGGCTGACGTCGTGGGCGCAGGAGGCCTACTACGACGAGCTGCTGCGCTGTGGCGTGCGCATCGCGCTGTACGAGCCGCAGTTCCTGCATGCCAAGCACATGAGCGTGGACGAGGACATCGCCGTGCTCGGCTCGATCAACATGGACATCCGCTCATTCGCGCTGAATGCCGAGATCGGCCTGGTCTGCTACGACCGCGCGCTGGTGCAGCAGCTGTGTGCGATCGAGGATGGCTACCTGCGTGAGTCGCGGCAGCTGGACCTGCAGCAGTGGCGCAGCCGCCCCACGTGGCGGCGCAGCCGCGAAGGCATCGCACGGCTGGCCGATGCGTTGATGTGAGGCGGCGGCAATCGCCCGCTTCGGCAACCCGGCCCGTCATCGCCGATGGCCTACAATCGGCGCATGACTGATTCATCGCGTAATGGCGAACTGGACCTGGCAATCATCGGTGGTGGTGCGGCCGGGGTGCTGGTGGCGATCCAGGTACTGCGCCAAGCCAAGGCGCCACTGGCGTTGGCCATTCTCGAACCGGCTTCGCAGCTGGCCCAGGGCATCGCCTATGCCACGCCGTGGCCGGAGCACCTGCTGAACGTGCCGGCGGCGAAGATGAGTGCGTTTGCCGACCAGCCTGGCGATTTCCTCGACTACCTGATGGCCGCCAACGCCTACCCGGGCGAGGCGCGCGAGGTGCTGGGCGAGCGTTACGTATGCCGCCACTACTTTGCGGCCTACCTGCAGCAGCGCCTGCAGGAGGCCGCTGCGGCCAGCCCGGCGCAGCTGCAGGTGATCGCGCAGCCGGTGCTGGGCCTGCAGCCGGATGACCATGGCTACCGGCTGACACTTGGCGATGCCCAGACGCTGCACGCCGTGCAGGCGGTGCTCGCCACCGGCAACAGCATGCGGCCGCTGCCGGTGGCCGGTGCCGAGGCACTGCCCGCCGATGATGTGATCGAGGCCTGGGACTACGACGGCGTGCGTACCCTGGCCGGTGAGCAGGCCGTGGCCATCGTCGGCTCCGGCCTGAGCATGGCCGACACCGTGCTGGCGCTGGTTGCCGCCGGCCACACCGGCCCGCTGCACGTGATCTCGCGCCATGGCCTGCTGCCGCTGCCGCATGCGCATGGCGGCCTGCCCACGTTCGACCCGGCCACGCTGCTGCCGATGCGCCTGCGCCAGCGCCTGCGCGCATTGCGCGGGTTCGCTCGCCAGGCGCAGGCCGACGGGCTGCCGTGGCAGGGCGTGATGGACCGCATCCGTCCGCATGGACAGGCGCTGTGGTGCAGCCTCGACGCGGCCGACCAGCGCCGCTTCCTGCGCCATGTGGTGCGCTACTGGGACGTGCATCGCCACCGCATCGCCGAAGAGGTCGACGCACAGCTGCAGGCGCTGATCGAAAGCGGCCAACTGCGCATTCACCGGTCCCGCCTGCAACGCGTCGGCCGCGAAGGCGATGCCCTGCGGCTGTCGGGTCGCGATGCCAACGGCAATGAACAGCACTGGACGATCGGCGGCGTGGTCAACGCCACCGGCGTGGAAACCCGCGCCAGTGCGCTGCGCAATCCGTTGCTGCAGCAGCTGCAGGCCGAGGGCCTGGCACGCCCCGGCCCGCATGGGCTGGGCCTGGACAGCACGGTGCCGGGCGACCGCCTGCGTGCTGCCGGTGGCCAGCCGCAGGCACGGCTGGGCGTGCTCGGCAGCCTGCGCATCGGCAGCCTGTGGGAAAGCCTGGCGGTGCCTGAACTGCGTCAGCAGGCGCAGGCGCTGGCCAGCCAGGTGGTCGCAGGAGCCGCGACGGCGATGCCGTAAAATGGAGGCATGGATGTCTCCCACCTGCTTGATGGCCTGAACCCGGCCCAGCGCGAAGCCGTCTCCGCTCCCCCCGGCCACCACCTGGTGCTGGCCGGTGCCGGTTCCGGCAAGACCCGCGTACTCACCCACCGCATCGCCTGGCTGCATGAAGTCGATGGCGTGCCGACCCACGGCATTTTCGCGGTGACCTTCACCAACAAGGCGGCCGGCGAAATGCGCCACCGCATCGACGCCCAGCTGCCCCATGGCAGCCGTGGCATGTGGATCGGTACCTTCCACGGACTGGCCAACCGCCTGCTGCGCCTGCACTGGCAGGACGCCAAGCTGCCAGAAGGCTTCCAGGTGATGGACTCGGACGACCAGCTGCGGCTGGTCAAGCGCGTGGTGCAGGCGCTGGAGCTGGACGACGGCAAGTACCCGCCCAAGCAGATCGCGTGGTGGATCAACGCGCAGAAGGACGAAGGCCGCCGCCCGCAGCACATCCAGCCCGAACCGCACGATGCGTGGCTGGAAACCATGCGCCAGGCCTACATCGAGTACCAGGCACGCTGCGACCGCGCCGGCCTGGTCGACTTCGCCGAGCTGCTGCTGCGCGCGCATGAACTGCTGCGCGACAACCCGGCCCTGCTGGCGCATTACCGCGCGCGCTTCCGCGAAATCCTGGTGGACGAGTTCCAGGACACCAACGCCATCCAGTACGCCTTCGTGCGCGTGCTGGCCGGCGATTCCGGCCACGTGTTCGTGGTCGGCGACGATGACCAGGCCATCTACGGCTGGCGCGGTGCCAAGGTCGAGAACGTGCAGGGCTTCCTGCGCGACTTCCCGGGCGCACAGACCATCCGCCTGGAGCAGAACTACCGCTCCACCGCCAACATCCTCGGCGCCGCCAACGCGGTGATCGCGCACAACCCGGATCGCATCGGCAAGCAGCTGTGGACCGACAGTGGCGACGGCGAGCCGATCGACCTGTACGCCGCGTACAACGAGATGGACGAGGCGCGCTACATCGTCGAGCGCGCCCGCCAGTGGGTGCGCGACGGTGGCAGTTACACCGAAGTGGCCGTGCTCTATCGCAGCAACGCGCAGTCGCGCGCGCTGGAAGAAGCGCTGCTGAGCGAGCAGGTGCCGTACCGCGTGTATGGCGGCATGCGCTTCTTCGAGCGCGCCGAAATCAAGGATGCGCTGGCCTACCTGCGCCTGCTGTCCAACCGCAACGATGACGCCGCCTTCGAGCGCGCGGTCAACACCCCGACACGTGGCATCGGCGACCGCACGCTGGACGAAGTGCGCCGCGAGGCGCGCGCGCAGGGCATTTCGTTGTGGGAAGCGACCATGCTGGTCACCCAGGGCAACGCGCTGGCCGCACGCGCGCGCAATGCGCTGGCCGGCTTCCTGGGGCTGGTCAACGAGCTGCAGGCGCAGACCGTGCACATGACCCTGGCCGAGCGCGTGGACCACGTGCTGGCCCGCTCGCAGCTGCGCGAGCACTGGAGCAAGGAAAGCCGCAATTCGCTGGATTCGGAATCGCGCACCGACAACCTCGACGAACTGGTCTCGGTCGCTTCGCGCTTCGTGCGCCGCGCCGACGACATCGAGGAAGTGGGCGAGGACATGGACGAGCTGGTCGCGTTCCTGGCCTATGCCGCGCTGGAGGCCGGTGAAGGCCAGGCGCAGGCCGGCGAGGATGGTGTGCAGCTGATGACCCTGCACTCGGCCAAGGGCCTGGAATTCCCGCTGGTGTTCCTGGCCGGCCTGGAAGAAGGCCTGTTCCCCAGCGCACGTTCGCTGGAGGAAAGCGGGCGGCTGGAAGAAGAGCGCCGCCTGGCCTACGTCGGCATCACCCGCGCGCGACAGAAGCTGGTGCTGAGCTATGCCGAATCGCGCCGCATCCACGGCCAGGACAACTACAGCCTGCCGTCGCGCTTCCTGCGCGAGATCCCGCGCGAGCTGCTGCACGAAGTGCGCCCCAAGGTGCAGGTCTCGCGGCCGGCCTCGATGGGCGCCAGCCGAGTGATGGGCCATGCCTCGATCGAGGCGCCGCCAGTCAAGCTCGGCGCGCTGGTTACCCATCCCAAGTTCGGCGAAGGCATGGTGACCGACTACGAAGGCAGCGGCGCGCACGCCCGCGTGCAGGTCGAATTCGCCGACGCCGGCAGCAAGTGGCTGGTGATGGCCTACGCCAACCTGACGGTGATCTGATCACCGCCGAGGGGTCGGATCCCTTTCCGTTGGAAAAGGGATCCGACCCCGATTAGGCTGCGCTCATGACCCGCAACGTGCTCTTCCTCTGCAGCCAGAACCGCCTGCGCAGCCCCACCGCCGAGCAGGTCTTCGCCGATTGGCCGGGCATCGAGACCGCCTCAGCCGGGTTGCTGGCCGACGCCGAGGAAGTGCTCAGCCCCGAGCTGCTGCAGTGGGCCGACCTGGTGTTCGTGATGGAGAAGGCGCACCGCAACCGGCTGTCCAGCCGCTACAAGCCGTGGCTGAAGGAGAAGCGAGTGATCTGCCTGGATATCCCGGATGACTACGAGTACATGGACCCGGTGCTGGTGGAGCTGCTCAAGCGCAAGGTGACCCCGTACCTGCGCTGACGGGCTGTTGTGGAGCCGAGCCCATGCTCGGCTGCTTCTGGCGGGAAAAGCAGCCGAGCATGGGCTCGGCTCTACAATAGGCGGCACTTCTTTCAGGAACGCTCCCATGACCGAACCCGCGCTGCACGTCACCGTGACGTTGAATGCCCGGCTGCAGCCCGAACATCGCCACGAACTGTTCGAGGACCCACTCGATGCGCTGCTGCAGGCGGCCAATGTCGGCGAGATCACCGGCGGCGGCACCGCGATGTCCGACGACGGCGAGGTCGAATACGGCGATATCGAACTGGCGCTGGTCGATGCCGATGGCGTGCCCAAGCTGATCGACCTGCTGGAGCAGCTGGGTGCACCGAAGGGCTCGAAGATCCAGGGCGCGGGTGAAGCCGATCGCAGCTTCGGCGTGACCGCGGGCCTGGGCATCTACCTGGATGGCCTGAACCTGCCGGACGAGGTCTACGAACAGTGCGATTCCAACCACGTGTTCGAGCAGCTGTCCGAGCGCATTGATGGCCTTGGCGAGATCTGCAGCTGGTGGCAGGGCCCGAGCGAGACCGCGCTGTACATGTACGGCCAATCGTTCGAGGCGATGCGCGATGCGATCGCTGAATTCGTGGGCAGCTACCCCCTGTGCCAGAACGCACGCGTGGTGCAGATCGCCTGAGGGCGGAAAATGTGGAGCCGAGTCATGCTCGGCTCATGCATCCGAAGCCGAGCATGGGCTCGGCTCTACAGAAGGGGGGCGGGCAAGCGGGTGGCGCGCACGGGCCGCTGCACGGCGCCGGATTGATCCTGCTCAAGGCGCCGCCTCCACATCCGGTGTGTAATGGTGTTGTTCCCATCTGGCAGACCGCCACGGAGCCCTACCATGTACAAGCGCATCCTGATTGCCACTGACGGGTCCGAGCTGGCCGACAAGGGCCTGGCCAAGGGCCTGGAGCTGGCCAAGGACCTCAATGCCGAGGTCGATATCGTGACCGTGTCCGAGCCGTGGGCCGTGGGCATGTATGACGCCATGGGCTGGAGTGTGGGCTACATGAACAGCCCGGAATACAAGGCTGACCGCGAGGAAGGCGCGCAGAAGGTGCTGCAGCCGGCGCTGGCCAAGGCCGCCGAGCAGGGCATCACGGCCAACCCGGTGCACGTGCTGGACCGCTACGCGGCCGACGGCATCATCGAGACGGCGGCCGAGCGCAACAGCGACCTGATCGTGATGACCTCGCACGGCCGCCGTGGCGTGACCCGTGTACTGCTGGGCAGCCAGACTGCCGAGGTGCTGGCGCGCAGCACGCTGCCGGTACTGGTCATCCGCTGATCCATACCCCCTGATTGAAGCGTTCCCCGGGGAGGGGACCCGACGCCGGTGCGCAGGATGCGTGCCGGCGTTGTTTTTTGTAGGGGGCTGGGGTGAATCCACGCATGGCGTGGATCTACTGGATCGCAGGGATCCGACCCGGTCACCTCACCAGCTGTACAGCTTCCAGTAGACCGGCGACACGCCATCCTTGTCGTTGTCGAATCGGCCATCGCCGTTCTTGTCGTACATGTAGAACGGGGCACCGCGCGACGGGGTCACCTTGACCATGCGCAGCTGGCCGGACACACGGTATTCCTCGATGACATCGCCGTTGTCCATGGTACGCCTGGACACATCCGCGCCCTTGACGTCCACCGGGGGAGCACCCGCGCCACCCATGCTGGCGCAGCCAGCGAGCAGGAGCAGGGAAGCCAGCATCAGGGTCTTCATCGGCGGGGGCCTTTGCCTGGAAAGAGCCCTGATTATGCCCCATCGCGGTGTGCGCGCCGTGTCGCCGCGGTGCAGGCACGGGCGCGTAGAATCGGCGCATGAGCAGATTAGTCCTGATCGACGGGTCCAGTTACCTGTACCGCGCGTTCCACGCGCTGCCACCCCTGTCCAATGCACAGGGTGAACCCACCGGCGCGCTGTTCGGCGTGGTCAACATGCTGCGTTCGACGCTGAAGGAGCGCCCGGCCTACGTCGCGTTCGTGGTCGATGCGCCCGGCAAGACCTTCCGTGATGACCTGTACGACCAGTACAAGGCCAACCGCCCGCCGATGCCCGATGAACTGCGCAGCCAGGTCGAGCCGATGTGCCGCATCGTCGAAGCGCTGGGCATCAGCATCCTGCGCATCCCCGGCGTGGAAGCCGACGATGTGATCGGCACGCTTGCGCTGCAGGGCCTGGCGCAGGACCTGAAGGTGACCATTTCCACCGGTGACAAGGACTTCGCCCAGCTGGTACGGCCGGGCATCGAGCTGGTCAACACCATGACCGGCAGCCGCATGGATTCCGACGCGGCGGTGATGGACAAGTTCGGCGTGCGCGCCGATCAGATCATCGACCTGCTGGCGCTGATGGGCGACGCGGTCGACAACGTGCCGGGCGTGGAGAAGTGCGGGCCGAAGACCGCCGCCAAGTGGCTGGCCGAGTACCAGCACCTGGACGGGGTGATGGCGGCCGCGCCGACCATGAAGGGCAAGATCGGCGAGAACCTGCGCGCTGCGCTGGAACGCCTGCCACTGAACCGCGAGTTGGTGACGATCCGCACCGATGTGGAACTGGAGGCCAGCCCGACCACGCTGGCGCTGCGCGAGCAGGATGTGCCGGCGCTGACCGAGCTGTATACGCGTTACGGTTTCACCCAGGCCCTGAAGGAGCTGGGCGCGCCTGTGCCGGCACCGGTGGCTGCCAGCGAGGCGACCCCGAGCCTGCGCGGCACTGCGGCCGGCTTCGCGCGTGGCAGCGTCGAGGCGCCCGCCGCCGGCACGCTGGATCCGGCACTGTCCGCGCCGGGTGAATACGAGACCGTGCTGACCAGCGGGCAGCTGCAGGCCTGGGTCGAACGCCTGCAGCAGGCCGAGCTGATCAGCTTCGATACCGAGACCGACGCGCTGGACGCGATGCGCGCGCGCCTGGTGGGCATCAGCCTGGCCGTCGAGCCGGGCAGGGCGGCGTACATTCCGGTCGGCCACGATTACCCGGGTGCGCCGGCCCAGCTGCCGATGCAGCAGGTGCTGGACGCACTGCGCCCGGCGCTGCAGGACCCAACGAAAAAGAAGCTGGGCCAGCACGGCAAGTACGACCTGCATGTGCTGCGCCGCCACGGCGTGGCGGTGCAGGGCTACCACGATGACACCATGCTCGAGAGCTTCGTGCTCAATTCCACCGCCACCCGCCACGACATGGATTCGCTGGCCCTGCGTTACCTGGGCTACAGCACCATCAAGTTCGAGGACGTGGCCGGCAAGGGCGCCAAGCAGATCCCGTTCTCGCAGGTAGGCATCGACGAAGCCAGCCGCTATGCGGCCGAAGACGCCGACATCACCCTGCGCCTGCACCACGCGTTGCAGCCGCAGCTGCTGGCCGAGCCGGCGCTGGACAGCGTGTACCGCACCATCGAGATGCCGCTGGTGCCGGTGCTGACCACGATCGAAGCCAACGGCGTGCGGATCGACACCGACGAACTTCGCCGCCAGAGCCAGGACCTGTCCTCGCGCATGCTGGCCGCGCAGCAGAAGGCCACCGAGCTGGCCGGCCGCAGCTTCAACCTCGATTCGCCCAAGCAGCTGCAGGCGGTGCTGTTCGACGAGCTGAAGCTGCCGGCAGTGGTGAAGACCCCGAAGGGCCAGCCCAGCACCAACGAAGAGGCGCTGGAAGCGATTGCCGACCAGCACGAACTGCCGCGGGTGATCCTCGACTACCGCGGGTTGGCCAAGCTGCGCAGCACCTACACCGACAAGCTGCCGGAGATGGTCAATCCGGACACGGGTCGGGTGCACACCAGCTACCACCAGTCCGGCGCCGCTACCGGCCGCCTGTCCTCGTCGGACCCGAACCTGCAGAACATCCCGATCCGCACCGAGGACGGCCGCCGCATCCGTCGCGCGTTCGTGGCGCCGGAAGGCTGCCAGCTTCTGGCCGCTGACTATTCGCAGATCGAGCTGCGGATCATGGCGCACCTGTCCGAGGATCCGGGCCTGGTGCGCGCCTTCGAGCAGGGCGCCGACGTGCACCGTGCCACCGCCGCCGAGGTGTTCGGGCGCACGCTGGAGGAGGTGACCCCGAACGAGCGCCGCGCCGCCAAGGCGATCAACTTCGGCCTGATGTACGGCATGAGCGCCTTCGGCCTGGCCCGCAACCTGGGCATCGACCGGGGCCAGGCGCAGGACTATGTGGCGCTGTACTTCAGCCGCTACCCGGGCGTGCGCGACTTCATGGAGCGGATGCGCCAGCAGGCCCGTGACCAGGGCTATGTGGAAACCCTGTTCGGCCGCCGCCTGTACCTGAACGACATCCACGCCCGCAACCAGGGCCTGCGTGCCGGGGCCGAGCGCGCCGCGATCAACGCGCCGATGCAGGGCACCGCCGCCGACATCATCAAGCGTGCAATGGTGGATGTGGACCAGTGGCTGCGCGACAGCGGGGCACCGGCACGGATGATCCTGCAGGTGCACGATGAACTGGTGTTCGAAACCGAAAGCGGTTTCTTGGAAAACTTGCGTTTGCAGGTGGTGGAGCGCATGTCGCAAGCGGCCAAACTGCGGGTGCCTCTGGTGGTCGACACGGGCGTCGGCAACAACTGGGACGAAGCGCACTGACGGCATTTCAGGCCGAAAACGACGTGAATGTGTTCATGAGTCGGGGGTTTCTGACTCGACCATGAATGTTGCCCCGATTGAATTTCATTAAATGGGGCCCCTTCACGAACCGTTAGTGTTCGGAGTGCTTCTATAACTCCCGACAGGCGCAATGCCTGTTGTGGATCTCTCCCATCCCCTGGAGCAGATCTCGGAACGGGGACTCCTCCCCAAGTGCCCGTTCCCCGGCCCCGTTGACCTCCCCCTGGTCAGCGGGGCTTTTTATTTGTGTCGCCGGAACCTCGGATGGGGTCAGATCCCTTTGCCCGACGGGCAAAGGGATCTGACCCCAGGTGCTAGGCTGGGCCACCGCTCCGCAGGGGAAGACGATGCCCGATCTGTTCGCACTGGCGATGCCGTGGTGGGAATTTATCCTGCGCGCGGTGGTGGTCTATGCGGTGGTGCTGGGCATGGTCCGGCTGGGCGGCAAGCGGGCTCTGGGGCAGATCACGCCCTTCGACGTGCTGCTGATCGTGCTGCTGGGCAACGCGGTGCAGAACGCGCTGCTGGGCACTGACACCTCGCTGGGCGGTGGCCTGCTGCTGGCGGCCACCCTGATCGTGCTGAACTATGGGGTGGGCTGGTTGACCACCCGGAATCGGCGCATGGAGCGGATGATCGAAGGAGAGCCCACCGTGATCGCGCGTGATGGCCGGCTGTTGGAGGGCGTTCTCCGCCGCGAACTGATCAGCCGTGCAGATTTCGACGCCGCGCTGCGCCAGCAGGGCGGGCTGCAGATCGAGGACGTGAAGATCGCCCTGCTGGAGACGACCGGGCACATCACGATCATCGCGCGGAAGAGCACCTGACGTGTAGCGCCGAGCCCAGGGCCGGCACGACCAGGCCGCCCCTCACAGCCAGTCGCGTGGCACCAGGTAGTCGGCCAGGCGCGATTCGGCACTGCCGGGTTCAGGCGAGAAGCCGTATTCCCAGCGCACCCGCGGCGGCAGGCTCATCAGGATGCTTTCGCTGCGGCCACCGCTCTGCAGCCCGAACAGGGTGCCGCGGTCGTAGACCAAGTTGAATTCCACGTAGCGGCCGCGGCGGTACAGCTGGAACTCGCGTTCGCGTTCGCCATGCGGGGTGTCCTTGCGCTGCTGCACGATCGGCAGGTACGCATCGAGGAAGCCGTCGCCGACCGCGCGCAGATAATCGAAATCGCGCTCGAAATCGCCGTGCAGGTCGTCGAAGAACAGACCGCCGACGCCGCGCGTTTCGTTGCGATGACGCAGGAAGAAGTATTCGTCGCACCAGCGCTTGTGCGCGGCGTAGCGTTCGTCGCCGAACGGCGCACACAGATCGCGTGCGACCCGGTGCCAGTGCTGCACGTCCTCGTCGAACGGATAGAACGGGGTCAGGTCGAAGCCGCCGCCGAACCAGCTGGCTACCACTTCACCGTCGCGCTGCGCCTGGAAGAAGCGCACGTTGGCATGGGTGGTCGGCACGTACGGGTTGAGCGGGTGGAACACCAGCGACACGCCGGTGGCGCGCCAGGAGGCGCCCGCCAGTTCCGGGCGGTTGGCCGAGGCCGACGGCGGCAGGCGACTGCCAGCGACGTCGGAGAAGCCGATGCCGGCCTGCTCGAACACCGCACCGTCGCGCAGCACGCGGGTACGCCCGCCACCGCCCTCGGCACGCTGCCACAGGTCTTCCTGGAAGCGGGCCCGGCCATCGACGGCCTCGATCGCCGCACAGATGCGGTCCTGCAGCTCGGTGAGGTAGGCGCGAACGCGCTCGAATTCGTTCATGTCGCGTACTTTACCGCAGGGCCCGGCCAACGCTGCGGACAGGACCTGGCAGGCTCAGCGCTTGCGATTGGAAGTGCGCGGAGCCGGAGCGTCCTCGGCCGTCGCTTCGTCCACCGCCTCCTGCAGGACGCGACCCAGCTCCAGGGCGCTCCAGTTTCCGGTGTCCAGCACATCGCAGGCGACGTGGCGCCCGCTGCGGTCGGCGGCGCACAGCCGCTCCAGCGTCGCATGGGCGTCGACGTCGCTGCTGCGGCCCTGCGCTGCGACCAGGTTCTCGCAGCCCTCGCGCACGCCGGCACGGCACACGGTGGTGTAGTGCTCTGCCGCCTGTCGCCACTGGCCGGACAGCGCAAGACGGTTGCCAAGAATGTTGCAGCCCTGCAGCTTGCCCTGCGCGCAGCAGGCTTCGGCACCGCCGCTGGCCAGCGCTTGCGGGCAGTCCTGCGGCAGCGGCAGCACCGTGTAGTGTTTCGGCGGGCTGCAGGTGCTCGCGCCCTCGCCGGTCGGCACGAACACCTGGAAGCGTGTCCACGTGTCCAGGCCCAGCAGCTGGCCGCCGGGCAACGGCCGCAGCACGAAGTCGCCGCCCTTGTCGTGGCGGATGCGGACGTCGCCGTCTTCGACACGGGCACGCAGCTGGCTGTCCCAGCCGATGCCGACCCGTCCTGCATCGCCGAAGTCCAGCGTATCCATCAGGCCACCTGCGGCGCGGAAGGTGCCGCAGGGCAGCGCCGTAGCCGGCTGCGGCCGCAACGAGGGGCCCAGCGCCTGCAACGCAGGCAGGCGCTCACAGGCGGCGCTGTCATTGCCGGGCGCGCACGCTGTGGCCAGTGCCTGCACCGCCTGCAAGGGGTCGCCGGATTCCCACGAGAGCTCGGCCACGCGGCTGCAGAAGCCGCCATGGCCGACCTGCTGGCACAACTGCAACAGCTGCTGGCGCTGCGCGGCCGGCACCACCACCGGCGTGGAGGGTGACAGCACGGAGCTCACGGCTTCGACCATCGCCGCACCCATCGCGGCCTTGACGATCTGCTCCTGCAGCGCCGGATCCGCTTCCAGCGCCGCTGCACAGGCCGGTGTCTCGTTGCTGAAGCCGCCATTCCGGCACGGCACGGGCAGTTCGATGCCGGCCAGTGCGGTATCGAGGATGGCCTGTTGCTGCGCCTCATCCGGCGTGGCCGGCGCCCTGGCCTCGTCATGCCAGCGATCGGCCAGCTGCAGGCACATGCCGGGCACGCCTTCCCGGCACGCCGCTGCCAGCGCGGTGGGGGTCGCCTCGTGGCGGTTGTCCAGGCAGGCCGCCGCATCGGCCAGGCAGCTGCCCGCAGCCGGCGCGGCGGCTGCGGCGCACTGTGCAGGGGCCTGCAGGGTGTAGACCGTGCCGTCCACCTCGAGGGTGCGGCCACGGTCGCGCACCTGCAGCGCGCTGGGCAGGCCATATTCCAGATTCACCAGCTGCAGCTCGCCTTCGATCTGCTGGAACGCGACCGGGGTCGGTGCGCTGCCGAAGTGCTTCTGCTCGCCACGGTTGGATGAGCTGACGCGCAGCGTGCTGCTGCCTTCGTCGGCCTTGAACAGGCCGCATTGCGGTGACTGTGCCGCGGCCACCGGCGTGGCCAGCAGCAACGCCCAGGCCAGCCAGTGGCGGTACGGTGCGAGTGAGAGCATGTCGTCTCCTTGACGATCAAAGGCAAAACGCCGGGTGCTGCCGGAGGCCCTGGCCCACGCCCGGAAGAACTCAGTGGAAGCGCGCGCGCACGTCGGGGCGCAGCAGGCGCCAGGCCAGCCAGCCCTGCAGGCCGAGAAGCACGAACGACATGCCGACCACGGTCAGCGTGATCAGCCAGCGTTTCAGCTGCAGTTCCTGCAGCAGGGCCGGGTCATCGGCCAGCAACGGAATGAAGTCGCCCATGAACAGGTCCAGCCACCAGGCGGCTGCGAAGTTGGTCAGGGCACTCAGCAGCAGCAGTACCACGAAGCTCCACAGGCCCCAGCGACGTTCACGCAGCAGGCCCCAACTGGACACGGTCGAGGCCAGGCACAACAGCGCGACGATCATTGACGCGGCCACCGGGTGCGCCAGCAGCCAGACCAGGCTGTGCATCTGCTGGAGCTGCACTTCGCTTTCCACCAGGCGCCACAGCGTGAGGTTCTGCAGCGGCCACAGCACCAGTCCCTGCAGCACGAAGTAGATCGTCAGCAGCAGTGACAGCCAGAACGAAGCCTGTGCGACCGGGCGCACCCAGGCGTGATAGGCCGGGGAAAGCGGCGAGGGGATCGACGGGATCGACATTGACATCCGATGTCCTTGCAGTCGGCGCCCGCCTGCTCAGCGGGCCGTCGCCCGGGTGGCGACGGCCGGCAGGATATGGTGTTCGCTCAAGGGTGCCAAGGGCAGGCCATGCGGCGGTTGCAGCGGCACCCAGGCCAGTTCGGCAATTTCGGCGCGCGCCTGCGGCGTGCCGTCCACCTGCACCCACCACGCCTGTGCCTGCACGCGGTGGCCGGGCTCGTTCACCGCCCAGTCCTCGAACGTGCCCAGCGCGATGGCGGCATCGGCGCGCAGCTGCACGCCCAGTTCCTCGTCCAGCTCGCGGGCTAGCGCCTGCAGGGGCGCCTCGCCGGGTTCGGGCTTGCCACCGGGCTGGATGAAGCGGCGCGCACCCTGCTTGCGCACCACCAGCGCCCGGCCGCGGTCATCCAGGATGACCGCAGCCACGATCCGGATCGTGGCTGCGGCGTTGCTCACTTCAGGTTCTGCTCGAACAGCTTGAGGATGCGCTTGTACTGGTCCAGCCAGGAATCGGCACGCACATAGCCGTGGCGTTCCAGCGGGTATGGGGCGATCGACCAGTTGTCCTTGTGCAGTTCGATCAGGCGCTGGGTGAGGTTCACCGAGTCCTGGAAGAACACGTTGTCATCCATCATGCCGTGGGCGATCAGCAGGTTGTCCTGCAGGTTCTGCGCGTACTCGATCGGCGAGGACACGCGGTACGCCTCCGGGTCGATGTCCGGGGTGTTGAGGATGTTGCTGGTGTAGCCGTGGTTGTAGTTGTGCCAGTCCACCACCGGGCGCAGCGCGGCGCCGGCCTTGAAGGTGCCCGGCGCACGGAACAGCGCCATGAAGGTCATGAAGCCGCCATAGGAACCGCCGTAGATGCCGGCGTGGTCGCGGTCACCCTGCTGGGTGTCGACCAGCCAGTCCAGGCCGTCCTTGTAGTCTTCCAGTTCCGGGTGGCCCATGTTGCGGTAGATGGCCGTGCGCCAGTCGCGGCCGTAGCCCTCGCTGCCGCGGTAGTCCATGTCCAGCACGATGTAGCCCTTCTGCACCAGCAGGTTGTGGAACATCTGCTCGCGGAAATAGGCCGGGTAGCGCTGGTGCACGTTCTGAAGGTAGCCGGCGCCGTGCACGAACATCACGATCGGATACTTGCGGCCCGGTTCCTTGTTTTCCGGTTCGTAGTACTTGGCCCAGACCACGCCGGCACCATGCTTGGACGGCACTGCCACCAGCTTCGGCTGGATCCACTGGCGTGCCTTGTAGTCGGCGGTGCGGGTGTCGGTCAGCACGCGCGCCTGGCCACCGGCACTGGGCAGTACCGCCAGCTGCGGCGGCAGGTAGGCGCCGGAGTAGCGCACCAGCAGCTGCTGGCCGTCGGGCGACAGCGAGAAATCCTCCACGCCGTTGAGGCTGGTCAGCTCGCGCACCTGGCGGCTGCCGGTGTCGACCGCGCAGACTTCGTAGTCATGCGGCGCCTGCTGGTTGCACAGGAAGTAGAAGCCCTTGCCATCGGCCGACGGCACCGGCGCCGAGGTTTCCCACTTGCCGCTGGTCAGCGCCTGCGGCTTGGCAGTGCCGGCCTGGGTGTACAGGTGCGAGAAGCCCGATTCCTCGGACAACAGCCACAGCGTGCGGCCATCGGCCATCCAGCCGAAATCGTTGAAGCCCCAGTTGATCCAGGCGTTGTCGGTCAGGCGGTGGCGGTTCTGCACGCGGCCGTCGGCAGCATTGACGCTGATGATCCAGCGGTCCTTGTTGTCGTTGGCGCGCAGCATCACCGCGGCCTGCTGGCCGTCGGCGCTCCAGCGGATGCCGCCGCCCATGAAGTCGCTCATCACCTGCACGCTGCGCTCGCCCTTCAGCGCATCCTTGCCGGCCTTGCGGCGCAGTTCGGCCAGCGGGTCGGTGCTGATGCCCGGCAGGCCGGACAGCGAGACCTTCTCGGCCTTGCCGGTGCGCACGTCCACGTACCACAGGGTGTGTGGCTCGAAGCCGTTACGGCCGACGCGGGTGCGGGTGTCCTCGGTTTCCTCGTAGCCCGACTCGGTCACGTACAGCGGCATCTTGCTGGTGCGGCCGTCGTCGAAGTCCTTCGGCTTGGTCACCACGATCAGGTGGGTCAGGTCCGGCGACAGCACGCTGTCACCGATCTCGACGTCGGCGCCCAGGTAGACCGGGCCCGGTGCGCGGGTCGGATCAGCCTGGCGCCAGCGCTGGTCCTGGTCCTTCAATGCCTCGCGCTGCTCGCGGTCGCGGCGCAGGGTTTCCAGCGTGCGCAGCTGCTGGTCGCGCAGCACGTCGGCCTTCGGCGGCGTGCGCGGGTCCTTCTCGGCCTTCAGGCTGGCCACCTGCTGCACGCCGCTGGCGGCGGTCCAGTGGAACCAGTTCTGGCCGACGCGCCAGATCACGCCGTTGTCTGCGGCAAAGTTCACGTTGCCGGCGCGCTCGTTGCTGCGGGTCAGCTGGGTCAGCGCGCCGCTGCGCAGGTCGCGCACGAACACATCGCCATTGCGCACGAAGGCGCTGCGGCCGCGGCTGCGGTCGTAGACCGGATCGGCGACGTCCAGGGTGCCGCGCTGGTCATCGGCCACCTGCGCGGCCACGCCGCCGGCCACCGGCTGGCGGAAGGTGTCGCGCACCGGGCTGCCGTTGCGCTTGAGCTGGTATTCCACCTGCTGGCTGTTCCACGACCACCAGGCCTTCTCGACCGGCGGACCGATCCAGTCCGGGTCGGCCATGGCCTGTTCGATGGTGATCGGCGTCGGCGCGGCATGCGCGGCCGGTGCGG
The DNA here is from genome assembly GCF_052605195.1 of Stenotrophomonas maltophilia group sp. vghtpe118. NCBI lineage: Bacteria > Pseudomonadati > Pseudomonadota > Gammaproteobacteria > Lysobacterales > Lysobacteraceae > Stenotrophomonas > Stenotrophomonas maltophilia group sp. vghtpe118. The sequence continues at coordinate 2,631,063 of NZ_CP199672.1, read as the reverse complement.
CCAGCACGGCCGACAGCAGGAGGGACAGGGGCAGCACTCGGGACATGGGCGGACGGCACCAGAAGAGGAAACCGGGCAAGGGTAGCAGCCGTCCGGGCCGGGGGCAGGGGCCACAGGTCATGGCAGCGGCATTGGCAAAGTGGCGCAACCGGTTGCCGTGGTCGCGCATCCATTCTCCTGAACCCGCATCATCCACCGAACAGGAGCCCGACCATGCAGGAACTGATCCCGATCACCCTCTTCATCTGCATCGCCTACGCGATCCATGCCATTGCCGATGCGCGCGCGCGCAGCAAGCTGGTGGCCCCGCACGTACCGGAGGAAGTGATCCGCTCGCTGGCTGTGCTGGAAGAAGAGCGCCGCCGCCAGGGTGCGTTGCGCTGGGGCATCAGCCTGGTCTGCCTGGCCCTGGCCCTGGCCCTGCTGGAAGCCATCGGGGCCCGTGACCTGACCTTTGGCGCCGCTGCCGCGCTGGTCGGCAGTGCCGGCCTCGGCCAGCTGCTGGCCTGGCACTTCACCCGGCCTGCCGCGCGCAAGGGCTGAGGCAGGCATGCCACGGGCACAGGGGGCGCCCCGCGCATGAGCCTGCTGGGCGAAGCGCTGTCGGCACTGCGGGGCCGTCGCCGCGAGGATACGGCGGCGACGGCGGCCCCCGCCAAAGCGCTGGACGCGGACCAGGCCCTGGTGCGGGCCATCATCGATGGCTCGCAGTCGGCCTTCGCGCAGCTGGTGGAGACCCACCAGCGCACCTGCGCGCATGTGATCGGACGCATGGTGGGCGACCGCGACCAGGTCGCCGACCTGCTGCAGGAAACTTTCCTTGCCGTGTTCCGCCAGCTGCATCGGTTTCGTTTTGAATGCTCGCTGCGCACCTGGGTCTCAAGGGTGGCCTACACCACGGCGTTGCAGCACCTGCGCCGGCGGCGACTGGAAGCGCAGTGGATGGTGGCGGTGGAGGCGCCGGAGGAACTGGGGATCGGCGATGAAGGCCCCGGGCCGGCCGAGTTGAGCGAGGCGCTGCAGGCCGGGCGCGAGCTCGGCGCGGCACTGGAACGGCTGAGTCCGCCGCAGCGCCTGATCGTCGGCCTGCATTACCTGGAGGATTTCGATCTGGCCGAGATCGAACAGGTGACCGGGCTGGCGCGCGGTACCATCAAGAGCCATCTGCACCGCGCGCGCCAGATCCTGAAGCAGGAACTGACGCGGCATGCCACCGCCGGAGAGCTGCTGTGAATCCACCGACCGACCCTCGCGATGCGGAAGCGCGCGCGCTGGCACAGGCGTTGCGTGAGCAGGCACAGCAGGAAGACACGCCGGATGTGAGCGAGGCGCTGCAGAAGCGCATTGCCGCTGAGTCGCGCGACGGTGGCGTGGGTTATGTGGTGGTGCAGGTGCTGTTGTTTGGCGCCCTGCTGGCTGCGGCGGCCTGGTATTTCTGGCACTGAGGCACCCGCCGGGCAAGGGGCCGCTCCAATCGCGGTGGGTAGAGGCCGACCTGGGTCGGCGTTTGGGCGTGTGTGCCAACCAAGGTTGGCAGCTACCAGAACGGTTGACCCCTGCGACAAAGTGAAGCAGCGCGTCACCCGGTCGCATCCCGTTTTAACGAAATCCTCCTAAAGTGGTCCGGTATCCCACCGGTCGCAGGCAGGAGGCGTCCCTTGGACGCGTTGTTGTTGTCCCGGATCCAGTTCGGATTCGTCATCAGTTTCCACGTGCTGTTCCCAGCCTTCACCATCGGTACGGCCAGCTGGCTGGCCTTCATCGAGTGGCGCTGGCTGCGCACGAGGCTGCCCGTGTGGCGCGAGCTGTACTTCTTCTGGCAGAAGATCTTCGCGGTGTCGTTCGGCATGGGCGTGGTCAGCGGCATCGTCATGGCCTTCCAGTTCGGTACCAACTGGCCGCGGCTGAGCGAGGTGGCCGGCACGGTCATCGGCCCGCTGCTGACCTACGAGGTGCTGACCGCGTTCTTCCTGGAAGCCAGCTTCCTCGGCGTGATGATGTTCGGCTGGGGCCGGGTCTCGCCGCGCCTGCATTTCCTGTCCACCTGCATGGTTGCGCTGGGCACGCTGTTCTCCACGTTCTGGATCCTGTCGTCCAACAGCTGGCTGCACACGCCGGCCGGCTACGAGATGGTCAACGGCATCGTGCATCCGGTGAACTGGTGGCAGGTGGTGTTCAATCCCTCGTTCCCCTACCGCCTCGCGCACATGGCGCTGGGCTCGTTCATTACCACCTGTTTCGTGATTGGTGGCGTGGGCGCGTGGTACCTGCGCAAGGGCACGCACGTGGAAGCGGGCCGGCGCATGCTGATCGCCGCCGTGGCATTCGCCGCGCTGACCGTGCCGGTGCAGATCTTCGTCGGCGACATGCACGGCCTGAACACGCTCAAGCACCAGCCGATGAAGATCGCGGCGGTGGAAGCGCATTGGCATGAGACCCGGGAAGGCGAGGGCGTACCGCTGGTGGTGTTCGCGCTGCCCAACGAGAAGGAGGAGCGCAACGATTTCGAAGTGGCCATCCCGAAGCTGGGCAGCGTGATCCTGACCCACAGCCTGGACGGCACCTTCGACCCGCTGACCTCGGTACCGGCCAGCGAGCGGCCGCCGGTGACGCCGGTGTTCTTTGCCTTCCGCATCATGGTCGGGCTGGGCACGCTGATGCTGCTGCTGGCCTGGGTGTCGGCCTTCCAGCTGTGGCGCAACAAGCTGCTCGATTCGCCATGGCTGCTGCGCGGCTGGAACTGGATGCTGCCCAGCGGTTTCATCGCGCTGCTGTCGGGGTGGTTCGTCACCGAGATGGGGCGCCAGCCGTGGGTGGTGTATGGCCTGCTGCGCACCGCCGATGCGGTCGGCCCGCAGAGCGCGTGGATGACCGCGCTGTCGCTGGGTGTCTACGTGGTCGGCTACGCCTTCGTGTTCGGCTGGGGCATCTGGTACCTGGTGAAGATCCTGCGCCACGGACCGCAGCCCTACGCCGAAGGGCCGTCGCTGGACCACGGCAGCCACACCCCGGCGCGCCCGCTGTCGGCAGCCGACGAACCGCTGGAGGAGCGCTGACATGGACCTGATGACCTGGCTGCCGGTGGCGTGGTTCGCGGTGATCGGCTTCGGCGTGCTGATGTACGTGGTGCTGGACGGCTTCGTTCTTGGCATCGGCATCCTCGCCCCCTTCGCCGAGGACGAGGAGCAGCTGGACCTGATGATGAACACCGCCGCGCCGATCTGGGACGGCAACGAGACCTGGCTGGTGCTGGGGGGGGCCGGCCTGCTGGCGGCCTTCCCCAAGGCCTATGCGGTGCTGTTGTCGGCGCTGTACCTGCCGGTGCTGGTGCTGGTGGTGGCGCTGGTGTTCCGTGGCGTGGCCTTTGAATTCCGCTTCAAGGCACATCGGTCACGCCGGCTGTGGAGCGTGGCCTTCGGCCTCGGTTCGCTGCTGGCGACGTTCGCCCAGGGCGTGATCCTGGGCACGCTGGTGCAGGGCATCCCGCTGGTGGACGGTGTCTATCAGGGCGGGCCGTTCGCCTGGTTCAGCCCGTTCGCGATGCTGACCGGTGCCGCGCTGGTGGCCGGCTATGCGCTGCTGGGCAGCACCTGGCTGATCCTGAAGACAGAGGGACGCGTGCAGGCGCTGGCGCGGCAGATGACCCGGCCGCTGGTGGTGGCGGTGATCGCGGCGATGGGCCTGGTCAGCAGCTGGCTGCCGTTCCTCGATTCGCGGCTGATGGCGCGCTGGTTCAGCGACGGCAACTTCTGGTGGCTGTCGCCGGTGCCGCTGCTGACCCTGGCGGTAGCCGCCGCGCTGTGGCGCAGTGCCAACCACCCGCGCCATGACCTGCCGCCGTTCCTGCTCAGCCTGGCCCTGTTCGTGCTCGGCTTCCTCGGCCTGGTACTGGGCATGTGGCCCTACCTGCTGCCACCGTCGATGACCCTGTGGCAGGCCGCCGCGCCGGCCTCCTCGCTGGGCTTTACCCTGGTTGGCCTGGTCATTCTGCTGCCGGTCATCCTCGGTTATACGGCGTGGTCGTACCGGGTGTTCCGTGGCAAGGTGCACGCCGATACCGGTTACCACTGATCGTTTGAAGCGGGGCCGCCGGTGCCGGCTCCCGTGTTGGGGAATGTGAAACCTGCACACCCCGTGCAGGACGTGCTAGCGTGCGCTCCTTTCCGGCAGCCAGGGGGGCAGCCGGCGACGTCCTGGACGGACGCACGGCTGCAGGACTGGGGGGCCGCCGCGCGTCGCCGTAATGGCTCGTGCCTATCGTTCTCCCGTTGAAGCACCTTCGCTAAATGATCGAATTCTCCATCGTCGACTGGGCTGCCTGGGCGCCCGGCCTGAGCGAGCGTAGCCAGTGGCTGGGCTGGGCCGATGCGCCGTATCCGCCGGTTGGCGAAGACACGCCGGCGCTGGCCGAGATCCCGGCAATGCAGCGCCGGCGCATCGAGCGGCTGGGCCGGATGGCGATCCAAGCCGCCTGCTGGTGCGAGGAGGGGCAGGGGGCGGACAGCCAGGTCCCGCTGGTGTTCGCCAGCCGCCACGGCGACGTGGCCCGTTCAATGGAGCTGCTGGGGGCGCTGTCCAACGATCAGCCCTTGTCACCGACGGGGTTCGGCCTGTCGGTGCACAACGCGATTGCTGCGTTGTACTCGATCGCGCGCGGCCACCGTGGCAACTACCTGGCGCTGGCCGCCGGCCAGGCCACGGTCGAAACCGCCTGCCTGGAAGCGGCCGGTCTGCTCGCCGATGGCGCCGGCGAAGTGCGGGTGGTGGTGTATGAGTCGCGCCTTCCCGAGATTTACTCGACGTTCGCCGACGAACCCGACCCGTTCTTTGCCTGGTGTTGGCGTTTGACGGCGCCGATGCCGGGCCAGCCGACCCTCTCCCTGCAGTGGGAGGCGGCGCCGGAGGCCACTGCCACCGCCCCGGGCGCGCTGCCGCACGCGCTGGACCTGCACCGCTTCCTGCTGTCCGGTGCGCCGGGGCTGGAGCACGTGGCCCAAGGCCAGCGCTGGCGCTGGGGGCGCCGTGGCTGAGGCGCTGCGCCGTCTCGATCATGCCTGGCGGGTGCTCGGCACCGGCCTGAGCTTTGCCGCATTCGGCATGGGTGGCCTGTTGCTGGGTGTGCTGGTGATGCCGGTGCTGCTGCTGATGCGCGACCCGGTGGTCCGTCGCCGCCGGGCGCGCCGCGTGGTTCAGGTTGCCTTTGCCAGCCATCTGCGCCTGATGCGCGCGCTGGGGGTGATGACCTACCAGATCGAGGGCGGTGAACGCCTGCAGCGCGACGGTTTGCTGGTTCTGGCCAATCACCCGACCCTGATCGACGTGGTCTGCCTGATCTCGCTGCTGCCCAACGCCGATTGCGTGGTGAAACGGGCCGTGGCCCGCAACCCGTTCATGCGCGGTCCGGTGCGGGCGGCCGGCTACATCTCCAATGACGATGGCGCTGGCCTGGTCGATGACTGCGTGGCGGCGGTGCACGCCGGCGGCACCCTGGTGATCTTCCCCGAAGGCACCCGCAGCGTGCCGGGCCAGCCGCCGCGGCTGCAGCGCGGGGCCGCCAACATCGCCGTCCGCGGCCGGCTGGACATCACCCCGGTGCGGATTACCTGCACCCCGCCCACGTTGACCAAGGGACAGAAGTGGTATCGTGTCCCCTCACGTCGCTTTCACGTTCGGCTGCAGATCGGCGAAGATATCCCGATCGCGCCCTTCCTGGCCGATGACGACTCGCCAAGGGGGGATGCCTTGGCAGCCCGCCGCGTCACCGAGCACCTTTCTCGTTATTTCGACCTGTCTGGAGATCCGCCCCGTGCAAGCACTTGAGCACGAGATCAAGGAATTGATCATTTCCTCCCTTTCGCTGGAGGACATCACGCCGGAGGACATCGATCCGACCGCGCCGCTGTTCGTCGAGGGCCTCGGCCTGGATTCGATCGACGCGCTGGAGCTGGGCCTGGCGCTGCAGAAGAAGTACGGTGTCAGCCTCTCGGCCGATTCGGAAGAAACCCGTCGCCATTTCTCCAGCGTGCGCGCGCTCGGCGAGTTCGTCGCCGCCCGCCAGTCGTAACGGCGCCAGGAATTGCCATGACCAAGAATGAACTGTTCGAACGCATCGTCAGCATCCTGACCGACAGCTTCGAGATTGAAACCGCCCGGATCACCCCCGAGGCCCGCCTGTATGACGACCTGGACATCGACAGCATCGATGCGGTCGACCTGATCGTGCAGCTCAAGCCACTGCTCGGCCGCAACCTGCAGCCGGAAGCGTTCAAGGCCGTGCGCACCGTGCAGGACATCGTCGATGTCGTGCATGGACTGCTGCCGGACCAGGCAGCCGCCTGACCGCAGCGCCGGCGGCTTCGCCATGGCTCGCGCACGTACCGTCGTGGTGGCAGCGATTTCGCTTGCCTACCCGCTGCTGGTGTACCTGGCGATGGGCCGCTTCGAGCCGCGCTGGCTGTCGCTGCTGCTGTTCACCCTGGCCCTGCTGCGTGCGCTGAGCACGCGCCAGCCGTTGTGGTGGGCCGCCGCCGCCGGCACCGGCCTGCTGGCGGTGCTGGCCACCGTGCTCAACCAGGCCCTGCCGCTGAAGCTGTATCCGGCGCTGGTCAATGCGGTGATGCTGGCGGTGTTCGGCACCAGCCTGCGCTTCGGGCCGCCGTTGGTGGAGCGCCTGGCGCGGCTGCAGGAGCCGGACCTGCCCCCGTTCGCGGTGGCCTATACCCGCCGCGTCACCCAGGTGTGGTGCGGCTTCTTCGTTCTCAACGGCAGCCTGGCCCTGCTGACCGCGCTGTACGCGTCGGACCGGGCCTGGATGCTCTACAACGGATTGTTGGCGTACGTGATGATTGGCGTGTTGTTCGCAGGTGAGTGGCTGGTGCGGCGGCGGGTGAAGGCGGCGCACGCGCATGGCTGAGTGGATTGCCCTGGACCGGCTGCTGCTGGAGGCGCGGCCGCAGCGCAGCGTCGGCCTGTGCGACGGAGACATGGTTGACCACGCCTGCTTCCGCCAGCGCGTACGGGGCTGGCGCGCCGCCTTTGCGGCGGCTGAAGGCCGCGACTGGGCCCTGTATTTCGATGACGCCGTGGCCTTCGCTGCGGCGCTGTTCGGCGCCTGGCATGCCGGCAAGCGGGTGTTCCTGGCCGCTGACAACCTGCCGGCCACGCTGCAGGCGCTGCAGCCGCAGGTGAGCGGTTTCGCGGGCGACGTACCGGCCGACTACCGCCCGCTGGCGGCGCTGGACGCCACACTGGACGACGAACTGCAGGCGCTGGACGAGCGCGCCTGCGAGCTGTGCGTGTTCACCTCCGGCAGCACCGGCCAGCCCAGTGCGATCGGCAAGCGCCTGGACCAGCTGGCGCGCGAGGTGGAAGCGCTGCAGGCCGCGTTCGGTGCGCAGCTGGATGGCGCGCAGGTGCACGGCACGGTGTCCCACCAGCACATCTACGGGCTGCTGTTCCGCGTGCTGTGGCCGCTGGCCGCCGGCCGCCTGATCCATCCGCGTCGGTTCTTCCACGAAGACCTGGTGGGTGCGCTGGCCGGTACCGACACGGTGCTGGTGGCGACGCCGGCCCATCTCAAGCGCCTGCCCGAGCAGCTCGACTGGGCCAGCCTGCATGGCCGCCTGCGTGCGGTGTTCTCCTCCGGTGGCCCGCTGCCGGAGGACGCGGCGCGACAGGTGCGGCAGTGGTTGGGCGTGGCGCCGACCGAGGTCTATGGCAGCAGCGAGACCGGCGGTATCGCCTGGCGCCGCTGGGACACCGACCTGCCGCCGTGGCAGCCGCTGCCGGGTGTGCAATGGCGGATCGACGACGGCTGCCTGGCGGTGGCCTCGGCGCATCTGGAAACTCCCGGCTGGTGGCGCACCCAGGACCGCGTGGAAGCCTTGGCCGATGGCCGTTTCCGGCTGCTGGGCCGCGCCGACCGCATCGTCAAGATCGAAGAGCGCCGCGTCTCGCTGGATGCTCTGGAACGCGCGCTGCGCGAAGACACCGAAGTGGATGACGTGCGCGTGCTGGTGCTGCCCGGGCAGCGCGAGCAGCTGGCCGCCGTGGTGGTTCCGGCCGATCCGGCGCTGCTGGAGGGCGGCGACGCCGCGCGCCGTGCGCTGGGCCAACGCCTGGGCGCGCGCCTGGCGCATGCGCATGACGCGGTGACCCGGCCGCGCCGTTGGCGGCTGGTGCAGGCGTTGCCGATCAACGCGCAGGGCAAGGTGACCCAGGCGGCATTGGCGGCGCTGTTCCAGCCACTGATGCCGGTGCCGGTCTGGGACTGCCGCGACGCCGCCAGCGCCACGCTGCGCATGACCCTCGACCCGGCGCTGCGGCCGTTCCAGGGCCACTTCCCGCAGGCGGCGATCCTGCCCGGTGTTGCGCAGCTGGACTGGGCGATGCGTTTCGGCCGCCAGGCATTTGCGATGCCGCGCGCGTTCCTGCGCATGGACGCGGTGAAGTTCCAGCACGTGGCCCGCCCCGGCGATGAGTTGACCCTGCAGCTGGACTGGGATGCCGCACGCAACGTGCTGGCCTTCCGCTATACCTCCAGCCACGGTGTGCATGCCAGCGGCAAGGTGGTTTTCGCCGATGCGGACTGACCCGGCCGTTGCCGGTGCCGCGTTCGCGCCACTGGTGGTGATTCCCGTCTACGACCACGAGCACGCCATCGTGGCGGTGGTCGACGGTGTGCAGGCCGCTGGCCTGCCTTGCCTGCTGGTCGACGATGGTTCGCATGAGGCGTGCGCGGCGGTGCTGCGCACGCTGGCACAGCGCCAGGGCGTCGACCTGCTGCGCCTGGACGCCAACCAGGGCAAGGGTGGGGCGATGCTGGCCGGTTTTGCTGAAGCCGGCGCGCGTGGCTACAGCCACGTGCTGCAGATCGACGCAGACGGCCAGCACGATACCGCTGACCTGCCACGCTTCATCGAGGCCGCGCGTGTGCATCCCGACGCGGTGATCTGCGGCATTCCGGCCTACGACGCCAGTGTTCCCAAGGCACGCCTGTATGGCCGTTACGCCACCCACGTCTGGGTCTGGATCAACACGCTGTCGCTGCACCTGCGCGACACCATGTGCGGATTCCGGGTGTATCCCCTGCCACCGGTGCTGCGCCTGATCGGTGAAGAGACCATCGGCCGGCGCATGGATTTCGATACTGAAGTGATGGTGCGCCTGTACTGGCGCCAGCTGCCGGTCGAGCACCTGGCCACGCGCGTGACCTATCCCGCCGATGGCGTGTCGCACTTCGATGTGTGGCGCGACAACGTGCGCATCAGCCGCATGCACACCCGCCTGTTCTTCGGCATGCTCTGGCGCGCACCGCGGCTGCTGTGGCGCCGCCTGCAGGGGCAGCGCTGAGATGGCGACCGCGCAGGACGCCCCGCACTGGGCCGACATCGGCGAATCGACGTCGGTGGCCGGCGTGCTGTTCCTGTGCTGGGTGCACCGCTGGTTCGGGCGCTGGCCATTCCGCCTGTGCGCGTGGCCGGTGGTGGCCTGCCATTGGCTGGGTAACCGTGTGGGGCGACAGGCCTCGATGCAGTACCTGCAGCGGCTGCAGGCATACAGCGGCGTGCTCGGCCGCGCGCCAACCCGGCGCGACAGCCTGCGCCACTTCTTCGCCTTCGCCGACACGATGCTGGACAAGATCCTCGGCCTGGGCGGGCGCTACCCGGCCAACCGTATCCACCTGCACCGCGACCTGGTGCTGCAGAAGATCGCGCGCCGCGAAGGCGGTCTGATCCTCACCGCGCACATCGGCTGCCTGGAACTGTGCCAGGTGCTGGCCGAACAGGTGCCGGGGTTCCGCATCACCGTGCTGGTGCACACCGCGCATGCGCAGCGCTTCAACCGCCTGCTGCAGCGGCTGGACCCGCTGGCGGCGGTGGAGCTGGTGCAGGTGACCGGAATGGGGCCGGCCACAGCGATGATGCTGGCCGAGCGCGTGGCGGCGGGTGGCTTCGTCGCCATCGTCGGCGACCGCACGCCGGTGCAGGGCGGTCGCAGTGTCACCGCCGATTTCCTCGGCCACCGCGCACCGTTCCCTATCGGCGCTTACGTGCTGGCTGCGGCGCTGGGCTGCCCGGTCTACACCATGGCCTGCCTGCACCAGGGCGAGGGCTACCGCGTGGCTTTTGAACAGTTCGCCGAACGCATCGTGCTGCCGCGTGGCTCGCGCGACGCGGCACTTGCCGAACAGGCACAGCGCTTCGCGCGCTGGTTGGAACTCCAGGTCATCCAGTCCCCGTTGGACTGGTTCAATTTCTTCCCCTTCTGGGATCAGGCTCCGCATGACGACTGACGCCGTACCCGTGTGCCGCTTTGGCGATGCACCGTTGACCATCGAAGACGTGGTTGCCCTGGCCCAGCGCCAGTGCGAGGCCGCACTGAGCGACGCGCCGGCGTTCCGCGCGCACATCCAGCGCGGTGCCGACTTCCTTGACCGCCTGCTGCGCGAAGATGGCGTGATCTACGGTGTGACCACCGGCTATGGCGATTCGTGCACGGTGAACATCCCGCCGGCACTGGTGGCTGAACTGCCGCACCACCTGTACACCTACCATGGCTGCGGCCTGGGCCGTTACCTGGACCCGGTCGAGACCCGTGCGGTGCTGGCCGCGCGCCTGGCGTCGCTGGTGCGTGGCATGTCCGGTGTCAGCATGCCGCTGCTGGAAGGCCTGGCCACGCTGCTGCAGCACGACGTGCTGCCGATGATCCCGGCCGAAGGCTCGGTGGGGGCCAGTGGTGACCTGACCCCGCTGTCCTACGTGGCGGCGGTGCTGTGCGGCGAGCGCGAGGTGCTGCACGATGGCCGCGTGCAGCCTGCTGCCGAGGTGCTGGCGAAGATCGGCATGACCCCGCTGAAGCTGCGGCCGAAGGAAGGCCTGGCGATCATGAACGGCACCGCGGTGATGACCGGCCTGGCCTGCCTGGCCTGGCAGCGCGCCGACTACCTGGCACGGATGGCCACGCGCCTGACCGCGTTCAACGTGCTGGCCAGCGACGGCAACGCGCACCACTTCGACGAAACCCTGTTCGCGGCCAAGCCGCACCCGGGCCAGGGCCGCATCGCCGCGCGCCTGCGCAGCGACCTGCACAGCGAGCGTCCGCCACGCAATGAACAGCGCCTGCAGGACCGCTATTCGCTGCGCTGCGCACCGCACGTGATCGGCGTGCTGGAGGACAGCCTGCCGTTCCTGCGCCAGCTGATCGAAACCGAACTGAACAGCGCCAACGACAATCCGCTGATCGATGCCGACGGCGAGCGCATCCTGCATGGCGGCCACTTCTACGGCGGCCACATCGCGCTGGCGATGGACACCCTGAAGAACACCGTGGCCAACGTTGCCGACCTGCTCGACCGGCAGCTGGCGCTGGTGGTGGATGCCCGTTACAACCATGGCCTGCCGGCCAACCTGTCGGCGGCCACCGGCCAGCGCGCGGCCATCAACCATGGCCTGAAGGCGCTGCAGATCAGCGTGTCGGCCTGGACCGCAGAAGCACTGAAGCAGACCCTGCCGGCCAGCGTGTTCTCGCGTTCCACCGAGTGCCATAACCAGGACAAGGTCAGCATGGGCACCATCGCCGCGCGCGACTGCCTGCGCGTGATCGAGCTGACCGAGCAGGTGGTGGCCGCGATGCTGATCGCCGCCCGCCAGGGCCTGGCGCTGCGCGAACGGGTTGGCCTGAACGCCCAGCTGCATGGCAGTCTGGCCGACATGTACGCCGACCTGGGGCAGCGCATCGCCCTGGTTGAAGAAGACCGCGCGCTGGATCGCGAACTGCGGGAACTGCTGGTGGAGATCCGCGCGCAACGTTGGGAGCTGTATGCCGGTGAATGAGGCTATTGAACGGGTTGGCGAAATTGCGTTGACCCCCGCCTTCCATGACTGCGATCCGATGAACGTGGTCTGGCATGGCAACTACTTCAAGTACTTCGAGATCGCGCGCTGCGCGCTGCTTGGGCGCTACGACTACGACTACCCGCAGATGCTCGAATCGGGCTACCTGTGGCCGGTGGTCGATGCGCGGGTGAAGTACGTGCGCCCGCTGCTGTTCAACCAGGCGCTGCGCGTGATTGCGCGCATCGTGGAATGGGAGAACCGGCTGAAGATCGAGTACGAAATCGTCGATGCGCAGAGCGGCCAGGTACTGACCCGCGCGATGACCATCCAGGTCGCGGTGGACGCGGCCAGCAGGGAAATGCTGTACCAGTGCCCGCCGGTACTGTGGGAACGCCTGGGAGTGCCTGCGCCTTGAACATGCTTGCCCGTCTTTCCAGCGTGCTGCTGTGCGCGCTGATGTTCATTGCCGCACCGCAGGTGCAGGCCGCCGACCCCGCCATCGATGCGATCACCCAGGCGGTGGCGCGGCCGGACGTGCTGCGCGGCCAGTTCAGCCAGGAAAAGCAGGTCAGCGGCTTCAAGAACCCGCTGCGCTCGCAGGGCCAGTTCGTGGTCGCGCGCCAGCACGGCGTGATCTGGACCACGCTCAAGCCGTTCCCCTCCGAAGTGGTGGTCACCGCCGACCGCATCCTCAGCCGCCAGCGCGATGGCAGCACCCGTGTCGAGCTCGATGCACGGCAGCAGCCGGCGATGCGTTCGGTGAACGCGATCATGTTCGCGCTGATGAGTGGCGACGTTCAGGCGCTGTCCGGCCAGTTCAACGTGGCGGCCAGCCGTGAAGGGCAGGGCTGGCGGCTGCGGCTGACGCCGAAGTCGGCGATGCTGGCCAAGGCGTTCCAGTCGCTGACCCTGCAAGGTGACCGCTACGTGCGCCAGGTCGAGATCGTCGAGGCCAACAAGGACCGCACGCAGATCCAGTTCAGTGCACTGAGCGAAGCGCCGGCCACGCTCACCACCGACGAGGCACGCCGCTTTGAGTGAGGGGGCAGCATCGAACGGGCCGGACCGGTTGCGGCGCTGGTGGCACTGGCTGGGCATCGCCTGGCTGGTGCTCCTGCTGGTGTTGGGTGCGCAGCAATGGCGCCTGTGGAGCCAGCAGTCGCGGATCGACACCGACATCCTCGCCCTGCTGCCGCAGGACGCGCATGACCGCCTGTTGAGTGACGTCACCCGGCGCATCGCCGACGGCAGCTCGCGCCAGGTGGTGGTGCTGCTGGGCAGCAAGGATGGCGCCGCCGCCAAGCGCGCACAGGCGGCGTTCGCTGCGGCGATGGCGGCGGATGCCGACAGCGCGTTGCTGGTGCCCAGCGGTTCGATCGGAGGCTGGTTCGACGAGGCGCGCGCGTTCTACGCGCCGTACCGCGACCGCCTGCTGACCCCGGCCCAGCGCGAGCAGCTGCAGGGCAGCGAGCCGGGCGCGTTGGCCGAGCAGGCGTTGGCTGCGCTGTACGGTCCGATGGGCGCACCGCGCCTGACCGATTGGCGGCAAGACCCGCTCTCGCTGTGGCCGCAATGGTGGCAGCAGCAGGCGCAGGGGTCGGGGTTGCGGCTGGGCGATGACGGCCTGCTCGAAGCCGAGGGCAGGCATTGGGCCGTACTGCAGTTCGATACGCCGGGGTCGGCGTTCCAGCTTGACGGCGAGCGCCATCTTGACGGCCTGCTGGAACGTGCCGGGCTGGCCGCCAGGACGGCGGCGCCAGAACTGGAAATCCTGCATGCGGGTGTGCCGCTGCACGCCGAAGCGGCGGCGGTGCAGGCCAACCAGGAGATCAACACGATCGGCTGGGGCTCGCTGGCCGCGGTGCTGCTGCTGGTGTGGCTGGCGTTCCGTTCGCTGCGACCGATTCTGCTGGTTGCCGCCTCACTGCTGATCGGCTGTGGCGTGGCGCTGGCGGTGACCGTGCTGGTGTTTGGCAAGGTGCATGTGCTGACCCTGGTGTTTGGTGCGTCGCTGGTGGGCGTGGCCGAGGACTACGGCATCCACTGGTTCGCTTCGCGCCAGGCCGAACCGGCTGATCGTCGCTGGAAACTGCTGCGGCACCTGCTGCCCGGCCTGTGGCTGGCCCTGCTGACCAGTGCGCTGGCCTACCTGGCACTGGGCCTGGCCCCGTTCCCGGGCCTGCGCCAGATGGCATTGTTCTCGGTGGTCGGCCTGGCCGCCGCCTTCCTCACGGTGATTTTCTGGTTCCCGTGGCTGGATGGCGGTGAGATCCGCCAGACCCGTTTCTCGCAGTGGCTGGGCAACACGCTGGAGCGCTTCCCGCGGTTGCATGGCCGCCGGCCGGTGACGGTGTTCGTGGTGATCACGCTGGCGCTGTCTGCCATCGGCATTGCCCGCCTGAACAGCAACGACGACCTGCGCAGCCTGCAATCGTCGCCGCCGGCGCTGATGGCGCAGCAGATCCGCTTGAGCCAGCTGCTGGGCATGCCCAGCCCGGCACAGTTCTACCTGGTACAGGGCACCGACGCGGCGCAGCTGCTGCAGCGTGAGGAAGCGTTGACCGAACGCCTGCGCGTACTGGCCAACCAGAAGCGCATTGGGGGCTATCGCGCGATCAGCGATTGGCTGCCGTCGCCGTCGCGCCAGCAGGCCGATGCGGCGCTGACTGCGAAGGTTGAACCGGGTGTGCTTGCGGCCGTGTCCGAGGCCGTGGGAGAGCCACTGCAGCGACCGCCGTTCGCGGACGCGCCACTCACCGCCGAAGCGTTCCTGGCCTCGCCGGCCTCGCAGCCGTTCCGGCACCTGTGGGTGGGCCAGGTCGGCGGGCAGATGATCAGCGTGGTGATGGTCGATGACCTGTCGCGCGCGGATACGCTGGCCACCCTGCGCGGTGCCGCCGAAGGCCTGCCCGGCGTTCGCTGGGTGGATCGCACCGCCGACTTCTCGCAGCTGCTGGGCCACTACCGCAAGCTGATGGGCGGGCTGCTGCTGGTCGGCATCGTGCTGGTGTTCGGCGCGCTGTGGCTGCGCTACCGCCGCCAGGCCTGGCGCGTGTTCGCGCCGACCCTGATTGCCGGCGCATTGACCTTGGGCCTGCTGGGCCTGTTCGGCCAGCCGCTGCAGCTGTTCAACGTGCTGGCACTGATGCTGCTGCTGGGCATGGGCATCGACTACGGCATTTTCCTGATCGAGCACCGCGGCGACGCCAGTGCCTGGCTGGCCGTGTGCGTGGGCGCGGCCAGCACCTGGCTGTCGTTCGGCTTGCTGGGCCTGTCGCAGACCCCGGCGTTGCGCGCGTTCGGCCTGACCCTGCTGTTCGGCATCGGCCTGGTCTGGCTGATCTCGCCGCTGTTCCGTCCGCCGCCGCACGATCTGCCGCCGGCCTGAGCCTGTTTTCCGACTTCCTTCTTTCCATTTGATCGAGCAACAAGGACGCACCGATGAACACTGCTGTGGATGCTGTCGAACGCACTGAAATCCTGATCATCGGCGCCGGCCCGGCCGGTTCCGTGGCCGCGGCGATGCTGCGCCAGCAGGGCCGCCAGGTCCTGATGCTGGAGCGCCAGCAGTTCCCGCGCTTCTCCATCGGCGAAAGCCTGCTGCCGCAGAGCATGGAGTACATCGAGGCGGCCGGCCTGCTGCAGGACGTGGTCGAGGCGGGCTTCCAGTACAAGAACGGTGCCGCCTTCGTGCACGGCGAAGCCCGTACGGCGTTCGATTTCAGGAAGAAGTTCTCGCCGGGTTGGGGCACCACCTACCAGGTGCAGCGCGCCGACTTCGACAACGTGCTGGCACGCGGCGCCGAGCGCATGGGCACCACGCTGCGCTTCGGCGACGAAGTGCTTGCGGTCGAGCCGGGCGAGCAACCGGCGGTGACGGTACGTCGCCCGGACGGCAGTGAATACCGCATCGAGGCCGATTTCATCCTCGATGCCTCCGGCTTCGCGCGGCTGCTGCCGCGGCTGCTGCAGCTGGAGTCGCCGTCCAACTTCCCGGTGCGCGGCGCGATCTTCTGCCACGTGCGCGACAACATTCCGGCCGAAGCGGACTTCGATCGCAACAAGATCCTGATCACCACCCACCCCGAGCACATCGACGTCTGGTACTGGACGATCCCGTTCTCCAATGGCTGCTGTTCGCTGGGCGTGGTCGCCGAGCCGTCGTTCTTCGAGCGCTACGAGGGTGACGACCTGCAGAAGCTGCAGGCCATCGTCGGCGAGGACCCCAACCTGACCCGCCTGCTGGCCAACGCCGAATGGGCGGTGCTGCCGGTGCGCCGGATCACCGGCTATTCGGCCAACGTCAGTTCGCTGTGGGGGCCCGGCTACGCGTTGCTGGGCAACGCCGGCGAGTTCCTCGATCCGGTGTTCTCCTCCGGCGTGACCATTGCCTTCAAGTCCGCGCAGCTGGCCAGTGAATGCCTCAAGCGCCGCTATGCCGGCCAGGCCGTGGACTGGGAGGCCGAGTTCTCAATCCCGCTGCGTGCCGGCGTGAAGACCTTCCGGCGCTTCGTCGAAAGCTGGTACGAGGGCGGTTTCCAGAAGATCATCTACCACCCGCAACAGCAGCCCGAAGTGCGCGACATGATCAGCTCCATCCTGGCCGGCTACGCCTGGGACACCAACAACCCTTACGTGGCCGACGACAGCGGCCGCCGCATGCGCGTGCTGGAGCAGCTGTGCGGCGCGTGATTGCCCGTACTGCGGTGCTGCTGCTGTGCCTGCTGCTGGCCGCCTGTGCCGGCCGCATGCCGAAACCGCAGGTGGAACTGCCGCCGCTGCGCCTGGCGCCGGCCAGCCTGCCGGCGCCGCTGGCGCTGCAGCAGCAGCTGCATTTCCGCTTCGGCACGCATGAGCGCGATCTCGACGCGCTGCTGGAAGCCGACGCCCAGCAGGTGCAGCTGGCCGTGCAGGCGATGGGCCAGACCGGCGTGCGCCTGCAATGGGACGGCCAGCAGCTGACCCAGCAGCGCGCGCCATGGCTGCCACCGCAGGTGCGCGCCGAGCGCGTGCTGGATGACCTGCAGTTCGCGTTGTGGCCGACCGCGGCCATTGCCGCCGTGCTGCCGGCGGGCTGGCAGGTCAGTGATGATGGCCATCAGCGCAGCCTGTCGCGTGAGGGCACCGTGTGGCTGCACCTGCAGCGGCTGGACGATGGCAGCGTGCAGCTGGACAACCGCGCCGAAGGCTATGCGCTGCGCATCGAATCGATCGACATGGCCGGGCCGGACCGATGAGCGCACCGATCTACCTGAACGACCTGGGTGTGGTCTGTGCACTCGGCGCTGGCCGCGCCGCAGTGACGTCGGCACTGTTCGCCGACGCGCCGGGCGGGCTCAGCGACAACGACAGCCTGTTGCCGGGGCGCACCCTGGCGCTGGGAGAAGTACGTACGCCGCTGCCGGCGCTGGATGATCTGCCGGTGGCCCTGCGCGGGCGCAACAATGCCCTGCTGGACGTGGCATTGGCTCAGATCGCGCCGGCAGTGGCCGCGGCGATCGCCCGCCATGGCGCCGAGCGCGTGGCGGTGGTGCTGGGCACCAGCACCTCGGGCATTGGTGAATCCGAGCAGGCATTGCGCAGCCATGCCGAACAGGGCCAGTGGCCGCAGGGCTTTGACTACGCCCAGCAGGAAATGGGCACCGCCGCGCAGTTCGTGCGCCAGCGCAGTGGCGCACAGGGGCCGGCATGGACCCTGTCCACTGCCTGCTCGTCCAGTGCCAAGGCGCTGATGTCGGCTGCACGCATGCTGCGCGCCGGCATCGTCGATGCGGTGATCGCCGGTGGCGCCGATTCGCTGTGCCGCTTCACCGTGGCCGGCTTCAGCGCGCTGGAATCGGTCGCGGCCCAACGCTGCAATCCGTTCTCGCAGCATCGTACCGGTATCAACATCGGCGAAGGCGCCGCGCTGTTCCTGCTCACCCGCGAACCCGGCCCGGTATGCCTGGCGGGGTGGGGCGAGTCGGCCGACGCCCACCACATGTCCGCCCCGGACCCGCAGGGCCTGGGCGCCATCGACGCCCTGCAGCAGGCGCTGCAGCGTGCTGGCTGGGCCGCCGGCGAAGTGGACTATGTGAACCTGCATGGGACCGCGACCGGCCACAACGATGCGATGGAAAGCCTGGCCGTGTCGCAGGTGCTGGGCTGCCACGTGCCGGCCAGTTCGACCAAGCCGTTGACCGGCCACACTCTGGGTGCCTCGGGTGCCATCGAGGCGGCGCTGTGCTGGATCGTGCTGGCCGAGAACCCGCAGCAGCTGCTGCCGCCGCACTGGTGGGACGGCGTGGCCGACCCGGCACTGCCGGTGCTGCCGCTGGTCGCACCGGGCACGCGCCTTGCGCAGCCGCCACGGCGGGTGCTGAGCAATTCGTTCGCCTTCGGCGGCAGCAATGCCGTGCTGGCACTGGAGCGTCGATGAACACGCTGTACGCGATCGAAGACGTGGTGCCGCACCGCCAGGACATGTGCCTGCTGGAGCGCATCACGCAGTGGGACCAGGACGCCATCGAGGCCGAACTGGTGGTGCCCGAGGCCGGCCTGTTCGTCGAGGATGACCAGGTGCCGGCATGGGTCGGCATCGAGTACATGGCGCAGGCCATCGCGGCCTGGGCCGGTTGCCGAGCGCGTGCGGCCGGCAGGCCACCGCAGCTGGGCTTCCTGCTCGGCAGCCGCCGCTACAGCAGCGCGCGCAGCAGCTTCCCCAGCGGTTCGCGGCTGCGCGTACAGGCGCGCTGCGAGCTGTTGGGTGACAATGGATTGGGGATGTTCGCCTGCCGCATCCTGGCAGGCGAGGAAGAATGGGCGACAGCCAACGTGTCGGTGTTCGAACCGGCCGACGCGATGGCCTATCTGGAGAGTGGACAGGCATGACAGGGAATCGAAGCGTGCTGGTGACCGGCGCCAGCCGGGGCATCGGCCGGGCCATCGCGCTGCGCATCGCGCGCGATGGCTTCGACGTGGTGGTGCATTGCCGCAGCCGCGTGGATGAAGCACAGGCGGTGGTCGCCGAGATCCAGGCACTGGGCCAGCAGGGCCGCGTGCTGGTGTTCGACGTGGCCGACCGCGCGTCTGCGCGGGCCGCTCTGGAGGCCGATGTCGAAGCGCACGGCGCTTACTACGGCGTGGTCTGCAATGCCGGCATCGCCCGCGATGGCGCCTTCCCGGCGCTGTCAGCGGACGATTGGGACCAGGTCATCCACACCAACCTGGATGGCTTCTACAACGTGCTGCATCCGCTGATCATGCCGATGGTGCGGCGGCGCAAGCCGGGCCGCATCGTCACCCTGTCGTCGGTCTCCGGACTGGCCGGCAACCGCGGGCAGGTCAACTACAGTGCCGCCAAGGCCGGCATCATCGGCGCCACCAAGGCCCTGGCGCTGGAACTGGCCAGCCGCCAGATCACCGTCAACTGCGTGGCCCCGGGCCTGATCGAGACCGAAATGCTCAACGACGAAGTGGTTGAACACGCGCTCAAGCTGATTCCCGCCGGCCGCGTTGGCCGCCCGGACGAAGTGGCGGCTACCGTGGCGTTCCTGCTGTCCGAACCGGCCGGCTACATCACCCGGCAGGTGATCTCGGTGAACGGAGGCATGCTCTGATGGCCGCCGATCGTCGCGTGGTGGTTACCGGCGCCGCTGCCATCAGTCCACTCGGCCACGACTGGCCGACCATCGAAGCGCACCTGCGCAGCTGCCGCAACGCGGTGCGTGCGATGCCCGAGTGGGATGTCTATGCCGGGCTGAACACCAAGCTGGCCGCGCCGGCGCAGGACTTCGAGCTGCCGCCGAACTACAACCGCAAGACCACCCGCTCGATGGGCAAGGTCGCGATCATGTCGGTGCGCGCCACCGAGGTGGCGCTGCGCGAGGCCGGCCTGAATGAGCATCCGGTGCTGCGCAGTGGCCGTACCGGCGTGGCCTATGGCTCCTCGTCCGGCAGCCACGAGGCCACCGGCGAATTCGGGCGCATGCTCAACGAATTCACCACCGATGGCATCAGCGCCACCACCTACCTGAAGATGATGAGCCACACCGCGCCGGTCAACATCGGCGTGTTCTTCGGCCTGTCCGGGCGCGTGTACACCACCTCCAGCGCCTGCACGTCGGGCAGCCAGGGTGTGGGCGCGGCCTATGAAGCCATCCGCAGCGGCAAGCAGACGGTGATGGTGGCCGGCGGTGCCGAGCAGCTCGATGCCACCGCTGCAGCGGTGTTCGACACGCTGTTCGCCACCAGCGTGCGCAATGACGCGCCGCAGACCACGCCTCGCCCGTTCGATGCCGGCCGCGATGGCCTGGTGCTGGGCGAGGGCGCGTGCACGCTGATCCTGGAAGACCTGGAACACGCGCAGGCGCGCGGCGCCACCATCCTTGCAGAGGTGGTCGGCTACGGCACCAACAGCGATGGCCAGCACGTCACCCAGCCCAGTGCCGACACCATGGCCCAGGCCATGCGCCTGGCATTGGAGGACGCCGGCCTGGACGCGGCGCAGATCGACTACGTCAACGCCCATGGCACCGCCACCGACCACGGCGACATCGCCGAGACCCAGGCTACCGCACAGGTGTTCGGCAGCCGCGTGCCGATCAGCTCGCTGAAGAGCTACGTCGGCCACATGCTGGGTGCCTGTGGCGCGTTCGAGGCCTGGGTGAGCATCCAGATGATGCGTGCCGGCTGGTTCGCGCCCACCCTGAACCTGGCCGAGGTCGACCCGCGCTGTGGCCAGCTCGACTTCATCACCGGGCAGGGCCGCGAACTGCAGGCCGAGTACGTGATGAGCAACAACTTCGCCTTCGGCGGCATCAACACCTCGCTGGTGTTCCGCCGCTGGAGCGAGTGATCCACTGCGCCAACACACCGTTCCCGTTACCCCCGCACCCTCGACAAGGAGATGTTCCGATGCGCCGCACTCTCATGATCGCCACGGCTACCGCGCTGCTGGCCCTGACTTCCACCGCTTCCGCCCGCGACACGCGTGTCGAACAGTCCCTGCAGGAACTGGTCAATTCGCAGGCCGCCAAGGACGCCGGCATCGACGGCAGCGTGCGCTTCTATCTGGCCGGCCAGCCGGTCAGCGTGCAGCAGCGCCTGGGCGAAGACGTGACCAACAAGAAGACCAACGCCGCCAACAAGAGCGATGCCGAGGCCTGCCGCTGGGTTGCGCTGTCGGCACTGCGCGCGCTGCAGGACGGTGCCAAGTCGCGCGGCGCCAACGCCGTGGTCGACATCGTCAGCTATTACAAGAAGAACGAGTTCAAGAGCAGCACCAACTACGAGTGCTACGCCGGTGCCATCCTCGCGGGTGTCGCGCTGAAGGGCACCTACGCCAAGGTCAAGTAAGCGCCCGTGTGGCGGCGGCGCAGCCTGAACGTCGCCGCCACATTGCTGAACCCCGCAGGCGAAACGCCGCCGATCGCGCCGCCATCGTCGGCTGACGGCTTTCCCCGGTGTCGGCTTTCCGACACAATCATGGCTCTTCCCGGGTTATCGTCCCGCGGACATGCACGCCTACGTCTATAAAAGCCAACTCAAGCCGGACACCTACGTCTACGTTCCCCGACGCGATGATTTCAGCGCGCTGCCCGCGCCGCTGCTCACCTCGCTGGGGACGCTCGCCTTCGTGCTGGAGGTGGCCCTGGATGCCCAGCGCCGCCTGGCACAGGCTGACCCGGAAAAGGTCCGCAGCGAAATGAGCGAGCGCGGGTTCTACCTGCAGGTGCCGCCGTCGGTGGCCAGCCTGATGCCGCGCCACTATGACTGACGCCTCCCGTCCGCGCATTCTGTCAATTGCCTTCGCCGCGGGCGCCGTGCTGGCGCTGGGCGCCGCCGTGGGCGGCGTTCCGGGTGCGGTCCTTGCCGCACTGGCGCAGCCCGCGTTCGCGTTGGCGATATCGTGGTGGCGCCGCAGCCGCGCGCTGCTGCCGCTGAAGGTGGTCGCACGCCAGGACCTGCCGGCGCTGCTGGCCTTGTGGGCAGCCGCCCCGCTGTTGCTGGCGCTGCTGCTGGCCTGGCCGCTCGCAGCACTGCGTGACAGCGGCAGCCTGGCGGCAGTGCTTGGCCTGAGCGTACTGGTCAGTGCCGGCCTGTTGGCGGCCTGGCGCACCTGGCCATTGTGGAACGATGTCGAACGCCTGGATGGCAGCCTGGCCCAGCACTGGCAGGCGCTGGCGGGGCGCGACCTGACTGCCTGGCGTGGCCTCGGCGTGGCCGCGCTGGTCATTGCGCTGGCCGCGCTGGTGGTGCTGCCGGCCTGGCCGGGCCTGTTGCCGGAAAGCGCGCGCTGGCCCGCCGCACTGGCGGTCGTACTGCTGTCGCCGGTGCTGCACCTGCTGCTGCAGCGGGTCGCGCCTGCGCCGCTGGTGTCGCTGCGCTCCAGCCCGTTGGCGGCGTCCAGCGATGAACCCGAACCGATGTTCGCAGCGGCGGCCGAAACCGTGCCGCTGGAGGCGATGGCGCCGCAGGAACTGACACCGGCGCTGTATGAAGCCGCCCGCCAGGGCCGCATCGACCGGGGCCTGCAGCTGCTGCAGGCCGGTGCCGATCCGTATGCGCTGCCGGACCCGAACTGGCGTGACCAGCGCAGCCTGGCGGTGCTGGCTGCGGTGCTGCCGGACCTGCGCCTGCTGCGCGAACTGATTGCCCGCGGCGTCGATGTGAATGCGCCGCACCGGGGCATGACCCCGCTGCTGGCGGCGACCCGCGACAGCTGGCATGGCCGCCCCGAAGCGGTGATGACCCTGCTCGCCAACGGCGCCGACTCGCGTGCCACCGACAGTGATGGCAACACCCCGCTGCACCATGCCGCACGCAGTTCCGACCCGGGGGTGGCCGCGCTGCTGCGCGATGCCGCTGCCGAAGTCGATGCGCTGAACCGTGATGGCTGGTCGCCGCTGGCGGTGGCCTGCCAGGTGGGCAACTGGCGTCTGGCCCGCTTCCTGCTCGAACGCGGTGCACGCTGCGAACCGGCCGATGGCACCCCGGTGCTGCTGGCCGCCGCCGCCACCGAGGATGATGATCCGGCGGGCGTGCAGCTGCTGCTCAAGCACAAGGCACGGGCCGACGCCCGCGATCGCCAGCGCCGCAGTGCGCTGTATGAGGCGGCCCTGGCCGGCCATGTCGAGATCATCGGCGTGCTGCTCGGCGCGGGCGCCAATCTGGAGGCGCGCGATGCACTGGGGCGTACGCCGTGGCTGGAAGCGGCCCGTGCCGGTCGCGCCGCCGCGATCGAGCACCTGCTGCCGCACAAGCCGGACCTGGTCGCGGTGGACGGCGAAGGCCGCAATGCGGTGCAGCTGGCGGCGATGGCCGAGGATGTCTCGCCGCTGCTGATCAAGCGCCTGGTCGAACTGGGCATCGCGGCCGATGCCACCGATCCGCTCGGCCGCCGTGCGGTGGACTACGCCGCCGAGGCCGGCCGCTGGGCGATCGTAGCCCTGCTGGACCCGTCCTATCCGTTGCCGGCCGCGGTCAGTGATGGCCTGGCCGATCGTGGCGAAGCGGCCAGTGCCAGCGGCCTGCTGCCGGATCGTCCGCCGCTGACCCTGCTGCGCGAGGCCCTGGGCTTCGGCAATACCGACGGCATGGCGGCGCTGGCCAGGCTGTGCCAGCCGGAGGAACTGGGCGGGCTGCTGCTCGATCCGGAGTTGGCGCTGGAACCGCGTGCGGTGGACTGGCTGCTGGGCCACGGCGCCGATCCCTATGTGCGTGATGCCTGCTCCGATACGCCGATGTTCGCGCTGTTGTCGCGCGGCATCGATGCGGTGCCGGCGTTGCAGGTGATGCTGCAGCGTGGCCTGTCGCCGGCCGGCCGCGGTGGCCTGGCGCGCTTCCTTGCTGCCTGCGCACAGCACGACCAGGCCGCGCGCGGCCTGGAACAGCTGGCACTGGAACTGCTTGAGCGTGGCGCCGATCCGTTCGCCGCCTCGCCGGCGGGCGATCCGCCGCTGTCGCTGGCGGTGCGCCTGGGCTGGCTGCGCCTGCAGCAGGCCCTGCTCAAGGCGGGCGTCGATCGTGAAGCGCGCGACAGCCATGGCATGACCGCATTGCACCTGGCCACCGCATTGGCCCGCGAAGGCGCGCTTAAGCTACTGGTGCAGCATGGTGCCTCGCCCGAAGCACGTGCCGCCGACGGCCAGACACCGCTGGGCGTGGCGCTGTCGATCGGTCGCCGCGATCTGGCCGACTGGCTCGATTGGCGGGTGTGGCCGTTGCCGCGCCGGACCCTGCGCGAGGCCGATCTGCCGGCCGCCGCAATGGCCGGTGACGTCGATGCAGTGCGCCGCCTCATCGATCTGGGCTTCGCCGTCGACGCGGTCGACGCACAGGGCTGCACCGCGCTGCTGCGTGCTGCCGGTGGCGGCCACCTGGCGGTAACCGACCTGCTGCTGGCGCGCGGCGCCGATCCGCAGCACGCGGCGGCCAGTGGCGCGACGCCGCTGTCGGCGGCGGTCAGCATGCGCCAGGTGGACATCGTTTCGGCCCTGCTCGACGCTGGCGCCAAGCTGGA
This sequence comes from Stenotrophomonas maltophilia group sp. vghtpe118, assembly GCF_052605195.1. Lineage (NCBI taxonomy): Bacteria > Pseudomonadati > Pseudomonadota > Gammaproteobacteria > Lysobacterales > Lysobacteraceae > Stenotrophomonas > Stenotrophomonas maltophilia group sp. vghtpe118. Next base: position 2,606,724 of record NZ_CP199672.1, on the reverse strand, counting down.
ACACCGCCTGCCGGGTGGCGTGACGGTACTGATGCTGGCCTCCGCGCTGGGCCTTCCGGACATCGTCGCGCGCCTGCTCACGGCGGGTGCCGACGTGCATGCCGGTGACGCGCAGCAGCTGGGTCCGCTGCACTGTGCCGCGCTGTACGGTTTCAGTGCCCGCGACCGCTCGCGCCTGCTGGCCCTGCTCGACACCCTGCTGCTGGCCGGTGCCGAACCGGACCAGGCCGCCGCTGGTGCTGTCACGCCGCTGCTGCTGCTGCTGGGCGCGCGCGCCGAGCCGGGTACCGCCTGCGACGAGCAGGTGGTGATGGCCGCAGTGGAGCGCCTGCTGGACGAGGACGTAAGCCTGGACGTACGCGACCCGCGCGGCTTCGGCCCGCTGCACCTGGCCGCGCTGCATGGCCTGCCGTTGCTGGTGCAGCGCCTGCTGCGCGCCGGCGCCGATCCTGAAGCGCGCGACAGCCTCAACCGCAGTCCGCGCGAGATCGCAGTGATGCGCGGCTTCATCGACGTGGCTGGCGAGTTCGAGCCGCGCGTGCCGGGCGTCTCCTCGATGGCCCGGTTCCTGCGCGACAACGGCTGATCCCTGGAAAAGGGTAGTGCCGGCCGCTGGCCGGCTACCTCATGACATCTCCGGGATCACGGGATTGCCGGCCAGCAGCCGGCACTACCGGGTCCGCCATCGATCAGGTGGATGCCGACCGTTGGCCGGCACACCTACTCGCCGTCGCTTTCCGCGTCAGCTTCGAACAGGTGCATCAGGTCGTTGCGTGCATCACGCGAGGTCTGGATCACCGCGGCCTCGTCGTCGTACACCAGGTACTGGTCGCGCAGCAGCTGTTCATCATGCTCACGGAAACGCTGCACATGGCGCTCGGCCACGTCCGGTGCCACGCCCAATGCGGTCAGCACGCGCCCGCTCATTTCCAGACTGGTGCCGAACACTTCGCGGAACGGCTCGGCCGACATGTCCATCAGTCGCCAGGCATGCTGGCGGTTGCGTGCACGCGCCAGCACCTTCGCGTCCGGGTACAGCCGGCGCACCATGCGCACCGCGCGCAGGTTGGTCTCCGGGTCGTCCACGGTGATGACGAACACATCGATGTGTTCGCCACCCGCTGCACGCAGCATCTCCGGGCGGGTCGGGTCGCCGTAGTACAGCTGGTTGCCGAAGCGGCGCAGGTCGGCCACGGTGTCCGGGTTCGCCTCCAGCGCCACGAACGGCACCTTCTGTGCGGTCAGCAGGCGTGCGATCACCTGGCCGAAGCGGCCCATGCCGGCGATCAGCACCTTGGGCCGGTTGTCCGGTGCCACCTTGTCGGCCTCGGCGGTCCCGCGCGGTGGAGCCTTCTCCTGGCCGAGCAGCTTGAGCAGCGCGATCATCAGCAGTGGCGTGATCGCCATCGACAGGCCGACGATCGCCACCAGTCGATCGTGATTGGCGTTGCCGAGCAGGTGCGCGCGCTGCGCTTCGTTGAACACCACGAAGGCGAACTCGCCCCCCAGCCACAGCACGCTGCCCAGCAGCAGCGACTGCCGCGGACTGAGCTTTGCAATACGGCCAATCACATACAGCAGGCTGAACTTGACCACCAGCAGGATCGCCACGCCGGCGGCGATCAGCCACGGCTCTGCGGCGATGCGGTCGAGATCGATGCCCATGCCCACCGCGATGAAGAACAGCCCCAGCAGCAGGCCCTTGAACGGCTCGATCTGCGCTTCCAGTTCGTGCCGGAACTCCGAATCGGACAGCAGCACCCCGGCCAGGAACGCGCCCAGGCTGGGGCTGAGGCCCGCTTCCTGCATGAACCAGGCAGTGCCCAGCACCACCAGCAGAGCGGTGGCGGTGAACACTTCCGGGCTACGGGTGCGCGCGATGATGCTGAACACCTTGCGCAGCACCGGTCGCCCGCACAGGATCACCACGGCCAGCGCGCCGAGGGCCACGGCGGCGTCTTCCCAGCGCAGGGTCTCGTTCTTCGCCCCGCCCAGCAGCGGGATGGCCGCCAGCAGCGGGATCGCGATCAGGTCCTGGAACAGCAGGATGGCAAAACCCAGCCGGCCATGGTCGCTGTTGATCGCCTTGTGCTCGGACAGCAGCTGCAGGCCTACCGCGGTGGATGACAGCGCCAGCGCAACACCGACCACCAGCGCGCTCTTCCACTGGAAGTGGTCGAGCAGCAGCAGGCCGCCCAGCACCAGCCCGGACATCGCCACCTGCGCCGCGCCCGCGCCGAACACCGAGCGCCGCATCACCTTCAGACGTGCCGGCGACAGCTCCAGGCCGATCACGAACAGCAGCATCACCACGCCGATCTCGGCCGCGCCGAGGATGCGGTCGGCGTCCTGCACGAAGCCCAGCCCGTCCGGGCCCAGCACCACGCCGGCCGCCAGGTAGCCCAGCACCGCGCCGAAGCCGAACTTCTTGAACACCGGCACGGCAATGACCGCCGCCAGCAGCAGCACCAGGGCCAGTTCCAGACCGCCGCTATGCATGGGAATACCTGGTCATCGGGGAAGCCCGCAGTGCGTCCGTTCGGGTGGGGAAAGCGTGGCGAGCGCCACCCGGCCATTATGCGCGCCGGTCGGTGTATGCACGAGAACAACCGGCCGGCCGGCGCCCGGCGCAGGGATGCCGGGTTGACCTGCATGGCCCGCGGGTCCAGACTGCCCGCCGCTGGCGGCGCACCGCCGGCACGCGCATTCCGGAGTCCCCAACCCATGTCCAGCGACAGTAGAAGTCGACCTCGTTCGACGCCAGCGATGGCCACCGCCTGACATCGGGACGGTTTGCCTGCGTTGGCGTTGCGCGAGGTCGCACCCCCACAAGGCAAAACCGATGAACCAGAAGCAATTGCTGCGCCCGGTGGCCGATGCCGCCGCATTGGCCGCACCGCTGGCGAACTACAACACCGCCGATGCGGTGGAATTCCTCAACACACTGGAACTGGCCCGCGCTGCGGAAACGCTGGCCGCGCTGCCGTTGCCGCGTGCAGTGAAGATGCTGGAAGCGCCGGAACTGCACCGCAGCGGTGAGCTGGTGGCCGCGCTGCCGCCGGCACGCGCCGCTGCCCTGCTCGGGTTGATGGCTGACGATCGCGCCACCGACATCGTCCACGAGCTGAATGAGGAAGAACGCGCGCGGCTGATCCCGCTGCTGGGCACCGACGCCCGCCAGGCCATCCAGAAGCTGCTGAGCTATCCGCCGAACACCGCCGGCGCGCTGATGACCACCGAGTACGTGGCGGTACCCGCCAGCTGGACCGTGGCGCAGACCCTGCAGCACATCCGCCAGGTCGAGCGTACCCGCGAGACGGTGTACGCGATCTACGTGCTGGAGCCGGCCACCCAGCAGTTGCAGCAGGTGGTGACCATGCGCCGGCTGATCACCGGCCTGCCCGAGGAATCGATCCTGGACGTCGCCCAGGTCAATCCGCCGGTGACGGTGGACGCGCTGATGGACCAGGAAGAAGTGGCGCGGCTGATCCGCCGCCACGACCTGCTGGCGATCCCGGTGGTCGACGCGCAGCAGCAGATGCTCGGCATCGTCACCGTGGACGACGTGCTCGATGCGCTGATCGAGGAATCCACCGAGGACGCGCACAAGTTCGGCGGCATGGAAGCGCTGGACAAGCCGTACATGCAGATCGGCTTCTTCGAGATGCTGCGCAAGCGCGCCGGCTGGCTGAGCGTGCTGTTCCTGGGCGAGATGCTGACCGCCAGCGCGATGCAGCACTACGAAGACGAACTGGCGCGCGCGGTGGTGCTGACCCTGTTCATCCCGTTGATCATGAGCTCGGGCGGCAATTCCGGCTCGCAGGCCACCTCGCTGCTGATCCGCAGCCTGGCGCTGCGCGAACTGCGCCTGCGCGACTGGTGGAAGGTGGCCATCCGCGAGATCCCGACCGGCATGGTGCTGGGTGCCATCCTCGGCTGCCTGGCGATCGTGCGCATCGTGATCTGGCAGCTGGGTGGCCTGCATGACTACGGCGAGCACTGGATCCTGTTGGCGATCACCATCGGTGCCGCGCTGGTCGGCATCGTCACCTTCGGTTCGCTGTCCGGCTCGATGCTGCCCTTCATCCTGAAGCGGCTCGGCTTCGACCCGGCCAGCGCCTCGGCCCCGTTCGTGGCCACCCTGGTGGATGTGACCGGCCTGGTGATCTACTTCAGCATCGCCGCGCTGATCCTGCACGGCACGCTGCTGTAACAGAAAAAGGGGACGGAGGGGATTAAGTCGTTTGTGCACAAACGACTTAATCCCCTCCGTCCCCTTTTTTGGGTACCGTAGGCGCATGAGTACCTACCACCTGCAGTCTGTGTTCCGTCCGCAGTCGGTCGCGGTGATCGGCGGCAGTCCGCGTGAGCGTTCGGCCGGCCGCGCGGTGATGCGTAACCTGCGCGGCACCGGTTTCCCCGGCAAGGTGGCGTGGATCAACCCGCGGCATGCCGAAATCGATGGCATCCGCACGGTCAAGCGCTTGAAGGATCTGGACTGGGTACCGGACCTGGTCGTCATCACCGCACCGGCGGCGATCGTGCCGCAGGTGGTGCGTACCGCCGCCGAGCGCGGCGTGCAGGCGGCGATCATCCTCACCGCGCACCTGGGCGAAGGCCCGGGTTCGTTGTCCGCACAGGTAGAGGCGGTGGCGCGCAAGCATGGCCTGCGCATCCTCGGGCCGCACTGCCTGGGCGTGATCGCGCCGCACGCGCGACTGAATGCCAGTATCGCCGCACATTTCCCGCAGGCAGGCGACCTCGCGCTGATTTCCGAATCCTCGGCGATCGCCGCCGCGCTGGTGGAGTGGGGCGTGGCGCGCTCGGTCGGGTTCTCCGCCGTGGTCTCGCTGGGCGACACGATGGACGTCGACTTCGGCGACCTGCTCGATTACTTCGCCACCGACTACCGCACCCGCGCCATCCTGCTCTATGTCGAGCAGATCAAGGACGCGCGCAAATTCATGTCGGCCGCGCGTGCCGCCGCCCGCGCCAAGCCGGTGGTGGTGGTGAAGTCCGGCCGCGCCGAGCGCGTGCAGCCGGGCAGCCGCGACACCCATGTGCAGGCCCTGGCGCGTGCCGATGATGTGTACGGCGCGGCCTTCAACCGCGCCGGCCTGCTGCGCGTCGGCGCGCTGGACGAGCTGTTCACCGCCGCCGAATCGCTGGGGCGGCTGGGTACCTTCCCCGGTCGTCGCCTGGCCATTCTCAGCAATGGCGGTGGTGTCGGCCGCCTGGCCGTGGACCAGCTGATCGCGCTGCGTGGCACGCTGGCCACCCTGTCCGACAGCACGGTGCAGAAGCTCGATTCGGTATTGCCGCAGGGCTGGTCGCGCAGCAATCCGGTCGACATCGTGGTCGATGCCGATGGCGAGCGCTATGCCGCGGCCATCGAAGCGCTGCTGGCCGACAACGAGAACGACGCGGTGATGGTGGTCAACGTGCCAACCGCGTTCACCTCGTCCGCAGACGCTGCGCAGGCACTGACCCGCACGCTCGGCCTGCGCCCGCGCCATCATCGCGACAAGCCAGTGTTCGCGGTCTGGCTGGGCAACGATGACCAGGCCACCGCCACGCTCAACGCGGCGCGGGTGCCGACCTATCCGACCGAGGCGGAGGCAGTACGCGGCTTCCAGCATCTGGTGCGTTACCGCGAAGCGCAGAACGCCCTGATGGAAACGCCACCCAGCCTGCCGCAGGACTTCAATGTCGATGCGGCGGCCGCGCGAGCGTTGGTTGATGCTGCGCTGGCCAATGGTCAGCAGTGGTTGGACCCGCTGGCCACGCATGAGCTGCTCAAGGCCTACGGCATCCCGTCCGCGCCGGTGATGCACGCGCGTGATGCGCACGAGGCGATGGACCTGGCGCAGCCGCTGCTGGAACGCGGTGCCACGGTCGCGTTGAAGATCCTGTCACCGGACATCCCGCACAAGTCGGAAGTGGACGGCGTGCGCCTGAACCTGTCCACGCTGCCGGCGGTGCAGAGCGCGGCCAACGCGATCCTGTCGCGTGCGCGCCAGCTGCGGCCGGATGCGCGCATCGATGGCCTGCTGGTGCAGCCGACCATCGTCCGCCCGAAGGCGCGCGAACTGATTGTCGGCATCGCCGATGACGCGACGTTCGGCCCGGTGATCGTGGTCGGCCGTGGCGGCACCGCCGTCGAAGTGATCAACGACAAGGCGCTGGCCCTGCCGCCGCTGGACCTGCGCCTGGCCCACGAGCTGATCGGCCAGACCCGCGCTTCGCGCATCCTCAAGGCCTACGGCGATGTGCCCGCCGCCGACGAGCGCGCACTGGCGCTGGCGCTGGTCAAGCTGGCACAGCTGGCCGCCGATATTCCCGAAGTGCGCACGCTGGACATCAACCCGCTGCTGGTCGACAGCAAGGGCATCCTCGCCCTCGACGCGCGCGTGGCAGTGGCACCGTCGCGCATCCTGCACAAGGGCCGTGGCCATCCGCGCTTTTCGGTGTTTCCGTATCCGAAGGAGTGGGAGCGCACCATCGAACTGTCCGATGGCGGCCGGGCCTTCGTGCGCCCGGTGCGGCCGGAGGATGACGCGCTGTTCCGTGCGTTCTTCGCCCGTGTCAGCGACGAGGACCTGCGCCTGCGCTTCTTCCAGTCGGTGAAGCACTTCAGCCACGAATTCATCGCGCGCCTGACCCAGCTCGACTACGCGCGCTCGATCGCGCTGGTAGCGATCGAACCGCGCAGCGGCGAGATGCTGGGCGCAGTGCGCCTGCACGCCGATGCCGATTACCACCGTGGCGAGTACGGCATCCTGATCCGCTCGGACCTGAAGGGCCACGGCATCGGCTGGCGGCTGATGGCGATCATGATCGAGTACGCGAAGTGGCTGGGCCTGGACGTGGTCGAAGGCCAGGTGCTGCGCGAGAACAGCACCATGCTGGCGATGTGCCAGAGCCTGGGATTCAAGACCAGGCTGGACCCGGACGACCCGACGGTGATGATGGTGACCTTGCCGGTGCAGCAGGTCGAGGTGCCCGACGTGCCGCCGGTGGCGTAATTCCAGTAGAGCCGAGCCTACGCTCGGCTGCTTTTGCGTACGCTTGGCGGCTGCATCACCGCACCGGCTCTACCACCACCGCCGTGCCATAGCACAGCACTTCGGTCAGCCCGGTCATCACATCGGTGGCGTCGTAGCGCATGCCGATGATCGCGTTGGCACCCAGCTGCCGCGCGTGCTTGACCATGTCGCGGTAGGTTTCCTCGCGAGCCTGTTCGCACAGCTCGGTGTAGATGGTGATGTTGCCACCGAAGAGCGTCTGGATGCCGCCCAGGAAGTTGCCGACGATCGAACGCGAGCGCACGGTGATGCCGCGCACCACGCCGAGGTTGCGCACGACGCGATGGCCGGGCAGCTCGAAGGCGGTGGTGACCAGCGCATCGTCGAAGCGCAGTGCCGGCGGGGAAGGGGTGCCGCTGTTGTAGGGGTCTGCCATGGTCGCGTCCGTGTCGCTGCCTTCTGTAGAGTCGAGCCATGCTCGACGGGCTGTGCTGCAGTCGAGCATGGCGCGACTCTACAACGCAATCGCCCGTTGCGGCATGGTTCCGTCACCGTGCTGGCGCGACAATATCCCCATGACCGACCGTATCCCCCTGTTGCTGCTGCCCGGCCTGCTCAACGATGCCGAGCTGTGGCGCGCGCAGCTGGCCGACCTGGCCGATATCGCCGACTGCACCGTGGGCGACCAGACCCGTGGCGAGACCCTGCAGGCGGTGGCCGAAGACGTGCTGGCGCAGGCACCGGAGCGCTTTGCGCTGGCCGGGTTCTCGCTGGGCGGCTTCGTGGCCCAGCAGATCCTGCGCATCGCGCCGGAACGGGTGCTGCAGCTGGCGCTGATTGACACCTCGATCCACGCCGACTCGCCGGAGCGCGCCGAGCAGCGGCGCAGCCAGCGCGCCAGCGTGCGTCTGCCGGGGAAGTTCCACGGCTTCGGCGATGTGCTGATGCGCAGCTACATCGACGCCTCGCGGCTGGACGACTACGTGCTGGTGCAGCGCGTGCGCGACATGACCGCTCGCCTGGGCGCGGAAGTGTTCCTGCGCCAGAGCGCACTGGAACGCCGCGATGGCCATGATGTGCTGGCCGGTTACCGCGATCCGCTGCTGATCGTATGTGGCGCCAACGACCGCATTACGCCACTCGCGGTGAGCGAGGAAATGCACGCGATGGTGCCGCACTCGCAGCTGGTGGTGGTGCCCGATTGCGGGCACCTGGCGCCGATGGAGAAACCGGACGAGGTCAGTGCGGCAATGCGTCGGTGGTTGTTGCAGGGCAGGGGATGATCCCCGCGTTCTGGTAGGTGCCGACCTTGGTCGGCACGGCGTTTCATCGATCGGTCAGACGTCTGCGCCGACCAGGGTCGGCGTCTACCAGAGCAGTTGCGCGCCGTCGTTGGAATCAATCCCAGGCCGGCGCGATGCCTTCCGGGTTGGCCAGGCGATGGCCGCGGTCGAGCTTGGCGATCTGTCCCATGTCTTCGTCGGTCAGGCGGATCGCTGCCGCTTCCAGGTTGCTGGCCAGGTTCTCGCGCCTGGTCGAGGACGGAATGACCGAGAAGCCCTGCTGCAGCGCCCAGGCCAGCGCGACCTGCGCCGGCGTGGCCTGGTGGCGGCCGGCAATGGCCTGGATCACCGGGTCCTTGATTACCTCACCATAGGCCAGGCTCATGTAGGCGGTGATGTGGATGCCGTTGTCCTGCAGGAATTTCACCAGCAGGCGGTTCTGCAGGTACGGGTGGATCTCGATCTGGTTGGTGGCGATGGCGCCGGCACCCAGGATGCCGATCGCCTTGCGGGTCTGCGCGATGGTGAAGTTGGAGATGCCGATCTCCTTCGTCAGGCCCTGTGCCTTGGCCTCGGCCAGTGCGGTCAGGTACTCCTCCATCGGCACGTCGACCTTGTCGTTCGGCGACGGCCAGTGGATCAGCGTCAGGTCCACATGATCGGTGCGCAGCTTTTCCAGACTGGTACGCAGGCTGGCCAGCAGCGCTTCGCGCTTGAACTCGGTGATCCAGATCTTGGTGGTCAGGTAGATCTCATCGCGCGGCACGCCGGAATCGGCGATTGCCTGGCCGACTTCGGCTTCGTTGCCGTAGATCTGCGCGGTATCGATGGCGCGGTAGCCGACCTCCAGCGCGTTGCGCACGGAATCGATCACGGTCTGGTCTTTGAGGCGGAAAGTGCCAAGACCGAAGGCGGGGACTGTCATGAGGGGCTCCAGCAGTGGGGGAGGGAGACGGGACTATCCACGAAAGGGTAGGCCAGCGGCCGTGTGCATGCCGGCAACGGTGCATTGCACTGCCGTGTACGACCACAGGCCGTAATGAGTGCGGAACGTTGGTCCGCACTGTTCATGCCGCCACCCATGTAGCGTTGGACGCTGCCGGCCAGCGGCCGGCACTACCCCCGTCCGCGCTCCACGGTGGTGCCGGCCGCTGGCCGGCAACCGGATCACTCAGGCTGCGCGCGCCAACGCGTCCTTCGCTGTCGCCGTGGCCGACAGGTCGAACACATCCACCGCATCGATCAACCGGTTCGCCTGCTGTTCCAGGCTGCGCGCCGCGGCGCTGGCTTCTTCCACCAGCGCGGCGTTCTGCTGGGTGGTGCCGTCCATCTGGATCACCGTCTGGCTGACCTGTTCGATGCCTGCGCTCTGCTCCTGCGACGCCGCGGAGATCTCGGCCATGATGTCGGTCACGCGCTGCACCGAGGCGACGATCTCGGCCATGGTGTCACCGGCCTCGCGCACGCGCTGCGCACCCTCACCGACCTGTTCCACCGACGCCTCGATCAGCGATTTGATCTCCTTTGCCGCCGCCGCAGAGCGCTGCGCCAGGGTGCGCACTTCGCTGGCGACAACCGCGAATCCGCGGCCCTGCTCACCGGCGCGTGCCGCTTCCACCGCAGCGTTCAGCGCCAGGATGTTGGTCTGGAACGCGATGCCATCGATCACGCTGATGATCTCGGCGATCTGCCGCGACGACGTTTCGATCGCACCCATGGTCGCCACCACCTGCCCGACCACGCTGCCACCGTGTGAGGCGACACCCTGTGCACCGATCGCCAGCTGGTTGGCCTGGCGCGCGTGTTCGGCGTTCTGGCGCACGGTGGAGGTCAGCTCTTCCATGGATGCCGCGGTCTCTTCCAGATTGGCGGCCTGCTGCTCGGTACGGCGCGACAGGTCATTGTTGCCGGCGGCGATCTCCGCGGCGGCGGTGTGGATGTTGCCGGAGGCGTGCTTGATGTCGGTGACGATGGTCGCCAGCTGCGTGGCGGTGGTATTGGCATCGCCGGCGATACGCGCGAACACACCCTGGAAATCACCGTGCATGCGTGCACCGAGGCGGCCATCGGCGATCGCGCGCAGCATCGTCGAGACTTCGCCGAGGTTCAGTTCTGTGGTCTGCATCAGGCGGTTCAGGCCATCGACCATCGCGCGGAAGTCATGCTCGAAGCGCGCGCTGTCGCCGCGCTGGCTGAAGTCACCGGCGGCCGCCGCTTCGGCCAGGCGGCGGATTTCGCCGTTGATCGCCCCGAGGTTGTGCTTGACCGCATCCAGCGCTTCGGTGATCACTGCCTTCTCGCCGGGCAGGCGTTCCATGTCCTGGCTGAGGTCGCCGACGGCGTAGCGGCCCATGATCGAGATCGCGCGCATCTTCACCCGGATGTGCGCGTCGACCAGCGTGTTGCAGTCGGCCACCATGGTGCCGAACGCGCCCGGGAAGGCAGCGGCGTCCATGCGATGGCTGATGGTGCCGGCCTCGTGCGCCTGGGCCATCGCGGCCTGCGCATCCAGCACGCCGCGCAGCGTGGACTGCAACGCCTGCATCGCCTGGGCGAGGCGTCCGATCTCGTCGCGGCTGCGCACCTGTACCACGTGCTGCAGGTCGCCGGCAGCCACTGCGCGTGCAGCGGCTTCCACCGCCAGTACCGGCTGCACCACGGCGCGCCGCAGCCACCAGGACAGGCCGATCAGCAACAGCACGGCGGCCAGCACCGTCAGTGACGCGCACAGCAGCAGGGTCTGCCGCGCCTGCTGCGAACGTGCCGCCAGCGCCGCTTCGGCCACCTGCGTGGCATGCCTGCTCAATGCATCCAGTGCGGTCGCCACCGCGCGATCCTTGCCGCGCACGAGGGTGTCGCCGACGGCGGGATCGTAGCCGGCCGCGGCAAATGCCTGCAGCGCCGCGTGATAGTCCTGCTGCAGCTGCGCGTGCAGGCCGATGAACGCCTGCGCCAGTTCACGCGTGCGCGCGTCCGGGCTGGTCACCAGGCCCTTGGCCAGCCGTTCGACCAGGCGGCCTTCGTTGTCGAAGGCGTCCAGATGGCGCTGACGCAACGCGTCGTCGTGACCACGCAGCAGCACGTTCTTCCATTCCTGCACCTGGCCGCGGAACTCACGCTGCAGGCGTTCGGCGTCGCGGCTGTGCGCGACTTCGGGTGGAACCTCGGTGGACAACTTGAACCAGGCGGAGGCCAGGCCAGCCAGCGCGCACAGCAGGACCACGGCCAAGCCAACAGAAACCGCGCCGAGCAGCTTGGACTGCAGGCGCGGAGCACGGACAGACGCATTCATCGGGAAGCACTCTCGGGAAGGGGCAATGCGGTATCGACCCGCCAAGCTCCCGCTGAAGTGCGACGAACATCACATTAGCGTTTCGTTTAGTGATGTGAAGAAAGTGTTTCATAGGACAAATGTGTCCATATGGAACGAATACGGACCCTGGACAGGGGATATAAATGTAACTAATGTAGTTACATGAAATCCGCGAACCTGCTCTCTGACGCCCTGCATGTGATGGCGCACCTGGTCGGTCAGGACGGCCCGCGCACCTCCGAGCAGCTGGCGTCCTGCCTGCCGACCCATCCGGTGGTGATCCGCCGCCTGCTGGCGCAGCTGCACAGGGCGGGCCTGGTTCACAGCGCCCGTGGTCATGGCGGTGGCAGCCAGTTGGCCCGCGATGCCGCAGCCATCACCCTGCATGACGTCTACCTGGCGGTGGGCGCACCGTCGCTGGTGCAGGTCGGTACCCGTGATTCCGGCGGTGGCTGCCCGATCCAGCAGCTGGTCAACAGCGCTTTGCTGGAGGGTGCACGCGAAGCACAGCGCCTGCTCGAACAGCGCCTGCGGGCGACCACGCTGGACAAGCTCGGCGCCGACTTCGCCCGCCATCTCGCCCATCACCGTTCCCTGGAAGGTCACCATGAATCCTGATGTGCTCATCGTCGGCGGCAGCTATGCCGGCATTGCTGCGGGCCTGATCCTGGCCCGTGCCCGCCGCGCGGTCACCGTCATCGACGCCGGTTTGCCGCGCAATCGTTTCGCCAGCCATTCGCACGGGGTGCTGGGGCTGGATGGCATCAGCGGTGCCGAGCTGCTGAAGGCCGCGCGCCAGCAGCTGCTGGACTACCCCAGCGTGCGCTGGGTGCATGCCGAGGCCGTGCAGGCCAACGCCAGCGCAGAGGCCGTGGAAGTACGTACCGCCGATGGCCAGGTGCTGGCCGCGCGCAAGCTGCTGCTGGCCAGCGGCATCGCCGACCAGCTGCCGGCGCTGCCGGGTCTGGCCGAGCGCTGGGGCAGCACCGTGCTGCACTGCCCCTACTGCCACGGTTACGAAGTGGGTGGCGGCGCCATCGGCCTGCTTGGTGGCCATCCGATGTCCGCCAGCAAGGCGCCGCTGTTTGCCGACTGGGGCAATGTCACCTTCTTCAGCCAGGGCCTGCCGATCACCGATGAGGAACGGGCTGCCATGCAGCAGCGCGGCGTGCAGATCGAGACGTCACCGGTGCTGCGCGTGCAGGGCGACCAGCCGACCTGGCTGGAGGTGGAGCTGGCCGACGGCCGCCGCATCGCCCAGCGGGCGCTGTTCGTGCCGGCCACCCAGGTGATGGCCACGCCGCTGGTGCAGCAGCTGGGCTGCACATTGGCCGAGAGCCCGCTGGGCGAGCTGATCGAGGTCGACATGATGAAGCAGACCTCGGTGCCGAACGTGTATGCCGCAGGCGATGCGACGACGGTCGGCAACATCACCCTGGCCATGGCCGAAGGCGTGCGCGCGGGCATCGGCGTGCACCACGCGCTGGTGGCCGAAGACAGCGTCGTGCGCTGAACGTTGCACAGGTAGAGGCCGACCCTGGTCGGCGCCGTTCCATCCACGCATGGCGTGGATCTACTGCAATTGGGTGCGGTGGGTGCCGGCCTTGGCCGGCACCGCCCCATTTACCCCTTCACGCACAACACCTGGCGCAGGGTGTGCACCACGTCGACCAGGTCCAGCTGCGCGGCCATCACATCGTCGATCGACTTGTACGCGGCCGGTGACTCGTCCAGCACGCCGCTGTCCTTGCGGCATTCCACATGCGCGGTGGCCTCGCGGTGCTGGGCCAGCGTGATCTGCTGGCGCGCGGCGCCACGGCTCATCACCCGGCCGGCACCGTGACTGCAGCTGTGGAAGCTGTCCGCGTTGCCCTTGCCACGCACGATGTAGCTGCGCGTGCCCATGCTGCCGGGAATGATACCCAGCTCACCCTCGCGGGCACTGACGGCCCCCTTGCGCGTCACCAGCAGCTCCTGCCCGTGGTGCGTTTCCTTCTGCACGTAGTTGTGGTGGCAGTTCACTGCCATCGCCGCCAGCTGGAACTTCGGCAGCCGGTGGCGCATCTCGGCCAGCACGCGCGACATCATCGCCTCGCGGTTCTGCCGGGCGTAGTCCTGCGCCCACGACACGGCTTCGACGTAGTCATCGAACAGCGGCTCGCCTTCCATGAAGAACGCCAGGTCCTTGTCCGGCAGGTGGAAGCCGAGCACGCGCCGGGCCAGTTCCTCGCGCGCCTTCTCGATGAAGTAGGTACCGATCAGGTTGCCGGTGCCGCGCGACCCGCTGTGCAGCATCACCCACACCGTGTCGGTCTCGTCCAGGCACAGTTCGATGAAGTGGTTGCCACCACCCAGCGTCCCGAGCTGGCGGTCGAGCTTGTCGGTACGGATCCTGCGGTGCCTGTCCTTGATCTTCTCCAGGCCGGCGGCCAGCCCGGACTGCACCAGCCGGGTATGGATGCTGTCGGGCATGCGCTGATGCTCGCCGCCGCGCCCGTTGCCGACCGGGATGCTGCGCTCGATGCTGTTGCGCAGCTGCCGCAGGTCATCGGGCAGGTCGTTGGCGCGCAGCGTGGTGCGCACGGCCGCCATGCCGCAGCCGATGTCGACGCCGACTGCGGCCGGGATGATCGCACCGCGGGTCGGGATCACCGAGCCGACGGTCGCGCCCTTGCCCAGGTGCACGTCCGGCATCACCGCCACCCACGGCCCGACGAATGGGATCGCGGCGATGTTGCGCAGCTGCTCATGCGCCTGCGCTTCCAGTGGCACGCCGTTGACCCAGCCCTTGATCGGCGTGCTGCCCTCGGCATGCAGCCATTGATAATTGTGTTGAGTGTCCATGTCTTCGTGTATGTCCTTGATGGGCCGGCGGCGCGTCCCTGCGCCACCGCGACCCCCTACCTGATCGTCACCAGCTGCTTCAGCACGCCGTCCAGGCCGCCGAACACGGTGAGCGTGTCGATCTTCTCGGTGACCTTCTCCAGCGCCTCCAGCTCCTTCAAGCGCATCAGCACCGGGTTGTCCTCGATCAGCTTTGCGGTGTTGAGCTGCGAACGGGTGGCATTGGCCTCCTCGCGGCGGCGGATCACGCTGGCCTGGGCCTGCTTCTCGGCCAGCACCACGCCGTTGAGGATCTCCTTCATCTCGCCCGGCAGGATCACGTCCTTGATGCCCACGCCAAGCAGACGTACACCGTGGCCCTCGATCGCCGCCTGCACATGGGCAGCGATCTCACCGTCCAGTGCTGCCTTGTCGCCCAGCAGCTCGTCCAGGCTGCGCGCGGCAATCGCCTGGCGCAGGCCGAACTGCAGCTGCCGGTAGACAAACTCATCGGCATTGCTGAGCGTGCGGTGTGCCCGCACCGGGTCGACCACCTGCACGGTCGCGGCCAGGTTCACCCGCAGGGTCACCTTGTCGCGGCTGAGCAGCTCCTGGCCGGACACGTCCAGCGACCGCGCACGCAGCTCCACACGCTCCACCGACACGTTGCCGTTGAAGTTCCAGAACGCGTGCAGGCCGGCGTCCAGCGTCTGCCGCAGCGTGCCATCGATGAACAGCAGGCCCACCGACTCGCTCGGCACGCTGCTGATCACCGCCACACGCGGCAGCACGCCCAGCTGGCCCAGGCGCTGCTGCACGTCCGCCGGAATGCGCGGCTCGTCACCCAGCGCCATCACGCGCACCTGGGTGTCGACCGAACCGCGCCAGTACAGGCGACGGCTGCCCGGCGGCAGCACTTCATCGATGCGGCCATTGCGCAGCAACAGGCCAACTTCGCTGGCGCCGACGTTGGCCAGCACGAAGTGCGTCTCCAACTGCGCGCCCAGTGCTTCGATCAGGCTGTCCTGGTCGCTGCCGGTGTAGGCCGCGCCCTTCGATGCGGTGTGGATGTCCACCTGCGGGCGGCCGCCGAACGGCGACAGGCGGTGCACGCCCGGCAGCAGGATCTGCTGGAAACGACGGTTGCGATACACCAGGCCGCGCTCGCCGTCGCCGATCACGACCTTGATGGTCCAGAACATGGGAGTCTCTCCTTGTATGGCTCTGGTGGTTCGACCCGTTGCGGATGAATCACCATGACCCGGGTCGATCAGGTCGTGGCAAGGCCGCCTGCACACCACGTGCAGGCAGCGGAAGAGGGCGGCCATCGGCGGACGGTCCGCGCGCGGAGCCTTCGGTGCACCGGCAGTGCTGCCATCGTCGTTCCCGGCAGGCAGCACCGGGGCGGAACGTGGCTGGCAGTGACGGCGGGCCGAGGCCCGGCGTGCGGTCCGCTGCCTTCCACGCCCCCGCCCGAAGGCAGTGACCGTGGACGGCGACGATGGCCGCTGGGGCTTGCGCCCCGGGTGTTGCTTCAATTCATGACGTGACAGGTCATGTGGTTGGAGTGGGAGTCGAACCCACGACAGACGGAATCAGGATCCGTTGCTCTACCCGACTGAGCTATCCAGTGGTGAACCGCGCGGAATCGAACCGCGTACCGGCGAACCGGCGCCTGCCTCCAGCAGGCGATCCAGGCGATGGCTTGTCCGCGACCTCCGGCATACGCCACGGCAACGCCGCGCGCACCAGCCCGTGGTGGAAACGGGACCGTTGGAGAATCGAGGGTGCAGGCCACCGACATTATCGGCGAGCGATAATGTTTGGCTGCAATGCAGATAATGTCCAGGCGTTGCCGTGCACGCGGAGAAAATCCTCCGGCGCGGCAGAAAAACCTGGATCAGTGAGCGGCGGGTTGCCGCGCGGGGTGCAGTTCTGGCATCGCGGGTCCTTGTGCCGACGCAAACGAAAACGCCCCCGGGACTTGCGTTCCGAGGGCGTCGTCAGGCCTCGGAGATCGGGGTGGCCGATCTCCGCAGGGCGGGTATCAGGCCGTTGTCAGCTGGTCTTCCTTGCCGAACGCGCGCGCCGGCCGGTCCATGCGCAGGCATGGCAGCAGTTTGGCGATGGCGACGGAATGCGCGTTCAAGGGAAGTTTCCAGTGGGTGTTGAAACGAGGTGCGCACGATAAACCACGATTTAGTCGCGTGCAACCATTTTGTTGAATTATTTTCTTCGATGTACGTGTCATGCCGGCCAGCGGCCGGCACAACCGGGTCTCATGATTCGGCGCTGGCGGCATCCAGCTGCGCGACATCCTGCACGCTCAGCGATACGTTGGCTGCGGCCAGCAGGTCGTGCAGCTGTTCGACGCTGGTAGCGCTGACGATCGGCGCGGTGATCGACGGCCGCGCGATCTGCCAGGCCAGTGCGATCTGCGCAGCGCTGGCGCTGTGCTTGCTGGCTACGTCATCCAGCGCCTGCAGGATGCGCAGGCCGCGCGGGTTCAGATAGCGCTTCACCACCGTCTCGCCACGTGCCGGGCTCTTGGCTGCATCGGCCGGCGTGCGGTACTTGCCACTGAGGAAGCCACTGGCCAGCGCGTAGTAGCCGATCACGCCGATCTGCTCGCGCTGCACCAGCGGTTCCAGTTCCTTTTCGTAGCCGGCGCGGTCATACAGGTTGTACTCCGGTTGCAGGGTTTCGTAACGCGGCAACTTGTAGTCGGTGGACACCTTCAGCGCATCGGCCAGGCGCGTGGCGCTGTAGTTGGAAGCACCGATCGCACGCACCTTGCCGGCCTCGATCAGGCGGCCGAACGCGGCCAGCGTGGCTTCCAGCGGCGTCGACTCGTCATCCTCGTGGGCCTGGTACAGATCGATCACGTCGGTCTGCAGCCGGCGCAGCGAATCCTCGACCGCCGCATTGATGTTGTCCGGGGTCAGGCCGGGGCGTTCGGCCCACTTGGCCACCTTGGTCGCCAGCACCACCTTGTCGCGCTTGCCGCTGCGGGCGAACCACTTGCCGATCAGCGTTTCCGATTCCCCGCCCGAATTGCCCGGCACCCAGGCCGAGTAAACGTCGGCGGTGTCGACCAGGTTGAAGCCGGCATCGACGAAGGCATCGAGCAGGGCGAAGCTGGCCTTCTCATCGGCGCTCCAGCCGAACACGTTGCCACCGAAGGCGAGCGGACGTACATGCAGGCCGGAACGGCCCAGTTCGCGGGTTGCCGTCATGGGCACGGACTCCTTGGGGGAAGTGTTCCAGAATAGAACGCGATGTGTGACCGTGCTGCGGCGACGACCACAAAACAGTGTTCCGCGACGCGCACGCCGCTAACGTTTTGTGAACACCTGGGACGCTGCGACTGCTAGTCTCGCCGCATCTTCCGCTGGAGTCGTCCCGATGATGCCTGCTTCGTCCCTGCGTGGTTGCCGACTGCTGCTTGCTTCGGCCCTGCTTGCTGCTGTTCCCGCGTTCGCCGCACCGGCCACGGTGGCACCGGCGAAGATCGAGGTCTTGCCGGCCATCGACGCGGCGGTGAAGGCGCCCACCCGCGATGCCAACAACGTCAAGCGCGATGGCTTCCGCCATCCGGCGCAGACGCTGTCGTTCTTCAAGGTAGCGCCGGAAAAGACCGTCATCGAGATCACCCCCGGCAACGGATGGTATTCGGAAATCCTGGCGCCGCTGCTGCATGACAAGGGCCACTACGTCGCTGCGGTGGTCGATCCGATGGCGGTGCCCGAAGGCCGTGGCCGTGACTACCAGCAGCGCAGCCGCGACAGCCTGGAAAAGAAGTACGCCGGTGCACCCGCGCAGTTCGGCAAGACCGCCGTGGTCGCCTACGATCCGGCCAAGCCGGTGTTCGGCCCGGCCAATTCAGCCGACGTGGTGCTGACCTTCCGCAACGTGCACAACTGGCGCAAGGCCGGCCAGGCGCAGGGCATGTTCCAGGGCTTCTTCAACGTGCTCAAGCCGGGTGGCGTGCTGGGCGTGGTCGAGCATCGCGCCAAGACCGACGTGGCCGACGACGATGACACCGGCTATGTCGGCCAGCAGCAGGTGATCGCGATGGCCGAGGCCGCCGGTTTCAAGCTGGACGCGCGCAGCGAGGTCAACGCCAACCCGCGCGACACCAAGGACCACCCCAATGGCGTGTGGACGCTGCCCCCGACCAACCAGCACGACAAGGCCGATGATGCGAAGTACCAGGCGATCGGCGAAAGCGACCGCATGACCCTGCGTTTCATCAAGCCGTAAGCCGGCACGCCCTGTTGCCAGCGCGGAGTGCCCCGTAGAGCCGAGCCGATGCTCGGCTCATTGCGCGCAGCGCGACGGAGTACAACAGCAGCCGAGCGCGGGCAATGCCGGCCGTCCTGACCGGCACCCTTCGGACCGTCGCACGCGACGTTGGCAGCGGCTCCTGCCGCTGCCTCCGGTTCTACAGTTGCCTGGGCGCGAGGCGTGGGACAATGCCCCACCCGCCGCCCGCCGTGCCTGCAATGCTGATCGCCTTCAACAAGCCCTTCAACGTGCTCTGCCAGTTCACCGACCGCAGCGTGCCGCCGCGGCCGACCCTGGCCGGGTTCGGCCTGCCGCCGCGCGTGTACGCCGCTGGCCGGCTCGACCATGACAGCGAGGGCCTGCTGCTGCTGACCGACAACGGCACGCTGGCGCACAAGCTCACCGACCCCAGGCACAAGGCCGACAAGACCTACTGGGTGCAGGTGGAAGGCACGCCCAGTGACGAGCAGCTGCAACAGCTGCGCGACGGCGTGGTACTCAACGATGGGCCGACCCTGCCGGCGAAGATCGAGCGCCTCGATCCAGCACCATTGCTGTGGACGCGCGATCCGCCGGTACGCTTCCGCAAGACCGTGCCGGACAGCTGGTTGGCGATCACGATCCGCGAAGGCCGCAACCGCCAGGTGCGGCGGATGACAGCGGCAGTGAACCTGCCGACGTTGCGGCTGGTGCGGGTGTCGATGGGACCGTACCGGCTGGAGGACCTGCAGCCCGGACAGTGGCGGCAGATCGGTTGAAACAGAAAGGGCCGGAGGCCTCTCGGCATCCGGCCCTCATGGAGTGCCTTGGGGTCAGAGCCCTTCCTGTGGAAGGGATCCGACCCCGGCAGGCTCAGGCGTCGCTGCCGATATCGCTGTGCTCGTCCACGACGGTGTCGTTGCGGCGGTCACGCGCGCTGATGCGCTGCGCCTGCCCATTCACCACATGGCCATTGGCAGCCTTCTTCTTCTGCTGCTTGCGGTACAGCGCATAGCCGAGCAGGCCGACACCCACCGCAGCAGCGGCCACGGCCACGGCCGGATTGCGGCGCACGAACTTGGTGGCGACCTTGCCGCCGGTCTTCACTGCGCCGAGGGCGGCGCCGGTCTTGATCCAATCCGCGTTGCGCAGGCTGCCACCGGCGCTCTTCAGGCCATCGCCAGCGGTGTGGGCCAGCTCCAGGGCGCGCTCCAGAGCGCGGTCGGTGATTACGGTCAGCTTGCTCATGCGGGGGTCCTTTGCCTCGGGTCGAAGTCCAGTGTCGCGCGTTGCCCGTAAACGGTATGTCAGTCGGGGACGCACGTGGTGTGACTCTACCGCAGCCATTCAGGATCAGGCAGGGTCCCAAACCGGTAGCCGGCCGCTGGCCGGCAGTCCCGGGCACCCTGTGGAATGCATTGCCGGCCAGCGGCCGGCACTACCCGTCAGGTTCCACGCGGCTTGGCGCGGTGCGTGGCTGTCGCGGTCCACGGATCGTCCGGCCACGGATGGCGCGGGTAACGGCCCTTCATTTCCTTTTTCACTTCGGCGTAGGTGTTTTCCCAGAAGTTGCGCAGGTCCTGGGTGACCTGCAGCGGGCGGCCGCCGGGGGAGAGCAGGTGCAGGGTCAGCGGCACGCGGCCATCGGCGATGCGCGGCGTGTCGGCCAGGCCGAACAGTTCCTGCAGTTTCACCGCCAGCACTGGCGGCAGCGGATCACCACTCTCGCTGTCCAACGCGTAGGTGATCGGCCGCTCCAGCCCGGACGGCACGGTGATGCGGGTCGGCGCATTGCGCTCGACCAGCTGCCGTTGTGACCATTCCAGCGGCGACTTCAGTGCCTCGCCGAAACTGGCCTCATCCAGCGCGTCCAAGCGGCTCTTGCCGGCGAACGCGGGTTGCAGCCACTGCGTGAGATTGGCCAGCAGGGCCGCGTCGCTGCAGTCGGGCAGGTCCAGCTCCGGCATCCAGCGCCGCAGTGACTCGACGCGCGCCTGCCACTGGCGCAGGCCCTCGGTCCACGGCAGCGCCTGCAGACCGAGTTCAGCCACCGCGTCGGTCAGTGCCTGCGCGGCGTGCTGCGGATCGACCCGGCCGGCCGAGCGGCTGTCCAGCACGATGCGGTCGAAACGGGTCTCGCGCAGCGCCACCAGGGCGCGTCGTTCGCTGTCCCAGCGCACCACGTCTTCAGTGACGAAGCGCTCCGGCCACGCCTTGCGCAGCCGATCCTCGTCCACCGGTGCGGCGCGCAGCAGCAGTGCATCGCGCGCCTCGAAGCGCAGTTCGCTGGCCACCAGCCACGGCTCACCGCGCAGGTCGCTCAGCTCGTGCAGGCGCGCGCTGCGGCCATTGGCCAGCAGGTAGCGCAGAGGATCGCTGGGATGCTGGAAGCCAATCCGGTCAGGGAAGGCATGAGCGAGCAGGTCGCCCAGCTCATGGGCCTCGATGCTGGCCGGCGGCGTGGCTTCGCAGCGCAGGCGGCTACGCCACTGCTTGGCGGCGGCATCGATCGCGGCCAGCCCGCTGCGGTTGGCATCGCCCGGTGTGCGGCCATTGCGGAACGCGGCCAGTGCGCGCCAGCGGGCCGCCAGCGCGTCGCCGCCCTGGCGCAACGGGTCGCGCGCCTCCAGCAGCGCGGCCAGGTCGGCAGCCAGCGCCTGGGCGCGGGCATCGGGCGCTGCCAGCAGCATCGCCGCCATCCGTGGATGCGTGCCCAGCGCCAGCACACGCCGGCCCAGTTCGGTGATCGCGCCACTGCTGGACAGGGCGCCGAGCCGCTGCAGCAGTTCGCGCGCGGCACCCATCGGGCCGGCCGGTGGCGGATCGAGGAAGCGCAGATCGCTGCTGCCCCAGGCCGCCAGCTCCAGTGCCAGTCCGGCCAGTTCCACCTGGTCGATCTCGGCGCGGCGCTGCGGTTCCAGCCGCTGCGACTGTGGCCACAGCCGCCAGGCCACGCCCTCGGCGACGCGGCCGGCGCGGCCCGCGCGCTGGTCGGCCGATGCCTGCGCGATGGCCACCACGTCCAGCCGGGTGAAACCACTGTTGGGGTCGTAGCGCGGTTCGCGTGCCTGGCCGCTGTCGATCACCACGCGCACGCCGGGCAACGTCACCGACGACTCGGCGACGTTGGTCGCCAGCACCACGCGCCGGCGGCCATCGCTGGCCACCTGAAGTACGCGCGCCTGTTGTTCCACCGGCAGTTCACCGTGCAGCGCCAGGACCTCGACATCGCCATTGAGCGATTCCTGCAGGCCCGCCTGCACCCGCGCGATCTCGCGCTGGCCGGGCAGGAACACCAGCAGGTCACCGGGGTGCTGGGCCAGGGCCTGCTGCACCGCGCGGCGCACCTGCAGTTCCAGCGCCTCATCGCGGCGCGCCGGGAAATGGCTGATCGCCACCGGGTAGCTGCGGCCCTCGCTGCTCAGCCGCGGCGCATCGAGAAAACGTGCCAGCCGCTCGCCGTCCAGCGTGGCCGACATCACCACCAGGCGCAGGTCATCGCGCAGCTGCGCCTGCACATCCAGCGCCAGCGCCAGGCCGAGGTCGCCGCTGAGATGGCGCTCGTGGAATTCGTCGAACAGGATCGCACCGACCTCTTCCAGCATCGGGTCGTCCTGCAGCACGCGGGTCAGGATGCCTTCGGTGACGACCTCGATGCGCGTGCGCGCCGAAACCTTGTTTTCGAAGCGGATGCGGTAGCCGACCGTGCCACCGACCTCCTCGCCCAGCTGCCGCGCCATGAACAGCGCGGCGCTGCGGGCTGCGACCCGCCGTGGTTCCAGCAGGATGATCTTGCGGCCCTGCAGCCACGGTGCGTCGAGCAGTGCCAGTGGCACCTGGGTGGTCTTGCCGGCACCGGGCGGGGCCTCCAGCACCAGTCGCTGATGCGCGGCCAGATGTTGCTGGATCTGCGGCAGCAGCGGGGAAATCGGGAAGAGCGGGGCGTTCATGTGCAAAGGATAAGGGGGCACGGCGGGCGCAGGTACAATGCGCGGGCACTTTTCCCCCGCGATGACCATGCACCTGATCGATATCGGCGCCAACCTGACCCACGACTCCTTCGACCGCGACCGCGATGCCGTGCTGGACCGCGCGCGCCAGGCCGGCGTGGTGCAGATGGTCATCACCGGCGCCAGCCGCGAGCACTCGCCGCTGGCGTTGCAGCTGGCCCAGCAGCACCCCGGCTTCCTGTACGCCACCGCCGGCGTGCACCCGCACCACGCGGTGGAATACACCGAGGAATGCGATGCCGAGATGCGCGCGCTGCACGCGCATCCGGAAGTGGTGGCGGTGGGGGAGTGCGGGCTGGACTACTTCCGTGACTTCTCGCCGCGCCCGGCCCAGCACCGCGCGTTCGAGCGCCAGCTGCAGCTGGCGGCAGACAACGGCAAGCCACTGTTCCTGCACCAGCGTGATGCGCATGCCGACTTCATGGCACAGATGAAGAACTTCGAAGGTCGCATCGGTCCGGCGGTGGTGCATTGCTTCACCGGCGAACGCGGTGAGCTGTTCGATTACCTGGACCAGGATTGGTACATCGGCATCACCGGCTGGCTGTGCGACGAGCGCCGTGGCGCGCACCTGCGCGAACTGGTGAAGAACATCCCGGCCAACCGCCTGATGATCGAGACCGACGCGCCGTACCTGCTGCCGCGCACGCTGAAGCCGATGCCGAAGGACCGGCGCAACGAGCCGATGTTCCTGTCGCACATCGTGGAAGAGCTGGCACGTGACCGTGGCGAGGACGTTGCGGTGACCGCGGCCAATGCCACGGCGGCCGCCCGCGCGTTCTTCCACCTGCCCGACGCGGGTTGATCCGTAGAGCCGAGCCCATGCTCGGCTTATCGCGCGCAGCGCGAAAGACGCAAAGAGCAGCCGAGCATGGGCTCGGCTCTACAAAGCGCTGTCCGGTAGCGCCGGGCCATGCCCGGCGAGCGAAGCGGCAAGGTCCGTCAGGCCTTCACGGTAACTCGGGAAGCGCGGCTGCCACCCCAGCGCTTCACGCGTGCCACGGCTGTCGATGCGCTTGTTGCTCTCGTAGAAGCGCCGCAGCGTCGGGCTCAGTACCGGGTCATCCCAGGCCACGGCGAGCGGCAGCGCAAACCCGCCCAGCTTCGCGGCGAAGGCCAGCACATCCTGCGGCGGCGCCGGTTCGTCGTCGCTGGGCAGGTAGAGACCCTGCCGGGCCGGGCGCCGCATTGCGGCGATGATGACGGTTGCCAGGTCATCCACGTGCAGTCGGTTGAACACCTGGCCCGGGCGAACCACGTGGCGCGCACGCCCCTGCGCCAACTGCACCAGCGCATTGCGACCCGGCCCGTACAGGCCGGGCAGGCGGAATACCGCCGAGGCGATGCCGCGTTGTCCGGCCAGTGCGCGCCACTGGGCTTCCGCGAGCAGGCGCTGCACGCCAGCCGCTTCAGTGGCGTCGGCCGCGCTGCGCTCGTCGATCCAACCGCCGGCGCGGTCGGCATACACCGAGGTCGACGACAGATAGCCGACCCAGCGCAATGCCGGGCTGGCCTGCAGCGCGGGCAGCAGCAGGCGCAGTGCCGGGTCGCCCTCCGCGTCGGGCGGCACGCTGCACAGCACGGCATCGGCCTGCGCGATCACATCGAGCAGGGCAGGCGACGGTGGCGTGTCGGCGTGCAGCTGATGCCGTGGCAGGCCATCGTCCGGCGCGAACGAGGGATCGCGCACCGTGCCGGCCACGCCTATGCCGTGCGCCTGCAGCTGCGCGGCCAGCACGCGTCCGCTCCAGCCCAGCCCGAGAATCAGTACCCGCGCGGGCAATGGGCTGGCCTGCAAGGCGGGACTCACGCGACCCGCAGTGCCTGGTAGGCCTGCAGACTGCTGTAGGCAACCTGCAGCAGCAGGGCTTCCTGATCAGCCCTGCGCGCACGCACCAGCATGTCGCCAACAATCTGTTCGGCCTCCACCTGCTGGCCGGCCTCCAGATCACGCAGCATCGAGGCCTTCAACGCCGAGCCGGCCTGGGTCAGCGTGCCGCGCGCAGTGTCCTGCGCTGCCTCCGGAACCGGTTCACCGGCGGCTTCGGCGACGGCCAGGCACTCGTCGTAAAGGCCACGTACGATCGCCTCGCCATCATCGGTGGCGACGATGGTGCCGATATCCGCACGCAGCAGGCAGGTGGCTGCGGCCAGCGCGGTCAGGAAGGTGTACTTGATCCACTGTTCCTGGCCGATACGTTCGCTGGCAAGGTGATCAAGGTTGGCCTTCGCGCAGACCGCAGCCAAGGCGCGCACGCGCGCGGAGATCGCGCCGCCGTCGCGCTCGCCGAAGGTGAGCTTGGCCGGCTTGCCCAGATGCAGCACCGCGCCATCGGGCGCCTTGGTGGCGCTGATGAAGCACAGGCCGCCGAGCACCGCGTCGCGGCCAAAGCGCATATCCAGTGCGTTGTAGTGGTGCAGACCGTTGAGGATCGGCAGCACGGTGGTGTTCGCTCCGACTGCCGGGGCGATGGCATCGATCGAACTGTCCAGGTCGTAGGCCTTGCAGCTGAGGATGACCAGATCGAAGGGCTTCTGCGCGGCCAGTGCGGGCAGTGCATCAGCAGTGACGTGCTGAACCGGGAAACGCGCATCACCCAGTGGGCTGCGGATGACCAGGCCATCATGGTCCAGCTGCGCGGCGCGCGCGGGGCGCACGAGGAAGGTCACGTCCACGCCGGCCTGGGCCAGGCGGCCACCGAAGTAACCGCCGGTACCGCCGGCGCCGAGGATCAGGATGCGCATTGCACGTTCACCGTTTTCTGGGGGGGAATCAGAACTGCGATTGTGCCGGAGATTGCAGGCAAAAAAGAGCCGAGCATAGGCTCGGCTCTACAGACTGCTGCATCCACGCATGGCGTGGATCTGGTGTTGCCGGCCAGCGGCCGGCACTACCACGCAGGTCTCAGCTGCGCATGCCCACACCACGGCGCAGCAGCCACAGGGCCAGCGCCGTCAGCACCACCACGAAACCGATCATCAGGCCGTAGGCCACCGGCAGCGGCACATCGCTGCTACCCAGCAGGCCATAGCGGAACGCGTTGACCATGTAGAAGATCGGGTTCGCGTGCGTGGCCGCTTCGGCCCAGCCCGGCAGCAGCTTCACCGAATAGAACACGCCACCCAGGTAGGTCAGCGGGGTCAGGATGAAGGTCGGCACGATCGCCACGTCATCGAACTTCTTCGCATACACCGCATTGATGAATCCGGCCAGCGAGAAGATCGTCGCGCCGAGGATCACCGTGGTCAGCATCACGATCGGATGCGGGATTCGCACCGGGGTGAAGAACATCGCGATGATCAGCACGATCACGCCGACCATCAGGCCGCGCAGCACGGCACCGGCCACGTAGCCCCACAGGATCACCCAGTTCGGCATCGGGCTGACCAGCAGTTCTTCGACGTGGCGGCCGAACTTGGCACCGAAGAACGAGGAACTGATGTTGCCGTAGCTGTTCTGGATCACGCTCATCATCACCAGGCCCGGCACGATGAACTGCATGTAGGTGTAGCCGCCCATGTCACCCACGCGCGACCCGATCAGGTTGCCGAAGATCAGGAAGTACAGGGTCATGGTGATCGCCGGCGGCACCAGGGTCTGGCCCCAGATGCGCATGATGCGGGCGACTTCGCGGCGCACGATGGTCATCAGCGCGATGCGGTTGCGCTGGCCGTCGGTCAGCTCGGTGGTGCTCATGCGGGCTTCTCCATGTTGCCGGTGAGGCGCACGAACAGCTCCTCCAGGCGGTTGCTCTTGGTACGCATCGAACGCACGCGGATACCCGCCTCGTTCAGCGTGGCGAACACGCGGTTGAGGTCCATCGCGCGTGGCATGTCGATGTCCAGCGTGTGCGGATCCGGCGCGGTCAGCGTCGCGCCCTCGATCACCGGCAGCTGCGCCGGCAGGTCACCGTCGATGTCCAGCAGGAAGCCTTCCACGTCCAGCTTGGCCAGCAGGGTGCGCATCGGCCCCTGCTCGACGATCTGGCCATGGTTGATGATCGCCAGGTGGCGGCACAGGTACTCGGCCTCTTCCAGGTAGTGGGTGGTGAGGATGATCGTGGTGCCGGCACCGTTGATCTCCTTCAGCACGCGCCACATGTCGCGGCGGATCTCGATGTCCACGCCGGCGGTGGGTTCGTCCAGGATCAGCAGCCGCGGGCGGGTCATCATCGCGCGGGCGATCATCAGCCGGCGCTTCATGCCGCCGGACAGCGTGCGGCTCATCACCTGCGCCTTTTCCCACAGGTGCGCGCGCTTCAGTTCTTCTTCGGCGCGCTGCTCGGCTTCCTCGCGCGGCACGCCGTAGAAACCGGCGTAGTTCACCAGGATGTCGAAGGGCTTTTCGAACAGGTTGAAATTGATTTCCTGCGGCACCAGGCCGATCAGGCGCATGGTGGCGCTGCGGTTCCGCACCAGGTCGCTGCCGAACACTTCCACCTGGCCCTCGCTGAGGTTGACCAGGGAGCTGATGATGCCGATCAGGGTCGACTTGCCCGCCCCGTTGGGGCCGAGCAGGGCGAAGAAGTCGCCCGGGGCCACTTCCAGGGAAACGCCCTTCAGGGCCTGGGTGCCGTTGTCATAGGTCTTGCGCAGGTCGCGCACGCGCAGGGCGGGCGCCGTATCGTTCTGGGATGCCAAGCTCGAAGCCTTCGCGCCCATGGGCTGGCGCTGGAGAGGGGCGGGGAGGGGCTATTATAGAAGACCCCGAGGGCTTGCCCCGGCTACACACTGTCCCGAAAAGTCGTGCCTGTTCAATTCCCCCTCAAGCTGGTCGGCTGCCGCATGCTGGCCCCGACCGTCGGCCATTACCAGTTCGTGCGTGACGATGGGCAGCCGCTGGATTTCCAGCCCGGCCAGTTCATCCAGGTCCATTTCAGCTACGCCGACGGCACCGAAACCAAGCGCAGCTACTCGCTGGCGACCATCCACGACCATGCGCTGGGCCCGGGCGAGGCGGTGGACATCGCGGTCAGTTTCGTGCCCGGCGGCGCCGCCACGGCCCTGTTCGAGGCGCTGGAGCAGGGCAGCCAGATCAGTGCGTCCGGCCCCTATGGCCGGTTCTGCCTGAATCCCGGTGACCACAACGCCCGTTACCTGCTGATCGCCACCGGTACCGGTGTTACCCCGTACCGCTCCATGCTGCCGCTGCTGGAGAAGGCCATGGCCGAACGCGGCGTGCAGATCGTGCTGCTGCAGGGCGCGCGCAGCCCGGGCGAGCTGCTGTACAGCGAAGATTTCTACAGCTTCGCCGAAAAGCACGCGAACTTCCGCTATGTTCCGTGCCTGTCGCGTGAACTCCCGGCTGATCCGCACCCGGACGTACAGCACGGCTACGTGCAGCAGGCGCTGGCCGGCTTCACGCCGGA
Organism: Stenotrophomonas maltophilia group sp. vghtpe118; assembly: GCF_052605195.1. NCBI lineage: Bacteria > Pseudomonadati > Pseudomonadota > Gammaproteobacteria > Lysobacterales > Lysobacteraceae > Stenotrophomonas > Stenotrophomonas maltophilia group sp. vghtpe118. The sequence goes on along the minus strand of NZ_CP199672.1, from coordinate 2,578,635 downwards.
CCCGGCCACCGACATCGCCTACCTGTGCGGCAACCCGGACATGGTCGATGCCTGCGCCGAGCTGCTGAAGGCCGCCGGCCTGGGCAACCCGCAGATCCGCCGCGAGAAGTACGTCAGCAGCAAGTAGGCGGGGCGTGCCGGCCGCTGGCCGGCAACCCCGCGAACCGGAGGCGGCACCCTGCCGCCCCCGGTGCCTGCCTCAGTACGCGACCCAGGCATCACGCCAGGCATAGCCGGTGCCCGGGCGATAGGCACCGGCATTGATGTTGCACCACGCGCCTTCCGGGAACGGGCGGCAGGCGTACAGCTTGCCGTCGGTGCCCTTCACCACGGTCTCGCCCGGCGTGTAGCTGCCGAGGCCGGCCGGATACACGAAGTCGAAATCGCCACCCGGCGGGTCGACCGGATCAACCGGGCCCGGCACTTGGGTTTCCAGCTGGAAGCGATTGCCCGGCTTCAGGTACACGCGGTTTTCGGTGGCCGAGGCGACCGGCGTGATCACGCCGTTCTTCATCACACCGACGCGGGCGTGCTGCGCACTGGCATTGACCTTGCGGGCCAGCGCCAGCGGCCACTGTGCGGGAGCGGTCTGGCCGGCCGCCAGCGTGGTCTCCACGCGCTCCAGGTCATTGCCGTTGGCATTGAACACACGCAGGGTCACGGTGCTGTCCACGTCCAGTGCACCGTTGGCGGTCACAGCGCCGGCATCCTGCCACTGCGGCGGCGGAACCACGCCATCGCCGCCTTCGAAGCGCACGTCCATGCAGGTATAGAACGCCTCCTGCGAATCCGAGCGCTGCCAGGTGTTGTAGATGATGTGCTGGCCACTGCGCTTGGGCAGCGGGCAGTCCAGCTTGTAGACACCGCCTTCGGACAGCGGCGTGTTGCCCAGCGTGCAGAATTCCTGCAGGTCGGCCCAACGCAGCGGGCTGCCCGGCTGCCAGCCATCGCGGGTGACGTAGAACTTCCATTCGTGGGTGGCGTGCGGCGCCGGCGCGCGGAACTCGAAGGTGTAACGGCCACGGGCGTCGGCGCGGATCGGCGTGGTCGGCCAGTCCGTGCGGTTCAGGTCGAGCCCGCGGTACTTGGGAATGCTGGCACTGCACAGTTCGCCGTCGCGCACCAGTTCGCGATGGTTGCCATTGGCATTGCCGTGGGCAATCGCGCTCCAGTCGTAGAACGGCTGCGAACCACCGATGGCCTTGGCGGCGGCGCAGGCCGGGTTGGTCGGGTTTTCCGGATTGCCCTCGTGGCACTGCTTCACGCGGCTGAGCGGCTTGGTCATGGTGCCGTGGGCGAAGGCGCTGCCGGACAGGGCCAGGCCGGCAACGACGGACAGTGCGAGGACTGCCCGATGGGACAGGTGCATGCAGAGACTCCTTTGCGAGGTATGGGAAACCCCATGAAGTCTTCACATGCAGACAGGCCGGCAATATCGGACAAGTTTGATTTCAGTGGCTGTCGTGCCTGATCTGCAGCACGCTGCTCAAAGCACTGCGGCTCAGGCAGAAGGCGGCGCGATGCGCACCGCCTTCTACAACGGGTCAGTAGGGCACCCAAGCATCGCGCCATGCACTGCCCATACCGGGGCGATATGCCTCGGCATTGACGTTGCACCACGCCCCTTCCGGGAACGGGCGGCAGGCGTACAGCTTGCCGTCGGTGCCCTTTACCACGGTCTGGCCGGGGACGTAGCTGCCAATGCCTGCGGGGTACACGTGGTCGAAATCACCGCCCGGCGACGGCGTGCCCGCGTCGGGCACCCGGGTGTCGAGCTGGAAGCGGTTGCCGTCCTTCAGGTACACCCGGTTGTCGGTGGCCGAGGCCGCCGGCGTGATCACGCCGTTGCTGAGCACGCCCACGCGTGCGTGCTGCGCACTGGCATTGACCTTGCGTGCCAGCACCAGCGGCCACTGTGCGGCGGCAGTCTGGCCGCTGGCCAGCGTGGCTTCCACGCGTTCGACATCATTGCCGTTGGCATTGAACACGCGCAGCGCCAACGTGGTGCCGACCGGCAGCTCGCCGCGCGCGGTGACCGGGCCGGCATCCTGCCACTGTGTTGCCGGTGCCGTTCCGCCGCCGCCCTGGAAGCGCACATCCATGCAGGTATAGAACGCCTCGGTCGAATCCGAGCGCTGCCAGGTGTTGTAGATCACATGCTGGCCGCTGCGCTGCGGCAATGTGCATTGCAGCTTGTAGGTGCCATCGGCCGACAGCGGTGTATTGCCCAGGGTGCAGAACTCCTGCAGGTCGGCCCAGCGCAGCGGGCTGCCCGGCTGCCAGCCTTCGCGGGTGACGAAGAAGCGCCAGTCACGGGTGGCGTGCGGTGCGGTCGCCTTGAACACGAAGGTGAACCTGCCATTGGCATCGGGCTGGATCGGCGTGGTCTGCCAGTCACTGCGGTTCACATCCAGCCCGCGGAAGGTCGGGTTGTTGCCGCTGCACAGCTTGCCGTCGGGTACCACGGCCTGGTGGTTGCCATTGGCGTTGGCCTGGTTGATGCCGTTCCAGTCGTAGAACGCCTGCGAACCGCCGATGGCCTTGGCGGCGGCACAGGCCGGGTTGGTCGGGTTCTCGGGGTTGCCCTGGAAACAGGCGTAGACGCGGCTGACAGGCGTGGTCATGGTGCCGTGGGCGAACGCGTTGCCGGCCAGGCACAGGCCCGCAGCCACGAACGAGGTGGCCAGCAACAGCGGTGTGGATCGGAATGACATGGCGCATCCTTGTGGTCGTCGAAAGGGAACGGTGACCGCAGGCGCTGCGCTGCGCGGCGGACTTCCGGCGGCACCACGGCGAGTATCGAGTCGCGATGCAGGCGACGGAACCATCGAAGTGCCGATCCGTGACTGCGCATGTGAAGCCCTTCCCGCAGGCTTCACGCAGGACTGAACAGATGCGCTGTATGTCACGTGATCGGCGTGGCATCGATCACGTCATGGAGACCACGCTACGCGGTCCCGGTACCCACCCGATCTGCCTGGCACGAGAAACAGCCATGCGCCGCGTTGTGCAGCTGGACGAACGCCACCGACGGGTCGGCAAACAGTGCATCCAGATGGTCGGCCACCTCGGTGCCCGCACAGACCTGGGCACCGCACATCAGCGCGGCGTGGTCATAGGCACGCATCGAAATCATCCGGCGCTGCACATACGGGGGCACCTCGCCCGGCGTCAGCACGCAACGGGTCACGCCGCGCTGCACGAAGATCGGGCCGGCGGCGCGGTACGGCGAATGCAGCGGCAGGTGGACGTGGGACAGCAGGAGCAGCTCGCTGCCAGGCGCGGGATCGCTCAGGCTGATCCGGCAGGGATGTCCGCCGTTGGCGCCGGCCCAGCGACGCTGGATGCCGAGCGCGGCGAGCGCGCTGTCGCTCATCTCGAACAGGTGCAGGAAGGGGCGATGGTCGATGCCACCGAGGTACCACGTGTGCATGGGCGTCTCCTGGGTCTGCGGCGGATTCTGCGCGTGCGCCGGCGGCCGTGCTCGCCGTTTTCAGACCCCGCATCGCCGTCGGGCCGGGGCACTGGCCCATGGGGCGCTGCGGTCCGCCGCCGATGCCGCCCTGTGCCGGCCGAGGCCGAGGGGCGGGACTGCCTGGTCTGCGCGCCGTCGGCGGCGGATTTGTCATTGCCCATCGCCGTCGGCGCGCTGCCCGTGTAAGTTGGGTCACATCTTCCGCGGCAGCCCGTCGTGGTCGACAGGAACGTCCTCCAGGGGAAACGAGCACGATGCAAAGACACCACCTCGCGCTGGCCGGGATGCTGGCCAGCCTGATGCTTGCCGGGTGCAGCCAGCCGCCGCCGGCCGACGCCGGAAGCGCCAGCGATGCACCCAGCCGCCGCTTCGGCACGATCGACTTCCAGCCCTGCACGCTGTCTACCGAAGGCGCCAGCGCCAACGTGGAGGCGCAGTGCGCCACCCTGCAGGTGCCGGAGGACCGGGCCCAGCCCGGCGGTCGCCGGATCGGCCTGCGTATCGCCTGGCTGGAATCGGGCAGCAGCGGCGCCAGCCAGCCGGACCCGGTGTTCTTCCTGGCCGGCGGCCCCGGACAGGCGGCCAGCGAGGTGGCGGTCATCGTCGACACTGCACTGCGCCAGGTGCGCAAACAGCGCGACGTGTTCCTGATCGACCAGCGCGGCACCGGCGGCTCCAACCCCCTCAGCTGCCTGGGCGCGGACGGCAAGCCGCTGCAGGTGGACGAGGATGCCGCGCCTTCCGAGGCAGCGTTGCGCGACTACGCCCAGCGCTGCGCCGCATCGCTGCAGGGGCGTGCCGATGCGCGCTTCTACACCACCACCGAGGCGATCGCCGATCTGGATGCGGTGCGTGCGGCGCTCGGTGTGGACCAGCTCAACCTGGTTGGCGGCTCCTACGGTACCCGCGTGGCCCAGCGCTATGCCGGGGCCTACCCGCAGCACACCCGCAGCATCGTCATCGATGGCGTGGTACCGAACGAGCTGGTGGTCGGTGGCGACTTCGCAACCACCTTCGAGGATGCGATCGCCCTGCAGTCGGCGCAGTGCCGCAAGGATGCCGCGTGCAGCAAGCGTTTCCCGACCGATACCCGCGCGCAGCTGCGCAGCGTGGTCGACTCCCTGCGCCGTGCACCGGTCTCGGTCGAGTATCGCGACCCGGGTACCAACGCACCCCGGCAGGATGTCCTGACGCCGGACAGCGTGGTCGGCCTTGCCTTCGCCTTCTCCTACGTGCCGCAGTATTCCTCGCTGCTGCCACTGGTGCTGGATGAAGCCGCACAGGGGCGCTATGCCCCGTTGGCATCGCTGGCGCGCGGCGCGAACCGCAGCATGGATTTCCAGATCAACCGCGGCATGCAATGGTCGGTGATCTGCAGCGAGGATGCGCCGCGCTACCACGCGCCGGCCGAAGATCCCGAACGCCTGTTCGGCAACGAGGTCGCCAGCGCGTTCTTCGCGGCCTGCCCGGTGTGGCCGCACCGTCCGGCGCCGGCAACCGATGCCGTGCCGCTGCGCAGCGACGTGCCGGCACTGCTGCTGTCCGGTGAGCTGGACCCGGTGACGCCGCCGCGCTACGCCGCACAGGTGCTCAAGGGCCTGCCCAACGGCCGTGCGCTGGTCGCCCGTGGCCAGGGCCATGGCACGTTGACCGCCGGCTGCATGCCGCGGCTGCTCGGACAGTTCATCGACAAGACCGATGCCAAGGCGCTGGATGCCGGCTGCCTGGACACGCTGAGCTACGTGCCGGCGTTCACCTCGTTCAACGGATGGGAACCATGATCGTCGCCGACAACCTGCACAAGGCCTTCGATACCCGCACGGGCCGCATCCAGGCGGTCGCCAACGTCGGCTTCCGCGCCGGGGATGGGCAGATCACCGGCCTGCTCGGCCCCAATGGTGCCGGCAAGACCACCACCATGCGCATGCTGTACACACTGATGACGCCCGACCAGGGCAGCATCACTGTCGATGGCATCGATGCCGCCCTCAATCCGGTGGAGGTGCGCCGCCACCTGGGCGTGCTGCCCGATGCGCGTGGCGTCTACAAGCGCCTGACCGCGCGCGAGAACATCGCCTACTTCGGCGAACTGCATGGCCTGTCTGCCGAGCGCATCCGCGAACGCATCGAGGTGCTGTCGCACGCGCTGGACATGGGGGACATCCTCGACCGGCAGACCGATGGTTTCTCGCAGGGCCAGCGCACCAAGACCGCGATTGCCCGCGCGCTGGTGCACGACCCGCGCAACGTCATCCTCGACGAACCGACCAACGGCCTGGATGTGATGACCACGCGCGCGCTGCGCCGCTTCCTGCTGGGCCTGCGCGAAGAGGGGCGCTGCGTGATCCTGTCCAGCCACATCATGCAGGAGGTGGGCGCGTTGTGTGACCACATCGTGATCATCGCCAAGGGCACGGTGATGGCTGCCGGCAGCGCCGACGAGCTGCGTGCGCAGGCCGGCGAAGCCAATCTTGAGGACGCGTTCGTGAAACTGATCGGCAGCGAAGAGGGCCTGCACGCATGAGCATGATGTCGACCCTGATGACGGTGATGCGCAAGGAACTGCGCGACCTGTCGCGTGACCGCCGCACGCTGCTGCTGACCCTGCTGTTCGGGCCGCTGCTGTACCCGGTGCTGCTGCTGGGCATGGGCAAGCTGGCCGAGAGCCGGGTACGCACCCAGATCGAAGAGCCGTTGCAGATCCCGACCATCGGCGCCGGGAACGCGCCGAACCTGGTGCGCTTCCTCGCCGCACAGGGCCTCAATGCCGCACCGGCACCGAAGGACCTGGCCGAGGCCATCCGCACCCAGGACATCGATGTGGCGCTGCGCATCAGCGATGACTTCGGCAAGGACTGGGCCGAGGGCAAGCCGGCGCTGGTGGAGGTGATCAAGGACAGCACGCGTCGCGCGGCCGAAGTACCCAGTGCACGCCTGGAAGCGGCGCTGGCCACCTACAACGGCCAGGTCGGTGCACTGCGCCTGATGGCACGCGGCATCGACGCACAGGTGGCACGCCCGCTGGACGTGGCGCGCCAGGACCTGGCCAGTGCCGAGGCCAAGCGCGGCATGATCCTGTCGATGCTGCTGCCGGTACTGCTGACGCTGACCTCGTTCATCGGTGGCGCCTACCTGGTGATGGACGCCACCGCCGGCGAGCGCGAGCGGCAGTCGCTGGAACCCCTGCTGGCCACGCCGGGTTCGCGCAGCGCGATCGTCAGCGGCAAGATCGCCGCCGCCTGCGTGGTCGGTTTCGTGTCGTTGCTGCTGACCCTGGTCGCGTTCAAGGTGAGCGCGCAGATCGCACCTGGCAACATCGGCCGCCAGTTCAACATGAACGTCGGCTCGATGCTGCAGATGCTGCTGGTGATGTTGCCGATGCTGCTGATCGGCACCTCGCTGCTGACCTTCCTGTCGGCCGCGGCCAAGAGCATGAAGGAAGCGCAGAGCCACATGACCTGGCTGATGCTGCTGCCGATGCTGCCCGGCTACGCACTGGTGGCCTATCCGCTGAAGAGCGAGCTGTGGCAGTACGCCGTGCCGTTCCTGTCGCAGAACCAGATGCTTCTGAAAGTGATCCGCCACGAGATCATCACCCCGGCGATCTGGGCGATCTACCTCGGCGCCAGCCTCGGCCTGGCCGCCGTGCTGTGGTTCGCCGCCGTGCGCCGCTATCACAACGAACGTCTGGCGATCTCTGGCTGACCAAAAAGGGGACGGAGGGGATTAAGTCGTTTCTGCCTCTCCCGTCCCCTGCTTGCGCGGGCGCCCTCGTCTGCGCATCACCACGGGGCGTCCCAGCGTCTGTTCCACCATCCGCAGGAATGCAGCGTCCCCCATTGGGCTTTGCCTGGCACTGTGGTTGCGGATCGCAGGTACGTCGGCGGATGCATTCACGTCGCGCAGGAACTCGGCATACAACGACGCCCTTTTCCGAGCGGTCGCTGCCAGTGCTTTGAACGCAGGATGCGGTGTCAGCATCGGATCATCGCGTCGTTGAAGGTTGCCGTGCACGCTGGACCACGGATGATCTTCGGCGCTGACCGCAATTCCGGCACGAACCGGATTGCGTTCGATGTAGCGGTATACGCTGAGAAGATAGGCATCGCTGTCGATCATCGAGGAATGGAAGCGACCCTGCCACAGCGGCCCACTGCGTCCGTGCCGCTGGTTGAACGCCTGCACGTAGTTGTTGCCCTGCATGCGCATTGCGCCCGCCAGTCCCTGCTGTGTGGACGGCGTGGCGAGCAGATGGATGTGGTTGCCCATCAGGACATAGGCATGCAGTGCGACGTGGTGCTTGAGGAATGCGCTGTGCAACAGATGCAGGAACAGTTGGCGGTCGACGTCGTCGATGAAGATCGCGCCCTTGTTCACGCCGCGCTGGATCACGTGATAGGCCTGGCCTGCCAGCATCAGGCGTGCTTGTCGGGGCATGGGATCTGGAGACTGGACGGGGTTTCAGCCTGTCATTGCGGCCGCGAAGCCGGACATCAGGCAACGCCGCGAAGCCGCGTCGGATGAGTCAGAAGCGACTTAATCCCCTCCGTCCCCTTTTGCGTCTTTTGCGTACCGCGCAGGCGTCACCCCCATCTCGCGCTTGAACACGGTGATGAACGCGCTCGGGGTGTCGTAGCCCATCGACAGCGCAACGCTGATCACCGGCTCGCCGGCCAGCAGGCGTGGCAGCGACAGCAACACGCGCAGGCGCTGCCGCCAATGGCCCAGGGTCATGCCTGTTTCGGCCTGCCACCGGCGGGCGAGGCTGCGGCCGGACAGTCCGTTGGCGGCTGCCCACGCTTCGACGCTGCGAAGGTCGTCCGGCGACCGTGCCAGCGCCGCCGCGATCCGCCGCAACCGTCGATCCTGCGGTTGTGGCAAGGCAAGCGGCAAAGGCGTGCTGGCGGCGATCTCATCGGTGATCACGCCGGCCAGGCGTGCCTGCGCGGCGTCCAGCGCCTGATGTGGCCAACTCAGTGCGCGCATCATCGCCGCCTGCAACAGCACGTTCGGCTGGAAAATGCGCGGCACGGCGGGCAGCTCCAGACAGGCTTCGGCGTTGAAGTACAGGCTCCAGCCATCGAATGCCTCTGCCCCTACCAGGGCGTGGGGCAGCAAGGGCGGTATCCAGGCAACGTGCCCCGCCGGCAGCAACCAGTGCAGATCGCCGGCCTCGATCCGCAGCAGGCCGTGGTGGGCACCCAGCACTTGGCCGCGCACGTGCTGGTGGCGTGCGGTGCGGCGCCGTCCCGGCACCCGCAGCTGCGAGGCCAGGATGAGGGGACCGTCTTCGGCGTTCGCCAAAGCGGGGTCAATCAACGCGGGTGATGTCTGATCTGCCATATCCATTGGCAGTTATACGGCAGAAGTGCCGCTGGCTGGGCGGCACACTGGGCTCCCGATCCCACAGGAGCATCACCCATGCAGCCACACGACATCCTTCCCGACCATCAGAACGAGGTGCAGGTGAACGGCCTCACCGTGCGCAAGGGCAGCGTCGGCGCCTTCCTCGCCAGCGTCCGTGACTGGCAGGACCCCGCCAGCGATGACGCCACCCGCGCCACCGCCGAAGCCGACCTGCGTGCGCTGCTGCCGGGCCTGCATGCGCTGGGCCTGTTCCAGGTGTTGGCCGCGCGTGATCCGGCACTGCAACGCCTGATCGACAGCCTCTCCTGAAACGAACACGGCCCGGACATGCCGGGCCGTGTGGTCATTGCGGGGCGGAAACGACTTAATCCCCTCCGTCCCCTTTTCGTGGTCAGCTGCCGCCCGGGGCGAACACCAGGGTGCGGCGGGTGGTGACCGGTGCGCTGACCGGCTCGAAGCGCCAGCGCTTGACCGCGTTCATGGCCTCGCGATCGAAGACGCGCGACGGTGTTGCGCGCAGCACACGGGCGTTGGTCACCGAACCGTCGGTGCCGACGGTGATCTCCACCAGCACCTCGCCGGAGGTGCCTGCACGCAGCGCCTCGGACGGATAGCGCGGCGCCGGTGTGCTGACCGGGCGCAGGTTGGGCGCCGCAGCGGCCGCCGGAGCTGCAGCCTGGCGTGCGGCGCTGGCCTGCTGGGCGGCAGCCTGCTGCTGCTTCTGCTCGGCTTCGCGGCGGGCCGCAGCCTGGCGCTCGGCTTCCTGGCGCTCGTTGTCGCGGCGGGCAGCGTCCTGTTGGGCAGCGATCTGCTTGGCTGCGTCGGCTTCCTTGGCACGCTGCTCGGCCAGGCGCTGCTGTTCGGTCTGCTGCTTGCTGCGGTCCTCGGCGTCCTTCTTCGCTTTCTCGGCTTCGGCCTCGGTGCGCTTGGCCGCGTTCTGCACGCCCTTGGCCAGGCCGTCCTTCAGGCGCGGCAACGCCGGCGCAGAGGCGTCCACCTTCTCGATCAGTGCCACCAGGCGCTGCGCTTCGGTGTAGTCCTCGCGGCCCAGGTGCTGTTCGGCGGCGATCAGGGTGTAGGGCAGCAGGTCGGTCAGCGCGCTCTTCACCGAGGCGTCGTCCGGCGTCTTGTCGCGCAGGGCGAGGTAGTACTCGATGGCGTTGTCGCCGGCCGGCGCGTACATGCGGTTCTCGCGCAGGGCCTGGCTGGCCGACTCACGCAGCTGCTCGGTGCCCATCGACTGCACCTTGGCGGCAACCACCGGTGCGGCCGGTGCAGCGGCGGTGGGTGCGGCGGCCGGGGCCGGTGCGGCGGTTTCCTCCTTGCCCGAGCAGGCAGCCAGTGCCAGTGCCAGGGCAACCGGCAGCCACCGGCGCGCGGCGGTGATCGTTGAGACGTGCGACATCCTGCTCCCCTCTAGAAGACGACGTGACGTAAATCATTGATATGCATGGCCGGGACCTGCGGTCCGGGCGCGGCAGGGTGACGTTTCCCGACGCCACCGCCGGCAACGGCGAGGGTGCAATCTAGCATCCCGGCCGCCGCCGCGTACAAGAGCAGTGGCCGGGATGGGCAACGGCGGCCGTGCCGTTGCCGGCGCCGACCTCAGTGGTCGTGCGCCTTGTCGTGCGACTTGCTGTGGCCGTTGGACATCAGCTTGTCGGTCCAGGCGATGCCGATCGCCGACAGGATGAACACGCAGTGGATGATGGTCTGCCACAGCACGCCTTCCTGAGTCAGCATCGAGCAGCGGGCGACACCGATGTTGGCGGCGGCCACGCTCATCTGCTCCGGCGTGCACAGCGGGATGCCATTCAGTGCGCCACTGGCGATGAAGGTCTTCAGCAGGTGGATCGAGGAGATGCCGATGATCGCCATCGCCAGCTTCACCTTCAGCACGCTGGCGTTGACGTGGCTCAGCCATTCCGGCTGGTCCGGGTGGCCTTCCAGGCGCAGGCGCGAGACGAAGGTCTCGTAGCCGCCGACGATCACCATCACCAGCAGGTTGGAGATCATCACCACGTCGATCAGGCCCAGCACGATCAGCATGATCTGCTGCTCGCCCATCGACACCGAATGCGAGATCAGGTGCCACAGTTCCTTGCCGAACAGGAACACGTAGACGCACTGCGCCACGATCAGGCCCAGGTACAGCGGCAGCTGCAGCCAGCGCGAGGCGAAGATCAGCGTGGACAACGGGGAGAGCGGCGGGCGGTTTGCACTCATGCGGGGGATGCTGCGTTTCGGGGGAGAGGCGAGGTTACCGGCCCGCCATGACGGTGCCAACCCAACTCACGCACTAGACTTCAGGTTCCTTTCCACACCCCGAGCCGACGCCATGATCGACCTGTATTACTGGCCCACCCCGAACGGCCATAAAGTGACCCTGCTGTTGGAGGAAACCGGCCTGGAATACCGCATCCACCCGGTCAACATCGGCTCGGGTGACCAGTTCAAGCCGGAATTCCTCGCCATTTCGCCCAACAACAAGATGCCGGCCATCGTCGACCACGCCCCGGCCGACGGCGGCGCCCCGCAGAGCGTGTTCGAGTCCGGTGCGATCCTGCTGTACCTGGCCGAGAAGACCGGCCGCTTCCTGCCCAGCGATCCGCGCGGCCGCGTCACCACACTGGAATGGCTGTTCTGGCAGATGGCGGGCCTGGGCCCGATGAGCGGCCAGATGGGGCATTTCAATGTGTATGCTCCGGAAAAGATCCCGTATGCGATCGAGCGCTATGACAACGAAGTGCGCCGCCTGCACGGGGTGATGGACAAGCGCCTGGCCCAGCACGCCTTCCTGGCCGGCGACGCGTACACCATCGCCGACATGGCCAGCTACCCGTGGGTCGGCGCCTACGACACGCTGCCGGTGGACTTCGCCGCGTTCCCCAACCTCAAGCGCTGGCACGAGGCCATCGCCGCGCGCCCGGCCACCCAGCGCGCCTATGCGCTGCGCCAGCAGGTGAACCCGAACGCCGGCAAGCCGCTCAGCGACGAAGAACGCAAGCACCTGTTCGGCCAGCGCTGACCCCGGCATCTGAAGGTGGGTGCCGACCGTTGGTCGGCACTCGTCCGCACCGCTTATGGGCAGAAGGTCATGCTGCCTTCCCGCACGGGCTTGGTTAGGATGAGGGACGACCGTCCCGCGCCCCGCGTGGAGGCGGACCTGCCGTTTGCCGGGATCCTCCATGCGCCATCTGTTCGCTTCGCTCGCCCTCATGCTCGCCACCAGTACCGCCGCCCACGCCGAAAAGCTGACCCTGGAAGCCATCACCGGCCCGCTGCCGCTGTCCGGCCCGACCCTGATGAAGCCCAAGGTGGCGCCGGACGGTTCGCAGGTCAGCTTCCTGCGCGGCAAGGACAGCGACCGCAACCAGCTGGACCTGTGGACCTACGACATCGGCAGCGGCCAGACCCGCCTGCTGGTTGATTCCAAGGTGGTGCTGCCCGGCACCGAGACCCTCAGCGATGAGGAAAAGGCCCGACGCGAGCGCCAGCGCATCGCCGCGATGACCGGCATCGTCGATTACCAGTGGTCGCCGGACGCGCAGCGCCTGCTGTTCCCGTTGGGCGGCGAACTCTACCTGTACGACCTCAAGCAGCAGGGCCAGGCGGCCGTGCGCCAGCTGACCCACGGTGAAGGCTTCGCCACCGACGCCAAGCTGTCGCCCAAGGGCGGTTTCGTCAGCTTCATCCGCGGCCGCAACCTGTGGGTGATCGATCTGGCCAGTGGCAAGCAGCTGCAGCTGACCCGCGACGGCAGCACCACCATCGGCAACGGCGTGGCCGAGTTCGTCGCCGACGAGGAAATGGATCGCCATACCGGTTACTGGTGGGCGCCGGATGATTCGGCCATCGCCTTCGCCCGCATCGACGAGGTGCCGGTGCCGGTGCAGAAGCGCTACGAGGTCTACGCCGACCGCACCGATGTGATCGAACAGCGTTACCCGGCCGCCGGCGACGCCAACGTTCGCGTGCAGCTGGGCGTGATCGCACCGGCCGCCGATGCGCAGCCGCGCTGGATCGACCTAGGCAAGGAACAGGACATCTACCTGGCCCGCGTCGATTGGCGCGATGCGCAGCACCTGAGTTTCCAGCGCCAGTCGCGTGACCAGAAGCAGCTGGACCTGGTCGAAGTGGCGCTCGACTCCAACCGCCAGCGCGTGCTCGTACACGAGACCAGCCCGACCTGGGTGCCGCTGCACAACAGCCTGCGCTTCCTTGAAGATGGCAGCGTGCTGTGGTCGTCCGAGCGCACCGGCTTCCAGCACCTGTACCGCATCGACAGCAAGGGCAAGGCCACTGCGCTTACCCATGGCAACTGGCCGGTGGACGAACTGCTGGCGGTCGATGAGAAGGCCGGCAAGGCCTACTTCCGTGCTGGCATCGAGACCTCGCGCGAAAGCCAGATCTACGCGGTGTCGCTGCAGGGCGGTGAGCCGCAGCGCCTGTCGAAGGCGCCGGGCATGCACAGCGCCAGCTTCGCCCGCAATGCCAGCGTCTACGTGGACAGCTGGTCCAACAGCACCACGCCGCCGCAGATCGAACTGTTCCGCGCCAACGGCGAGAAGATCGCCACGCTGGTCGAGAACGACCTGGCCGATCCCAAGCACCCGTATGCGCGCTACCGCGATGCGCAGCGCCCGGTCGAGTTCGGCACGTTGATGGCTGCCGACGGCAAGACCCCGTTGAACTACAGCCTGATCAAGCCGGCCGGCTTCGATCCGTCCAAGCGCTACCCGGTGGCGGTGTACGTCTACGGCGGCCCGGCCAGCCAGACCGTCACTGACAGCTGGCCCGGCCGTGGCGACCATCTGTTCAACCAGTACCTGGCCCAGCAGGGCTACGTGGTGTTCTCGCTGGACAACCGCGGCACCCCGCGCCGCGGCCGCGACTTCGGTGGTGCGCTGTACGGGAAGCAGGGCACGGTGGAAGTGACCGACCAGCTGCGCGGCGTGGCCTGGCTGAAGCAGCAGCCGTGGGTGGACCCGGCGCGCATCGGCGTGCAGGGCTGGTCCAACGGCGGTTACATGACCCTGATGCTGCTGGCCAAGGCATCGAACCAGTACGCCTGTGGCGTGGCCGGCGCACCGGTCACCGATTGGGGCCTGTATGACAGCCACTACACCGAACGCTACATGGACCTGCCGGCGCGCAACGAAGCGGGGTACCGCGAAGCGCGCGTGCTGACCCATATCGACGGCCTGCGTTCGCCGTTGCTGCTGATCCACGGCATGGCCGATGACAACGTGCTGTTCACCAACTCGACCAGCCTGATGAGCGCGCTGCAGAAGCGCGGGCAGCCGTTCGAGCTGATGACCTATCCGGGTGCCAAGCATGGCCTGTCCGGCGCCGATGCCCTGCATCGCTACCGTGTGGCCGAAGCCTTCCTGGGACGCTGCCTGAAGCCCTGATGCACAAACGGGAAGGAGCCCGCCGATGACACTGCCGCCGCCGATTCCCACCCATGGCCCGAAGCCTGCCGGCTGGTGGTCCCGTCACTGGCGCTGGGCGATGCCGCTGGCCGTGCTGCTGGTGTTGGCCGGTGCCGGTGGCGTGGTGGCCTGGAGCGTGCTGCGCTGGAGCGAGGCGGCACGCGAGAGCCCGCCGATGCGCGAGGCGATGCGCCGCGCCGGATGCAGCATCGAACTGGTGGAAGCCTTCGGCGAGCCGCTGCGTGCCGAATCGATGCCGCTGGGCAGCATGCAGACCGCGATCAATGGCCAGCGCGACGTCGGCCTGACCGTGGCCCTGGAAGGCCCGCGCGCGCACGGCCGGCTTTTCGTGAAGGGCACCCGCAGCGACGACGTCTGGGACTATCCGGTGATGTATGTGCTGGGCGAGAACAAGCAGACGTTCGACCTGACCGCGCTGGATGATGATGAGGCCGCGCAGGAATGCGAGCTGCAGGCCTGCCGCGAACGCGGCGAATGCCCGCTGGCCGCGGCGTTGTGACCTCCGGCCGATTGTCGCCACAGCGCTGAGCGCGTAGGGTGCGGGCAACCCTGTCCTGGAGTGCACCATGAAGCCGATCGCGTTGGCCGTTGCCCTGGCCCTGACTGCCGCCCCGCTGATGTCCGCACCGCCGGCGCTGGCGGCACCCGCCACCAAGGCCGCTACTCCGGCCAGCCCGGCCTGGGTGGCCCGCAGCAACGCATTGGCGCAGATCCTGCTCGATGCGCAGGGCCCGTTCCAGCCGGAAGAAACCGGCTTCTTCGGCGTGCCCGGCTATGACGACAAGGTGGCCGACCTCGGTGCGGACAACGGCAAGCGCTACCGCGCGGCGATGGCCAAGGCGCGCGACGAACTGAAGGCGAAGCTGGCCACCGAGCAGGATCCCAACGTCCGCCAGGACCTGGAGATCATGATCCACGCCGCCAACCAGAACATCGAAGGCAGTGAGCTCAACGAGAAGTACCTGCTGCCATGGAGTGACGCGCCGCAGACCATCTTCAGCGGCCTCAACCTGCTGCTGTCCGACCAGGTGCCGGCCGAGCGCCGGGCCAAGGCGATCGACCGCCTCAAGGCCTACGCCGGGCTGCAGCCGGGTGGCACCGCGTTCACCACGCTGGCCCGCCAGCGTTACGAAGAGCGCTTGAAGGACGGCAGCCTGCTGCAGCCGACGAAGATCGAAGTGCAGCAATCGCTGGACAACGTCGAGACGTACATCACCGGCATCGAGTCGCTGCTGAAGAAGTACCAGATCGCCGGCGCCGATGAGGCAATGAAGGCCCTAGCCGGGCAGATGAAGGATTACGCCAGCTGGACGCGCACGACCGTGCTGCCAAAGGCACGCACCGACGCGCGCCTGCCGGCGCCGCTGTACGCCTACCAGCTCAAGCAGGTCGGCATCGATATCGACCCGAAGCTGCTGATGCAGCGCGCGCAGCTGGAGTTCATGGAAACCCGCTCGGCGATGCAGCAGCTGGCGCCGCTGGTGGTGAAGGACAAGGGCCTGAAGGTGGCCGATCCGAGCGACCCGGTGGCGGTGATCCGCGCGCTGAAGGCCGACAAGATCGCCGACGACCAGCTGGAAGGCCACTACCGCAAGGTGATCGATGCGATCGATCCGCTGATCCGCGAGCATGCCATCGTCGATGTACCCAAGCGCGCCATGCAGATGCGCCTGGGTTCGGCCGCCGAGAGCGCGGCCAGCCCGGCCCCGCATTTCCTGCCGGCGCCGCTGGTCAACAACACCGGGCAGCAGGGCACCTTCGTGCTGCCGCTGGGCAACCCGGCGGCGGGCCCGGGCGCACAATACGACGATTTCAACTTCGGTGCGGCGGCGTGGACGCTGAGCGCGCATGAAGGCCGCCCCGGCCACGAGCTGCAGTTCACCGCGATGGTCGAGCGTGGTGTCTCGCTGGCGCGCACCATGTTCGCGTTCAATTCGGTGAACGTTGAAGGCTGGGCGCTGTATGCCGAGGCCGAGATGGTGCCGTACGAGCCGCTGGACGGGCAGATGATCGCCCTGCAGTTCCGCCTGCTGCGGGCCGCACGCGCAATGCTTGACCCGATGCTCAATCTCGGCCTGACCGACCGCGCCAACGGCGAGCGCGTGCTGATGGAGCAGGTCGGCCTGTCCAAGGCGATGGCCACCCAGGAACTGGACCGCTACATGGTGCGCATGCCGGGCCAGGCGGGCAGCTACTTCTATGGCTACACCCGTATCCTGGAACTGCGCATGCAGACCGAGCTGGCACTGGGCGCGAAGTTCGACCGCCTGGCGTTCAACAACTTCCTGCTCGACCAGGGCCTGCTGCCGCCGGACCAGCTGGCCGATGCGGTGAACAAGGTGTTCGTGCCGAAGTACAAGCGCTGAACCCCTCCGGTAGTGCCGGCCGCTGGCCGGCATTCCCCTGGCGTAGAGAGGATTCCTGAGGTTGCCGGCCAGCGGCCGGCACTACCCGCGGTGAGGCTGCCGCGTCACCGCTGCGGTTGCGGCGTGATCACCTGGGTCGGCAACCGTGCCGGCGGTTCCGGATTGGGTACCCAGATCGCCACGCCGGCGGCGCGCTTCTGCGTGGTCGGAATACCGATGCCGACGCCACCCCCCACATGCGAGCCAAAGGTGCCGGCACCCACCGACATGCCGACCGGCGAGCCGCTGCTGCCCACGCCCATCAGCACCACGCCATTGGCGCCCAGTGCCGCCGCTTCACGCTTCAGGCGTGCCACCGCGGCGTCGGTCTGGCCCTGCGTGCCGAAGCCCACGGCAGATGCCGATTCCAGCTGCGCGATTTCCTGCGAGCCGGCCGGTGGCGTGGAATAGATCTGCACCAGTGCCGGATCGATCGGCGCGCGGGCGCGCCCCAGCATGACCTTGGAGGTGCTGGCACAACCGGCGGCGACCAGCAGGATGGCCGCCAGCGCGGCCCAACGGATGTTCATGGCACGACCCCTGTAGGACTGGTTGCGATCTTCGGTGGGCCACTCTGAATCGGCGCCAACACCCGGGCCCGGGCACCCACGGCAGCACGCTAGCACGCGTCGGGTGACAGCCCCGCCAACGGCAGTAGGCGGCGACCGCGTGAACGACTATGGTGGACAGACAGGAACCAACTGCGGGAGAGCGGAATGGGCGTGATCAGTCTTTTGTGGGGCGTACTGGCGCTGTTGTGGATGATCCTGGCGCTGATTCCGCTGCTTGGCTGGGGCAACTGGTTCCTGATCCCGTTCGCCGCCGTCGGCGCGGTGATCGCCGCGCTGGGCATCCTGTTTACCCACCCGACCAAGCGCGGTCGGGCCTGGGCCGGGCTGGTGCTGAACGGCATCGTGGTGGTGGTCGGCATCCTGCGCCTGGGCCTGGGCGGCGGCGTGATCTGAATCCCGGCGCCGGGTGCGACAGGGCGTCGCAGGCGCACGGCCGGTGGCCGGGCAGGGGCGTACAATGAGCGGCTGCGCGAGCCCCCCGCGTGCCTGTGATTCCGCGCCTGGCGCGGCTGCCCGATGATCATCCGACCCCGTCCCCACGGCTGGCAACTGCTGTACATCCTGCGCGGCTCGATCGTCAAAGCGATCGCGCCGAAGGTGCTGGCCATCCTGATCCTGTCCATTGCCGTGGCGGCCGTGGTGGAACTGGCCCCGCCGACCGGCATCGAACGCGTGTCGGTCACGCCGTTCACCCTGCTCGGCCTGGTCCTGTCGATCTTCCTCAGCTTCCGCAACAGCGCCTGCTATGACCGCTGGTGGGAAGGCCGCAAGCTGTGGGGCCAGCTGGTCTACGAATCACGTTCGCTGGCCCGCCAGGTGCACCTGCTGCTGGCCGATGACGGCGGCCGCCGTCGCCGCATCGCGTACCTCACCACCGCGTTCGCCCATGCGCTGGCCGCGCGCCTGCGTGGACGCATCGTGGCCCTGGCCGCCTTGCCATGGCTGGACAAGCCGCAACGCGAGCAGCTGGGCCAGCGCGAGAACGTGCCGGATGCATTGCTGTCGATGATCGCTGCCGAGCTGGCCCAGGCGCTGCGCGCCGGCGAGCTCGATCCGATTCTCTACACCCAGCTGGAGGAGCGCCTGCACGCGATGTCGTCGATCCAGGCCGGCTGCGAGCGCATCCTCACCACGCCGCTGCCGTTCGCCTACACCCTACTGCTGCATCGCTGCGCGTGGATGTTCTGCGTGCTGCTGCCGTTCGGCCTGGCCAGTTCGCTGGGCTGGGGCACGCCGGTGCTGTCGGCGGTGCTGGCCTATGCCTTCTTCGGCCTGGACCAGCTGGGCGAAGAAATGGAAGACCCGTTCGGCCTGGAGCCGAACGACCTGCCGCTGGACGCGCTGGTGCGCACGATCGAGATCGACCAGCTCGACGCGCTCGGCGAACGCCCCTTGCCCGAACCCCTGCTGCCGCAGGGTTACCTGTTGCAATAGCCACTCCTCGGAGCCTGCCATGTCCCATCCGCTTTACCGCCCGCGCCGCATGCGCCACGACGAGTTCTCGCGCCGCCTGATGCGCGAGAACACGCTGACCACCGACGACCTGATCTACCCGGTGTTCGTGCACGAACTGGCGGGCCGCACCGCAGTGCCGTCGATGCCGGGCGTGGAGCGGCTGTCGATCGAAGAGCTGCTGAAGGTGGCCGAAGAAGCGCTGGAACTGGGCATTCCGGTGATCGACCTGTTCCCGGTGATCGACCCGTCGCTGAAGTCGCTGGACGCGTCGGCGGCGTGGGCCGAGGACGGCCTGGCGCAGCGTGCGATCCGCGCGCTGAAGTCGCGCTTCCCGGAACTGGGCGTGATGACCGACGTGGCGCTGGACCCGTACACCACCCACGGCCAGGACGGCATCATCGACGACAAGGGCTATGTGCTGAACGACATCACGGTCGAAGCGCTGGTCAAGCAGTCGGTGTCGCACGCCGAGGCCGGTGTGGACATCGTCTCGCCGTCGGACATGATGGACGGCCGCATCGGCGCGATCCGCCGTGCGCTGGATGCCGACAACCACATCAACGTGCGCATCATGGCCTACTCGGCCAAGTACGCCTCGGCGTTCTACGGCCCGTTCCGTGATGCGGTGGGCAGCGCGGCCAGCCTCGGCAAGGCCGACAAGAAGACCTACCAGATGGACCCGGCCAACGGCGACGAGGCCCTGCGCGAGATCGCGCTGGACCTGGAAGAGGGCGCCGACATGGTGATGGTCAAGCCGGGCATGCCGTACCTGGACCTGGTGCGCCGGGTGAAGGAGACGTTCGGCGTGCCGACCTTCGCCTACCAGGTCAGTGGCGAGTACGCGATGATGAAGGCCGCCTTCGCCAACGGCTGGCTGGACGAGCGCGCCTGCGTGCTGGAGTCGCTGCTGGGCTTCAAGCGGGCCGGTGCCGATGGCGTGCTGACCTATTTCGCGCCGCAGGTGGCGCGATGGCTGCGCGAGCGCTGACAATAGCGCCACGATAGACGGAGGACTGCGCGATGGGACCCGAACTGGGATGGATGCAATGGCTGATCTGGGGTACCGGTGTCCTGGTGTTCGGTGCCATCATCGTCGGTGTCTTCATCGCTGCCTGGCGGGCGGGCAAGCGCCCGCCGGAGCAGCTTTCCGCCGCTCGCCACGTAGCCCGTGAGCAGGCCCTGCCGGACAGCGTGCAGGCCGAGCTGGCTGCGTTGAACCAGCGCAAGGACAACGGCCAGCTGAGCGAGATGGAGTACGAGCAGTTGCGCGCCAAGGTGCTGTCGCGCTGACGGGTGGGTGCCAACCTTGGTTGGCACTTTCCCGCATGCCAACCAAGGTTGGCATCTACCAAACGATCATCCACGCGCGGCGTGGATCTACCGCACGCACCCGGCCACCGCCGCCACCTTCGGCACCGCCAACCGGTACACGTCCACGCCACCGGCGCGCGGCGCCTTTGCCGCGCTGCTGGCCACCATCATCTCGCCGGGCCTGGCGTTGTCGATCACCGGCGCGCCGGTCCAGCCGCCGGCCTGGTTGAACGATAGTCCCAGCGGCTGCAGCGCCACACCGCTCCACGCACAGCCGCTGCTCCAGACCTGCGCGGTACTGCCGTGGCCGCGGCTGAACACCACGGCGCCGTCATGGCCCAGCCAGTCGCCGTCGGTCTCGTCGTCGGCGCTGTTCAGCGCGCTCAGTGCGGTGGCCGGGCCACGCACGCCCTGCGCATCCAGCGTCGCCACGAACAGGTCCCAGCCGGCGCCATGGCCCTGCTGGCGGGCAAACAACAGCTGCTTGCCATCCGCGCTCAGGGCCGGTCCGCGCTCTTCCCGGCGCCCGCCGTCACCGGCCAGCGGCTGCGCCGGGCCCAGCCGGCCATCGGAGGCCAGCGCAGCGCGGTACAGCGCCAGCGCGCCCTCGCGACCGGCCGCGAACAGCAGCCAGCGGCCGTCACGGCTGAAGTAGGGATCGCGGGCTTCACCGGCCACGCCGACCGGCAGTGCCTGTGCCTGCTGCCAACGACCGTCGACCACGCGTGCCTCCCACAGGCTCCAGCCGGCTTCGCCGCGGCGGGCGAACACGATGCGCTGGCCATCGGCGCTGATCGCGGCGCGGCCCTCGTCGGCGCGGGTCGAGACCACGCCCATGCCTTCGATGCCGTACTCGTTCAACGCCATCGCCACGGGGGCAGAGAGTAGACTGGCGGCAAGCACCAGCAGGGGCGGGGTGATGCGCATCATCCGGTTCCATGCACGAACAGAGCATCAGTCTAGCCAGCTTGAGGATTCCATGACCGACCGTTACGCCGTCTTCGGACACCCCGTCGCCCATTCGAAGTCGCCGCAGATCCATGCGACGTTCGGTCGCCAGGAAGGCATCGCCATCGACTATCGCGCGATCGACCTGGCCCCGGAGGCGTTCCTGGCCGGCCTGGAGGCCTTCGCTGCCGAGGGCGGTGTCGGCGCCAACGTCACCCTGCCACACAAGGAAGCCGCGTTCTCGGCATGCACCACGCTGACCGCACGTGCGCGCCGCGCCGGCTCGGTCAACACGCTGCTGCGCAAGGGCGACCGCTGGCACGGCGACACCACCGATGGCATCGGCCTGGTGCGCGACCTGACCGACCGCCACGGCCTGGACCTGCGTGGCCGCCGCGTGCTGATGATCGGCGCCGGTGGCTCGGCGCGCAGCGTCGCCCCGGCGCTGCTGGATGCCGGCATCACCGAACTGGTGGTGGTGAACCGCACACCGGAGCGCGCCGATGAACTGATCGACGCGATGGGCGAGCCGGGCCGCGCGATCAGCCGCTACTGGGAAGACCTGCGCGAGCTGGGCGACTTCGAACTGATCGTCAATGCCACCTCGGCCGGCCGCGACCGCGACGTCGAGTTCAAGCTGCCGCTGTCGCTGGTCAATTCGATGACCACTGCCGTCGACCTGAACTACGGCGAGGCCGCCATCGCCTTCCTGGCCTGGGCCCGTGCGGCGCAGTGCCGTAACACCGTCGACGGCTTGGGCATGCTGGTCGAGCAGGCTGCCGAGAGCTTCCTGCAGTGGCACGGCGTACGCCCGCAGACCGACGAGGTCTACCAGGCGCTGCGCCAGGGCCCGGCTGTGTTGGCCGGCGAGGACTGATCGATGGACGGCACGACCCTGATGGTGACCGTGCTGAGCATGGTCGGTGTGCGCCTGCCGGTGCTGATCGCGCTGTGCGTCGGCCTGGTCTGGGTGGTCGGCGCGCCGCGCGATGCCACCCGCACCGGCGCGCTGGTCGGCCTGCTGCTGTTGCTGTTGTCCAGCCTGGGCGGCCTGGCCGCGGGCCTCCTGCCGATGTGGCTGGTCAGCAGTGGCAACTTCAGCGCCATCTCGGGCATGAGCGCCATCTTCGGCGTACTGCACTTCGCGCTGGCGATGGTCGAGGCCATCGGCGTGGTGCTGCTGGTGTGGGCGCTGGTGCGCCTGCTGCGGCTGCGCGGCAACGCGGTGCAGTGACACCCCGGTGACGGCCCAGGGCCGTCGCCAGCAGCGTACGGTGTGTTCATCCAGCCGCCGGGCGTCGCCGCTGCCCCGTTCAGACAGCCAGCGGCGGCGGACATGGCCGGCCATGCGACAATGACCGGCCCGATCCAGCCACGGTAATTCCCGGCGTGACCGAAACCGTCGCCGCTCCGCGCACGCTCGATGACACCTTGAAGGACGCGATCCGCAAGGCGTACACGACGCTGCAGGCCAATACTCCCGGCTTCTCCACCCGCCGCTCGCAGAGCCAGATGATCGGCGTGGTGTCGCGCGCGCTGTCGAAGAGCGGCGGCGTTGGCGTGGTCGAGGCGCCGACCGGCGTCGGCAAGAGCCTGGGTTACCTCACCGCGGGCGTACCGATTGCGCTGGCCACCAGGAAGAAGCTGGTGATCAGCACCGGCACCGTGGCGCTGCAGTCGCAGCTGGTCGAGCGGGATATCCCGAATTTCCTCAAGGCCACCGGCCTGGAAGCAACCGTGGCGCTGGCCAAGGGCCGTACCCGCTACCTGTGCACGCGCAACGCGGCCGAAGCACAGGGCGAGGGCTCGCAGGGCGGCATGTTCGAGGAGGATGCACCACTGTTCGACCGGCCGCTGGCGCCGATCGAGATGGACATCGCCAAGCGCCTGACCGATGCCTTTACCGGCGGCAGCTGGGACGGCGATATCGACAATGCGCCGGAGACCATCAGCCCCGGCCTGCGCAGCCGCATCACCACGCCGGCTTCGGGCTGCGCCGGGCGCCGTTGTGCGTATTCGGCGCAGTGCGCGGTACTGCGTTCGCGCAACACCGTGCGCGATGCGCAGATCGTGGTCACCAACCACGCGCTGCTGCTGTCGGCGCTGTCGATCGGCGACAGCGACAATGGCCAGCCGTTGATCGCACCGCCGTCGGACATGCTGCTGGTGCTGGACGAAGGCCATCACATCGGCAACGTGGCGATCGACCAGGGCGCGGCCAGCCTGGCGCTGGACGAGATGGCCAAGCGCACCGGTCGCCTGCAGATCCTGATCGCCGGCGCCTACCGCGCGGTCGACAAGGATCGCCTCGGCAACCTGCTGCCGAACGAAGCGATCGAGGTGGCCAGCAACGTGGCCAAGCAGCTGCGCGCGTTCCGTGACCACATCGAGCGCGTGTGGATGCCGGCGCCAGCCGATGAGGAACCGATGTGGCGCGCCGCCAATGGACGCCTGCCCGAGGCCTGGCGCGAGCCGATCGAGGCGTTGGCTGACGATACCCGCAGCCTCTACAACTGGGCGCATGCCGCTACCGCGCAGGTGGCCAAGGGCAAGCCGGACGATGCCGCGCGCGAGCGCCTGCAGCGCAACCTGGGCATGGCGCTGGAAATGATCGAGCAACAGTACAACCTGTGGCAGGCGTGGCGCCGCGAGGACAAGGACGGCGCGCCGCCGATGGCGCGCTGGGTCACCGCCACCCGCGACGGCGACCTGGTGCTGCACGGCTCGCCGGTGTCGGCCGCGCACGTGCTGCGCAAGCTGCTGTGGGATGAAGTAGATTCGGTGGTGATGACCTCGGCGACGCTGACCGGCGGCGGCGATTTCCAGTCGCTGGCGATCGACAACGGCATCCCCGAAGAGGCCGAGATGGTCTCGCTGTCGTCGCCGTTCGACCTGCCCAACCAGGCCGAGCTGATCGTGCCGAAGTTTCCGGTCACCCCCGACGATCGCGAAGGCCATCCCCGCGAAGTGGCGCGCTACCTGGACACCGAGCTGGACTGGGCCAAGGGCTCGATGGTGCTGTTCACCTCACGCTGGAAGATGGAAAAGGTGGCCGGCCTGATGCCGGCCGCGCGGCGCAAGCAGGTGCTGGTGCAGGGCGAGATGTCCAAGACCCGCCTGATCGAAGAGCACCTGCGCCGCGTCGCTGCCGGCGAAGGCTCGGTACTGTTCGGCCTGAACTCGTTCGGCGAAGGCCTCGACCTGCCCGGCGAAGCCTGCACCACGGTGGTGATCACCCAGGTGCCGTTCGCGGTGCCGACCGACCCGCAGACCGCCACGCTCAGCGAATGGTTCGAAGGCCGCGGGCTCAATGCGTTCAACCTGATCGCCATTCCGCACGCGCTGCGCACGCTGACCCAGTTCGCCGGCCGCCTGATCCGCACCTCCACCGACACCGGCCGCGTGATCATCCTCGATTCGCGGCTGCTGACCCGCCGCTACGGCAAGCGCATCATCGACGCGCTGCCGCCGTTCAAGCGCGTGATCGGCTGAGACGGGGTCGGATCCCTTCCGAAGGAAGGGCTCTGACCCGACCACGCCCTCTGTCGCTCAATCGCCCTCCGGATTCCGGCAGGCCTGGTTGCCCATCGCATTGTGGTAATCGCGATCAAAGCAGCGCAGGAAGCCATCGAGCACGTCCAGGTTGGGCGGCCACGGCACATCCACCTTCTGCCCGCCGGCGGTCGTGAAATGATAACGCCCATCCTTCAGCGCCTTGGCAATCTGCTCCGGCGCAGGAATCGCAATCAACCTTGCTCGCGCTTTCTCCAGCGCCGCACGATCACGCTGCAGGAAGGCGATCGTGCCGTCCACGTAGGCGTTCCAGTAACCGGGGTCGGTGGCGGTGGGCTTGTAGGTGCGCTGCATCAGCGCCACCGCCTCCGGGTACTGGCCCGCCTCCGCACGCATCTGGCTTTCATGCCACAGAATCATGGTGTTGCCCGCAGCCTTGGGCAGCACAGCATAGGCGGCGAGCAGATCAGCGGCTTCACGGTGGCAGCCACGGTCGGCCAGCGTGCGCCAGCCACCTTCCAGGTCCTGATCGAACGCATCCGGTTCCATCGCCAGCATCGCTGCACGGTCGTAGCTGCAGTCGGGTGCTTTGGGTGGTTCTGCTGACGTGCCCATGGCAGCGGCCAGTGCAAAGAAAAGCAACATCCTCTCAACCTCCGTGTTGATGACCTCCTGGCCACCATAACGGATCACGACGGGTAGTGCCGGCCGCTGGCCGGCAACCTCAATGATGTGGGACGCGGCGTGCAGATGCCGGCCAGCGGCCGGCACTACCGGATCGGGATCAATCGCCGAGCAGGGCGGTGTTGCGTACGGCGCCCTTGTCGGCACTGGTGGCGAGCAGGGCGTAGGCCTTCAACGCGCTGGTGACCTTGCGCGGGCGCGGTGCGCGTGGCTTCCAGCCGCGTGCATCGGCCTCGCTGCGGCGCTGGACCAGCGTGGCCTCATCCAGCAGCAGGTCGATGCGGCGGGCCGGGATGTCGATGCGGATGCGGTCGCCATCTTCCACCAGGCCGATCGCGCCGCCACTGGCCGCTTCCGGCGAAACGTGGCCGATCGACAGCCCCGAGGTGCCACCGGAGAAGCGACCATCGGTGAGCAGCGCGCACTGCTTGCCCAGTCCCTTCGACTTCAGGTAGCTGGTCGGGTACAGCATCTCCTGCATGCCCGGGCCGCCCTTCGGCCCTTCGTAGCGGATCACCACCACCTCGCCCGGCTGCACCTCGTCGGCGAGGATGCCGGCGACGGCGGCGTCCTGGCTTTCGTAGACGCGTGCGGGGCCTTCGAACACATGGATCGATTCGTCCACGCCGGCGGTTTTCACCACGCAGCCATCGACGGCCAGATTGCCGCGCAGCACAGCCAGGCCACCTTCCAGCGAATACGCATGTTGCAGCGAGCGGATGCAGCCCTCGGCGCGGTCCAGGTCCAGCGCGGGCCAGCGCGTGGCCTGGCTGAAGGCCTCCTGGGTAGGGATGCCGGCCGGGCCGGCCTTGAAGAAGGTATGCAGGGTGTCGTTGTCACTGCGCACCACGTCCCAGCGTTCCAGCGCTTCGGCCAGGCTGGCGCTGTGCACGGTCGGCACTGTGGTATCGAGCAGGCCGGCGCGATCCAGTTCACCGAGGATGCCGAACACGCCGCCGGCGCGGTGCACGTCCTCGATGTGGTACTTCGGTGTGTTCGGCGCCACCTTGCACAGCTGGGGGACGCGTCGCGACAGCGCGTCGATGTGGGTCAGGTCGAAGTCGACCTCCGCTTCCTGCGCTGCGGCCAGCAGATGCAGGATGGTGTTGGTGGAGCCGCCCATGGCGATGTCCAGGGTCATCGCGTTGGCGAACGCGGCCTGGGTGGCGATCCCGCGCGGCAGCGCGCTCGGGTCTTCGCCGCCGTACCAGCGATGGCAGAGCTCGACGATCAGGCGGCCGGCGCGGCGGAACAGCGCCTCGCGGTCGGCATGGGTGGCCAGCGTAGTGCCGTTGCCGGGCAGCGACAGGCCCAGCGCTTCGGTCAGGCAGTTCATCGAGTTGGCGGTGAACATGCCCGAGCAGGAGCCGCAGGTGGGGCAGGCGCTGCGTTCAAAGGCCGCGACCTTCTCGTCGGAGGCGCTGTCATCGGCGGCCA
Source organism: Stenotrophomonas maltophilia group sp. vghtpe118 (assembly GCF_052605195.1). Lineage (NCBI taxonomy): Bacteria > Pseudomonadati > Pseudomonadota > Gammaproteobacteria > Lysobacterales > Lysobacteraceae > Stenotrophomonas > Stenotrophomonas maltophilia group sp. vghtpe118. The sequence goes on along the minus strand of NZ_CP199672.1, from coordinate 2,552,012 downwards.
CCACCATCGCGTCGACCAGGTCCAGCTTGTGCTCGGACAGTTTTGTCTTGCCCGCTTCCATCGGCCCGCCGGAGACGAACACCACCGGGATGTCCAGGCGCAGCGCAGCCATCAGCATGCCGGGGGTGATCTTGTCGCAGTTGCTGATGCACACCAGCGCGTCGGCGCAGTGCGCGTTGACCATGTACTCCACGGCGTCGGCGATGATCTCGCGGCTGGGCAGCGAATACAGCATGCCGTCGTGGCCCATCGCGATGCCGTCGTCCACGGCGATGGTGTTGAATTCCTTGGCGACGCCACCGACCTGTTCGATTTCGCGCGCGACCAGCTGGCCGAGGTCCTTCAGGTGCACGTGGCCGGGCACGAACTGGGTGAAGGAGTTGGCGATGGCAATGATCGGCTTGTGGAAGTCGCCGTCCTTCATGCCGGTGGCACGCCACAGGGCGCGGGCGCCGGCCATGTTGCGGCCGGCGGTGGAGGTGCGGGAGCGGTATTCGGGCATGGCTGGCGGAACGGGCGGGCCGTACGACGTGGGGGTCAGCCGATCATGGCCAATTTTTTCGGTTGCTGCTGCAACCACCGGAGATGGTCCGGCCGGGCTGCGCCCGGCACCCGCAGAGGCAACGTCAACGTCAAAGGCGGGCATTCCGTGGGACAGCGGGGTGGGTCCGGTTGCGGGGGACGGCGCAAGTACATCCATGTAGCCTCGGTCGCGCCATCCATGGCGCTCACGCCCCCGCAACCGGACCCACCCCGCCTTCGACAGTTTGCTGCGATCTGTTGGGGCCGGCGCTCTGCCCTTGGTAGGTGTCGACCTTGGTCGACACGATGGATCCACGTCATGCGTGGCTGATGGGGAACGACGAAAATGAAATTCCGTTCATCTTTCCCACTTTGCCGATTCCGGTTGTTGGTGAGGATTTGGCATCATTGGGCATTGATCCGTATACAGGGCATGAGGCCATGAAACGTTCCCGCACCACCGCGCTGCTGCTGATGAGCGCTGCGCCGCTGCTGTTCACCGCCTGCCAGAAGGAGCCGGAGGTGAAGGTGCAGGAAGGCCTGTACACCTCGGTCGAGGCCTGCACCGAGGCCACCGGCGACCCGTCGTCGTGCCGCAATGCCTTCGCCGAAGCGCAGAAACAGGCCGCCGATGCGGCGCCGAAGTACGCCAGCAAGGAAGCCTGCGAGAAGGATTACAAGCCGGAGCAGTGCGTGCAGCAGCACACCTCGGCCGGCACCTCGTTCATCGGCCCGATGATGATGGGCTTCTTCATGTCGCAGATGCTGAGCAACCGCGGCGGCCTCGCCCCGCAGGCGCCGGCGTCGGCACCGGCTTACCAGGACAAGAACGCTGGCTGGGCGCGCCCGGCACCGGGCGGCACCGGTGGCCTGAACACCGCCAGCGGCATCGGTGCCGGCAAGGCCGGTCTGGCGCCGGTCACCAGCGAGCCGAACCGTGCGGTCACTGCCAGCCGTGGTGGCTTCGGCAACACCAGCGCACGCCGCAGCACCAGCGGCAGCTACGGCGGCTGATCGACCCATGCAGCGCATCCGGATTGCCGAGCGTGCCCAGTGGCGGGCACGCGCGGAGGAAGCGGGTTTCCGTTTCCATACCATCGATGGCCAGCCCTACTGGGATGAAAGCGCGTACTACGCGTTCACCCTGCGCCAGATCGAACAGGACATCGAAGACCCCAGTGCCGAGCTGCACCAGATGGCGCTGGATCTGGTCGGTGATGTCATCGGCAGCGAGCGGTTGATGGACCAGCTGGCGATTCCGTCGCATTACCGCGACTGGATCGTCGACAGCTGGCGCCAGCGCCAGCCGCACCTTTACGGCCGCCTGGACCTGGCCTACGACGGCACCGGTCCGGCCAAGCTGTACGAGCTGAACTACGACACGCCGACCTCGCTGTTCGAGGCCAGCTTCTTCCAGTGGCAGTGGCTGGAAGACCAGCGCAACGCCGGCCGCCTGCCGCAGCATGCCGACCAGTTCAATGCGATCCATGAGGCACTGGTCGAGCGCTTCGGCGAACTGGCCACGCAGCTGCCGCCGCCGCTGTACTTCAGCGCGGTGGGAAGCTCGGAAGAAGACCGTGGCACGGTCGAGTACCTGCGCGACTGCGCGTCGCAGGCCGGCCTGCATGGCCAGGCCATCGCGATCGAGGACATCGGCCTGTCCGAGGACGGCCGCTTCACCGCGCTGGATGATTCGGTGATCGGCACGCTGTTCAAGCTGTACCCGCTGGAAGACCTGATGGCCGAAGAGTTCGGCCGCGCGCTGCCCGGTTCGGGCGTGCAGTTGCTGGAACCGGCGTGGAAGGCAGTGCTGAGCAACAAGGGCATCCTGCCGTTGCTGTGGCAGCGCAACGTGGGCCATCCGAACCTGCTGGAGGCGCACTTCGATGACGGCAGCACGCTGGCCCCGGGCTGGGTGCGCAAGCCGCTGTTCTCGCGCGAAGGTGCCAACATCGAGATGCACCTGGCCGATGGCAGCACCCAGCGCAGCGACGGTCCCTATGACGGCCCGGCGATCATCCAGCGCGCCCATCCGCTGACCCGCTTCGAAGGTGGCTACCCGCTGATCGGCAGCTGGGTGGTGGGTGACCACGCCTGCGGCATCGGCATCCGCGAGGACGACAGCGCGATCACCCGCGACAGTGCGCGCTTCGTGCCGCACGCGATCGTCGACGAGGCGCCGACGCGGATCTACGTCTGATGACGGTGCGGCGTTGGCCTGGCCGGCATGGACGTGCCACGCCCGCGCCGGGCCGGCATTTCGATGACGGGCGCAGCCTGCAGGCCGTCGCGGACCGCGTCGCGGTGCGTTGCCACCGCTGCGATGCCCCCGGTTGGGTGATCGCCCGCTGGGAACCCTATCGATGGACCGCGCGTTTCCGCTGCACCGCTTGCAGCGCTGCATTGGACAGCGGCGACTGGGTGGGTGCAGTCCGCATTCTGGGCCGCCAGCCCTGTGGATTCTGCGGGCATCAGTGGCTGCATGTGTGTCGGCCGATTCCCGCCGGCATCCCCGCGCCTGCATCCTTCCCCGCCCGATGCGCACAGTGCGATCGCAGCACCGAGGTCACGGTGTTGACGCGTCCCCTGCGTGACGCCGAGCCTGCCGATCCGCATTTCGGTCTGCCGCTGCGCCTGGTCGAATCGACCCGCGCGGGCCTGCTGTGGGCCTACAACGCCGAACATCTGCAGGCACTGCACGAATACGCGGGCGCGACGCTGCGCGAGGGCCGCGGCCATCATCGATCCATGTTCTCGCGCCTGCCGCAGTGGATGAAGCTGGCCCGCAACCGGGTGCTGCTGCAGCGTGCGGTGGAGCGGTTGCAGCGGCGCTTGCTGCAGGGGTAGGTAGTGCCGGCCGCTGGCCGGCAGCCGAGCATGGGCTCGGCGCTACAGACAACCCGATTCGTGTAGAGCCGAGCCCGCGCTCGGCTCAGAGCCGCCCTTCGCGCTTCACCGCCAGGTAGCGCTCCACCAGCGCGCCGGGCAGGGCGTCGGCGGTGACGTCCAGCACCATCACCTTCTCGCTGCGCAGCGCTTCGTGCGCCTTCGCGCGCTGCTGCAGGTACAGCGCGGCGGCACCGGCCTGGGTGGCGTCTTCCAGTGTCTGCACTTCGCCCTCCAGCACGCCGTCCAGCTCGCGCTCGCGCAGGCTGGCCACGCACACCAGGTGGCGCCGCTGCAGCAGGCGCACCGCCGCCAGCAGGTCTTCGATGTCCTCATCGCGCACGTTGCTGACCAGCATCACCAGTGCTCGCCGGCGCTGGCGCAGCGACACCTCGGTGGCAGCGGCCAGGTAATCGGTGGCCACCGCGCGTGGCTGCAGGTCGTAGCTTGCGCGCAGCAGGTGCTCGACCGTGCCCATGCCGCGCTGCGGCGCGACCCAGCGGCGTTCGCCACCGGCAGCGAACAGGCCGGCGGCATCGCCCTGGCGCAGCGCCAGGTAGGCCACCACCAGCGAGGCATTCAAGGCATGGTCGAAGTGCGAGAGCCCGCCTTCGCTGGCCAGCATGCGCCGGCCACTGTCGAGCATCAGCAGCAACTGCTGGTTCTTCTCGTCCTGGTACTCGCGCGAGATCAGCTTGCGCGCACGCGCGGTGGCCTTCCAGTCCAGCTGGCGCAGGCTGTCGCCGACGCGATACTCGCGCATCTGGTGGAAGTCGGTGCCTTCACCACGGCGGCGCTTCACGTGTGCACCGACCAGCCGCGAGGCCTGGTCGGCACTGAACAACGCAAAGCGCGTGAGCGGGACGAAGTTCGGATAGACCCGCACGTCCAGTACGGGCGGCAGCGTGCGTTGCTGCCACCACAGGCGCCACGGCGAGCGCATGCGCAGGTGCACGCCTTCGAAGCGGAAGTGCCCGCGCTGCAGCGGCTGCAGGTGATAGTGCAGCGTGGAGGCGCTACCGGCCCGCAGGCGCACGCGCTGTGGCAGCGATTCCAGCGGCCAGCCGCCGGGGACCAGGTCGAACACCTGCACCGTCATCGCTTGCTCGGCCTGCAGCCGCAGCGCCGCCTCGCGGCGCACGCCCAGCGCCAGCGCTTCGGGCAGTTCGCGCTGTACCTGAGGCGACGGACGCCGCGATTGCCGCCACAGGTCGAACAGCGCAGGCAACGCGATGGCCGCCGCGGCCAGCGCCCAGCTCCAGCGCGGCAGCAACCCGCCCAGCACCAGGCCGCCCAGGGCGGCCCAGGCCAGCAGCAGCGCCAGCAGCAGCGGGGCAGGCCTCATCGGCGCGGTGCTTCCACCTTGGCCAACAGTGCGCCCAGCACGTCGTCGGCGTCCTGGCCTTCGATCTGCAGCTCCGGGGCCAGTGCAATGCGGTGGCGCAGCGCCGGGCGTGCGATGTCGCGCACGTCGTCGGGCGTGACGAAGTCACGGCCGGCCAGCACCGCCTGCGCACGCGAGGCACGCACCAGCGCGATGCTGCCGCGTGGGCCGGCGCCGACCGCGACGCCCGGCCACTGCCGGGTCGCCGCCACAATCCGCACCGCGTAGTCGATCACTTCGTCATCGACGGTGATCGCCGCGGTCGCACGTTGCAGTTCCAGCAGCTCGCCAGCCCCCAGTACACGCGGCACCTGGCTCAGGTCGAAGTCGCTGGCGGCACGGCCACTGGTGATCGCGGTCACCATGCGCTTCTCGTCCTCCAGTTGCGGGTAGTCGATCAGCACCTTCAGCAGGAAGCGGTCCAGCTGTGCCTCTGGCAGCGGGTAGGTGCCTTCCTGCTCCAGCGGGTTCTGCGTGGCCAGCGCCATGAACGGCGGCGCCAGGGTGAACGCCTTGCCTTCGATGGTCACCTGGCCTTCCTGCATCACTTCCAGCAGTGCCGACTGGGTCTTGGCCGGCGCACGGTTGATCTCGTCGGCCAACAGCAGGTTGGTGAACACCGGGCCACGGCGGATCCTGAAGCTCTCGCTCTTCGGGTCGTACACCGCATGGCCACTGACGTCGCTGGGCATCAGGTCGGGGGTGAACTGCACGCGGCCATAATCCAGCTCCAGCGCCTGCGCGAGTGCCCGCACCAGCAGGGTCTTGCCCAGCCCGGGCACGCCCTCGATCAGCACATGGCCACCGGCCAGCAGGGCCACCAGGATCTGGTCCAGTACATCGGCCTGGCCAATGAAGGCGTGGCCGACGGCATCGCGGATGGCATCGACGCGTTCGATCAGGCGGGCGTTGGCGGCCGCCGGCAGCTCGGGGACTTCGGTCATAGCAGGGATCTCATCTGGAGCAGCAAGCGGATGCGCTCGCGCAGGGCGGAGGAATCGTGCGGCGGAGGGGGCGTGAGCGCGCTGGCAACGCGGTCTTGCGGCCACTTCAGCAGTTCGGCGATGGCCTGTTCGCGGGGGGCGCCCTCCAGTGCTGCAGCCACCGGTGCGCGCAGGCGCAGGCGATGCAGGAACAGGGCGAGCACGGCGTGGTACAGGCGCGCGCCGTGGCCGAAGCGCAGCAGCAGCTCGCCGCTGGCCCGCACGTGTTCCAGCAGCGAGCGGCGTTCCAGCACCGGCGACGGCAGGCGGCTGCCGAAGCGTTGCGAACGGCCCCACAGCCAGCCCAGCAGGGCCAGCAGCAGCGGCGCCCACACCGGCCAGCCCTGGTAGAACAGGCGCGCCCACAGCGACGGCGGGCGGCTGGCGTAGACCAGCCAGAAAGTACCCTTGCCGTAGTTCGGATCGAGCAGATAACGGGTCAGGTCGCGGTGCGAGAGATCGTGCAGGCCGTCGCTGGCCTTGCCCGCAGCCGACGCCAGGCGTGCTGCCGGCGAATCCACCTCGCCGCGCATGAACTCCATGTCGGCCAGCACGCTCACCTTGCCCTGCCCGTGGCGCAGTCGCGCGAACACCAGGTTGCGCTCGTTGCCCCAACGCCGTTCGGCTTGTGTACGGGCGGCAAAGCCCAGCGTGAAGCGGCGACCACCGCAGAACTCCACATGGCTGGGATCGTCGATGACGTGGAACGGCTGGCAGTCGCTCTGCTGGTACAGGCTGTCCACGCCGAGCTGGTCCAGCAGCGGTCCCTGCGTACTGCTGGCGTCGTCCTCTGCGGGTGGCGGCGTACGAACCAGCAGATGGCCACCACCATCGACCCAGGCCAGCAGGGCCCTGGCCGCCGGTGCCGGCAGTTCGCTGCTGTCCTGTAGCAGCACCACCGTATCGCGCGGACCCAGCGCCATCTGCTGCAGGTCCAGCCGCGGCCGCGAGTGCACGTCGATGCCATCGGCGCGCAGTGCCTGGCCAAGCACGTACAGCGGGTTGTAGCCAGCTTCGCCCTGCGGCGGCAGCTGCACGGTCTCGGTCACCCGCTCATGCGTGCGCAGAAAGAGGATCGTCAGCGGTACGCCGAGCAGCACCAGCCCGCCCAGCAACAGCGACCAGAACAGGCGCGGGCTCATGCCAGCCACCGGTATTGCTGGCGCAGCGTGTCGGCCAGTGCATCGAAATCGGCGCGGCTGGGCAGGCGGCCACCGTAGGCGGCGTACTGCCACATGCGCACGATGCGCGCGAACAGGTCACGGTCGGTGGCATCGGGCATGCGCCGCGACGCGCGCAGGCATTGCGCTTCGGTGGCACCGGGCGGAAGCGCGATGCCGCTGCGCTCGCCCACGGTGCGTACGCTGGCGCGGTACAGCAGGGCCAGCGCCTGACGTGGCCGGCCCTGGTCCCACAGCAGGCCGGCCTGGGTGGCCACGTCCGGCGGCAGCACGACCGGCAACTCCACCTGTTCCACCACCACCTGTGGTGCAGCCTCGGCCTTGCGCCGGCCACTGCCGCGCAGCCACGGCAGCCACAGACGGGCGGTCAACAACAGCACCAGCAGCAGGACGCCCAGCAGGCCCCACAGGCCCCACTCGGCCAGGCGCGCCAGCCAGGCAATGCCGGCCTTGCGGTTGCTGCGCTCGCCCTTGCTGCTGCCGTCGCTCTGCAGCGTCTTGTCTTCCTTCTTTTTTTCCTCGGCCTGTTCGATCGGCTTCCAGCGCGTGACCTGGCGGGTCGGGCGCTGCAGCGGATCCTCATAGGCGCGGTTCACCGCCTGGCGGAAACCGGCGGTGTCCACCGGCGCCGCACCGAAGATCATCGTCGGCGTATTGGCCGGATCGTTGGCCGCAGTGGCGGGTTCTTCCGCACGGTCCTCGTCCTCTTTGGCACCGTCGGCCTGCTCAGCGACTGTCTGCGCGTCCTGCGCATGCACTGGCGCGGAGGCCAGCGGCAGGGCAAGGCACAGCAGCAGCGCCAGCGTCGATGCTGCCGGCAGCAGCCGCTCGCGCAGGCGGCGCAGGGCGATCTCCACATCCCACGCTTCCATCTGCGTACGCCGGTTCAAGTACAGGCCGAAGCCGGCGCCGACATAGAACGGTCCGATCAGCACCGATGCCAGCCAGCACGCCAGGTTGAAGCCCAGCTGCGCCCAGGCAGGCGTGTCCTGGCCGATCATGTCCCATGCGGCACGCCATGATTCGGACATCAGCTCCAGTGGCATGAACATGAACACCGCGCCGATCGCGCCGGACACCAGCACGCCTTCAAAGGCCATGCAGGCCACGGTCAGCACGACGGCGGCGCCCGCGGCACCGGCCGCCACGGCGCGGCGGCGTGCACCGCGCTGGGCCGGCGCGTTGCCTTCCAGCAGGTTCACCGGCAGGCACAGGCTGCGCAGCACGCTGAAGCGGCGCCAGCCCAGGTAGCCCCAGAAGCCTGCATTGCCCCAGCTGCGCTGCGCGCGCAGCGCTGCCAGCGCGCCCACCGGCTCACCGAAGATGCCGCGCGACAGCACGTACAGCGGTGCGCGCTCGAACAGCGGCTTGCACCACCACATCGCCAGCCAGGCCCAGCCGAACGCATCCAGCCACCAGCCCAACGCGTTGAAGATCACGAACAGCGGCGCACTGGCCAGCAGCCAGCTGCCCCATACCGCACGTGCGTGGCGGCGCGACAGGGCGCTGCCCAGCTCCATTGCTTCCCAGCCACTGCGCGCGCGCAGTACCACGTCCAGGCGGTCAATGCGCATTGCCGCCTCCGCGCCCGCCGCGCCACAGCCACAGCAGCACGCCGGCCCACAGCACGCCGGCCACGCTGAACTTGCCCCACGCCGGCACTTCGGCAATCGACGACCAGAACGCTTCGATGAACGCGGCCACCAGCAGCATGAACGCCACGCCCAGGCACAGCCGGGCCCCGATGCGGCCGCCTTCGACCAGGGCATCCAGGCGGCTGCGCCGGCCGGGGGCCAGCAGTTTCATGCCCAGCTGCAGGCCGGCACCGCCGGCGATCACGATCGCGGTCAGCTCGAACGCACCATGGCCTGCGACGAAGCGCCAGAACGGATCGCCATGGCCGATGTGCTGCAGGTGGCCGGCCACTGAACCGATGATCACGCCGTTGAACAGCAGCACCAGCAGCGTGCCCAGGCCGGCCAGCAGGCCACTGGCGAAGGTACGCAGGGCGATGCTGATGTTGTTCAGGATGTAGTGGCCGAACATCATCCAGTCCGTGCCGCTGTCACGCCCGAGGCGTTCGGCCGCTGGATCGTACATGCGCTCCATCTCGGCGATCTGGCGGTTGTCCATCACCATGTGGATCAGGTCCGGGTAGAGCTGCGCCAGCACGAAGCAGGCCACCGCCGGCAGCGCGAACATCGCCAGTGCCACCCACATGCTGCGCGCCTGGCTGCGCACCAGCAGCGGGAAGTCGGCCACCAGGAATTCAAGTGCACCGCGCCAGCGCGTCGGCGGCGTGCGGTACAGCACGCTGTGGCCCTGCTGCATCAACTGCTGCAGGCGCTGCACCAGCTGCGGGCTGTAGCCGCGCTCGCGGGCCAGTGCCAGCTGCTGGCATAGGCGCCGGTAGCGCTGCGGGAAGGCGGCGTCGTCCACTGCCAGCGCGCTGGCCTTGCGCCGCGTGCGGCGCGCAGCACCAGCACGCAGCAGCAGCCAGTGTTCCAGGTCCTGCCATTCCTGCTGGTAGCGGGCGACGAACTGTTCCTGCTTCATCGCCGCCCCAACAGCCAGTTGGCCATGGCATACAGGCGCAGTACGCCGACCTGGCCGTGGGTGCCGGTCAGCGGTTCGGCGATGCCGGCCAGTTCCTGCTGGCGGGCCGCCGACAGCCGTGGCGCGCGCTCGGCGAAGGCCATCAGCGCGGCCTGCTCTTCCGGTCGCAGCGGCTGCGGCGGGGCCAGCACGCTGTCGATGGTGGGCGGAGGCGGCAGGTACAGCGCGGGCGCATGCACCACCACGGTGCCGGCCACCAGATCGCCCAGGCGACGGCCATGGGGATCGAACAGGCTGCTGATCAGGCCCAGTGCATAGCCGAACGGCAGCATGTCCACGGTGCGCAGCAGGTTGCGGGTGATGGCAGCCATCCAGCCTACCGGCGCGCCATCGCGCGCAAGCACGCGCAGGCCCAGCGCGCGCTTGCCGAGGGTACGGCCCCACAGCGCTTCGCAGACGATCGGGTAGGCCCAGTACACCAGGAACATCAGCACCAGGCCGAGCCCGGAGCCGAACGAATCCAGCAGTGCCAGTGGAATCGACATCACCACCAGTACCGCGATGCGCACGCCCAGATCCACCAGCCACGCCATCGCCCGTGGCACCGGGCCGGCTGCCGGCAGCTGCAGCGGCACACCCTCCGGCGTCACCACCTCGCGGTAGGTATCGAGCATCGGTGCGGCCATCAGTGCGATAGCCTTCGTTGTGGGCGCCGGAGTCCTCTCCGGCAGGCAGCCACAGGCATGGGGGGTCTCGACAGGTCCTGGTCGGGCCCAGACTTTAGCAGAGCCGCATGGCGGCGTTGGCTGCTCAGCCCAGGTATTCGTCCTTCAGCCGCACGTAGTGGTCGGCCGAGTAGTGCAGCGACTCGATCTCCTTGTCGCTCAGCGTGCGCGCCGGGCGGGCCGGATTGCCCACCCACAGCTCGCCTTCGCCGACCACCTTGCCCGGGCCGACCACCGCACCGGCGCCGACGAAGCCATGGCGCTCGACGCGCGCACCGTCGAGGATGCAGGCGCCCATGCCGATCAGGCTGTAGTCGCCGATCGTGCAGGCATGGATGATGCAGCCGTGGCCGACGGTCACGCCTTCGCCGATCAGGGTCGGGTAGCCGGCCTTGTTGTAGGGGCTGTGGTGGCTGACGTGGATGATGGTGCCATCCTGCACGTTGGTGCGCGCGCCGATGCGCACGTGATTGACATCACCGCGGATGACCGTGCCCGGCCACACCGATACGTCCTCGGCCAGCTCCACGTCACCGATGACGGTGCAGGCAGGATCGATATACACGCGCTCGCCGAGGACGGGCATCTTGTCGCGGAAGGGGCGCAGCGGGTTCATCGGTGTCTCCGGAAATCAGGGCGTTCGCGACGATGATACCCGTGTGGTAGTGCCGGCCGCTGGCCGGCAACCACGGAAATCCAGGCGTGCCGCGCGGTTGCCGGCCAGCGGCCGGCACGACCGGAAGCAGCTGCGGCTCTTCATGCCGGCGCGTGCTTGGCCAGCACCTGCCGGAACAGCTCATCCAGCCACGCCGCATCACCGTGTCCAACGGGCAGCTGTGGCGCCTGCGCAGTCCGGGTGGCCAGCTCACGATCGATGAAATCGCTGATCGCCGCGATGCGTGGTCCGGCATTGACCTCGGCACTGGCGCGTTTCACTACCAGCAGGGCATCGATGGCTTCACGCACCGGGCCATGTGGCAGCAGTCGATCCAGCAGATCCTCGAAGGCCATCGGCGGAGGTGTCTGCTCGTGCTCGATCCACTGGCAGGCCAGCAGTGGGCGCAGCACGTACAGGTACTTCTTGGTGCGTACCATCTCGCCACGCAGGTACCCGCGATGGTTCGAGCGTGCCATGCTGAAGTAGTGCCACCACGTTCCCAGCGGCGAATAGAAGGACTTTGCGGCCTCCCACAGCTGCGCCACGGCGGCGTCGTCCTGCCGGTACACGATCGGCGAACGCAGCCATTCGATCAGTGTCGGATTGGATTTTGAGACCAGCCGCAGTGCCTTGCGCAGGTCCCAGCCGCTGACGTCGAGCTCATCGTCGATCGGCAGTTCGATCACATTGCGCTGCGCTTCGCCGGGACCGGTGCTCTCGTTGACGCTGAGATACCACGGCTGGCGATGCGCGTAGATGAAGCGTGCGTCGTAGTCGCTGTCCGGGGAGGAAAAGCCCCAGCCACGGCTACCCGACTCGCAGGCCAGCAGCACGCGTACGTCGTAGCGCTGTTCGATGTCGGCCAGGGTGGAAAGGATGGCGGCGCGCTTGTCCGGCGCGATCGGATGAATGTCGTCCATGCAGTCGTGTTCGTAATGTCGAGCGTGCTCGACTGTAACGCAGGTGCGCACGGGTAGTGCCGGCCGCTGGATGGCAACCACGGAAATCCAGGCGTGCCACGAGGCTGCCGGCCAGCGGCCGGCACTACCGGCTAGGGTTCGTAGCTGTAGCCCATGCCATACACCGAACGGATCGGTTCGCCTTCCATGCCGGCGTCGGCCAGCTTGCGGCGCAGGTTGCGCACGTGGCTGTCGACGGTGCGGTCGACCACCACGCGATGGTCCAGATAGAGGCGGTCGAGCAGCTCGTCGCGCGCCCAGATCCGGCCCGGCGTGGCCAGCAGCGTGCGCAGCAGGCGGTATTCGACCGGGGTCAGGTCCAGGCCCTTGCCGTTCCAGGTGGCGCGGGCTGCCGGTTCGTCGATATGCAGCCCGCTGTTGGCCCGCGCAGCGGGGTCCGGGCGGTAGCGACGCAGCACCGCCATCACCCGTGCGACCACTTCGCGAGGACTGAACGGCTTGCAGATGTAGTCGTCGGCACCGACTTCCAGGCCCAGCAGGCGGTCGATCTCTTCCACCCGTGCGGTGACCATGATCACCGGCACATCGCTGCTGGCGCGCAGTTCGCGGCACAGGTCCACGCCATCGCGCTGCGGCAGCATCAGGTCCAGCAGCACCAGGTCGGGCTGGTAGCGCGCGAATGCGTCGATCACCTGGCCGCCATCGTCCACCCATTCGCTGGTCATCCCGGCGGCGGCCAGGTAGTCGCGCAGCACCGAGGCCAGGCGTGGCTCATCCTCGACGATCAGGATCTTCGCGGACGCGGCGGGGGACGGGCTCATGCAGGCTCCGGCAGGGTAATGACCACGCGCAGCCCGCCCAGCGGCGAGGGCTCGGCGTGGATGAGGCCGTGGTGGGCGAGGATGATGTTGTGGCTGATGGCCAGGCCCAGCCCGCTGCCGCCGCTGGCCCGGTTGCGCGAGCTCTCCACCCGGTAGAAGCGCTCGAACAGAAGCGCGCACTTGTCGGCCGGCACGCCTGGCGCGGTGTCTTCCACGATCAGCTGCACACCGGCAGGCACGCGCGCTGCCTGCACGCGTACGCGGCCCCCGGCGTGGGTGTAGCGCAATGCGTTCTCCAGCAGGTTGGCCAGCACCTGCTGCAGGCGCCGTTCGTCACCGGATACCTGCAGCGGTGTGGCGGGCAGGTCCTCCTCCAGCGCCAGCCCCGCCGTGGAGAAGCGCACGCGCATGCCATTGAGCTCGCTGCGCAGCAGCGCCGCCAGGTCCAGCGGCGCGAAGCGGTAGGCCAGGCCGCCGGACTGGGTCATCGACAGGTCGTGCAGGTCGTCGATCAACTTGCCCAGTTGGCGGATCTCGCCCTGCAGGGCACCGAGGTTGGCGCGGTCCAGCGGGCGGATGCCGTCCTCGATGGCTTCCAGTTCGGCACGAACCACCGCCAGCGGCGTGCGCAGTTCGTGCGAGATGTCGGCGATGAAGGCACGGCGGTTGCGCTCGGTGTCGTCCAGCGCCTGCGCCATCCGGTTGAAGTCGTTGACCAGTGCATCCAGCTCGTCATCGCTGGTGCGCTCGATGCGGGTGGCGTAGTCACCGGCGGCGAGCCGGTGGGTGGCCGCCGCCAGTTTGGCCAGGCGCTGGCGCAGCGCGCGCGATACCAGCCAGGCCAGCAGTACCGTCACCAGCAGCAGCGCGATGCCGATCACCCACCACGCGCGCATCTGGGTGTTGTAGAAGTTCAGGTCGTTGGTGGCGATGACGGTCTGGAACGGCACCATGCCCAGCCAGCCGACCGTGTGCCCGTCCACCTGCACGGCGTGCGGCTCGTCGTCGCTGGTGGCGTCCGGGTTGCCGGCCACGAACCGATGCTGTGCATCGAACAGGCCCAGGCGGGAGGGAACGCCGGTCTGGTCGGACAGCGGTGGCACGGGCCCCTCGTGCCCATGGGCCAGATCCGGGCGCAGCAGCCGCGCCCAGCGGTCACTGTCGCCGCGCAGATGCTCCCAGCCGCCGTGTGCGCTGTACTCGCGCTGCAGGTGCGGCATCACGCGCTGCATGCGCAGATCGCCCTGGTCATTGAGGTAGTCCAGGAAGCCGGTCTGGAACGCCACTCGGCTGGCAATGCCGTTCACTGCCAGCACCAGCAGGCAGGCGGTGAAGATCGCGAGGAAGGTCTTCGCGGTCAGGCCGAATTTGAGTCGAATCTTCGCCATCGCGTGGCCATTAGCGGCGCATGCGGCGCCGAAAGCAAGCGCCCGCTGAGCCGGTCGCACAATCTCCATATTCTCTGCACAGTTCCACGGCAGCGTGCACGGGTCAACGCAAGGCCCCCACGCCCCCCATGTCACTCCTGCACCCGCTGTCCCGTTCTCCCCGTCCGCTGTTGCTGCCCCTGCTGCTGGCCCTGGCGGCCTGCTCGGCGGGCAGGGCCGAGGCCCCGGCCACCCCTGAAGTGGGCGTCATCACTGCCAGCGCACAGCCGCTGGCCCTGCAGCAGACCCTGCCCGGTCGCGCCGTACCGTTCGAGGTGTCCGAGGTGCGCCCGCAGGTCGGTGGGTTGATCCGCCAGCGGTTGTTCACCGAAGGCCAGCAGGTCAAGGCCGGCCAGCTGCTTTACCAGATCGATCCGGCGCCGTACCAGGCCGCCTTCGATACCGCGCGTGGCCAGCTGGCGCAGGCCGAGGCCACTGTGTTGTCGGCGCAGCCGAAGGCCGAGCGCACCCGCACGCTGCTGGGCATGGATGCGGCGAGCAAGCAGGACGCCGACGACGCCACCTCGGCGCTGAAGCAGGCCCAGGCCAATGTGATCGCCGCGCGCGCTGCGCTGCAGGCGGCCCGCATCAACCTCGACTACACCCGGGTGACCGCCCCCATCGACGGCCGCATCGGCACCTCCAGCGTGACCGCTGGCGCGCTGGTCGCCGCCGGCCAGGACGCGGCGCTGGCGACCATCCAGCGGTTGGACCCGGTCTATCTGGATGTCACCCAGTCCAGCACGCAGATGCTGGCGCTGCGCAAGCAGCTCGATGCCGGCCTGGTGAAAGCCATCGACGGCAAGGCACAGGTGAAGGTGCTGCTGGAGGACGGCAGCACCTATGCGCATGAAGGCACCCTGGAGTTCGTCGGCAGCGCAGTCGACCCGGGCACCGGCAACGTGGTGCTGCGCGCGGTCATTCCGAACCCGGAGGGCCTGCTGCTGCCGGGCATGTACCTGAAGGCGGTGCTGCCGATGGCCACCGATGCGCGTGCCCTGCTGGTGCCGCAGAAGGCGGTGCTGCGCAATGAACGTGGCGAGCCGCTGCTGCGCCTGCTCGACGCAAAGGATCGCGTGGTCGAGCGCCGGGTCAGCACCGGCCAGGTAGTGGGCAACCAGTGGCAGATCACGCAGGGGCTGAAGGCTGGCGAACGGGTGATCGTCAGCAACGGCAGCGCGGTAGCGCTTGGCCAGCAGGTGCAGGCGGTGGCGGCCACCACCGCGCAGCTGGCCGCAATGCCGGCGATCGACCCGACCGGCAACACCGACGAAACGTCGCACTGAGGCCTGCCGCGCATGGTTCGTTTCTTCATCGACCGGCCGATCTTCGCCTGGGTGATCGCCATCGCGGTCAGCCTGCTCGGCCTGCTCGCGATCCTGATTCTGCCGGTGGACCGCTACCCGCAGATCGCCCCACCCACCATCACCATCCGCGCCACCTACACCGGTGCCTCGTCGCAGACCGTGGAAAACGCGGTGACCCAGGTCATCGAGCAGTCCCAGCAGAGCCTGGACCACCTGATGTACATGACCTCCACCAGCGCCTCCGATGGTTCGGCGCAGGTCAACCTGGTGTTTGCCACCGGCACCAATCCGGACACCGCGCAGGTGCAGGTGCAGAACCAACTGCAGGCGGCGATGGCGACGCTGCCGCAGGCGGTGCAGCAGAACGGCCTGACCATCACCAAGTCCAGTGGTTCGATCTTCGAGGTGCTGTCGTTCACCAGCGAGGACGGCAGCATGGACAACTTCGATGTCGCCAACTTCATGGAAGCGCGCATCGACGACCAGATCAGCCGCGTCAGTGGTGTCGGCAACATCCAGCCGATCGGCCAGGAATACGCCATGCGCATCTGGCTGGACCCGGAGAAGATGCGCCAGTACGCACTGATGCCATCGGACATCGAGACCGCACTGCAGGCGCAGAACACCGACGTTTCGGCCGGTGAGCTGGGTGGCCAGCCGGCGCTGAAGGGCCAGCAGCTGGACGCCACGGTCACCGCGCGCAGCCGCCTGCACACGCCCGAACAGTTCGCGCGGGTGGTGCTGAAAGCCGATGCCAGCGGCAGCGTGGTGCACCTGGGTGACGTGGCGACGATCGGCCTGGGCCCGGAGAGCTACGACAGCATCAGCACCTTCAACGGCAAGCCGTCGGCGTCGCTGGGCATCGAGCTCAATGCGGGTGCCAATGCCATCGCCGTGTCCAAGGCCATCGAGACCCGCCTGCAGCAGTTGCAGAAGCACTGGCCGCACGGCTACACCTACCACGTGGCGTTCACCACCACGCCGTTCGTGACGATCTCGCTGAAGGAAGTGGTGATCACCCTGATCGAGGCGGTCATCCTGGTGGTGCTGGTGATGTACCTGTTCCTGCAGAACTGGCGCGCCACCCTGATCCCGACCATCGCAGTGCCGGTGGTGCTGCTGGGCACCTTCGGCGTGCTGGCCGCGTTCGGTTATTCGATCAACACGCTGACCATGTTCGCGCTGGTATTGGCCATCGGCCTGCTGGTGGACGATGCCATCGTGGTGGTGGAGAACGTGGAGCGGGTGATGACCTTCGAAGGGCTGGCGCCGAAGCCGGCCACGTTGAAGGCGATGGGCCAGATCACCGGCGCGCTGGTGGGCATCGTGCTGGTGCTGACCGCGGTGTTCCTGCCGATGGCGTTCTTCAGCGGTGTCACCGGCGTGATCTATCGCCAGTTCTCGGTGACGATTGCCGCCGCGATGATCCTGTCGGTGCTGGTGGCGATGACCATCACCCCGGCCCTGTGCGGCAGCATCCTGCACCAGATTCCCAAGGGCGGCCATCCGCATGGCGACCACGGCGGTGAGCCGAGCCTGCTGGGCAAGTGCTTCATCTGGTTCAACCACCGTTTCGAGCGCACCTCCAACGGCCTGCGTCGCCGGGTGGATGGCTTCCTTGGCCGGCGCACGCTGGGCGTACTGTTCTACCTGGCGCTGAGCGTGGCTACCGGCCTGCTGCTGTGGCACCTCCCCGGCGCGTTCCTGCCCGACGAGGACCAGGGCATGCTCAACGCGCTGGTGAAGCTGCCGGCCGGTGCCACCCTGGAGCAGACCCGCGCGGTGATGGATCGCCTGAGTGCCGCCGCGGTGAAGGACGACGGCGTGCTGTCGATCCAGGCCACCGCTGGTTTCAGTGTCACCGGCAGCGGCCAGAACGTCGGCCAGGCCTTCATCCGCCTGAAGGACTGGGATGACCGCAAGGATGACGCCGACAACATTGCCGCGCGGTTGACCGCGGCCATGGCCAGCGTGCCCGATGCGCAGGTGTTCATCACCTCGCCACCGGCCATCCTTGGCCTGGGTGACGCGGGCGGCTTCACCCTGGAACTGCAGGACGAAGGCGGCGCCGGCCATGCCGCCGCCGTGGCCGCGCGCAACACGCTGTTGAAGGAGGCCGCCAGGGATCCGAAGCTGGTCAACGTGCGCTACGCCAGCCTGGAAGACGCGCCGGTGTATGCAGTGAAGGTGGACGACGCCAAGGCGCAGGCGATGGGCGTGAATCCGCAGGACATCAATGACACCTTGAATGCGGCCTTGGGTGGCGACTTCGTCAACAACTTCATCTACAAGGGCCGCATCAAGAAGGTGTTCATCCAGGGCACGGCCGAAGCGCGCATGCAGCCGCAGGACATCGAGCGCTGGAGCGTGCGCAACCAGGCAGGGCAGATGGTGCCGCTGTCGTCGCTGGTCAGCGCGCACTGGTCCAGCGCGCCGGCCGCGCTGCAACGCTACAACGGCATCTCGGCGATGGAGATCACCGGCCAGCCCGCGCCCGGCGTCAGTTCCGGCGAGGCGATGGCCGAGATCGCGCGCCTGGCCGACAAACTGCCGGAAGGCTTCAGCCATGCCTGGTCGGACATGGCCTACCAGGAACAGCTGTCGGGCAATCAGGCGCCAATGCTGTACGCCATCTCGCTGCTGTTCGTGTTCCTTTGCCTGGCCGCGTTGTATGAAAGCTGGGCGGTGCCGTTCGCGGTGATGCTGGCGGTGCCGGTGGGCGTGTTTGGTGCGGTGCTCATGATGAATCTGCGTGGCCTCAACAACGACGTGTACTTCCAGGTCGGCCTGCTGACCACGATTGGCCTGGCGGCCAAGAACGGCATCCTGATCGTCGAGTTCGCGCGCATCCTTGAACAGCAGGGCAGGAGCACCCGCGAGGCGATCCTGCAGGCCGTCTATCTGCGCCTGCGGCCGATCGTGATGACCTCGCTGGCGTTCCTGATGGGCGTGCTGCCGCTGGTGTTCGCCACCGGCGCCGGCTCGGCCGCGCGCCGCTCGCTGGGTACCGGCGTGGCCGGCGGCACGGTCGCCTCGATGGTGCTGGGCATGTTCTTCGTGCCGTTGTTCTACCTGCTCGTGCGCCGCCTGTTCCCGGGCCGCGCGCCGGCCCACGCCGCTGCCCCGGAGGCAAGCCCATGAAGCCGATGCTGCTGCGCGCCCTGGCGGCCGCAATGATCACCACGGTGCTGGGTGGTTGCGTGAGCATGGCGCCGCATTACCAGCGGCCCGAGGCACCGGTGCCGGCACAATTCGGCAATGCCGCCACGGGCGAGGCCGAGCCAGCACTGGCGGTGCCAGCCTGGCGCGAAGTCTTCCTTGAGCCACGCCTGCAGCAGGTGATCGCGCTGGCGCTGCAGAACAACCGCGACCTGCGCGTGGCCGTGCTGCAGGTGGAGAAGGAGCGGGCGCAGTACCGCATCCAGCGCGCGGCGCTGCTGCCGTCGGTGGATGCCAGCGGCAGTGTCACCCGCTCGCGGGTAAGCGATGCCAACAGCGAGACCGGTGCCACCCAGGTGACTGAATCCGATGCCGTGCAGGTGGGTATCAGCAGTTGGGAACTGGATCTGTTTGGACGCATCCGCAGCCTGAAGAACGAGACCCTGCAGAACTGGCTGGCCAGCGCCGAGAACCAGCGCGCCGCGCGCACCAGCCTGGTGGCCGAAGTGGCCGCGGCGTGGCTGGCGCTGGCAGCGGACGAGCAGTCACTGGCGTTCACCCGGCAGACCCTGGACAGCCAGCAGCAGACCCTGCAGCGCACCGAGGCCCGTCATGCACAGGGGCTGGCCTCGGGGCTGGATGTCTCGCAGGTACAGACCAGCGTCGAAGCCGCGCGCGGTGCGCTGGCCAAGCTGCACACGCAGCAGGCGCAGGATCGCGATGCATTGCAGTTGCTGGTGGGGGCGCCGCTGGATGCGGCCCTGCTGCCAACCGCGCAGGCGCTGGATGGCAGCGTGGCACTGGCGCCGCTGCCGGCCAACCTGCCGTCCAGCGTGCTGCTGCAGCGCCCGGACGTGTTGTCCGCCGAACACGCACTACAGGCGGCCAATGCCGATATCGGTGCCGCGCGCGCCGCATTCTTCCCGACGTTGACCTTGACCGCCAACTACGGCCACAGCTCCACCGCGTTGTCGACGCTGTTCTCGGCCGGCACCCGTGGCTGGTCGTTCGCGCCCAGCATCACCGCGCCGATCTTCCACGCCGGTGCGCTGAAGGCCTCGCTGGATGCCTCGAAGATCGGCAAGGACATCGGCATTGCGCAGTACGAGAAAGCGATCCAGCAGGCCTTCAGTGAAGTAGCCGATGCGCTGGCCACGCGCGATCACCTGGCCACGCAGATGGACGCACAGCGCGCGCTGGTGGCCGCCAGCCAGCGCAGCTACACGCTGGCCGATGCGCGTTACCGCACCGGGCTGGACGGCTATCTGCAGGCATTGGATGCGCAGCGCAGCCTGTTTGCCGCACAGCAGGACCTGATCGCGCTGCAGCAGCAGGAAGCGGGCAACCGGTTGACGTTGTTCAAGGTGCTGGGCGGCGGTGCCGACGCACGGTAGCGCGTTCGCCAAGGTGGGTGCGTGTTCCGCTCCGGTGGGTGCCGACCTTGGTCGGCACACATGCACGGAGTATCGCTATCGGATGATTCGTGCCGGCCGAGGCCGGCACCCACCAGAAGCGGACGGTCCCGCGTTACGCCACGCGGCCGCGGCGCGCGCGCTCCAGGTGCACCAGCAGCAGTGAGATCGCTGCCGGGGTCATGCCCGGAATACGCTGCGCCTGGCCGATGGTCTGCGGGCGCACCCGCTCCAGCTTCTGCAGTGCTTCGGCCGACAGCCCGCGCACGGTCGCATAGTCGAACGCCTCGGCGATCGGCGTGGCCTCATGCCGCTGCTGGCGCTCGATCTCCTCGCGCTGGCGGTCCAGGTAGCCGGCGTACTTCACGCCGATCTCCACCTGCTCGGCCACCTTGGCGTCGGCCACGGCCGGCCCCAGCGATGGCACCTGCATCAGCTGCGCGTAATCCAGCTCGGGGCGCTTGATCAGGTCCAGCACGTTGGTCTCGCGGCTGACCGCCACGCCCAGCGTGTCCTGCACTTCGCGGCCCAGCGCATTGGCCGGGGTTGCCCACAGCGCGCCCAGGCGTGCGCGCTCGGCAGCAACAGCGGCCTGCTTGGTCTCGAACGCACCCCAGCGACGATCATCCACCAGGCCCATCTCGCGGCCGGTCGGGGTCAGGCGCTGGTCCGCATTGTCCTCGCGCAGCTGCAGCCGGTACTCGGCGCGGCTGGTGAACATGCGGTACGGCTCGTTGGTGCCGTGGGTGATCAGGTCATCCACCAGCACGCCCAGGTAGGCCTCGTCGCGGCGCGGGCACCAACCGTCCAGCCCACGCACCTGGCGTGCGGCGTTGAGGCCGGCCAGCAGGCCCTGCGCGGCGGCCTCCTCATAGCCGGTGGTGCCGTTGATCTGGCCAGCGAAGAACAGGCCGTTGACCAGCTTGGTCTCCAGCGACGCCTTCAGCCCGCGCGGATCGAAGAAGTCGTACTCGATGGCGTAGCCCGGGCGGGTGATGTGCGCGTTCTCGAAGCCACGGATGCTGCGCACCATCTCCAGCTGCACGTCGAACGGCAGCGAGGTGGAAATGCCGTTGGGGTAGATCTCGACGATGCCCAGGCCTTCGGGTTCGACGAAGATCTGGTGGCTGGCCTTTTCGGCGAAGCGCACCACCTTGTCCTCGATGGACGGGCAGTAGCGCGGGCCGATGCCTTCGATCTGGCCGCTGTACAGCGGCGAGCGGTGCAGCGCGTCGCGGATGATCTGGTGGGTCTGCTCGGTGGTGTGGGTGATCCAGCAGCTGACCTGCTGCGGATGCTCGTCCACCGAGCCGAGGAAGGACATCACCGGCCGCGGCGAATCGCCCGGCTGCTCGTCCATCACGCTGTAGTCCAGCGAGCGGCCATCGATGCGCGGCGGCGTGCCGGTCTTCAGGCGGTCCACCTGGAAAGGACGCTCGCGCAGGCGCGCGGCCAGCGTGGTGGCCGGCGGGTCGCCCATGCGGCCGGCGGCATACTGGGTCGGGCCGACGTGGATCTTGCCGGCCAGGAAGGTGCCGGCGGTCAGCACCACGGCCCCGGCGTCGAAGCGCAGGCCGGTCTGGGTAATGACCCCGCGCACGGCGTCGCCTTCAATGACCAGGTCATCGACGGCGGCCTGGAACACGGTCAGGTTGGCCTGGCCTTCGACGATGGCGCGGATCGCCATGCGATACAGGTTGCGGTCGGCCTGGCAGCGGGTGGCGCGCACGGCTGGGCCCTTGGAGGCGTTGAGCGTGCGCCACTGGATGCCGGCGCGGTCGGCGGCATGCGCCATCGCACCGCCCAGGGCGTCGATTTCCTTGACCAGATGGCCCTTGCCGATGCCGCCGATGGCCGGGTTGCAGCTCATCGCGCCCACTGTTTCGATGTTGTGGGTCAGCAGCAGGGTGCGCACGCCGGTACGGGCCGCGGCCAGCGCGGCTTCGGTGCCGGCGTGGCCACCGCCGATGACGATGACGTCGTAACGATGGAAGGACGGGTTCATGGGGCTGTTCAGCTGGGGGCGGGCGCGGCCGGGGCGGCACCGGGGTGGCGATTTTAGCGCCATTCGGGGCTGGGACGTCGGCGCCAGCCGGCTCCCGTCGAAATCAGCCCTAAAGTTGGCAGGATTTTTGCAGATAACCCAATAGCACCCACCGTGGCTGGCGCCGCAGGCGCCCGTGACCGGAATTGGAACAGGGGCCGGTACAGGCGCACGGTGGGGGAGCAGGGGGCCGGCAGTCGGGGGACTGCGCGGCCCTGTTTTTTTCTGGAGGCTATCGGGAGAGCTCCATCCACGCATGGCGTGGATCTACTGATGACGGGCCTTGGGTAGATCCACGCATGCGTGGATGCCGTGGCGGCGGCACCAGAACAACGTGCCCCAAAAACAAACGGCCCCGCACTGCGGGGCCGTCTGCCTTCAGAGGTGCCGACATCCGACAGGGCCGGAACAGGGGGGATCCAGATGTTCCTGTCGGATATCGACGTAGAGCTTTTTGCGGCGGCCCGTGTCGTTTTTGTCACTTTGTGACGCGGGCCGTCACTGGCCCCGTAGAGTGCGGCTTGGACCGTGTGAAATGCAATACGGTTCAGCGCTCAACTGTGCGCTGCGTCCCACGATCCATGTTGCGCCAGGGGGAACCGTTCATTCTTGGCGCACTCGGCGCCGGAGCCGGACGGGCCGGCGGCGGGGGCGCAGAGGGCTGGCTGTTCGATTGCGGCGGGCGGCGCATCGAGTCCATGTTCCGCCACGGCGAACCGCCGTTGTACGACGGCCGCGACGGCGGCGGCGGGCGGTTCTCGCCGCCGTTGCCGGGTGGGCGCGGTGGCGGGCGGTGGTTGTGCGGCGGGCGGTAGATCGGGCGCGAGTAGTACGGATTGCCATAGCCGCCGTAGTAGCCGCCATAGCCGCCGTAGTACGGGTAGCCGTAGTTGTAGGGATAGCCGGCGGGGTAGCGGTACTCCACCGACGGCGCACCGTGGTAGTAGCTGCCGCTGCGGCCACCGCCGACATAGTCGTAGGTGGTGCAGCCGGTCAGGGCCAGCATCAGGCCACCGGCAAGCATCAGGCGCGTTTTCATGGTGGGTCCCCCCAGAGGACGGGTTGTACAGTGAGCTTCATGCGCAGGCGTTGAATCGGCCCTTAACTTCACTGTCCAGGATGAATGGAGGTGAAGGCTGCCATGCTGGCATGACCTGTGCCGGGGTCGCCAGCAGGGAGCCATACGTTAATCTTGCGTCATGAGCGATTCACTGTTGCCCCGTGCCGATGATGTCCTGGCTGCCGCTGCGCGGATCGCGCCGCACGCCAGCGTGACCCCGGTGCTGCGCTCGCGCACGCTGGATGCGCTGGCCGGCGCGCAGCTGGCGTTCAAGGCCGAGCATCTGCAGCGCGGTGGCGCATTCAAGTTCCGCGGCGCCTGCAATGCGGTGTGGTCGCTGGATGCCGATCGCGCCGGCGCCGGCGTGGTCACCCATTCCTCCGGCAACCACGGCGCCGCCCTGGCCCTGGCCGCGCGCACCCGTGGCATTCCCTGCCACGTGGTGGTGCCCGAAGGTGCAGTGGCGGCCAAGCTGGCCAACATCGCCCGCCATGGCGCCACGCTCTGGCGCTGCCCGCCGACCGTCGCTGACCGCGAGGCCAGTTGCGCCAAAGTACAGGCTGATACCGGCGCGACCCTGGTCCATCCTTATGCGGACCCGGCGGTGATGGCCGGGCAGGGCACCGCAGCACTGGAGCTGCTGCATAGCGACGGCCCGTTCGACGTGCTGGTGGTACCGGTGGGCGGCGGTGGCCTGGCCAGCGGTACCGCCCGGGCCCTGCAGCTCGCCAGCCCGCAGACCCGGCTGGTGCTGGCCGAGCCGGCCGGCGCGGACGACACCGCGCGCTCGTTGGCCGCTGGCGAGCGCCAGGGGCCGTTCACCCCGGACACGATCTGCGACGGTCTGCGCACCCTGATCGGCGCGCCCAACTTCGAGCTGCTGCGCGCGGCCAACGCCGAGGTGATCGTGGTCGATGACGCGGCGACGGTGGCGGCGATGCGCTTGCTGTGGGAGGTCCTCAAGCAGGTGGTCGAGCCGTCATCGGCGACCGTGCTCGCCGCGGTGCTGGCGCAGCCGCAGCGTTTTGCCGGCCTGCGCGTGGGCCTGGTGCTGTCCGGCGGCAACGTCGACCTTCCCGCACTGCGCTGGGGCGCGCCGTGAGCCGCGACCGGCACCGGCATCGCACTGGCCTGCTGGGCTGGCTGTGGCGGTTGTTTGTCCTGCTGGTGATCTGGCTGCTGGGCGTGACTGCCTGGATCGTCTGGGTCGGCGAGCGTGACCAGGCGGCCAAGGCCGACGCCATCATCGTGCTCGGTGCGGCGGCCTATGACGCCAAGCCGTCGCCGGTATTCGAAGAACGCATCCGTCATGGGCTGGATCTCTATGAGGCCCGGTTCGCGCCACTGCTGATCTTCACCGGAGGCTATGGTGGTACCGGCGCGCGCTTTTCCGAGTCACAGGTGGCGCGGCGCTATGCGCTCAAGCACGGCGTGCCGGACGATGCGATCCTGATCGAGACTGCCTCGCGCAACACCGTGCAGAACCTGGTGGAAGCCAAGCGGCTGATGGACCAGCGCAACCTGCACCGCGTGATCATCGTCAGCGACCCGCTGCACATGGCGCGCGCGCTGCGCCTGAGCAAGGCGCTGGGCATCGATGCACTGGCCTCGTCCACGCCCAGCACGCGCTTCCGCAGCTTCCACACCAGCTGGCGCTTCCTGGTGCAGGAAATCTACTTCTTCCACCGCGACCTGGTGCGGCCGCCGCTGAGTTCGCCGGCCAATACCTGAGGCGGGAGCCTGATTTGGGCGGCTACCATTCGGTAGTGCCGGCCGCTGGCCGGCAGATGCCCAGCATGGAAACGTGAGGTTGCCGGCCAGCGGCCGGCACTACCAGGCGATCAGGTCTGCTTGCGCCGGATCGGAATCGCCGAAACCGGCACTGAGGCCACGTCATGCCCGCCTTCGCGGATCGGTGCGCCCGGGTCCGGTGCCCAGGCATGGGCATAGATCACTTCCCAGCTGCTGGGCAGCTTGCCGTCGGCGCGGCGCATCGGTTCATACGCTGCTGCCGCCGCAGCGAAACGGCCACGCCCGGTCAGCGTGTGGCGGCGATCCACCCGCGCATTGGTCGCGCCCATCGCGCGCAGCTCGCGCATCAACGAGGGCAGGTCGTCGTAGGTCAGGGTGAACAGATCGCGGTCCAGCACCGGGTCGCGGAAGCCCGCCATCATCAACGCATCGCCGAACTGGGCGATCTGCGCGAAGCGGCTCACGTGCGGGCGGTCATCGGCGGCGGCGAAGGCCTCGTTGAGTTCGATCAGGGTTTCCGGGCCGAAGGTGGAACACAGCAGCAGGCCACCGGGCTTGAGCACGCGACGGAAGCCAGCGAACACCGCCGGCAGATCGTCCACCCACTGCAGGCACAGGTTGCTGAAGATCACGTCCACGCTGTTGTCGGCCAGCGGCAGCGCGGCGGCGTCGCCGCACAGGCGCTGGAACGGCTTCCACCAACCGGCCTGGCGCTTGGCCTGGTCCAGCATCGGCAGTGCCACGTCCAGCGCGATCACCTGCGCCTTCGGCCAGCGCTTCTTCATCAGCGCACTGGCGTGGCCGGTTCCGGCGCCAATGTCCAGCACCACCTCGGGCTTGCGTGCTTCCAGGTAGTCCAGCGATTCCACCAGCCGCGCCTGCACCTCGCGCTGCAGGGCGGCGGCGGCGTCGTAGCTGGTGGCGGCGCGGGCGAACGCGCGGCGGACATGGCGGGCATCGAAGTGGGACGGCATTGCGAAAGTCTCTTAGAACGTACCGGGGTAGGCGCCGCCGTCGATCAGCAGGTTCTGCCCGGTGAGGTAACCGGCGTGTGCACTGCACAGGAAGGCGCAGGCGGCGCCGAATTCGTCCGCCGTGCCGAAGCGGCCGGCGGGAATCTGCTGGCGGCGGCGTTCGGCCACTGCGCCGGCATCGCCGTCCTTGCCCGCAGTGTGGGCGAAGTTGGCGCGCAGGCGGTCGGTGTCGAACTGGCCGGGCAGCAGGTTGTTGATCGTGACGTTGTGCGCCACGGTGCGGCGCGACAGGCCGGCGACGAACCCGGTCAGGCCGCTGCGTGCACCGTTGGACAGCGCCAGGATGTCGATCGGCGCTTTCACCGCCGACGAGGTGATGTTGACGATGCGGCCGAAGCCACGCGCAATCATCGCGTCCACGGTGGCGCGGATCAGCGCGATCGGCGCTAGCATGTTGGCGTCGAGCGCGGCGATCCAGTCGTCGCGCTCGAAAGTGCGGAAGTCGCCTGGCGGCGGGCCACCGGCATTGGTGACCAGGATGTCCACCTGCGGGCACGCGGCCAGCGCCGCGGCACGACCGGCGTCGGTGGTGACGTCGGCGGCGACCGCGCGCACCTCAGCGGCACCGGGCAGGGCGCTCAGCTCTGCGGCGGCAACCTGCAGTGCCTCCTCGCCACGGGCCACGATCACCACGTTGACGCCCTCGCGCACCAGCGCACGCGCGCAGCCCAGGCCCAAGCCCTTGCTTGCGCCGCAGACCAGTGCCCAGCGGCCGTTGATACCCAGATCCATGCGTCAATCCCGTGGAATGGAGGAAGGCGCTCATTGTCCGCCATCGGCCGGTGACAGGCCGGCAACGAAGTGTTGCAGGGCGCTGGCCACCTCGTCGGCATGGCCGAGGAAGGGCGCGTGGCCGCCATGGGCGATGGTCAGCGCCTGCGCACCCGGGGCCAATGCCGCAGCGGCCTGCATCGCCGCCGGAGACACCAGCCGGTCGCGCTGGCCGGCGATCCACAGGCTGGGTTTGCCCAGTGTTGGCAATGCGCCGCGCAGGTCGGTGCTTTCCAGCAGGCGCAGGCCTTCCAGCAGGGCCCGTTCGGTGGGCGCGCCGCGCTCAACCAGGCGTTGGCGCAGCGTGCGCAGCTCCTCGCGGGCGTGCGCCGAGCCCATCACATCCAGCGCCAGGAAGCGTTCCAGGGTGCCACCGAAATCGGTCGCCAGCTCGCGCCCGAACTGCTCGAAGACCGCCGGCTCCACCGCATGCGGCCAGTCGTGGCCGCGCACGAAGCGCGGCGTGGCCGCGATCATCGCCAGCCCGCGCACCTTCGGCAGCGTCGCGGCGGCGTGCAGTGCGAACAGCCCGCCCAGTGACCAGCCGCACCACACCGCCGGCGGCGTGGCCGCGGCAATGGCGTTGACCACAAATGGCAGGCGCAACGGTGTGGTGTCTTCGCGGCTGTGGCCATGGCCCGGCAGATCAACCAGATGCAGGGTGAACCGCTCGGCCAGGCGCTGCACCAACGGTGCGAACACACCGCCCTGCAGGGCCCAGCCATGAATCAGTACCAGGTCCGGCCCCTGGCCGGTGACGTCGATATGCATGGGAAAACGACAGCTGGCTCAGGCAAAGACAGGCAACGGCGGTGGCGCGGCGTCACGCACCGCCAGATCCACGCGATCGCGCGCGCTGGCGACCGCGTCCACCAGGCCACGCACCTGTTCCGGCGTGTGCAGGGCGGACAGGGTGACACGCAGGCGCGCCTTGCCTTCGGGCACCGTGGGCGGACGGATCGCGCCGACCAGCCAACCGGCCTGTTCCAGTGCCTTGGACATCGCCACAGCGCGGTGATCGTCACCACACAGCAGCGGCTGGATCGGCGTTTCCGAAGCCATCAGGTCCAGGCCATGGCGGCGTGCCTCGCTGCGGAACAGCGCGATCAGGTCGGTCAGTTTCGAGCGGCGCCAGTTGTCACGGCGTGCCAGGCGCACCGCTTCCAGTGCAGCGGCGGCCAGCGGTGGCGGCATCGCCGTGGTGTAGATGTAGGGGCGTGCGGTTTCGGCCAGGTGCTCGACCAGATCGTCGCGGCCCAGCACCAGCGCGCCGGAACCGCCCAGTGCCTTGCCCAGCGTGACCAGCTGCAGCGGCACATCGTCCACGCCCAGCCCGGCGGCGGCCACGGCACCACGGCCGTCACCGACCACGCCTACGCCGTGCGCATCGTCCACATAGAACAGCGCCTGCTGCAGGCGTGCCACAAGCGACAATGCACGCAGCGGTGCGATGTCGCCATCCATGCTGAAGACACCATCGGTGGCCAGCATCGCCGCGCCGTCGGGCGCGTGCTTGAGCTGGCGCATCGCGCCTTCGGCATCAAGGTGCGGATAACGGCGCAGGCGCGCACCGGCCAGGCGCGTCGCATCGAGCAGGCTGGCGTGGTTGAGCTTGTCCTGCACGCAGACGTCGTTCTCTTCGCTCAGCAGTGCCTGCTGCACGGCCAGGTTGGCGGCGAAGCCACTACTAAACAGCAGCGCGCGCGGGTAGCCCAGCCACTCCGCCACTTCGCGCTCCAGCGCGTCATGCAGGGCGTGGTGGCCGCAGACCAGGTGCGATGCACCCGCGCCGGTGCCTTCGCGTGCGGCGGCATCCTGCAGCGCGTTGACCACGCTGAACTGCTGGGCCAGGCCCAGATAATCATTGCTGCAGAAGCCGGTCAGCCACTGGCCGTCCACTTCCAGGCGCACGCCATCACGGCGGTTGACCGTGCGCCGCGTGCGGCGACGGCCCTGGGCATCGCGCAGGGCGCGCTGGGCGTGGAGGCGGGCGGTCAGGTCGGGGCGGGCCATGGCGGCTGAATGCGGCGACGGGGCGGCTAGGGTAGCGCGTTGCCGCGACGCCTGCTTGCGGCCTGTCTCAGGCCGCGTGAGCACAGCCACAGCCGGGCGCTTCGGCGCTGATATCGGCGTGCACGGTGCCACCGTGGTCGTGGCCCTCGGCGTCCACCTGCATCGCCATCGGTTGCAGGCCCAACCGCGCGAACAGGGCCAGGTCGCGCTCGCTCTCCGGGTTACCGGTGGTCAGCAGCTTGTCGCCGTAGAAGATCGAGTTGGCACCGGCCACGAAGCACAGCGCCTGCAGTTCGTCACTCATGGCTTCGCGCCCGGCCGACAGCCGCACCATCGAACGCGGCATGGCGATGCGTGCCACCGCGATCATGCGCACGAACTCGAACGGGTCCAGCTCGGCACTGCCATGCAGCGGGGTACCCGCCACCTGCACCAGCCTGTTGATCGGCACCGAATCGGGATGCGCCGGCAGCGTGGCCAGCGCCAGCAGCAGGCCGACGCGCTGCGCGCGCGTCTCGCCCATGCCGACAATGCCGCCGCAGCAGGTCTTCAGGCCGGCCTCGCGCACGTGCTCCAGCGTGTCCAGGCGGTCCTGGTACTGGCGCGTGTGGATGATCGAATCGTAGTAGTCCGGCGCGGTGTCGAGGTTGTGGTTGTAGTAGTCCAGGCCGGCGTCCTTCAGCGCACGTGCCTGCTCGCCGCTGAGCATGCCCAGCGTGGCGCAGGTTTCCAGGCCCAGCGCCTTCACCCCGGCGATCATCGCCGCCACCTTCGGAATGTCGCGGTCCTTCGGCGAACGCCACGCCGCGCCCATGCAGAAGCGCGACGCACCGGCGGCCTTGGCCTGGCGCGCCTTGGCCAGCACCGCGTCGGTGTCCATCAGCTTCTGCGCGTCCACCCCGGTGGTGTAGCGCTGTGCCTGCGGGCAGTACGCGCAGTCTTCAGGGCAGCCGCCGGTCTTTACCGACAGCAGCGTGGAGACCTGTACCTGGGCCGGGTCGAAGTGCTCACGGTGGACCGCAGCGGCGCGGAACAGCAGCTCGGGGAACGGCAGATCGAACAGCGCCTGCAGTTCGTCGTGTTGCCAGTCGTGGCGGATGGCAGCAGCCATGGCGGACCTTGGGTACGAGTGGAGCGAGGGCGGCAGTGTGGGTGGGCTGGTGAGCGATGTCAACTTAATTGTATAGGTAAAGGTTTACATTGAACGGCCGCCATGAACGGGCGTTACGGTGTAAGTTCATTGCTGCATACGGACGCGCGAACACATGCCATGAACAGCTACCAGTCCTATTCGATCCGCCGCGACGCGGTGCTGTGCAGCCTGGCCGAACTACCTGACGGCGGCCTGCGCGTGGTGCTGGATGATCTGCGTCAGGCCGATGCGCCGGGGCAGTGGAAGAATCACACCTTCGTGACCTTCAAGGACTACCCGGCGGGGGAGCTCGATCCGGCGATGCTGCCGAAGGAGGAGCTTGAAGCATTCGGTCACTATGTCTTGGTTCGCTTGTTGGCGATAAACGGTTGCCTGCGTGATACGGACGAAGGCCCTGACAGCGATGTCCCTCTCACCGACCAGTAGCGGCAAAGCACCGCCGCGCTGACCGACGAAGGCAATCGCCCGGATCGATGCGCAACTGCGTTCCCACTGCGATGGACAGTTCCGAAACATCGCCTGCATCGAGGGGATGGCGATGTCGCTGGACCCGCAGCGCCACCCCGGCATTGCCGATGTCTTCTACGCCCAGCGTGTGCGCGAACGGGTCGCGCGCGGCGTACTGGAAGTGCGGGGTGCAAAAGCGCCGGTGGCGGGAGCGCCTGCGCGTCCAGCGATGTACGTCGGGGCATTTCACCGCATCCTGCAAGGCCTTCAGCCACAGTAGCCGCTGTCCGCCTTCCTCCGCAGCGTCCAAACTGCCCGCATGACCGATCTCCATCGCCTCCGCGGCCGCATCACCGCGCTGGTTCTCAGTGAGGCCTGGCGCCGCCGTGCCGCGCTCTGGGGCGGGGCTGTGGCCGTAGCGCTGGTGGCCATCCTGTTCGCCAAGGCCAGCGACGCGGCCTTCCATCTGTTCCAGCGCATCACCGCGCGCTCGCCGTGGTGGGCCCTGCTGCTCACGCCCGGCATCTTCGCGTTGCTGGCCTGGCTGACCAGTGGCGTGCTGAAGCCCACGCGGGGCAGCGGCATTCCGCAGGTCATCGCTGCGTTGGACAAGCCCGATGAGCCGTTCCGGAAAACCAACCTTTCCCCAGCGGTTTCGGCCGGCAAGCTGTTGCTGACCTCGCTGTCGCTGCTCGGCGGCGCGTCGGTTGGGCGCGAAGGTCCCACGGTGCATGTGGGCGCGAGCCTGATGTATCTGTTCGGCCGCTGGTTCGGCTTCAAGGATCCACGCGAACTCTCGCACTTCCTGCTGGCGGGTGGTGCAGCGGGCATCGCCGCGGCATTCAACACGCCGCTGGCGGGCATCGTGTTCGCCATCGAGGAGCTCAGTGGCCGTTTCGAACATCGCTTCTCCGGCACCCTGTTGACCGCAGTGATCGTCGGTGGCGTGGTGTCGCTGGGCCTGCTGGGCAACTACACCTATTTCGGCCATGTGAGCGCGCGCCTGCCGCTCGGCCAGGGCTGGCTGGCGATCCTGCTGTGCGGCGTAGTGGCCGGGTTGCTGGGCGGATTGTTCGCGCGCGCGGTGCTGGCCAGTGCGGCGGGCCGCCCCCGTTGGCTCGGGCAACTACGGCAGCGGCATCCCGTGTTGCTGGCCGCAGGCTGCGGGCTGGTGGTGGTGCTGCTGGCCCTGGCGTTCGGAGAAGGCGCATTCGGCACCGGCTACGAACAGGCGCGCGGCCTGGTGCAGGGGCAGGCGATGGTGGGCCACGAGTTCGGTCTGATGAAGCTGCTGGCGAACCTCGCATCGTACGTAGCCGGTATTCCCGGCGGCCTGTTCTCGCCGGCGCTGGCGGTCGGTGCCGGCCTTGGCCACAACCTGGCCGTACTGATGCCGGGCGTGGACCCGCGCGCGTTCGTGCTGCTGGGCATGTGCGCCTACCTGACCGGTGTGACCCAGGCGCCACTGACCTCGGCGGTGATCTCGCTGGAGCTGACCGACAGTGGTGATCTGCTGTTGCCGATCCTGGCCACGGTGCTTATCGCGCGTGGTGTGTCCGGGCTGGTGTGCAGGGTACCAATCTATCGCGGGCTGGCGGAGTTGTTGATGGCGCCGCAAGCAGAATCAGCTGATAGGCATCGCTGATTACCTTGATCGACAGGATCAATTAGGCCGCAATCTTCACTTTTGCAGTGAAGCTGATTCCGCGCTGCACCGTCTACCCGATGCCACGCGCGACGCAGAAGATGCATCGACACCGGGGCTGCACCCGGACCCGCATCGAGAGCACCATGATCAACTGCCGTATCCGCAGCCTGGCGGCTGCCCTCCTGGCTCTGACCAGTTCCCCCGCGCTGGCGATGTCCGGCGCGCCCCTGCTGCCCAGCGAGCGCAGCATCGGCACCCTCGAACCGGTGGCGCGTTTCGAAGGTGCCATGCCCACCAGCGTGGCGGTGTCCGAGACCGGGCGGATCTTCGTCAACTTCCCGCGCTGGGGCGATGAGGTGGCCTACAGCGTGGCCGAATGGCGCGACGGCCGCGCCGTGCCCTATCCGGATGCGCGCATCAACCGCAAGGATGGTCCCGATCCGGCGGCCCATTTCATCAGCGTGCAGAGCGTGGTGGCCGATGGCCAGGGCCGGTTGTGGGTGCTGGATACCGCCGCGCCCGGGTTCTCTGCGCCACAGGCCGGCGGTGCCAAACTGGTGGCGATCGACCTTGCCACCAACACCGTGGCCAAGACGCTGGTGTTCCCGGCCAACGTCATCGACGCGCGCACCTATGTCAACGATGTGCGCTTCGATTTCCGTGTTGGCCGCGAGGGCGTGGCCTACGTGACCGACTCGTCGCTGAGCGGTATCGGCGGCATCATCGTGATCGACCTCGCCACTGGCGCCGCGTCCAAGCGACTGGTCGGCCACGTATCCACCTCGGCCGATGCCGCCTTCGTGCCGATCGTGGAAGGACAGCAGATGCGGCTGCGCAATGCGGATGGTTCGACGCAGCCGTTCACCGTAGCCGCCGATGGCATTGCGTTGTCGCCTGATGGCAGCACGCTGTTCTACACCCCGTTGTCCAGCCGTCATCTGTACAGCGTACCCACTGCCTTGCTGCGCGACCCCAAGGTGAGTGAAGCGGCACTGGCGGCAGCCGTGGTCGACCTCGGCGACAAGGGCGCCTCCGATGGCATGGAAATGGACGCCAACGGCCGGCTGTATGCCAGCGACTACGAGCACAACGCCATCCATGCCCGTGATGCGGACGGACGCTGGACGACCGTGGTGCACGACCCGCGCATCCTGTGGCCGGATACGTTGTCGATGGGGCCGGGCGGCTATCTGTACTTCACCGCCAACCAGCTGCACCGGCAGGCCGGATTCAATGGCGGCGTTGATCGGCGGCAGGCGCCGTACATGGTGTACCGCACGCGGGTGGATGCCGCGCCGGCGCCCACGAGGTGAAGTGATCCGTAAACGGGTAAGGATGCCTACGGGTTGAAGGGCGAGCGTCTGATGGCCCCAGGGCCGGGGTGCGATCACGCTGTAGTGCATGCCGGTCCTGTTCAAGTCCACTCGCCTCCTGCAGGCGGCGCTTCGCGTGCTGCTGCCACTGCGCTGCCTGGTATGCGGCGATCCGGGCCATGATGATCTCGACCTGTGCCGCGCCTGCCTCGCCGAACTACCCTGGGCCGGCCGCGCCTGCCTGCGTTGCGCGCTGCCGTTGCCGGACGCCGCCCTGATCGTCTGCGGCAGCTGCCGCGAGGAGGCGCCGCCGCAGGCCGCCACACATGCCAGCCTGCTGTACCTTCCACCCGTCGATCAGCTGCTGGTGCGTTACAAGTTCCACCAGGACTTGGCGGCCGGGCGCTTGCTTGCCCAGCTGATGCAGCGCGCACCACCGCCCTGGTCGTGCGCGCCGCTGGTGCCGGTGCCGCTGCATGGGCGGCGCCTGCGCCAGCGCGGCTACAACCAGGCCGGCGAGCTGTGCCGGTTGCTGCCGATGCCGGTCTGGCAGGGGGTGTACCGACGACGCCACACCGCGCCGCAGTCCGAGCGCAGCGCAGAGCAGCGCCGGGACAATCTCTTTGACGCATTCGGCACGCGCTTGTCGCCACCGACACGGCTGACCGTCGTGGACGATGTGATGACCACCGGCAGCACCGTGATGGAAATCGCCGAGACGTTGCGGCTGGCGGGTGCCAGGGACGTGCGGGCATGGGTGTGCGCACGGGTGCCGTGACGACGGGAGCGATTGACATCGCATGACGGCAGCTGAAGGATGCCCATCCTTCAGCGCGCGGTGCTCGGCTGCATCGCCGCAATGGGTGCACGGATGCAAAGACCCTAAAGTTCCGCGCACTCCCGCCGATAGCGGTTGGCGGTCGACTCGGTGCTGGCCGCACGTTCTCTCTGCACGATGTCTGTTCACAGCTTCAGGTCTGTACCAATGCTGGACAAGGAAGTCGTTGATGGGTAACAGAAAAGCAGGATTCAGCATGCGTGCCGTTCTGGGCACTGCGGGGCTGTTGTTGATCGGCGTCGTGCATGCGCAGTCGGCCAGTCCCTCGTTCGCCGAGCAGCAGGAACTGCGCGAACGCGCCGAGCGCGAGGCACGCGAGCGTGAGCAGCGGCAGGCATTGCCGGATGTATCACGCGAACAGCCGGCCGCTGCCACCGATCTGCATTCGCTGGCACTGCCGGACGAAGAACCGTGCTTCACCCTGCAGCAGCTGCAGCTCGACGGTGCGCATCTGGCGCAGTTCGCGTTCCTGCAGCGCTATCTCGACCGCTACCGTGGCCGCTGCGTGGGCCAGCAGGGCATCGCGCTGATCGTGCGGCGTGCCTCGGATCTGGCGCTGGCCAAGGGCTACGTGACCACGCGCATCGGCCTGCCCGAGCAGAGCCTGGGCAGCGGAACCCTGCGCCTGCAGCTGGTGCCGGGCGTGATCCGGCAGATCCGCTTCAACGCGGAAGAGGTTCCCGATTCGATGTGGAAGAGTGCGTTTCCCGCGCGGCCGGGGGACGTGCTTAATTTGCGCGCGTTGGAACAGGGCCTGGAGCAGCTCAAGCGCGTTCCGTCGCAGGACGTGAACATGGAGCTGGTGCCGGGCGAAGGGCCCGGCGAGTCGGACGTGGTCATCAGCATCCGCCACGGCAAGCGATGGCGTGCCTCGGTGTCGCTGGATGATGCCGGCAGCCGTGCGACCGGAAAGCAGCAGGTCGGCGCGACCGCGTGGGTAGACAACCTGGCTCGCGTCAACGACCTGCTCAGCGTTGGCGTCAGCAGCGACGGCAGTGCCGACAAGGGCCGGGGTACCCACGGCTTCAATGCGTCGTGGTCGGTTCCGGTGGGCAACTGGCGTTTCAGCACCAGTACCTACAGCTCGCGCTACAAGCAGACCATCGCCAGCAACGCCGACACGTTCGCCAGCACCGGCACCTCCAGCAACGTCGACCTGGCCGTGGAACGGCTGCTGGTGCGTGGTCAGAGCTATCGCAGCGGCAT
Organism: Stenotrophomonas maltophilia group sp. vghtpe118; assembly: GCF_052605195.1. Lineage (NCBI taxonomy): Bacteria > Pseudomonadati > Pseudomonadota > Gammaproteobacteria > Lysobacterales > Lysobacteraceae > Stenotrophomonas > Stenotrophomonas maltophilia group sp. vghtpe118. The sequence goes on along the minus strand of NZ_CP199672.1, from coordinate 2,516,792 downwards.
CGAGCTGCGCGTGGCGCAACGGTCGTCGCACAGCTACGTGGAAGGCGTGGAGATCGAAGGCCAGCGCCGGCGTACCACCTCGGTCGAGCTGGCGCTGCTGCACCGCCAGTACCTGGGGCGGGTCCAGGCCGATATCCGCCTGGCGCACCGCCGCGGCGTGCCGTGGCTGGGAGGCGATGATGACGCCGTGGGCCGTGATGACCTGGCGCCGACGTTCCGCTATGGGCTGACCACGCTGGATATCGGCGCCGGTGGCGCCCTGACATCCGGGCCGCGTCCGCTGGCATGGAACACCGCGCTCCGCTACCAGTGGAGCAAGGACACGCTGTACGGCTCGGAGTTCATCAGCGTCGGTGGCCGCTATACCGTCAACGGCTTCGATGGCGAGGTGCCACTCGGCGGCAGCCGTGGCGGCTACTGGCGCAACAGCATCAGCTGGATGGCACAGCGCGCCATCGCGCCCTATGCGGGCATCGATATCGGCCACATCGAGCGCGACGACCGCCAGGGTATCGGCGGCGGAACCCTCAGCGGCGCCCACCTGGGTGCACGTGGCGAGCTGGGCGGACTGGCGTGGGATGGCTTCGTCGGCGTACCGATGAGCCGCCCGGCTTGGCTCAAGCATGAGGCACGCGGTCACGTGATCGGATTCCGCGCGTCCTGGCAGTTCTGATTCGACTGGAAGCACCGTCGCCACGTGGCGACGTGATCGGGTTGTTGTGTGTGCAGTTCCCCCCTGGGTTGATGGAAGCACCTGGCATGAAGAACGTATTCCGCAGTCTGTCCCTGTCCACTTCGGGCGCCGGTTGGGCCACGCGCCTGCGCACCGCGATGGCGAGCGCCACCCTGGCACTGGCGTTCCTGGCCCCGGGCAGCTCGTTTGCCCAGGTGCAGGTACAGGCCGGCGAGCAGGCGCGGGCCGACCAGGCGGCGAACGGCGTGCCGGTCATCCAGATCAACCGGCCCAACGCGGGCGGCGTATCGCACAACCGCTTCCAGGACTACAACGTCGGGCGCGAGGGGCAGATCCTCAACAACAGCGCGAGCACCGTGCAGACCCAGCTGGGTGGCTACATCCAGGGCAACGGCAATCTGCAGCCGGGCCAGTCGGCACGATTGATCCTCAACGAGGTGACATCCACCAACGCATCGCGCCTGCAGGGCCACATCGAGGTGGCGGGGCGCTCGGCGGCGGTGATCGTCGCCAACCCCAATGGCATCACCTGCGATGGCTGCGGCTTCATCAATACCACCCGTGGCACGCTGACCACCGGCACCCCGGTGTTCGGCAACGATGGCAGCCTGTCTGCGTTCCGGGTGTCCCGCGGAACGATCCGCCTGGAAGGCAACGGCCTGGATGCCGGCAACCTGGAAGGCGTCGACCTGCTGGCGCGCGCCGTGCAGCTCAACGCGGGCCTTTGGGCGCGCCAGGTGAACGTGGTCACCGGCGCCAACCAGATCGATGCCCAGACCCTGGCGACGCAGGCGATCAGCGGAGAAGGCGAACGCCCGCAGTTCGGCCTGGATGTTGCCGCCCTCGGTGGCATGTACGCAGGCAAGATCCGCCTGGTCGGCACCGAGGCCGGCGTGGGTGTGCGCAGCACGGGCCAGATGGTGGCCGACGCAGGCGACTTCATCCTGACCCAGGCCGGCGATGTCCGCCTGAGCGGACGCACGGCGGCTGCAGGCCGCCTGCAGATCGAAACCGACGGTGACCTGAAGGCCGACGGTACCCAGTACGCGCAGGGAGATCTTCAGATTCGTGCCCGGCAGGCGTCGCTTGCCGGTTCCACGTCGGCGGGCGCTGCGTTGGCCGTACGCGCCAACCAGAATCTGGACCTGGCCGGCAGCGCGCAGGCCGCACAGATGCAGCTGGACGCCAGTGGCACGCTGACCCTGGCTGACACGGCGAAGAGCGCGGGCAGCATCGCGCTGGCTGCCGCACAGGTGCAGAACCATGCACAGGTGACCGCAGGCGCCGGGCTTGCCGTGCGCGCCGACACGCTGGCGCAGGACAAGGGCGCGCGCCTGGGCGCACAGGCGCTGGACGTGCAGGCCCGCCAGGTGGACAACGCCGGCCTGCTGCTGGGCAACCAGGGCGTACGGATGCAGGCCGCGCAGCTGCACAACGCCGGCCAGCTGTACAGCGACGCCGACGTCGAACTCGATGCGGCCAGCATCGACAACGAGGCCATCATCGGTGCCGGTGCCAACCTGCGTGCAGCGGCCGACCGCATCACCCAGCTGAAGGGTGCCGAGCTGTCTGCGGGCGGGCTGCTGAAGATCCAGGCGCGCCAGCAGCTGGACAACGCCGGACGCATCCTCTCGGAGCAGGCGCTGGAACTGTCTGCCGGCGGCGTGGACAACCAAGGCACCCTTGAGGCCCGCCAGGCCGCGCTGGCGGTCGATCGTCTGCGCAACAGCGGCACGCTGCAGGCGGTGGACCTGCTGGCATTGAAGTCCAACGCACGCATCGACAATGGCACCACCGGCAGCATCCAGGGGGGCAAGGGCCTGAAGGTCGACGCCGATGTGCTGCACAACGCCGGCATCATCGGCAGCGCAGCCGATGCCCGTCTGTCCGTTGCCACGCTCGACAACCGCAACCGGCTTGAAGCCGGCGGCACCCTGACCCTTCAGGGCAGCGTTCTGCGGCAGCAGGCGGCCGCCACGGCGCTGGCACGCGTGGTGGCCGTGGACGTGCAGAAGGTCATCAACGACGGTCGCCTGCATGGCCAGCAGGCAATGGATCTGCGCGCCACTGAGCTGAGCAACAGTGGTGTGATCTACGGTCGCGACCGCTCACAGCTGCGCACCACCACATTGGACAATGCCGGCGTGATCGCCAGCGATGGCGCGCTTGACGTGCGCACCGACGCGCTGCACAACCGCGCCGGCGGCAACCTGTCCAGTGCGCAGTCGCTGCAGCTGGATGCGGTGACGCTAGACAACGCCGGTAACGTGTTCGCCAAGGGAGCACTGACGGCCAAGGCCGATGTGATCGACAACCGTGGCGACCTCTATGGCGTCAGCGATGTCGATGTCACCGTGCGCGACTCGCTGGACAACCAGGGCAGCCTGGTGGCCGGCCAGGCGTTGCAGGTGCGGGGCCGGACACTGCGCAGCGAGGGTGAACTGGGCAGCGAGCGCGGCAACGTGCAGCTCAGCAGTGACCAGGCCCTGGTGCTGGGCGGGCGCACGTTGGCGGCCGGCACACTGACCGCGCACGCGGGCGGCAGCCTGGAGCAGTCGGGCAAGGCCTTTGCGCAGCAGGGCGTCGTGCTGTCCGCCGATGCCGGCGTGACGCTGAAGGGAACGATCGACAGCGCCGCTGATCTGCAGGTGCGCAGCGACGGCGACCTGGACAACCAGGCGGCGTTGTTCGCCAGCGGCGCGCTGTCGCTGCAGGCTGCGCAGGCACTGCGCACTGCGGCCGACGTTCAGGCGCGCACGGTCACGCTGCAGGCCGCCCAGGCCAGCAATCGCGGGCGCGTGCTGGCCTCGGGTGACATCGAATTGCGGGCGGGGCAGATCGACAACAGCGGCGTGATCGTGGCGGGCCTGCTGGCCGACGGCAAGGTCGGCAGCACCGGCAGCGTCACCCTTGATGCGCGTCAGCAGCTGCGCAACGCCGGCCAGATCAACGCCGGCCAGCAGGTTCACCTGCTGGGCGACAGCCTGCTGCTGGAGGGTGGCCAGGTTTGGTCCGGTGGCACCCTGCTGGCGCAGGCGCGCAGCGGTGAGTGGCGCAATATCGGCGGCAGCCTGACCGCCATCGGTCTGCTCGACCTGCGTGCCACCGACCTGCTGCGCAATGCGGGCAGCCTGCAGGGCACGCGCATCGGCCTGTTGGCGGCCGCGCTGGACAACAGCACCGGCGAACTGCTGCAGACCGGCACCGATCCCTTTGAACTTGGCCTGACAGGTGCCCTGCGCAACACCGGCGGGCGCATCGCCGCCAATGCTGGCAGTGTCCACCTGAAGGCTGCGCAGCTGCTGAACCAGGGTGGCCGCATCGAGCATGCGGGCACGGGTGTGCTGAAGATCGAGACCGGCACGCTGGACAACAGCAATGCAGGCCTGATCGTCGGCAACGGCGAGGCGGACGTGGCCGTTGCCGGTCGCCTCGACAACAGCGGCGGTACGCTCACCGCAGGCAGCGGGGCACGCGTAGCCGGCACGGAGATCGTCAACACCGGTGGCCGGCTCGATGCTGGCGGCAACCTTACCGTGGACGCTGCCGGGGCATTGGACAACCGCACTGGCACCATCGTGCAGCGTGGCGCCGGCCAGCTGCAGGTGCTGGCCTCCCAGCTGGACAACAGCAATGGCCTGCTGGGCGCCGAGGGCAATGCGCGCGTGACCAGCCGCACGGGCGACCTGCGCAACGTGGATGGCAACCTGTACGCCCGCCAGGAACTCGCGCTCGACGTGGCCGGTGCGCTGGCCAACCAGCGTGGCCTGGTCCACGGCGGCACCTCGCTGGATCTGCAGATCCGCCAGGCACTGGACAACAGCCAGGGCAACATCGAAGCACAGGGCCCTGCGAACATCCGCGCTGCCTCAGTGGGCAACCGTGGCGGCCGCATCGTTGCCAACGGCACCGGGCAGCTGTCGCTGGAATCGGCCGCTGCGCTGGACAACCGTGGCGGCACCCTGGGCAGTACCGGCGGTGCGCTGACGCTGACCGCAGGCAGCGTGGACAACCGAGCCGAAGGCGGCCAGGCCAAGCTGGTGGCCGGAACCGACCTGCGCCTGCAGACCGCATCGCTCGACAACGCAGGTAGCATGGTCCACGCCGCCAATACCCTGTACCTGGAGCGCGCAGGCGCGCAGGTATTCAACGTTGGTGGCCAGCTCAGCGCAGGCAACCTGCTGCGCCTGGATCTTGCCGCGCTGGACAACAGCAACGGCCGGCTGCTCAGTCGCCAGAGCCAGCTGACGCTGGGCAGCTTGGCCAATGGCGGCGGCGAGATCAGCGCCTATGAAGCACTCGGCGCACGCCTGCAGGCCTTCAGCGGCATCGGCCGCCTGTTCGGCGGCAGCGAGTTGCGCCTGACGCTGGCGGGCGATTACGTGCATGGCAACGGCCAGCGCCTGGAGAGCAACGGGCTGCTGAAGCTGGACGTGGCTGGCGCACTGGTCAACCAGGGGCGCCTGGAGAGCAAGGGCACGCTTGAAGTCTCGGCGGCGCGGATCGAGAACACCGCTGGTGGGCAGTTCAACGCCACGGCAGGCAATGGCAGTGGTCGTGTCGCGCTGAGTACGGCCGGCGATCTCAGCAATGCCGGTCGCGTGGACGGCGATACGGTGGAGGTGTCGGCTGCCAACATCACCAACACCGGCACCGTGATGGGCAACGCGCTGGAACTGCGCGCCTCGCGCATCACCAACGGCCGCGACCTGGGCGACACGCTGGTCGCACGCGACTACAACGAAGGGCTGATGGCGGCCACCGGCCGCATCAACCTGTATGCCAACTACATCGACAACCTCGACGGCGAGCTCTTCAGCCTGGGCGACATCCGCCTGCAGGGCTGGAACGGCGGCAACGCCCAGCAGATCCGCAACCGTTCCGGGCGCATCCAGGCCGAGAACGATCTGATCCTGGCTGCACTGGGCGTGGCCAACGAGCGTCGTGTGCTGGTCACCCAGCACAAGGTCTACAGCGGCAACGAAGGCGCTGCCGACCCGGACAGCGGGACGTTCAGGGTCGACGGCATCGACGGCCCCGCACCGCCGGGCAAGCTGTGCCCGGGCGACTGTGCCGTGCTGGAAGTCTGGACCGAGCACAAGGATCTGGTGCTGGAAGGCACCACCGTCATCGCCGCCAGCGCGGCATCGCAGCTGATTTCCGGTCGCGACATGCAGATGTCCGGCGGCTCGGTCGACAACCGGAACTCGGCCATCGCCGCCGGTCGCAACCTCTCGATCAACGGCCGCGGCTCGTCCAACAGCGAAGACCCCAATGACTGGGCCGGCGTGGTCAACAACGAGGCGCTGGCCGGCTACAAGGTGGTCCAGCGCACGTCGACCATCGACTACACCTACCGGCCTTGCCCCAGCCGCTGCGACTTCGAGATCTATGGCGGCAGCCGCGCGCTGGGCACCAGCACGGTCACCAAGCAGGTCACGCTGGCCGGCGGCAATGCCAGCATCACCGCCGGCCGCAAGGTGCAGATCGAAGCGCGCGAGGTCAACAACGCCGTGGTCACCGCGCACAGCGGTGGCACACCGCTGGACGTTGCCGGTTGGCAGGGCAACAACGCCTACGCACCCGAACTGGGCCAGCAGCAGGGCGCCGGCGCGGTCGGCGGCAATGCTGGCGCACCGGGTGCACAGCAGGGCGTGGCCACCGGGCCTGCCAGCGCGCAGGCGCAGGGTGCGGGCACGGCCGGTGATACCGGCTCCCCGGGCCCTGGCCGTGTCACCACGGTGCCGCCGCCGCAGGTGGTGGGCAGCCCGCAGAATCCGCTGCCGGGCCTGTCGCTGCCCAGTGGCGGCCTGTACACGGTCAATCCGGGCAACCAGCGCTGGCTGGTGGAAACCGATCCGCGCTTCGCCAACTTCGGGCAGTGGATCGGCTCGGACTACATGTTCCAGCGCCTGAACCTGGACCCCGACAAGCAGTTGCGTCGGATGGGTGACGACTTCTACGAGCAGCGCCTGGTGATGGAACAGATCACCGGCCTGACCGGGCGTCGCTACCTGGATGCCGACCAGGGCGATGGCATGGGCCAGTACCGCGCCATGATGGATGCCGGCGTGAGCGAAGCCGCGCGCCAGCAGCTGAGCGTGGGCGTGGCGCTGTCGGCCGAACAGGTGGCCGCGCTCAACGAAGACATCGTGTGGATGGTCGCCCAGGAAGTGGACGGCCAGAAGGTGCTGGTGCCGGTGGTGTACCTGTCCCAGGCCACCGCCAACCGCCTGCAGCTGGGGGGCGCCGCCATCGCTGGCGAGTCGGTGGAGATCCGCGCCGGCAATGTGTCCAACCAGGGCATGATCCGCGCCGATGATCGATTGACCATCGATACCGGCAGCCTGCTCAACGATCGCGGTGGCATTTCCGCAGGCGGCAATGCCCGCATCACCGCCGTGGAGGACATCCTCAACAACAGCGGCCTGATCCAGGGCGGTAACGTGGCCCTGGTGGCCGGCCGCGACCTGAAGAGTGTCAGCGGCATCGACCTGGCCAGCATCCGCAGCGGCGGCAGCCTGGCGCTGGAAGCCGGACGTGACCTGGCACTGGTCGGTTCGCAGACCCGTGCCCGCGGCAACGCGGCGCTGGACGCCGGCCGCGACCTCAACCTCACCACGCAGATGCAGGGTGATGGAAGCCTGCGTCGCACCACGCTGGATGTCGGCGGCAGCCTGTCGCTGGATGCCGGCCGCGATCTGAACCTGACGGCAGCGACCGCCAGGGCTGGCGGCAGCGTCCATGCCACGGCCGGCAACGACATCAACCTCAACGCACTGACCACCACCGAGCAGGGCGGCTGGGGCAGCAACCGCTACGCGCGCGAAACCCTCAACGCCAGCGGCATCGAGGCCGGTGGCTCGCTGGGCATGCAGGCCGGGCAGGACGTGAACCTGCAGGCTGCACAGCTGAAGGCCGGCGACGGCCTGGCCGTGGTGGCCGGGCGCGATCTCAACCTGCAGGCCGAAACCACCACCAACACCAGCCAGCAGCAGAGCCGTGGCAAGCGTTTCTCGCAGACCACGCAGAGCATGGACGAGACCGTGCACGGCAGCTCGCTGCAGGCCGGCGGTGACATCGCGCTGGTGGCCGGGCGCGATGCCAACCTCACTGCCACGCAGGTCGGCAGCACCGACGGTGGCGTCAGCATTGCCGCTACGCGCGACGTGAATCTGTTGGCGGCGCAGGAGGACCACAGCTGGGAGCAGGAAACCACGCGCAGGAAGAAGGGCCTGCTGTCGAGCAAGACCACCACCACTTACGACGCAACCCGGGACAGTCTGGTGGTGGGCACCACGCTCAGCGGCGAGACGGTGACCATCGGCGCCGGACGTGACGTCGTCGCGCAGGCGGCGCAGGTGGCTGCCACCGGTGATGTGGTGGTGGCCGCCACCCGCGACCTCACCATCGGCACGGCCACCTCCACGCACAGCGAAGAGCATGACAAGACCGTCAAGCGCTCGGGCGTGTTCGGCGGTGGTGGCTTCAACCTGACCATCGGCCAGAGCAAGCTGGAAAAGGGCCTGGAGATCGAGCAGAGCGCGCCACAGGGCAGCCTGATCGGCTCAACCGATGGCCGGGTCAACCTGAGCGCCGGCAACACGCTGCACATCACCGGTTCGGACGTGCTGTCGAAGACCGGTACGCAGCTGGTGGGCGGGCAGGTGGTGATCGACGCGGCACAGGGCACCACTGACGTACACCAGAGCACCAAGCAGAAGAGTGCCGGTATCAACGTCGGCCTGACCGGCGGTGTGGTGGATGCCGCCCTGGCCGCTTACGGTGCGGCCAAGGCGGCCGGCAATGCGCAGGATGATCGCCTGAAGGCGCTGTACGCGGTGCAGGCGGCCAATGCCGCCGCTGGCGTCGGCGGCGCCATGCAGCAAGGCGCTTCCGGCGCCACCGACGGCGTGAGCCTGCGCATCGGCATCGGCGCCTCCAGCTCCAGTGCCAGCCAGACCAGCCACGACCAGTCGGCGGTGGGCAGCACCATCCGCAGCCAAGGCGACGTCAGCATCGTCGCCACCGGCGGTGACCTGAACATCATCGGCAGCCAGGTGAAGGGTGACAACGTGGCGCTGGCCGCGCGGGACAACATCACCCTGCGCAGCGAAGCGGAAGACCACACGCAGTCGTCGAAGAACAAGAGCGGCAGCGGTGAGATCGGTTTCAGCATCGGCGCGCAGACCGGTTGGTACGTGTCGGCCAGCACCGCCAAGGGCAAGGGCAGCGGCAACGGCACCACGCACGTCGAAACCGTGGTGGACGCCGACCGCAACCTGACCGTCATCAGTGGCAAGGACACCACGCTGCAGGGTGCCCAGCTGAGCGGCGACAAGGTGGTGGCCAGCATCGGCGGCAACCTGTCCATCATCAGCGAGCAGGACACCGACGACTACGCCAGCAAGCAGACCCAGGCTGGGGGAACCTTCGTGTATGGCAGCGGCGGCAGCGTCAACATCGGCCAGCAGAAGGTCGAGAGCCACCTGCGCAGCGTGCAGGAACAGAGTGGCATCGTTGCCGGCAACGGTGGCTTCAACATTACCGTAGGCGGCAACACACACCTGGAAGGCGGCGTGATCGGCAGCACCGCCGATGCCTCGAAGAACCGCCTGGATACCGGCAGCCTGACCGTTGTCGACATCGAGAACGAATCCCGCGCCAAGACCAGTGGCGGTGGCATCGGCACCGGTATGAGCAGCGGCGGTGGCATCAGTAACCCGCTGGGGAGCGCGGCCGGCGCGGGGCTGAGCCTGCTGGGCGGCACGAAGAAGAACGACAGCAGCACCACCCACTCGGACATCGCCGCCGGCACCGTGGTGGTGCGCGATGGCAATGAGAGTGCCTTGGCCGGTCTTGATCGGACCGCGACCGGGTTTGATACCGACAGTGCGCTGTCGGCCGTTGACCTGCGCAAGATGCAGGAGCGTGCCGAGGTGATGCAGCTGGGTGGGCAGCTGCTGTTCAAGGGCGTGGGCGACCTGGGCGGCTACCTGAGCCAGAAGGCGGAGACCGAGGAAGGCAAGGCGTTCTGGGCCGACGGCGGCAATGGCCGCGCGCTGCTGCACGGCATGGCCGGTGCGGCGATGGCCGCATTGGGTGGTGCGGATGCGCTGAACGGCGCGGTGAGTGCTGCTGGTGCGGAGAAGGCCAAGATTGCGATCTCGGAATTCCTCGAGAACAACAAGGGCAGCCTGAGCTGGGAGGACTACCAGTCGCTGATGGAAGTGGGCAGCGCGATGGTGGGCGGTGCTCTGGGTGGAAGCACGGGCGCCAACATTGCGGTGACCGGGGACCGGTTCAATCGGCAGCTGCACCCGGACGAGGTGAAGTGGATCAACATGAATGCTGCCGCGTTCGCCGCCCAGGAAGGTATCAGCGAAGCAGAGGCGGTACGCAGGCTGACCACGGAAGGTGCCGCGCGTGTTGATGCAAAGGTCAACCGGTTGGTGGGCAACGAGAACGTTGATCTCGAAGCAACCGCGTTCCTGAGCAAGATGGGTGGGACGTACGGGTTCACCGCGACGGAAGCTGAGTACAACAACTTCAATCTCTATGGCAACGAGCTTCTCAACAACGATGCGCTGTACGGGCAGGTCATCGGATCCCTGCAGTCCTCCGGCGTATCCAAGGATGCCCTGCAGCTCAAATTCTATGATCTGAACAACCTCCGCGGAACGAAGATCCGGGGTGGTGACGGCTGGACGATGATGGGGACCTTCAGTGGCGACATTGGCGCCGCTGGTACCGTGATCGTCAGCGTAGCCAAGGGCGACGGCAATGGTGCTGCCATCGGCGCAGCGTCGTTCCTGATCCCGATCCGGTTGCCTGGAGCGAAGATCGTTGGTGAAGTGGGCGCGGAGATCGCCGGGGCCGCGACCAAGCAGGGTGTGCTCAGATCGGAGGAGATCCTGAAGTCGGTGCAGAATGCAGCGGCTGAGACGACTGAGCGAGCAGTTAAGAGTAGTCCGAGCTGGAAGGGATCTGGCCCGGTAGATGGTGTTCTAGCCTTGGAGCCGGGCTCTGTATCGTCTACAGCAATCCAAAACTATTTCCCTGGCACAAGAAGTAAGGCGATCGAGTTTGTTTTCGATCCGAAAACAAACAAATTTGCAGTGGGTAAGCCTAAGGCGAATCTGGGCGGCTCCCCTCATGAGCAGCTGGGCGCTAGTATTGGTGGGAACCCCCAGGAGCTAGTAGGGGGCATGTTCTCCAGGGGCAAGAATGGCGAGATAATAACCAATGAGCATAGCGGGCACTACTGGATGAACTGGAGTCCGGAGGTTCGCGCTCAGTTTGAACAGGCAATGAAAAATTATGGGATTGATATTAAGCATGGTGCTGGAATGTAATTTATGAATACTCCGCCGGAGAAAAAAATCCTGGGTAACGGTCTCGTCATTTTTAGTGACGGGATGGGGGTGTGGCGACTTGAGGGGCCATCAGTATCATTTTCCCTTGAGGGAAAGGAGGCGCTCAGGCGTGCGATTACTCTTCTTGAGTTTCCATTTGAAAATGTAATTTCGGATTTGGGTCGGAATTTCCCATATCCTCTTTTGGTTCAAATTGGCTTGAATCATGACTCTGACTACTGGATAGGGTTGGCGCTTTCTTGGGTTCCATTCTTGGCTAAGCAAGACGTTGAACTAATTATCGATGACTTGAATTCTGTTGCCTTCGACAAAAAAGTTTCACAGAAAAATAGGGTCATGGCTAAGAGGGAAATAACAAGGGTGAGAAACATGTAGAAGCTAGGGATCCTCTGAACAATTCCGCCCCTAGTCTGGCGCGATCACTTTTGCGGCCCGCTGCGCATCTGACGGGACGGAAAATCAATGACGTACAGCGCAGCGACACCCGTCCATCAGCTTTCAATGGCCCGTCTCGGGATTTGTTCAGGGCATCCCTAGCGGCCGCGGCAGCGTCAACATCGGCCAGCAGAAGGTCGAGAGCCACCTGCGCAGCGTGCAGGAACAGAGTGGCATCGTTGCCGGCAACGGTGGCTTCAACATCACCGTAGGCGGCAACACACACCTGGAAGGCGGCGTGATCGGCAGCACCGCCGATGCCTCGAAGAACCGCCTGGATACCGGCAGCCTGACCGTTGTCGACATCGAGAACGAATCCCGCGCCAAGACCAGTGGCGGTGGCATCGGCACCGGTATGAGCAGCGGCGGTGGCATCAGTAACCCGCTGGGGAGCGCGGCCGGCGCGGGGCTGAGCCTGCTGGGCGGCACGAAGAAGAACGACAGCAGCACCACCCACTCGGACATCGCCGCCGGCACCGTGGTGGTGCGCGATGGCAATGAGAGTGCCTTGGCCGGTCTTGATCGGACCGCGACCGGGTTTGATACCGACAGTGCGCTGTCGGCCGTTGACCTGCGCAAGATGCAGGAGCGTGCCGAGGTGATGCAGCTGGGTGGGCAGCTGCTGTTCAAGGGCGTGGGCGACCTGGGCGGCTACCTGAGCCAGAAGGCGGAGACCGAGGAAGGCAAGGCGTTCTGGGCCGACGGCGGCAATGGCCGCGCGCTGCTGCACGGCATGGCCGGTGCAGCGATGGCCGCATTGGGTGGTGCGGATGCGCTGAACGGCGCGGTGAGTGCTGCTGGTGCGGAGAAGGCCAAGATCGCGATCTCGGAATTCCTCGAGAACAACAAGGGCAGCCTGAGCTGGGAGGACTACCAGTCGCTGATGGAAGTGGGCAGCGCGATGGTGGGCGGTGCTCTGGGTGGAAGCACGGGCGCCAACATTGCGGTGACCGGGGACCGGTTCAATCGGCAGCTGCACCCGGACGAGGTGAAGTGGATCAACATGAATGCTGCCGCGTTCGCCGCCCAGGAAGGTATCAGCGAAGCAGAGGCGGTACGCAGGCTGACCACGGAAGGTGCCGCGCGTGTTGATGCAAAGGTCAACCGGTTGGTGGGCAACGAGAACGTTGATCTCGAAGCAACCGCGTTCCTGAGCAAGATGGGTGGGACGTACGGGTTCACCGCGACGGAGGCTGAGTACAACAACTTCAATCTCTATGGCAACGAGCTTCTCAACAACGATGCGCTGTACGGGCAGGTCATCGGATCCCTGCAGTCCTCCGGCGTATCCAAGGATGCCCTGCAGCTCAAATTCTATGATCTGAACAACCTCCGCGGAACGAAGATCCGGGGTGGTGACGGCTGGACGATGATGGGGACCTTCAGTGGCGACATTGGCGCCGCTGGTACCGTGATCGTCAGCGTAGCCAAGGGCGACGGCAACGGTGCTGCCATCGGCGCAGCGACGTTCCTGATCCCGGTGCGGTTGCCTGGGGCGAAGATCGTTGGTGAAGTGGGCGCGGAGATCGCCGGGGCCGCGACCAAGCAGGGTGTGCTCAGATCTGAGGAGATCCTGAAGTCGGTACAGAATGCGGCTAGCGAAGCTGCCAAAGAAGGGCATGTAGCATTCGCTAATGATGTCGTAAATCTGCCGCTCTCCAACATCGGTCGAATTGATCACTCTGCCAGGCATTTGATTGAAGCTGGAATAATTACGGAGAATTCTGGGTCAAAAGCCGCTCGGCAGGCATTTCAGGATATTGGGCGGGCTATTCTTACAAAACCAATAAAAACTTTTGATCACGTAATGGTTCAAGGCGGGCAGCCGGTTAAAGGCTTTTATGGGAAAATTAACGGAGAGGACGTTGTTATCTTTGTGGCGAAGGAGCCTCGCGGCAAGATAGCGGCTGGAGATATTGTTACAGCGATCAAGCCATCCCCGCAGCAGATCAAGAATTTCGGACTATGATAACGAAAGACAGCCTCGGAATATATTGGGCCATTCCAGACCAGTCTGGTCGTGTTGTTTATCAGGAGGAGGTGTGCGGAATTATTTTCTACGGGTATTGGAGTTGTGGTTCGATTGGCGAATTTGGCAAGAATAGCGCCTCGTTTGAGGACATATGGAGTGGTCGCGTCGATGTGAGATTCAGGGAGTGGGAGGGGCAAGGTATGAGCAATTTGTCCGCCGAAGTTAAGATAAATTCCTGGCCTGATGAGGACGAGTGGTTGATATGCATTAGGCGATCACTGGAATGGTTTGTTGAGGGGGGCGCAATCATTTCCTGGTGTGGATCGGAACTGAGTAGCCCCTCCTTGGATGTGTTCTCATCAGTGGATAGCTCTGGTTCGGTATATGCCGCATATAGTGAACGTATCGGCTTTGTTTGTGGTTCGGGATTGAATTGTGAGTATCAGGATGTAAGTCCTTCGGAACTTGAACGTTTTAATAGGCTTGTTCTGGGGGCGGTGTAGATCTACTCATATTCTTGCATTTAGGGCTGCGCAAGTAGTTTCATCCGGGGCGATCGAGGACTCTTTTTATCTTTTGCTCGCATCATTTGCATCTAGAGATGGAATTGTGCGGCTTGGGCGTGAATGGCTGAGCGCGCAGGCGTCAATATGAAGGGAGATCGGTGATGTAGAGATCTCCGAGATCTGTGCTGGTGCGATTGTGATATTTGTTTCGGCCGATGATCTGGACTCTGCGCTTCGCCAAGACATTCCGCAGCACTGGATTTTTGATGAGGTTGGAGATGCATTGAGGGCGAGCAAAGTATCTGATTCAGATCAGATGTACGCCCTGCTTGAGGCGCTTTATGGGTTGGCTGCTGATTATTGTTTGGCTTGGTATATTGCTGGACCGCTGTTTGAAATCAATATTGATCTTGAGCCTTGCTTTCACTTTTGGAGTGCTGGTGGGTGCTGTGCGCTCACGCGTAATGGGTTTATGGTCTCCAGCCGGACGGCACCTCTCAACTAGAGTGTGTTACGAACCTTGCCATGATCCCGCTGCCGTAAAGGGATGGTCGCATTTCCCCTTTCGCGAGGTCGTACGGGATGGTTCAGAGGCGGGAGTCCGCGTTGTCTTTGATATCTATGGCTAAAATTCAGAGGCCATGGTTATATTTGAGCCTGATTTGAAGTGTCGATGATGGGCTTTGCGTAAAACGTAGCTGCGATCCTTCAGTTTTTCTGCCAGTGATCTGGACTATGCACTTCGCCATGGCATTCCGCAGAATTGGACTTTTGACGAGGCGGGAGATGCATTGAGAGCGAGAATGATGTCTGAACTAGATCAGATGTGCGCCTTCGAGGTAGTTTATATGCCTGTGGAAACAAATGATGTCGTGCGCCTGCTAGAAGACATTCCTTCGGAGGAGATTTGTCGTGGCAGTACCGGGGTAGTGGTTGCCCTCTTCTCCGAGCCAGAGGAGGCCTATGAGGTTGAGTTTTGCGACGAGCATGGCGCCTCAACTGTACAGGTTGCACTGCGGCCATCGCAGTTTGAGATCGTGATGTAGTAGCTCGTCGATGTCGCCTTAGCGGCCAATGTCGCCGCTGGCGTGGGCGACGCCATGCAGCAGGGGCTTCCGACGCCACCGACGGCGTGAGCCTGCACATCGGCATCGGTTCCTCCAGCTCCAGTGCCAGCCAGACCAGCGACGACCAGTTGGCGGTGGACCGCACCATCCGCAGCCAGGGCTACTTCAGCATCGTCGCCACTGCCGGTGACCTGAACAGCGCGCTGTCGGCCGTTGACCTGCGCAAGATGCAGGAGCGCGCCGAGGTGATGCTGCTGGGCGGGCAGCTGCTGTTCAAGGGTGTCGGCGACTTGGGCGGCTACCTGAGCCAGAAGGCGGAGACCGAAGAAGGCAAGGCGTTCTGGGCCGACGGCGGCAACGGCCGCGCGCTGCTGCACGGCATGGCCGGTGCGGCGATGGCCGCATTGGGTGGGGCCGATGCACTGAAGGGCGCGGTGAGTGCTGCCGGTGCGGAGAAGGCCAAGATCGCGATCTCCGAATTCCTCGAGAGCAACAAGGGCAGCCTGAGCTGGGAGGACTACCAGTCGCTGATGGAAGTGGGCAGCGCGATGGTGGGTGGGGCTCTGGGTGGAAGCACGGGCGCCAACATTGCCGTGACCGGGGACCGGTTCAATCGGCAGCTGCACCCGGATGAGGTGAAGTGGATCAACATGAATGCTGCCGTTCGCCGCCCAGGAAGGTATCAGCGAAGCAGAGGCGGTACGCAGGCTGACCACGGAAGGTGCCGCGCGTGTTGATGCAAAGGTCGCCCGATTGGTGGGCATCGAGAACGTTGATTTGGAAGCCACTGACTTCCTGAGCAAGATGGGCGGGGCATACGGGTTCGGCGCGACGGAGGCGGAATACAAAAACTTCAACCTCTATGGCAACGAGCTGCTCAACGACGATGCACTGTACAGGCAGGTCATCGGATCCCTGCTGTCCTCCGGCGTATCCAAGGACGACGTGCAGCTCAAATTCTATGATCTGAACAACCTGCGCGGAACGAAGATCCGGGGAGGTGACGGCTGGACGATGATGGGGACCTTCAGTGGCGACATTGGCGCCGCTGGTACCGTGATCGCCAGCGTAGCCAAGGGCGACGGCAATGGTGCTGCCATCGGCGCAGCGTCGTTCCTGATCCCGGTGCGGTTGCCTGGAGCGAAGATCGTTGGTGAAGTGGGTGCGGAGATTGCCGGCACTGCGACCAAGCAAGGTGTGCTTCGGTCTGAGGAGATCCTGAAGTCGGTGCAGAATGCTGGTGTCGACGCAATAGAAGTTGGCGAAAGTGCTATTCGGGCGGGCGCTGCGGGCCGCCCGGCAGATGCTCTGAGGCTCTCAACCCAACTTGCTTATGAAGAAGCTGGAATTCTGACGCGAGGAGGCAACGCGCTAACCAAGGAGGCCGTAAGGTCCTCGCGAGAAATTCCAATCTCAGGCGGGAAGCTCACCAATCCGGCCGTCGTCAAGGAGCTCACCTCGGATGGGTCTAGAATTGAGGACTGGGGAAAATTTACTACCCAAACCATAGTTCTGCCGAGTGGTCAAAGATCTCAAATCCACTACTACATGAATAAAGTTACCGGAAAGCTCAATTTCAATATCGATTTCAAGGTCAAAGGAAGGGTGGAGTGAAAGTTGTGGTCAAGCCAGGCGCTGAAAGCGCGCGCGGTTGGTTGTGCGAAGATGCTGAAGTAACGGTCCTTGCACTCATGATTTCTCCATCTGGTGAAGTTAGATTGGTATTGTGGTCCGACGCGCAAGAGTCGGTCGCACTATTTCCAATTGGAGATTTTAGTGTGTCCGACAGTACGCTCTCGGTCGCTTGGGTAATCAGTTTCGATCCGAGTGGAGCTGTTTCCATAGCGCCGAAGTCCTGGCAGACCGCTGACTTTTGGGATCTTTACAATGAGGGAGATTCGGCGGCGGAAGAAATTTTCAGGCTGGAAATGAAAAGAATGATGGATGAATAGGAATGGGCCTTTTGCAGTCGATATGCTGTCGATATTCCTGTTTTAGGTCCGAAAGGGCGCGGGGTCGTTAGAGGTGGATGGATCTATAAGCTCGGATCAGATGCGCCAGGGCTGACAGTAGTATTTGTGAAGTAATTTATATATGAATTTTAGAATCAATGAAGTTGTACGCTTGTTGGAGGATATTCCTTCAGTGGGAATTTATCGTGGCAGTCTCGGGGTGGTAGTTGCCGTACTCTCCGAGCCAGAGGAAGCCTATGAGGTTGAGTTCTGCGATGGGGGCGGCGCAACAATTGCGCAGATTTCACTAAGGTCAGCGCAGTTTGAGGTCATGAGGTGATGAGCCTTGTTCTGCTGACCGATCCCGCGCCAGGATCAATGGCAGTGGCATCAGCCCCACCCGGCTCACCGTCGCTGGCGAAATGGGGCGCCGGGCGACGCGAAGAAGAACGACAGCTGTTGTCTATTGATGAGATCGGAGCAATTTCGTCCATGGCAGCGCCGGCCCACGACGAACCCGCCAACGATCACCGTCATCTCCCCCTTCATCTCGAACGGCTACGATGAACCCGGTTCCGGATCGAAGGAGTGGCCATGAATTCCCCCTTGTCTCCCCTGTTGTCGGCGGTTGGCCGTAGCTGGTGGATCCTCCTGCTGTATGGCCTGGTCGCTCTCGGCTTCGGCATCGTCGCCATCGGCTGGCCATTGTCGGCGGCCATGGCATTGGCCTGGACGCTGGGCGTGATGGCCATCATCGAGGGCGTCATCAGCCTGTTCGCATTGATCAATGGCGGCAGCGGCGCGTCCCGCGGCTGGCTGGCGCTGTACGCCCTCGCCTCGCTGGGCTTCGGCATCCTGGCGGTGATCAATCCGCTGGCCACCGCCAGCGTGCTGGTGCTGTTCCTGGCGGCGTGGCTGCTGGTGGCCGGCATCTATCGCATCGTGTTCGCGATCCGCGTGCGCAAGCAGATCCAGGGCGAATGGTTGCTGATCCTCAGCGGCGTGCTGGCGGTGGTGCTGGGCCTGCTGTTTGCGGCGAATCCATATGCCGGCGTGGCGGTAACTACGCTGTGGATCGGCATCGGCAGCCTGCTGTACGGCCTGCTGCAGGTGCTGGTGGCATTCAAGCTGCGGAAGCTGAAGTGAGGGCTGCGCTTCCGCTGTTGCTGGGCGTGGCCTTGACTCTGGCCGGCTGCATGCCGGGCGCCACGCCCGGTGGCTTGGCAGGGAAGGATCACGTGCCGCGCCCTGGCGTGGATGTGCGCCTGAGCGCGGTGGACGCCTCCGGCAAAGGCAAGCCGGCGCAATGGCAAGGCGAAACCCTGGCCCTGCGCGAGCCGCCGATCGCCGGCAGCGCCGACATTGCCGATGTGCGCTACGTGCTGGATCAGGACAAGCAACCTGGCCTGCAGATCCGCTTTCGACACGAAGCGCACCAGCGCATCCACGATGGCACGGAAGCACTGGTGGGCCAGCGCGCGGCGCTCAGCGTGGACGGCCGCGTGCTGATGGTGGCGACGGTGAAAGGCCCGTTCGGTGAATCGATGGTGCTGAGCGGATTGCCGAGCATCGCCGAGGCGCAGGCGTTGGCGAAGCACATCACCGGTCAGTGACGGGCGCGCCAACACCAACGCGTTGCGCGCGGAGGTCGACCAAGGTCGACTGCTACCGGGCGAACCGTGCCTCGATCTCCTCCAGCGACTTGCCCTTGGTCTCCGGCAGCCAGAACGCGGCTACCAGGAAGAACACGAAGGTGCACGCCGCCCAGAACACGAACATGCTGGCGTAGCCGTAGTGGCCCACCGTGGGCAGGAAGATGGCGGCGATGGTGGTCGACACGAACTGGTTGATCAGCAGCGCGATGCTCATGCCATTGGAACGGATGCGGTTCGGCATCAGCTCCGACAGCGCCAGCCACACGCACACGCCGGGGCCGACCGCGAAGAACGCGACGAACACCAGGATGCAGGCGGCCACGGCCCAGCCGTGTGCCGGCGGCGGCACCGGGCCGATGCGCGCCTGCTCGATGCGCAGCGGCGCGTGCGCGGCACCGGCCGGGTCGGCGAACGGGTTCAGGTGCAGTTTGCGGAAGAACGCACCAATGACGCTGTCGGGCTGCACGGTGCCGGCGCGCTCGATTCGCAGTTCGCGATCAATCAGGTTGTCGCTGCGCAGGGCGCGCACGTTGGTAAAGTCACCATACGCGTACGACACGGTCAGCTGCATCGGTCGGCCCTGGCTGTCGATGCCATTGCTCAGGCGCTGCCACTGCGCGTCATCCAGAACCAGCTGCAGGCCATCGCCGCTGACCGCCGCCTGCAGCTGCGGTTGCACATCGGCGCGGCCACGCTCGGCCTGGAAGAACAGCGTGGCCGCGGCCAGTAGGGCCACGCAGATGCCACCACTGCCGAGCATCAGCAGGAACTTGCGGCCCTTGCGGTCGACCAGCAGCAACGCGACCACGGTCATCACCGCATTCAGCAGCTTGATCGCCACATCGGCGCCGTTGGCGACCGAGCCGGACAGGCCGGCCTGGTTGAGGATGTTCACCGCGTAGGCCAGCACCGAGTTGATGCCGGTGGCCTGGGTGCAGGCCAGCACGACGCAGGCGAGCAGGAATGGCACCACGTAGCGGCGGCTGAGCAGTGGATCGCGCTTGCTGTCGCTGCTGCTCGATTCCGGCGCCTGGATCTGCGCAAGGGTGGGCTCCACATCGGCAGCGGGCAGTACGCGATGCAGGCTGCGGCGGGCTTCATCAATGCGGCCCCGGCGTACCAGCCAGCGTGGCGATTCGGACAGCCAGAAGATGCCCGCGCAGAACAGCAGGCCCGGCGCCAGGCAGGTCCAGAAGATGGTGCGCCAGGCGTGGTCCTTCACCGTGAACAGCTCCTGCGCCTGCTGTGCCAGCGGCAGCGAGCGCACGGCTTCGGCGGCGGCATCCACGGCGTGGGCGTGGTACAGGCCGATCAGGGCTGCCAGCACCAGGCCAACGGTCAGCAGCAGCTGGAACATCGCGGCGCCGCGCCCACGTCGCTCGGGGCTGAGCACTTCGGCCAGGTACAGCGGAATCACTACGCCGATCAAACCGCCACTGATGCCCTGCAGCAGGCGCCCCAACAGCAGCGGCGTGTAGCCGGAGGCCAGTGCCATGATCGGAATCGAGGCGGTGAACAGCAGGCCGGCCAGCAGCATCGCGCCGCGGCGGCCGATCAGGTCGGCGATCATGCCGGCGAACAGCGAGGACAGCACGCTGCCCAGCAGTACCGCGGCCACCACGAAGCCAAGCTGCTGGCTGCTGAGCTGCCAGGCGTGGCTGGCAGTTGCTTCAAGATAGGGCAGGGCGCCGGCGATGATGCCGATGTCGATGCCGTACAGCAGGCCACCCAGCCCGCCGATGAAGAGCAGGTAGCGTACGGGCCAGCGCGGAGCGGTGCTTGGAGTCATCGGCAGTTCCTGTGGTAGCGCCGGGCCACGCCCGGCGGCGGTTCGTCGCAGAGTGCTTTCTGTAGAGCCGAGCCATGCTCGGCTGCTTTCCGTTCCGATATCGAGGTTCCCCATGCCGCGCTTCGCGCGCTGAGCCGAGCATGGCTCGGCTCTACAGGGAGCCTGCGCGACATCCGGGCCGCATCGCGCGTGTCAGTTCAGATCGACCACGCGCCCACTCACCACCACCTGCTGCAGGCGCAGTTCGGCGTCCAGCACCACCAGGTCGGCACGGGCGTCGGGCGCGATGCGGCCGCGATCGCCCAGGCCCAGGTAGTCGGCCGGGAACGTGGAAACACGCTGCGAGGCATCGGCCAAGTCCAGGCCCACACGCACCAGGTTGCGCAGCGCCTGGTCCATGGTCAGCGCGCTGCCGGCCAGCGAACCGGTCGCCAGGCGCACGCAGCCGCCGCACTTGTGCACGCGCTGTTCGCCCAGGGCGTACTCGCCATCGGGCATGCCGGTGGCGGCCGTCGCGTCGGTCACTGCGTAAAGGCGTGGGATCGCGCGCGCGGCCAGGCGGATCACGCCGGGATGGATGTGCTGCAGGTCGGGAATGATCTCGGCGTACTGTGCATGCGCCAGCGCCGCCGCGGCGATGCCGGGTCGGTAATGGTCGACACCGGTCATGCCATTGAACAGATGGGTGAAGCCGGAGGCGCCGGCCTGCAGCGCGGCTACGCCTTCCTCGTAGGTGCCGGCGCTGTGGCCGAGCTGCACGCGGATGCCCATCGCCGAAAGCGCCGGAATCAGTGCGGTGTGCTCGCCGATTTCCGGTGCCAGCGTCATTACCCGGATCGGCGCCAGTGCGTGCAGTTGCTGCACCAGCGCCAGCGTCGCCTCGATCGTACGGTTGGGCTGTGCACCGAGCCGCTGCGGGCTGATGAACGGTCCTTCCAGATGCACGCCGACGATGCGGGCGGCGTCGGCATCGGGCGCCGCCATCGTCGCAGCCACCCCCTGCAGCGCGTGCTCGATCTCATCCAGGCCGGCGGTCATGGTGGTTGCCAGCAGCGTGGTGGTGCCGAAGCGCAGATGGGTGCGCGCGATGGTGCGCGCCACGTCGCCGCCCTGCATCAGGTCCACCCCGGCCGCACCGTGTACATGCAGGTCGATGAAGCCGGGCAGGATGACCGGCAGCTGCAGGTCGTCAGCACCACTGTGGTCATCCACCTGCAGCTGGCGCACGTGTGAATCGAAGTGGACCTGGCCACGCCGCCAGCCCAGCGGGGTGAGGATGCGGCCATGCAGGGAACGGATGTCGGTCATGCGGGAGGCTCGGCAATGATCACTTCGATACCCAGCCGCTGCAGCCCTTCGCGGGTTGCGTCGTCGATGCCGGCGTCGGTGATGATGGCGTGGATCTGGTCGAGGCGGGCGATGCGGTGCAGGCTGACGCGGCCGAACTTGGAGGCGTCGGTCAGCACCACGATGCGGCGCGCGCGCTCGACCATGCGGTGGTTGAGGCGGGCTTCGGCCTCGTCGTGGGTGGTCAGGCCGAACTGCAGGTCCAGGCCATCCACGCCCAGGAACAGGGTGTCGAAGCTGTACGAGTTGAGGCTGGCCTCGGCCTGGCTGCCCTGCAGCGACAGCGACTGCTGGCGCAGCAGGCCACCGGTCAGCAGCACGGTGATGCCCGCGGCATTGGCCAGTTCCCAGGCGATGTTCAGGCCATTGGTCATCACCGTCACATCGCGATGCGCGCGCAGGTGGCGGGCCAGCGTCATCGTGGTCGAACCGGAATCGATGATGATGTTGTCGCCTGGCTGCACCAGGCGCGCAGCGCGCGCACCGATCGATTCCTTCAACGGCAGGTTCAGCGCGTCCTTCTCATGGATGTCCTGTTCCTGCGGCGGCGTGCGCACCAGGGTGGCGCCGCCGTGGGTGCGGTTGGCCAGGCCCTGCGACTCGAAGTGGGTCAGGTCGGCACGGATGGTTACCGCCGACACGCCGAAACGCTCGACCAGATCGGCCACCTGCACCGAGCCGTGCTCGATCAGCAGCTGCAGGATCTGTTGCCGGCGGGAGCGGGTGTTGCGCATGGCCATTCTCGGTTTCGCGGGGAAAGGTAGAGATTAGCCGTTCGCAGCAACTGCGGCAGCCGAACGTGCGTTCTGTATGCGGGTTCCGGCCTGGTTGGCGCTGCAGGCGCGCGCGTACTCGCCCAGGCACAGGCCGATGCGGTGCTGCACCAGCGCGGTGGGGGTGTTGGCCAGCGTGCCCTCACGCACGGCGCGGTACTGCTCCGGCAGGTACTGGCTGAG
Organism: Stenotrophomonas maltophilia group sp. vghtpe118; assembly: GCF_052605195.1. Taxonomy (NCBI): domain Bacteria; kingdom Pseudomonadati; phylum Pseudomonadota; class Gammaproteobacteria; order Lysobacterales; family Lysobacteraceae; genus Stenotrophomonas; species Stenotrophomonas maltophilia group sp. vghtpe118. The sequence goes on along the minus strand of NZ_CP199672.1, from coordinate 2,494,043 downwards.
CAGCACCAGTGGCGGCGCGTGCTGTTCCAGGTTGGCGAACAGGGTCTGCACCGCCTGCACCAGCGCGGGCTCGCCCCAGTAGTAGCGGCAACGGTCACTGAAGGAGTAGCTGCGCAGCAGGCGCAGCGCGGCGTCATCGCCCTGGTAGTAGGACTGCCAGTACTTCGGCTGCGCCACCATCACCTCGTCCAGCACCTGCGGCAGGCGCGAGCACTGTGCCGCCGGCAGCAGTTCGGCCTCGATCGCGGCCAGCGCGAACAGCGCTTCGCGGTAGGCGAAGGTGGCCGCGGGCCCGACCTTGAGGATGGCGAAGTGGTCGCGCACCAGCGCGTGCAGGCCGCTCTCGCGCTGGTAGTCGGTGGAGTGCGCTTCGAACACGATGCGTGGCTGCTGTTCGAGGAAATCGGCCAGCGTACTGGCAGCGGCAGAGTCGTACTCGTGCACGCTGCTGTGGTCGAAGTCCACGCCCGGCTGGACCACCATCGCGATCACACGCTGCCATGCATCGCGCAGCTGCGGGGTATCGAAGGCCTGCCGGTGGATGGCCAGGGTCTGCGCGGCGGCGGCCGGCGTGGTCACCTGCAGGCCCTCGGCCAGCGAGGCTTCGCCTCCGGGAATCGGCACTTCGGTACCGATCACGTAGACCGGCGGCGGCAGGCCATGTTCGGCGGCGGTGCGTTCGGCGATTTCGGCCAGCTCGGCCGAGCGCGCAGCGACGATGGCATCGGGCAGCGGCACCGGATCATCGGCGCAGGACATGCTGCAATCCAGATGGATCTTGTGGAAACCGGCGGCTACGTAGGCTTCGATCAGCACGCGCGCGTGGGTCATCGCTTCGGCCGCCGGGCGCTTCTGCCAGGCATTCGGGCCGAGGTGGTCGCCGCCCAGCATCAGCCGCTCGCGCGGGAAGCCTTCCTCATCGGCCAGGGTACCGACGTAGTCGCGGTACTGCGGCGGGGTCATGCCGGTATAGCCGCCGAACTGGTCGACCTGGTTGGAGGTGGCCTCGATCAGCAGCACGGTGCCATGCGCCAGGGCGACGTGCATGGCCGCGCGCAGCACCTGCTCGTTGCTGCAGCAGACGCTGTACAGGCCGACATTGGCGCCGGCGCGGTGGGAAGCAAGCAGGGTCTGCAACGGGGACATGGTCAGGCTCCGGAGATCAGGAAAACGAGCGTTGGCAGGCGAGCAGGGCGGCACCACGTGCGCCACCGGCATCGCCGAACCGTGGCGGCACGATCGGGGGGACCTGCACGCCATTGAACAGATGGGCGGCGATGGCGGCCGGCAGCTGCTGGTACAGCGGCGCGTACTGCGACAGGCCACCGCCGAGCACGATCACGTGGGGGTCCAGCGCCAGCACCAGCGCGGCCAGGCTGTGGCCGAGCAGGTCACGATGGATGTCCAGCGCCTTGCGTGCGCGCGCATCGCCGGCCTCGGCCAGGGCAATCACCGCGCTGGCGTTGGCGGCGCTGCCACCGAGATGGCGTTCGATCATTGCTACACCACTGCCGGAGACATAGCGCTCCACGCAGCCCTGCAGGCCGCAGCCGCAGTCCAGCAGCGGCAGGCCATGGCGCTGCAGCAGATGGCCGGGCACGCTCCAGTGGCCCCACTCGCCGGCCAGGCCGTTGAAGCCGGACAGCAGCCGGCCCTGCAGGCAGAAGCCACCGCCGGCACCGGTGCCGAGGATGGCGCCGAACATGCTGGGGTAGCCATCGGCGGCGCCGCCGTGCGCTTCCGACAGGGCAAAGCACTGCAGGTCATTGCCGAAATGCAGCGAGCGTTGCAGCCGCGCCTGCAGATCCTTCGCCACGCATTGGCCGGTCAGTGCGGGCACGTTCGCGCTGAGCTGGCGGCCGCTGCGGCGGTCACGCACGCCGGGCAGGGCAATGCCGATGGCCGCATCATTCCGGCCCAGCGCGGCGTCGGCCTCGGCCACCAGCGTCACCACGGCCTGCAGGAAACCATCGTAGTCGCCCTGCGGCGTGGCCACGCGGCGGCGCCAAGTGACCTGCATCGCCGCATCGCACGCCACCAGCTCGATCTTGGTGCCGCCGATGTCGATGCCGTAGCAGGCGTGGGCGATCAGCTCAGCCATGGTGGATGGTGACGCCCTTGACGACGCGGTTGACGGTGCCATCCGGGAACGGGTTGTCCGGGGTCAGTCCCAGCGCGGCCGAGCGCTGCAGCGCGAACAGCTGCGCGAAGCCCAGCCACACCGGTGCCAGCCACGGATCGTCCAGCGCCGGTACGGTGAGGGTGTAATCGTCATCGGCGCCGATATCCGAATGCGGACCGATCGCCAGCACCTGCCCGGCCACGCCATCGCGGCGCAGTTCTTCCAGCAGGTCCTGCTCGTAGCGGCGCGCGAGCGGCTGCACGCTGCGCAGCACCACCACCAGGGTGTTGCCATCCAGCGTCGACTTGGGGCCGTGACGGAAGCCCAGCGGCGTGTTGGCCAGCGCCAGAACGCGGCCAGCGGTCAGCTCCAGCACCTTCAGTGCACACTCGCGGGCCAGCGCTTCCAGCGGGCCGCTGCCAAGGTAGATCACGCGGTTGAACGGGCGCTGCGCAAGCGTTGCCACTGGTGCGTCCCACTGCGCCTGCCCTTCGCGGGCCAGCGCGGCGATCTGCTTCAGGCGCGCCACGCGCGCATCCCACGGCGAGCGATCGAACACCGTCAGTGCGGCCAGCAGCATGCAGGTCAGGCTGCTGGTCATGGCGAAGGCACGATCGCAGCTGGCCGACGGCATCAGCAGGGTGCAGGTATCGGCACGACCGGCGCCACGGCGGGCCAGTTCGCCATCGGCGTTGCAGGTGATATCGAGGAAGCGCGCGTCGTCCACGTCGCTGCGCACGCGATCCACCGCTGCCACGCTTTCCGGGCTGGAGCCACTGCGGCCGAACGACACCAGCAGGGTCGGGCGGTCACGCTGCAGGTACAGCGCCGGGTGGGTCAGCAGGCTGGTGGTGTGCACCACGCGCACCTCGGCCGGCCACTGTGCGTTGATCGCGTCAGCCACCATCTCGGCGATGAAGCCGGAACTGCCGGCGCCGGTGAACAGCACGCGCTGGTTGGAATTGTTGAGGCTGTCGCCAAGGAAGGCCTGCAGGCGGTCGCGGGCACGCGACAGGTCCTGTGCGAGTGCTTCCCACAGCGCAGGCTGCTGGGCGATTTCGGTTGCGGTGTCGGCTCCGCCAAGGCGCTGCCAGGCGGACACATCGGAAAGCAGGGTGACGTCCATTCGGAGGTTCCAGTTGGGCCAGCGCACCATCTGCGTTTTCTTTCGAAATGTCAAACATCGAAAGTAAAAAGAAAGAAAATGGCCGAGTGGCTTTCCCAGCCGCGGCATAACCAGGAAAACGAAAGGACGGGTCAAATGCCGTATCGCACAATGCTTAACAGGCGACTGCAAGCGCTTACACAAAGTATTGCGACGCAACAACTTTCGTTTCAATGGAATATATCTTCCTTTTTCCTTTCAATTTGTTGACATCTTTCGAATCGCTGCCCTAGAGTCGGCCCAATCGCTTTCGAAACGCCCGGTGAACGGGTTGGGAGTCCGCGTGGAAAACTGCGTTCGTCGCTCGCCGCTGATGCTGGCCCTGGTGCCGGCCTTGATGCTGGCGTCCATGACGGCCCGGGCCGAGCCGGTCGGCAACCTGCGATCGGTCAGCGCCAGCGCCAGCCGCGACGGCGTGCAGGGCTGGGACCTGCAGACCGACAAGGGCGCGCGCATCCGCATTGAACTGCCGGCGACCGACATCATCCGCGTGCAGGCCGGCCGCAACGGCACGTTGACCGGCGCCGGCGACAAGGCCGCACCGATCGTTCTGCCGCAGCCCAAGGCGAACGTGCAGGCGCAGCTGGAAGAAGACGCGCAGGAAATCCGCGTGCGTACCGACGCACTGGTCCTGCATGTGCAGCGGCAGCCGCTGCGCCTGCGCCTGGAACGTCTGGACAACGGCCAACCCACCGCGCTGTGGCAGGAACTGCAGCCGCTGGACCTGGAGGCCACGCAGAGCGTGCAGGTGCTGTCCTCGCAGGCCGATGAGGGCTATTTCGGGGGCGGCCAGCAGAATGGCCGTTACCAGTTCAAGGGCCGCGAGCTGGAAGTGTCCTATTCCGGCGGCTGGGAAGAGGGTGACCGCCCCAGTCCTGCACCGATGCTGCTGAGCAGCCGTGGCTGGGGCATGCTGCGCAATACGTGGAGCGATGGCAGCTACGACCTGCGCCAGCCCGACCAGGCCACGCTGCTGCATCGCGAAGACCGTTTCGACGCGTACTACTTCGTCGGCGCCGACCTGCCCAAGCTGATCGAGCGCTACACCCAGCTGACCGGCCGCCCGAACATGGTGGCGCGCTGGGCGCTGTCCTACGGCGATGCCGACTGCTACAACGACAGCGACAACAGCAGGAAGCCCGGCACCGTGCCCGAAGGCTGGAGCGACGGCCCGACCGGCACCACGCCGGATGTGATCGACAGCGTGGCCAAGCAGTACCGCGCCCACGACATGCCCGGTGGCTGGATCCTGCCCAATGATGGCTACGGCTGCGGCTACAAGCAGTTGCCGGAAACGGTGAAGGGGCTCGCCGGCTACGGCTTCCGCACCGGCCTGTGGACCGAGAACGGCGTCGACAAGATCGCCTGGGAAGTGGGCAAGGCCGGCAGCCGCGTGCAGAAGCTGGACGTGGCCTGGACCGGCAAGGGCTACCAGTTCGCGATGGACGCCAACCGCCAGGCGTTCAACGGCATCCTCGACAACTCCGATTCGCGCCCGTTCCTGTGGACGGTGATGGGCTGGGCCGGTATCCAGCGCTACGCCGTCGCGTGGACCGGCGACCAGAGCAGCAGCTGGGATTACATCCGCTGGCACGTGCCGACCCTGGTCGGTTCGGGCCTGTCCGGCATGGCCTACGCCAGTGGCGACGTCGATGCAATCTTCGGCGGCAGCGCCGAGACCTTCACCCGCGACCTGCAGTGGAAGGCGTTCACGCCGGTGCTGATGGGCATGAGCGGCTGGTCGTCGAATGCGCGCAAGCACCCGTGGTGGTACGACGAGCCGTACCGCAGCATCAACCGCGATTACCTGAAGTTGAAGATGCGCCTGACCCCGTACATGTACGGGTTGGTGCACGAGGCCGCGCAGACCGGCGCACCGCCGGTGCGGGGGCTGATGTGGGACTACCCGCGCGACCCGCATGCACAGGATGAGACCTACAAGTACCAGTTCCTGCTCGGCCGCGACCTGCTGGTGGCGCCGGTGTACCGCAGCCAGGCCGCCAGCCGTGGCTGGCGCCGCGACATCCACCTGCCGGCCGGGGGGTGGATCGACTACTGGGACGGCCGCCGCGTGCAGGCCGGTGCCGACGGCCGCCAGCTGGACCGCCAGGTGGACCTGGCCACGCTGCCGGTGTTCGTGCGTGCCGGTGCGATCCTGCCGATGTACCCGTCGATGCTGTTCGATGGCGAAAAGCCGCTCGATGAAGTGACCTTCGACCTGTACCCGCAGGGCGACTCGCAGTACACGTTGTACGAAGACGATGGCAACACGCGCCGTTACCAGCAGGGCGAGTCGAGCACGCAGCAGATCCGCGTGCAGGCGCCGGCGCAGGGCAGCGGCCCGGTGCAGGTGCAGATCGACGCTGTGCAGGGCCAGTACAACGGCCAGCTGGCGCAGCGCCGCTACGGCCTGCGCGTGCTCAGCCGGCAGGCGCCGCGTGCAGTGCAGGCCGGTGGCCGTGCGTTGCCGGCGCTGGCCGATGCCGCCGCCTTCAACAGCGCCAACGAGGGCTGGTACTTCGACGCGCGGGAGCGCCGTGGCACGCTGCATGTGCGCACCGCTGCCCAGGACATCCGCCAGCCGCTGCAGCTGCAGCTGGACTTCGCGGTGGCCGCTGCGGCCGCCGATGATGCCTACCCGGCCGCGCCGGTGCTGGGCCGCGAACTGCCTGCAGACAGCCTGCTGGTGGTCAACCGCCCGGCCGAGGAGCCCGGCCATGCGCTGGAGAACGCCTTCGATGACGATCCCAACACCTGGTTCCGCAGCGTGCGCAACCAGGCCGTGCGCACCGGCGCGCACGAGTGGGTGATCGGCTTCGGCGAGCGCAGGATGATCGATGGCATCGACATCGCGCCGCGCAACGACAAGAACTGGAAGCACGGCCAGGTGCGCGATTACGAGGTGTACCTGGGCGACAGCAATGGTGAGTGGGGCGAGCCGATCGCCCGTGGCCGCCTGCAGCTGAAGGAAGGCGTGCAACGCATCGACTTCCCGGCCCATGCCGGCCGCCTGCTGCGCTTCCGCGTCCTGAGCGTGCAGAACCCGGAAGGCGATGGCGCCAGCAGCACCGATCCGATGGTTACGGCCGCACAGGGCAGTGGCCGCGCCTTCGATGCGCTGCAGCCGCGCGACGTCGGCCCGATCGCACTGTCCACCTTCCACATTCTCGAACACCAGGAACCGGAGCGACCGGCCCGGCAGCGCTATCTCTCCGAGCTGCCGGTGCCGGCCGCGCTGGCCAGCCAGCTGCGTACCGACCAGTCCTTCCGTGGCGACGCCGGCATGCGCATGAACGGCCTGCAGTTCCGCCGTGGCCTGGGGGTCGGCGCCAACAGCCGCATCGATCTGCGCCTGCAGGGCGGCTGGCACCTGCTGCGTGCCGACCTCGGCATCGACGACGCCTGCCGCAACGCCGGCGGCCTGCAGTTCCAGGTATGGGGCGACAACCGCCTGCTGTACGACAGCGGCCTGGTGAAGGCGCCCGGCGTGGTCAAGCCGGAGCTGGACATCCGTGGCCTTTCCACCCTGAGCCTGCGCACGCTGGGTGCGCAGGGCAGCCAACCCGCCCAGGTCTGTGCCAACTGGGCCAACGCCGTACTGATCGGCCAGGAGGGCGACTCCGCCAGCATCGTCGCCCCATGACCCCCACGTAACACCGCTCCTCCCCCGCCCCATCCCGACTACGGCCCTCATGGCCGTGGCCCGGGAGCGTTTTGCCCGCCGAACGCCCACGCGCTCACTCAGTTGCGCCGCACCCCTGCCAGGAGAGAACCCCGATGTTGCCCGCCCGCCACCACCGCCCCCCCTGCCGCCCGATCGCTCCGCTGACGCTGGCCATTGCCGGCGCGCTGTTCTCGCTTGCTGCTCCTGCCTTCGCCCAGGAGAGCAAGGACAACGCCACCGACCTGGCCCGCATCGAGGTCACCGGCTCCAACATCCGCCGCACCGACGTTGAAACCGCCTCGCCGGTGCAGGTGATCAGCAAGCAGGACATCCAGAACATGGGTGCGCGCACGCTGCTGCAGGTGCTCGACAACCTGCCGGCCGCACGCCCTGCGCAGCAGGATGCGCGTTCGCTGTTCACCGGTTCCGACGGTGCCTCGCAGGCCAACCTGCGTGGCTTGGGCGCGCAGGGCACGCTGGTGCTGCTGAATGGTCGCCGCCTGTCGTACTACGGTGCCCCGGCCGGCTTCCAAACCCAGTTCGTCAACATCGACGCGATCCCGGCGGCGGCCATCGAGCGCATGGAAGTACTGACCGACGGCGCGTCGGCCGTGTACGGTACCGACGCGGTGGCCGGCGTGATCAACGTGATCACCAAGCGCAACTTCCAGGGTGCCGAGATCAGCTTCACCAACGACACCTCCTCGCGCATCGATTCCTACGGTGAGCGCCAGGCCAGCATCACCGCCGGCTTCGGTGACCTGGCCGAGAACCGCTTCAACATCTACGGCGCGGTCAACATGTACCGTCGCGACGCGATTCCGCTGAGCGATTTCTACGACAAGCGTCCGGACCAGTACTACGTCAACAACCCGAACTACCTCAACAACCTGCGCCTGGGCGTGGGCAGCAAGCCGGGCGAGTTCAACCCGGGCACCTACTTCGCCTTCGATCCCGTTACCGGCCGCCGCGTACAGGAAGCTGCGCCGGGCTGCAGGAACGTGCTGACCAGTGAAGCGGCCGGCCCGCGTTGCGTCTGGGAAACCTGGATGAACAACGAGATCGATGCCGGCGCCAAGTCCGAGCGCAACACCGCCTACCTCAACGGCACCTTCCTGGTCGGTGACAACACCGAGATCTTCGCCGAGGCGACCTATACCGACATCGACCTGCGCGCCAACGGCGGCACGCCGCGCACCTATGGCACCACGACCGGCAACCCGACCAGCTGGTTCTCGCGCAACACCGGCAACACCGTCAACCAGTTCCTGTACCCGTTCCTGGGCCCGAACAACGAGTACAACCACGCCAGCCCGCAGTTGAAGGCCATGATGGGCGGCGTGGTCGGCCTGAACTACCTGCTGCAGGATGCCGGCCCGAACTACTTCGGCCAGCGCAATACCGACAAGAGCTATCGTGTGCTGGCGGGCGCACGTGGCAACGCGGGTGACTGGAACTGGGAAACCGCATTCGCCAGCGCTGGTACCCACTCCACCACCTACCAGACGATCAACGTCAACACCAAGGGTTTCGAGAAGGCGTTCGGGCCGTACACGATCGATCCGGGCACCGGTCGGGTGATCATCTCCGACCACCCGGCGTACAAGTTCGGCGAGATCAGCGAAGCCAACGCCGCGTTGATCCGTGAAGCGTTCCCGACCTTCGACATCCAGTCGTGGACCCGCCTGCATACCCTGGACGGCAAGATCGAAGGACCGCTGTTCCAGCTGCCGGCGGGCGAGATGCGCGCCGCGTTCGGCTTCAACGCCAGCCGTGAGACCTTCTACACCCCGGGCAATGCCGATGCGGCCAATGGCCTGATCACCCAGCAGGGCGGCTCGTGGTTCGACGGCAAGCGCAACACCTACGCGCTGTTCGCCGAGACCGTGGCGCCGATCACCGACAAGCTGGAAGTGGATGCGGCGGTGCGCGTGGACAAGTACCCGAACTTCAGCGCCAACATCGCGCCGAAGATCGGCTTCAAGTACCAGGCGTTCGATCAGCTGATGCTGCGCGGCACCTATTCCACCGGCTTCCGCGCACCGAGCCTGGCCGAGTCCGGCAACGGCGGCGTGTTCGCCCAGCTCGGTGGCTTCCGTGACGAACTGCGCTGCGGCGAGACCAACGCCATCGCCAACCTGCTGCTGAAGTCGCAGCGGCCGGGTGACGTCGACCTCGGCAAGACCCTGCTGAACGTCGACTGCAGCCGCACCGTGGCGCGCATGACCCAGCCGAACAAGGACCTGAAGCCGGAAAAGGCCAAGATCGCCACCCTCGGCTTCGTCTACGAGCCGGCAACCTGGCTGTCGGTGTCGGCCGACTACTGGTTCATCTACCGTGACAACGAAATCGTCGCGCCGGACTATCGCCGCATGGAAGACATCATCTCGATGTCGCGCTCGCCGATCACCGACAGCGACCGCGCCAACCTGGCGCAGCTGGCGGCAATGTGCGCCGATCCGGCCAGCGGCGTGAGCTGCCCGGCCACCCTGCCGGGCTACTCCGCCGGTAACGTGGCCAGCGTGGTCGGCCAGTACAAGAACCGCGGCAAGACGCTGATCGACGGCTTCGACATCGACGCGCGCAGCCGCTTCTCGCTGGGCGACTGGGGCAACCTGAACATCGGCCTGGCCGCCACCATCGCCAACCGCAACCGCTTCTACATGGACGCCGAGAACGGCTGGTACTACGGCGACGTGGTGGGCTACTACAACAATCCGCGCCTGCGTGCCACGCTCAATGCAGACTGGACCTACAAGCAGGTGACCACCAGCATGTTCGTCAACTACGTGGGTGGCACCAAGTGGGCTACCGACCAGATCGACGAAGAGAGCAACAACAAGGAAACCTGCACCGGCGGCTACCTGGCCCTGCAGAAGAGCAAGTGCGATGGTGCACCGTCGTGGTGGACCGCCAACATGAGCGTCACCTGGCGCCCGGACGATGCGTGGAACCTGAGCTTCACCGTCAAGAACCTGTTCAACCGCCTGCCGTTCTACGATCCGAACAGCTTCCTGGGTGACTCCAGTGACTACGCCACCATCTTCGGCCGTGGTTACAGTGTGACCATCGGCTACCGGTTCAAGTAATTCCGTTTGCGTGACCTGGCGTGCCGGCTGCGGCCGGCACGCTGCCAAGAGGAGAGATGTCTGCCATGAAGCGTAGGGAATTCATCGCGGCCAGTGCCGCTGTCGCCGCCAGCAGCCTGCTGCCGCAGACCCCGGCATGGGCACGCGGGCGCAAGGTGCGCCTGGCCATGATCGGTACCGGCATGCGCGGGCTGGTGCTGCTGAAGGAGCTGGTGCGCCGCGACGACGTCGAAGTGGTTGCCCTGTGCGACGTCGAGCCGATCATGCTGGGCCGTGCCACAGAGATGGTGGCGAAGGCCGGCAAGCCCGCGCCGAAGACCTATGGCCAGGATCGTGATACCAACGCGTGGAAGCGCCTGCTGGAACAGAAGGGCATCGATGGCGTGATCATCGCCACGCCGTGGGAGTACCACGCACCGATGGCGATTGCCGCCATGCAGGCCGGCGTGGCCGTGGGCTGTGAAGTGGTGGCCGGCATCACGCTGCAGGACCACTGGGACGTGCTGAAGACCCAGCTGAGCACCGGCACCCCGTACATGCTGCTGGAGAACGTCTGCTACCGCCGCGACGTGATGGCCGCGCTGCAGATGGTGCGCCAGGGCCTGTTCGGCGAACTGGTGCATCTGCAGGCCGGCTACCAGCACGACCTGCGCGGCGTGAAGTTCAATTCCGGCGACCCCAACCAGCCCTACGACAGCGGCGTGGAGTTCGGTCCGAAGGGCTGGAGCGAAGCTCGCTGGCGCACCGAGCATTCGGTGGAACGCAATGGTGAGCTGTACCCCAGCCACGGCATCGGCCCCTGTGCGATGTACACCGGCATCAACCGTGGCAACCGCTTCACCCACATCAACGCCTTCGCGACCAAGGCACGCGGCCTGCACGAATACACCGTGGCCAAGAGTGGTGGCACCACCCACCCCAGCACCCAGGTGAAGTTCAAGCTCGGCGATATCGTCACCACCACGCTGGCCTGCGAGAACGGCGAGACCATCCTGCTGCAGCACGACACCTCGCTGCCGCGCCCGTATTCAATGGGTTTCCGTGTGCAGGGCACCAAGGGCCTGTGGATGGATGTGAACCATTCGATCCACATCGAAGGCCGCAGCCCGCCGCACCAGTGGGAAGAGTTCAAGAAGTACCAGGACGAGTACGAGCACCCGCTGTGGAAGCAGAATGCCGACACCGCCGCCAGCGCCGGCCACGGCGGCATGGACTGGTTCGTCATCCATGCATTTGTTGAAGCGCTGAAGGCCAAGGCACCGATGCCGATCGACATCTACGACGCAGTGACCTGGAGTGCGATCACCCCGTTGAGCGAGCAGTCGATCGCCAACAGCTTCCAGACGCTGGAGTTCCCGGACTTTACTGCTGGTGCGTGGAAGACGCGCAAGCCGATCTTCGCGTTCGACGGTAAGTATTGAGGTTTACACCCTTCCACGCTGTGACGGAGACGCCGGGCACTGCCCGGTGTTTCTGTTTCTGGAGGCATTCGCCTTGTAGAGCCGAGCCCACGCTCGGCTGAATTTCCGACACGCTCCCCCCCCTGCATCAGAAAACTCTGAAATCCGACCCACTCCACACTTTCTGACTTGAATGTGTAAACGACATCGGAGATAACGTCCCCCATGCGGTCAGACCGCATTCCGGACCAGGGACGATCCGAAGCATGACGTGGTGAGGCAACCGCCCCACGTTCTCGTTCCTGCCGGTGCTGTGTTTGTCCAGGAAGGAGAACAGGGATGTTGGAACGACTGAAGACCATTTCGTGTGCCGCACTGGCGATGATCGCGCTGGGGAGCTTGGCTCCTTGGGCTGCGCAGGCGCAGGAGGTGCAGAAGAAATGGGAGAGCTACCTGTCGATGGGCCAGCCGCGAGCTACCGAAGCGGCGGTGCAGAAGGACATCAAGTCGCTCTTTTCCCAGTACGAAAAGGACAAACCCTTCAATTGGCATGTCAAACGCCAACGCGTCCTTGGAAAGAAGGTCATCTACGATTACCGGGTGAGACCCGAGAAGATCGTTACTACCGACTGGGTCTACATCCACTCAGGGCAGGAGTACTCATCCGAAGATCAGATTCGTAGCGTGATCCTCGCTACCCGCGTCAGCGACCCGCAGTGCCCGGCGACTTCACTCACGGAGGATCCTTGGGTGGAGCTCCTTGGACTTGGCAGGGGCGACGACGGTAGCGTCACCAACGAGGAGAAGAATTTCCATTACACCTTGAACTTCTATCATCAGAGCACTCAAGAATGCTCGTCGATAGTGGGGTGGGAGCATGTGCGCCGGGCCAGAACGGCGCTTTGTCCGAATCGACCGTCCCTGACGTGGAATGAGGCCCTGCAGATGTGCTCTCTGGTCCAGCAGGACGAGCCGCACATGTCGCCCATGCTCTCCTACACAAGCGGGCCGCTGCCGCCGCAGCAGTGTCCTGTTGGTAACCCGTGTGATCCGACCACTGGCGATAAATCCCAGCCTGAGCCGGATTTCAATCTAGGATGGGTGAGCTTCCAACGCCACTATCACTCCCTGACAAGCACGGCGGGCGGCGCGTTGGGCACGGGCTGGACCCATTCCCACAATCTGCGGCTTACCGCAGGCGTAGACGATTCCACCTTCCCTCCCAGCTCCGAACTGAAAGTTGGGCTGATCGGCGCCGATGGCGGGCAGACCGCATTCCAGAAAGTGGGGGCAAGCTACGAAGCCATGGACGGAAGCGGCGATCGCGCGGTCCAGCAGGGCACCAACTGGCAACTTTCACGTGCCGGAGAGCGCATCTATTTTGATGCTGATGGCTTGATGCAGCGCCGTGATTTCGAAGACGGTACTTCGCTGACCTATGCACACGACAGCCGCGGTCGCCTGCTCAGCATCACCCATTCAACCGGTCGGCGCGTGGATGTCCAGTACCTCGCGCCGGGCGACGATTCACTGATCTCGGCCCTGGTAATCGCCGGCCAGCCTGTGGTGAGCTACGCCTATTCTCCGGCCGGGGAACTGATCACCGCGACCTATGCCGACGGTGCCAGCCGTACGTATCACTATGAGGACGCCCGCTTCCCGGGCTACCTGACCGGCGTGACCGCCGAAGACAGCCAGCGCTACAGCTGGTACGGCTATGACACGCAAGGGCGAGTCACCTGCAGCCGCCATTCCGGCGATTGCAGCCAAGCCGACGTGGGCATTGATGGCGTGCGCCTGGAGTACACCCCGGCAGGCACCACCATCGTCACCGACGCACTAGGCAAGCAGAGTACGTACGCATTGACCGCCAGCGGCACCAGTGGCCTTCCGCGCAAGGTCAATGGCATCACCGAGAGCAACGGCAGCATCAGTCGCACCTATCTGCCCGAGGGCACCGATTTCCGGCGTCGGCTGCAGTCGGTGACCGATCGCCGTGGCGTTGTTACCAACTACGCCTATGCGGAGGCCAGCGACGCTGCCGCAGGTGCTGTCAGTGTGACCACCACCACCGAAGCGGCCGGTACTCCGGATCAGCGCGTCAGCGAAACGCGCGTGGCCATGGACAGCAATCGGCTGGTGCAGCAGGCCATCGGTAACCGTGAGATGCGCATCGCACGCAATGCGCGCCTCCAGCCAACCACCATCACCGTGCGCGACAGGGTGACCGGTGATACCCGCATCACCACGCAGACCTACTGTGAGGCCGAAGGGCCGGAGTGCCCGCTGGTGGGACTGCTGCGTAGCGTGGATGGCCCACGCAGTGATGTGGCGGATGTGTCCACCTATGCCTACTACACTGCGGACGACGCGGGATGCGCGGCCAATGGTGCCTGCAGTTATCGCAAGGGCGACCTGCGCAGCGTGACCAATGCGCTGGGCCAGACGGTCGAGACTCTGGCCTACGACGCGTTCGGACGGCCGTTGTCGGTCAAGGATGCCAACGGCGTGGTCACCGACTACACCTACCATGCGCGCGGCTGGCCGACCTCGGTCACCGTGCGCGGTGCCACCACAGCCGAGGATCGGGTGACCCAGATCAGCTACTGGCCGACCGGCCAGGTGCAACAGATCACCGAGCCTGACGGCAGCAGCGTTACCTATGTCTATGACGCCGCCCAGCGGCTGACGGACATCGCGGACAGTGCGGGTAACACCATTCACTATGCGCTGGACAACGCCGGCAACCGCCTCAAGGAAGACACGCTGGATACTGGCGGAACCCTGCGCCGTACCCTGGCACGGACGTTCAACACGCTCGGCCAGTTGACCGCGCTGAAGGATGCGGGCAACCACGCCACCGGCTTTGCCTACGATGCCAACGGCAACCCGCAGACGGTCACCGACGCCCTGCAGCGCGTGACCAGCCAGCAGTACGACCCGCTGAACCGCCTGGCCCAGACCCTGCAGGACGTGGGTGGCGTGGCGGCGGAGATCCGCAGCCAGTACAACGCACTGGACCAGGTCACCCAGGTCACCGACCCGAAAGGTCTGCATACGACCTATGCCTACAACGGGTTCGGTGACCTGACCGGGCAAGTCAGCCCAGATAGCGGCGCCAGCAGCTACACCGTGGACGCGGCTGGCAATCGCAAGACGGCCACCGATGCACGCGGCGTCACCGCCACCTATCACTACGATGCACTCAACCGCCTGATCGGCATCGCCTATCCGGACCCCAATCTGGACGTGGGCTACAGCTATGACGTTGCGCCGGCCGCCTGTGCCGCCGACGAGCGCTTCGCCAAGGGGCGCCTGGGGCAGGTGCTGCACGCCAATGGCAGCACCCAGTACTGCCATGACCGTTTCGGCCAGGTCACCCGCAAGGTGCAGACCGTCAACGGCGTTGCCAGTACGCTGCGCTATGCGTACAGCAAGTCGGGTCGCCTGACGGCATTGACGTATCCCGATGGCAGCGTCGCCGACTACGTGCGCGATACTCAGGGGCGCATCAGCCAGATCGGCCTGACCCGGCCCGGCCAAGCCCGCCAGATCGTGGTGAACAACGTGACCTACGCGGCCTTCGGCCCGGCGACCGGCTGGACCTATGGCAACGGCCGCCAGCTGCAGCGTCCGCTGGATCTGGACTATCGCCCGCAGGCGGTGCATGACCCGGCGGCAGGCGGCCTGTCGCTGGGCTATGGCTATGATCCCGTCGGTTCGATCACCGAGTTGAAGAACGGCACAGGCTCGACGGTGCTGGCCAAGTACGCCTACGACGCGCTGGGTCGCCTGACCCAGACCCAGGACGGCGCGACCGGCACGCCGATTGAAACCTATGCGTATGACGCCACCGGCAATCGCACCGCGCTGACCACCTCGGCAGGCACTGCCAGCTACACTTATCCCGCAACCAGCCATCGCCTGACTGCTGTGGATGGCGAGGCACGCAGCCATGACGCAGCGGGCAATACCACCAGCATTGGCAGCAAGGCGTTCACCTACAACGATGCCAACCGCATGAACGCGGTGAAGCAGGGTAACGCCACACTGGAGAGCTACGGTTACAACCATCGCGGCGAGCGCGTGCTGCGCACCCCGGCTGGTGGCGATGCGCAGGTCACGATCTATGACGAAGCCGGGCAGTGGGTTGGCAACTACTCGGCGACCGGGCAGGCGCAGCAGCAGGCCATCTGGCTGGACAACTATCCGGTAGCGCTGATCAATGTGCCGGCTACCGGCGTGCCTGAACTGACCTACGTGCAGCCGGATCATCTGGGTACGCCGCGCGTGGTGATCGATCCGGTGCGCGATGTCGCGATCTGGGAGTGGAGCAACAAGAGCGAAGTGTTCGGCAACCAGATTCCGAGTGCCGACCCGGATGGCGATGGTGTGGCATTCGAGCTGGCACTGCGCTTCCCGGGCCAGCAGGCCACGGATGCGAGTGGGTTGTTCTACAACTACCAGCGTGAGTATGAACCAATGGTGGGGCGGTACTCGCAGAGTGATCCGATTGGTTTGGTTGGAGGCATCAGTACTTATTCATATGTGAGTGGGAACCCTGCGTCTGCTTTGGATCGTCTTGGCTTACAGTCCGGTGCAGCTCGGGCTATGCGATTGCCACCTCCAGCGTATCGGCCTGGAAGTGGTTACCAGCAGTGGAATCCTGACCTCCCGGGCTATGGGGAAGGGCAAGCTCCTGCGCCATACATTGATATGAGTCCGATCCACTCGCCAATCGATGCTTTCATTGGTGCGACGGTAAGTTTGCCAGTAATCGTGGATGCTCTCGCCAACCTCTACTTCAGCAAGAAAAAGGACGGTGCGCGATCCAAGCCTACGAACTGTCCAGTAGGAACACTCCCTATAGACACGGCCAAAAAATCCTTCGGGCTTGATCATGGTGCCGTTGAAACCATTAAGGAAGGTTCCGCTGCTAGCCCGACGCACTGGACTGGTATAGCCCCAAATGGCGATATTTGGGTTGGGACGCAGGACGGCAAAGGTAGAATGGAGGGGAATATTAGTGATTATGGTTTTGGGAGGTGATGCGTGAGTGGTCTTTTGGTGAATATTTCACTTAGGTTTTTCCATCCCTCTGTTTCTGCTGAATCCATTAGGGAGGAAATTGGTTTGGAGTCCCGCTTTGCCCGCAGTGCAGGTGAGCCTAGACCAGCTCGGCAGGGTGAGGATCAGCAGCTCTATGAATTTACCTATCTATCTATTCCTCTCGCGAGGAAGGTGAATGTCGAGTTGGATGAGGAGATCTCCCGTTGGTGCGATTTTCTGATAAACAAGCGTGAGTTCATTGGCCACATCACAGATACGGGAGGGAGGGCAGAATTCTATATCAGCATCTTTGTGGGCGGACTTGGCGGATTTGAACTGGATCGTGCAGTTCTCACCAGAGTCACAACTTTGGGCCTCGGTTTGGCGGTGGAAATTTACCCGCCTTCGGGCGACGAGACGTAGAGCGCCTCGGGTGCGCGGTCGAATCGGCTGCATCGGGAATGTGGTCGGCAGAGGGGATGTCATCTATCTCCCCCTGGATCCAGATGCGGTTCTGGAGGGGGAGGTCTTGGAACTGGCCGCACTGTTCAGGAGGTATCGGATTCCACTGGCCCAGCTGCGAACGCTGGAGGCAGGCAGGTACTCTCGAGCGCTGCGCGATGCCTTGCGCGAGTAGGGCGCCAAGCGGGAGGCAAGGTGCATGAGCTCCCGCACTCCTCCACAAAAGAACGCGATCGAGCTGCACGCCCTCGGAGAGGTACAAGATGAAAGCCAGGCAGATTCTTCGGTACGGGCTGGCCTACGCGGTGTCGTGTGGAGCACTCTGGCTGTTCCTGCACTTTGTGGGCAGGGCGCTTTACGCCTTCGACTCACATCAGGTTTTCTTCTGGTTGTATGCCGTCAGCCTTTTGTTGCTGGGAATCTGCGCACGGGTTCCCGCCGCGGGCCGCCTTACGATCAGGCGGCTTGCCCAGGGGGCTGGCTTGGGGCTGCTCGCGGGCCTTCTGGCCCAGGTCGTGGTGCTTGTACTGGAAGCCTATAGATTCAGCGGATTCAGCCGATCGCTGCTCTGGCAGGTACTGGTTTCGCTGACGGTGATGAGCGTCGTGCTGCTCACGCCGCTCTGGGGCGTAGTGCTGGTTGCCCTCACTGCCGAACACCGCCGCGACAACCACCCACGTCAGGCCTCGAAGCCATGAAGCACCTGAACGCCTTTTGCCTCGTGGTTGCACTGACATCCTGTGCGGCGCATCCGAGCCGCACCACGAAGTGTCCGCCGGCCCATTTCACCTACGTCGGCACCGAGAGCGTCGACGGACTGACCTACGGGCGCTTCCAGGTCACCCACAATGCTGATCAGCCGCTTCAGCTGTGGGTGGATGAGAGACGCAGGTTGAACCCAAGGACCGCTCGCGCAGAGATGAGGCGCACAGGCGAGGATGCCTGGCGGCCTTACAACGTGATCCTTGAGGAAATCACACCGGGAGCGATCGGGCTGTCGATCGGGCAGGATGAACAGCAGAGCGTTCTGTTCGATGGTGATGGCCTGTTCCTGCCCGGCGCATCCAGCGCGGGCGCGAATTACTCCATCGTGGTACAGGACGCTGCCGGTTGCGAGCATCGCTCGGCAACGTTCATTCCCTGACATTTCTGGCGGCGCGCCGGCCAGGCAACGAAGGAAAAATGGCGCGCCCGGAGGGATTCGAACCCCCGACCAATGGCTTCGGAAGCCACTACTCTATCCGGCTGAGCTACGGGCGCGTTGTAGAACCGCCGCGCCGTCGGCCAGTGCCGGGGCGGGCATCGCACCGCCATGAAGCGGTGCGGGACGGGCATTCTATCCAGTTTCGCCGAACAAATCTCCCCCCACCGGCAAAGCCCTGCCAGAAGGGCAGGAGTATCCTATCGCCATGGCTGATACCCCCCTCACTTCGCCGCAGTCGCCGGCGACGCCGCGTTGGCGGCATTACTGGAGTCTGATGCGCGCTGATCGCCCGATCGGCACGTTGCTGCTGCTGTGGCCCACGTGGTGGGCGTTATGGCTGGCTGCCGGTGGCCTGCCGCCGCTGTGGACGCTGTTCGTGTTCACCGCCGGCGTGTGGCTGACCCGCTCGGCCGGTTGCGTCATCAACGACTACGCTGACCGCTGGCTCGACCCGCATGTGGAGCGCACCAAGGCGCGGCCGCTGGCCACCGGCGCGATCAGCGGCCGTGCCGCGCTGGCGTTGTTCGCCGTGCTGATGCTGGTGGCGTTCGGCCTGGTGCTGACCCTGAACGGGCTGACCATCGGCCTGAGCTTCATCGGCGTGTTCCTGGCCGCCAGCTATCCGTACCTGAAGCGCTACACCCATCTGCCGCAGGTCTACCTGGGCATGTCGTTCGGCTGGGGCATCCCGATGGCGTTCGCCGCCGTGCAGGGCGAGGTGCCGATGCTGGGCTGGCTGCTGTATGCCGGCAACATCCTGTGGTCCACCGCCTACGACACCTGGTATGCCATGGTCGACCGCGAGGACGACCTGAAGATGGGCTCGCACTCCACCGCGATCCTGTTCGGTGATCTCGATCTGGTCATCCAGGGCGTGCTGTACGCGCTGTTCCTGGCCACCATGGCGCTGGTTGGCGTGCGCGGCGGGCTGGGTGGCTACTACCTGGCCGGCGTGGCCGTGGCCACCGCGCTGGTGGTGTACGAATTCTGGATCTGCCGCAACCGCGAGCGCGGCCCGTGTTTCAAGGCGTTCCTGCACAACAACTGGGTCGGCGCCGCGCTGTTTGCCGGTATCGCCGTGGACCTGGCGCTGCGTTGAGAAGCGCAGCCGAGCGTGGGCTCGGCTCTACAGCTGACAGTGCTTCTGTAGCGCCCGAGCCCTTGCTCGGGCGGCGGCGCACAGCGCCGGGCCTTCCGCCACCTACGACCAATAGGTGGCTGACAGCCCACACCCCACCGCCCAGAATCGATCCATCGAACCTGGGAGGGTAGGCGATGGCCTCGACGGCAGCAGTACAGGACGGCTGGATGGCGCGCGCAGCGCTGCGCTCGGCGGCCTGGGCGGAAAAGTGGTTCCCTGACGCGTACGTGTTCGCGGTGCTGGGCGTGGTCATTGTCGCGCTGGCCGCGATGGGCTTCGGTTCGACCCCGCAGGCCACCGCCAGCGCCTTCGGTGACGGCTTCTGGAGCCTGATTCCCTTCACCATGCAGATGGCCTTCGTGGTCATCGGCGGCTACGCCGTGGCCACCGCGCCGGTGGTCGCACGCTTCATCGACTTCCTGGCCCGGGTGCCGCGCACCGGTCGCGGTGCGGTGGTGTACGTGGGCCTGGTCAGCATGCTCGCCTCGCTGCTCAGCTGGGGCTTCTCGCTGGTGTTCGGTGGCCTGCTGGTCCGCGCGCTGGCCCGTCGCACCGAACTGCGCATGGACTACCGCGCCGCCGGTGCGTCGGCCTATCTCGGCCTGGGCGCAGTGTGGGCGATGGGGCTGAGCTCGTCGGCCGCACAGTTGCAGGCCAACCCGGCCAGCATGCCGCCGGGCCTGGTGGAGATCACCGGCGTTCTGCCGTTCACCGAAACCATCTTTCTGTGGCAGTCGATCGCCCTGACCGCAGTGCTGATCCTTGTCTCGCTGCTGATCGCCTGGCTGACCGCGCCTGCAGCCGGCAGTGCGCGTACCGCCGAGGAATTTCCCGGCGCTGCGCAGGCCGAGCCGGAACCGCTGCAGCGACGCACGCGCCCAGGCGAATGGCTGGAATACAGCCCGTTGCTGACCGTGCTGCTCTCGCTGCTGGCGTTCGGCTGGCTGTTCAACGAATTCGCCAACAAGCCGGTGGTCACTGCCATCGCCAACCTCAACACCTACAACTTCCTGTTCATTTCGCTGGGCCTGCTGCTGCACTGGCGCCCGCGCAGCTTCCTCAACGCGGTGGCCAAGGCGGTGCCGAGCACCACCGGCGTGCTGATCCAGTTCCCTCTGTACGGCGGTATCGCGATGATCCTCACCCACGCCGCCGGTGGTGACGGGCAGACCCTGGCGCACCGGCTGTCGAGCCTGTTCGTGCACGTGGCCAGCACCGATAGCTTCGCGCTGGTAATGGGCGTCTACTCGGCGGTGCTGGGCTTCTTCGTGCCGTCCGGTGGCGGCAAGTGGATCATCGAGGCGCCGTACGTGATGCAGGCCGCCAACGAACTGAAGGCGCACCTGGGCTGGGCCGTGCAGGTCTACAACGCGGCCGAAGCGCTGCCGAACCTGATCAATCCGTTCTGGATGCTGCCATTGCTGGGCGTGCTGGGGCTGAAGGCACGCGACATCGTGGGCTTCACCTTCATCCAGTTGCTGGTGCACATCCCGCTGGTGCTGGGCCTGTTGTGGCTGCTGGGCATGACCCTGGCGTATGTGCCGCCGGTGATGCCATGAGTGCAGGGCTGGCGTCCGTGCGCGAGCAGGACGCCAGCTCCGTTCAGCGCGTGTTTCCAGCAGAGCACGCCATGAATGCGCGCAGTCGGGCTGACGGCATGAGCACATGCCGAACCCATATGAATCCTTCATCGGCTTGTGCCGCAAGGGGCATTGCCCGTTCATTCACGCGCGTACACACCGATGTAGCCGCCCACCAACGCGCGATTAACTCTTCGCTGCAGACGATGGTCCCGTCCACCGCATTCCGCGTGTGGCTTTGGAGATCGGACATGGCACAGCAGAACCAGAACCCGAACCAGAAGCAGCAGGGCCAGCAGAACCAGCAGGATCAGCAGCAGGGTCGTGGCCGCGACCAGCAGCAGCAACAGCAGCAGGAACAGCAGCAGCGCAGCCAGCGCAACCAGCAACAGGGTGGGCAGGACGAGGAGGAGTGACTTCGGTACCCACTTCCTGTGATGCGCGAAGCCCCGCCCCGTGCGGGGCTTCGCTTATTCCAGCACGCCAATGCGTTGCAGCACCGGCGCTGCTGACATGTCGTTCGGATTGGTGCCCGGCTGATCCTGCGGCACCTCCATGCCCATGCCGCGGTAGAGATCGACCCAGTGCTGTGCGATCTGCCCGGTCTTCGGGTTGCGGAAGTTCATCGGCTGCAGTGCGAACACATGATGCGCACGGAACGCGCGCTCGATGAAGTCCGAGCAGTAGTAGCTGTCCTCGTTCAACACGTATGACGTGTTGTAGGGTTTGCCCAGCATCGTGCGTGCGGTC
Source organism: Stenotrophomonas maltophilia group sp. vghtpe118 (assembly GCF_052605195.1). Classification (NCBI taxonomy): domain Bacteria; kingdom Pseudomonadati; phylum Pseudomonadota; class Gammaproteobacteria; order Lysobacterales; family Lysobacteraceae; genus Stenotrophomonas; species Stenotrophomonas maltophilia group sp. vghtpe118. Next base: position 2,472,417 of record NZ_CP199672.1, on the reverse strand, counting down.
GCGATCGCATCCTTGATGGCAGCCTGCTGCGATGCGTGCAGGCGATAGACCACGATCTGCCGCTGCTTGCCTCGGGCGTCCTCGCGGAACTGATCCAGCGCCTGCCGGCGCGAGCCTTTCTCGTCCGCATGCAGTACCTCCCAGCCGTCTGGCGCCGCAGCGACCAGGGCCACGTGATCGAAGCTGAGGGCGCCCTGCTTGCCGGTGGCATCGTCGATGGCCGCGCTCAGGCCGGCATGGCCGGCGGTGACGAACAGCAGATCGCCTTCCCGGACCTCCAGCGCCGCCACACCACCTGGCCACAGCATTGGCAGCAGCAGGGAGAGGGCAAGCAGGAATGCGCGCATGGGGCCAGGATCGAAGCGTGTGCGGCGTAGTCTAACGGCTGCTGCGATGACGTTGATTTCAGTATTAGTGTGATATTAGTCTCAATTCAGCATGTCGGGATATTCCTGACAGCGGATGTTGAAACTGAATTGACCGAGGCATGGCTATCCTTGCCTCCCTACCGCGCCGGAACCGCGCGCGACCGCCCGGAATCAGGAGGATCCCGTGAACCAGCTCCGCCCCGTTGCCCTGCTTGCGCTTGCCCTGGGGCTTGCGCTGTCCGGCTGCAAGCCTGCGCCCCAGGCAGCCCCCGCTGACGCCGCCGCACCGGCTCCGACCAGCACGGCCGGCGCCACGGCGCCGGCCACGCCGGTTGCCGCAGCCCCGGCAGACGCGTCTGCCAGCTGCCCCCATCCGGTCTTCGACGACTTCCTCAAGCATTTCGGCAACGAGATCGCGCTGCAGGAAACGTCCACTGCCGATCCGCTGCTGGACAGCCACATCGACAGCGAAGCCGAGCCGGAGCCACGCAAGGTGGAGGAGAAGGTGCCGCTTGCCAAGGTCGAATGGCCGGTGATGCCGGACCCGGCCACGCTGCAGCGCCAGGGCCGCGAGATGCAGGTCACCCGCCTGCCCGATGGCCAGGTACAGGTGCAGATGCGCACTCCCGATACCAGCGACCAGCAGATCTACACCTTTGCCCAGAAGCCGTGCTGGCAACTGGTCAAGCGTGAGGACGAATCGATCTGACCCCTGAGCAACCGCCTGCGGGCGGTCGTGTGATTTACCCAAGGAGCCCCGCATGCGTCTGTCTCCCGTTGCCCCCGTACTGGCCCTGATGCTTGCTGCCTGCAGCGGCCCTGAGGCGGCTGCACCGGCGGCCCCTGCTTCCACTGACCCGGCAGCGACGCCGGCCGCACCTGCGGCTGCCGTTGCGGACCATTCCACCTCTCTTACGCGCGACGAGACCGGCATGCATATCGATTGCCAAGGCACCCGCCTGCACCTGGCGGCCCAGCCCACCCAAGACACGGACGCTTCCCGGCTGACCACGCTGGAAATTGAAAAGGACGGCGCACGCCAGGCCATTGCTGCGCCCAAGGAGATGGACGGCTATACCGCCGTTGGCCTGGCCTGCGTGCAGGACCGCAGCGGTACGCCGTACTTCGTCGTGCAGTACGGTGAACTGCCGTTCGGCTGCAGCTTCTGCGAGTGGTACTACCTGTACGACGCCAGTGGCCGCCAGTTGACCCACAGCACACCGCCGCTGCGCGGCGCGGAAGGCGAGGAGCAGGAGCCCAACAACGACGAGTACGAGAAGTTGATCGACTCGCTCGGCATCAAGCACCCGGAGGTGAACTACATCGAAGACTGAGCGCAGCGGCAGGACGTCGCACGCGCGCTGTGAACGCAGCACTGCAGTACCGCAGTACCAGAAGTACCAGGAGCAGTACCCCTTAAGGAAATTCCCTTTTTCATAGAATGGATAGCACAGACATGGCAGACATCTACCAGGACATGGTCCAGCCCCGCGGGGCGGCCTACAGCAGTGACCGCATCAAATCGTGGAGCCACTACCGCGAGCCGATCGACCAGAGCGACGGCCGCCTGCATGGCAACTCCCGCCGGTGGGGCGATGCGACCCCGGAAGTACAGTCACGGGTGATCGACACGATCATCGAGTCGGCGCGCGAGAAGGGCCTGACCCCGCGCGAAACCGCGCACGTACTGGCCATCGCCCGCGTTGAATCGGGCTTCAACCCCGATGCCGCCGCTGGCACCACCTCGGCCTCGGGCCTGGGCCAGTTCATCGACAAGACCGGCAACCACTACCACCTCAACAACCGCAACCGCTTCGACGTCGGCGCACAGTCCGACGCACTGGTTGACCATTACATCGATAACCGCACGCTGGCGCACAAGCGCGGCCAGGGTGAGGAGTACATCTACAAGTACCATCACGACGGCCCGACCCGTGATTACGGCGGCCTCGCCCTGTCTGAAAAGAAAGTGATGCCGTACGTGGACAAGTACGAGCGGTTCGTGGAGCAGCGCCTGGGACTGACCCACGGCCAGTCCCAGGGCAGCCACGCGGCCCCCGCCGTAGCTGCGGCCACGCACGCGCAGGCCAAGCCGGCAGCGGTGCATGCCGAAGGCCAGACCCGCACCTTCGAGCAGACGATGCAGGTGATGCTGCCCCCGCAAAACGGGGTCAAGCCGCACATTACCGGTGAGTTCGGCGAACACCGCGCGCACAAGCCGCACGGTGGCACCGACTTCAACTATGTCGGCGGCCAGCACGGCCGTAATCTGCAGCACCCGACCGTCAACGCGCCGATCTCCGGAACGGTGACGTTCGTCGGTGGCGACTACGGTACGGTGAAGATCAGGGATGCACAGGGCAACTCGCACGAGATCCTGCACCTGCAGTCGACCCAGGTGAAGGAAGGCCAGCCGATCAAGGCGGGTGAGCCGATCGGTACCATGGGCGGCCGTGGCCCGGGCGGTGCGGGTCAGTATGCCCAGCACGTGCATTACCAGTTGAAGGATCCGCACGGCAAGCTGATCAGCCCGCAGGACTTCTGGGACCACGGCAAGCTGAAGGAAACCGGCAAGGGTGGCCATTCGCATGACGCCGACCACAACGGTGTGCTGCGCCAGGGGGCCAAGGGCGAGGAAGTGACTGCGCTGCAGAAGGAACTCAACCGCCTGGGCGTGCGCGACGGCCAAGGCAACCCGCTGAGCGAGGACGGCAAGTTCGGTGCCAATACCAGGGACGCACTGATCGCCTACCAGAAGCAGCACGGGCTCTCCGCCGATGGCGTGGCGGGTCCGGCGACGCTGGGCAAGCTGGCCGAAGGCCGCAGCCATGCCGAGGCGGCGCCGAAGGGGCCGCAACTGGGCGACAAGGCGCATCCGGATACGCCGCTGCACAATGCGATCCGCGGCCACATGCCGGGCATGATCTGCAACGAGATGAGCGCGCATGTGACCGCCCAGGCCAAGGCCGCCGGCATCGATTCGCCGGAAAAGCTGCAGGGCGTCACCGTGCAGGATGGCAAGGCCTTCGTCGTGGGCACCGTTCCCGGCTTCCGTACTGCGGTGGACATGACCCAGACGGCACCGAGCCTGCAGGAGACCAGCGCTGCAATGCTGGCCAAGCACGAGCCTTCGCAGCAACACGTGCAGGACGAGCAGCAGCGGGTGGCCATGGGCCGTTAACCACTGCGTGTGAAGAAGTGTGTGGTAAAGGAGGCCGGCCGGAGTAATCCGGCCGGCTTTTCCGTTCATGGGGCAAGGACATACACGGATGCCGTTTCGCATGATGCACAGCACCGCCATTGCAAGGCACGGCGTCCACATGAGCCGGGTGCTGCGGTGGCGCAACGCATGGCAGTGGGGAGGGCTGGCACTGCTGCTCTGGCTGTTGCCACTGCCAGTGCTGGCGGCGGTCCCGATTCCGGCACTGGACGACCCGGTGGTGGACACCGCCAACGCGCTGTCCGCCAGCACCCGCGCAACGCTGCGCGAGCAGGCATTGCAGCTGCAGGCACGCAAAGGCGCGCAACTGCAGGTGCTGGTGGTGCCCAGTGTTGGCGATGACGGCATCGAAGCCTTTGCACAGCGTGTCTTCGACCAGTGGCAGCTGGGCCGCGCCGGTGTCGATGACGGGGTGTTGCTGCTGGTGGCGGTGCAGGACAGGCGCGTACGCATCCAGACCGGCTATGGCCTGGAAGGCACCATTCCCGATGCCTATGCCGCGCGCATCATCGACAAAGCGATCGTGCCGCGCCTGCGCGAAGGAGACCTGGACCAGGGCATGCTGGATGGCAGCAAGGTGCTGGTGGCGCTGATCGATGGCGAGCCGCTGCCGGCCCAGGAGGATTCATCCGCACGCAACCTGTTGCCAGCGGATTGGCGCACAGGGGATTCGGTCGTTGCCCTGACGTTGCTGGTGGGGTTCCTGGCCGGTCTGTGGCGATCACCGCCACGCCTGCTGGCCACCAGGACCGAGGCCGAGTTCAGCGGTAAGCGCCGTGAGCGGCGGCGCAAGGCACTGGCAGCCAATGCGGCAATGCCCAGGCCGAAACGGCCGACATTGCCTGCCTGGGGCAGACCGTTGCTGGTAACGGCAGTGATGGCCGCTGGGTTGGTTTCGGCGACGCTGCTGCTGCCGCGGCATGTGCTGCCTGCGCTGTTCTTCGTGCTGTTACCGGCCGTACCGGTGGCGGCGCTGCTGGGGTGGTGCTGGCGTCGCAGCCGTGGTGTGCGCATCGTGCTGTCCGGCATGTTGGCCGTCAGTATCGGTTTCTTCATGGTGATGCTGGTCCGTGGTCAGTTGCCGCCCAGCCTTGCCCTGCACACGTTGCTGAACCTGGCGGTCGCCATTGCCGCCATGCTGGTGTTCTTCCTGGTGCAGGCCGGCCGCGCGCGCTGGCGGAAGAACCGCAACAGCTTCGCCGTGCGCCTGGTGGTGCTGGTGCTGTTGACCGGCGGCTATGCGCTGGGCGCGCTGCTGGCCATCGACCGGGCCGGCGACGAGAACGCACGCGTGTTGGCGACGATCGTGTCCTGCGCAAGCACGCTGTTCCTGTACTTCATCTGGGTGTTCACCCTGCTGCCCGGCGAAAAAGCACGCAGCGGACAAAGGTCGTCCCAAGGCTACCGTTCCTCGTCCAGCACCTCGTCGTCGAGTTCGTCCTCGAGCAGTTCCGGCGGCTGGTCCGGTGGCGGTGGTCGCAGCGGCGGCGGCGGCGCTTCGGGCAGCTGGTAGCTCAGGCCGCCCACACCCGCCAGCCCAGCGCCGCATCGCGCAGCTCGCCGCTGCCGCTCACATCACTCACCTGCAGCTGCACGCCCTGCGCATTGGGCAGGTCCTTCTGCTCGGGGAACCAACGACGGTCGGCGGCGACGATGATCAGCAGGCCCTCGTCGTCGCCCATCGGCGCGAACTGCGGCGACGGCGGGCTGATCGGCTGCAGGCCGAAGCGCTGGCTGGACTGTTCGCGCACCGCATCGACATCGTGGCTGGGCAGGCCAACCTCGCTCAGGCAGGTCAGCTCGCTGCCATGGAACACGCCTTCGCGCGCGCTGGCCGGCAAGCGACGGCGGCCGATCAGTTCAAGGATCAGGCCGTCCGGGCCGGTGAAGTACACCGACTGCGACTGCCAGCTGCTCTCCAGCGCGAAGTAATCCAGGCCCTCAGGATTACGTTGCAGCGGGGTACGTTCGCGCAACCAGGCCATCGCCTCGCCGAAGCGGTTGTCCGGTACGTTGAAGGCCAGGTGCACGCCACCGACGGGGTGATCACCCGCCGCCTGCAGTTCGATCGTGCTCCAGCCGATGTGCACATGGTTGCCGACCACGCGCTGCTGCAGCACATCGTGGAAATACGCGGCGACGGTGGCGACGTCGGACACCGGCAGGGTGAGGTGAAGCAGGCGCATGACCGATTCTCCATGGACGCGCTCACTGTAGCGCTGGGGACTGCCCGGCGGCCACTAGCGCAGTGACTGGTTGAAGAATCGTATTGCGGCGTCCACTGCCTGCGCGTGGGTCTGCGCCTTCGGCACCGATGTGCTGCACAGGTCCTGCAGCCGCTGTTGTCCGGTCGGGGTGCATGCGGCGAGGAAATCGTAATGGCCGACACCGGGCAGCACCTGCAGTGCAGCGCCCGCAATCGCCGCACGCGCAGCCTCGCCATTGGTCTGTGGTGGCGCGACCGTGTCCGCTTGGCCCAGCACGACCGACACCGGCTGTTCCAGCGAGGAGAGCTGCTCGGGCGCAAAGGCCTGCACGATTGCCGGCGCCAGCAGGAACACCGCGCGCACGCCGGGAATGGCGCGTGCGTCGTTGGCGTGGGACATCCATGGCGATAGCTCGGGCGACGCCGCAGCGGCAACGCGCGCCTCCATCGTGTGCGTTGCCGCCTCCTGTTGGGGCCGGCAGACGCCGTCATCCGGATGTGCGGTACAGAAGTCCCGCAATCGCTGCAGGTCCGGTCGCGCACCGGCTGCCAGCAGCGCGGTGTAGCCACCGGCCGAGAAGCCGGCGACCCCCAGGCGCTCAGGATCGACATGCGGGCCCAGCACCGGATCAGCTTGCACGGCCGCCAGTGCGGCACGCAGGTCATCGGCGCGCAACCAGGTCAGAAGGCTGCCGGGCAGGGTCATGGTGTCAACGCCGTTGTTGCCTGGATGATCCACCGCAATCACCAGATATCCGGCCCGCGCCAGCGCCGTGCCCAGCCAACCCATCATGCGCGCGCTGCCGCCGTTGCCATGCGAGAGCAGCAGGGTCGGCAGGCGATCTCCCGCGACCGGCGCATCCTTGGCCGACCGGCCGACGTGGAACAGCGGCGCGTCGGGTGGACCGATGGTCAGCGCGCTTTCGCGGCTGCCGGCCTGTGCCGGATACCAGACCGTGTAGCGCAGCGCGTCGCGGTGCCCTGCGTCGCGCACGGCGGCGCTGGCCAGCGTCGTCGTGCCGTGGCGCTCGCCGGCGACGCCGCTTTCGCGGGCGGCGCCGGTGATTGTAAACGCCATCAGCATCGCTCCCAGCACAGCAGCGGTCATGCGCATCTTCAACTCCTTGTCAGTGGTGACGTTCTTCCACCGGCAGCCAGATCTCCACGCCGCCGTTGCCGCTGTGCTCGTCGAACCGGGCGTCGTAGCGCTCCAGGTCCGGCGCATCGGCAAGGCTCAGGTTGGACGCAGGGAGATAATGATCCAGCAACCAGAACCAGGTCGAGCGGATGGCCGAGATGTGTCCGCCGTGCCAAGCCACCAGGTAGCGGCGCGCCGGGATGTCCACGCGTCGCCAGTGCGCAGGCACGCTCGGCACCGTGCTTGCCGGTAGTGCCGCAATGTAGTCGAAGCCACCATCGTCATCACTGTTGCAGCACACGCCGAAGCTGACCGGTGCCGGCGTCGGCCACTCGCGGTTGAGCTGGGCCCATTGGCCCGGAATCGCGCCGCTGCTGTCGCGGGTATGCCGCATGCCGACGCCTGCCAGCTGGAACGCGGGCGTATCGAGCAGCCGGGGGGCTTCAATGCAGGCTGACGGGGCCTCGTCCAGGCGGATCGCCTGCACCAGCGTCAGCCCATCGGTGCCCTGTTCGCGTACCCGTTCCGGTGTCTGCCCGAACTGTTCGCTGAAGGCACGGGTGAAGGCAGCATGGGTGGTGTAGCCGGCCCCCAGCGCCACCTGCAGGATGTCGCCCGCGCCGTTGGCCAACCGCTGCGCGGCAGCGGTCAGGCGGCGCCCGCGAAGGTAGCGCACCACCGAGGTGCCGGTGCGGGCCTGGAACAGGCGTGACAGATGAAACGGCGACAGGCCGGCCGCAGCGGCGATGTCGGCCAGCGCCAATGGCTGGTCCGCATGGGTTTCGATGTACCACAACGCCTTGCCTGCCGCGCTCATCCTGCCGTTCCCCGCATCCAATGCCGGCACAGTAGCGGATCGGCAGGCGCGGCGTTTAGCAGTTCTTGCGCTGCCGGGGCTTTGCGTCTGCCTGCGTACCGGCAACAATGCGTGCTTCATGGACGTGATGGGGGGCAGGGAGATGCGATCGACGACGGGGGATGCCAGGCCAGCGGAGCCCGGCCGATGATCGAGATGATCGAAATGCTGCTTGCCCTCTGGGTACTTCCCAGTCTGTTGACCCTGGCGCTGATGCTGCTGATGTTGTTCGGCGCGCCACGGTGGCGCGGCAACCCCTGGGTGTACCGTGTCGGCTTCGCGTTGCTGGGTGGGTTTCTGACACCGACGTTGTTGGGGGCCGGTCACGGTGGGTTGCCGTGCGCGACTATCGGCGGGCTGGTGATGATACTGACGCAGCTGCAATGGATCGGCGATCTGCAGGTCGACTTCATGGGGATCGGGATTCGCAACAGGGGCATCTGGATCATGTCCACCCCCGCCTTGGTGGTGTTCGCCGCCATGATGTTCGTTCCGCTGCGAACGGCACGGCCGGCCCGATTCGGCTTTGGCGACGACGCCAACGGCTAGCCGCTGTGTGCGGGGTGGGGCGTGGGTCTGCATTGCCACCCATGCATGGCGTGGATCTACGGATGAGTCCTGGCAGGGGCCAACCTTGGTTGGCGCATCAAGCTGTCGTACTGACGTCATGCCTCCTTCACACATCGCGCCGAGACTGCGCGCCTTGTCCAGGCCTGTTGTGTGCGCACAGGTGCTGGCCCTGTCGCGCCCTCCCGGAGCCCTGCCGTGCATCGTTCGAAGCTTTCGCGTTCCATCCTCCTTGCCCTTTGCATGGCCAGCGCAGGAGGCGCGATTGCAGCGGAGGCCGATGCGGTCGATGCCGCCGGCGGCAGCCGCGCCGTGCCCACCCAGCTCGATGCGATGCTGGTCACCGGTACCCGCGCGTCCAACCGCACCCAGTTCGAAACGCTGGCGCCGGTGGACGTGTTCACCAAGGAAGACATCAGGTCCGTTGAATCCACCGACCTGAAGGACGTGCTGGCGCAGCTGGTGCCATCGTTCGTGGTGCAGCGCCTGCCGATGGCGGACGGCCAGGTGTTCGTGCGCCCGGCGACGCTGCGTGGCCTGTCGCCGGATCAGACCCTGGTGCTGGTCAACGGTCGCCGCTTCCATCGCAGCGCGCTGCTCGGCAACCGCGGTGCGCAGGCCGCTGATCTGGCACAGATTCCCACCAGCGCGATCAAGCGCATCGAGGTGCTGCGTGATGGCGCGTCGGCGCAGTACGGCTCGGACGCCATCGCCGGTGTCATCAACGTCATCCTCGAGGATGGCCCGGGTAGCGAGATCACCGCCGGCTATTCGCAGTACGCGCAGGGCGACGGTGCCTCGCGCGATTTCAGTGCGCGCACCGGTTGGTCGCTAGGCGACTATGGCAGCCTGGTGCTGTTCGCCGAATCGTCCAACTCCGACGCTACCTCGCGCACGCGCCAGCGCCCGGACGCGATCGCCTTCCAGGCTGCACATCCGGAGCTGGACGTGCCCAATCCGGTACAGCGCTGGGGCCAGCCGGAACTGGAAAGCCACCGCGTCGGCTTCAACGTGAAGGCCCATGCCAACGACACGCTGGAGCTGTATGCGTTCGGCCTGTACAGCCACAGCGATGGCGTCAGCGATTTCAACTGGCGCAACCCGGACACCACCACCGGCGCCTATCGCACCACCGCCATCTTCCCGGGCTGGAACCTGCGCTCGCTGTATCCAGTCGGCTTCAGCCCGCAGTACGGCAACGTGCAGAACGACCTGCAGCTGGTCGGTGGCCTGCGCGGCGAGATCACGCCGAAGCTGCGCTGGGATGTCAGCGCCTCGTATGGCCGCAACGCCATCGACTATCGCCTGAAGAACTCGATCAATGCCTCGCTCGGCCCGGCCAGCCCGACCGACTTCGATCTCGGCCGCCTGACCCAGACCGAGAAGAACGCCAACGCCGACTTCAACTACGAGTGGGACGTGGCCGCGCTGTCCCAGCCGATCAACGTCGCCTTCGGTGGCGAGTTCCGCCAGGAGACCTACCAGGTGCGCGCCGGTGATCCGGCCTCGTACGCGGTGGGTCCGGGCGCGGCCGCGGGCCTGGAGGCCAACTCCAATGGCGCGCCGGGCTTCTCGGCCAGCCAGGCCGGGCAGTGGAGCCAGCGCAGCAAGGCCGCCTACGTGGACATGGAAGTGCCGCTGGGCGAGCGCTGGAGCATCGGTGCAGCCAGCCGCTACGAGGACTTCTCCAGCTTCGGCAGCACACTGGACGGCAAACTGTCGGCGCGCTTCGCGATCACCCCGGACGTCGCCCTGCGCGGCACCGTGTCCACCGGCTTCCGCGCGCCGACGCCGGCGCAGCTCAACACCACCAGCACCACCCAGGGGTTGGATACGCGCACGCTGCAGATCTTCACCAGTGGCCGTCTGTCGCCGAACGATCCGCTGGCGCAGCTGCTCGGCGCCAGGCCGCTGAAGCCGGAAGAGTCGCGTACCGCGTCGCTGGGCCTGACCTGGCGCACCGACCTGGGCCTGTCCGGCTCGGTGGATGTCTACCAGATCAAGCTCAGCGACCGCTTCAGCCAGTCGGCCAGTTTCGCCATTCCGGCCGGTACTGCCAATCCGCTGGGCTATACCTCGGTGAACTATTTCACCAACGACTTCGATACCACCACCACCGGCGTGGACGTGGTCGGCAACTACCTGCGCGACCTCGGCGCCGGCCGCATGACGCTGACCCTGGCCTACAACTACAACCGCACCCGCGTGGACAACGGCAGCACCTCGGTGGCCACCAACGAGACCCAGCGCGTGCTGTTCGAGGATCGCCTGCCCGAGCACAAGGGCAGCCTGACCGGCAGCTGGGACATCGGCGCCTGGTCGCTGATGGCACGCATGCGCTACTACGGCGCCTGGACCGATTCCAGCGGCAATGCAGTGGGCGATATCTACCAGCGCTTCGGCGCGATGAGCTTCCTCGACCTGGCCGTCGGCTATCGCATCAACGAACATCACAGCCTGCGCGTCGGTGCCGACAACGTATTCGACCGCTATCCGGACGAAGCCACCTTCCAGGCCAGTCGCGGCCTGGTCTACTCGCGCAACGCGCCATACGACACCGACGGTGCCAACCTGTACGCACAGTACCGGCTGAGCTTCTGATGGACCCGGCCCGCCGCTCCCTGTTGCGTGCCGGCACCTTGCTGCCGGTCGCAGCCGCACTTTCTTCACTGCCGGCCATGGCTGCCACGCGTTACGCTGCGTCCATGCAGATTCCCGCAACGACCGCGGCGCCGGACGTGCTGGCCCGCGATGAAAACTACTGGGCCGCCGTGGCCAGCCACTTCGATGTCACCGACGAAGTGAACCATCTGGAGAACGGCTACTGGGGCGCGATGGGCCGCGAGACGCTGGCCAGCTACCAGCGCCACACCGCGGAAGTGAACCGAGGCAATGCCTGGTATGGCCGCCGTGAGTTCCCGGCGCAGTACATGGCGGCGCAGCGGCAGGTGGCCGAACTGCTGGGCGTGGGCGCCGACGAGATCGCACTCACCCGCGGTGCCACCGAGGCGATGCTGGCGCTGATCGGCGGCTACAACCGCCTGCAGCCTGGCGACCAGGTGCTGTACGCCGACATCGACTACGACAGCATGATCGGCGCGATGCGCTGGCTGCAGCAGCGCCGCGGCGTGCAGGTCGAGCGCATCGCGCTGCCGGCCGTGCCCGACCATGCGCAGATCCTGCAGGCCTACGAGGCCGCGTTCGCGCGGCTGCCACGCCTGAAACTGATGCTGCTGACCCAGGTCAGCCATCGCCATGGACTGGTGCTGCCGGTGGCCGAAATCGCCGAACGTGCGCGCGCACGCGGCATCGACGTGATCGTTGATGCAGCACACGGGTTTGGCCAGATCGACTACGCGGTGCCGCAGCTCAAGGCCGACTTCGTTGGCATCAACCTGCACAAGTGGATCGGTGCACCGGTCGGCGTCGGCGCGATGTATGTGCGCAAGGGCCGCGTTGCGGACCTGGAGCCGTACATGGGCGAGACCGACGATGGCCGCGTGGGCAGCCGTGTGCACACCGGTACGGTCAACTTCGCCGCTTACCTGGCGCTGCCGGAAGCGATCGCGCTGCACCAGCGCATCGGCGCGGCCAACAAGCAGGCGCGCCTGCGCTACCTGCGCGAGCGCTGGACCGTGCCTGCGCGGCAGATGGCGCATATCGAAGTGCTGTCGTCGCCTGATCCGGCGCTGGCCAGCGCATTGGCCAGTTTCCGCCTGCGCGGCCACACCTCGGTAGAACAGAATCAGGCACTGCAGAAGCGCTTGCTGGATGAGCATCGGATCTTCACCACCCATCGCGATGGCCTGGAGTCGGGCGCCTGCGTGCGGGTGACACCGTCGGTGTTCACCCGGCCGGCGCAGATGGATGCGCTGGTGCAGGCTCTCGCGGCCCTGGTCTGACCCTGCTTTGGTAGGTGCCAACCTTGGTTGGCACATTCCCACTGTGCGGTGAAACCTTCCGCCGGCCAGCGGCCGGCACTACCGACCGGGTAGGGGCCGACCGTGGGACGGCACATCACCCTGCTTTGGTAGGTGCCAACCTTGGTTGGCACATTCCAACCGCACCGGGGAATCGTCCGCCGGGCAGCGGTTACCGCTCGATCGCCGGCAGCGCGTTCGACAGCAACCGGTCAATCCTTCCGTTGATGCAGAACTGTAGTGCCGAACATCGTCTGAGCTCTACAGTCGCAACGCACACCAATCCCCCGGCCGGCCAGGAGAGCCAACCGGCCAGGGGCACCACTCAACGCCTTACTTGGTCTCTTCCCACTGCACCACGTCCGGCTCGGTGGCGCGGATACCGGCGGTGGACAGCAGCCTGGTGGTCGCATCCAGCGCAGCGTTTACCGACGGGTACTCCACGATGGCCTGGCCCGAAGCCTTCGACACCTTCACCACGGTGCCACCGGTGGCCGTAGCCGCGCGCTGGGCCGAGGCTGCATCGGTGAAGAACACCTTGACCCGCGACGTCGCCACTACCGGCGCGCCGTCACGGGAGACCGCTGCGGCGAACTTGCCGGCGCCGGCATCGGCAGGTGCCGCCGTTGCGCCATCCAGCGAGCGCTTGGTGCGCGAACTGGTGGTCGCCGCCGCCTGCGGGGTGATCGTGAACTGGCCGCCGCTGGCCTGCTTCACGGTGGCCGAGGGGGACAGTTGGAATCGCGTGCCGCCCACATCGAACGTGCGGCCGGTAGCGGACGCCTTCAGTTCCTGCGCATCCACGGTCGACAGGGTCCTGGCTGGAGGGGTCTGCCCCGAGCTCTGCGCCCAGGCAGGGGAGGTCATCGCCGCGAAGGCGAGCGTGCTCAACAGAATGGTGGTCTTCATCATCAGTGCCCCAGAACGCGGATCTTGAAGAATTCGAGGTTGCCGCGCGATGCTGCGGTCGCGGCCTGCCCCATGTCGGTGACTTCCAGCGTCCAGGTGCCGCTGGCATTCTCATCCAGGAAGGCATTGCTGGACAGGAGGTCCCAGCTGGTGAAATTGCTCTGCGCGCCACCCGTGCCCGAACCGATCGCGGTGAACGCCGGTTGCACCACGCTGCGGGTGCCGCTGGGCGACACAAGCACGAACTGCAGCTGGCGCGTGTTGCGGTGGTTGACCCGGAAGCCCAGCTGCACGCTTTCGATGTTGCGCGCGCCGTTGGCCAACTGGAAGGTCAGGCGTGCGGCGGCAGCCGAGGTGTTGCCGATGGCCACGGTACGCGTCGTGTTGCGCCAGCCGCTGTCGACCAGCGGGCCCAGCGACTGGAAGTTCTCGGCCACCTGCACTGCACGCGCAGCGTTGACCACGCCGAAGCCATACCAGTTGCTGTAGGCACGGCCGGCAGCATTCACCGTCCAGCCCGGCACCAGCGTGCGCCCGTCGGCCAGCGTCACCGCCGGCTGGTTCGGGTGGTTGCGGGTGGCGGTGGTGGCCAGGATGTACTTCACATCGCGATAGGACAGGTTCGGATTGGCTTCCAGCACCAGTGCCGCCACGCCCGATACCATCGGCGCCGACGCCGAGGTGCCGTTCATCTTGGCGGTGTAGTTGCAGGTGCTGTCGATGGCCGACAGATTGCTGTCCAGGGTGTTCTGGCGGTTGGTGTTCTTGTTGCTGCCCTGCGCGCACCCGGTCACGTCGGTGGTGACGATCGCCGGGTCGTATGCGCGCGCCACCAGGCCGGGCGCAAACTGTGCCTGCAGGCCGTACTCACCACCAAAGGCCGACACCCACAAGGCCGAGCCGGTGGAGGAGTAAGACGAGCGCACGCCATCGGCGCGCACCGCGCCTACCGTGATCACGTTGAACAGGTTGTTGCGCGGATCACGGCCGGCCGGCACGCAGCCGGTGTTGCGGTTCTTGGTGTCGGTGGTGCAGACATCCTGGGTCTGGCTGATGGAGGCATTGTTGAAGTTGTTGCCGGCCGACTTCACGTAGATGCCGCCGCGGCCACCGCGCGTACCCGACAGTGCCTGCTCGTACGACCGTATCGTGTTTTCGCTGTACGCCAGCGGCAGGTTCGGATTGCCCGGGCCGGCGCCCCAGCTGTTGTTGAACACCTGCACGTCGGCCGATTCCGCGCCGTCCCACCAGGCGTACTCGATGTTGCTCTGCTGGTTGCCCAGGGCCGAGCGCGAAATCGGGTTGAAGCCCTTCAGCGTCGCCGCCGGGGCTACGCCGCGCACGCCCAGGTTGTTGGCGCCCACCGCACCGGCGATACCGCCGACCATGGTGCCGTGGTTGTCGACATCGGGATTGGTCGGGGTGGGGTTGTTCGAGCCATTGGTGAAGTTCTTGCCGGCTACAGCGGCCACGTTGGCCGCAAGGTCCGGGTGCGCGATCTGCAGGCCGTCGTCGACGATGGCGATGGTGACGCCCTGGCCACGGATGCCATTGCGGAACAGGCCATCCACGTTCAGGTCGTTGCCTGCCACCGGCAGTGTGTCAGCCGGGACCGTCTGCCCGGTGTTGAGCAGGTGCCACTGTATCCCCGCCAGTGGATCGGCCTGTTGGGCCTGGGCGGTGACGGCCAGGCTGCCCAGTACCAGGGCAGTGGCGAGGGCCAGGCGCGCAGAGCGCGGTGGCGCGGAGCGTTGCGTGTGTCGCTTCATACACGAATCCTTCTGTTGTGAATCGGCATGGCAGGACGGCGGGGCGGAACTGCCCCATCGCAACGAGCCAAACGCGACACAACGAACAACCCCCTACCTCTTCACACCCGCAATGTGCGAATGTGCCAATTGCGTCACAAACGCTTAGTACGTCAAGTTATGACGGGGCACTCGAATGCCTTCACGCCATCATCGCGTGCTTGCTTCGAGGTACGGGAAACCTGGGTAATCGCATGCAGGTGAAGTCACACATGAAGAAGGCACGCCAGCGTGCCCGTGCACGCGCGGACCAGACTCCGCTCTCGGTTGCCGTCATCCGCAAGGTGGTGCTGTCCGTGCATACGCGCAGCCACGACTATGGCGACGATGCCGATATCGCCGAGTTGCTGCCCGAACTGGCAGCATTCGGCATCACCACGGTGAAACCGCTGCGCCTGCTGATGAAGAAATACCGTCGCGCACTGCTGCAGGAGGAACGGATCGTCATGCGACGCGCAGAGACGCTGCATCTGCGCACCGAGTGGCGGCCCGGTGGCATAGACGTGCATGCCAACACCAGCCGCTACGCCATCGGCGGCCTGGTCCGCACCAGCATGGAACACGAATTCGGCTTCGAGACGATGCTGCCCTTCCACGAGGTGCGCGAGGACGAGCCCGCGTAGCGCGGTGCCTGCCCGGTGGGTGTGGAAGCCCCGCCGGGGCATCATCGCGCGCCCTCACATCGCGCTGTGCTACTACAGCCCGTGCACCCTTCCGCACGGAGCACGATGATGGTCAATCCGCTCGCCCAGGCCCATCGCGGCCTCGGCACCACACTGTTCAGCCTGTTGAACCCGATACCCTTCGGTTTCTTCGTCGGCGCACTGATCTTCGACGCGATCTACCTCAACAGCGCCGAGGTGATGTGGGGCAAGGCAGCCGCCTGGCTGATCACCTTCGGCCTGCTGATCGCCATCGTGCCGCGCCTGATCAACCTGTTCGCGGTCTGGCGCCGCAACGGCACGGCCACCCGCATCGACCGCATCGACTTCTTGCTCAACCTGGTCGCGGTGGTGCTGGCCATCTGGAACGCCTTCGTGCACAGCCGCGATGCGTACGCCGTTGCGGTGCCGGGCACGATCCTGTCGGCGCTGACCGTGGCCCTGATTGCCCTGGGCCTGATCCTGCTGTCACTGCAGCCGCCGGTGCTGCAGGGAGGTCGTCATGGCTAAGCACATCCTGCCCACCATGGGCGCCCTGGCGCTGGCCGTGATGCTGTCGGCCTGCGCCGGCAAGGCTGAATACCATCCCGCCGACCAGTCGGGCCCGCAACCGCCACTGCCCAAGCCGGCCAACTTCCTGATGCCGCCGATGCAGGTGCCCAAGGGCGTCGGCTGGGCTGATGGACAGACCCCCACGGTGGCCGAGGGCCTGAAGATCGAACGCATCGCCGCCAACCTGCAGCATCCGCGGCGGCTGCTGACCCTGCCCAATGGCGATGTACTGGTGGTGGAGGGCAACGGCCCCGGCGAAGAACCGGTCACCACGCCCAAGCAGTGGATCGCCGGCAAGGTGAAGGCGCGCTCGGGCAAGGCCGGCAAGGGCGGCAACCGGGTCACCCTGCTGCGCCGCTCGCCGGGAACGAACACCTGGACCCAGCATGTCTACATCGAGGGCCTGCATTCGCCGTTCGGCATCCAGCTGATCGGCGACACGCTGTACGTGGCCAACACCGGCAACATCATGCAGTACCACTACGTGCCCGGCGAAACCCGCATGTCCGACAAGGGCCGCGAGTTCACCGACCTGCCTAGCACCATCAACCACCACTGGACCAAGGAACTGCTGGCCAGCCGTGATGGCCGCAAGCTGTATGTGGGCGTGGGCTCCAACAGCAACATCACCGAGAACGGCCTGGCCGTCGAATACCGCCGTGCGGTGGTGCTGGAAGTGGATGTGGCCACCCGCGGCAGCCGCATCTACGCCTCGGGCATCCGCAATCCGACCGGGCTGGACTGGGAGCCGAGCACTGGCCAGCTGTGGGCCGTGGCAAACGAGCGCGATGAGATCGGTGCCGACCTGGTGCCGGACTACCTCACCTCGGTGAAGGAAGATGGCTTCTACGGCTGGCCCTACAGCTACTACGGCCAGCACGTGGACGAACGCGTGCAGCCGCAGCGGCCGGACCTGGTGGCCAAGGCGATCGTGCCGGACTATGCCATCGGCTCGCACGTGGCACCCCTGGGCCTGTTGTTCTACACCGGACAGGCACTGCCGGCGCAGTACCACGGCGGTGCCTTCATCGGCGAGCACGGCAGCTGGGACCGTTCACCGCTGAGCGGCTACGAAGTGGTGTATGTACCGTTCAAGGACGGCAAGCCGACCGGGCGCCCGCAGACCGTGGTGAGCGGCTTCGCCTCAAAGGACGAGAAGACCCTGATGGGCGCACCGGTGGGCATGGCCATGGACGCCGAGGGCGCGCTGCTGGTCGCCGACGACGTGGGCGACGTGGTGTGGCGGGTGTCGGCCAAGTAATTCTGTAGAGCCGAGCCCATGCTCGGCTTACGTGCGCAGCGCGGGGTTTCCGCGTACAGGTTGAAGAGAAGCCGAGCGTGGGCTCGGCTCTACAGTTCCGCGGTACTGCTGCGGAACCCGCTGAACACCGATTCCGCAGCAAATCCCACGCCGCCCAGCAGCACGCCGAAATACACCACCGTGGCCACCACGAAGCCGTAACCGGCCGCCACCGCCGCACCATCGCGCTGGATGAAGCCAATCGCAAACGACATCAGCGCCAGCGCCGGCAGCGTGTTGCTGAAGGGAATCGGTCCGGCCGGCGCCATCAGCAGCAAGGTCGCGAACACCAGCATCAGGTTGTTCAGGCGCATCATCTTCTTCGAGCGCACCATCACCGCAAGCCGCATCGGCCGCGACAGCCGCTCCATGCGGTGCACCCATTTCAGCGCACGGCTGAGGTTGGCCTTCAGCTTGTCGGTGGCGATCTCGCGGCGGGCCAGCTTCTGTGGCACCCACAGCGGGCGGTTGCGCACCCGGCTCAGGCCGATCAGCAGGATCGAGGCGCCAAACACCGTACTCAGCCCGGGAATCGACACCGGAATGATGAAGATGGCCGAGAGCAGGATCACGATCAGCAGCAGGCCCTCATCGCCCAGCGCGCTGAGCAGGGTGCCGACGCTCACCTGGTCGCCGGGCAGCTCGTCGATCATCTGTTCGATCTGCTGGGCCAGGGGCGCGCTGTCATTGGTTTCGGGGGCACGGTAGGTCATGCGTCGCAAGGTTCTCCAGGGAAGGGCGGTCAACGGGCCGTCCTGCGGTGGGGGACGCACAGGCTCCCGCAGTATCCCGGCCAACGTGGGCAAAGAGGTGAACCGGGCATGAGGGGGTAAACTGGCGTGCCCCGCACGAGTTGAACGCAATGGACATGGGCCGCCGGCAATCGACCATCGAACTGGTCGCCATCGACATGGATGGCACGCTGCTGGACACGTCGCACCAGCTCACCGCACGCGCTCGGCAGGCCATCGCGCAGGCGCGCGCACTGGGCGTGCACATCGTGCTGACCAGTGGCCGCCCGGTCCCCGGCCTGGCGCCGTACCTGCACGAGCTCGGCATCAACGGCAACGACGACTACTGCATCGCCTGCAATGGCGGCCTGGTGCAGCGCATCGGCACGCGCGAAACCGTGGTCGAGTATCCGCTCAGCTTCGACGACTTCCTGTTCTGCGAGCAGGTCGCCCGCGACCTGGGCGTGCACTTCCAGGCGCTGGACAGCCGGCGCATGTACACGCCCAACCAGGACATCAGCTACTACACCGTGGCCGACTCGCATCTCTCGCGGATGCCGCTGTCGTACCGCCGCGTGGAGGACATGGATCCATCGATGTCCTTCATCAAGCTGATGATGATCGACGCGCCGGACGTGCTGGATGCCGCCATCGCGCGCCTGCCGAGCGAACTGACCGAGCGCTTCGCGGTACTGAAGAGCGCGCCGTTCTTCCTGGAAGTGTTCGACCACCGCGCCGGCAAGGGCCCGAGCCTGCAGAAGCTGGCCGAGCACCTGGGCATCGACCGTGCCAACGTGATGGCCATCGGCGACCAGGAGAACGACCTGACCATGCTGCAGTACGCCGGCACCAGCGTGGCGATGGGCAATGCCATCGACGCGGTGAAGGCGGTGGCGCGGTTCGAGACCAGCAGCAATGCCGATGAAGGCGTGGCGCGCGCCATTGAGACCTACGTATTGCGTTGAGGCGCCAAGCGGCGCTCAGCGCCTCAGGCCCAGCACGCAGTGCGGAGCATCGCGCTGGCTGCGGACGATGATCTCCTGCGCTCCTACGGTGAGCGAATGGTGCTGCTCGTGGTTCCGCGCGATCAATGGCGCACCATGGCTGGGTGGATAGATGAATGGCTGCAGGGTGTAACGCATAGCCAACCGCTCCAGTGGGAAGCATGGCGTATCCACGAACGTGACGAACAGAAGGCGGATTTCATCGTCCTTGCCGCGTATAACGCGATACTCCACGTTATCGATGGCAAAGCCATCGGCGGTCAGCATCGGCTGTGACCGGTAGATGCGCGGTCCTGCATCCTTCTCAAATGAAAACGGCGCGATGATGCCCAGCTCATGCAACTGGGCCGGGCTGATCGGCGACGGCGTGGTGACGAGCGCGTCGATCAGGACATCCAGACGCTGTGGGGAACGCACTTCAACTCTGTCGTGCGATAGCGCAGTTTCCATGCACGAAAGCGACATCATGCCAACGGTGGCTATTGCTTTCCAGGTGGTCCAGCGGATCATCAAGGCTCCTGTCAATCTGGAATCGGGTATCTGAAGATACCGGACAGGACGATACCCGCGTATAGCCGCGCTGTACCACCGTGCAATAGCGAATGCGGCAGTGCGATGCAAGAATTTCGCACGTCGAAATCACTCCATCGAATTTTGAGGCAGAGGATCGTCTTCCTCTGCTGACCGTCGCGCACCGCGCCGTCACTCCCTCAACGCAATCGCACCGCCAGCCAGGGTACCGACACCGGTGCTGCAACGCGCTGGGCGTGCGCCTGCGCCGCTCTCTCCCTGCACCTGGATCTGCCCATGAACACCCCACCCACGACGCGCCTTGCCCTGGCCATCATCGCGGCCATCACCACACCTGCGTACGCCGCAGAAACGCACGACGCCGCGCTCGACACGCCCACCACGCTCAACGCCCTGCAGGTCATCGCCACACCGCGCGGTGCGGCCGTGGCACCGACCCAGGTGGTTGGTCCCAACCGCTACATCATCAAGGCCGAAGACCTCGACGCGATGGTCACCGGCAACAACGGCTTGGCCATGCTCAAGCAGGTGCCGGGCGCCAGCTACACCGCCACCGACGGGCTGGGCCTGGATATCTCGGCCACCAGCCTGTTCGTGCGCGGCTTCCACATGAATGAAATGGGCATCACCTTCGAGGGCGTGCCGCTGAACGACAACGGCTTCCTCTCGCTTACCGGCACCAGCGTGGTGAACGTGGGCGTGCCCGATGGCATCGGCGCGATCACGGTCAGCCCTGGCGGCGCACCGGTCGGCGTGTTCTCCAGCAGCGTCAACGGCGGCAGCCTGGAATACCGCCTGCGCGACCTGCAGGACACGCCCAGCCTGCGCGTGAAGCAGGGTGTGGGCAGCAACAACACGTTGGTCACCACCGTATCGGGGCAGACCGGCCAGCTCGGCGAGCAGGGCCCGAAAGTGCTGGTCGACCTGCAGCGCGTGTCCGCCGACAAGTATCAGGGCGAGGGCACGCAGAATTTCCTGCGCGGTGACCTGAAGCTGCAGCAGGACGTCGCCTGGGGCGATGTCACCGTGTTCCTGTCCGACAGCAAGGCCAAGGTCTGGGGCTACAACAACATCTCCTTCGACATGATCCGCAAGCTGGGCTGGAAGGCCGACATCTTCTATCCCGATTATGCGTGGGCCTGGTACGTGGCCTCACCGGAGAATGCGGACCAGTCCTGCGGCGCCTACACCTGCGGTGAGCTGTCCGAACTGATTCCGTACGACACCGGCCAAATCACCCGCGACCGCGTTTCCTCGATCAACCATCGCTTCCAGATCACCCCGGCACTGAGCGGCAACGTGCAGCTGTACAACGCGAACAGCCACACCCAGGCCACGCTGGCCGACCCGACCGTACCGTCACCCAACGGCGCACCGTTCTCCGAACAGGTGCAGACGCCGCGCCTCAACCGGCTGGGCGGCATGGTCAACGTGCAGTTCGAGACCGGCGCGCACACCTTCACCGCCGGTTTCTGGCAGGAGAAGAGCAAGGCTGCCGCCAAGACCGAGTGGTACCAGCAGCCACTGCTGGGCGAGGGCCCGCCGCTGAAGGCCACCGGTCCGTTCGATGTGTACGGCCCCGCGTTCAAGACCGACAACGCATCGAGCTGGGTAACCCGCTCTCGCCAGTTCTACCTGCAGGACGACATCGTGTTGAACGACACGCTGAAGCTGGGTGTTGGCTTCAAGGCCGTGGACTTCCGCACCCGCGGTGGCGGCCTCGGTGATGCCAGGGATCGTCCGGTGAACGGCACGCTGCGCGCGAAGAGCAACTTCCTGCCGCATGTCTCGCTGTTCTGGAGCCCGACCGAATCCACCGATGCCTTCATCGACCTGGCCAATACCATGAACGGCTACCGCGTGGCCCAGCGCGGCAACATCGGCTACACCGCCTCGGCGTGGACCATCACCGACCAGGAGGAGTTCGACCGCGTGGCCGGCACGCTGCGCCCGGAGAAGAACTGGAACCTTACCGTGGGCGCATCGCATCGCTTCGACCGGCTGACGATTACCGGCGACGTGTTCTACAACGACATCCGCAACCGCCTGCTGTCGGCCGCCATCGGCACCCAGTTCGCGCAGATCAACACGGTTCGGCTGATGCCGAAGATGCACGTGATCGGTGCCGACCTTGGCATCACCGCCGACCTGAGCGATCACCTGCAGTTCTACCAGGGCGTGGCCGTGGCCCGTTCGTACTACGACAGCGATTTCGCGGTGGGTGACACGGTGTACCCGATCAAGGGCAACGCCCAGCCGGGCTACCCACAGATCTCGCTGGTCAGCGACCTGTCCGCCCACTTCGGTGACTGGCGTTTCGGTGCCACCAGCACCTCGTACCTGCGCCAGCCCTTCACCTACGAGAACGACATCCGCGTGCCCACGTTCTGGCAGGTCAACACCTATGCTGCGTATCGATTCGGTGCGGACAGCCCAGTGCCCGGGCTGGAGCTGCGGCTGGACGTGAGCAACCTGTTCAATCGCCACAACATCGGCACCGCCACTATCGCCGGCTCGTCGTTTTCGGGGGACTACCAGACTCTGCAGCGCAGCGCGCCACGGCAGCTGATGTTCAGTACCTCGATGGCGTTCTGACCCCCTAGAAACGCCCAAACCCCGCCTTGCGCAATCAACAGGGATTTTCTGGCGGCGACGCAAGGTTCCCACAATGTTGCTGGGTCATCCTGTGCGCATGGCACAGCAGACCCCGCCAACCCGGTTGTTCGGCATCCGAGGCCCAGGACGGCCCCGGCAGGCGCCGTCCGTGGCACCTGTGATCGACCTGCAGGCCGAGTACCAGTTCTGGCACGTCTACGAACGCGTGGTCCGCCCGCTGCCCGGCGGTGGGCTGCGCCGGGCCTGGCTGGTGTGCCAGAAGGTGTATCGCGACCGCTGGCAGCACCCGCACGACAGCGACGAGGCGGCGTTGTCGCGGGTGTTGTTCGGCGACAACATGACGGCTGGCCGGGCATCGGAGCTGGCGGAGCTCCATGCGCTGGTCAGCCGTCGGGTGGCGTTGCTGGCGAAGCGGGGACGGGTGCATTCGGCAGCCTGATGCCTGCCCTTGGTGGGGTCGACTGTTAGTCGACCGCTCTTCGCATCTACCTCTCAGAAGGCCGCGCTTCGCGCGAGAGTCGACCAACGGTCGACTCTACCAATAGCCAACCCGACCGGCATTTCTAAGGCTTTCCCCGATCCAACTGCCGATACCCGATCGCCTCAGCCAGATGCGCGGTCTGAATACCCTCACAACCCGCCAGATCCGCAATCGTGCGCGCCACGCGCAGAATCCGGTACATCGCACGTGCGGAAAGCTGCAGACGCTCGATGGCCTGTTCAAGCATGTCCTGATCGCCCTCGCTCAGTCGGGTACACGCCCGCAGCGCCGCTGGCGGGAGATGCGCATTGAGCCCGCCACGCGCCTGCTGCCGGGCATGGGCGGCTTCCACCCGTGCACGTACCGCAGCACTGGGCTCACCCAGTGGCGTGCTCTCCCGCAACTCCACTGCGTCCATACGCGCCACACTGATATGCAGGTCGATGCGGTCCAGCAGCGGGCCAGAAACCCGCGCACGGTAGCGGTTGATGCGCTCATCACTGCACAGGCAGCGGTTACTGCGGTCGCCGGCCCAGCCACAGGGGCAAGGATTCATCGCAGCCACCAGCTGGAAGCGCGCCGGGTACTGCACGCTGCGTGCCGCGCGGGCGATGCGGATGTGGCCGGATTCCAGCGGCTCTCGCAGGGTTTCCAACGCACTGCGGTTCCACTCTGGTAGCTCATCCAGGAACAGCACGCCGTGATGGGCCAGCGAGATCTCGCCGGGGCAGGGCGGATTGCCCCCACCCACCAGCGCCGCCGCACTCGCGCTGTGGTGCGGCGCCCGGAACGGACGCTGTCGCCAGCGCCGCGGGTCCAGCCCTTCGCCACTCACCGACGCAATCGCGGCCAGCTGCAGCGCCTCGGCTTCCTCGGTGTCCGGCAACAGGCTGGGCAGGCGTGACGCCAGCAATGTCTTGCCGCAGCCAGGGCTACCGATCAGCAGAAGATGGTGACCACCCGCTGCGGCCACTTCCAACGCACGACGTGCGTGCGCCTGCCCGCGCACGTCGGCCAGATCGGGCAGTGGCAACGGTGTCGTGTCCACGCGCTCCACGGACGGCAACAGACGCGGATTGCCCAACCCGGCGCAGCACTCCAGCAGCGTGCGGGCCACGCGCACATCGGCGTGCTCGGCCAGGGCCGCCTCGGCGGCATTGCCCGGCGGCACCACCAGGATGCGCCCGGCATCAGCCGCCGCAATCGCCGCCGGCAGCGCGCCGGCCACCGGCCTCAGCTCGCCGGTCAGGCCAAGCTCACCCAGGAACTCGTATTGCAGCAGCGACTGCGGATCGATCTGGCCACTGGCTGCCAGAATGCCCAACGCGATGGCCAGGTCGTAACGCCCGCCTTCCTTGGGCAGGTCAGCGGGCGCGAGGTTGAGCGTGATGCGTCGCTGCGGAAAGTCGAAGCGCGCGCAAAGAAGGGCGGCACGCACGCGCTCACGGGATTCACGCACGCTGGTCTCGGCCAGGCCGACAATCTGGGTGGCGGGCAGGCCACCGGAGAGATGCACTTCCACCCGCACCAGCGGGGCATCGACCCCGGCGCGGGCACGGCTGTGGACCAGCGCCAGGCTCATGTGTGGTTTCCTGCGGAGGGGCGCTTGATGGTGCGGCAGGCGTTCCGCGTGGGATATCGGGGATTTCAGGTGAAGCGGCTAGGGGGATTCCGGCAGACCGTTGGAGTGCGCCTGCGCGCTTCATAGCGGCCGGTGTCCGCGATCGAGTGTCGGAACTCAACCGATATGACGTGGAACAACGCCGGGGAATAGGCCGTTGCCGCTCGCCCGGGCCGGCCTTTCACCTCACTGTATCTGCGCCCAGGAGACTGCGGAAATCCAAGAAAATTCCCCATGAAGTGCTTTTCGTACAGGCATTTACATTTCACCAGAACTACACACATTTACTTGAAGGTAAGCAAAAGGGGCGCTAAAATTCACCCAACACACCCGCCAAGCCTCTGACGCGCTAGTTCGCGACATGCTCAAATTGGCGGGTTTTTTTTGCCTGCTGATTGGAGTCGGGATGACCCGCTACCGCAAACCGCCCCTGTCGATTCAGGAACAGTTGGATCTGCTCCAGCAGCGCGGGCTTGCCATTGGTGATACCGCCAATGCCAATCGATACCTGCAGCGTGTCGGCTACTATCGTCTTATGGGCTATCTCTACACACAGCGCATGCCCGGTAGCGACAATTTCCGCGATCAAGCGACATTCGAAGAAGCGATAAGCCTCTATGAGTTCGATAGAGCGCTTAGAGACCTGGTGATGGAGGCCGTCGGCCATATCGAGGTCGCAACGCGGACCGTGCTCACGTACCACTTTGCGCATGCGAGCGGCGCCTTCGGCCATCTGGAAGCGTGTAATCTGACCTTCGCTGGACAGGAGCATGCAGATTGGCTGGATGGCGTCGAAAGTGAAGTGGTGCGCTCCAGGGAGACGTTCATTCGGCACTACCGGGACAAGTACACCTCACCGGCGTTTCCCAAAGTACCGGTTTGGATGGCAACGGAAGTCATGTCGCTGGGGTCGCTCTCCCGCCTCTACAAAGCGCTTCGTACCCGTGAGCAGAAAGCTGTTGCGGGTGAGATGGGCCTGGCAGCCCCCGTCTTCGCGAACTGGCTGCATGTCACCAGCGTGGCGCGAAACGTCGTTGCACATCACAGCAGGCTTTGGAACAAGGAGCTCGGTGTTTCGGCGGTTCGTCCTCGGTCGGCGGGATGGTCTGAACATGAGGCACCGTATGCGCCGAACCGCTCCTTCTTTCTGTTGCTCCTGCTTCGCAAACTTCTGGAAGCGACAACCGCTGATTCCAAGGATTGGCGTGAACGTGTCGATGCCCACCTCGCGGCTGGCCTGACGAACGAAGTTCGAGTGAAGAGCCTCGGGGCTGCGGCAGGATGGCAGGGGCACCGCCTGTGGCGCGGGTGAGACCAGGAGTCGCCTTTGCTGTCGAGAGAGCTTTCGGTGGCTTCGTGTTATGGATGGCCGGTCGGGGGGATTCTCGTCAATCGCGGTGCGGCGCCCCAAGTAGACACCGCTGCTCATCAGGCATCGCCCCATTGAAGCGCCCAAACCGCGCCTCAACCCACGAAGGCCCCGCACTTTCCACCAGCAACCGCCCCTGGCTCTGATGCAGATCCAGCCAGCGCTCGAAGCTGGTGCGCAGACGCTCGATGTCCGGCGCCCGCCACCGTGCATCGGCGGGCATGCGGATCAGCACGCGCGAGGGCGCATTCTCCACCTCCATCACCAGCACGCGCTTGCATCGGATCTCGAAGGACGTTGCTCTGGCATGGCGTGTATGCAGTTCAAAACCCTCGTGGGCCTTCGCGGTCACGAAGCCGAGCGCATCACTGTGCAGCAGGCGGTAATCGTCCGGCTGCAGCTTCTGGTAGGCCCACACCTGATCGCTCGCAGGCTCAGGCCACTCCACCCACATCGCGCCGATCACCGCGATGCACACCGCCGCAGCGGCAAGGCCGTGCATCTTCATTCGTCACCCCGCACACAGGCAGAAAGGTCCGCGCCATAAGCGCGCTCAGTCCTTGGGTCGCATCCGCTCGTGGATGAAGGCGGTCAGCGCGAGATCGGCCATCACCAGCCCCTCCATCACCCGGTCGCCCACGTACTGCTCCGGCTCGCCGTTCTGGCGCGTGCGCTCGGCCGCCAGCAGGATCTCCTGCACGATGCGCTGGCCGGTGAGTGCGCAGTCGGCGTCGGACAACGCCATCTGCCGGCTGCGTAGATGGTGCCGCTCGGGCCAGGGCTGGCCGTCGGCCGCAGCGCCCGCACCGATGGCGTGCAGGATGGCGATGAGGCTGTTGGGGTCCAGCGCGGGCGCGGGTGACGGCGCTTCCTGGATCGGGCGCGGGGGCGGGGAGTGCGGTGTGGTCATGGCGGGCTCCGTGCAAGCAGGCGGACGCCGCCACCGATAAAGGTGGCGGGCAGAGCGTGGCTCGAAAACCGGATGTTGGGAACCGGCGGGTACAGGACCCCCACGCCCCGCCCGCCATAGCCGGCAGACGGATTGCCAGCCGGCACCACGCGCGGTGGTGCCGGCTGGCAAGCGCAAACTACTTCCCAACAAAACGGGCTTTCGAGTCCCGACCACCGATGCACGGTGGCGCAGTAACGATTACCTGCTTTTGTTCGGAATGCCAACGGGTAGGGGTCAATGCCGCCAAAACCCGAGACGTTTTTGGCATTGTCGCATAGCGAGGAAAGCGGCGAGAGCCTTGGCGTGCTTGGCGCAGCGGCACTTCTGGGACGGAGTCGTCAGAACCTTCCGCCAGAGACGCAGGGAGCGGCAAATGCGACAGCATTGGTCCGACGGTCGCTGATGGATGCCACGTATTTCGCCTCTATGCGTGAGTGACTTTCTGCCTATTGACCCCGCGGGGCGCCACGCAGAATCTGACTACCGCTGTAGTCACTCAGAACTGTTCTGCCCGCAGCAGGAAGGTTCTGCGGCGTTTGAACGGACTCCACCCACTGGCGCAGGCCGCTACAAGGATCACTTTACGTGTTACGCCGCAATCGACTTCTTCTGTCTGCGGGTCTGCTCCCGCTCCCGTGGTTCCTGTTCTGGACCAGCGTTGCCGCCGTGTTCGCGCCGGGCTACAACCCGCTTGCACAGCACGCCAGCGAGCTGCTGCAGGCGCCGACGCTTGCAAGCATCGGCGCCAGGATTGCCGCCATCGGCTCTGGCGTAGGCTTCGTGGCGTTCTCCATCGGGGTATGGCGGGAGTCCGGTCGCCGGATTGCCGTAGGCGCGATCTGCTGGATGGTATTTGGCATCTCCATGCTGACCAACGGGCTCTGGCCCATGGGCCATCCGATGCACGGCTTTTACACCATCGGTATCGCCAACATCATTGCACCGGCGATGTCACACATCGAGTTGAGTGCATGGTCTGCCAACCGAAGGGCGTACGCCGTGACCGCTGTGGTGAGCATCGGGGGCATCGTCTATCTCTGGTTGAACGTGGTGGGAGCGGACCCGGAGGGGTTCAGGGGATTGACCCAGCGCGTGTTTTCGTCGATCAACTCGCTGTGGCCGTTCTTGGTTGCGCTGTACCTACTGCGAAGGGATTCAAGCGCGCTGAAGGCGCAGCCGGCGCTTTGATGGAAAGGCATTCTGGTGTACGGACGGCGTGCAGCGCACTCCCCGCGAGTTCCTGGGCGGGCCCCTTAGCTGGAACCCACCCAGTACCAAAATTGATCAATTCAGTTCATAGCGCTCTTCGATTACGGCGAACAGCTGGGCAGCCTCTTCTTCGGCGCGCCTGTTCTCATCGGCTGCAAGGGGCACCAATTCGATTCCATCCTCTCCCCCAACATACGCTGGCCCGCCCACATCGTCGTCGTACGGCCCACCGTATTCGTCGATCGCTTCAAATCGATCCTGGCTCAGGTCTCGACCCAGCATACGCGAGAGATGTATCCAGACCCAAGCGCGGAACGGCGTCTCGTTGTGGTTTTCAATAAGTGTACGCATGGCAGATAGGTCTCCCGAGCGCGCGCGTACGGCCAGCCATTGATGGGCCAGCTCGGGTCGACCATTCGCATCGGCCAAGTCAGCCATTTCATATGCATCCATATCATCCGACGGCTCAAGCTCGAGCACACCGGGATCTCCGTAGCGCTCCGCTGTGAGCAACAGCGCACGCCTGTCCTTGCCCCGTGCCGCCTCAAGGAGGTGGTACCGATGCTTGGTCACGACCTGAATGAAGCTGTCTACGCCGTCGGCGATCTCTGCGAAACTCACGGGCTCGGTCGACCACTGGCCACGTCGGCGCAGCTCCCGACCGAAACGGTCGCCGTCTTCTTCTGACAGATCGCCATACGCATCGAGTACGTACGCAGTTGCCAAGTGCGCTGCGGGAACGCCCCGCGCCGCGGCTGCCTCCAATCCCTCGAGCAGCAGAGGGAGCTCGCCGCGCAGCGCATCAAAGTCTTGCAGGATGCGGCTGCTCAGGATGGTCGAGATCCAAGTGTCGACGACAGGCGACTCCCGCTCGTCGATCTCCATCCACTCCTCTTCATCGCTTGCCAGCGCTGCAATGATCTCGTCAAAACGGACCGGTGCGTAGCCGGATGCTTCGAGGAAGTTGGCTAAGCACGGGGCCACGCGCTTTGCCTCCTCGGGTGAGATCCCAAACTGCAGACATCGCTGGATGATCCTGCCTTCATCCGCCACGAGCCCGGTGTCGCGCCAAGCGACGTCGCACCATGCGGCCTGGTGATGGAAGGCTGCATGGGTAGAGAAGCCAGCGGCGGCCGCCAGCAGTTCGTGGACTTGGCTACGGGTAAGCGACGTACAGCCCTGCGCCCGAAGGTGCGCATGGACAAGAAACGCATATTGCTTGATGGTCATGACTCATCCTCGACGGCCAAGCCGATCCGGGGCTGGCGCACACGTTTAAGTCCCCGGCAGCTGGCCAGAAGTAGAGTCGATCATGGGTACGGCCTGTTTTTGCTCGTGTGCAAGCAAGGCGGGCGCCGCAGTCAGCGTATGCCCTTTGCTACAGGAATTACAAGGGCTCGCTAGAACTTCTTCGTAGGTCCCTTGAGCGAAATTCTGGGATTCCCAAGCTGGGACTGCGCCCATGACTCCAGTGGACCTACTGGCCTCTGGGGCCTATCGCGACTATCTACTCGGCTTTGACGCGTACGTGAAGAAGCAGCCCCTCAAGTATGAGGCACTGATCGAGCCGATCATCGTCCGTGTGCAGGTAATGGGGAAGGGATTGGTCGATGTCCGCATCTGTGCTGGCTTGTTAGCCGGGCGGCAGCCGGCCTAAGATCGTGGTGTATAAGGGTGGAAAGTCCCCATACGCTGCCTTGTGGGTAAGTAGCACAACCGGACCCAGGGTCCTTCTATTGGGTAGTTCACCGCCAAGGAGGAGGCGTGGCGATCAACAGAACAAGCACACTAATTCACTGGAACTACTTCCTCGCGTTGGAGGAAGACTTGGATCGGCTCGCCCGGTACGTTGATCTATCGGGCCAGAACGACGGCACCTTTTCCATTGAGATAGCTCGTCTGTTTCTGAGCGCTAGTGCCGAGGTCGACGTCGTCCTCAAGCAGATAGCCTTAAAGCACAATCCAACCTCAAAGGCTTCGAGCATCAACGCTTACTACCCGGATATCGTGCCGCATTGTCCAAATTTTATTGGCTTTAGCGTCCTTGTTCCTCGGTATGGTCTTACGCTCAACCCATGGACAAGCTGGACGGCCAATACACCGCCGTTCTGGTGGCAGGATCACAATAAGGTAAAGCATCACCGACACAACCACTTCGACAAGGCCACGTTGAAGAACTGCCTAAACTCCGTCGCAGCACTCTTTGTCAGCGTTATCCACCTATATTCTACTGAGGCCGCGCAAGGAGGATTGCTATCACTTCCTCGCATTCTTAACGTGGATGATGCGCATTTCGGTGGGACAAGCATGGGCCGCTACGGGCATAGCTTCCGTTACAACGTGACTTAGCGGCTAAAGAGCTCATTACTGCCGAAGCCGCTTCGCAGCTGGGCCTGAGCTCTGCTATTAACGATCGCTTCCGGTTGATAGCTGACCTTGCGTCGATGAGGCGTGTGGATTGGAAGAGATTCCGAAAGGACAATTGGATTCCAATGGCCGCATTCGATCATTCCCTGGTAACCCTCAGATTCTTCGGAGACGACCTCCTGCCTGAAGAAGTCAGTGCCTTGCTCGGGGCGACTCCAACCGCATCGCATCACAAGGGCCAGGAACTCAGAGGCAACCAATCAGGCACCGTGCGTATCGCCAGGACCGGCAGCTGGCGACTTGATGCGGAGCATCGTGAGCCTGAAGATCTGGAGGCTCAGATCTTCGAGATCCTCGATCAGCTCACCGGCGATCTCGCCGTATGGCAGTCATTGGCACGGTTCCGGCCTGACTTGTTCTGTGGTCTCTTCATGGGCAGCAGCAACGACGGTGTCTCGCTTTCACCCCGCGCGCTGCTCGCATTGGGAGAGCGCGGCATTGAGCTCGGGCTGGACATCTATGAAGCCGATGAAGAGGTGTGCAACGCCCAACGCCAGTAGGTCATCAATTGATGATCTCCCCACTGCCCGAAGCAACAAACGCCTTCAACTGCCGAACGAACTCCGAGTCATACAGCTCCCACTCCACAATCTCCCCCACCACCCGCAACGGCTGCGCACTCCGATACGACCGCGTCGGGTTCCCGGGAAACTTCTTGTTGGTCACGTTCGGGTCGTCTTCAAACGGCCCGGTCGGCTCCACCACATACACACGCGGCCGCCCTTCACCGCGGGCCATCTCTGCAGCCAACCCGGCGCCCTTGGCAATGGTGGTGAAGTAGATGTGGTTCATCACCACACTGTCGCGATAGTTGGAGCGGAAGCCCGCGCTGAGCAGCTCGCCCACCGCCAGATCAGCGCGGGTGCCGTGATAGAACGGCCCGGCGATCTGGTCGCAGGTGTCATGCGAAACGGGTGTCCATTCGGTGTCCTGCGCCATCGGCACTGCCCCTGCGTGTCCTGCCGGATCGACAGGCCGGCGAGTCTAGGGCGCCCGGTGGGCCTTGCTGCAAGGCCCCATCCGGGAAATAATCTGTAAACGGGAGGCGCAGTGCGCCTCCTTTTTTCATTCTGCGGCGCCGCGCCCTTCCAGCTCGCGCACGGCGGTTTCCAGTGCGTCCAGCTTCTGGCGGGTCTTCAGCAGCACGGCGCGCTGCACTTCGAACTCCTCGCGGGTGACCAGGTCGAGCTTGGCCAGGCCGGCGTGCAGCGCGCTCTTGAAGGTGGCCCGCAGTTCCTCGCGCGACTCGCGCAGGCCCGGCGGCACCAGGTCGCTGAGGCGACGGGCGAGATCATCGAGTTGATTCAGGTCGATCATGGGGAGGGGGCCGTGGGGTAACAGCCGGTTCGATCTTCAGCCCGCCGAGTTAAACCACGCATGAAACCTTGTGATGGCTTCCTCAGTCCATTCCCTAGGACTTTTCGAGCACAAAGGCAGTGGCTGGCGGGGCTTGTTAGGAAAAGGGCTACAGGTCATTGACCGGGCGTACGATGCGCGCAACAGGATTTCGACGCTAACGTTCCCCGATAGGAACGGAAGCCAGACTTGGAGTTACGCCGCAGATGGGCTTCCAACACAGGTAGTCACGCTCGCCAATACCAATCAGAAGGGGACAGTCACTGTCGGTCTCAGCAAGGTCGACAGCCCAAAGACGGGGGTGCAGGTGATCGCCCAAGAAGATCAGCACGATATTGATACGGCGGAGCGTGGACGCGCCGCGGCCACCAGTGATGAGGTTCGTGCCACAGAGCGGAGTGCTTACGGCACGGAGGCGGTTGTTGCTAAAGGCCTTGGGATCAACATCAGCAAGGGTGAACAGGCCAAGGGGGGAGGGTTCTGTTGCAAACTGGGAAGCGCGTCAGCCCAAGACCGAGAAGGACAAATGACTATGAAATCTGCGTCATTGGTGCCCATGCTGGGCCTGCTGCTATCTGCATATGCCAGTGTAGGGGCGGCAGCGGTAAAAGACGATCCTTATGAAGAAGTGCTGTGTGCCATCACTAAGAATCCCGGCAAATATGATCGGGATGAGGTCGTGTTGTCAGCTCGATATGTAACGGATAACCGCCACGAAGAGGTTCTGCGCAACTCCCGCTGTAGCGATGGCGCACGAATCCTCGATATCGGCAAGCATGGGGCCGCCAGTTCGGTCGCACGTTTTTACGCCGAACAGAAGCGCATATGCCTGGAGCGTAACAGTCCTGGCCTGTGCAATGTCTCTGCCAGCGTGCAGGTGTCCGGCCGGATTCGGCTGACGCAGGATCGTGCCGTGTTCGATCTCGAGGACGTGAGGCACTTCGCGTTTGACGATGAGCGGTAGTCTGCTTTTCGCCTCGCTGTCTGGCGAAAGTGGCGTCAACTCAAATCTGATGTCGAGCGCCTTTCCAGCTCACGCACGGTCGCTTCCAGTGCATCCAACTTCTCGCGGGTCTTCAACAACACAGCACGCTGCACTTCAAACTCTTCGCGCGTCACCAGGTCCAGTTTGGCCAGCCCCGCCTGCAGCGCGCTCTTGAAGGTGGCCTGCAGTTCCTCGCGCGACTCGCGCAGGCCCGGCGGCACCAGGTCGCTGAGGCGGCGGGCGAGGTCATCGATTTGGTTCAGGTCGATCATGGGGTGCTCCGTGGGGGTGGGCCCGTGCATCCGGCGCGGGCAGGCCGTTCGCACACAAGGATACTGCTGGCACCCACTGCCCGGACAGGCCGCAGCGGCTTCGCACGGGCCACGTTCAGGCGCTATCCTCCACGCCGGAAGACAGGAGATAGACGATGAAGATGGTCATGGCGGTGATCAAGCCGTTCAAGCTCGACGACGTGCGCGAAGCACTGGCCGAGCGTGGGGTTACCGGCATCACGGTGACGGAAGTGAAGGGCTTTGGTCGCCAGAAGGGCCATACCGAGCTGTACCGTGGCGCGGAGTATGTGGTCGATTTCCTGCCGAAGGTGAAGCTGGAAGTGGCGGTGACCGATGACCAGGTGGAGGCGGTGGTTGAGGCGATCGTGAAGGCCGCCGGCACCGGCAAGATCGGTGACGGCAAGGTGTTCGTGTACGACCTGGGCAGCGTGGTGCGTATTCGTACCGGTGAACTGGACGCTGACGCGTTGTAACCCGTTTGGCGGGATGTTGTAGAGCCGAGCCGATGCTCGGCTGCATTTCGCGCGATGCAGGAACAGCAGCCGAGCGCGGGCTCGGCTCTACAAAGAGCGGTAACGCGGTCGAGCGAGCTCGACCCCTACCGCCGCTTGGCCCACTTGTAGAACCGCTTCCAGCCCTGGCGCACCGCGGCGACCCAGCCCGGGTCGGCCACCAGCGCGGCCTGCGCGGCACTCGGGGCCTGGCCGGTTACGCGCTGGCGGATCTTCAGCAGGTTCTTCATGTCGCTGCGGCTGAGCTGGCGGCTGAGTGGGTTGCGGCGCAGCCAGCGCGGTACGCGCCAGGCCGAGGTGAAGTCCAGCAGCACCGGCACGCCGCCGCTGACCACCACGTTGGTGCCATGCAGGTCGTTGTGGGTGATGCCGGCGGCGTGCAGGCGGCTGAGCGCGTGCTGCAGCTGCTCGAACACTTCATTGCCGACGGCCTGCGCGGTGCTGAGCGTCTGGCCGGGGATGAACTCCATGCCCAGCGCCAGGCCGCCCAGGGTGCCGAGCAGTGCGGGGGCATGCTTCCAGCCGCCGAGGCGCTGCAGCATGCGTGCTTCACGGCGCACCATCAGCCGCGCGATCAGCGAAACGGGGGTGCCGCGGTAGCGGGAGTAGTCCTTGATGACCGCCTCGCGCCCGTCCAGGCAGGTGCGGTAGACATCCGGGGCCAGGAAACGCTCGCCGCGCTTGAGCAGCAGCGGGGAGGCGGCGTCATCGCCGCAGGAAGAGGATGGCAGGGCAGGAAGGTGCATGTCGGGGTCTCGGACGACCCGGTGGGTGGCGCAAAGCGTCAAGCGAACCGGTGTTACAGGGAGTTACTAAGTTTTCGTTAATTTTAGTACTCGCCAGTTCGCTATTCCACGATTTGTCGGAGAAATGTCGGGGCCGTGGCTGGAACAGTTCGTCGCGCAGAATCGGACAATTCTGTCTCACTTATTCCAGTTGGCCTTTAGTATCAACCGCTTGCGCGCTCAGCCCTGCGCCTCGTCCACAACCGGCTGAACGCGGCGCACGGGCAACTTGACCCCGGCGCACGGCCTGCCGACCATAAGCTGTTAGCCCGCGACATCGGCGGCCGCCCCCCTCCGGCACGTCCCCGTCCCCTGCCGCGTTCCCCACCGGTGCTGGCCGCCTGGCCGTGCATCGCCCCGTTTCCCGTTCCGGCCGCGGCTGGAGGAAAGTGCTTTGATCATCAAAATCGTCATTGCAGCGCTGTTCGTGGCCTGCGTGCTGTACATCCACTTCCGTGGCAAGGTCCGCGCGCGCTGGTCGCGCCAGCTGCTGGACCACTCCAGTTTCATGGCCCCGATCAACGTGGTCATGTACATGTTCTCGAAGGTGCCGACCACGCCGTTCCTGGACCCGGGCAAGGAGTTCCCGCAGCTGGAGCCGCTGCGCCAGAACTGGCAGATGATCCGCGACGAGGCGCTGGCGCTGCGCGACGCGCAGAAGATCGCCGCCTCCAGCACGTTCAACGATGCCGGCTTCAATTCGTTCTTCCGCCGAGGCTGGAAGCGCTTCTACCTGAAGTGGTACGGCCCGTCGCACCCGTCGGCGAAGACGCTGTGCCCGAAGACCACGGCGCTGATCGAGTCGATCCCGGATGTGCGTGCGGCGATGTTCGCGCAGCTGCCGCCGGGCAGTGAGCTGCGCCCGCACCGCGACCCGTTCGCCGGCTCGCTGCGCCTGCACCTGGGCCTGAGCACGCCCAACGACGATGCCTGCTACATCGAAGTGGACGGCATCAAGAAGAGCTGGCGCGACGGCGAGTGGATGATGTTCGACGAGACCTACATCCACCATGCGCACAACGAGACCCAGCAGGACCGCGTGATCCTGTTCTGCGACATCGCCCGCCCGCTGCGCTTCGGCCTGCCGGGGCTGTTCAACCGCGCGGTGGCGGCCACGCTGCTGGCCGGCGGCGCCTCGCCCAACCTGCCGGGTGACCCAACCGGTGGCGTCAACAAGGCATTCGGCAGCGTCTACAAGGTGCGCCTGAAGGCCAAGGCACTGCGCGAGCGCAGCGTGGTGGCCTACCAGCTGATCAAGTGGGGCCTGGTGGTGGCGGTGATCGCGGGTATCTGGGCGCTGTAACTGTAGAGCCGAGCCCATGCTCGGCTTGGTTTACCGCAACCTGTCCGAAGAGCAGCCGAGCGTGGGCTCGGCTCTACAGAAAGCAGAAAACCCGCGCTGTCGCCAGCGCGGGTTTTTGTTTGGATCAACCCTTCAATGCAGCCTGCACGAACGGCGGGGTCACCAGTACGCCGGTGTGCAGCGCGGCGGTGTAGTACAGGGTGTTGAAGGCCTTGGCGGCCGAGTCGGCCTGGCGGAAGTCGAAGCTGCTGTCGCCCTTGCGCGCCATGGTCACGCTCCACCAGCCGGTGGGGTAGCACGGCTGCGGGAACGGCAGGGTCTTGAACGAACCGAAGCCGGCCTTGCCCATCTCGGTGCGCATTTCGTTGATCAGCGCCAGCTGCATCAGCGGCGACTCGGACTGCTGCACCAGGATGCCGTCGTCCTTCAGGGCCTTGAAGCAGCTCTCGTAGAAGGCCTTGTTGAACAGGCCCTCACCCGGGCCGACCGGGTCGGTCGAGTCCACGATCACCACGTCCACGCTGCCGGCCGGGCAGTTGGCCATGTAGGCCACGCCGTCGTCGAACAGCAGCTCGGCGCGGGCGTCGTCGTTGGAGTCGCACAGTTCCGGGAAGTGCTTGCGCGCCATCACGGTGACCTGCTCGTCGATATCGCACTGGGTCACGCTCTCCACGCCGGTGTGCTTGAGCACTTCGCGCAGGGTGCCGCAGTCGCCGCCACCGATGATCACCACGCGCTTGGGCGCGGCGTGGGTGAACAGCACCGGGTGGCTGATCATCTCGTGGTAGAAGAAGTTGTCCTTGCTGGTCAGCATGATGGCCCCGTCGATGGTCATCAGGTTGCCCCAGTCGGTGGTCTGGAAGATCTCGATCTTCTGGAACGGCGACTGCACCTCGTCCAGCTTGCCGGTGATGCGGTAGCCGATGGCCGAGCCGGTGCGCTCGAAGTGTTCGATGTACCAGTTGTTGCTGTCAGTCATGGGAAAACAGTCCTGTTCGGAGGGGTGGAGCCGGGCTGGCGGGCGGGGCCGCGTGGCACAGATGCCACATCCGGACGGATCGGCCCGTTCAGGTTGGAACCTGTCACGGGCGCGGGCGCGCATGATAACGAACCTGTGGGCACATAGGCGTTATCATGCCCCCCCTTTTATTGCCAACAAGGCCGACTGAAATGACCGATTGGTCCCTCGACCAAGCCCGCAAGACCTACTCGATCCCGCATTGGGCGGACGGTTACTTCGACGTGGATCAGGCCGGGCACATGGTGGTGAGACCGACCGGGGCGGACGGCCCGGTGGTGTCGCTGCCCAAGGTGGTCGACGCGGCGCGGGCGGCGGGCGCCAAGCTGCCGCTGCTGGTGCGCTTCCCGGACATCCTCGGCCAGCGCCTGGGCAAGCTGCAGGCGGCCTTCGCCCAGGCCCAGCAGGACTGGGAGTACAGCGGCGGCTACACCGCCGTGTACCCGATCAAGGTCAACCAGACCCGCGGCGTGGCCGGCACCCTGGCCAGCCACCACGGCGAGGGCTTCGGCCTGGAAGCGGGCAGCAAGCCCGAGCTGATGGCCGTGCTGGCGCTGTCGCGCCCGGGCGGGCTGATCGTCTGCAACGGCTACAAGGACCGCGAGTACATCCGCCTGGC
The DNA here is from genome assembly GCF_052605195.1 of Stenotrophomonas maltophilia group sp. vghtpe118. NCBI lineage: Bacteria > Pseudomonadati > Pseudomonadota > Gammaproteobacteria > Lysobacterales > Lysobacteraceae > Stenotrophomonas > Stenotrophomonas maltophilia group sp. vghtpe118. The sequence continues at coordinate 2,435,099 of NZ_CP199672.1, read as the reverse complement.
CCTGATCGGCCGCAAGCTGGGCCTGCAGACCTTCATCGTCATCGAGAAGCCGTCCGAGCTGAAGCTGGTGCTGGAAGAGTCCAAGGCGCTGGACGTGAAGCCGGGCCTGGGCGTGCGCATGCGCCTGGCCTCGCTGGGCGCCGGCAAGTGGCAGAACAGCGGTGGCGACAAGGCCAAGTTCGGCCTGTCGCCGCGCCAGCTGCTGGACCTGTGGAAGTCGCTGCGTGACACCGAGTACGCCGACTGCCTGAACCTGCTGCACTTCCACATGGGCTCGCAGATCTCCAACGTGCGCGACATCGCCAACGGCATGCGCGAAGCCACCCGCTACTTCGTGGAGCTGTCGCGCCTGGGCGCGAAGATCACCCACGTCGATGTGGGCGGTGGCCTGGGCGTGGACTATGAAGGCACCCGTTCGCGCAGCTTCTGCTCGATCAACTACGGCCTGCATTCCTACGCCAGCAACATCGTGCAGCCGCTGGCCAATGCCTGCGAAGAATTCGGCCTGACCCCGCCGCGCATCGTCACCGAGTGCGGCCGCGCAATGACCGCGCACCACGCGGTGCTGATCGCCAATGTGTCGGAAGTGGAAGAAGCGCAGGAAGGCCGCGTGCCGGACCAGCACGACGACGAGCCGGCGGCGATCCGCCACCTGCGCGAGATCCACGACGAGCTGGACGTGCGCCCGGCGGTGGAGCTGTTCCAGGAAGCGCAGCATTTCCATGCCGAAGGCCTGGCCAGCTACGCGCTGGGCCAGATCGACCTGCCGCAGCGCGCGCGCATCGACGATCTGTTCTACGCCATCGCCCACGGCGTGCGTGCGCGCCTGAGCTATGACGAGAAGAGCCATCGCCCGGTACTGGATGAACTGAACGAGCGCCTGGTCGACAAGTACTTCGTCAACTTCAGCGTGTTCGAATCGATCCCGGACGTGTGGGCGATCGACCAGGTGTTCCCGATCGTGCCGATCGAGCGCCTGGATGAAACCCCGGACCGCCGCGGCATCATCGCCGACATGACCTGCGATTCGGACGGCATGGTGGAAACCTATGTCGAGAACGAGAGCCTGGACAGCTCGCTGCCGCTGCACAAGATGAAGCCGGGCGAGAGCTACCGCATCGGCTTCTTCATGGTCGGCGCCTACCAGGAAATCCTGGGCGACATCCACAACCTGTTCGGCGATACCGACGCGGTGGAAGTGCTGGCCGATGCCGATGGCTATGCCATTACCCAGCAGCGCCGTGGCGATACCACCGACGTGATGCTGGACTACGTGGGTTACCGCCTGGACGAACTGCGGGCGACCTATGCGCAGCGCGTGGCTGCAGCGCAGCTGTCGCCGGAACGCGCGCAGGAACTGTCGGACGCGCTGGAAGCCGGCTTGACCGGTTACACCTACCTGTCTGACGAACCGCTGGTCTGATGGACAGCGCCGGGCTTGCCCGGCGCTACCGTTGCGATGAGCGCGCGCGCGATCTTCCACCTGTTCCTGCATGCCGCCGTGCCAGCGTTGCTGGCATCGCTGTTCTGGCGCAAACGCTTCGCCTCGGCGTGGTTGTTGATGCTGCTGGGCTGGATCATCGACCTGGACCATCTGCTGGCCGACCCGATCTATGCACCGAACCGCTGCAGCATTGGTTTCCATCCGCTGCACACCGCACCGGCCATCGCGGTCTATGCGGGCCTGTGCGTACCGAGGAAAACGCGGTTGTTCGGCATCGGTCTGATCATCCACATCGTGCTGGACGCAATTGATTGCTGGTGGATGCATCACCGTTGATGCTTGATGCACGGCGACCGGTCGGATTGGCGCTTGGTAGAGCCGGCCGCTGGCCGGCTTCCGCAGGGTGTTCCTGGTGACCACGTGGTTGCCGGCCAGCGGCCGGCACTACCCACCGTCAGGTTGGTCGTTTCACCCCACCGGCAGCCACAACGTCGCGCGCAGGCCCAGCTGTACATTCTCCAGCGCCACGCGTCCGCCATAACTGGCGGCGATATCGCCCACGATCGCCAGCCCCAATCCACTGCTGCCCACGCGCTCATCCAGCCGCACGCCACGCTGGGTGACCCGTTGCAGGGCGTCTGCGGCCAGGCCGGGGCCGTCGTCGCGGACCTCAATGCGCAACTGGCCGTCGTCGGCTTCCGCGCTGACCTGGACCTGCCGCTGTGCCCAGCGCCCGGCATTGTCCAGCAGGTTGCCCAGCATCTCCTCCAAGTCCGCACTGGCACCGGCGAACTGCAGCGCCGGTTCGATACCGGCCGCCGTGAACGTGATGCCACGTTCGCCATGCACGCGTGCCATCAGCCGGCACATCGCCTGAGCGACGGCCGCCACGCCGGTCCGCTGGCGATGGTCGGCGGCCAGTCCTGCAGCCAGGTAACGGTCGACACTGGCCTGCATACGCGCACTCTGCTCGCGCACGGTGGCCCGCCAGTGCGCGCCATCGCCGTCGGCTTCGGTGGCCAGTACGCTCAGCGGGGTTTTCAGCGCATGCGCCAGATCCTGTGCACTGGTGCGTGCGCGCGCGACCATGCGTTGCTGGTGGTCCAGCAGCGCGTTGAGTTCTTCCCCCAGCGGTGCGACTTCCGCGCCCAGCCCTTGGGTTTCGATGCGCTGCGCATCGCCGCGCCGTACCCGTTCCAGCTGCGCACCGAGGCGATGCAGTGGGCGCAGGCCGAAGTGCACCTGGCTGGCCAGCACCGCCAGCCAGGCGGCGACCAGCACGCCCAGCGCGATGGCGGTGCGCTTGCGGAATGCAGCGACATCCGCATCCAACGCACTGCGATCAGTGGCAACCACGGCCACGAACGGTTCGCTGGCGCGTGGCAGGCGCACCTGCTGCACGCGTGCGCGCAGGGATTGCTGCAGCGGCCCGGGCAGGTTGCGGGTGGCCGGCCCGGCAACCGGCGCCGGCAGGGTTTCATCCCACAGCGAGCGTGACTGCAGCAGCACGCGGCCATCGGCACCGGCGATCTGCCAGTAGGCACCGGAGAACACGCGCTGGAAGCGTGCGTCATTGGGTTCCTGGCGCAGGCGCAGCTGTCCGTCCGCATCCACTTCGGCCTGCGCCAGCAGGGTCAGCATGTCCTGCTGCAGTTCGTGGTCGAGGCGGTCGCGCGCGCTGCGCTTGAACAGCTCGCCCAGCAACGCGCTGGCCAGCAGCGAGACCAGCAGCAGGCCGACGCCGCCGGCCAGCAGCAGGCGCCGTCGCAGCGATGGTTGCCGGCTCACGGCGCGGCCAGCCGCCAGCCCTGGCCGCGCACGGTCTGGATCAGGTCGATGCCGAGCTTGCGTCGCACGCGTCCGAGCAGCACGTCCAGTGCATTGGAGTCCGGGTCGTGGCCACCGTCGAACACCTGATCGCCCAGCCGGTCGCGGCCGATCACCTGTCCGCTGTGATGGATGAAGTAGCTGAGCAGGCGGAACTCCTGCGGACTGAGCGGCAGCGCCTGCCCATCCAGCTCAAAGCGGCCGGCGTTGACGTCCAGCTGCAGCGGGCCGCAGTGCAGGCGCGGGCTGGCGTGGCCATGGCTGCGACGGATCAGTGCACGCAGCCGCAGCACCAGTTCGTCGGCCTGGAACGGTTTGGTCAGGTAGTCGTCGGCGCCGGCATCGAAGCCAGCCAGCTTGTCGTGCCAGCGCGCCCGCGCGGTCAGCACCAGCACCGGAAAGCTGCGGCCATTGCCGCGCCAGCGCTCGATCATGCTCAGTCCGTCCAGCCCGGGCAGGCCCAAGTCGACGATGGCGGCCTGCAGGTCTTCGACCTGGCCGATCTCCTCGGCCTGGCGGCCGTCAGCGACCACCGCCACCACATAGCCGGCCTGTTCCAGCAGGGGCACCAGGCGCTGTGCCAGTGCGGCATCGTCTTCGGCCAACAGGATGCGCATCAGTCGTCGAGCTCCGTCTTCAGCAGCTTTCCGCTGCGCGCATCATAGTCCAGCTCCACTACTACGCCGTCGCCGCGCAGGATCTCCACTTCGTAGACGCCGTCGTCCAGCTCCACTTCCAGGAGCTGGCCCGGGTAGCGCTTGAGCGCATCGCGCACCACGCTTTCCAGCGGCACGTAGCGGCCCTGCTGCACGGCACGGCGCGCGACCTGCTGCGCCGGGTCCTGTACGGGCGCGGCGGCGATCGGGGAGCCGGCCAGGGCCAGCAGCAGGGGCAGGGTGGGAAGCATGCGGGTGCAGAAAGAAAGAAGGAGGGGTTCAGGCGCGAGTGTGCCGGGGATGACTAACAGCCGGCTAACAGCCATGGCTAAGGCGCTGTTAACCGAGGCATGCATCGTGGCGTTGCCGGGATGGTCCGGCCACGAACACGAACAGGAGAACCCCCATGTTGAAGTCGCTCACCCTCGCCACCGTTGCCCTGCTGGCCATTGCACCGGCCGCACAGGCCGCACCGCTGGGCATGGCCCAGGTCGAACAGACCCTGCGCAAGGCCGGCTACACCCAGATCCACGAGATCGAACGCGATGACGGCCTGTGGGAAGCCGACGTGAGCCGCGCCGATGGCCGCTTCAGCGAAGTCTACGTGGACCCGAAGACCGGCGAGATCTTCGATGAGCACAGCGGCCGCGCGCTGCTGACCACCGAGCAGGTGCTGGCACGGGCGCAGTCGCATGGCCTGCGCGAGATCCATTCGCTGGAACGCGATGGGGCGACCTGGTCGCTGGAAGCCCGCAATGCCCGCAACCAGAAGGTGGAGGTGCGCCTGAGCGGTTACGACGGCCGCATCCTGCACAGCGAGCGCGATGGCTGGCTGGATTGACGTTGGCCTCTGTAGAGCCGAGCCCATGCTCGGCTTTGCGGCCAACCGTAGCCGAGCATGGGCTCGGCTCTACAGAGGCTGGCCTACCAGCCGTACGGCGGCGGGTAGTCCCAATAGCCCGGGCCGCGGCCGTAGTAGCCGCCATACGGGCCGAAGAAGCCCGGGCCCTTGCCCTCGCTCACATGGATGTTGAGGTTGACCCCGTGGGTCTTGCCCTCATCGGTGGTGTAGTTCTTGCTCAAATTCAGCGTGGCCGCGTTGTAGTGGCTGTTGCCGCCGTTCTTCGAATAGCCGATGCCGGTGGTGAAGCTGCCGGACACCTTGACCTTGTCGTCGGTGACGTCGGCGATCTTCGCGTCGTCGTGCACGCGCGGGCCGCTCTTGTCGCCGTAATAGGTGCCCGGCGGGTCCTGCTGCAGGGCCGGGTCGTTGAGGTAGCGCAGCGGCGCCTGCGGCAGCGTCAGGTCCAGGCCGGCAGCCTGCGGCGCGGTAGCGCCAGCGGCGGACTGGGCCAGCACGGTTCCCGGCAGGGCCAGGCACAGCAGCAGGGTCAGGGGGCGGATCATGACGGCGCTCCAGCGGACAGGTGGCCGCGCAACACGCGGCGGTACAGGCCGACGCTAGCAGGGGTTGCTTGAATGATGCCTGTCGGCGCCGGATTGGGGTAGAGCCGGCCGCGGCCGGCTGCAGGTCACAACCGCCCGAACCCGAACAGCCCTTCCAGCGCATGCTTGCGCCGCTCGATCCGGGCCCGCAGCAGCTGGGCGCCGATCATCGAATAGGTGATGCCGTTGCCACCGTAGGCCATGGCGAAATGCACCCGCGGGCCCCACTGCGGGTGCGGGCCGAAGAAGGGCAGGCCGTCGGCGGTTTCGGCGAAGGTGCCGGCCCAGGAAAAGGCGGGCACCGGGTCTAGGCGCGGGAACCAGTGCAGGAGCTGATCCATCAGCTTGTCGGCCTTGCGCTGCACGCGCCGGTCGCGCCGCGCCGGGATATCGATGGCGTCGTCCAGGCCACCCACCAGCAGGCGGCGGTCGCCGGTGGCGCGCAGGTACAGGTACGGGCGTGCGCTCTCCCACACCATCGTGCGCTGCAGCCGGCCCAGCGTGTCCGCATCGATCGGGTCGGTGATGAAGGCGTAGCTGCTGCGGTTGCGCGCGACCCGCTGTTCAAGCCAGCGCTGGTTGGCGTAGCCCATCGCCAGGACCACGTGGCGGGCGCGGACCGTGGCGCCGGCCTCGGTCATCGCGGTTACGCCCTGCGCGCCAGGCTTCAGCGTGTGCAGCACGGTGCGGTCGTGCACATGGCCGCCGCGGCGGCGCACTCGTTTGAGCAGGCCGTAGGTGAGGCAGTAGGGATCGACCCGCGCTGCCTGGCGGGTCAGCAGGGCGCCGCCGGCGTCCACGTCGAAGCGTTCGCGCAGGGCTTCGCGGTCCAGCCAACGCGCGTCCAGTCCAATATCACGGCGTGCAGCTCCTTCGGCCATCAGTCGCGGCACGTCGCGCCGCCGGCTGGCCAGGTACAGGCTGTCCATCTGGCGGAAGTCCACCTCCTTCAGCCCGCGTGCCACTTCAGCCAGTGCCGGGATCGCGTCAGCACAGGCAAGGTAGGCCAGGGCGGCGGCATCCTTGCCATAGCGCTCGGCCAGTTCCAGCAGATGGGTATCGATCTCATACTGCAACAGCGCGGTGCTGGCCGCCGTGCTGCCCCAGCCGATGTCGCGCTGCTCGATCACCGCCACCTCGTGGCCGTGGGCGGACAGTTCGTCGGCGATCAGCGCACCGGTGATGCCGCCACCGACCACCAGCACGTCGCAGCGCAGATCCTGCTTCAGCGGGGGAAACGCCTGCAGCAGTCCGTTGCGCACTGCCCACCAGGGGTAGCCACTTTTCAGGTCCATGCGTGGTCGTGCTCAGGCGGTGGGGTGGCCGGTATGCGGGGTCTGGATCAGTTCGGACAGATCGAAGCCCTGTAGGCGGGCCGCGGCCAGATAATGGTCCTGCACGGTCGCGTCCAGGCGTGGCTCGCGCGCCAGCAGCCACAGGTACTTGCGATCCGGGCTGCCGACCAGCGAGACGCTGTAGTCCGGGGCGACCTGGATCACCCAGTAGTCGCCCTTGGCGAACGGCAGCCAGCGCAGGCCCTTGGGCAGGAAGCTGACTTCCAGGCGCGCGCTGTCGTTGTCGACGGCGCAGGCCTCGCCGGTGGCCTCTTCGATCTCGCCATCCATGCGGCAGCGGTTGGTGACGCCGACGTTGCCGTTGTCGAGCAGGGTGTAGTGCGCCGATACATCGGTGCAGCCTTCCGGCTCGTGGCGCATCGGCAGGCGCGCGATCTCGTACCAGGTGCCCAGGTAGCGCGGCAGCTTGAGGTCGGCGACGGTCTTCAGCGGCGGGTGCTCGGTCATCGGTCATCGTGGCAGGGGCGGGCCTCCACGATGCCGATGGGCTCGCCATGGGCGGGTGAAGCCGGGGCGATGGCCGCGTCCAGAACGATCCGTCGCCGATGCGACGTGCCTGTTGTCACCGGCATGGCGGTATCCTGCCGCCAGCGCCGTGTTTTCCTGATCCAACCGAGGTGGAGGTGCCGATGTACCAGGTGATCCTGTTGAAGAGTGAATCCGCGTTCGCGCGCGAACAGTGGCCGCAGGTCGACGACCTGGTCGACTACGAGGGCGTCAGCTACAGCCTGCGAGCCGGCCCGCGCCAGCCACTGCCGACCGACCACGAGTGGCACCCGGTGGCGGTATATGCGCCCGATGAGATCACCGAGGAAGAGTTCCAGGACTGGTACGCGCTGCAGCAGCCGACCGTGGAAGAGCTGCGCCTGAAGTACTGATACTGCTGCACGTCCCCCATCCGCCGTTTACCGCCTGTGCCGTATAGTCGCGCGCAGGCGCGGTGGTCCGCGCGAACCGGTGTGGCTGCGTGTCTTCTTTCCTGCGATCGATCCGTGCACGGGGGCCCTGGTGGGTCCTGCTGCTGTGCACTGCCTTCCTGCTGTCCGCGCCGGTGCTGGCACAGGAGGAGGACCCCACGCCCAAGCAGCAGCTGGCGGACATCGATTCGCGGTTGAAGGATGTCGAGCGCAAGCGTGGCGATGCGGAAGCCACCGAGACGCTGGCGATGCTGTCCGAGAATGCCTCGCAGGCACGGCGTGACGCCGAGGCACTGGAAAAGGCACTGCAGCCCCAGCTGGATCGCATCAACGAGCAGCTGGCGCAGCTGGGAACGCCTGCCGAGGGCACCACGGAGCCGCCGGAGCTGGCAGCGCAGCGACGGGCCATAACCAGGCAGCGCGACGGGCTGGCCGCGTCGGTGGCCCAGGCCAAGGCCAGTGCCGTGCGTGCACAGCAGCTGGCGACCGACATCGAACAGCAGCGCACCGCACAACGCACGGAAGAACTGGGCCAGAAGGTCGCCTCGCCGCTGTCGCCTGCGTTGTGGAGCAAGGTGGCCGAGCGTCTGCCGATCGATATCGCGCGCGTTGCGCCGTTGGCCGAGCAGGGGCGTGACGCGCTGGTCGCCGGCATCCGCGCCCATGGCTGGGGCACGCCGTTGCTGGGCCTGCTGGCCGCGCTGGTGATGATGTTCCCGCTGCGGTTGTGGCTGCGCAGGCTGGGGCGGCAGTTCGCCGCGTCCGAGCGCGCGCCTGATGGACGACTGCGCCGGTCTGGCCTGGCGATGTGGCTGCTGCTGGTGGGCACGCTGCTGCCCGGTTATGCGGTAGTGGTGCTGATGGCGGCGCTGGATGCGATCGATGCCATCGCGCCGCGCCTGCAGGTGGTGGCTGACGGCCTGGAGACCGCCACCTTCCGTGCGGCCTTCATTGCCGCGCTCAGCGCCTGCCTGCTGGTGCCCAAGCGCCCGTCATGGCGGCTGTTGAACCTGGACGACACCGCCGCGCTGAAGCTGCGCAAGTATGCCTGGGGCGCGGCGGTGCTGGCCTGGCTGAGCACGGTGCTGGTGGCCCTCGACCAGGCTACGCGCACCAGCGACGTCACCACGGTGGCGTTGGACGGCCTGATTGCCCTGACCTACCTCGGCCTGATCATGGCCATGCTGGTGACCCTGGCGCGCCTGCATCGGCGGCAGACCGCCGAGGCCGAGGCCAAGCTGGAAGCACAGGCCGATGGCGTGGGAGCAACCACGCCCGTGCGCCGCAGCAGCTGGCTGGTACTTGCCCGAGTAGCGGGCAACATCGCGGTGGTGGCCGCCATCGTTGCCACGTTGCTGGGCTACCTGAATTTCGCCAAGTTCGTGAACCAGCAGCTGATCGGCGGCAGCATCGTAGTGCTGGCCGCAACCCTGCTGTTCAAGTTCGTCGATGACCTGAGCACCTGGATGCTCAACGCCGACAGCAAGGTCGGCCAGACCATCCTGCTCAGCACCGGCCTGAGCGTATCGCGGCTGGAACAGGCGGGCGTGCTGCTGTCGGCGGCGTTGCGCACCATCGTCGTACTGATCGCGCTGCTGGCGTTGGTGGCACCGTTCGGCAACATCGGCGCGGTGGTGGAGCGCTTCTCCTCGCTGTTCACGTCTGGATTCGACATTGGCGGAACCAAGCTGGAGCCGGTGCGCATCGTGCTGGCGGTGCTGGTGCTGCTGGCTGGCCTGGCCGTTACCCAGCTGGTACAGCGCTGGCTGACCGACACCTACCTGCCCAAGACCGAGCTGGACCTGGGCGCGCGCAATTCGGTGAGTACCGTTGCCCGCTATGTGGGGATCATCATCGCGGTGATCTGGGCGCTGAGCGCGATGGGGCTGCAGCTGAGCAAGCTGGCCCTGCTGGTCAGCGCGCTGTCGGTGGGTATCGGTTTCGGCCTGCAGGTGATCACCCAGAACTTCGTCTCCGGCCTGATCCTGCTGGCCGAGCGGCCGGTGAAGATCGGTGACTGGGTGAAGCTGGGTGACCAGGAGGGCGACATCCGCCGCATCAGCCTGCGTTCGACCGAGATCCAGGTGGGCGACAAGTCGACGTTGATCGTGCCCAACTCCGAGCTGGTCACCAAGACCGTGCGCAACATGACGATGGGCAACAACCAGGGCCGCATCCAGATCCAGTTCGCGGTGCCGCCCAGCACGGATGTCGGCAATCTGCGGCAGGCGCTGCTGGATGCGTACACCGCGCACACGAATGTGCTGAAACAGCCGGCACCGACGGTCTACATCGACAGCATTGCCGGTGGCCAGATCACCATCAACAGCTTCGCTTACGTTGCCAGCCCGCGGCAGGTGTACGCCACCCGCAGCGACCTGTACTTCAGCCTGCTGCAGATCCTGGCCGAGCGGAACATTCCGCTGTCGACCCCGACCGACATCCACATCATCCGCGATCCGCAGTAGTGCCGGCCGCTGGCCGGCAAGCTCAGCAGCAACAGCAACAGCAACAGCAACAGCAACAGCGTGCATTCCGTGGGATGGCGGGGCGGTGCCGGAGTGCGGGGACGCCGTGAATCCTTCCATGGAGGCTTGGCAGCCGCATCCATGCGGCTGACACCCCACACTCCGGCACCGCCCCGCCTTCGACAGATTTCCGCGATCTGTTGGAATTGCTTTTGGGGTCAGATCCGTTTTCCGGAGGAAAACGGATCTGACCCCAGATTGATTTCGATATCTGACAAAAGTGTCGACCAAGGTCGACACCTACCGACAGCACACGGAATCTGTCAAAGGTGGGGCGGTGTGGGTTGGCAGGACCGTTGGCGCCATGGATGGCGCCATCGAGCCCCATGGACGGGTTTACGGCGTGTCCTGCCAACCCACACCGCCCCGCCATCCCACGGAATGCCAGCTGTTGCTGTTGCTTCTGAGGTTGCCGGCCAGCGGCCGGCACTACCACGGGCGGCAGGGCGCAGCCCTGCAAATAGCCCTACCCCCGCGGTCGGCTGCGCGAGGGCACCAGTGCGAATGTATCCACCGCCAGCTTCTCGGCGTGGTTCAACCACGCGCGGATCTCCAGATCGTCCACTTCGTGATCCAGCCCGAACGACACGTTGATCTTGCCGTTGGCATCGGGCTGCACCCACTGCTGGGCCAGCACCACCTTGCGCTGCGAGGACACCGCTTCGATCCAGAAGCCGCGGTCCGGGCGAGTGCTCGCCACCAGTTGCAGCATGTACTGGCCGGCACGCGTACGGCGTCCCTTCTGGGTGATCATGTGTGCCTGGCGCACGCTCGGGCGCGGGCCCTGGAGCGTATCCAGCGGTGCATCCACCGCGATGCCACCGCGCAGGTCGTTGTCGCGGTACAGCTTGATGCCATTGTCGCGGTTGACGAGCAGGGCGCACCAGTCGCCGTCGGCCGAGCCGTCCTCGAACGCGGTACAACGGTCGACGTAGGCCAGGGTGTTGTCCGGGTTGGCATCATCGAACTGGCGCGAGGTGTTTTCCAGATACACGGACTTCAGGCCCCAATCCTTGTCGTACTCCAGCAGCACCGGCGGTTGCACGTGCTGCAGGCCAACGACCACCTGGTCATCGCCATCGATCTTCAGCTCGCGGGTCGGCTGGCCCAGCCACAGCGAACGGGCGAAGGCCAGGTACTGCGGGTAGTCGCGGCCATTATCGCGGCGTGCGGCCACGCTGGCGCTGGGCGCGCGCTGCGGGTCGATCAGCGAACGGCCAAAGCCCATCGTCTTCAGGTTCGGGTCCAGCAGGCTGAGCAGGGTCGCACCGGAATCCAGGGTGGTGCCAGCGTCGGCACTGAGCTGCTGCGGGGCAATGCCGTCGCCAAGGAACAGCAGCAGGTTCTCGCGCTTCTGCTTGGCCAGCACGTGGCTGAGATCGTTGGGCATCGCCAGGTGGTCGGAGGCGATCACGATCAGCGTGTCCTTCCCATACGGGCTGGCCTGGATGCGCTCGACCAGCTGTGAGATCAGGCGGTCGGTGCACTTGAGTGCATTGAGCAGGCCGATGTTGCCGTACCCGCTCCGGTAGCGCTCGCCCTTGCACGACACCGGCAGGTGGCCCGCCGGGTGGTGGGTGTCCATGGTCAGCGTGGTCAGCATGAACGGTGAACCGGCGCGCGAGAGCTGCTCGAAGCGCTGGTAGGCGGTGTCCAGCAGCACGTCGTCGTGCACGCCCCAGGCCGAGTAGTGGATGCGGCCGATCTTCTTCTGCTGCTTGAACCATGCCAGGTCATGCACTTCGTCAAAGCCATGGCTGGCCAGGAACTGGCCCTTGCCAGCGAACTGGCCGTTGGCGCCGCCCAGGTAATGGTTGGTGTAGCCCTGCTGCTTCAGGTAGTCGCCCAGGCACACCGCCTTGGGCAGGAAACTGCCCATGCGGTCCATGCTGTTCTCGTCGCCCTGCGAGGTGGTCAGCGGCACGCCGCACATTGACGACACCAGGCCGGCGATGGTCCAACCGCTGCCTTCGGCCGAGGCCAGGCCACGCACGTCAAGCGACTTGGACGCCAGGCGGTTGAGGTTGGGCATCAGGCCGGGAAACACGGCCTCGTCCAGATAGGTGCGTTCCAGGCTTTCACCGTAGATCCATACGATGTTGCGCGGGCGCTGCAGCGGTTGAGTCGGCACCTGGTACTCGGGGGCGATACGGGCGAAATCGACCGGGCGCAGCTGCTGGTAGAGGCGTTGGCCGTCACGGGCCAGCGGGCTGATCAGGATCGTGGCCACCCACACGGTCGCGAAGCCGGCGAACAGCGCGCCACCGTGGCCGGGCCGGCGCCAGCGCTTCACCCGCGTGGCAAACAGCGGCAGCAGCGAGACCAGCGCCAGCACGATGAAGCCGGCGATGTAGCCCTTGAAGTCGGAGACACCAGCGCCTTCCATGTCGGCGCCGAGGTGATAAAGCGTGGCGGCGTTGAGCCCATCACCGGACAGCTTGTCGATCAGCCACCACGCGCTGAGCATCAGCAACAGCAGCGAGAATGCACCGGCCTTCCACCACACCCACTTGTCGGACGCGAGGAACAGCCAGCACAGCAGCAACAACGACAACAGCAGTATCCAGAGCATAGGCAGCTTCGGCAGTGACGGGGTGGTGGCGATGGACGTCGTACCGACGCGTGTCCATCCGACCGGCGCTGCTGCAAGCACATCCACATGACAGGCCGATGACCCGATAGTGCATGCACGAAGCTGACTGAAATGTTTGTTGAAAGGATGCGCGTGCAATCACGCCGCGAAGGTAAAACGAGCGTGAAAGGCTTCGTTGGATTGCATTAAAAACCGCATGAATACGCGGCTTTTCGCCAAAGCATCAGCGGTGCCCGCGTTCCTCGCGCGCCCGTGCGCGACGATCGAACAGCAATGCACTGGTAACGATGCCCAGCCCCAGCACCACGCCGATCAACAGCAGTAACAGTGCGATGAGGGGATAGCCGAACAGGTGCCAGCCGGTGTCGATCTTCATCATCATTGCCGCAGCCATGATCAACGCGGCGCTGATGATGCCGGCCGCCACGCGGTTGGCGATCTTCTGCAGGTTCTCCATCAGGCGTGATTCTTCCAGCCCGGTCACCTTCATCTGCAGGCGGTTCTCGGCCAGCAGCGCCATGATGTCCGACAGCTTGCGCGGCCCGTCGCGCAGCAGCTGCTGCAGCTCCATCGCCTCGCTGGCGATGTTGGCCGCCGACAGGGATTTCTTCAGGCGCGCGCGCATCACGTGCTGCAGCTGGCGCTCGACGATGCGCCGCGTGTCCAGCTCCGGCGCCAGCAGCCGGCACACGGTTTCCAGGTTGAGCAGGGCCTTGCCCAGCAGGCTCAGTTCCGGCGGCGTGCGCAGCCCGCAGGCAGTGGCGATGCGCACCATGTCCAGCACCACGCGGCCTTCGGAGAAACTGCCACTGGCGGCGTAGCGCGCGATCAGCTGGCCGGTCTCGCGCAGGTAGCGCTCTTCGTCGAAGGCCTCCAGCCGCGTACTGATGCTGATCAGATCGTCGGCCACTTCTTCGCCGCGGCCATCGACGGCGGCGAACAGGATCTTCAGCAGCCGCTCGCGCAGGCGCGGCGGCATGTGCGCGACCATGCCCAGGTCGAAGATCGCCAGCCGGCCATCGGGCATCACCCGCAGGTTGCCCGGGTGCGGGTCGGCATGGATCTCGCCATGCACGAAGATCTGGTCCAGGTAGCCGCGGATCAGCGCCGCTGCCAGCGGATCCATGTCCTGCTCGGTGCGGCGCACGCCAGAGATCGCATCCACACGCACGCCGGTGGCGAGCTCCATGGTCAGCACGCGCTGGCTGCTGTAGTCCCAGATCGGCTGCGGTACCCACAGGCGGCGGAAGGGCCGCAGATGCCGTCCGAAGCGGGCCAGGTTCTCGGCCTCGGTGTGGTAGTCCAGCTCCTGCATCAGGGTCTTGGCGAACTCGTTGAGCCAGTCGCGCAGGCGCACGCGGCGGCCCACCTGGGTCAGATGATCGGCGGCCAGCGCAAAGCTGCGCAGCGCTTCCAGGTCCGAGCGCAGCTGCGCGGCCACTTCAGGCTTCTGCACTTTCACTGCCACCTGGCGGCCATCGTGCAGCACCGCGCGATGTACCTGCGCGATCGACGCACAACCCAACGGCTCGGGATCGAACGAGGCAAACAGCTTGTTCACCCCCACCCCCAGCTCCTGCTCGATGATGGCGTGGATGCGCTCGACCGGGATCGGCGCCACCTTTTCCTGCATGCGTTCCAGGGCGGTGGCGAACTCCACCGGCACCATGTCCGGGCGGGTGGACAGCATCTGGCCCAGCTTGACGAAGGTCGGCCCCAGGGCCTCCAGGTCACTGACGAACTGTTCCGGGTTGCCATCGGCGGGCACGTCGGCCTGGTTGCTGGCGGCGTCCAGATTCATGCCGGAGAACACGCCCGAATGGCGGTAGCGCAGCAGCAGGCGCAGGATCTGGCTGCGCCGGTTCATGCCTTTGACCAGCGGAGGATTGCCATTGGCGGTGGGCGGATTGCTCAAGCGGAACTCCCATGCGGCAAGGACGGTAGTGCCGGCCGCTGGCCGGCTATGTCCGGATTCGGCAGTGTCGCCGGGGGAAGGTGGGCATGCGGTGAACCCCGCAGCTATCGCAGAGGCCGGCGGATCGGTCAGAATCCGCTCATTCCCATTCTTGGACGCCCCATGGCCGGTGCCAGCCTGTTTGCCCTGCTCGACGATATCGCCTCCCTGCTCGACGATGTCTCGGTCCTGACCAAGGTCGCGGCGAAGAAGACCGCCGGTGTGCTGGGCGACGATCTGGCGCTGAACGCGCAGCAGGTGACCGGAGTCAACGCCAACCGCGAACTGCCGGTGGTCTGGGCGGTGGCCAAGGGCTCGCTGGTCAACAAGGTCATCCTGGTGCCGGCGGCGCTGGCGATCAGTGCGCTGGAAGCCTGGCTGCACAGCCGCGGCTGGAACGTGCCGCTGATCGTGCCGCTGATGATGATCGGCGGTGCCTTCCTGTGCTTCGAAGGCGTGGAGAAGCTGGCGCACCGCTTCCTGCATTCCTCCGATGACGATGCCGAGCGCCAGGCCGAACGCCGCAAGGCGCTGGCTGACGCGCAGGTGGACATGGTCGCGTGGGAGAAGGACAAGGTGAAGGGCGCGATCCGCACCGACTTCATCCTTTCGGCCGAGATCATCGTGCTCACCCTGGGCGTGGTCGCCACTGCGTCGTTCACCAACCAGATCCTCACGCTGAGCGTGGTCGCACTGGCGATGACCCTGTTCGTCTATGGGCTGGTGGCGGGCATCGTCAAGCTCGATGACGTTGGGCTGTACCTGTCGCGCAAGGGCGGTGCCATTGCCGCCTTCGGTCGCGGGCTGGTGGCGTCGGCGCCGTGGCTGATGAAGTTCCTGTCGGTGGCCGGCACCATCGCCATGTTCCTGGTCGGCGGCGGCATCCTGGTGCACAACGTGCCGGCCCTGCACCACGCGGTGCAGGCGCTGGGCGGCGAAGGGCAGTGGGGCTGGCTGGTGAGCGCGGTGGGCAACATGGTGGTCGGCATCATCGCCGGCGCCATCGTGCTGGCAGCGGTGACCGGGTTCCAGAAGCTGCGCGGGAAGTGATCTGTAGAGCCGAGCCCACGCTCGGCTGCTCTACGGCGCTGCGCGCCGCCGTCCGAGCATGGGCTCGGGCGCTACAGCGTCCGCACGCTGGATCATCAGCCCGCTTGCACCCGGTTCTTGCCCTGCCGCTTGGCAGCATACAGCGCGTCATCGGCGCGCCGCAGCAGGGTTTCGGTATCGTCACCGGGCTGCCACTGCGCCAGCCCGGCGCTGAAATGCACCGGCACGCGCTGGTCCTGCACGGTCAGCACGCGATGGGCCAGCGAGCGCTGCAGGCGCTGCACCGTGGCCATGCTGTCGGCGCCCTGGGTTTCCGGCAGCACCAGCACGAACTCGTCACCGCCCAGCCGTGCGATGCCGTCGGTGGCGCGCAGCAGCAGCTTGCACACGGCCACCAGGTGCTGCAGCAACGCATCGCCACCGGCATGCCCGTGCGCGTCGTTGGTCTGGTGGAAATCATCCAGGTCGATCACCGCTACGCCCAGCGGTGAGTTGTTGCGCGCGGCTCGGGCCAGCTCGCGCTCCAGCAGTTCGTCCAGGCCACGGCGGTTCAGCGCCTGGGTCAGTGGATCGATGCGTGCCAGGTCACCAGCGGCGCGCAGTTCCTGCTCCAGCTCGGCAATGCGCTGCTCTGCACGCTCCACTTCCTGCCGCGCATTGGCCAGGTGATCGCGGGCCTGTGCGGCCTGCTGCTGCACTTTGCCGGTATCGCGCATCACCTCCTGCAGCAGCTGGTTGAGGTCGGCGATGCTGCGCGCCTCGCGCAGCTGCAATGCGTAGCTGCCAATGCGGTCGTGATACTCGCCGGTACTGGTCGCCATGCCGTCCATGCGCTCGATGAACTCGCCCATCAGCCCACGCATCGCCGCCTTCGAATCGTCGATGCCCTGGCGCAGCAGACCCTGCTTGTAGATCACTTCGCGCAACTCGGCGCGGGTGCGCTCGACTGCCTCGGCTTCCAACGGACCGTCCAGCAACTGGCGCACCGCCGCGATCTGGCCCTGCAGCCAGCTGCGGTCATCCAGCAGCTCGCTGACGTTCTCCAGCAGCAGCGCGAACAGCTCCAGCAGCAGCGCCTGCTGCTCCTGCCAGCTTTCGGCACGCACGCCGACCTGGTGGCCAAGTTCGCGCACGCCCTGTTCGATTGGTTCCAGGGCCGTGCCCGGCTGCCATTGGCGCAGGCGCAGGGCCAGCGCCTGCGCCTGCTCGCGCAGGTCCGGGTCGTGCTGCAGCAGGGCCACCACCGCACCGCCCAGCAGCAGCCGCAGCTGCTCGGACAGGCGCAGGCTTTCCGGCTGCCCGTCCGGCGAATGCTGCTCGATGGTACGGATGTACTTGTCGATCAGCTGCCGCATCGCGCGCCCATAGCGCGGCCAATCGGCGCTGGCCTGTGCCGACTGCAGGCGGTCGCCCATGTCGCCCAGTTCGCCGGGCAGGGTGGCCATGCCGTTGGCGAACGCCGCCAGCAGCGGTTCCGGCGCATCGGCGCCCGCGAACAGCTGCTGCAGGGCCACGCCACCGCCGCCCTGCAGCACCACGCGGTCACCCCGCCCATCGTCCACGACCGCGCGCACGCGTGCCGGCGGCCCAAGGGCGGTACCGGGGGCAGGGCGGTGGTCGGGCTGGTCCGTCATGGAGCGAATCCTGGGGCTGGCAGGGACTGGTTCCAGCATATCGGCGCGGCCGCCGAGGGCTTGAACGGCTAGGATGGGCGACAGGATGCCGCAGTGGAGGTGGTGATGCGCGTGATGTTGCTGGGGGCGACCGGCCTGGTCGGTGGGCTGACCCTGCGCAGGCTGCTGGACGACCCGCGCTGCGGCGCCGTGGTTGCCCCGACCCGCCGCCCCCTGGCGTTGACTCACGGGAAGCTGGAGAACCCGGTGCTGGCATTCGAAGCGTTGCCCACTTCGCCAGAATGGGCGCGCGTTGACGCGGTCATCTGCGCGCTGGGCAGCACCATCGCCCAGGCCGGCAGCCGCGAGGCCTTCCATCGCATCGATCATGACTACCCGTTGGCGTTCGCACGCCTGGCAAAAGCACAGGGGGCGCAGACCTATGTGCTGAATTCCGCAGCCGGCGCCAACCCACAGTCGTCGATCTTCTACAGCCGGGTGAAGGGGGAGCTGGAGCGGGACCTGCGCGCGCTGGGCTTCAATTCGTTGACCCTGGTCCGCCCAGGGCTGATCGGGGGCGAGCGCAACGAGGTGCGTCGTGGCGAGCGCCTGGCGCTGACGGTGCTGGGCGCTTTGGGGCCGGTCTTGCCGCGTGCGTGGCGGATCAATCCGGCCACCGAGATTGCCAGGGCGCTGGTCGAGGCTGCGTTGGCCCCGCAGCCGGGCGAGCACGTGGTGGCGTCGCGCACGCTGGTCGGCTGATGTCGCGAGCGCTGCGCCTGACCCAGCTGCTGC
Organism: Stenotrophomonas maltophilia group sp. vghtpe118; assembly: GCF_052605195.1. NCBI lineage: Bacteria > Pseudomonadati > Pseudomonadota > Gammaproteobacteria > Lysobacterales > Lysobacteraceae > Stenotrophomonas > Stenotrophomonas maltophilia group sp. vghtpe118. The sequence goes on along the minus strand of NZ_CP199672.1, from coordinate 2,416,921 downwards.
AGCTGCTGCGCCGTCATCGACGGCCGGTGGCCGGGCAGGCGCTGGCCGAAGCGCTGGGCATCAGCCTGCGCACGCTGTACCGCGATATCGAGACCCTGCGCGAGCAGGGCGCCGACCTGCGTGGCGAGGCCGGCGTCGGTTACCAGCTGGCACCCAGCGATACCTTGCCTCCCATGACCCTGCCACCGGCCGAGATCGACGCGCTGGTGCTGGGCCTGCGCTGGGTCGCCGCGCGCACCGAGCCGGCGCTGGCCGAGGCCGCACGTGATGCCCTGGCGCGTATCGCCCATGTGTTGCCTGCGGCACGCCGCGAGGCATTGCGTGACAGTGGCCTGCGCGTGGGACCTTCGCGTGCTGCGGCCAAGGTGCCGGCAGCACGCCTGCAGGCTGTGCGCGAAGCCGTGGGATCGCAGCAGCGCCTGAAGTTCGCTTACGAGGATGCGCACGGCCAGCGCAGCGCGCGCGTCGTCTGGCCGTTCGCGCTGGGCTACTTCGATGAGGTGCCGATGCTGGCGGCGTGGTGCGAGAGCCGCGAGGATTTCCGCCATTTCCGGCTGGATCGCATCCGCCAGGTGCGTGTGCTGGAGGACTGCTACCGCGTGCCGCGCGCCACCCTGCTGCGGCGCTGGCAGAAGGCCCAGGGCATCGCGCCGGACTGGCTGGATCGCTCATAACCACAGCAACAGCCGAGAGCGGGGGGTAGAGTCGACTCTACCGGTAGTCCCCTCTACTGACAGAATGTGTCAGCAGGCCCATACCACCATGAATGCTCCCAACAACGGAGCTTCCCCATGTTCACACCCAGCACCCTGCTGCAGTACGTGCACGACGTCGCCACCAGCGCAACCTTCTACAGTGGCATCCTCGGCAAACCACCGGTTGAACAGTCGCCCGGCTTTGCGCTGTTCCTGCTCGGTGATGGTGCCGCACTCGGCCTGTGGCAGCGCGATGACGTGCAGCCTCCGGTGTCCGCGCAGGCCGGTGCCGCCGAACTGGCGATGGTGGTCTCCAACCCCGACGCCGTGCAGCAGATGCACGATGCGTGGCGCGCACTGGGCGTGCAGATCCTGCAGGCACCAACAACGCTGGAATTCGGCCACACCTTCGTCGGCGCCGATCCGGATGGTCATCGCCTGCGTGTGTACAGCCGTGCCGAGGGTATGGTCGCGCGCGATTGATCGCAGGCGATCTGTAGCCGAGCCCATGCTCGGCTTGCTTCTTGCCTTCATCCACGCATGACGTGGATACATTGCAACGCAGCCGAGCATGGCTCGGCTCTACAGTAGAGCGGCACAAAAAAACGCCGGGCATTGCCCGGCGTTTTCTCCAAGTCATGTGCCAACCAACGGTTGGCACCTACCGGTCAGGTGGCCGATCAGCTGACCAGCGCCAGGTCGTCCATCATCGCGCGCAGGAAGCGGGCGGCTTCGCCGCCGGTCGCCGCGCGGTGGTCGAAGGTGACCGACAGCGGGATTACCTTGTGCGCTTCCACGCCGCCCATCACCGGGGTCATCTGGTGGCGGGCACGGCCGGCACCGACGATGGCCACGCACGGCGGCACCACGACCGGGGTCGCGTAGCGGCCGGCGAACATGCCGAAGTTGGACAGCGAGATGGTGTAGCCGCTCAGTTCCGAGGCGGCGATCGAACGCGATTCCACCTGCTCGCGCAGGCGGTTGACGCCTTCGCGGATGCCGCGTGCGTCGAGCATGTCGGCATTGCGCAGGGCCGGCACGAACAGGCCGTCGTCGGTGTCCACGGCGATGCCGATGTCTACCTGCGCGTGCAGGGTGCGGGTCAGTGCTTCACCGTCGAACCAGGCGTTCATGGCCGGCACCTTCTGCGCGGCAACGACAATGGCGCGCACCAGGCGGGCGGTGACGTCGTTGCCCGGCAGCCAGGCGTGGATGTCGGCGTCGTCGTTCAGCGTGGTCGGCACGACCTTGCTGTGCGCATCGGCCATGACGCGGGCCATGTTGCGGCGCACGCCCTTCAGCGGTTCCGGCTGGCCCTTGGCGACCACGCCCGGCGGCTGGGTGCGCATCGGCTTGCCGGCGGCGGACAGCGGGGTGCGGGCTTCGCTCTGCACCGGAGCAGACACCTGCGCCGGGGCCGGCGCGGCATACGCGGCAGCAACCGGTGCCGGGGCGGCGCCGAGTTTGGCGGTGCCGTTGGCGGCGGCCTGCTTGACGTCGGCCATGGTCACCGCGCCATCGGTGCCGGTAGCGGCCACGCGGCTCAGGTCCACGCCCAGCTTGCGCGCCATCGCACGCACGGCCGGCACGGCCTTGACGCCACCGACGGCCAGTGCTTGTTCGGCGTGCACGGCGTTGGAGCTCTGCATCGCGCCGACCACGGTACCGGCGTCGTCACGCTCGGCAGCGGCGGGCTTGGCTTCTTCCGCGACCACCGGTGCGGCTGCGGCAGGCAGCGGCGGCGGGGTCGGCGCCGACGGTGCGGCGTGGCCATGGCTGTGGCCGGTGTCCTGGCCATCGGCACGCTGCGGCAGGTTCGGGTCCAGTTCGAAGCTGGCCAGCACCGAGCCGGTCGGGATGATGTCGCCGGCGCCGCCGGACAGCTTCAGCACCTTGCCGGAGAACGGCGAGGGCACTTCCACCACGGCCTTGGCGGTCTCCATCGACACCAGCGGCTCGTCCAGCTTGATCACATCGCCTTCCTTGACGAACCACTCGACGATGGTCGCGTCCGGCAGGCCTTCGCCCAGGTCGGGCAGGTTGAAGTTCTTGGTCTGGCTCATTTGCAGTTCTCTTCCAGCAGTTCCAGTTCGCGGGCCGGCAGCCAACCCGTCGCGCCATTGGCGCGCTCGGACCACCACCACCCGCCGTGTTCGTGATGAAGCTTCACCATCTCGCCGCTTTCCACATCCAGCTCGCGGGCGTCGTAGTCGCACAGGGCTTCGGCGCGACCCTCGTCCAGCAGCTGCAACCAGGCGATGGGCGCCCATCCAGCGCGCCCATCGTTGGTGCGTACCCAGGCAAACGCCGGCCATTCCTCGTCACGTACACCTACTTCGACGATCTGGCCGGTGTGGAACCGGAGCGGGTTGGGATACTGGCTGCGGTAAGCCCCCAGAAGGCGGGCCCGCATGTCAGCCGGCCGCCACCGCGCGCTTGGCCGCCGCCACGATCCGCTCAACGCTCGGCAGGTACTTCATTTCCAGGCGGAACAGCGGAATGTGGGTGTCGTAGCCAGTGACGCGCTCGACCGGGGCCAGCAGGTCGTAGATCGATTCCTCGGCCAGGCGCGCGGCGATCTCGGCGCCGAAGCCCGCGGTCTTCGGGGCCTCCTGCACGATCACGCAGCGGCCGGTCTTGGCCACCGATTCGGCGATGGTGGCGAAGTCCAGCGGGCGCAGCGTGGCCACGTCGATGACTTCGGCACTGATGCCTTCGCCGGCCAGCTTGTCGGCCGCCTCCAGGGCTTCCTTCACCTGCGCGCCCCAGGTCACCAGGGTCACGTCGGTGCCGTCGCGCAGCACGAAGCAGACGTCCAGCGGCAACGCTTCGCCGTCGTTGACGACCACTTCCTTGTACTGGCGATAGATGCGCTTGGGCTCCATGTAGATCACAGGATCCGGCTCGCGGATCGCAGCCAGCAGCAGGCCGTAGGCACGCTGCGGCGACGACGGCAGCACCACGCGCAGGCCCGGCACGTTGGTGAAGATCGCCTCGTTGGCTTCGCTGTGGTGTTCCGGCGCGCGGATGCCACCGCCCCACGGCACGCGCAGCACCATCGGGCAGTGCAGGCGGCCACGCGTGCGGTAACGCAGGCGTGCGGCGTGGCAGACGATATGGTCGACCATCGGGTACATGAAGCCGTCAAACTGGGCTTCGGCCACCGGCTTCATGCCCTGTGCGGCCAGGCCGATGGTCAGGCCGGCGATGGTGGTTTCGTCCAGCGGGGTGTCGAGGATGCGGTCCGAGCCGAAGCGCTGCTGCAGGCCGGCAGTGGCGCGGAACACGCCGCCGTTGACGCCCACGTCCTCGCCCAGCACCAGCACCGACGGATCGTGTTCCAGTTCCCAGGCCAGGGCCTGGGTGATGGCTTCGATGAGGGTGATCGGGGTGGTGGTCATGCTGTCATCTCCGCGCGCGACCGCAGCGCTGTCGGCGGCGTTGGTGTGCGCGCCGGGCGCGCCGTTCTTGATCTCATCCATGGCGCTTCTCCAGGGCGATCGCCTGGGCACGCTGGGCCAGCAGGTCCGGCGGCGGATCGGCATACAGGAAGTCGAACATCGCCTCGACCGGCTGCACCGGCGTGTTGAGGTACAGGTTCACTTCCTCGTCCACGCGCGTGCCGCACTCGGCGACCCAGGCGGTTTCCTCTTCTTCGCTCCACACACCGGCGTTGATCAGGTACTTGCGCAGGCGCAGCATCGGCTCGCGCTGCCAGGCATCCTTCACTTCGGCGTCGTCGCGGTAGCGGCGCGCGTCATCGGCGGTGGTGTGGTCGGACAGGCGGTAGGTCATCAGTTCCAGCACGGTGCCACCGTCGCCGGCCAGCGCACGTTCGCGCGCCTGTTCCATTGCCGCCAGCACCGCGATCAGGTCGTTGCCGTCCACCTGCAGGCAGTGCAGGCCGCCCGCCAGGCCCTTCTGCGCCAGCGTTTCGGCACCGGTCTGGGCCGAGCGCGGCACCGAGATGGCCCAGCCGTTGTTGACGATGCACAGGATCAGCGGCAGCTTGTAGGCGCCGGCCGAGTTCAGTGCCGCGTAGAAGTCGGTCTTGGAGCTGCCGCCGTCGCCGCACACCGCCACGGCGATCTGCGGTTCCTTGTTGAGCTTGAACTTCAGCGCAGCACCTGCCGCATGCAGGCACTGGGTGGAAATCGGCACGCAGAACGGGAAGTCCCTGGCCGCGTTGCCGCCGTAATCGTTGCCGCGTTCGTCGCCGCCCCAGTACATCAGCACGTCGTGCGGGCGCACGCCACGCATGAACATCGCGCCATACTCGCGGTACGAAGGCGCGAACACGTCGTCCTTCTGCATCGCCGCGCCGATACCCACGTGCGCGGCTTCATGGCCCAGGCAGGCGGCATACGTGCCGAGCTTGCCGGTGCGCTGCAGCGCGATGGATTTGCTGTCGAACGTACGTACGAACAGCATCTGCTTGAACAGCGGTACCAGCACCTTGGGGTCGCGCAGCGACGCGGGCAGGTCGTCACGGACGAGCGTGCCGTCCGTGTCCAGGTACTGCAGGTATTCGATCTTGAATTCAGCGGCAACCGTCATTGCGTACTGCACCTTCGACAGAGAAGTTACAAATGATATGAATCGCCATGTTAAGGAACGCGTACGGAATAGCCTTCCTGCGCCGCAACACGGAGATTCCCCGTTTTACCCCTGCCGGCGGGTGGGGGGCCAATAACAACAACGTATTCAGTCGTTGCTGCAAAGCATCAGAATACGCCTCTGGCTGACCGCCCGTACAACGGCGCAGACGGTTCCACGCGCAGGCCCGGCATCGGCCGATGCTCCACGGCCAGCCGCACGCCCCGGTATGGACCGGGCGGCTGCCAGCGCGGCGGCAACGCGCTACCCTTGCCGCCCCCGATCTGGTCCCGCCCATGTCCGTCGACAACAACCAACGCGATCTCGAAGCCGGCATCCACACCGACCTGCAGGGACGCCTGACCTACGGCGGCTACCTGCGGCTGGACCAGCTGCTCAGCGCGCAGCAGCCGCTGTCCAGCCCGCCGCACCATGACGAGATGCTCTTCATCATCCAGCACCAGACCTCGGAGCTGTGGCTGAAGCTGCTGGGCCATGAGCTGCGTGCCGCAATCGGCTTCCTGCAGCGCGATGAAGTCTGGCAGTGCCGCAAGGTGCTGGCGCGCAGCAAGCAGGTGCTGCGCCAGCTGACCGAGCAATGGTCGGTGCTGGAAACGCTGACCCCGTCCGAGTACATGGGCTTCCGCGACGTGCTGGGCCCGTCGTCGGGCTTCCAGTCGCTGCAGTACCGCTACATCGAATTCCTGCTGGGCAACAAGAACGCGCAGATGCTGCAGGTGTTCGAGCATGACCCGGCCGGGCAGGCGCAGCTGCGCACCGTGCTGGAGGCGCCCAGCCTGTACGAGGAATTCCTGAAGTACCTGGCCCGCTTCGGCCATGCCGTGCCGGCGGTCTACGAGGCCCACGACTGGACCCAGCCACACGTGGCCGACGACGCATTGCAGCCGGTCTTCGAGCGCATCTACCAGGACACCGACCGCTACTGGCGCGAGTATGCGCTGTGCGAGGACCTGGTGGATCTGGAGACGGCCTTCCAGCTGTGGCGATTCCGACACATGCGCACCGTGATGCGGGTGATCGGCTTCAAGCGCGGCACCGGCGGTTCGTCCGGCGTGGGCTTCCTGGCCAAGGCGCTGGAACTGACCTTCTTCCCCGAGCTGTTCCAGGTGCGCACCAGCCTGCAGGCCGTGCCCCCGGCAGCGCTGGGCTGATCCCCATTCAGCTTGGTTCCCGGCCCGCGGCTGGATCGTTTCAGATGCAAGTTCAGGGAGCAGGCTGCCACCTGCCTCAAACGGCGTGTATTTGACGTGAACGCCAGAAGTCGGTGATCCTCGCGCGTTGCTCCAACTGCACAGCGGACGTGCTCGTCATCCACCGAACCAGGAAATCCGCATGAGCGTAAACGCCACTGCGAACACCCCAGAGCCGGCACTGCCGGACTTCAAGACCACGCTGGGCCACCCGCGCCCGTTGTGGATGCTGTTCATGACCGAGTTCTGGGAACGCTTTGCGTTCTACGGCATCCGCTGGGCGTTGGTGCTCTACATCGTTGCCCAGTTCTACAACGGCAGCGCTGCCGGTGAAGGCGACGCCAGCCGCATCTATGGCGCCTACCTGGCCCTGGTGTACGCCGCGGCCATCTTCGGCGGCTACGTGGCCGACCGGGTACTGGGCTACCAGCGCTCGATCCTGACCGGCGCGATCATCATGGCCGCCGGCCTGTTCATGATCTCGCTGCCGCAGGAGCACATCTTCAAGCTCGGCCTGGCCACGATCATCGTCGGCAACGGCCTGTTCAAGCCCAACATCTCGACCATGGTCGGCAAGCTGTACGGCCTGAAGGACGAGCGCCGCGATTCGGGCTTCACCATCTTCTACATGGGCATCAACATCGGCGCGATGATCGCCCCGGTGCTGACCGAGTACCTGGCCCGCAAGGTGTTCGGTACCGATGCGATGCCGTCCTACAAGGTCGTGTTCATCGCCTCGGGCGTGGGCATGCTGATCTCGCTGGTGTGGTTCTACATCGGTCGTGCCGGCCTGAAGGGCATCGGCGCACCGCCGGCCGGCGCTGAAGGCTTCGGCCGCATCATCATGGTGCTGGCCGGTGCCGTGGTCGCCATCCCGGTCGCGTACTTCCTGCTGGCCACCGGCGCCACCGCGCTGGCCTGGATCCTGGGCGCGATGTTCACGGCCCTGGCCGTGCTGCTGCTGGTCGAGGGCATCCGCGAGGGCAAGGTGCAGCGCGACCGCGTGATCGCGATGCTGATCATCTTCGCCTTCAACGTGATGTTCTGGATGTTCTTCGAACAGGCCGGCAGCTCGTTCACCTTCCTGGCCGAGAACATCGTCAACCGCCAGTTCGGCGACTGGACCTTCCCGACCGCGTGGTTCCAGTCGGTCAACTCGGTGGCCATCATCACCCTGGCCCCGGTCATCGCCTGGATCTGGGTGGCGATGGGCCGCGCCAATCCGTCCATTCCGCGCAAGTTCGGCCTGGGCCTGCTGTTCAACGGCGCCGCCTTCGCGCTGCTGATGTTCGCCCTGTCGCAGATGGTCGTGGACGGCAAGATCCCGTTCTGGACCCTGTTCATGGTCTACGTCATCCAGTCCGTGGGTGAGCTGTGCCTGTCGCCGATCGGCCTGTCGATGGTGACCAAGCTGGCCCCGGTGCGCCTGGTCGGCTTCGGCATGGGTGGCTGGTTCCTGTCCACCGGCATCGGCAACAACCTGTCGGGCATCTTCGCTGGCGTGGTCAGTGGTGAAGGCGGCATGACGGTCGAGTCGGCCCTGAAGGGGTATACCTTCGGGTTCTGGGCCCTGATCGGCTCCGGCGTGGTGCTGTTCCTGATCGCCCCGCTGATCAACAAGCTGATGCACGGCGTCAAGTAATGATGAGAGGGTAGAAGGCATGCGTAGCAAGCTCGGTGGTGCAATGGTGGTGGTCTGTGCGGCGCTGATCGGCGCCTGTTCCCAACCGCAACCGCCTGCCACCGCCGAGCCCACGCAGCCGCTGGATACCCGACCCACCGAGCCACCGGTCGCTGACCCCAGCGAACCGGTGGCCTCGGGCAACACCCCGGTGGCGGCAGATATCGCCGCCATCGCCGGGCTCGGTGCGCAGTTCGACCCGGCCCGCAACCCCGCCGATGACCTGGCCACCGCCAAGGTGGAAGCCCAGCGCGGCAAGAAGCGCATCCTGCTCGAGATCGGCAACGCCGCCTGTGAGCGCTGCCGGGCGCTGGATGATGTGGTGGAAGGCAACGGCGACCTGCGCCGCTTCCGCGACGCCCACTACGTGTGGGTGAAGGTCAACGCCAGCGACGAACAGCCCAACACCGCCTTCTTCGCCCAGTTCCCGGTGATGGAGCGCGACTACCCGCACCTGCTGGTACTGGACGCCGATGGCAGCCTGCTGGTCTCGCAGGCCACTGCTGAGCTGCGCAAGGGCGAAGCCTTCCAGCCTGCGCGGGTGAGCGCGTTCCTCAAGCAGTGGGCACCTGACCGGTAGTGCCGGCCGCTGGCCGGCAGGGTGGGGAGGGGCCGGCCGCTGGCCGGCACTGATGCCGGGTCGCATCCACGCATGGCGTGGCTCTACTGCGCGCGCCGTCACACTCCCTGAATCGGCATCTCAACTTCGCAACGCGCTCGCCGTTACCGGCAAGGACCTCAGTCGACATCCCGTCGATGCTACCTACCGGAACGCCCATGCACAGCGACCACGCCGAACGATTGCCCGAACCTGCCAGCCACCTGGCCGAGGGTGGGGCAGGCGAGGGCGTGACTTTGCCGGCGCAGGAAACCCTGTTGGACGACGCCGGCACCGGCGAGGACACCGTCGAACTGGCCCCGCCGCGCCATCGCCTGCCGCAGATCGCGCTGCCCGATAACGTGGTGCTGAAGGGTGCGGTGCAGAAACTGGTCGAGCAGAAGGCGCGGCTTGATGCGCTGGCCGCCGAAGGCCAGCTGGCCGGGCTGCTGCCGCCGGAATGGCAGGGCCATGGCGCGCGCGCGATCGAGCTGTCCACCTTCATCCAGGGCGTGCTGCCGTTCCTGCAGACCGGGGAGCGTGGCGAAACCGCGCCTGCCCGTCTGCCGGTGCGGCACGTGCTGGGGGATGACAGCCGATGGGGCCTGGAGGATGTCACCGAGCCGAAGTCGTTGGCGTGGTACCTGGCCAGTGACGAGCGCGCCACGGCGGGCAGCAAGGACGTGGCGGAGGCGTACCTGGTGGGTGCGCTGGGCCTGGCGTGGATGCAGGAAGGGCGCAGCCGCCCGGGCTTCCTGCGTGCGATGGGCCAGGACAGTCTGGCGGCGCGGGTGACCATGCTGGGTTATCCGCCCGCCAACGAACTGGCGCTGTACAACGTCACCGCGCAGGGACAGCCGCAGATCTGGTGCGTGCATGGCCGCCGCCGCATGCGCCCGCTGGTGGCGCCGTGGCTGAGCGTGCCGCTGCTGACCGCTTACGGCGTGCCGGCCCCGGTGGCGTGGCCGTCCAGCTTCCCACCGGTGGAGGCCGTGGCCGAACTGCTGGCGACCGCCCGCCTGGGGCGCGCGCTGCCGGAAGTGGATCTGGGCAAGGTGGTGGCGAAGATCGCCGAGGATGCCGCGTCCGACGCCTGGCAACCGGTCAGCCTGCTGCAGCTCAATACCTGGTCACCGCGCTGGCATTTCTTCCTGGGCACCTTCGTCGGCCTGCCGTCGCTGCTGCTGGTGGCTGCGGCGCTGGCGCTGCCCGGGGCCGTCGAAGCCGCCACGGTTGCCGCCTCGCTGGGCTTCGCCGGCGGCGCCATCGCAGCACTGGCCGTGCCGTGGATCCACGCACGGCGCAAGCACTTGAGCTGAAAAAAGGGGACGGAGGGGATTAAGTCGTTTCAGGCACACCTGTGCTCATTACGACTTAATCACCTCCGTCCCCTTTTTCGTTCACACCCCTTCGCCCATCCGCTCCAGACCTTCGCCGGCCAGGCGCAGGATCAGCTTTTCCAGCAGTTGCTCTTCCTCGTCGCTCAGGACCGACATCAGCTTGCGGGTGATCTCGATCACCATCGGCGCGATGGTCTCGTACACTTCGAAACCGGCGGCCGACAGCGCCAATACCGAGCGGCGGCGGTCGTCGCCATGCGTCTCGCGCTTGATGAAGCCGCGCTCCAGCAGGCGGGCCACGGCGCGGCTGACCGCCACCTTGTCCATCGCCGTGCGGTCGGAGACCTCGCTGGCCGAGGAGCCCGGGTACAGCGCCAGGATGGTGATCACCCGCCACTCGGGGATCGCCAGACCGTAACGATCGCCGTATAGCTTGGCGATGTTGCCGCTGACCCGGTTGGACAGCACGCTCAGCCGGTACGGCAGGAACTGTTCCAGGTCGAGCAGGACGTGCGAGGCACGCAGGCGGGTCGAGGCAGGATCGGCGGGGCTCATGTTGCGGTGCACCTTGCTGGTGGTTTCAAGTGTAACTATAAGGGGTGGGTCCAGACCCTGCATTCTCGCCGGGTCCCTACCTGCCCGCATCTGGTTTGTACCGATGCGGTACCGATTCGGAGCCACGCCATGAATACCGCAGTCCCGACCGCCTCGCATCCCAACCCCGGCATGCAGGTCACCACCTTCGAGAACCCGATGGGCATCGACGGCTTCGAGTTCGTCGAATTCGCCGCCCCGGCCGGCCGTGGCCAGGAGCTGCACGAGTACTTCCGGAAGATGGGCTTCAGCGCGGTGCTCAAGCACAAGCAGCGTCCGATTACCGTCTATCGCCAGGGCGACGTCAACTTCCTGGTCAATGAAGACCCCGCTTCGTTCGCCGCCGACTTCACCGAAAAGCACGGTCCGTGCGCCTGCGGCTTCGCCATCCGCTTCAAGAAGCCGGGCCAGGAGGTCTACCAGGCCGCGCTGGGCAACGGCGCCGAAGCCATCGCCTTCAAGCCGGACAGCAAGGCGGTCAGCGCGCCGGTCATCAAGGGGATCGGCGATTGCATGCTGTACCTGGTCGATCGCTACGGCGCGGCCGGCAGCATCTACGACGGCGACTACGAGCCGATCGCCGGTGCCGACCTGCACCCGGTGGGCTTCGGCCTGACTTTCATCGACCACCTGACCCACAACCTGTACTTCGGCAACATGCAGCAGTGGTCGGACTACTACGAGCGCCTGTTCAACTTCCGCGAGATCCGCTACTTCGACATCAAGGGCCTGAAGACCGGCCTGGTGTCCAAGGCGATGACCGCGCCGGACGGCATCGTGCGCATCCCGCTGAACGAATCGTCCGACCCGAAGAGCCAGATCAACGAGTACCTGGACGCATACAAGGGCGAGGGCATCCAGCACATCGCCTGCTTCACCGAGAACATCTACGACACGGTCGAAGCGATGCGCGCGCAGGGCGTGGACTTCCTCGACACGCCGGAGACCTACTTCGACGTGATCGACCAGCGCGTGCCAAACCACGGTGAAGACGTGCCGCGCCTGGCCAGGAACAAGATCCTGATCGATGCCGATCCGGAAACCCACCAGCGCAAGCTGCTGCAGATCTTCACCCAGAACTGCATCGGCCCGATCTTCTTCGAGATCATCCAGCGCAAGGGCAACGAGGGCTTCGGCGAAGGCAACTTCACCGCGCTGTTCGAGAGCATCGAGCGCGACCAGATCCGCCGCGGCGTGCTGTAAGGTCCTGGGCAGCGCCGGGTCACGCCCGGCGCCTGCTTGCCTGTAGAGCCGAGCCATGCTCGGCTGCTTTCCGTTCCGGTCTTGCCGTTTTTCAGGAGCCCCCATGTCCCCCGCCCTCACCGCCCGCGGCTACCAGTCCGGCTTCGGCAACGAATTCGCCACCGAGGCCGTCGCCGGCGCGCTGCCGGTCGGGCAGAACTCGCCGCAGAAGGTGGCCCACGGCCTGTACGCCGAACAGTTGACCGGCACCGCCTTCACCGCGCCGCGCGGCAGCAACCGCCGCAGCTGGCTGTACCGGATCCGTCCGGCGGTGACCCATGGCGAGTTCACCCCGTTCGCGCAGTCGCAGCTGCAATGTGATTTCGGCGCACAACCGGCCTCGCCGAACCAGCTGCGCTGGAGTCCGCTGCCGCTGCCGGAGCTGCCGACCGACTTCGTCGAAGGCCTGTACACGATGGGGGGCAACGGTTCGCCCGATGCGCATGCTGGCGTGGGCATCCACCTCTACGCTGCCAACCGCGACATGGTCGGCCGCTACTTCTACGATGCCGACGGTGAGCTGCTGATCGTGCCGCAGCTGGGCGCGCTGCGCCTGCTGACCGAGCTGGGCGTGATCGAGATCGAGCCGCAGCAGATCGCGGTGATCCCGCGCGGCGTGCGGTTCCGCGTTGAACTGCCCGATGGCCCGAGCCGCGGCTACATCTGCGAGAACTACGGTGCGCTGCTGAAGCTGCCCGACCTTGGCCCGATCGGTTCCAACGGCCTGGCCAATCCGCGCGACTTCGAAACCCCGCACGCGGCGTTCGAGGATGTCGATGGCGATTTCGAGCTGATCGCCAAATTCGAGGGCCGCCTGTGGCGTGCGCCGATCGACCATTCGCCGCTGGACGTGGTGGCCTGGCACGGCAACTACGCGCCGTACCGCTACGACCTGCGCCGCTTCAACACCATTGGCTCGATCAGCTACGACCACCCGGATCCGTCGATCTTCCTGGTGCTGCATTCGCCCAGCGACACGCCGGGAACCAGCAACATGGATTTTGCGATCTTCCCGCCGCGCTGGCTGGTGGCGCAGAACACGTTCCGCCCGCCGTGGTTCCACCGCAACATCGCCAGCGAATTCATGGGCCTGGTGCACGGTGCCTACGATGCCAAGGCCGAAGGCTTCGTGCCGGGCGGCGCATCGCTGCACAACTGCATGAGCGGCCACGGCCCGGACGCACCGACCTTCGACAAGGCGTCCAATGCCGATCTGTCCAAGGCGGACGTGATCAAGGACACGATGGCCTTCATGTTCGAGACCCGCGCGGTGATCCGCCCGACCGCACAGGCCCTGGCCGCCGGCCACCGTCAGGGCGACTACCAGCAGTGCTGGAACGGCCTGCGCAACAACTTCCGCTGACCCGAAAAAGGGGACGGAGGGGATTAAGTCGTTTCAAGCACACGTGTGCTGATTGCGACTTAATCCCCTCCGTCCCCTTTTTCTTCAGGCCACCTCGGCGAACGCGTCGCAGTGCTCCAACGGCAGCGCCTCCAGCAGGCGTTGGCGTACACGCTGGCAATAGCCCACCGAAGTCAGGCCGGGCAGCATCTGCATCGCCGAGTGCAGCACCTGCAGTACGTCGCTTTCCGCGCGGGCCTGCTGCAGGTCGCGGAACAAGGCCGCCGCCTGCGGGTGGCGTTGCATTTCCAGGATGCCCAGCACGTAGATGCGCGCAGCCACCAGCGAGCGGCGGCGTTCGACTGCTGTGGCCGCGGCTGCGGCAGGTGTTGCGGGCTGCGGCGCTACCGTGGCTGCCGGCGGCGGTGGCGGGGCTGCGGCACCGGTACCGGTGCTCAGGTAGCCGGCCTGCACCAGCTGGATGACCATCGCGGGCGCATCCTGGCCGAGCAGGCCGGTCAGGTCGGTGATGCTGCGTTGGCCGTCGCACAGGATCAGCAACCGGCGCTGGCGCATGTCCAGCGGCGCGCGATGGGCCTGCAGCGCGGTTCGGGCGAGTTCGGTCTTGCGCGGTTGCATGGAAGGGACAGCCAGGTCGGTGCACGCCGAGCCTGAACGAGGGCGATGAAACCGCGATGACAATGCAGCGTCTGCACGCGCGCTGCGCTAGCGTGCAGCTACCTTCGTGCCAGGGAACCGCACCGATGAAGCACCTCCCGATTGCTGGTCTGTTGCTCCTTTCGCTCGCCGCCTGCAGTGGCGGCCCCGACAAGCAGGGCGCCGCCGGCAGCGGCAGCGATACCCCGGCGGAAACCGCCTCGGCGACCGGTCCGGCCCAATCGACGGATCCTGATCTGGCGGCCCGCCCGGCGAACGACCTCCGCAAGGACAGCCCGGCGCGCCTGGATGGCTTCGGCGGCGTCACGCTGGGCGCCAGCATCGCCGAGGTCCGCAGCGGCTTCGGCACGCCGCTGCAGGGGCTGGGCACCGATGCCGCCGGCAAGCCGCTGCCCGCGGACGACGGCAACGACGGCTGCTACTTCCTGCGCCCGCAGGATGCCGAGGACCCGCGGTTGATGATCGAAGGCCGCAAGCTGGTGCGCTACGACGTGCGCAGCGCCGCCATCACTGCACCGGGCGGCGGCAAGGTCGGCATGACCCTGGGCGAGCTGCAGGTGCTGTATCCCGAGCGCGCTGACGTCGGTCCCGACAAGTACGACGAGAAGGCCCAGCACCTGCGCGTGCGGCCGGTGCAGGAGGGCGGGGCAGTGATCGACTTCGCGCTCGGTGCCGATGGCCGGGTGGGGGCCTGGCGGGTCGGGCAGACCCCGCAGGTCGACTATGCGGAAGGCTGTGGCTGATCCTTGATCCACCGCCCAGCCATGCGCTCGGGCCAAGCGTAGAATCGCGCCACCACTGCTGGGAAGTGCTCGATGATCGCCATTGCCATTGCCTGGTTCCTGCTCGGCCTGCTGCTGCTGGCACTGGGCGGGGACTCCATCGTCAAGGCCGTCTCTGGCCTGGCCCAGCGCTTCGGGGCCAGCCCGTTCACTGCCGGGTTGCTGCTGCTCGGCGTGACCACCTCGTTGCCGGAACTGGCGGTCAACGCACGTGCGCTGGCGGTCGGCCAACCGGAGCTGGCGCTGGGCAATGCAGTGGGCAGCAGCATCGTCAATCTGGGCTTGACCCTGGCGGTGGCCGCCATCGCCGCCCCCCTGCTGCTGCGCGCGCGCCTGCAGGCGGTGCTGTGGTGGTCGCTGCTGGCGGCCGGCGTGCTGCTGATCCTGTTCGGCCTGGATGGTCGCCTGGTGCGCTGGGAAGGCGGCGTGCTGGTGGCGGGCTTCATCGTCATGCAGGTGCTGCTGCTGCGCCGCGGCCGCGTCGAGAGCGCCGAGGTGCAGGCAGCCATCGCCGAATCCGCGCTGAGCCGCACCAGCCTGCCGTTGAACGTGCTGCGCGTGCTGATCGCCGCACTGACCCTGTACTGGGGCGCGCGCCTGGTGGTGGGTGCTGCGGCCGACTTCGGTGCCGCACTGGGCTGGACGCCGTTGCTGGTCGGCCTGTTGCCGGTGGCGATCGGCACCGCACTGCCCGAGGTGGCCACCGCCATTGCCGCCTCGCGTCGCGGGCATGGTGACATGGTGCTCGGCCACGTACTGGGTTCCAGCGTGGTCAACCTGCTGCTGGTGATCGGTGCGATGGCGGTGTTGCAGCCGTTGGCCTTGCCGGCCTCGTTCGTGCGCCTGGAACTGCCGGCGCTGTTGGCGTTTGCGCTGGTGCTGTACCCGATGCTGCGCGGCGACCTGAAGATCAGTCGTGGCGAAGGCGGGATCCTGCTGGTCGCGTTCGTAGGCTGGTTCGTGCTGGAGCTGCTGCTGGTCGGCGCACCGGCGCTGTAGAGCCGAGCCCATGCTCGGCTGCTGTTCGTGCCGACCAGCGGTCGGCACCTACCGGGCGTCACATTGCCGGCCAGCGGCCGGCACTACCGGTTCTGCGTGGTTTCTTCTTCCCGCACCGGTTCCGGCGGCGGCAGCTGCTCCTCGGCGGCCGGCTCGTTGCCCGGCAGGCTGGGGCGGGTCTCCATCAGCAGCGACAACGCCGCCTTGGCCATCATGTGCGCGCTGATCGGTGCGGTGATGAACAGGAACACGGTGATCAGCAGCTCGCGTGGCTGCGGGTCCTGGCCGAGGAAGATGTGGTAGCACACCGAGCACACCAGCACGCAGCCCACGCCCAGCGTGCTGGCCTTGGTCGGTGCGTGCAGGCGCTTGAAGAAGGTGGACAGCTTCACCAGGCCCAGTGCGCCGACCAGGATGAAGAAGCAGCCGAACAGCAGCAGGATCGACAGGACGATCTGGATCGCGGTGATCATTCGACGATGTCCCGGCGCAGCACGAACTTGCTCAGCACCACGGTGCTGCCGAAGCCGAGCATGGCGATGATCAGCGCCGCCTCGAAGTAGATCGGTGAGTTGAGGTACATGCCGAACAGCATCAGCTCAGCGATCGCGGTCACCGACAGCGTGTCCAGCGCGAGGATGCGGTCGGGCACGGTCGGCCCGCGCAACAGCCGCCAGGTGGCCAGCAGCATCGCCAGGCCGACCACGTGCATGCACACCACCAGGGTGGTCTGGATGACTTCAAAACCGGTCATGGGAAGATCTCCATCAACGGCGCCTCGTAACGGCGCTTGATCGTATCGATCAGGTCCTGCGGGTCCTCCAGGTGCAGCACGTGCACCAGCAGGTACTTGCGGTCGTCGCTGAGCGCGGCCGAGACCGTGCCCGGGGTCAGCGTGATCATGCTGGTCAGCGCAGCGATGCCATGGATGTTGGCGATGTCCAGCGGCAGCCAGATGAAACCGGGGTGGATGTTCTTCTCCGGCCCCAGTACCTGCAGGGCGACACGGATGTTGGACATCAGGATGTCCCACAGGGTCACGCACAGCAGTTTCGGCAACGGGCGCAGGGTGCCGATGCGGGCGAACTCGCGGTCCAGGCGTGCGGCGAACAGCGGCACCACCACGCCCAGCAGCAGGCCCAGCACGATCTGGCCGAGGGTGAAGCTGTCGGACATCAGCAGCCAGAACGCCACCACCATGATGCTCAGCATCGGCGACGGAATCAGGCGACGGAACAGGGAGCGCTGGGCGGTCATGGCTGGCGGATCTCCGGTGCAGTCGCACGCAGCTGCTGCACGTACTCGCTGGGGTGCAGCAGCTGCGCGGCGGTGGCGTCGGTGTAGCGCATCAGCGGTGCTGCGGCCAGGGTCATGCCGATGCCGTAGGCCAGCAGGATGCAGGCCGCGTACAGCTCGACCCGGCGCAGCCGCGCCTTGCGCGGTACCGGCGTTTCCGGATCGACCGGCGGCACGCGCCAGAACAGGCGGATGCCCCCCCGGGTCAGGCCCATGATCACCAGCAGGCTGCTGACCAGCACAGCGGTCCAGACCGGGGCGGTGTACTGCACCGGCATGCCGGCCAGCAGCGCAGCCTTGGCCAGGAAGCCGGACAGCGGCGGCAGGCCGGCCACCGACACCGCGCCGATCAGGAACAACACGGCGGGCGTCTCCTTGCCCGGCATCGGCGCGACCACTTCCTTGCGGTCGCTGGCGCTACCGCGACGGCGGCGGATCAGATCGGCAACCAGGAACAGCGCGGCAGCGACGAAGCTGCTGTGCGGCAGGTAGTACAGGCCAGCCGAGAGCACCTGGGGCGTGCCCACCGAGAAGGCGATGAACAGCGTGGCCGCCGACACGATCACCAGGTAGGAGATCAGCACGCGCAGGCGGGTGGCGGCCAGTGCGCCGAGGCCGCCCAGCACCAGCGTCGCGACGCCCGCCCACAACATCCAGTCGCGGCCATAGCCGGCCATCGCGCCGGCATCGTCGCCGAACCACAGCATCTGGATGCGCAGCACCGAGTACAGGCCGACCTTGGTCATGATCGCGAACAGCGCAGCCACGGCCGCCGGTGCGCGCGAATAGGCTTCCGGCAGCCACAGGTACAGCGGCATCAGCGCGGCCTTGGCGCAGAACACCAGCAGCAACAGGCCCATGGTCGCCTTCACCAGGGTCAGCTGTGCCGGCGGTACCTCGGCGATGCGCTGCGACAGCTCGGCCATGTTCAATGAGCCCAGCGAGGCATACAGCAGGCCCAGCGCGACCAGGAACAGGGTCGAGGCGGTGACGTTGAACACCACGTAGTGCAGGCCGATGCGCATGCGCAGGCCGCGGCCGCCACTGAGCAGCAGGCCGTAGGAGGCGATCAGCATCACCTCGAAGAACACAAACAGGTTGAAGATGTCGCCGGTCAGGAACGCGCCGTTGAGGCCGACCAGCTGGAACTGGAACAGCGCATGGAAGTGCGGCGCGCGGCGGTCCCAGCCCGAGCAGGCGTGCAGCAGGCAGGGAATGGCCAGCAGCAGGGTGGTCAGCAGCATCCACGCCGACAGCCGGTCGGCCACCAGTGCGATGCCCAGCCGCGACGGCCAGTCGCCAAGCAGGTAGACGTTGATTTCACCACTGGCCGTGGTGGCAAACAGCAGCCCGACCGCCAGCGCCAGCGCCGACAGCGCGGTCCAGGCCACCGCCCGCTGCACCCTGGGGCCATAGCGGCGGTGTTCGACGAACAGCGACAGCGCCGCACCCAGCAGCGGAATCAGGATCGGCAGGATCACCAGGTGGTTCATGCGCGGTCCTCGCCCCGGCGCGGCGGCACGCGCTCATCCTGCAGGTCGTCATCCGGCTCGTGGGCATCCACGTGGTCGCTGTGGTTGTCGCTGCGGCTGCGCATGGCCAGCACAATGCTCACCGCGGTCATCGCAAAGGCGATCACGATAGCGGTCAGCACCAGCGCCTGTGGCAGCGGGTCGGTGTAGTTGCCCAGGTGGCTGTCCACGCCTTCCTGCAGCACCGGCGCCTTGCCCAGTACCACGCGGCCGCCGGCGAAGATCAGCAGGTTGGTGGCGTAGGACAGGAAGGTCATGCCGAGGATCACATCGAAGCTGCGCGCACGCAGCAGCAGGTAGATGCCGATGGCGGTCAGCACGCCGATCGCGGTAGCCAGGGCCAGTTCCATCAGTGCATCTCCCCGGTGCGTGCCGAGCGGCGTTGCAGGTCGATCTCACCCTTGCGGGCGGTGCGGGTTCGCGACGGCTTGATCGTGCCCATCATCGACAGCATCAGCATGGCACCGCCGAACACCACCAGATAGACGCCGATGTCAAAGCCGATCGCGCTGGCCAGCGGTACGTCGCCGATCAGCGGCAGGTGCAGGTCGAGATGGCCGCTGGTCAGGAACGGCACGCCGAACAGCATCGAGGCGCTGCCGCTGAGCAGGGCGATCAGCAGGCCCATGCCGATGCAGCGGATGTAGTCGAAGCCGAAGCGCGACTCCACCGATGCAGTGCCCTGGATCACGTACTGGATCAGCAGCGGCACTGCCAATACCAGGCCGGCGATGAAGCCGCCACCCGGTGCGTTGTGCCCGCGCAGGAACAGGAAGATCGACACGGTCAGGGTCAGCGGGAACATGATCTGCGCCAGGTCGGCCGGCACCGGCAGCTTGATCGGCGGGCCGGGCATGATCTGCTCCGGTGCCATCCGCGTACGCCGCAGCAGCGCATGCACCACCAGCGCGGCGATGCCGAACACGGTGATCTCGCCGAAGGTATCGAAGCCGCGGAAGTCGACCAGGATCACGTTGACCACGTTCTGGCCGTAGGCCTCGGGCAACGCGCGGGCGAGCAGCTCGCCGGCCATGGTGTTCGGCGGCAGGGTCATCGCCGAATAGGCCAGCGCGCCAAGCCCGGCACCGGCGATGATCGCGATCACCGCGTCGCGGCGCTTGCGCCAGCGCGGCCGCTCAGGCCCGGACTGCGCGGGCAGGTAATTCATGCCCAGCAGCATCAGCACCAGCGTCACCATCTCCACCAGCAGCTGGGTGAGGGCCAGGTCGGGCGCGGACAGGAACACGAAGGTCAGCGCCACCATCAGGCCGACGCCGCCGACCAGCAGCACCGCCAGCAGGCGCTGCTTGTAGATGCGCAGGGTGGCGACCGCGCAGGCCATCATCACCAGCCACAGGGCCCAGCCCAGCAGCGGAATCGGCTGCGGCGCGGTCCAGTTCGGCGAGGCTGGGTTGGCCACGAACGGCGCAGCGGCAACCACGATCGCCACCAGCACCAGGCCCAGCAGCATGCGCTGCAGGCTGCCATTGGCGATGCCGCTGGTCAGGCGCATGGCCAGCGCGGACACGGCGTCCAGCTGGGCGTGGAACACATTGCGGCCCGTGCTGACATTGGTCACGGCATGCAGGTTGATCAGCCTGCGCAGGCCGAAGTACAGCGCCACGCCACCGACCACGCCGATCGCGCTCATCGCCAGCGGCAGGTTGAAGCCGTGCCACACCGCCAGGCTGTATTCGGGCATGGCGGTGCCGAGGATCGAGGCCGCAGCGGCGTGCAGCACCGGCGCGACGGTCAGTGCGGGTGCCACGCCCACCGCCACACAGATCACCACCAGCAGCTCCACCGGCACCTTCATCCAGCGCGGCGGCTCGTGGGGCACGCGGTCCAGGTCGTGCGGGCCAGTGCCGAAGAAGGTGTCGTGCACGAAGCGCAGGCTGTACGCCACGCCGAACACGCCTGCCAGCAACGCAGCGATCGACACCGCCGTGCGCATGATGCCCGGGCCGCCGGCCGTAATCGCTTCGGCGAACAGCATTTCCTTGGACAGGAAGCCGTTGAGCAGCGGGATCCCGGCCATCGCCAGCGAGGCGATGATCGCCAGCGCGCTGGTGAACGGCATCAGCCTGCGCAGCCCCCCCAGTTTGCGCATGTCGCGGGTGCCGGTTTCGTGGTCGATGATGCCGGCGGCCATGAACAGCGAGGCCTTGAAGGTGGCGTGGTTGAGGATGTGGAACACGCCGGCGACCACCGCCATCGGCGTGGACAGGCCGAACAGCAGGGTGATCAGGCCCAGGTGGGAAATGGTCGAGTACGCCAGCAGGCCTTTCAGGTCGTGCTGGAAGATCGCGTTCCAGGCACCGATCAGCAGGGTCAGCGCGCCGATGCCGCTGACCGTATAGAAGAACAGGTCGCTGCCGGCCAGCGCCGGATGCAGCCGCGCCAGCAGGAACACGCCGGCCTTCACCATGGTGGCCGAGTGCAGGTAGGCCGAGACCGGGGTCGGCGCTGCCATCGCGTGCGGCAGCCAGAAGTGGAACGGGAACTGCGCGCTCTTGGTGAAGATGCCGGCCAGCACCAGGAACAGGGCGTACGGATACAGCGTGCTGGCGCGGATCTGCTCGCCGGCGGCCAGCACCACATCCAGGTCGAAACTGCCGACGATACGGCCGATCAACAGCACGCCACCGAGCAGGGCCAGGCCGCCGCCGCCGGTGATCACCAGCGCCATGCGCGCGCCTTCGCGTGCGTCCTGGCGGTGCGACCAGAAGCCGATCAGCAGGAACGAGCTGATGCTGGTCATTTCCCAGAAGATCATCAGCAACAGCAGGTTGCCCGACAGCACCATCCCCAGCATCGCGCCCATGAACAGCAGCAGGTAGCAGTAGAAGCGGTGCGCGTTGTCCTGCTGGCTCAGGTAGTAGCGCGCATACAGCACCACCAGGGCGCCGATGCCCAGCACCAGCCCGGCGAACATCCAGGCCAGCCCGTCCAGGCGCAGGGTGAAGTCCAGGCCGATCTGTGGAAGCCAGGGGACCAGGGTGCGGACCACCTGGCCATCGAGCACCGCCGGGGTCAGCCAGCCGAGGATGGCCAGCCCGCCCAACGGCGCCAGTGCCGCCAGCCAGGCAGCAGCCGAGCGCGAACTACGGGGGAAGGCCGCAACAGCCGCTGCCATCAGGAACGGCAGGGCCAGCAGCAGGGGCAGGCTGGAGAGCATGCAGGGAATCCATGATTCACGAGCAGGTCAGGGAGAATAACAGGCTGCGAAATGTCGCCGAAACCCATCAAACAGCGATCAATTGCATGTAACGTTCGCTGATTCATTTTTTCCGCGGCGCAACATCACGTTCCTGCGGTCCCTCCCGGTTGCCCTCGGGGGACACCCTACGCCCACGCAGGGAGACCGCAGGCCCTGTCGCACAGGGGCTGCCGTCAACGGACGGGAAGCGGGGAGCGAGTCACCGGCGCAGGCTGGCAGGGCCGCCGTGGAGTGTGGGTGATGGAATTCGCCCGTTCAGGAAACGACAGCCGCTGTCGGCCGCCGGCGATCAGTAGCGCCAGTCGAGCTTGCGATAGAACTTGGCCATCACCCAGGCCGGGCCGATCAGCAGGTAGGTCAGGTCGGTCAGGAAGCTGGGCTTGCGGCCCTCGAACGTGTGGCCGATGAACTGCGCGATCCAGGCCACCACGAACACCCCTACCGCCAGCCAGCGCAGCCCCTGCAGGCCGATCTCGGCCTCCAGCAGGCGGCACAGGCAGCCGAATACGAAGAACTGGACGAGCATGCCGATGCCCAGGGGGCGCGACAGCTTGTTGTAGAAGCACCAGGCGCTGAACATCGCGAACGCCGACCAGATGCCGTACTGGAACCAGGTGATCAGCGGCGGCAGGCACCACAGCAGGGCCACCACCGACCACAGGATCGCCGGCACCGCCACCACGTGGATGCGCTGGTTGATCACGTTGCGGTGGTCGTCGGAGTAGCTGGCGAAATAGCGGTCGATCGGCCGCGCAAGCTCGGTGGATGTCTGCATGCTGCGTCGCTTCCTCGGACAACGGTAGTGCCGGCCGCTGGCCGGCAAACCAGAGCATAGCCGAGTTCGCGACGTCGCCGGCCAGCGGCCGGCACTACCAGGACCAGGCCATGCCTGGTTGCAGGTTCACCGAAGCGCCGGCCAGCGGCCGGCACTACCGAACGCGCCCCCCGCCTTTCCGGCCAGGGGCGCAGGCGGATCAGTCGACGCTGATCCCGGCTAGGCGCTGCAGCGCCTCGGCGTACTTGGCGCGGGTGCGCTCGATGATGTCGGCCGGGATGTTCGGACCCGGGGCGGTCTTGCCCCAGTCCAGCGTCTCCAGGTAATCGCGCACGAACTGCTTGTCATAGCTCGGCGGGCTGGTGCCCACTTCGTACTCGTCGGCCGGCCAGTAACGCGAGGAATCCGGCGTCAGCATCTCGTCCATGATGTACAGCCGGCCATCGGCGTCGGTACCGAACTCGAACTTGGTGTCGGCCAGTATGATGCCGCGCTCGCGGGCGTAATCGGCGGCGAACTTGTAGATGCGCAGGGTGGCGTCGCGCACCCGCTCGGCCAGTTCCGCACCGACCTGCTTCACCATCGCGTCGAAATCGATGTTCTCGTCATGGTCGCCGACCGCGGCCTTGGTCGAGGGTGTGAAGATCGGCTCGGGCAGCTGTTCGGCCTGGCGCAGGCCGTCGGGCAGGTCGATGCCGCTGACCTTGCCGGTGCGCTGGTAATCCTTCCAGCCGCTGCCGATCAGGTAGCCGCGGGCGATCGCTTCCACCGGCACCGGCTTCAGCTTGCGGGTGACCACCGCGCGCTTGGCGTACAGCGCCGGGTCCACGCCTTCGGGCAGCACGCTGGCCACGTCGATGCCGGTCAGGTGGTTGGGCATCAGGTGCGCGGTCTTGGCAAACCAGAAGTTGGAGACCTGGCAGAGCATCTCGCCCTTGCCCGGGATCGGGTCGGGCAGGACCACGTCGAACGCCGACAGGCGATCGGTGGCCACCATCAGCAGGTAGTCGCCCGGCGGGGTTCCGGCTGGCAGCCGCTCGCGCGGGATATCGAACACATCACGCACCTTGCCGCGATGGCGCAAGGGCAGGCCGGGGAGATCGGATTGCAACAGCGTGGTTGGCACGGGCACTCCTGGGGCGTTGTCGATACGGCTGCTGCCCAACGGACCCGGCGGGCCCGCTGACCAGCGGGCGGCCTAGTGTAAAGCCGTCCGGGCCCGCTGTGACGTAAAATGAGCGTCCATTTCGTCGGTCGACCCCGGAGCGCCATGCGCTGGTACGGAAAACTGCTCGGATTCATCGCCGGCGCCCTGCTGTTCCGGCCCAATCCGCTGTTCGGCGCGGTGGTCGGCCTGCTGATTGGCCACGCCTTCGATTCGGACTGGTTCCGCCTGAACAAGGAGAACCCGTACCGGGAGCTGGGGCTGACCTCCGAGGCCACCGATGCCGAGATCGAGCGCGCCTACCGCAAGCTGATCTCGCAGTACCACCCCGACAAGCTTGGCGGCGCCGCCCCCGAGCTGCAGCAGCAGGCCGAGCAGAAGTCGCGGCGGATCAATGCCGCCTACGACCGCATCAAGACCCTGCGCAAGCGCTGACCCACTTTCCCCTCGTTGCAAGGCCCGGCCATGTCCCACTGCCTCATCGCCCCCTCCATCCTGTCCGCCAACTTCGCCCGCCTCGGCGAGGAAGTCGACAACGTCCTCGCTGCCGGTGCGGACTGGGTCCACTTCGACGTGATGGACAACCACTACGTGCCGAACCTGACCATCGGCCCGATGGTCTGCCAGGCCCTGCGCAAGCACGGCGTCACCGCGCCGATCGACGTGCACCTGATGGTCGAGCCGGTGGACCGCATCATCCCGGACTTCGCCGAGGCCGGTGCCACCTACATCAGCTTCCACCCGGAGGCGAGCCGGCACGTGCACCGCACCATCCAGCTGATCCGCTCGCTGGGCTGCAAGCCGGGCATCGTGCTCAATCCGGCCACCCCGGTGGACATCCTCGACTGGGTGCTGGATGACCTGGACCTGGTGCTGCTGATGTCGGTCAACCCGGGCTTCGGCGGCCAGGCCTTCATCCCCTCGGCGCTGGACAAGCTGAAGGTGGTGCGCAAGATGATCGATGCCAGCGGCAAGGACATCCGCCTGGAGATCGACGGTGGCGTGAAGGCCGACAACATCGGTGAGATCGCCGCCGCCGGCGCCGACACCTTCGTTGCCGGTTCGGCCATTTTCAACGCCAGGACCAGCTACCAGGACGTGATCGCGCAGATGCGCGCCAACGTCGCTGCGGCACGGGGCTGAGCCATGAGTACGGTGGCCGTGTTGAACATTCGCCCGGCCACCGTGGCCGATGCTGGCCTGATCCTGCATTTCATCCGCGAGCTGGCGATCTACGAGAAGGCCGAGCATTCGGTGCAGACCGATGAGATCGGCATCGCCGAGAGCCTGTTCGGCGCCGACGCCACCGCCCGCGCGCTGATCTGCGAGGCCGACGGCGAGGCCATCGGCTATGCGGTGTACTTCTACAACTACTCCACCTGGCTGGGCCGCAAGGGCATCTACCTGGAAGACCTGTACGTCAGCCAGGAAAAGCGCGGTGCCGGTGCCGGCAAAGCGTTGCTGAAGTACATCGCACGCCAGGCCGTGGCCGAAGGCTGCGGCCGTTTCGAATGGTCGGTGCTGGACTGGAACACTCCGGCCATCGAGTTCTACACCGCCGCCGGTGCCAAACCGCAGGACGAGTGGACCGTGTACCGGCTGCAGGGGCAGGCGCTGCACGATTTCGCCAACGGGTGAGGCGTGTGGTGGGTGCGAACCGCAACCCGGTGGGTGCGAACCCTGGTTCGCACTCCCTGCGCCCCCCCCCAAAAAAAAAGCCACGCCAATCACTGGCGTGGCCTCGCTGCATGCGTGGGAGGCTGATCCTGCCTCCATCCGTCGTCCCTGCTATGGCCTTCCATTCTCCAGCAGCTGAATGACACCTGCGTGACATTCACTGCGGGCAAACAGTGCATTGCTAGCCTGTGCCGCCCCGACCTGGAAGTACCGCATGACCACCCCGCGCTGGCGCCTGATCCTCAATGGCAAATCCGCAGGCAACGAAGAGTTGCGCGACGCCGTGGGCCATTGGCGCGGGCAGGGCGTGCAGCTGGAGGTGCGGGTGACCTGGGAAGACGGTGACGCTGAACGCTACGTTGCCGAGGCCATCCATCATGGCGTGGACGTGATCGTGGCGGCCGGTGGCGATGGCACGCTCAGCGCGGTGGCCGAGACGCTGGCCCATCGTGAGGAACCGGCAGAAGCGCTGCCTTCGCTGGCGTTGATTCCGATGGGGACCGCCAACGACTTCGCCACGTCGGCAGGCATTCCCACCGAGCCCGGCGATGCCCTCGCGCTGATCGGCCAGGTGCCGGCACGGCCCATCGACCTGTTGCGCGTGGATGCCGATGGCACGCCCTGGTGGTGCGCCAACCTCGCCAGTGGTGGCTTCGGCACGCAGGTGACGGTGGAGACCGATGCCGGCTTGAAGAAGATGCTCGGTGGGCTGGCCTACGTGATCACCGGCATCGCCAAGCTGGGCCGCATCGAGCCGATCGCCGCGCGGCTGTCCGGCCCGGACTTCGCCTGGGAAGGTGACTTCATCGCGCTGGGCATCGGCAACGGGCGCCAGGCCGGTGGCGGCCAGCAGCTGTGCCCGCAGGCACTGATCGATGATGGACTGCTGGATGTGACCGTGCTTCCGGAACTGGAAGGGGAGGTCACCGCCACCCTCGGCCAGATGCTGAAGTCCGGTACCCAGGCCGCACTGGAACAGCTGGCCACACGGGCGCGGTTGCCGTGGCTGCAGGTGGAATCCGAGCGTCCGTTGACGCTCAACCTGGACGGCGAACCGGTGCAGGCCCGTCGCTTTCGCGTCGAGTGCGTGCCGGGCAGGGTGCGGATGCATCTGCCGACCGGATGCCCGTTGCTGGAGGGGCAGGGGTAGAGTCATCGGTCCCCGTGGCCACTGCGGGCGTCCGGTGGTTCAGTTTCCCAGGGTTCCCCTGCCGCGCAAGCTGCGATACAGTCAAGGGGTGTCCAGCCTGACGACCCCGCATACTCTTTCTTCCGCACGCCGTTGGTGGCGATGGTGGCCCGTTGCCGTCGTCCGCCCCCATAACGCTGTGTCCCGGAAGGAAAGTCGTCTTGAACTCGCACGCTCAGTTTCAGCAGCAGGCCGCTGAAGGCCACACCCACATTCCCGTCGTCCGCGAAGTGCTGTCCGACCTGGACACGCCGCTTTCGGTCTATCTGAAGCTCGCCGACGGCCCCAATACCTACCTGTTTGAATCCGTCGAAGGCGGCGAGCGCTTTGGTCGTTACTCGATCATCGGCCTGCCGGCGCGCCGCGTGTATGCCTTCCACGGCCATACGCTGACCGTGCGCGAAGACGGCCAGGTGGTGGACACCCGCGAGGTAGCCGATCCCTTCGCCGAAGTCGAGGCGCTGCGCAGCGCCCACTCGGTGCCCAAGCTGGAAGGCCTGCCGGGCTTCACCGGCGGCCTGGTCGGCTGGTTTGGCTTCGAGTGCATCGGCTACATCGAGCCGCGCCTGGCCCCGCCGGCCGGCCGTGATGAGCTGGGCACGCCGGACATCCTGCTGCTGGACTCCAACGAGCTGGCGGTATTCGACAATCTCAAGGGCCGGCTGTACCTGATCGTGCACGCCGACCCGCGTGTCGACGGTGCCTTCGAACAGGCGCAGGCGCGCCTGGACGCACTGACTGCGAAGCTGCGTGCACCGGGCGCCGGCTATCCGGCACCGCTCAACAGCGACGTGCTGGACGAATCGGATTTCGTCTCCGGCTTCACCCGCGAAGGCTTCGTCGATGCGGTCCAGCGCAGCAAGGAATACATCCGCGCCGGTGACATCTTCCAGGTGGTGCTCAGCCAGCGCCTGAGCGTGCCGTTCAAGGCGCGCCCGGTGGATGTGTACCGCGCGCTGCGCGCGTTGAATCCCTCGCCGTACATGTATTTCCTCGATGTCGGCGACCTGCAGGTGGTCGGTTCCTCGCCGGAGATCCTGGTACGCCTTCAGGATGGCGAAGTCACCGTGCGCCCGATCGCCGGCACCCGCCCGCGTGGCGCCACGCCCGAGCTGGACCTGGCACTGGAAGCCGAGCTGCTGGCCGATCCGAAGGAACGCGCCGAGCACCTGATGCTGATCGACCTCGGCCGCAACGATGCCGGCCGTGTCTCGAAGGCCGGCACCGTGGAAGTGGGCGAGCAGTTCGTGATCGAACGCTACAGCCATGTCATGCACATCGTCAGCGAAGTGACCGGGCAGCTGCAGCCGGGCCTGAGCTACGCCGACGTGCTGCGTGCCACGTTCCCGGCCGGCACGGTCAGTGGCGCGCCGAAGATCCGCGCGCTGGAAGTGATCCGCGAGCTGGAACCGATCAAGCGCAACGTCTACGCCGGCAGCATCGGCTACATCGGCTGGCACGGCGATGCCGATACCGCGATCGCGATCCGCACTGCGGTCATCAAGGATGGCCGCCTGTACGTGCAGGCCGGCGCCGGCATCGTCTACGACTCGGACCCGGACAAGGAATGGGACGAGACGATGAACAAGGGCCGTGCGCTGTTCCGCGCCGTCGCCCAGGCCGCCAAGGGCCTGTGACGCTCCCCGTGCCGTGGCCTGCGCCGCGGCATCTTCCGCTGTTCCCGTTGAAGACAAGGAGTACCGCATGAAGCTGCTGAGCGCATTGCTGTGGTCGTCGCTGCTGGCCACGATGGCCCCGTCTGCGTGGGCGCAGGCCAATACCATTCCGTCGCAGCCGCACCTGCTGGTGAAGGGCGAGGCGCGTCGGGTGGTGATGCCGGACCGGTTCGGCCTGCAGTTGAACATCGAAGAGACCGACATGGACGCCGACGCCGCGCGCCGCCGCGTGCAGGACAACGTGGCGCGCGCGCTGGCGCTGTTCAAGCAGCACAAGGCGGTGGACGGCAGCGTGCGTGCGGACAACCTGCGGATCGGCCCGGCGACGCGCTATGAGCAGAACCGGCAGGTCTTCATCGGTACCCGCGTATCGCGCCAGCTGCGTGCGAGCTTCGCCAGCGTGAAGGCGATGCAGGATGTGCTGGGTGCGTTGAAGGCCGACGAGAACGTACAGGTGAGCAGCCTGGCGCCAACCTATTCGGGTGAAGTGGCGCTGCGCCGCGAACTCAAGGGTGAGGCGGCGGCCCGGACCCGCGAGTCCGCGCAGGGCCTGGCCAAGGCCTACGGCACCCGGCTGCGCGGCCTGTACAGCATTTCCGACGTAGCGCCGAACTTTGCCTATGGCATCCAGGCCGGCAGTTGGCCGAGCAGTGGGGATCTGGTGACGCCGCCTTCGCCGCCCGCGCCCGAGGCACCGATGAACAGCATCGAGACCACGGGCTCCCGCCTGCCCGAGTCGGTCGAAGCCGGCCCCATCACCTACACCGAAAACGTGTACGCCATTTTCCTGATAAGCGACGGAACCTGACCATGTTGTGGATGATCGACAACTACGACAGCTTCACCTACAACCTCGTGCAGTACCTGCAGACGCTGGGCGCTGAAGTGAAGGTGGTGCGCAACGATGCAATGAGCGTGGACGAGATCGTCGCGCAGAAGCCCGAGCGCATCGTCATCTCACCCGGCCCGTGCACGCCCAACGAAGCGGGCGTGTCGCTGGAGCTGATCCAGCGGCTGGGCCCGACCACGCCGATCCTCGGCGTGTGCCTGGGCCACCAGGGCATCGGCCAGGTCTACGGCGGCACCGTGATCCGCGCCGGCAACATCATGCACGGCAAGACCTCGCCGATCCGCCACGAAGGCAAGGGCGTGTTCGCCGGCCTGCCGGACCGCTACCAGGCCACCCGCTACCACTCGCTGGTGGTGGACAAGAACAGTCTGCCGGACTGCCTGGAAGTGACCGCCTGGACCGAGAACGAGGACGGCTCGATCGAAGAGATCATGGGCCTGCGCCACCGCCAGTTCCCGGTGGAAGGCGTGCAGTTCCACCCCGAATCCATCCTCACCGAACACGGCCACGCCCTGCTGCGCAATTTCCTGCAGCGCCCGGCGGCCTGATCCAAGGAGCATTCCCATGAGCTTCTCCCCCCAGGAAGCCCTGCAACGCACCATCGAGCACCGCGAGATCTTCTTCGACGAGATGGTCGACCTGATGCGGCAGATCATGCGCGGCGACGTGTCGCCGATGATGACCGCCGCCATCCTCACCGGCCTGCGGGTGAAGAAGGAGACCATCGACGAGATCGCCGCCGCCGCCACGGTCATGCGCGAATTCGCGCTGGCGGTGCCGGTGGCCGACAGCACCCACCTGGTCGACATCGTCGGCACCGGTGGCGATGGCTCGCACACCTTCAACATCTCCACCTGCGCGATGTTCGTGGCGGCTGCGGCCGGTGCGCGCGTGGCCAAGCACGGCAACCGCAGCGTGTCGTCCAAGTCCGGCAGCGCCGATGCGGTCGAGGCGCTGGGCGCGGCCATCGAGCTGCAGCCAGCGCAGGTGGCCGCTGCCATCGAGCAGACCGGCATCGGCTTCATGTTCGCGCCGATCCATCATCCGTCGATGAAGGTCGTCGCGCCGGTCCGCCGCGAGATGGGCGTGCGCACCATCTTCAACATCCTTGGTCCGCTGACCAACCCCGCCAGCGCGCCGTCGGTGCTGATGGGCGTGTTCCATCCTGATCTGGTGGGTATCCAGGCGCGCGTGCTGCGCGAGCTGGGCACCGAGCGCGCCATGGTGGTCTGGGGCCGCGACAACATGGATGAGATCTCGCTCGGCGCCGGCACCCTGGTGGGCGAGTTGCGCGACGGCAAGGTGCGCGAGTACGAGATCCACCCGGAGGACTTCGGCATCGCCATGTCGGCCAGCCGCAACCTGCGCGTGGACAGCCCGGAGCAGTCCATCCAGATGCTGCGCGCGGTGCTGGACAACGAGCCCGGCCCGGCGCTGGACATCGTCGCGCTCAATGCCGGCGCCGCGCTGTACGTGGCCGGCGTGGCCAGCGACATCGGTGATGGCCTGGCCCGTGCCCGTGCTGCCATCGCCAATGGCAGCGCCCGCCAGCGCCTGCAACAGTATGTGGAGACCACCCGCGCGCTGGTTGCCTGAGCGCGCGGTTCAGCCTGACCCCGTCGATGGCCGATAATGGCCGTCCTCAGCGCCCCCGCACCGAATCGAAGACGATGAGCGACATCCTGCAGACGATCCTGGCCCGCAAGGCCGAAGAAGTGGCCCAGCGCCGCGCCCAGCGCCCGCTCGAGGAGCTGCAGGCCGCCGTGGCCAGCGCCCCGCCGGTACGTGGCTTCGTACGCGCGTTGCAGGCGGCCGTGGCCAACGGCGACCCGGCGGTGATTGCCGAGGTGAAGAAGGCCAGCCCGTCCAAGGGCGTCATCCGCCCCGATTTCCGACCGGCCGATATCGCGGTCAGCTACGAGTTCGGTGGTGCCAGCTGCCTGTCGGTGCTGACCGACGTGGACTTCTTCCAGGGCGCCGATACCTACCTGCAGCAGGCCCGTGAAGCCTGCACGCTGCCGGTGCTGCGCAAGGACTTCGTGATCGACGCCTACCAGGTGTACGAGGCGCGCGTGCTGGGCGCCGACTGCATCCTGCTGATCGTCGCCGCGCTGGACGACACCCAGCTGGCCACGCTGTCGGAACTGGCGCTGTCGCTGGGCATGGACGTGCTGGTGGAAGTGCACGACATCGACGAGCTGGAGCGCGCGCTGCAGGTGCCGGCGCCGATGATCGGCATCAACAACCGCAACCTGCGCACCTTCGAGGTGTCGCTGCAGACCACGCTGGACATGCAGCAGGCGGTGCCGCGTGACCGCCTGCTGGTCACCGAGAGCGGCATCCTCGGCCCGCAGGACGTGGCGCTGATGCGCGATGCAGGCATCCATGCCTTCCTGGTCGGCGAGGCCTTCATGCGCGTGGAAGAGCCGGGCGAGGGCCTGCGTCAGCTATTCTTCGCAACATGACAACGCACTATCCGACGCCGCGCGAGGATGCGCCGCTGGTGGTCTTCGACTTCGACCACACCCTCTACGACGGCGATTCGGGTACCCACCTGTTCGCCTCGCTGATCAAGCGCAACCCGTTGCGCATGCTGGCGGCGCTGCTGGTCACGCCGATTGCCGGGCCGATGGTGGCGATGCTGCCGACCCGTCGCGCGGGCATCTCGGTCTATGTGTGGATCGGCAGCTTCGGCCTGCACCGTGCGCGCGATTTCAACAAGGTGATCGACGCCTACGTGCTGCGCAACCAGGCGCAGATGCGCGCCAAGCTGCTGCCGCAGGCGCTGGAGGTGTTCGCCGCGCACCGCGCCAAGGGCGATCGCGTGGTGGTTGCCACCGGCGCGCCGCCGGAGCTGGCCCGCGCGATCCTGGCCTTCGTCGCCCATCAGGACGTACCGGTGATCGGTACCGAGGTCGGCCCGCGGCTGGGCGGTGTTGGCCCGACCCGGCACTGCCACAACGAAGAGAAGATGCGCATGCTGCGCGAACGCGGCTATGGCGACATCGATATCGCCTACTCCGACAGCACCGCCGACCTGCCGCTGCTGCTGGCGGCCAAGGCGCCGGTGGTGGTGAACCCGAAGCCGGGGCGGGTGGCGTTTTTCCGCCGCGTGCTGCCGGCCGGCACCCGCATCCTCAACTGGGGATGCGTGGATCGCGGCGGCGACAAGGCCTGACCCGCGCCTGTTGTAGAGCCGAGCCATGCTCGGCTGCTCTTCGTTGCGGGATCCGTGTGTCCTCAGCCGAGCATGGCTCGGCTCTACAGGGGATGCTTCAGCGGTAGAGGTGCCCGTACACCGCATGCCCGATCTGGAACAGGCTGATGCCCAGCACCAGCACGCCGACGGCCACCAGCACCCAGCGCTCCTTCACCCGCTTGACCAGGATCGCCGCCACCGGCGCGGCCATCATGCCGCCGATCAGCAGGCCGGCGACGATCTGCAGATGCTGCACGCCCATCGACAACAGGAAGGTCGCTGACACCGTCAACGTGACCACGAACTCGGCTGCGTTGACTGTTCCGATGGTGGTGCGCGCCTGGCCGCCGCGGGCGAGCAGGGTGGACGTCGCGATCGGCCCCCAGCCACCGCCGCCGCTGGCGTCGAGCAGGCCGGCGAAGAAGCCCAGCACCGGCACCCGCCGGATCTCGCCCTTGGGCATAAAGCGCCCAGCGGCGCGGGCCAGGATGATGATCGCCAGCACCAGCAGGTACAGGTAGATCAGTGGCCGGATGATCTCGCCCGGGAGCTGCGTGAGCACGTACGCGCCCACGGCACCGCCCACTGCGCCGGGCAGGGCCAGGCGCACGAACAGGCGTTTATCGACATTTCCGGCTGCGAGGTGCGACACCCCCGAGGCGCCAGTGGTGAACACTTCAGCGGTGTGGATGCTGGCGCTGACCTGTGCCGGGGGCAGGCCCATGCTGAGCATCACCGACGAGGACACCAGGCCGAACGCCATGCCCAATGCACCGTCCACCAGCTGTGCGCCCAGGCCGATGAGGATGAACCACCAGAATTCGCTGCTCAGCTCCATGTACCGAGCCTAGCCCAGCGGGCCGCGCAGGGGCCGTGTAGAGCCGAGCCCTTGCGCGGCTGCCTTTGACGTACCGCAGCCGAGCGTCGGCTCGGCTCTACAGGATGGCTCGGCAGCGTTGGGTTGCCTTGCAATCAACGGGTGCCGTACAGCACCACGGTCTTGCCGCGGGCATGCAGCAGGCCGTCGGTCTGCAGCTTCTTCAACACGCGGCCGGCCATTTCGCGCGAGCAGCCGACCAGTCGCGCCAGTTCCTGTCGCGAGACGCGCAGCTGGCTGCCCTGCGGGTGGCTCATCGCCTCCGGTTCCTGCGCCAGGTCGTGCAGGGTGCGCACGATCCGGTCGGTAACGTCCAGGAATGCCAGGCGGCTGGCCTTGCGGCTGGTGTCGAGCAGGCGCTTGGAAATCTGCTGGCCCAGCGCATACAGCAGGCGCGGGGCATCGGCCGACAGCGGGCCGAGGAACAGCTGATGCAGGCGCTCGTAGCTGATTTCAGCCAGCTCGCAGGCGGTACGGGTCCGCAGGATCACCTCGCGGCGGTCCGATTCGACGAACAGGCCCATCTCGCCGACGAACTCGCCGGCACCGAAGTAGCCCAGCACAAGCTCGCGATCGTCATCTTCCTCGGCCATGATCGAAACCGAGCCGCTGATGACGTAATACAGGGTTCCCGCCGGGTCTCCGGGCCGGAAGACGTCGGTACGGGTGGGATATCGCCGCCTGTGGCTGTGCGCCAGGAAACGATCGATTGTGGCGATATCCAGGGCCAGTGGACTGCTAGCTAGGCGCACGGTTGACACGATAGGAGCGCTCCCTCTGCGCATGAACGGATTCACGGGGTCGATAGCGGAGCTTAACCAGCGCAATTGTTAAGGGCAAACAGTGTGCCAGAACTCTTGCGTCTTCACGTTCCCCCCGGGGGCAGTTTGCCCCATAATTCCCCCTTTCCCTTCTTACACAGGAATCGACCGCCGTGGTCAAGCCGTTGCCTCGCCTGAGGCTGCAGGGTTTCAACAACCTCACCAAGGCGCTGAGCTTCAACATCTATGACGTGTGTTACGCGCGCACCGAAGAGGAGCGTCAGCGTTACATTGAATACATCGATGAAGAGTACAACGCCGACAGGCTGACTCAGATCTTGACCGATGTCGCCGAGATCATCGGCGCCAACATCCTGAACGTGGCCCGCCAGGACTACGATCCGCAGGGTGCCTCGGTGACCATCCTGATCTCCGAAGAACCGGTGATCGACAAGAAGCTGGCCGGCAAGGAGCTGATCTCCGACGCCGTGGTCGCGCACATGGACAAGAGCCACATCACGGTCCATACCTACCCGGAAACCCATCCGCAGGAAGGTATCGCCACTTTCCGCGCGGACATCGACGTGGCCACCTGTGGCGTCATTTCCCCGCTGAAGGCCCTGAACTACCTGATCGAGAGCCTCGAGTCGGACATCGTGATCATGGACTACCGCGTCCGTGGCTTCACCCGCGATGTGAAGGGCAAGAAGCACTTCATCGACCACAAGATCAACTCGATCCAGAACTTCCTGGCCAAGAACATCAAGTCGCGTTACGAGATGTTCGACGTCAACGTCTACCAGGAGAACATCTTCCACACGAAGATGCACCTGAAGGACTTCGACCTGGACCAGTACCTGTTCGAGGAAAAGGCCAAGAACCTCTCGTTCAAGGAACGCATGAAGATCGAAGCGCTGCTCAAGCGCGAGATCGAAGAGCTGTTCCACGGCCGGAACCTGTCCGAGTAAGTCCCATGTGCGATGCCCGCAGGCATCGCCACCCAGGCGGGACGACCCGCCCCGTGGAACCAGTGCCCCACACACGTTACAGTTCCACGGTGATGTACCGACCCACGGCCCGGTGTGAAAACACCGGGCCGTTTCGTTTTTCTCAAGAAAGGTAAGGAGCCCCCACCCATGCCCTGGATCTACCTGCTGCTGGCCGGCCTGTTCGAGATCGGTTTCGCCCTCGGAATGAAGTACTCCGAAGGCTTCAGCAAACCCCTGCCCACCGTTGCCACGGTGGTATCGGCCCTGATCAGCCTGTACCTGATGAGCCAGGCGATGAAGAGCATCCCGGTCGGCACCGCCTATGCGATCTGGACCGGCATCGGTGCCATGGGCGTGGCTGTGCTCGGCATCTACCTGTTCAATGACAGTGCGTCGCCGGCCCGCCTGGCCTGCGTGGGCCTGATCGTGGCCGGCGTGATCGGCCTGAAGCTGGTGTCGCCCAACTGATGGATGGCCCGACCAACGGTCGGGCCCCACCGTCGCCCCCCGCACCTCCTGGTAGGCCCGCACCGTTGGTGCGGGCGACCCTTCAAATGCGGTAGGCGATGGTCTTCATCACCCTGGAGGCCAGCGCCATCACGCCCGGGATCGGGAACGGCAGGCGGCGTGCGCCGGCCTGCTCGGCGTGCTCCGCATGGCGGGCTTCGTCTTCCTTCATCACCTGGATGACCGCACGGCTGCGCAGGTCGCCGGCCGGCAGGTCGACCAGGTGCTCGTCCAGATGGGCTTCCACCTGGCGCTCGGTTTCGACCACGAAACCGAGGTTCCAGCCGTCGCCGCGCAGCCCGGCCAGGGTGCCGATGGTGTAGCTGCCGGCGTACCACAACGGGTTGAACAGGCTCGGGCGGCTGCCCAGCTCGCCCAGCCGGGTGGCGCACCACGCCAGGTGGTCGGTCTCTTCCTGGGCCGCTTCCAGCAGGTGTTCACGCGTGGCAGGGTCGCGGGCCACGGCGGCCTGGCCGAAATACAGGCCCTGTGCGCAGACTTCGCCGACGTGGTTGATCCGCATCAGCCCGGCCGCGTGGCGGCGTTCAGCGTTGTCCATGCCCGGCTCGCTGGTGTCCGCGGCCGGGTAGGGGCGGGCCGCCGGCGGGTTGCCGAACACCGTGTCCAAGGCGCGCTGCGCTTCGGTCAGCAGGTGGTCCAGCGGTGTGGTCTGGCGGAGCACGGTCATGGCGGTACGCGGTGGGACGGAAGACCCCTCGATTCTCCCCCGGCTCCGGCCCCCTGCCAACCCGGGACATGGCCGGCTTGCACCGGGGGCTTGACCTGCGTACAATCCCGCCTCTTACGCTTCACCTTTCACAACGCGTGGCAGAGTTCCGGCGAGCCGTTCGCCGCAATGAGCCCGACCTAACATAGAGTTCTTCATGAGCACTTTCACTGCCAAGAACGAGACCGTCCAGCGCGACTGGTACCTCGTCGACGCCGAGGGCAAGACCCTGGGCCGTCTCGCCACCGAGCTGGCCCGCCGTCTGCGTGGCAAGCACAAGCCGGTCTACACCCCGCACGTTGATACCGGCGACTACCTGGTCGTCATCAATGCAGAAAAGATTGCCGTCACCGGCAAGAAGCTGCAGGACAAGATGTATCACCGTTTCACCGGTTACATCGGCAACCTGAAGACCGAGTCCCTGGCCCAGGCGCTGGAGCGCCACCCGGAGCGCGTGATCGAGATCGCCGTCAAGGGCATGCTGCCGAAGGGCCCGCTGGGTCGCCAGATGTACCGCAAGCTCAAGGTCTACGCCGGCACTGAGCATCCGCACGCCGCACAGCAGCCGCAGGTTCTGGATATCTAATCATGGCTATCACTCAAAACTACGGCACTGGCCGCCGCAAGTCCTCCACCGCTCGCGTGTTCCTGCGCAAGGGTTCGGGCAACATCACCGTCAACGGTCGTCCGCTGGACGAGTTCTTTGGTCGTGAGACCGCGCGCATGATCGTGCGCCAGCCGCTCGAGCTGACCAAGAACACCGAAAGCTTTGACATCCTGGTCACCGCCGCTGGCGGCGGCACCACCGGCCAGGCCGGTGCGATCCGTCTGGGCATCGCCCGTGCTCTGGTCGAGTACGACGAAACCCTGAAGTCCGAGCTGCGCAAGGCTGGCTTCATGACCCGTGACGCCCGTGAAGTCGAGCGTAAGAAGGTTGGTCTGCACAAGGCCCGCCGCGCCACCCAGTTCTCCAAGCGCTGATCTACCGCGCCTGGTTGGGCTCCTTCAGGAGCCCGCTGGATGGGAAAGCAAAAGCCCGGCTTCGGCCGGGCTTTTGTCGTTTCGGGGGGATGCATTTCCGGGTTGCCGGCCAGCGGCCGGCACTACCCATGGTTTCGCATCTCGGAAGGGGTGGGGTCAGAGCCCTTTCCTTTGGAAAAGGATCCGACCCCGGGCCTCTCTCTGGAGAAGAGCCCCCTTGTTGTTCAAGGGGGCGCGCCGACAGGCGCGGGGATAAGGTGGAATGCGGGACCAAATCAAAAGCAAAAGGCCAGATCTTTCTGATCTGGCCTTTTGCTTTTGATTTGGCTGCCCCGGATGGATTCGAACCACCGAATGCCTGAGTCAGAGTCAGGTGCCTTACCGCTTGGCGACGGGGCAAAACGTGCAACTATTTTCTCACTTTTCACACTGAAAAACAACTTGATTTTCAATGTGGTGGCTATGGGTGGACTCGAACCACCGACCCCAGCATTATGAGTGCTGTGCTCTAACCGGCTGAGCTACATAGCCTTGGTGAGCCCGCTATTCTGCGGATGTGTATCGGCCCTGTCAACACTTTTGTGCCGTGCTTGTGGGCCGACAGAGGGCATGGGATAGTCCCGACCAGTAGATTTTCTTAGGAGTCCGCATCGTGATCGATCCGGACGGCTATCGACCGAACGTCGGCATCGTGCTGATGCGGCAGGACGGCCAGGTGTTCTGGGCACGACGCGTGCGCCGGGACGGCTGGCAGTTCCCGCAGGGTGGCATGAACACCGACGAGACGCCTGTCGAGGCCATGTATCGTGAACTGCAGGAAGAGACCGGCCTGCTGCCTGAGCACGTGGAAGTGCTCGGGGCGACGCCCGGCTGGCTGCGCTACAAGCTGCCGGCACGGGCCATCCGCCGCAATGAGCGGCAGGTCTGCATCGGGCAGAAGCAGGTCTGGTTCCTGCTGCGCCTGACCGGCGATGAATCGCATGTGCAGCTGGACCATACCGACTCGCCCGAGTTCGACCACTGGCGGTGGGTGGACTTCTGGTACCCGGTGGAGCACGTGGTGATGTTCAAGCGTGGCGTCTATGCGCGCGCGCTGCGACACCTGGCGCCGTTGGCGCGTGGGGTGGCCGGGCAGGGCGTCAGCGCCATGCCCAAGAGTGCCGCCGAGGCCTGGATGCCGGGCCACGCAGCCGGCCACGACAGGCCCCGGAAGCGCACGCCCAAGCGCGGCGGCTACTGGCCGCGCAAGGCCAAGGGGGAGTCCGGGGCGGTTTGAATGGGAGGCCACGCAGGCTGTGGGCCGATTCGTCACAACGCGTCCCCCCCGGCTGTTTCCAGCAGGACCTGGCTGCCCGCCGGGCCGGTCAATCCGACTCTGAACGGTATCGAGAATGGTTCAGGTCTCTGATTGACAACCATTCTCGTTTCCATTGGAATACGCAACAGGCCGCTTCTGGCCTGTCAGCCCGGTCCCCGCCTGTGTACGTCTGCATCTGCAACGGAGTCACCGACCACCAGATCCGCGAAGCCGCCAGCCATGGCGTCAGCACGGTGGCGGAACTGACCATGCGTACCGGTTGCGGTGCCACCTGCGGTTCGTGCCTGGACATGGCCGGCGACCTGCTGGCCAAGGCACGCGCGACGCACGATCTGCCGCTGCCGGTATTGGGCCTCGCCCAGGTCGCCTGATCGTTTCCTCGCGGCCTGTTGACGCCGCGCTTTCGCGTCCTTCACCTGCAACCGCGCAGGCCAATGCGCACGATTCGCGTTCCTTCACCACCGCACGCAAGGCGTTACAGTGCCTGCGTTTTCAGCGTGCAGGAGCATCCCCATGAAGGGCGACACCAAGGTCATCGAATTCCTCAACAAGGTCCTCTACAACGAGCTGACCGCGATCAACCAGTACTTCCTGCACGCCAAGATGCTGAAGAACTGGGGCATCAAGGAACTGGCCGAACACGAGTACAAGGAATCGATCGACGAGATGAAGCATGCCGACATGCTCGCCGACCGCATCCTGTTCCTCGAAGGCCTGCCGAACTTCCAGGCGCTGGGCAAGCTGCGCATCGGCGAGAACCCCACCGAAATCCTGCAGTGCGACCTGTCGCTGGAACGCGATGGCGTGGTCACCCTGCGCGAGGCGGTGGCCTATTCCGATTCGGTTGGCGACTATGTCAGCCGCCAGCTGTTCGTGAAGATCCTCGACTCGGAGGAAGAACACATCGACTGGCTGGAAACCCAGCTCGACCTGATCGAGCGTATCGGCGAGCCGAAGTACCTGCTGAGCAAGCTGGAAGAGTGAATCAGCGGTCCTGGCCGGCGCGATGCTGTGCCAGGTAGCCCGTCAGTGCAACGCGCGCCCGGGCGAATTCCGCAACCAGCAGCGCCACCGCCACTGCGGGGCGCTGCAGGCTGCCACTACGGGTCTCGTGCTCGATCCGCTGCGCGATCGCCGACAGCGACAACGCCCCCACGTTCGCGCTTGATGATTTCAGGCTGTGCGCGACGGCCTGCATGCGCGGTTCATCGCTGTTCCGCGCGGCCAGCTGCAACTGCTGCACCATCGCCGGCGCATCTTCAAGAAATGCCGTGACGATCTGGGTGGCAGCATCGCCGATCACCGCGTGCAGTTCATCCAGCACATCGCGGTCGAGCACCGGTTGTGGTGCTGGCGCCACCTGCTTTTCCGGATTCTGTAGAGCCGCGCCATGCTCGGCTGATGGCGTGCGACTGCAATTGGCCGTCAGGCGAGCATCACCCGGCTCCACAGAAGGCCGTGCAGGTGCTGCGGCTTTACCGCCACCCCAGCGCTGCAGCAGCGCATGCAGCGTTGCGCGCGCGATCGGCTTGGACAGGTAATCGTCCATGCCGGCCTGCAGGCAGCGCTCGCGGTCGCCGGCCATCGCATTGGCGGTCATCGCGATGATCGGCAGTCGCGCACGCCCGGTTTCCGCTTCTTCGGCGCGCCAGCGGTGCGTGGCGGCGTAGCCGTCCAGCACCGGCATCTGGCAATCCATCAGCACGATGTCCAGCCCGCCTTCGCGAAGGGCGGCCAGGGCCTGTTCGCCATCGGCGGCGTTGCGCACCTCGCACTGGAACACCCGCAGCAGCTGCTCGGCCACCATCCGGTTCACCGTATTGTCCTCCACCACCAGTACGCGCAGATGCAGCGGCGGCAGCGTGGCAGCCGGTTGCTCGTGTTCCGCGCTGGCCAGCAGCGCAGCGGGGCGGGCAGAGGCGACCGGTGCCGCCAGCAGTGCATGCAGGGCGGCGTCGTCGAAGTGGGAGGGCAGCTGGCGCTGGCGGGGGCGTTGCGCAATCGCATCCTCCTGCAGCCACAGTACCTGCAGTGCATCGTCGTCGTCGCGTTCCCCCAGTGCGAGCTGCAGCGTGGCCTCGCCGTTGCGGCGTGCGCGCGCATCGACCAGCAGCCAGGCGGGTGCCGGTTTTCCGGGCCGCGCGGGAGCGCGCAGGCGCTCGACCACGCTGTCCAGTTGCGCCAGCACCTCCACCTGCAGTCCATGGTGGGCAGCGATGCGCTCGATGCGTGCCTGCAGCGTTGCATCGGCACTGAACAGCAGCAGCGGTGCCGGCGCGCGCGTCATCGCCGGCAGGTCGCCAGGAACCTTCAGCAGCGGGATCTCGAACCAGAACGTAGCACCCTGGCCGGGCGTGGACTGCACACCAATACGCCCATGCATCAGGTCGATGATGCGCTTGCAGATGGCCAGGCCCAGGCCGGTGCCGCCGTAGATGCGCGTGGTGGATGCGTCGGCCTGGCTGAAAGACTGGAACAGGCGTGCCTGCAGCGCGTCGTCGATGCCGATGCCGGTATCGATGATCTCGAAGCGCAGCTGGTGCTGCGCGGCACCTTCGCCCAGGCGCAGCACACGCAGCTGCACCTGGCCGCGGGCGGTGAACTTGATCGCATTGGCCAGCAGGTTGCTCAGCACCTGGCGCAGGCGCACCGGGTCGCCGCGCACCGGCAGGCGCACCGATGGATCCAGCTGCAGGCCCAGTGCCAGGCCCTTGGCGTCGGCGGCGCGCTGCATCAGCTGCACCACGCCGTCGAGCAGATCGCGGAGGTTGAAGCTGGTGATTTCCAGCTCCAGCGCCTGTGCTTCCAGCCGGGAGTAGTCGAGGATGTCGTCGACGATGCGCAGCAGCTGCTGCGAGCTGGCCGAGGCGGTGGCCAGCATCTGCCGCTGGTCCTCGCCCAGTGGCCCGCGTGCGATCAGCTCCAGCATCGGCAGAATGCCATTGAGCGGGGTGCGGATCTCGTGGCTCATCGTGGCCAGAAACTCGCCCTTGGCAAGCACGGCCGCCTCGGCGGCCTGCTTGGCCTGCAGCAGCTGTTGTTCCAGCTGGCCCTGGCGTTCAGTGGTATGGCGTAGCTGGTCCCGTTCAGCGGCCAGCGCGCCGTGCGTGCGCTGCAGCTGCGCCAGCGCACGGTCGCGCGCACGAAGCCGCAGGCCCAGCGCCATCAGCGCGATGGTGGCCGCGGCGAGGGCAACCAGCAGCACGCCCCACAGCGGCACGTCAGAGCACCGCGTTGTGGAAGTCGAAGTTCAGGTCGCTGCCGGCCGACTGCACCATGTTGCCCTGGATGTAGTCGACGCCGCCGACCCACATCGCCGCCGCAGCCTGCGGATCCTCGATCTGCTGGCCGATGATCTGCAGCCCGGCGGCATGGGCCTGATCGATCGCCTTGCGCAGCTCCTCGCGCGTGGCCGGATTGGCATGGCTGCTGGAAAAGCGCGCAGCCATGCGCACGAACGACAGCGGCAGCTGGTTCAGCAGGGCATCGGCCTCGCCGCTGGGTTCGAACTGGCTCAGGCAGAAGCGCACCCCGGCACTGGCCATGCGCTGGCAGAACTGCTGCAGCGGCACGGTGTGGATCAGTGCGTCCGGCAGGCGCACGTCGATCACCAGTGCACTGCCCGGCAGGTCGCGCTGCTGCAGTGATTCCAGCAGCCAGTCGGCGAAGGCGTCGCGCTGCAGGGTGCGCAGCGACTGCGAGACGAACAGGTTCAGTGGCTGCGTCGCGTGGCGGTACAGGTCCAGCAGCCCCAGCGCGTGGTCCATCACCTGCTGATCGAGATCGGCGATGCGGCCTGCGGCTTCCGCGGCCGGGATTACCTGCCCGGCCGCCAGCACGGTGCCGTCGGCCTGGCGAAGGCGCAACAGCAACTGGTACTGCGCGGTGTTGCCGCCGGCAACAGCGACGATCGGCTGATAGGCCAGTTCCAGCTGTCCTTCCAGCAGCGCCAGGTGTTCCTGTTCGGTGACTGCCTGGCGGTGCACATGGCCGGCCACCCCGGCGCTGAGCAGGCGCGCCTGCAGGGTGGTGCGCTCGACGGCTTCCAACGCACTGCTGGCATCGTCGAAGCCTGGTGACAGCGGTGCATAGCCGACTACGCCGCGCAGGTGCACGGATTCGTCGTCGCGGATCACGAAGGCACGTGCCGACAGCTGCTCGCGCAGGCTGGCAGCGATGCTGTCAAGGGCGTCCTCGTCGGCGCTGCGGGCCAGCAGCAGGAAGCTGTTGTCGTTCAGGCGTGCCAGCAGGTGCGGATGGCCGGCTTCGGCCAGGCGCTGCCCGGCCTGCACCATCAGCCGTTCAAACGCGGCATAGCCATAGCGTTCGCGCAGGCCCAGCGCGCTGGCCACTTCGATGAAGAACACGCCGCCCTGATCGCGGTGGGCGAGTGCGGTGTTGAGCTGCTGCAGCACGTGGTGGCGCGTCGGCAGGCCGGTTTCCGGATTGCTGGTGGCCGGTGCGCCGGTGGCGCCGGGCAGGGTCGCGGCCTGGGCTCGTGCGCGGCGGATGCGGTTGGCCACCGCTGCGATCAGGTGGCGGGGCCGGATCGGCTTGCTCAGGTAGTCGTCCGCGCCGCTGTCGAGGACTTCGAACTGGCGCTCCGGATCCGGATCACCGCTGAGGAACACGATCGGAAGCAGCTGCAGGCCGGGCTGCTGGCGGATCAGCGCGGTCAGGCGCATGCCGTCCAGGCCGGGCAGGTGAAGATCCATCAGGATCAGGTCGGGGCGGTGCTCCTTGATGGCCTGCAGCGCGGCATCGGCATCGTTGTGGACGATCGCCTGCATGCCGGCGCCGTGCAGCACGCTCTGCGCGAACAGGGCCTGCGCGCGATCGTCTTCAACGATCAGCACGCGGTAGGGCGAGTCCGATGGCGACGGGGCCAGATCGTTGTTGTCGGCGTCGGCCAGTGCGACCGGGCCGGGCAGCGGCGGCGGCGCGCTGTTGGCCGGCGTGGACGCATCGGCCGCGACAGGGGATGGGCTCGCCGCCATCGGTGGGACCACGGCCGGAGACGCCGTCTCGGGGGCCCAGCGTTGCCAATGGTCGGCCGGAGGGGTTTCAGCGCGTCCCGGGCGGGCGCCCGCGGGGGATTCGTTTGCGGCCATCGGTGCTCCTGGTGTTCGCGTCC
The DNA here is from genome assembly GCF_052605195.1 of Stenotrophomonas maltophilia group sp. vghtpe118. Classification (NCBI taxonomy): domain Bacteria; kingdom Pseudomonadati; phylum Pseudomonadota; class Gammaproteobacteria; order Lysobacterales; family Lysobacteraceae; genus Stenotrophomonas; species Stenotrophomonas maltophilia group sp. vghtpe118. The sequence continues at coordinate 2,373,290 of NZ_CP199672.1, read as the reverse complement.
ATTATGCGACAAGCCCGGCGCTCAGCCGGTACCGGTGTGCCCTGGCGGTGCTGCCGATGCACCGCGCGCCAGCCAGCGCACGCCCTTCCACAGGGCGCGCCAGACCAGCCACACCAGCAGCGCACCGGCCAGGCTGCAGGCCAGCACCACGACCAGCGCGATCCACGGGTGTGCCAGGGCGAGGGCCAGGCCACCGATCACGACGGTGTCTTCGGCCGCAGAGGCGACCCAGTTGCTGGCCGGTTCCGGCGAGGTGTTGAGCAGGGCGCGGGTACCGGCCTTCAGGCCATGGCTGGCCAGGGCGACGCCGGCACCGGCGGCGAGCGCACCGGTGCCCAGCTGGCCATCCGGCGACAGCGTGGCCGCCGCAAGGAATGCGCCGGCGGGTACGCGCGCGAGCGTCTGCACCAGGTCCCACACCGAATCCACGCCAGGGATCTTGTCGGCGAAGAACTCGGCCACCGCCAGCGCCGCCGAGGTGCCCAGCACCCACCATGATTCGGTGGCCTGCAGGGCGGGGGGCAGATCGACCCAGCCAAGCAGCCCGGCCAGGCCGACACCGAACACGGTGAGGTAGACGCGGATACCGGCCAGCCAGGCCAGCAGGATGCCGATCACGAACAGGTGGGCTTCGGTCATGGCGATGCTCCGGCGACGGAACTGTGCAGGGGGCCACACTATCGACGATGGCGTGCCTGAACGCCACCGACCGTGGCCGGCCACTGCGCAGGAAACCCACCCGTCCTGTCATACACTAGCCCGTCGTTTGCCACAGGGGCCGTACCGGTGTCGCCCTTGCGATACCCCGGAAACCACCCATGACCAACCGTCCTCCCATGCGCGTGCAGGTCCGCCTGCCCGGCGCGCCGCAACCGCCTGCCGACCGTCGCCGCCTGCTGGTGATCGGCGGCATCTGGCTGCTCAGCCTGGTGCTGGCGGTGCTTGGCGGCTGCTGGATGGCCACCCCGCGCGATGCCCAGGGCCAGCGCCTGCAGGCCGCCGAGAAGCGTGCCGAGGCGCTGCAGGCGCAGCTGACCGAGCTGCGCCAGAAGCAGGCCACGCTGGAAGCCTCCGACCGCATCAGCCGTGCCGCAAATACCGAGGTGCAGTCCTCGTTGGCCGAGCGCGATGAGGAAATCGCCGGGCTGCGCGCCGATGTTGCCTTCTATGAGCGGCTGGTCGGCTCGACCAGCCAGCGCAAGGGCCTGAACACCCATTCGATCGAGTTCAGCCCGGAAGCGGCCGGCACCTGGCAGTACACCGCCGTGCTGACCCAGAACCTCAACCGCGGGGCCATCAGCCAGGGGCAGATGCGCTTCACCGTGGAAGGCGTGAAGAACGGCAAGCTGGCCACGATCAGCTGGGATGATCTGCACCAGCGCAGCAAGGTGCCGGGACAGGACTACTCGTTCCGGTACTTCCAGCAGCTCACCGGCAGCGTGATGCTGCCGGCTGACTTCACCCCGCAACGCGTGCGGGTGACATTGGGGAGTGGTACGGGGGGTACCACCCAGGTATTCGACTGGAAACAGGCCGGTGCGCCGGCCAGCAAAGGGGAGTAGGCAGATGTTCGGAAGCAGCAAATCCAACCGTGAAGGCCAGCTGGTGGTGGATGCCCTGATCGGCAACCAGGTGGTGATCCGCGGTGATGTGGAATTCAGTGGTGGCCTGTATGTGGAAGGCCGCATCCACGGCAAGGTGATCGCCGCCGAAGGCGCCAGTGGTGCGACCCTGACGGTTGCCGAGCACGGCGTGATCGAAGGTGAGATCCGGGCCCAGGTGGTGGTCATCAGTGGCCGCCTGGACGGCGATGTACACGCTACCGAGAAGGTCGAGTTGACCCCGAGCGCACGGGTCAATGGCAACGTCCATTACCAGGTGGTGGAGATGAACGCGGGCGCGCAGCTGAACGGCCGCCTGATCCATGCCAGCGCCCCGATGGCAGCCTTGCCGGCGCCGGAAGGCGAAGACGCCCATGATGGCAAGGGCGATACCGCCGCGCGTCGCAAGCTGGCCGAGGCGATGGCTTGAAAGCCGTCGTCGGCACCCCCATGCTGGCAGCATGAGCACGCTAGTCTCCCTGCCCGGCGCCACCCCGGTTGCCGCGCCCGATTACCAATCGCTGGAGCGCCCGCTGAACTTCACCGAGTCGGCGGCCGCCAAGGTCAAATCCCTGATCCAGGAAGAGGGCAACCCCGACCTGGCCCTGCGTGTGTACATCGAGGGAGGCGGCTGTTCGGGCTTCCAGTACGGGTTCGAGTTCGACGAGAACCGTGCCGAGGATGACCTGGCGGTACAGACCAGCGGTGTGACCCTGCTGGTCGACCCGCTGAGCCTGCAGTACCTGATGGGCGCGGAGGTGGATTACACCGAGAGCCTGACGGGTGCCCAGTTCGTGATCCGCAACCCGAACGCAAAGACCACCTGCGGCTGCGGCAGCAGTTTCAGCATGTAAGCAGGGCGCGGGGCCTGTGTCCCGCGCGACAAGGTGTGTGGAGCAAGCTCCACACCCACAGACGGTTTCCGCAAAGCCTGCGGCTTGCCACCTGCATCGATTGGCGGCACGCTTGGCGGATGCCCAATACTCCTTCGCCGCTTTCCGGTTTTGCCTTCGTTGGCGAACCGTTGGAGCGCGCCGATGCCCTGCGCGAAGATGCCGATGCACTGGCGCGCCTGTGGCCGGGCGCGCGCATCCTCGTCCTCGATCACGATGGCAGCGCCTTCACCGGCGATGACGACCAGCCGCTGGCGCTGACCGGCGCCGACGTCGGCGGTGGCCCGGGCGCCGCAGTTTTCCTGGGGCTTCGCGGTGATCAGGCATGGTTCTCGGTCGAAGCCACCCATGTCACCGTGAGCGCGCCACGCCGACTCGATCTGCGCCAGGCTGCATTGTTGTGGCCGATGGCCGATGCCACCGCTTTCAGCTATGCCCGTGGCATGTCCTACTGGCACTCGCGCACCCGCTTCTGCGGCGTATGCGGCGGCGCGGTGGCGTTTGCCCGTGGCGGCTTCGTCGGCCGTTGCGCGCAGTGTTCCACCGAACACTATCCGCGCGTCGATCCGGCGGTGATCGTCGCCGTGGAAAACCAGGGCCGGCTGCTGCTGGGCCGACAGTCGAACTGGGCCCCGCGCCGTTACTCGGTGCTGGCCGGCTTCGTCGAACCTGGCGAGACCTTCGAGCAGACCGTGGTGCGCGAAGTCCATGAGGAGAGCAAGGTGCGGGTGACCGCCTGCCAGTACCTCGGTTCGCAGCCGTGGCCGTTCCCCGGCGCGCTGATGGTCGGCTTCCGTGCACAGGCGCATGACGACCTGCCGACCGTGGATGGCGAGCTGGAAGACGCGCGCTGGTTCAGTGCCGACGAGGTCGGCGCCGCGTTGGCGCGCGATGTGGAGGACGACGGCCAGGGCATCCGCCTGTCGCCACCGATCTCGATTTCGCGGAGCCTGATCGAACACTGGTACCGCCAGCAGCGGGGCTGAGCCGGCGTTTCGGCCGGGCCGATCGTGGCAGCTGTATTGCCGCCACCTGAACACGGCCCGGGTTACAGTCCGGTTCACCCGCGAGGGCACCACTGCGACAGGTAAGGTAGCGGCGCCGAGCGTTCTGTTTCGTAGGGAGACCTGCCATGTTCACCACTCTGGCCGCCGTGCTGGTGGCGCTGGCCCTGGGCCACGTTGCCCCGGCCGCTGCCGCCTCGATGCGCCGTTTCGACGGCTTCCGGCGCTGGCTGGGCTGGCTGGACGCGCGTGGTGGCAAGGCCTGGCAGGGACCGGCTGGAGTGGCGCTGGCGCTGCTGCCGCCGTTGCTGCTGATGGGGCTGCTGGCGTGGCTGCTGCGCGGAGTGCTGTTCGGCCTGCCGTCGCTGCTGCTGGGTGTGGCCGTGCTGGCCTGGTGCTGGGGGCCGCGCGACCTGGATCGCGATATCGAAGCCATCATCGATGCGGACGACGCCGCGACGCGGCAGGCAGCCGTACGCAACCTGCAGGCCGCCGGTGGCAGCCTGCGCGAAGACGTGCCGTCGCTGGTCGAAGCGACCGTGCTCAATGCGCTGCGTCGCTGGTTCGCGGTGCTGTTCTGGTTCCTGCTGCTGGGCCCGGCCGGTGCGCTGGGCTACCGCTTGCTGGCGCTGATGGCGGAAAGCCCGATGCGTGCACGCGTGCCGGTGGAGCCGCTGGCGCTGGCGCAGCGCCTGCTGGGCTGGATCGAGTGGCCGGTAGCGCAGCTGATGGCGTTCTCGATGGCGCTGGTCGGCAACTTCGATACGGCGTGGAAGGCCTGGCGCCAGGCCCATGGCGAACGCCTGGTCGGCACCATCGGGTTTCTGGGCGCGGTGGCGCGGGCCAGCGTCAACGCCGAGCTGCGCGAGGACGCGCACGATTACACCGAGGCGGGGCTGTTGCCGGTGTGGCAGCGGCTGCCGGACCTGCGTGATGCGATGAGCCTGGTGTGGCGGATGCTGCTGCTGTGGCTGGCGATCCTGGCGTTGCTGGTGATTGCAGGCTGGGTGACGTAGTTGTTTTGCAGGGCTTGCAGCCCTGCACCTGCAGAGGCAACAGCAACAGCGGCTCTGGGTTGCTGACGGTTGGGCGGGGAGGTGTGGGGCTGCAGGACACGCCGTAAACCCCCAAACCGGCCCAGCCGCTGGCGGCTGTGCGTTCAGGCGCTTGCGAAGCAGTGCTTCGCAAGCAAAGCGCCCTCACCCCTGGAGGCTCGATGGCGCCATCCATGGCGCCAACGGTCCTGCGGCCCCACACCGCCCCACCCCCGACAGTTTCCCGGTGACGGTGGGTCAACTGCGACTGCCGGTGGGTGTCGACCTTGGTCGACACGGTAGATCCACGCCATGCGTGGATGCAGAGCGAAGCGATCCGCTTCCGCTTTTGATCTTCTCTTTCTTTTCCGTGGTGGACGCACACGGAAACTGTCCGTGGCCGGGCGGGATGGGTTTGCGGGGGTGTCCGCGGCATGGATGCCGCGGCCAAGCCTCCACGGACGGATTCACGGCGTCCCCCGCAAACCCATCCCGCCCGGCCGACCCCAAGGCTTCTGCCTTCAAACGCCGCCCACCACGAGGGGCTGCGCCGTCGGCTGGAAACCTAGATCGGTGCCAGCGCGGTGAATGGCGCCCACGGCAGGTTGCGCAGCAGCGCATAGCCGGGAAGCACCCAGAGCCAGAACATGGGATTGCCCAGTATCCGCATCAGCGGATCGAGCACACGCGGACGGATGCCGGCGACGTTCAGCAGCATCAGCAGGAGGAAGGGCAGGCTGATGACCAGCAGCGGGTTCATCGCCATCGCGCCGGGCAGGTCGAAATGGACCAGCGAATACAGGCAGCGGGTGCTGCCACAGCCCGGGCAGTACAGGCCGGTCAGCGCGTACAGCGGGCAGCTCGGCAAGGGATTGCCGGCGGCATACGGATTGACGTTGCGCAGCACCAGTGCGGCACCGGCGGCCAGGCCGGTGGCGGCCAGCAGTGGTGCCCAGCGGGCCATTCGGGATCGGGTGGGCAGGGCGGACATGCAGCAACGGATCCGGCGCAGGCGCCGGATCCGTCCACGCGGATCAGTAGCCGCTGTTGCTCATCGCACCCATGCCGCCGAGAGCGACGATCAGGATGCCGTACAGCACGCCGACCACGACGGCGGCAATGGCCGACCAGATGGCCCACTTCTTGGCCTTGGCCGAGGATTCCTGGGCACCGGCGATGTCGCCAGCGGCCAGCTTGCCGTTGACCTGGGCGGCGTAGACGATCGACACGATGCCGGCCGGCAGGCAGCAGAACAGGGTGCTCAGGATGGCCCAGACCAGATTGTTCGGGACCTGCGGAGTGGCGGTATTCATGGGTTCAAGCTCCTTGATGGGTGGTGGTGGTGAATCATTGGTCGGAAAGAGCGCCCAGTACGGCCAAGCCGCCGAACAGCCCGAACCACAACAGCAACAGGACCGGCAGGGCCACGGCCGAAGCCACCGCCCACCAGCCCGCCTTGCGCGACGCGCTGTAGGCCCCCGGCAGGTCGCCGGCCGCGCGGCGGCCATCGACCTGGGAGGCATAGACGATCGACACCACGCCCAACGGCAGGCAGCAGAACAGCGTCGTCAGGATCGCCCAGACCAGATGGTTGGGGATGTAGACGGGACGGCTGAGCGGTGGCGGTTGATTCAAAGCAAGACTCCATTCCTTGGTGGCCGGCCTTGGTGCATTGGCCGAACCTCCCCCCTGTGGGTGCGTAATCTACCTCAACCTGCGCTGCATGTATGCGTTTACAGTCAGATGGTGGTGTGTGTGGCCCTTGACTGGGCGCTATTTGACGGGCCTATGTCATGAGACAGAGGCCGTCATTCCGGGGATTGGGGCTATCGCCTGGAAGCGCTACCGACGGCCGCCGGGCCGATCAGGCGTGATCGCCACGCAGGGCCCGCACCTGCGCCTCCAGCACCGGGGCGCGGGTGGCGTGGCCATCGACGGCCGGTGCCGCCACGACCTCGACGGTAGCGCGGAAACGGCGCGGCACCCGCATGCGGCCGAGGCGGCTGTCGCGGCGACTCCACATGCTCGACCACATGCCGCGCAGCGCCATCGGCACCACCGGCACCGGCCGGCGCTCGAGGATCTTCTCGACGCCGGACTTGAACGGCGCCATCTCCCCGTCGCGGGTCAGCGCACCCTCGGGGAAGATGCAGACCAGTTCGCCTTCGGCCAGCGCAGCGTCGATCTCGTCGAACGCCCGCTGCATCAGTGCCGGGTCTTCGCGCGCACCGGCGATCGGGATTGCCTTGGCGGTCCGGAAGATCCAGCGCATTACCGGGATGTTGAAGATCCTGTAGTACATGACGAAGCGCACCGGGCGCGGAATGGTCGCCGACAGGATCAGCGCGTCCATGTAGCTGACGTGGTTGCAGACCAGCAGCGCGGCGCCTTCGTCGGGCACGTTGGCCTCGATGCCGTGCGGGCGCAGCCGGTACAGGGTGCGCACCATCAGCCAGCTGAGGAAGCGCATCAGGAATTCAGGGACGATGGTGAAGATGTAGATCGCCACCAGCGCGTTGGCGATGGCCAGCGCCAGGAACTGCTGCGGAATGGTCCAGTGCAGCAGCGTGTGCGCGGCCAGCGACAGCAACGCCGCAGCGACGATGAAGCCCGAGTTCTGGATGTTCAGTGCGGCGAACACGCGCGACATCTGCGCCTTCGGCGTGCGGCTCTGGATCAGCGCGAACAGCGGCACCACGAAGATGCCGGTGAACAGGCCGATGCCGATCAGGTCGATGACGATGCGGATGCTGCCGGGCTGCTGCAGGAACGGCGCGATGGTCAGTCCGTGCACCGTCGCTTCGCCGCTGCGGGCGAAGTACAGGTCGAGCAGGAACGCGGTCATGCCGAACGCCCCCAGCGGTACCAGGCCGATTTCCACCGTACGGGCTGACAGCTTCTCGCACAGCAGCGAGCCGACGCCGGTGCCCACCGAGAACAGGGCCAGCGCGAAGATGTACAGGGTCGGCTCGCCGCCCAGGTTGGTCACCGCGTAGGCCGGTAGCTGCGAGGTCAGCACGGTGCCAACGAACCAGAACCAGGACACGCCCAGGATCGAGTTGCGCACGGCCTTCTGCTGGCGCGCCATGCGCAGTACCGCGAGCGATTCCGGCAACGGGTTCCAGTTGATCTTCAGGGTCGGGTCGCCTGCATCGACCCTGGGAATCAGGCGCGCGGCGATGTTGCCGCAGATCGCCAGGGCGATGATCGCGCACGCAGCCACCACCGTGCCGTGGCTCCCGGCCACGGTGAACACCAGGCCGCCGACGATCATGCCGGAGAGGATCGACATCGAGGTCCCCATCTCGACCAGGCCGTTGCCGCCGGTCAGTTCCTCGGGCCTGAGCACCGACGGCAGCACCGAATACTTCACCGGGCCGAACAGGGTCGATTGCATGCCGGTGCAGAACAGGGCGACCAGCAACACCGGCAGGCTCTGGGTGAGGAAGCCGGCCGCCGCCAGCGACATGATCACGATCTCCATGGTGGTGGTGATCACGATCAACCGCGATTTTTCCAGTTTGTCGGCGATCTGCCCGGCCAGTGCCGAGAACAGGAAATACGGCAGGATGAAGATGGCCGGTGCCAACGTGGCGTACAGCCCGAGTTCCTCCTCTGGCACGGCCATGAACAGCAACATGCTGATGATCGCTTGCCGGTACACGTTGTCGTTGAAAGCACCGAGCGCCTGTACCACGAAGAACGGCAGGAAACGGCGCTGGCGGAGCAGGGCAAACTGGTTGTGACCGGACATGGAACCTCCTTGACCGGCGCAGCCTAGCATTCCTGCCCATCCGCTGTGGGTGCGGACCTGTGGGTGCGGACCGTTGGTCCGCACACCTGCCGTCGGACTCAGACGATATCGTCGACCACGCCACCATCCACGCGCAGTGCCGCACCGGACGTGGCCGAAGCCTGCGGCGACGCCAGGTACACCACCATGTTGGCCACTTCCTCGACCGTGGCAGTGCGCTGGATCACCGAGGACGGCCGGTGTGCCATCACGAACTCGCGGCCGATCTGCTCCAGCGGCTTGCCGCTGCGCCGGCGTTCATCCTCGAACATCGCCGCGAAGCCATCGGACAGGGTCGGGCCAGGCAGCACCGCGTTGACGGTGACGCCGCTGCCGGCCACGCGCTTGGCCAAGCCGCGCGACAGTGACAGCTGCGCGGTCTTGCTGACCCCGTAATGGATCATGTCGACCGGGATGTTGCGCGCCGATTCGGACGAAATGAACAGCACGCGGCCCCAGCCGGCATCGACCATCGCTGGCAGCAGCGCACGCGACAGGCGTACGCCGGACATCACGTTGGTCTGCCAGTAGCGCTCCCAGGTGGCGTCATCGGTCTGGAAGAAATCCTCTGGGCCGAAGATGCCAGCGTTGTTGACCAGGATGTCGACCCTCGGCAGCCCAGCCAGCAGCGTATCGACACCGGCCGCATCGGAGAGGTCGGCGGCGACACCCAATACGTCGGCTCCCGGCACGGCCGCGAGCAGATGCTGGCGGGCGCGCTCGACGCTGCTGGTGCTGCGGCCATTGACAATGACCCGCGCACCAGCGCTGGCCAGGCCTTGGGCGATGGCCAGGCCGATGCCGGCGGTGGAGGCGGTGACCAGCGCGGTGCGGCCGCTGAGTTCGATTTTCATGGTGATGATCCGGGGCGGGAGCTGCCCAGTATCCGCGTGGCGGCGTGATCGAACTGCATCGCCCGGTGCAACGCGCCGTTGCACGCGGCGCAGCAGATCCACGCCATGCGTGGATGGGATGCCCGATCAGCGATGAGGGATCAGGTCAGGTTGGTCACCGCCTCATTGGCCGCGGCACGCACCTTCGGCAGCATGCGCAGTACCAGCGCCATCTGGGTACGGATCAACTGCAGTTTCGGCGGCATCGCCTCGTCGATCTGCTCCAGCTCGGCAGCCACCGCGCGGTCGGCGTCGTTGTCATCGTCCGCGACGGGTTGCCGCGCGGTCAGCGCCGTCGCCAGCTGCTGAAGTGCCTTGCGCACGCGATCGCCCGCGGCCAGCGCCAGTGGATCGCCTGCGTAGCTGTCCACCTGGTCGCGGTGCGCACCCAGCGCCGACAGATGCCCCAGCAGCGTGTTGGACAGCGCCAGGAAGCGGAAGCCGGCATCCAGGTTGCGGCGCACGTGGCCGGGTTCGCGCAGCATGTTCGACAGTGCGGTGGACAGCGCGGCGTCGGCGTTGTGCATGTCGCGGCGGGCGATGCGGTAGGCCAGGTCGTCGCGCATGCCGCTGCGGTACTGGCCCAGCACCGAATCCAGGTAGCGAGCGGCAGTGTCCAGCACGCGTGCCAGGACGAGATGCAACTGGCGGCCCTGCCAGTCGGGCAGGATCAGGAACGCTGCCGCCGCTGCGATCGCGCAGCCCAACAGCGTATCGACCATGCGCGGTACGATCAGCACGAAGCCATCGCCGATCAGGTTGAAGCAGGTCAGCGCCATCACGGTGATCGCGGCTGATGCCACCAGGTAGCGGTCGGTGCGGGTGAAGAAGAACAACAGTGCCGACAGCAGTGCGATCAGCAGCTGTACGTGCAGCTGCGGGAACAGCTGCAGCAGTGCCCAGGTCAGCACCAGTCCGGCGACGGTGCCGACGATGCGCTGTGCCAGGCGCTGGCGGGTGGCGCCGAAGTTGGGCCGGCACACGAACACGATGGTCAGCAGTACCCATGAACCGTTCTGCGCATTGAACAGCCGGATCGCTGCAAAGCCGGCGATCAGTGCCAGTGCCATGCGCAGGCCATGGCGGAACAGCACCGAGCCGGGCGTGAGCTGCTGGCGGATGCGCACGCCCATCTCGCGCAGGGTATGCGGGTTGCTGTCGCGCAGGCGGGTGTCGACGTTGTCCAGGCTGGCTTCGGAACGTTCGGCATCCAGCAGGCGGCGCTCGATGCTGCGCAGGTTGTGAACCAGCAGGTCCAGCGAGCCGAGCAGGCGCTGCCACTGCGGGCGCTGCTGGTCACGCAGGTAGGCGAGCGCGTCGGCCAGGTCGCGCCCGGCCTGCTGGTTGCTTTCGCCGTATACGAACGGACGACGCAGCCGGATCGCCTCGCCCAGGCGGGCACAGGCCTGGCCCTGCAGGTCGAGCAGGCGCTGGCAGCGGTAAAGCACATCGCTGTGGAAGAAGGCGTCCACCAGCGCGCCATACGGGTAGTGCGAGGAACTGGCGCGCTCGTGGAAATCCTGTGCCATGTAATACAGGCGCAGGTACAGGCCGGAGTTCACGCCCGGCCGCCCGGAACGGCCGAAGCGGGCCAGGATCGCGGTCTTGGCCTCGTTCAACGCACCGACCACGCGCCGGTTCTGTTCCGCCAGGTCGAGCTGGCGACGTTGCAGGTCGGCTTCGCGCACCGGCTCGAACAGCGCAGCCTTCAGCTGCAGGTAGCGGCCCAGCTCAACGTACAGCCGCGCCACGCGTTCGCGCACCGGCCGGTTGGCGAACAGCGCAGTCCACAGGATCGACAGCAGCCCGTACCAGGCTGCACCGGCCAGCAGATGGCTGACCGCGTCCAGCGCGCTGTGCAGGTCGCTGGCGCCATGCTGCTCCAAGCCGATCATGGTGTAGATCGCCAGCGTCACCGTGGCCTGGGCAATGGATGCGTAGCGCTCACCGAGCGCGCCAAGCAGGGTCAGGCCGAAGGTGGACAGTGCCAGCGCGCCGATGAAGATCCACGGCCACGGGAACAGCCAGATCACCGAGGCTGCCGCAATGCAGAAGCACAACAGTGACAACACCACGGCCTTGATCCGGCCCCACCAGTTGTCGTCCGTTTCTGCGATGGCGCTTGCGATGATGCCGAGGAATACGCCGGGCAGGGCGGTCAGCGCGTCGAACTGCCAGCACACGGCCACGGCCGCGGTCAGCGCGATGAACACGCGCAGGCCGTAGCTGGCCTTTTCGTGGGCCCACAGGCGGCTGAGGCGGGATTGGCGGGCGGACATGCAGGCTCGGTGGAAGGGTCTTCCACCATTATTGCGGGCTGCGCGTGAAATATGGAGGGCGGACCAACGGTCCGCACCCACGGTGCTGCCGGGCCCTACATGTCGAACCGCACGCTCACAGCGAACGTGCGTGGCAGGCCTGTGCCGGCGTTGGACCAGTACCTCCGGTTGGCCAGGTTCTCGACGCTGGCGCGCACGGTCACCGGATGACCGGAGGCGAGCAGGCGGTAGCCGATGCCTGCATTGACCAGCGTGTAATCGGGCAGCTTCAGGGTGTTGTCGGCGTCGTACCAGACATCGCCGTAGTAGCGCACCGCGGCGTATGTTTCCAGGCCATCCACCCACGGCAGCTGGTAGGTGGCGTGCACGACCCCGCTCCAGCGTGCCGCACCGGCGGTACGGTTGCCCTCCTGTGCAGCGCTGGCCGGGGACAGCCTGTCGTAGGTCGGGTCCAGCCAGGTGACGCCTCCGCCAATCGTGAGGACATCGCTGAGGTGCAGGTCGGCACTGGCCTCGATGCCTTCGTACAGCGTGATGCCGTCCTGCACCAGGCGCTTGCCGGCCGGTGTGAATTCATCGATGTTGGCGCCACGCTCCAGCCGGAACACCGCCACGTTCGCGTTCCAGCGCGCGGCCTCGGCCTTCGCGCCGATCTCGTACTGCTTGCTGAGGGTCGGGTCGAGCACATCACCGGCGTTGATGTAGTTGTTGCCTACGCGGCTGCCCGCTTCCAGCGATTCGATGTAGCTGGCGTAGAGGGTGACCGCCTCGCTGGGCTTGAACATCACGGCATAGGTCGGTGTGACCGGATAGGTGTGGTAGCGGCCCTTGGTCTCGTAATCGTTGTAGCGCCAGCCCGCCAGCACCGACCAGCCGCTGCCGAGATCGACGGTATCGCTTGCGAACACGGCCTGCTGCACGGTCTCGTCGCCGCGGGTCATCACCCGTGAACCGACGGCGTCATGGCGGATGGCATGGCGCTGGTACAGGTTGGCGCGGCCGATCAGGCTCCATTCGTAGGGACGGTCCCAGCCCAGCCCGGTCTGGTGACTGATGCCTGCCACCACCTGATGCTGCAGCGGACCGGTGTGGAAGCTGCCCTGCAGCATCGCCTGCGCCAGCTTCCACTCGCTCTTGCCACCCAGTTCATAGACGTTGACGTCATAGTCGCCATTGGGCGAATCGATGTAGGCGAAGATCTTGTTGACGTCATTCCACGAGGTGGTGACGCCATAACTCAGGCTGGTTTTCCAGTCGCTGTTGATCTGCCAGTCCAAGCGGGTCGACAACAGGCTGGAACGAGTGTCGTAGTAGGTGCCGGGGACACTGTTGCCGGAATTCCCGGCGATCGGTCGTGGCAACGAGGTCAGTCCGCGGAAGTAGTACTGCGGCGATTCCTCGCGCAGGTCGCGTGACTGGAACACGCCGTCGAAGGTCCAGATCAGTGCGTCGCTCAGGCGCGCGTCCAGCGACAGTGCGCCCACCTTTCGATCGACGTGGCCACCGTTGAAGGTTTCGCCCTTTTCCCGGTAGGCGTTGAAACGATAACCGAACATCTGCTCGTTGCCGAAGCGGCCGCCGACGTCCATCCCGCCGCTGACGATGCCCTGCTCGCGCCAGCCCAGCTGGGCGGAGAAGGTGGGCGTATCGGTCGGCTTCTTGGTGATGTAGTTGACGATGCCACCGGGGGCACCGAAACCGTAAAGGAATCCGCCCGGGCCTTTCAGCAGATCGACCTGTTCCATCACTTCCAGCGGCCACTCGGTACCCCACGAGGAGACCTGCAGGCCATTGACCCGATAGCTGTCGAAGTTCAGGTCGATGCCACGGTTGCGGATCGGCGAACTCCAGCCACTGGCATAGGCGCTGACCTGGGTGGTGACCGAAGGGTCGAGCAGGAACGCTTCGCCCAGCGAGACCACTTGGCGCTGCTCGATCTGCTCGCGGCCCACGGCGGTGATCGCAAACGGGGTATCACGCAGCACGCGATCACCAAGGGCGCCAGTATCGGCGTGGGTGCGTTCGGCGGTGACCTTCACCGCATCCAGATCGGTGGCACTGCGGTTCCGATGGGTGCGCTCGGGAACGGACTGGGCATGCGCGGCGCAGGCCAGTGACAGGGAAACGGCAAGCAGGGCCGGGCGGCAGAGTGGGTGCAGGAGCATGGTTCAGTCATCCTCGGCGAACGGCCACGCGCCATCCGCCCGCATGGGGGAAAGGTTGATGGCTGGGATCACGCAGGCTTGCCGGAGAGGGCAGCGGGGCGCCGCGAAGGGGCGCAGGACCATGGCTGGAGGGGAATTGTTCTCTTTTCGTTACAGCACGTCAAACCCGGAGGCGTGCGGACCAACGGTCCGCACCCACCCTCCGTGCCGGTGGTAGTGCCGGCCGCTGGCCGGCAGATTCGCTGTACGGAGGAAGCCGGCCAGCGGCCGGCTCTACCCGTAGATCCACGCCATGCGTGGATGGGCTCTACTACGCCCGCTGCGCGCGCTTGAGCAGCTTCGCTTCGCGCCTGCGCACGCGACGGGCGCGCCAGCGCTCGGCCAGGCAGGAGAAGATCACGTACAGCGCCGGCGTACTGAGCAGGGTCAGGCTTTGCGAGAACAGCAGGCCGCCGATCATCGCGATGCCCAGCGGGCGGCGCAGCTCGGACCCTTCACCCAGGCCGATCGCCAGCGGCACTGCGGCCAGGATCGCGACCATCGTGGTCATCATGATCGGGCGGAAGCGCACGATGCTGGCCTCGCGTGCGGCATCGCGCGGCGCCAGCCCATGCTCGCGCTGCGCCACCAGTGCGAAGTCGATCATCATGATCGCGTTCTTCTTGACGATGCCGATCAGCAGCACCAGCGCGATCATCGAGATCACCGACAGCTCGGTGTTGGTGCCGAACAGGGCCAGCAGCGCACCGACACCGGCCGCCGGCAGCGTGGACAGGATGGTGACCGGGTGGATCAGGCTCTCGTAGAGCATGCCCAGTACCAGGTACACGGTCAGGATTGCGGCGAACACCAGGATCAGCATGTCGCTGGGATCGGAGTTGAAGCCGAAGCCCGCATCGTCGGCCAGGCGGATGTCGCCGGGCATGCGCATGCCGGCCACGGTCGCGTCGATGATCGCCTTGGCCTCGCCCATGCTCACGTTGGGAGCCAGGTTGTAGCTGAGGTCCATCGTCGTGTACTGGTTCTCGTGGGTGATCTGCGATGGGGCCAGGCCAGGCATCTGCGTGGCCACCGCGGTGATCGGCACCATGTCGCCGTTGCGCGCACGCACGTACACCTCATCCAGCGCCGCCGGGGTGGCGGTCTGCGAGGGCAGGGCATTGACCACCACGCTGTACTGGTTGATGTCCGAATAGATGGTGGAGATCTGGCGCTGGCCGAACGCACCGTACAGCGCGCCGTCGATGGCGCCCACCGTGATGCCCAGGCGCGCGGCCTTTGCGCGGTCGATCTGGATGTTCTGGCGCAGGCCGGCATTGTCCACGTCGGTCCCGACGTCGCGCAGCTTCGGGTTCTTCTTCAGTTCCGCCTGCAGCTTGGGCAGCCATTCCTGCAGTGCGGCCAGGTCGTTGCCCTGCAGCGAGATGCGGTACTGCGCGCCCTGGCTGGAACCGCCGCCATCGTTGCTGGGCAGGTCCTGGATGGCGCGCAGGCGCAGCTGCAGGTCGGGATAGCGATCGGCCTTGGCGCTGAGGCGCGCCAACGCATGCGCGGTGGTTTCGCGGCGGCCGTCGCTGCGTGATTTCAGCTCGATGTTGAACTGTGCACTGGAGCCCTGGCGGCCGCTGCCCAGGCGTACACCCACCGTCTTCACCGCCGGGTCGGCCATCAGCATGTCGGTGATGCGGCGCTGGCGCGCGACCATGTCCTCGAACGACACGGTGGCACTGGAGTTGGCGCGGCCCCAGATCAGGCCGGTGTCCTGCGGCGGGAACGCGCCCTTCTTCACCGCGCCGAACAGGAAGATGGTGACGCCGATCAGGATCAGTGGCGTCAGCGACAGCAGCAGCGCGTGGCGCAGCGAGAAATCGAGGAACACGGTGTAGATGCGCAGCATCCGCTCGTGGCCGGCGTCCAGCCAGCGGCCGAAACGCGACGGCGGCGCGCTGTGGTCGTGCGCGCTGAGGAAGCGGCTGCACAGCGCCGGGGTCAATGTCAGCGAGACGATCATCGAAACCACGATGGCCGCCACCAGGGTGACGGTGAACTCGCGGAAGAACGCGCCCATCATGCCACTGGCGAACAGCAGCGGGATGAACACCGCCACCAGCGAGGCGGTGATCGAGACGATGGTGAAGCCGATCTCGCGCGCACCGGTCAACGCCGCCTGCATGCGCGGCATGCCTTCGTCGAGGTGGCGCATGATGTTCTCGATCACCACAATCGCATCGTCGACCACGAAGCCGATCGCGATCACCAGCGCCAGCAGGCTCAGATTGTTCAGGGTGAAGCCCATCACGTACATCACCAGCGCGGCGCCGGCCAGCGACAGCGGCACGGTCACCGCCGCGATCAGGGTGGGGGCCAGCCGGCGCAGGAACAGCGCCATGGTCAGCACCACCATCGCCAGGCTGATCAGCAGGGTGACCTGCACTTCATGCAGCGACGAACGGATGGTCGGCGTACGGTCGAAGTACGGCGTCATCGTGGTGCCCGGCTGCAGGTAGTCGCGCAGGGCCGGGATCTGCGCCTTGACCCGGTCTACGGTCTCCACGATGTTGGCGCCGGCGCGGGTGAACACGTACATCACCACCGCCGGCTTGTGGTCGAACCACGCCGCCTGGTAGGCATCCTGCTGGCCGTCGTAGACGTTGGCGATGTCCTTCAGCCGGATCACCCGGCCGTCGCCCTGGGTCTTGACCACCAGGTCGGCGAAGTCGGCGGCGCGCGCCACCGAGTCGTTGGCGATGATCGCCGTGGTGGTGTTGCCATCGCTGAGGAAGCCGGTGGGCGAGGTCACGTTGGCCGCGCGCACTGCGTTGCGCAGGTCATCGGCGGTCAGGCCCAACGCGTTCATCAGGCGCAGGTTGACGTCCACGCGCACCGCTGGCGTCGACGCGCCAGCGATGTCGACCGAGGCGACGCCGCTGATCTGGCGGATGCGCTGCGCCAGCAGCGAGTCGGCCACGTTGTAGAGCTCGTCGGCCGACTGCGTCTGCGAGGTCAGCGCGATGGCGATCACCGGGTCGTCGTTCGGGTTCGCCTTCTGGTACATCGGCGAGCCCATGCCCGAGGGCAGGTCGGCCTGAGCCGAGTTGATCGCCGTTTGTACATCCAGTGCCGCCGAATCGATGTTGTGGCCGCTCTGGAAGATCATGAACACCAGCGAGCTGCCTTCCGAGCTCGACGAGCGCATGCGATCGATGCCCGGCAGCTGGCCGAGATGGCGTTCCAGCGGCGCGGTGACCGTCGAGGCCATGGTCGCCGCGTCGGCGCCGGACTGGCTGGCATGCACGAAGATCACCGGGATCTCGATGTTCGGCAGCGCCGATACGCCCAGGCGCAGGTAGCAGATCAGGCCGACCATGAACAAGCCGATGGCCAGCAGTGCGGTGCCGATCGGGCGGCGGATGAAGGGGCCGGACAGGTTCATCGTGCGGCCCCCCACGGCAGCGGGGCGTGGATCATGCCTGCGGCTCCTGCAGCGAACCGTCGCGCAGCGCACGCTGTTCGCGGCGGCGCGCCAGCCACTCGGAGAAGCGCTCCATGTACAGGTAGATCACCGGCGTGGTGTACAGGGTCACCAACTGCGACAGCAGCAGGCCGCCAACGATGGCGATACCCAGCGGGCGGCGCAGCTCCGAACCGATGCCGGTGCCCAGCGCCAGCGGCAGCGCGCCGAGCATGGCCGCGGCGGTGGTCATCATGATCGGGCGGAAGCGCAGCAGGCAGGCGCGGCGGATCGCCTCGTGCGCGTTGGCGCCGGCGCGGCGGGCTTCGATGGCGAAGTCGACCATCATGATGCCGTTCTTCTTGACGATGCCGATAAGCAGCACGATGCCGACGATGCCATCCACCGACAGGCTCAGCCCGCACAGCATCAGCGCCAGCAGCGCGCCGACACCGGCCGGCGGCAGGGTGGAGATGATCGTGATCGGGTGGATGTAGCTCTCGTAGAGCACGCCCAGCACGATGTAGATCACCACCAGCGAGGCCAGCAGCAGCCACACCACATCGGTCTGGCTGCCGGTGAATTCAGCGGCCTTGCCGATGAATTCGGCATGCAGGTGTGCCGGCATGTCCAGGCTGTCCTTGGTCTCCTGGATCGCTCGCACCGCTTCGGACAGCGAATAGCCCGGCGCCACGTTGAACGACACCGTCACCGCCGGCAGCTGCTGCTGGTGGCTGACCACCAGCGGTGCGCTGCTCACCTTGCCTTCGGCCAGCGCCGACAGCGGAATGATGTTGCCGGCGCCGACGGTGATGCCGGTGTTCTGCGCGCCGATGCCGGTGGCGGTGGACGAGTTGGAGGAGGTGACCTGGCCGAAGCTGGTGGCATTGGTGCCGGTCAATGCGCCGGCGCCGTTGGAGGCGACCGCCAGCTGTTCCATCAGCGCGGTGCTGGTGCGGAACTCCGGTGCCACTTCCAGCACCACGCGATACTGGTTGAGCTCGGTGAAGATGGTCGAGATCTGGCGCTGGCCGAACGCATCGTAGAGCGTGTCGTCGATGGTCTGCATCGGCACGCCCAGCACGCTGGCCTTGTCGCGGTCGATGTTCAGCTCCAGGGCGCGGCCCTGGTTGGACAGGTTGTTGTCGACGTCGGCCAGTTCCGGGCGCTTGCGCAGCGCTTCGGTCAGGCGCGTGGCCTGGGTCGCCACCGTCGCCGAATCCACGTCCGACAGCGAGTACTGGTACTCGGTGGCGGCCACGCGGGTATCCAGGGTCACGTCCTGTACCGGCTTCAGGTACAGCGCCACGCCCGGAATGCCCGCCACCGCCTTCTGCAGGCGCGGCAGGATCTCATCCAGGCCATCGCGCTCGCCGCGTTCCTTCAGCACGATCGACAGCTGGCCCTGGTTGAGCGTGGGATTCATGCTGCCCGCGCCAATGAAGGCCGACACGCCGGTCACATCCGGGTCCTGGCGCAGCGCTTCGGCCACCTGCCTGGTGCGCTGCTCCATCTGCGGGAAGGCGATGTTCTGGTCGGCCTGCACCACGCCGGTGATCAGGCCGGTGTCCTGTTCGGGCAGCAGGCCCTTGGGGATCAGCACGTACAGCAGCACGGTCAGCACCAGCGCGCCACCGGCCACGGCCAGGGTCAGGCGCTGGTGGCCCAGCACCCAGTCCAGGCTGTGCTCGTAGAGGCCGACGGTGCGCGTCCACAGGTTCTGCTTGCCGGCCGCTGCCGCGCGCTCATGCGCGTCCTCGCCCTCGGGCAGGGCGTCGGGCTTGAGCAGGTAGGCGCACATCATCGGGGTGAGCGTCAGCGAGATCAGCATCGACAGCACCACGGCGATGCTCAGCACCCACGCGAACTCGTGGAACAGGCGGCCGGTGACGCCGGGCATCAGCAGCAGCGGCAGGAACACCGCCACCAGCGAGACCGTCAGCGACAGCACGGTGAAGCCGATCTGGCGTGCGCCGATCTCGGCCGCTTCCTTGCCGCTCTTGCCCTGCTCGATGTAGCGCACGATGTTCTCGATCATCACGATCGCATCGTCGACCACGAAGCCGGTGGCCACCACCAGCGCCATCAGCGACAGGTTGTCCAGCGACATGCCGGCGAAGGCCATCACCGCGAAGGTACCGGCCAGCGAGAGCGGTACTGCCACCGACGGGATGATCGTGGCCCACAGGCGGCGCAGGAACACGAAGATCACCGCCACCACCAGGCCGATGGTGAGGATCAGGGTGAACTGCACCTCATGCACCGAGGCGCGGATGGTCTCGGTGCGATCGTTGAAGATTTCCAGGTGCACGTCGGCCGGCAGCACGCCCTGCAGCTGCGGCAGGATCGCGCGGATGCGCTCGACGGTCTGCACGATGTTGGCGCCCGGCTGGCGGCGCACTTCCAGCAGCACCGCCGGCTTGCCATCGGCCCAGGCGGCCAACTGGTCGTTCTCCACGCCATCGATCACCTCGGCCACGTCCGACAGCCGCACCGGGCGGCCGTTCTTGTAGCTGATGATGGTGTCGCGGTACTCGGCGGCGCTGGCCAGCTGGTCGTTGGTGCCGATGCTGTAGGACTGGGTCTTGCCGTTCAACGAACCCTTCGGCGCGTTGACGTTGGCCTGGGTCAGCGCGCTGCGCAGCTGTTCCAGGGTCAGCCCCATGTTCGACAGCTGCGCCGGATTGACCTGGATGCGCACGGCGGGCCGCACGTTGCCGGCAATCGAGACCAGGCCCACGCCCTGCACCTGCGACAGGCGCTGGGCCAGGATCGAGTCGGCGTAGTTGTTGACGTCGCGCAGCGGGCGCGTGTCAGAGGTCAGCTTCAGGGTGACGATGGCCGCGTCGGCCGGATTCACCCGGTTGTAGACCGGCTGGTAGGGCAGCGATGAGGGCAGGGTGGCTTGACGGATTGCCGCCTGCACGTCCTGCGCGGCGATGTCGATGTCGCGGTCCATCGAGAACTGCAGGATGATCGTCGACAACCCGGCCGACGAGTCCGACGTCATCAGTTCCAGCCCGGAGATCTGCCCGAACTGGCGCTCCAGCGGGGTGGTTACCAGCGAGGCCATGGTGGTGGCATTGGCGCCGGGGTACTGGGTGGTGACCACCAGGCTGGGCGCATCGATTTCCGGCAGCGCCGACACCGGCAGCTTGCGGTAACCGAGGATGCCCAGCAGCAACAGGCCCGCCATCAACAGCGAGGTAGCGATCGGGCGGCGGATGAAGATCGTCGAAAAGCCCACGGACTGATCCTTGCTGGCACTTCAATGTCGGCGCCGGCAGGTCCGCCGGCGCGAGGGAGAACCGTGGCCTGCGCTCAGCGCGGGCCACCACCGCGACGGCCACCGCCGCCCGCGTTCTTCTGTTCGGCCGCCTTCAGTTCGGCCTCGGTCGGCGCGGCCGGGGTCTCGCCCGGCTTCAGCGCGGTGACCTTGCTGCCCGGCTTCAGGCGGAACTGGCCTTCGCTGACCACCCGCTCGCCACCCTTGAGGCCTTCGGCGATCTGCACCTGGCTGTCGCCCACTTCCACGCCGCTGCGCACGGTCTGCATCTTCACCGTGTTGTCGCCCTGCACGACATAGACGTACTCGCCGTCCGGGCCACGCAGCACCGCCTGGGTCGGAATGACCACGCCGCCGCCGATGGTGCGCAGCTGCATGCGCACGTTGACGAACTGGCCCGGCCACAGGCCGTTGTCGGTGTTGTCGAATACGGCGCGCGCCTTGAACGTGCCGCTGTCGGCACTGATCAGGTTGTCGACCACATCGAGCTTGCCGTCGCCGGACAGCACGTGCGAATCGGCGCGGTCCAGCGCCGCCACCGGCACCGTGCCGGCGGCCTGCGCCTGGCGCACATCGCCGAGCTGGCGCTCGGGCAGGTTGAACAGCACGTGGATCGGATGGATCTGGGTCAGCGTGACCAGCGCGGTACCGGCGCTGACCACGTTGCCGGCGTCGACCGCACGGATGCCGGCGATGCCTGAGATCGGCGCGGTGACCCGGGTGTACTGCAGCTGCACCTGCGCCGAGCGCATGCTGGCCTCGTTGGCGGCCACGGCGCTTTCGTACTGTGCCACTTGGTTTCGCTGTGTATCCAGATCGGTCTTGGCGACGTACTGGCGATACTCCGGCGCGTTCGAGCGCTGGTAGTTGGAGCGCGCGGTGGCCAGCAGGGCCTCGTTCTGGCGCTTGGCTGCCGCGGCCTGGTCGTAGCTGGCCTGGGCGGTGCGCGGATCGATCACCGCCAGCACATCACCCTGCTTCACTTCCTGGCCTTCACGGAAATTCAGGCTCATCAGCTGGCCGCCGACCTGCGGGCTGACAGTGACGGTGTTCATCGCGGTCACCGTACCCAGCGCGCTGGCATACACCGGCACGTCCTGGCGCGTGGCCTCCACCACGGTCACCGGCACTGGACCGGCATTCGGATCTTCGCCGCCCTGGCGCGCGCCCGCAGCAGGTTTTCCAGCCTTGTCCTTGCCCCCGCCGATGACGCGCAGGCCGACCACGGCCAGCACCAGGATCGCCACGACCAGCAGCACGATCTTCCAAACACGTGACATTACGAGGACTCCGAGAGGGCTGGACCGGACGGGACGCCGGGACAATGCGCAAAGCATACCTGTGCCACATCACGTTTCCTGCATGACGGATGGGACGGGCGCTAAGACCGGATGCGGCGCCGGAGGTTCCCGTGGCGCCGGTGTTGCCCTACATTCAGCTGGAACCCTCTTGCTGTGGAGATTGCGATGCGCCGTTCGCTGCTGCTGTCCGCCCTGCTGCTGGCCCTGCCGGCGCTTGCCCATGCCCAGGACGGGCAACGCCCGGAAGTGACCGCCGCCGCGCAGCGGCTGCAGGCCCGGGTGGTCGAATGGCGCCGTGATTTCCACCAGCACCCGGAGCTGTCCAACCGCGAGGCGCGCACCTCGGCCGAGGTCGCCAAGCGCCTGCGTGCGATGGGCCTGAAGCCGAAGACCGGCATCGCCCACCATGGCGTGGTGGCGATCATCGAAGGCGGCAAGCCGGGTCCGAAGATCGCATTGCGTGCAGACATGGACGCGTTGCCGGTGACCGAGCAGACCGGCCTGCCGTTCGCCTCCAAGGCCACCGACCAGTACCGCGGGCAGACCGTGGGCGTGATGCATGCCTGTGGCCACGACGCGCATACCGCCACCCTGCTCGGCGTGGCCGAAGCGCTGGTATCAATGAAGAAGGACCTGCCGGGCCAGGTGATGCTGATCTTCCAGCCGGCCGAGGAAGGCGCGCCGCCGCCGGAAGAGGGCGGTGCGGCACTGATGCTGAAGGAAGGGCTGTTTGCCGACTTCAAGCCGGAGGCAGTGTTCGGCCTGCATGTGTTCTCCAGCGTGCAGGCCGGCCAGATCGCGGTGCGCGGCGGCCCATTGATGGCCGCCTCGGATCGCTTCGGGATCAAGGTGATCGGTCGCCAGACGCACGGCTCGGCACCGTGGAACGGTGTTGACCCGATCGTCGCCACCGCTGATCTGGTCGGCACCGCGCAGACCATCGTCAGCCGCCGCGCCAACCTGTCCAAGCAACCGGCGGTGCTGACCTTCGGCGCGATCAACGGCGGCATCCGCTACAACATCATTCCTGATGAAGTGGAGATGGTCGGCACCATCCGCACCTTCGACGAAGGCATGCGCCAGCAGATCTTTGCCGACCTGCGCAACGTGGCCGAACACACCGCCGCCGCGCACGGTGCGAAGGCGGTGACCGACATCTACGAATCGGAAGGCAATCCGGCCACGGTGAACGACCCGACGCTGACCGCGAAGATGCTGCCGAGCCTGCAGGCGGTCGTGGGCAAGGACAACGTGTACGAGCCGCCGTTGCAGATGGGCGCGGAGGATTTCTCGCTGTACGCGAAGGAAGTGCCGGGCATGTTCTTCTTCGTTGGATCCACCAGCGTGGGCATCGACCCGGCGACGGCGCCGGCCAACCATTCGCCGAAGTTCCTGCTGGATGAGAAGGCGCTGGATGTGGGATTGCGGGCGTTGCTGCAGGTGAGCCTGGATTACCTGCACGGTGCCGGCTCGCCTGCGGGGTGAGGGTTGCCGGCACGGCTTGCAGCCCTGGGTACGCGACATCGCATGCGCGCTGTCGCTCCCACGGTTCGCTGCGCGAACGGTGGGCTCCCCTTACCAGCTTCCAGACCCCTGCCGCTTCGCGGCCGCCCCCTGACTCAGGGGGCTTTCCTCCAGACCCGATCCCGTGGCTTGCCGGTAGATCCACGCCATGCGTGGATGGCAGACATCGAAAATGTCCGAAGGATCGGATTTTGATTTTCTGATCTTTCCCGTGGTGGATCGGCGGCAGAAATGTGTCGGGGGGCCGGGCGGGGTATCCGCGCCATGGATGGCGCGGCTAAACCTCCAGGGACGGATTCACGGCGTCCCCGCCAGCCCCATCCGCCCGGCCCACTCCCGGGAATCCAGGCTTTCGACGACCCAACACCCCACCACGGAGGGGCTCCGCCGTTGGCCGGCCAGGCCGAAGGCCCGCCCTCCGCGCGATACAATGCCCACCATGAACACCCCACAGGATTCCAGCCTCGGTCGCGAGGTCAGTTACCCGTCGCAGTACGATCCCGGCCTGCTGTTCCCGATCCCCCGCAGCGGTGCCCGCGCCGAGATCGGCCTCGATGACGCAGCGCTGCCGTTCGTCGGCCACGACCGCTGGCACGCCTTCGAGCTGAGCTGGCTCGATCCGCGCGGCAAGCCGCAGGCGGCCGTCGCCACCGTGCAGGTGCCGTGCACCTCGCCGCAGTTGATCGAATCGAAGTCGTTCAAGCTGTACCTCAACTCCCTCAACAGCACCCGCATCGACAGCGCCGAGGCGCTGCGCGCGCGCATCGTGGCGGATCTGTCGGATTGCGCCGGTGCGCCGGTCCAGGTCGAGTTCGGCCTGCCGGGCCTGCGCGAGACGCCGCTCGGCGAGTCCATCGACGGGCTGGAACTGGAGATCGACTGCTACGGCCCGCCGCAGGCGGACTTCCTCGCCGCCGATGCGGGTGAGGTGGTGGAAGAGACCCTGGTCTCGTCGCTGCTGAAGTCCAACTGCCCGGTCACCGGCCAGCCGGACTGGGCCACGGTCAGCCTGCGTTACCGCGGGCCGAAGATCGATCGCGCGGGCCTGCTGCGCTACTTGGTCAGCTACCGTGAACACGCCGAGTTCCACGAGCAGTGCGTTGAGCGGATCTTCAGCGAGGTATCTGCGCGCTGCCGGCCGCACTGGCTCGAGGTTGAGGCCCGCTACACCCGCCGTGGTGGCCTGGACATCAACCCTTGGCGTGCCAGCCCCGGCATCGCCGCCCCGGCTGCGACCTACCGCGAGCTGCGGCAGTAACCGCCGCAGTCGGATACCCATTGTGCCGGGCCATGCCCGGCGGGCGCCGGCCAGCGGACGGCACTACCGGGCGTCCATTCCCCCGATTGTTCAGCCGCCCCGGGGGCGGCTTCACATCTGCACCATCCCCATTTAACAACCGCCATGGCACCGTGCCAATCACGTAGTCATGCAGACGGGAGTTGTGGATGAGTACCGAGAAGAAAGCCGATTTCTCCGGCGTCAGCAGCAGCGTCGACAGTACCGCCGAACAGGCACCGAAGGCGGACTTCTCCGGCGTCAGCGCTTCGGTGGACAGCACCGCAGACGTTGTCAGCGGCGGCACCTATACCGTGCAGAAGGGTGACTCGCTGTCGAAGATCGCCAAGCAGCATCTGGGCGACGCCAATGCCTGGAAGAAGATCTTCGAAGCCAACCGCGATGTGCTTGATGACCCGGACAAGATCTTCCCGGGCCAGACCCTGAAACTGCCGCCGAAGTAAGCCGGCCAGAGTGCCGTCCAACAATCCCTGGGAGGAACCCCGAATGATCAAGACCACCCCGCTCCAGACCGCCCTGATCGCCGCCCTGCTGGGCAGCGTCGCCCTGGTCGGTTGCAAGAAGAAAGAAGAGTCGACCGACAACAATGCCGCTCCGGCAGCGACTGCTCCGGCCGAACCGGCAGCACCGGCCCCGATGACCGGCGCGCCGCCGCCGATGGCCGAAGCCGCTGCTGTCAGCGTCTCGTCGGTCACGGTCGGCAAGACCGCAGCCGCCGACAAGTCGGTTGCGACGACGGCTTTGTTCGCGCCGAAGGACGACATCATCGTCTCGGTCAAGACCGACGGTGCTGCCAACAACGTCGCCGTTGGCGTGAAGCTGACCTACCAGGACGGCCAGGTGGCCGGCGAACAGAATGCCACGCTGAACACCAGCGGTGCGGAAACCACCAACGTCACCTTCAAGAATGCAAAGGGCTGGCCGGCCGGCAAGTACCGCGCCGAAGTCACCGTCGATGGCAAGGCGGCCGGAACGCCGCAGGAGTTCGAGGTCAAGTAAGTCCAGCCGACTCTCTCCCGGCAGGGCTCACGATGGACGCAGCCGCGAGGCTGCGTCCTTTTTTGTTGGGCGATGGTTGGCTTCATCCAGGCGTCGATGGATCACAGCGTTGCCGGCATCCAGTACCGCCGCGTATGGCGTGGCTTTGCCCCGCGCGACTGAAAACGCGACAATGCAGGGGTTTCCCCGCCGCGCGCCCACCCTGACGGCGACGGGGGAAAGCGTGGGGCCCCGCCTCGCGCGCGACACGGTTGCACGTGGCCCGGCGCTGGCGCCGGCCTTCCCCTGAGCATTGCTACAGAGTCCAAGTCCCCCATGTCCAAGATCCTCTACACGCTGACCGACGAAGCACCGTTCCTGGCCACCCAGTCGCTGCTGCCGATCGTTGACGCCTACACCGCCACGGCCGGCATCGTGGTGGAAACCCGTGACATCTCGCTGTCCGGCCGCATCCTGTCGCAGTTCCCGGAACTGCTGTCCGACGCGCAGAAGGTCAGCGACGACCTGGCCGAGCTGGGCCAGCTGGCGACCACCCCGGACGCCAACATCATCAAGCTGCCGAACATTTCCGCCTCGGTGCCGCAGCTGAAGGCGGCCATCAAGGAACTGCAGGACCAGGGCTACCCGCTGCCGGATTACCCGGAAACCCCGGCCGACGACCAGCAGCGCGACTACAAGGCGCGCTACGACAAGGTCAAGGGCAGCGCGGTGAACCCGGTGCTGCGCGAAGGCAACTCCGACCGCCGTGCACCGCTGTCGGTGAAGAACTACGCGCGCAAGCACCCGCACCGCATGGGCGCCTGGTCGGCCGATTCGAAGTCGCACGTCGCGCACATGGCCGCCGGTGATTTCTACGGCAGCGAGAAGTCGGCCACCCTGACCAACGCCGGTTCGCTGAAGATCACTTTCCATGGCAACGACGGCAGCACCGTCGTGCTGAAGGAAAAGACCGCGGTCAAGGCCGGCGAGATCGTCGACGCCGCCGTGATGAGCCGCAAGGCACTGGCCGCGTTCCTCGGTGAGCAGATCGCCGATGCCAAGGCCCAGGGCGTGCTGTTCTCGCTGCACCTGAAGGCGACCATGATGAAGGTCTCCGACCCGATCATGTTCGGCGTGGCGGTCAATGAGTTCTACAAGGACGTGCTGGCCAAGCACGCCGACGTACTCAAGCAGGCCGGTTTCGACGCCAACAACGGCATCGGTGACCTGGCTGCGCGCCTGCCGTCGCTGCCGGAAGCCACCCGTGCTGCGATCGAAGCCGACCTGGCTGCCGAGTACGCACAGCGCCCGGGCGTGGCCATGGTCAACTCGGACAAGGGCATCACCAACCTGCACGTGCCGAGCGACGTCATCGTCGACGCCTCGATGCCGGCGATGATCCGCGACTCCGGCAAGATGTGGAACGCCGAAGGCAAGCTGCAGGACACCAAGGCCGTCATTCCGGACCGCTGCTACGCCGGCGTGTACCAGGCCGTCATCGACGACTGCAAGGCGCACGGCGCCTTCGACCCGGCCACCATGGGTTCGGTGCCCAACGTCGGCCTGATGGCACAGAAGGCCGAGGAGTACGGCTCGCACGACAAGACCTTCCAGATCGCTGCCGATGGCGTGGTCAAGGTCACCGACGATGCCGGCACCGTGGTGTTCGAGCACGCCGTGGAAGCCGGTGACATCTGGCGCATGTGCCAGACCAAGGACGCGCCGATCCAGGACTGGGTCAAGCTGGCCGTCGAGCGTGCCCGCCTGAGCAGCACCCCGGCCGTGTTCTGGCTGGATGCCGCCCGCGCCCACGACGCGCAGGTCATCGCCAAGGTCGAGCAGTATCTGAAGGACCACGACACCAACGGCCTGGACATCCGCATCCTGCCGCCGGTGGAAGCGACCGCGTTCTCGCTGGACCGCATCCGCAAGGGCGAGGACACCATCTCGGTGACCGGCAACGTGCTGCGCGACTACCTGACCGACCTGTTCCCGATCATGGAGCTGGGCACCAGCGCCAAGATGCTGTCGATCGTGCCGCTGATGGCCGGTGGTGGCCTGTTCGAGACCGGCGCCGGTGGTTCGGCCCCGAAGCACGTGCAGCAGTTCGTCGAAGAGGACTACCTGCGCTGGGATTCGCTGGGTGAGTTCCTGGCCCTGGCCGCGTCGCTGGAACACCTGGGCAACCGCTATGACAACGCCGCCGCCCGCGTGCTGGCCAAGGCGCTGGACGAAGCCAACGGCCAGTTCCTGGACAACGACAAGTCGCCGTCGCGCAAGCTCGGCGGCATCGACAACCGTGGCAGCCACTTCTACATCGCGTTGTACTGGGCGCAGGCCCTGGCCGCGCAGGACGAGGATGCTGCACTGAAGGCACGCTTCGCCCCGCTGGCCAAGGCGCTGACCGACAACGAGCAGAAGATCGTCGACGAGCTGATCGCGGTGCAGGGCAAGGCCGTGGACATCGGTGGCTACTACCGCCCGGACCTGGCCAAGGCCAGCAAGGCAATGCGCCCGAGCGCGACCTTCAACGCCGCGCTGGAGCAGCTGCGCGGCTGATCCTGCGCCGTTCGCCTGCTGCAACATGGAAACCCGCGCTTCGGCGCGGGTTTTCTTTTTCCGGGGCCGTGGGGGGTCAGATCCCTTTTGCGCGCAAAAGGGATCTGACCCCAGGCGATGAAACCGTGACATCCGTCAGCTGTCGGACTGCCGTCAACGGGGCATGAAACTTGCCCGCGATGGCTGTCGCAGAACCGACAGAAGGGGGCGTGCAACCGCCTTCAATCTGAGTAGTCGATCACGACGGTCTTCGTCGGCTATATCCTAGCCTTGGCGACGCGAGACCACCGGGGAGGTGGTCGCCCGGGGACACGGATGGCACGCGTGCTGGTAGTGGGAACCGATATCCAGGGCGAGCAGGCCCTGCTGCAACGGCTGCGCCTGGCGTCGGCACTGCCGGACGGCCAGGTCCGCCGCAGCCGGGACCTGGACGATTGCGACCTGCTGGTCATCCGCGATACCCCGGCACTGCGCAACGCGGCCCAGCGCATGCGCCAGCAGCGACCGCGCCTGCAATGCTGGATCGAGGACAACGGCGGCCAACTGCGCGACGGCGACGGACACCAGGATGTTCTCGACGACGGTGCCATCGGCCGCGCGCTGCGTCGCATGCAGTTGGCACCGGAGCCCCTGGCCATGCCCGCACCCGCGCTGATACGTCTGGCCGATGGCGCACACGCCATTACCCGCCTGCTGCGCGAGCGGTTGCCGCTGCGCCATGGCCAGGCACTGTTGAGTGATGCGGGCGAGCCTTTGCTGCTGATGGATCTGGAGCACGACCAGGCCGTGCTGTTGCAGGAACCCGCGAGCGCGCTGGTGGAGCGCCTGGCCGATGCTTTCGAACGCCTGCAGCTGGATGCACTGACGCCAATGCGCCTGCAGGCGCTGGCTGGTGAGCGAACACGCCAGCCGCTGCGGCCGCTGTTGTGGCAATGGGCGCAACGCAGCCGCCACTGGCAGGCACTGGACGAACGCCTGCGCGGCGCTTCGGTGAAGCTGCTGCGCTGGCCGGATTTCCGCGTACTGGGACACGACCACGATGGATTCCGCCTTTGCTCGTTGCTGCTCAAGCGCGCGTGCACGGTTGAAGAATGCGCGATGCTGCTTGAGCTGCCGGCGGCGGCCGTTCGCGATTTCATCCACGCGGCCTACCTGTGTGGCTACGCGCAGCTGCAGGCCGCCCCGGCGACGCCGATGATGGCGACCGGTGGCACCCGCACCGACAACGGACTGCTTGCCCGCCTGTGGCGGCACTTGCGCGGGAGTGAGCGCAATGCGTGAGCACAAGGTGGTGGTGCTGGGCGGCATGGGCAGCGGCAAGTCGACGCTGGTGCGCAGCATCGCGGCCGGCGCGGTAGTCGACACCGATGTGGCCAACAGTGATCGCCTCGGTGCCGACAAGGCCTCCACCACCGTCGCGCTGGACTATGCGGACATCGACCTGCCCAACGGAGAACGCCTGCGTCTGTACGGAACGCCCGGCCAGCAGCGTTTCGATTTCCTGTGGCCGATCCTGCTGCAGGGTGCACGGGGCGCGGTGCTGCTGCTGGACGCACGGCGCGCCGGCATTGCCAGCGAGCTGCAGGACTACCTGCAGGTGCTGCAGCCGTTCGCATCATCCCTGGCACTGGTCGTGGCCGTCACCCACCTGGACCAGGCACCACAGGCGGCGCTGGATGACTGGGCCACGCACGCCTGCCTTGACGACCAGCCACTGCCGTTGCTGGCCGTCGATGCCCGTGACCGCGAACAGGGACTGCTGCTGATGGATGTACTGATGAGCGAAATGGAAGCGCACGCACTGGTGGCTGCGCATGGGTGACGGGCAGATGGCGGTACTGCCCGACGCGGGCCAGCGTGAGCGCCTGCAGCCGCTGCTGCAGGACCTGCAGCAGCGGGTGGAAGGCGTGCGCACGGTGGTGCTGGCCAGCGTCGATGGCTTTGCCCTGGTCAGCGCCGGTGCCGACGGGCGCGGCGAACGGCTGGCGGCGATGACCAGCGCGATGCTGGCGTTGGCCGCAGCGGTGGGGCGCGAACTGGTGCTGGGCGATCTGCAGACGCTGATGCTGGAAGCGATGGGCGGGAAGGTGCTGATGCTGGCGATCCAGGCCGAAGGGCGTGCGCCGCTGCTGCTGATGGCGGCCTGCGACCAGCGCAGCGTGATCGGGCAGGTGCTGTGGCAGAGCAGGGAATGTGGCCAGGCGATCCTGGCCGAACTCGGCGGATCGTGAGCCCGGCCGCAGGGGAACGAGGGGCTCGAACCAACATCGACAAGGGGTGCGACGTGGCTGGATTGAATGAATCGTTGAACGCACTGATGGGCATCGACGGCGCGCAGGCAGTGGCGCTGGTCGACTACGAAAGCGGCATGCTGCTGGGCGAAGCCGGTGCCGGCATGGACATGGAAGTGGCCGCCGCCGGCAACACCGAAGTGATCCGGGCCAAGATGAAGACCGCTGCCTCGTTGAACCTCAATGACAGCATCGAGGATATGCTGATCTCGCTGGGCAAGGCGTACCACATCATGCGACCGGTCGCGAAGAAGAAGGGCCTGTTCTTCTACATCGTGCTGGACCGGACCAAGTCCAACCTTGCACTGGCCCGACGCAAGGTGCAGGACGTAGAGGCCGAACTGGCGATCTGAGCCGGTAGTGCCGGCCGCTGGCCGGCGTCTGCATCGATCCATCGACGGTCCAGGTGCTGCCGGCCAGCGGCCGGCACTACCTTCGCACTCGACGCCATTGCACACGCCAGCGTATGGTGAAGCCGGTCCTCCCGGCTGAGTCCTGCATGTCCGAGCCTGATATCGATGCCGAGCTGGCGTCGCGCATCGCTGGTGCCATCCACGCTGGCTTCGAGCAGTACCACGCCCGCTTTGCGGCGATCACCGCCCGCGCGCGGCAGCGTTTCGAGCAGCGCGACTGGGCGGGCGCGCGCCGGGATGCAGTCGAGCGCATCGCGTTGTACGATCTGTGCATTGCCGAACAGATGGATGCACTGCGGCGCCTTGCCGGCGAAGCGATCGGGGAGCGCGCACTGTGGCTGCAGGTGCATGCACGCTACAGCGCATTGCTGCGGGGGCTGATCGACGCCGAACTGTACAAGACGTTCTACAACACCCTGTCGCGGCGCTTGTTCTCCACCCGTGGCGTGGACCCGGCGCTGGAGTTCATCGCCTTTGACGTCGAGCCGTCCGATGCGATCACCCATCCGGTCGCGCGGCATACCTACGCGGTTTCACCGACGCGGCCGGTGGAGGCCCTGCAGCGCGTGTTGGCCGATTACCGCTTCGACATTCCGTATGCGCACCAGTTGCGCTGCGCGGCGGCCATTGCCGTGCGCCTGCAGGATGATCTGGCCCACTGGGGCGATACGCCGGTGCGCAGCATCGAGCTGCTGGACACCGTGTTCTATCGCGAGCGCCGTGCCTACCTGGTGGGCCGCGTGTTCGGCGAGCACCGCTTCTCACCCTGCGTGATCGCGCTGGTCAACGATGAGCGTGGCTTGCGTGCCGACGCGGTGCTCACCCGGCGCCGCGACGTCGCCCACCTGTTCGGCGTGTCGCGCAGTTATTTCCAGGCCGACCTCGCCACGGTGGGCGATGCAGTGGTGTTCCTGCGCAGCCTGCTGCCGGGCAAGCCCATCGATGAGATCTACACCGTTCTGGGCCGTGCCAAGCAGGGCAAGACCGAGCGCTACCGGACCTTCTTCCGCCACTTCAACGAGCATCCGCAGGAGCGGCTGGTGCCCGCCGAAGGCACACCTGGCATGGTCATGGCAGTGTTCACCCTGCCCAGCTATCCGCTGGTGTTCAAGCTGATCCGCGACCGCTTCGCGTGGCCCAAGGCGATGTCGCGGCAGCAGGTGGAAGAGAAGTACGCGCTGGTGTTCAACCTCGACCGCGTCGGCCGCCTGCTAGATGCGCAGCCGTATCGCCACCTGCGCTTCCCGCGCGACCGCTTCGCACCGGCCTTGCTGGAGGAGCTGCTGCAGCAATGCGCGCAGACCGTGCGGGTCGATGGCGACCATGTGGAAGTCGCACTTTGCTACGTACAGCGTCGCTTCCGTCCATTGAACCTGTACCTGCGCGAGCAGGGGGGCGAGGCGGTGCGCGCAGCGGTACTCGACTACGCGCAGGCGATCACCGACATGGCGCGCAACAACATCTTCCCCGGCGACATGCTGCCGAAGAACTTCGGCGTATCGCGGCATGGCCGGGCCGTGTTCTACGACTACGACGAGCTGTGCCTGGTCAGCGACTGCGTGTTCCGCGCCTGGCCGCAGCCGCGTACGCCGGAGGAAGCCATGGCCGATGAACCCTGGTTCCATGTCGGTCCACGCGACGTGTTTCCCGAGCGCTTCGGCCCGTTCATGGGCCTGCCCGCCAGCGAACTGGCGGCGGTGAGGGAGCACTACCGGCACCTGTTCGATCCGGCGTGGTGGCAGGACCTGCAGGCGCGCTTCGCCGAGGGGAACTATCCGGATACGCCGCCCTACGCGGCGGCCCATCGCCTGGCCTGAACGGCGTGGCGTGAAGCACGTGCCGGTCCGGTCAGGACTGCGGTACGCTCGGTGCTCACTTCATCACCACGGATCCGGCAATGATGCGTTCCCCCCTGTTCCTTGCCCTGGCCCTGGCGTTCTCCGCCGGTGCCCCCCTGCTGCCAGCCGAGGCCGTCGCCCAGAACGCGCGCGCCGTGCGTGCCACCGCCGAGATGAGCATGGCGCTGTCGGGCAGTATCGACGTGGCGGCCGATGGTTCGGTCAGCGCGCTGGTCCTGGACCAGCAGGCGATGCTCGCACCGGGTATCGCCTCATTCGTGGAGGGCACCATCCGTGGCTGGCAGTTCGAGCCGACGCTGCGCGATGGCAAGCCGGTGGCGGTCCACGCACCACTGCGGGTGCGCCTGCGTGGCAAGCAGCAGGAGGACGGCAGCTACCAAGTCAGCATGACCAGTGTCGACTTCAGTGAGTATGACCCGAAGGCTACCGATTCGGTGACCCGGAAGAGCATGCCGCCACCGCGCTACCCCGAGGATGTCTTCCGCAGTGGTGGGCAGGGTGATGTGCTGCTGCTGGTCAAGGTAGCCCGCGATGGGACCGTGGCCGACGTCATTGCCGAACAGGTGAACATGACCGTGGTCGCGCCGGAGCGGACCCTGGCCAAGATGCGTGACCTGCTCGCCAAGGCCAGCATCAGCGGCGCGCGCAAGTGGACCTTCATCCCGCCGACCACCGGCGAGAACAGCACGCGCGACTTCTGGACCGTGCGCGTGCCGGTGAACTTCGCCCTGAACAGCGACACCGGCAGCAACGGCAATGCCCAGCCGGAGCGCTATGGCCGCTGGCGTGCCTACATCCCCGGCCCGCGCCAGGCCGCACCGTGGCGCAGGCCGGATGCCGTCGAACAGGCGGGCAGTGATCTGCTGCCGGCCGGGGGCGTGTACATGGTCGATGGCACCCAGCGCGGCCTGCGCCTGCTGACACCGTTGGCGCAGCGCTGAGCCCGGCGCGGTGAAGCGGTCGGCCAGGCCGGCCGCTTTTCAGTCCGCGTACGGGTAGACCACCACCCGGTTGCGGCCCTGTTCCTTGGCCATGTACAGGGCCTTGTCGGCCAGCCGCAGCGCCTGCTCGGCATCGACATGGAAGCTGGGGAAGTGGGCCACGCCCAGTGACACGGTGATGGTGCCGACCGGCTCGAACGGGTGATCGGCGATGTGCTGGCGCAGGCGCTCGCCAGCCTGGCGCGCCGAGTCGGTGCTGATGCCCGGCAACAGCAGCAGGAATTCCTCGCCGCCGGCGCGGCAGAGGATGTCGCTGTCGCGCGAGTAGCGGCGCATCTGGTCGGCGATATGGACGATGGCGGCGTCACCGACGTCATGGCCGTGGCTGTCGTTGATCGATTTGAAGCGATCGATGTCCAGCGCCAGGATCGCGAACGGAATGCCCTGCACCTGCAGCGCATCCAGCGCCTGCTGCAGGCCGCGGCGATTGAGCAGGCCGGTCAGCGGATCGGTACGGTTGGCGCGGCTGAGCGTGCCGATGCGGTCCTGCAGCGCGTTGAAGCTGTGCAGCACCGCCTGCTTGAGCTGGGCCACCTCGAAGTACCAGGCGCGGATGCCGCTGACGTGGCTGATCGCGTTGCCGGTGTCCTCGCCACCCTGCACGTTTCGCGCCAGCTGCCACAGCGGCATCGAGATGCGACGGGCGAACCACCAGGTGACCAGCAGTGACAGCAGGCCGAGCGGGATCGCATTCCAGATCACCGCGGTCATCAACCGTGACAATGGCTGCAGCGTGGCCTCGGTCGGCCGCTGGGCGATGATGCCCCAGCCGGTGGCCGGCACCGGTGCATAGCCAGCCAGCATCGATACGCCCAGGTTGTTGCGGACCTGCTGCGCACCGCGTTCACCGCGCACGACTGCCTTCACCGCCGGGTTGCCGACCACGTAGTCGCCGACCCGCTTGCCATCGGCGTGGTACAGCAGGCGGCCATTGCGGTCCACCACGTACAGGTACGAGCCGTCGCGGTAGTAGTGCTTGCCCAGCAGCGTGTGCAGCGCACTGCGCTGGCGCAGGTAGAGGGTGCCGCTGACGTAGCCGCGATAGCGGCCCTGGCGATCGAAGATCGGGTGCGACAGCGAGACCAGCAGCTTGCCGGTGGTCGACTGGTAGGGATCGCTGATCATCGGCTGGCGCGCGGCCAGTGCGGCGTTGTTGCCGGCGCTGTGCAGGATCTCGCCCTGCAGCTGCAGGGTCTGCGGCGAGGTGGCGATCACCAGGCCGTCGGCGTCGACCACCAGCGAGGAGTTGAAGCTGTTGGTCTGCAGCTGCAGCCGGCTGGCTTCATCCTGGGCCTGTGCCGGATCGAGATCATTCTGGCCGAGCCGGGTGGCGGCGTAGGCCAGCTCCTGCTGCGCGGCCAGCAGGAAGTTCTGGGTGGTCTCGGCCAGCTTGGTGGCATAGACGCGGTTGGCCTCCAGCGTGTTGCCGACCAGCTGGTCGCGCTGCACGCGGTAACTGGCCAGCAGGGTATTGGCCAGGGCAATGATGGCGCTGAGCAGGGCCAGGGCGAGGATCAGCTTGCCCAGGTTGAGGCGGGGGGACAGCGTTCGCATGCGTCGACGGATCCGGCAGGAGGCTGGACCCGACCGGTTCTCCGGAAGGGGCGACAGCGGGAATCGGTGGCCACGCCCTTGGGGCCGGGCAGGGTATGGGGCGAATTATCGCCAAAAGTCAGCGGCGGCAAAGTGAAGCAGGTCGCCCTGCAGGCAAAAAAAAACCTGCCGCAGCGGGCGGCAGGTTCTTTTCGATGCAATGGCGCGGATCAGCGCTTCATCGAACCGAAGAACTCGTCGTTGGACTTGGTGTTCTTCATCTTGTCGAGCAGGAATTCCATCGCGGCCATTTCATCCATCGGATGCAGCAGCTTGCGCAGGATCCAGATCTTCTGCAGCAGTTCCGGTTCGATCAGCAGGTCTTCGCGGCGGGTACCGGAACGGTTGATGTCGATGGCCGGGAACACGCGCTTTTCAGCGATACGACGGCTCAGGTGCACTTCGCTGTTGCCGGTGCCCTTGAACTCTTCGTAGATCACCTCGTCCATCTTCGAGCCGGTGTCGACCAGCGCGGTGGCGATGATGGTCAGGCTGCCGCCTTCTTCCACGTTGCGCGCGGCACCGAAGAAGCGCTTCGGGCGGTGCAGGGCGTTGGCGTCCACACCACCGGTCAGCACCTTGCCCGAGCTCGGCACCACGTTGTTGTAGGCGCGGGCCAGGCGGGTGATCGAGTCGAGCAGGATCACCACATCCTTCTTGTGCTCGACCAGGCGCTTGGCGCGCTCGATGACCATTTCGGCCACCTGCACGTGGCGCGCGGCCGGCTCGTCGAAGGTCGAGCTGATGACCTCGCCGCGCACGGTGCGCTGCATTTCGGTCACTTCTTCCGGGCGCTCGTCGATCAGCAGCACGATCAGGTGCACGTCCGGATGGTTGGTGGTGATGGCGGTGGCGACCTGCTGCATCATCATCGTCTTGCCGGCCTTGGGCTGCGACACGATGAGCGAGCGCTGGCCCTTGCCCTGCGGCGCCATCAGGTCGAGGATGCGGCCGGTGATGTCTTCCGACGAACCGTTGCCACGCTCAAGGGTGAAGCGGCGGCGCGGGAACAGTGCGGTCAGGTTCTCGAACAGCACCTTGTTCTTCGACGCTTCGATCGGCTCGCCGTTGATGGTGTCGACGATGTTCAGCGCGAAGTAGCGCTCGCCGTCCTTCGGGAAGCGGATGCGGCCGGAGATGTGGTCGCCGGTGCGCAGGTTGAAGCGGCGGATCTGGCTGGGCGAGATGTAGGTGTCGTCAGGGCCGGCCAGGTAGCTGGCTTCGGCCGCGCGCAGGAAACCGAAGCCATCCGGCAGGATTTCCAGCACACCATCGGCGGCGACGCCGTCACCGTGGCGGGTCAGCACCTTCAGCAGGGCGAAGATCACGTCCTGCTTGCGGGCACGGGCCACGC
This sequence comes from Stenotrophomonas maltophilia group sp. vghtpe118, assembly GCF_052605195.1. Taxonomy (NCBI): domain Bacteria; kingdom Pseudomonadati; phylum Pseudomonadota; class Gammaproteobacteria; order Lysobacterales; family Lysobacteraceae; genus Stenotrophomonas; species Stenotrophomonas maltophilia group sp. vghtpe118. The sequence goes on along the minus strand of NZ_CP199672.1, from coordinate 2,336,721 downwards.
CTTCGGAGATCTGCAGCTGCTCGGCGATTTCCAGCAGCTTCTGTGCCGGCATGCGCTTGAGGTCGCTCAGCGAGTACACCGGGAAGCCCTCGGGCACGTTGGCGTGCGGGCGCGGCACGAACGGCTGCTGTTCGCCGCCGTCATTGGACATGCCATCGTCGCGGAAGCGGTTGTTGCGGTCACGGTCGCGGCGGTTGCGGAAGCGGTCGCGGCGGTTGCCCTGACCTTGCCCCTGGCCCTGCTGGCCGTTCTGGTTGTACGGGTTCTGGCCCTGGTTCTGGCCACCCCCCTGGTGATTCTGCTGCCGCGGCTGGCCGGATTCGCGGCCCTCGCCACCCTCGCCACCGCCACTGCTGGCAGGGGCCTCGGCGGCGGGCGCGCTCGGCGCAGGTGCTGCGGCCGGCGCCGGTGCTTCGGGCGCGGCGGCCAGCGGCAGGGTCGGCTGCGCCGGAGCGGCGCTGGTTTCTGCGGCTGCCGGGGCGGCGGCCTTGCTCACGCGGGGCTTGCGCACGCGCTTTTCGGCGGGCGCATCAGCGCTGCCGGTTTCGGAAGTGTTATCGGACAAGAGCGTTATTCCTCGCTTGACGGTGCGAGCGCCCGGCTGGGGCGGCGAACGTTGGGAATGGGTCTGGAAGAAACTGCGTCCAGAGGGTGCGGCACGCGAACGCGGCCGGATATGCCGACACTATCATCGGCCTGCGGCGCCATGCAAGGGTCGCCGGGAACAGCATTCATCATGGGCGTGGTGCGCCCGCCGGCAGCCGCGCTCGGCGGCTGCCGGAGACCGGCAGGATCAGGCCAAGGCCTTGTCCAGCAGGCCGGCCAGCTGGGCCTTGCCCACCGCACCGATCTGCTCGCCGACCTTCTCGCCATCCTTGAACACGACCAGGTACGGAATCGAACGCACGTGGTACTTCGCGGCCAGCGCACGGTTGTGGTCAACGTTGACCTTGGCGATCTTGGCGCGGCCCTGGTAGGCATCGGCCAGCTCGTCCAGCGCCGGGGCGATCATCTTGCAGGGGCCACACCACTCGGCCCAGAAATCGACCAGCACCGGTTCCTTGGAATTCAGCACTGCGCTATCAAAGTCGGCGTCGCCGACATGTACAACCTTGTCGCTCATCTTGGTTTCTCGTCTTGGATTGCACCCGGCGATGCCGGAGGTGGGTGAACTGGGCCTTGCCCGGTGGCGCGACCCTCGTCGTTGCCTCGCGGCGCACTGCCGCGGTGCGTTCGGCGGGATGCCTGGACGCTCACGGCCGGCAGTGTACCCCTATCGCGGGGCAGGGACAGGCGCCGTCTGGAACCCAGCGTATCGTGATCGCTTCGATGGCCGGTATGTGTCGGATTTCACTGTCTTCCTGAAGATGGGGCTGGCAGTGGGCGACACCAGCGCCCCCGTGCAGGCCGTTCAAGTCCGGTGTGGCTGGGTGAAGGTGACGTCTCTGGATGCCATGAGACGTCGCATTCCGGTTTGCCTGCCCGAGTGCGTTAAACTGGGACATTGTGCGGCGCACGGACCGAGGGGTCCCGGCCTGCCAACCCGCCGCAGGGGCCGCAGTTTGCGACGGTTCCCCTAGACGCTGAAGTGCCAGCCGCCCCAAGGGCCGGCGGCCATACCAAGACGGACTCATGAGCGACAAACCGCTGACCGATTTGACCTTCTCCTCCTTCGAGCTGCACCCGGCCCTGCAGGCCGGCCTTGAAGGAGCCGGATTCACCCGCTGCACCCCGATCCAGGCGCTGACCCTGCCGGTCGCGCTGCCCGGTGGTGATGTTGCCGGCCAGGCCCAGACCGGTACCGGCAAGACCCTGGCCTTCCTGGTCGCTGTCGTGAACCGCCTGCTGACCCGTCCGGCGCTGGCCGACCGCAAGCCGGAAGACCCCCGCGCCCTGATCCTCGCCCCGACCCGCGAACTGGCCATCCAGATCCACAAGGATGCGGTGAAGTTCGGTTCCGACCTGGGCCTGCGTTTCGCGCTGGTTTACGGTGGCGTGGATTACGACAAGCAGCGCGAGCTGCTGCAGCAGGGCGTGGACGTGATCATCGCCACCCCGGGCCGCCTGATCGACTACGTCAAGCAGCACAAGGTGGTTTCGCTGCATGCCTGCGAGATCTGCGTGCTGGACGAAGCCGACCGCATGTTCGACCTGGGCTTCATCAAGGACATCCGCTTCCTGCTGCGCCGCATGCCGGAACGCACCATCCGCCAGACCCTGCTGTTCAGCGCCACCCTCAGCCATCGCGTGCTGGAGCTGGCCTACGAGCACATGAACGAGCCGCAGAAGCTGGTGGTCGAAGCCGAGACCATCACCGCTGCCCGCGTGCGCCAGCGCATCTACTTCCCGGCCGACGACGAGAAGATCCCGCTGCTGCTGGGCCTGCTGTCGCGCAGCGAAGGCGCGCGGACCATGGTGTTCGTCAACACCAAGGTGTTCGTCGAGCGCGTTGCCCGCTCGCTGGAAAAGGCCGGCTACCGTGTCGGCGTGCTGTCCGGCGACGTGCCGCAGAAGAAGCGCGAGAGCCTGCTCAACCGCTTCCAGAAGGGCCAGCTGGAAATCCTGGTGGCCACCGACGTCGCCGCGCGCGGCCTGCACATCGACGGCATCAAGTACGTCTACAACTACGACCTGCCGTTCGATGCCGAAGACTACGTGCACCGCATCGGCCGTACCGCGCGCCTGGGTGAAGAAGGTGATGCGATCAGCTTCGCCTGCGAACGCTACGCGATGGGGCTGCCGGACATCGAGGCCTACATCGAGCAGAAGATTCCCTCCGAGCCGGTCACCAAGGAACTGCTGACCCCGCTGCCGCGCCCGGAACGCCCGGCCCCGGCTGCAGGCGAGGAAGGCGAGGACAACGAAAGCGTCGGCCAGATCTTCCGTGAAGCGCGCGAAGCCCGCGCCGCCGAGGAAGAGCGTCGGGGCGGTGGCCGCAGTGGCGGTCGTTCCGGCAGTGGTGGTGGTCGTGGTGGCCGTGACGGCGAGCGCAGCGGCGAACGCCGTTCGCGCGGCCCGCGCAAGCCGCGCGTGGAAGGCGAGCAGGGGGCTGCGGCCCCGGTCGCCGGTGCTGAAGGCGCCGCTGCCCAGGCCCCGCGTCCGCCGCGCCCGCCGCGCGCCGAAGGCGCACCGGAAGGTGCCGTGGATGGTGAACACAAGCCGCGCAAGCGCCGTCGTCGTCGCCATGGCCGTCCGGTCGAGGGTGCCGAGGGCGTGCAGGCCAACGCCGGCAACGGCGCGAGCCCGGTGACCCCGGTGCAGGTGGTGGCCAAGCCGGTGCGTACCGCCGCCGATACCGGCGATTCGTTCCTGACCCGCATCGGCCGCAAGATCCGGCGGATGCTGTCGGGCAACTAAGCCGCCGATGGTGCGTGCGGTCCTCAGTCCGCACTGAGCCGAGCATGGGCTCGGCTCTACAGCCCCCATGCCGCCCTGTAGAGCCGAGCCTACGCTCGGCTGCTCCTGCGGCTACCACCAATCGCCCCACCATCTCCACGCCGTCGCGCCGGTCCTGCATAATCGGGGCATGAGTGTCCTGCGCTTCGACAATGTCAGCAAACAGTACGCCGGTGGCCACGAGGCACTGACCGATGTCAGCTTCGAGGTCGCGCCGGGCGAGATGCTGTTCGTCACCGGCCATTCCGGTGCGGGTAAAAGTACGCTGCTCAAGTTGATCCACCTGGACGAGCGGCCCAGCCGTGGCGCGGTGGTGTTCGACGAGCGCAACCTGCTGAAGGTGCGCGGCGGCGACGTGCCGCGCCACCGACGCGCGGTGGGGGCGGTCTACCAGGACCACCGCCTGCTGATGGACCGCTCGATTGCCGAGAACGTGGCGCTGCCGCTGATCCTGCGTGGTACCCGCCGTGGCGACATCAACAAGCGCGTGCGTTCAGTGCTCGAGCGCATGGGCCTGGGCCATCGTGAGAAGGCACTGCCCTCGCAGCTGTCGGCCGGCGAGCAGCAGCGCGTCGGCATCGCCCGCGCCATCGTCGGCGAGCCCAAGCTGCTGGTGGCCGATGAGCCGACCGGCAATCTCGACCCGACCCTGGCAGCGGAGATCATGGCCCTGTTCGCCGAGCTGCCCTCGCGCGGCACCAGCGTGCTGGTGGTCAGCCACGACCTGCCGCTGCTGCGCCGCATGCGCAAGCGCGTATTGATCCTCGACCACGGCCGGCTGGTGGATGACATCTCGCCGCAGGACCTGGCGGAGTAACCGATGGCGAAGAACGAAAACAGCGAAGCCGCCGCCCCGTCGCGCGTGGGCGTCTGGTTCCAGCACCACGTGCACAGCGTGGTGTTCAGCCTGGGCCGCGCCTGCCGCAAGCCGTGGGCGACCCTGCTGACCGTGATGGTCATGGCGCTGGCCCTGGCGTTGCCGCTGGGGCTGTCGATCGCGCTGGACAACCTCAAGCAGTTCGCCGGCAGCGTGCAGCAGTCGCGCGACATCAACGTGTTCCTGAAGGGCAACATCGATGGTCCCGGTGCGCTTCGCCTGGCCGGCCAGCTGCGCGACCGCGATGACGTGGCCGAAGTGAATGTGCGCACACCCGAGCAGGGCCTGCAGGAACTGCGTGATGCCGGCCTCGGTGAGGCGATCGATGCGCTCAACGACAATCCGTTGCCCTCGCTGCTGGTGATCACCCCGGGCCAGGGCAAGGACGACGCACGCCTGGCGCGCGCGCTGGAAAGCCTGCCCGAGGCCGATCTGGTGCAGCACGATGCGCTGTGGCGCCAGCGCCTGGACGCCTGGCTGGCGTTCGGTGCACGTCTGGTGCAGGTGCTGTCGGTGCTGCTCGGCGTGGGCGCCGCGCTGGTGGTCGGCAACACCGTGCGCCTTGACATCCAGGCCCGTCGCGAAGAGATCGGCGTGCTGCAGCTGCTCGGCGCGAGCGATGGCTTCATCCGCCGCCCGTTCCTGTACCTGGGCGCGTGGTACGGGCTGGGCGCCGGCGCGGTAGCGCTGGCCCTGATCGGCGCCGCCGGTGCCGCCCTGCGCGTGCCGCTGGCCGAACTCTCGCGCAGCTACGGCAGCCCGTTCGTGCTGCATGGCCTGGACCTGCTGCACGGCGGCCTGGTCCTGGTCGGCACGCTGCTGCTGGGCTGGCTGGGCGCCTGGCTGGTGACCGGCCACTTCCTCCGCCAGACCCGTCCGACCGACACCTGAGACCGGCATGCAACCGCAAGCGCTGAAGCACCTTGAAGGGCCCGCGACGCGGGTGATGGTGGTCGATGGTTCGAAGCTGGTCCGCAAACTGATCGCCGATGTCCTGCAGCGTGACCTGCCGGGCGTGGAGGTGATCGGCTGCGACAGCATCGAGGATGCGCAGCAGGCGCTGGCGCAGGGCCCGGTGGACCTGGTGACGACCTCGCTGACCCTGCGCGATGGCGACGGCCTGGCGCTGGCGCGGATGGTGCGCGAAGCCGCCGGCCAGGCCTATGTGCCGGTGATCGTTGTGTCCGGCGATGCCCAGCAGCACCTGGAGCAGCGACGCTTCACCGAGTACGTCACCGACTATTTCGACAAGGCGCTGGGCCATGAGGCACTGGCGACCTTCATCCGTGGCTATGTGCAGCCGCAGACCATCCCCGGCGCCACCATCCTCTATATCGAAGACAGCCGCGTGGTGGCCGAGGCCACCAAGCGCATGCTCGAGCGCCAGCAGTTGAACGTACTGCACGTGGTCAGCGCCGAAGAGGCATTCACCCTGCTCACTGCCGAGTCGCTGGGCCGCAGCCGCCACCGCATCGACCTGGTGCTGACCGATGTCACCCTGAAGGGCGAACTGAGCGGGCGCGACGTGGTGCAGCGCGTGCGCGTGGACTTCGGTTACGGCAAGCGCCGCCTGCCGGTGCTGGTGATGACCGGTGATGGCAACCCGCACAACCAGACCGGGCTGCTGCAGTCCGGTGCCAATGACCTGGTGCTCAAGCCGATCGAAGAGCGGCTGCTGGTCACCAAGGTGTTGTTCCAGCTGCGCCTGGCCCGATTGAACGATGGACCCCTGATCCGATGATGGATGAAGTAGCCGACACCCCGACGATCCAGCTGGAACCGAGCTGGAAGCAGCATGTCGGCGATTACCTGCTGCAGCCGCAGATGCGCGAGCTGTCCAGCTTCCTGCGCCAGCGCAAGGCCAGTGGCGCGGCGGTGTTCCCGCCCGGCCCGCAGATCTTCGCCGCGTTCGACGCCACGCCGTTCGAGCAGGTGAAGGTGGTGATCCTCGGGCAGGACCCGTACCACGGCCGCGGCCAGGCGCATGGCCTGAGTTTCTCGGTGCCGCCGGGCGTGCCGGTGCCGCCGTCGCTGCTGAACATCTACAAGGAGATCGAGAGCGATCTCGGCATCCCGCGCCCGGACCACGGCTGCCTGATTCCGTGGGCGCAACGTGGGGTGCTGCTGCTCAATGCCGTGCTGACGGTGGAAGAGGGCAAGGCTGGTGCCCACCAGGGGCGTGGCTGGGAGGGCTTCACCGATCACGTGGTGGACGTGCTCAACCGCGAACGCGAAGGCCTGGTGTTCCTGCTGTGGGGCGCCTATGCGCAGCAGAAGGGCAAGGTCATCGACACCCGTCGCCATCGCGTGCTGAAGTCGCCGCACCCGTCGCCGCTGTCGGCCCATCGTGGCTTCCTCGGCTGCCGGCATTTCTCGATGGCCAACGAGTACCTGCAGCGCCGCGGCCAGGCCCCGATCGACTGGTCGCTGCCGCCGCGTTCGGCGCTCTGAGCACCGGCGGGCTGCTGGGCCTGAACATCGGGCAACGTCTCCGGGCCTGAATGGGCCTTCAGAACGGCCCGTTCAGCTCCGCTTGACTGAAATCGGCAGGTTTCTGCCAGGTAATTGCTTGAATTCCAAGGGATTGTGAATCCCGAAAAGCATGCTCGCCACTGTCATCAAATCGCGCTACGGTAGGGCTCTGTTTGGGACCAGTGTTGCATCAATAGGATGCTGGAACTTTTTCCTCCTTTAGCAGTCCAAATCCCGGACTGCTAAGATGGGTGCCTATGAGCCAGAACACCTCTACTGCCCTTGTGGCAAACAATCTCCCGATTCCCAGTGCGCTCGGTTCGCTGGACGCCTACATCGGTGCCGTGCACCAGATCCCGGTGCTGTCGGTCGATGACGAACAGGACCTGGCCCGTCGCTTCCGCGACGGCAACGATCTGGACGCCGCCCGCGAGCTGGTGCATTCGCACCTGCGCTTCGTGGTGCACGTGGCCCGCGGCTACAACGGCTACGGCCTCGCGCTGGGCGACCTGATCCAGGAAGGCAACATCGGCCTGATGAAGGCGGTCAAGCGCTTCGACCCGGACATGGGCGTGCGCCTGGTCTCCTTCGCCGTGCACTGGATCCGTGCCGAAATGCACGAGTTCATCCTGAAGAACTGGCGCATCGTGAAGGTCGCCACCACCAAGGCGCAGCGCAAGCTGTTCTTCAACCTGCGCAAGTCGAAGACGCGCCTGGGCTGGATGAACGCGGCGGAAGTGAGCGCGGTGGCCAAGGACCTGAACGTGTCCGAGCGCGAGGTCATGGAAATGGAGTCGCGCCTGTCCGGTCGCGATATCGGTTTCGATGCGCCGACCGACGAGGACAACGAGCACGCCCCGCCGTCGCCGGCTGCGTTCCTGGTTGCCGATGACGAAGACCCGTCGATGGCCTACGAGCGCGAGGACAGCGAAGACAACCAGATGCAGCTGCTGCGCGAAGGCCTGGCCGAACTGGATGCGCGTTCGCGCGACATCATCCGTCGTCGCTGGCTGGATGCCGACAGCAAGGTGACGCTGCAGGAACTGGCCGACGAGTACGGTGTGTCGGCTGAGCGCATCCGCCAGGTCGAGGCGAACGCGCTGAAGAAGATGAAGGCGCTGTTCACCGCGTAAGCGGGAAGGCGTCGCAATTGTGAAAGGCCCGGCAGCAGTGCCGGGCCTTTCTTGTCTGCGCGGATGCCCCCGCTCTGCTACACACTGCGGTCGGACGTCAAAGGCGGTGGCCTGTCAGCGGCGCAGCCCGTACAAGGAGTCCACGATGAGTTACGAGTACAGACTGGTGTTCGATCACACCTCAGCAGCGAAGCGCGTCATGGACGTACTGGCTGAGGACGCCAGCTGCGTAGGGCGTCAGGGGCCGGATCTCTGGTTGAAGGATCGAGCGCTGCATAATGGCGCGGACTACGATGTGGGGCTGACGTACGAAGGTGACTGCTCGCTGTGGTTGCAGATCCAGACCGGCTCCCCGTATCTGCATGCACGCCTGCAGGACGCGCTGGACGGCGCGTCTGTGGTCTGCCTGGAAGACGGTGATATCAGTGACGCCGTAACGCTGCGCACCGCATTTCGCATCCGGTGACAACGACCCGGCTGTGCCGGGTCGTTCCGTTCGGCCAGTAGATCCACGCCACGCGTGGATGCCTGATCTGCATTCACGCTTCGCGTGTGATCGCGCGCCAGCCGATGTCGGTGCGGTGGTACTCGTTTCACCGCATAAGCAGGAAGGCGTTGGAATGAAGAAAGGCCCGGCAGTGATGCCGGGTCTTTTTGTTTTTGGAGCACATCCACGCATGGCGTGGATCAATCCTGACGCCAGGGCGGCAGCTGCGCCGACCGGAGCATGCGCTGGTTGCTGACTTTCACGCCGTACCACTCGGTGGCACGGTATGATCATGTCACGTGTCTTCCGCACTCGAAGCTTCAACCGCAGTACACGACGTTCTTCACTGACCGATAGAGCCTTGTGCCACGCGGTGGTGGAAATGCGTCAAGGACTGATTGATGCAGATATAGGGGGCGGCCTTCTCAAAAAGCGAGTTGCGCTGCCGGGCCGCGGAAAGCGCGGTAGCGCCCGCGTTATTGTCGCAACTAAGGTGGGGCGCTACTGGTTCTTTCTCTTCTGCTACGAGAAGAACGCGCGCCCGACCATCAGTAGTGCGGAACGGGATGCCCTTCAGCTGTATGCGTCTGAGTTCTTGAGAATGTGCCCTGCACAGTTGGACAGGGCAGTTATCTGCGGAGAACTGCAGGAGATTTGCCATGACAAAGACGGTTGAACATAGACGTGCAAAGAGTGCGATCCTCGATGCGGTGCATGAAGGCGCGGCGGGCCTTTACGCCAGCGGCTTCATCGACAAGCGGCGCATGAGCATGTACGAGGCGCTTTGTCTGGAGCCTGTGCCCGAATACAGCAGCGCCCAGATCCGTGCACTTCGCACGTCGTTGGAACTTAGCCAGCCGGTGTTCGCAGGTGTGCTCAACACCAGCGTTTCGACGGTCCGTAGCTGGGAGCAGGGCGAGAAGAAGCCAAGCGGGCCGTCGCTGAAGCTTTTGAACCTGATCGACCGTAAGGGCCTGGACGCCGTTCTCTAGAGCAAAGGCCCGGCATTGCCGGGCCTCCCTCGTTGGTGAGATTCATCCACGCCACGCGTGGATGCCTGATCCACATTCACCCCTCGCGTGCGATCGCGCGCCAGCCGATGTCGGTGCGGTGGAACGCGTTGGCCCAGGTCACCTTGGCGACGCCGGCATAGGCATTGGCCTGCGCGTCGCGCACGCTGTCGCCCAGTGCCGCCACGCACAGCACGCGGCCACCGGCACTGACCACCTGGCCCTGCGCATCCAATGCCGTACCGGCATGGAACACCTTGGCGCTGGCCGGCACGTCGCCCAGGCCGGAAATCACGTCACCGGTGATCGGCGCTTCCGGGTAGGGCTTCGCGGCCAGCACCACGCCCAGTGACGGGCGCGCATCCCACTGCGCTTCTACCTGGTCCAGGCGGCCATCAATCGCCGCTTCGACCAGTTCGACCAGATCGGACTGCAGGCGCAGCATCACCGGCTGGGTTTCCGGATCGCCGAAGCGCACGTTGAATTCAATTACCTTCGGCGCGCCGCTGGCATCGATCATCAGGCCGGCGTAGAGGAAACCGGTGAACGGGATGCCGTCGGCGATCATGCCCTGCACGGTCGGGTTCACCACTTCGCGCATCACGCGTGCATGCACCTCCGGCGTCACTACCGGCGCTGGCGAGTACGCGCCCATGCCACCCGTGTTGGGGCCGGTGTCGCCGTCGCCGACGCGCTTGTGGTCCTGCGAGGTGGCCATCGGCAGCGCATGCACGCCGTCCACCATCGAAATGAAGCTGGCTTCCTCGCCATCGAGGAATTCCTCGATCACCACGCGGGCGCCGGCATCGCCGAACGCGTTGCCGGAGAGCATGTCACGCACCGCGTCTTCGGCCTCGGCCAACGTCATTGCGACGATCACGCCCTTGCCGGCGGCCAGGCCATCGGCCTTGACCACGATCGGTGCACCCTTCTCGCGGATGTAGGCCAGGGCAGCGTCCACGTCGGTGTGCACGGCATAGAACGCGGTGGGGATGTTGTGGCGGGCCAGGAAGTCCTTGGCGTAGGCCTTGCTGCCTTCCAGCTGCGCGGCGGCGGCGGTCGGCCCGAAGATGCGCAGGCCGGCGGCGCGGAAGCGGTCGACCACACCGGCCACCAGCGGTACTTCCGGGCCGACCACGGTCAACGCCACGCCTTCAGCCTGGGCCAGCGCCAGCAGGCCGTCGATATCGGTCACCTTCACCGCCACGTTGCGGCACTTGTCTTCGCTGGTGGTACCGGCGTTGCCGGGCGCCACGATCACGTCGGTGACACGGGAGGACTGGGCCAGCTTCCATGCCAGGGCGTGTTCGCGGCCGCCGGAGCCGATGACGAGGATCTTCATGGGACAGGGTTCTCGGATACGGAAAAGAAAAGCCGGGCAGGGCCCGGCTTGGTGATGCGGATCAGTGGCGGAAGTGGCGCACGCCGGTGAACACCATGGCCAGGCCATGTTCGTCGGCGGCGGCGATCACTTCGGCATCGCGCATCGAACCGCCCGGCTGGATAACCGCCTTGATGCCGGCGGCAGCGGCGGCATCGATGCCGTCGCGGAACGGGAAGAACGCATCGGAGGCCATCACCGAACCCTCGACCACCAGGTTCGCGTCGGCGGCCTTGATGCCGGCGATGCGGGCCGAGTACACGCGGCTCATCTGGCCGGCGCCGACACCGATGGTGCGGTTGTCCTTGGCGTAGACGATCGCGTTGGACTTCACGAACTTGGCTACCTTCCAGGCAAACAGCAGGTCGGTGAACTGCTTGTCGGTCGGCGCCAGCTTGCTGACCACCTTCAGCTCGTCGCGGGTCATGCCGCGGTTGTCTGACGACTGCAGCAGCAGGCCCGAGCCGACGCGCTTGCTGTCGAAGTTGTTCAGACCGTCGCCATGCGGGATGCGCAGCACGCGTACGTTGGCCTTCTTCTGCGCGTACTCCAGCGCGGCCGGCTCGTAGTCCGGGGCAATCAGCACCTCCACGAACTGGCGGTCCAGGATCACCTTGGCGGTGGCGGCGTCCAGCGGCGTGTTGAAGGCGATGATGCCGCCGAAGGCGCTGGTCGGGTCGGTGGCGTAGGCCAGCTCGTAGGCATCGCCGTTGCCGGCGCCGACGGCCACGCCGCACGGGTTGGCGTGCTTGACGATGACGCAGGCCGGCGCATCGAACTGGCGCACGCATTCCCACGCCGCATCGGCATCGGCCAGGTTGTTGTAGCTCAGCTCCTTGCCCTGCAGCTGCTGGAAGGTGGCCAGCGTGCCCGGGACCGGGTACAGGTCGCGGTAGAACGCGCCGCTCTGGTGCGGGTTCTCGCCGTAGCGCAGGTCCATCACCTTCACGAAGGTGGAGTTCATCTGCGCCGGGTATTCGGCACGGGCCGGCACGGCGGCGTCGGTGGCGGTGACCGCCGACAGGTAGTTGCTGATCGCCGCATCGTACTGGGCGACGCGGTTGAACGCGGCCACCGAGAACGCGAAGCGGGTGGCAGCCGTCAGCTGGCCGCTGTTGGCCTCCAGCGAGGCCAGCAGCTCGGGGTACTGCGACGGGTCGGTGGCCACTGCCACGCGGGCGAAGTTCTTGGCCGCCGAACGCAGCATGGCCGGGCCGCCGATGTCGATGTTCTCGACCGCGTCGGCCAGGGTGCAGTCGGCCTTGGCGGTGACCGATTCGAACGGATACAGGTTCAGCACCAGCAGGTCGATGGCGCCGATGCCGTGCTCGGCCATCACCGCGTCATCCAGGCCGGAGCGGCCCAGCAGGCCGCCGTGCACCATCGGGTGCAGGGTCTTGACCCGGCCGTCCATCATTTCCGGGAAACCGGTGACCTCGGCCACGTCCTTCACTGCCAGGCCCGCCTCGCGGATCGCCTTGGCGGTGCCGCCGGTGGACAGCAGCTCCACGCCGCGTGCCGCCAGCGCAGTGGCCAGCTCGACCAGACCGGTCTTGTCGGAAACGGAGAGGAGGGCCCGGCGGACGGGCAACAGATCAGCAGTCATGGGACGGAATCGGCAGCGGAGCGGGGCCGATATTGTAGGCGGTGGGGGCCGGTGGCGGGCGCTGGTGGTGGTAATCAACCCGCACCGATGGCCTGTGGCCGCCTTCAGCACCGTCTGGCCGGGGGGGCCGCAATCAATTCGATGGGGCGCGCTGCCCCAATCGGGTAGGCTGTGCGGGAACTGCCAAGGATCAGCGGGTTCGGATCGTGTCGATCTATGCATTGAAAGGACGTTTTCAGGACCTCCTGCGTCCGGCCGTACGCGGCCTGTACCGCGTGGGGATCACCGCCAATGCGGTGACCGTGGCCGCTGCCGTGGTCTCGCTGCTGGTGGCCGGCGCCGTCTGGTGCTGCGCGCCGGCCCAGCCATGGCTGTACCTGTTGCTGCCGCTGTGGATGCTGCTGCGCATGGCGCTCAACGCCGTGGACGGCATGCTGGCCCGCGAATTCGGCCAGCAGTCGCGGCTGGGTGCCTATCTGAACGAATTATGCGATGTGATCGCCGATGCGGCGCTGTACCTGAGCCTGCTCAGCGTGCCGGGCGTGCGCCCGGAGGCGCTGTGGCTGCTGGCCTGGACCGCGGCGCTGAGCGAATACGCCGGCGTGCTGGGGCTGATGGTCGGCGCCAGCCGCCGCTATGACGGCCCGATGGGCAAGAGCGACCGCGCCTTCGTGATCGGTGCGCTGGGCCTGCTGCTGGCGTTTGAGTGGGTTGGCGCGTTGACGGTCACGGGCGTGGCCGCGGCCATGGCGGTGCTGTGCGTGCTGACGATGGTCAACCGGGTCCGTCGGGGACTGCGGGAAACCGCAGTTTCGCCAAATTAATCAAGCAGATAGAAAAAGACAATCAGGAGATTGCATGCGTCAGGCGAAGGAACGGGAATTCCACAGCTTCGACCAGGTACCGCTGTTCTACCGGTACTGGGCCGGCACCACCGCCACCCCGGCCACCCGGGCCATCGTGCTGCTGCACCGCGGGCACGAGCACTCCGGGCGTGTTACCCACCTGGTCGATGAGCTGAACGTGCCTGACACCGCCTTCTTCGCCTGGGATGCGCGCGGCAATGGCCGCTCGCCGGGCGCGCGTGGCGATGCACCGGGCTTTCCGGCGCTGGTGCGCGACCTGGACAGCTTCATCGCCCACATCGGCGCCGAGCACGGGATCGCGGTGGAAGACATCGTGGTGATCGCGCAGAGCGTGGGTGCCGTGGTCGCCGCCACCTGGGTGCACGACTACGCGCCACGCCTGCGCGCGCTGGTGATGGCCTCGCCGGCGTTCAAGGTGAAGCTGTACTTGCCGTTCGCGCGGCCGGGCCTGGCCTTGATGCAGAAGCTGCGCGGCAACTTCTTCGTCAACAGCTACGTCAAGCCGCAATGGCTGACCCATGACCCGGCGCGGGTGGGAAGCTACCGCACCGATCCGCTGATCACCCGGCCAATCTCGGTGCGGGTGCTGCTGGGCCTGTACGAGGCGGCCGATCGCATCGTCGCCGATGCGCAGGCGATCAGCGTGCCGGTGCAGCTGCTGGTGTCCGGCTCGGACTTCGTCGTGCACCGTGGCCCGCAGGACCGCTTCTACGAGCGCCTGTCCAGCCCGATCAAGGAGCGCGTGCATCTGCCGGGCTTCTTCCACGACACGCTGGGCGAGCGTGATCGGGCACCGGCACTGGCGCGCATCCGCAGCTTCATCCAGGCGCGTTTCGCCGAGCCGTTGCGCGAGCTGTCGCGCCGCGATGCGCACCGCCATGGGCCGACATTTGAAGAGTCTGAAATCCTGGCCTGGCCGCCCGAGCGCAACAGCCTGGCCGATCTTCGCTGGCGCGTGGTGCGCGGTGGCCTGCGCTTTGGCGGCAGACTGTCCGAAGGCATTGCACTGGGCCTGCAGACCGGTTTCGATTCGGGCAGCACGCTGGACTACATCTATCGCGACGAAGCACGTGGCAAAGGCCCGTTGGGTCGCCTGGTCGACCGCAACTACCTGGATGCGATCGGCTGGCGCGGCATCCGCATTCGCGGTCGGCACCTGCAGGAACTGCTGCGCGATGCCGCCCAGCGCCTGCGTGGGCAGGGCATGCCGGTGCGCGTGCTGGACGTGGCCGCTGGCCATGGCCGTTATGTACTGGAAGCGCTGGGCCAGGGCGAGCAACGCGCCGAGCGCATCGTGCTGCGCGACTTCAGCGGTCTGAACGTGACCCAGGGCCAGGCGTTGATCGAGCGCCTCGGTGCGTCCGACATCGCCCGTTTCGAACAGGGCGATGCGTTCGATCCGGTGCAGCTGGCGCAGGTCGACCCGGCGCCGACGCTGGCGGTGGTATCGGGCCTGTACGAACTGTTCCCCGACAACGACGCCGTGCTGCGCTCGCTGCAGGGCATCGCCGCAACGGTGCCGATGGGTGGCTACCTGGCCTACACCGGCCAGCCCTGGCACCCGCAGCTGGAGTTCATCGCCCGCGCGCTGACCAGTCATCGTGGTGGCGCTGCTTGGGTGATGCGCCGCCGCACCCAGCAGGAAATGGATGAACTGGTGCGCCTGGCCGGGTTCGAGAAAGTGACGCAGCGCATCGATGACTTCGGCATCTTCACTGTGTCGCTGGCACGCCGGACCGCGTGATGGCGACGCTGGCTGCAACTCCGCTTGCCACGGCGGGGCGCCCCTGGCGGCGCGCGCTGCTGTGGCTGGCCCTGCTGGGCCCGTTCTTCTTTGCCAGCTACGGCTTCGCCAACTGGATGGCCGGCCGCCACGCCGAACTGCCGGTGATGGCGTTCGGCTGGGAAACGCAGATTCCGTTCGTGCCATGGACGATCGTGCCGTACTGGTCGATCGACCTGTTCTACGCGGTCTCCTTCTTCCTGTGCCGGCAGCGCCTCGAACTGGACCGGCACGCATTGCGGCTGTTCAGTGCACAGCTGATCGCCGTGAGCTGCTTCCTGCTGTGGCCGCTGCGCTTCAGTTTCGAGCGGCCGGAGATCGGCGGTGTGTTCGGCTGGCTGTTCGATGTGCTGCTGGGTTTCGACAAGCCGTTCAACCAGGCGCCATCGCTGCACATCGTGCTGCTGATCGTGCTGTGGGTGAAGTTCGCGCAGTACCTGCACGGTGCCTGGCGCTGGGTGCTGCATGTGTGGGCGCTGCTGATCGGCGTCTCGGTGCTGACCACGTTCCAGCATCATTTCATCGACATCCCGACCGGCCTGCTGGCCGGCTGGCTGTGCGTGTGGTTGTGGCCGGAGCAGGGCACGCCACCGCTGCGTGCCTGGCGCATCGTGCGGCATGCCAAGCGGTGGCGATTGGCTGCGCTGTACCTGCTGGGGGCCGCTGTGCTGCTGGTGCCGGTGGTCCTGCTGCGGGGTACGGCGTTGTGGCTGCTGTGGCCGGTGGTGTCGCTGCTGCTGGTGGCGCTGGCGTATGCCGGTCTGGGTACGGCGGTGTTCCAGAAGCGCGCCGATGGTCGCCTGACCATGGCGGCACGCTGGCTGCTGGCACCGTACCTGGGCGCCGCCTGGATCAACTCGCGGCTGTGGACACGGCGTGCGCCGCAGCCGGTGCCGGTGCTGGACGGCGTGTGGCTGGGCCGGATTCCCTGCACGGTATTGCCGGCACCTTTGGTGGGCGTGATCGATGCCTGCGCCGAGCTGTCCTGCCGCGCGCCGGGCGCGGCGTATGCCAGCGTGCCGATGCTGGATCTGGTGGTGCCCACGCCGCACCAGTTGCGCGAGGCCGCCGAGGCCATCGAACGGCTGCGGGTACAGGGACCGCTGCTGGTGTGCTGCGCATTGGGTTACTCACGCAGTGCCGCCAGCGTGGCGACGTGGCTGCTGCGCACGGGCCGTGCCGTGGAAGTCGAGGCGGCGGTCGCCATCGTGCGTGCGGCACGCCCCGGCATCGTGCTGGGCCCGGAGCATCTGCAAGCCATCACCGCAGCGGCTGGAGGGCGCGCATGAGTGCCGTTCCCGATCTGGCGACCATGCAGTTGCTGCTGCGCCAGGGACGCTGGCCCGCGCTGCTGTCACTGGGGCTGCTGCTGGTGGCGCTGCTGCTGCTGGGCATCGAACCGGGGCTGGCGATGATCGCCGCAGGGCTGTTGCTGCTCAGTGTGGGCGCTGGGCTCATGCAGGCCTACCATGCATGGCGGGTCGGGCTGGACGCGAGCCTGCTGCAGCTGTTGCGCGATGAAGGCCTGGATGGCGAAGCCGCTGCACGCCGTACCGACCAGCTGCTGCAGGACAGTGGCCTGCGCCGCACACCGGCCGATGCGCCGCTGCGCGGCTGGGACGTGCGTTGGGCCGGCATGCGCCGGCTGCTGCTGCGCCAGTACCTGCTGACGGCAGTGCAGGCCGCACTACTGGTACTGGCCGTAGTGTGGCCGCAGACGTGAACGGGAGGGACCGATGTTCGCCGAACTGATTGCACGCGCCTGCAGTGGCGCGATCCACGTGGTGACGGGCGCCCGTGCGCTGTGGATCGGCTGTGCGCCGTCCAGCGAGCGCCGCGTGTACTACGGCAACCACGCCAGCCATGGTGACTTCGTGCTGATCTGGTCGTCGATGCCGCCCGCGCTGCGGCGACAGGTACGCCCGGTGGCCGCCGCCGAATACTGGCAGCGCGACGGCCTGCGCCGCTACCTGATCGATGCGGTATTCAACGGTGTACTGGTAGAGCGTGAGGCCGGGCATCGCCAGCAGGACCCGTTGCAGGTGCTGCGCGATGCGGTCGACGAAGAGTGCTCGCTGATCCTGTTCCCGGAAGGCACGCGCAATGTGGGCGATGAGCCGCTGCTGCCGTTCAAGAGCGGCATCTACCACCTGGCGCGGCAACGACCGGAGCTTGAGTTCGTGCCGGTGTGGATCGACAACCTGAAGCGGGTGATGCCGAAGGGCCGGTTCCTGCCGCTGCCGCTGCTGTGCACGGCCACGTTCGGCACGCCGCTGCGGCTGCAGGCCGACGAGGACAAGGCCGCATTCCTGGCCCGCAGCCGGCAGGCGCTGCTGGACCTGGCGCCGAATGGAGGGCGCGCATGAGCTATCTGATGGACGTGTCCGGTGACCTGGCCGCGCGCAGCGTGGGCCAGCAGACCGGCCTGCTGTTTGCCGGCGTCGGCGCGGTGCTGGTGCTGGCCACGCTGGTGGCCGAGACCCTGCGCTGGCGGCAGCGTGGGCAGCCCAGTGCAGTGATCGCCAACCTGGTGTCGCGCATCCGCGCCTGGTGGGTGATGGCGATCGTGGTCGGGCTGGCGCTGTTCTTTGGTCGCGCGGGGGTGATCGTACTGTTTGCGA
The DNA here is from genome assembly GCF_052605195.1 of Stenotrophomonas maltophilia group sp. vghtpe118. NCBI lineage: Bacteria > Pseudomonadati > Pseudomonadota > Gammaproteobacteria > Lysobacterales > Lysobacteraceae > Stenotrophomonas > Stenotrophomonas maltophilia group sp. vghtpe118. The sequence continues at coordinate 2,319,089 of NZ_CP199672.1, read as the reverse complement.
TCATCTCGCTGTTCGCGCTGCGCGAGTTCATCACTCTGGCACCGACCCGCTCGGGCGACTACTACGCGCTGCTGGCCGCGTTCTACATCGTGCTGCCGTGGCAGTACTACCTGGTGTGGATCGACTGGTACGGCATGTACACGCTGCTGATTCCGGTCTACGCGTTCCTGTTCCTGCCGATCCTGTCCACCATCGGTGGTGACACCACGCACTACCTGGAGCGCACCGCGAAGGTGCAGTGGGGGCTGATGATCTGCGTGTTCTGCATCTCGCACGTGCCGCTGCTGCTCAACCTGCATGTGCCCGGGCATGATCCGGCGCGCAACGTGCTGCTGTTTGCCTTCCTGGTGATCGTGGTGCAGTCCTCGGATGTGCTGCAGTACATCTGGGGCAAGCTGCTGGGCCGGCACCTGATCGCCCCGAAGCTGTCGCCGTCGAAGACGGTGGAGGGCTTCGTGGGCGGCGTGCTGAGTGCCAGCGCGCTGGGAGCGGCGCTGTGGTGGATCACCCCGTTCACGCCGCTGCAGGCGTTCGGCCTGTCGCTGCTGATCAACCTGATGGGGTTCTGGGGCGGCCTGGTGATGTCGGCGATCAAGCGCGACCGTGGCATCAAGGACTGGGGCCACATGATCGAGGGCCATGGCGGCATGCTCGACCGGCTGGATTCGGTGTGCTTCGCCGCGCCCGTGTTCTTCCATGTGGTGAGGTACTACTGGAAGGCGGGCGGAGGCGGTTGATTCTGCCGGGCTTCGATCCACGCATGGCGTGGATCCACCGGTCCTGCCATCGTTCATGGGATTGCCGGCCAGCGGCCGGCACTACCCACGCGCGCTTACGCGCTGATGCCGTATTCCTTCAGCTTCTTGCGCAGGGTGGCGCGGTGGATGCCCAGCATCGCCGCGGCACGGCTCTGGTTGCCTTCGCAGTGGTTGAGCACTTCCACGAACAGCGGGATTTCCATCTCGCGCAGCACGATCTCGTAGACATCGTCCGCGTCGCAGCCATCAAGGTCACGCAGGTAGCGGCGCACGGACTGGGCGACGTGTTCACGCAGCGGTGGCCGGGGAGCGCCACGACTGTTGTCAGGACGAGAGAGGACAGCGTTCAAGGGGATTCCCGATTCGGTTGGCCCGTGCGCGCGGAGCGCGCGGCCGGACGAGGTGGTGGCGGCCAGTCTAGCGCGAGCGTGCCCGACCTGCCACGGCTGGTCGCCTCTATCCTGCTCAGAGGAAGTCGAAGGTGAATGCGACGGTGGATGCGGCGGGTTCCTGCACGCGGAACGCAATGCGTGCACTCTGGCCCGGTTCCAGCACGGCCGCGCCGGGGTTTTCGCCAAGGTACTGCGCCGGTGCGAACACGCCACTGCCGATCACCCGGCCATCGGCATCGGACAGCGACAGGCGCAGATCCGGCCAGGCCTGTGCCCAGCGTGCATCGTTGCGGATGCTGGCCTGCACCTGCAGTACGCCGGCCTGGCCCGGCAGGGGGCGGATCTCGCGGCTGGTCATGGTGAACGCGGTGGGTTCATGCCAGGCCGGCAGGCTGCAGCGCAATACGCCGCACAGTGCGCCCAGCCAGGCGCGGTTGCCGGCGTCGGCGGCCAGTCGCGCTCGATCGGCCAGCACGCTCTGCAGGACCAGCAGCAGTGCCAGTCCGGCGACCAGCCCCCAGTGCCAGCGTGGCGTCGGCAGTGCGCGTGGCCGCGAGGTGCCCAGGAAACTGGGTGCATCCCCAGCCACGGCCTGCGGGGCCGGAACGGCAAGGACGGGTTCGATCACGGCCGCTTCGTCGGGGTTGACGATGTCATCGCTCGGTCGCGTTTCCGCCATCGGTGGCAGCGCCGCTTCGAGGGGGGCGCGGGCTTGGGCTGGCGGGATGTCCTGCATCGCCGGGTCGGGCGTGCGTGAATCGGTCGCAGGTGCAGCCTCGCCTTCCGACGTGGGGCGCAGGAAGGTGGCCAAAGGGCGGCGCGGCGGGTTCGGCTCGGACATGCTCAGGGTGCGGGCTCGGATCCAGCGGTCATTCAATCACGATCAGGCGCGGCGTATGCCGGTGATGCGCATCCAGTCGCCATCCCGGGTCGCCTGCAGGTCGTCGAACCACGCGGCGTAGCGCTGCAGCAGTTCGCCTTCCTGGCCATGCAGGATGCCGGACAGGGCGATGCGGCCGCCGGCAGCGACGCGCGCGGCCAGCAGCTCGGCCAACGCGTCCAGTGCCGAGGCAAGGATGTTGGCGACCACGATCGGGTAGGTGGCGACCGGTTCGTCCTGCGGCAGGTACACGTGCATGCGCGCCTGCTCGCCGTTGCGCTCGGCATTGTCGGCGGTGGCGACCAGCGCCTGTGGATCGTTGTCCACGCCGACCGCTTCGGCGGCACCCAGCTTCAGCGCGGCCAGGGCGAGGATGCCCGAGCCGCAGCCGAAGTCGAGCACGCGCTGGCCCTGCAACTGGCCGTCCACGGCCAGCTGGTCCAGCCAGCGCAGGCACAGGGCGGTGGTCGGGTGGGTGCCCGAGCCGAAGGCCAGGCCCGGGTCCAGCCGCACCACGGCGGCATCGGCGGCCTGCGCGGCGTCCGGCAGTTCATGGTTCCACGGCACGATCCAGGTACGGCTGCCGAAATCCATCGGCTGGAACTGGTCCAGCCAGGCGCGTTCCCAGTCTTCATCCTCGACGGCGCGGAAGCTGCCGTTGCTCCAGTCCAGTTCCGGATCGAACGATTCCAGGGCGGCCAGCAGCAGCAGCGCATTGCTGTCGGCGGGGAACAGTGCGCTCAGCACCAGGGTGTCCCACAGCGGCGTTTCACCCACGCCGGGTTCGAGGATGGCCTGTTCGTTGCTGGTGTCGGCTTCGGCATCAAGCAGGGTCACGGCCAGTGCGCCGACGTCCTCCAGCGCATTTTCATAGCGGGGCTGGGTGGCTTCGGTGCAGCGCAGGGTCAGTTCCAGGAACGGCATGGCGGTGGAGGCAATCACGGGAAAGGGGGCCATGCTAGACCATCGGAGCGTCTCCGTATCGTGTGAGATGCCACCTTGAGATGAACGGGGGCAGTTCAGACAGGCCTGCCGGGCCTTGCTAAACTCGGCACTTTCCTGTGCGCCGTGAACGCTCACCGCCGCCGATGGCCTTCGCCCCGACCCTGAAAACCTGGTTGCTCGTGCTGCCGGCGGTGGCCGTGCTGGGCGTGGCCGGGTACCGGGCCAGCGGCCATGCGGCGGGCGTGGCATCACCGTCGCCGGATCTGCCGACCGTCGTGGCCAGCCGCGACAGCGGAGCGGCGTTGCCGGTGGTGCCGGAGGCCCTGGCGCGCCGGCTGGCTACCGTTGAGCGCGGCAACACGCTGCCGTCGGGCCTGCCGCTGGACCTCCGCGCCGACATCGAAGACGCCAGCGATCTGTATGCCTTCGCCCAGCGCCTGCGCGTACAGGCCGATACCGGCAACCATGAAGCGCGCTGGATGCTCAGCCGCGTGTATGACTATTGCGCGCAGTACGCGCTCGATCCGGGTGGCTACCGCCTGGACAACAACGTGTTGAGCGGGTTGGGCCTGACCGCGGCGCCGGCGATGATCGAGGCCCGCGAGCGCGTGGCGAAGCGGTGTGGCGGCTTCGTTCCGGGCGACAAGCTGGGCGCTGCGCTGGTGCTGGCCGAACGCCGCAAGGCGGCCGCGCAGGGCAATCTGGCCGCAGAAGCATCGCTGTTCGCCGAGGGTGAGCCGTTGCATGACAGTGCCGAGTACCGCCGCGACCTGGTCGAGCGCGTGCGCACTTCGCGTGATCCGGAGGCCTATATGGCGATCGCGCCGGGCATGGGCGTGCGTGCCGCCGGTGACAGCGCACTCGACGGCCTGGTGGCGGGCGAACAGCTCAGTGAGCTTGCATGGCGGCTTGCGGCCTGCGAACTCGGTCTACCGTGTGGAGCGGACAGCGTGCTGGTCAACAGTTTTTGTGCGAATGGAGGGATCTGTTCGCAGGATGGAGCGCAGGATTTCCGGGATTTCGTGTATGACGCTGCGGTATCGCGGCAAGGTGCTGGGAAAATGAAGGAATGGATCAAGCGATTGATTGGAAAGAGGGACGGGCGATGAATTACCGTCGATTCCTGCATGGGGCCAAGTTCTGGTTCTGGGTTGCGCTGTTCGTGGCCTACTCTGCCGGTGCGGTCGGCCTGCTGATGATCGATACCTACGAGGATCGCTACCGGCATCTGTCGAAGGTGGAACTGACCACGGTGAAGGCGCAGGAAGACGTGCGCCGCGCCGGCGCCAGCCAGGTCGCTGCGGTCTATCGCGCGCAGACGGGCATGCCGTTCGCTTCACTGCCGGCTGGCAGCACCTTCCAGGTAGTGTGGCCGGATGGCTCGACCGAGACCATGGTGATCGTCGATCCAGCCTCGCCCAATGGCGTGCGGCCGCTGGCCAATTCGCAGATTCCGGCGACGGCGGCGGACGCGCGCTGAGGCCGCATCAGTAGAGCCGAGCCATGCTCGGCTGCACTCGCCCGCAAGCCGGGAACGGCTCGGCGCTGCCGGAAGGAAAACAGAAAAGGGCGGGGATATCCCCGCCCTTTCCTTGTCCAGCATCGGGTGACGATCAGGTCAGCGCGATCGGCTTGTTCTTGCGCTCGGCAAGGCGCTTTTCCAGGTAGTGGATGTTCTGTCCACCGGCCTGGAAGCCCTTGTCGCGCATGATCCGCTGCTGCAGGGCGATGTTGGTCTTGATGCCATCGACCACCATCTCGCTCAGCGCCACCCGCATGCGGGCGATGGCGGTTTCGCGGTCCGGGCCGTGCACGATCAGCTTGCCGATCATCGAGTCGTAGTTGGACGGCACGCGATAGCCACTGTAGATGTGGGTATCCACGCGCACGCCGGGACCCCCCGGCGGATGGAAGCCGGTGATGGTGCCCGGGCTCGGCACGAAGGTCTCAGCGTCTTCGGCGTTGATACGGCATTCGATGGCATGGCCGGTCAGCACCACGTCGCTCTGCTTGATCGACAGCTTCTGGCCAGCGGCGATCTTCAGCTGCTCGGCCACCAGGTCGATGCCGGTGACCATTTCGGTGACCGGATGCTCCACCTGGATGCGGGTGTTCATTTCGATGAAGTAGAAGCGGCCGTCCTCGTACAGGAACTCGAAGGTGCCGGCGCCGCGATAACCGATGCGGATGCAGGCTTCCACGCACACCTTGCCGATCTGCTCGCGCTGTTCGGCGGTGATGCCCGGTGCCGGTGCTTCTTCCACCACCTTCTGGTGGCGGCGCTGCATCGAGCAGTCGCGTTCGCCGAGGTGGATGGCGTTGCCCTGGCCATCGGCCAGCACCTGGATCTCCACGTGGCGCGGGTTCTCCAGGAACTTCTCCATGTAGACCTCGCCATTGCCGAACGCGGCCTTGGCCTCGCTCTTGGTGGTTTCGATCGAGGTCTTCAGCGAGGCTTCGGCGTGCACGACGCGCATGCCACGGCCACCACCGCCGCCGGCCGCCTTGATGATGACCGGATAACCGATCTCACGGGCGATCTTGGTGTTGGCGACGATGTCATCGCCCAGCGGGCCGCCCGAGCCGGGCACGCACGGCACGCCGGCGGCCTTCATCGCGCGGATGGCTTCGACCTTGTCACCCATCATGCGGATGGTGTCAGCCTTGGGGCCGATGAAGATGAAGCCCGACTCTTCCACGCGCTCGGCGAAGTCGGCGTTCTCCGACAGGAAGCCGTAGCCCGGGTGGATGGCCTGGGCGTCGGTGACTTCAGCGGCGGCGATCAGTGCCGGGATGTTGAGGTAGCTCTGCGGCGACGGCGCCGGACCGATGCAGACCGACTCGTCGGCCATGGCCACGTGCTTGAGGTTGCGGTCGACCGTGGAATGCACGGCCACCGTGCGGATGCCGAGGGTGTGGCACGCGCGCAGGATGCGCAGCGCGATCTCCCCTCGGTTGGCGATGACGACTTTGTCGAGCATGGCGCGCCCCTCAGCCGATCACGAACAGCGGCTGGTCGAACTCCACCGGCTGGCCGTTCTCGCCGAGGATGGCGACGATGGTGCCGGACGTGTCGGCTTCGATCGGGTTGAACATCTTCATCGCTTCGATGATGGCCAGGGTTTCGCCTTCCTTGACCTGCTGGCCCACGGTGACGAAGGCCGGCTTGTCCGGGGCGGACGAGGCGTAGAAGGTGCCGACCATCGGCGAGCGCAGCACGTGGCCTTCCGGCAGTGCCGGGCCCGGCTTGGCGCTGCCGCCGGTGGAGGCTTCGGTCGGCGACTGCATCGGCATCGCCTGCGGCGCCGGGGCGGCCGGAGCGGCATACACCGGCGCGGCGACCGGGGCGGCATAGCCGGCCACCGGGGCGCGCGACAGGCGCACCGACTCTTCGCCTTCCTTGATTTCGATTTCAGCCAGGTTCGACTCTTCCAGCAGGTCGATCAGCTTCTTGATTTTGCGCAGATCCATGAGGGCCTCTTTGGTTTCTATCTAGGTGAGGAGAGCGCCGTGGGCGCCCGGGTCGACAATCAGGTGGCGGATACGCGCAGCAGCGCCGCGTCCATCGCGTAGCGGTAGCTGTCGGCACCGAAGCCGCACACCACGCCCACCGCCTTGTCACTGAAGTAACTGTGCTGGCGGAAGGGTTCGCGGGCATGCGGGTTGGACAGGTGGATCTCGATGAACGGCACCGCCACCGCCGCCAGCGCATCGCGCAGGGCCACCGAGGTGTGGGTGAAGGCGGCGGGGTTGATCAGGATGAACGCGGTTCCGTCGTTGCGCGCGGCCTGCACGCGGTCCACCAGGACATGCTCGGCGTTGGACTGCAGGCTTTCCACCGCGTGCCCGGCAGCGGATGCCTGCGCGGCCAGGGCCTGGTCGATGTCGGCCAGCGTGGTGTGGCCGTACACCTCCGGCTCGCGGGTGCCGAGCAGGTTGAGGTTGGGGCCGTGCAGGACCAGCAGCTTCGCCATGGGATCCGGAAGACGGGAAAGGGCGGCAGTCTGGCGGAACCGGCGGATGCTGTCCAGTTCGGCGAAGTTTGCAGCGTTTCAATCGTCCGTTTGAAATTCGCTGCAGGGCTTGTCGCCGTACGGCGGGCGCTGGATCAAGGCGCGCTGAACGGCGTGCTTGCGGTGGATGCGAGCACGTAGGCCGACGATCACGCCCGGGCCGCTCATCGGCAGAGCCGCACCCTGCGTGGATGAGGAGGCGTAGGGCGCAGCCGCTGTGCCCTTACCAGGGAGTTGCCTGTCAGCTGATCGCTCAGGTCTCCAACGGTACCGTCGGCACCACGTTCGGGAATACCTCCTCCAACGGCTCCTGTTCCCCCGGCTGCGGCGCCGGCCAGTTGTAGGCGTTCACCGGCTGAGCGCGGTTCACCCACAACGCGTAGTACAGGTGATCGGCGCGACCGTCGCCGGTATTGGGGTGGATCAGGATGGTCAGCCCCAGGCTGTTGAGCTGCAGCCAGGGCACCAGCACCGGCAGCAGGTCGTTGGTGAAGCCGAAGTAGAAAGAGGGGGTGACGTGCGGGCCACGCGGCTCCAGGTTCCAGTTGCCCAGCTCCACCGGGAAGCGCTCGGCGGCCCAGCGCCGCAGCAGGGCTGCCTTCTCGAAGCTGTCCTCATCGAAATAGATATGGGCGTGGTAGCTCTTGATGTCGGTGTAGGCGCGCGGGGCGGTGGGCAACGTGGCCTCGCCGGGGCGCACGCTGGCCGGGCGCGGGGTCGGTTCGCTGGCCGTGGCCTGGCCCCAGGGGCTGCGGCCCTTGGACGCTGGCGGAACGATGGCGCGGAAGCCGGGTCGTCCGGGCTCGGTGGTGTTCACGGCGCTGCCGACGCGCGCGGCGGCGGTGGCGGTGGACGCGCTGGCCAGGCCGCCGGCGGCCAGGCCGGCCGACGCGATCAGGCGCCGGCGGGCGGGCGAAAGCACGTCGGCCCAGTGGGCGTCATCGTCGCCCGGGTCGATGAGGGGCTGCGGGTCCGGGTGCATGAGGTGCTCCGTGGCGGCATTGGGGGGGCAGGCGTCCACGCTCGGGCACGGCTGCCGGTGGCGTCCAATAAGCAGCCGGCATCACTTCATGCACGGCTGCCTTCGTCGCCTTGAGCGCGACCGAACGGCGGGCTAGGGTGCAGGTTTGCCGCCCCGGAGCCCGCCATGGCCTCGCCTGATGCCGACACCCTGCGCAAGCGCGCCAGCTTCCGCCAGTTGCATGCAGCAGGATGCTTCGTGCTGCCCAATCCGTGGGACGTCGGCAGTGCGCGCTATCTGCAACGGCAGGGCTTCCAGGCCTTGGCCACGACCAGTGCCGGCTGCGCCTGGAGTGAGGGGCGGCCGGACGGCGCGGTATCGCTGCAGGCCACGCTGGAGCACCTGCGACTGATGGCGGCGGCGACCCCGTTGCCATTGAATGCCGACTTCGGTGATGGTTTCGGCGCTACGCCACAGGCGGTGGAGGAGGCGGTGACCGCGGCGCTCGATACCGGCATCGCGGCGTTGTCGATCGAGGACGCCAGCGGCCTGGCCGATGCACCACTGAGGCCCATCGAGCAGGCGGTCGAGCGATTGTGCGCGGCGCGTGCGGCCATCGACCGCGCGGGCGGCGACGTGCTGCTGGTCGGGCGAGCGGAGAACTTCTTCGTGGGCGTACCGGATCTGCAGGACACCCTGCGGCGCCTGCGTGCCTATGCCGAGGCCGGAGCCGATGTGCTGTATGCACCGGGCATCAGTACGCGCGAGCAGATCAGTGCGGTGGTCGCCGCCGCGGGCTCCAAGCCGGTGAACCTGCTGGTCGCTGGCCCCACAGCACTGAGCCTGCAGGACATCGCCGCACTTGGCGTTCGCCGGGTCAGCCTGGGCGGTGCGCTGGCGCGTGCCGCGTGGGCTGGACTGATGCAGGCGACCCAGCCGATCGTGCAGGACGGACGCTTCGATGGCCTGCAGCAGGCGGCGTCCGGGGCGGCCTTGAACGCGTTGTTCCAGTAGCCCCGCGCCCTGCATGGCGGGAAGGGCCGGCGACTACAACGCCTCGATCTCCCGCTTGGGCAGGATCACGCCGGGTTCCAACGCTGGCAGCAGTTGGCGAAGCAGGCGTGGATTGTCCTGCAGCCCCGTGCCGTCCAGATATGTCCACCCGGAACCGCCAATGCGGCGCACGGCCACCATGAACGTGGTGCTGCGCATCGGGGTTTCACGCACCCGTACCAGGGATTGGCGTGGCACGAAGCAGACTTCTTCCTCCCCAGCCGCATAGGTCCGGGTCGGCACACCGACGTCTTCGCTGATGACCACCACGCCGCCGCTGTGCTGCTTCTTCAACGCATCGCGGGTGATCGCCTGGAAGGCCTCATCGCCGCCGGCCAGCCGCTTGAGGCTGGGATGCGTACGCTCGATGAGGAAGTCCGCGTCGCCGCGGGCGTAGGCAGTCATCAGGGCGCGCACATCTTCGCGCAGGGCCTTCGCGTCACTGGGACTGAGTTCACCCGCGAAGGCGGATGGCAGCAACAGCGACAGCAGCAGCGTCAGTATCGCCAGGGGCAGGCGTCGATCCATGTCCGGATGTCCCACAGGGCATCGCTGCACTATACGTTGGACGCGAAAACAGCGTCCCACCGGTGGCGCTGGTTTCCCCGGAATCGCTACTTACCATTAGTAAGTATCGATTCCTGGAGATCTCCATGCACAGCCTCATTGTCATCGCCCACCCTGAGCCCGGTTCGCTGACCCACGCGATGGCGCGTCGCATCGGTGATGCCATTGCCGCGGCCGACACCGGCAACACCGTGGCCTATGCCGACCTGATGGCCGAAGGCTTCGATCCGCGCTTCAACCCGCAGGACCAGGCGTTGTTCCGCAGCACCGGCGCGGTACCGGCCGATGTCGCTGCCGAGCACGCGCGGCTGGATGCCACCGATACGCTGGTGCTGGTGTTCCCGTTGTACTGGTGGTCGTTCCCGGCGCTGCTGAAAGGCTGGATCGACCGTGTGTTCACCAACGACTGGGCCTACGCACAGGATGCGCAGGGCAGGCTGGTGAAGAAGCTGCAGCGCCTGAATGTGCATCTGGTCGGCTTGGGCGGCGCCGACGCAGCCATGGTCGAACGTCGTGGCTACGACGCGGCAATGAGGACCCAGATCGACATGGGCATCTTCGACTATTGCGGCGCGCGCGTGCTGTCGTCCCACCTGCTGTTGGACGCCGATACCGGTGCCGCTGAAGCGCATCTGCAGACCGCGCTGGCGATCGGCCGTAAAATTGGTGTTCCGATGCGCTGATCGCCGTGCTCCGCCGATGCCCGCCAACGCCACCCCCACGCGCCGCCGAATGACCCGGGAGCAACGCACCCGCCAGTTGCTGGATGTGGCCTGGGCACTGGTCCGCGAAGAAGGTACCGGAGCGTTGACGCTGGGGCGGCTGGCCGAAGCGGCGGGCGTGACCAAGCCTGTGGCCTATGATCACTTCGTGACCCGCAATGGCTTGCTGGCGGCGCTCTACGATGACTATGACGGACGCCAGACCGTGGTCTTCCACGAGCGTATCGGTCGCGCCCGGGCGCAACTGGTCGATCGGGCGGCGGCTATCGCCTCCGGCTACATCGACTGCGTCCTCAGCCAGGGCAGTGAAGTGCAAGGCATCCTCGCCGCGCTGGTGGGGGCGCCGGAACTGCATGAGGTGCGGCGGCGCTACCAGCAGGATTTCATCGACAACTGCCAGGTCTGGCTGGGCCCGTTCGCGGCCGACGGCACGGTGTCGCTGGCCGGGCGCTGGGCCATCCTCGGTGCGGCTGAAGCCCTTTCAGAGGGTGTGGCTGCCGGCGCGCTGGACAAGGCCGGTGCCGTGGCCGAGCTGCAGCGGCTGATCGTGGCGACGGTCAAGCGGCGCTGAGCCGCACGAGCGGTCAGCCGCCGGCCAGGGCGGCGAATCCCGCGGCCAACTGGTCGCGCACCAGTGCGTCGCGCGCGTCGCGGCTTGCAGAGCCCAACACCACGGTGATCAGCCGTACCGGCTGGTCCCGCCCGGGTACTGGCCGGCACGCGGTGGCGGCCAGGCAGAAGCCTGCGGCCTGGGTGTAGCCGGTCTTCAAGCCGTCCACGCCGTCTTCGCCGAGCAGGGCGTTCTGGTTGCTGCGGTTGAAGCTGCCATGGGCGAACGCGCGCTGCGCGGTGATCGCCAGGATCTGCGGATGATCGTTCAACAGGCGGGCGGCCAGCACCGCCATGTCGCGCGCGCTGGAGACATGGTGCGGTGTGGTGATGCCGGACACGCTGGCAAACCAGGTGCTGCGCAGCCCGAGCTGGCGTGCGTGCCGGTTCATGCGTTCCAGGAATGCGGCCTGCGATCCGTCCAGGTGGCGCGCGATCGCCAATGCAGCGTCATTGCCGGACACCACCATCAACCCTTCCAGCAGGCGCGCCAGGGTGATTGTCTCGCCGGGCGCCAGGCCCATGCGCGTTTCATCATCGGCCACGGCATGCACATCGTCGGCGGCGATGGTGACCGGGTCGTCCCACGAGCGTCCGTTCTCTTCGACGCACGCATAGGCGGCGTAGGCGGTCATCAGCTTGGTCAGCGATGCCGGTTGCCGCGCGGTTTCAGCGTTGTGCTGGTGAATCACCGCAGAGGTTGCCGCTTCCAGGGTGATGGATGAAATCGGTAGGGGGGCGGGCGCAGCAGACGGCATGGCGGGCGGAGATGGCAGCGACAGTCAGCAAGAATAGTTCGTGCCGGCTGCACGAAGCCGCACTGCCGGTGCGCTGCAGCGTGCACGGTAGCGCCCGGTTGCGCCCGGGCTGAGGTGGAGGCAGCCTGCGCACATGCAATCGGATATCCGCATCGATGGTCGTGTCTTTACCTACGTCTTCCCGTGTGCGTGGGAGGACTACGCGAAGATCGGCTTTTCACGTGATCCGCTCGGACGCATCAGCGCATTGCATCGGCGCTGGTTCGAGTTCTTCGACCTCGATGCCGGTGCGCTGGTGGAAGCGGAGGGCGAGCGTGATGCACGTGATCTGGAGCTGCAGCTGCGTTCGCCGTTCAAGGCGCACCGCGCACCGGCACCGATGACGATCCAGCACAAGGCTGGGGGTCGTACTGAATGGGTACGTGGTGCCAACCAGGCCTTGTCGCTCGCAATTGCTGCGTTGGGTGAACAAGGCTATCGCTGTTACCCGCTGAAGGCGTGGCTGCAGGTGGCGATGCGCCTGCGCATGGACCGGCTGCACGACTGGGCTGTGGTGCAGCTTCCGGAAGAGGAAGGACTGCGGATTTCCGGTGGCCCCGGCGAGGGCGTGCTGCGTGACACGCTCGACGGTTGCCGGGCACTGGATATCGATCCAATGCCCTGGCTGCCTGAATACGTCCAACGCTGGTACACAGGTTGAGCCGCGTTCAACGGGTCCCCGGCTGCTGAACCGGCGCGGCCGGTTGCGCCGCGCACGCAGGGGAGTCGGTGGACGGACTGGCCAGCTGGCGTGCCAGCTCGGCGTTGGCCACATGGCCGTGCAGGAACAACAGGCTGCCGAAGATGTTCATGAGCGTGCCTCCACTTGAGTGGATTGCACGATACGGGCAGCATGGGCGGGCAAAAAGCGACATTTCCGCAAGCATGCCTTGAGAGGAATTCAAGCCTGATGTCCCGTCCGCCCCTTCATGCCCTGCAGGGTTTCGTGGCCGCCGCGCGGCTGGGCAACCTGTCACGGGCAGCGGCATCGATGAACCTGACCGTCAGTGCGCTCAGCCATCAGATGCGCCAGCTGGAAGAGCGGCTCGGGCAGCCACTGCTGGTCCGCCAACCGCGTGGCGTCGCCCTCACCCTGGAGGGGCAGCGCCTGCTCGACCAGGTCGGCCCGCATCTGGATGCGATCAACGAAGCCTTCCAGCCCTATGCGGCCCGCGCCGAGCACGTGCTGACGATCAGTGCGGTGCCGTCGATGGCGTCGGCGTGGCTGGTGCCGCGCCTGGGGCATTTCGTGGCTGAGCACCCACAGATCGAGATCAACCTGCAGTCGAGTGAGCGCCTGATTGATTTCGAGCGGCAGCGCCAGTTCGACGCCGCGCTGCGGCTGGGCAGCGGGCAGTGGCCGGGCCTGGTGGTTGAGCCGCTGTTCGACGAGTGGCTGCTGCCAATGGCGAGCCCGGCGCTGATCGAACGCATGGGAGGGATCGACCGGGTGCCACTGAACCAGTGGCCACTGCTGGGGGACCCCGATGGCGCGTGGGGGGCCTGGTTCGCGTTGAGCGGGCAGACCCCGCCGTCGCGCTTCGTAGCGGTGCTGGATGATTCGGAGGCACACCACCGTGCGGCGCTGGACGGGGTGGGCGTGGCGCTGGGGCGGGTGACGCGGGCGCGCTTGTTGCTGGATTCCGGCCAACTGGTTGCGCTGTCCAACCTGCGCCTGAAAACCGCCTGGCCGCATTGGCTGGTCTACCCGCAGCGTTCGGCCCGCCACCGCGGCTTTCTTGCCTTCCGCGACTGGCTGCACGCGCAGGCTGCCGAACACGTGCGGCACATGGCGGACGCTACACTCATCGCACCAGCGTGACCGCCTGCCCGGCGCGCGCGAATGCCTCCTCCAGCAGCGAGCCGGCCTTGATCGCCTCCACTTCTTCGAACAGCGCCTGCAGCGCGTCGGCGGGGCGGGATGCCGGCGCCGCCACCGCCTGCTGGATCGCGGTGAAACGGTCAGCCAGCACGCGGTGGCCGGGATGCGCCCGCGCCCATGCTTGCAGCGGCTGGCGCACGCCGGCGGCGGCATCCAGGCGCTGCAGATCGAACAGGGTGATCGCAGCCGCCGACGTCTCGGCCCGTTCGATCGTGGCGTGGCGCAGTTCGCGGCTGAGAAACAGATCGTAGGCTGCACCGCGGCCCACCGCGATGCGCAGCCCCTCGCGGTCGAGGTCGGTCACCTGCTGCGCGGGACTGTCCTCGCGCACCAGATAGGTGCCTTCGATCTCCACGTACGGAGCACTGAAGGCGATGCGGTCGGCACGTGCCGGATCGATGGCCAGGAAGGCCAGATCCCAGCCGTCTTCGCCTGCCGCAGCGACCACCGAGGCTGCGGCATCGTGACAGGTGAAGCGTGCCTGCACACCCAGGCGCTGCGCCAATATCGCGGCCAGCTCCACCGACGGTCCGCGCGGCGAGTGCGCATCGCCCTGCGCCAGCACCGGGTTGCCCAGGTTGATCGCCACGCGCAGGAAGCCCTGCGGTGCCAGCGCACTTTGGTGATCGGCCAGGGACATGCAGGACTCCGCGAGGAAAGGGGCACCCAGCATGCCAGCGCTGCCCTGCAAGGAGTGTCATGCTGCACGACTGCAGGATGGCCTACCTTCCGTTTGCCGACGAGGCCGCAGGTGTGGGCATGGACTTGGAGGTGAGCCTGGAGCGTGGCCGAGATCTGCGAAAGTGAAGGCAACCGGATTGCGTTGCAGGCGCGCACGGTTCCGTAGAGCCGAGCCCATGCTCGGCTGCTGTTGACCCAGCCGCCCAAGCTCAGCCGGGCATGGGCTCGGCTCTACAAGGTCGCGGCGCGTGAGCGCTGCAGCCAGTCGTTGATCGCCGGATCGAGCCGCGGGTCTTCGGGCAACTGCATGCCGAAGCGTTGCTGCAGCACGTCGCGCACGTCGGCAACATCGTGCAGCGGACGCTTGTCCGGTGCCTGGCCGGGGCGGTACTCGGTGTAGTTGCCGCTGCCGATGGTGCGTCGCCAGTCCGGCCCGGTCAGCGACGCGCGCAGTTGGCCAGGGAAGCTGGAGTCGGGATGGGTGCACACGTACCAGTTGCCCACCACGTTGTCGATCGGTGCGGGCACGTGCAGGTCGAAACGGTACATCGCCCGCCAGCCGTCACCGGATTCGGCGTACAGCACGAAATCCCCCTCGCCAGGCAGCCGCTGCAGCAGATAGCGTTCGTGCGGCGTGGCCTGCGGCTGCGGATCATGCAGCCGCAGCGGCACGGTCGGGGTCAGGCTGCCGAAACCGGCATCCACCAGCCAGTCATCGCCGTCCACCTGCACGCGCAGCAGCAGGTGGGTCCGTGCGGTCAGTTCGCCGTCCTGGGCAGCCAGCAGCACGCGCGCGGTCAATGGCTGCGCATCGAAGCCCAGCGCCTGCAGCAGCGACAGCAGGCCCCCATTGAGTTCGAAGCAGTACCCGCCACGGCGCTCGTCCAGCAGCTTGCGCTGCACGCTGTCCAGGTCGATCGGTACCGCATCGCGCAGCAGGCAGCTGAGGGTCTCGAACGGCAGCACTGCGTTGTGGCGCTGCTGCAGCAGGGTCAGGCCGGCCAGCGTCCGCGGTGGCGGTGCATCCAGCTGCAGGCGCTGCAGGTAGCGGGGGACATCGAGCGTCGTCATGGCGGCACCGGGCGGGGAGGAACGTCCACTGTGCTCCCCCAACCGGGGTTGAGGTCAAGCGCGGCGGCGCGGCATAGCGTCAATTGATGCCGGCTTGAGAGAGGAGGGGCTCTGGTTTTTTGCCTCGGGGATTGGGATCAAAAGAAACTCATTACGCTCGTTAGGCTGGATAACTTTCCCAATTGCATCGTAGCTCTGCAGAGGGAACAGGGATACGCGCGTTGTGAAAGCGCCAAGTACTGCGACCGGAACCCCCAGAACGATTCCCGCCCAAGAGCCATGCATGGCGGAAAGCAGGCCTTCAACCCAAAGCATGCTGCCGAACAGATAGAAGATCATGCCAGTAGCACCGGCAGCGTATCGCCAGCGGCGCTCTCGCTTGGGCATGTGAAATTCAATGCTGGTGCCATCCATGCTGCGCCGTGCCAGTGTACTTATGCCCCTGATATGGCGCCATTTGATGCTTGGCGAGTAGCAGCGCATGAGGCTGAAGTAGGCCCGGCGCTCCTCGCGCCCGACCAGGAGGCCATAGCGCCCTCGAAATGCCTCCTGCAATGTGGACTCCTTTACCCAGCTTGCTTCCAGATCATCCTCTGAATGATCCGCGATCTTCAGCAAGTACTCGCGATCCCGATGCTTTGACTCTCTCCAGCGGTGGAAGCTGTCCATAGGAGGTCCGAAGAACCAGCGCACGATGGTTGCGAGGACCACTATGACAGTACCGATCCCGACAGGGATGCCAAGCGTCTGAATCTGACTCAGTACCGTGCTGATGAGCATGGCTGCAGTTGCTCCGAGGTAATTGTGTGAAACGTAGTTCTATCAGTCGGGATTCTCAGGAGATGAGAAATGGAGATGTTCTCTGTCATCGCATCGTCGCTTGTTGCCGGTACAAGAAGCGAGATCGGATCCGCGAGGAAGAAGATTGGACCTAAAGTTTCTTCGCATACGGCCGATACAGGTGCGTCCCTCTACCTGGAGCCTGTCATGTCGGCCGTTGTCCCCCACCTCCGGTCCCTGCGCACGCAGCTTGCGGCGCTGCGCCCGGCGTCCTCCGGCCTGCTGCTGTGGCTGCAACCGCATCGGCTGAGCGTAGCCAACAAGCTCAAGGCGACCTTGTGGGTCTGTGGCCTGGGACTGGTCGCAATCGCAGCCGTCTACGCCTGGACCGGGCATGCCAGCACGCAGGCTGCGCGCAGCCAGGCCAGCTACCAGCGCGGCAGTGACCTCGCCGCGCGCCTGGCCACGCGGGTGGCCGAAGCGCGCCGCCTGCAGATCCAGTATGCACGCAGTTTCGATGATGCCGACCGCGCGCAGCTGCTTGCCACGCAAAAGGCGCTGCAGGACGATCTGCGGGCGCTGCGCACGATGCCGATGGATGCAGGCCGGCGCAAGGCCCTGCAGGCGCTGACCGAAGCTGCAGGCGCGTTCTCGCAGGGTGTTGCCGCCCTGTTCGAACGGGTCGACGAGATGGGCCGTGGTGAGGCCGGCCTCGCCGCGCAGCTGCAACAGGCTGCAGACACGCTGCAGGGGCAGGTGGATGCGCAGCAGCGGGATGCGCTGGCGTTGTCCCTGCAGAAGATGCGGCGGCAGGAGGCACTGCTGCTGCTCGACGGTGATTCCACCCACGCCGACCGCGCCAGCGAAGAAAAGCTGCCGTTCGATCTCGCGCTGGCGGGCCTGCCCGCGGATGCGCAGGGCACCCTGCGCACCGGAATGGAGGCGTATCAGACCGCATTGCTGGGGTATACCGCTGCCCGTGTCGGCCTGGATGTGGAAGCGCAGTCGCTGCTGGATACCGCTGCGGGCGTAGCGCCTGCGCTGGCCGCATTCCAGCAGGCACAAGCCGCGGCACTGGCCCGTGCCCAGGCCCGCCAGCAGGCTGGTGCGCGCACGATGAGCGTGCTGTTTGCATTGACCGTGCTGCTGGTCGCCGGTGTGCTGATCACCAGCCTCGTGCTGGTGCTGCGTGCAGTGCGCCAGCCGATCCAGGACACCCTGCACTTCGCCAGCGACATCGCCGACGACCGCCTGGACACCACCCTGCGCGTCTACAACGCCAACGACGAGATCGGCCAGCTGGCGCAGCGCCTGGTCGACATGCAGCAGCGCCTGCGCGCGCGTATCGAGACCGAGCGTGCCGTGGCGCGCGGCAACACCCGGGTGCGCCAGGCATTGGACAGTGCGCAGACCGGTTTGATGGTGATCGATGCGGAAGGGCAGGTCGCCTACGCCAACCCGGCACTGCTGCAGCTGCTTGACCTGCGGAACGAAGCGCTGGTGGGCAGCGACGCGGTACGCCTGCATCCGGCGTTGGCCAGCCTGGCCGGCGTGCGCCAGCGCGAAGAGCGCGAGATCGGCCATGCTGGCACGCGTTACCAGCTGATTGCCAACCCCGTCATCGATGAAGGGCAATTCCTCGGCGTAGCGGTGGAATGGCGCAGTCGTGCGCTGGAGACCCTGCTGGAAACCGAGGTCGCTGCGCTGGTCGATGCTGCAGCACACGGCGACCTGCACGGTCGCATCGCGCTGGAGGGCAAGCAGGGCTTCGTGCGCACGTTGTCGACCAGCATCAACCGCCTGCTGGCGACGTTTGAAACCAACCTCGGCGACCTGCAGGCATTGCTGGCCGCGCTGGCCCGTGGTGACCTCAGTGTGCGCATGGAGGGTGAGCTGCAGGGCGTGTTCGCGCGCATGCGCGATGATGCCAACGCGACGGTCGCTCAGCTGGGCCGCATCGTCACCCGCATCCAGCACGCCACCTCCAGTATCGATACCGGCGTTGGCGAGATCGTTGCCGGTCATCAAGATCTGTCACAGCGCACCGAGCAGCAGGCCGCGAACCTGGAAGAGACCGCCGCTTCCATGCACGAACTGACCGATACGGTCGGTCGCAATGCTGATGCCGCAGGCCGTGCCGACGCGCTGGTCAAGGGTGCGGCTGCGGTGGCGCAGCGCGGCGGCGAGGCTGTCGGTCAGGTGGTGGCGACCATGCAGGGCATCAGCGAGGCATCACGCCGCATCGGCGACATCACCCAGCTGATCGACGGCATCGCCTTCCAGACCAACATCCTGGCGCTGAATGCTGCGGTGGAAGCGGCGCGTGCCGGTGAGCAGGGCCGCAGTTTCGCCGTGGTGGCCGCGGAAGTGCGCCTGCTTGCACAACGCAGCGCAGAGGCGGCCAAGCAGATCAAGGGCCTGATCGAGGATTCGGTGGCGCGTGTGGGACAGGGCAACCAGCAGGCCGAACAGGCCGGCATCACGATGGGCGAGATCGTCGGCAGCGTGCAGCAGCTGGCCGAGCTGCTGGCGGGTATCCGCAGTGCGTCGCAGGACCAGCATGCCGGCATCGCACAGGTGAACCAGACCATCGTGCAGATGGAAGCCAGTACCCAACGCAACGCCAGCCTGGTGGAAGAGGCCGGTGCCTCCACGGCGCAGATGCAGGTCCAGGTGCGTGCCCTGGCCGACGCGGTGGGCGCGTTCCGGTTGCAGTCGATGCCGCAGGCGCGCGCCGCGGCGGCCTGGTCAGCCGAGCGTAGGCTCGGCGCTACATCGGCTGCAGGAACACTGTAGAGCCGAGCCCATGCTCGGCTCACACCAGCGTTCGGCGGCAGGAATCAATACACGTCGCGGCGGTAGCGCCCGTTTTCCAGCAGCGTTTCCACCGCTTCATCACCCAGCGCGGTTCGCAGCACCTGGTCCACGCCCTCGGCCATGCCCTGCAACGACCCACAGACATGGATCACCGCACCGCGCTGTATCCAGTCGCGCAGCGTTCCGGTGGCCGCCTGCAGGCGATCCTGCACATAACCGCCGTCGCCATCGCGCGAGAACGCCAGGTCCACCCGGGCGAGATGGCCATCGGCCTGCCACGCTTCGATCTCGTCGGCGAACAGGAAATCGTGTGCACGCTGGCGTTCGCCGAACAACAGCCAGTGCCCGTGTTCGCCTGCACGGGCGGCTTCGCGCAACAGGCTGCGCAGGCCGGCGATGCCGGTGCCGTTGCCGATCAGCACCATCGGCGCGCCAATGACACGATGGAAACCGGGGTTGCGATGCACGCGGGCGACGATGCCGGCACCGATCGGCGCATGCAACGACAGCCAGCCCGAGCCCAGCCCGGCTCGACCGGAGGCGTCATGCACCAGCCGCACCACCAGCTCCACCACGCCATCATCCGTGCAGGAGGCGATCGAATACTCGCGGCTGGGCAGCAGCGGCAGCCCGGCCAGCCACAGGCAGGCATCCTGCACCGCCAGCGCAGCATCGGCCTCGGGCAGCTCGCGTTCACTGGCCAGCGCCAGCAGCGTGCGCGGATGGCCATCGACCAGCAGGGGCTGCAGCGGATCCAGCCCATGCGCCTTCAACACGGCACCGGCGTGCTGGGCATTGTGGCGGGGCGCGATGTGCAGGATGTCACCCGCCTGCCACTGCACGTCGGCCGGTGCGGCAAGACGGATACGCCAGATGGCTCCGCCGACGCTGCCAGGGTTGAGGCGGTCGCGGCCGAGCAGGCGCCACTCATGCATCTGCGTAGCCGCAGGCAGCACGCTGTCATCGGTGACGATGCCGGTGAGCGCACCCAGCTCCTGCTGCCACCGGCGCAGCGCCGGGACCGAGGCGGCATCGACGTCGACGCGCTCGAACAGTGCACGCGCGCCGTTTCCGATCAACCAGCCATCGACCCGGCGGCCGAAGCCGCAGTAGTGCGGGTACTGGCGGTCACCCAGCGCGAGCAGGCCGAACTGCAGGCCCGAAAGGTCCAGCGCTTGTGCAAGCAACTGCCGCGCTGCGCGCCGGGCGGCATCGGGCGGCTCGCCGTCGCCGAAGGTGCTCAGCACGAACAGCGCGCTCGATGCACGCAGCAGGAGCGCGGCATCGATGCGCGCCAGCGGCAGCACCTGCACCGCATGGCCGGCCGCCTGCAGCTGGGCCGCCGCGCGCCACGCCAGCTGTTCGCCCAGTCCGCTCTGGCTGGCATGCACCACCAGCCACGCTGCGTTGCCGGCGTCGCTGGCCGGCATCGGTAGCGCCTGGCGCAGCCCGCGCGCGGCACGCTGGCTGCGGCGGCGGTCCAGGTACAGCATCCAGCCGGTGATGAAGAACAGGCTCATGCCCAGGCTGCTGAGCATCACCACCACGCGCCCGGGTACACCGAAGTAGCTGCCCGAATGCAGCGCGAACACGCTGGTGGCCAGCTGTCCGCCCGCGCCCTGGCGTGCGTACGGGCGGGCATCGAGAACCGCACCGCTGGCCGGATCGAGCTGCA
This sequence comes from Stenotrophomonas maltophilia group sp. vghtpe118, assembly GCF_052605195.1. NCBI lineage: Bacteria > Pseudomonadati > Pseudomonadota > Gammaproteobacteria > Lysobacterales > Lysobacteraceae > Stenotrophomonas > Stenotrophomonas maltophilia group sp. vghtpe118. The sequence goes on along the minus strand of NZ_CP199672.1, from coordinate 2,298,486 downwards.
GCAGGTCATGCGCACGATCGTGGTGGCCGCCGCGCTGCGACGGATCACCGGCCATCACCCGCACGTTCAGCGCCTGCCCGGGCTTCTCCGGCAGGCGCAGGTCAATGAAGCCGGCGCGCACGCCCGGCAGCGCGTACAGCGTGGCTTCAATGCGGTGCAGGTCCAGCGACGCATCGGTGGCAACCTGGTGCTTGGCCGCCGGTGGGACGCCCAGCAGCGTGCTGGCCGCACTGCGATACCCGTCGAACGACCACCACAGGCCGGTCAGCGCACTCATCAGGTAGATCAGCAGCACCCAGGTGCCGACTACCGAGTGCAGGCTCCACAGGAAGCCGCGCCCGCTGCGTTTCCACTCCACTGCCAGCCAGCTGCGCCAGTGCCACCAGCGTCGTGGCCAGCGCAGGTAGAGGCCGGACAGGGTGAAGAACAGCAGGGCGATGGCACAGCTGCCGGTGATCCACTTGCCGCGTTCGCCCGCGGCAAGGTGGCGATGCAGGTCCTCGACGAAGTCGAAGAACGCCTGGCCGCGCAGGGCGCTGAAGCGCTCACCGCTGTACGGGTCGAAGTACACCCAGTGGTCCTTGCCGCCGGCAAAGCGCGCGACCGACGGCCGCTGTCCGGTGGCATCGATACGCAGGCGTTGCAGGGGGCGTTCGCTGCCGGCCTGGAGCAGCGGCACCAGTTCACTGAGTGCAAGGGGATGCTGTCCGTCGGCATGGTGCTCGGCGATCTCGGCAAAGCCGGGATTGGCGGCGCGCAGCAGCTCGTCCTCGAAGGACAGCACGGCGCCGCTGAGGCCCATCACGGCCAGGACGGCACCGGCGGTAATGCCCAGCAGCCAATGCAGTTGGAACAGGACGTTCTTGAACATCGAAGGAGAGGGGCCCGGGAGGCTGCCGCCCGCATCCTGCGCAACAGCAAATGAGAATTAGTCGCGTAATTCTCCGTGGCGCCCCGGCTGCGGTCAAGCTGGAGGTACCGGCCGGGCGGCACCCGGCACCCGCGGTAGTGCCGGCCGCTGGCCGGCAACCTCAGAAGCAACAGCCGAAGCAACAGCGGGTTTCCTGTGAGGAGGCGGGGGGGGGCGGTTGCGGGGGACGGCGCAAGTACGTCCCTGTAGCCTTGGTCACGGCATCCATGCCGCGGACACCCCCTCAACCGGAGCCACCCCGCCTTCGACAGTTTCCTGCGATCTGTCGGAACGGCGTTCTGCTTTGGTGGGTGCCGACCGTTGGTCGGCACGGGGTCTGATTCCGTTCTGAATATCGATATCTGACAGATGTGTCGACCAAGGTCGACACCTACCAACAGCCGCGAAGATCTGTCAGAGGTGGGGCGGTGTCGGAGTGCGGGGTGTCAGCCGCATGGGCCCGAGGCATGCCTCGGGCGGGTTGGGCAGGACGCCCAACCCCGGTCTTGACGTGTGCGCAGGACAGCGCACACGAGCAAGCGGCTGCCAAGCTTACGGGGACGTACATGCAGCGTCCCCCCACTCCGACATCGCCCCGCCAACCCGCGGAATGCCCGCTTTGGCTGTTGGCGTTGCACTGAGCCGGGTGCAGGGCTGCAAGCCCTGCAAAAAACACCCTCACTTCACCCAGCTGTCGATCTCGCCGTGGGCGAACGGTCCCAGCTTCGCTTTTACCATTCGCCCCTGCGCATCGAACAACACGCTGTAGGGCAGCAGGCCTTGCGCGTTGCCGAGCTGCACGCTGGCATCGCGCGGGCCCGGTGTCTCGATCACGATCGGGTAGTCCACCGGCACCTGCTGCAGGAAACCGCGCACGTCGTCCGTCGTGTCCAGCGCCAGACCCAGCACCTGCACACCGTTGTCGCCCTGGGCATCGGCGAAGCGCGCCAGTTCGGGCATCTCTTCCACGCAGGGCGCACACCAGCTGGCCCAGACGTTGATCAGCAGCGGCCGGCCGGCAAAGCGATCGCGCAGGACCAATGGCTGTCCCGCCAGGTCCGGCAGTGTCAGCGCGGGCAACTGATCGCCCACCTGCAGCGTGGGCTTCATGGCCGTCGCCCTGGAAGCCGTCGCTGGCACGGCAGGTGATGATGGGCCGGGGGCCAGGCGGTGCCCGGCCCACAGGCCGAGGCCGGCGGCCAGCACCGCTGTCCACAGCAGCGCTGGCCGTTGCCACTTCATCGTGCGGTGCGCAGCAGCGCTTCCTCGACCACCGCCTGGGTCAGCAGGGTCGGCAGCACGGTCGGCGGCGCGCCGGGGCCGTACACCACGTACAGCGGTACGCCCACCGCCTTGTGCTCTTCCAGGAACGTGGTGATCTGCGGGTCGACGTTGGTGTAGTCACCGCGCATGTACACCGCATTGGTGCGCTTGAGCAGTTCCTTGAACTCCGGCCGTGACAGCACCGCACGTTCGTTGGCCTTGCAGCTCACGCACCAGTCGGCGGTCATGTTGACGAACACCACGCGGTTGTCGGCGCGCAGGCGGTCCAGCAGCTGCGGCGAATACTCGACCACGTTGTCGCTGGCGGCCTGTGCGGCCCTCGCCGGCGGTGCCAGCTGGGTCACGCCCCAGGCCGGAACCAGTGCACCGATCGCCAGCAGCACGCCGAGCAGGGTCCCCGCACGCGAGCCGGTCCAGCGGTTGCGTTCAAACAGCCACAGGCCGAACGCGAACAGCAGCAGGCCACCCAGCACCAGCGCCATGCCGTCCACGCCGCGCTGCTTGCCCAGCACCCACAGCAGCCACAGCGCAGTGGCGTACATCGGGAAGGCCAGCACGTGCTTGAGCGTTTCCATCCACGGGCCGGGCTTGGGCAGGCGGCGTGCCAGCGCTGGCACGAAGCCGATCAGCAGGAACGGCAGCGCCAGGCCCAGGCCGAGGAACAGGAACACGGTCATCGCCTTCAGCGGCGGGGCAATGAAGGCGTAGGCGATCGCACCGCCCATGAACGGGCCGACGCAGGCACTGCCGACCACGCAGGCCAGCGCACCGGTGAAGAAGTCACCGGCCGGGCCGCTGCGGCTGGCCAGCGACTGGCCAAGGTTGCCGATGCCGCCGCCGAGGGTGAACACGCCGGACAGGCTCAGGCCCACCGCGAACATGATGTAGGCCAGTGCCGCCACCACGCCCGGGTGCTGCAACTGGAAGCCGATGCCGACGGCGTTGCCGATCGCGCGCAGGCTGACCATCAATGCGCCGATCACGGCGAACGCGACCAGCACGCCCAACGTGTACCAGAGCGCGTGGCTGCGGGCGCGCTGCGGGCTTTCGCCGCTCTGCGCCAGGCTCAGCACCTTCAGCGACAGGATCGGCAGCACGCAGGGCATCAGGTTCAGCACCAGTCCACCGGCCAGCGCCAGCAGCAGCACCCAGACGAACGAACGGTCCGGGTTCGGGGTGGTCGCCGGCGGACGCGTGCGAAGCGCATTGTCACCACGCGCGTCGGTGGCGAACGCGTTGCCTGCGCCCTGGCCGCCCGTGGCGGCGGGAGTGGCGTTGCCGTCGTTGGGTACGGTCGGCAGCAGGCGCAGCGGTACGCCATTGGCGGATTCACGCGGCGCACCGGCAGCGTGCAGCGCATTGACGGCTTCCTCGCGCACTGGCGCCTGGCCGGTGCCGGCGGTGAGCTTGCCGGCCGGAATCGACAGCTTCACCCGACGGGTCATCGGCGGGTAGCAGATACCATCGGTCTGGCAGCCCTGGAAGGTCACCACCAGGGTGCTGTCGACCGCATCAGTAACAGTGCGGCGCAGCGGCAGCGGCACTTCCACCTGGTTGAAGTACACCGAGACATCGCCGAAGTGCTCGTCGCGATGCGACTGCGCGGCCGGCCAGCGCGGCTTGTCGGCGAGCACGCCGGCGCTGCCTTCCAGCTTCAGCGAAGTGCGGTCGCGGTACAGGTAGTAGCCGGGTGCCGGGCTGAAGCGCAGCAGCAGGGTGTTGCCGTCGCTGGCGATGGCATCGAAGCCGAACGCCTGTTCCGACGGCAGCGGCAGCGCCTGGCTGTTGTTGGCCGCGCCCGGCAGGCGCAGGCCACCGCTGTTGCCGGCACCGGCCAGCGGGTTGTTGAACGGACTGGCGGCACCGGTACGCGCGGCAGGCACCGCGGCCGCCGCACCGGCACCCGGCAGGGTGACCTGCACCACGCGCTTCTGCGGCGGGTAGCAGACGCCGGCATCGGCGCAGCCCTGGTAGCGGACTTCCAGGCTGATGGTGCCGGCGGCGTCCGTCGGCGTGCCGGGCAGGGTGGCCTGCAGGCGCTCCCGATAGGTTTCGACCTCGCCGAAGAAATCATCGTGGTGCCTGTCACCCTTGGGCATCTGCAGCGTGCCGGCATTGAATGCCGGATCCGCCTTGACGCTGGTGCGGTGGCGATACAGGTAGTAGCCCGGTGCGATCTTGAACTGCAGTTGCACCTGGCCCCGTTCGGGGGCCGTGGCGGTCAGCGCGAACGCCTGGTCCACCGGCAGCAGGTCCTTCTCATCCAGGGCCAAGGCGGGCAGCGAGAGCCACAACAGGGCGCACAAGGCAGCGCCACGCGCAAACAGAGTCTTCAATCAGTGTCCTCCCGGGTCTGTGCCCGGATCCAGTCCAGATACGCCGGCAGGCCGGCCCGGGTTTCGACCGCGATGCACTCCGGGAGTTCATACGGATGCAGTTCGACGATCCGGGCGATTGCGTCATCGATGCGGCTCGCGGTGGTCTTTACCAGCAGCTGCAGCTCGGCATCGGTGGTCACCTCGCCCTGCCAGCGGTAGGTGGACTGCGCGCCATCAAGGCGGGTCACGCACGCGGCCAGGCGCTCGCCGACCAGCGCGTGCGCAATGCGCTCTGCACTGGCCCGGTCCGGGCAGGTGGTCAACAGCAGCAGGACGGGATCGACGATCGGCATGACCGCCGAGTATAGGGCCGCCGCCGGGTCAGGGCCCGGCGGCGGCAGTGGACCGCTGCGTTGCGCGGTCAGTTGGCCAGCTGGCAGGTGGCTGGCTTGGCCGAGGTGAACAGGGCCGGGGTCGCCCACTCGGGGTGGTCGATGAACGGGTTGCGATTGCCCTGGAAGCTGTAGACCACGTCATTGCGGGCACGCTCGGCATCATCCGGCGGATCGGACAGGTGCCAGTCGATCAGCGTCGACAGCAGGCCCATGTAGGCCGGCGAACTGCTGGTCTTGACGATCTTGCTGCGGTCGTCGGTCAGCTCCAGGTCCGGCTCGGACTGGCCGGTGGCCGCATCCTTGCCGCCCTCATAGCGGATCGCCATGTACATCACCGCACGCGCCATGTCGCCCTTGCGCTTGCCCCACACCTCGAAGGTGCCGGTGTTGCCGTCCGGCGTGCGCACCCAGTTGGAATTGCCCGGGTAGCCACCGCTGCCGCCGCCCTGCCCATTGTTGGCTTCGGTGGCACGCTCGCCGCAGCTGGCATCGCACTTGGCGAACGGCTTGTTGCCACGGTCGGCGTTCCACTGCGCGTCGGTCAGGTACAGCATGTGGGTGTCGGTGTACGGCGCGTAGGGCAGGCCCTTGTCACCGGTGGTGGTGGCAAAGCCCAGCGAGTTCGGCCAAGTGTGCTCGCGGTTGTAGGTCAGGCCGCTGCCGGTGCCCGCACGATCACTGACCTTGGCGTAGCTGCGGTTGCGGTAGGCATCGAGGATGCGGTTCGGATTGTTCGGATCCTCGTCGGCGATTTCCAGGATGGTCCAGGTGCTGGTGCCCGAGCCGCTGTACGGGTAGGCGGTATGGCCCTTGATGGTGGCGTGCAGCGAGCAGCGCAGCTGGCTGGGGCTGCTGGTGTTGACCCTGGAGTAGTAGCCGGCCGGCACGCCCGGGTTGCCTGGGTCCGGATTGCCGCCGGTGCTGGCCACGGTGAAGGCGATGCGGCTGTCGGCGGCCGGATGCGCGCCCTGCAGGTCGGTGATGCGCGCAGCGCGGATGTCGAAGCGGCAGGCTTCACCGGCCACCAGCGCGGTGTTGGTGGACAGCTTCACGCTGCGGCCGCTGGCCGGGAAGGTCAGCGGCACGGTGCCGGAGGTGCCGCAGCTCAGGGCGAAGGCGCCACTGGCCAGGTTCACCGTCTCGCTGAACACCACTTCCAGGTCGGCGGCAGCCGGGAAGGTGCTGCTGCCCTGCGCCGGGGTGGTGGTGGAGACTGACGGCGGCGTGTTGGGGCCTGGCGTGCCGCCGCCGCTGAAGGTCTGGCCGTTGTTGCAGCTGCCGAACGTCTGGCCGGCCGATTCGGCCCAGGTGAAGTGGGCGTACTGGCTGCCGCTGCCGGTCAGCTGCAGCGAGGTGCCCGGCGCGGTGCTGTTGCTTTCGGCCACCGGGATGTTCTGGCTGGTCATGCCCGCGGCAGGGCCACCGGAGGCGGTGATGGCGCCCTCGTAGCTGAGGAACTGGACCACCTTGCCGCTGGCATCGACCAGGGCGATGCCGTCGTTCGGACCATTCTGGAGGCCGTTGGTCGGATAGTTGACCACGGCGATGGTGGCGCTGCCGCAGCCGGCGGCGGTGCCGGCCGGGACCGGATTGTTGGCGTAGACGGTGGCGGCCGACGGGTTGCTGCCGTTGTAGAGGTACAGGCGGTAGCCGGACAGGTCCTCACCGGCAGTGGCTACGACCTCGATCGCTTCGCCGACGTCACCGGCGGCGGTGCTGTCGTCGTAGTGCAGTTCATTGATGAAGACCTCGGCCTGGACCGGCGCAGCGGCCAGCGCCAGCAGGCAGGCGGCGGCAAGCGGGGACAGCAATCGCATCGACTACTCCTTGTGATTGGGAATGCCTGACCGAGCCTAAGGCCGATCCAGTGACACTTTGTCGTAAATGAACGTCAGATATCTGACAGTGCGACGCTTGTCACCGAAATTGATCTGGACCGACGCCCTGGCCGAGGCGTGCGGGCGAAAAAATTTTTTCATTCCGCCCTTGAAAGGGGGCGGCAGGGCTCCATCTCTGCCCTGCTCCCGACGTTGTCGGGTTTCTTCACGTGCGGTTCTGGCACTCGCCTGGGGTGAGTGCTAACATCGCCGGACTTTTTTAGACCAATCAATCACTTAAGAGGTCTCCTATGAGCATCAAGCCGCTGCACGACCGCGTTGTGGTCAAGCCGATCGAAGCCGACGAAATCTCCGCCGGTGGCATCGTCATCCCCGACTCGGCCAAGGAAAAGTCCACCAAGGGTGAGGTCGTGGCCGTCGGCCCCGGCAAGCCGCTGGACAACGGCAACGTGCGCGCGCCGTCGCTGAAGGTCGGCGACAAGGTCATCTACGGCCAGTACGCCGGCAGCTCGTACAAGAGCGAAGGCGTCGAATACAAGGTCCTGCGCGAAGACGACGTGCTCGCCGTCATCGGCTGAGCCCCGGCGCGACCTGTTTCAACCTGATCCCAAACTCCCAGCCGCCGGGCATCGTCCGGCGCTACCAATGAGGTAAATGCAATGGCTGCCAAGGATATTCGTTTCGGTGAAGACGCCCGTTCGCGCATGGTGCGCGGCGTCAATGTTCTCGCCAATGCCGTCAAGGCCACCCTGGGCCCGAAGGGCCGCAACGTCGTGCTGGAAAAGAGCTTCGGCGCCCCGACCATCACCAAGGACGGCGTCTCCGTCGCCAAGGAAATCGAACTGGCTGACAAGTTCGAGAACATGGGCGCGCAGATGGTGAAGGAAGTCGCGTCGCGCACCAACGACGATGCCGGCGACGGCACCACCACCGCCACCGTGCTGGCCCAGGCCCTGATCCGCGAAGGCGCCAAGGCCGTTGCCGCCGGCATGAATCCGATGGACCTCAAGCGCGGTATCGACAAGGCCGTTTCGGCTGCCGTCGCCGAGCTGAAGAACATCTCCAAGCCGACCGCCGACGACAAGGCGATTGCCCAGGTCGGTACCATCTCGGCCAACTCGGATGAGTCGATCGGCCAGATCATCGCTGACGCGATGAAGGAAGTCGGCAAGGAAGGCGTCATCACCGTTGAAGAAGGCTCGGGCCTGGACAACGAGCTGGACGTGGTCAAGGGCATGCAGTTCGACCGCGGCTACCTGTCGCCGTACTTCATCAACAACCAGCAGTCGCAGACCGCTGACCTGGATGACCCGTTCATCCTGCTGCACGACAAGAAGATCTCCAACGTCCGTGACCTGCTGCCGGTGCTGGAAGGCGTCGCCAAGGCCGGCAAGCCGCTGCTGATCGTGGCCGAGGAAGTTGAAGGCGAAGCGCTGGCGACCCTGGTGGTCAACACCATCCGTGGCATCGTCAAGGTCGTGGCCGTCAAGGCCCCGGGCTTCGGCGACCGTCGCAAGGCGATGCTGGAAGACATGGCCGTGCTGACCGGCGGCACCGTGATCTCCGAAGAAGTCGGCCTGTCGCTGGAAAAGGCCACCATCAAGGACCTGGGCCGCGCCAAGAAGGTGCAGGTCTCCAAGGAGAACACCACCATCATCGACGGCGTCGGCGACAAGGCCAACGTTGATGCACGCGTGGCGCAGATCAAGACCCAGATCCAGGACACCTCCTCGGATTACGATCGCGAGAAGCTGCAGGAACGCGTGGCCAAGCTGGCCGGCGGCGTTGCGGTGATCAAGGTCGGCGCCTCGACCGAAATCGAAATGAAGGAAAAGAAGGATCGCGTCGACGACGCCCTGCACGCCACCCGTGCAGCCGTTGAAGAAGGCGTGGTCCCGGGCGGCGGCGTTGCCCTGGTCCGCGCGATCACCGCGCTGGCCGGCCTGAAGGGTGCCAACGAAGACCAGAACCACGGCATCCAGATTGCCCTGCGTGCGATGGAAGCCCCGCTGCGCGAGATCGTGGCCAACGCTGGCGACGAGCCGTCGGTCATCATCAACAAGGTCAAGGAAGGCACCGGCAGCTTCGGCTACAACGCGGCCACCGGCGAGTTCGGCGACATGCTGCAGTTCGGCATCCTGGACCCGACCAAGGTGACCCGTTCGGCCCTGCAGAACGCGGCCTCGATCGCCGGCCTGATGATCACCACCGAAGCCATGGTTGCCGAAGCTCCGAAGAAGGACGAGCCGGCCATGGGCGGCGCTGGTGGCATGGGTGGCATGGGCGGCATGGGCGGCATGGACTTCTAAGTCCACGCCTCCGGCGGTCGTTGCCGGCCTCGGTCGGCACGCCTTCCCGATGTGATGTAAAGAAGAACCCCGCCGCAAGGCGGGGTTTTTCGTTGCCCGGTTGCCGTCGCCGCAGTGCATCGCTACGCTCGGTAACCATGCCTACCTCGTTCATCGTCGTTGACGACTTCCTTTCTCCCGCCGATGCGCAGGGGTTGCGCCAGGCGGCACTGGGCCTGGACTATCCCGTCCAGGAGGGCGCATTCCCCGGCCGCAATTCACAGCAGCGGCTGGAGTTGGAGGGACTGTCCGGTGCGGTCTCGCGACTGGTCAACGAACCGCTGCGGCCGGTCAACCCGCTGCAGTCGCACGGCAAGTTCCGCCTTACCCTCGCCGGCGACATCGGCCGCGCCAAGGTACACGCCGACCACTCGCACTGGTCGGGCATTCTCTACCTGAGTGCACCGGAGCACTGCGAGGGCGGCACCGAGTTCTTCCGCCATCGCCGTACCGGCACCGAGCGCATGGCCCTGGACGCGGCGGAGCTGGCCGCATTGGGCTACGCCAACGGCGGCGACATGCATCGCGACATCATCGAGCGCGACAGCAACGACGACAGCCAGTGGGAAATGACCATGCGCATTCCGATGCGCTTCAACCGGCTGGTGCTGCTGCGGCCCTGGTTCTGGCACACCGCCGGGCCAGCGTTCGGTGATCGACCGGAGAATGGCCGGCTGGTATACCTGATGTTCTTCGAGCAGGCGCGTTGAAGAGTGCCATCCACGCTTGGCGTGGATGCTCCTCTCCCAGCCGCGTTCGCCATGCAGGCGTCATCGCACCCTCATTCGACGAATGCCTTCGCCGCACCATACTCCCACTGCCACGGCACGCCGGTATCGCCCAGTACGAATGCCACCAGTGCCGGGAACGCAGCTTCCGCCCGTACATCGTTGCCCAGAATCACCACGCAGCGTTTGTGCCGTTCGATGCACACCAGCGTGTTGCCGACCGCATCGTCGTGGCCGCCCTTGTAGAAACCTGCGCCCTGCGGGCCGCGGAACGTCACCACGCCCAGGCCCGCGGCAAGATCCTTGCGTTGCTGCGCCACGGGCAGCTCCGGCTGCAGCGTGGGGAACTGGCTGGCGGTGGTGATCGGCAGCTGCGGCCGCACCAGTTCCCTGCGCATTGCAGGCGACAGCCCATCGCCGCGGACATAGCCGGCGGCGAAGCGCGCCATGTCGGCGATGGTGGTATCCATCGAACCGGCCGCACGCACGCGGCTGCGTTCATCGTGCGGCTCGACCGTGCCTTCCGCTGTCCAGCCATCGGCCAGGTTGGCGGCGAAATCCTCACGCCACATCATGCTGGTGCGGACCATGCCGAAGCGGTCGAATACCTGCCGCTGCATCAATGCACCCACGTCCTGGCCCAGCCGTCCACGCTCGATCACGAACTGCAACAGGATCAGCCCTTCGCCGGAATACCCATAACGACTGCCCGGATCGAAGTGGAACTTCAGGCGGCCATCCGGTTCGAGAAAGCCGAAGTTGGCGAAGCCACTGGAATGGTTGAGCAGCAGGCGCGGGGTGAGCTGGCGCCAGCGCGCATCATCGGCCAGTACGCTGTAGTCGGCGTACTTCTTCGGCTCTGGCGGGTAGTCCGGCAGCGGCTTGTCCAGCGCCGTGGCGATGCTGGCGTCCAGCTCGATCCGCGCGTCCTGGGCAAGCTGTGCGACCAGGTGGCCGAACGCCATCTTGGTCAGCGAGGCGGCGTACATCACGGTATCGGTGCGCAGTGGCTCGCCTGCGGCGTTGCGTTCGCCGTAGGCGGCCACGTGTACCACCTTGCCGCCATCGATCACCGCCAGCGCCATCCCGCGCGCATGCGCCGCCTGCATCAGCCGCTGTGCTTCGGCATCGATGCGCGCGGGCGAGGGTAGCGGCGGCGCGGCCAGCACGGCCGGCGGGAGCAGCGTCAGCAACAGCAGGACAGCACGGCGCATGCGTGGAACTCCTGGCGGGACGTGGCGCGATGCTACGCCTGCCAGCTCCCGCCGTCATGCGCCGGATGTCAGCCGGGTCGGCGCAGGCAGATCCGCGCGGCACCCGCACCGATGTCCACCTGGCCACCGCGCATCGCGTCGGCACCGAGGATTAAGGCCGGTCGCGCCTCCAGGCCGATCGCCCTGAACACCGGCAGTTCGCTGATCCGGACCTCCATCGGCGGGTGCTGCCAGTTGCCGCCGGTCATGCCGGGCAGGGTGTACAGCCAGGTTGCCTGCGCACCGCCACCCAGCCCCTCGGTGCCCTCTTCACGTGCACGCACCCGAGCATCGCTGCCGTCAGTGCGCAGGCCCAGTGCGCGGGCTGCTTCGGCGTTGAGGACGGTCTGCGCGGCACCGGTGTCGACCACGGCGATGGCGTCCACGCCGGGCGTACCCAAGGCAAGCGTGATGAAGCCGAACTGGCGCAGGCCGTCATCGCGGCCGGGCAGCGCATTGGGTTGGCAACCCGGCCCTTCCAGGTCCAAGCCGCCGGGTGTCCACAGCGCCAGTTGATTGCGGCCGAAGTCCCAACGGGTGTCCCAGCGCCCGGTCAGGTCGTTGCCGATCAAGCCGTCAATGGCCGGATCATCGCCCTTCGCCAGCGATGACAGGTCGACCTGCATGCCGCTGGCCTTCAATTGCCAGCTGCCCAGCTGCCACGCTGTGCTGCGCATGCGCTGCAACTGCGCCGCCTTCGCGCTCGCGCCCTGGGCCTGCGACACTGCCGCTTCCGCATCCTGCAAACCGTAGCGCCGCACTACGCGTGCATCGACCAGGGTTGCCCCGGCGGCACTGTCGACCACGAAGCGCAGCGGCTCTGAACGCCCGTCCAGCGAGACGGCCACTGCCGGATGACCGCCCTGCATCCACATCGGCAGGACGTGCTCGGCGGCATCGGAGGCGAGCGCCGGCAAGGGGATGGCGAACAGGGGCAGCAGGAACAGGCGCAAGGGGAGACTCCGCAGTGATCGTGGGCGGCCATTGGCGCGCAGCGGCGTATCACTGCGATATCGGCATTGATACCGTCCTGATACACAGGTGCGGGATACTGAGGCAATGAACACTCCCATCCGCGTCATCGTCGTCGATGACGATGCCAGCATTCGTGACGCCATCGCCGACCACCTGCTGCTGCACGGCTACCAGGTGCGTGTGGCGGCGGATGCAACGGCGCTGGACGTGTTGCTGCAGGTTGAACGTCCTGACCTGATCATCCTCGACTGGATGATGCCCGGTGAGGATGGCCTGTCGGTATGCCGCCGGCTGCAGGCGCGGGCGATCCCGATCCTGATGCTGTCGGCGATGGGGGCCGCGCCGGATCGCGTGATCGGCCTGGAGATGGGCGCGGACGACTACCTGGCCAAGCCGTTTGACCCGCGCGAGCTGTTGGCGCGGGTACGCGCGCTGATGCGCAGGCAGGACAAGCTGCGCGCACAGGTGGCCAGCGAGCTGCGGTTTGATGGCTGGCGATTGCTGCCTGACCAGCGTCGCCTGTTCGCGCCGGATGGCGCCGAACTGGTGCTGAGCCGCGGTGAATTCTCCCTGCTGCTGGCACTGGCTGAACGTCCCGGGCGGGTGCTGGCGCGCGAACAGCTGCTGCAGTTGAGTCGCGGCGAAGCCAGCGACAGCGTGGACCGTGCCGTCGACCTTGCGATCAGCCGCCTGCGCCGCAAGCTCGGGCAGGCCGCGTCCGGCGCTGAAGCCCTTGTGCAGACACTGCGTGGCGAAGGGTACCGCTTCAACGCGGAGGTAGGGGTGTTGTGAGCAGCCGGTGGTCAACCACCCGCTGGATCGCGATGCTGGCCTTGGCCAGCCTGCTGCTGGCAACCCTGGTCAGCGTGGCGGTAGTGGGGTGGATGCCCCGGCCCGCGCCGCCACCGATGCGGCTGGACTATGCGATGCAGGTGCTGCGTGGGGAACAGGCGCCGGCGCCACTGGGATTGCATATGTCGACGCAGGACGCGCCACCCCGGGGCAGCGCCAGTGACTGGCTCACCCAGTTGGTGGCGCTGCAGATGGACCTGCCGGCCAGAAATGTACGCCTGGTGTGGACGGGGCAGGGCAGGGCGCCCGATGTGCAGGTCATCGAGGGTGGCGCGGTACTGGACGCCTCCGCTCGTGCTGGCGTGCTGAAATCGCAGGCCGCGTTGCTGACCGCCATGCAGTGGCCGCCGTTCGAACTGGGGATGCGGCAAGCCGATGGCCGATGGCGGGTGGTCGGCAGCGACCACAGTGACCTGGCGGCCTGGCGCCGCCAGGTGATGCTCGCCCTGCTGGGCGGTGCGATCCTGCTGGCCCCTCTGGCGGCGTGGGCGTCGATCCGGTTGGGGCGCCCGCTGCGACGCCTGGCTGAAGCCAGCGCACGGGTCGACCTGCAGGCCGAAACGCCATTGCCTGATGACGGTCCACGCGAAGTGCAGGTACTGGCCACAGCGATCAGCACCGGTCGCGAACGTCTGCGCGCCCAGGCACGGGACATGACGCATATGCTGGCGGCCGTGGCGCATGACCTGCGCACGCCCTTGACCGGCCTGCGCCTGCGCGCGGAGTTCGCTCCCGCGCCACAGGCCGCCAGGATGGTGGCAGACATCGAGCGCATGGATACGATGATCGAGCAGGTGCTCGACTACGCACGCGGTGAGCTGCAGCCGTTGCAGATGCGGATGCTGGATCTTTCAGCGCTGCTGGAGGACTGCGTGCAGGCGGCGCTGCTGCGCGGGGTCGACATTTCCCTTCAGGGCCCGGATACGTTGCCGTGGCATGGCGATGCGCTGCTGCTCCGGCGCGCGGTCGACAATCTCATCGACAACGCCGAGCGCTACGCGGGCGCCGTGGAGCTGTGGGTCGCCACGGCGGGTGATGGAGTGCAGCTGGACGTGATGGACCGCGGCCCTGGCATCGCCGAGATCGATCGCGCACGCCTGCTGCAACCGTTCCAGCGCAGCGAGGGCTCGCGTAGCCGCGCCACCGGGGGCGCCGGACTTGGACTGGCCGTGGCTGCCAACGTGGCGAAGCGCCACGCGGGCGAACTTCAGCTGTTGCACCGCGAGGGCGGGGGGCTGATCGCGCGGCTGCTGCTGGGACGCACTTCCTGAGTCAACTCCGATTTGCTTCCACTGGCCACTCCTCCATATGATTAGGCGCCTAATCATGAAGTTAGGAAAGGATGATCGAAGCCAAGCATCAGGCGTTGCTGGAGGAAGCGCAGCGGCGCGGCCACGCCAACATCGCGCAGCTCCGCCTGTGCTTCCAGCTGCTCTCGTTGTCCTCGTCGATCGATCGCGACTGCGCTGCACGGTTGGCACCGCACGGGCTCAGCGAGGGTCGCTTCATCGTGCTGTTCCTGCTGCACGGGGCCGGCGGCGCACTGGCGCCGCACGCGCTGGCCGAGCGCGCTGGCGTGACCCGGGCCACCATCAGCGGCCTGCTCGATGGCCTGCAGCGCGAAGGCCTGCTGCAGCGTCGCAGCGATGACGAGGATGGCCGTCGTCTGCAGATCGTGTTGACCGCACCGGGCAAGCGTTTGGCCGAGTCGCTGTTCGAGCGGCACACTCAATGGATCAGCGGCCTGTTCAACGGCCTGGATGCTGATGAACGGCAGCAGCTGTCACAACTGCTGCACAAGGTCTGGCAGCACACGGACACCGGGCGGGAAGCCGCCGCATGAGCACGCCCATTCCCGCGGAACGGCTGCGTGCACTCAACAGCAGTGGTGCCGCTGCCACGCATCTGGCCGAATGCCTGGCAGTGGATTTCGCCGCGCTGTTGCAGGGGGTGGCACCTGTGCTCGAGCCGGAAGCGCTGCAACGTATGCGCGACGCCTCCGGCAAGGGCATCACCCAGCGCATGGCGCTGGCGGCGCGGTTGCTGCACGAAGCCGGCCAGGGTGATCCCGCGCACTGGCAGGCACACGCATCAGACACCGTGCGTGGCTGGGCCTGCTACCTGATTGGCAGCGATGCCAGCGCGGCGCTGCCGGCCAAGCTGCGGGCGATGCGTCCGCTGGCTGACGACCCGCACTTCGGCGTGCGCGAATGGGCATGGCTGGCGCTGCGCAGCGACATCGTTGCCGCACCGTTGCAGGCGCTTGAGTACCTGCAGGTGTGGACGCAGGAAGCATCGCCTTACCTGCGCCGCTTCGCCTGCGAAGCGCTGCGCCCACGAGGCGTGTGGTCCACGCATATCGCGCTGTTCAAGCAGCATCCAGAACTCGCGTTGCCGATGCTGGAAGCAATGGCCAACGACCCGGAGCGCTACGTGCAGGACTCGGTCGGGAACTGGCTCAACGATGCCGGCAAGACTCAACCGCAGTGGCTGCGTGAGCTGTGCGCACGATGGCAACAGCAGCACCCTGGCGATGCCAATGCCTACATCCGCAAACGCGCCATGCGCTCGTTGCGGTAGTGCCGGCCGCTGGCCGGCAACCTCATCAACCTCAAGGAAGGCCTTCCATGTCCTACACCCTCATCGAGCTCTACACCGCTCTGGCCACCTTGTAACAGCGCCTCCGGAGGCGCACGGCACATGCGTCTGTCACCCGGACGCGGTAAACAGGACATTGCCCATGTCCATCCGCAGGGAAGTTGATCATGCAGAGCACGCTCCAGGTAACGCTGTACGGCCCGCAGGGCGATACGCCGGCACTGCAGCTGCCGCAGATGGAAGGGCCCTCGGTGGCCATCCCGGAAGCGGTACTGCGCCGGCTGGTGTCCGATCTCTACACCACCCGTTCCCTGCTCAATCCCGAGCAGCTGGACGAGGCCCGGCAGGAGCTGGACCGCGTGCTGGAGCGCTGGGCCGACATCCACGAAGGCCTGCTGCTGGACGTGGAAGTGCATGGCAGATGAGCGACCTTGCACGGCGGCCACCGCGTGGGCTGCGCGGTCAGGCGCATCACTGAACCGCGCGCCCAGTTGCGGATGAAACATTTTGCACTGCGCAAAAGCTGTGCTATCAATAGATCCCATGAACGCAGCCGCCACCCGCTTTTACTGGTATTACTTTCCGAAGCCACTGGCGGAGGAAGGACTGCGCTCACCCTGAAGAAAGCTTCAGACGCATTCCCGAAAGCCGCCAGCGAACCTGGCGGCTTTTTTCATGCCGCCACGCTGGGGACCCCCAACGTTCCGGAGATCTCCTGCAATGCCCCCGCACACCGACGACCTGCGTATCCGCACCATCGAACCGCTGACACCGCCCGCCCAGCTGCTGGCGATGCTGCCCTGTGACGATGAGGCTTCCGACACCGTCAGCGCCTCGCGCGCGGCCCTGCACCAGATCCTGCACGGCCGTGACGACCGCCTGGCGGTGGTGGTGGGCCCGTGCTCGATCCACGACCCGAAGGCCGCCATCGAGTACGCCCAGCGCCTGAAGCCGCTGCGCGACGCGCTGGCTGGCGAGCTGGAAATCGTCATGCGCGTGTACTTCGAGAAGCCGCGCACCACGGTGGGCTGGAAGGGCCTGATCAACGACCCGGACCTGGACGGCAGCTTCAGGATCGACAAGGGCCTGCGCGTCGCCCGTGGCCTCCTGCGCGACATCAACAAGCTCGGCCTGCCGGCCGGTGTTGAATTCCTCGATGTGATCTCGCCGCAGTACATCGCCGACCTGGTGGCATGGGGCGCGATCGGCGCACGCACCACCGAAAGCCAGGTGCATCGCGAGCTGGCTTCGGGGCTGTCGTGCCCCGTCGGCTTCAAGAACGGCACCGATGGCAACGTGAAGATCGCCGCCGACGCGGTGGGTGCGGCATCCAACCCGCATCATTTCCTGTCGGTCACCAAGCAGGGTGGCACTGCCATCGTGTCGACCACCGGCAACCCGGATTGCCATGTGATCCTGCGCGGTGGCAAGCAACCGAACTACGACGCTGGCAGCGTGGCTGAGGCCTGCCAGGTGCTGGCCAAGGCCAAGCTGCCGGCGCGCCTGATGATCGATGCCAGCCATGCCAACAGCCTGAAGAACCCCGAGAACCAGCCGAAGGTGATCGACGACATCGCCGCTCAGATGGAAGACGGCGAACAGCGCATCGTGGGCGTGATGATCGAGAGCCATCTGGTCGGGGGCCGCCAGGAACTGGTGGAAGGCCAGCCGCTGGTCTACGGGCAGAGCATCACCGATGGCTGCATCGACTGGGACACCACCGTGACCGTGCTGGAGCGACTGGCTGCGGCCGTGCGTGCCCGTCGTGAAGTGAAGGTGTCCGAAGCGGCGTGAATGAAGCCGCCTGATGGCGGCACGTGTGTGGATGGCGGCCAGCGCCTGCGGGGGTGCGGCCGCGATCAGGGCCGGCCGGAGTTGGAGACCGGCCCATCTGCACCGGCGATGCGCCTGGCGCTGCGCATGAGCGACAGCGCCAGGTACATCGCCGGGGTGGTGCAGTCGATCCGCGCCCAGCATGGAACCCCAGGCGAACGCGAACCTCAATGCACTTCGTCGTGGTACACGAACTTCGGCATTTCCCAGCGGTAGTGGATCGCCATCAGGCGCAGCGCGAAGCCGCCGCCGAGGCAGCACAGGATCGCGGTGGCGTCGGCCACGCCCCACTGCAGCAGCAACAGATACGCCGCGCCGGTCAGCAGCGCGATGATCGCGTACAGCTCCTTCTGGAAGATCAGCGGCACCTCGTTGCAGAGGATGTCGCGCAGCACGCCGCCGAACGCCCCGGTCAGCATGCCGGCGATCAGCACGATCGGCATCGCATGGCCGGCTTCGCGCGCGATCGAGCAGCCGATCAGGGTGAAGGCGATCAGGCCCAGTCCGTCGAGTACCAGGAAGGTGCGGCGGAAGTGGTGCATCCAGCGTGCCACCCAAGTGGCGATCAGCGCCGCGCATACGGTGAACCCCAGGTACTCGGGATGCTTCACCCAGCCCAGCGGGTAGTGGCCGAGCAGGATGTCGCGCAGTGATCCACCACCGAGGGCAGTGACACAGGCGATCATGACCACACCGAACAGGTCCATGCGGCGGCGGCCGGCAGACAGTGCACCGGTCATGGCTTCGGCGGAAATGGCAATCAGGTAGATGATGGACAGCAGCATGGAACAGGCTCCGGGCGCGGTGGGGCCGGCCATGCGCAACTGCCACCACTGCCTGCGCAATGACGGGATGACGATGACCGGTGCCGCTCCCGCTGTCCTTTTGCCTGAGAGTTCAGCGGCGTTGGCCGCGTGCCCCTTCGGCGGATCGTCCCGGGCATGCCCGGTGACCTCTCTCCAGCTCGGCGAGTCGAATGCATGGTTGGTGGGATTCCAGCCCACCGGCCTGAGCGATCATGGGAGCCTGCGCCTTCGGCGGGCGCCAGCGCGGCGCCTCTCTCCTGCATTCGGGCGCCAGTATATCCGCTGCAGTGCAGCACGGCATAATCCAGGCATGGCCCCTTCCGCCCGCCCGTGGTTCCTGTACCTGCTCGAATGCCGCGATGGCAGCTATTACGCCGGCATCAGCACCGACGTGGACGCGCGTTTCGCCGCCCACCAGGCCGGCAAGGGCGCGCGCTACACCCGGGCCCGGCCACCGCTGCGCGTGCTGGCCGTGCGCGAATACCCGGACCGGGCCGCCGCCTCACGCGCCGAGTGGCAACTCAAGCAGCAGCCCCGCGAACGCAAGCTGGCCTGGCTGCAGGCGCCGGTCCTGTAGATCCACGCCACGCGTGGATGGGCTACCCGGCCCATGCGATGATCGCCCCGCGCCCAGAGCTGGAGACCCGGATGTCCACGATCGCCCTGCTGTTCGCTCTTTCCGCAGCAACGAGCCCTGCCGCCGACCCGGCCACCATCGCGGCCATCGAAGCCACCTGCCACGACTACGTCGACGGCCAGCTGGAGGCCGACCCGCAGCGCGTCGCCCGCTCCCTGCATCCGGACCTGGCCAAGCGCGCTGTGCTCGGCGATACACCCGACGAACGCCTGGGCCTGCGCCGGATGTCGAAGGAAGAACTGGTCTCGCTGACGAAGCAGGGCGCGTTGAAGACCCCGAAGGATCAATGGGATCGTCGCTGCACGGTGCTGGACGTGACCGGCAACGCGGCCTCGGTGCGGCTGGAGACCCCCTGGTTCGTCGATTACTTCCACATGGGGCGCTTCGACCAGCGCTGGGTCATCGTCAACGCGTTGTGGTATCCAAAGCCGAAGGCACAGTGAGCGATGCGTGCCGCCGGCAAAGCATGGATCTCCGTCGTCGTGCTGGTCGCCGGCATCGCGCTGCTGCCTGGCCTGCTGTACCTGCTCGGGCTGGCATTGGCAGGCGGTCGGCCGAAGCCGGCCGACCGTGCGCCCAGTGGTGTGGCTGCGTGTAGCAGCGAGCCACGGGCGGGATACCAGCCGATGAACCCCTGGCGCTTTACCGCCCAGTTCTTCGACAAGGACGCGATGAAGAAGGTGCCTGAAGTGGAGCGGGAGGCCTTCTGGATTGCCGGCGCTACCTGTGGCGGCAACCGCAGCGCGGCATGCTGCGCTGGCATCTCAGCAGTACCGCACTGACGATCTGGATCACCCGGCATTGGAGTGCCGCGCAGATTGCCGACACCGCGAGGAAGGAGGACTTCTGCCGGACCTGGTCGAAACGGCGGGTGTCCGGTGGCCCGATGAACCAGTAGATCCACGCCATGCGTGGAGGGTGTTGACGAGGTCAGAGCCCTTTCCTGCGGAAAGGGATCCGACCCCGTTGCGTGCAGCCCTACCGCCTTGGCCGCCGGTCGTCGCGGTCATCACCGAAGATGATGCGCGCACTGCGCTGGTAGCTCCAGTACGCGACCGCCCAGTTCAGCAGCACCACGATGCGGTTGCGGAAGCCGATCAGGAAGAACACATGCGCGGCCAGCCAGAACCACCACGCCAGCACACCCGACAACTGCAGGCGGCCCGAGTGCACGATCGCGGCCATGCGGCCGATGGTGGCGAGGTTGCCGTAGTCGGCGTACTTGAACGGACCGGGCTCGGGCTTGCCGTGCAGCCGTGCGCGGATCACCTCGGCCACGTATTTGCCCATCTGCTTGGCGGCCGGTGCCACACCGGGAACCGGCTTGCCGTCGGCCTGGCTCAGTGCGGCCAGGTCGCCGGCCACGAACAGCTCCGGGTGATCGGGCAGGGTCAGGTCCGGTTGCACCGGCACGCGTCCGGCGCGGTCCAGTGGCACGTCCAGCGTGCGCGCCAGCGGTGAAGCGGCCACGCCGGCGGCCCAGACCACGGTGCGCGCCGGTATGAACTGTTCGCCGAGCTTGAAGCCCTGGCTGTCGATGTCGCTCACCGGGGTTCCGGTCAGCACTTCCACGCCCAGCTTTTCCAGTTGGCGGCGCGCCTTCAGCGAAAGCACATCCGGGAACGAGGACAGCACGCGCGGCCCAGCCTCGACCAGCCGCACCCTGGCGCTGGCCGGGTCGATGTGGCGGAATTCGTTGCGCAGCGTGTGGCGCGCGATCTCGGCCAGGGTGCCGGCCAGTTCGACACCGGTGGGACCACCACCGACGATGGCGAAACTCAGCCACGCCGCCTTCTTCGCCGGATCCGGTTCAGCCTCGGCGCGTTCGAACGCCAGCAGCAGCTTGCGGCGCAGCGCGATGGCATCGTCCAGCGTCTTCAGGCCGGGCGCATCATCGGCCCACTGATCGTTGCCGAAGTAGGCGTGGGTGGCGCCGGTGGCCAGCAGCAGGCTGTCGTAGTCCAGCGTGCTGCCATCGGCCATGCGGATCTGCCGCGCCTGCTTGTCGATGGCCACCACTTCGCCGAGGCGGACTTCCACATTGCGCTGGTGGCCGAGGATGTGGCGCAGCGGTGCGGCGATATCCGGCGCGGACAGGCCGGCGGTGGCCACCTGGTACAACAGCGGCTGGAACAGGTGATGGTTGCGGCGATCGACCAGGGTGATGCGTATGCGCTCGCGGGCCAGGGCACGGGTGGCCCAGAGACCGGCAAAACCGCCGCCGACAACGACCAGGTGGGGAACGCGTTCGCGACTCATCGACTCACTCCAGTGGGGGCATCGGGGGAAGCGCCTGGCATCTTCGCACGGCGGCCACCTGTCACGTCAGCGCCGGCCCGGATCGGCGATACTCGGGTTCAGGCAACGGCCCGTGAGGAGCCCATGAGCGAACCGGAAAAGCGCATCGCCCTGTTGATCGACGCCGACAATGCGCCGGCCTCGAAGATCGACGAGGTCCTGGCGGAAGTCGCCCGCTACGGCGTGGCCAACGTGCGCCGTGCCTACGGCAACTGGAAGAGCCCGCGACTGAAGGGGTGGGAAGCGGTGCTGCATGAGTATGCGATCCGCCCGATCCAGCAGTTCGCCTACAGCAAGGGCAAGAACGCTTCGGACATGGCGATGGTGATCGATGCCATGGATCTGCTGTACGCGCGCAACCTTGATGGCTTCGCCATCGTCTCCAGCGATGCGGACTTCACCCCGATGGTGATGCGCCTGCTGACCGATGGCGTGAAGGTATATGGCTTCGGCGAGAAGAAGACGCCCGAGCCATTCGTCAATGCGTGCTCGAAGTTCACCTACCTGGAGGCACTGGGCCAGACCCATGCCAGCGTGCCGGATGCCGAACAGGCGTCCAGCGAGCAGGCCTCGAACGAGCCGGTGGCCAACGACGATGCCCGGCCACGCAAGAGCGGTGCGGAAATGCGCAGTGACACCCGGCTGGTGAAGATGCTGCGCCGTGCGGTGTCCGCGGCCGAGGGTGAGGATGGCTGGTCGCACCTCGGCCCGGTCGGCAGCCAGATCGGCAACCAGGCTTCGTTCGATCCGCGCAACTATGGCTACGGCAAGCTCAGCGACCTGCTGGCGGCGATCGGCCTGTTCGAGCTGAAGAAGGATGGCAAGTCCTCCTACGTGCGCGCGCTGCCAAAAAAGAACCGGTAGTGCCGGCAAAAGAACCGGTAGTGCCGGCCGCTGGCCGGCATGCTACAGACGCAAGATCCCGCATCCGGCACGCACACACCCGTAACGATCAGGCGTATCGTTGCCGCTCGCATTGCCAGCAAAGGAAACCCGCATGTTGAAGATCTGGGGCCGCCGCAATTCCAGCAACGTCCGCAAGGTGCTGTGGTGTGCTGAGGAAATCGGCCTGCCGTACGAATCCATCGAGGTCGGTGGCAGCCACGGCGGCACGCAGACGCCGGAGTACCAGGCGATGAATCCCAACGGCCTGGTGCCGGTGATCGAAGACCACGGCCTGCCGCTGTGGGAATCGAACGCCATCGTGCGCTACCTGAGCGCCCGCTACGCGCTGGGCACCCTGTACGCCGAGGACCCGATGGAACGCGCCCAGGCCGAGAAGTGGATGGACTGGAGCACTTCGCGGATGGCGCCGCTGTACAGCGACCTGGTCTGGGGCATCATGCGCACCGCGCCGGCCGACCGCGACGAAGCGCGGATCAATGCCGCCATCGTGCGCGCCGGTGACTACCTGGCGATGGCCGACGCCACCCTGGCCAGGCAGCCGTGGCTGTCGGGCGAGACGTTCGCGATGGGCGACATCCCGCTGGGCTCGCTGGTCTATGCCTGGTTCGAACTGCCGATCCAGCGACCGGAGCTTCCGCACCTGGCGGATTGGTATGCGCGCCTGCGCGAGCGGCCGGCCTACCAGCGCGGCGTGATGTCGCCGCTGACGTAAGCACTGCCCGGTACTGAAACGCAGCCGAGCACGGCTCGGCTCTAAGGTAGTGCCGAGCCATGCTCGGCAGTGCTCTACGGGATCAATACAGGTCCGTTGGATCCACATCCAGCGACCAGCGCACCTTGCGCGCTTCCGGCAGCGCATAAAGCTGCGGCACCAGCTGCGCGAGCACGCCATGCAAGGGTGGCCGCTGCGGCGCCGACAGCAGCAGCTGTGTGCGCTGGTAGCCCGCGCGCCGCGGCATCGGCGCCGGCATCGGGCCGTACGCCTCCACCACGTTCTGCTCGCCCAGCAGCTGCCGCGCAGCCAGCAGGAACGCATTGGCATGCTCCACCTGCTGCGCTTCGGCGCGCATCAACGCCAGGTGCGCGAACGGGGGGAACCCTGCGGCTTGCCGCTGGTTCAACTCGGCCTGCGCGAACGGGTGGTAGCCACCGCTCACCAGGGTTTCCAGCAGCGGGTGACCCGGGTGATGGGTCTGCAGCCAGACCTCGCCGGGGTCACGTGCACGCCCGGCGCGACCGGCCACCTGGATCAGCTGCTGCGCGAGTTTCTCACTGGCGCGGAAGTCAGCGGAGAACAGGCCTTCGTCGATGCCGACCACCACCACCAGGGTCAGCTTCGGCAGGTCGTGGCCCTTGGCCAGGATCTGCGTGCCGACCAGGATGCCGGGCTGGTCGCCCAGTTTCGCCAGCTGCTGTTCCAGCGCATCGCGGCGTGAGGTGGTGCCACGGTCGATGCGCACCACCGGGAAATCGGCGAAGGCGGCGGTGAGGTGTTCTTCCAGGCGTTCGGTGCCGATGCCCTGCGGCTGCAGCGCCAGGCTGCCGCAGGCCGGGCATGCCAACGGCGCCGGTTGGCGCGCGCCACAGTGGTGGCACTGCAGGCGTCGGCCGCCACCATGCACGGTCATCGGCGCATCGCAGCGCTGGCACGGCGCGGTCCAGCCGCAGTCGTGGCACAGCAGCACCGGTGCATAGCCGCGGCGGTTCTTGAACACCAGCACCTGCTGGCCACGCTGCAGGTGTTCGCCGATGCCGGCCAGCACATCGGCCGAGAGGCCATCGTGCAGCGGCCGCTTGCGTACATCGAGGATGCGCACGCGCGGTGGCCGTGCATCGCCGGCGCGCTGCTTCAGGCGCAGGTGCGTGTAGCGCCCGGCGTAGGCGTTATGCAGCGTTTCCAGCGAAGGGGTGGCACTGCCGAGCAGCACCGGAATGCCCAGTGCCTTGGCCCGGACCAGGGCGAAATCGCGCGCGTGGTAACGGATGCCGTCCTGTTGCTTGTAGCTGCCGTCGTGTTCCTCGTCGACGATCAGCAGGCCAGCCTGCGGCAATGGCGTGAACACCGCCGAGCGGGTGCCGACGATGACCCGTGCTTCGCCACGCGAGGCGGCCGCCCAGACGCGCGCGCGCTCGTTGTCGTTCAACCCCGAATGCAAGGCGTGCACGGCGATGCCCAGGCGGCCGCGGAAACGTGCCAGGGTCTGCGGGGTCAGGCCGATTTCCGGCACCAGTACCAGCGCCTGCCTGCCCTGCGCCAGGCAATGGATGATCGCCTGCAGGTAGACCTCGGTCTTGCCGCTGCCGGTCACGCCGTCCAGCAGGAACGGCTGAAAGCCGTCGGCAGCGTTGATCGCAGCCACCGCCCCGGCCTGGTCCGGGTTGAGCGTGGGGCCGGGCAGCGGCTGCGCATGCTGCGGTGCCACCGTCATCGCCACGCGCTCGGCCAGCGCGCGCTTGGCCAGGCTGCGTGCAGCGGTGCGCCAGTCGGCCATGCGTTCGCCGAGCACGTCCTCATCCACGATCGCTCCGGCCAGCAGCTCGGCCAGCTGCCGCGGACGGCTGCCGGCGCGCAGCTTTTCGCGCTGGGCGTGGCCTTCGGTGGTCAGCTGCCAACCCCAGTGATGTGTGTCGGGCAGGGCCTCGCCATGGCGCAGCGGTCCGGGCAGGGCGGTGCTCAGCACCTCACCCAGCGGCGCATGGGTGTAGCGCGCCAGCCACTGCAGGCTCTGCCAGAGTTCGCCCTGCAGCAGCGGCTGCCGGTCGCACCAGGCCAGCGCCTGGCGCAGTCCCTGGCCGTCGTCGGTCTGGCCGTGGCCAGCCACCACGCCGACCAGCTCGCGGTTGCCGAACGGCACCTTCAGGCGGCAGCCGACCGCGGCCGTGGGGCCATCGCCCTCCGGCGACAGGTAGTCGAACAGGCGCGGCAGGGGGACGGGCAGGGCGACCTGCAGGGTCGGAATGGGCGAAAGCATCGGGCCAGTGTAACGGGCCATGCGCGCGCGAATGGCAGGGGAGACGTGCCCGGGCGACGACCGCTGAATCATAAATGTCACCTAAATATCGGTGTCCATTGGAGATTCAGTCTTATCCACATGTTCTGTGGATAACGTTGTGCGTTACCGGTCGGCGGCAACCCAGGAGGCCGATGGCGACGAGCTCACGCTTGTGTTGGTCAAAAAATCGCCACACTTGAAAGGCATTCAAAATCAACAACTTGAGTGTGAAACATTGCTGAAACAGAGTGAATTCAGCTGCATGCCGCAATTTCCCGCGCGGGGAGCGTGGTGCTGTGCACAACCTGCAGCACGAAGTGCCTGTGGGCGCAAGTCCTACGGGTGCCGATGGGCTGCCGCTATCATGCCGGCAGACCTTTGGAGTGACCGATGACGGCTGTGCCCGCCCCTGTTTCCTCGACCGCGGCCGGCGCGCTGTCGGCGTTCCTGCGTGGCGTCGAACGCCGCGCCCTGGTGGTGGCTGAACTGCAGTGCGGCGATGCCGCGCGTGCCGAGCAGACCCTGGTGGCAGTGATGCGCGCGTTTGCGGCGGTCGCCAGCGACCTGCCGATGGCGCAATGGCCGACCCGCTTCTGGACCCTGCTGGGCCAGCGCCAGGCGCTGCGCGAGCCGGCGGGCGGGCAGTGGGCGCCGTCGTTGGCCGCGTTGGGCGCGATGCCGCCACTTCCACGACTGGCGCTGCTGCTGCGGGTGGGCGGCAGCCTGGACGAGGGCATCGCCATGCGCGTGCTCGACCAGGACGAGGCCGGCTACCAGCACCTGCTGGCCGATGCCTGCCCGCGTGACGCCCAGGGCCGGCCCGATGCCGTGGCCTGGCGCCAGTTGGCCGAGCAGGTACAGGCGCGTGTCCGTGACCTGCCGGCCGCGCGCCTGCAGCAACTGCAGCAGCCGGCCGCACCCACCACCCACAATGAAGCACCGGCCTCCAGCTGGCGCGCACCGCAGCGGGACGAGCGTGCGGCCGCCAACGCCAAGCGCCGTCGGGCGAGTGCCAAGCCGCGCTGGCGCGGTCCGCTGATCCTGTTGGCGACCGTGGCGGTGCTGCTGGCCGCGGCGCTGGGTTGGCGCTACCTGCAGGGACATTCGTTCGGCAGCGATGCACCCTTGCCGGAGGGCGTGGTGGGCGAAGCCGGTCCGGTGACCGTGGAAGCCCTGCCAGCGAGCAAGGTCGACGCCACACCGGACGCGGGCCAGGCGCAAGCCAATGATGACGCAGCGATGCTGGCAGACCGCGACTACCCGCTGGTCGCCGATGCCGACCTGTACGCGTGGATTGCCGCGGGCGGCCCGCTGCCGGTGGATGAATCGCAAGCCAAGCCGAGCCGGCCGGAGCCGGCCAGTGCCACGCTGGAAACGGCTGCCGCCGATGAATAAGTCCGTGCTCGCCAGCCTGCTGCTGGCCCTGCCGCTGTCGCTGTCCGCCGCACCGCAGCCGTTGAGTGTGCCGTTGCCGCCACCAGTTCCGGGCAGTTCGCCGGCCACGCCGGCGTCGGCCGCTGCAACAGCACCTGCGGAATTCGCCCAGCTGGATACGCAGCAGCAGCGACAGCGCCGTGCCGACTACGCCGCCTGGCGCGCATTGCCGGAAGCAGAGCGCGAGCGCATCCGTCAGGCGGCTGCGCGCTTCAATTCGCTGCCGGCCGATCAACAGCAGCGCATGCGGCAGCAATTCCAGGCGCAGGATCAGGCGTTCCGCGACGGATGGCGGCTGGGCCCGCAGCTGGGCCTGGAATTCCCCAAGCTGCACGGACTGTTCGGATTCGTGCCACCGGAGCAACGCGAGACCGCGCTGGCCGTGCTGCGCCAGCTCAACCCGGCGCAGCTGGCCCAGCTGGCCCTGGTCGCGCAGCGCACGCCGCCGCAGGAACGCGACACGGTACGCAGCGCCTTCCTCGCCGTGCCCGCCGCCGAGCGCGACAGCTGGCTGAAGCGCCAGGCCGGCCAGTAGAAAAGGGGACGGAGGGGATTAAGTCGCATTCGGCACTGACTGGCCTGATACGACTTAATCCCCTCCGTCCCCTTTTTTGTGTGGGGCGGCTGAAACCCAGCATTCACGCCATGTCATGGGAATGCAGGCGCCGCCCGCGTAAGATGGGCGCCCGCAACCCGGTGCCTGTGCCCTTCGCGCGCAACCGCAGTTCGCGTCAAGCACCTTATGTCTACTGCAACCTCCACGCCGCGCTTCAGCAAGGAAGTCGGCGCCACCGGTCTGCTCGCCCTGCCGCTCGTGCTGGGCCATGTGTCCACCGGTCTGATCTCCTTCGTCGACAACGTGATTGCCGGCCACCACGCTACGGCGACCCTTGCCGCAGTCACCATCGGTACGGCGCTGTTGTGGCTGCCGATGTTGATTCCGATCGGCACCCTGATCTCGCTCACCGCCTCGGTGTCGCAGCTGCATGGCGCCGGCCGCGAGCGCGAGATCGGCCCGCTGTTCCGCCAGGCACTGTGGCTGGCGCTGGGGCTGGGGCTGATCATGTTCACCTTCCTCACCGTGGTGCCGCCGCTGCTGCCGGCCTTCGGCATCGCGCCGGACATCGTGCCGGGGGCGACCGCGTTCCTGCATGCGGTGCGCTGGGGTGGCCCGGCGCTGACCCTGTACTTCTGCATGCGTTATCTCAGCGAGGGCATGCACTGGACGTTGCCGACCATGCTGCTCGGCTTCGGTGGCCTGCTGGTGCTGGCACCGATGGGCTACGTGCTGGCCAATGGCAAACTCGGCTTCCCGGAGTTGGGGGCCGAGGGCCTGGGCATCGCTTCGGCGGTGATGATGTGGCTGCAGGCAACCGCATTCGCCCTGTATCTGTGGCGGACCAAGCGCTTCGCCCATCTGCAGCTGTTCTCGCACTTCGAGGGACCGCGCTGGAAGGCGATCTGGGAGCTGCTGCGCACCGGCCTGCCGATCGGCATCACCGTGCTGATGGAAGGCGGCCTGTTCATCGTCACTGCCTTGCTGATCGGCCGCCTGGGCGCCAATGAAGCGGCGGCACACCAGATCGCGATCAACGTCGCGCAGCTGTGCTTCATGATCCCGATGGGCGTGGCCGAGGCCACCACCGTGCGCGTCGGCCATGCGGTCGGCCGTGGTGACGGCTTCGGCGTGCGGCGTGCGGCCTGGGCCGGCTACGCGATCATCATGGGCACGCAGACGTTGTCAGCGGCGGTGCTGCTGTTCGGCCACGATGCCATCGTCGGTGTGTACACCAACGACCTGGCAGTGGCCGGCCTGGCCTCGACCCTGCTGCTGTACGCGGCCACCTTCCAGTTCCCGGACGGCATCCAGGTGCTGTCGGCGGGCGCGCTGCGCGGCCTCAAGGACACCCGCGTGCCGATGTTCATCGCCATGTTCGCGTACTGGGGCCTGGGCATGCCGCTCGGCGCCGGGCTCGGCCTGGGGCTGGGCATGGGCCCGCAGGGCATGTGGATCGGCCTGATCGTCGGCCTGACTGCCGCTGCCATCCTGATGGGCTGGCGCCTGCGCCGCAGCAGCCAGCGCATCGGGCAGTCCGCGCTGTCCTGATCTTCCTGCCCGCCATGCCGACCCATGGCGGGCGATCCCCTGACTTGTGTCCGATGCCGCATCACGCGGCACCGGCTATGCTGGTACCACGGCAAGAAGCCATCCGGAGCGTTCCATGAATCAACCCGTGCCCCCGCTGCCCCCGGCGCGTCGCAACCCCGTCGCCAGTTTCTTCATCGGGCTGTGGGACGTCATGAACTTCACCCGCCGGTTGATCCTCAACCTGGTGTTCTTCGGCCTGCTGTTCCTGCTGCTGGTGATGTTCGTCATCGCCGCCGGCATGGGCGCCGGTGCCAGCAAGTCGCTGCAGGACCGCACCACCCTGGTGATCGCGCCGGAGGGCCGCCTGGTCGAGCAGTTCAGTGCCGATCCGGTCAGCCGCGCACTGGCCAAGGCAGTGGGTGACAACGGCGCCGAAGAGATCCAGCTGCGCGATCTGCTGCGGGTGATCGAGTCGGCCAAGGACGACAAGAAGATCGAGCGCGTGGTGCTGGAGCTGGACAAGCTGCAGCCGTCCGGCTTCGCTTCGCTGCGCGAAGTGGCCGCCGCGCTGCAGGATCTGCGTGCCTCCGGCAAGCAGCTGGTGGCCTACAGCGAGAGCATGGGCCAGTCGCAGTACCTGCTGGCCGCGCAGGCCGACGAGGTCTACCTGGACCCGATGGGTTCGGTCGTGCTCGAAGGCCTCGGCCGCTACCGCCAGTACTTCCGCACCGGCCTGCAGGACAAGCTGGGCGTGGACGTGCACCTGTTCAAGGTGGGCGAGTACAAGTCCGCGGCCGAACCGTACGTGCTCGACGCCGCGTCGCCGGCCTCCAAGGAAGCCGACCTGTTCTGGATGAACGATGTGTGGCAGCGCTATCTGGGCGACATCGCCAAGGCGCGCCGCCTGGATCCGGCGCAGCTGGCTGCCGGCATCGACACGCTGCCGGAAGGCATTGCCGCCGCCGGTGGCGACCTGGCCAAGTTCGCGCTGCAGCAGAAGCTGGTGACCGCGCTGAAGACCCGCGAGGAGTTCGAGGATCTGATGATCGAGCGCGGCGTGGCCGACGAAGACGCCGACGGTGGTTTCCGCAACGTCGACTTCGGGCGTTACCTGGCCCTGCTCGACGCGCGCCGCAACCCGGTGGACTCGCGTCCGCAGGTGGCCGTGGTGGTGGCTGCCGGCGAGATCAGCGGTGGCGACCTGCCGGCCGGCCGCATCGGCGGCGAGTCGACCTCAGCGCTGTTGCGCGCCGCGCGCGACGACGACAACGTGAAGGCCGTGGTGCTGCGCGTCGATTCGCCGGGCGGCGAGGTGTTCGCCTCCGAGCAGATCCGCCGTGAAGTGGTGGCGCTGCAGGCTGCCGGCAAGCCGGTGGTGGTGTCGATGGGCGACCTGGCTGCCTCCGGTGGCTACTGGATCAGCATGAATGCCGATCGCATCTACGCCGATCCGTCGACCATCACCGGTTCGATCGGCATCTTCGGCATGGTGCCGAACTTCAGCCGCGCGCTGGACAAGATCGGCGTGCACACCGATGGTGTCGGCACCACCCGTTTCGCCGGTGCATTCGATGTCACCCGCCCGATGGACCCGGCCGTGGGACAGGTCATCCAGTCGGTGATCAACAAGGGCTACGCCGACTTCACCGGCCGCGTCGCCGACGCCCGCAAGAAGCCGGTCGAGGCGGTGGACGAGGTGGCTCGCGGCCGCGTGTGGAGCGGTGCGCAGGCCAAGGAACGCGGCCTGGTCGATGCCTTCGGTGGCCTGAAGGATGCCGTGGCCGACGCTGCCAGCCGTGCCAAGCTGGGCAAGGCCGACGCTTATCGCGTGCGCTACATCGAGAAGGCGGCCACGCCGTTCGCACAGTTCGTCAGCGGTTTCGCCGGCAGCCGCGCCGGTGCCTGGATGCTGTCCGATTCGGGCATGGCGCGGATGATGCTGGCACGCACGATGCCGGAAGTGGACACGCAGCTGCGCTTCGTCGAGAACGCGGCCCGCGAGAAGGGCAATGGCGCACCGGTGAAGGCGCTTGCTTACTGCTTCTGCGGGTTCTGACGGAAGCCATCCACGCAGGGCGTGGAACTACTGGACAGCGAAACGCCCGGCCTTGGCCGGGCGTTCTCGTTCATGGGGTCTGATCCCTTGGCTTCGCAAAGGGCTCTGACCCCATAGGCCACTCGTCATCGCGCCGCGTCGGCCTCGGCCTTGCGCTCGCGTGCGGCGGCTTCATCCACGGCCTTCTGCGCGCCCTTGGCGCGGTCCAGCGGCTCCTGCATCGCATGCGACATCGCTTTGGGTACCGGTGGCTTCTCCGGGTTCGGCGTCGGCGGACGCTGGCAGGCCACCAGCTGCACGATGGCCAGCAGGGACAAGAACAGGATCAGGATGCGCATGGCGGTACTCCGCGGTGGGCGTTCGCGCAGTGTCGCATCTCCGGCAACGCCCTGCCGTGAGCGCGTATCCTTGCGGCATCGAAACACAGCGGGCGCGGCCCCGGAGGACACATGACCCAGCAACGGTGGCGCCTGGACGGCCAGACTGCCCTGATTACGGGCGCCAGCGCCGGCATCGGCCTGGCCATCGCGCACGAACTGGCCGGCCTCGGTGCCGACCTGATGATCGTGGGCCGTGACATCGATATGCTGGAGACGGCGCGCGACGAACTGCTGGACGTGTATCCGCAGCACCAGGTGCACGCGCTGGCTGCCGATGTCTCCGATGACGAGGACCGCCGGCAGATCCTGGACTGGGTGGAAGACCACAGCGATGGCCTGCACATCCTGGTCAACAACGCTGGTGGCAACGTCACCAAGGCGGCCACGGAGTATTCCGAGGACGAATGGCGCAAGATCTTCGAGACCAACCTGTTCTCGGCCTTCGAGCTGTCGCGCTACGCGCATCCGCTGTTGGCGCGGCATGCGTCGTCGTCCATCGTCAACGTCGGCAGCGTGTCCGGCCTGACCCACGTACGCAGTGGCGTGGTCTATGGCATGACCAAGGCCGCGATGCACCAGATGACGCGCAACCTGGCCGTCGAGTGGGCGGAGGATGGCATCCGGGTCAACGCGGTGGCGCCCTGGTACATCCGCACGCGGCGCACGTCCGGTCCGTTGTCGGACCCGGACTACTACGAGGAAGTCATCAATCGCACGCCGATGCGTCGTATCGGCGAGCCGGAGGAAGTGGCTGCCGCGGTAGGCTTCCTGTGCCTGCCGGCGGCCAGCTATGTCACCGGCGAGTGCATCGCCGTGGATGGTGGTTTCCTGCGCTACGGGTTCTGATCTTCCAGCGGATAGTGCCGGCCGCTGGCCGGCAACTGGAACCATTTTTGAAGATCCTGCGATTGCCGGCCAGCGGCCGGCACTACCGCATGGCAGTCACCCCGGTACCGGGCAGTTGCTGGCCTCCAGCACGCCCTGCAACCGTTCGCGTTCGCCCCGGGCCTTGTCGCGGTTCACCGGCGAGGCGAACCGCTCGCGGCCACGTGCGTCGCGGAAGCGTTGCTGCCAGCTGCTGCAGCGCTGCGCGTCCGGCAGTTCCTCGCAGCGGTCGCGCACCACTTCGCAGCCTGCAGCGTTGACCGGTGTGGCGCCGCCCAGGCCCTGCACGGTCATCAGTTCGCAGCGGCCGGGGGCAGCCTCGTATTCGTGCAGGTAGCCACCGCCCTGGCTGTCGGTGCACTGGAAGATGGGCGGCAGCGGCGGCTTCGGCGGCGCATTGCTGTCCGGCGCGGCATCGGCCTGGCGTGGCAGCGATGCACTGTCGAGTATCAGATCGCCGCCTTCGCGTTCGACCATGCCGGCTTCCATGATCGTGCGTCCTTCGCCGGGGCGGCGGGGGCTGGGCGCGGAAGCCGGCGGCATACCCGCCGCCGCCGGTTCGGGTGGCGACGGCACAGGGGCCGGCGTGGGCGACGCACTGGCAGCGGCCGGAATCCGCACCACCTGCTGCTTGCTGCCGCCAGGGCAGGGCGTACGTTGCAGGGTGGGCACATCGCTGTTGCTGGAGGTGCAGCGGTAGATCACCCCGTCGTCGGCCACTGCGTTGCCGGCGAACAGGCCCAGGGCCAGCCAGATCAGGTTCTTCATGCGCACAGCGTACATGCCACGGCAGGTGCTGCGCTCAGCGTTCGCAGTCGCGCGACAGGCGCGCGTCGATGCCACGCTGTTCGTTGCTGATGGCGGTGCGTTCACTCTGCAGCGCGCTGTTGTAGCGGCGGTCCAGTTCCCAGCGGCGGTCGCGCAGGCGCGCGCAGACTTCCTGTGGCGGCAGCGCGTGGCAGCTGTCGCGGACCAGCACGCTGCCGGCCGGAACCTGTACACCGACACCTACCGCTGGCGGCCGGTAGCCGGTTCCTTCACCGATGGGGGGGGCGACCGGCGTGCCGAAGGCGGGGCGTGGGCCGGGATGGACCGGGCCGTGGTGCCCATGCGGGAGCCAGACGCTGGTCCACAACGGCACCCAGCGCGGATTGCCCTCGTTGTTGTCGCTGGTGTAGCGGCGACCGTCGTCGCTTACGCACTCGTACAACGGTTGTGGTGGCTGGAGGTAGACGTGGCGGACCTCACGATCACGCATCACCGGAACCTCGTCCGGCCGGGCGGGTGCCGCGTCGCTGCGCACCACCCGGGGGGCCGGGTCGCGCGGGCGCTGCAGGTCACGCACTTCCTGCCGGCCACTGCTGCATGGCTTGTCCTGCAGGGCCACGGCGCCGTTGCTGGCGACACAGCGGTACACGCGCACGTCCTCGGCGGCGGGTGCGGTCCATGGCAGCAACAGGCACAGGCCCAGGGCGGTGCGCAGCAGGTTCATGGCGGCAGGGTGCGTGATTGTCCGCGGCAGTGCAATCGTCGGTTCAGGAGCGCAGCACGTTGCCGCTTAGCGCGTCGCGGATCGGGGTTGGCTGGGCCAGGCCGCCGGTCTCGCCGTCGAGGAGGCCATCGAGCAGGCGCAGCAGGCGCGGATCGAGCTCGGCACGGCTGCGGGCCGGTGGTTCACCGGCCAGGTTGGCGCTGGTGGAGACCAGCGGGCCACCCCAGGCGCGGCACAGGGCGGCGACCAGCGGGTGGGCGCTGATGCGCACCGCGATACCGCTGTGTTCGCCGGTGACCCAGGGCTGCGCGTGCGGACCGGCCGGCAGGATCCAGGTGTTGGCGCCCGGCCAGCTGGCCAGCACCGCGCGCTGGCGGGCGTCGGGCAATGCCTGCAGGCGGACCCAGCCCTCCAGCTGCGACAGTTCGGCGGCGACCAGGATCATGCCCTTTTCGATCGGGCGCTGCTTCAGCCGCAGCACCGCGTGCACCGCGGCTTCATGTGACGGATCGCAGCCCAGGCCCCAGACCGCTTCGGTCGGATAGGCAATCACGCCACCGGCGCGGAGCGTGGCGACAGCAGAGTTCAGGGTGAGTTCTTTCATGACGGCGACCGGCCCGGCGTGGGCCTCCATTATCCCCCCGCTGCGTGCAGAAGGGGTGGAACGCGCCCGCTCGGTAGTGCCGGCCGCTGGCCGGCATCCGAGGCTTCCAGGTGTTGCCGGCCAGCGGCCGGCACTACCCCTCATCCGCGCATCGCGTGGATCTACTTCTTTGCAGCGGTCTTCTTGACAGCCTTCTTCGCCGGTGCCTTCTTTGCGGCAGCTTTCTTCACCGCCTTCTTGGCCGGCACTTTCCTGGCCGTGGCCTTCTTCGGCGCTGCTTCCTTCTTCACTGCAGCCTTCTTGGCCGGCGCCTTCTTCGCGGCGGCTTTCTTGGCGCCGAAGCCCTTGCGCACCGGCTTGCCGGTTTCTTCCATCAGCTGTTGCACTTCGGCCAGGGTCAGCGATGACGGCTCGCGATCCTTGGGGATCTTGCCGTTCATCTTTCCATCGCTGATGTACGGGCCGAAGCGGCCGTTCAGCACCTGGATGTCGCTGCCCTCGAACTCCTTGATGATCCGGTTGCGCGCGATCTCTTCCTTCTCTTCGATCAGGAATACGGCGCGGGCCAGGTCGATGGTGTACGGGTCATCTTCCTTCTTCAGCGAGGCGTAGGTGCTGCCGCGCTTGGCGAACGGGCCGAAGCGGCCGATGCCGACGCTGACCGGCTCACCATTGTCCTCGCCCAGCGCGCGCGGCATCAGGAACAGTTCCAGCGCGTCTTCCAACGAGATGGTGTGCATCGACTGGCCGGGGCGCAATGAGGCGAACTTCGGCTTTTCCTCGGCGTCCTCGGCGGTGCTGCCGATGGCAGCATACGGCCCGAAACGACCCAGCCGCACGCTGACCGGCTTGCCGGTCTTGGGGTCGGTGCCGAGCTCGCGCGCACCACTGGCCTCGGCGCGGTCGACCGATTCCTTCTTGTCTTCGACCAGTTCCTTGAACGGCTCCCAGAAACGGGCCATCAGCGGGATCCATTCTTCCTCACCGCGCGAGACGGCATCGAGCTCGTCCTCAAGCCTGGCGGTGAAGTCGTAATCCACGTACTGGGTGAAGTGGCTGGACAGGAACTTGGACACCGCGCGGCCCACGTCGGACGGGCGGAAGCTGCGGCCTTCCATTTCCACATACTTGCGGAACAGCAGGGTCTGGATGATCGAGGCGTAGGTCGAGGGACGGCCGATGCCGTACTCTTCCAGCGCCTTCACCAGCGCCGCTTCGGTGTAGCGCGGCGGTGGCTGGGTGAAATGCTGTTCGGCCAGGATGCGTTCCAGCGGGATGCGGTCGCCCGGCTTCATCGCGGGCAGCTTGCGGCCCTCATCTTCGTCCTCGGCGCTCTTGTTGTCCTTGCCTTCCTCGTACACGGCCAGGAAGCCGGGCACGACCACGGTGGTGCCGCTGGCGCGGAACACGTGTTCGCTGCCGGCCGACAGGTCGACGCTGACGGTGTTGAGCGTGGCCGGGATCATCTGGCAGGCCACCGCACGCTTCCAGATCAGCTCGTACAGGCGCCGCTCGTCGTCGGTCAGGAAGCGGGCGACCTGCGACGGCGTGCGCAGGGCCGAGGTCGGGCGCACCGCTTCGTGCGCTTCCTGGGCGTTCTTCGACTTGGTCTGGTAGGTGTTGGGCTGGTCCGGCAGCGAGGCGATGCCGTAGTCGCGGGCGATCACGTCGCGGATTTCCGCCAGCGCGTCCTGCGACAGGTTCACCGAGTCGGTACGCATGTACGAAATCAGGCCGACGGTGCCTTCGTCGCCGATGGCCACGCCCTCATACAGCTTCTGCGCCACCTGCATGGTCTTGCGGGTGGTGAAGCCGAGCTTGCGCGAGGCTTCCTGCTGCAGGGTGGAGGTGGTGAACGGCGGCGCCGGGCGGCGCTTGCGCTCCTTGCTGGCGACGTCGGTGACGTGCAGCGAACCCTGCGCGGCCTGCTGGATGCGCATGCGCGCCGCTTCAGCGGTGTCGCCATCGGTGACGGTGAACTGCTCGAACTTCTGCCCGTCCAGCTTGACCAGCTTGGCATTGAAGTGCTGGGACGGGTGCGCGCACTCGGCAGCGATCGACCAGTACTCGCGGGCGATGAAGGCTTCGATCTCTTCCTCGCGCTCGACGATCATGCGCAGCGCCGGGCTCTGCACGCGGCCGGCGGACAGGCCGCGCTGCACCTTGCGCCAGAGCACCGGCGACAGGTTGAAGCCGACCAGGTAGTCCAGCGCGCGGCGGGCCTGCTGGGCGTCGACGAGGTCGCTGGCGATCGCGCGCGGCTGGCTGATCGCTTCCTTGATGGCGCGCGGGGTGATCTCGGTGAACACCACGCGCTGCATCGGCTTGTCCTTGACCAGC
The DNA here is from genome assembly GCF_052605195.1 of Stenotrophomonas maltophilia group sp. vghtpe118. NCBI lineage: Bacteria > Pseudomonadati > Pseudomonadota > Gammaproteobacteria > Lysobacterales > Lysobacteraceae > Stenotrophomonas > Stenotrophomonas maltophilia group sp. vghtpe118. Next base: position 2,262,234 of record NZ_CP199672.1, on the reverse strand, counting down.
CCGCGTTCCTTCAGGATCTCGGCGATATGCCAGCTGATCGCTTCACCCTCGCGATCCGGGTCAGTTGCCAGCAGGATGTCGTCGGCGCCCTTGGCGGCCTTGGCGATCGCATCGACATGCTTTTCGTTCTTGTCGATCACGTCGTAGTGCATGGCGAACCCGTTGTCCGGGTCGACCGCGCCTTCCTTCGGGATCAGGTCACGCACATGCCCATACGAGGCCAGGACGGTGTAGTCCTTGCCGAGGTATTTGTTGATCGTCTTGGCCTTGGCCGGCGATTCGACGATGAGCAGGTGCTTGGGCATGGCAGCAGTGTCTGTGGGGCGAGCCGCAGGGAAGGGGCCGCTAGGGTGGAGCAAACGGCCGCATTAGTGAAGCGGCCACGGACAAATCAATACGCTGAACGCCCGGTAGTGTGCCGGGCGTTCAGGTTTCACCTTATTAGAGGAATCACGCCCGGCCAGCCCCTGTCAAGCAGCCAGACGTGAGGATGGCCGTTCATGAGGCCATCTTGGCGATGAAGCCGACCGCAGCCACCAGCAGCACCAGGCCCGCCACCGTCAGCAGGCCGGTCAGTACCAGGATCACGATGGTGACCGTACCCAGCTCATGGCGCTGCAGCTGCGGCTGGTCGGTATAGGCCCAGCGGTCGACCACCAGGGTGTCGCAGATCATGTCGTGCAGGCCCTGCTTGCGCTCGGTGAAGGCGGCCATCAGGAAGCCGATGCCCAGGGTGAAGCTGCTCAGCAGCATGGCCCAGTAGCGACCGAAGGCGCGGCCCCGGGTCAGGCGGTCACCGTTGCTGCGCACGACCTTGATGCCGACCGCCATCTTGCCCAGCGTGGCGCCGCCCGGCGAGGAATGGAACCAGGTGTAGTAGGCCACGCCGATGGCCATGTTGATCAGCGCGCTGGCCAGCTGCGCGACGATTTCGATGGAGGTTTCGCCACTGCCCACCGCGCCCATGCTGGCGCCAAGCACCACGCCGATGATGGCGCCGATGATGCCGCCCGGCACGGCCAGCACGAAGTAGTCGATCATGTAGGCCGCGACGCGCTTCCAGAAGCCGGCGTAGACCACCTCGCCGCCGATCACCGGCCGCGCGCCACCGGCAGCGGCGGCGGCCGGGGCGTTGTAGGGCGAGCTGCTGAGCGCGCCCGTGCCAGGCAGCGGCGCAGTGCCGTTGTCGATGGCGGCGTAGTCGCTGCGCAGGTCGAAGCCGCCACTGGCAGTGGCGGTGCTGGCGTCGGCCAGCGTCTGCAGGCCCAGTTCATCGACCACCTGGCGCAGTGCAGCCCACTGGGCCATGCCTTCGCGCCAGACCAGGGTGTCCAGGTTCAGTTCGCCGCGCTGGAAGCGCTGGCGGATCTCCTGGACCGACAGCGGGCCCTGGCGTTGCTGTCCTACGGCGTAGTACCACTCAGTCATTGCATGTTCCCTGTTGGATCGTCCTTGGAGGTGCTGCCGTGCGCGTGGCTCAGCCGCGGCACGACGTCGGCAGGTACTTGTCGTCGCTTTCACCGCTGCATTCCCAGCGGCCGCTGTCGCGATCATATTCCAGCCACAGCAGGTCGCCATCGAGGCTCTTGCCGGGCACGGCCAGCGTTGCTTCGATGCCACAGTGACCGTTGTTGAAGCGGCCGATGTTCACCGCCGACAGGCCGGCCTGGGTGAAGTCACCCGGGGCCGGGAAACCGGCATCGTTGGCGCCGGGGCAGCGGCCTTCATCGTCGGCGAAGTGCTGCACCTGCTGTTTCAGCGGCTGCAGGGCATTGACCGCGGTCGCGATCCTGGCACGCACGGTGTAGTCGTTGTATGCGGGCAGGGCGATCGCCGCGAGGATGGCCATGATCGGTACCAGTACCAGCAGCAGGCCGCCGCCGATGATCGCGGTCAGGGCGCAACCGGAGAGCTTCTTCTTCGGCGGTGGCAGAACCCCGGCTGCCGCTTGGGTGGCATAGGGCGTGGACGGCGGCAGCACAGGCGGCTGCGGCGGAGGGGGGGCCACCGGTTCCGGTTCCGGCTCGGGTTGCTGGGCCGGCGCAGCAACGTCCAGTGCCGGCACGATCAGGCCCAGCTCGTCGACCACGGTACGCAACGGCTACCATTGCGGCAGGCCGTCGCGCCAGACCAGGGTGTCCAGGGAGATCTGGTTGTTTCGGAACAACTCGACCAACTGTTCCGCCGGCAGCGGGCCTTGCTGCCGGTTGCCTTCTGCATGGAACCACTCGCTCACGGGGACGCTCCTGAATGCGCTATGCCCCCAAGTGTACGGTCAGTGAAGGGGTTCTGGCTCGTCCATGAACATCTGCGTCTCCATCCAGGCATAGGCCGCTTCGGAGCCGGGCTGGTTGAACAGCACCATCAGCACGACCCATTTCAGGTCGTCCAGGTCCAGTTCGTCCTGGTCCAGGGCCATCGCCCGGTCCAGCACCAGCTCGCGCTGGTCGGCGTCGAGGATGCCGTGCTGTTCCAGGTACAGCAGGAAGCCGCGGCATTCCACATCCAGCTTGTCCAGCTCGGGGCCATGGTAGATGCGCACGGGGCCGTCGACCCGCGCCTGGGCCACGCTCGGCCGCTGGGCGGCCAAGGCATCGAGCCAGTCGAACGCCTTGTTGATCTCGGTGGGGCTGAAACCGGCCTGGATCAGGCCGTTCTGCAGCGAATCGCGGTCACGGATCAGGTCCGCATCTTCGCTGAAATAGTGTTCAAACAGGTACAGCAGTACATCCAGGATGCTCTCTTTCATTGCCCCTCGGCCTGCGTCGCGCGACGCTGTGGAGGTGAAGAAACTAGGGAGTTCGACAGTAGCGGCCGTGTACGCACACCACGATTCCCGCCAGTTCCATGGCAAGCAGCATGGAGGACACCTGGGACGCCGTCAATCCACAGCGCGTGATCAGTGAATCCATACCGCTTGGGTTGTGGTCCAGGGCTCGCCACAAGCACTGGTAGTCAGGGTCGTCGGCCCAGCGCGCCGGCAGGAGGGCCGGCAGTGCCTGTTCAGTGGGGGTGACCAGCCGCGATTGCAAGCCCGGCAGCTGCTGGCGAAGGGCGGGGGCGAGCAGTTCCAGAACCTCCTCGGGGCGCTCGACCAGCGCCGCGCCCTCGCGGATCAGGCGGTGGCAGCCCGCCGCGCGCGGGTTGAGCACCGATCCGGGCAGGGCACAGACCTCGCGGCCTGCCTCGGCGGCCAGGCGCGCGGTGATCAGCGCGCCCGAACGCTGCGCGGCCTCGACCACCACGGTGGCCAGCGCCAGCCCGGCTACCAGCCGGTTGCGCGCGGGGAAGTGGCCTGGGCGGGCCGCCGTACCCGGCAGGTACTCACTGAGCACCACGCCCTCGGCGGCGATGCGCGCCTGCAGCCGGGCGTGGCTGTCCGGATAGGCGCGGTCAGGGCCCGTGCCGATCACCGCCACGGTGCAGCCACCGGCCTCCAGCGTGGCCTGGTGCGCAGCCGCATCGATGCCTGCGGCCAGGCCGCTGGTCACCGCCAGGCCCGCCTCGACGAAACAGCCGGCAAAACGCGCGGCCAGTGCGCGCCCGCCCGGGGTGGGGGAACGGCTGCCGACCAGCGCCACCGACGGGCGCCAGGCCAGGCTGGGGTCTCCGGCGACGAACAGCGCCAGCGGCGGGTTGGGCACCTCCAGCAACGAGGGTGGAAAGGCCGGATCGGTGCAGGGCAGCAGGTGATGGTTGTCCTGTTCCAGCCAGCGCAGGGCGGATGCACACGCCCGGGCGTCGGGACGTTCCAGCGCGGCGCATTGCTCCGGCGTGCAGCCGTGCGCGCGCCAGTTCGCCGGGCCTTGCGCGATGGCGGCTTGCGCACCGCCCGCGGCCTGCAGCAGGGCCCGTCGTGGCGCCAGTGCGCCTCCCGCCATCAACAGGCGCAGCAGCGCCTCATATGCATGCGTGGTCATCCCCCACTATCGGCCGCACGCAACAAAGGCGCCCTAGGGCGCCTTCGCATGTGATCGTCAGGTTTTCCCGCAGACGCCTGCCGGGCAGCGGCCGGCACGCCCGGCAACGGTTACTTTGCGTCCGGGTGCAGCGCGTTGTAACCCACCTGCACCGGCTTCACGCCCTGCATCACCAGCGCGTAGCTGACGTTGTCGAAGGTACGGAACACCATCGCGTGCGCGGCATACTCGTCCGGCAGCGAGACCCGGCCCGCGCCGGTGCTGAGCGAGTCGTCCATGCGCGAGGAGCCCGGGTACTTCATGCGGTGCGCCACATGGCGGCCCGGGCGCCACAGCGAGAACACGGTACCGTTGTCCACGCCCTGGGCACGGCCGGCCGAGATCGCGATCACGTCGCGCGGGCCACCGGCGTTGAACATGTCGGTGACGGCCAGCACGCGCACGTCCACACCCTCGACACCGGCAGCGGGTACATGAGGGATGAACTGCAGGTCGTACGGCTTGGCTTCGACCGGCACCAGGCGGTCACCGGCGCGCACTTCGCGGCCGCCGTCGTTCTTGTCCAGCACCAGCGTGGAGGCCTCGACCTTGCCGCCGGCAATCTGGGTGATGGTGCCGGTAGCGACCTGGGCCAGCTCGTAGCCGAGCACGCCACGGCGGGCGTTGGGCGCGTTGTAGGCCTTCCACAGGTTGCCGCTGCCCGGGGTCACGTCGCCATTGGCGGTCAGGTCTTCGGTCGGCTTGGGCTGGGCGTACCGCACGGTCGGGCGTACCACGGCCCAGCGCTGGCCCACCTGGGCATCGGCCAGGCGCACGTAGACGGTGTCACCGCCGGACACGCGCAGGCGGCTGTCCTCCAGGCCGACCACGTAGGGCAGCTGCTTGATGCTGTCGACAACGCTCAGCTGCTTCAGGAACGGCTCGACCTGGGCCAGCGGAATGGCGTCGATCGGGGCCTCCTGGCGCGGGCCGGCCTGGGATACGGTCACCCGGTCCAGGTAGGCCAGGCTCAGCACGTCACCTGGATAGATCAGGTGCGGGTTGGCGATCTGCGGATTGGCTTGCCAGATCTCCGGCCACAGCCAAGGCTTCTGCAGGAAACGTGCGGCGATATCCCACAGCGTATCCCCTTTTCGGACCACATAGGTGTCCGGGTGCCCGCCATTCACTTCCACGGCGGTAGCATAGGCAGCCACGGTCAGCATCGCCGCGGCGACGACCGTACGAAAACGAAGCAACATAGGTGTGAAGCCCTGATTCCCCAACAGGTCCGCGCACTATAGTCCAGAAACCGGGGCGCAAGGCAAGCGTTGGAGCTAGAATCTGCGACGTATGCCGGCGTGCCGGCCCCCTATCCGGAAACAGCCATGGCCCTTCTCCCCATTCTCGAGTTCCCCGATCCGCGCCTGCGTACCAAGGCTGCGTTGATCGACGCCGCCGAAGTCACCACGCCGGCCTTCCAGGAACTGATCGACAACATGTTCCAGACCATGTACGACGCCCCGGGCATCGGCCTGGCGGCCACCCAGGTGGACGTGCACAAGCGCTTCATGGTCATCGATGTCAGCGAAGAAAAGAATGAACCGCATGTGTTCATCAACCCGGAAATCGTCGCCAGGGACGGGGGCCGGGTGTACCAGGAGGGCTGCCTGTCGGTCCCGGGCATCTTCGCCGACGTCACCCGCGCCGACACCATCACCGTGAAGTACCTGGACCGCAACGGCCAGGAACAGCAGCTGGAGGCCGGTGAAGTGCTGGCCACCTGCATCCAGCATGAGATGGACCACCTGGACGGCAAGCTGTTCATTGACTACCTGTCGCCGCTCAAGCGCGAGATGGTCCGCAAGAAGCTGGCCAAGCAGCGCAAGCACGTGGCGTGATCGCCCATCCGGGCCGCCCTTCGGGTGGCCCGTGCCTGCGCGACGCGCGCGGGCTGCACGGCGCCGGCCGACGGCGCCGTTTTCTTTCCTGCACGAATCCATCCTGCAAGTGGGGTAGCCATGAGGATTGTCTTTGCCGGTACGCCGGAATTCGCGGTGTCGTCGCTGCGCGCCGCGGCGCGCCACCACGAGGTCGTGGCCGTCTATACCCAGCCTGACCGGCCGGCCGGCCGTGGCCGTGGCCTGGCACCGTCGCCGGTCAAGCTCGAGGCCGTGGCCCGTGGCATTCCGGTCTACCAGCCCGAATCACTGAAGGACGAGGCTGCACAGCAGCAGCTGCGCGACCTGCAGCCGGACCTGATGGTGGTGGTGGCCTACGGCCTGCTCCTGCCCAAGGCGGTACTGGCGATCCCGACCCACGGCTGCTGGAACGTGCATGCCTCGCTGCTGCCACGCTGGCGCGGTGCTGCGCCGATCCAGCGCGCGATCCAGGCCGGTGACGCAAAGACCGGTGTGTGCCTGATGCAGATGGAAGCGGGCCTGGATACCGGCCCGGTGCTGCTGCACCAAGAACTGCCGATCGCTGCCACCGATACCGGTGGTCAGCTGCATGACAAGCTGGCCGAGCTGGGTGCACAGGTCCTGTCCGACGGCCTGGGCCTGCTGCGGGCCGGCATCAAGCCGATCGCGCGGCCGCAGCCGGAGCAGGGCGTGACCTATGCGCACAAGCTGGACAAGGCCGAAGCCCGTCTGGACTGGGCGCAGGGCGCCGATGTGCTGGCGCGTACCGTGCGTGCCTTCAATCCGTGGCCGATCGCCGAAGCGACGCTGGCTGGCGAACGCGTGCGCATCCATGGCGCGGTGGCACTGGATGCGGCCCACGGCCAAGCGCCGGGCACGGTGCTGGCGGCCAGCCGCGATGGCATCGACATCGCCTGTGGCCAGGGCGCACTGCGCTTGCGTACGCTGCAGCGCGAAGGCGGCAAGGCGATCACCGCCGCCGACTACCTCAACGCCCGCCGTGATCTGCGCGTGGGAGCATAAGCGGTGTCGAAGCAGAACGATTTCTCCGTGGCCAAGGCGGCGCCGGGCGCGGCCACGCGCATGCTGGCCGCGCGTGTGCTGGCACAGGTGTTCACCCGTGGCCGTTCATTGAAGGCCGAACTGGCCTGGGCGCTGCCGAAGCTGGCCGACAGCCGCGATCGTGCCTTGCTGGAAGCGCTGTGCTTTGCGGTCCTGCGTCGCCGCAGCACCTATGACGCTGCCTTGCAGTCGTGGATGCAGAAGCCGCTGTCGGCGCGCGACGCCGACCTGCGCACCCTGTTGATGGTGGGCTTTGCCCAGCTGGACGTGCTGGAACTGCCGGCGCATGCTGCGCTGTCGGCCACGGTCGATGCCGCGCGTGCGCTGGGCCGTGAGCGCCAGGCCGGCCTGGTCAATGCGATCCTGCGCCGCGCGCAGCGCGAAGGTTTCCCGGAGCAGCCGGCGCGCGATGCCTTCCCGGAATGGCTGGCCGATGCGGTGGAGCGCGATTGGCCGGCACAGGCCGACGCGATCTTCAGCGCCAGCCTGCAACCGGCACCGTTGTGGCTGCGTGCCAACCGCCAGCACGGTGGCCGTGACAAGGCACTGGCGGCACTGGCCGAGGCGGGCATTGCCGCCGAACCCAGCGCGCTCTGCGCCGATGCATTGCGCCTGGCAGCCCCCGTTGCGGTGAACCAGCTGCCGGGTTTTGCCGACGGTGCACTGTCGGTACAGGACCTGTCGGCGCAATGCGCAGCCGACGCGCTGGCGCCCGCGACCGGCGCCCGCGTGCTGGACGCCTGTGCGGCGCCCGGTGGCAAGTCGGCGCACCTGCTGGAACGTGACCCCAGTCTGCGCCTGCTGGCGCTCGATATCGATGCGCGTCGCCTCGCGCGCGCCCGCGATACCTACACCCGCACCGGTGTGGGTGAGGGCGCGCAGACCCGGGTGGCCGATGCCAGCGATCCCGGGGCCTGGTGGGATGGCACGCCGTTCGACGCCATCCTGCTGGATGCCCCGTGCTCGGCCACCGGCGTGATCCGCCGCCAGCCGGACGTGATGTTCCACCGCCGCGCCGAGGACATCGATGCGCTGGTCGGCGTGCAGGCCCGCCTGCTGGAGGCCTGCTGGTCGATGCTGCGCCCGGGAGGCGTGCTGCTGTACGCCACCTGTTCGATCCTGCGCGCCGAGAACGTCGATCAGGTGCGAGCCTTCCTGAAGTGGCATCCGGACGCAGCGGCACAGCCTCTGGATGACACATTCGGCCTCGATTGCGAGGGGATTGCGCGCCAGCGCCTGCCGGGTGACAACGATGCTGACGGTTTCTTTTACGCGCGTCTGCTAAAAACAGCCTGACCCCGCTGACGTTCCGAGTCCCATGCTGAAATCCCGCGCGTCGCGCGAGACGTGGTTGTTCGTGGTGATGGCCCTGCTGGTGCTGGGGGCCGGGCTGGGCCTTCGTGATCCGTGGCCGTCGGACGAACCGCGCTTCGCGCTGGTGGCCAAGCAGATGTTCGACAGCGGGCAGTGGCTGTTCCCGCATCGCGGCACCGAGCTGTACTCGGACAAGCCGCCGATGCTGATGTGGTGGCAGGCCACGCTGTACAGCCTGGTCGGGCAGTGGCGCGTGGCCTTCCTGCTGCCGTCGCTGCTGGCGGCCCTGGGCACGCTGTGGTGCGTGGTCGACCTGGGGCGGCGCCTGTGGACGCGGCGGGTGGGGCTGTACGCCGGCTGGGCGCTGCTGTTCGCGCTGCAGTTCACCTTCCAGGCGAAGAAGGCGCAGATCGACCCACTGCTGCTGCTGTTCATCACCCTGGCCAACTACGGCCTGCTGCGCCACCTTCTGCTGGGACCCAGCTGGCGCTGGTGGTGGCTGGGCTGGTTCTTTGCTGGCATCGGCGTGATCACCAAGGGCGTGGGGATGCTGGCGCTGCTGATGCTCGTGCCTGCGGCGATCGCCGCGGCGCTGCAGTGGCCACGGGTGGGACTGCATGCGCGCGACGCGCGTTTCTGGCTGGCGCCGCTGGCCTTCCTGCTGGCGGTGTCGTTGTGGCTGGCGCCGATGCTGCTGGCCGGCTTTGCCACCGGCTCGGACGAGTACCGGGCCTACATGGACGACATCCTGTTCCAGCAGACGGCGCGGCGCTACGCCCATTCCTGGGACCACCACCAGCCCGCCTGGTACTTCCTGGCGACGATGCCGCTGATGTGGATCCCGGCGTTCCTGGCCCTGCCCTGGGCGATTCCGGCGTGGCGCCGCCGGCTGCGCCGTCGCGACCCGCGCTACCTGCTGCCGCTGGCCTGGTGGCTGATGGTGGTGCTGTTCTTCTCGATTCCGGCCGGCAAGCGCGATGTGTACATCCTGCCGGCGCTGCCGATGTTCTGCCTGGTGCTGGCGCCGCTGTTGCCTGGATTGCTGAGGCGGCGCGACGTTCAGGCCGTGGTGGGGGTGTTCACCGGCCTGCTGTCACTGGGCCTGGCCCTGGCCGGTGCGATGGCGGTGCTGGGCGACCCGGCCTTCGAGCTGCGCCTGACCCACAGCCGCGGGCTGGGGCCCGGCGCTGTCGACGCACTGGCCTGGACAATCCTGGCGATGGGCGTGTGGGGCGGATTGAGCCTGCTGGCCTGCGGCCGTCGCCGGCATCTGGCGCTGGTGTCGACCCTGGCGATGGTCTGGGTGCTGTACAGCCTGGTCGGCTATCCGCTGCTGAACGATTCCAGTTCCGCCCGCGGCCTGATGCGCACGGTTGGTAGCCGTCTGGGCCCGGATGCCGAATTGGGGCTGGTGGCCTGGAAGGAGCAGCATCTGCTGCTGGCCGACCGTCCTGCAGCGACCTTCGGTTTCGAGACGGACTGGGACGAGCAGCTGATTGCGGCCACGCGCTGGCAGCGGCTGGCGCCCGGACGCCGCTGGTTGCTGGTGCACGAATACGCGATGCTGTCGTGCGTCGACCGCAACCGTTCTGAACTGGCCGGCGTGGCCAACCGGCGGCGCTGGTGGCTGGTGCCGGCAGCAGCGGTGAAGGTGCCCTGCGTGGTCACTGCAGAGGAGCGCGAACGTGAACGGCGTTTGCAGGAACATGACTAGCCACCACGATTCCGGCTTGTCCAGTCTGCCCAAGCGGGCCCAAAGGCAGTAAAACAGCAGGCTGGGACGGCCCCCGTTGGTCCTTCCCGTTCTTCCCGCAGATTGCAGCGATACTTCCCGACGTGCCAGCTTCACCGGACAACCTGAACCCCTTGGCCGGCGACCCGCTGGGCGTTCCCGCCGGCGGGCGTCACGGGGTGGCCCGCGGCCTGGCCCAGCTGGGCCTGTTCTGCCTGCCGGCACTGGTGCTGACCGTGCCGATCAACCTGCTGCCGTATGGCCTGCTGCTGCTGCTCAGCACGCTGCTGGCGCCGGAGCTGCTGTGGCGCGCGCGCGGCATGGCCGGTCAGCCGGTGAAAGTGCTGGCCTGGCTGATGCTGGCGGTGCTGGCGCTCGGCGTACTGTCGGTGGTGTTGTTCGAGCAGGGCCTGCGTGACGTCGACAACCGCTCGCGATTCGTGGTGATCCCGTGGATCGCGCTCTGGGTCTGCGCGCTGCGTCCCAACCTGCGGTGGCTCTGGTACGGATCATTGACAGGCCTGCTCGCCACCTTCGCGATGTCGCTGTGGCAGGTGCTGGGTGGCGCCGCGCGCGCAGAGTTGTTCACCAACGCCATCGTGCTGGCCGACATCGTGATGGTGTTGATGGTGCTGCTGGTGTTCTGTCGCCCGTCGCGGCGCTGGTCGCTGGTGATCCTCGGCATGGCCGCCGGCTGCGGCACCATCGTGCTGACCGGCAGCCGCGGCGTGTTCGCCGCCCTGCTGGCGCTGCTGGTGGTGCTGGCACTGAGCCTGCGCTGGCGCACCGGTGCGGCGCGCCTGTCGGTGCTGGCCGGCATGCTGGCGATCGGTGCGACCCTGCTGCTGTCGGTACCGGAGCTGCGTCACCAGGTGCGCCTGAGCGAGCTTCACAGTGACGTGCAGCGGATGGAGCAGGGCGACAGTGATTCTTCCGCCGGTGCCCGCGTGGAACGCCTGCAGGTGGCCTGGGAGACCTTCCTCGATCACCCGCTGGTGGGCGTTGGCATCGGGCATTTCGACAGCGCGATGCTGCGCGTGCCGGTCTGCCGTGAGAATCCGGAAGAGTTGCGTTGCCACCTGGGGCATGCACACAACGATGTTGCCGAATGGGCAGCGACCCAGGGCGTACCGGGCCTGCTGCTGTTGCTGGCGGTGTATGGCATCCCGCTAGGGGTGTTCGTGCGGCTTCATCGCCGCAGCGGACGGACGACCTTCCGGGGGCCGGCCGCAGCCGGCATCATGCTGGTGATCACCTATGCGCTGTGCGGCCTGACCCAGTCGATGTTCGCGCACCAGATGACGGCCAGTTTCTATGTGACCCTGGTCGGCCTGCTGACCGGCCTGTCGATCGTCGAAGGCGCGCGCCACCGGGCAGTCACCGGGGCGTGACGCATCGGCGCGCCGGGCAGGGCCCGGCGATCAGGGGTTCGGCGGGTCGGCCACGGCCTGGCCGTTGCCCAGCATCCACAGCATGATGGTCTTCTGGCGCACGTAGTTGGCGCGCACATAAGCGTAGACCAGGCCATGCCAGCCGTCGCGGAAGCCGCCACGGAACACGAAGCCGCGCCAGAACCGCCAGGCCGGTGCCAGCACCAGCTTGCCCAGCGTGGCCCGCTTGCCGCGCGCGAACTCGTGCTCGGCCATCATCCGCGCGTACTTCTCGGTCTTGGCCAGCTGCTGCTGCAAGGAGCGGTAGGGATAGTGGACCAGGTCGCCGCGCAGGGTACCGACACTGCCATCGACGCTGGCGGCCTCGTGGATCTCGCGCTTGCCGCGCCAGCCGCCACGGCGGCGGTCGAACAGGCGCATCACCCGGTCCGGGTAGGCATTGCCATGGCGCAGGAACTTGCCGAAGTACTCCGACAGGCGTGCGAAGCGATAGCCGGCATGGCCAGCGAAGCCACCGTCGCGGGCCTGTTCGATGGCCTCACGCAGTTCCGGGCTGATCCGCTCATCGGCGTCCAGGCACAGCACCCAGTCGTGGCCGGCCTGCTCGACGCAGTACGCCTTCTGGCTGCGGAAGCCGTCGAACGGGCGCTGCAGCACGCGGGCGCCTGCGGCCTCGGCGATGGCCACGGTGGCATCGGTGGAGTAGGAGTCCACGACGACGATCTCATCGCAGAAGGCCAGCGAGGCCAGGCAGTCGCCGATGCGGCCGGCCTCGTTGAACGCGATAATGCAGGCCGAGATGCGAGGCCGTTCGATGGGAGCGGTCGTGGAGGACATGATGGCCGGGTACCTGTTGTTTGCGACGGAGCGCTATGCGCTGCCTATTCTCGCCCCGTTGGCGCAGGCCTTGCACGTCTCCGGGCAGGAGGTGGCGGCCTGGTTCGAGGGCGGCGCGGCCGGCAGCCAGCTGCCGGGCGTGCCCAACATCGGCCTCAAGCAGGCGCTGGCAATGCGGCCGCGAGCGGTGTTCAGCGCCGCCAACTGGGTGCCGACCTTCCTTTCGGGAGCCAAGGTGCAGCTGTTCCATGGCTTCAACGTGGAGAAGCGGGACAGTGCGCGCGGCCACTTCCGGGTGCGCGGCATGTTCGACCTGTACTGCACGCAGGGGCCGGCCACCACCGGGCCGTTCCGTGAGATCGCGGCCCTGCAGGGCCACTTCGCGGTGGCCGAGACCGGCTGGCCGAAGCTCGATCCGCTGTTCCGCGACGATGGTGGCGAGAGCGCCGCGCTGCGCGCCGCCGCTGGAGGACGCCCGGTGATCCTGTTCGGTTCGACCTTCACCGAACGCCTGAGCGCAGCCCCGCACCTGCATGCGCAGATTGCTGCCGACATCGCCGAGGGCAGCCGCTACTGGCTGCTGACCCTGCACCCGAAGTGCCCACCGGAATTGTTCGAACGCTACCGCGCGCTGGCCGGTGCCAATGCACGCTTCATCGAGCCGGAGCAGGTGATGGCCGCACAGCGCGCCGCCGATGTGCTGGTGTCCGATACGTCCTCGATCGTTTCGGAGTTCATCGTCCAGCACAAGCCGGTGGTGACCTTCCGCAACCGGGTGCCCAAGCCGCACATGATCGACTTCGACGACCCGGTGCAGCTGCCGGCGATGCTGCAGCGCGCGCTGCATCCCGACGCCGCGCTGCAGGCGGAGATCGTGCGCTACGCCGATGCCATCCATCCGTACCGCGATGGCCTGTCCAGCGAGCGCGTGATTGCGGCTACCGAGGATTTCCTGTCCGGTGAAATGGGCGTGCTGCGGCGCAAGCCGTTCGGCAGCTGGGTGCGCGACCTGCAGATCCGCAAGGACCTGGGGTATTGGGGGCCGTCGCAGCGGTAAGCCGAGCGTGGGCTCGGCTCTACAGTAGATCCACGCCATGCGTGGATGCGCGGCCCCCGGCCGCGGTAGTGCCGGCCGCTGGCCGGCAACCTCGGGGATGTCTGCGGTTGCCGGCCAGCGGCCGGCACTACCTACCAGCGCAGCTTGCGCCGCGCCAGCGCGGCCGCCAGTTGATCCATCACCTGTTGCGCCTGCGCCTGCGGCAGGTAGTGCAGGATCAATGCCACATCGCCATGCGCGCCGGCGGTATCCAGCTGCAGGCTGCTGGTGCCCAGCAGCTTGTCCAGTGGCGAGCGCAGCAGGCGCAGGCCCTGCACCTTGTCCAGCTCGGCCCAGCGCCACCAGCGCTTCCACCAGCCGCCGCGCACGGCGACGTAGTGGTCATCCAGATACCAGCCCATGCGCGCCATCTGCCGGTGGGCCACAAGCAGCGCCAGCGGCAGCCAGGCCAGCACGATCAGGCCCCATGATCCCCAGCGCCAGTACGCGGCGGCGGCCAGCAGGGGAACCAGCAGCAGCGCGCCCAGGCACAGCCGCCACCAGCCACGCTGCGGAATGGACTGCCATTGCGCCGGCGGCCACTGCAGTTGAGGCAACAGGTGCTGCACCAGCTGCTCGCAGCGCATTGCCGGGGCCAGCGGTGCCAGCTCGCGCAGAGCGCGGTCCTGATCCCGCGAAGGGCCGCCGGCGGCGCTGTCGACGCGCAGCTGGCGCAGGCCGAACCAGCGATGCAGGGTGGTCTCGTACAGCGTCCAGGCCTGGATGCGGCGACGCGCGACACTGCTGCGGGTTCGGCTGACCAGGCCAGCCGAGACGGTCAGCCGGCGATCCTGCTCGCTGAGAGTGAAGCCGTGATAGCGCAGCAGGGTCAGCACCACCGACAACGCCCGCAGCGCCAGCCAGCCCAGCAGCAGGGCTGCGGCCAGCAGCAGGAAGGCGCCGGCCACGCCGGGATGCAGGTGGCTTGCGTAGCCGAAGGCCTCCCTGCCGCCACGCTGGATGGCCGCGTCCATCACCGGCCGCGGCACGGTCTGGAACAGCACGCCGAAGGCGGCGATCGCCAGTGCCCATCCGCGGTTGGAGAGCAGGCCCATGCGCACCACGTCCCAGCTCGACAGGCGCAGCAGCACCTGTTCGGTGTCGGTCCCGGTGATCGAGGGCGTGGCGACGACGCCGGCGGGCTGCGGTGCCTGCCCACGCTGGCGCACCAGCCGTTCCAGCGCCAGCGCCTGGTCCAGCCTCAGTACCCGCATCTCGGCTTCCGGCCGCACGCCGCCGGCCGATTCCAGGCGCAGCTCGGCCACACCGAACAGCCGGTGCAACGGGTTCTGCCGCACTTCCACGTTGTGGATGCGGGCGAACGGGATCTCGCGGCGGTTGCGCGCCAGCAGCCCGCTGCGCACGGTGATGGCATCGCTGCCGATGCGGTAGCGGTAGCTGAGGTACTGCAGCACCGAGACCAGCACCAGTGCCGCGATCGCCGACAGTGGAATCAACTGCGCCCACATCGGGTCGCGCTCGCCACGCTGGCCGAACACCAGCAGCGCGACCAGCGGCAGGAAGTAGTGTCGCAGCTGCATCAGCAGTACGAACAGCCACGACCACGGGTGCAGGCGATGGTCCTCGCCACCGGCAGGCAGCGATGCGGGCAGGGGCGGCGGCAGGCTCACAGGGCGTCGGCGTCCTGGTCGAGCTGGTGCGAGAGGGTGTCGCGCAGGCGCTCGGCGTCGGCTTCATCCAGGCCGTTGACGGTGACCGCGCTCATGCGGGTGCCGGCAGTGTGCACGATCAGCGTGGCCAGGCCGGCACGGCGCTCCAACGGGCCCCGGCGCAGGTCCAGGTGCTGTACGCGCGATATGGGAATGCGGGTTTCCAGCTGCCACATCAGGTCGCGGCGCAGGCCCAGGCCCTGGTCATCCAGGCGCCAGCGGGTGCGGGTCAGTCGCCGGCGGCCGAGCCAGGCGCCGAAGAGGATGCCGATCAGCAGCCCCAGGGCGGCAGTCCACAGGCCGCCGGGCAGATCGAAGAACCAGGCAGCTGCGGCCAGTGGCAGACCCGGTACGAACAGTCCGCCGAAGGCGCCTTCCAGTGCGGCCAGGCGGGCGGCACGTTGCGGCAGCGATTGCCAGGCTTCGGTGGTCGGGGCGATAGGGGCGACGTCGGTCACGCGGGCTCCGTCAGGTGGCAGGGCGAGCGGCGGCGGCGGTGGCCGCACCGCGCAGACGGTAGCAGGTCGGCTGCGTTACTGGGCAGCCTGGATCAGCGCATCGACATCCAGCAGGTGGCCAGCACGATCGGCCTTGGTGCGCAGGTAGTGTTCGTTTTCGGCGGTGATCTCGCCGGTGACCGGAATGCAGTCCAGCACCTCGATGCCGGCATTGCGCAGGCGCTGTGCCTTGGTCGGGTTGTTGCTGAGCAGAGCCACGCGCGAAATGCCCAGGCCATGCAGCATCGCCACCGCACTGCCGTAGCGGCGTTCGTCGGCACCGAAGCCCAGCTGCGCATCGGCGTCGATGGTGTCCAGGCCGTCGTGCTGGTAGCCATAGGCGCGCATCTTGGCGGCGATGCCGGTGCCGCGGCCTTCCTGGTCCAGGTACAGCAGCACGCCACCGCCCAGTTCCTTCAGCTTGCGCAGCCCGCGCCGCAGCTGGTCGCCGCAGTCGCACTTGAGCGAGCCGAACAGGTCGCCGGTCAGGCACGAGGAGTGCACGCGTACCGGTACCACCGACGACAGGTCCGGTTCGCCGACGATGATCGCGACCTGGTCGCGCTGGGCCACGCCGCCGCGGAACACCGCGAAGGTGGTCATGCCGACGTCGCGCAGCGGTACCGGCGAACGCGCCACCAGTTCGTAGTCGTGGGCCGCATGTGCTGCGCCTTCGGCCAGGTCGCACAGGGCCACCTCGGCGGCACCGTCGAACGTGTGGTCATCCACGTCCAGGCGCACCGCGACCATCGCCGGCAGCAGCAGGCCCAGGCGGGCCAGCTCCACCGCGCCGGCATCGAAGGCGTCGCCGGCCGCCCAGTCGTCGGGCATGGGGCCGGGCTCGCGCAGGTAACCCAGCGAGGGCAGGGTATCGAAGTCAATGCCGGCCAGCGGCAGGCGCGCGCCTTCCGGTGCTTCCACGCCGAGCACGCGGGCGCGGGTGGCGGTCAGGAACAGGTAGTGGCGCTCGCGCGCGGCAGCGGCGAACGTGGCAAAGCTGCTGGCAGTGGCGCTGTCCAGTGCAATCACCGCCAGGCGCTGGCCCTGGCCATCGTGGAGCAGTACCGGGCGACCGGCACGCAGTTCGGCCACCGCGCGTTCGCAGCGGATCGCGGCGGGGTCGCCGAACAGGGAAGAGGCAGCAGGCATGGCAGGACCGGGGGAGGCGGACATCGCAGTCTCTATGGGGGCGACGGCGTCGTATTCAACGTGGTGCGGCCGCCGGTCGCAGGGGCCGGACGGGCCCGCGTGGTGCGACCGTCAGTGCGGATGCTCTTCGGTCGCGTACGGGTCTTCCTCGCCGCTGCCCGGTGGCCGCAGCGTATAGCGCTTGTAGGTCCACTGGTACTGCGTCGGGTCGCGGCGGGCGATGCGCTCGATGCCGGCGTTGAGCGCTGTGGCCGCCACCTGCGGGTCCGGGTCGGCCACGGCCGGGTCGGTCGGCTCGATGTGCAGGGCGAATTCCATGTCCGGCCCGATGCGCTCGCACCAGCCATACAGCACGGTGGCGCCGGTGCGCTCGGCCAGCCGGTTGACCAGGGTCATGGTCAGTGCCTGCACGCCGAAGAACGGCACGAACACGCCGTCGCCGGCCTTGGGTTGCTGGTCGGGCAGGATGCCGGTGGCACCGCCGTCCTTGAGCACCTTGAACAGCTGGCGCACGGCGGGGCCCTCGGCGCGCACCTGCTGCACGTTCTGGCCGCCCCGCACCAGCTGCAGGAAGGCGTCGCTGGCCTCGTCCTCCGGTGGCTTGTAGACGATGGCGATGTGCCCGCGCGAGGCCAGCCACTGGTTCAGCAGCTCCCAGTTGCCGAAGTGGGGTGCGGCCACGATCACGCCCTTGCCGCTGGCCAGCGCCGCGTCGTACAGGGCTTCGCCGTGGCGCTGCTTCAGGTGCAGGCGCAGGTTGTCGGCGGGCCTCTGGCTCCACAGCCGCAGCGTCTCGATGGCCTGCAGGGCGGTGGAGCGTAGCAGCTCGCGGTGCAGGCGGTCGCGCGCCGGACCGTCCAGTTCCGGGTAGGCCAGTTCCAGGTTGCGACGGGTGACGCGGCTCTCGCGAGCGTTGAGACGGACCCACGTCCACGCCAGGGCATGCGCGAATCCCCGCAGCACTGGCCAGGGCAGGCGGGCGAACAGGGTGGTGGCGCGGTAGACCAGCCGGGCTTTGCGTTGCGGATTCATCGGCGCCAGTTTAGCCAAGGGCGCTGCTATCGTGGCCGGCCCTGTTCATTGGAAGCCCACGATGCTCGTCCTGATCCAGCGCGTCAGCCAGGCCGCCGTCCACGTCGACCAGGAAGTGGTGGGGCAGATCGGCCCCGGCCTGCTGGCCCTGGTCGGCATGGAACCGGGCGATACCGAGGCCCAGCTGCGACGGATGGCCGAGCGCCTGCTGGGCTACCGGGTGTTCGCCGACGAGGCCGGGAAGATGAACCGGTCGCTGCGCGACACCGGCGGCGGCCTGCTGCTGGTCAGCCAGTTCACCCTGGCCGCCGATACCCGTTCGGGCATGCGCCCCAGTTTCACGACCGCCGCACCGCCGGACGAGGCTGAACGCGGGTTCAATCGATTTGTCGAGATCTGTCGTGAAAATCACGCGCCCGGGGTGGAAACGGGCCGATTTGGTGCCCATATGGTCGTCAGCCTGGTCAATGACGGTCCCGTGACCTTCCTTCTCAGGCCCTGAGCCTGCGGGACCACCGCCCGGCAGGCGGGGCCCCGGGCTGGTATAATGCTACGTTCCCTATTTCTCCCTAGCCGGTGGCGCGAGCACTACATGGCCAACGAACGTCCTGCCCAATCCGAAATCAAGCAACTGATCAGCAAGGGCCTGGAACAGGGCTACCTGACCTACGCCGAAGTCAATGACCATCTGCCGGACGACATGGTCGACCCGGAACAGATCGAAGACATCATCGGCATGATCAACGGCATGGGCATTGATGTCCATGAAGTTGCGCCGGATGTGGAAACCCTGCTTCTCAACGATGGCAACACCGGCAACCGCGAAGTCGATGACACTGCGGCTGAAGAAGCTGCCGCCGCGCTGAGCGCGCTCGACACCGAAGGTGGCCGTACCACCGACCCGGTGCGCATGTACATGCGCGAAATGGGCACCGTCGAGCTGCTGACCCGCGAAGGCGAAATCGCCATCGCCAAGCGCATCGAGGAAGGCCTTTCGCAGGTCCAGGCCGCCCTGGGTCAGTTCCCGGTTTCGGTCGAGTCGCTGCTGAACGACTACGAAGCCCACAAGGAAGGCAAGAAGCGCCTGGCCGAAGTGATCGTCGGCTTCAACGACCTGGTCGACGAAGAGCCGGCACCGCCGGCGGTCATTGCCGATGACAGCGCCGATGCGGACGCCGAAGGCGACGAGGACGAGGACGACGATGTCGACGGTGGCGATGAAGAAGCCGCACCGACCGGTCCGGATCCGGAGGAAGTCGCCGCGCGCATGCAGGCACTGAGCGATGCCTTCAACGCTTTCAAGAAGGCCGCGACCAAGGGCGACAAGAAGAACCTGCCGCGCCTGCGCGAAGAGATGTCGGCGGTGTTCGTCACCCTGAAGCTGCCGCTGCCGCTGACCGACGTGCTGACCAAGCAGCTGCGCGACACGATGGCCGACATCAAGTCGCATGAGCGCCGTGTGCTGAACCTGGCCACCGTCACCGCGCGCATGCCGCGCAAGGACTTCATCCGTTCCTGGGAAGGCAACCAGACCAACCTGGAGTGGGTGGAAGACGCACTGAAGCGCAAGCAGAAGTGGTCGTCGGCCCTGCGCGAAGTGAAGGACCAGATCATCGCCGAACAGCAGGCGACGATCGACATCGAGAAGCTGACCCAGCTGGACCTGGAAGAGCTGAAGGAAATCAGCCGTGCCATGGCCTACGGTGAAGCCAAGGCGCGCAAGGCCAAGAAGGAAATGGTCGAGGCCAACCTGCGCCTGGTGATCTCGATTGCCAAGAAGTACACCAACCGTGGCCTGCAGTTCCTCGACCTGATCCAGGAAGGCAACATCGGCCTGATGAAGGCCGTGGACAAGTTCGAGTACCGCCGCGGCTACAAGTTCTCGACCTACGCCACCTGGTGGATCCGCCAGGCGATCACCCGCTCGATCGCCGACCAGGCGCGCACCATCCGTATTCCGGTGCACATGATCGAGACGATCAACAAGTTGAACCGCATTTCCCGCCAGATGCTCCAGCAGTATGGCCGCGAGGCTACGCCGGAGGAGCTGGCCAAGGAAATGGACATGCCGGAAGACAAGATCCGCAAGGTGATGAAGATCGCCAAGGAGCCGATCTCGATGGAAACCCCGATCGGCGACGACGAGGATTCCCATCTGGGCGACTTCATCGAGGACACCAACGTGGAGTCCCCGATCGAGAACACCACCAACATCAACTTGTCCGAAACCGTTCGCGACGTGCTGGCCGGCCTCACCCCGAGGGAAGCCAAGGTGCTGCGCATGCGCTTCGGCATCGACATGAACACCGACCACACGCTGGAAGAGGTCGGCAAGCAGTTCGACGTGACCCGCGAGCGCATCCGCCAGATCGAAGCGAAGGCCCTGCGCAAGCTGCGTCACCCGAGCCGTTCGGAGCAGCTGCGCAGCTTCCTGGATATCGATTGATAGCCAGCGGCTGTTGAAGCGTTGAGAGAAACCCCGCCTGGTGCGGGGTTTTTCTTTAGTAGCTCCCGGCCATGCCGGTCGGATCCTGACGATGTCGCATCTGCCATTTGATTACGTCCCGCGGCGGTCGCACGCTGACCGTGCAGATGCTCAACACATCGCGTAGGCAGGCCGATCTTCATCGGCGCTGATGCAAGCGCGCAGCAGGTCACGTACATCACATGCGGCCTGCGGCACTGATTCGTCATGCATCTGGAGTCACGCCATGAATGATGTGGAGCACGATATGCCTGAGCCCGTGCAAATCGATTTCCCGCCGCTGCTGAACTGGGATGAGGTGATGCGGGATGAGTGTGAGGATCCGTTGGGGTTTGCACGTCGGACGACGTATGCGCTGCTGACGCTGCCTGAAGCTGGGTTGCTTGCCGGCTTCAGCGGCGGCAACCAGAAGGGACTGGAAGAGGCCAGGCGGACGGTGGCGCTGTTCCAGGCACATCTGCGGCGGCAGATGTGGTTTGCGGAAGCGGCGGAGAAGCGGTTGGGGCGCGTTGCTGAGGCTCTTGCTGCTGCCGGGTAGCCGATCGTGGGCGGCCTCCACTACACTGTGGCGCTGCGCAGGGCCTATAGCTCAACGGTTAGAGCAGGGGACTCATAATCCCTTGGTTCCAGGTTCGAATCCTGGTGGGCCCACCATAAAAAAAAACAGGCACTTAGGCTTACGCCCAAGTGCCTTTTTTGTGCCGGCGGGAAAATTCGCGGGAAAACTCAACGCTTGCGAGGTGGTTTCACGACTGGCAAGTCGTGATCGTAGCGGCCCGTAGTGGTGGGCGATTGTGCCCGGCCGCATCCTGCTTGTCGCCACGGTTGCCCTCGGTGTTGGACGTGAGCCATGCGCGCCTGATGGGTGGCAGGCCCTGCGAGGACGCCATCTGGCGCCAGATCGTGACCGTGCTGGACGCGGCGGACCGTGGCTGTGACCTGTTCGATATCGAGGAACTGCGCCGTGACTACAGCGCCGAGGAGTTCGCCAACCTGCTGATGTGCGAGTTCGTGGACGACAGCGCCAGTGTGTTCCCGCTCACGATGCTGCAGCCCTGCCAGGTCGATAGCTGGGTCGAATGGGCGGACGACCACAAGCCGTTTGCCGTCCGGCCCTACGGCGACCGCGCCGTGTGGATCGGCTACGACCCGGCTGAGACCGGCGACAGCGCGGGCATCGTGGTTGTGGCCCCGCCGCTGGTGCCTGGGGGCAAGTTCCGCGTGCTGGAACGCCACCAGTTCAAGGGCATGGAGTTCAAAGACCAGGCGGCGTTCATCGAGCAGATCACCAAGCGCTATTGGGTGACCTACATCGGCGTGGATGCGACCGGCATGGGCACCGGCGTTGCTCAGCTGGTGCGCCAGTTCTTCCCCGGCGTGACTGTCTTCAACTATTCGCCCGAGGTGAAAGCGCGGCTGGTGCTGAAAGCCTATGACGTAATCAATGACGAACGGCTGGAATACGACGCCGGCTGTATCGACCTCACGCAGTCACTGCTGGCGATCCAGAAAACCATCACCCCGAGCGGGCGCCAGGTGACCTACACCGCCGGGCGCTCGCGTACCACCGGCCATGCTGACTTGGCTTGGGCACTCACGCACGCGCTGCAGAGCGAGCCGCTGGAAGGCGGACGGGCTGCGCGCGGCACCATGGAGATTTTCTGATGACCGACACCGACCAGAGCGCCATCGCCGCGCCGCCGGTGAGTATCGAAGCCTTCACCTTTGGCGAGGCCAGCCCTGTGCTGGAATCACGCGGCTTCCTCGACTACCTCGAATGCTGGCGCAATGGCCGCTACTTCGAGCCACCGGTGGATCTGCAAGGGCTGTCGCGCACAACGCGCTCCAACCCGTACCTGCACAGCGGCCTGACATTCAAACGCAACATGCTGGTGCGCACGTTCCGACAGCACCGGCTGCTGAGCCGTGAGGCGTTCTCGCAGCTGGCGCTGGACTACACCACCTTCGGCATGGGGTATGTCGAGCGTCGCCGCCCCATGTCAGGAGCCGCGCACAGTCTGGCGGTGCCGCTGGCGCAGTACGTGCGCCGTGGCGTGCAGCCCGGTGAGTTCTTCCCGGTGCGTGCCGGACGGGTAGAGCATGAGTTTCCCGCCGGTGAGGTGTTCCAGCTGCGAGAGGCAGATGCTGATCAGGAGATCTACGGCCTGCCGGAGTGGATGCCAGCCGTACAGGCCGCGCTGCTGAACGAGTCGGCCACGCTATTCCGCCGGAAGTATTACAACAACGGTTCGCACGCCGGCTACATCCTCTACATGACCGACCCTCAACCCGAGGGCTTGGACGTGGACGCGTTGCGCGACGCGCTGCGGCAGTCGCGCGGGCCGGGCAATTTCAAGAACCTGTTCGTGCACTCGCCCAATGGGAAGAAGGACGGCTTGCAGGTGATCCCGGTCAGTGAGGTGGCGGTCCGAGATGAGTTCACCGGGATCAAGAGTGTGACCCGCGATGACATGTCGGCGGTGCTCCGGGTGCCACCGCAGCTTCTGGGTATCGTGCCGCAGAACAGTGGCGGGCTTGGGTCGATCCGCGACGCGGCGGGCGTGTGGGCGGCGATGGAACTGGCGCCGCTGCAGACGCGCATGGCAGCTATTAACGAGTGGCTGGGCCAGGACGTGATCCGCTTCGAACCCTTCGAACTGGAGGCGACCGCATGATGATTCGAGAGCGCCCGAGCTGCAGCGTGGGCGCTCACTTTTGGGCCAAGGCGGTGGAATGAATGGCGCCGATAGCACAGTGACGGCTTTATCTCGAGAACGATGGCCCGTCTCGCGTATGTGCCTGCTGTGCCGGTTGTTGTTCAAGGCTCGCTGCTTGTGATTGGCTCAACGCATCAGCGCGATGGAGCGATTCCGCCTCCGGTGCGCGAAGCGCATCCATCGTATTCATATGGCCTCGACGATGGGCGGGATCGTCCATTGCTCCCTCGACTATGAAGACCCTCTCACCTCGAGCTAGGTTCTCTGTCGGGTTGTTCAAGACAACATGGTCAACCCGTGAAAGGCCCTGCTCCTTCGCCAGTACCAGCAAGCTTGCAGACATGCGCTGACTCGACTCGTCCCAGGGTTTCCCATGCTCTGCGTCCAGGCGTTCCACACCTGCCCTAATCTGCATGTAGAGAGAGCGGTCAGCATCGCCGAGTTCAGGGGCTGAGGAGGATGCTCGCTGCCGTGAGGGCGAGTCGTCGCTGTCCGAACCGACTCTTCCCGCAACCGCAATGCGCTCGGC
This sequence comes from Stenotrophomonas maltophilia group sp. vghtpe118, assembly GCF_052605195.1. Classification (NCBI taxonomy): domain Bacteria; kingdom Pseudomonadati; phylum Pseudomonadota; class Gammaproteobacteria; order Lysobacterales; family Lysobacteraceae; genus Stenotrophomonas; species Stenotrophomonas maltophilia group sp. vghtpe118. The sequence continues at coordinate 2,238,902 of NZ_CP199672.1, read as the reverse complement.
GTCAAATTCTGGATCTGGCCTACGCCGCCGTTGCGTGGGTGCTATTTCCCGATCGTAGTAGTCGCCATAGTAGAGTTCGTATGTCGCATGAGGACCAACAGACGGCGCCTCTGTCTTGAACACCTCAGCGATCTGCCCAAGTGCTTGGTTACGGTTGATCCGTCCGGCCTGGAGTTCCGCCGCAATGGTTCCGTATTGTTGTGGACGATTACCTGTGCCGGAAACGCCAATATCTGGACCGCCAGCTGCAACGATCTCACGCTGGACCTGGACATTGTTGAGAGTCGCGGCGGCTTCTCCTCGCAGCTCGCTGTTCACATAGGCTTGCTTAGAAGTTCGATTTTCGGGTTCGGTGAAGAGATGGTGCCCAACTTCATGAGCAAGAGAACTTGCGATCCTTGAGCCTTGCCCAATCGCATTCTCGTCAATAACGATCTTGACGCCGGGTATAAGATAAGTGCCTTCACCGGCTGCCCCCCATTGGATAACGATACCTTCACGCCTCGCCTGGGTGAGGCCCGCCTGAAGTGTTGGGGATTTTGCTAGAAGCGGCGCCAAGGAGGGGTCGTCCAATGGCGATGCGGGACGCCGTGTGGCTCCTGGGCGGCCTCCCTCCTGCGGCTGTGGCAGTCCAGATTCTTCAGTACGCTCCATGCTCCGGCTCCTTCGCAATAACAGGGATCAGCGCTGACTGATCGATATGTAGGTCAGCGTCACGTTATCGGAATCGAGTCCGAGCACGACCTTTGCATCGTTCACCTGCGCAGACCAGTAAGGGCGAGAGCCAGGCGCGTCAGGCCGAGGTGGATGTTTGGTCGAGTTTTCCCAGATGATTTCCTTGAGCGCAATGCTTGGTGGTGCGATCTCAAAGATCAGGTTCGCGAGTGCAGGATCGTCAGCAGCACTTCTCAGCCTGATGTTCCGGACCTCAAGGTCGCCCAACATTCCGTGTTCTGCGATCCGTTCGTCCATCACGTCCTGGCGTGTCGGCTCTCCCAGATGCGTGTGGAGCTGTTCATTTAACGCGTCGACATCATCAAAACGTACACTAGACAGGCGCTCGATGTCGTTCTTGAATCGCTCCATACCAATTTCACTCCCTGATTTGACGGACTGTCTTTGATTAGATTTATGCGATGGGGTTGGTGAGGCACCGCTCGAACACGCTGACAGTATCAACGCTGAAACGGCTATTGAGAGGCAGCGATACGCTGCAAGCCGGAGGTGACTCCGATCTCCGCGCCTTGATGAAGTAGCGCATTTGTTGAGCCATGCATCCATGAAGGTACCTCTCGCGCCAGGAACACTGTCCCGAATCTAGCACAGCGTCTTGTGATGCACGGGTCGGAACCCCCACCTGATAGCGAATCTGGGAGATTTCGCGCAGTGTTAGATTGTTCGTTTAGTTGGAAGGGGCGAGCTATGGGGGCAAGAGGAAAACGTTGATAGGACTGCGAAGTAAGGTTGCCGCAAGTTGAGCATTCGAGCGACTTGGGATCATGAGCAGTTCCGCTTCATATCTGAGCTGATGTCGGTGATGGACGGTGGACTGGGCATCTGGTGTAGATCATGTTGCTGGAATGGAGAGGCGAGTATCGGCGGTGCTCTTCTCGAGACAAGGGCAATTATTCTGGCAGGAAGCGTGTGCACCCCAACCTTCATGCTTGGATCATCATGAGGTAGCAACGCTCGCCCCGTTCTGGAGTCACTTGCAGCGGATGCTTGCTTGGACCAGGACGGTGCGGCCAAAGTATCGTCTGGTCGTATCGGTGACCGAGGACCGGAGTTTCGCTAGGCTAGTCGAACCGCAGTTGGATGAGCGGAACGCGCTCCTCATCAATGGGTGTCGGTCGAGCTTTGATCTCTACGAACTAGAACGCGAGCCAGATGGCTGGCGCGAGCAGCGGGATCTTGAGTGGCAAAAGTGGTGATTGCGAGCATTTGGTAGGGTGATGTAGTGCACTGCGCGCACACCCATTGCCTATGCCCCCCCCCCCTACTTGCGGGACGTGGTGATCCCGCTTGCCTGATCTGTTCTGCGTTTCCAAAGCTACCTCGGGCGAATAGGAGTAATCGGTTTGACCGTTACCCTTCCGCTGCCGCTGCCTCCGCAGTTGCCGTGGCAGCCTCCACCCAGATTGGCTCCGCCCGTGCCACCGCTACCTCCTCCGCTGCCGGCGCCAGCGCCGCCGCGACTGGAGGGTGGACGCGTGATGGGCTCCTGGTTGGTTCCATTCCAGTCATTGCTGTCTGTCAACTCGTAGGTAGCGCAGTGCGTCGCGTTGCAGACGATGACTTTGGAACCTGCCTGAATTGAGAATTCGAATCCCCCCTTTCTCTGCTGGTTTGTTACATCTCTGTATCTATTCAGGAACGCCTTCGTGGCATTGTCTGGAATTCGAGCCTGCAACTGACACGTACCACAGCTGACTGGGCCAAAGACGGTGGGGGCAGGATCAAAGGGCCAAATCGCATAAGCCACGGGAAGGGCGGCAATTGCGACAACCAGGGAGGTTGCAATCAACCATTTCTTCGAAATAATTGCTTTCATCGTGCGCCATGTTGGGTGAGTAGGAAACTTCTGTTGGGTTACAAGCAGCAGGATCTGTATATAGCCTCAGACATCTCGTTGGATCGCTCTATCTGGTTGGGCTGCAACAGTTTGGAGAGTCTCGCAATGGATGCCGTCGATTGGCTATTGGGGTGCGCGCGCTGATATGCGAGCCAGTATGCAAGGCTATTTTCAGGGGATTTATCGGCAATGATCCCTCGGTCATGGATGTCAGCAAGGGCTTCAATCGAGTCGACGCTTCCCTGTGAAACCGACTCATTTAGATAATCAATCGCATCCCTTCGATAATTGGTTATTCGTTCCGGATCCTTGAGCGCTTCGGTCAAGTTTCCAATGATGGCTTTCGGGTCTTTGGCGAAGATCAGTCTCGCTTCGACCGACCCTTGGGCGGCAGCTAGAGAGAGCCAATTCTCATCTCCGAGTTCCGTTCGCCCTATCAGCCCTTGGCAGTGGTCAATCTCCTGATCGATTTTCCTTGAGTACTGCTCCCCCAGGCCCACTGATGCGTAGGCCTTGTACTCATCGGCATCACCTGAGTTAAGCGCTCGCTTGCAACTGGCAATGCGGTTATGGATCTCATAGCTCGACTGGGCATCGCCCGCCCGTGCAGCCGTGATGCGCCTGTCAATGTGAGGCGTCGCCTTCGTAGTGAGGTGTTTCGATCTTGAGCAGAAATGCCTTGCCACCCAAAGCCACTGTTGATTCGATGGATTGGTGTGGTGAACGCAAGGATTGATGAATGCTTGATTCAGATGCGACATGCGTTGGCGAAGTGCTTTTTTCACTGGGAGGAACCTCATCTCCTTTGCTTCCTGTGACATCGGATGGTCTGCAGGTCGACCAGGAAATGGTTGCGACTACGCCGATGACGAACATTCCATATGTGAGACTTCTACTGATCTTCACCTGATTCTTTTTCCCTTGTCGTGGCGGAGCTTTGCGATGGACTGGACCTCGGGCCGTGGTGATAACTGATTTCGGCGCTGATCCCCTGCCTCTCGATTCCCGGGGTTTCATATTGCGGGGTGAAATTCACTGTCAACCAGAAATTCGTTGCAGCTGGCTACGCTTGGCTCTTGGGTGTTCTCAATCACGCATCGGTGGACGTAAAGCGACAAATACCCTTCCTCGGAAGGCGAGCGCATGAGTGGCAAAATGGCCATTCCGTGCCGCGGTAGCAATTGGCTTGTTCTCTCGCTAGCCCGACGGCGGCCGCCGCAGTTGCGATCTCACCGCGAAGGTTGCGCCCTCCCTCGTGGTGCGGCCGCGACGCGATCGCGTTGACCGTTGGCCTTGGTGTATCTGCAGCGGAACCTGAGCCCACCGCCGGCGAGCTTCCGCACATCCGGGCAGCCCACACCATGCGACGCTGGATCCAAGGCCCGTTTGCCGATCGGCAAGGTGGCCAGTCCGTTCTCTCCGAGCATTCCCTTCATTGCGCCCATTGGCGACCGCTCGGCGACCTTTTGTCAGCGGAAGGAGGTGCACAAAGATGAGCGAAGATGGTCGCGGGGCCTGGGAATCAGCCGCGTGGACTACGGCCGGAAGGTCTGTGGAGGCGCGTGGAAGCGCTGTAGAGGTCCCATACTCCGTCGATTCCAGATTCGAATCGTGATGGGCCCCCACGCGACCTCGCACGACTTGTTGCAGATCTCATTGCCCCCGCCCCCCACGCACCCTGCAGCGTCGGTACCATCTGATCCGCACACAGGGATCGACCATGCCCAACACCGATACACCGGTGGAAGACTTCGCCACCGAAATCGAAGACAGCCGGCACCTGTTCGCCTGGTGCCTGGTCCACTATGGCCAGGTGCCCGAGGCGCAGGCGCTCGAACAGGCACGGAAGCGCTATCCCGACCAGAGCCCCGGCCGCGAATACGAACACGCGCTGATCTTCCACGACGAGCCCTGGCACTGGGCGATGCTGCACGTGAAGGGCGAAGGGTATTGGCAGCAGCACCCGGAACTGGCGCATCCGTCGCTGGACTACGAAGCCGAATCGGACGCACTGTGCCTGGCCCGCGGTGAGCAGGTGCCGCTGCTGGATGAGGACGAGTACCTTGGCGCGCTTGCGCATGCACGCCACATGCGTGCATGGACGCTGGTCCATCAGGCGGGTCGTTCGCCGGATGAAGCGCGCCAGGAGGCGCTTGGCCACTACGCGTATCATCCGCGCCATCATCGCGGGCGATTTCAGGTTCACGATCCGCGTGACGGCTGGTGCCATGTGATGAGCGCGTTGCATGGCAACGACTACTGGGCGCGACCCGAGCTGCGGGAACCGCCACAGGCCTATTGGAGCGAGTCCCGCGCCTTTGTTTTGGCGCAGGGAATCCGCTTGCCGCCCCCTCCGGGCTGAGGCCTGCGCAGCCGGCGAAGGTGCAGCTTCATCGATCACCGCACTCTGTGCCGAATGACACATGGCCTGCCATTTCTGCTGGCGGGAAGATGGCGGCATCCTGAAGTGGAGTGATCTGATGCCTGGTACGCTCAGTCGTCGCACCTTCCTGGCCAACGCCGCTGCCGTTCCGGCGGCCACGCTCATGCCCACCGGCGTTGCTGCGGTGACGCAGCCAACCGTCACCACTGCGAGCCTGATCGACGCGGAACGCGGCGTGATCCGCTCGGCCATGGACGGCAGCGGCATCGGTGCCGTTGCCGTCTGCCTGGTCGAAGGCGGGCAGGTGCGCTGGACTGAAGGCTTCGGTCACGTATCAGGCCAGGGCAGCGTGCCCGTAGACGCCAGCACGATGTTCAGCATCCAGTCCACCTCGAACAACTTCGCGGCGGTGGCGGTGCTGTTGGCCGTGCAGGACGGCATCCTTGATCTGGACGCGCCCATTACCCGCTATCTGCCGTCGTTCACGGTGCGCAGCCGCTTCGAGCATGCTCCACAGGGGCGCATCAGCCTGCGCCTGCTGCTTGCCAATCGCGCGGGATTCACGCACGAGGCGCCACTGGGCAACAACTACGAACCGGCGTCGCCGGGCTTTGATGCGCACGTCCGCAGCATCTCGCAGACATGGCTGCGCTTTCCGGTGGGTACGCGCTATCGCTACTCCAACCTGGGCTTCGACCTTGCCGGTCATGTCCTTGAGCAGGTTGCGGGCATCAGCTATCCGGCCTGGCTGCAGCGCCGGATCTTCGAGCCGCTGGGAATGCACGACAGTACGGCCGATGCGTCGGTCTACCTGGCAAGCAAGGTGCGGGCACTGGGAACCCAGGAAGGCCATACGCAGGTACCGCCGGTGACGCCGCTGGTGGTGTCGGGAGGCGTGTGGACCAGTGCCGCCGACATGGCGAAGTATCTTGGCTTCCTGCTCGGTGGCGGCCGATCCGGTGCGCAGCAACTGCTCGAGCCTCACCTTTGGGACGAGATGCATGGTTTCGGCTTGGGCGGTGACTACGGGCTCGGTGTCATGCGCAGCGAACGCCTCTACGGCAGTACACCGGTGAGGCTGCTGCACCACCGCGGCGGGGGCTTCGGATTCGGGTGCGTGTTCACCTACTGCAGGCAGGCAAACGCTGGATTTGCCGCGATGTTCAATCGCGCGACGTCTGCGGGGTACGGCATCGGCGAGCGTCTGCTCGATCAGCTGTTGTCGGCACGTTTCGGGCCCCGTCAGCCGCGCGTGCCCCTGTCTTCCCTGGCGCCGATCAGGTTGAACCAGGACCAGGTACAGCGGATGGCGGGAAGCTGGATCGGGCGCAGCGGCAAGGCGAAGATCGGGGTTGCCGGAAACGGCGAACTGCAACTGCATCGAGGGGCGCACGCCGAGGGTACCCGCTTTGCGGCCATCGACGGCGATCAACTGTTCACTGTGGACACCGATGGAGAGGTTGCGACGTACCGCTACCATGCGGCGACGGACATGCTGCCGGCGCACCTGGAATGCAGCAACGGCGAGGACGGGCTGGACCATAACGATCCCATCGATGGGACCACCGGGCCGCACGCGCCCCATTGGCAACCCTGGCTGGGACGCTATCGCGTTGACCAATGGGGCAAACCATCGATGTTCGTTGTGCTGGAGCAACGACACGGCTGGCTGTACATCGATGGCATCCGCCTGGTTGCTGAGGTGGAGCCAGGATTGTTGTTCACCAGCGATGGCGAGGCGCTGGATTTCCGCAGCTCCCAGCCGACATGGCGCAACCTGCGCCTGCAGCGCGTCGCGCCCGTGGACCAGGGGTGATGGCGGCATGCCGCGTGCTCATCCGCGCCGCTCACGCCCATCGATGCTGTAGCGTCCCGCCCCGGTGCAGGCCAGCAGCAGGAAGCCGCCGGCGAGGCCCAGGTTCTTCAGGAACATGATCTGCTGGGTCTGGTCGGCGAAGTTGTGGTGGAAGATGAAAGCGGTGACCAGGCTGAAGCCTGCGAGCACGACCGCCACCAGCCGGGTCTGGAAGCCGAGCAGGATGCACAGGCCGCTGCCGATTTCGAACGCGATGGTCGGCCAGAGCAGGATGCCGGGTACTCCCATCGCCTCCATGTAGCCCTGGGTACCGCTGAGATCGCCGAGCTTGCCCAGCCCGGAGACCAGGAACAGGGCCATCAGCAGGATGCGTGCAAGCAGGTAGGCGAGCGAATGCGATGAAGTGCTCACGTCGAGGTCCTCGGAGATGGCCGACGCAGGCGATCGGAGCCCACCGGCGGTGAAGCCCGTGTCTACGCGCCGGGCCAGGCGCCTTGACAGCTGCCGCGCTGCAGTAGACCTTTCCCGCATGACGATCGATATTGAATCGCTCAGCCTTCGCGAGCTGGGTGCCCTGGTGGTTGCCGCTGAACAGCGGAAACAGCTGATTTCCAGCCGCCGTCCGGCCAGTGCGGTGCGGCGGATGCTGAAGGCCGCCGCCGCCGAAGCCGGCTACACCCTTGAAGAACTCTTTGGCGGCCAAGCCTCGGAAACACCTGCGCCCGCCCGAAAAGCCGTCCGCCGTAAATCCGGCAAAGTCGCGCCCAAGTATCGCGACCCGGAATACAAGCGCCTGACCTGGACCGGTCGCGGGCGCATGCCGCGTTGGTTGGCGTCCAAGGTGTCGATGGGCCACAAGGTCACCGATTTCCTGATTCCTGGCTTGGCCAGGCCGACCGCTGGCAAGACCAGCACCATCGGCAAGCGGACCGTCATCAAGAAGGGATGAGGCTGCAGCACTGCTACCCTGCCCGGGTCTTTCAACCAAGGAACACGGGATGGCACACGAGAGTGGCATGACGATCACGCCGAAAGTCCTGCACGCCGCCGCAGGCGCGGCCGTGCTGGTCAGCCTGCTGGCCTGGGCGGTGGAATGGAGCGGGATGGCCTATGTCTGCCCGTACTGCCGCGTGCAGCGCACGGTCATCGGCGTGCTCGGCCTGCTGACGCTGTTCGCGCGCCCGGGGAGCCTCATCGTGCCCTGGTTGTCGTACACAGCGGGTGGCTTCGCCTTCGTGGTCGCAGCGATGCAGCACTTCAACGGTTGGAAACGCATTTCCGCAGGCGACTTCAGTTTCAATGAGCAGTGGTACATCGACCCTTGGCTGTTGTCGGGCTGCGCAATGCTGATCCTGGTGGCGCAGCTGATGCTGGTGCAGGCCGCCTGCCGGCGCAGCTTGCGCTGAGTGTTTCCACGCATGGCGTGGAACTACCCGTTCTGGAATACCGCCAGCTGCGCGGCGAAGGCGCGCTGGTAGGCGGGCCGCTGCGTCGCGCGGGCCACATAGGCGGCCACCGTCGGATACTCGTCGAGCAGCCCGCTGCTCTTCAGGCGCAGCAGCACCGAGACCATCATCAGGTCGCCCACGCTGAAATCGCCGTCCAGCCACGGCGCCTTGGCCAGCCATGTCGACAGTTGCGCCAGTCGCGCCCGAACCCGCTCATCCAGCATCGGCAGCCGCTGTGCGTACCACGGCTGCTCGCGCTCCAGCACCCAGGCCATGGAGCGCTCAACGATGGGGGGTTCCACCGTGTTCAGCGCAGCGAACACCCACATGATCGCGCGCATGCGGGCGTCCGGATCGCGCGGCAGCAGGCCGGGGTGCTGTTCGGCCAGGTGCAGGACGATGGCGCCGGATTCGAACAGGGTCCGGTCGCCCTCCTGCCAGGTGGGAATCTGCCCGAACGGATTCCGTGCCAGGTGCGCGGGCTGCTTCATTTCGGTGAAGGTGAGCAGTTGTACGTCATAGGCTACGGCCAGTTCCTCCAGTGCCCAGCGCACGCGCATGTCACGGGCCAGGCCCTGGCCGCGGTCGGGGGAGGTGGCGAAGGCGGTGAGGATGGGAGGCATGGGAGCGGTCCGCGGTCAAGGAGGGCTTTGATGATCTGACGAGCGAGTGCGCCGTAAATCGACATGCGGGCGGTGCCCTGCACGTTGCCTGCACGTGTTCTGCACGCACGCACTGTCCTGGATACATCAGTCTGCCGGGGTCATCCGCAGAGACAGGTAACAGGCATGAATACCCCCGGAAAACCGAAGCCCAGTTGGCGCCAGAGAAACGTGCTGATGGGAGCACTCGTTGCGGTCTTGGTGATCGTGCTGATCATCCTCTTTGTTCCTTGGTGACCCTGCCCAGGATCGCTCGATGTGATCCACGCGCCACCGCCGCGTGAAAAAGTCAGTGCGGGTTGGGTGAAGTGATGTACGTATCAATCGTTGCTCACCTGCGAACCACACGAGCGTGTCCAGAGTGGATCCACAGGCAGCGCAGTCGAGGCTGCTTTTCTCCCCCGAAACGACGATACAGGAGCAACGCCATGAGCACCCAGTCCACCATCGAACATCGTCTCAACGACCTGATCGAGATCGCCCGTGACGGCAAGTCGTTCTATGAAGAGGCCGCGACCAAGGTGAAGGATGCCGAGCTGTCGGCCCTGTTCACCCGCATTGCCGGTGTCAAGGGTCGCATCGTGGCCGCATTGAGTGGCTCGGTGGCCGCCAGCGGCGGCAAGCCGGCTGAGCACGGCACCGTGGTCGGCTCGATGCAGCAGTTCTACGGCAAGGTGCGTGCAGCCTTCGGTGATACCAACTACGGCTATGTTGCCGAGCTGGAAGAATCGGAGGACCGCCTGCTGGCCGCGTTCAAGGACGTGCTGCAGGACAACGAGCTGCCGCCGGCGGTACGCCAGGAAGTCACCCAGCTGTTGCCGGAAGTGCAGGAGTGCCACAACGTGATGCGCGCGCGCAAGCATGCGATGAAGGCGGCCTGACGATCAGCGGCGTCCCACTCCCCAGGGGCGCCGCGGCCGGGGCGGCACCGCTGCCCCGGCCACCCTGAATCGGTCGCTGCTACACTCTTGCCGGTTCCGCACTGCCAACAATGAGCACCATGAACAACGGGAACGGTCCGCAGACAGTTCGCTGAGCCGCAACAACGACGCAGACGTTGTTGCGGTGAACATCCCTGCGATACATGCGAAGTGGATGGATCACCGCCGGACTCACTCTGGGCGGAGACTCCCCATGTTCAATCGACAGGCCCCGCGTTGGGCCCATACTCTGCCATCGGCCATTGCGCTGATGGCGCCGTTCGACCTCCTGGCCTCGCTGGCCATGGATATCTATCTGCCTGTAGTGCCCTTGATGCCCGGCGCGTTGGGAACATCGCCTGCGCGGGTGCAATTGACGCTGAGCATCTACCTGCTGGTGCTCGGCGTCGGCCAACTGTTGTTCGGCCCGTTGTCGGACCGGATCGGGCGCCGCCCCGTGCTGTTGCTGGGGGCGCTGCTGTTCACCGTTGCCTCGTTCGCGCTGGCGCTGTCCAGCAATAGCGGGTTCTTCCTGGCCTGGCGCACAGTGCAGGCGATTGGCGCGTCGGCAGCGCTGGTAGCGACATTTGCCACGGTCCGCGACGTATACGCGGATACACCGCAGGGGGCGTCCTTGTATGGACTGTTCGCTTCGATGCTGGCCTTCGTACCGGCGCTGGGGCCGATGCTGGGTGCACTGGTGGCTGCGGCAGCAGGCTGGCGTGCGATCTTCGTGCTGCTGGGTGTGCTTGGCCTGGTCGCCGTCCTGCGCGCGCAACGCCTGTGGCAGGAAACCCGACCCGCAGGGCGCAGAGACGCTGGACCGGCACTGCAGAGAATTCTTCGCAGTGGTGCCTTCTGGGTCTACACGCTGGGATTCAGTGCCGCGATGGGCGCGTTCTTCGTGTTCTTCTCGATCGCACCGCGCGTGCTGGTCGAGCGCATGCAGTACTCCCAGATCACCTTCAGCCTGGCGTTCGCGACGGTGGCACTGATGATGATCCTCACGTCGCGCATGGCGAAGACGTTCATCGCGCGCTGGGCGGTGCCTGGCACATTCGTGCGTGGCCTGTGCGTGATGGTGGGGGGTGTGTTGTTGATGGCGCTCGCTGCGGAGTTGCCACTGTCATTCGCCAGCGTCGTGCTGCCCATGTGGGGCATCGCGGCGGGGCTGGTGATGGTGGTTTCGGTGGCTGCCAACGGCGCGTTGAGTGAGTTTGCCGATGCGTCGGGTATGGCGGTGGCGCTCTACTACGCGATGCAGAGCCTGATCGTGGCCTGCTTCGGAACACTGGCTACGGTGCTGCTGCCGGGCGATACGGTATGGCCGCTGGTGGCGTATGGGCTGTTGCTGCCAGTGGCCAGCCTGGTCGCCGCGGCGATGTTGCGCGGCCGCCGCTAGCCTCGGCCAGTGGAAAAAAGGGGCGGCCATGAGGCCGCCCCAATCTTTCATGAGAACACGTGACGGGAACTAGAACCGCACCGACCAGCGCACATTCGCACTGTGGTCGCGGCTTTCACTGCCGTACTGGCCGCTGTAGCCCAGTTCCAGCTGCTGGCGCTCGGTCAGCCAGGCCGACAGGCCCAGTTCGGCCACCACCGCGTTGTCGGCGATCGGCGCGCCGTTGACCGCAAACGTCGTGCTTCCGTTGGCGAAGGCCAGGTTGGCGACCTGGCTGCGATCACCGGAAGCGCGGCGATAGCCGACGCCACCGCGCAGGTGCAGCCAGCTCTCCTGCTGGAACGAAGCCTTCAGTCCCTTGTCGAAGCGCAGGCCGGCAATGGCGATCGTGGTTCCGGTATCGTCCACCTTGCCCTGCAGTGCCGCTGCTCCGCCGCGTTCGTTGACGCGCTTGAGGTCCACTTCGACACGTGCGACCTGCAGGTAGGGCTCCAGCCCGGCTTCCGGGCCACCGAAGCGGTAGCCGGCTTCGATGAAGGCTTGGCGGGTGCGGGCGTCGTAGCGTGCGCTCAGGCTGTCGCTGAAGCCTGCGAAGGCGACATCACGCGTGCTCTTCACCTCGTGCTTGCTCCACGCCACACCACCGCGCAGGCCGAAACCGCCCCAGTTGTGGCTGGCGTAGGCACCGAAGTGCGTGTTGTCGATCTTCGACTTGGCGCGACGGTCCTGCTGCTTCACGTCGGTTCGGCCCGTACCGGCCAGCACGCCGACCTGCCAGCCGGAGAACTCGCGGTCGATGCCGACCAGCAGGCCGTTGCTGTTGGCTTCGGTGCGGGCAGTGTTGACGTCACCGTCCAGCTTGCTGTTGCCACCGATGGCCTGCACCCATGCACCCGTCGCGTCACCCACGTCGCTACCGGGTGCGGCGGCGCCGGCACGGCGTGACAACGCGGCATCGCGCACGTAGCGGCTGCCCTCGACCAAGGCGATGGCCGTGGCCGGATGCAGCTCGCCGCTGAGGCCATCGAGCACGCCTCCAACCTGCTGCGGGAACAGCTGGGTCAGTGGTTTGGGCAGGCCCTGGGCGATCGGCAGCAGGTCGGCGGCGGCCGCCACGGCACGCTGGTTGGGCGTGTGCGCGGCGGTGGTCAGTGAAGCGCCACGGGCGACGTCGATGCGCGTGCCGTTGGTGCCGTAGGCCAGGCTGAACTGCAGGAATGGGGAGAACGCGCTGAAGTCGGTCTTGGCGAACTGGCCGTTGATGCCTCCGTCGGCACGCAGGAAGTTGAACTGCTCGCCGAGGTAGTACACACCCGGCTCCGGCAGCGCGACCAGCGTGCCGCCAAGGGTGGCGGTGCCGGTCACGTGCAACTGGTCACTGCGGCCACCCGGGGCCAGCTCGGCGGCATAGACGCCGGTGGCGCCCTGCACGTAGTTGCCGTTGATGGTCAGCGTGCCGATCGAGTTGCCCGGCGCGATGAGGCCGTCCACGCGGGTATTGCCGAGCGTGCCGACGCCCTTCAGCAGGCCATTGGCGCCGACCGTGGTGGTGCCGCCGGTCTGCGTGCCGTTGAAGGACACCACGCCGCCGTTGATCACCAGGTTGCTGTTGTTCAGCACGCCGCTGGCGCTGACCGTGCTCACGCCACCGGTAGTGGTCAGTGCGGTGGAGACCAGGCTGCCGTTGAGCAGCAACTGGCCGCCCTGTACTTCGACCGCCGATGCAAGCGTGTTGGCGCCGTTCAATTCCAGCGTACCGTCCTGCAGTACCGCGCCGTTGAAGCTGTTGTTGCCGCTCAGGCGCAGCCAGCCGATACCGGATTTGGTCAGCTTGCCAGGGCCACCGATGTCGTTGGTCCAGTTGTCCCAGGCATCGCCTTCCCAGACTTTCAGGCCGCCGGCCTTCTGGTTCATCACCACGTTGGTGTCCACGCGCAGCGAGCCGTAGCCCTCGATGGCCTTCTTCAGGTCCACCATGCCCCAGCCGTAGATCGGATCGATGCCTGCTGCACCCAGGTCGCGTGCGGTGGTCAGCAGCACGTCGCGCACCTGCGCGTTGTCCAGATAGGGGAAGCGCTCCATCAGCAGGCCGAGCGCGCCGGTGATGTGCGGCGCCGCCATCGACGTGCCGGTCTTGGTGCCATAGACGTACTGAGTGTTCTCGCTGTCGATGATCAGCCGCACATAGGCGGAGGTGTTCTCGACGCGGCCCTGGATATCGCCGGACACGATGGTGCTGACGATGTCGGTGCCGGGTGCCGAGATGCACCAGTTGGCGGCAACGCCGCAGATGCTGGAACTGCCATCGATCACATAGTCGGTTTCGCCCGCAGCGGCGTTGGGCCGGCGGACGTTGGCCACGGCAAGCCAGTACGGTTCCAGTTCGGGCTTCCAGCGCGGCATGGCGGCCGTGATTCCGGCGACCGCGCCGCTGCCGTTGCCAGCCGACCACACCTGGATGAGGGTGGAGCCCGGGGTATCGCCATTGCTGGCGTAGATGCTGCCGTACACGCCGTAGTCGGCCCCGATGTTGGCGTACTGCTGGTCCAGCGCGGCGGCGGTCATGTTGCGCGTGGAGATGCCCCAGCTGTGGTTGATGGCACGCACGCCCTGCGCCTGGATCTGTGCATACATGTCCAGCGTGGCGGCGTCATCCGGATCGGTGCGGTACACCGCGCGCGGGCGATAGTACTTGTCCGGATCCAGGCGCCACTCATAGTAGGTGTCGCCGAACACGCGGGCGGCGGTGAGATCCGCACCAAAGGCCACGCCATGCATGCCGGTGCCATTGCGGTTGGCGCCGATGGTGCCAAGTACATGCGTTCCGTGGTCGGCGTAGCTGAAGCCATAGGGCTGGCCGGCCGCGATGAGGCGTGCCGCGAGTGCGGCCGGAACGCCGGCACCGAGGCCGTAGTAGTTGTAGCCGGGCTGTTCGCCGCGGGTCTGCCCGCAGGCACCGGTCCCCGCGACCACACCCGGCGTCGCGCAGTGGGCACCGATAGTGATGCTGGAGGTATTGCGTCCTGCAAACTCCGGATGCGCCAGCGCGGAGCCCGAATCGAAAAGCGCCAGGCGTACGCCCTTGCCGGTCAGGCCGCGTGCATAGGCGTAATCCGCGCCCATCGCAGCCAGGCCCCAATCGGCGTTGAATTCATCGCTGCGCCAGCTGGCGGGATCGCCCGGGTTGCCAAGAACGGCGGTGCTGCTGGCGGCAGGCGCAGCGGTTGTCGCTGCGGGTGCCGTGCTGGCAGCGGGCTGCGCCCACGCGGCCTGCAGCTGGCGCTGCTGCTGCCAGGCCTCGAGTGATTCGCTGGCTATGGCTGGCAGTGCGGTGGCCAGCAGCAGCGAGCTGGCGACGGCGAGCGCCAGCGGGCGGTGCGACAGGGAGCGGGACGAACGGCCGTACAGCGGGTGATTCATCGGACAACTTCCTTGGTTGACGGACATCAAGGCCGTTAACGCCAAGGCATGGCGATATCCCCCAGCAATGTGAAAGGAATTTTATGAACGCGTTAATCATTTGTGATCGGTGCATGACGTGGTTCCGCCGGGCCGGGCATCGCGATCCTTCTTTCCGAGGCCTTGGAGCCGTCCATGCGTAACGCGTTGCGTAAACCACAGTTGGCGATATTGGGTAGTGCCGATCCTGGCAGCGACGCGTTCGAGCGCGCAGCTGAAGCAGGGCGTTTCCTGGCCGTGCAGGGCATCACGCTGGTCAGCGGCTGTGGCAGTGCCGCTACGCGGGTAGCTGCCGAGCAGGCGGTAGCGGCCGGTGGCCAGGTGCTCAGCGTGATCCCGGAAAGCGGCATGCCGGCAGCCGATTGGCCCGCCACGGTGGTGGTGCCCTGTGGCATGGGCGATGCGCGCAACCTGATCATGGCCCTGGCCGGTGATGCCTGCATCGTGATCGGCGGGCGCGCCGGTACGATCTCGGAGGTTTGCCTGGCCTGGCTGCACAAGCGGCCGCTGCTGCCGCTTGTCGGGGCCGGTGGCTGGTCCGATGCGCTGCCGGACAACCCGCCGGACGAGCGCGGCAATTCGCCGATCCTGCCGTGGCGCAACATTGATGAGTTGGCCGGGCAGCTGCGTGTGCTGGGGTTGCTGCACCGCTGAGTCGAGCGGCATCGGCCTTCACCCAGCGTCCCGTGTGCAGCGCTAAGGTGGCCCGGCCTGGGATCACCAGGCTTATCAAGGAGCGATGTCGATGCGTACTTTAGGGAAAGTGATCGCCGGTGTTGTGTTCGCGTTGGCCTGCAGCGGCTCGGTGGCCGTGGCCGGACCGGTCCAGCCCTGCGATCTACCCTGCTGGAAGGCTTACCAGTCATGTGTGTCCGGTGGTGGTGATGCCATGGAATGCCAGTACGAATACGATCGATGTGTCATGGAGCGCTGCGGCGCGGTGTAAGACGGGCCCCGTCCGTGACGGGGCTCTTCTGTTCGTGCGCAAGGTCGGGCAGTCTCGACACATTCTTCCTGGTGGAGTGGAACATGGCCGTCAAGCGTGTCGTCGCCAACATCGCCACGCCCGATCCCTCACGTGCCGCTGCGTTCTATGGCGAGCTGCTCGGCATGCCGGTGGTGATGGACCATGGTTGGATCGTCACCCACGGCGCGCAGGGCAGTGCGCTGGCGCAGGTCAGCTTCGCCAGCGAAGGGGGTTCGGGCACGCCGGTGCCGGACCTGTCGATCGAAGTGGACAATCTGCAGGACGTGCTCCAGCGCATGCGCGCGGCCGGCATCGCGCTGGAATATGGCCCGGCCGACGAACCCTGGGGCGTGCGGCGCTTCTTCGTCCGCGATCCGTTCGGTCGGCTGTTGAACATCCTCGCCCACGCCTGAGCGGTGGATGGTGCCTCGCCACGCCTGACGGTGCGCGCGGGACGATGACCGTCTACCGGCGTGCTGGCCCTGCTCGCGGCATCCGGGCTGCTCCGGCAGCCCAGGCGCGCCTGGACGCGCCGCGGTCAGCCCTGCTGGCGTTGTGGACCGTCCCTCGTTGGCGTCGCTTCGGCCGCTTGCCGCTGCTGCCGTGCATTGGCGTGGCGAGCGTGCCCGCCTTCGCGGCCGATCGCTGCCATGTGCTGTCGGTTGCGGCTGATCGCCTCGCCGCCCTTGCGGCCGGCCACGCGTGCCTCGGCCGGGCTGAACTCGTGTGCATTGCCGGACGCATGCGCGGCGCGTCCTCCCTTCGCGGCGATCGCGCGCTGCTTGTCCTGGTCCATCGAGGCGAAGCCACGATGGGAAGTGCCGTGGTGCTGGTCGGCCATGGGAAGGCTCCCGTTGCATGGAAGGGAAGCTCATCCTTGCCGGTGCCCGGCTAACGGAGTGTCCGCACCGGTGCGGCTGCCTTCACGCCGCACCGTACTGCTTTTCACGGCGCAGGTACGCCGCTGCGCGCATCGCCCTGAGTGGCTAGGACGAACTGCACCCTTCACCCAGGCCGGCGTGATGGGCTCGACCGAAGAGGAGTACGTGCTCGGCAATACAGCCCCTTTGGCCGCGCAGTGCCGCACGATGGAGCTGCGCCTGGGCAACGGCGGCTGGACCTTCCCCAGCGAAATCGAAATGGCCGCAGAGCAGTAAGGCTTCAGCGCCGGCGGGCGTCCTGCAGGCGCTGCGCGAAGGGCCGCTGTGCGAGCGCTGCAAGGGCGTCGCGCAGTACCTGCTCCAGCGGCTGGCCCAGATCGGCATCGAGGCTGCGCGCCGCTACGGCAGTGGCCTGCCATTGCGCCTGCAGCGCAGGCATCGCGCGCTGTGCGCGGGGGCTCAACTGCAGGATGCGTTCACGACCATCGTCGCCGCTGGACGCGTGCAGCCAGCCATCGCGCACCATCGCCGCCACGGTCTGGCTGAGCGCCGAATGGCTGAGCCCGCAGGCCGATGCCAGGTCCTTGATCCGGCAGGGGCCCTGCGCCATCAGCGTGCGCAGCACCGGTGTGTAGCGGGGCCGGTAGTCCAGTTGCAGGTCCCGGTAGGCCTGCTCGACCGCCGGGTCCAGCTGGTCGAGCAGGGCGCGCAGCAACGTGCCGAGCGTGGCGTGTTGGAGATCCATGACCAGGATGATATATAAGCGCTTATATATCTTCAACGCGGAGGTGGTTGATGGCCGTGTCCTGGATGCTCGCTGCGTTGCTGGCAGGGGCCTGCCCGGCGCAGGACGGAGTGCTGCGCGCGGCGGCCACCGCCGTGCAGGCGCAGTACCTTGACGAGGCGGAGGGCGCCCGTATCGCCGATGCCCTGCGCACCTGGTCGGTGCAGCAGCGCTATGCGGACAGCTGTTCGGATCCGGTTGCGTTCAGCGCACGCCTGAACCAGGACCTGGACATGTTCGATGGCCACTTCCATGTTGAACGCGTGGACGCAGCGGCCGGCCAGGACGATTGGTTGATGGCCTGGCGCGCCGATGCCCGCGGCAATGGTGCCGGCGTGCGCGAGGTGCGGGTGATGGAGGGCAACATTGGCTACCTGCGCCTGAGTACCTTCTATCCGCTGGATCTGGCGCGCCCGAAGTTCGCTGCGGCCCTTGCCCTGCTGGCCGACACCGATGGCCTGGTGCTGGATCTGCGCCAGAACGGGGGCGGCGACGATGCAAGTGCCGACCTGCTGGTACGCACGCTGCTGGACGCGAAGATCGACGCGGTGCAGCAGCTGGACCAGCGCGGCCGGCGCACGCCGGTCCCGCTGCCGCCTGCCAGCCTGCCTGCGTACCTGAAACCGCTGGTGGTGCTGATCGACCGCCGCACCGGTTCGGCGGCCGAGTTCGTCGCCTATTCGCTGCAGGCACTGGGCCGTGCGCGGATTGTCGGTACGCGCAGTGGCGGTGCCGCGCATATGTTTGGTGATCCTGTGCTGCTGCCCGATGGCTATCAGGTCAGTATTCCCGACCGGCAACCCATCAATCTGCGCACCGGTGGAAACTGGGAACGTACTGGCGTGAGGCCTGATGTGGCCGGCGGCGACGATCCGCTGTTCATCGCGCGGCAACTGCTGGCGCCTGCGAAGTCGTCAAGATGAACGCACGATTGCATGGCTGTCCTATCGCGGATGCGCGATTGCATGCCTAGAATCGAAGCATCCCGGTAGTTCCCGGGCGCTTCGAGTGAATGGACTCAATGAAGATTCTGTTGACCGGCAGTTCCGGCCGCATCGGGCGCGCGATCTTCGGTGCGTTGGCGGCTGCCCACGAAGTGGTGGGGCTGGACCGCAGTCCGTTTGCCACCACGCGCATCATTGCCGATGTCAGCGATCGGCAGGCCGTCGCGCGCGCGGTGCAGGGCGTGGATGCGGTCATCCATACCGCGGCCCTGCATGCCCCGCATGTCGGCCTGGTGCCGGATGCGGTGTTCCAGCAGATCAACGTGGAGGCCACCGCACACCTGCTGCAGGCGGCACGCGAAGCCGGTGCACGGCGCTTCGTGCTGACCAGCACCACTGCGT
Source organism: Stenotrophomonas maltophilia group sp. vghtpe118 (assembly GCF_052605195.1). Classification (NCBI taxonomy): domain Bacteria; kingdom Pseudomonadati; phylum Pseudomonadota; class Gammaproteobacteria; order Lysobacterales; family Lysobacteraceae; genus Stenotrophomonas; species Stenotrophomonas maltophilia group sp. vghtpe118. The sequence continues at coordinate 2,220,262 of NZ_CP199672.1, read as the reverse complement.
TGTATGGCCATGCCGTGGTGGCCGGTGGCTGCCGTTGGATCGACGAAGACACCGAGCCGCTGCCGCGCACGATCTACCACCGTACCAAGCTGCAGGCAGAGACCCTGGCCGAAGCCGCCGCCACGCCGGGCTTCAGCGTTCGCGTGCTGCGCATGGGCCGGTGTTTCCCGGAACCGCCCGAACGGATGGCGATGTTCCGCCTGCATCGCGGCATCGACGCCCGCGATGTGGCCAGCGCACATGCTGCACTGCTGCTCGACGAAGGCGCCCGGTTCGCGCGCTACCTCGCCTGTGCCCCGACGCCGTTCCGGCGCGAGGACTGCCTGGAGCTGGCCACCCACCCGCGTAGCGTGCTGGCCCGTCGCGCGCCACAGCTGCTGGCCGAATTCGAACGCCGTGGCTGGCCGCTGCCATTGAGTATCGACCGTGTCTACGACAGTGCCCGCCTGCGCGGCGCGCTGGGCTGGAAACCGTGCTTCGGGCCCGACGACGTGCTTCAGCAGTATGCCGTCGGCAGCATCGAGGTACTGCCGCGGGCACAGTGGATCAAGGACCGCGTGGCCGAGTGAGGGCATCGCGAGGGGGGGGCGCTGAGCCGAGCCTGAGCGGATTCAGGAATGTGCAGGCCGCCCGCCTCAACCTCGTTGGCGGGCGGCCGCTAACCCAGTGCGCTTCCAGCGCCGGGCGCGCCCCGGCGGCCGGTGGCCTGCGCGACGGATCGCGCGCCTGCGCGGTGCCCTCGTGGTGCCGGTCGTCCTGAACTGCCTTGCGGACCCTCCCATGTCTTCTTCCCGCTCTGCCGCTGCCCAACGCCCGGGCAGCATCGCCCACAAGTTGATGCTGGGCACCGCTGTGATCGCGCTGCTGTGCTTCGGCCTGACCGCCTTCCTGATCTACCGGCAGGCCAGCGCCAGTCTGATCAGCGCCTCGCGCCAGACCATGACCAGCGAGGCCAACGCTGAGGCACGCCAGGTGGCGGCTGATCTGGGCACGGCTTTCGCCAGCAATGACGCCATGGTCGAGGCCGTGCTGGCCCAGCGTGCCCGTGGTGACATACCCGACCGCGCCAGCCTGGCGGCGGTGCTCGGCGAACAGCTGCGTGCTCATCCTCAATGGCTGGGCAAGAGCACCATGTGGGAGGCCGATGCCTTCGACGGCAAGGATGCGGAGTTCGTCAATACCGAAGCACACGATGCCACCGGCCGCTACATGAGCTACTGGGCCTGGCAAGACGGCAAACCGCAGCAGTCGGTGATGACCGACTACACCGAGACTGCCAGCGGTTCCGGTGACTGGTACATGGTGCCCAGCCGCGACAAGCTGCCCAAGGTCAGCGAACCTTACGCCTATGACATCGCCGGCCAGAAGGTGCTCATGAGCACCCTGAGCACGCCGATCATCGAGAACGGCAGATTCCTGGGCGTGTTCACCGTCGACTTCTCGCTGGCAGCGCTGCAGAAGCACCTGTCAACGCTGAAGCCGATGGGGGCTGGCCGCGTCGAACTGCTGTCGCCCAAGGGCGTGGTGCTGGCCTCGGCCAATGCCGCCGAGATCGGCAAGCCGCGCAACGATGCACTGACCCGCAGCATGCTGGCCGACATCGCCGCCGACCGTCCGTTCGAGGCCTTCAGCCCCGACGCGGCCGGCAACGTACGCGTGTATGTGCCGCTGCGCGTGGGCGACGCCCCGCAACGCTTCGCGCTGGGCGTGGTGATGCCGCATGCGGTGATCGTGTCTGAGGCACGCCAGCTGCTGTGGCTGACCCTGCTGGTCGGCGTGATCGCCGCGCTGACCCTCAGCGCCGGCGTCTACGTGCTGCTGCGCCGCCTGGCAATCCGCCCGTTGGCCGAAGCGGTACGCGTGGCCGGTGATGTCGCCGCCGGCAAGCTGGACAGCACGCTGCCGGCGCGCAGCAACGACGAAGTGGGGCGCCTGCTGGACGCAATGCAGGGCATGCGTGGGCAGCTGCAGTCGGTGATGGCTGCGCAGGCCGAAATGGCGCGCCGCCACGATGCCGGTGAACTCAGCTATCGCATGGATGCTGCGGCCTTCCCGGGCGAGTACGGCCGCATGGTGGCCGACAGCAACCAGCTGGTGGCCTCCAGCAATGCGGTCACCCAGCGCCTGGTTGAAGTGATGCAGCGCTATGCCGTGGGCGACCTCAGCGTGGACATGGAAGCGCTGCCGGGCGAGAAGGCGGTATTCACTGCCGCAATGGCGACCACCAAGCGCAACCTTGCCGCGATCAACGAGCAGATCCAGCAACTGGCCGCCGCCGCCGCCGCCGGTGACTTCGCCGTGCGCGGTGATGCACTGCGCTTCGAACATGATTTCCGCCGCATGGTGGAGACCCTGAACACAATGATGCAGGTCAGCGACCACAACCTGGCGGCACTGTCGACGCTGCTGCGCGCGATCGCCGCCGGTGACCTCAGTGCCCGCATGCAGGGCGACTTCCACGGCGTGTTTGCGGTGATGCGCGACGATGCCAACAGCACCGTGCAGCAGCTGACCCAGATCGTCGGCCAGATCCAGCAGTCGGCGGCCAGCATCCGCCTGGCCGCCGGTGAGATCGCCGCCGGCAACAGTGACCTGTCGCGCCGCACCGAGCAGCAGGCCGCCAACCTGGAAGAAACCGCCGCGTCGATGGAAGAACTGACCTCCACCGTGCGCCAGAACGCCGACCATGCGCTGCAGGCAAACACGCTGGCCGGTTCCGCAGCCAGCGTGGCCAGCGAAGGCGGCCAGGTGGTCAGCCAGGTGGTGCACACCATGGAGCAGATCGAGGCGTCTTCGCAGCGCATCGCCGAGATCATCTCGGTGATCGATGGCATCGCGTTCCAGACCAACATCCTGGCGTTGAACGCCGCAGTGGAAGCGGCGCGCGCCGGTGAACAGGGCCGTGGCTTCGCAGTGGTGGCCAGTGAAGTGCGGGCGCTGGCGCAGCGCTCGGCGGGTGCTGCCAAGGAGATCAAGGAGCTGATCGACGCCTCGGTGGCCCAGGTCGGTGCCGGCGCGCAGCTGGTGCACGGTGCGGGGCGCACCATGCAGGACATCGTCGGTCAGGTCGGCCGGGTCAACGAGATCATGGCCGAGATCTCGGCCGCGTCGCGCGAACAGTCTGCCGGCATCGAGCAGGTCAACCAGACCGTAGTGCAGATGGACGAAACCACCCAGCAGAACGCCGCGCTGGTGGAGGAAGCCAGTGCCGCCGCCCGTGCGATGGAGGAGCAGGCCGAGCAGCTGGCAGTGGCGGTGTCGCGCTTCCGCCTGCAGGCCGAGCCAGAGGGCATGGCCCGCCGCGCGGCCTGATGCCGGAAACGAAGACGCCCGGCGGCTGCCGGGCGTCGCATGCATCCTTGCCGCGCATCCTGCGCAGGTCTGATGGCTCAGAACATTCCTTCAAACGGATTCCAGCTGGCGCGTCCTTCCACCTTTTCCAGGTAGTAGCTGTAGTTGGTGCTGGAGGCGACCAGCAGGTTCATGGCGATGAACACCATGCGCCCGACGACATCCGGCAGGAACATGCTGACGATGGCCAGCGCGATGTTGATGCCGATCACCACCAGTGCCTTGCGCCACATGCCGAGAATCAGCAGGTAGATGGCACCGAAGAACAACGCGAAGAAGTTCAGGTTGATCTTCAGGCGGTCACCAAAGGACAGTGCCTTCCAAGCCTGCTTGAAGCCGGGGTTCTTGGGGGCGCCGTGCTGGCGGAAGAAGTTGAAGCGGAACTGCCACTTCGGGCTGAACTGGGACAGGTCGGTGGTATTCATTGGGAAACATCCCTGTGAGAAAACGTTTTCATGATAGGACAAGTCCTATTCAGGATCCAAGCGCTAGCGTCAAGAATGTGACGCCTGCCTTGTTCCCGCGCCTGCGCCTAAGCGCCGCGCCGTCACCCACCCGCCTTGTTTTTAGGATAGGGTGCGCAGTTCCGCTGCCGCCCCGGCTGAGCCCGTGCGGTGGCGGGATGTCCATGGAGGTTGCATGACTACAGCTGCTACACCGGAAAACGCACCGGGACCGGTGCTCCTGCCGACACCTGAAGTGGTGCAGGCACAACAACTGCTCGCACGCCAGCAACTGGCGGTGGCGATGGACCGTGCGCGCACGGCCGCCACGCGGGATGCGGCACCGACCGCGCTGGAAAGCGAGTAACCCGCAACACCGTCGATCGCGCTGGCATGTCGCCAGCGCGATCACGGCGCGTGCCGCCGGTCAGAACCGCGCGGTCACGCTCAGGAAGTAGCTGCGCCCGGCGACGAAGTAGTCGGTGGAGCCTTCCGCATACAGCTTCTTGTCGGCCAGGTTGCTGACGCCACCGCGCAGGGTCAGCACTTCGTTGACGTTCCATGCCGCGGTCAGGTCATACAGCGTATAGGCCTTGAGGAAGGTCGTGGCGGTGCCGGTCTGCCTGCCGGTGTACTGCGCCGACAGGCTGCCGGAAAACACCGTGCTGGGCGCCCAGTCCAGCGACGAATAGCCGGAGAACTCCGGTGTATCGATCAGGTTGCGGCCGGTGGTCAGGTTCCTGGCTTCCTTCATCCAGGTCGCCGAGGTGCGCCAGCGCCACTGCTCGCCGAAGCGGACGTTGAGGTTGCCTTCCATGCCGCGGGTGCGCGCGCGCTGTACGTTGCTCATGCGCGTCCACCAGATGCCGTTGAACCGGCCCAGCGGTGCGTACTCGATCTTGTTCCGGAAGTCGGTGTGGAAATAGGTCACGCCGACATCGATCAGGTCATTGTCGAAGCTGATGCCGATCTCGCGATTGGTGCTGGTCTCCGGATCGAGGTCCGGGTTGCCGGCCATGTAGCACCCGCCGCGGGTATAGCCCAGCGGAATCAGCGAGGTGCAGCCGCGGCCCCCGGACTGGGTAGCGGCACTGGCCGAGTTCTCGGTCAGGCTGGGCGCACGGAAGCCCTTGGAGACGCCACCGCGGATCGTCCATTGTTGGGCCGGGTGCCAGACCAGGTACGCACGCGGGCTGACGTGGCCGCCGAACTGCTCGTGATGGTCCAGGCGCGCGCCCACGGTCAGGGCCAGGGTGCGGTGCAGTTTCAGCTCGTCCTCGGCAAACAGCGCCCAGGTGTCCACGTCCAGAGTGGAGCCGCTGACCGCGTTGCCGGCATAGTCGATCGGTGCGCGGCCGATGGTGTCGGTGTTGGTCAGCTCCTGCCGCTTCCATTGGCCGCCTACGGCGAACTGGTGTTCAACGCCGAGGGTGAACGGCGTGGTCAGGCTGCCGTCGATGATCGTATCGGTCGCTTCGGAACGGCCGGCAGCACCGATGTCGTTCCTGTACTCGGTCCAGTACGCACTGATCTTCGAATTGCCGAAGCGCCACTTGCCATCGTGGTTGAGCGCCAGCGAGCTGCGCTTGAGCTCACTGGCACCCCACGCACCTTCGTCCTGCTTTTCCAGCGACGCATCGATGAAGGCCTGCTGCACGCCGTGCCCGGCTTCCAGCGACAGTTCCTGTGCGTCGCTCAGCTTCCACTGCAGCAACGCATCGACATTGCGGTCCTTCTCGCCGGCATAGGCGTTGCCGTAGACACCGCCGTTGGAGCGGTCCGAATCGCGGCGCATGCTGTTGGCGCCGATGCGCAGGCCGAAACGTTCGCCCAGCGGTCCGGAGAACGTGGCGCCGATCTGCTGGGTATCGCCGCGCTTGCCGTCAGCCGGGCGGGTGTAGCTGTGGGTGGCGCTGCCGTTCCATTCGTCGCCGATGCGCCGGGTGATGATGTTGATCACCCCGCCCATCGCATCGGAGCCATACAGCGACGACATCGGCCCGCGCACCACTTCGATGCGCTCGATCTGGTCCGGCGAGATCCAGTTCAGGTCCTGGCGGCCGAGGTCGGGGCGATAGTTGGTCGAGGCCGAGCTGCCCATGCGCTTGCCGTCCACCAGCACCAGCGTGTAGTTGGACGGCATGCCACGCAGCTTGATCTTGGACTGCTCGCCGACGGCGCTGAGGCCGCCGGTCACGCCCGGTACGCGGCTGAGCAGGGCGGCCAGGTCCGGTACCGGCTGGCGCTCGATGTCCTCACGACTGATCACGCTGATGCTGGCCGGGGCATCCTTGATCCACTGCTGGCTGCCTGAAGCCGTGACCACCACGGTATCCAGGTCCTTGGTGGAGGCATCGGCGGCGGCCTCTGCGGCGGCCAGGCCGGGCAGGGCCAGCAGGCAGGCGGTGGCCAGGCGGGTGCGCGGCAGGCGCGCGGAACGGGAACGGGACGACAGGGACATGACGGCTTCCATGGGAGGTGGGGTGACCCGGTGGAAGCAGCAGGCGCAGGCAGACAGCAGGCAGCCCCCCCTTCCGTGGGTCGTCGGGTGCGCGGTCTGGACCGGCGCAGCTGGGTGGGTCGCGGCCGTGCGGAGGACGGTGACCTGCCTGGTTAATTAAATGATAACCGTTCGCGTTTGTTACGATCCAGTACCGGGGGCGATGCAGTGACATCTGGCCATGCCCTGGCGTGATCGCCTGCTATTTGCTGAATGGGGACAAATCCCGGTGTAGACCTTCGCACCCGGCTTACATTCTGGGCCCTAGACTGGGCCGCATTTTCGATTCCGCCCCGTTGGAGATCGTGTGGGTTCCGGTAGTGACAGACATCGACTGTGCGGCGTGAGGCCGACACAGCCAGGACAAGTGCGGGCGCCGGGAAAGCGCGCCGGGAACCTTGGTGCATGCAGCCCGGCCGGGATGGCCGGCCGTGCCGACGGCGCGGAGTAAGCGACGATGGGGGTGCAGACCATCCAAGCGGAAGCAGGAACGCCCCGGCTCGATGCCGGCTGGGCGCTGCTGCCCGCTGAATCGCCGTTGCCGATGCCCGAACAGACCCTGCGCGAAGGCGCGCTGAAGGTCCGGCGGCATCGCACCTCGCCGCGCTTGATCGGCCTGCGCCGGCTGTACCTGTTTGGTGGCACGCTCGGCATGACCGCCGTGGCTACGCGGATGATGTGGCGGGTGCTGTCGGCCAATGGCATCAGCGTGCTCGAAGCCTGCCTGCTGGTGCTGTTCGTCGGCCTGTTTGCCTGGATCGCGCTCTCGTTTGCCAGCGCCCTGGCCGGCTTCCTGACCGCTGTGTTCGACCGGGGCTATCGGCTCGGCATCGACCCGGACAAGCCGTTGCCGGCCGTGCACAGCCGTACTGCGCTGTTGATGCCGACCTACAACGAAGACCCGCGCCGCCTGCTGGCCGGCCTGCAGGCGATCTACGAGTCGGTGGCGGCCACCGGCCAGCTCGACCGCTTCGACTTCTTCGTGCTCAGCGACACCCGCCGCGAGGACATCGCCGCTGCCGAGGAACAGGTGTTCGCCGAGCTGCGCGAGCGTGTGCCGGAGGGGCAGACGCGCCTGTTCTATCGTCGACGTGGTGACAACAGCGGGCGCAAGGCCGGCAACATCGCTGACTGGGTCCGCCGCTTCGGCGGTGCCTATCCGCAGATGCTGATCCTTGATGCCGACAGCCTGATGACCGGCGACAGCATCGTGCGCCTGGTGGCCGGCATGGAACACAACGCCGACGTCGGACTGATCCAGACCCTGCCGTCGGTGATCGGCGGCCGCACCCTGTTCGCGCGCATGCAGCAGTTCGGTGGCCGCGTGTACGGGCCGGTGATCGCCCGCGGCGTGGCCTGGTGGCACGGTGCCGAGAGCAATTACTGGGGCCACAACGCCATCATCCGTACCCGTGCCTTCGCCGACCACGCCGGCCTGCCGGCGCTGCCGGGGCGCAAGCCGTTCGGCGGCCACGTGCTCAGCCACGATTTCGTCGAAGCGGCGCTGATGCGTCGTGGCGGCTGGGCCGCGCACATGGTGCCCTACCTCGGTGGCAGTTACGAGGAAGGCCCGCCGACGCTGACCGACCTGCTCGTGCGCGACCGTCGCTGGTGCCAGGGCAACCTGCAGCACGGCAAGGTGGTCGGCAGCCGCGGGCTGCACTGGATCAGCCGCACGCACATGCTGATCGGCATCGGCCACTATTTCACCGCACCGATGTGGGCGATGCTGATGCTGATCGGCATCGCCATCCCGCTGTTCCAGGAAGGCATCGATTTCAACGCCCTGCTGCACCTGTCGCCCAGCGTGTACTGGCGCGCACAGGATGAAGAGCAGGTGGTGCGCCTGTTCGCCGCCACCATGGCGGTGCTGCTGCTGCCCAAGGTGCTCGGCTACCTGGCAATGCTGCTGGACCCGGTCGACCGCCGCGGTTGTGGCGGTCCGATCCGTGCCTTCGTATCGATGCTGGTGGAAACCGTGCTCGCCGCGCTGATGGCGCCGGTGGTGATGTACGTGCAGTCACGCGGCGTGGCCGAAGTGTTGTCCGGGCGCGATTCCGGCTGGGACGCGCAGCAGCGTGACGACGGCGGCATCTCGTGGATGGCGTTGATCCGTGGCTACGGTGGCTTGGGTGTGTTCGGCGCCTTCATGGGCGTGCTGGCCTGGGCGGTATCGCCGTCGCTGGCGGCCTGGATGGCGCCGGTGGTGATCGGCATGGTTCTGGCCGTTCCGGTGGTGGCGCTGACCTCCTCGCGCGGCCCCGGTGCTTTCCTGCATCGCCTCGGCCTGCTCGATATTCCGGAAGAGAACATTCCGCCACCGGTGCTGGTACGCGCCGCGCAGCTGCGGCGGGAAGCGGCCGAGCAACCGCCGCTGTACTGATTGCCCCGCGCCAGCGGCATAATGCGGCTCGAACTTGAAGGAGCCGCATCATGCTGCAAACGGTGGAACAGGAAACCGGCGCCTCGCCGCAGTGGTCGGTGATCTGGTTGCACGGCCTCGGCGCCGACGGCCATGATTTCGCGCCGATCGTGCCGGAACTGGTGCGGCCGCACTGGCCGGCGCTGCGCTTCGTGTTCCCGCACGCACCCGTGCGGCCGATCACGATCAACAACGGCGTGCCGATGCGCGGCTGGTACGACATCGTGGGCATGGACTTCCGTTCGCGCGCCGACATGGCCGGCGTGCAGGAATCGGTGGTGCAGCTGGACGCACTGATCGCGCGCGAGATCGAGCGCGGCATCGCGCCGGAGAAGATCTTCCTGGCAGGCTTCTCGCAGGGTGGGGCGATCATCCTGACGGCCGCGCTCTCGCGTACCGCGCCGCTGGCCGGCCTGATCGCGCTGTCCACCTATCTGCCCGAAGCCGACAGCGCCACGCGTGTTGACGGCGCGGTGCAGGTGCCGGTGTTCATGGCCCATGGCAGTGGCGACCCGGTGATCCCGCAGGCCGTCGCAGCGCACAGCGCGCAGGCGCTGCGTACGCTGGGCCTGGATGTGGCGTGGCACAGTTACCCGATGGCCCACCAGGTCTGTGCCGAGGAGATCCAGGCACTGGGTGACTGGCTGCAGGAACGCCTGGGCGCCGCCTGAGCCATGTCGCCGGCCAGCACACCGCCGTGGATGCCGGAACTGTGCCGCCTGCCACGGCTGGCGGCGATGCTCGGCCTGGCCGAGCTGGTGGTGGTGGTACTGGCGCTGGCGCCGGACGGCAGCCGTCACTGGACCTTCGGCGAACTGCTGTCGGCCAGCGGATTCGCGCTGTGGCTGGCGCTGGCGGTGACCGCCAGCCTGTGCCTGCTGCGGCAGACCCTGTCGCGGCTGCCGCCGGTGCTGGGCGCTATTGCGGCGACCGTGCTGGCCACCCTGATCGCGGTGGTCTGCGCTGGCATCGTGCACGCGCTGTACGCGGTGCTGGGCGACAGCTTCGCCAGCGGCATCAGCTTCTGGCGTTTCACCCTCGGCAGCGCGGCAACCACGGCGCTGATCGCCGCGCTGGCGCTGCGCTACTTCTACGTAAGCGATCGCTGGGCCGCGCAGGTGCAGGCCAACGCGCGCGCGCAGGCCGACGCGCTGCAGGCGCGTATCCGCCCGCATTTCCTGTTCAACAGCATGAACCTGATCGCCAGCCTGCTGCATCGTGACCCGGCAGTCGCCGAGCGCGCGGTGCTGGACCTGTCCGATCTGTTCCGTGCCGCGCTGGGGGCGGGCGAGGGCGATTCCACCCTTCGCGACGAATGCGAGCTGGCCGAGCGCTACCTGTCGATCGAATCGCTGCGCCTGGGTGAACGCCTGCAGGTGCGTTGGCAGCGCGACGAGCCGCTGCCATGGGACCTGCCCTTGCCAAGGCTGGTACTGCAGCCGCTGGTGGAAAATGCCGTGCTGCATGGCATCTCGCGCCTGCCCGACGGCGGCACCATCGAACTGCAGCTGGCGCGCGAGGGCAATGAACTGCAGATCCGCGTACGCAACCCGGCACCCGATCCGCAGGCGCCGGGGCTGGCGCTGGCACGCGGCGCCGGCCATGCCCAGCACAGCATCGGCCATCGGCTGGCCTGGCGCTTCGGCAGCACCGCGCGGATGACGGCTGGCTGGAGCGAGGGCTACTATGCCTGCCAGGTGACAGTGCCGATCCAGTGAGGGAACGATCGTGAGGGTAGTCATCGCCGACGACGAACCGCTGGCGCGCGAGCGCCTGCGCAGCCTGTTGGCGGCACAGGACGGCGTGGACGTGGTGGCCGAGGCCGGCAACGGTGAGCAGGCCCTGCACGCGTGCGCGGAGCTGCAGCCGGACCTGGTCCTGCTGGATATCGCGATGCCCGGGCTGGATGGCCTGGAAGCGGCCCGCCACCTGGCCAGCTTCGAACCCCGGCCAGCGGTGGTGTTCTGCACCGCCTACGACGCGCATGCGCTGTCGGCGTTCGAGGCCGCGGCGATCGACTACCTGATGAAGCCAGTGCGTGCCGAACGGTTGGCGGCGGCGATCGCGCGTGCGCGCACGTTCCTGGCCGGCCGCGGTGGCCGGCCACAGGAGCACAGCGGGCAGCAGGCACGCAGCGTGCTGTGCGCACGCCTGCGCGGCAGCCTGCGCCTGATTCCGCTGGACGATATCCACTACCTGCAGGCCGAGGAGAAGTACGTGGTGGTGCACCACGCGCGCGGCGAGGACCTGATCGAGGAATCGCTGAAGTCGCTGGAAGAAGAGTTCGCCAGTCGTTTCATCCGCATCCATCGCAACTGCCTGGTGGCACGCCACGAGCTGGTGGAGCTGCGTCGGGGCTCGGGCGGGCAGGTGCAGGCGGTATTGCGGCATGGCAAGCAGCCGCTGGAAGTCAGCCGCCGGTGCGTGGCGACGCTGAAGCAGGAACTGCGGCATCTGTGAGTGTTCCGCGCGGCCTGCGGCCGCGACTGCTGCGAAATCAACAGCAACAGCAACAGCAACAGCGGGTTGTCGGCTCTGTGTTGTTGCGTGTTGGGTGAGGCGGGATGGGCGGGCGGGACACGCCGTAAACCCATCCATGGGGGCTCGATGGCGCCATCCATGGCGCCAACGGTCCCGCCCGCCCATCCCGCCTCACCCTCGCGAATTTCCCGGTGACGGACGGCAAAGGCATTGTTGTTATCGAGGGGGGAAGAGGGGTCAGATCCTTTTCCTGCGGAAAAGGGATCTGACCCCGGAAGCGGCCGGCTGTTGCTTTTGCTTCTGCTCTTTTCTTTTGATCTTCCGTGGCTGGCGCACACGGAAACTGTCAGAGGTCGGGCGGGAGGGGCTGCGCAGGGGCGTGAGCCGCATGGATGCGGCGACCGAGCTTACATGGACGTACTTGCAGCGGCCCCTGCGCAGTCCCTCCCGCCCGGCCAAGCACGGCTGTTGCTTTCACGCCCCCCAGCCAGCCACGAGGGGCTCCGCCGTTGGCCGTATCCGCGCCGAAGGCGCGATAATGACCGGATGGAAACTGTCCGCATCGCTACCCGCAAGAGCCCGCTCGCCCTCTGGCAGAGCGAACACGTCGCCGACCGCCTGCGCCAGGCCGACCCCGGCCTGCACGTGGAACTGGTGCCGATGAGCACCCGCGGTGACGAGGTGCTGGACCGCTCGCTGGCCGCCATCGGTGGCAAGGGCCTGTTCCTGAAGGAACTGGAGCTGGCCATGCTGCGGGGTGAGGCCGACTGCGCCGTGCACTCGCTGAAGGATGTGCCGATGGAACTGGATGCGCCCTTCGCGCTGCCGGCGATGCTGACCCGGCACGACCCGGCCGATGGTTTCGTCTCCAACCTGTACGCCTCGCTGGACGCGCTGCCGATCGGCGCGCGGGTCGGCACCTCGTCGCTGCGCCGCCAGGCCCAGCTGCGCGCGCTGCGCCCGGACCTGGAACTGCTGGACCTGCGCGGCAACGTCAATACTCGCCTGGCCAAGCTCGACAACGGTGGCTACGACGCCATCGTGCTGGCGGTGGCCGGCCTGGAGCGCCTGGGCCTGGGCGAGCGCATCGTCGCGCGCCTGCAACCGCCGCAGTGGCTGCCGGCGCCGGCGCAGGGCGCGGTGGCGGTGGAGTGCGACGGAGGCAACACGCGCCTGATGGCGCTGTTCGCCACGCTTGATGACGCCGCCACGCGCGCCTGCGTGGAAGCCGAGCGGGCCATGAACCGCGCGCTGCATGGCAGCTGCCACGTGCCGGTGGCGGCGATCGCGCAGTGGCAGGGCGACGACCTGCACCTGCAGGGCCTGGTCGGCAGCGCCAGTGATGGCCGCGCCGTGCGTGCCGAAGCGGTGGGTCCGGCCCGCGATCCGGAAGCGCTGGGCCAGCAGGTGGCGAAGCTGCTGCTGGACGATGGTGCTGGCGAACTGCTGAACGTCTGAGCCATCGCAGGTAGTGCCGCGGCCAGCGGCCGGCACTACCGGAAGAAGAACGGGCGCCCTGGGCGCCCGTTCTGCTTATTTGAACTTGTAGACCACGTTCATCGTGGTCAGCGTATCGGTCTTGCGCTTGTCGACAGCGACGTCGCTGTTGTAACGCGCCTGCCAGCCGGCCTTCAGCGCCAGGTGCTCGTTCATGCTCACCGAGACACCGAAGTCGTTCTGGCCGAAGGTGTTGTACGAACCGGACTCGACCAGCAGCGTGTTCACCAGGTCGGTGTTGTCGGTCAGCGAGTACTTCAGGTCGAACAGGCCACGGCCGATCATGCCGGTACGGGTGCGGTCATCCTCGGTGCTGTGGGTACGGCGCACGCCGGGGCCGATCTGCGCGTCGAACGAAAAGCGCTCGGTGTTCCAGAGGCGGGTGCCGTAACCCAGACCGAACGAGCTCTGGCGGTCGTAGGTGGCGAAGTCGTCGCGCTCGGTACGCACCGTGGCCGTCAGCTGGCGGTGCTCGCCCAGCTGCAGCGCGCTGCCCGCACTGCCGGTGTAGCGGTTGGCGGTGGTGTTGCTGCGGCGGGTGGTGGTGCCGTCGTCATTGGTCTCGGTCACCTTGGAGCTGGAGCGCAGGCCGAACAGGTCCATGCTGTGCACCCAGTCGCCGTCGGTGTAGCGCAGGCGCAGGCGGCCGTTGAAGCTCTCGGTGCTGCTGTTGCCGCGTGCCGAGGCAAAGCCGAGCTCGCCGCCGCTGCCACTCCACGGCGAGGACATCGCCGCCAGTTCGGAGGCATCCTGCGCGTATGCAAGCGGCGCACACAGCAGCAGGGGGATCAGCAGGGACACGCGCAGGGACATCGAGGCTTCTCCGGAACGGTTAACAGCCGGTGATGATACTGGAAGCGTGATGGCGGTCCGAATCGATCCAAAGCGTGCTTCAGCGAACGTTGCCGCGATCGCCTGTTCAGGGCAGATCGACACGCAATGCGGGGTCGTTGAAGCGCGAATAGCGCAGGCGCAGCTGGAAGCTGCGGCCATTGCTGCTGCCGCTGCGCACGATCTGGCGTGGCAGGCCCTGGGCATCCACCCAGTACTCCAGGCGTTCGCCGGGCTGGCTGCCGCGCAGCCGGTAGTGACGGGTCTCGACCCCATCCAGCGCCTGGCTGCCGAGGTCTTCGGCCTTCAGGTCGGCGGGCAGGGCGTCGGCCGGCAGCGGGTTGCGCCACTGCTCGAGCAGGCCGGGCGGGGCCGGCACCTGGCGGATCGCACCGTCGGCCTGCAGGAACAGGGTGTCGCCGATGATGGTCTGCGGCCCGGCCGGGGTCTCCACCCGGAAACGGTCGGGTGCAACGAAGTCCATGGCGCTGCGTACCCGCTGCGGCGCGCCCAGCACCTCCAGTTCGGCGTGGAAGCTGCGCAGGGCGGCGAAACGCTGGCTGGCGCCCAGCACCGCCTGTGCCGGATCGGCGGCGGGTACCGGGGCCTCGGGGCCCGCCGGCGCCGGCGCGCGATCGCAGGCGGCCAGCAGCAGGCAGGCCAGCAGGGACAGGGCAGGCAACCGGCGCATCGGGCATTCCACGGGGTGGGGGCGACCACGATAGCCCAAACGTTCCACACAAGACCCGCGACTCGGACATAATCGGGGGTATGGACCGATACGAACGCATCACCGCCCTGCATCGTCTGCTCAAGTCCGCGCGCTATCCGGTGACGGTGGCGACCCTGCAGGACAAGCTCGGTTGTTCCCGTGCCACCGTCTATCGCGACCTGGCCTTCCTGCGCGATGCGCTGATGGCACCGATCGAGGGCGACGGCGAGGCCGGCTTCCGCTACCAGGCCGACGAGAGCGACCGCTTCGAGCTGCCCGGCCTGTGGCTCAGCTCGGAGGAGCTGCATGCCCTGCTGGCCTCGCAGCACCTGCTGGCGCGTACCGGCGGCGGCGTGCTGTCGTCGGTGCTGGCGCCGCTGCAGCAGCGCATCGAGAGCCTGCTGGCGGCGCAGGCCGGTGTTTCCAGTTGGCCGGTCGACCGCGTGCGGGTGATTCCGCACCGTGGCCGCAAGTTCGACGAAGGCAGCTTCCGCAGCGTGGCCTCGGCGGTGCTGGAGCGCCGCCAGCTGGCGTTCGAATACCGCGCCCGCTCCACCGACGAGCCGACCAAGCGCACCGTCTCGCCGCAGCGCCTGACCCATTATCGCGACAACTGGTACCTGGATGCCTGGGACCACGACCGCGAGGCGCTGCGCAGTTTCGCGGTGGACCGCATCCACAAGGCACGGGTAATCGACAATGCCGCCCGCGATGTCGCCGACAGCGAGCTGGACGAGCAGCTCGGCGCCAGCTATGGCATTTTTTCGGGTGCCCCGAAGGGCTGGGCGACCATCCTGTTCAGCGCCAAGGCTGCGCGCTGGGTGGCCGACGAGCACTGGCATTCCAAGCAGCAGGGTCGTTTCCTGGCCGATGGCCGCTACGAACTGAAGGTGCCGTACAGCGTCTCGCGAGAGTTGCTGATGGACGTGCTGCACTATGGTTCGGATGCCGAGATCATCGAGCCGATCATGCTGCGCGAGCAGGCCAAGGCGCTGCTTGAGCTGGCCCTGAGCAACTACGAAAAATCCTGACACTCCCCCCGAGAACCCCGTCCCCCATGAAGAAGACCCTGTTGCTGTCCCTGCTCGCCGCTGCGCTGGCCCTGACCGCCTGCGGCAAGTCCGGCGAGCCCTCGCAGAAGCTGGTGGTGGCCGCCACGGCCGTGCCGCATGCCGAGATCCTCGAGGTGGTCAAGCCGATCCTCAAGCAGGAAGGCGTGGACCTGGACGTGCGCGTATTCAACGACTACGTGCAGCCCAACGACCAGCTGGTGCAGAAGCAGGTGGACGCCAACTACTTCCAGACCGAGCCGTACCTGGATGCCTACAACCGCGACCGCAAGACCGACCTGGTGAAGGTGATCGGCGTGCACATCGAGCCGTTCGGTGCGTACTCGCGCAAGGTCAAGTCGCTGGCCGAGCTGCGCGACGGTGCCGACGTGGTGATCCCGAACGATCCGAGCAACAACAGCCGCGCGCTGATCCTGCTGCACAAGGCCGGCGTGATCGAACTGAAGGACCCGGCCAACGCGCTGTCGACCCAGCGTGACATCACCGCCAACCCGAAGAACCTGAAGTTCCGCGAGCTGGACTCGGCGATGCTGCCGCGCGTGCTGGACCAGGTCGATCTGGCCCTGATCAACACCAACTATGCGCTGGACGCCGGCCTCAACCCGACCAAGGATGCGCTGGCGATCGAGAGCAAGGATTCGCCGTACGTGAACTTCCTGGTCGCGCGCCCGGACAACAAGGACGACGCCCGTGTGCAGAAGCTGGCCAAGGCCCTGACCAGCCCGCAGGTGAAGGCCTTTATCGAGACCAAGTACAAGGGCGCGGTGCTGCCGGCGTTCTGATTGCGGCTGATCTGTTGATTTGAATGGTGGGTGTCGACCTTGGTCGACACTGCCTTCCCTGTAGAGCCGAGCCCACGCTCGGCTCTGCTGTTTCCGGCATTTCACCAACGGCAGCCGAGCATGGCTCGGCTCTACCGTGTCACTCCACGTGCCGCAGCAGGGCAGGGCATTGCAGTTTCAATCGACGTGGAAGGCGAGGGTGGCGGCAACCGCCTGCTGCCATCCCGCATACAGCTTCTCGCGCCGCGACACCTCCATCTGTGGCTCGAAGCGCCGGTCCAGGCCCCACTGTGCAGCGATCTGTTCGCGGCTGGACCAGAACCCGACGGCCAGGCCGGCCAGATAGGCCGCACCGAGCGCGGTGGTTTCGGTCAACCGCGGCCGCAGCAGCGGCACACCGAGGATGTCTGCCTGGAAGCTGGCCAGGAAGTCGTTGCCGATCGCACCGCCATCGGCGCGCAGTTCGGTCAGCGCGATACCGGCATCGGACTGCATGGCATCGAGCACGTCGCGGGTCTGGTAGGCCATCGCTTCCAGCGCGGCGCGCACGAAGTGCGCCTTGCGCGTGCCACGGGTCAATCCAAACATCGCACCGCGCACATCACTGCGCCAATAGGGTGCACCCAGGCCGACAAACGCCGGCACCAGATAGGCGCCGCCGCTGTCGGGCACCTGCGCGGCCAGTGCCTGGCTGTCGCTGGCGCGTTCGATCATGCGCAGTCCGTCGCGCAGCCACTGCACCACCGAGCCGGCGATGAAGATCGACCCTTCCAGCGCATACTCCACGCGCCCGTCCAGGCCCCAGGCAATGGTGGTCAGCAGGCCGTTGCGCGACCGCACCGCCTGCGCGCCGGTATGCATCAACATGAAGCAACCGGTGCCATAGGTGTTCTTGACCATGCCCGGCTGGAAACAGGCCTGGCCGAACAGTGCCGCCTGCTGGTCACCGGCGATGCCGGCGATCGGGATCGGGTGGTCGAAGAAGAACTGCGGCCGGGTGTGTGCGTACACCGCACTGGAGTCGCGCACCTGCGGCAGCATCGCGCGCGGGATGTCGAGCAGGGCCAGCAGATCGTCATCCCAGTCCAGCGTGTGGATGTTGAACAACAGCGTGCGCGCCGCGTTGCTGTAGTCGGTCACATGCGCCTGGCCGCCGCTGAGGTTCCACACCAGCCAGCTGTCGATGGTGCCAAACAGCAGCTCGCCACGTTCGGCGCGCTGCTGCGCACCTTCCACGTGGTCGAGGATCCAGCGCACCTTGGTCGCAGAGAAATAGGCATCGATCAGCAGGCCGGTCCGCTCGCGGATCAGCGCTTCATGGCCTTCGGACTTCAGGCGTTCACAGATGGCGTGGCTCTGCCGCGATTGCCAGACGATGGCGTTGTGGATCGGCTGGCCGGTGGCACGGTCCCAGACCACGGTGGTTTCGCGCTGGTTGGTGATGCCCAGTGCGGCGATATGACGCGGGTCGATCTGCCCGCGGCTGAGCAGTTCGGTCAGCGTGGCATAGACGCTGGTAAGGATCTCGCGCGGGTCATGCTCGACCCAGCCGGGTTGCGGGAAGATCTGCGCGAACTCGCGCTGCGCGCTGCCGATGATGTCGCCGGCACGGTCGAACAGGATCGCGCGCGAACTGGTGGTGCCCTGGTCGATGGCCAGCACGTAGCGGGGCGTCATGCAGCGTCTCCGGTAGAGCAGTCAGGGTAACTTACCTTTCTCTCTGTAGAGCCGAGCCATGCTCGGCTGCATTTGCACAACGCAGCCGAGCATGGCTCGGCTCTACACAGTGGAGTGTTCCATCCACGCCTGCAGCCGTGTCACCTGCGCAGCGTCCAGCCGCAACCCCAGCTTGCTCCTTCGCCACAGCACGTCCTCGGCAGTGCGCGCCCACTCTTGCTCGCGCAGAAAGGCCACTTCCCGGGCATGCAGGCCGCCGCCAAACGCCTCGCCAAGATCGTGCAGGCCCCGTACACCCTGCAGCAGTTCCGCGCTGCGACTGCCATAGGCCCCGGCCCAGCGTCGCGCGATACCTGCGGGCAACCAGGGTGCCGATACCTGCAGATGCGCGCCCGCCTGCGCGGCGTCGCCCCAGTCGCTGCCTGGCAGCGGGTCTCCGTTTGCCGTCCACGCCGCTCCCATCTGCGGCAGGGCGGGCCGCAGCAGCTCCAGCGCTTCCTCGGCCAGCACCCGGTAGGTGGTCAGCTTGCCGCCCAGCACATGCAGCGCCGGTGCCGGGTCCACCTGCAGCTGCAGGCGGTAATCGCGGCTGAGTCTTGCCGCGCGCGGATCGGGATCGGCCAGCAGCGGGCGGACACCGGCGAACTGCCAGACCACATCTTCCGGCGCGATGGGTTCATGCAGGTAGCGATTGGCCGCTTCGCACAGGTACGCCACCTCTGAAGGCAGCACGCTGCAGCGCGCCGGGTCGCCGCGATAGTCGGTGTCGGTGGTGCCAACCAGCAGGTGGTCGTGGGCGAAGGGCAACAGGAACACCACGCGTCCATCGGGTTGCTGCAGCAGGCACGCGCTGTCATCGGGCCAGGGCCGGTGCAGGACGATGTGGCTGCCTTGTACCAGCCGCAGCGCGGGGCCGCCACTGCGTGCCTCCATCCGTTCCAGCAGGCCGCCGGCCCACGGCCCTGCCGCATTGGCGACGGCGCGCGCGGTCACCTGCTGCTGGCCATCAGCGGATTCCAGCACGGCCTGCCACCGGCCCTGTAAGGGCTGCAGGTCGATGCAGCGGCTGCGTACACGCACCTGTGCGCCCCGCTGCGCGGCATCCAGGGCGTTGAGCAGCACCAGTCGCGCGTCATCGACCTGCGCGTCGGCGTAGCTGAAGGCCTGCCGCAGATCCGGGGAAAGCCAGGGGCCGAGCGGATCGCGCTGAAGGTCCAGGGCGCGCGAGGCGGGAAATGCCGGGCTGCGACGGCCCAGGTGGTCATACAGCCACAGTCCCGCGCGTAGCATCCAGCGTGGGCGCAGATGGGGTTCCCACGGCAGCACAAAGCGCAATGGATGGACCAGATGGGGCGCCTGCCGGCGTACCACCTCGCGTTCGCCCAGCGCCTTGCGCACCAGCCCGAGCTCGCCCTGTTCCAGGTAGCGCAGGCCGCCGTGGATCAGCTTGCTGCTGGCGCTGGAGGTATGCGCGGCCAGGTCGTGCTGCTCGCACAGCAGCACGCGCAGGCCGCGGCCGCTGGCGTCACGGGCGATGCCGGCACCGTTGATGCCGCCACCGATCACCAGCAGGTCGACGTCGTCCATCGTGTCTTCGCGTCCTGTTTGTGTAGAGCTGAGCCCATGCTCGGCTGCTTTTCGGGTCAGCCGGGCAAGCTCGACTCTACAAAAAAGCAGCCGAGCGCGGGCTCGGCTCTACACGCGGAACGCCGGTGACGGAAACGACGACGGGCCCCGAAGGGCCCGTCGCGTTGCATCAGTGAAGCGGGTGCAGCCTGGATCAGAAGCGGGCGCCGATGCCGAAGCCGACGGTCCACGGATCCATCTTGGCTTCGCCGATCTTCTCGCCGCCAACCTTGATGTCCGGGCGGGCGCGCATGTAGCGGGCGTCAGCACGGGCGAACCAGGTGGAGTTGATGTTCATGTCGACGCCGACGGTGCCGATCACGCCCTTGGCATCCTTGAAGCGGATGTCGGTGTCAGCGCCGTTGCCCAGCTTCTCGTTGCTGAAGCTCGACTGGTAGTAGCCGACGCCCACGAACGGACGGAACACGTTGTCAGCCTGGCCGAAGTGGTACTGGCCGCTCAGCGCGACCGGCTGCTGCTCGACCGAGCCCAGGCGGGCGTTGTTCGGGCCCTTGAACTTGTTGTCGAACTTGTCAGCGGCGCCCCACAGCTCAACGGCCCAGTTGTCGTTGATGTAGTAGCTGAAGCTGACGGTCGGCGCCGGGCCACCATCGGTCTTCTTCACGCCGGAGATCGGATCGTTCTTCGGTTCCAGCAGCGAGATGCCGCCAACAACGGCAAAATGCTTGCCCGACGCGGTGTCGGTGCTGCTGCTGTCCTGGGCGAAAGCGGCCGGCGCGAAGGCGGCGGAGGTCAGCAGGGCGAGACTCAGGATACGGATGGAGCGCATGGGGGTATCTCCTAATGTTTCTTGTTTTGGGCCCCCGGTTGCGGGGCGAGCACACCGTAGTCGCCCCAACATGAATCGAATCCGACGCACGTTAAAAAATAGTTTCCCTTGTTCAGCGACGGGTACGGAACGCCTTTATTCATGGGGTTTCTGGCGCTCGGGGACATTCATGCAGTTGGAGAAGATGTGAGCACAGCAACGTTGTGCATTGGCCTGCAAGCGCAGGTGAACGTGGAGTGCCGGGTGCTGCTGCTGGGCTCGATGCCGGGCGTGGCGTCCCTGCAGGAGCAGCGCTATTACGCCCATCCGCGCAACCGCTTCTGGCCGCTGATGGCCGACATCTGTGGTTTCGACGCGGATCTGGCCTACGCCGCGCGGCTGCAGGCATTGAATGCCGCGGGCATCGGCCTGTGGGATGTGATCGGTCGCTGCGAGCGCCGAGGCAGCCTGGATGCGGACATCGTGCGTGGCACGGAAGTGGCCAATGCACTGCCGGAACTGATCGCCACGTTGCCTGAGCTGACGCTGATCGGCTGCAATGGCGCTGCATCATGGCAGGCGTTCCAGCGCTGGGTGCTGCCGCAGCTGGAGGCCCCGCCACAGGTGGTTGCATTGCCCTCGACCAGCCCGGCCAATGCGGCGTGGTCGTTGCCGCGCCTGCGCCAGGCCTGGCAGCCGGTTGCAGACGCACTGGCGACATGAAGCGGACATCGTCCGGACAATACGCTACCGACTGGTCGCGGCCGGGACCCGTGGGCAACAGCCTGTCCCGGCTGCGTGCGTACTGAAAACACCTGTAACGGTTGGCGCTGGACCCCGCTGGCCGCACAATAGACGTTTCCCTACACCAGATTGCCGGAGTTATCCCCATGGCCGAAATCAAGGAAGCACTTGTCCCCGATATCGGTGACTACAGCGATATCCCGGTAATCGAGGTGCTTGTCGCCGTCGGCGACACGGTCAAGAAGGACCAGGGCCTGGTGACGCTGGAAAGCGACAAGGCGACCATGGAAGTGCCGTCCTCGGTGGCAGGCGTGGTCAAGGAACTGAAGGTCAAGGTGGGCGACAGCCTGTCCGAAGGCAAGGTCGTGGCGCTGATCGAAGTGGCCGAAGGCGAAGCCGCCGCGCCGGCCGCCGCCGCACCGGCACCGGCCAAGCCCGCTGCCCCGGCTGCCGCCACCCAGAGCGCGCCGGCCCCCGCCGCTGCTGCGGCGGCCGCTCCGGCCACTCCGGCCGCCAGCGGTGGCGCAGTGGAAGCGCTGGTGCCGGACATCGGCGACTACGCCGGAATTCCGGTCATCGAAGTGCTGGTCGCCGTCGGCGACACGGTCAAGAAGGACCAGGGCCTGGTCACGCTGGAAAGCGACAAGGCCACGATGGAGGTGCCGTCGTCTGTGGCCGGTGTGGTCAAGGAGATCAAGGTCAAGGTGGGCGACAATCTGTCGCAGGGCGACGTGGTTGCCATCATTGAAGCCGAAGGCGCTGCCGCGCCGGCACCGACCAAGGCGGCGGCTGCCGCTGCTCCGGCTGCCGCCGAGACCGCCACCAAGGTCGAGCCGGTCGCTGTGCCGGCACAGCCGGACAAGCTGGCGGCGCGCGAGATCGCCTCGGCCGGCACCCCGTCCAGCCCGCCGGTGCAGTTCAACGCCGATGGCGTGCTGCCGGCCAAGGTACCGTACGCCACCCCGGCGGTGCGCGTGTTCGCCCGCGAGCTGGGCGTGGACCTGCTGCAGATCAACGGCACCGAGAAGGGCGGCCGCATCACCAAGGGTGACGTGCAGAAGTTCGTCAAGGCCGCGCTCAGCGGTGGTGTGCCGGCTGCCGGTGGTGCTGCCGTCGCTGCCGGCGGTGGCCTGAACCTGCTGCCGTGGCCGAAGGTCGACTTCAGCAAGTTCGGCGAGACGGAAGTGCAGCCGCTGTCGCGCATCAAGAAGATCTCCGGCGCGAACCTGGCCCGCAACTGGGCGATGATCCCGCACGTCACCCAGTTCGAACAGGCCGACATCACCGACCTGGAAGGCCTGCGCGTGGCGCTGAACAAGGAAAACGAGAAGGCCGGCATCAAGCTGACCATGCTCGCCTTCCTGATCAAGGCCAGCGCCGCGGCGCTGAAGAAGTTCCCGGAATTCAACGCCTCGCTCGACGCCAGCGGTGAAAACCTGACCCTGAAGAAGTACTTCCACATCGGCTTTGCCGCCGATACGCCGAACGGCCTGGTCGTGCCGGTCATCCGCGACGTGGACAAGAAGGGCGTGGTGCAGATCGCGCAGGAAACCGGCGAACTGGCCAAGAAGGCGCGCGACGGCAAGCTGGGCCCGGCCGACATGAGCGGCGGCTGCTTCTCGATCAGCTCGCTGGGCGGCATTGGCGGCACCGCGTTCACTCCGATCGTCAATGCACCGGAAGTGGCCATCCTGGGCGTGTCCAAGTCCTCCATCCAGCCGGTCTGGAATGGCAAGGAGTTCGCGCCGAAGCTGATGCTGCCGCTGTCGCTGAGCTACGACCACCGCGTCATCGACGGCGCCCTGGCCGCACGCTTCACCACGTACCTGTCGCAGGTGCTGGCCGACATGCGCCGCGTGCTGCTGTAAGGCATCGCTTCGCCCCCACCGTGCGGCCGCTGCCCCTGGCGCGGCCGCGTGAACAGATGCAGTGACAGCCCGCCGGCCCTGCCGGCCGGGCACAAGGAAAACCACCATGGCCACGATTGAAGTCAAGGTTCCCGACATCGGCGATTACAGCGATGTTCCGGTGATCGAAGTGTTGGTCGCCGTCGGCGACACGGTGAAGAAGGACCAGGGCCTGGTGACCCTGGAGTCGGACAAGGCCACCCTGGAAGTGCCGTCCTCGGCGGCCGGCGTGGTCAAGGAGATCAAGGTCAAGCTGGGCGACACCTTGTCCGAAGGCGCCGTGGTCGTGGTACTGGACGCTGAAGGCGCCGCCGATGCCCCGGCCAAGGCCGCTGCGCCGGCTCCGGCTGCGGCCGCTCCGGCCAGCAAGCCGCCGGTGACCCCCTCGCACCGCGCCCCGGCCGAGCCGGTGGCACCGAAGCCGGCGCTGTCCAGTGGCAAGCCGGCCGACATCGAATGCGAAATGGTCGTGCTGGGCTCCGGCCCGGGCGGCTACACCGCCGCCTTCCGCGCCGCCGACGTCGGCCTGGACACGGTGCTGGTCGAGCGCTACGCCAGCCTCGGCGGCGTCTGCCTCAACGTCGGTTGCATTCCGTCCAAGGCGCTGCTGCACGCCGCCGCGGTGATCGACGAAGTGGCCCACGCCGGCGATTTCGGCGTCGAGTTCGGCAAGCCGACCATCACCCTGGACAAGCTGCGCCAGTACAAGGAAAAGGTCGTCAACCAGCTGACCAAGGGCCTGGCCGGCATGGCCAAGCAGCGCAAGGTCCGCAACGTGCAGGGCGTCGGCAGGTTCATCTCGGCCAACGAACTGGAGATCACCGCCGCAGACGGCAGCACCCAGCTGCTGCGCTTCCAGAAGTGCATCATTGCCGCGGGTTCGCAGGCGGTGAAGCTGCCGAACTTCCCGTGGGACGACAAGCGCGTGATGGATTCCACCGACGCGCTGGAGCTGGCCGAAGTGCCGGGCTCGCTGCTGGTCGTCGGCGGCGGCATCATCGGCCTGGAAATGGCCACTGTGTACAGCGCACTGGGCAGCAAGGTCACCGTGGTCGAGTTCATGGACCAGCTGATGCCGGGCGCCGACAAGGACCTGGTCAAGCCGCTGGCCGACCGCCTGAAGAAGCAGGGCATCGAAGTGCACCTGAAGACCAAGGCCTCGGGCGTCACTGCCGATGCCAAGGGCATCACCGTGACCTTCGAGGCGGCCGAGGAAGGCCAGGCGCCGGCGCTGGCGCAGGGCACTTTCGACCGTGTGCTGGTGGCCGTCGGGCGTTCGCCGAATGGCAAGAAGATCGATGCCGAGAAGGCCGGCGTGCAGGTCACCGAGCGTGGCTTCATCCCGGTTGATCGCCAGATGCGCACCAACGTGCCGCACATCTTTGCCATCGGCGACATCGTCGGCAACCCGATGCTGGCCCACAAGGCCACGCACGAAGGCAAGCTGGCCGCCGAAGTGGCCGCTGGCCACAAGAAGGAGTGGGTGGCCCGGGTGATTCCGTCGGTGGCCTACACCAACCCGGAAATTGCCTGGGTGGGCGTGACCGAGACCGAAGCCAAGGCCAAGGGCCTGAAGGTCGGCGTGGCCAAGTTCCCGTGGGCCGCCAGCGGCCGCGCGATCGGCATCGGTCGCACCGAGGGCTTCACCAAGCTGATCTTCGATGAGGAGACCCACCGCATCATCGGCGGCGCGATCGTTGGCGTGCATGCCGGTGACCTGCTGGCCGAGATCGGCCTGGCCATCGAGATGGGTGCCGAAGCCGAAGACATCGGCCACACCATCCATGCGCACCCGACGCTGAGCGAATCGGTGGCGATGGCCTCGGAAATCTACGACGGCACGATCACCGATCTGTACATGCCGAAGAAGAAGTAAGGCGCCTGCGCCTTCACGAACGAAAAGCCCTGGCATCTGCCGGGGCTTTTTGTTTCTTCGTTCGACGCCGTTGCGAGCGTTCGGGCCGCTGCGCGGGTGGCAGGCATTTGGACAAATGTCCCCCGTCGCCCGCCTGCGGCGGTCGCCTCCTCCTTTACTTTGTCCAAATGCCTGCCACCCGCGCAGCGGCTCGGCTTGCGGAAAGTCGAGAGTCGGTGCTCAGGCCGCCTGGATGCATGACACGCGGAGGGAGTGGGGCTGTGTGCGAAGTAAAGGAGGAGGCGTCGGCCTCAGGCCGGCGCCGGGGGACATTCGCACGCAGCCCCGCTCCCTCCAGCGCTCGACCCAGCTTGCATCTGCGGCAACTGCCACCGCTCGCAGCGGCTCGGCTTGCTGAAAGTAGAGCCACTGCCACTGCAAAGGCCGCGTGGATGCCTGATACGCGGGGGGAGAGGGGCTTGTGTGCGAAGTAAAGGAAAGAGGCGTCGGCCGTAGGCCGGCGCCGGGGGACATTCGCACGCAAGCCCCTCTCCCCCCGCGCTCGACCAACCTGCTTCTCTGCTCGACGATGCCACAAAAAACGCGGCCCCGATGTTCCGGAGGCCGCGCCAGGAGAGAGAGCGTGGAAGGGACGAGGGATCAGAACACGAAGCTGACGCCGGCCACCGGGCCCTTGAATTCCTGCTTCAGGCCGATGGTGCCGTCGCTGCCCTTCTTGTCCGCATCGAGCTTGAACCAGTCGTAGCCGGCGAACACACCGAAGTTCCTGGTGAAGCGGTAATCGACGATGGCGTTGGCGCGGCTCAGATCGCCCTTGTAGTCATCGAAGCTGCCCCAGCGCGTGTTGAGGTACTGGCCCTGCAGGGTGATCATCCACTTCTCGGACGGGGTGAAGCTCAATCGCGCACCGACCACCGGCGCCACGCCGTCGGTCTTCTCGTTGAGGAACTGGCCTTCGTACACGGTGCCCAGATCGGCGTAGGCCTTGGTGCTGACCTTGGCGTACTCGGCACCCAGCTGCAGGCCGAGGTCGAACGTATCGGTGTCCACCACCGAGTAGTCATAGACCAGGCTGGCCACCTGGTACTTCAGTTCGCCCTTGACGAAGCTGCCGGACGGCACGTTGACGTCACCGAAGGAGATGTCCTGGCCGAGGGTCTCGCGGCGGTCCTTGTCGTACTTGAAATAGTTGAACAGCAGGCGCTGGCGGTTGCTGATGCGGAACATGCCGTCAATGCGCGGCTCCCACTCCTTGCCACCCAGCTTGAAGTCCTCGGAGAAGCCGATGTCCTGCCCGGCGACATTGGTCTTGCCGCGGAGCGTGTTGTCCGAGTCGATGTTCATCGCACCCAAGCGCAGGGCAAAGCGGTCGTCGCCTTCGGCGGCGTGGGCAGCGGTGGCGAACGAGGCGCCGGCGGCGATCAGGGAGAGAGCGAGCAGGGTGGGTACGGGGCGCATCGAAGAGTCCTTGCAGTGGTTCATCAGAATGAAGACCACTGTGCCGGACAGGCCCGTCCACCATCCGTGAACGTATGGTCCACGGCATGTGCACGGTTCAGTGCTGTCGCGGCGATGCAAAAAGATGGCCCCGGAGACGGGCTTCGGGGCCATCGTGGGACCTGCGGGGTGGAGCCGACGAGGATGCTGCAGGCAGGTCGAAAGATTGGACCCGCGTATCCGGCGAAAGTTCCTCGCCTGCGACCAAAGTTCAATACTGCGGTGCAGCATCATGCGGACGTCATTGTCCCCCGGGTGGTACGCAAAAATGTAACCGTTACCGCAACTTGCGGCTTCCCGGGATGAACAGGCAGCGGTTGTCTCGCAAATTGTCCCATTGCTATAATTTGGCGGCTCGATGAGGCCCCCCCCTGCTGTAGCCGCCTCAGCCTTCCACTTGCAACCACGCGGGACGTCCTGTGCTGAACTCCGTTGATGCGGGTCGGCGACTGATGCTGCGCGCCGCGGTCTACCCGCTGGCCGCGGTCGCTGTCCTGGCCCTGGCCTTCCTGCTGGTCGGTCCGAAATATGCCCTCGGCGCGCTGGCGTCCGGTGTGGCCATTTCGGCCGGTGGCTGGGTGGCGGCAAGGATGGCGCTGGGGGGCGGTGCGGTGGCCGCAGGATCGGCGATGGCTCGCCTGATCATTGCGATCGTGGCCAAGTGGGTCGTGGTTTTCGGCGTCCTGCTGGTGGGGTTCCTGGTCTTCAAGCTGCCTGCATTGGCGCTGTTGGCCGGTATCGCCGTCGGCTTGATGTTCCAGGTCCTGGCGATGGCCAGGCGTTGACAGAATTCAATTAACTGAAGGTTCCGGACACATGGCGGGCGAGGCTCTAACCCCTACCAGCTACATCCAGCATCACCTGCACAACCTGACCGCGCCGGTCGGCAAGGGTGAGGGTATGTTCTGGCATATCCACGTCGATACCTTCCTCACTGCGGTCCTGATGGGCCTGGTGATCGTTGTCGCGTTCTGGCTGGGCACCCGCAAGGCCACCGCCGGCGTGCCGGGCAAGTGGCAGGCCTTCGTCGAGATCTGCCTGGAGTTCGTCGACCGCCAGGCCAAGGACACCTACCACGGCAAGAGCAAGCTGGTCACGCCGATCGCCATCACCATCTTCTTCTGGATTCTGCTGATGAATCTGCTGAAGATGATCCCGGCCGATTTCATCGCCAAGCCGCTGGAATGGGCGGGCGTGCACTACTGGAAGCCGGTGCCGACCGCTGACGTCAATGCCACCCTGGGCATGGCCATCAGCGTGTTCTTCCTGATGCTGTTCTTCGCACTGAAGTCGAAGGGCCTGGGCGGCTTCATCAAGGAATTCCTGACGGCGCCGTTCGGCAAGTGGATGATGCCGTTCAACCTGATCCTCAACATCGTCGAGTGGCTGAGCAAGCCGATCTCGCTGGCGATGCGACTGTTCGGCAACATGTTCGGCGGCGAAATCGTGTTCCTGCTGATCTGGGTGCTGGGTGGTGCCGGTTTCTTCGGTGCCATTGCCGGTGGTGTGTTCGGCCTCGGCTGGATGCTGTTCCACCTGCTGGTGATCCCGCTGCAGGCCTTCATCTTCATGATGCTGTCGATCGTGTACCTGAGCCTGTCGGAAGACGCTCACTGAGTTTCAAGCTTCAACGCGTTTCAACCTTCATCCGTTTCATCACCCTTAGCAACTTAAGTTCCTGGAGATAACCATGTACTTCGCCGTCCTGACCAACTTCGCGCAGATTCAGAGCTCCACCGCCCTTGCCGTCGGCATCATGATCGGCCTGGCCGCGCTGGGCGCCGGTCTGGGTCTGGCCATCATGGCTGGTAAGTTCCTGGAGTCGGCCGCCCGCCAGCCGGAACTGATCCCGGTCCTGCAGGTCCGCATGTTCATCACCGCCGGCCTGATCGACGCCGCGTTCATCATCTCGGTCGCCGTTGGCCTGCTGCTGGCCTTCGCCAACCCGCTGTCGGCTGCCTTCGCTGGCGCCGTCACCAAGGCTCTGGCCGGCTGATACAGCGGTTTGAGACGACCGGGTGCTGATGCACCCGGTTTCGGATGAAGGCCGGATGTGCCGCTTCGGCGGCGCGTCCACCCCGAAACCAGCGATCGAGCTAACCATGAATATCAATTTCACCCTTCTTGCGCAGGCGCTGGCCTTCGCTGGTCTGATCTGGATCATCGCGACCAAGATCTGGCCGCCGCTGATGAACGCGATCGAAGAGCGCCAGCAGAAGATTGCTGAAGGCCTCGCTGCTGCCGACCGCAGCCAGAAAGATCTGGCCCAGGCGCAGGAGAAGGTCAACGAAGCGCTGAAGGAAGCCCGCACCAAGGCCAACGAGATCATCGATCAGGCCCATGCGCGTGCCAACCAGATCGTTGATGCTGCCCGCAACGAAGCGATCACCGAAGCCACCCGTCAGAAGGAACTGGCCCAGGCTGAAATCGACGCCGCCGCCAACCGTGCCCGTGAAGATCTGCGCAAGCAGGTGTCCGCGCTGGCCGTGACCGGTGCCGAAAAGCTGCTCAAGCGCGAAATCGACGCCAACGCCCACAAGGCGCTGCTCGACGAGCTGGCCTCGGAGATCTAAGGATGAGCCAGGCCCTCACGCTTGCCCGCCCGTACGCCCGCGCCGCGTTCGCGACCGCGCGCGACGAAGGCGCGTTCGCGCCGTGGTCGGACG
This sequence comes from Stenotrophomonas maltophilia group sp. vghtpe118, assembly GCF_052605195.1. Taxonomy (NCBI): domain Bacteria; kingdom Pseudomonadati; phylum Pseudomonadota; class Gammaproteobacteria; order Lysobacterales; family Lysobacteraceae; genus Stenotrophomonas; species Stenotrophomonas maltophilia group sp. vghtpe118. The sequence continues at coordinate 2,191,411 of NZ_CP199672.1, read as the reverse complement.
CCCTGGCGTTCTCCGCCCACGTCGCCGCCGACCCGCGCGTGGCGGCCCTGCTCGCCAACCCGGAGCTGGGTCGTGACGACGCCGTCGCCCTGCTGGCGCCGGTGTCCCACGGCGAGACCTACTCGCGCTTCCTGGCCATCCTGGCCGAATCGCATCGCCTGCCGCTGCTGCCGGAAATCTCCGGCATGTTCGACGCCCTGCGCGCCGAAGCCGAGCACGTGGTCAAGGCCACCGTCACCTCGGCTGCCGAACTGTCGGCCGGTGAACTGGACGCGATCAAGGTCGCGCTGCGCAAGCGCTTCAACCGCGAGGTCGACGTGACCACCGCGGTCGATGCCTCGCTGATCGGCGGCGCCGTGATCGACGCCGGCGACGTGGTCATCGATGGTTCGCTGAAGGGCAAGCTGGCCCGTCTGCAGACCGCGCTCGCTAACTGAATTCATTTAACGTCCGGCCCCGCTGCCGGCACTAGGACTTGACGATGGCAACCACGCTCAACCCCTCCGAAATCAGCGAACTGATCAAGAACCGCATCGAGAAGGTCAAGCTGGCCGCGGAATCGCGCAACGAAGGCACCGTGACCAGCGTGTCCGACGGCATCGTGCGCATCTTCGGTCTGGCCGACGTGATGCAGGGCGAAATGATCGAACTGCCGAACAACACCTTCGCACTGGCCCTGAACCTGGAGCGCGACTCGGTCGGCGCCGTGGTCCTGGGTGACTACGAGCACCTGCGCGAAGGCGATGTCGCCAAGACCACCGGCCGCATCCTGGAAGTGCCGGTCGGTCCGGAACTGCTGGGTCGCGTCGTGAACGCGCTGGGCGAGCCGATCGACGGCAAGGGCCCGCTGGGCACCGACCTGACCGCTCCGGTGGAGCGCGTTGCTCCGGGCGTGATCTGGCGCAAGTCGGTCGACCAGCCGGTGCAGACCGGTTACAAGTCGGTCGACTCGATGATCCCGATCGGCCGTGGCCAGCGCGAGCTGATCATCGGTGACCGCCAGACCGGCAAGACCGCCATGGCGATCGATGCCGTGATCAACCAGAAGGGCACCGGCATCAAGTGCGTGTACGTTGCGATCGGCCAGAAGGCGTCGACCATCGCCAACATCGTGCGCAAGCTGGAAGAGAACGGCGCGCTGGCCCACACCATCGTGGTCGCCGCGACCGCTTCCGAATCGGCTGCCATGCAGTACATCAGCGCCTACTCGGGCTGCACCATGGGTGAGTACTTCATGGACCGCGGCGAAGACGCGCTGATCGTGTACGACGATCTGTCCAAGCAGGCTGTCGCCTACCGCCAGATCTCGCTGCTGCTGAAGCGCCCGCCGGGCCGCGAAGCCTACCCGGGTGACGTGTTCTACCTGCACTCCCGTCTGCTCGAGCGTGCAGCCCGCGTGTCCGAGGAATATGTCGAGAAGTTCACCGAAGGCAAGGTCACCGGCAAGACCGGTTCGCTGACCGCGCTGCCGATCATCGAAACCCAGGCCGGCGACGTGTCCGCCTTCGTTCCGACCAACGTGATCTCGATCACCGACGGCCAGATCTTCCTGGAAACCGACCTGTTCAACGCCGGCATCCGCCCGGCCGTGAACGCCGGTATCTCGGTGTCGCGCGTCGGTGGCTCGGCCCAGACCAAGATCATCAAGAAGCTGTCGGGCGGCATCCGTATCTCGCTGGCCCAGTACCGTGAACTGGCTGCCTTCGCGCAGTTCGCCTCGGACCTGGACGAAGCGACCCGCAAGCAGCTGGAGCGTGGCCAGCGCGTCACCGAGCTGATGAAGCAGAAGCAGTACGCGCCGATGTCGATCGCCAACCAGGCGCTGTCGATCTACGCCGTCAACGAGGGTTACCTCGACGACGTGCCGGTCAACAAGCTGCTGGCGTTCGAAGAAGGCCTGCACGCCCACTTCGCCAATACCCAGGGCGAGCTGATCAGCAAGGTCAACGCCACCGGCGGTTGGGACAACGACATCGAAGGTGCCTTCAAGAAGGGCATCGCCGAGTTCAAGACCACCGGCAGCTGGTAATCGCGGTCCTGTAGAGCGGAGCCCCAGGCTCCGCTGGACCAGATGACAAACGGTTGAACAACGCGGGGCATCAGCCCCGCGCCACGGGAAACAAGAGATGGCAAGCGGACGCGAAATCAAAACCAAGATCAAGAGCGTGCAGAACACCCGCAAGGTGACGCGCGCCCTGGAAATGGTCTCGGCCTCCAAGATCCGCAAGGCGCAGGATCGGATGAAGACCTCGCGTCCGTACGCGCAGGCGATGAAGCAGGTGATCGGTCACCTGGCCCAGGCCAGCACCGACTACCAGCATCCGTTCCTGGTCGAGCGTGAGCAGGTCAAGCGGGTCGGTTTTATCGTGATCTCCTCCGATCGCGGTCTGGCCGGCGGCCTGAACAACAACCTGTTCCGCAAGATGCTGGGCGAAGCCAAGGCATGGCAGGACAAGGGTGCCGAAGTGGACCTGGTGACCATCGGCCAGAAGGCTTCGACCTTCTTCCGCCGCGTGAAGGTCAACATGGTCGGCAGCGTGACCCACATCGGCGACGTGCCGAAGCTGGAATCGCTGATCGGTGTGATCAAGGTCATGCTCGACGCCTTCACCGAAGGCAAGATCGACCGCGTGTACCTGGTCTACAACCGCTTCGTGAACACCATGGTGCAGAAGGCCAGCTTCGATCAGCTGCTGCCGCTGCCGCCGGCCGAGAAGCAGGTCGCTCACCACGACTGGGACTACCTGTACGAACCCGATGCCGCGACCGTGCTGGAGCACGTGATGACGCGTTACATCGAGTCGCTGGTGTACCAGGCACTGCTGGAAAACGTCGCCTCCGAGCATGCCGCACGCATGGTCGCGATGAAGGCGGCGAGCGACAACGCCAACAAGCTGATCGGCACTCTGCAGCTCGTCTACAACAAGGCGCGCCAGGCAGCGATCACCCAGGAAATCTCCGAAATCGTCGGCGGCGCGGCAGCAGTCTGACCGCGTTCGTTCAAAGCACACATTAGAGGATGCAGCAATGAGTCAGGGCAAGATCGTTCAGATCATCGGCGCGGTCGTCGACGTCGAATTCCCGCGTGAATCGGTGCCGAAGGTGTACGACGCACTGAAGGTCGAAAACACCGAGATCACCCTCGAAGTCCAGCAGCAGCTGGGCGACGGCGTGGTGCGTACCATCGCCCTCGGTTCCACCGACGGCCTGAAGCGCAACCTGGTTGCCGTCAACACCGGCCGCGGCATCTCGGTGCCGGTCGGCGCCGGCACCCTGGGCCGCATCATGGACGTGCTGGGCCGTCCGATCGACGAAGCCGGCCCGGTCGCTGCCAGCGACAACTGGGAAATCCACCGCGCTGCCCCGTCGTATGAAGACCAGTCTCCGGCCACCGAGCTGCTGGAAACCGGCATCAAGGTCATCGACCTGATGTGCCCGTTCGCCAAGGGCGGCAAGGTCGGCCTGTTCGGCGGCGCCGGCGTCGGCAAGACCGTCAACATGATGGAGCTGATCAACAACATCGCCAAGGCGCACAGCGGCCTGTCCGTGTTCGCCGGCGTGGGTGAGCGTACCCGTGAGGGCAACGACTTCTACCACGAAATGAAGGACTCCAACGTCCTGGACAAGGTGGCGATGGTGTACGGCCAGATGAACGAGCCGCCGGGCAACCGCCTGCGCGTCGCGCTGACCGGCCTGACCATGGCCGAGTACTTCCGCGACGAGAAGGACGAGAACGGCAAGGGCAAGGACGTCCTGTTGTTCGTCGACAACATCTACCGCTACACCCTGGCCGGTACCGAAGTGTCGGCACTGCTGGGCCGTATGCCGTCCGCGGTGGGTTACCAGCCGACCCTGGCCGAGGAAATGGGCGTCCTGCAGGAGCGCATCACCTCGACCAAGAACGGCTCGATCACCTCGATCCAGGCCGTCTACGTTCCCGCGGACGACCTGACCGACCCGTCGCCGGCGACCACCTTCGCCCACCTGGACTCGACCGTCACCCTGTCGCGTTCGATCGCCTCGCTGGGTATCTACCCGGCCGTCGATCCGCTGGACTCCACCAGCCGCCAGATGGATCCGCTGGTGATCGGCCACGAGCACTACGACACCGCCCAGCGCGTCCAGCAGACCCTGCAGAAGTACAAGGAACTGAAGGACATCATCGCGATCCTGGGCATGGACGAACTGTCCGAAGAGGACAAGCAGGCCGTGTCGCGCGCCCGCAAGATCGAGCGCTTCTTCAGCCAGCCGTTCCACGTGGCCGAAGTGTTCACCGGTTCGCCGGGCAAGTACGTGCCGCTGAAGGACACCATCCGTGGCTTCAAGGCCATCGTCGATGGCGAGTACGACCACCTGCCGGAGCAGGCGTTCTACATGGTCGGCGGCATCGAAGAAGCGGTCGAGAAGGCCAAGAAGATGGCCGAGAAGGCCTGATCCGGGACGGGCAGGAGCGATCCTGGCCGACCTGACGCCGGCGCCGGGCAACCGCCCGCGCCGGTGGACCCCCACGGTGGCATTGCGCCACCGCGAACAGCGAAGAGATTTGCATGAGCACGATCCGTTGCGACATCGTCAGCGCCGAGCAGGAAATCTTCCGTGGCGAAGCGACCCTGGTCGTGGCCACCGGTGAGCTGGGCGAACTGGGCATCGCGCCCAAGCACGCGCCGCTGATCACCCGCCTGAAGCCGGGCAAGGTGGTGGTGACCACGCCGAACGGCGAGCAGCTGGATTTCGCCATTTCCGGCGGCATCCTGGAAGTGCAGCCGCAGGTGGTGACCGTGCTGGCCGACACCGCGATCCGCGCGCAGGACATCGACGAAGCCTCGGTCCGCAAGGCCAAGGAAGAAGCCGAGCGCATCCTGGCCAACCGCGGCGAAGCGATGGAAGTGGCCGAAGCCCAGCAGAAGCTGGCTGAAGCCGTCGTCCAGCTGCAGGCACTGGAACGCCTGCGCAAGAATCTCAAGCACTGAGGTTCGCGCGTCATCAAGCACAGGCGCCGGCTAGCTGCCGGCGTTTTTGTTTGTTCGCCACAGGAGCAGGGAATGCAGCACTACTCGACAGCGATTGAAGGCGGCAGCTCGCAGCGGCCGTGGCGCACACCGGCAGGCGTGTTCCTGATTGCGTGGATCGTTCTGTGCCTGCCATGGCTCAGTGGCATCAAGACCATCCCCTTCGATGCCGTGCAGCAGTTCTTCCCGGCGGTCAGTTTCAGTGCCGAGCAGCTGCGTCACCTGCAGGCCCCCTGGTGGAATCCGTATCTCTACGGTGGCTACCCGCAGGTGGCCGATCCGCAGATGATGACGCTGCAGCCGACGATGCTGCTGCCGATGCTGCTGGCGCCGGGCTCCCTGCACCTGTTCACGGTGGTGGTGCTGCTGCATGTGCTGGCAGGCGGCCTGGGTGCACTGCGGTTGAGCCGCGTGCAGGGCATGCCGCCGCCGGCGCAGCTGCTGTTCGCACTCACGCTGATGTTTGGAGGCGTGGCCGCGTCGCGCCTGCAGCACACGCCGATGATCATCAGCTACTGCCTGCTGCCCTGGCTGTGGCTGGGCCTGGAGCAGGTCCGCCGGCGGGGACGGATGCGCGACATCCTGCTGGCCGGTGTGGCCGGCGGGATGTGTACGCTTCAACTGACCCAGGTCACCTATTTCATCATCCTCGCGTGCGTGATCTACGCAGTAGCTGCTGTCGTGCTGGCACAGGGGCAGCGCATGCGCCTGCTGTGGCAGCTGGGCGTGGTGGCCATTCTCGCCGGCGTTGTCAGTGCGCCGCAGTGGCTGTCCACGCTGGCTTGGCTGGACCAGACCAATCGCAATGGCTTGACGTTGGAAGCCGCGCTGCCGGGTGCCATCCACTGGCAGACACTGGTGACACTGCTGTCGGGCAACGTGTTCTCGCAGGGGCGCGGCGACAGCTGGGCCTTCGGTGATATCAGCGCCGATTACCTCTATGTGGGGGCAGTGCCGCTGGCGCTGTGGCTGCTCTGGGGCGGTGAGGTGCTGCGGCGCAAGCCGGCGGCGACGCGCATCGCGCTGTGTGCGCTGACGCTGGCGATCATGGTCGCGGTGGGTGGCGCGACGCCGCTGTTTCCTTGGTTGTTTGGCTGGCTTCCGGGGCTGGACCTGTTCCGGCGCCCATCCGATGCGCTGTTCCTTACCGTGCCTCCGGCGGCGTGGCTGGGTGCCAATGCCCTGCAGGTTGCCCTGCAGCGGCAGCCATTGCGATTGCATCGGGTGTCCGTGGCGGTCGTCGCAGTGCTGGGTGCGTGCGCTGCATGGCTGGCGATCGATCATTGTCATCCGCTCGCTTTCGCCTGGCTTGCGGTCAGCGCCGCGCTGGGCGTAGCCGCGGTGCGGGTGCTGCGCCGCCACCAGGCGCCTGCGCGCTGGGTGCTGGTACTGGTGCTGTTGGACCTGCTGCTGTTCAACGTCGGCACCAGGTTCAACGCGGGCAGCGGCACAAAGTCGGTGCTCACCGCCGATCGTGCGGGTCCTGCGCAGCGCGCCTATGCGCTGCTGGCGGCAGAGCGGCATGTCGGCATACCCGAGCGCGCGGTGGTCTTCGGCATCGGCGGACTCACCAACGGCGCGGCGGTGCATGCCATTGCGCTGGCAAACGGCTACAACCCGCTGCTGGCAAGCGACTATCTGCAGATGACCGGGATGCCGGGCGAGCCGGTGGATACCTTCCAGCAGAAGGTCCCCACTGCCTGGATGCCAGACACCGCTGCTCCCCTGTACGACCTGCTGGGCGTGCGTTGGCTGCTGGCTCAGGAGCCGTTTCCGGGCTCCAGCGCGCACGGCGACCAGGTGGAACTTGCGCGGCGTGACAGCGTGCTGCCACGTGTACTGAATCCGCGGCAGGTGCGCCGCCATGAGGAGCGTCTACCGCCTGCGCCGCTGTTCAACCAGACCGATTTCAACCGGCAGCTATGGCTGCCGGCAGCCGCCAGCAGCCACTGTGCCGAACAGGATGCCGGCGAGGCCACGGTGCAGGTGCTGCACTACCAGCCGGGACGCATCGAGCTGACGGTGGTGGCCGACCACGCAGCATGGGTGGTGATCAACGAAACCACCGGTCGTGGCTGGCAGGCGCAGCTTGAGGATGGCCAGGTACTGCCGCTGCTGCGCGGCAATGGCCTCTTCCATGCGTTGTGCGTGCCGGCCGGGCAGCATCAGGTGCGGTTGCGCTACAGCGCGCTGCAGCTGTGGCGTGAGGGACTGGGCGCGCCTGTGCCAGAGCCGTGACGCTGACCGCTGACCGCGATCAGCGATACACCACATGGCGCATCAACAGGAACGACACGCACGCCAGCCCGCCTTCCACCAGCGGCTTGGCCAGCCACGTGTACTGCAGGCCCAGCGCCTGGTCGACCAGGCTGACCAGCAGCGTGCTCGCTGCCGTCAGCAGCAGCCACAGCCCGAAGAAGCGTGCGAAGCGCTTCCATCCCAGCTTGCCGGCACCGGCCTCGGCAAAGGTGTAGCGGCCGTTGAGCCAGAAGCCCAGCAGCATGCCGGCCAGGCGACCGGCGATGTTGGCCGGCGCGACCGGCATGCCCAGCGCGGTGGCGACCACGAACACCAGCCAATCGACCAGCAGCTGCACGAGCCCGATCACAAGGTAGGTGCTTCCCTGGCGGAGCAGGCTCATCGGCATGGTGAAGGAGGAGGGATGCCCATGTTAACGGCCCACGCTCTAGAATCACCGGCAACGAACTACGGACTGCTGCTCCCATGACCCAAGCCCTGCACGTCATCATCCTCGCCGCCGGCGCCGGCAAGCGCATGAAGTCGGTGCTGCCAAAGGTGCTGCAGCCGATCGCCGGCCAGCCGATGCTGGCGCACGTGATCGATGCGGCCCGCGAGCTGCAGCCGGCGGCCATCCACGTGGTTTACGGCCATGGTGGCGAGGCGGTGCGTCGGTACTTCGCCGGCCAGCCCGACCTGCAGTGGGCCGAACAGGCCCAGCAGCTCGGTACCGGCCACGCAGTGGCGCAGGCAATGCCGCAGGTTCCCGACGCTGCGCAGGTGCTGGTGTTGTACGGCGATGTGCCGCTGATCCGCGCGCAGACCCTGCGCGACCTGCTCGCGCAGCCGGGCCGGCTGGCAGTGCTGGTGGCCGATGTCGATGACCCGAGCGGGTACGGCCGCGTGCTGCGCGATGCAGAGGGCAAGGTGGGCTCCATCGTCGAGCAGAAGGACGCCACCGACGACCAGCTGCGCGTGCGCACGATCAACACCGGCATCATCGCCGCAGAGTCGACCGCGCTGCGCCGCTGGTTGTCGCAGCTGTCCAACAGCAATGCGCAGGGCGAGTACTACCTTACCGATGTGTTCGCGTTCGCCGCGCATGAGTACACCCCGGCCGAGATGGCCCTGGTCGCCGATGCACAGGAGGCTGAGGGCGCGAATGATCCGTGGCAGCTGTCGCAGCTGGAACGCGCCTGGCAGCGCCGTGCGGTGCGTGCTCTGTGCGCTCAGGGCGCGCGCGTGCGCGACCCGGCACGCCTGGATATCCGTGGCACCGTCACCGTGGGCAGCGATGTGCTGATCGATGTCGACGTTGTTCTTGAAGGCAACGTCGTGCTCGGTGACGGCGTTACCGTAGGCCCGTTCAACCGGCTGAAGGACGTCAACCTGGGGCCCGGCACCGAAGTGCGCGCGCATTGCGACCTGGAAGGCGTGGTCACCGAAGGTGCCGCGCAGATCGGCCCGTTCGCACGCTTGCGGCCGGGTACCGTGCTGGCCGATGGCGTACACGTCGGCAACTTCGTCGAAACCAAGAAGGTCACCCTCGGCGCCGGCAGCAAGGCGAACCATCTCACCTACCTGGGTGACGCGGTGATCGGCAGCAGGGTGAACATCGGTGCCGGCACCATCACCTGCAACTACGATGGCGTGAACAAGTCGACCACCACCATCGGCGACAACGCCTTCATCGGCTCCAACACCTCGCTGGTGGCGCCGATCACCATCGGCGAGGGCGCGACCATCGCTGCCGGGTCGGTCATCACCCGCACCGCGCCGGACGGCAAGCTGACGCTGGCACGTGCACGACAGGAAACCATCGATGGCTGGAAGCGCCCGGTCAAGAAGTCCTGAGCCACGGGTGCCGCGCACCGATGAGCTGGGTGTGCTGCCGACGATCGAACAGCGTGCCGGTGAACTGCTGAGGGGCCACGAGGCCTATCCGGTGTTTGCCGGCCACGGCCTGGACCTGCCGACGCTGCAGGAAGGCCGTGAGCGTGGACAGCTCTGGGTGGTGGATGGCGCCGGCGGCGGCATTGCCGGCTACCTGCTGGCCGGCGACCTGGCAGGCGAGTTCCATGTCCTGCAGATGGATGTGGATCCAGCGCGCGCGCGTCGTGGCCATGGCCGTGCATTGCTGCGGCATGCCTTGGCGCAGGCCAGGGCCACCGGCTTTGCTGCAGCGGTGCTGACCACGTTGAGCGATGTACCGTGGAATGCAGCCTTCTATGCCAGCGAAGGATTCGTTGAAGTGCCGGAGGCGGAGTGGAACGATGGCCTGCGCGCCGTCATGGCCGAAGAGGCTGCGCTCGGGTTTCCGATGCACCTGCGGGTGGCGATGCGGCGGGTCTGGTAGGTGCCGACCCTGGTCGGCACATCCACGCATGGCGTGGATCTACCCGATTGGCCCGCTCACCCCACCGGCAACAGGATCGACACGCACAGCCCGCCATCACCGCGGTTCTGCAGCGACACCCGCCCACCGTGCGCCTCCACGATCTCGCGGGTCAGTGCCAGTCCCAACCCGGTACCGTTGCGCTTGGTCGAATAGAACGGCATCAGCGCGTTCTGAAGCACCTGCTCGTTCATGCCCTTGCCACGGTCCAGCACATCCAGGCGCAGCCATTGCGGCAACCGCGTCAGCTGCACCTGCACGTCATCATTGGGCGGATCGGCTTCGGCACAGGCTTCATGCGCGTTCTTCAGCAGGTTCAACAGCGCCTGCCCGAACTGCGCGATGTCGATCCGGCTGCTCAGTTCCTCGTCCGGTTCACGTTCCATGCTGAACGGAATCTGCTGGCGCAGGCTGGACAGGAAGGGCGCCCAGTGCACGGTCTGCAGTTGCGGTTGCGGCAGCTTGGCGAAGCGCGCATAGCCACGGATGAATCCTTCCAGGTGGCGCGCGCGGTCTTCGATGGTGGTGAAGATCTCCGGCAGCCGATCGAAGCGCTCGCGCTGCACCAGCACGCCACCGGAGTGGGCCAGCGAGGCGATCGGTGCCAGTGAGTTGTTGAGCTCGTGGCTGATCACCCGGATCACCTTCTTCCACGTCTGCACTTCCTGGCGGCGCAGTTCGGCGGTGAGCAGGCGTACCAGCAGCAGGTCGTGCGGGCGGCCGTTGAGCTGGAAAGATCGGCGTGAAAGGTGATAGACCTGTTCGTCGTCCTCATCGCCGTCTTCGCCTTCCGCATGCACCGCAAACAGGCTGTCGCCGCCACGGGCGATGGCATCGCGCAGCTCCACCGGCACCTGTTCCAGCACCTCTTCCAGGCGCTGGCCTTCCAGCTTCCAGCCGCCATGCAGCAGCTTGCGCGCGGCCAGGTTGGAGAACACCACGCGGGCGATGCCATCGCCGCCGGAAGCAATCAGCAGCATCGCCACCGGGGTGTTCTGTACCATGGTGTCCAGCAGCAGTTCGCGCTGCACCAGGCCCTGCCGCTGCTCGCGCAGCACGTCGCCCAGTTCGCGGTGCGCCTGCACCAGGTCACCCAGTTCGTCGTTGCCCGGCCAGTACACACCGAAGTTGTACTCACCGTCGCGGTAGCTGCTGGTGGTGCCGGCCAAGGCGCGCATCAATGAACGTACCGGCGCGGTGGCACGGCGCAGGGTCCACCACATCAGCGACAGCAGGATCAGCGCCGACACCGTGGTCACCACCCAGCCATGGTCCATCCAGTAGGCCAGCAGCCACGGCAACGCGGCGGCCAGCGCCAGCACCGGCAGCAGGCGCAGGAACAGGCGGAAGGTGAACGAGCGCCGTTTCATTCGCGTGGGATGCCGTGCCGGTCCATGCGCCGGTACAGTGCCTGGCGGCTCAGGCCGAGTTCGGCGGCGGCCTGGGCGATGACGCCGTGGTTGCGCGCCAGCACATCCTCGATGCGCGCACGGTCGGGATCATTGCCGGCACTGGGTGCCGGTCGCGGCGCAGGTGCGGCACGCGGCAGGTTCAGGTCGGCCACTTCGATGCGGTTGCCGGTCGCCAGCAGCTCGGCCCGCTGGATCACGTTGCGCAGTTCGCGCACGTTGCCGGGCCAGGGGTGCCGTTGCAAGGCCGCGGTGGCGGCGCTGGAAAGTGGCTTGCCGGCGGTCAGGAAGCGCTCGGCCAGGGGCACGATGTCGCCCGGGCGCTCGGCCAATGGTGGCAGTACCAGTTCCACCGTGTTGAGGCGGTAGTACAGGTCTTCGCGGAAGGTGCCGTCGCGGATCATCGCCGGCAGGTCGGCATTGGTCGCGCTGACCACACGGACTTTGACCTGGCGCTCGCGATTGGAGCCAAGACGCTCGAAGCGCCCTGTTTCCAGCACACGCAGGAGCTTCATCTGGCCGCCCAGCGACAGGTTGCCGATCTCGTCCAGGAACAGCGTTCCGCCGTCGGCGGCTTCGAACTTGCCCTCGCGTGCCTTGTTGGCGCCGGTATATGCGCCGGCCTCGGCACCGAACAGTTCGGCCTCGATCAGTTCCGAGGGCAGGGCGCCGCAGTTGACTGTGATGAACGGGCCCTTGGCCACCAGCGAGTTGGCCTGGATGATCTGCGCGATCTTCTCCTTGCCGGCACCATTGGGGCCGGTGATCAGCACCGGCAGTTCGGAGCGCGCGACCTGGCAGGCCAGCGCGATGATGCGCTCGCTGGCCGGATCGGCGAAGACCGCACCACACAGCTCGTACTTTTCTTCCAGCGCATTGCGCTGGCGCAGCTCACGGCTGCGGCGGCGGTCCAGCTCGCGCCGCGCCTCGGACAGCTCGAGCAGGTTGTTGACCGTGGTCAGCAGCTTGCGGTCGTCCCAGGGCTTGGCCAGGTAGTCGGCGGCACCGGCCTTGACCAGGTCCACCGCGCTGCTCAGGTGGGTCCAGGCGGTGAGCAGGATCACCGGCAGGTCCGGGTGGCGCGCGCGGATCTGTGCGAACAGGTCTTCGCCTTCTTCGCCGGAGGTGGTGTCCTCGCTGAAATTCATGTCCTGGATCACCAGGTCGACCGGCTGCGACTCGAGCAGGGCCAGCCCTTCGGCCGGGCTCTGCGCCTGCAGGGTGTCGATGTCATGCAGGGAGAACAGCACGTCCAGCGCGGTGCCCACGCTGGCGTTGTCGTCGATGATCAGGATCGAAGGCATCAAGCAGTTCTGCAGAAAGGGATGGGCGGCGCCGATGGAGCCGTGTTCGTATCCATACGCCGGGAGAGCCCGGCGCCACCCATCAAGCATAGCCAAAGCCGTGGCGACGAGGGCGGGCTGGTTTCAGCGCCGCGCTGGTGGAGGCGGTGGTGCCGGCGGTGGCGGAGCGACCAGCGCCAGCCGCCACGAGGCGGCGTCCACCGGCACGGTGAGCTCGCGTTTGTCGCGGCGCAGCAACAGGTACGCAGTCGGGGCACTGGAATGCCGCAGTGCATCGGCAAGATGCTCGATCCGCCGCACAGCCGTATCGTCCAGGCGCAGGATGCGGTCGCCGCTGCGCACGCCGAAGCGGGGGCTTCCGGACGCGCGGCTTCCACCCGTACCTGGCCCTCGGTCGAGCGGAGCGCCAGGCGGGCATCATCCTGGCGCCATTCCAGCGTCTGCGAGCTGCCACCGCCGGCCAGCGCCGGCAGTGGCAGCAGTGCCATCAACAGCATCCGGCAGGCACGCATCTCACGCGCCCCGCGTTGCAACTGCGGGCGGGACCGCTGCTGCGCGCCTGGCCGGCCCGAACACCGCGACCTGGCCCAGCACCCACAGCAGCAGCGCGCCCAGCGGCAGGTAGTACAGGGGCATGCGTGGCAGCTCGTACAGGTTCATCAGTGCCAGATTGATCGCGTAGGCCGCCAGCATGCCCAGCACGATCCCCAGCGAGGCCAGCAGGAAGTTCTCGGTCTGGAAGTAGCGCAGGATCTGCCCGCGGGTGGCACCGAGCGCGCGGCGGATGCCGATCTGCTTGCTGCGCTGCTGCACCCAGAAGCTGGCCAGGCCGATGATGCCCAATGCGGTGACCACCAGCAGCGAGATGCTGACGGTGATCAGCAGGCCAACCATCGCGCGGTCGTTCTTGAAGAAGTCCTTGCGCTGGTCTTCATAGGTCAGCTTGTCGCGCATCAGCCGGTTGGGGTCGTTGCGCTCCAGCGCGACTGCACCGGCGTCGAGCACTTCCTGGCGGCGTTCCGGCGAGGTGCGCAGCATGTAGGTGCCACCGTCGTCGAAGGTGCGCCGCACCGGCAGCAGCATCGAGTTGGTCCAGTTGTCATTCCAGCCATTGGGCGTGCTGAGCGTGTCGACGATGCCGACCACGTGCAGCGGCTGCTTGCCCATGTAGTAGGTCTTGCCCAGCGCGCTGCCGTTGGGTTCCATCTTGGCGGCAGTGGACTGGGTGAAGATCACCGGGATGGCCTTTTCCTTGGCGCCGCCCTTGCTGACGTCTTCGAAGTTCTGGTACTCGCCGGGCAGGAAGTCACGGCCGGCGATCAGGTTGATGCCCAACGTGGCCAACCCGTTCTCCGAGAGGGTGTACATCGAAGCGTTGGTGGTCGGCCGTTCCTGGTCGACCTCGCGCGAGATGCTGCTGCTGGACGAGCCGTTGCGGAAAGGCACCTGGTTGATGATGGTGACGTTGCTGACGCCGGGAAGCGCACGCAATGACGCCAGGTCCTCACGGGTGCGGGCCATGGCATCGGTCTGCTTGCCGATGCCGCTGACGCGGAGCATCACCAGTTCGTTCTCGGCGATGCCGCTGGGCATGCTGATCTTCTCCACGCGCTGGCTGACCAGGAACAGCGCGTTGCAGACGATGGCGCAGGTCAGTGCGACTTCCAGCACGATCAGGGCAGCGGCAGTCTTGTGCCGGCGCAGCGTGCTGAGGATGGGGCGGATGTCCATGGGAGTCCTCGTTCGGGTGCTTACTGCGACTTGAGCTGGATGGCCGGAGTGACCTGCATGGCGCGCCAGGCAGGCAGGAAACCGGCGGCAAGGCTGGCGAACAGGGTCAAGCCCAGCGCGAGCAGCAGCATGTTGCCGTCCAGGTGGGCCAGCTTTGCGTACTCCACCGGTTGCTGGCGCACCGCGAACAGGCCCAGCAGGGCCAGGCCGATGCCCAGCACGCCCCCGACCACGCCGACTGCGCCGGCTTCCACCAGGCACTGCAGGAAGATCTGGCCGCGGCTGGCACCGAGTGCGCGGCGCACGCCGATCTCACCACTGCGGCGCAGGAACTTGGCCAGCAGCAGGCCCACCGTGTTGACCAGGCAGACCCCCAGGAATCCCAGTGCCAGCCACAGCTGCAGGCGCACGTCGCTGGGCACCGCGCCGTTGAAGTCCAGCCATTCCATCACGGTGCGCAGGCGCACGTTCGGCGGGTGCTTGAAGCGGCCGGCCTGGCGCTGCTGGCTCGAATAGTTCTCCAGGTAGCGGCGGTAGTCGGCGGCCTTGGCCGGGTCCATCTCCACCCAGTACTGCAGCCACGCGCACGGCGCATTGAGCGAGTAGCTGTTGCCGTCGGGATTTTCGCCGAAGCAGTTCATGTTGCCGTTGCTGCCCAGTTTCAGGTCGAAGGACGTGGAAATCGGCAGCAGCAGGTCCTCGTTCTTGCCGTAGCTGCCGGTGGTCAGGTCGTAGAAGTGCGGCTCCGGGCTCCACTCCTTCATCACGCCGACGATGCGGTAGCTCTGGCCTTCCATGCGCAGGTCGCGGCCTACGCTGTTGGCGCCCTGGTAAAGCTTGTCGTTGAGCGCCTTGGAGATGACCACCACGCGTGCTCGGCCTTCGTCGTCCTCGCGCGTCCACGGGCGGCCGTACTGCATGGGCACCTCGAACATCGGGAAGAAATCGGCCGAGGTCCAGCGGGTGTCGATGCTGAAGGGCTTGAGGGTGCTGTTGTCCGGTTCGATGGTGCCGCCACCGCCGCTCATCAGCGCCTGGCGCTCGCCCCTGGCTTCGCGCAGCAGGGCTTCCCCGTCGAAGCGGGTCAACTGGGTTTCCGGCTCCTCGCCCGCGACATAGGCGCCGGTCGCGGCATCGAGCTGCACATAGAACAGCCGGTCACTCTTGCCGGGGATCGGGTCGCCGGACAGCACGTGGAACACGGTCAGGGTGGTCATCGAGGCACCGATGCCAAGGGCGATGGCCACCACCATCAGCGCAGTCAGGACCTTGTTGCGGCGGAAACTGCGTACCGCCAATCGGGCGTAGTAGGCGAACATGGGAATGCCCTCACTCGTTGACGGCGACGATGTGGCGTGGCGTGGCCAGTACCGGCTCGCGCACAAGGTCGGTGACCTGGCCGTCGACGATATGCACGTTGCGCTGCGCACGCGCGGCCAGTTCCGGGTCGTGGGTGACCATCACGATGGTGGTGCCGGCGGCATTGATCTCCTCCAGCAGTTCCATCACGCCGCGCGCCATCTGCGTGTCCAGGTTGCCGGTCGGTTCGTCGGCCAGCAGCAGGCGCGGGCTGCCGGCCAGGGCGCGTGCGATGGCCGCGCGCTGCTGCTGGCCGCCGGACAGCTCGTTCGGGTAGTGCTTCATGCGCGAACCGAGGCCGACCTGGGTCAGCGCCTTCTCGATGCGCTCTCGGCGCTCGTTGGCGCTCATCTTCCGATAGCGCAGCGGCACGTCGACGTTGTCGAACAGGTTCAGGTCGGGGATCAGGTTGAAGCCCTGGAAGATGAAGCCGATCTTCTGGTTGCGCAGGCGGCTGCGGGCGTCGTCGCCCAGCGTGCTCACATCCTGCCCGTCCAGCATGTAGGTACCGCTGGTGAAGGTTTCCAGCAGGCCGGCAATGTTGAGGAAAGTGGTCTTGCCGGAACCGGACGGGCCGGTGACGGCGACGAACTCGCCTTCCTTGACCTGCAGTTCCAGTGAGCGCAACGCGTGGGTCTCCACCTGTTCGGTACGGAAGACCTTGGCGACCGAACGCATTTCGAGCATGTACATGGGGTGTCCTCTCTCCAGGATTCAGGTATCAGTTGACGGAGACGCGTTCGGCGTCCTTGAACAGGTCGCTGCCGGAGACCACGATGCGGTCGCCCGGCTGCACACCCGACTTGATTTCCACTTCGCCCAGGCTGCTGACGCCCAGTTCCACCGGGCGGCGCACGGCGGTGCGGCCATCCATCACGTAGGCCATGCCGTTGCCCTGTTCGACGAACGGGCCGCGCTCGACCTTCAGCACGTTCTTGCGGGTATCGAGCAGCACGCGCACCGACATCCGCTGGCTCTGGCGCAGGCCTTCCGGCTGCGCGCTGGCAAAGCGCACGCGGGCGTTGACCTCGCCGTTGACCACTTCCGGCGACACCGCGCTGATCTCGCCCGGGAACGGTTGGCCGTTGCCGCCGGTCAGCTGCGCCGGCATGCCGATCGCCAGGTCGCGGGCGAAGCTTTCCGGCACCTTGATCTCGACCTCGAACTTGGACAGATCGACAACGCCCAGCACCGGCGCGTTGGCGGCCAGGTTGGTGGACTGCACGGCCTGCACCTGGCCGACCTGGCCATCGAACGGCGCGCGCAGGGTCAGCGCATCGACCTGGCGCTGCACTTCGGCCACCACCGCTTTCTGGCGGTCGGCCAGCAGGCGCTTGTTGCGGGCATCCAGGTCGGCGCCCTGGCTCTGCAGGCGCGCATCGGTGGTGGCATTGGCCAGGGCGATGTCGGCTTTCTTCAGCGAATCCTTGGCCTTGGCCAGGTCGATCTGCGGTACCGCGCCGCCGTCGTAGCCGCGCTGGTAGCGCTGCAGGTCGCGGTCGGCGGCCTGACGTTCGATGGTGGCCTGGTCGGTTTCCTTGCGTGACTTGGCACGGGCCAGGGTCGCGTCCAGCGCGGCGCGGCTGGCCTCGGCTTCCAGGCCGGCCAGCGTTGCCTGTTCCTGGGCCAGCTTGCTGCGCAGTTCCGGGCTGTCGATGATCGCCAGCTCCTGGCCCTTCTTGACCACGTCACCGGCGACGACCTTCAGGTCCACGGTACCGGCCGAGATCGCGTACAGGATCGGGCTGTTGGCGGCGATCACGCGGCCGTCGGCAGCGATGTCACGGACCAGGTCGCCCCGCTTCACCTCGGCGATGCGCACGCGGCTGCTGTCGAAGGAGCGGCTGGCATTGGACCAGGCATGGACCGCCCAGCCGATGCCGGCGAGCAGCGCGATGGCGCCCAGCGCCGGCCAGCGGTAGCGATGCCAGCTTGCGCGGGTGGTGCCGGCCGGGGCGGAGGAAACGATCTGGTCCTGTGCGGAAGTGTCGCGGATCATCGGGTGCGTGCCTGTCGGTGGTAGCCAATACCAAGCACGTAGCGTGCCAACTTTATTTCCTTTCAGGTCAAGGGGTTGGGGTTTTCGGGGAAGTGTCCGGGTGTCCGCGGACACCTTTCCGGACACTTTCATTAAGCGGACAGGAGGGGGAAGCCGGACACGCAGGCTAGAATGCGGCAATCGTCTTCAAGGAAACGCGTGACATGTGTGGAATCGTGGGTGCAATCGCCGATCGCGATGTGGTGCCGGTACTGATCGAAGGCCTGAAGCGGCTCGAGTACCGTGGTTACGACTCCTCGGGCATCGCGGTGATCGACCAGGCCGAGCGCCCCGAAGTCCGTCGTGTCCGTCGTACCGGTCGAGTGTCGGAAATGGCTACGGCGGCCGAGGCCGAGGGCTTCAATGCGGTGCTGGGCATCGGCCACACCCGCTGGGCCACCCACGGCGGTGTCACCGAGGCCAATGCACATCCGCACATCAGCCACGGTGTGGCCCTGGTGCACAACGGCATCATCGAGAACCACGAAGAGCAGCGCGAGAAGCTGCGCGCGCTGGGCTACACGTTTGAATCGCAGACCGATACCGAAGTCATCGCGCACCTGATCCATCATCATCTGAAGGATGGCGACGATCTGCTGGTGGCACTGCAGCACACGGTGAAGGAACTGACCGGTGCCTATGCGCTGGCCGTGGTCAGCCGCGCCGAGCCGGAGCGCTTCGTCTGCGCGCGCATGGGCTGCCCGCTGCTGGTCGGCCTGGGCGAGGGCGAGAACTTCGTCGCTTCGGATGTCTCGGCGGTGATCTCGGCCACCCGCAAGGTGATCTTCCTGGAAGAGGGCGACACCGCCGAGATCCGCCGCGATGGCGTGCGCGTCTTCGACGAGCACGACCAGCCGGTCGAGCGCGACGTGCATCTGTCCGACGTATCGCTGGCATCGCTGGAGCTGGGCCCGTACCGCCACTTCATGCAGAAGGAAATCCACGAGCAGCCGCGCGCGCTGGGCGACACCATCGAGGCGGCGATCGATGCCGGTGGTTTCCCGGCCGGGCTGTTCGGCAAGAACGCCGAAGCGGTGCTGTCGGGCATCGAAGGCGTGCAGATCATTGCCTGCGGAACCAGCTACTACGCCGGCCTGACCGCGCGCTACTGGATCGAAGCCATCGCCGGCCTGCCGTGCAGCGTGGAGATCGCCAGCGAGTACCGCTATCGCGCGGCCTACGCGAACCCCAAGCATCTGATCGTGACCATCTCGCAGTCCGGCGAAACGCTGGATACGATGGAAGCGCTGAAGTACGCCAAATCGTTGGGCCACCAGCACACGCTGTCGATCTGCAACGTGCCGGAAAGTGCGATCCCGCGCGCCAGCGAACTGGTCTGCTACACCCGCGCCGGCGCCGAGATCGGCGTGGCCTCGACCAAGGCCTTCACCACCCAGCTGGCCGCACTGTTCCAGCTGACCGTGGTGCTGGGCAAGCTGCATGGCCGCATCGACGCGGCGCAGGAAGCGGACTACCTGGAGCAGCTGCGCTTCCTGCCGGGCAGCGTGCAGCACGCCCTGAACATGGAGCCACAGATCGCCGCCTGGGCCGAGCGTTTCGCGCGCAAGAGCAGCGCATTGTTCCTGGGCCGCGGCCTGCATTACCCGATCGCGCTGGAAGGCGCGCTCAAGCTCAAGGAAATCTCCTACATCCACGCCGAGGCCTACCCGGCCGGTGAGCTGAAGCATGGTCCGCTGGCGCTGGTGGACGAGGACATGCCGGTGGTGGTGATCGCGCCGAACGACAGCCTGCTGGAGAAGGTGAAGTCGAACATGCAGGAAGTGCGTGCGCGTGGTGGCGAGCTGTTCGTGTTCGCCGACCAGGACAGCAACTTCAATGAGTCCGAAGGCGTACATGTGATCCGCACGCCGCGCCATGCCGGCGTGCTCAGCCCGATCGTGCACACCATCCCGGTGCAGCTGCTGGCCTACCACACCGCGCTGGCACGCGGCACCGACGTGGACAAGCCGCGCAACCTGGCCAAGAGCGTGACGGTGGAGTAAGGCATTCCCGGAGTTGTGGGATGCTGCATGCGAAAGGGGCCTGCGAGGCCCCTTTCGTTTGTGCCGGACGCAGTGCGAAGTGGGACAGCTGCCGGGCGTTCTGTCCGTCGTCGGCAGCAGGCAATCATTCTTTAATGCGCGAAGCCGCCTGTATTCAGCGGCGGTTTCAGCCGCGGTGCCATTCTCTGGATCGTCAGTT
The DNA here is from genome assembly GCF_052605195.1 of Stenotrophomonas maltophilia group sp. vghtpe118. NCBI lineage: Bacteria > Pseudomonadati > Pseudomonadota > Gammaproteobacteria > Lysobacterales > Lysobacteraceae > Stenotrophomonas > Stenotrophomonas maltophilia group sp. vghtpe118. Next base: position 2,171,726 of record NZ_CP199672.1, on the reverse strand, counting down.
GGTTCCCACGACGAACTGTCCTATCGATGCCGGTAGTGACCGAGGGTCGCAGTCGTAGAATCGATCTGGCCGAGGTTAGGGTTGAGCGATTGAACCCGCCTCGTTCGCGTTGCAGCACATCGTCTGCCGAGTGATTCCAAGCGGCAGACGGGTGCGCCAGACGTGCGCTGAAAGGTCTGTTCCCGGGGAGGGGGCGTATCGGAAGAGCACACTTTTTTGACTTCAGTGACCTGCACCAGGAAACAAGAATGAACGTCCGCGAACTCCTGCAATCCAAGAAAGAAGCTGTCATCACCATCGATGCCGAAGACACGATCGGTGCCGCCGCCCACAAGATGAGCGCGAACAGGATCGCTGCGCTGGTGGTGATGAAGGACGATGCCCCGGTCGGCATCATTTCCGAGAAGGACATCGTGCGCACCCTGGCCGACGACGGCCCGCAGGCCGGCCGCCGGGTGATTTCCAGCCTGCCGTCCACCGGTCTGGAGGGCATTGCGCCGGAAGCCACGCTGAAACAGGCCATGTCGTTGATGACGTACTCGCGGCGCCGTCACCTGATGGTCACCGAAGGCACCCGCCTGGTCGGCATCCTCAGCCTGGGCGATATCGTGAAGAACCTGCTGGGCGAGCTGGAACTGGAAAAGGCCGTGCTGCAGGACATCTACATGGCCGCCCACTGAGGGCCGCAGCGCTGGAAGCAGAGAAGCCGGGCATTGCCCGGCTTCTTCATTCACCGCGCCGGTGATATCAGAAAGTGACCTTCACCGAATCGGCGCTGTAGTTCGCCGGCCCGTGATAGACCACTTCGATGTTGTTGCCATCGGGGTCGAGCACGAAGGCGCCGTAGTAGCCCGGGTGGTAGGGGCGTTCGCCTGGCGCGCCATTGTCGGTACCGCCGGCGGCGATCGCGGCAGTGTGGAAGGCATCAACAGTTGCGCTGTCGCGCGCCTGGAAGGCGAGATGGTGGCGGCCGGTCAACTGGCCGGCGGCGGCACGGCTGCTGGCGCTGGAAATGAACAGCTCGTCGGCCCAGAAGAAGTCTGGCCCTTCGCCGCCCAGTGGGATGCCGATCGTATCGAACACTGCCTGGTAGAAGCGGCGGCTGGCGGCCAGGTCACGCACCACCAGCTGGATGTGGTCGATCAGGCGGCCACGGTGCAGTTCCATCGTTTCCATACGAACCTCACAGAAAAAGGGGACGGAGGGGATTAAGTCGCTTCCAGCACAATAGTGCCAGAAACGGCTTAATCCCCTCCGTCCCCTTTTCGGGGTCAGACGTTGGCGATGATCTCGACCCAGTAGCCGTCCGGGTCCTTGATGAAGGCCAGGTTCTTCATGCGGCCGTCGGTCAGGCGCTTCTGGAAGGTTACCCCGAGGTCCTCGAAGCGCTGGCAGGCCGCCTCGATGTCCGGCACCGACACGCAGATGTGGCCGAAGCCGCGCGGGTCGCTGTTGCCGTCGTGGTAGACCGCGCCGTCCTGGCTCTCGGTGCCGTGGTTGTGGGTCAGTTCCAGCACGCCCGGCAGGCCGGCCATCCACAGGCGGCGCTGGCTGTCATCTTCCGGAACCGCCACGCCAGCTGGGACGTAGGCCAGGAAGTACAGGCTGAACTGGGCTTCGGGAAAGTCGCGCTTGTCGATCAGCTGGTAGCCGAGCACGCGGGTGTAGAAGTCCAGCGAGGCGGTGATGTCCTTCACCCGCAGCATGGTGTGGTTGAACACGAAGCCGGTGGTTTCGGCCGGGGCCTGGGCGGCGACGCCGGGGACATCGCGCAGGGCGGGAATGGTCATGGGGGAGGTCCTTCAGACAGGGCCGTTGCCGGCCGGATGGGGGCATTCTACCGGCCAGCACCTGACGGTACCGCGACGTACAATGGCCGGATCGCACCGTTCCGTCCTGACAACGATTGCCCGCCATGTCGCAGCGTGAATGGGTGGCCGCCGCCATCCGCAAGATTGAAGCCGATTTCAACCGCTCCGCCGATACCCACCTGATCCCGCTGGCGCTGCCCGGGTTCGAGGGCATCGATGTGTACCTGAAGGATGAGTCGAGCCATCCCACCGGCAGCCTCAAGCACCGGCTGGCGCGCTCGCTGTTCCTGTATGCGCTGGCCAATGGCTGGCTGCGCGAAGGGCGACCGGTGATCGAGGCGTCCAGCGGCTCGACGGCGGTGTCCGAAGCCTATTTCGCGCGCCTGCTCGGCCTGCCGTTCATTGCAGTGATCCCGGCCACCACCTCGCCTGAAAAGATCGCCGCGATCGAGTTCCAAGGCGGCCGCTGCCATCTTGTCGAACGCGCCTGCGACCTCAACTGTGATTCGGAAAAGCTGGCCCGTGAAACCGGTGGCCACTTCATGGACCAGTTCACCTACGCTGAGCGCGCGACCGACTGGCGTGCCAACAACAACATCGCCGAGTCCATCTTCAAGCAGATGGCCGAAGAGCCCAGCCCGGTTCCGGAATGGATCGTGTGCAGCCCCGGCACCGGCGGTACCGCCGCCACCCTGGGCCGCTATGTCAGCTACCGCCGCCACGACACCCGCATCCTGTGCGCGGACCCGGAAGTGTCGGTGTTCTTCGACGGTTACCGGGCCGCCGTGGCCGGTGAACAGGACTGGCGCGACCTGACCTGCAGTGGTGGTTCGCGCGTGGAAGGCATCGGCCGGCCACGGGTGGAACCGAGCTTCATCCCGACCAGCGTCGATGCGATGGTCAAGGTACCCGACGCACTGAGCCTGGCGGCGATGCGCCATGTCAGCCGCCAGCTCGGCCGCCGTGTCGGTGGCTCGACCGGCACCAACTTCATCGGCGTGCTGCAGGCCGCGCAATGGATGCGCGAGGCGGGCCACCAGGGCAGCATCGTCAGCATCCTGTGCGACAGCGGCGAGCGCTATGCGCAGAGCTATTACGACCCGGCGTGGTACGCGCGCCAGGGCATCGATGTCGATGGCGCCGATGCACAGCTGGCCGCTGCGGTGGCCGGGCAGGGCTTGCCCGAGCTGCCATGGTGCAGCCTGGAAGCGCTGTAGCACGGACGAAGCTCGCGCCGGGCCATGCTGGCGTCCGCGACGGTGTCTCAGTACCCCGCTGCGGTGAAGGCGTCTAGCACCGCGTCGCGAAGCGCATCAGGCAACGCCTCGATGTCCATCGCACGGTCATCCAGGTGCAGGGTGGGATCCAGGATGCTGGCGCGGCCCTGGGCCAATGCCTGCAACCACAGCAGCACGCAGATCACGAACTCGCGCTCATGGCCCAGCTGCAGCTGGCTGGCGCCGCGCTCGACCACTTCGAACGGGTACCACTCCTGGCTTTCATTGAACGTGCCGCCCTGCTGCAGCACCGCCTGCAACTGCTGCAGGTGGCGCGGGGCGTCGTCGCCGGCATCGCACAGCGCGGCGATCCAGGCCAGTTCGGCCGCGCTGGCAGACAGTGCCAGCGACCGCGCCGGTGAGGCGGATGCAACTGCAGCCAGACCTTCCATGTTGGGCCTCGTTCGGTACGTGCCGCTGCGGACTCCCCCGCACCCAGAGCTTCGGGGGGCATGCGTAAGGCCGATGTGAATGCCGTGCCCCCTTGTCAGCGATGCCTGGCAGCGCCATATCTACCGGGCTGCCCGCCTGCCGGGCCCGTACCCTGGAGACCTGCCGTGACCGTTGCCAACCCCCTGCTCGATTTTTCCGGCCTGCCGCGCTTCGAGGCGATCCGCCCCGAGCACGTGGCGCCGGCGCTGGATGTGCTGCTGGCCGAGGCCGCAGCCGCCGTCAGCGCAGCCGAGCAGGTGCAGCCGGTCACCTGGCAGACCTTCGTGACCCCGCTGGACGATGCCACCGAGCGCCTGTGGCGCGCCTGGGGCCTGGTCGGCCACCTGCAGGGCGTGGTCAACACCCCGGAGCTGCGCGAGGCCTACAACAGCAACCTGCCGCGGGTGACCCGCTTCGCCAGTGCGCTGGGGCAGAACCTGGCGCTTTACCGCCAGTACCAGGCGCTGGCCGCCAGCCCGGAGGCGGCGCATTTCGATGAAGCCCAGCGCAAGGTGCTGGACAACACCCTGCGCGACTTCCGCCTGGGCGGCGCCGAGCTGGCGCCCGAGGCGCAGCAGCGTTTTGCTGCGATCAAGGAAGAACTGTCGGCGCTGTCGGCGAAGTTCTCGCAGAACGTGCTCGACGCTACCGATGCCTGGTCGCTGTTCATCGAAGACGAAGCGCGGCTGAAGGGCCTGCCGGAAGACGTGAAGGCCGCCGCGCATGCCGCAGCACAGAAGGACGGCAAGGCCGGCTGGAAACTGACCCTGCAGATGCCGTGCTACCTGCCGGTGCAGACCTGGGGCGAGGACCGCGACCTGCGCGAGATCCTGTACCGCGCCAGCGCCCAGCGTGCGTCCGAATTCGGCGATGACGCACTGGACAACAGCGGCAACATCGACCGCATCCTTGCCCTGCGCGCCGAACTGGCTGCGTTGCTCGGCTTCGATTCGTACGGCCATTACTCGGTGGCGACCAAGATGGCGCAGGACCCGGCCGAAGTGCTCGGTTTCCTGCGTGACCTGGCCGCGCGTGCCAAGCCGTTCGCCGCCAAGGACCGCGCCGAGCTGGAGCAGTTCGCGCGCGAACAGCTCGGCATCGACAGCCTGCAGGCCTGGGACCTGGCCTTCGCCGCCGACCGCCTGAAGCAGGCGCGTTACAGCTATTCCGAGCAGGAAGTGAAGCAGTATTTCACCGAGCCGAAGGTACTGGGCGGCCTGTTCTCGGTGATCGAGCAGCTGTACGGCCTGCGCGTGCAGGAGGACAGCGCGCCGGTGTGGCACGAGGATGTGCGCTTCTTCCGGTTGGTCGATGCGCAGGGCGCGCTGGTTGGCCAGTTCTACCTGGACCTGTACGCCCGCGAGGGCAAGCGCGGCGGGGCGTGGATGGATGATTGCCGCAACCGTCGCGTGCGCGCCGACGGCAGCGTGCAGACGCCGCTGGTCTACCTGGTGTGCAACTTCGGCCGCGGTGCCAACGGCAAGCCGGCCACCTTCAGCCACAACGAAGTGACCACGCTGTTCCATGAGATGGGCCACGGCCTGCACCAGCTGCTGACCCGCATCAGCGAACTGGGCGTGGCTGGCATCAACGGCGTGGAATGGGATGCGGTGGAGCTGCCCAGCCAGTTCATGGAGAACTTCTGCTGGGAATGGGACCACCTGCAGGCGATGACCGCGCATGTGGACAGTGGCGAGCCGCTGCCGCGCGCGCTGTACGAGCGCATGCTGGCCGCGCGCAACTTCCACAGCGGCATGGCCACCGTCCGCCAGCTGGAGTTCGGCCTGTTCGACATGCTGCTGCACAGCCAGTTCGAACCAGCGCAGGACAGCGTGCTGGCGCTGCTCGACCGCGTGCGCGCGGAAGTGGCGGTGAACCACCCGCCGGCCTGGAACCGCTTCCCGCACCAGTTCAGCCACATCTTTGCGGGCGGTTACGCCGCGGGTTACTACAGCTACAAGTGGGCCGAGGTACTCAGCGCCGACGCCTATGCCGCCTTCGAGGAAGCGCCGCAGGCACTGGCTGAAACCGGCGCACGCTTCCGTGATGAGATCCTGTCGCGCGGTGGCAGCCGCCCGGCGGCGGACAACTTCAAGGCCTTCCGCGGCCGTGCTCCGCAGATCGATGCGCTGCTGCGCCACTCGGGCATGGCGTAATCCATGGTGGTGGGTGCCAACCTTGGTTGGCACTTCACCGCCATCCACGCATGGCGTGGATCTACCGGAATGCCGGCCAGCGGCCGGCACTACCGGTGGCGGGTCATTCGGCGTAGATCATCTTCCGGGTCATGCCGCCGTCGACGATGAAATCCTGGCCGGTGCTGAAACCGGACAGTGATGACAGCAGGTAAACGGCCAACGCACCGATGTCCTCCGGCTGGCCGACGCGGCCGACCGGGTGTTGCGCATGGTCGGTGGCCGAATACTCCGGTGCGTGTCGGCGTGAGGGTGCCTGCCACTCGCAGGTGCCGATCCAGCCGGGACTGATGCTGTTCACCCGCACCGCCGGGCCGCTGCTGATCGCCAGCGCATGGGTGAACGCGACCAGTCCGCCCTTGGCTGCGGCATAGGCTTCGCTGTGTGCCTCGGATTGCCAGGCGCGGGTCGAAGCGATGTTGATGATCGCACCGGCGGCGCTGGCGGTCAGCGCCGGCAACGCATGCTTGCTGCACAGGAACGCGCCGTGCAGCGAAGACAGCCGGCGCTGCCACTCGTCCCAGTCCATGTCCTGCAGCAGCGTGCCGTGCGGGCTGGCAATCCCCGCGTTGTTGACCAGGCCGTCGATGCAGCCGAAACGCTGCAGGGCCACGGCGATGAGGGCGCGCACGCTGGCTTCGTCGGTGATGTCCAGGCGCTGGAACACGGCATCCTCACCACGCTGCCATTCCGCCAGGCACGCCTCGCCGGCCTCCACGTCGAGGTCGCCGATCAGCACGCGGCCACCGGCGCCGAGCACGGCCTGCGCGATGCCACGGCCGATGCCGTTGGCGCCGCCGGTGACCAGCACCACCTTGCCCGACAGCGGCGCGGCCGGCCAAGCGGCAATCGGCGGCACCGTGCTCACGACAGGTCTTCGCCACGCAGGCGGCGATGCCAGCCGTCCACGCCGATGCGGTCCAGGGTCTGGATGTTGCGCTCGACGATCACGTCCGGATCCGGATAGACGTCCACCGCGCGCGCCACGCTGTCTTCGCGCAGCAGGTGCAGGGTGGGGAAGGGCGCGCGATTGGTGTAGTTGCTGGCGTCGTCCGCGGCCACGCCGTCGAACTGGTAGTCGGGGTGGAAGCTGGCCACCTGCAGGATGCCCTGCAGGTCCAGCGCCTCGATCGCCGCGTCGGCGTTGTCGAGGAAGTCGTTGTAGTCGAGGAAATCGGTCAGCACCTGCGGATGCACGATCAGCGTGGTATCGATCTGCTCGGCCGGCGTATCGCGCAGCAGGACCAGTTCCTCGGCCAGCTGCTCAACCAGGGCTTCCGTCGTGGTCGCATCGCTGAGCACGATGCGGACCTGGTCCTTCACGTAGACCGCCTTGGCGAACGGGCACAGGTTCAGGCCGATGACGATGCGTTCCAGCCACAGGCGGGTGGCGGCGATCGGGTCCTCGGTGGGTAGTTGGGCGTCGGTCATGGCGGGCACGTCGGCTGGCGGGGCGGACATTGTAGGCGCGTCGCTTGCAACGCACCGTCTTACCGCAGGTGCCGGCGCCGGGCCATGCCCGGCGGCCAGATCAATCGCGGAAATTGTTGAACTGCAGCGGCAGCTCGAACTTGCCGGCCTTGAGCACGGCGATGGCGTCCTGCAGGTCATCACGCTTCTTGCCCTGCACGCGCAGCTTGTCGCCATTGATCTGGCTTTCAACCTTCAGCTTGGCCTCCTTCAGCGCAGCAGCGATCTTCTTGGCGATCTTCTGCTCGATGCCCTGCTTGACGGTGATCTTCTGCCGGGCCTGGGCCAGGTTGGTCTCGATGTCGCCGAATTCGAGGCTGAGCACATCGATGCCGCGCGCGGCCAGGCGTGCACGCAGGATGTCGTTCATCTGCTTGAGCTGGAACTCGGTCGGCGCGAACTGGTTGATCACATCGCCATCGCGTTCGAACTTGGCATCCACGCCCTTGAAATCGAAGCGGGTGGCCAGTTCGCGGTTGGCCTGGTCGATGGCGTTGGTCAGTTCGTGGGTGTCGACTTCAGACACGACGTCGAAGGAAGGCATGGGCGATGCTCCGCAGGATTCAGTGGCGGCCATTCTATCGCGAGGGCCCCACGCCCGCCCTTTGTAGAACCGAGCCATGCTCGACTGCTCTTCACAAGGCAGTCGAGCATGGCTCGACTCTACAATCCCGTGCGGTCGGCGATAATGGGCCATGAACGTGCAACGCTCCCCCTCGCGCGCAGTGGCCTGGATGGTCGCTGCGGTCGCCTGCTTCTCGCTGATGGATGCTGGCATGAAGCAGCTGTCGGCCAGCTACCCCACCCTGGAAGTGACCTTCCTGCGCGGCGCGGCCTCGTTGCCATTCGTGCTGGTCTGGGTGCTGGCCAGCGCCGGGCCGCGTTCGCTGGTGCCGCGCCGCTGGGGGCTGCACCTGCTGCGTGGTGCGCTGGGCATGGCGATGATCGGCTGCTTCGTGTTCGCCCTGCGCGACCTGCCGCTGTCCACTGCCTACACGATCTATTTCGTTGCCCCGCTGCTGATCGCCGCATTGTCGGTGCCGCTGCTGGGCGAGCGGGTCGGGCCACGGCGCTGGGTCGCCATCGGGATTGGCCTGGTCGGTGTGCTGGTGGTGCTGCGGCCGGGCGTCGATGGCTTCATCTCGGTGCCGGGGCTGATGGTGCTGGCCGCGGCCACTGCCTATGCCGTAGCCGCGATCACGGTCAGCCTGTTGACCCGCACAGATACTTCGCAGTCGATGGTGGTCTGGTTCCTGGTGATCATGGCCATCGGTGCCGGGCTGCTGGCCCTTCCCGGCTGGGTGCCACTGCAGCTGGCACATGCGCCGCTGATCGGTGGCATGGGCCTGGCCGGGGCGCTGGGCCAGATCGCCCTGACCAGGGCCTTCCAGCTGGGCGAGGCCTCGATGATCGCGCCGTTGGAGTACAGCGGGCTGGTCTGGGTGATCGGTTGGGACCTGGCCTTCTGGGGCCAGCTGCCCGATGGCTATACCTGGGTGGGCGCGGCAATCATCGTGGCTTCGGGGCTTTACCTGCTGCACCGCGAGCGGGTGAACAGGCAGGAGCCGCCGAAGCCGCTGGATCATCCCTGAACCGGTTTGGCCGGGAAGCGGGGTCAGAGCCCCTGCGGGGATCCGACCCCGGAACCCGCGCCGGAGCAGGTACGTTAGAACCAAAAGGAATAACATTCTGGCCCATGGCGCGGGCGCGCGACCGCCTGCGCTGGTAGGCTGCACGCCCCCTTCCGTCACCCAGCCGGTGAGCCACGCCCGTGATCGAGTTCCAGCGCCTGCACAAATCCTATGCCGTTGCCGGCCGCGAGATCAGCGCGCTGCAACCGTTGGACCTGACCATCGAGGCCGGTGAGGTTTTCGGCATCATCGGCCATTCCGGCGCCGGCAAGTCGACCCTGATCCGCATGATCAACCGCCTGGAAGAACCCAGCGGTGGCCGGCTGCTGATTGGTGGTGAGGATGTCACCGCGCTGGACGCCGACGGCCTGCGCGCGCTGCGCCGGCGCATCGGCATGATCTTCCAGCATTTCAATCTGCTGTCGTCGCGCACGGTGGCGGGCAATGTCGCCTTTCCGCTGGAACTGGCCGGCACGCCGAAGGCGGAAATCGACGCGCGTGTGGCCGAGCTGCTGCAGACCGTGGGCCTGGAAGCGCATGCGCAGAAGTATCCGGCGCAGCTGTCCGGTGGCCAGAAGCAGCGCGTCGGCATCGCCCGCGCGCTGGCGACCCGTCCGCAGATCCTGCTGTGCGACGAGGCCACCAGTGCGCTCGACCCGCAGACCACTGCTTCGGTGCTGTCACTGCTGTCGAAGATCAATCGCGAGCTCGGCCTGACCGTCGTGCTGATCACCCACGAGATGGACGTGATCCGCCGTGTCTGCGACCGCGTTGCGGTGCTCGATGCCGGCCAGATGGTCGAAACCGGTCCGGTCACCCGGGTGTTCCTGCACCCGCAGCATCCGACCACGCGCCGGTTCGTCAGCGAGTCGGAGCATGTGGACGAGGGCGCGCTGCACCGTGATTTCGATGCCGTTGGCGGCCGTATCGTGCGCCTGACCTTCCTCGGTGGCGACACCTACGAACCCCTGCTCGGCAGCGTCGCGCGGCAGACCGGGGTCGACTACAACATCCTGTCCGGCCGTATCGACCGGATCAAGGACACCCCGTATGGCCAGCTGGTGGTCGCCCTGGTGGGCGGCGACCAGTCCGCCGCGCAGGCTGCCTTCGTGGCCGCCGGCGTGCACGTCGAGGAGCTGCGTCGATGATCATTGCTGCTGCTGGCGGCTTCTTCCGTCACCTGGATGCGGGCAAGTGGGCCGACATCGGCCAGGCCACCCTCGACACGCTGCTGATGCTGCTCGGTTCGCTGCCGCTGACGCTGGCCATCGGCCTGCCGCTGGGCGTGCTGCTGTACCTGTTCGGCGCGCCACAGATGAAGCGGAGGCCGTTCGCCTATGGCGCGCTGGCACTGGTGGTGAACCTGCTGCGCTCGGTGCCTTTCATCATCCTGATGATCGTGCTGATTCCGGTCACGTTGTTCCTGATGGGAACCTCGCTGGGCGTGCGCGGCGCGATCGTGCCGCTGGTGATCGGCGCAGCGCCGTTCTATGCGCGCCTGGTCGAGACCGCGCTGCGCGAAGTGGATCGAGGCGTCATCGAGGCGACCCAGGCGATGGGCGCCACCACCTGGCAGCTGGTGACCCGCGTGCTGCTGCCGGAAGCGCGCCCCGGCCTGATCGCCGGTGCCACCGTCACCACCGTGGCCCTGATCGGCTTCACTGCGATGGGCGGTGCGATCGGTTCCGGCGGCCTCGGCGACCTGGCGTTCCGCGATGGCTACCAGCGTTCGCACACCGACGTGGCCCTGGTCACCGTGGTCCTGCTGCTGGTCCTGGTGCAGCTGCTGCAGATGCTCGGCGACCGCCTGGTCGCGCATTACAGCCGCAAGTAACCGCTACGCCTGCCGGTAGCCGGCCAGCGGCCGGCTCTACCCCATTGCCTGGAAACGGTAGTGCCGGCCGCTGGCCGGCAATTCCACGTGCGGTCAACGCGCGTTCGGTACTTCGTAGCCCAGCTTGCCGACCTGCTCCGGGTGCTGCGGCACGCGCTTGAGCTTGTCGGTGTTCACCCCGTACTCGTCACGCAGGCGCTCGGCCAGCTCCTTGTACAGGGCTTTGTCCATGTCCGGCGTGCGCGAGAAGATCCACGCCATCTCACGGCCCGGATAACCGATCAGCGCCCACGAGTAATCCGGGGCGACGTCCAGCACCCGGGAGTGGGTCGGCACCACGCGGTAGAACCAGGTGCGCCAGCCGTGGTTGCCGCTGTCCGGGTCGACGCTGGCGCGTGCGCGGATCTCCTGCAGGGGTTCGCCGAAGCCGTCGCGGTAGCGGTAGGTGATGCCGACCTTGTGCTCGTCGCGCAACTCGTACTCGTTGACGCTGGCGACGTGCCCGCGTTCGATGAAGTTCGGCACGCGGCCGATCACGTACCAGGTGCCCATGAAGCGCTTGAGGTCGATCGGGGCATCCGGATTGGCGCGCGGGGCGCTGGCACGGGGTGATGGCGGCTCACCGACCGCCATGGCGGGGCCCGCCAGGGACAGGGCCAGCAACACGGCGCAGAGCGGGCGGATCGAAGTCATGCGGGAGCGGGCTCAGGAGGGCTTTGCCTGAGCATGGTCGACTGAGCGTGCGCGATCCGTCAATGGTGTCGCAATCTGTGAGAAGGGGCTTGCCCAAGCTGTGTTGCATTGTCTACCGGAGAAGGCTCATGAACACACGTTCCGTCCGTCACTCTGCAACTGAACGCATCATCGAACGCGCCGACCCGCGCCTGCTGCGTGGCGTGCGGCAACTGGTGCTGGCCGGACTGGCGCTGGTACTGGTCTGGCCAGCGGCACGTGGCAGCAGCGCGTGGTTGGGCTGGCTGCCGATGTGGCTGATCGGCATGCCGCTCGCGGCCTGGTGGGCGCTGTTGCGCTTCCCGCTGCCGCGCCTGTCGCGGCTGCCGAAGGTGCGGCGTACCGGTGGACAGGCGCGTCGCCGGCGCGGCCCGGCGGCCACGGCCTGACCTTCGACACGGGGGAGGCCGCGGCATTCCGTGCTAGCGTTCCACGGCTTATGACTGCCTGGAGCTGCAATGTCACGACTCGCTTCCGCCTGCCTGTTGGCCGGCATGATGACCGCTGCCTCGGTGGGGACCGCCGTGGCCGCTGAAGATACCGACCGCTACGCCTGGCTGGAGGACGTTACCGGCGACAAGCCGCTGTCCTGGGTCAAGGAACAGAATGCCAAGTCCGAGGCGCGCCTGGCGCAGACCCCGGCCTTCAAGCAGATGGAGACCCGCATCCGCGAGGTGCTCGATTCCGATGCCAAGATTCCGGGCGTGCAGAAGATCGGCGACTACTACTACAACTTCTGGAAGGACCAGCAGCACGAGCGCGGCCTGTGGCGGCGCACCACCCTGGCCGAGTACCGCAAGGCGTCGCCGCAGTGGGAGACCGTGCTCGACCTGGATGCGCTGAACAAGGCCGAGGGTGAGAACTGGGTCTGGCACGGCGCCGATTGCCTGCGCCCGGATTACAGCCGTTGCCTGATCGCGCTGTCGCGCGGCGGCGCCGACGCCGACGTCACCCGCGAGTTCGACCTGGCCAACAAGACCTGGATCAAGGACGGCTTCTTCCGTCCGGAGTCGAAGGGGGGCCTCAACTGGGTCGACCGCGACACCGTGTTCGTCTACACCGACTTCGGTGCCGGCACGATGACCACGTCCGGCTATCCGCGCGTGGCCAAGCTGTGGAAGCGCGGCACGCCGATGGCCTCGGCCACCGTGGTGTACGAAGGCAAGCCGGAAGACATGTACATCGCGGCGATGCACGATGACACCCCGGGCTTCGAGCGCAACCTGGTCAGCCGTACGCTGGCGTTCTACAACAACGAACTCTACCTGCGTGGCGACGACGGCACGCTGACCAAGATCGACGCGCCGAATTCGGCCGAGAAGGGCCTGCACAAGCAGTGGCTGACCCTGGAGCTGCGCGACCCGTGGACCGTGGGCGGCAAGACCTATGCGTCCGGTTCGCTGCTGGCGATCCAGCTGGACGACTTCCTTGCCGGCAAGCGCGACTTCGAGGTGCTGTTCACCCCGACCGCGACCACCTCGCTGGCCAGCGCCACCTGGACCAAAAGCCACCTGGTGCTGAACGTGCTGGACGACGTCAAGAACCGCCTGTCGGTGCTGACCCCGGGCGCCAATGGCTGGCAGACCAGCCGCTTCGTCGGCGCCCCGGCCTTCGGCACGCTGGGCGTGGCTGCAGTGGACAGCAATGACAGCGACGCGGTGTGGCTGACCGCCACCGATTACCTGACCCCGACCACGCTGGCCCTGGCCGAGATCGGCCAGGCCCCGGAAACGCTGAAGACCATGCCGGCCTTCTTCGACGCCAAGGGCAAGGTGATCGAGCAGCACTTCGCCACCAGCAAGGACGGCACCCGCGTGCCGTACTTCGTGGTGCACGACAGGGCGATGAAGCTCGATGGCTCCAATCCGACGTTGCTGTACGGCTACGGTGGCTTCGAGATCTCGCTGACCCCGAGCTATTCCGGTGGCATGGGCCGCGCCTGGCTGGAGAAGGGCGGCGTGTACGTGGTGGCCAACATCCGTGGCGGCGGCGAGTACGGCCCGCGCTGGCACCAGGCGGCGCTGAAGCAGAACCGCCATAAGGCCTACGAAGACATGGCCGCGGTGGCGCGGGACCTGGTCAAGCGCAAGATCACCAGCGCCAAGCACCTGGGCGTGCAGGGCGGCAGCAACGGTGGCCTGCTGACCGGCAACATGCTGACCCAGTACCCGGAGCTGTTCGGTGCGGTGGTGGTGCAGGTGCCGTTGCTGGACATGAAGCGCTACAGCCACCTGTTGGCGGGTGCCTCATGGATGGCCGAGTATGGCAACCCGGATACCAGTGACTGGGAGTTCATCAAGACCTTCTCGCCGTACCACCTGTTCAACGCGAAGAAGAACTACCCGCCGGTGCTGTTCACGACCTCGACCCGCGACGACCGCGTGCACCCGGGGCATGCCCGCAAGATGGCGGCGAAGATGATCGACGCCGGCAAGGACGTGACCTACTACGAGAACATTGAAGGAGGGCACGGCGGCGCCGCCAACAACGCGCAGGCCGCGCACATGTCGGCGCTGGCGTACAGCTTCCTGTGGGAGCGGTTGGGCGGCAAGTAAGCAGAACGGAAAACGCCGCCCCAGGGCGGCGTTTTTCTTTGCCCGGTGGTGCCGGCCGCTGGCCGGCAAACCTGCCATGCGTGGATGATGCCGTCGCCGGCCAGCGGCCGGCACTACCGTCAACGTGATCCCTGCCAACGCTTCAATCCGCGCGCAATCCGCGCCACCGCCTCCTGCAATCGCGGTACCTCCTGGGTATAGGCCAGGCGCACGTGCTGGTTGGCACGATGGAAGCCGAAATCCAGGCCCGGGGTGAACGCCACCTGCTCGGTTTCCAGGAAATGCGCGCAGAATGCCTGCGCGTCGTCGGTGAATGCACTGACGTCGGCGTACAGGTAGAACGCGCCCTGTGGCTCGACTTCGATACGGAAGCCCAGCTCACGCAGTGCCGGCAGCAGGAAGTCGCGACGCTGGCGGAACGCGTCGCGGCGCTGCTCGAAGATCGCCATGGATTCCTCGCTGAAGCAGGCGAGCGCGGCGTGCTGGGCGATGCTCGAGGCGCTGATGTACAGGTTCTGCGCCAGCTTCTCCAGATCCGGTACTGCGGACGGCGGCGCCACCAGCCAGCCCAGCCGCCACCCGGTCATGCCGAAGTACTTGGAAAAACTGTTCAGTACGAATGCGTTGTCGTCCACCTGCAGCACGCTGGGCGCGTCCAGGCCGTAGGTCAGGCCGTGATAGATCTCGTCCACCACCAGGTGGCCGCCCCGCGCGTGCAGGGTCTGCGACAGTGCAGCCAGTTCGTCGGCGGAGAGCACGGTGCCGGTCGGGTTGGCCGGCGAGGCAACCAGCGCGCCGACGCTGTCGGCATTCCAATGCTGTTCCACCAGCGACGGCGTGAGCTGGTACGCAGTGTCCGGGCCGACCGGCACCAGCTGTGCGCCGCCTTCGACGAGGCGCAGGAAGTGGCGGTTGCAGGGGTAGCCGGGGTCGGCCAGCAGCCAGTGGCGGCCGGGGTCGACCAGCAGGCTGCTGGCCAGCAGCAGCGCACCGGACCCACCCGGGGTGACCAGAATGCGTTCAGGGTCGATGTCCAGACCGTAGTGGCTGCGATAGAAACCGCTGATCGCCTGGCGCAGGGCCGGCAGGCCACGTGCGGCGGTGTAGCGGGTATGGCCGGCGGCCAGTGCGGCCTGGCCGGCCCGCACGACCGGTTCGGCGGTAGTGAAGTCCGGTTCGCCGATTTCCAGGTGGATCACATCGTGGCCGGCCTGTTCCAGCGCCTGCGCGCGGGCCAGCAGGGACATCACATGGAACGGAGCGATTTCATGGCTGCGCCGGCTGTAGCCCGGCGTGTGGGGCAGGGTACTCATGGATCCATGGTACGCCGGTCGGCATGGCCCATGACGATCCGCAGGGTTGCCGCTTGGCTGCGATTGGGGTCAGATCCCTTTTCGGGAAAAGGGATCTGACCCCGCCGAAGACCATTGCATTGATGCGCCAGGAACCCTACTTCATGAAGTCCACCCTCTGCCTGTTGCTCGCCAGCCTGATGACCACGACTGCTACCGCCGCCACTCCGCCCGTTCCGCCGGACGCCGCCAGGCATCCGCACGTGGTCAAGGCGCCGTTCGGCGCGACCCGCAACGATGACTATTACTGGCTGCGCGATGACAAGCGCGCGGACAAGGACATGCTGGCCTACCTGCAGGCCGAGAATGCCTACGCCGACCAGCTGCTGGCACCGCTGAAGCCACTGGAAGACACCCTGTACAAGGAGATTGTCGGCCGCATCAAGCAGGACGATTCCAGCGTGCCGGCGCGCGAGCGCGGCTACTGGTACTACAGCCGTTTCGAGACCGGCCAGGACTACCCCATCCACGCGCGCCGCAAGGGCAGCATGGAGGCCGCCGAGGAAATCCTGCTGGACGTCAATACGATGGCTGCCGGCAAGGGCTACTTCAGCGTCGGCTCGATGGAGGTCAGCCAGGACAACCAGTTGCTGGCCTGGGCCGATGATGATGTCGGCCGCCGCCAGTACACGATCCGCTTCAAGGATCTGGCCACCGGCAAGGTGCTGCCCGATGTGATCACCGGCAGCTCCGGCGACCTGGTCTGGGCCGACGACAACCGCACCGTGCTGTATGTCGAGAACGATCCGGAAACGCTGCTCACCGTGCGCGTGAAGAAGCACGTGCTGGGCACTCCAGCCAGCGCCGACACCGTCGTCTACGAAGAGAAGGACGACAGCTTCTACATGGGCATCGGCCGCACCCGCGACGATCGCTTCATCACCATCGGCGTGCACAGCACTGTGTCCTCGGAAGAGCGCTACGCACCGGCCAGCGATCCGACCACCTTCACCGTGCTGGCCCCGCGCCAGCGTGACGTCGAGTACGACGCCGACCACTACGACGGCCGCTGGGTGATCCGCACCAACGACGGTGCGAAGAACTTCAAGCTGGTCACCGCACCGACCGATGCCACCTCGCGTGCGCAGTGGAAGGACTGGATCGCGCATGACGATGCGGTGTTCATCGAAGGCTTCGAGCTGTTCGACAGCTACACCGCCATCGCCGAACGTTCCGAGGGCCTGGAGCGCATCCGCCTGCTGTTCAAGGATGGCCGCAGCGACTACGTGAAGGCTGATGAGCCGGCGTACTCGATGGGCCTGGGCGACAACACCGAGGCCAATACGCCGTGGCTGCGCTACGTCTACACCTCGATGACAACCCCGACCACCGTGTTCGAGCTGAACACCGCCACCGGTGAGCGTCGCCAGCTGAAGGTGCAGCCGGTGATCGGCTATGACGCCTCGAAGTACGAAACCGACCGCGTCTGGATCACCGCGCGCGATGGGGTGCAGGTGCCGGTGTCGCTGGTCTACCGCAAGGGCTACCAGAAGGATGGCAAGGGCGCGCTGTTCCAGTACGCCTATGGCAGCTATGGCATGTCGATGGATCCGTACTTCAACCAGACGGCGGTGAGCCTGCTCGACCGCGGCGTGGTGTATGCCATTGCCCATATCCGTGGTGGCCAGGAAATGGGCCGCGACTGGTACGAGAACGGCAAGCTGCTGCACAAGCAGAACACCTTCAACGACTTCATCGACGTCACCCGCGGCCTGGTCGCACAGGGCTGGGCGGCGAAGGATCGTGTCGCCGCGTCCGGCGGCAGCGCAGGTGGCCTGCTGATGGGCGCGGTGGCCAACCAGGCCCCGCAGGATTACCGGGTGATGGTGGCCCAGGTCCCGTTCGTCGACGTGGTCACCACCATGCTCGACCCGACCATTCCGCTGACGACCAACGAATACGATGAGTGGGGCAACCCGGAGCAGAAGCCGTATTACGACTACATGCTGTCCTACTCGCCCTACGACAACGTGAAGCAGCAGGCGTACCCGGCGCTGTTCGTGGGTACCGGCCTGTGGGATTCGCAGGTGCAGTACTGGGAGCCGGCCAAGTGGGTGGCCAAGCTGCGTGATCACAACACCGGCCCCTACCCGATCCTGTTCCGCACCAACATGGAAGCCGGCCACGGCGGCAAGTCGGGGCGCTTCCAGCGCTACCGCGAGCTGTCCGAGTCGTACGCGTTCGTGCTGCAGCAGCTGGGCATCGCCCAGCCGTAACGGCGAAGGGGTGCCGGGCGTTGCCGGGCACCCCGAACCGTTATCCTTGCGGCCATGAGCCTGCCCGAGCCCTCCGCATCCCGCAATACCGCCACGCCACCGCGCGTGGTGCGTTTCCGCTGGGCGTGGTGGCTGCTGGCCTACGTCAGCCTGGGCACCGGCATCGTCGGCATCTTCGTGCCGGGCCTCCCGACCACCGTATTCATCCTGATCTCGGCGTGGGCTGCATCACGTGGGTCCGAACGTCTGCACACCTGGCTGCTGCAGCACCCGCGCTTCGGCCCGGCCATCGCCAACTGGCAGGCACATGGTGCGGTCAGCCGCTACGGCAAGTGGATGGCCACGATCACCATGGCGGTGTGCGCCTGCATCATGCTGTGGTGCGTGCCGGTCGCCTGGGTGAAGTGGTTCTCGATCGGCAGCATGACCGTGGTGGCGATCTGGCTGTGGACGCGGCCGTTGCCACCGCCCGCGGATTGAGCGCCTGCGGTAGTGCCGGCCGCTGGCCGGCAACCCGATCCCCTGCACGAACCGCTCAGCCGCCAATGGCTATACTCGGGGCATGAAGATCCCCCATCGAAACGCCATCCTGATTCCGCTGGCAGCGGCCTCGCTGCTGCTCCTCGCCGCCTGCGGCAACAAGGGCCCGCTGGTACTGCCGCAGAAGCCGGTGCCGGTGGAAGAAACCGTCGAACCGGCCGCCGAGCCCGCCACCGAGGCGACCCCGGCCGAGGGCCAGGGCGCCGTTGCTCCGGCCACGACCGTCGACCCGGCTGCAACGACCCCCCAGCCGGCACCCGCGCCAGCGAAGAAGGCGGGCAGCGGGAATGAGTAAGGCCGGTTCCAGGGCCTTGCGCTTCAGCAAGATGCATGGCGCGGGCAATGATTTCGTAGTGATCGACCTGCGTGACGGTACTGCGCCGCCCACGCCTGAACTGGCCGCGCGCCTGGCCGACCGCCACACCGGCGTCGGCTGCGATCAGATCCTGACCATCGAGGCGCCGCGTGCGGAAGGCTCGGTGGCCTCGTACCGCATCTGGAACGCCGACGGTTCCAATTCCGAGCAGTGCGGCAATGGCGCGCGCTGCATCGCGGCCTGGCTGGTGCGCGAGGGCAGTGCGCAGGGCGATGCGTTCGTCATCGACAGCCCGCTGGCCAGCCATGAAGTGAAGGTGCTCGGTGATGGGCAATTCGCGGTAACCATGGGCGTGCCCGCGTTCGAGCCGGCCAACGTGCCGCTGATGGGCTTCGCCCATCCGCGCGAGGAATACCTGCTGCCGCTGCAGGGGGAGAGCGTCCGCTTTGCTGCGGTGTCGATGGGCAACCCGCATGCGGTGATCGAAGTGGGCCTGATCGATGCCGCTCCGGTTGAACGCGTCGGTGCGCTGCTGCAGCAGCACGCGTCGTTCCCGCGCTCGGTGAACGTGGGCTTCGCCCAGGTGATGGGCCCGGCGCACGCCCGCCTGCGCGTGTTCGAGCGCGGTGTCGGCGAGACCCTGGCCTGCGGCAGTGGTGCCTGCGCCGCCGCCGTGACCCTGATGCAGCGCGGCCGCCTGCAGCGCGATGCGCGCATCAGCCTGCCCGGAGGTGACCTGCGCATCCAGTGGCCGGGCGATGGCCAGCCGGTGGTGATGGCGGGCCCGACCGCATTCGTCTTCGAAGGGGAGTGGATGGCATGACCGAAACCGTCGACAAGCTCGGGGCCCATGAAGTCGCTGCCTGGTTGCGGCGACATCCCGGCTTCCTCAAGCAGTTCCCGGACCTGGCCCTGACCCTGGTGGTGCCGCGCGATGACGGCCCGACCGCATCACTGGCCAGCTACCAGCTGGAAGTGCTGCGCGAGAAGAACCGCGAGCTGGCACGACGGTTGGCCGACCTGGGCGCCACCGCCCAGGTCAATGAACGCCTGGCAGTGCGCACGCACCAGCTGACCCTGGCACTGATGAAGCAGGACAACGCGGCCGATACCCTGCGCGCGATGGCCGCATCGCTGCAGGAAGACTTCGCCGGCGACCTGGTGCGGCTGGTGGTGCATGCGCCGGTGGCCGGGCTGGAACAGGCCGACTGGCTGCAGGTGATTGCTGCCGATGATCCGCAACTGGGCCCGTTCCGCGATTGCCTGAACGACGGCGAGCCGATCTGCGGCCGCCTGCAGCCGGAAAAGAATGCCGTCCTGTACGGCGTGCGCAGCGAGGAAGTGCAGACCACCGCGCTGCTGCCGTTGCCGGGCGTCGGCCTGATCGCAGTCGGCAGCCACGACCCGAACCGCTTCTACCCGGGCATGGGCACGCTGTTCCTGCGCATGATGGGCGACGCCCTGGCCACTGGCCTGAAGCGCTTCCACGACTGAGCAGGACCGGACGACGATGAGCGCGGTACAGGCCTTCCTGCAGCACCTGCAGGTGGAGCGGCGGATGTCGGCGCATACGCTTGACGCCTACCGCCGCGACCTGGACGCGCTAGCGGTCTGGGCCGAACCGCGTGGCGTAGCGGTGGAGGCGCTCGATGCCGATGCGTTGCGCCAGTTCGTCGCCGACGAGCATCGCCGCGGCCTGTCGGCCAAGAGCCTGCAACGCCGCCTGTCGGCCTGCCGCAGCTTCTATGCCTGGCTGCTCAAGCACGGGCGCATCGAGGTCAGTCCGGCAGCGACGCTGAAGGCACCGCGCGCGCCGCGCCGGTTGCCGCAGGTCCTTGACGCCGATGAGGCGGTGCAGCTGGTCGAACTGGAGCCGGAAGGTGAGCTCGGCCGCCGTGACCGCGCGCTGCTGGAACTGTTCTATTCCTCCGGCCTGCGCCTGAGCGAAGTCTGCGCGCTGACCTGGCGCGACCTGGATTTCGACAGCGGGCTGGTCAACGTGCTGGGCAAGGGCAACCGCCAGCGCCGGGTGCCGTTCGGGCGGCCGGCACGCGAAGCGCTGCAGGCGTGGCGCGCGGAAAGTGGCGGTGGTCCGGCATCGCCGGTGTTCCCCGGTCGCAACGGGCCAATCAGCCAGCGTGCGGTGCAGATCCGCATCCGCCAGCTGGCGCAGCGCCAGGGCCTGTTCAAGCAGGTGCACCCGCACATGCTGCGGCATAGTTTCGCCAGCCACATCCTGGAATCGTCCGGCGACCTGCGTGGTGTGCAGGAGCTGCTGGGCCATGCCGACATCGCCACCACGCAGATCTATACCCACCTCGATTTCCAGCACCTGGCCAAGGTCTACGACGCCGCGCATCCGCGCGCCAAGCGGCGACGCAGCAACGAGGGCAGCGGAGAAAGCTGAACGTTGCCCCTGCGTCAGCCGGTCGCGGGTGGCTTGAAGGGCGCAGCGCAGTCCCCACCTCTGGTTCTGTCACCCCGGAGGCATCATGGACCCCAGTCAGAACCCCAACGTTTTCCACGCCACCACCATCGTCTGCGTCCGTCGCGGCGAGCACGTGGCCATTGCCGGCGACGGCCAGGTCACGCTGGGCCACACCGTGATGAAGGGCAACGCGCGCAAGGTGCGCCGCCTTGGCCGCGACGGCCAGGTGCTGGCCGGTTTCGCCGGTGCCGCCGCCGATGCCTTCACCCTGTTCGAGCTGTTCGAAGCCAAGCTGGAAAAGCACGGCCAGCTGCAGCGCGCCGCGGTCGAGCTGGCCAAGGATTGGCGCACCGAGCGCCGCCTGGGCAAGCTCGAAGCCCTGCTGGCAGTGGCTGACAAGGAAACCTCGCTGATCATCAGCGGCACCGGCGATGTGATCGAACCGGAGGACGGCATCATCGCCATCGGCTCCGGTGGTTCCTATGCACTGTCGGCCGCGCGCGCGTTGATGGCGCACACCGAACTGGATGCACGCACCATCGCCAGCGAGGCGATCGGCATCGCCGGCGACATCTGCATCTACACCAACCGCAACGTGGTGGTCGAGGAGTTGTGACCGCTCTTCTGTAGTGCCGAGCCATGCTCGGCAGGGCTGCCCGTCAGCCGAGCATGGCTCGGCTCTACATGCATCTGAATCCGTGAGCACATCCATGTCGAAGATCGAAGTTTCCTCCGCCACCATGACCCCGCGCGAGATCGTGCAGGAACTGGACCGGCATATCGTGGGCCAGCACGACGCCAAGCGCGCGGTGGCCATTGCCCTGCGCAACCGCTGGCGCCGCATGCAGCTGGCGCCGGAGCTTCGCAATGAAGTGATGCCGAAGAACATCCTGATGATCGGCCCGACCGGTGTCGGCAAGACCGAGATCGCGCGCCGCCTGGCCACGCTGGCCAACGCACCGTTCGTGAAGGTCGAAGCCACGCGCTTCACCGAAGTGGGCTACGTCGGCAAGGACGTCGAGCAGATCATCCGTGACCTTGCTGATACCGCGGTCAAGCTGTACCGCGAACAGGCCAAGGTGCGCGTGCGTACCCAGGCCGAAGAACGCGCCGAAGACCGTATCCTCGATGCGCTGCTGCCGCGTCGTAGCGGCGGCATCGGTTTCGATCCTGAAGTCGCCCGCAACGAACCGTCAGCGCAGGACAACGAGACCCGCATCAAGTTCCGCAAGATGCTGCGCAACGGTGAGCTGGACGCGCGTGAGATCGAGCTCGACCTGGCCGCCAATGTCAGCATGGACATCATGACCCCGCCGGGCATGGAGGAAATGGGCCAGCAGCTGAAGTCGATGTTCGCCAATCTCGGCGGCGGCGCGAAGGCGCACAAGCGCACGCTGACCATCAAGGCTGCGCGCCCGCTGCTGATCGAGGAAGAAGCCGGCAAGCTGGTCAACGAAGACGATATCCGCACCGCGGCGATCGAGGCCTGCGAGCAGCACGGCATCGTCTTCATCGACGAGATCGACAAGGTTGCCAAGCGCGGCGACAACGTGGGCGGTGGCGATGTCTCCCGCGAAGGCGTGCAGCGCGACCTGCTGCCGCTGGTGGAAGGCTCGAACGTGTCCACCAAGTACGGCACGATCAAGACCGACCATATCCTGTTCATTGCGTCGGGCGCGTTCCACCTGGCCAAGCCCAGCGACCTCATTCCGGAGCTGCAGGGCCGTTTCCCGATCCGCGTGGAACTGGGTGCGCTGAGCAAGGGTGATTTCGTGCGTATCCTGACCGAGCCGAAGGCTGCGCTGACCAAGCAGTACGAAGCGTTGCTGGCCACCGAGGGCGTCAAGGTCAGTTTCACCGCCGATGCCATCGAGCGCCTGGCCGAGATCGCGTTCCAGGTGAACGAGCGCCAGGAAAACATCGGCGCGCGCCGCCTGCATACGGTGCTGGAGCGCCTGCTGGATTCGCTCAGCTACGAGGCACCGGACCGCGATGGCGAAACCCTGGCCATCGACAGCGCCTACGTCGATGCACACCTGGGTGAGCTGGTGCAGGACCCGGACCTGAGCCGCTACATCCTGTAACGCCCGATCCGGCCGGATCCCTCGCCACGGCGAGGGCCCTGACTCCATCCGCTGCAACAGAAAAGGCCGCCGCAGGGCGGCCTTTTGCGTTGGCGCTCAGCACGATTGCCGGGCGCGGTAGTCCTGCGGTACCTGGTCGATCACCGCGCTGGTGCGGGCAGCACTGATGCCGGTCGAGGGCGAACGGCCGCTGCCGCGCAGCTCGTCCACCAGATGCGCGATCAACGGTTGCTGGATCGACGACGGGTTGGGGATGTCGAACGTCTGCACACCGGCTTCGGTCTCCAGCACCACCGGTACATCCTCGAAGGTGGCAAAACGCAGCTGGCCGCGGTCGCCGGTGATCTCGATCTCATCCTGGCGGCGGAACGCGCAGAAGCTCCATTGCGCGATGCCATGCACGCCTGGCCCGATGCGGAAGCACATCGAGACGCTGTCCTCGGCGGCGTAAGCGCCGGCCAATGAACTGGCCAGGCCGCGCACATCGCTCAGCGGCCCCAGTAGATGATCGAGCAGGTCCAGGGTGTGCGAGCCCAGATCGACGAACAGCCCGCCGCCGGAGATCGCGGGATTGGTCCGCCAGAAGTCCGGCGATGCGGCATTCACCGAATGCGGCCGATGCAGGGTGGCGCGAACGCTGCGCGGTGTACCGATCGCGCCGCTGTCCAGCAGCTGCTTCACCTGCGCGAATCGGGGCAGGGCGCGGCGGTAGTAGGCGACGAACACGGGCACGCCACGGCGTGCACTGGCTTCCAGGATGCGCTCGCATTCGGCGAGGTCCAGGGCCATGGGTTTCTCGATATAGACCGGCTTGCCCGCCGCAATCGCCTGCAATGCGTACTGCATGTGCGTGGAGGGCGGTGTTGCAACGTATACAGCGTTCACGTCCGGATCGCCGATCAGCGCGTCGGCATCCGTGTACCAGCGTGGCACCGCGTGGCGCCGCGCATAGTCTTCGGCCAATGCGGCATTGCGGCGCATGACCGCCGCCACCCGTGAGCCGGGTGTGCTGGCCAGGGCGGGGCCGCTCTTCTTCTCGGTGACGCTGCCGCAGCCGATGAAGCCCCACACCACGTTGTCCAGGATCATGGGTCTGTCCTCACAGTGGGGCTGCGGTGGCGGCAGCGACCCCGCTCATGCCTCGGGCAGCGGCTCGGGCACGGTGCCGGGAACGAACACGCCGTCCTTCACGTAGGCGGCCAGGGTCATGTCCAGTGCGAGCATGCCATCGCGCTTGAGGTCCATCAGTTCCGGTTCGACCATCGCACCGTGCAGTACGCCCAGCACGGTGGCATGCAGCATGCGTGCGGCGATCTTCGGGTCTGCACCCTCGCGCAGCTGGCCCAGGTCCTTTGCCCGGCGCAGGGCACGTTCCATCCGGTCCAGTCCATCGCGGAAACCGGCCTGCTGCAGTTCGGTCAGCACCCGGGTATCAGCCGACGCATCGCTGCGCAGCATGATCTCCATGGTCTTGCGCAGGCGCTCGTCCTCGGACAGTTCGATGAACGAGTGGATCATCACCGCGCGCAGGTCGTGCACCGGCGTGTCGCGCTGGTCGGTCGAGGTGCGCTCCAGCTCCTGCATGAAAGGCAGATGCACGCGCTCGACGATCGCGGCCAGCACCTCGCTCTTGTTCTTGAAGTGCCAGTAGACCGCACCGCGGGTATAGCCGGCGCGGGCACCGATCATCTCCAGCGTGGTACGGGCCACGCCGTGTTCATGGAAGCAGGCTTCGGCGGCGTCAAGGATGCCTTCCCGGGTTGCCTGGGTGTCCTCTTTGGTCTTGCGGGCCATGGATGGGTACGAGTGCGGGTGAAACGTGGCTGAATTGTACCGGTTTACAAACAAACAATCATGTATGTATATTTCGCTCCCATCATTCCCGTCGTGTGCGTGGCAGGCCGGTCCGGCTTCCACTCCCCGCTGGTGAGCGTTGCCTGCTGGCGCTTTCGGCCTGTATCAGCGCGATTTGAGATTCCTTCCCCTAAGAGCCTTTCTGTCATGTTGCTGAGCCGAATCCGACCCTTTGCGCTGTCGCTGGCGATCGCCGCGACCGTGGCTGCCTGCGGCGGCCAACCCCAGGCCCCCGAGCAGGGCCCGGGTGACGTCACTGTGGTCACGCTGAAGTCCGAGACCGTGGGCCTGACCCGCGAACTGCCGGGCCGTACCAACGCCTTCCTGGTCGCCGAAGTGCGGCCGCAGGTCAGTGGCATCGTCGCCAAGCGCCTGTTCTCCGAAGGTGGCATGGTCAAGGCCGGCGAGGCGCTGTACCAGATCGAGGACGCCAGCTACCGCGCCCAGGCCAACAGTGCCCGTGCCCAGCTGGCCCGCGCCGAGGCCACCGCCAACGCCGCCCGGCTGAGCGCCAAGCGCATCACCGAGCTGGCCAAGGTCGATGCGGTCAGCCAGCAGGACCTGGAAAATGCCGTGGCCGCGCAGAAGCAGGCCGAGGCGGATGTCGGTGCCGCGAAGGCATCGCTGGACGCAGCCAACGTCACCCTGGGCTACGCCCGCATCACCGCGCCGATCAGCGGCCGCATCGGCAAGTCCAGCGTCACCCAGGGTGCGCTGGTCAGCGCCGGCCAGGCCAATGCACTGGCTACGGTGCAGCAGCTGGATCCGATCTATGTCGACCTGACCCAGTCCTCGGCCGAGCTGCTGCAGCTGCGCCGCGAACTGGCCGCCGGCCGCCTGCAGGACAACCAGACCCTGCCGGTCAGCATCCTGATGGAAGACGGCAGCACCTTCGAGCACAAGGGCACGCTGGAGTTCTCCGAAGTCAGCGTCGATCCGACCACCGGCAGCTTCGGCCTGCGCGTGAAGGTGGACAACCCGGACGGCCTGCTGATGCCGGGCATGTACGTGCGTGCGGTGATCGGCGGCGGCGTGCGCAGTGATGCCGTGCTGGTGCCGATGCAGGGCATCGCCCGCGATCCGAAGGGCGATACCACGGCGATGGTGGTCGGCAAGGACAACAAGGTCGAAGTACGCCCGGTCAAGGTCAGCCGCACGGTTGGCGACAAGTGGCTGGTCGAGGACGGCCTGAAGGCCGGTGACAAGGTCATCGTGGAAGGCCTGCAGAAGATCGGCCCCGGCATGCCGGTCAAGGCCACCGAAAAGGGCGACGTACCGGCCAAGCCGGCGGCCGCCGCCCAGCCTGCCGCCCCGGCCGGCG
The DNA here is from genome assembly GCF_052605195.1 of Stenotrophomonas maltophilia group sp. vghtpe118. Taxonomy (NCBI): domain Bacteria; kingdom Pseudomonadati; phylum Pseudomonadota; class Gammaproteobacteria; order Lysobacterales; family Lysobacteraceae; genus Stenotrophomonas; species Stenotrophomonas maltophilia group sp. vghtpe118. The sequence goes on along the minus strand of NZ_CP199672.1, from coordinate 2,145,678 downwards.
ACGCGAAGTAAGCGGAGAACCCCATGGCACGCTTTTTCATCGATCGACCCATCTTCGCGTGGGTGATCGCCATCATCATCATGCTCGCCGGCGGCCTGGCCCTGTTCAAGCTGCCGGTCTCGATGTACCCCAACGTCGCGCCGCCAGCGGTGGAAATCAGCGCCACCTACCCGGGTGCATCGGCCAAGGTGGTCGAAGACTCGGTGACGCAGATCATCGAGCAGAACATGAAGGGCCTTGATGGCCTGATCTACTTCTCCTCCAACAGCTCGTCCAACGGCCAGGCCACCATCACCCTGACCTTCGAGAGCGGCACCAACCCGGACATCGCCCAGGTGCAGGTGCAGAACAAGCTGCAGCTGGCCATGCCGCTGCTGCCGCAGGAAGTGCAGCGGCAGGGCATCAACGTGGCCAAGTCCAGCTCGGGCTTCCTGAACGTCATCGCGTTCGTATCCGAGAACGGCAGCATGGACGCCAACGACATCGCCGACTACGTCGGTTCCAATGTCGTCGACCGCCTCAGCCGCGTGCCGGGCGTGGGCAACATCCAGGTATTCGGTGGCAAGTACGCCATGCGCATCTGGCTGGACCCGAACAAGCTGCATACCTATGGCCTGTCCGTCGCGGAAGTGACTGCGGCGATCAAGGCGCAGAATGCCCAGGTGGCGATCGGCCAGCTCGGCGGTGCGCCGTCGGTGAAGGGCCAGCAGCTCAACGCCACCATCAACGCGCAGTCGCGCCTGCAGACCCCGGAACAGTTCCGCAACATCATCGTGCGCGGCGCGCAGGACGGTGCCGAGCTGCGCCTGGGTGATGTCGCCCGCGTCGAACTGGGTGCCGAGTCCTACGACTTCGTCACCCGCTACAACGGCCAGCCGGCCAGCGGCCTGGCGGTCACCCTGGCGACCGGCGCCAATGCGCTGGATACCGCTGCCGGCGTGGATGCTGCGCTGGACGACATGAAGAGCTTCTTCCCGACCGGATTGAAGGCCGAGATCCCGTACGACACCACCCCCTTCGTGCGCGTGTCGATCAAGGGCGTGGTGCAGACCCTGCTCGAAGCGATCGTGCTGGTGTTCGTGGTGATGTACCTGTTCCTGCAGAACTTCCGCGCCACCCTGATCCCGACCATCGCCGTGCCGGTGGTGCTGCTGGGTACCTTCGGCGTGCTGGCGATGCTGGGCTTTTCGGTGAACATGCTGACCATGTTCGCGATGGTGCTGGCGATCGGCCTGCTGGTGGACGACGCCATCGTGGTGGTGGAGAACGTCGAGCGCATCATGTCCGAGGAAGGACTGTCGCCGCTTGAAGCGACCCGCAAGTCGATGGGCCAGATCACCGGTGCGCTGGTGGGTATCGGCCTGGTGCTGTCGGCGGTGTTCGTGCCGATGGCCTTCATGAGCGGATCCACCGGCGTGATCTACCGGCAGTTCTCGGCCACGATTGTCTCTGCAATGGCGTTGTCGGTACTGGTGGCGATCGTGCTGACGCCGGCACTGTGCGCGACCATGCTCAAGCCGTTGAAGAAGGGCGAGCATCATGTTGCCCACCGCGGCCTGGCCGGTCGCTTCTTCAACGGTTTCAACCGCGGCTTCGACCGCACCAGCGAAAGTTACCAGCGTGGTGTGCGCGGCATCATCCATCGTCCGTGGCGCTTCATGGGCATCGTGGCGGCACTGTTCGTGCTGATGGGCGTGCTGTTCGTGCGCCTGCCCAGCTCGTTCCTGCCCAACGAAGACCAGGGCGTGCTGATGGCGCTGGTGCAGGCCCCGGTCGGCGCCACCCAGGAGCGCACGCTGGAATCGATCGCGGCATTGGAGAACCACTTCCTGCAGAACGAGAAGGATGCGGTGGATTCGGTGTTCTCCGTGCAGGGCTTCAGCTTCGCCGGCATGGGCCAGAACGCCGGCATGGCATTCGTCAAGCTGAAGGACTGGAGCGAGCGTGACGCCAACAATGGCGTGATGCCGATCACCGGTCGTGCGATGGCAGCCCTGGGCCAGATCAAGGATGCCTTCATCTTCGCCTTCCCGCCGCCGGCCATTCCGGAACTGGGTACCGCCTCGGGCTATACCTTCTTCCTGAAGGACAACAGCGGCCAGGGCCACGAGGCACTGGTGGCCGCACGCAACCAGCTGCTCGGCCTGGCCGCCGGCAGCAAGAAGCTGGCCAACGTGCGCCCGAACGGCCAGGAGGACACGCCGCAGTTCCGCATCGACATCGACGCGGCCAAGGCGACCTCGCTGGGGCTGTCGATCGACCAGATCAACGGCACGCTGGCCGCTGCGTGGGGCAGCTCGTACATCGACGACTTCGTCGATCGTGGCCGCGTCAAGCGCGTGTTCGTGCAGGCCGACCAGCCGTTCCGCATGGTCCCGGAGGACTTTGACCTGTGGTCCGTGAAGAACGACAAGGGCGAGATGGTGCCGTTCAGCGCGTTCGCCACCAAGCACTGGGATTACGGTTCGCCGCGCCTGGAGCGCTACAACGGTGTGTCGGCGATGGAGATCCAGGGCGAACCGGCCCCGGGTGTTGCCTCCGGCGATGCCATGGCCGAGATCGAGCAACTGGCCAAGCAGCTGCCTGCGGGCTTCGGCATCGAGTGGACGGCGATGTCCTACCAGGAACGCCAGGCGGGCTCGCAGACGCCGTTGCTGTACACGCTGTCGCTGATGATCGTGTTCCTGTGCCTGGCCGCGATGTACGAAAGCTGGAGCGTGCCGACGGCGGTGCTGCTGGCGGCCCCGCTGGGTATCCTCGGCGCAGTGCTGGCCAATACCTTCAAGGGCCTGGAGCGCGACATCTATTTCCAGGTGGCGATGCTGACCACGGTGGGCCTGACCAGCAAGAACGCGATCCTGATCGTCGAGTTCGCCAAGGAAAACCTGGAGAAGGGCGCCAGCCTGGTCGACGCGATCATGCACGCCGTGCGCGACCGCCTGCGCCCGATCGTGATGACCTCGCTGGCCTTCGGCATGGGCGTGGTACCGCTGGCGATCTCCACCGGTGCCGGCTCCGGCGCCAAGCAGGCGATCGGCACCGGCGTGCTCGGCGGCATGATCGTCGGCACCGTGCTCGGCGTGTTCTTCGTACCGCTGTTCTTCGTAGTGGTGCAGCGCGTGTTCAAGCGCAAATCCACGACGTGATCGAAACGGCAGTGCCGGCCGCTGGCCGGCACTGCCTCCTGCCATCCGGCAGTACCGATGGAAGTCATTCCCATGAAAAGTGCATCCCTGTTCCTTTCCATTGCCGCCGCGCTCGCGCTGGCCGGCTGCTCCACTCTGGTGCCGAAGAACACCGCCGTCGCTCCGGCAATTCCGGCGCAGTGGCCGGCCGAGGCTGTACAGGGCCAGGTGGCTGATGTCGCCGCCGTCGGCTGGCGCGATTTCTTCACCGATGCGCGCCTGCAGCAAGTGATCGAGCAGTCGCTGCAGAACAACCGCGACCTGCGCGTGGCCGTGCTCAACGTTGAACGCGCGCGCGGCCAGTACCGCGTACAGCGTGCCGACCGCGTGCCCGGCGTGGCCGTCACCGGCCAGATGCAGCGCGAGGGCACCGACGCTGGCGTCACCGAGCAGTTCACCGCCGGTGTCGGCGTGGCCGAGTTCGAGCTGGACCTGTTCGGCCGCGTGCGCAACCTCAGCGAAGCGGCACTGCAGCAGTACTTTGCCGTAGCTGCCAATCGTCGCAACGCGCAGCTGAGCCTGGTGGCCGAGACAGCGACGGCGTGGCTGACCTACGGTGCCGATGCCCAGCGTCTGAAGATCGCCGATGCCACGCTGAAGACCTACGAGGATTCGTTGCGCTTGGCCGAGGCCCGCCACGAGCGTGGTGGCAGTTCGGCACTGGAACTGACCCAGACCCGCACGCTGGTCGAGACCGCGCGCACTGATGCCGCGCGCCTGCGTGGCCAGCTGGCCCAGGACCGCAACGCGCTGGCGCTGCTGGCCGGTGGCCAGTTGGATCCGGCGCTGCTGCCGGACGGCATCGAACCGCAGTTGCTGGCACTGGCGCCTCCGCCGGCCGGCCTGCCCAGCGATGTGCTGCTGCAGCGCCCGGACATCATGGCCGCCGAACACCAACTGCTGGCCGCCAATGCCAACATCGGCGCGGCACGTGCCGCGTTCTTCCCGAGCATCTCGCTGACCGGCAGCATTGGCAGTGGCTCCAGCGAATTGTCCAGCCTGTTCGACAGCGGCACTCGCGTATGGAGTTTCCTGCCGAAGATCACCCTGCCGATCTTCCAGGGCGGCAAGCTGCGCGCCAACCTGGCCGTCGCCAACGCTGATCGTGATATCGCACTGGCGCAGTACGAGAAGTCGATCCAGGTGGGCTTCCGCGAAACCGCCGATGCGCTGGCGTTGAATGTCAGCCTGGATGAACAGGTCAGTTCACAGCAGCGCCTGGTGGAAGCGGCCGAACAGGCCAACCGCCTGTCGCAGGCACGCTACGACGCCGGCCTGGACAGCTTCGTGACCCTGCTGGACGCACGACGTACTGCCTACAACGCGCAGCAGACCCAGTTGCAGGCTCAGTTGGCCCAGCAGGCCAACCGCATCACTCTGTACAAGGTACTGGGCGGCGGCTGGCACGAGCGCGGCTGAGGGAAGGCCGGCCGGCGGCCGGCTCTACCTGGATGATCGATGGCAGTGCCGGCCGCTGGCCGGCATTGTCATTCCGGGGCCTGCTACACCGCTTCATCGTCGCGCCGCGCCGCATGGCAGGCGCGGACGCGCGCCAGCGCATCGCCTGCTTCGCGGGCCATCTGCTCGTACTCGGCACGGATCTCTTCCAGGCGCGCTTCGTCCAGTTCTTCCAGATCCAGCAGTTCGTTGTTGGCTTCGGCCGTCGCCCGGATCAGCTCGTCCAGCTTGATCTGCATCGCGGCGGTGTCCGCGTTCTGCGTGTGCTGGATCAGGAACACCATCAGGAAGGTGATGATGGTGGTGCCGGTATTGATCACCAGCTGCCAGGTGTCGTTGAAACCGAACACCGGACCACTGATGCCCCAGATCACCACGATCCCTACCGCAGCCAGGAAGGTCCACGGTGAGCCAGTGGCTGTCGCGGCCTTCTTGGCGATCGTATTGAACAGGTTGCGCGCTTTCATCGTCGTCGTGTTCCCACTCAGGTGACGAGGATGATCGGCAGTGACCCGTGCAGGCGCCGTGCAGCGCCGGTCAGGCGCGCATGCGCTGCAGTCGTGGCGCCTGCAGGCTGCGCACCGGGCTGCTCTGGTAGACGTGCTGCCAGCAACGGTCGACGAACTCACGGGCCTGGGCTTCGCTCAGCCGCGGCATGATCTGCAAGGCATACTGGGTCTGGAACATCTCGTCACGTTCGGCCTCGCTGGCGCGCGGCTGGGTGATCAGCGAATCACAGGCGAACTTGATCCACGGCACGTACGAGCCGAACGAGTTGTGCGGCAGTGCGCCTTCGGCATGCTGGCGGCGCCAGTGGTCAAGCTCGGCGTCTACGTTGATGACCGGAGGAATGGTGGGGACTTCAGCGTGCATGACAATCCAGTTCGGTTGAGTGGAAAGGGAGTGGGGGTTCATCGGAGTGTGGCGTATGTGGCGGTGCATGCCGCGTCAGCGGGATGTGGAGCCGGCGTGGCGATTGCCGATCAATTGCGCATGCTCGACCGCACCGAGGTCCTCGGCCATGTCGGCCATCGCATTGCACAGGCGCTCCTGATCGAGCGGATGGTCGCGCACCAGTTCCAGCTGCAGGCCCTGGTAGGCGGTCCAGAACCTGGCGCCACGCTGGTGCAGCGCGTACTGCTGCTGCAGGCGCTCGCGGATGGCATCGAGGATCGGGTCGGGCGGGGGACGTACGGCATGCGCGCACATGGCTGGCTCCGCCGGGGAAAGGGACCCCGGTAACCCCACCCTAGGCGCCTCGGCCGGATGGGGTGTTACCGCAGTGTATGCACGCAGCGCAGCTGACTGTGCACGGGTTCACGGCATCGGCCGCAAACGCTGCAGGCACTAGAGCGTGCCCGCGCTGAAGCGTTCATTAAACGGGTTCAATGACACGTTGCACGGTGCTTATTCACCGATGTCTTCGTTCCAGATCTCCGGATGCTGCGCAATGAAGCCACCCAGCAGGTCAACGCATTCCTGGTTGTCGAGGTCGATCACGTTGACGCCGTTCTCGCGCAGCCAGTCGATGCCGCCCTGGAACGTGCGCGATTCGCCCACCACCACGGTGCCGATGTTGAACTGGCGCACCAGGCCCGAGCAGTACCAGCACGGCGCCAGGGTGGTGACCATGATGGTGTCCTGGTAGCGGCGCTGGCGGCCGGCCTTGCGGAAGGCGTCGGTTTCGCCGTGCACCGACGGGTCGCCTTCCTGCACGCGGCGGTTGTGGCCGCAGCCGAGCAGGCGGCCGTCGTTGTGGTACAGCGCCGCGCCGATCGGCACGCCGCCCTCGGCCAGGCCCTGGCGGGCTTCGGCGATGGCGGTCTGCAGCAGGGCCTGGTAGTCGGGCGTGGTGATCATGCGGGGGCTCCGGTCAGTCGTGGCCCGCCATCATACGGGCAGGGGGTGCCGCTCGCCCCCGGCGGTGCGATAATCGGGGCCATGAGCGAATCCCCCTACAAAGCCGGTACCACCCATTTCGGGTTCCGCGACGTCGCCGCCAAGGACAAGCAGAAGCTGGTCGGCCAGGTGTTCACCTCGGTCGCGCGCAACTACGACCTGATGAACGACCTGATGAGCCTGGGCGTGCACCGGGCGTGGAAGCGCTACTACGTCGCGACCGCGCAGGTGAAGCCGGGCGACCGCGTGCTCGATCTGGCCGGCGGCACCGGCGACATCGCCGCCCTGCTGAAGGAACGCGTCGGCGCCGAGGGCTCGGTGGTGCTGGGCGACATCAACGCCGGCATGCTGTCGGTCGGCCGGGACCGCCTGACCAACCGCGGCCTGGTGCTTGGCCTGGACTACGTGCAGTGCAACGCCGAAGCCCTGCCGTTCCCGGACAACAGCTTCGACCTGGTCACCATTGCCTTCGGCCTGCGCAACGTGACCGACAAGGACGCCGGCCTGCGCGAGATGTACCGCGTGCTGAAGGTGGGCGGCCAGGCCCGCGTGCTGGAGTTCTCCGAGGTCACTGCGGACTGGTTCAAGCCGATCTACGACTTCCACTCGTTCAAGATCCTGCCCAGGTTGGGCAAGTTGTTCGCCAACGATTCGGACAGCTACCAGTATCTGGCCGAGAGCATCCGCAAGCATCCGCCGCAGGACGAACTGAAGGCGATGATGGGGCAGGCCGGCTTCGAGCGCTGCCACTACAAGAACCTGACCGGCGGCATCGTGTCGATCCATTCCGGCTACAAGCTGTAAGCCCGGTGTTCCGGTAGTGCCGGCCGCTGGCCGGCACCTGCGCGGGCAACCACCGGGCGACGGGGTTGCCGGCCAGCGGCCGGCACTACCGGCGCTGTGCCTGCCATTACCCCGCACCGCGTAACGCCTGCCGGGCCGGAGGGAGGTACCATTGGGGTTTGATCCCCGTAACGGTCCCGATTCATGCGTAATCCGCTGATGCTCCTTCCGCTGGCCGTGGCCCTGGCCGCCGGCTGCTCCCAGGAGGCGGCCGCGCCCGCCGCCGCCCCGACTGCCGCAAAGGCCCCTGCCGCCCCCGTGAACGCCGAGAACCGCAGCCACGACGAGAGCTCGTACGCCGAGCCGGACAAGGTCGTCATCAAGGACATCGCGCTGGATCTGAAGCTGGACTTCGACCAGAAGCAGATCGGCGGTACCGCCACCTACACCCTGGAATGGAAACAGAAGGACGCCAGGCAGCTGGTGCTCGACACCCGCGAGCTGACCGTGTCCAAGGTCGAGGCCGTTGCCGCCGACGGCGCGCGCAGCCCGCTGAAGTTCGAACTGGCCCCGGCCGACAAGGTGTTCGGCAGCAAGCTGACCATCGAGGCTGCGGAACAGCCGGCCAAGGTGGAAGTGACCTACCACACCGCACCGACCGCCTCGGGCCTGCAGTGGCTGGCGCCGTCGATGACCGAGGGCAAGAAGCTGCCCTTCATGTTCAGCCAGTCGCAGGCCATCCATGCCCGTTCCTGGGTGCCGCTGCAGGACACCCCGAGCGTGCGCTTCACCTACAGCGCGCACGTGGTCTCGCGCCCGGACGTGATGGTGCTGATGAGCGCCGACAACGATCCGAAGGCCGCGCGTGATGGTGACTACACCTTCAAGATGCCGCAGCCGATTCCGTCCTATCTGCTGGCCATCGCCGCCGGCGACCTGGTGTTTGAGCCGATCTCCGGCCGCTCCGGCGTCTGGGCCGAGCCGACCATGGTCAACAAGGCCGCCAAGGAATTCGAAGACACCGAGAAGATGATCGGTGCCGCCGAGAAGCTGTACGGCGAATACCGCTGGGGCCGCTACGACATGCTGGTGCTGCCGCCGTCGTTCCCGTTCGGTGGAATGGAGAACCCGCGCCTGACCTTCGCCACCCCGACCGTGATCGTCGGCGACAAGTCGCTGGTCTCGCTGGTCGCCCACGAACTGGCGCACAGCTGGTCGGGCAACCTGGTGACCAACGCCAGCTGGAAGGACATCTGGCTCAATGAAGGCTTCACCACCTACGTCCAGGGCCGCATCACCGAAGCCCTGTACGGCAAGGAAATGGCCGAGATGGAGAAGCAGATCGACCAGACCGACCTGCTGGCCGAAGTGAAGGACATGAGCCCGGCCGACCAGGCACTGGCGCTGCCGCCGCTGAACGAGCGTGATCCCGACGAAGCCCTCAGCCAGGTGGCCTACGTCAAGGGTGCGTGGTTCCTGGAATTCCTGGAGCAGCGCTTCGGCCGCGAGACCTTCGATCCGTTCCTGCGCGGCTGGTTCGATGACCATGCTTTCCAGAGCGCGAACACCGACCAGTTCGTCGACTACATGAAGAAGAACCTGCTGCCGAAGAATCCGTCGGCAGTGACCGAGGCCGAACTGAAGGCATGGCTGGACGAGCCGGGCATTCCGGCGTTCGCGGCCAAGGCGCAGTCGCGCAACTTCAGCAGCGTCGATACCGCGCGCATCGCCTTCGCCAGCGCCGGCACTGTGCCGAGCAGCCAGGTCATCGCCGACTGGAGCACGCAGGAATGGGTGCGCTTCATCGATGGCCTGGGCGCGACCCAGCCGCTGGACAAGCTGGCCACGCTGGACAAGGCCTTCCACTTCACCGGCACCCCGAATGGCGAGATCGCCATGCGCTGGTACCCGCTGGCAATCCGCAGCGGCTACGAGCAGGCCAATGAAGGCGCGGCGGCATTCATCGAGCGCGTCGGCCGTCGCAAGCTGATCCTGCCGATCTACGCCGAACTGGTGAAGACCCCGAAGGGGCTGGAGCTGGCCAAGCAGGCCTTCGAAAAGGCCAAGCCGGGCTACCACCCGATCACCACCGCCTCGGTCCAGGACATGCTGGCCAAGGCTGAAGCCAAGTAAGCGGTAGTGCCGGCCGCTGACCGGCAACCGGTCACTGCTTCACCACCAACGGCGGGGAAACCCGCCGTTGGTGTATCCGCTTTTCGCTGCCGATAGAATCGGGATGCACTCGCAAAGGACCTCCGCCATGAAACGACTGATCCTGCTCACCGCCTGCACCCTGGCGCTGGCCGCCTGCAGCAACCCCGAGGAAGAACGCAAGGCGCAGGAAGCCGCCGCGGCCGCCGTGCAGGCGCAGAAGGAGGCCAAGGCCGAAGACCTGGCCAAGCAGTACGACATGGCCGTGGCCGCGCAGGACTGGGAGCGCGCGCGCCTGCACGGCGCCTCGCTGCTGGACCAGTACAAGGACACCGCCGCCGCCGAGCGCATCGCTGCAGGCTTCGACGAGGTCAAGGCCAAGGGCGATGCCGCGCGCGACCTGCGCCGCATGCAGGCGCTGTGGCAGTACAACCAGATCCCGGTGGGCAACAAGGGCAACCAGGTGTCGGCGCAGATCTACAGCAAGGAACGGGTGGACGTGGATGGCAGCGGCGCGAAGACGGTGCAGCTGGTGTTCCGCGATCATCCGGAGTGGAAGCGGCATGCCTACCTGGTGCTGCAGGCCGGCGATTTCCGTTGCCCGCAGTGCACGGTGAAAGTGACCGTGGACGACGGCAAGCCGGTGTCGATGGCGGCGTGGCGCCCGAAGACCGATGAAGCCATCGCCCTGTTCATCACCGACCAGAAGGCGCTGTGGAAGCTGGCGCGCAAGGGCAAGTCGATCAGCATCGAGTTCCCGGTCAAGGCCGGCGGCACCCGCACGGCGGTGTTCGAAACGGGTGGTGTAGACGCCAGCCGCATGCCGCAGTGGTGGCAGTGACGGGGGCGGCGGGCAGCGCAGTGCACGCGTTGTCCGCGATCCGGCACTGGGTGTTCGACATGGATGGCACGCTGACCGTCGCCGTGCATGATTTCGCCGCGATCCGCCGTACGCTGCAGATCGCCGCGGAGGAAGACATCCTCGACCATATCGCGGCGTTGCCGGATGCATCGGCGCAGGCCAAGCGTGAGTGGTTGCTGGATCACGAGCGCGCGCTGGCCGAGGACGCGCTGCCGGCGCCGGGTGCGGTGAAGCTGCTGCGCGCGCTGGCGGCGGCTGGCTGCCGGCTGGGCATCCTGACCCGCAATGATCATGCGCTGGCGAAGCTGACGTTGGACGCGATCGGGGTCGGGGCGTTGTTCGACGATGCCGACATCATTGGTCGCGATGAAGCGGTGCCCAAGCCCTCGCCGGAGGGCCTGCAGCAGCATCTGCGGCGATGGGGCATCGGGCCTGCGCAGGCGGTGATGGTGGGTGACCACGCCTACGACCTGGAGTGCGGCCGCGCCGCGGGCGCCCATACCGTACTGGTCAACCTGCCGGAAAACCCATGGCCGGGCCGCGCCGACTGGCATTTCGCCGATTGCCGCGCGCTGTTGGCTGCCTGGCAGGCCGCATGACCGGCGCGCGCAAGCCGAGCATGGGCTCGGCTCTACAGAGAGCAGGCAACGTGTCGGTCGGAAGTTCCGGTAGTGCCGGCCGCTGGCCGGCAGTGTCGACCAAGGTCGACACCTACCAACAGCATTCCCAGCGGCGCATCGGGTGGAAAGCCCCCTTGTTGTTCAAGGGGGCGCGCTGAAGGCGCGGGGATAAGGTGGAATGCGCGAGCAATTTGGTTACGCGCCAAGCGCGTAGCCAAATTGCTGCTTGAACTGCTCGTTGAACTCATCGAAGGTGAAACGTTGGTTCTGCGTGCCCGGATGCTCGACCTTCAGCGCGCCCATCAGGTTGCCCATGCGGCCGATGGTCAGCCAGTCGTAGCCCTTCTGGATGCCGTAGATCAGGCCGGCGCGGAAGGCGTCGCCACAGCCGGTCGGGTCGACCACGCGGCGCTCGTGCGCCGGCGGGATGTCATAGCTCTTTTCCGGGGTGTGGATGACCGCGCCTTTCGGGCCACGGGTGGTGATGTAGGCCTTGACCCGGCTGACGATCTCCTTTTCGTCCCAGCCGGTGCGCTCCTGCAGCAGGTTCGACTCGTAGTCGTTGACCACCACGTAGTCGGCCTGCTCGATGAAGGCGCGCAGTTCCGGGCCGTTGAACAGCGGCATGGCCTGGCCCGGGTCGAAGATGAACGGGATGCCGTCTTCGTGGAATTCCTGCGCGTTCTGGATCATGCCTTCGCGGCCGTCCGGGCCGACCAGGCCCAGGGTCACGCCCGGCACCCCACGCACGTGGTTCTCGTAGGAACGCATCATCGCGCCCGGGTGGAAGGCGGTGATCTGGTTGTTGTCGTGGTCGGTGGTGATGAACGCCTGCGGGGTGAACAGCTCATCGATCACGCGCACGCGCGACAGGTCGATGCCCAGGCCTTCGAAGTATTCGCGGTACGGGCCGAAGTCCGAACCCACGGTGCCCATCGGGATCGGCTGGCCGCCCAGCAGGTGCAGGTTGTAGGCGATGTTGCCTGCGCAGCCGCCGAACTCGCGGCGCATGCGCGGCACCAGGAAGGACACGTTCAGGATGTGCACCTTGTCCGGCAGGATGTGATTCTTGAACTGGTCCGGGAACACCATGATGGTGTCGAAGGCAAGAGAACCACAGATCAGAGCGGACATCGATGTAAGCCTATGCGGTGAATTTTGGGGTGGGCCGGCCCGGTTCATCGGGCAAGCAAACGGCGCCCTTGGGCGCCCGACGGCGCAAAGGTTACCCGCTGGTGCCGCTCAGGGCCAGAACCGGGTGAGACCCGATCAGGCCGAAAGCCTGTGAAGACGCGGGTTCAGCTAGTTTTTTCCTTGCTCGGCGGCAGGCGGGTTGCTAGGCTTGTCGGCCTCGATTTCTGCCCATTTTTTCGCCATCCCGCGGCGGGCACGACACCCCTCAGGACTCCTTCCTCAGATGTTCAAGAAACTCCGTGGCATGTTCTCCAACGACCTGTCCATCGACCTGGGCACGGCCAACACCCTCATCTACGTGCGCGGGCAGGGGATCGTGCTGAACGAGCCGTCGGTCGTGGCCGTGCGCCAGGACCGTGCCATCGGTGGCACCCGCTCGGTGGCAGCCGTCGGCGCCGAAGCCAAGCAGATGCTGGGCCGTACCCCAGGCCACATCACCACCATCCGCCCGATGAAGGATGGCGTCATCGCCGACTTCACCTATACCGAGGCGATGCTCAAGCACTTCATCAAGAAGGTGCACAAGTCGCGCGTTCTGCGCCCGAGCCCGCGCGTGCTGGTCTGCGTGCCGGCCGGCTCGACCCAGGTCGAGCGCCGCGCAATCAAGGAATCGGCCGAGGAAGCCGGTGCCCGTGACGTGTTCCTGATCGAAGAACCGATGGCCGCCGCGATCGGCGCCGGCATGCCGGTCACCGAAGCCCGTGGCTCGATGGTCATCGACATCGGCGGTGGCACCACCGAAGTGGCGGTCATCTCGCTCAACGGCATCGTCTATTCGGCCTCGGTCCGCATCGGCGGCGACCGCTTCGACGAGTCCATCACCAACTACGTGCGCCGCAACCACGGCATGCTGATCGGTGAAGCCACCGCCGAGCGCATCAAGGTCGAGCTGGGCTGCGCCTACCCGCAGGCGGAAGTGATCGAGATGGAGATCTCCGGCCGCAACCTCGCCGAGGGCGTGCCGAAGATGATCAAGATCAGCTCCAACGAGGTGCTCGAGGCCCTGCACGAGCCGCTGTCGGGCATCGTCAGCGCGGTCAAGCTGGCGCTGGAGCAGACCCCGCCGGAACTGTGCGCCGACGTCGCCGAGCGCGGCATCGTGCTGACCGGTGGTGGCGCCCTGCTGCGCGACCTGGACCGCCTGATCTCCGAGGAGACCGGCCTGCACGTGCAGGTGGCCGACGATCCGCTGACCTGCGTGGCGCGCGGTGGCGGCCGTGCGCTGGAGCTGGTGGACATGCACGGCAACGAGTTCTTTGCGCCGGAATAAGCCGTCCCGGCCGTTCCTGCCCGCCGCGCCCTTCCGGGGTGCGGCCCGCCGTGATGGCGGGCCGGCACCGGCGGGGCGCCCGCGTGTTTCCCTTCCGCCTTCTGCCAGTTGAATCGTTGCCGTGCCGCCCTACGCCGGTCCTCCCGTCGCCTCCCGATCCGGTGATGCCGCCAGCCCCCTGCGGTTGCTGGCCTATCTCGCGTTGGCCATCACCCTGATCGTGCTTGATGACCAGGCCGGCTGGCTGGCACGCCTGCGCGAGCAGGCCAACAGCCTGGTACAGCCGGTATGGGCACTGGCTGGCCTGCCCGGCAAGCTCGGCAACCAGGTCAAGGACTCCGCCGCCAGCCATACCCAGCTGGTCGCCGAAAACCGTGAACTGCGCAACCAGCTGCTGCTGGCCAACGCGCGCCTGACTCGCCTGCAGACCGCCGCGCTGGACAACGCCCAGCTGCGCGAACTGCTGAACGTGGCCGAGCGCAGTGGCCTGGACGTGCAGCTGGCGCCGATCCTGGACATCGACCTGGACCCGGTGAAGCAGCGCCTGGTGCTCGACGCAGGCAGCCGCGAGGGCGTGCACGTCGGCCAGGCGGTGATCGACGCCGGCGGCCTGATGGGGCAGGTGATCAGCGTCACCGGTGGCACCTCCACCGTGCTGCTGCTGACCGATCCCGACCACGCGGTGCCGGTCACCGTGGCCCGCAACGGCGTGCGCCTGATCGTCTATGGCCGCGGCGACACGCTGGAACTGCGCGACATCCCGCTCAGCGCTGGCGTGGAAGTGGGCGATGAGATCGTCACCTCCGGCCTCGGCGGGCGCTTCCCGGCCGGTTTCCCGGTCGGCACCATCACCGGCCTGCGCCCGGACGACACCCACGCCTTCCTGGTCGGCGAACTGAAGCCGGCGGCCCAGCTCGACCGCGGCCGCGACGTGCTGCTGCTGCGCCCGGGCGCGGCGATCCGCTTGCCTGCGGCCAGCGAACCGCAGCCGACTGCACCTTCGGCGCAACCGGCCCGCGCATCTTCCCTTACCCCCCCGCCTTCGGCGCGCCCCCCTCAACAAGAGGGGAGCTCTCCACCCGCCGGGTCCCCGGTAGTGCCGGCCGTTGGCCGGCAACCGCAACCCGCCCAGTCCATCCAACCCGCCGCGCAGGAGCCCGCACGATGAGCCGCCTGCGCGACAACCCGTGGGTGCTGCCGGCCAGCCTGGTGGTGGCGCTGCTGCTGGGCCTGCTGCCGCTGCCGGCGCTGCTGCAGCCGCTGCGCCCATACTGGCTGGCGCTGGTGCTGGCGTACTGGGTGATCGAAGCTCCCGAACGCGTCGGCCTGGGCATCGCCTTCGCCAGCGGCGTGGTGGCCGACCTGCTGTACGGCGGCGTGCTGGGCGAACAGGCACTGCGGCTGGTGATGCTGGCCTTCATCCTGCAGCGCTTCCGTGCCCGCATCCGCTTCTTCCCGATGTCCCAGCAGATGCTGGCCATCGGCGGCCTGCTGTTCAACGATCGCATCGTCAGCGCGCTGGTCCACATCGTGGTGGATGAGCCAACGCTGCCCTGGTCGTACTGGTGGGCGCCTCTGCTGGGCATGGGCCTGTGGCCGCTGGTGTTCGTGCTGCTGGACGCGGTGCGCTTCGGCAAGCGCGGGCGCTGAGCCATGATCCCGCGCCGCCAGGTCAAGAACCCGCACGCCGAAGCCGAACAGTTCCGCCGCCGCGCGGCGCTGGGTTTCCTGGGCGTGCTGGTCTGCCTGCTGGGCCTGGGCGGCTGGTACTTCAAGCTGCAGGTGCTGGACCACGACGTCTACGCCACGCGCTCGGAGGCCAACCGCATCAAGCCGCGACCGGTGGTGCCGGGGCGCGGCATGATCTACGACCGCAACGGTCGCCTGCTGGCCGAAAACGTGCCGGCCTTCCGCCTGGACGTGACCCCGGACAAGGTCAAGGACATGGATGCCACCCTGGAAGGGCTGGCGAAGATCATCAACATCAGCCCGGAAGAGCTGGAAGCATTCAACAGGTCGCGCAAGGCGCGCCGCAAGTTCCTGCCGGTCACGCTGAAGCTGCGCATGAGCGATGAGGAGATGGCGCGCTTCGCCGTCGACCGCTGGCGCTTCCCCGGTGTCGAGCTCGAACCCTACCTGACCCGGCGCTACCCGTACGGCGATCTGTTCGCGCACATCATCGGCTACGTCGGCCGCGTTGATGACAAGGATCTGGAGATCCTCGGCGAAGGCAATGCCGCGCTGACCCACATCGGCAAATCCGGCCTGGAGCGCTATTACGAGCAGCAGCTGCGCGGCAAGGTCGGCTACGAGCAGGTCGAGACCAACGTGCAGGGCCGCGCGATCCGCACCATCGGCCGCGTCGCCGCGCAGTCCGGCGCCGACCTGCGGCTGTCGATCGACGCCGACCTGCAGCGCGCGATGGTGGCCGCGTTCGGCGACCAGGAAGGTTCGGCGGTGGCGATGGATCCGCGCACTGGCGAAGTGCTGGCGATGGTCAGCCTGCCGTCCTACGATCCCAACCTGTTCGTCAACGGCATTTCCCATGCCGACTTCAAGGCCTTGAACGAAAACCCGTCGCGGCCACAGTTCAATCGCCTGGTGCTCGGTGGCGTCGCTCCCGGTTCCACGCTGAAGCCGCTGATCGGCCTGGCGGGACTGGACTCCGGCGTGCGCCGCCCGGAAGACAAGGTGCTGTCCACCGGCATGTTCTACCTGCCGGGCACCTCGCGCGGCTGGGGTGACGCCCACCGTGGCGGCCACGGCTGGACGGATCTGCGCAAGTCCATCGCCGAATCGGTCAACACCTATTACTACAAGCTGGCGCTGGACCTGGGCATCGAGCGCTTCGACCATTACATGGAGTACTACGGCTTCGGCCAGCCGACCGGCATCGACCTCACCGGCGAGATCGGCGGCATCCTGCCGTCGCCGGCCTACAAACGGAAGACCCGCAAGGAAGCCTGGTATCCCGGCGATACGGTCAACATCAGCATCGGCCAGGGTGACTGGAAGGTCACCCCGCTGCAGCTGGCGCGCGGCGTCAGCGGCCTGGCCGACGGCCAGCTGCGCACCCCGCACCTGGTGATCCAGCAGCGCGCCGGCTTCGACAGCGACTGGACGGCAATGCCGGCCGGCGAAAGCAAGCCGATCAGCCCCAACCCCAACAACGTGCAGGCCGTGCGTGAGGGCATGATGGCGACCATGCGGCCCGGCGGCAGCGGCTGGCGCGTCGCGGTCGGTGCGCCGTACGTGATGGCCGGCAAGACCGGTACCGCACAGGTCATCAGCCGCAAGGGCACTGCTGCAGTGAACCCGAAGAGCCTGCCGATGCACCTGCGCCACCGCGCGCTGTTCGTTGGCTTCGCGCCGGTCGAGAGCCCGGTCATCGCGATTGCGGTGGCAGTGGAAGGTGGTGGCTATGGTGGTTCGGCCGCGGCGCCGATCGCGCGCAAGGTGTTCGACGCTTACCTGTTGGGCAAGATGCCCGAAGGCATGCAGCCGCTGGACAGCGAGCGCGGCACCACCGCCATCGGCGCCACCGCGTTCGACAACGAAGACGCGGGCGCACGTCAGGCCGGTGACCTCGCCGCTGCACAGGTGGGAGAGCATCCGGTGCTGATCGGTGCACCCGCACCGGAGCCGGCGCCTGCGCCGCAGCCGGGTGCGCCGACCGCCGCGCTGCCCGCCACGCCCCGCCCGACCCCTGCGGAGCCTGCACGATGAGAGTGTTCCTGCGCTGGGCCGGCGACATGCTGCGCCGCTTTTTCAGCACGCTGGACTGGGTGCTGTGCCTGGCCCTGGGCGCGCTGATGGTGATTGGCCTGGCGACCCTGAAGAGCGCTGGTGGCGACAGCCTGGTGATGGCGCAGGGCGCGCGTTTCGCGGTGGGCATGGCCGCACTGTGGGGCATCTCGCGGGTGCCGATCCTGCGCATCCGCTCGGCCACGCCGATGATCTACGCGATCTCGATGATCCCGTTGCTGGCGGTGTTCGTGCTGGGCACCGGTAAATATGGCCGGCAGTGGCTGGACCTGAAGTTCTTCTACCTGCAGCCGGCCGAACTGCTGAAGGTGAGCCTGCCGATGATGGTGGCGTGGTACCTGCACAAGATGCCGCTGCCGCCGCGCTTCAATACCGTGCTCGTGGCCTTGATCATCATCGGCGTACCCACCGGCCTGGTGATGCTGCAGCCGGACTTCGGTACCGGCGTGCTGATCGCCGCCAGCGGCGTGTTCGTGCTGCTGCTGGCGGGCCTGCCGTGGTGGTGGGTTGGGCTGGGCGTGGGCGGCGTGGCAGCGGTTGCGCCGGTGGCCTGGTTCTGGTTGCTGCGGCCGTACCAGAAGGACCGCATCATGATGTTCCTGGACCCGGAGATGGACGCGCTGGGCGCCGGCTGGAACATCATCCAGTCGAAGATCGCGATCGGTTCCGGCGGCTTCGATGGCAAGGGCTGGGGCGAAGGCTCGCAGTCGCACCTGAACTTCATTCCCGAGCAGACCACCGACTTCGCGTTCTCGGTGTTGAGCGAGGAATTCGGCTGGATCGGCGTGGCTACCGTGCTGGCTTTGTACCTGGTGGTGATCGGGCGCTGCCTGTGGATCGCCAGCCAGTCACGCGATTCCTATTCGCGCCTGCTGGCGGGTGCCACCGGCCTGGCGTTCTTCGTCTACGTGCTGGTGAATGGCGGGATGATTTCCGGCCTGCTGCCGGTGGTAGGCGTGCCGATGCCGCTGATCAGCTACGGTGGTACTTCGGCGGTGTCGCTGCTGGCCGGTTTCGGCCTGGTAATGGCGGTGCGCAGCCACAACCCGGTGCACGGGGGTTACGGGTAACATCGGCTGCGCGCTTCTGTAGAGTCGAGCCATGCTCGACTGCCGGAAATGCAGTCGAGCATGGCTCGACTCTACAAACGCAGGACCACAATGACAGCTTCACGCAAGCACCCGTTGCTACCGTGCCCGCGTGAAATGGAAACGACTGCTTGGCGGCTGCCGTGAGGCGCTGCGCACGATCGATCTGCCGTTGCTGGGCGCGTTGTTGATCCTGATGGGCGCCGGCCTGGCGGTGCTGCACAGCGTGTCCGGCCCGGTGGCCGGGCAGGCGGCACGCTTTGCCGGTGGGCTGTTGGCGATGTGGCTGCTGTCGCGTGTTTCGCTGCTGCGATTGCGTGCATGGACCCCTGCGATCTACGCGCTGTCGATGCTGCCGCTGATGGCGGTGTACGTCATCGGCACCGGCAAGTACGGGCAGCGCTGGCTGAACCTCGGCGTGTTCTACCTGCAGCCGTCCGAGCTGCTCAAGCTCAGCCTGCCGCTGATGATGGCGTGGTACCTGCATCGGCAACCACTGCCGCCCTCGCCGCGCACGGTATTGACTGCCGCGCTGCTGATCGGCATGCCGGCGGTACTGATCCTCATGCAGCCCAACCTCGGCACCGCCACGTTGGTCACTGCCAGTGGCGTGTTCGCGTTGTTGCTGGCGGGCTTGCACTGGGGCTGGTTGGCGACCGGGGCGGCAGGGCTGGCAGTGGCTGCACCCCTGGCGTGGTTCGGCTTGCTGCGGCAATACCAGAAGGATCGTGTGCTGACCTTCCTCGACCCGGCGGCCGACCCGCTTGGTACCGGCTGGAACATCCTGCAATCGCGCATCGCGATCGGTTCCGGGGGCTGGCAAGGACGTGGCTGGGGGCAGGGCACGCAGGCCACGCTGGATTTCCTGCCCGAGTACACCACCGACTTTGCGTTCTCGGTGCTGGCCGAAGAGTTTGGCTGGATCGGCGTGGCGACGCTGTTCGCGCTGTACCTGTTCGTGGTGGGGCGTTGCCTGTGGATTGCGGTGCACGCGCGCGACACGCACGCGCGATTGCTGGCCGGTAGCCTGGGGCTGGCGTTCTTCGTCTACGTGCTGGTGAACGGCGGAATGATTTCCGGCCTGCTGCCGGTGGTGGGCATTCCGATGCCGCTGATCAGTTATGGCGGGACCTCGGCGGTTTCGCTGTTGGCCGGCATCGGGCTGGTGATGGCGGTACGCGGGCATCGGCCCGTGCACGGGGGATAGCGTTTCCAGCCAACGGCGCAGCCCCCTCGTGGGTGGTGTCTGGGTGGTCGCGGAAAGCAGAAGCCGCGGGTGGGCCGGTCGGGTTGGGTACGCGGGGGACGCCGTGAATCCGTCCCTGGAGGCTTGGCAGCCGCATCCATGCGGCTGACACCCCCGCGTACCCAACCCGACCGCCCTCTGACAGATTTTGGCGGTCTGCCACCCACGGAGAAGCAAGAGAAAATCAAAAGCGGGTCACGGCGCTGCGCTTGCTCGTGAGCCGAGCATGGCTCGGCTCCACACAAGGCAATGAAGCGACCCGCCAAACCGCTTTTGCTTTTGATCTTCTCTTTTCTTCTCCGTGGGTGAACGCGCCCGAAAACTGTCAGCGGCCGGGTGGGTGGGCAGTGCGGGGTGTCCGCGGCATGGATGCCGCGGCCAAGCCCCCATGGATGGGTTCACGGCGTCCCCGCACTGCCCACCCACCCGGCCAGCTCCCAGCAATCCGGCTTTCTGCGACCACCCAGACACCACCCACGAGGGGGCTGCGCCGTTGGCCGGAGACTTCCTGGCGCTGCGCAATGCCCGTTGTGGAAGCGTTCTCACAACAATGCGACGCAACACGCTCTCCGACCAAAGTCCGCGAAAAACGTTAGCTGGTTCACATTTTTACACCGCGTTGATCTTGATCAATGGACTTGTCGTAATCGGCCTGCACAATGGCGGCCCGTTCGGTACGGCGCGCCGTCAATCGATGCAGCGCGAGGGGGCGTCGGGCGGGAGCAGTACTGATCCAACGGGTACAGGGAGCGCGGGGAACTGCCACTGGGGAGCGGCAGCCGCGCAGGTACCGACCGGATCCGGTCGCCGGTTGCGTCTGCGGGGATGGGGACGCAACCGGCCACCTCTATCTGAATGGGGAAGCTTGATCACGACGTCTTCACATTTCCCGCTAAACGCGGGCAAATCGTTGTGATTCATGGTGTTAGGGGTTTTAATTCATCCATGACCTGCTAACCTGCGACGATGATTCGACGCACTCTGGCCTGCATGCTCACCCTCGGCCTGGTCGCCTGCGCGACCCAGCCGAAGTCCCCACCGTCTCCGCCCCAGGCCAGCAGTACGCCGCGCCAGCCCGCCACCAAGGCCCACGGCCCGGCCGAGGCCGCGCCCGAAGCGGCCGCTGCTACAGCGCCGCCGGTCGATCTCACCCCGGTGCCGTTCGAGGTCGCACGGGCCCGCTTTGTTGCCGATACGGCCAAGCGCTATGGCCTGAAGCCAGAGCAGATCAGCAGCGTGCTCGACCAGGCGCAGGTGCGCCAGCCGATCATCGCCGCCATGTCGCGCCCGGCCGAACGGGTCAAACCGTGGAACGAATACCGGCCGATGTTCATCAGCAAGGCACGCATCGATGGCGGCCGTGCGTTCCTGGCCCAGCATCGTGCCGAACTGGATCGCGTGCAGCAGCGCACCGGCGTGCCGGCCGAAGTGATCGTGGCGATCATCGGCGTGGAGACCAGTTACGGGAAAAATGCCGGCAACCACCGCGTGCTCGATGCGCTGTACACGCTGGCGTTCTACTACCCGCGCAGTGGCGACCCGGCCAAGCTGGAACGCGAAGTGCGTCGCGAGCTGTTCTTCCGCGATGAGCTGGCCAAGCTGTTCGAGCTGGGCCGTGAGGAAAAGCTGGACATCACCACGCTCAAGGGCAGCTATGCCGGTGCGATGGGCATGGGCCAGTTCATGCCGTCCAGCTATCTCGATTACGCCGTGGACGGTAATGGCGATGGCCGTCGCGACCTGTTCACCAGCTACGACGATGTGTTCTCGTCCATCGCCAATTATTTCGTGAAGAAGGGCGGCTGGGTCCGTGGTGGCCAGGTGGCCGTACCGGCCACGCTGGCGCCGGGGCGCGAGGAGTTCAACCCGACCGAATGGATGCCGACCTGGTCGCTGGCCGACCTGGCGCAGCGCGGCTACCAGCCCAGCGCTGCGGTGCAGCCGGGCGCCACCGCAACGCCGATCACGCTTGAGGGCAGCACCGGCAAGCAGTACTGGCTGGGCTTCCAGAATTACTACGCGATCACCCGCTACAACCTCTCGAAGATGTACGCGATGGCCGTGTTCCAGTTGTCCCAGGCCATCGCCGGACAGGAGCTGCCCCCGGCATGAACATCAGATGGCTGGTCCCGAGCTTGATCGTCCTCGCGCTCGCTGCCTGCAGCAGTGCGCCGAAGAAGCCGGCCACGGCCGGCCACGGTGGCAAGCCCAGCGGCACGGTGGTGCAGGGTCGCGGCTCGCGCCCGGCGCATTGCCCGGAGGGCTCGCCCTATGCCGCGGCCAAGGAAGACCCGAACACGCGCGGCAACTACACCGCCGGGGGGCTGTACAAGCCCGGCGTGCGTGACAGCACCCCGGACTACATTCCCAACGTCGCCTGCATTCCCGAGCCGGAAGTGACCGCCGAAGAGCGTTCGGCCATCGGCAACAAGTCGCCGTACGTGGTGCTGGGCAAGTCGTACAAGGTGCTCGACGACACCCGCAACTATGTCGAGCGCGGTACGGCCTCGTACTACGGCGCCAAGTTCCACGGCCGCCTGACCTCCAACCGCGAGGTCTACGACATGTACCAGTTCACCGCCGCGCACAAGACGCTGCCGCTGCCCAGCTTCGCCCGCGTCACCAACCTGGACAACGGCGAGTCGGTGATCGTGCGCGTCAACGACCGTGGCCCGTTCCATGATGGCCGCGTGGTCGACCTCAGTTATGCCGCCGCGGTGCGGCTGGGCATCACCCAGCGCGGTACCGGCAACGTGGAAGTGCGTGCGCTGCAACCGGGCGAGAGCAACCTGCTGGCCCAAAAGCCGTCGCGCCGCGAGCGCCGTGCCGCCGAAACGGCTGTCGCGGCGGCCAGTACGCGCCCGGTAACGGCTGCGCGTGCCACCGCCGACAGCGACATTGATCGCCTGGTCAAGCGCCTGCCGGCCGACGCCATGCCTGCGCGTGGCCAGCCGGCCACCACCCAGGGCGTGGCCAGCGCCGTGCCGGACGTGGCGGTCAGCAGCCTGCCGCCGAGCGCACCGCCGGCGCGCAGCGCCCCTGTGGCACCGGTTGCCGTCGCCAGCGCGGCGCCGCGCGCGGTCACGCCGGCGCCGGCGCGTACGACGCCGGCCACACCGACGGCCCCCAGCCTGTCGCAGCAGGTGGTAGGCGCAGTGATGGTGCAGGTCGCCAGCTTCTCCAGCCGCGACAATGCCAACCGCGCAATGGGCCAGCTCAACGCCGCCGGCATCGTTGGCGCGACCATCAGCGACATCGCCGCCGGTGGCCGCACCCTGTTCCGCCTGCGCGTTCCCGCCAGCGACCATGCCAGTGCCGCGGAACTTGTCGGCCGCATTGCCGGTCTGGGCCTGGGTTCGCCGCAGATCGTCAAGGATTGACCCGCCCGGGCCGGTGCTGCCGGCCCATGCTGCCCCGGCCTTACAATGGCCACTACGTTCCACCCTCCATTCCTGGCCGTCCCCTGGAGCCTGCTGTCCAATGAATTTCCGTTCCGCCGCCACCGCCCTGGCCGCCACCCTGGTGGTGGGCCTGGCTTCCGCCCAGACCCCGCTGCCGACCCCGGCCACGCCGGCGCCCGCCGCCGCCGCTGCCGCCCCGGCCACCGTTGCCACCCCGCCGGCGCCGGTGCCGAGCGTATCCAAGGCCTGGGTGCTGATGGACTACGCCACCGGCCAGGTGCTGGCCGGCGAGAACATCCACGAGCAGCTCGCGCCGGCCAGCATCACCAAGGTGATGACGTCCTACGTGGTTGCCGCCGAGGTCAAGAACGGCAAGGTCCGTGCGGATGACCAGGTGATGATGAGCGAGCGCGCCTGGCGCGAAGGCGGCGCCGGCACCGATGGCAGCTACAGCGGCTTCCCGGTCAACCAGACCGCACGCCTGGAAGACATGGAAAAGGGCATGGCGATCCAGTCCGGCAATGACGCCGCGATCGCCCTGGCCGAGCACGTGGCCGGCAGCGAAGAAGCCTTTGCGTCGCTGATGAACAGCTACGCCGCCAAGATCGGCATGAAGAACTCGCACTTCGTCAACGCCCACGGCCTGACTGCCGAAGGCCACCACAGCACCGCCTACGACCTGGCGCTGCTGGGCCGCGCGATGGTGCGTGATTACCCGGAAACCTACGCGTACAACAAGATCAAGGAATTCCAGGTCGGCAACATCAAGCAGCCGAACCGCAACCTGTTGTTGTGGCGCGACGGCAGCGTGGACGGTATCAAGACCGGCCACACCTCCGAAGCCGGTTACTGCCTGATGAGTTCGGCGCAGCGTGGCGACCAGCGCCTGATCGCCGTGGTATTGGGCGGTGCGTCGGAAAAGCAGCGCGCCGATGACAGCCTGGCCCTGCTGAACTGGGGCTTCCGCTTCTTCGAGACCCACCGCCTGTACGAGCCGGGCAAGGCCGTTGCCGAGCACAAGGTCTGGAAGGGCACCACCGACAAGGTGCAGCTGGGCGTGGCCCAGCCGATGCTGGTGAGCGTGCCGCGCGGCCGCTACAACGACCTGAAGCCGAGCATCGATGTGCCCAAGACCCTGGAAGCACCGTTCACCGCCGGCCAGCAGATCGGCACCGTGAAGGTCACCCTGGATGGCAAGGTCGTCGCCGAAGCGCCGCTGGTGGCCGTGGCCGCCGTCGAGCAGGCCGGCTTCTTCAAGCGCCTGTGGGACAGCTTCTGGATGTGGTGGGAATCGGAATGATCCACGCCCCGGCGTGGTGAACGAAAAGGCCGGCGAATGCCGGCCTTTTCTGTTTCGGGATGCCGGTTGCGTGCGGATGCGGGTAGTGCCGGCCGCTGGCCGGCTCCGCTTGAACCCATCCGGATGTGCCAACAGCCGGCCAGCGGCCGGCACTACCCTCAGCCGCTCGCTTACAGCGAGCGATGCAATAACCGGTGTGCCGACCAACGGTCGGCACCTACCCGCTTCACCATCAGCCCCTCGCCTACAGCGACCGGCTGATGGTGAAGCTGCCGAACACCGGCGCCTCGCGCTGGCCGTTGAACTCGCGCGTGCTGTGGTAGCGCGCGGCGGCGAACTTCCAGCGGCCGTACATCACCGCCACGCCGTACCCGCCGTAGGCCACCACATGGCGCTTGTCCACGCTGTGACTGTTGCGGAAGGTGTTGCCATCGAGGGTGATATCGCGGATCACCCAGGCAGCGTCCGAGGTCGCGAACAGGTGCCAGGACCACCCACTGGGGCGGCCGCGGCGGGTCGGCGCGGTGTTCTCGCCGGCCGGGCGCAGCGGCGTGCTGCCGAAGTCGTCTGGCAGCTTCCAGCCAAAGCGCACTTCACCGCCGAAATTGGCCTTGGTTTCCAGGTTGCCGATCGACCCGCCGTAGTGGCTGATGGCGTCCCAACCCCAACCGTCGGCATTGACGCTGGCATCGCCCGGCCAGCGGCGCATGCGCTCATGGGTCAGCATGAACAGTGGTTCGTTGTGCAGCTGGTTGTCCCAACCCTTGAATTTTTCGTCGCCCAGCACGTCGTGCACGGCATTCTGCACCTGCTTGCCCTGTGCCCACGGACCGACCACGCCCAGTGTCAGCTGGGTGGTCTGCAGGCGGTCGCCGCTGCGCGCATTGAAACCGAAGTTCGCGATCAGCACGCCGGCGTAAGGGCGGTCGTCCTCGATCAGGTCCCTGCGAGTGAAATCGGTCGGGGTGAAGATCCCCTGGCCGATGCTGAAGATCATGTTCTGCTGTTCGAACTTGCCCGGATGCAGCCCTTCCAGGTACCGGTTCACCCAGCGCGCCATGCGCGGCAGGCAGGGGTCGTCGGTGTAATCGACCAGATTGGGGGAAACCAGGGTCAACAGCGCACCGTTGGTATAGCCCTGATCCTGGTGGCGGCCGCCGAACAGGTCGTTGTCGACGCGGAAATTAACCTGCGGCGGGTGGTCGCGCATGGCGTCCGGGCCACATTGTTCGGCCGCCTGGGCGGCAAGGGGGAGGGCAGAGGCCAGCAGGCCGGCGAGCCCGAGAGCTGCGACACTACGCATGGATGGAATGCTCATGGGGAAGGGGGCGGTTTTCAGTCGTTTTCTGCAACGCTACGGTACTCGTGCCCGCGCGTCGGAACGAGCACGTCCGGATCACTTGTCTGTTCCGAAAACAACATTGTCCGGCGGGCACAATTTGTTACCCGCGTACGCGCCGCAGGCCGGGCGTGAAGGCGGTCGCGGGCCGCCCGTACGATGTTCGCGTTGGTGACGGTCAGGAGATTGCAGTCAGCTGCCGTTGGGCCTCAGGCCCGTCCCTTGGGCTGCCTGCAACGCAGCAGACCGCCGGTGCGGTCCTGGCGTTGATGAATACTCTTGGGTTTGTTGCCCTGCGGCCCGATAATGGGGCCATGGAAATCAAGTCCGACAACCCCGACCACGGCTTCCAGTTCCCCGGCCAGTTCGAGCTCAGCGCCATGGGCCCGGCCAACCGCGGCCTGGAGCATGAGCTTCCCCGCCTGTTGCTGGCCGCCGGCATCGATGTGGTGAACGAACGCATCAGCTGGAAGCACTCCTCCAACGGCAAGTACGTGTCCGTCCGCATCGTGTTCAAGGCCGGGAGCCGCGAACAGTACGACCTGGCGCACCAGGCGCTGCGTGACCACCCGGAAGTGAAGTGGACGCTGTAGCCGACTCCTGCCCGGCCGAAGCCGCCCCGGAGGACCGTGCGCCGCGTCCGGCGCTGGTCCGTGACCTCGGCCGCCAGCCCTATGAACCGGTGTGGCGCGCCATGCAGCGCTTCACCGACCAGCGCAGCGACGCCGATGCCGACGAGCTGTGGGTGGTCGAGCACGATCCGGTGTTCACCCTGGGCCAGGCCGGCAAGGACGAGCATGTGCTGGCGCCGGGCGACATCCCCGTGCTGCACGTGGACCGCGGCGGCCAGGTGACCTATCACGGTCCCGGCCAGATCGTGATCTATCCGTTGCTGCGCCTGCCACGGCTGGGTATCGGTGTGCGCGACTACGTGTGCCGCATCGAGCAGGCGCTCATCGATACCCTGGCCGAGTGGAACATCGGCGCCGAACGCCGCGAGGGCGCCCCGGGCGTCTACGTCGGTGGTGCCAAGATTGCCGCACTCGGCATCCGCGTGCGCCGCGGCTGCACCTTCCACGGGCTGGCCTTCAACGTGGCCATGGACCTGGAACCCTTCCACCGCATCAATCCCTGTGGCTATCAGGGGTTGCAGGTGACCTCGGTGCTGGACTTGGGCGGCCCCTCCGGGATGGAGGCCGTCAAGCCGGTGCTGCTGGACCACCTGGCCCGCCAGTTTGGCCTGCTGCTGCAGCACACGCCCGAACTGCCCGATCTTTCTGCGGCCGCCTGACCGCCCCCCGGAACTGCCATGACTGAAACCACCGCCCGTTCCATTCCCCTGCAGATCGTGCAGGGCGATTCTCCGTCCACCGCGCCGTTGCAGGCCGGGGTCAAGCAGCTGGGCGGTGACAAGATCAACCGTTCGCCGGTGCAGTTCGCCGACGCGCCGGTACTGCGCAAGCCGTCCTGGATCCGCGTGCGCATTCCTTCGGGCAATGCCGTGCAGAACCTGAAGGCCAAGCTGCGCGAGAACCGCCTGGTGACCGTATGCGAGGAAGCCAGCTGCCCGAACATCCACGAGTGCTTCGGTCATGGCACCGCCACCTTCATGATCCTCGGTGAGGTCTGCACCCGGCGCTGCTCGTTCTGCGACGTGGCCCATGGTCGCCCGAAGCCGCCGGATGCCAACGAGCCGGCCAGCCTCGGCCAGACCGTGGCCGACATGGGCCTGAAGTACGTGGTGGTGACCAGCGTCGACCGCGATGACCTGCGCGACGGGGGTGCCCAGCACTTCGTTGACTGCATCACCGCCATCCGCGAGAAGTCGCCGGGTACCCGCATCGAGGTGCTGACCCCGGACTTCCGCGGCAAAGGCCGCATGGAACGTGCGCTGGAGATCCTGGCGCAGAACCCGCCGGATGTGTTCAACCACAACATCGAGACCGTGCCGGACCTGTACCGCAACGTGCGCCCGGGTGCGGACTACCAGTGGTCGCTGAACCTGCTGAAGAACTTCAAGGCGCAGCACCCGGACGTGCCGACCAAGAGCGGCATCATGCTGGGCCTGGGCGAGGACTTCGAACAGATCAAGGCCACGATGCGTGACCTGCGCGCGCACGACGTGGACATGATCACCATCGGCCAGTACCTGCAGCCGACCGCGCACCACCACCCGGTGCTGAAGTACTGGACCCCCGAGGACTACAAGGCGCTGGAAGACTACGGTTACGAGCTGGGCTTCAGCCATGTGGCGTCCGGCCCGATGGTGCGCTCCTCGTACCACGCCGACGTGCAGGCCAAGGGCGCAGGGGTTTCCTGACACCCTCCCGGTGGGTGGGAGCTGCTTCTCCTGTGGGTGCGGACCGTTGGTCCGCACACCTCTGCCTGCGGTAGAGCCGAGCCCATGCTCGGCTGCTTGCTGCCGGCCAGCCGAGCATGGGCTCGGCTCTACATGCATTCACAATTTGCTACACCGGCCCGGCTAGGCTGGTTTTCCACCGAGCGCGGCCGGGTGACAAACCCGGCAACTTTCGGCACTGTCGGGGTGTCTGAACACCCTGCAGTCTCCCCCTTGGCAAGGCGCCTTCGAGCACGTCAATGAAATTCAAAGCCCCCGCATTCCTGATGGCCCTGGCGCTGGTCGCGCCGCTGGCGCTGGCGGCCAAGGCCGACTCGCCTGCATTGCCCGCTGCGGCAACTGCCGATCAGGTGACCACCTCCAAGCTGGTATATGGCCTGTTGTCCGACAGTCGTTACGCCTACCGCCCGCGTGCGCTGGACGAGGCCACCTCCAAGGACGTGTTCAAGCGCTATCTGGAGACGCTGGACGGCGCCAAGCAGTATTTCACCCAGGCCGACGTGGCGCGCTTCGCGCCCTTCGAAGCCAACATCTCCTCGGCCATCCGTGGCGGCGAACTGGAACCGGCGTTCCAGGTGTTCGCGGTCTACAAGCAGCGTGTCGGCGAACGTGTGGCCTTTGCGCGCAAGCTGCTCAAGCAGGAGCCGGACTTCACCACCGACGAGCGCTTCGAGTACGACCGCAAGAAGGTGCCGTGGGCGGCCAGCAGCGCCGAGCTGGATGAGCTGTGGCGCAAGTCGGTGAAGAACGACTGGCTGCGCCTGAAGCTCGCAGGCAAGAAGCCGGACGATATCCGCAAGACGCTGGACAAGCGCTACGCGACGCTGGAGAAGTCGGTCAATGAGCTGAAGGGCGAAGACGTCTTCCAGTTCTTCATGAATTCGTACACCAGCGCGGTTGATCCGCACACCGATTACTTCACCCCGCGCACGGCCGAGAACTTCAACCAGGCGATGTCGCTGTCGCTGGAAGGCATCGGTGCGCAGCTGCAGCGCCAGGACGACGTGGTGGTGATCCGCGAGATCATCGCCGGCGGCCCGGCTGCGGTGGACGGCACGCTGAAGCCGGGTGACCGCATCGTCGGCGTTGGCCAGGGCAAGTCTGGCCAGGTCGAGGACGTGATCGGCTGGCGCATCGACGATGTGGTGGCCAAGATCCGCGGCGCCAAGGACACCCAGGTCAAGCTGGAGTTCATTCCGGCTGCCGAAGGTGCCGACGGCAAGCACCACACCCTGGTACTGACCCGGCAGAAGGTGCGCCTGGCCGAACAGGCCGCCAAGGGCGAGACCATGACCATTCCGGCCGCCAACGGCGAGCCGGCACGGAAGATCGGCGTGATCAAGCTGCCGACTTTCTACCAGGACTTCGAAGGCCGTCGCCGCAACGCCGCCGACTATGCTTCGGCCACCCGCGACGTGGCCAAGCTGCTGGCTGGTTTCAAGAACGACAAGCTGGACGGCGTGGTGCTGGACCTGCGCAACAATGGCGGCGGTTCGCTGGATGAAGCCATCGAACTGACCGGCCTGTTCATCGAGCAGGGCCCGGTGGTGCAGGTGCGTGAGTCTGGTGGCCGCGTCACCGTCAACAGCGACCGCAACCAGGGTGTGGCGTGGGATGGCCCGCTGGCGGTGCTGATCAACCGCGGTTCGGCCTCGGCCTCGGAGATCTTCGCCGGTGCGATCCAGGATTATGGTCGTGGCCTGGTGATCGGTGAAACCAGCTTCGGCAAGGGCACCGTGCAGAACATCGTCGACCTCGACCGTTGGCCGAGTGGCGAGACCCAGCGCTTCGGCCAGGTCAAGCTGACCATCGCCCAGTTCTTCCGCATCAGCGGCAGCAGCACCCAGCACAAGGGCGTGGTGCCGGACCTGGCCTTCCCGGCCAGCGTCGATGCCACCGAGTTCGGCGAGAGCACCTACGATAACGCCCTGCCGTGGACCCGCATCGCCGCCGTGCCGCACACCCAGTACGGCAACTTCGCGCCGCTGCTGCCGAAGCTGGAGGTCCGCCACGACGCGCGAATCGCCACCGACAAGGAATTCCAGTGGTGGAACGAGGACGTGCAGCAGTTCCGGACCGAGGCGGCGAAGAAGTACATCTCGCTCAACGAGGCCACCCGTCGCGCCGAACGCGAGCGCCAGGACGCCCAGCGCAAGGAACGCCAGCTGCAGCGCAAGGAGCTGGGCCTGGCCCTGGACCCGCTGGCCGATGACAGCAGTGATGATGGCCTGACCGGCAACGAACGCGACATCGTGAAGGATGCCGCCCGCGAGAAGGCCGCCGAAAAGCGTCCGGACCCGCTGCTGCGCGAGTCGGCCTCGATCCTGGCCGACGCGGTGAACCTGCTGGCCAATGACCGTCCGCTGTCGGCCCAGGTGCTGCCGCAGTCCACCGGCGCGGGGCGTTGGGCGGACTGAGCCGGAGGCGGCGCACGACATCCGCAGGGGCCGGCATTGCCGGCCCCTATCTGTTTGGGAAGCCCATTCCCGGTCGCGCCGGGCCATGCCCGGGCCAATGAAGTGCCGCAAACGACTTGATCCCCTCCGTCCCCTTTTACGTGCATGAACCGGGAGCAACGTGGGGGGGCATATCGACCTGCCGCACACGGGGGCGGGACTACCCTTGGTGCTTCCGTCCTCGCAGGAGTACCCATGCGGGCCTCCCGTCTTTCCCGCGCTGCCATGGCCTGCGCCAGCGCCTTGATCCTTTCGGCCTGTGGTGGCCGCGCCGCCGACAGCACCGTGCTGCGCGAGTCTTTCGATTCCGGCGATACCTTCTCGCGCACCGTTGAGGGACGCCCCGGCGAAGCCTGCGAGGCCGCGCGCCGCACGCTGCTCAGCCAAGGCTATGCCATCGCCCGCTCCGATGACGCACAGGTGGAGGGCAACAAGAACTTCCAGCCGCGCGAGGATGACCATGAGCAGCTGGTGCTGCGCATCTCCTGCGCCCCGCGCGGCAGCCAGACGCTGGTGTTCGTCAGTGCCGTGCAGGACCGCTACGCGCTGAAGAAGAGCCCGACCTCGGCCAGTGTCGGCGTGGGTGCGCTGGGCTCGGTGTCGCTGCCGTTCGGCAGCAACGACGACTCGCTGGTGAAGGTGGCCAGCAGCACGGTCACGGATGCCGAGTTCTATCGTCGCTTCTTCCAGCGCCTGCAGCAGTATCTGCCGGCCGCGGCTGGCACGCCATCGCCATCGCCGTCGCCGGCAGCGGCGCCGGAACCCGCACCGGCGGTCACGGACCAGGGCTGAGTGTGCGCGGCAGGTGGCTGATTGCAGCCCTGCTGGCGCCCGCGTGGGTCGTGGCAGCGCCATCCCCGGACTGTACGCAGGGCCTGCTGCAGCGGTTGGGGTGGCGCTTCGAAGAAGCGTCCCTCACCGCGCCGCAGGTGCGCGGTGGTCCCGTATGTACGCGTGCCTCGCTGGCTGATTCACAGGCGGCCGGCGACCTGCAGGTGCGGTGGCCGGCGGCGCTGCCCGCTGCCGCTCGGCAGGCACTGCTGCAGCAGCTGCTGGATGACCCCGCCACCGTCTGCGCCTATGCCTTCGAGCTGGGGGCGGCCACGCGGCGCGCGACTTCGGCATTGCAGGGCAATCCCACGTTCCGCTTCTCCGGCCCGCAGCTGGGATGGATCGGCTTCGGATTGCAGGGCGCACCGGCACAGGGTTGGCAGCGTACGCGCAGTTTCGGTCGTGGCTTCGTGCCCCGCGCGGGCAACAGCCATGCGCTGCAGGCGTTCTACAGCGGTGCCGTGCGTGCCGAATGCGGTGTCGGCCGCCAGGTCGCACAGCTGGCCACCCAGCGCGAGCTGTATGGCGATGCTGCGTTCGACACCGGGTTCGCAGCGGAGGAACTGTCGATCGGCACCTTCCTCGCGCTGCACGACACCGACAGCATCCTGCTCGGCGCGCATGCGGGCGACCTCTTCGCCGATGGCAAGGCGGTGCGCACCGCGGCGATGGGGCGGCAGGCGTTCGTGGGCGTGCCCGGTTTCATCGAACATGTGTACGACAAAGGCACGCTGGACGACCTGAGCAACCAGGCCGAGAACTTCGTGGTGGTCGAGGTGGGCGAGGGCGCTGCGCAGGCGCTGGCGCTGCACGCCGGCCTGGCCTGGTACGACCAGCGCAATGCCGAGCTCTGGAAACTGGCGCAGGACATTCCGCGCGCCGGCCAGCGCTATTTCGAGCGCCTGCTGTTCGAGCGCGATCCACAGCTGCGCGCACGCCTGGCACCGCGCTACCACGCGGCTCTGGTGCGCATGGATCAGCTGCTGGACGATCCGTTCTACCAGCAGTTCGTGATCTACGTGCATCCGCGCGGTATACGTCCTATCGGCTACCACATCGTCCGCCTGCTCGATCGCAACCCGAGAACGCCGTTTTCGATCGACCTGGCGGTGCACAATCTGCATACCACGCTCTACCGGCGTTGGCGCGAGGCGCAACTGCGCCACTGCGCGGCTACCGGCAGGCCAGGCAGCCTGACCCTAGACCCCAACTGAAGGTGAAACAATGGATATTGCAATGATCGGCCTCGGCCGCATGGGCGCCAACATGGCCCAGCGCCTGCATCGCGGCGGCCACCGCGTGGTCGGCTACGACCCGGGCGAAAGTGCGCGCCAGCGCGCTGCAGAAGCCGGCCTGGAAGTGGTTGATTCGCTGGCCGCCGCCGTGGCCGCGCTGCCGGTGCCGCGCGTGGTGTGGCTGATGGTGCCGGCGGGTGAAACCGTCGACCAGACGCTGGGACAGCTGACCCCGCACCTGGCCGAGGGTGACATCGTCATCGACGGCGGCAACTCCAACTACCAGGACTCGATCCGTCGCGCCAAGGCGCTGGCGGAGGACGATCTGGGCTACGTCGACTGCGGCACCAGCGGCGGCGTGTGGGGCCTGCAGGAAGGCTACAGCCTGATGGTCGGTGGCGAAGCGCCGGTGGTGGAGCAGATCGCACCGCTGCTGCGCACGCTGGCTCCGGCGGAGGATCGCGGCTGGGCGCGTGTTGGTCCATCCGGCGCCGGCCATTTCACCAAGATGGTCCACAACGGCATCGAATACGGAATGATGCAGGCCTATGCCGAAGGCTTCGCGCTGATGGAGCGCAAGCAGGAAATGGAACTGGACCTGGCCCAGGTGGCCGAAGTCTGGCGCCACGGCAGCGTGGTGCGTTCGTGGCTGCTGGACCTGAGTACCGAAGCACTCAAGCGCAATCCGTCGCTGGATGGCATCGCGCCATACGTGGAGGATTCCGGCGAAGGCCGCTGGACCGTGGCCGAAGCCATCGCGCTGGACGTGCCGGCACCGGTGATCACGTTGTCGCTGCTGGAGCGCCTGCGTTCGCGCGAATCGAATTCGTTCACCGATCGCCTGCTGTCGGCGATGCGCAATGAATTCGGCGGCCACGCCATCAAGAAGTCGTAAGCACTGCGGTGGGGTCAGAGTCCTTCGGCGTTGCCGAAGGGATCCGACCCCGGGCAGATCGGGGTCGGATCCCTTTCCGCAGGAAAGGGCTCTGACCCCATGCAGCCAGTCGAGCATGGCTCGACTCTACAAAAGCCGTCTCTGATCGTTGCCACGTCATCCACGCATGGCGTGGATCTACTGGTCAGTCCAACGCGATCCGCCGCCCTTCGCGCGCGCTGTCCATGCCGGCCTGCAGCAGCCGCATCAACTGCAATGCCTGCATCGGGCTGACCGTCGCTTCGCCGTCGCCGTGCATCGCCGCTGCGAACTGCGCATACAACCGACGATAGTCGCCGGGCAGGTTGTCGACGGTGCTGCGCAGAACATTGTCTTCTGCATCACAGCGCACCAGTTCGCCATGCCGGGGATCGATGCCCCAACCGGGCGCACCCGGCGCTACGCCGCGGCGCAGCTGGGCCTCCTGCACATCCAGGCCGTACTTGATCCAGCTGGCCTTGCTGCCATGCACGCTGAAGTGCGGGGCAGGGGCAGCCACCAGCGAACCGGCATGCACGATGGCGCGATGCCGCGGGTAGTGCAGTACGGCGTGGAAGTAGTCGATGCCGGCGCCACCTTGGCGCTGCACGGCCAGATCCGCATCGATGGCGTCGGGCCAGCCGAACAGCACCAGC
This sequence comes from Stenotrophomonas maltophilia group sp. vghtpe118, assembly GCF_052605195.1. NCBI lineage: Bacteria > Pseudomonadati > Pseudomonadota > Gammaproteobacteria > Lysobacterales > Lysobacteraceae > Stenotrophomonas > Stenotrophomonas maltophilia group sp. vghtpe118. The sequence goes on along the minus strand of NZ_CP199672.1, from coordinate 2,111,667 downwards.
ATCTGGTCCAGCAGGTGCGGGCCGAGGTCGTACCACAGGCCACTGCCTGGCCCGTCCTGTTCGCGCCAACGGTCGCAGACCTGCGGCCGGTAGCGGTCGAAATGCGCATGGCATTCGGCCACCTCGCCCAGCGTGCCTTCGGACAGCAGCGCCTGCAGCGTGAGGAAGTCGGCATCGAAGCGCCGGTTCTGGAACACGGTGGCGATGCGGCCGGCGTCGCGTGCTGCGGCCAGTACTGTTTCCGCTTCGGCCACATCCAGCGCAAAGGGTTTGTCGACCAGCACGTGCTTGCCGGCGGCCAGCGCGGCCATCGCCAGTGGCACGTGCTGTTCGTTCGGCGTGGCGATCACCACCGCATCCACCGCTGGATCGTCGAACACGTCCTGTGGCGTTGCACGCACGTGTACGTTGCTGAACGTGCGCAGCAACGTGTCGCGCTGCGAGCTGACGATGCTGTGCAGGACCAGGCCGGGCGTGTGCTGGATCAGAGGGGCATGGAAGACGCGGCCGGCGAGGCCGTAGCCGATCAGGGCCAGGTGCAGGTCGGGGCGCATGGCAGAGCTCCGGCTGGGGGGGAAGGGCAGGGTAAACGACGGATGCGGACAGCCCAAAACTGAACCGTTGCCGTTGGAAACGCTTCGATTCACGGCGGCATGACCGCGACGCCACGCCTGCTCTACGTGCGCTTGTCCAGACTGGCAGCACATCCCGAAGGAGAACGACACGATGAGCAATACCACTCGCACGCTGATTGCTTCTGCCCTGACGCTGGGCCTGGCACTGTCCTCCTCGGCCGCCTTCGCCAAGGACCCGGCCGCGAAGAGCCCGCCGGCCACCAGCGCACATCCGGCTACCCATGCGGATCGCCATGATTCCAACGAACCGGTGACCGACAGCTGGATCACCACCAAGGTGAAGGCGGACCTGCTGACCAGCAGCAACGTCCCCGGCACCGAGATCAAGGTGGAAACGGTGAACGGCGTGGTCAGCCTGAGCGGCACCGTGGCCACCCAGGCCGAGAAGGACAAGGCGGTCACCACCGCCAAGGGCATCAAGGGCGTGACCCGCGTCGATGCCGCCGCATTGAAGGTCAGCGCTGCCGCCAAGCGCTGAACCGGTTGGGCGCCCCCGCGTGGGGCGCCCGGTGACCTGTAGAGCCGAGCCACGCTCGGCTGGAACTCCAAGGCAGCCGAGCATGGGCTTGGCCCTACAGGTCGGATTGCCAACCCGTTCAGCCGACCGCGCTGGAAATTCCAGAGTTGTGACCGCCTGCGCTATATTGCCGGTTCCGCCGCAACCGGGTTCGGCCCGGCCAATGCGTCGCGGCAGAGCTGAAGAGGAACTATGGCGCTGGTTTTCAGTGACGACATCTGGGACCGCTGGCGGTTGCCGGCCTTGGCGCTGGCCGCCGCCGCGATCATCGTGGTGCCGTGGTTGACCCTGCGTAAACTGCAGCAGGACAGCGAACAAGCGATGGCCTGGGTCAACCACACCCAGGCCGTGGGCGTGGCACTGCAGCAACTGCAGGCCGATGTGCGCGACGTTGAATCGGCCGCGTTGACCCTGTCCAAGGGCGTGGATGCCCCCGGCCTGCGCGAGCGCATGGCCCGCGCCGATGAAATTCCCGGGCGCCTGGCCGAACTGGGCCGGATGACCCGCGACAATCCCGACCAGCTGATCCGCATCGGTCGGATCGAATCGATGCTGGAAGGCCGCATGAAACTCGCCCGCGAGCTGGCCAGGTCCGAGCCGAACAGCGACCAGCGCGAGCTGGTGCAGGACCTGAGTACGCGCTATCCCATCCGCGGGCTGGTGGAAGAACTGCAGGCCAGCGAGCAGAAGCTGCTGGCGCTGCGCGCCGAGCAGGCGGCGCGCCAACGCAAGCAGACCGAACTGGTGTCGTGGAGTTCGCTGGTGATCCAGCTGGCGCTGCTCGGCCTGGTGCTGTGGCTGCTGCAGCGGCAGATCGGCCGTCGCCTGCATGCGGAGCGGCAATCGCTGCGCTCGGCTGCACGTGCGGCGTCGGTGCTGCAGACCGTGCGCGAACCGATCGTGCTGCTCGACCGCGACCTGCGCGTGCAGCTGCACAATCCAGCATTCGCTGAGCTGTACGGCCTGCAGGACGAGCGTGCCGACGGCCTGCTGCTGGAAAACGTTGGCGACAATGCATGGCAGGACCCGGTGGTCCGGCAGCGCCTGGCCGACGTACTGTCGCGCGGTCGCGAACTGTGGGACTTCGAGCACGAGCAGCGCACCGCTGACGGCGTGGTGCGCTACATGCTGCTCAACGCGCGGCGCATGCCGCTGCCCGACAGCGATGACGAGGTAGTGCTGCTGACCATCAGCGACGTCACCATGCAGCGCGCAGTGCAGCTGCGCGTGGAAGAGCTGAACCGCCAGCTGGAAGGCAAGGTTGCGCAGGTATCCGAGGTCAACCGCGAGCTGGAGGCCTTCAGCTATTCGGTCTCGCATGACCTGCGTGCACCGCTGCGCCACGTGGCCGGATTCTCCGACAAGCTGTCGCGCCACCTCGGCGATCAGGCCGATGACAAGAGCCGCCACTATCTGGACGTGATTTCCAGTTCGGCCCGGCGCATGGCAGCGTTGATCGACGACCTGCTGGTCTACTCGCGCCTTGGCCGTGCGGCGATGCGGCAGCAGGCGGTGGACATGCAGTCGCTGGTGGCCGACACCCGGGCCATGCTCGATTCCAACCTGCAGGCCGAGGCCGAGAACAGCGGCCATGTGCACCAGGTGGAGTGGAACATCGCGCCGCTGCCGATCGTGGTGGGCGACGAAAACATGATCCGCCAGGTCTGGCTCAACCTGCTCGGCAACGCAGTGAAGTACTCGGGCAACCGCGAGCCGGCGAAGATCCGCGTTGACTACCAGCAGCAGCCCGACGGCGGCCATCAGTTCACGGTCAGCGACAATGGTGCAGGCTTTGACATGGCCTACGCCGGCAAGCTGTTCGGTGTGTTCCAGCGCCTGCACAAGGCCAGCGACTATCCGGGGACCGGCATCGGCCTGGCCAGCGTGCGCCGCGTGCTGACCCGCCATGGTGGCCGTATCTGGGCCGAGGCCGAACCGGACGTCGGCGCTGCTTTCCACTTCTACCTGCCCCCCGCGACCGACGCGGACAAACAAGGTCCCTCTGCATGACGACTCTGCGCACCATTCTTCTCGCCGAAGACAGCCCGGCGGATGCCGAAATGGCGATCGACGCCCTGGAAGAAGCGCGTCTGGCCAATCCCATCGTGCACGTCGAGGACGGCGTGGAAGTGATGGACTACCTGCTGCGCCGCGGTGCCTTCGCCAACCGCGAGGAAGGCTTGCCGGCGGTGCTGCTGCTGGACATCAAGATGCCGCGCATGGATGGCCTGGAAGTGCTGCGGCAGATCCGCGAGCACGAAGAACTCAAGCGCCTGCCGGTGGTGATCCTGTCGTCCTCGCGCGAGGAAAGTGACCTGGCCCGCAGCTGGGACATGGGCGTGAACGCCTACGTGGTCAAGCCGGTGGACGTGGACCAGTTCTTCGGCGCGGTGCAGACCCTGGGCAAGTTCTGGGCATTGATCAACCAGGCACCGGAACTCGAGTGAGCCCATGCCCCTGACCGGTCCCGCCCTGGGGGCGCTGCGCATCCTGCTGGTGGAAGACTCAGCGGAAGATGCCGAGCTGATGTCCGAACAGATGCTCGACGCGGGCCTGGAGGCCCGCTTCGAGCGTGTGGAGAGCGAGGCGGAACTGCGCCAGGCACTGGCTGTGTTCCAGCCGGACATCGTGCTGTCCGACCTGAGCATGCCGGGGTTCTCCGGTGACGACGCGCTGCGCATCGTGCGCGAGACCTCGCCGGAGGTGCCCTTCATCTTCGTCTCCGGCACGATGGGTGAGGAGAATGCGGTGGCGGCGCTGCAGAAGGGCGCCAACGACTACATCATCAAGCACCAGCCTGCGCGCCTGCCTTCGGCGGTCGCGCGTGCGATCCGCGATGCACGCAGTGCTGTCGAGCGCGCACGCGTGGAAACCGAACTGATGCGTGCGCAGCGGCTGGAAAGCCTGTCTCTGCTTGCCGCCGGGCTCAGCCACGACCTGCGCAACATCCTGCAGCCGTTGCTGATCATGCCGGACCTGCTGAAGGCCCGCACCGAGGATCCGCAGCTGCACCACCTGGCCGACGTCATCGCCGAGTGTGGCCGCCGCGGCCATGAGATGGCCGAGTCGATGCTGTCGTTCGTGCGTGGTTCGCGCAAGCCGAGCGAGCGCATCGAGATCGATGGCCTGTTCGATGCGGTGGCGCTGCTGTTGCGCAGCAACGTGCCCGATGCCGTGCGCCTGGAACTGCAGGTGCTGGACGAAGGCCTGGTAGTCGACGCCAACTACACCGAACTGCAGCAGGTAATGCTGAACCTGGCGCTCAACGCGATCCAGGCGATGCCCAACGGTGGCCGCCTGAGCCTGACCGCCAGCCATGCCGGCCAGCGCGATGGCGTGGACTGGATGCAGATCTGCGTGTCCGACGAAGGCATCGGCATGGATGCGGACACGCTGTCGCACCTGTTCAATCCGTTCTTCACCACCAAGGCCGATGGCACCGGCCTGGGCCTGATTTCCTGCAAGCGCATCGTCGAAGGCGCCGGCGGCAGCATCCATGTCAGCAGCCAACCAGGGCAGGGCACCTGCTTCGAGCTGCGCTTGCCGATGCACGAAGCCAGCGACGGCAGCGAGCCGATCGAGCAGCTGGTGGCCCTGGGCAGTGGCCAGTCGATCCTGGTGGTCGACGGCGAAGCCACGCGCCTGTCGCTGCTCGGCAACGCGCTGTCCAGCCAGGGGTATCAGCTGCAGCTGGCCTCCGATGGCCCGGCGGCGCTGCGCTGGATGCAGCAGGAGGCGATGCCGGCGCTGGTGATTGCAGACGCCGGCTCAAAGCTGCTGCCGGCCAGCCAGCTGCTGGGCGAGATGGCTGCGCTGGGCTATCGCGGCCCGGCGCTGGTGCTGGAGGACGCGGCGGTGGCGGTGCCTGCCGATGCATTCCCGGCCGGCGTGGACGTCCATGTACTGCGCAAGCCGCTGCAGATGCAGCAGGTGTTCCGGGCAGTGGCCGAGGCGCTGGGCTGATGCCGCTGGGGTTCTGTGGAGCCGAGCCTATGCTCGGCTGCTGTTCGCATTGACCTCGACAGCCGAGCATGGGCTCGGCTCTACAGGGCGGTTTCCCAGGGGAACCGCGGCAGCGCGTCCACCGCCTGTTCCAGCCGCCGCGACCAGTTCTGGTGGATGTCGGCATACAGCGTGGAATCCGCGCCCAGCCGCAGCTGCTGGCCGATGCGCAGTTCACCGTCGCGCAGCAGCGCCAGGTCGATCGGCAGGCCTACCGACAGGTTGGAACGGATGGTGGAGTCCAACGAGACGATCGCCGTGCGGGCAGCATCCTCCAGGCGCGTGGCGGGGCTGAGGATGCGGTCGAGGATCGGCTTGCCGTACTTGGATTCACCGATCTGCAGGTAGGGCGTCTCCGGCGAGGCGGCTATGGCGTTGCCGAGCGGGTAGATCATGTACAGCCCGGGCCGCTCGCCGGCGATCTGGCCGCCGAAGATCAGCGTGGCCTGGGTGTTGACCCCGTCATGGCCGTGTTCGCTGTGGCTGCTGTGCACCTGGCTGTCCACCAGCAGCTGCCCCACATACGCGGCGGCTTCGAACAGGTGGGTCATGTCGCGCAGGTTGGGCACGCGCCGCTCTGCGGCGTCGCGGCCCAGGCGCGACACCAGCAGCTGGGTGGTGGCCAGGTTGCCAGCCGCCATCAGCACGTAGGCTGCCTGGCCGGGATATTCGAACACGTGCAGCTTGCGATGCACGCGTACATCGTCCAGCGAGGCATTGGTCCGGGTGTCGGCAGCGAAGACCAGGCCCTCGTCCACCTCGATTCCAACGCAATAGGTCATGTCGGTGCCCTATCATGTGCGTCCCGGATTGTAGGCAGGCCGCCGTGACGACGGCATGTCCACGCCCCCCTCGCTGCCACCTGAACCGCATGACGACCGTGCTCCTGAGCCTGGGCAGCAATGTCCAGCCCCGCCGCTACCTCCACGCCGCGGTGGCGGCCCTGCGCGAGCGCTTCGGCGCGCTGCAGGTCTCGCCGGCCTACCGTACCGCCGCGGTCGGCTTCGACGGCCCGGCCTTCCTCAACAACGCGGTGGCGATCGAGACGGACTTGCCGCTGCAGGAACTGGACGACTGGCTGCATGCGCTGGAGGACGCGCACGGCCGCGACCGTAGTGGGCCGCGCTTCTCCGACCGGACCCTGGATATCGATGTGGTGTTCTACGGCGACCTGGTGGTGGAAGGTCCCGGCCACCTGCGCATTCCCCGTCCCGAACTGAAGCATGCCTTCGTGCTGAAGCCGCTGGCCGATATCGCGCCCGACTTCATCGATCCGGTCAGCGGGCTGGGCCTGGCCACGCTGTGGCGCGCGCACGCGCAGTTTGGCGAGGCGTTCGAGGTGGTTGACCTGGATTGATGGAGGTTGCCGGCAGCGGCCGGCATGACCGGTAGCGCCGGCCGCTGGCCGGCAACCTCTCAGCTGACCGTGCGCCCGCCATCCACGCGCAGCGTGTGGCCGGTGACGAAGCTGGCTTCGGCCACCAGCCAGTACACCGCTTCGGCGATCTCCTCGACCGTACCGATCCGCGCCAAAGGCGTGCGCGCCAGCAGGGCCTCGCGGGCGAAATCGTCCTTGCCCTGTTCCGGCCACAGGATCGCGCCGGGCGCCACCGCATTGACCCGCACCTTGGGCGCCAGCTCCAGCGCCAGCGAGCGGGTGGCCATCTCCAGCGCGGCCTTGGCCATCGTGTAGGCGATGTGGTCGCGCATCGGGTCGGTGCCGTGCAGGTCGGTCAGGTTGACGATGCAGCCCTGCTGGCGGCGCAGGTAGGGCGCGGCTGCCTGTGACAACAGCAGTGGCGCGCGCGCATTGACCGCATACAGCTCGTCCATCGCCTCGGCGGTCACCTGGCCGAGCGGGGTGGCATAGAAGTTGGAGGCGTTGTTGACCAGCGCGTCCAGGCGGCCGAAGTGGGTAACGGCCTGTTCCACCAGGTCGGGCAGGGCGTCGGCGTCACGCAGGTCGGCCTGCAGCGCAAGCACGCTGCCCGGCCGCACATTGTCGAAATCGAACGCGGCCTGCTGCAGTTCGGCGCTGGAGGTGTTGGCATGCAGTACCACCGACCAGCCACAGGCGTGGAACTGGCGGGCGATGGCCGCACCGATCCGGCGCGCGCTGCCGGTGATCAGGACCACGGGGTGGGTATCGCTCATCGAGGGTCCTCCAAGGCTCGGCTATCCTGTGCACCATTGTCACCGCATTCGAAGACGCCATGCAGCCCACCTTCCCCCTGCCCGAAGCCGATGCCCTGGCCCACAGCGACCAGCTGGCGGCCGCCCTGCGCGCCGAAATCCTTGCGCAGGGCGGGGCGATGCCGTTCTCGCGCTTCATGGAGCTGTGCCTGTACACCCCAGGCTGGGGCTACTACAGCGCCGGCGCCAGCAAGTTCGGAGGCAGCGGCGACTTCACCACCGCACCCGAGCTCGGCAGCCTGTTCGCCGGCAGCGTGGCCAATGCGCTGGCGCCAGTGTTCGCCCAGCTGGGCGCGCAGGCCCGCATGCTGGAACTGGGCGGCGGTACCGGCGCCTTCGCCGAGGCCGTGCTGCTGCGCCTGGCCGAACTGGACGCGCTGCCATCGCGCTACGCCATCCTCGAACCCAGCGCCGACCTGCGCGAGCGCCAGCAGCAGCGCCTGCAGCAGAACCTGCCGGCCGAGTTGGCCGCGCGCGTGGGCTGGATCGACCGCCCGTTCGAGGAGGACTGGGAGGGCGTGGTGTTCGCCAACGAGGTGATCGACGCGCTGCCGACCCCGCGTTTCCTGATCCGGGACGGCGAGGTCTATGAGGAAACCGTCGAGCTTGATGGCGAAGGCAACTTCATCCGTGGCGCGCAGCCGGCTGACATCCTGCTCAACGGTGCGGTGCGCCACATCGAGCGCTACCTGGAAAAGCCCTTTGCCGACGGTTACCGCTCCGAGGTGCTGCCGCAGCTGCCGTACTGGCTGCAGGCAGTGGCTGGCGGCCTGCAGCGTGGTGCGATGCTGTTTGTCGATTACGGTTACAGCCGCAGCGAGTTCTACCAGCACGACCGCGACGATGGCACGGTCCGCGCGTTCTACCGCCACCACGTGCACAACGACGTGCATCGTTGGCCCGGCCTGCAGGACATCACCGCGTCGGTGGATTTCACCGCGATGGCCGAGGCGGGCATGCACGGTGGTTTCGAATTGGCGGGGTACTGCAGCCAGGCCAGTTTCCTGCTCGGCAACGGCCTGGACCAGGTGCTGCTGCTGGCCGAAGAGCGTACGGATGAGGTCGGCCGCATCCAGCTGCGTGACCAGGTGAAGAAGCTGACCCTGCCGACCGAGATGGGCGAGCGCTTCCAGGCCATCGGCCTGCAGCGTGGTGTCGATTTCGAGCCGGCGTTCGAACTGGGCGACCTGAGCTGGCGCCTGTGAGCAATGCGTTGCCGCTGATCAAGCCGCTGCGGCGGCCGCGGCTGTGGACCGCGCTTTGGACATTGGCGGTGTTGCTGGTGATCGTGGTCTGCCTGATCCCACCACCGCCGATCCCGCTGCCGGAAAACAGCGACAAGGGCGAGCACTTCCTCGCCTACTTCCTCCTGGCCGGCAGCGCGGTGCAGCTGTTCCGGCCGGGGCGCCCGCTGCTGTGGGTGGGCGTGGGGCTGGTGCTGATGGGCGTCGGCATCGAGTTCGCGCAGGGTACGCTGACCAGCAACCGCACTGCTGACCCGATGGATGCGCTGGCCAACACGATCGGCGTGCTGGCCGGCATGGCCACGGCACTGACCCCGTTGCGCGATCTGCTGATGCGCTGGCGGGGCTGAGGTTCCTGTAGCGCCGAGTCCGTGCTCGGCTCCCTCCCGAAAGGCAGCCGAGCATGGGCTCGGCTGTACAGTAGATCCACGCCATGCGTGGATGGATTGCGCCAGGACAGGCTTGCGGTTACTTCTTCAGCGTGACCTCATCCAGCACCCACATCGCCGGGCGCGTATCGCCGGTGAAGTTGATGCACAGGTCACCCGTGCCCTGCGTGCCCTTCGGCAGCGCCGCACGCAGGGTCACGAAGCCATCGGCATCGGGCGTGGCCGGCAGCGGTACCTGAGCCAGCACCTTGCCCGTGCAATCACCGCGGCGGATCAGCATTTCGCCGTGTGCGCTCCGGGCCTTTTCGAAGCGACGCTTGGGTTCATCGTGGGCCAGCTGGAAGTAGTACGGAATGCGGCCCGCGCGGACCTCCACGCTGCCGATGCCGTCCAGCTGCGCCTGCGGCCAGCGCCAGCATGGCTGGAAGATGTCGACGTTGAACACCGCACGCGTTCCCTCGCGCGGGCCGTCGTCTTCCAGGCGCAGCACCAGCCCCTTCTTGCCCACACAGCTGAGCAGCGCATCGCTGCGGCGGCTGAGCAGCGACTGCGCGGTGAACGTGGCGATGGTCGGCTTCGCGGCCAGCATCTGGCCCTGGTAGAACGCGGCGGCCTGCACGGTGGTCGGCAGCGTCGCGGTCAGCGGCTGCTGGTACAACGGCGACTGCGCGGTCACCGGCTGGCCATCGGTGCTGTAGCGCACTTCATAGCCCAGCGGGTTGGCCAGCGATAGGGTCACGGAGTTTTTCGCGCGATCATCGGTGTAGTCCACGCCCACTTCGAACGGGGTCTGCGCGTAGGCCAGGCCCCAGGCACGGTAGCGCTGCAGCTGCGCGGGCAGGCGCGCGAGGAAATCGCGGAAGTCGCGATGTTCCGGCGTACTCCAGCCGGTCTCGGCCACGGCGGCCAGGCGCGGGAACAGGTTGTGCTGCAGGCGCGCGTAGGTGCGCGTGTGCTCGGTAAACATGTTGGCCTGCAGGCCGAGAATGTGCTGGCGCTTGTCGGCCGCCAGCTCGGCCGGCACCGGCTCGAAGTTGTACAGCTTGCCGAGGTTGACCTGGGCCGGGCGGCCCGGCGGTTCATTCGGCGAGGCCGTCTGCAGGTAATCCAGGTACAGGTACCCCACCGGCGACATGACCACGTCATGGCCGGCACTGGCTGCAGCCAGGCCACCTTCGGTGCCCTGCCACGACATCACCGTGGCCTGCGGTGGTAGGCCGCCTTCGAGGATTTCGTCCCAGCCGATCAGGCGCCGGTCGTGCTGCTCCAGGAAGGTCTCCAGGCGCTTGATGATGTGGCTCTGCATGGCCATTTCATCCTTGATGCCCAGCGCACGCATGCGCTGCTGCACCTGTTTCGAGGCTTCCCACTGGTCCTTGACTGCTTCGTCGCCGCCGACGTGGACGTACTTCGCAGGGAACAGCGCGATCACTTCTTCCAGTACGTTCTCGAGGAAGGTGACGGTGCTGTCTTCCACGTTGAACAGGTTCGGGAACACGCCCCATTCGCTGATCGGCTTCAGCGGGGTGTTGATTGAACCCAATTCCGGGTACGCGGCGATCGCCGCGGTGGCATGGCCGGGCACGTCGATTTCTGGAATCACCTGGATATGCAGCCTGGCGGCATAGGCGATCACTTCGCGGATCTGCTCCTGCGTGTAGAAGCCGCAGTACGGATGCTCCTTGCCACTGGCCGGATCGATGCCACCGTCGCCGGCCGGCAGGCGGCAGCTGCCCACCTCGGTCAGCTTCGGGTAGCGCTTGATCTCCATGCGCCAGCCCTGGTCATCGGTGAGGTGCCAATGGAAGGTATTGAGCTTGTGCGCGGCCATGGCATCGAGCACGCGCTTGATCTCGTCCAGGCTCTGGAAATGCCGCGCCGAGTCGAGCATGAAACCGCGCCAGCCGAAGCGCGGCGCGTCCTGGATCTGCACCGCCGGCAGCACGCCGTTGCTGCCACCCGTGACCAGCTGGGCAAGCGTGGTTGCGCCGTAGAACAGGCCGGTTTCGTTGCCGGCCTGCACCAGTACGCCCTGCGCGGTGCTTTCCAGCGTGTAGCTCTCACCGCTGTCGCGGAAGGTCGGAACGATCTGGAAGCGGATGCTGCCCGACGTGCCTGCCGCCTTGCCCTTGGCCGGTATGAGTCGCGGACCGCCACTGCGGGCCAGCAGGTCGGCGAACTGGGTGGCGACGCGCTGCGCGGCTTCGCCTTCGGCGTGCAGCGCGGTATCGGCGCGTACGGTGATGCCGCTGCCCTGGCCGTGCTGCACGGTAGCGGGCGCGGGAATCAGCATCAGGCTGCCGGCACGCAGCTGCGGACCCGGTGCTTCAGCGGCCGGCGTGGGATCGGCGGCGAGTGCGGGCAGTGCCGGCAACAGGGCGAGCAGGCTGCCCAGCAGCACTGCGCTGCGCATCCGGGCGCGGGAAGGCTTGACCATCGGAACGACTCCTTGGAACGGTGCGATGAACGCTATACATGAAAAACGCCGGGCCCGGAATGACCCAGGCCCGGCGTGCGTGCACGACTCGGCGATGTTGCTGCCGCTGGATCAGTACTTGAAGCGGAAGTTGAGGTAGTACTGGCGACCGTTGCTGTAGAACGAGGTCGGGATGGCCGCGGTCTGGTAGTACTTGTAGGTCGGGTTGTTGAGGTTCAGGCCATCCAGGCTGATGCTCAGCCAATCGGTGGCCTTGTAGCTCAGCGATGCCGACAGCGTGCCGAAATCATCCTGATAATACGGGTTGGTGCCCGACAGGCTGATCAGGAACGAGGAACGGCGGGTGTAGCTGACCCGGGCGCCAAAACGCTCGTTCTCGAAGTAGGCACCCACGTTGTAGGTGTTCTTCGAGGTGCCCAGCAGGTTGTGCGAACCATCCGACCAGGTGTGCGAGGTGGTGCCGTTGGCGTAGGTGTAGTTGGCGTTGATGCCGAAGTACTCGCCGATCGGCTGCTCGTAGGCCACTTCCACGCCGGTGACCTTGCCGTCGGCATTGATCGGGGTGGAGATCTGGTAGGTCTCAAGCTGGTTGGTCAGTTCGCTGTAGAGCTGGCGCGAGACCACGTCGAAGGCGATGTAGTCCTTCAGCTTCATGTGGTACGCACCCACCGACAGCAGGCCGCGCGGCATGAAGTACCACTCCAGGTTGGCATCCAGGTTGGTCGACAGGGTCGGCTTGAGGTTCGGATTGCCGCCGCCGCCGGTGCGGTTCAGGTCCGAGCCGTACGAGGACGCGCCCAGTGCCGAGTAGTCCGGCAGGGTCTGGGTCTGCGAGGCGGCGACACGCAGCACCAGCGAGTCGTCCAGGTCGAACTTGATGTTGGCGCTGGGCAGGACACGGTTGCGCTTGTTCTGGAAGGCCAGGCGCTCCCACATGCCGAACAGGCTGCTGACATCGGCATCTGCGGCCTTGCTGACGGCGTTGTAGGTGTCGATGTCCTGCTTGATGTTGACGTAGCGCAGGCCGACGTTGCCGCTCCACCAGTCGCCGCGGAAGTTGGCCTGCACGTAGCCGGCGAAGTTCTTTTCCTTCACCTTCCACTCGGCGCCATAGTTGTGGCGACCGGTCGGGCCGTCATTGCCGGCCAGCCAGGTGGAGTTGTTGGTCACCGCGTCCTTCAGCGCGCCCGGGGTGAAGTACCACAGGTTGCGCGGGAAAGTGCCGCCGATGTCACCGGCAAAGCCGCTGGGATAGTTGGCCGTGGCACCGTTCTTCAGCGCGCTCCAGATGTCACCCGGGGTTGCACCTTCCGGCGACAGCGCTTCGCGCTTGTGGTCGGCGAAACGCAGGCCGAAGTCGATCGAGCTCAGTACGCCGCCATCATTGAAGTACTGGTTGAAGTCGAGCGTGGCCCACTTCTCCTTGTCTTCAGCGGTGACCTGCTGGTTGCCCCAGGTGCCGAAGCTGGTCACGCCGTTGGGCGAGAGGTCGCCGCCGACGTTCCAGTCGATCGGCGAGCCATTGCCGTGGGTGGCCCAGCTGGCGCCGCCGCCGTTGGCGAGGGTGACCTCGGCGATGTACTGGCGCGGCGTCTCGCCGGTGCCCTTGGTGCTGCCGGCCTGGAACGTGGCGGTCAGGCTGTCGCTGATCTGCCAGTCGGCATCGAAGGTGACATAGCTCGACTTGGCCTTCGACTCGCGGTAGATCATGTCGTACACCGCATAGTCGGTGCCCGGCACGCCCCTGTAGGTGGCGTTGGTCAGCACGCCGTCCTTGACCACATAGCCCGGATCCGGCGCCTGCGACTTGGCGAAGCTGTTGCCGAACATCATGAAGTTGCGGTTGTAGTTGTTGGCCTTCAGCTCGGAGCTGAAACCATTCAGGCCCAGGGTGAGGCTGTCGCTCGGCTTGAACTGCAGCGAGACCAGGCCGCCCTTGCGTTCGCGGGTCTGTTCGAACAGGGTCGAACCCAGCAGGCCCGGCACGTTGACGCCGATCAGGTCCGGATTGGTCCTGGCGACCGGGTCGCCGGCGCCGATCTTGAAGAAGCCGCCCGGGATTTCCTGCGCTTCACGGCGCAGTTCGCGCTTCTGGCTGAAGCCCTGCACCATCACGCCGAAGGTGCCTTCGTCGTTCTTGTAATTGAACAATGCCGAGTACTGCGGATCGGTCGATTTGGCCAGGTCCGAACGCACCGCACCGATGGAGCCTTCCGCGGTGAACGGCTTGGAGAATTCCAGCGGCTTGCGGGTGATGATGTTGACGGTACCGGTGGTGCCGCCGTCCTGCAGCTTGGCCTGCGAGGACTTGTTCACTTCCACCGAGCTGACCAGTTCCGACGGCAGCAGCGAGTAGCTGACGCTGCGGCCGACGTTGTTGCCCTGGCTGAGCACGAACCAGTCGGCCGAGCCGACGGTGTGGCCGTTGATCAGGGTCTGGGTCAGGCTCGGGCTGGTGCCGCGCAGGCTGACACGGTCGGCTTCGTCGAAGCCACCTTCGTCGGCGCTGGACGAGCTGATGTTCACGCCCGGCAGGCGCTGCAGGGTATCGGCAACGTTGTGCGCGGGCAGCTTGCCCACGTCTTCGGCGGTGACCACTTCCACGCGCGCATTGGCTTCGCGCTTGGTGTCCAGCGACTTTTCCATCGAGCCACGGATGCCGGTAACGGTCACGGTGTCCAGATCGGTGGCGGTCGGGGCCGCCTGCTGCGCGTGCGCACTGAAGGCGATGCAGCTGACGATGGCGGCCGAAAGCAGGGTCTTGCGGGTGTTCATGATGTCTCTCCTCATCACTCGATTGGGTGCCGGCGGCGGTGTTCGGTTACGGTTGCGATGACATGCGCGGGGCGGCGGCGAAGTCCCGTGCGTTGGCGTGCCACGTACTGCGTGCTGCGATTGCGTTGAAGCCTGTTGCGGTGTCAGGCGGCCGATTGCTGCAGGTACCAGCTGGCAGCGCCGACCACGCCCAGCTGGCCGTGTTCGACGACCTTCACCGGGATGCGTGCCAGCGCTTCGCCCATCGGCCCCTTCTGCAGGTAGCGTTCGACGAAGGTGCTGGCGTGCAGGTATTCGCGGATCTGCGGCAGGATGCCGCCGGCCAGGTAGACGCCACCGTGGGCGCCGTAGAACAGCGCCATGTCGCCGATGGTGCTGCCGAGCAGGCCACAGAACACGTCCAGCGCCTGGCGCGCATGTGCATCGGTATCGGCCATGGCGGCGGCGGTGACTGCGTCGGGGCTTGCCAGGGTCGGCGCCTGCCCCTGCAGTGCACACACCGCACGGTACAGGTTCATCAGGCCGGGGCCGGAGATCGCATGCTCGATCGACACGTGCGCGCGGTCGCGCTGCATGTAGCGGACGATGGCCATTTCCAGTTCGGTGCTGGCCGCCAGGGTCGGCTGGCCGGCTTCGGTGGGCAGCACCACCGGGCCGTGCGCGGTGGGGATCCACAGCGCGGCGCCCAGACCGGTGCCGGGGCCGACCACCAGGGTCGGGCCACGCGCGGCGGTCTCCGGCCCGCACAGGTGCAGCACGCCGCTGGCGTCCACCTGCGCGGCGGCGTAGGCCACCGCTTCGAAATCGTTGACGATGTAGACCCGCTGCAGGCCGACGTCGGCCTCCACCTGGCGCGCCGACAGCGGCCACGGCAGGTTGGCGGTGATCACCGTGCCGTCTTCGCGGGCATAGCCGGCGCTGGCGACCACGCAATGCGTGGGCCGCGGGCCTTCGCCCAGGAAGTCGGACAGGATCGCGCTGAGGCCGGCATGGTCGGCATTGCGGTACTTGCGGTACTCCAGCACCTGCACCGGATGGGCGGCGTCACCGCTGGCCTGGACCCGGGCCACGCGCACATGGGTGCCACCGACGTCGGCGGCCAGGAACGAGGGCGCGACGCGGGACAGGACATGCGACGGGGCGGGGTGGCTGGCGGTCACGCGGGCTCCTGCTGCAGGTGGGCCGGCCCGGGGATCGGGGGCGGCGATTGGGGCGGAGTCTGTAACCGCGCTGACAACGATGTCAACGAGTTCGTGACACTTTCGTTGCTGCGTCGCAACGAATGCGGCGCGCAGTAAACGTTTACACGGTGTGAGTGCGGGTTTCACATGGGAACCATTGGCGCACGGGGCTCTAGGCCTGCCGCGCATTCAGCGGGGCGTACCGCGGCGGACTTGCGCAGTGCAGCACAAGGTTCAGGCAGGCGTGCATGGAAGTTGACAAACCGCCGTTGTCCATCGAAAGAATGTGACAACGTTGTTCCCAGCCACTCTCCGACGCCGCGTTCTGCGGCCGTCGCCGCAGGAGCCCTCCTGATGTCCGCCGTCCCCGCTGCAAGCGCGCGCCCGAACGTGGCCACCTCCATCGCCATCGTTGGCGTGTTGTTCTTCCTGATCGGCTTCTTCACCTGGCTCAACGGCCCGCTGATCACCTTCGTCAAGTTGGCCTTCGAACTCAGCGAGGTCGGCGCCTTCCTGGTGCTGATGGTGTTCTACCTGTCCTATTTCTTCCTGGCCCTGCCGGCGTCCTGGATCCTGCGCCGCACCGGCATGAAGAAGGGCCTGAGCCTGAGCCTGCTGGTGATGGCCGGTGGTGCCGCGCTGTTCGGTGAATTCGCCACCCAGCGCTGGTACCCGGGCGCGCTCGGCGGACTGTTCGTGATCGGCAGCGGCCTGGCGCTGCTGCAGACCGCGATCAATCCCTACATCTCCATCCTTGGTCCGATTGAAACCGCGGCACGCCGCATCGCGCTGATGGGCATCTGCAACAAGATTGCCGGCATGCTGGCGCCGGTGCTGATCGGCACTCTGGTGCTGCATGGCATCGGCGATCTGGACAAGCAGGTGCAGGCTGCCGACGCGGTCACCAAGGCCGCGCTGCTCAACGAATTCGCCGCCAAGATCCATGCGCCGTACCTGGCGATGGCCGCGCTGCTGGTGGTGCTGGCGGTGGCCGTGCTGTTCTCGCCTCTGCCCGAGATCAAGTCCTCCGAAGCCAATGCAACGCCGTCAGGGGCACCGGGAACGGCCGAGCGCCGCAGCATCTTCCAGTTCCCGCATCTGTGGCTGGGCGTGCTGTGCCTGTTCGTGTACGTAGGCGTGGAAGTCATGGCCGGTGATGCGATCGGCACCTACGGCCACGGTTTCGGCTTGCCGCTGGACCAGACCAAGATGTTCACCTCGCTGACGCTGGGTGCGATGTTGGCCGGCTACGTGGTCGGCCTGCTGGCGATCCCTGGCCTGGTCTCGCAGTCGCGCTACCTGACCATTTCGGCAGTGATGGGCGTGGTGTTCTGCCTGGGCGCCTGGGCTACGCACGGCTACGTCTCGGTGGCTTTCGTGGCGCTGCTGGGCTTTGCCAACGCCATGATGTGGCCGGCCATCTTCCCGCTGGCGATCCGCGGCCTGGGCCGCTTCACCGAGACCGGCTCGGCCCTGCTGGTGATGGGCATCGCCGGCGGCGCGATCATTCCGCAGCTGTTCGCCGTGCTCAAGCAGCACATCGACTTCCAGCTGGTGTTCGTGCTGCTGATGGTGCCGTGCTACCTGTACATCCTGTTCTACTCGGTGATCGGCCATCGTGCCGGCCTGCCGCAGGACAAGGCCTGATCGGCGATGATGGACGGCAGCCAACCCCAGGGAAAACCCATGCGCAGAGCGACCATCAAGGACGTTGCGGAGAAGGCCAAGGTCTCGCTGAAGACGGTCTCGCGGGTGATTAACAACGAGCCCTCGGTGATGCAGGCCACCCGTGCGCGGGTGCTGCGTGCCATCGCCGAGCTCGACTACGAGCCCGATCCGTCCGCGCGCAACCTGCGCAGCGGCACTACCTTCGTGATCGGGCTGGTCTACGACAACCCGAACCCGTACCACATCATCGGCGTGCAGAACGGCGTGCTGGCCGCGTGCCGCGAGACCGGTTTCGGCCTGCAGATCCATCCCTGTGATTCGAGCTCGCCGTTGCTGGCCGATGAACTGGCCGACTGGGTGCAGCGCTCGCGGCTGGCGGGGCTGGTGCTGACCGCGCCGATGTCCGAGCGCCGCGACCTGATCCAGGCGCTGACCGCGCGTGGCATCAAGCTGGTGCGCATCATCGCCGCCACTGAAGACCCGGCCGACGGCGCCTGCGTGTTCGTCGACGACCGCGAGGCGGCCTACGAGATCACCGAGCACCTGATCCAGCTGGGCCACCAGCGCATCGGCTTCCTCTGGGGCGGCAGCTCGCACCGCTCCTCGGGCGAACGCTACGCCGGTTACGAAGCCGCGCTGAAGGACTACGGCATGACCGTGGACAAGCACCTGGTGGTGCAGGGCGATTACACCTTCGACGATGGTTTCCGTGGGGCGCGCCGCCTGCTGGCGCTGCGCGAACCGCCCACCGCCATCTTCGGTTCCAACGACGAAATCGCTGCCGGCGTGCTGGCCGCCGCCAAGTCGGCCGGCATGAACGTGCCCTACGACCTGTCCATCGCCGGTTTCGAGGACAGCCCGTTCTCGCGCCAGTCGTGGCCACCGCTGACCACCGCCAAGCAGGCCACCGAGGACATCGCCCGCCACGCCGCGCGCCTGCTGATCGCACAACTGCGCAGCGACGCCTACGACGATGCGCCGGCACCGCTGCACAACCAGGGCTTCGTGCCGCAACTGGTGGTGCGCGGTTCGACCGCGCCGATGCGCCCGGCCGGCGCACGCCCCCTTCCTTCCGATCCTGCCTGAGCCTGCCATGTCGCTGTCAGACCCCACCGCCACCCTGATGTTCGCCGAGGCCGCTGAAGCGGCAGACGTGGTTGCCCGCCAGTTCTCGCGCAACCACGCCACCATGGAAACCCTGGCCGCCAGCCTGCGCGCCGCGCCGCCGCCGTTCGTGGTCACCTGTGCACGCGGCAGCTCCGACCATGCCGCCACCTACGGCAAGTACCTGCTGGAAACCCAGCTGGGCCTGGTGGTCGCCTCCGCGTCGCCGTCGGTAGGCTCGGTCTACGCCGCACCACTGCAGCTGCGCGGTGCGCTGTTCATCGTCATTTCGCAGTCGGGCAAGAGCCCGGACCTGCTGCGCAACGCCGAGGCGGCCAAGGCCGCTGGCGCACGCGTGATCGCGCTGGTCAACGTCGAGGATTCGCCGCTGGCGCAGCTGGCCGACACGGTCATTCCGCTGCATGCCGGTGCCGAAAAGAGCGTGGCGGCAACCAAGAGCTACCTGGCCTCGCTGGCTGCACTGCTGCAGCTGGCCGCCTACTGGAAGCAGGACAGCAGCCTGCGCAACGCGCTGGACCTGCTGCCGGACGCGATGCGTGAAGCCTGGCAGTGCGACTGGAGCGCGGTGACCGAAGGCCTGGTCGAGGCCACCAACCTGTTCGTGCTCGGCCGTGGCCTGGGCCTGGGTGCGGCGCAGGAAGCGGCGCTGAAGTTCAAGGAAACCTGCAGCCTGCACGCCGAAGCCTACAGCTCGGCCGAGGTCAAGCACGGCCCGATGGCACTGGTCGACCGTGGCTTCCCGGTGCTGGCCTTCGCGCAGCCCGATGAAACCGGCGCCGGCACCCGCGCGGTGGTCGAGGAATTTTCTGCACGCGGCGCGCAGGTGTGGCTGGCCGGTGCCGGCGGCAACTTGCCGGTGGCGCCCGCGCCACACCCGCTGTGCGCACCGCTGCTGACCGTGCAGAGCTTCTATCGCGCGATCAACGCGCTGGCGCTGCGCCGTGGCTTCAACCCGGACCTGCCGCCGCACCTGAACAAGGTCACGGAGACGGTGTGATGGCAACCGTGCTGCGCAATGCCCGCATCCTGGCAGGCGATGAATTCCGCGACGATCTGGCTGTGGTGATCGAAGAGGGTCGCATCAGCGCGCTGTTGCCCGACGCCGCACCGCAGCTGGGCCACGCTGCCGAGCAGGTGGACCTGGGCGGCGGCTGGCTGCTGCCCGGCTTCATCGACGTGCAGGTCAATGGGGGTGGCGGTGCGCTGTTCAACAACACGCCGGACGTGGCGGCGCTGCGCACCATCGCGCAGGCACACCGCCGCTTCGGTACCACCGCGATGCTGCCCACGCTGATCAGCGATGACGTGGCGGTGATGCGCGAAGCCATCGGTGCGATGCGCGAGGCCATCGCGCAGGGCGTGCCGGGCGTGATCGGCATCCATCTGGAAGGGCCCTACATCGCGCCGGCGCGCAAGGGCACGCACGATGCCAGCAAGTTCCGCGTGCCTGACGAAGAAGAGATCACGCTGGCCGCGTCGCTGGACAACGGCGTGACGCTGCTGACGCTGGCGCCGGAGCGCGTGCCACTGGAAACCATCCGTGCGCTGGTCGAACGTGGCGTGATCGTGGCCGCCGGCCATACCGCAGGCACGTACGAAGAGGTCCGCGCCGGCCTGGATGCCGGCATACGCGGCTTCACCCACCTGTACAACGCGATGTCGCCGCTGCAGGGCCGTGAGCCTGGCGCAGTGGGCGCTGCGCTGGAAGACCGCGACAGCTGGATCGGCATCATCGTCGATGGCGTGCATGTGCATCCGGCCAGCCTGCGCGTGGCGCTGGCGGCCAAGCCGCGCGGTCGCCTGCTGCTGGTGACCGATGCGATGCCGCCGGTCGGTGCCGACGATCCCAGCTACGTGCTGTATGGCGAAACCATCACCGCCATCGATGGCGTGGTGCGCAATGCCGCTGGTTCGCTGGCCGGTTCTGCGCTGGACATGGCCACGTCGGTGCGCAACACCGTGCAGCTGCTGGGCCAGCCGCTGGCCGAGGCCGCGCGCATGGCCTCGACCTACCCGGCGCAGTTCCTCAACGTCGACGACCGCCTGGGCCACATCGCCGAGGGCTACCAGGCCGACCTGGTGCTGCTGGATGACGCCCTGCAGGTGCGTGGCACCTGGATTGCAGGACAGTACGAGGCCGCCTGATGAACAGTACGCCGCCGCGCCGTCTGGGCTCGATCGATGCCCTGCGCGGCATCACCGTGGCGGCGATGCTGCTGGTCAACAACCCAGGCGACTGGAGTGCAGTGTTCGCACCGCTGCGCCATTCGGAATGGCATGGCTGCACGCCCACCGACCTGGTGTTCCCGTTCTTCCTGTTCCTGGTGGGTGTGTCGATGGCCTTCAGCGTGGCACCGCGCGCGTTGGATGCCGCCGCACGCCCGGTGTTGGCGCGCGGCGTGCTGGAGCGCGCACTGCGCATCCTGGTGGCCGGCGTGCTGTTGCATCTGCTGATCTGGTGGGCGCTGCATACGCACCACTTCCGCATCTGGGGCGTGCTGCAACGGATCGCCGTGTGCGCGGCATTGGTGGGCGTGCTGGCGGTGTATGCACAGCCGCGCATGCAGGCCGGCGTGCTTGTTGGATTGCTGGTGGGATACACGATGTTGCTGCTCGGCATGGGTGACCTGGCGCCGTGGATCAACCCGGCCAGCCGCTTGGACACCGCGCTGTTCGCGCCGTGGATCTATCAATGGCATGCCGATACCGGCCTCGGCCATGACCCGGAAGGATTGCTGAGCACGCTGGGTGCACTGGCCAGTACCGTGCTCGGCCTGTTGGCCGGTGGCCTGCTGCGCAGCGGGCGTTCGACGGCACTGGCCGGGCTGGGCGTGGCGACCGCCGTGCTGGGCCTGTTGCTGGCCGGGGTGTTGCCGTTGAACAAGCCGCTGTGGACGCCCAGCTACGTGCTGTGGACCGGCGGCCTGGCCGCGCTGGCGCTGTGGCTGGGCCACGTGCTGATCGACAAGAAGGGATGGCCGCCGCTGGGCCGGCGTTTCGGGGTCAACGCGATCACCGCGTATCTGGGGGCCTCGGTGATGTCGGTGGCGTTGATGGCCAGCGGTGCCTGGGGCTGGATCTGGCAGCAGCTGGCCAACGCGATGCCGCAGGCGCTCGAGCTGGCATCGATGCTGCAGGCACTGGTGTTCGTCGCGCTGTGGTGGGGCGTGGCCTGGTGGCTGGATCGTCGCAAGATCTACCTGAAGATCTGAGCAGTCCCGGGGTCGGACCCTTTTCCGCAGGAAAAGGCCCTGACCCGATCCGCCAACGGCATCCACGCATGTGCGGCTCCCAACGCCCAGAAAAAATGAACGATTTCAGCCACATCACATTGGCGTGAGGGCCCGGCGATTTCACATCCGAAATGTGATTTTCCGCACGCAAGTTCATCTATCGAAACGATTCACATCACGGCAGACTGCATACGCAGCAGCGTGCATTTGCAGTTCCTGATTCTCGGTCCAGGAGGACTGTATGACCCGTGCCGTCCCGCGCGCTTTCCGTCCGCGCCGCCTCACCGTTTCCGTGCTTCAGGCACTGGCAGTCCCGTCCATGGTGCTGTTGACCGCCAGCGCCGCCTGGGCCGGCTGCAGCACCGTCGCTCCGGTCGCCGGCCAGACGGTCACCTGTGACGCCAACGCGCCGAATCCGCAGACGGTGCCCATCTCGGCCAGCGGCGAAGCGGGCATCACCGTCAACGTCGCCAGCGGTGCCCAGTTGCAGCAGAGCGGTGGGGCGTCGGCCGTTACCCTGGTCGGTGCAAGTGGTCACCTGTTGACCAACCAAGGCACGATCAGTTCGGTGGGGGGTGTGGCGGTCCAGCTCGGTGGTGGCAGCCGCGTCGAAAATGCGGGCAGCATCAGCACCGGCAACAACACCGCGCTGCAGTTCGTCGGAGCGGGCGACAGCGTGCTGGTCAACCGCGGAACGATCAGTGGGCGTACCGGCGTACAGTTCGATTCAGGTAACGACCGCCTGGACATGCAGGCCGGCAGCATCAGCGGCGGTGTCCTGCAAGGGGATGGCAACGACGTGCTGCTGCTGGGCAATGGCACCATCGACAGCGTCGACCAGGGCAGTGGCGATGACCGGATGACCGTCACCGGCGGCACCGTCACCGGCCTGGTAGCGCAGGACAGTGGCCGCGATGATTTCGTCATGAGTGGCGGCACGATCGGCGCGCTGCAGCAGGGCGACAACATCGATACCTTCCGCATGAGCGGTGGTCGCATCATCGGCGCGTTCGAGGATGGCGACCAGGCCTGGATGACCGCTGGCCGCATCGGCCGCGTCAACATGAAGCTGGACAAGAACCTGTGGGACCAGTCCGGCGGCACCGTGGATGGCAACGTGGTGACCGGCTTCGACACCGACACCATCATCATTTCGGGCACGGCCTACATCGGCGGCAACATCAGCGTCAGCGGCGGCAACGACAGCGTGACCATCACCGACGGCACCGTGCGCGGGCAGGTACTGCTCAGCACCGGCGATGACACCTTCAACTGGAACGGCGGTGGCATCGTCTACGGTGCGATCGACATGGGCCCGGACAACGACGTGGCCAACCTCAGCAACCTCAACCAGGGCAACCTGGGTGCGGTGCCGCTGTTTGACGGGGGGAGTGGCATCGACCAGCTCAACCTGAGCAACGTCAAGACCGCAGGCGTGGGCCGCTTCCAGAACTGGGAGGCGATCAGCCTGGCCAACAGCACGGAGCTGAGCTTCGATGGCGACCTGGTGCTGGGCGACAGCGCAACCGGCACCGGTACGCTCACGGTGGACGACACCAGCACCGTCTACGCGGGCAGTGGCGGCCATGCCATCCGCCCATTCAACAGTGCTGCACTGGTGGAGATGGTCAATGCCGGGCGCATCGACCTGACCGGTACCGGCGCCGGCGACGTGTTCACCGTGCGCGGCAACTATCGCGGTGACGGTGGTGGCCTGTACCTGCGCACCGTGCTGGGCGCGGACAACTCCCCCAGCGATCGCCTGGTGATCGATGGCGGTACCGCCACCGGAACCACCGGCATCGGCGTGCTGAATGCCGGCGGCAGCGGCGCGGCCACGCTGGCCGATGGCATCCTGGTGGTGCAGGCCTTGAATGGTGGCCGCACCGCGCCGGGCGCGTTCTCGCTGTTCGCACCGGTCGCGGCCGGCGCCTACGAGTACTTCCTGTTCAAGGGCGGTGTCAGTGCCGGTACCAGCGAGAACTGGTACCTGCGTTCGACGCTGGTGACCGGCCCGACGCCGGCACCCAACGGTGGTGGCAGTGCCGCCCCGCCGCCGCTGACGCCGCCGGTGGCACCCCCGCCCCCCATTGCCCCGGCACCTCCGCCGCCGCCGGAAGGCGCCACCGATCCGGACCTGACCGCAGGCGAGACCGCACCACCACCACCGCCGCCGGAACCGGCGCCGGTGGCACCGCCCAGCGATCCGGCGGTGCCGGACGTGCCCGTGGCCGGCGGTGCATTGCCCGGTACCGGCGCGCCGCCGACGCCGGGTGCACGCCCGGCCGAAGGCGCGGTGGTACCGCTGTACCGCGTGGAGACCGCCGCCTACGCGGTGGTGCCGCCGCTGCTGCGCGAGACCTCGCTGGCCAGCCTCGGTACCTTCCACGAGCGGCAGGGCGAACAGCGCCTGCTGTACAACCAGGGCGCATTCCGCACCGCCTGGGGTCGCCTGGTGGGGCAGAGCAGCGAGATCCATTGGAAGGGCGATGCACAGCCCGGCTTTGATGGCGACGTGATGGGCCTGCAGGCCGGCCTCGACGTATGGGCTGCGGCGTCGGACAACCACCGCAACCAGATCGGCGTGTTCGTCGGCCGCACCCGCGCGCAGGGCAAGACCACCGGCCTGGCACTGGGCTGGGAGAACGTACAGGTGGGCCAGAACCGCCTGGACGACAAGCACGTGGGCCTGTACTGGACGTTCACCGACAGCAGCGGTGCCTACATCGACGCCGTGGCGATGCAGAGCCGCTACGACGGCCGCGCGCGTTCCTCGCGCGGGCTCGGCTTCGGCCTGAGCGGCGACGGCACCAGTGTGTCGGTGGAGGCTGGCAAGCCGCTGCTGCACTTCGGGCAGTCCGCATGGTGGCTGGAACCGCAGGTGCAGGTGATCTGGCAACGCACTTCGCTGGATGACCGTCGCGATGAAATATCGAGCGTGCGCTTCGACAACGACAACGCCTGGACCGGCCGTGTGGGCCTGCGTTTGGCCGGCCATTACCAGCTGGCCGACAACGGCTGGCAACCGTATTTCAAGCTGAATTACTGGCATGGTCGTTCCGGCGAGGATCGCATCCGCTTCGACGACGACGTGATCATCAATTCGCAGCGTTCACGCGCGCTGGAAGCCGGCGTGGGTGTGGTCGGGCGCTTCAACCGCACCATCAGTGCGTACGCCGTGGCCGACTACACGCGCGAGCTGGGCGGCGACCGCAACGAGAAGCGCCGCATCATCGAAGGCAACATCGGGCTGCGCGCGGACTGGTAGCGCCCTTGCGCTCGGGGGACCCTGCTCTGGTAGGTGCCGACCTTGGTCGGCACTGAACCTACCGACGCCACGAGCACAGTGCAGCCGAGCATAGGCTCGGCTCTACGACAACGGCGCGCACGCATCCGGCTCCACCAACGCCCCGGCATGATCGGCCAACACCACCACCGCATGCAGCAACCCTTCCTCCACCTGTGGCGGACACTGCACCTGCGCATCATCCATCTCGCGCGCCGACTGCGCCGCCAGCAACACACCGCCGCAGGCGGACAATGCGGCAAGACAGCGCGTCGCCTCGGCCAGTTCCCGGCCGCGCGCCTCGCTGAGTTGCCGCTCGCGCCACGCCTGGCCGTCGGCTCCGTGGCTGTGTGCGATGCCGCGCAACCGGGCGAAGAACGCCGACTGCGGCGCCTGTTCGTCGGCTTCGGTGAGCGCATCTTCCAGCGCTTCGGCTGCCGTAGTGGACAGCTGCAGGTCGGGCAATGCAGCACCGAGCAGTGCCTGCAGGCGCGGATAGGTGGGGTAGGGCGTGTTCATGGCAGCAACCTCACAAGGCAAGGCCACCTGCGGGATGCAAGGTGGCGGGCGGTGCGGGTTGGCGTGCCGGTCAAAATCAAAGCGAAAAAGCCGACGGATCACGAGGATCCCCACGCACCGCCCACCATGGGCAAGCCGGTGCATTGTCGCGACTGCCGCTGATGCGGCAAATCGATCGCTTCGATGTTTGATTCGGGACGGCAATCCCGGTCAGCGCAGGAAGCGCCGACGGGGGCCACCTTGGCGCGTTGTGCGCCGCGATGACATGGGCAAAGTTGCAATGTAGTGACTGCACGCAAGCCGCCTTGCTGCAACCAGCGACCGGGCCGGATACGACGGTTCGCGCGTGGCGCAAGCGATCATGCCCCGGTTATGCTGCGGTCCTGACTCAACGACAAGGAAGCGTCGCATGCAGGTTCGCAAGGGAGTGCGTCGCATCGGCGCGCTGATGTTCGTGTTGCTGGCGACCGGCGCCATGGCCGATACGCCAAGCACGGTCGAGGTGCCCTCGCCGGAGGCCCTGGCCGAGATCCTCAGCCTGCTTGAACGCCAGGCGCTGTATCGCGATCGGGTGGACTGGCCCGCCATCCGCATCCGCCTGCAATCGGCGCAGGCCGACCCCGCGCAACGGCTGGCCGTTCTGCGCGAAGCCATTGCGCTCAGCACCGGCCACCATGGTGCATGGACCACGACCCAGCGCCAGCGTGAATCCCTTGCGCGCGCGCAGCAGGCCGGTGCCGCCGCCGTGGACCAGGCCAAGGCCGTCGATGCGGTGGATGCGCGCATCGGCTGGGTGGTCATCGAGGGCTATGCCCCTATGCCCGGCGCGACGCCGCAGGAGAAATTCCGCCAGGACATCCAGCGCGCCGCGCGGTGGCAGCAGGTAATCCGTAGCAAGGACGACGGCATGCGCTGTGGCTGGATCGTCGACCTGCGTGACAACAGCGGTGGCAACATGTGGCCGATGCTGCTGGGCATGGCACCGTTGCTGCGCACCTCGGTGGTGAACAACGAAGATGTGGGAGCGTTCGAAGCCGCACAGGGGCCGGAGCGCTGGACGTTGACCGCGACCGCTGTACAGCGTGCAGGCAAGTCGGTGCTGGACTTCGGCCAGTCCGGCTATGTGCTGCGGCAGCCCGGCGCGCCGGTGGCGGTGCTGTTCGGGCCGCGCACCGGCAGTTCGGGCGAGGCCTCGGTGCTGGCGTGGCGTGGTCGTCCGCAGACGCGGAGTTTCGGTCAGCCTACTGCGGGTGTATCCACTGGCAATGTCGTGCACACGCTTGCCGATGGCAGTCGCCTGCTGCTTACCACCAGCGTGATGCGGGACCGCAATGATCGTGGTGATGGCTTGAAGATCGAGCCCGACCAGCGCGTCGACGGGGACGCCGCCACCGTGGCCGCCGCCCAAGCCTGGCTGCTGGCCCAGCCCGCCTGCCAAGGCACCCGGTCATGATCCTGATCGGTCAACAGGAACGGGTGCTGATCGTCGGCCCCACCGAAGCCCACCACTGCCTGCGCTGCCAGACCGAAACCGAATTCGCCCCGCAGCTGCGCTACAAAATGGCGCGCATCGACCTGCTGTTCGGCTTCACCTACCAGCGCCGCTACGAACTGGCCTGTACCCGTTGCGAGCACGGCTGGGTGCTGGATACCGAGACCATGGACCAGCAGCTGGGTGGGGTGCCGATCCCGTGGCGGCACCGCTTCGGCCTGCCGTTGATGCTGGTGGTGGTGGCGGGGCTGGCGGTGGCCGGATGGATGTGGCGGCACCTGTAGGCCTCCTAGAGAGAGAGGGCGGGCCGACATGGCCTCAGCAGGTCGTTCCAACGGGCGCCGGCCTCAAGTAGGGCCAAGCAATCACGCTGGCCTAGCCCATGCGCATCGCGGTTCGAATCTGCTCTTGGGTTTGCTCGTGCTGGGCGACCTGCTGTGCCTGCGAAGTCTGCTCGGCCTTGGCGAGCGACTGTTCTACGGGTGTATTGACGGCCTCGCTGACCGCGATCGACGCCCGGAAGTGTGCCGGATTGTCGAGCGCTCCCTGCACGACGAACATGCGAGGGCCTGAACCATCGCTGGGAGGATCGCCCAAGACAACATGATCGACGCGTTCCAGGCCGCTGT
Organism: Stenotrophomonas maltophilia group sp. vghtpe118; assembly: GCF_052605195.1. Classification (NCBI taxonomy): domain Bacteria; kingdom Pseudomonadati; phylum Pseudomonadota; class Gammaproteobacteria; order Lysobacterales; family Lysobacteraceae; genus Stenotrophomonas; species Stenotrophomonas maltophilia group sp. vghtpe118. The sequence continues at coordinate 2,084,342 of NZ_CP199672.1, read as the reverse complement.
GCTTGGCCTTTGCAAGCAGGCTGGCCGTCATTCGCTCGCTGGTTTCATCGAAGCTGCGCCCGTGCTTGGCATCCACGGCAGATACACCGTCGCGAATCTGCCGGTAGAGCGCATGGTCGGGGTGGCCGTCCGTTCGGGGATCCAGGCCTGCCTTGTCCAAGGTTGATTCGATGCTTTCCTGCAATGGACTCTTGGGAGCAAAGCCTGGGTGGCTTAGAGAGGGCGAGCCCTTTTCGGTTGTCTCATGGACCAGACGCTCCCCAGGTTTCAATGCACTTTCTGCGCGCTGCACGGCTTCGGCTTCGCGACGGGCGTACGCTCCGGCTTCCTCAGTGCCGCGAAGGTGATTGACCCCGTCGCGCAGGAGTCCAGGGCCACCGCCGACAAGTACGGTCGCCCCCAGCCGCAACTGGTGGATGTCTTTGCGATACTCCGCTATCCGGCGTAGGTCCTCGGCATCAGTGATCCGCGCCTCGGGGTCGTCCAGTACGGACTGCACTGGGCCCTTGTCGGTCATACGGTCAATGAAGTGAACCATTCGATGGGAATCACCCAACTGGACCGCAACCGCAGCGGACATGACATGGCCGCTTTTCATCCCAAGCGATACGAGCGAGGCGATGCGCTGGCCCTGCTCGGCATCGCGCAAGACTCCCAGTTCCTTGGGGAGTGCGTACATCTCAACCTTGCCGTAATGAGGGCCGGCCGCACTAACCAGGTCGCCCGCCATCACATGGTTGGTGAAGGGCGCCGCATTGGCCGGCTGGCCTTCAGGCAGGCGATACGCCAGCCCGGCAGCGCCGTAGGGGTTGAAGGCGTCGCCAGGAAGATTGTAGTGGTGGGCAGTGATCTGCGCGAGTGCGCCGCCTAGGGAATGTCCAGTGACGTACACCGGGCCATATCCGTTTTCCTCAGCTTGCTTGATTGCCTGCTTGGTCAGTACGAGGGCATCATTAATCTGTGCGTTGACTCTGGCGCTGACCATCGCTGCGTCGACGCCGCCATCAAGTATGGCCTGGCGATCAAACTCGGTGCCTCGGTGGGCGATGATGATCTCGTTGGTCTTGATGTTCCGGTACACAACGCCTTGATAGCCGCTGACTGCGTCACGTCGCCCTAGAACTTCGAAGTCTTCACCATCAACGCGCAGCGATTCCTTATCGCCTGGAGCTGGATGTGACGGTGGGGAGTAGGCTGCATTGGCCAGGGCTGCATTGGTTAGAGGTCTCATGGGACGATTCCTTTCGAAGGAGACGATATCTCTATGGCAAAGTACTTCTGCTTCTCGATATCAGACAATCTGTTGTAGCTATACTGGGACTGCGTTCGCACCCACCCAGGCGTCGAACTCTTTGTTTGCAGGGTCATTTGACTGTCTGCGTACGAAATCGATGTGAGTAGTTTCTTCAGTTCGAGATGGTGGACGGCAACTGATATGAAGCCTTCGCGTCCCTCGGAAATGACTGGGAATGAAGCTCGAATGATGCTGGGTTTCCATTCGCATGGCCCACGCCCGTAATAGTCAGCGACTGCCATGCCGTCCTCGAACACGGTGCTGCTGAACTCGGTTGCACTGACGCGTTGTACTGGGAACTCTACTGACTGCCGTTGGGGGGCGTACTGCACACCCTCGTAGTTGTTGATCGGTGGGAGGCAGAGCGGATCTATCTCGTAGGAGACGAAAACCTTCGGGAGGGTGAGCTCCACAGGCGCATCGTGGACCCGGATCACAATCGGTAGTGCATCCTTGGGTGCAGGATTCTCGCGATAGACCGGGTATGAGCGTTCCTTGTTGCATCCAGTAACGGCCAGTGTGATCAAGGCGATCAACGCCACGTGAGTGAGGGGGGGGGAGGGTTTCAGCATGAGCGGTCCATGTCGCTGATTGAGGTAGGCGCCTCTTCAGGGTTACTACGGGGCACGGTTCTCTGCGCGTGACGATACCGGCAGGATTGCCCTGATCCTTGATCGGCTGGACAGGAGGGAAGGCCGAGGAAGACGGCGCCATGTACCGCGCTACGGTGCACATCTGACAGGTTGCGCTGCTCGTGCTGCCAGCTTCCTTGGCCTTCATCCATGCATGCCTGTGGCGCGAGGCCTTGCGAGGTAGCGTTCATCGGCGTTCCGTTGCTCTACGTCATCCGACTATACGATCCGCTCCAGCCGTGCTCAAAGCTCTCGGTCATGCCAGTCTCAACGTCCTTCCAGGATTGAGTGAAGCGACGCCGGCACAGGGTCAGAAGCGAATCGGACACATTGACGATTTCGTCAAACTGTTGGAGCAGGGTCTTAACAATTACCTCGTCGAACGGCTCAGGGGGGAGCAGCGTTCGCAGAATCAGCGGCCGGCCGTATCCTGCCCGCCGTGCTTTCCTCCCAAGGCCATCAAGATTTCCGCGGCCCCGATTCCCTTTGGCTGGATCCAGACCGGTGAGCGCTGGGCGCTTTGGAATAACGGTCGCCGACGCCCTGCGTGTCCCTGCCAATGCGCTGTCGTGCCTCACCCTAGGCCTGTTAAAGTCTGCCCTGCAACCACGTACCGGAACCGACCATGGACCACGACACCCCGTTCGAACCCCTCAACGACCTCGAGGTGCGCCTGCTGCAGGCCCAGGACGGTACGCTGACCGCAGCGCAGTTCCTCGACGGCCTGCTGACCTCGACGGCGTTCGTGCTGCTGGACAAGGCCATCGGCGAAGATGGCGCCTGGGACGAGAGCATCTCGCCGCTGGTGCTGACCAGCGAGAGCGGTGAGCCGATGTTCGCGGTGTTCACTGCCCCCGAGCGCGCGGGCCTGTGGCACGAGCAGCTGCCGCAGTTCGCGCATGCCATGCCGATCGCGGTGCACGCGCTGCTGGCCGGCATCGGCGAGGGCGTCGGCCTGGTGCTGAACCCGGGCCTGGACGTGGGCATGGAGATGATTCCCGATGCCGTGGCCCAGCTGAAGCAGCGTGCGGCGGCGATTACCCGTGGGATGGCGCATTGAAGCCAGTGATATAGGGGTGCCGGCCAGCGGCCGGCACTACCAGGTGCTTCAGCGGGCGGCGGCAATCGCCTTCACCCGCGCCTTGGCCAGCGCTTCACCGATGGCCGGGCCCTTCAGATGGGTGGTATCCAGATCCCGCGCCTGCACTGACAACGCCGCCTGGTGCAGTCGCTTGAGCGTTTCGCCCTGCGGGTAGTCGGCGTCCTCGAAGCCGAGACGGCCACGCTTGTCGGCTTCGCAGCACAGTGCGATGCGCGCCACGCGCTCCGGCCGGCGCAGCGCATCACAGCGGCCCAGCAGTTCCAGCACGGTGGCATCGCGCAGTTCGTCGATGCGGTGCACGTTCAAGTGCTCGCGACACACCGCTTCAGCCAGCTGCTGGTGCTCGGCTGGAATCTTCAACCGCGCACACAGTGCCTTCAGCGGCTTGATGCCGCGCTGCTCGTGCATGATGTGGCGCGGCCATTCCTCCGGCGGGGTCAGGCCCTTGCCGAGGTCGTGGGTGAGCGCGGCGAAGCCGACCAGGTCATCGCCGGGGGCCAGCTTCGCGGCCATGTCGCTGACCATTTCCTGGTGGATGCCGGTATCGACTTCCGGGTGGAACTCAGCACGCTGCGGCACGCCGTACAGCGCTTCCAGTTCGGGCAGGATCGGGCCCAGGGCATGCGCATCGTGCAGTGTGCGCAGGAAGGCGGAGGGCCGCTCACTGACCAGCGCCTTGCGCAGTTCCTGCCAGACGCGCTCGGGCACCAGCGCGTCCAGCTCGCCACTGGCGGCGACCTCGCGCATCAGCGCCATGGTCTCTTCGGCGACGGTAAAGCCCAGCGGCGCAAAGCGCGCCATGAACCGGGCCGCGCGCAGCACGCGTAGCGGATCCTCAACGAAGGCCGGGCCAACGTGGCGCAGCACGCGTTGCTCGATATCGCGCACACCGCCATAGGGATCCACCAGCGTGCCGGTGTCTTCGTCACAGGCAATCGCGTTGATGGTGAAGTCGCGGCGCTGCAGGTCTTCGTCCAGCGTCACCGCCGGATCAGCATCGACCACGAAGCCGCGATAGCCGCGGCCGGATTTGCGCTCGGTGCGCGCCAGTGCGTATTCCTCGCCGGTCTTCGGGTGCAGGAACACCGGGAAATCGCGGCCAACCGCTGTGTAGCCCTGCGCTTCCATCTGCGCAGGCGTGGCGCCAACCACCACCCAGTCGCGGTCGCCGGCAGGGCGCTGCAGCAGGCGGTCGCGCACGGCGCCGCCGACAAGATAGATCTTCATGGGGGAATGATCGCACGGTAGGCGCAGATGTTCCGGTAGTGCCGGCCGCTGGCCGGCAACCGCAGTCACCCCGAAGCTGCCGGCCAGCGGCCGGCACTACCGATGCAGCGGCCAGCCCGAGCCAGGCCAGCAGGCTCATCGTTTCCCTCCCCACGGAATGGATACCGGGGAATGCCGGCCAGCAGCCGGCAGTACCGTGTTGCGGTCAATCGCCACCCTGCTCGGCGTCGGCCGCGCAGCTGAATTTCTTGCGCTTGTCCACCAGGCGCCCCATCAGGCGGTCGCTCAGCGGCAGGGCATCACCATTGAGGCGCCAGTCGTAGATCACGCTGAAGGCCAGAACGCGGGCAACGTACTCGCGGGTTTCCTTGTAGCTGATGGTCTCGATCCACAGGTCCGGATCGAAGCCCGGGCGCTGGCCCTGCCAGCGTGCGGTCGGGGTCGGGCCGGCGTTGTAGGCGGCGATGGTCACGTACGGCAGACCGTCGTACTTGTTCATCAGCTGGCGCAGGTAGGCGGTGCCGATGGCAATGTTGGTGTCCGGGTCGTACAGGCTGTCGGCGCCGCCGTAGCCGGTCAGGCCGATCGACTTGGCCACGCTGGCACCGGTGGCCGGCAGCACCTGCATCAGGCCCATGGCATTGGCAGGCGAGCGCGCACGCGGAGTGAAGGTACTCTCGGCGCGGATCTCCGCGGCCACCCAGGCCGGGTCGATCGCGTTGCGTGCCGATTCGCGGCGGATGGTGGCGTCGTGATGCAGCGGGAAGCGCAGGTCGTACAGGCGCTGTTCCTGCGGCTGCTTGCCGAGCGCGAACACGGCGCGGTCGAACCAGCCGTTGTCCTGCGCCACGCGCACGGCGAGGCGGCGCTGGGTGTCATCGAAGCGCGACAGCGCGCTGTTCCATTCGGCCACGGCCCAACCGGCGCGGTCGATCTGGTACAGCGCCATCGCGCGCTGGATGGCCGGGTCGCGCGCGATCACCGCCTGTGCCTGTGCGCTGTCGTTCGGCTTCCACGGGCACAGGGTGTAGCCCTGCTGCAGCTTGTCGGCGGCCAGGAAACCGTGGAAGGTCGGTGCGCGTGCGGCTTCGCGGAACAGCGGCTGCGCCTGCTGGGCCTGGCCGGTTTTTTCCAGCATGCGGCCTTCGAAGTAGCGCCAGCGCGGGTCGCTGCGCTGCTTGCTGCCCATCTTGCGGATCGCGGCCAGCGCTGCCGGCCAGTCGCCGCGCGACATCGCTTCGCGCACGCGCCATTCGTGCAGGCGCTCGTCGTAGGCCGATTCGGGTACCGCGTTGAGGCGGCGTGCCGAATCGGGCAGGTAGGAGGCCACCGTCCACAGCGCGATCTGGTACAGCACCTGGCCCTGCTGGTCGGCACTCAGGCCGAGCGCCTGGGCGTACTGCGGCAGCTGCTGCTCGGTGGCGCCGGGGTCGGCCTTGGCCAGCTTGGCCAGGCCATCGGTGGCGATGCGCCGGCTGCGCTCGTTGCGCGGCCAGTTCAACGCGCTGGCATTGGGCTTGTCGACAAAGGCTGCGTAATTGTTCGCCAGCGCCAGGTCGGCGGCGGGCAGGCCGCGTGCGGCGCTGCGCATCACCGCCGGTTGCTGGGCATCGGCGGCGGCATCGATGCGTTCCCAGCGCAGGGCGTCGCTCAGGCCACCCTGTGCCTGCAGTACGGCAAAAACGGCATCACAGCCGTCCGGCAGCGACTTGCCGTTCTTGCGCCACAGATCCTGCGCTTCACTGATCCACTGCGGATCGACCCTGCCCGTCACCTGGCGCGCGGTCAGCTGCGCACAGCGCAGGCCGGGGTTGTCGGTGGGCGCCCAGTTGGCCAGCAGGGTCGGCCAGTCCTGGCGGCGTGCGAGCGAGGGCAGCCACACGCTGCGGAAGGTGCTGGCCACGGCCTGGCCGTCATAGCGCTTGAGGAAGGCCTGCGCCTGCGCGGTATCGACGGTGTCGATGTTGCGCCGCAGGTCGGCGTACTCCAGCCAGCCATAGGCCGGATGGCGGCTGAGCGCAGCGGCCTGGCCAGGATCGTACTGGCCGCGTTCGGCGGCTGCGATCGCGGCTTTCAGCTGCGCGTTCTGGGCATCGAGGGACTGGGCATTGGCGCAGCCGATCAGCAGCGTGGTGGCCAAGGGCAGCAGGGACAGGGCGGTCGAAGTGCGTCGGGTCATGGCGACCAGCATAGCGGGCGATGGCTGAATTCAGTTTCGCATTGCGTGCACGCCCGGCGTCGGCAACGACAGCTGAATGAATCCGCGCAGGCCCCTGCCGCACGGGGTCGCAGGCGTCGTAACGTCGGCCCTGGGCGAACGGCCCGGCTGCAGGGAGCGGCACATGGCGTTCAGTAGCGCAGGAGGAAGCGGCCCGCTGGCGGACATCAATGTCACGCCACTGGTGGATGTGATGCTGGTGCTGTTGATCATCTTCATTGTGACCGCGCCGATCGTGGCCCGGCCGATTGCCGTGCAGTTGCCGCAGGCCACCGATCGCGTGGTTGACCGTCCCGAACCGCCCCCGCCGATCGAGCTGCGCCTGGACGCTGGCAACCAGCTCAGCTGGAATGGCCAGCCGATGGCGATCAGTGAGCTGCAGGCGCGCCTGCAGGCACAGGTGGGCGAACATGCCGGCAATCTGCCGGAGCTGCGCATCGCCACCGATCCGGCGGCCGAGTACGAAGGCATGGCGCGGATATTGGCTGCGGCCGAGGCGACCGGCATGGAGCGGATTGCCTTCGTGCGATAGAGCGTTGTCTCACTGCCGCTCATGCGGTGATTGCAGCATGAGCGGCGCTTGCCCTGCTGACAGCGTCGCATCCAGGATCCGCAGAAAAGCCATTTCAATCTGCGCCGGAACCGGGGTCGGATGTGCTCGCCACCTTCTGGTCTCAGAGTCATGTTCAACGTCGAAAGCGGTCAACTCGGCTCTCTCGAAATCCACCACAACCGTCCACCCCTCTCCTGAGGCCGAGGCCGCATCGCTGGGAGAGAGGCAGTTGTTGCACTCGATCACGCCGCCTGCCCTCGATTCGCCTGCCAGAGGAAGAAGCAGCGTGATCACCATCATGACGCTCGGCACGGCAGTTAGTGCTTTCATGATCGATCCGCCCGCGAATGGCTGGAGGTGCGAGTCTGCACCGGGTCGATCAAGCGGGCCTTCTGAATGAAGGAATTTCAGACTATTCCTGAAATGGTTCGGCAAAGGCACTTTCATGCGCGCGGCAGTTTCCGGCGCGCGCTGTCGCGGCCAGCATCAAAGCGAAGCGGCGGAACATTACCGTCCGGTTCTAAACGGCATTCATCTGACGCAAATGTCATGCAATTGCGTCAATTCCGCGTGAAAGAGTGTCGATCGTCACGCCGTGATTTTTACCGCTTGTTTACAAAGGAGACGCTGCCGCCATGCAGGGGGAGCGCGGCAGTCCATGTCCCGACATTCCTTTGGAGAGAGAGCGAATGAATCACCTGCACCACCGCCCGTTGGCGGTTGCCGTCACGCTGTGCGTGATGGCCCTGGCCCCATTGGGTGCCGCTGCACAATCCACCACCAACCTCGACGCGGTGGAAGTCACCGGTACCCGCATCAAGCGCGCTGAAGTCGAAGGCCAGGTGCCGATCCAGACGCTGACCCGCGGTGATATCGAACGCACCGGCCTGACCTCGATCGGTGAAGTGCTGCAGCAGCTCACGGGTTCCGGCTCTGCGCTCAACGCCAAGTTCAACTCGTCCGGCAACTTCGGTTTCCCGCCCGATGGCAGTGGCGTGGGTGCCGGCTCGGCGCAGGTCGATCTGCGCCACCTGGGTGCCAAGCGCGTGCTGGTGCTGGTTGACGGCATCCGCTGGGTCAACGAGTCGTCCGCATCGGGCGTCGGTGCGGCCACCGACCTCAACACCATTCCGCTGGCCATCGTCGAACGCATCGAGGTGCTGGAAGACGGCGCGTCGTCGCTGTACGGCTCCGATGCCATCGCCGGCGTGGTCAACATCATCACCCGCCGCGACTTCGATGGCGGGCAGGTGACGCTGAACTATGGTGAGTACAGCAAGGGCGACGGCACCCAGAAGGGCGTGGACCTGGCGTGGGGCAAGAGCGGTGATCGCTTCAGCCTGTTCCTGGGCGCCAGCTGGACCAAGCAGGACCCGGTATTCGCCAAGGATCGCGAGCAGTCACGTTTCCCGATTCCGGGCACCGGCCTGGCCTTCGGCAGCGGCGGCATTCCACAGGGCCGCTTCGCCTTCGTCGACCCCAACACCGGCGCCGAGCAGGACATCGTGCCCAACAGCGGCGTGCCAAACCCGCGCTACGACGGCAGCGCCGGCTGCAACCGCAGCGATGACTACCACTGCTTCACCAGCGCCGACCGCTTCAACTTCGCCGAATACAACATGGTGCTCACGCCGTCCGAGCGCAAGGGCCTGTTCGGCCAGTTCCGCTTCGACATCACTGACAACATGCAGTGGTACATCAAGGCACTGGGCAACCGCCGCGAGTCGACCAACCAGGCCGGCCCCGAGCCGCTGTTCTTCGGCCCCGATGGCGCCACCGGTAATCCGTTGGCCGACAACATCGTGGTCTCGCGCCTGAATCCGTACAACCCGTTCGGCTTCGACCTGGTGTCCTCGGGCAACATGAGCCTGATCGGCCGTCGCCCGGTGGAAGGCGGTGCGCGCGTGTTCAAGCAGGAGGTCAACACGACCTACGTGGCCACCGGCCTGGTCGGCAACTTCCAGGCGGCCGACCGCAGCTGGTACTGGGACGTCAACGGCATGTACAGCAAGAACAAGGCCGAACAGACCAACTACGGCAGCTACAACATCTACAACGTCAACATGGCGCTGGGTGACCCGGCGGTGTGCGCGGCTACCCCGGGCTGCGTGCCGTTGAACATCTTCGGTGGCGTCGGTTCGATCACCCCGGACATGCTGAAGTGGATCCAGCCGGTGGTGCGCGACCGCAGCCAGAACGAGCTGAGCCTGTTCACCGCCAACCTGTCCAGCGAGCTGTTCTCGCTGCCGGCCGGCCCGGTGTCCTTCGCCACCGGTTTCGAGTACCGCAAGTACGAGGGCTGGTACCAGCCGGATCCGCTGACGGTGATCGGCCACTACAACGGCGTGCCGTCGCAGCCGACCTCCGGTTCCTACGACGTCAACGAGGCCTACCTGGAGTTGAGCGTGCCGATCTTCGCCGACTCCTCGTTCGGCAAGAAGCTGGACCTGAGCCTGGCCGGCCGCTATTCGGATTACTCCACTTTCGGTGGCGAGTTCACGCCCAAGTACGGCCTGCGCTGGCAGGTGACCGATGACTTCGTGCTGCGCACCACGTACGCCGAGGGTTTCCGCGCACCGTCCATCGGCGAACTGTACGGCTCGGCCGCACGTGCCGACCTGCAGCTGTTCGATCCGTGCTCGGTGGGCCTGGGCGGTACGCCGCCACGTGGCAGTGCCGCCAATTGTGCCGCGCTGGGCGTGCCGGCCGGCTTCCAGCAGGCCAACTCGCAGATCTCGGTGACCACCGGCGGCAATCGTGATCTGGAACCGGAGCGCTCGCGCAGCTTCAGCACCGGCTTCGTGTGGAGCCCGTGGTTCGGCAACAACGCGTCGTGGTCGGAGCGCTTCGATGTGGAGGTGACCTTCTACCGCCACGCCATCGATGGTGCGATCCAGGCCATCAACGCGCAGACCCAGCTGGACCTGTGCGTGGACACGCTCGACCCGCTGTACTGCGATGGCATCACCCGCGCCAGCACCGGTGCGGTCAGCAGCTTCAACAACCGCCTGACCAATCTGGGCTCGATCAAGACCGACGGCTGGGACGTGGACCTGTTCTGGACGTTGCCGCAGACCTCCTTCGGCCAGTTCAAGCTGGCGTGGAAGAACACGTTCGTCGGTCGTTACGAAGCCACCGGCGCGGCCGGGCAGAAGCAGCCGCAGAAGCCGGGCGTGGAAGTGGCCGACAGCTCCATTCCGGAGTGGACCAGCAACGCCAGCATCGCCTGGACGATGGACCGCTGGAGTGCGAACTGGACGGTGCGGCACATCTCCGAGCTGACCGAGAACTGCGGCGATGCCGTGGCATTCCCGGTGTGCAGCAACCAGGCCGACGGCACCAACACGCTCTCGGCCACCACCTTCCACGACATGCAGGTGGGCTACAAGATCGACTGGATGAAGGGGCTGCAGCTGACCGCGGGCCTGAACAATGTGTTCGACAAGGATCCGCCGATCTGCCTGTCGTGCTCGTTGAACGGGTATGACGCCTCGACCTACGACATCCCGCGTGGCCGTTACTGGTACCTGCGCGCGGACCTGCGGTTCTGATGTGAGGGGGGCAGCGCCGGTCAGTTCCGGCGCTGCCTTGCGGATGTAGCGCCGAGCCCGCACTCGGCTGATTCTCTGAGCCGAGCATGGGCTCGGCTCTACAGGTGCGGGGCGGTCGTACCCCGCGTCTGATCAGAACGCCCAGGTGAACGTCAGCGAGCCATTGCGGCCATCGCCGTACGCACCGTAGCCGTTGATCTGCGAGAAGTACTTCTTGTCCAGCAGATTGTTCAGGTTGGCCTGCACGCTCCATTCCGGCGACAGGCGGTAACGCACGAAGGCGCTGACCAGGGCGTAGCCGCTCTGTTCGATGCGGCCGTAAGCCGGCACCGCGTAGTAGATGCGGTTCTGCCAGTTGGCGCCGCCGCCGACGGTCAGTGCCTGCAGCGACTGCGGGGTGTAGCTGGTGAACAGTTTCAGCGCGGTCTGCGGCAGGTTGGTGTTGATGTCGGCGCCGTTGATGTCCTTGGCCACGTAGCGCGAAGCACCGAAGGTCGCGTTCCAGCCGGGTGCCAGTTCGCCGTTCAGTTCGAACTCGAAGCCACGGCTGACGGTGCCACGCGCGGCCACGTAGGCCGTTTCGCCGCCGGTGCCGCCGATGACCGGCTCGCCGGTGGACTGGCCGACGTTGTCCTGCTCGATGCGGAACACCGCCACCGAGGCATTCAGTCGGTTGTCGAACCAGGCACCCTTCACGCCCACTTCGTAGCTCTTGCCGTCCACCGGGTCCAGGTAGCTGCCGTTGCGGTCCTTCAGCATCTGCGGCTGGAAGATCTCGGTGTACGAGGCATAGGTGGAGTAGGTGTCGTTGATGTCGAACACCAGGCCCGCATACGGGGTGGTGACTTTGTGCGAACGGTCGGCGCCTTCGCCTTCGCTCTTCCAGTCGGTGTAGCGCGCGCCCACGATCAACTTCAGCGGATCAGCCAGCGACAGGCGTGCTGCAGCATAGGCGGCCTTCTGGGTGATGGTGCCTTCGCTGGCCAGGGCCAGCGGATTCCAGTTCGGTTCGCTGATGTTGCCGTTCCAGTAGCTGGAGAAGGGGTCCCAGGCGAGGCCGGCGCCGCCGATCTGGTAGTCGCCGTAGTTGGCGTACTCGCGCCTGTTGTAGCTCAGGCCGCCCATCACTTCGTGCTTCAGGCCAAACAGCTCGAACGTGCCACTGAAGTAGCCGTCCACCGCATTGACCTTGCGTTCGGTGTTGTAGAAGCCGGCCGACGGCGAAATGCCGGCACCGGTGTTCTTGTCGAAGAACGAAGCGCCGGTGACCCAGTCGTTGTAGGCCGGGTAGAACAGCTTGTCGTCGGCCCTGGTTTCGTCGTGGGTGGCGCCGATGCGGACTTTCCAGTCATCGTTGAAGGCGTGTTCCAACGTGGCGAACGCGCGCTTGCTGGTGGTGTCCCAGTAGGTCCAGCTCGGGTTCGGATTGAACGATTCGTCGTAGCCGGTGCTGGTTCCATCGGAGAACAGCATCGGGAAACCACCCCAGGTGGCGCCGTTGGCGCGCTTCTGCTGGTAGTCGTAGCCCACGCTCAGCTGGGTGTCCGGGGTCAGGTCGGCGTCGATGACGGCGTAGCCCAGCGTCTTGTGCTGGTTGTAGCGGTCCATCTGCGCGTCGGTGTCCAGGTAGCTGCCGATCACGCGGGCGCGCACCGAACCGCTCTTGTTCAGCGGGGTGGTCACGTCCACGGTGCTGCGGGTGCGGCCCCAGCTGCCGACGTTCACCGAGACGCTGCCGGTCAGTTCGGCGCTGTCGGCGTGCTTGCGCACCAGGTTCACCGACGCCGACGGGTTGCCGGCACCGGTCAGCAGGCCGGTGGCGCCACGCACCACTTCCACGCGGTCATACAGCGCCAGGTCCAGGCCGGAATCGCCGTAGCTCCAGTTCTGCACCATCTGCGTCGGCAGGCCATCGAACTGGTAGCTGTCGATGTAGAAGCCACGCGAATAGAACTCGGTGCGCTCGCTGTCGGACTGGGTGCTGCTGACGCCGGTGGTGTTGGCCAGCACGTCGATGATGTCGTCCAGGTTCTGATCTTCGATGCGCTGGTGGCTGATGATGCTGAGCGACTGCGGGATCTCGCGCGGCGCCAGGTCGAAGCGGGTACCGGCCGAGGTGCGGCGCACCGAATAGCCTTCGGCGCGTTCGCCCTTGACCACCACTTTGTCGAGCGTGGTCGGGTCGGCGGCGGTGTCGGCGAAGGCGGCCGGGGCCACGGCGCAGAGTGCAGCGAGCACGGCAACGGACAGCCGTTGCGGCTGCGGGATACGGAAGGCGGAACGGTTCATGGGGGTCCTGGACGAGCACGCGCGCTCGGCCAGCATCCAGAAGGCGAGGCGCTACGGGTGGGAAACGGGCGGGCAGGCCGTCCTGGCACCACCGGAAACGAAAGAAATGGTAATACGAACTATTCCTATTTACAAATGATGAACGCGGAAGGCGCTCGCGCAGGACTCGACGCAGCACACGGCGTTCAGCGCAGCAGCGGCAGTGGATCGCGGGCGCCGTCGGCGCCGTAGATGCCCCAGTGCAGGTGCGGCGGCGTACCCTTGGCGTTGCCGCTGTCGCCGACGTGGCCGAGAAGGTCGCCGGCCTGGACCACCTGGCCGCGCGCCAGGCCCTCGGCCCAGTCGTCCAGATGGGCGTAGTAGTAGCGCTCGCGCCCGGGCCCGATCACCCACACCTGGCGGCCACCGAGGCCGCGGTCGCTGACATCCACGACGACGCCGGCGGTGGCACTGCGCACCGGGGTGCCGCGCCTGGCGAAGATGTCGATGCCGGCGTGGGAGCGGTCACGGCCGCGCGGAGCGCCGAACGTATCGGCGATCTGGCGGGGCCGCACGCCTTCCACCGGCACCGGAAGCTCGGTGGCCGGAGGCATCCGCGACAGTGTCCACAGCAGTTTCGGTGCAGCAGCCCATGGGCTGTTCCACAGCGCCATCGCGGCAACGATCGCGATGACCAGCCACAGGCCGCGCAGCAGCCAGCGGCGCAGGCGACGGGCGGGGGAGGGCGGTATGTTCATGGTCTCCGACTGTAGCGCCGAGCCATGCTCGGCGGCTGTTACTTTGTGGTCAAAGCGCAGTCGAGCATGGCTCAGCGCTACAGAACCGGGGCCAGCGGCACTTCGAAACTGCGCTTCAACGTTCCCAGTGCCACCGAGGTGCGGAAGCGCTCGATGTTGTCATCGTCACCGAACAGGCGCTCGGTGATCGCTTCGTACTCCTCCATCGACGCGGCCGAAAGCAGCAGCAGGAAATCGCCATCGCCGGTGATCGAGTAGCACTGCTGCACGGCCGGGTCGTCCTGCACGCGGCGCTTGAACGGCGCCACGCGTTCACGCAGTTCGCTGACCACGCGCACCTCGACGATGATGGTCAGCGGCCGGCCGATCTTTGCGGCATCGATCACCGCCACATTGGCCGCGATCACGCCGCTGTCCTGCAGCCGCTTGATGCGTCGCTGCACGGCCGGGGTGGACAGGTGCACGGCCTCGGCGATCTCGCGCTGCGGCAGGGTGTTGTCCCGCTGCAGCAGGTCGAGGATGGCGCGGTCGAAGCTGTCGAGCACGGGGGCGGTGGCCATGGCGAGCAGAAGTTGCACGAACAGGCTGTCAATTGAGCCAAGTGCTCGGCGCCGGCGCAATAGACTTTGCCCATGCAGACCTCACGACTTGCGCCGATGTTGCCGGCGCTGGCGGTGCTCGGCTCGGTCACCTCGTTGGCCATCGGCACCTCCTACGCCAAACACCTGTTCCCGCTGATCGGCGCACAGGGCACCAGTGCGCTGCGCGTGGGCTTCTCGGCGCTGTTGCTGCTGCTGTTCTGGCGGCCTTGGCGCTGGAAGACCCGCCGCGTGGATGCCATCACCCTCCTGCGCTACGGGCTCACCCTGGGCCTGATGAACCTGCTGTTCTACATGGCCCTGCGCACGATTCCCTTCGGCATTGCGGTGGCCATCGAATTTACCGGGCCGCTGACGGTAGCGATGCTGTCATCACGACGCCCCATCGATTTCGTCTGGGTGGGGTGCGCGGCGGTGGGGCTGTTGCTGCTGCTGCCGATTGGCGGCGGGCCGGCACTGGATCCGGCAGGCGTGCTGTATGCGATGGGCGCAGCGGCGTGCTGGGGCCTGTACATCGTGTTCGGCAAGCGTGCCGGCCACCTGCACGCTGGGCATTCGGTGTCGCTGGGGCTGCTGGCGGCTTCGCTGGTGGTGGTGCCGGTGGGCGTGGCGCATGCCGGTGCCGCGCTGCTCGATCCGAAGATCCTGGCGGCCGGCCTGCTGGTGGCGCTGGTGTCCAGTGCGATCCCGATGTCGCTGGAGATGATGGCGCTCAAGCGCCTGCCAAAGGAGACCTTCGGCATCCTGATCAGCATGGAGCCGGCGGTGGCCGCGCTGTGGGCGATGCTGCTGCTGCACGAGCACCTGCATGGATTGCAGTGGCTGGCGATCGGTTGCACGGTGCTGGCCTCGGTGGGCAGCACGATGACGGCGCGGCGATTGAAGGTGCCGGTGGTGCAGGCAGGGTAGCGCCGGAGAGCGTGCGGACCTACGGTCCGCACCCAGCAGAGCGGCGTGCCAACCAAGGTTGGCACCTACCGGGAGCGTTCAGCGCAGGGCGTCGGCCGGGACGTCGATCTGCATCGCCAGGGCGAGGTGATCGGAAAACGCGGCCGGTATGGCTTCCACGGTGCGGGTCTGCAGGCCACTGCTGACCAGGATGTGGTCGATGGCGCGGTCGGGGCGCCAGCTGGGGAAGGTCGGCACGATGCAGCCGGGCGGCTGCAGCCGGGTCTTCTGGTACAGCACCTGCATTTCCGGGCGTTCTGCCAGGCAGTTGAAGTCGCCCATCAGCACCGCGTTGGGGTGGTCGGACAGCAGCTCGGCGATGAAGCCCAGCTGCGACATCCGCGATCCCGCGCCCAATGACAGATGCGCCACCGCCACCGCCAGGCCGTCGGTACCGTCGCCGAACTTGGCCAGCAGCACGCCGCGCCCGCCGATGCGGCCGGGCAGGGCGTGGTCCTGCACTTCCACCGGTTCGAGCTTGCTCAGCAGGCCATTGGCGCTGGACGCGACCCCGCCCATGCGCCGGTTCGGCTGGTGGCTCCAGTAGTTGAAGCCGGCGCGCTGGGCCAGGTAATGGGTCTGGTTGGTGAAGCCCGAGCGCAGGCTGCCCGGGTCGGCCTCCTGCAGGCCGACGATGTCATGTTCGCGCGCCAGGGTGGCGATCGCGTCCAGGCTGCTGCGCTTGCGACCCGCCGGCAACGCATGTGACCAGCTGCGGGTCACATAGTCGCTGTAACGGCGGGTACTTGAGCCGGCCTGGATGTTGGCCGTCAGCAAGCGCAGGGTCCGTGTACGGGGGGAATTCACGGCCGGGAAATGCTTCTCTTGGATCAGTGAGCCTGGGCCGCACCGCGTTCGCGGGCGATCAGGTGGTCGGCGATGCGCAGCATGTCCGGGAAGCTCTTGCCCTTCACCAGGTACTTGCCGTTGACGATGATCGACGGGGTGCCGCTGATCTGGCTGCGCTGGGCGAACTGCTTGGCCGAGTTGGTCTTGGCATTCACCGCGAAGCTGCCCATGGTGGCCGCGAACTGCTTCGGATCGACGCCGTAGGCGGCGTAGAACTTGGCGATGTCTTCTACCGAGTCACGGCCGCGCTCGCCCTTCAGGGTCTTCTGCGAGTGGATGGCGGCGTACAGCGCTTCGTGGGTCTTCTCCTGCACGCCCAGGGTCTGCGCGGCGTAGAAGGCACGGGCGTAGTCATCCCAGGTGCCGCCGAACATGGCCGGCACGTAGACGAAGTTCACGTCGCTGGGCAGACCGGCCTTCCACGGGCCGACCAGCGGCTGGAACGCGGCGCAGGCCGGGCAGACGTAGCCGAAGATCTCGGTCACTTCGATCTTGCCGGCGGCCGGCTGGAACGGCTGGCCGTTCGGGATCACCTGGTAGTCGGCACCTTCCACCGGAGCCGGGCCGGTCAGTGCGGCGGTGGTCGGGGCCGGTGCGGCGGCCGGCGCCGCTTCGGCCGGGGCCTTCTCGCCTTCAGCGGCAGCCGGCGCGGCGCCTTCGCTGCCCGCTGCCGGCGCAGCAGCCGGTTCGGTGGTGGCTGCCGGGGTGGCTGCCGGTTCGGCCGGGGCCGCGGTGGTGTTGGTGCTGCCGTCGTCGGCCTTGCAGGCGGCCAGGATCGGCAGCAGCGCTGCGAGGGCGAGGGCGTAACGGATCTTCATGGAAACGTCTCCAGCATCTGGAAAGGTGGGGCCGGCGGCAAGCGCCGGCCAAGGGGAAATGATGACATGCGGCGGCGACAACGCCGTGTCGGTGGTGGGTGTTGGTTCAGCGGCCGCGGGCGGCGCGCGCCTGCGCGATCAGCGCCGAGGCAATGCGCAGCTGGTCGTCGAAGCTCTCGCCGCGCACCAGGTATTGGCCGTTGATGATCAGGGCCGGGGTGCCCGGGATCTTGGTGCGCTGGGCGAACGCGCGCGCGGCGTCGACCTTCTTCTGCACGGCATCGCCGCGCAGGGCCTGGATGTAGCGGTCCGGGGTCACGCCGTAGGCCTTGTAGAAGGTGGCGAGCTCATCGGCCGAGACGTTCTGCATCGGCAGCGACCCCTGCTCGTGCAGGGCCTTGAACACGGCGGCATGGCTGCGCTTGGCCACGCCGACTTCATCGGCGGCGTAGTAGGCCAGGGCCCAGGCATCCCAGGCACCGCCGAAGGCCGCCGGGACCGGGGTGAAGCGCACGTCGGCCGGCAGCTTGGCCGCCCAGGCTTCCAGCTGCGGTTCGAAATGGGCGCAGTGCGGGCAGGTGTAGCCGAAGACTTCGACCACCTCGATCTTGCCGGCCAGCGGCTGGAACGGGCCCGGCTGGGCGATGCGCTCGTAGTCTTTGCCCTCGACCAGCGGGGCATTGGCGGGGGTGGCGGCGCAGGCTGCCAGCGGCAGCAGCACCAGCACGGACAACAGCAGGCGGGAAATCAACCTCATCGACACGCATCTCCGTTGAAAAAAGCAACGCCGGCGCAGCCGCCGGCGTGAAGGAAACATACCGCAGCCGTGGGCCGTCGTCGCGGCCCGGGCCGACCAGTGGTGGTCAGGGGGCGGCAGCCGGTTGTGTTGGCGTGGCCGCGCCGGCCACATCGTCGGCCTTGTTGTGCAGGCCCTGCAGGTAGCTCGACAGCGCCTGCACCTCCTGCTCGCTGAGCTTCTGCGCGACCGTGGCCATGATCTGGAAGTGCGCCTTGTCGGTCTCGTTGGTCTGGCCGGCCTGGTACTCCTGCAGGCGGCGCGCGACATAGCTGGCGTGCTGCCCACCGAGGTGCGGATAGGCCGGACCGGGATTGCCGGCACCGCTGGGGCCATGGCAGGCCATGCAGGCCGGCAGGCCACGCTTGGCATCGCCGCCGCGGTACAGCTGCTGGCCGATCTCGTAGAACTTCATGCCTTTGTACGGGCCCTCGGTCACCGCCGTGTCATCGGCGATGCCGGCGTTGGCTTTCTGCGTGGCGAAGTAGGCGCCGATATCACGCATGTCCTGCGGGGTGAGGTTCTGCACGAACGGCACCATCGCCACTGCCGCGCCGGAACTGCGCTGGCCATTGGCGATCAGGGCCATCTGCTGGGCCACGTAGCGCTCGCTCTGGCCGGCAATGGACGGATACATGTCCACCGTGGAATTGCCGTCGACGCCATGACAGGCCGCGCAGGCCGAGGCCTTGGCCTGGCCGGCCTTGGCATCGCCCCAGTGGGTCTTGCTGAAATCCACCTCCAGCGAGGCGGTGTTGATCGGCCCATTGTCGGGCAGCGGGGTCAACGTGGTCTGCGCGAACGCAGCAGCGGCAACGACTACAGCAGTGGCAAGGGCGGATACGGCAAGAACGCGAGCGTGGCGCATGCTGAAGCTCCGTATGGACCGGGCCGGGCGGTGGCCGCCGGCATCGCTCGGATTATCAACGCCGTTTCCGCGCACGGTCAACGCAGCAGTGCAGCAAAATGCCCGCAAAGGCCGCCGGCACGGGCGCGCGGCGCCGCAACATGCGATCCTAGGCACATGTCATTGCTCATCGAACGCGCCCGTTACCACCTTTCGGCCCATAACGTGCGGCAGCTGCCGCCCGACGAAGGGGCCGAAGTGGCCTTCGCCGGCCGCTCCAACGCCGGCAAGTCCAGTGCGCTCAACGCGCTGACCCGCCAGAACGCCCTGGCGCGTGTCTCCAAGACCCCCGGCCGTACCCAGCAGCTGGTGTTCTTCCAGGTCACCCCGGAGGCGCATCTGGTCGACCTGCCCGGTTACGGCTACGCCAAGGTGCCGCTGGACCTGCAGGCGCACTGGCAGGCCTTCATCGACAAGTACTTCCGCACCCGCGAGGCCCTGAAGGGGCTGGTGGTGGTGATGGACATCCGTCATCCGCTGAAGGACTACGACCGGCAGATGCTGTCCTATGCCGTGCAGCGCGGCCTGCCGGCGCACGCCCTGCTGACCAAGGCCGACAAGCTCAGCCGCAGCCAGCAGATGCAGTCCCTGCAGAAGGTGCGCAAGGAGCTGCAATCGGCTTACGGTGACAGCGTCAGCGTGCAGGTGTTCTCCGGCGAAGACCGTACCGGCGTGGACGAAGCGCGCGCCGTGATCGGCG
The DNA here is from genome assembly GCF_052605195.1 of Stenotrophomonas maltophilia group sp. vghtpe118. NCBI lineage: Bacteria > Pseudomonadati > Pseudomonadota > Gammaproteobacteria > Lysobacterales > Lysobacteraceae > Stenotrophomonas > Stenotrophomonas maltophilia group sp. vghtpe118. Next base: position 2,065,122 of record NZ_CP199672.1, on the reverse strand, counting down.
GCTGGCTGGGGCTGGAATAAGGCCTTCCCTGCCTTCCTGTAGAGCCGAGCCTACGCTCGGCTGCGGAATCCCGGCACGCTGCGCGTGGTAGCCGAGCATGGGCTCGGCGCTACACGAGGTCATTTCAACGGCGAATACTCCGCCGGGACCCACGCATAGGCCTGGCCTTCACTGCGGACGTGGCCCAGGCCGGGGAACGGCAGGTGCGCACCGGCCACCCACCAGCCGTTGGCGGTGGCCTGCTGCAGCAGCCCGCGACGGCTGGCGATGGCCGCCTTGCGGTCCGAATCGGCCTCGAACGCGGCCTCCGGGTGCGCGAACTGCACCGCATGGAAGTGCAGCACGTCGCCCCACACCAGCAGTGACTGGCCCTGGCTGTCGAACCGGTAGGAGACGTGGCCGGGGGTGTGGCCATGGGTGTCCATTGCCACCGCGCCGCCGGGCAGGGCATCGCCGGGGTTGAACGTGCGCAGGTGGCCACTGGCCTGGTACGGCGCCACCGCGTTGCGTGCCAGCGGGAAGGCGAAGCGCACACCCTTCGGCGCAGAAGCCTCGCTGGCCGGGTTGAGCCAGTAGTCGGCATCGGCCCTGGACAGCCACACGGTGGCATTCGGGTAGGCCGGCTTGCCCTGCGCATCGAGCACCCCGCACAGGTGGTCCGGATGGGCGTGGGTCAGCAGCACCTCGTCCACCTCGGCCGGGTCCACGCCGGAGGCGCGCAGGTTGCCCAGCACCTGGCCCAGGCCGGGGCCGAAGCACTGCGCGGTGCCGGTATCGACCAGGGTCAGGTGGTTGCCCTGGCGCACGAGGAAGGCGTTGATCGCGGTCTGCAGGCCCTTCTTGTCTTCGGGCACGTAGCGGCCTTCCAACAGGCGGCTGACCAGTGTCGGCGGCACGTCGACCACTTCCTGCCGGCCCAGCGCGACCACGCCGTCGAACAGGGCGGTGACCTGCAGCGCACCGACGCGCTGGTGGTAGACGCCGGGCACCTGCTGGGTGGGCGCGGGCGAGGTGGCTTCGGCCAGCGCGGCCAGTGGCAGGGCGGACAGGGCCAGCAGCAGGGCGGAGCGCAGGGGAAGGTGGCGCAGGGTCATGAGGGTTCTCGGTGGATGACGGGGGTTCCGTTGGCCTAGCGTGCCGTGACTGGCGTGCGCACGGCGCTCAAACCACTGCGTGGAATGCTCAGGGAAGGGGGTGTTGTCTGCAGGGCTGCGCCCTGCACCCGCTACGAGCCAGAGCAACGGCCGAAGCAACAGCAACAGCAACAGCAACAGCGGGCTATCCGTGGGATGGCGGGGTGGGTCCGGTTGCGGGAGACGCCGTAAACCCGTCCATGGGGGCTTGGCCGCGGCATCCATGCCGCGGACACTCCCGCAACCGGACCCACCCCGCCTTCGACAGTTTTCCGTGATCTGTTGGAAATTCTCTTGGGGTCAGATCGATTTCGATGTCTGACAGATGTGTCGACCAAGGTCGACACCTACCAACAGCCGCGACGATCTGTCAGAGGTGGGGCGGTGTCGGAGTGCGGGGTGTCAGCCGCATGGATGCGGCTGCCAAGCCTACAGGGACGTACTTGCGGCGTCCCCGCACTCCGACACCGTCCCGCCACCTCACGGAATGCACGCTGTTGCTGTTGCTTCGGCTGTTGCCGTCGCGTCTGCAGGTGCAGGGCTGCAAGCCCTGCCGAACCCCCTCAAATGTCTGTGGGAGCCAGCCCGTACTGCTCGGCGAAGCGCTTGCTGAAACTGGCCGCAGACCGGTAGCCCGCGCGTGCGGCCACGGTCTTCAGCGGCAGGTCGGTGGTGTAGAGCAACTGCATGCCATGCGCCAGCCGGGCCTCGGTGAGCAGCTGGCGCAGGCTGGTGTCCTCGGCGGCGAGCCGACGGCGCAGGGTCGCGCCGCTCAGCGCGAACAGCGCTTCCACATCACGCGATTGCCAGTCGCGAGCCGGTTCGGCGGCGATGCGGTCGCGGATCTGTTCGCCCAGGCTCGGCGCCTGCGGCAGCAGCAGGTTGCCGTGGCCCTGCCGGCACAGGGTCAGTACCAACGAGGCCAGGGCCAGCCGCGCTTCGCTGTAACGGCCGTCCTGCAGTGATTGCCGCCACTGGCGCAGCACCACGCCATGATCGATCAACGGCAGTCGCGCCATCGCATGACCGGCGGCGGGAAGCTCCCCGCTCCACAGCGTACGTGCGGCCGCCAGCACTTCGGCACACAGCGGCACGATGGCGCTGAGGTAGCGGCCACTGCGTGGGTCGGGGGTGTTGACCACATCGATGCGGCAGCGCTGGGTCAGCAGCAGGATGTCGCCGGGGATGAACTCCAGCGACTGGTGCGCGGTACGCACCTGCTTGCGGCCTTCCAGCAGGATCGCGAACTGCGGTTGTGGAATCTCCACCGAGCTGGCGCCATGTTCGCGCCGAGCGGTGATGCACGCATAACCTTCGGCGCGTGCGCAGCCGGCCAGGCTGGCCATCTCGGCCAGCAGTGCGGTGGCCGGTGGCAGCATGGCGGTCATGACACGTGGGCACCGAACAGGCGACCGACGCCGGCCGCCGCGGCCATCGCCAATGCGCCCCAGAACATCACCCGGATCGCGCCGCGAACCGGCGGTGCGCCGCCGGCCCTGGCCGCCACTGCGCCGGTCAGGCACAGGCCGAGCAGGGTACTGGCCGTGGTCATCAGTGCGACCCTGTCGACCGGTGCGAGCAGGGCGGTCAGCACAGGCAGCACCGCGCCGCAGGTGAACGCACCGGCCGAGGCCAGCGCTGCCTGCAGCGGGCGGGCGCGCAGGGTATCGGTGATGCCCAGTTCGTCGCGGGCGTGGGCACCCAGCGCATCATGGGCGGTGAGCTGTTCGGCCACCTGCCGTGCCAGCGCAGGCTCCAGGCCGCGGTGGCGGTAGATCGAAGCCAGCTCCTCCAGCTCGCTGTGCGGATTTTCGCGCAGCTCGCGCCTTTCCATTGCCAGGTCTGCGTCCTCGGTGTCGGCCTGGGTCTGTACCGAGACGTACTCGCCGGCGGCCATCGACATCGCGCCGGCCACGGTGCCGGCCACGCCGGTGGCGAGGATGGTGGTAGCGGAGGCGCCGCCGGCGGCCACGCCGACCACCAGGCCGGCCACCGAGACGATGCCATCATTGGCGCCCAGCACGGCGGCACGCAGCCAGCCGACGCGCTCGGAGCGGTGCAGTTCGGGGTGTCGTGAATGGCGGCTCATGACGTTGAGTGTACGAGGGTCAAGAGGGCGTCGGTAGGATGCTGAAACCCGTCACCGTCGCATGACGCAACGAGGTGCCACGCTATAGTGCGCCCTTGCGATGGAAGGCCGCGAGCCCCACATCCCCCGCCACCGTCCAGCGAGCCTTCCCCTTGTCGAGCCCCAGCCACGTCGCCGATACCCCCATTACCGACCGCTCGCAGCTGGTGGAGGTGATCGCCTCCGGCGAGAAGCCCCGCGCGCAGTGGCGCATCGGCACCGAGCACGAGAAGTTCGGGTTCCGCCTGGATGACCTGCGACCGCCGACCTTCGAGGGGGAGCGCGGCATCGAAGCACTGCTCAACGGCCTGGTCCGCTTCGGCTGGGAGCCGGTACAGGAGAATGGCTGCACCATCGCCCTGCTGCGCGATGGGGCCTCGGTGACGCTGGAACCGGCCGGCCAGCTGGAGCTGTCAGGTGCGGCGCTGGAGACCATCCACCAGACCTGCGTGGAGACCGGCACCCACCTCAACGAAGTGGCGCAGGTGGCCGGCGAACTGCAGCTGGGCTTCCTCGGCATGGGCTTCCAGCCGAAGTGGAAGCGCGATGAAATGCCGTGGATGCCGAAGGGCCGCTACAAGATCATGCGCGCGTACATGCCCAAGGTCGGTTCGCTGGGCCTGGACATGATGACCCGTACCTGCACGGTGCAGGTGAACCTGGACTACGCCACCGAAGCGGACATGGTGAAGAAGTTCCGCGTGTCCCTGGCGCTGCAGCCGATCGCCACCGCGCTGTTCGCCGATTCGCCGTTCACCGAAGGCAAGCCGAACGGCTACCTGAGCTATCGCTCGCACATCTGGACCGACACCGACGCCGACCGCACCGGCATGCTCGACTTCGTGTTCGAGGATGGATTCGGCTACGAGCGCTATGTCGATTACCTGCTCGACGTGCCGATGTACTTCTCCTATCGCGACGGCACCTACCACGACGCCAGCGGGCAGAGTTTCCGCCACTTCATGCAGGGCAAGCTGCCGGTGCTGCCGGGCGCGTTGCCGACACTGCGCGACTGGTCGGACCACATGACCACCGCGTTTCCGGAAGTGCGCCTGAAGAAGTACCTGGAAATGCGCGGCGCCGATGGTGGCCCGTGGAGCCGCCTGTGTGCGCTGCCGGCGTTCTGGGTGGGCCTGCTGTACGACGACACTGCGCTGGACGCTGCCTGGGACCTGGTGCGTGACTTCACCCTGGCCGAGCGCCATGCGCTGCGTGACGGCGTGCCGAAGCATGCAATGAACCTGCCGTTCCGCAACGGCACGGTGCGCGACCTGGCCCGGGAAGCGGTCAGGATTTCCGTGGAAGGCCTCAAGCGCCGTGCTGCGCGCAATGCCGATGGCCAGGACGAGAGCAAGTTCCTGGACGTACTGCAGGAGATCGTCGAATCCGGCCTGACCCCGGCCGAGCGCAAGCTGGCGCTGTTCCATGGCCGCTGGCATGGTGACGTCGATCCGGTGTTCCGCGAGTTCGCGTACTGACCGTCATGCGGGGTTGCCGGCCAGCGGCCGGCACTACCAGAAGAAAAACCCCGGCATTGCCGGGGTTTTTCATTTCCACATCTGCCTTGGCTCAGGCCGCGTTCTTCAACGTCGCCATGTCGATCACGAAGCGGTAGCGCACATCGTTCTTCGCCATGCGCTCCCAGGCTTCGTTGACGTTCCTGATGTCGATCATCTCCACATCGCTGACGATGCCGTGCTCGGCACAGAAGTCCATCATTTCCTGGGTTTCGGCCATGCCGCCGATCGCCGAGCCGGTCAGGTGCTTGCGGCCGAAGATCACGCTGCCGCCGGTCAACGGCGGGTCCAGTTCGGTCAGCACGCCCACCAGGCACATGGTGGCTTCGCGCTTGAGCAGGCCCATGTACGGATTGGTGTCATGGCTGACCGGGATGGTATTGAGCAGGAAGTCGAAGCTGCCGGCGTGCGCCTTCATCTGCGCCGCATCGCGCGAGACCAGCACCTCATCGGCGCCCAGGCGCTTGGCATCGGCGCCCTTTTCCGGGGTGGTGGTGATCATCACCACGTGCGCACCGAGCGCCTTGGCGAACTTCACGCCCATGTGGCCGAGGCCGCCGAGGCCGATCACGCCGACCTTCTGGCCCGGGCCGACCTTCCAATGGCGCAGCGGCGACCACGTGGTAATGCCGGCGCACAGCAGCGGTGCGGCCGCCTTCAGGTCGAGGGTGTCGGAGACCTTCACCACGAAGCGCTGCTCGACCACCACGTGGTCGGAATAGCCGCCGTAGGTCGGTGCGCCGCTTTCGCGTTCACGGCCGTTGTAGGTCCAGGTCGCGCCCTCGGCGCAGTACTGCTCCAGGTCGTGCTGGCAGGCGTCGCAGTGGCGGCAGGAGTCGACCATGCAACCCACGCCGGCGTGGTCGCCGACCTTGAAGCGGGTGACGTTGCTGCCGACCTCGGTGACGCGGCCGATGATCTCGTGGCCCGGCACCATCGGGTAGATCGAGCCACCCCAGTCATCGCGGGCCTGGTGCAGGTCGGAGTGGCAGATGCCGCTGTAGAGGATCTCGATGCGCACATCGTCGGGACCGACCGCACGGCGTTCGAACTCATAGGGGACCAGCGGAGCAGTATGGGAATGGGCGGCGTAACCACGGGCGAGGGACATGGGGAATCCTTGGCAGGGTTTATCGAAAGGCGCTTTACAATATGCCGCGTTCCCAATGGCAAGAAGCGTGGATATCGGCATGATTCATCAAGTGAAACTGCACAATCATGGCCACTGACAACCTTTCCCACCTGGCCGCGTTCGCGGCGGTTGCCCGCCACCGCAGCTTCCGCCGCGCTGGCGCCGAGCTGGCGCTGTCGACCTCGGCGGTGAGCTATGCGATCCGCGCGCTGGAAGAACGACTGGGCGTGGGCCTGTTCCACCGCACCACGCGCAGCGTGGCCCTGACCGAGGCCGGGCAGCGCCTGCTGGAGCGCTTGCAGCCGGCGCTGGGGCAGGTGCATGACGCGTTGGAAGAAATGAACCACTTCCGCGCCGCCCCGGCCGGCCTGCTGCGCATCAACGCCACCCGCGCGGCGGTGGCGACCCAGCTGCGGCCTCGGCTGGCGCGCTTCCTGCACGCTCATCCCGACGTGCGGGTGGAGCTGACCGAAAATGATGGGCTGGTCGATATCGTCGCCGAGGGCTACGACGCGGGCGTGCGCCTGCACGAGTTCGTGCCCGAGGACATGGTGGCGGTGCCGATGGGGCCACCGCTGCGCGGGCTGATCGTCGGCTCGCCGGATTACCTGCGGCGGCATCCGGCGCCGCTGCATCCGCGCGACCTGGCCGCGCATGAATGCATCCGCTTCCGCTTTGCCAGCGGGCATCTGTACAAGTGGCAGTTCGAGCGCGGTGGGCAGGCGCTGGAAATCGACGTGCCCGGACGGCTGACGCTGAGCGAGCAGGGCACCGTGGTCGGCGCGGTGCTTGATGGCATCGGCCTGGCCTACGTGCTGGAAGACACCGCGCGGCCGTACATCGAATCGGGGCAGATGGTGGCGGTGCTGGAAGACTGGAGCGAACCGTTCGCCGGGTTTGCGCTGTACTACCCGAAGCAACGGCAGATGCCCGGTGCGTTGCGTGCGTTCGTGGATATGTTGCGGGAGTGAGGTGCTGCAGGAGTGCCGACCAACGGTCGGCATCTACCGGATGGCGTCCACCAGGACCAGACCAGTAGATCCGCGCCATGCGTGGATTGGCGCCCGCAATGCAGACGGCAATTCATTCGACCAGCGCGTCGTAGCCTTCGCCACTGAACTGGATCAGGCAGAAGCCGTGCCCGAACGGATCGGCCAGCACGGCGATACGGCCCCAGCGGCGCTCGCGCACCGGTTGCTCGAGCATCGCCCCGGCCGCGACCGCACGCATCAACGCGGCGTCGATGTCCTCCACCACCCAGTCCAGGTGCAGCGGGGTCCAGTGGCGCTCGTAGTCACGCACGTCGCCGTCTTCGGTGGCGGCGCTGCCGGCGTCGTTCTGCAGTAGGTACAGTGGCGTGGGTCCACCGAGCAGTTCCACCGCGCCGGGGCCGAGCCGACGACCGATGCGCAATCCAAACGCGGCCAGGTAGAACGTTTCGGCGGCGGCCAGGTCGGGCACGTCGATGTTGATGATGAAGTTGCGGGCAGTGGCGTTCATGGCAGTGATTTCCTGCATCCGGTGGTTGCAGTCTAGTCCCGCCACCTGTTGCTGCCGGTTCATCTCCTGCGAGGATTCGGGCAAGCTGGGCGACCTCTATCGACAAGGACTTCCATGAGCGCACTCTCTGACATCGAACAGGCCACCGGGCAGGCCTTCCCCCCTTTGTTCAAGCAGTTGCAGACAGCAGGCCGATTGAGCTGGGGCAGTCCGCATCCGGAATGGTCCGAGGTGGTGTTCCCGACGCTGCAGGCGGATCCGCCGGTGCTGCTGTACGCGCAGGAATACGAACCACTGGAACACGATGAGCTGCTCGAAGCGTGGCAGGAGCTGACCGCCGAGGACCACTACAATCCCCTGCGTTCCGACCTGCAGCTGCTGCCGTTCGCGCGGACCGGCGGCGGCGACAGCTACTGCTTCTGGAGCAACGCGCCCGATTCTGCCGAGCCGCCCGTCGTGCTGGTGTGGCATGACGATGATCGTGCCGATGTGCTGGCCGCCAACTACCAGGATTTCCTGTTCCGCAAGATGGTCGAAGCCGTTGCCGACTACCAAGCGCCGTATACGCTGCTGTCGCATGGCGAGCTGGCCGGCAATCTGCAGCGCTGGCTGCAGAGCCACCAGTCGTTCCTGCGCGGCGACCAGTTCGCGGCGTTGCAGCGGTTGTTCGCCCGCGTTGACGATATTGAAGAAGGAAACATCAGCGAAGACGACGCACAGGCCATCGTCGCTGATGTGATCGGCTTCGAGCGGTTGGACGAGTCGTTCGCTTACGTGCGCGAGGAGGCCTGAACCCGGTAGGCCGGAGCGCCGCCATCGGTCGTGCTCCAGCTACCTATCATCGAACGACCAGATGGCATGGGCCGGCGGCAGCTGGGCCAGCTCGCGGCGGATGACGTGCATCTAGGACAGTGCGGTGGCTGCATCTGGTTTCTGCAGGCACCCGGCGTAGAGCTGCCAAGCAGCCTATTGCGTCAACCCTTCTGCTTTTTGCGTATATACTATCCCCCAGTATAGTTCCGAGCTGGCCCGCCATGCCGCACTCCCCCGAAGAGAAGAAGAAGGTCCTGGCCCGCGTGCGCCGCATCCGCGGCCAGTGCGATGCGCTGGACCGCGCGCTGGAAGCCGGCGCCGACTGCGGGCCGGTGCTGCAGCAGATCGCCGCCATCCGTGGCGCGGTCAACGGCCTGATGTCCGAGGTGATGGAGGCCCATCTGCGCGAGGAATTCGGCCAGCCCGCCGCCTCCGACGAACAACGCGCCGAACGCGTGCGCGACATGAGCGCGTTGATCCGCTCGTACCTGAAATAACGACGGCGCGACGTCGCGCCGCTCACGCTGTATCCCATTTCCGCCTGATCCTGGAGAAGCCATCATGAAGTCACGTGCCGCCGTCGCCTTTGGTCCCGGCCAGCCGCTGCAGATCGTCGAGATCGACGTCGCCCCGCCGAAGAAGGGCGAAGTGCTGGTGAAGATCACCCATACCGGTGTCTGCCACACCGATGCGTTCACCCTGTCCGGTGATGACCCGGAAGGCCTGTTCCCGGTGGTGCTGGGCCATGAAGGCGCCGGCATCGTGGTTGAAGTGGGCGAGGGCGTGACCAGCGTCAAGCCGGGCGACCACGTGATTCCGCTGTATACCGCCGAGTGCGGCGAGTGCCTGTTCTGCAAGAGCGGCAAGACCAACCTGTGCGTATCGGTGCGTGCCACCCAGGGCAAGGGCGTGATGCCCGATGGCACCAGCCGCTTCAGCTACAACGGCGAGCCGCTGTACCACTACATGGGCTGCTCGACCTTCAGCGAGTACACCGTTGTGGCCGAAGTCTCGCTGGCGAAGATCAATCCGGACGCCAACCCGGAACACGTCTGCCTGCTCGGCTGCGGTGTCACCACCGGCATCGGCGCGGTGCACAACACCGCCAAGGTGCAGGAGGGCGACAGCGTGGCGGTGTTCGGCCTGGGGGGCATCGGCCTGGCGGTGATCCAGGGTGCGCGCCAGGCCAAGGCCGGCCGCATCATCGCGGTGGACACCAACCCGTCCAAGTTCGAGCTGGCGCGCGAATTCGGCGCCACCGACTGCATCAACCCGAAGGACTTCGACAAGCCGATCCAGCAGGTCATCGTCGAGATGACCACCTGGGGCGTGGACCACAGCTTCGAGTGCATCGGCAACGTCAACGTGATGCGCGCGGCGCTGGAATGCGCGCACCGTGGCTGGGGCCAGAGCGTGGTGATCGGCGTGGCCGGTGCCGGGCAGGAGATCTCCACCCGCCCGTTCCAGCTGGTAACCGGCCGCAAGTGGATGGGCACTGCCTTCGGTGGCGTGAAGGGCCGCAGCCAGCTGCCGGGCATGGTCGAGGACGCGATGAAGGGCGACATCGAACTGGCCCCGTTCGTCACCCACACCATGGACCTGGACAAGATCAACGACGCCTTCGACCTGATGCATGAAGGCAAGTCGATCCGTTCGGTGGTCCACTACTGAGGCGCGGCGTGGGCTGGTTCGATGCCTTGCGCAGGCCGCGTGCGGAAGATCCGCGCGCGGCGCTGGTCGACCCGATCGAGCAGGCGTTGCGTGCGCTGGGCTGGGTCGACGGCGAGGTGGGGCCACCGCGTGCGGTGACTTCGGCCTTCGGCAGCGACGATGGCATGCCGTTCGAGCAGTGGCTTGCGCAGGTATTTCTGCCGCGCCTGCACGAAGCCCGCGCCGACGGTCAGTGGCCACCGCGCAGCGACGTGGCGGTGGCGGCGTACCGCAATCTGGATGGCCAGCCTGGCGTCGAATCGCTTCTGCGCCTGCTGTCGCGGCTGGATGAGTTGATCAACACACGTGACGGCTGACGCCGGCACGCAGGAGAGCACCATGGAACGCATTGAACACCGCGCCTGTTTCGGCGGCTGGCAGGACGTCTACCGGCACCATTCCACCACGCTGGGCTGCGACATGCAGTTCGCCGTGTACCTGCCGCCGCAGGCGGAAGTGCAGCCGCTGCCAGTGCTGTACTGGCTGAGCGGCCTGACCTGCACCGAGCAGAATTTCATCACCAAGGCCGGCGCGCAGCGCTATGCGGCCGAGCACGGTGTGATCATCGTCGCGCCGGATACCAGCCCGCGCGGTGATGACGTGGCCGATGCCGAAGGCTACGACCTGGGCAAGGGGGCAGGCTTCTACCTCAATGCCACCCGTGCTCCGTGGGCGAAGCACTACCGCATGCACGACTACGTGGCGCAGGAACTGCCGGCGCTGATCGAGGCGAACTTCGCGGTGACCGATGCACGCGCGATCAGCGGCCATTCGATGGGCGGCCATGGTGCGCTGGTGATCGCGCTGCGCAACCCGGGGCGCTACCGCAGTGTGTCGGCGTTCTCGCCGATCGTCGCGCCCAGCCGTGTACCGTGGGGGCAGAAGGCGTTCACGGCTTATCTGGGCGACAACCCGACCGACTGGGCGCAGTGGGATACGTGCGCGCTGCTGGAGGCGGCCAGCGAGCGCCTGCCGTTGCTGGTCGACCAGGGCGAGGCGGACGAGTTCCTGCAGACCCAGCTGCAGCCGCAGCGCCTGCAGGAGGCCTGCGCGGCCGCCGGCCATCCGCTGACCCTGCGCCTGCAGCCGGGCTACGACCACAGCTACTATTTCATCGCCAGCTTCATCGGCGAGCACGTCGCCCACCACGCCCGCGCCCTGCACGCCTGAGGGCTTTCCGGTAGTGCCGGCCGCTGGCCGGCAATCCCAGGGGATCACAGGGCTGCGGGTTGCCGGCCAGCGGCCGGCACTACCATGGTGATGCACGCGGAGTGTCGTTTCGCCGCAGTGGATCACGCCGCTGTGGCGTGCCGGTCCATCACCCCCACGCGCTCCACGCCTGAGGGCTTTCCGGTAGTGCCGGCCGCTGGCCGGCAACCCGCAGCCCTGCAATTCCCTGGGATTGCCGGCCAGCGGCCGGCACTACCATGGTGATGCACGCGGAGTGTCGTTTTGCCGCAGTGGATCACGCCGCTGTGGCGTGCCGGCGCGCTATCGTGCGCTCAGACGGCCTTGCGGATCGGGGGGATGCATGCCGGTAGTGCTGGCGCTGCTGTACGTGCTCTGCCATGGGCTGGCCGTGGCGTTCTGGCCGAGCCCGGCGGGCGTGGGTTCTTTCCTGTTCCTGACCGGCGCACCGCTGCTGGCCGCCGCCGCGTGCCTGCTGCGGGCGCAACGTGACCGCGCCGCTCTGGGCTGGCGTTCTACCGCGATGGCACTGCTGCTGTGGGCCGGTGGCATGACGTTCAACATGGTGGATGCGCTGGGTGCCGGCCGGGCTGACTTCACCCCACGCGTCAGCCTGTTGTTGTACGTGCTGTATGGCGTGCCGCTGGTGTTTATCCTGGCCCGGGCACGCCGCGAGCGCCCGAGCATCAGCCTGATCGACGCGGCGATGGCGGCGCTGCTGGGTGTGCTGTTCTTCGTGCACACCGCATCGTTCGCCGCCCGTGTCGAGGTCGACGCCCATGCCATGTCCAACATGCAGCGCATGTTCGACATCCAGAACCTGTGTATCGCCGCGTTCGCCGTGGTGCGATGGCTGGCCGGCGACGTGCCCGAACGGCGCAGGTTCTTCCGTGCACTGGCGCTGTACGCACTGGCCTATCTGCTGGTGGCCTACTACATCAACCACTACACCTCCGATGATGCATTCGGTGCGTTCAACGACCTGCTGATCGACGTCCCTTTTCTGCTGATCGCCTGCATGGCGCTGGACACGGCGCCGGACACAGGCACCACGGCACACCCGCGGCTGGCGAGGACGGTGCAGGCCGCCGGTCCGATCATCCTGCCGTTGCTGCTGCTGGTGGTCGGCACGCTGGTGGTCGATCATGCGCGGCCGTTGGCCGTCGCGGGCTTCGTCGTAGCCACCCTTGGTTTCGGCCTGCGCAGCGTCCTGCTGCAGACCGATCTGCTGGAGCGTCAGGCGGCGCTGGATCAACTGGCGCGGCAGGATGGCCTCACCGGCGTGGCCAATCGCCGCGAGTTCGACGCGCGGCTGACCTCCGAGTGGAATCGCGCGCGGCGCAGCGGCACCGAGCTGGGCCTGCTGCTGGTGGATATCGACCACTTCAAGGCCTTCAACGACCGGCACGGCCATCCGGCCGGTGATCGTTGCCTGCAGGCGGTGGCCGGGGTGCTGAAGGGCGTCGCGGGTCGCGGCGGTGACAGCGTTGCGCGTTATGGCGGTGAAGAATTCGCTGTCATCGTGCCTGGAAGCCCACTGTCGGGCGTGCTGGCGCTGGCCGAGCGCCTGCGCGAAGCGGTCGAAGCGCTGCCATTGCCGGAAGGCCCGGTCAGCATCAGCGTCGGCGTGGGCTACCTGCACCCACCGGCGCTGGCCAGTGCCGACCAGCTGCTGGCCGATGCCGATGCCGGCCTGTATGCCGCAAAGCGTGCCGGCCGCAACCGGGTGGTCCTGCATGCGCGCGTGCTGGATGACGAGGGCAACGCGCACGGCACCATGGACTGTTGAGCGGACCAGCCCATGGCGTGCCGCCCGTCCAGGGACATCGCACTGGGTAGTGCCGGCCGCTGGCCGGCATCTCCTCGGTTGCCGGCCAGCGGCCGGCCCTACCACGGCGTGGCCTCAACGCACGTCGCGCAGTTCCCAGTGGTGGCCGGCCAGCAGGCGCAGGCGCTGCTTGAACACGTCACTGTCGATACGGGTGGTGGCGACCAGGTTGATGCGCAGGTCCTTCTGCTCGCCAGTCACGGTGGCGTCCGGATCGGTCACGCCCCACTGCGGTTCCACCGCATCCGGGTCGGGTTGCTTGGCTTTCCAGCGCTCGAACAGCGTGCCGCTGCGCAGGGCGTCCTGCAGCTCTTCGGCGAACCCGGCGGCGCCCTGCGAATGGAAGGACAGGTCAGGGTCGTTGCCGCGGGCTTTGGACGGGTCGGGCAGGCTGATGTGGTACTGCGCGGGCATGAAGTTCTCCTTGAAGTGCGGCAAGACTGGCACAACCGCGGTGGAATCGATGTGCAGATTCCAGCCACGGTCGGCCTTCATTCAAACCGATGTGGCCCATCGGCGAAACCCACCGTGACCGCGCCCTTGCCGACATTGACCATGCCGGTCAGGCTCATCACCGATTCGTACACGGTCACGCCATGGCCGGCGCAGACCTCTTTCAGCTGTGCGTAGCCGGGCAGGGCACGCAGCTCGTCCAGTTCTCCGCCGTAGCTGACGCACACCGTCGGCGTCATCAGCCCCGCACGTACGCGCTGGCCGACCACCGCGAACAGCTTCTGCACGGCGCTGTCGAAGCCCTTGATCTTGGCGACCGGCCCGGTTTCGCCGCGGTAGCCGTGCAGCACCGGCTTGATGTCCAGTGCGCTGCCCAGCGCCGCACTGAGCAGGCCGACGCTGCGGTCGCCCTTGTGCCGGGCGCGCGCACGCATGTAGTACAGATCACGGGTGACCATGTAGCCGTGCACGTTGCCGGCCAGTTCTTCCAGCCGCTCGCGGATCTGCTGCACGCTGGCGCCACTGTCACGCAGGCGAACCGCCTCCACCGCAGTCACCGCCTGCGCGGCGAACAGGTTCTGGGTATCGAGCACGCGCAGCGCGAACGGCGAGTTGTAGCCCGCCGCCTGCCGCACCGGCTTGTAGTCGTTGAGGATGGCGAAGCTGGCCTGCAGCGCATTGTCGTGGATCGGGCTGCGGGTCTTGGTGATGGTCATGCAGAACACGTGGTCGTAATCGATCACCAGCTGCTGCAGGAACAGGTCGCGGATCTGGTTGACACTGAAGGGGATGGTCTCCGCCTCGGCACCGTGCTCGGCCACGTGTGCATGCAGGAAACTCAGCGTGGCCTGCTCATCGCGATGATCAGCCAGCACGGCTTCGCCGATGCGGACGGTGATCGGCAGCAGCACGATGTTGTGCTCGGCAATGAAGTCCTGCGGCAGGTCGCAGGCCGAGTCGACGACGATTCCGATGCGCATCCGCGGCTCCCCCTCCAGGGCGGTTGTAGGTTCGGAAACGTGAAATCTATCTCAAATTCCGGCGTGGCGCGCGAGGGAAACGCGCCAGGCCCTGTTCAGCGACTGCGCTGCACGGCCACCGGAAGTTCGGCCAGGCGCTGCCATTCGGGCTGCTGCAGCAGGGCGGGATCGGCCAGCACGGCGGCCATCAACGGATGGGCGTCGTTGCCCCAGAACAGTTCGTCATCGATGGCCAGGGTTGGTACGCCGAACACGCCGGCAGCAATGGCGGCCTCGGTGTTCCTCCGCAGCTGCTCCTTGACCGCGGGGGCCGCGATGGCGCTGGCGACATCCTCGATCCCCAGCCGCGCAGCCGGTTCGCGCAGGGCCTCGGCGCTATCGGCGGCATTGCCGTCGCGCCAGATCCAGTCGAACAGCACGTCCACCGCCTGCACGCTGCCACCGGCGGCCAGGCACAGCCGCAGGGCAGACAACGGGTTGAACGGGTGGCCCGGCGGGAACCGCAGCCGTGTTCCTTCGGCCTGCGCAGTCCACAGCAGCTGGCGGTACATGAAGCGGCGCTTGGCCGGAATCTCGGCCGGCCCGAGGTTGCCCAGGTGATGCAGCACGGCACCGAAGGCGATCGGCACGGTCTGGATCTGTGCGAACTGGGGTAGCTGCTTCAGCTTCTGCCAGTGCAGGTAGGAATAGGGCGAGACGAAGTCGAAGTACCAGCGCAGGGTGGCCATGCAGGTTTCCTTGAATAACTGGAGGTCAGGGCTGCGCGTTGCGCTGCAGGTAGCGGTCGCGCAGTTCGGTCTGGCGCGAGCGCATCGGCATCGCCCGGCCGCCCAGCCAGACCTGTTCGGCATAGTGCGCCACGTCCAGCGGGTCGCCCTCCCACAGCACCAGGTCGGCACGCTTGCCCGGCTCGATGCTGCCGATCTGGTCGGCCACGCCGAACGCCTGCGCCGGCACCCGGGTCAGGCCGGCCAGGCCGTCGGCCCAGGGCAAACCGTTGGCCACGGCATTGCCGGCCAGCTGGCGCATCTTGCGGGCGTTGTGCGAGGCGTCGCCACGCTGCACGAACGAGACCGCCACGCCGGAACGTTGCAGGCGTGCCGCATTTTCCAGCGTGGCGCCGATCTGGTCGAAGCTGGCCGGCAGGTTGGACAACACATCGACGAAAACCGGTACCTGTGCGGCGGCCAGCTCCGGCGCGAGCTGCCAGGCTTCGCTGCCACCGGCGATGGCGATCTTCACCTTTTCGCGGGCGGCCCAGCGCAGCAGCTGGCGAATGTCCGCCGCGCGGTCCACCTCCACCACGATGCGGCCGTGCCCGGCCAGGTAGCGGCTGAGCGTGCGGCGCCCGGCCGGCGTCAGCAGCGCGTGCGGTGAGTCCGCGGCAACCTGGCCACGCGCCTCGTCCACCATCTGCTGCAGCAGCATCCATTGCGCTGCACGCGACTGCCCGGTCAGCTCCACTACGGCCGACCCCAGGCGCAGGAACAGCGCGCGCGGCCCGAGGGGATCGGCGCTGCCGTCCAGCCGCATCACGCCACCCTGGCCTGCAACGAAGCCGCCACCGGTGGCCGCCCCCAGGGCGGTGAAGCCGATGCCGTCCAGGCGTGCCACCGGGATCAGCACCGAGGCCGGGTTGTACGCCAGGGTGACATCGAACTCGGGGCGCAACGGTTGTTCGCCGATCTTCAACGTGCTGTCGACCGTGCTCGCTTCACCGGAGACCTCTTCGATGCCGATCTCGGTGATGCCCCCGAACAGCGCCGGTGTCAGCGGGCGGCCATCGGCCTCGACCACGCTGGCGCCGGCCGGGGCGGACAGCCCGCTGCCGACTGCGCGGATGATCCCGCCCTGCACCAGCACATCGGCGTGCTGCAGGCTGCCGCGCGTGCTGGCCGTATGCACGGTCGCGTTGCGCACCAGCAGGTCCTGCGCCTGCGCGGATGCGGAGAGGCAGGCCAGCACCATGACCGTAGCGCCGAGCCATGCCCGGCGACGCTTGTTCAACGCGCGCATCAGTGCACCTCCTGGCCAAGCTGGAAGTCGGAACGTGGCGTGGCCGCAGGTGCGCTGCGGTCGTACAGGCGGCGGCCGTCGATGAAGACCTGCTCGGCCAGCGCGTACGAGCTGAAGGGGTTGCCGTTCCACACCACCACGTCGGCCATCTTGCCGGCCTCCAGGGTGCCGGTCTGGCCTTCAATCCCCAGCGCCCTGGCGGCGTTGGCGGTCATCCAGGTGATGGCGTGTTCGGGGGGGATCTCCGGCATGCGTGCGCGGCGCGCGGCGGCAATCACCTTGGCCGCTTCCTGGTTCAGGCGCTGGATGCCTTCGGGGGAGTCGGAATGGACGATGGCGCAGCTGTTCTTCGGCCGATCGACCAATGCGATGTTCTCCGGAATACCGTCGAAGGCTTCCATCTTGAAGCCCCACCAGTCGGCCCACAGCGCGCCGCAGACGCCGTCGGCGGCCAGCCGGTCGGCCAGCTTGTAGGCCTCCACGCCGTGGTGGAAGGCGGCCACCTTGAAGCCGAATTCCTTGGCCAGGTCGAGCATGGTGGCCATCTCGTCGGCGCGATAGCAGTGGATGTGCACGCGGATGTCGCCTTCGATCGCGCCGGCCAGCGTGTCCAGCTTGAGATCGCGCTTGCCGCCGGCATCACCGGCGCTGTCGCCCTTATCGCTGCCGAACCAGCCCTTGCGCTTGGCCGGCCTCGGTTTGTTCTTGGCGATGTAGTCGGCGGCATCGATGAAGGCGGCGCGGTAACCGGCAACGTTGCCCATCCGCGTGGCTGGGGCGACGCCCTTGCCTCCGCCGTAGACCCGCTTCGGGTTCTCGCCACAGGCCATCTTCAGCCCCCACGGTGCGCCGGGAAACTTCATCGCCTGGTAGGTGATGGCGGGGACGTTCTTCAGGGTCACACCACGACCACCGACCAGGTTGGCCGAGCCCGGCAGCACCTGCATGCTGGTCACGCCGCCGGCCAGTGCGGTGGCGAAACCCGGGTCCTGCGGCCACACCGAGTGTTCGGCCCAGACGTTGGCGGTGACCGGCGCGGTCATCTCGTTGCCGTCGCTGTGCGCGCCGACGCCCGGGCTGGGGTACACGCCCAGGTGCGAGTGCACGTCGATCAGGCCGGGTGTGACCCACTTGCCCTGCGCATCGATGCGGGTGACACCGGCATCGGCCTGCAGCTGGCGGCCGACGGCAACGATGCGGCCCTCGCGCAGCAGCACGTCGGCGTTGTCCAGGCGCTGGCCGGTGCCGGTCAGCACGGTGGCGTTCTGGATCAGCACCGGTGCATCGGGGTGTGCCTGGTAGGTGCTGGGGTAGGGATCGGCGACGAAGCGCGAGGCGCCCACCGCCGGTGCCGTGCTCAATGAAACCAGCGCCAGTGCCACCCCGGTGCGCAACAACGTCGATGCCATGCAGTTCCCCTCGCCAGAAACATGAATCCACCGACGCTAGCCGGGGCCGGTGTGGCTTGCCAAGTGACCTTGGACAGGGGCGTGGGGGGTAGGAATTTTCTGATGGAGGATTTGTGAAGGAAATATTAACGTTGGATGAAGCGATGGGCTGATTACGTCTTGCGCTGACCTGTATCACCAGCTTACGCACCTGCTCCAACGACGGAGCCGGGCCCGTACCTTTCATGGAATCAAGGACGCAACCGATGACTGCTGCAAAGCTCCGCCGTTCGACCGTTTCGCGCCGTTCCTTCCTGCCCTCGCCGCTGGCGTCGGCCATTGTCGGTTCCTTGCTGGTGGCCACCGCACTACCGGTCCTGGCCCAGGACAGTGACGACGCCCTGGCCCGTTACCAGCTGCAGCGCAGCCTGCAGTCGGCGTTCGCCGCGCAAAGCGGGGTGAGCGCCTCCGCTCCCGCGATGATCGCTCCCTCGGTAGCGATTCCGGTGGCGGCGCTGGCTCCCAGCGCCGGTGCTTCCGCGAAGCCGGTCATGGGCAAGCCCGGCGACGCAGCGAGCTGGCGTACCAGTGAATTCGAACTCGACTGGGGCCTGGCTGCGATCAATGCCGACGTGGCCTATGCGCGCGGGCTGACCGGTGCGGGCATCCGCCTGGGCGTATTCGACAGTGGCACGGGTCTGGACCATCCGGAATTCGCCGGCAAGGACAACCGCAGCATCCGCATCGCCGATCTGATGGCTGACGGCACGCGCTGCACCAACACCACCGCAGTGCGTGGGCCGGCGGCCTGCTTCGCCAGTGATGGCGATGACGTCCAGATCAGCTATGTCGGGTACAACGCCAACGTGCCCGACAACATCCGCAGGATCATCGAGTCGGGCCCCTATGTGCAGCCGGGGATGCAGTTCGAGATCCATGGCACGCACGTTGCTGGCACCATCGCGGCGAACCGGGACGGAAGCGGCATGCACGGTGTGTCCTTCGGTTCGGACCTGACCGTTGGCCGGCTGTTCTCCGACAGCATCCGCGAGTGGCAGCGCACGGCGACTGGCTACTCGGTCGTGACACTGGGCGCGATCGGCCCGAAAGTCAGCGCCTTCCAGGACCTGTATGCCCAGATGAACGCGCAGGGCGTGCGTGCCATCAACCATAGCTGGGGCCTGGTCACGGAACCGACGACAGCGACGGACATGGACGCGATCTACAACGACCCGGACGACCGCCAGTACCTGAACACCTTTGCCGACGGATCGCGTGCGCGCGGGATGATCCAGGTGTGGGCGGCCGGCAATACCAGTTCGGTCATTCCGGCGCCTGCGCAGAGCCCCATCGCCGGCCTCTACGCCACGCTGCCGCGCGCATTCGCCGACATCGAGCCGTACTGGTTGAGCGTGGTCAACGTCGGTACCAATCTGACCCTGAGCAATCGTTCCAACAAGTGCGGCCTGAGTGCCAACTGGTGCCTTGCCGCACCGGGTTCGGACATCGTATCGACCGCCTATGGTGATGATTCCAGCCTGGCCGGCAGCGTCGGCATCGACGCCAACGGCAACGTCAGCCTGGACATCCAGCAGCGCGTGCCTACCTATGGCTATGCGCTGCTGAGTGGAACCTCCATGGCCGCGCCCCACGTCACCGGCGCGCTGGGCCTGCTGTTTGAACGCTTCCCCTATCTGGACAGCGCTCAGGTGCGCGATGTGCTGCTGACCACGACCACCGATCTGGGCGCGCCCGGCATCGACGACATCTACGGTTGGGGCCTGTTGAACCTGGCCAAGGCCATCGAGGGTTACGGTTCGCTGCGCGTCGACACCGACGTGGTGATGAACCAGCGTGCCGGTGGCCTGAAAGTGTGGGAAGGCGATGCCTGGGACAACTGGACCAACGACATCGGCGGCCCCGGCAAGCTGACCAAGAGCGGCATCGGCTGGCTGCGCTTGAGCGGCGACAACAGCTTCAACGGTGCGCTGGTGCGCGAGGGCGTGCTTGAACTGGATGGTGTCAATACGCTCACCGGAGCGGTGGACGTGGCCGGCGGCAGCTTCCTGCTCAATGGCACATTGAAGAACACTGCGCTGAACAGCCAGGGGGGCTCCAGCCACATCAACGCACGCGGTGTGCTGGATGGCTCCGACCTGAACGTCAACGGTGGCGTGGTCATCTTCGACGGCGTGCAGCGCGGCGCCCAGACCTCGGTGGCCGCGCAGGGGACGTTCGAATTGAACGGAAGGCTGGAAAACAGCGCGTTGACCAGCCTGGGCAACAGCCGTGTGAATGCAGGCGGGTTACTCGCAGGCTCCGACCTGACCGTCAACGGTGGCGTGCTGTCGTTCAACGGCACGCAGACCGGTGGTCACACCCTCGTTGGCCGCAACGGCACACTGAAGGGCATCGGCCAGCTGGGCGATACCACCGTGGCCGGTATCGTTGCACCGGGCAACTCGATCGGCACGCTGACCATCAACGGCGACTACGTGCAGACCGCCACCGGTGTGTACCAGGCCGAGCTGGCCCCGGGCGGGCACAGTGACCAGTTGCGCGTCACCGGTACCGCCACCCTGGGCGGCACCCTGATCGCCCTGCCGGAAGCGGGCACCTATTACCTGGGTGAGCAGTTCAACTTCATCCGTGCCGACGGCGGAATCCGTGGCCAGTTCGCCACCACCGACTTCAGTGCGTTCTCGCCGTTCCTGAAATTCGGGCTGTCCTATGGCACCGGTGGCGCGCGCATTGAAGTCACCCGTGGCAATCCGCTCGCCAGTGCCGCCAGTACCGACAACCAGCGCGCGGTGGCCACTGTGGCCGACCGGCTGGCGGTCAACCAGGGCCTGCCGCGCCCACTGACCCTGCTGTTCCCTCAACAGGTAGGCGCTGCACTGGACGGCCTCAGCGGCGAGCTGCATGCGGCCACCGCGATGGCCCTGGTCGAGGGCAGCCGCTACGTGCGTGATGCCGCACTGTCGCGCCGCGTCGGTGTACGCGCGCCGGGAGCAGACGGCGACGCCGCCGCGGGGGTCTGGGTACAGGCCATCGGTGGCAGCACCACGCTGGACGGCAATGGCAACACCGCACGCACCGAAGCCAACAGCAGCGGCCTGCTGGCAGGCGTGGACCGCGAGATCAACGGCTGGCAGGTGGGCATGCTGGCCGGTACCGGCCGTACCGATGCCAAGCAGCAGGAAGGACGCCGTGCGCGTGCCAAGGTCGACAATACGCACCTGGGGGCCTATGCCAGTCACGACTGGGGCGCCTTCGGCCTGCGGGGTGGCCTGGCCTGGAGCGAGCATGAGGTGAAGAGCACCCGTGAGCTGGCCTTCTCCGGTTACAGCGATACGCTGGCGGCACGCTATGACGGCCGCACCCGCCAGGCGTTCGTCGAGGCAAGCTATCGCTTCGGCGGCCGCGAGGCGGGGCTGGAACCTTACCTGCAGCTCGCACGTGTGGAAGTGGACATGAAGCGCGTCAACGAGCGCGGCGGTGCGGCTGCACTGCAGGGTGAGGTGGACGATCTGCGTACCACCGTGGCCACGGCCGGCCTGCGTTTTGACAAGGGCCTGAAGGCTTCGTTCCAGCAGGACAGCTGGCTGCACCTGCGCGGTGGCGTCGGGTACCGCCATGCCAGCGGGGATCGCGACCCGGCGGCCCGCTTCGCCTTTGCCACCGGCAGCGACAGCTTCGTGGTCAGCGGTGCCCCGATGGCTGACAGGACGGTGGTGGCCGAACTGGGGCTGTCGGCATGGTTGACCGCACGCCAGCAGCTGGAGCTGGGCTATAGCGGCCAGTATGGCGACGAAAGCCGTGACCACAGTGCCAACCTGCGCTGGTCGGTGCGCTTCTAAGCCGCCGGTGACCGCAGGGAAACCAGGAGGGCGGCCGCAGGGCCGCCCTTCTTCGTTGCCGGCCCAGGTGTGGGTTGGCCCGTGCACGCCTACAATGGCGGCCCCCACGCCGTACCGGACCGCCCATGAAGAGCAAGCAGGAAATCGTCGACAACTGGCTGCCGCGCTACACCGGCGTGCCGCTGGACCAGTTCGGCCAGCACATCCTGCTGACCAACTTCGGCGGCTACCTGCACACCTTTTCCGAGCTGACCGGTGCGCCCATCATCGGCCTGGACCGGCCGATGGCCAGTGCCACCATCGACGGCATCACCATGATCAACTTCGGCATGGGCAGCCCCAATGCCGCGATCATCATGGACCTGCTGTCGGCAGTGATGCCCAAGGCGGTACTGTTCCTGGGCAAGTGCGGTGGCCTCAAGCGCAAGAACCAGCTGGGTGACCTGGTGCTGCCGATCGCGGCGATCCGCGGCGAAGGTACGTCGGGCGACTACCTGCCGCCGGAAGTGCCAGCCTTGCCGGCGTTTGCGCTGCAGCGTGCAGTCTCGACCATGATCCGCGACCTCGGCCACGACTACTGGACCGGCACCGTCTACACCACCAACCGCCGGGTCTGGGAGCACGACGAGGCCTTCAAGGAGCGGCTGCGGGCGATGCGCTGCATGGCCATCGACATGGAAACCGCCACCGTGTTCGCGGCCGGTTTCGCCAACCACATTCCCAGTGGCGCGCTGCTGCTGGTCTCGGACCAGCCGATGATCCCCGACGGGGTCAAGACCGAGGCTTCCGATGCCAAGGTCAGCTCCCAGTTCGTGGAAAACCATATCCAGATCGGTATCGAGGCGCTTAAGCTTATCCGGCGCAACGGCAAGTCGGTCCGCCACCTGCGCTTCGATGAATGATGATGATGGCCTGGCGCGGCGCGCCGGCCCTGGGGAGTAGGTGATGGACGTTGCCGCGCAAGTGGTGGATTTCTGGAAAGAAGCGGGCCCTGCGAAGTGGTTCGCCCGCGACGATGCGTTCGACGCGCAGTTCCGCCAGTTGTTCCTGGATGAGCATTTCGCCGCCGCTTCGCGTGGGCGTGAACACTGGCTGGGCAGTGCCGAGGGCGCACTGGCGCTGATGCTGCTGCTGGACCAGTTCCCGCGCAACTGCTTCCGCGGTACTGCCCATTCCTATGCCACCGATGGCCTGGCCCGGCACTACGCCATGCGCGCCATCGAGGAAGGCCTGGACCTGCAGCTGGTGCCGAAGCTGCGCGCCTTCATCTACCTGCCGTTCGAGCACTCCGAGGACCCGTTGGACCAGGACCGTTCGGTGGCGATGTTCGATGTGCTGGGCGACAAGGAATACCTGCAGTACGCCGAGCTGCACCGCGACATCATCCGCCGCTTCGGCCGTTTCCCGCACCGCAACGCCGTGCTGGGGCGCATTCCCTCGCCGGAGGAACTGGACTACCTGGCCGAAGGCGGTTTCGCCGGCTGAAAAAAGGGGGACGGAGGGGATTAAGTCGTTTGTGGCATAAACGACTTAATCCCCTCCGTCCTCTTTTTTCGGGGCCAGATCCGCTTTCCGCAGGAAAGGGCGCTGACCCCGCGCCGTCAATCAGTACTTCGGCACGCCGTTGTCGACGTCTTCCGACCAGGCGTTGATGCCGCCGGTCACGTTGAACACCTTGGTGAAACCCAGGGCGCGGAACTGCTCGGCGGCCTGCGCGCTGCGGCCACCGTGGTGGCACATGAAGGCCAGTGCAGTGTCCTTCGGCAGGGCTTCAAGCGCGGCACGGCCGTTGCCGTCGAAGGTCTTGAACGGCACGCCGACGGCGGCGATCTCACGTTCGTCGGCGGGGCGCACGTCGACCAGGGTGATGTTGCCGGCACGCACCAGGTCGTCGGCATCGCGCACGCTGATTTCCTGCACCGGCTTGGGCGCATTCGGGTTGTCGATGGCCAGGCCCTTGCCGCGGATGTCGTCCACCCAGTCGATGGTGATGCCGTTGGCGCGACGGGCACTGGCCAGGTCGAACTGCACGCGCAGGCCATTGGACTCGGCAGCGATGGCGCCTTCGTCGTGCGGGGCCAGCTGGAAGTTCGGCTGGAAACCGGCGTCGATGGACAGCTGCAGGGCCGCGCCCGGGGCATCGGCCAGCGCGCCCTTGAGCATTTCCACGGCGGCCGGGGTGACGGTGATGCTCGGCGGGGTACGGTCCGGCGCAGCCAGGCCCAGCACGCTGCTCAGCTCGCCGCTGGCGGCCATCTGCAGCACGATGTCGCTGCCGCCGACCAGTTCGCCGTCGATGTACAGCTGCGGGATGGTCGGCCAGTCGCCATAGGCCTTGATGCCTTCACGGATTTCCTGGTCGGCCAGCACGTTGACGTGGGCGAACTCGACACCCAGGTCCTGCAGGGCGCCCACGGCCTTGGCCGAGAAACCGCACTGCGGCATCGACGGCTGGCCCTTCATGAACAGCACGACGCGGTTGGCGTTGAGGATGGATTCGATGCGCGAACGCAGGGCGGGATCGAGGGACATGGACGTCGGGGTTCCGGGAATTCGAACCATCGATTCTACCCCTCATGGCATCATGGGGGATGAGCAACGCAGGAACATTGCATCGCATTCCGACCCGGCCCTGGCGCTGGCTGCCCTGGCTGGTGGCGTCGCAGCTGCTGGTGATCCTGGTCTGGGCCCTGGCGGGCTGGCACTGGGGGGTGCCGCTGATGGTGGCCAGCCACGCACTGTTTTTGGTGCCGGTGTTCCTGCCCAACAGTCGCTTGTATGCGCCGGTGCTGAGCCGGTTGCCGGATGCCGGCAACAGCGTCTGGTTGACCATTGATGACGGTCCTGGCCCGGAAACCCGTGCCGTGCTCGACCTGCTGGACCGCCACCAGGCCCATGCCACCTTTTTCCTGGTGGGCGAGCGCGCGCTGGCGCAGCCGGAACTGGTGCAGGAGATCCTGCGCCGCGGCCACGACCTGGGCAACCACAGCCACAGCCATCCGCAGGCGCGCTTCTGGCGGCTGGGCCCGGCGGCGATGCGCGCCGAGATCGAGGGCTGCCAGCACGCGCTGCAGGCGGTAAGCGGTCGCCCGGTGCGCTGGTACCGCTCGGTGGTGGGCATGACCAATCCGTTTGTGGCGCCGGTGCTGCAGCGGCTGGGCCTGGTCCGGGTCGGCTGGAGCGCGCGCGGCTTCGACGGCATCGGTTGCACGGCGCAGGGGGTGCTCGACCGCCTGCTGCCGGATCTGCGACCGGGGGCCATCGTGCTGCTGCATGAGGGGGCCGCCCACGGCCACAACCTGGCGATCATTGAGGGCGTGCTGAAGGCACTGGACGAGCGCGGGCTGAAAGCGCGGCTGCCGGTCCCGTAACGCCGGCCTTGGTGATGTAGAGCAGCCGGGCATGGGCTCGGCTCTACAAGGGGGGCGCTACTGTAGCGCCCGAGCCGATGCTCGGGCGGCGGTGCGCAGCACCGGAAAAACGTCGCAGCGCAGCTCTACAGCGCGGGGCGTTGGGCCACCAGCAACCAGCTGTTGAATGGCGTGCGCCCATGCAGGGGACGCGGCGCCGTCACCTGCAATCCGGCCTCGGCCAGTGTCGCTTGCAGCACGTGCGGGTCGGGGTAGTGGCGCGGCCGCGTGCCCATCCAGCCGACCAGCCAGGCCAACCGGTCCGCCACCCGCGTGGTGCGGTCGCGACCATCGCCGGTGGCCAGTGGCGTGCGCAGCAGCAGGCGGCCACCGGCGGCCACCCGCGCGCTGGCCGCACGCAGCAGTGCCAGTTGTGGGCCCGCGTCCAGGTACTGCAACACATCCAGCAACAGGACGTGTCCGGGCTGCGCCGGCAGTGGCGCCTGCACGTCCAGGCAGTCGAAGCGCACAGCGTGCAGGCCGGTGGCGGCACGCTGGGCACGGGTGATCTTGCTGGCATCCACGTCCACGCCGAGGTAGGGGTGGGTGCCGCCGCGCTGGCGCAGCACATGGGCGAACAGCCCCAACCCGCAGCCCAGGTCCAGCACCGGCTGCCCGTCGTCGCGCAGATGCTGCAGCACGCCGTCATACAGAGGGTCGCTGCCGAGCTTGCCGCGGGTGTAGTAGTAGTCGCGACGGCTGCCCCAGGCCCGTGCCGGGCGGAACGCTTCGGCGATCGCGCGGGCCTGCGGGGCGGTCAGCGGTGTGCAGGGCAGGGGCGGGCCGTTCCGTGGCTTACCATCCATCGTATCAGTCCGTTCCACCGAGCAGGCGTGCGGCGACCGGCAGCGCGCGCGCGCTCCACAATGCGTACATCCGCGCCGACGGGTGCAGGCCGTCTTCGGCGATCATTGCCGGGTTGCCGCCCTGGTCACGGCTGATGTCGGTGATGTCGACGAAGGCCACGCCCTGCTGGGTGCTGATCACCTCGGCAGCTGCGTTGAACTCGTCGGTCTCGATCTCGATGGTGGCCAGGTCGCGGCCGCTGCCGGCACCGAACGGCGTCGCGCCCCAGTCGGGGAAGGACAGCACCAGCACGCGCCCGGGGCGGCCCCCGGCAAAGCCGATCGCCCGCTGCAGCAGGGCCTGGAACTGTACGCGGTACTCGTCCAGCGGCCGGCCGCGGTACTGGTTGTTGACGCCGATCAGCAGGCTGACGAAATCGAACGGGCCCTGGGGTGCAGCCGCATCGATGCCGGCGTCCAGCTCGTCGGTGGTCCAGCCGGTGGTGGCGATGGTCTGCGGGTCGGCCAGCGCCACATCCTGCGCACGCAGGGCGGCGGCCAGCTGGTGCGGCCAGCGGCCTTCGACGGCAACGGCTTCTCCGACGGTGTACGAGTCGCCCAGCGCCAGGTAGGACAGCGCCACCGCTCAGGCCACCGAACGGCGCGGCTTCAGCGGCACGACCTTGGTCGCGTCCTCGGCACGCCGGGCCAGCACGCGGTCGATGCGGGCGAACACATCGCGCATCACCGAGGCTTCCGGCAACAGGGTCACGCGGAAATGGTGGCGGTAGGGCACGTTGAAGCTGGAACCCGGTACCACCAGCACGCCTTCGTTGTTCATCAGGTCCAGCGCGAAGGTGTGGTCGTCAAAGCTCTTGGCAGCGGCACCGACTACGGCCGGGAACGCATACAGCGCACCGGCTGGCGCGACCAGCGACAGGTGCTCGCTGGCTTCGCAGGCGTCGATCACCGCGCGGCGGGTTTCATACAGGCGGCCGCCCGGGGTGCACAGTTCGGAGATGGTGTCCGGGCCGTTCACTGCGGCCTCGATGGCGTACTGGCCCGGCACGTTGGCGCACAGGCGCAGCGCGCCCAGCAGGTCCAGCGCGGCGCGGAAGTCGCCCAGGCGCGCGTCGTCGCCGCTGAGATGGGCCCAGCCCACGCGCCAGCCGCAGGCACGGTGCACCTTGCTCAGGCCGCTGAAGGTCAGGCACGGGTGGTCGCCGGCCAGCGGCGCGACCGGTTGGAACACCGCATCGTCGTACAGGATCTGGTCGTAGATCTCATCGACCAGCAGCAGCAGGTTGTGGCGGCGTGCGATCTCGACCACGCGCTCCAGCAGTTCGCGCGGGTAGCTGGCGCCGCTGGGGTTGTTCGGGTTGATCAGCACGATGGCGCGGGTGCGCGAGGACACCAGCGTCTCGATCTCGCTCGGGTCCGGCTGGAAGCCGTTCTCGGCGGCGCAGCGGTAGTACACCGGTCGGCCATCGTTGAGGATGGTGGAGGCCGACCACAGTGGGTAGTCCGGCGACGGCACCAGCACCTCATCGCCCGGATTGAGCAGTGCGCGCAGCGACAGGTCGATCAGCTCGCTGACACCGTTGCCGACGAACACGCGGTCCGGGTGTGCATCCGGTGCGCCGCGGCGGGCGTAGTAATCGGCGATGGCTTCACGCGCCACCGGCAGGCCCTGCTGGTGGGTGTACGGGTCGGTGCGGCCCATGTCGTCGGCGATTGCGCGCTGCAGATGCTCGGGTGCGCGGAAACCGAAGTTGCCCGGGTTGCCGATGTTGAGCTTGATCAGCTTGCGGCCCTGCGCCTCCAGCTCCCGCGCTCGCCGGGCCAGTTCTCCGCGGATTTCGTAGCGCACTTCGGAAAGGCGCTCGCGGATGGCCAGGGGCTTGGGCGAGATGGTGGACATGAGGCTGGGCCGTCAAAAGGCATGGGGATTCCATCCTACCGGAATTGCTGCAGTGCATGGCAATGGCTCCGGGCCTGCTATTGCTGGGCTGGCCGGGGGCCGTCACAGGTAGAATGGCGGCGATGACCCAGACCCCCGATTTCATCGCCCTGCAGACCATCGGCTGGCCTTGGCCGGGCCCGGCGCAGCAGGCCGACTGGCAGGCCGTGATGGCCGCACACCCGCAGGCCCGCCCGGCGCGGGTGATCGAGCAGCACCGGACCCATTACGTGGTGGCCGATGGCCCGGATGCGGCGATCAAGGCCGAGTCACTGCCGGAATGGCAGCGCCCGCGCTTTCCCAGCCACGAGCGGCCGGCCGTGGGCGACTGGGTGCTGCTGGACGGCATCCGCATCGTTGCGCTGCTGCCGCGTCGCACCGCGATCAAGCGTGGCGCCGCCGGTGAGCACTACCACCAGCAGGTGATCGCAGCGAACATCGATACGGTGTTCATCGTCTGTGGGCTGGATGCCGACTTCAATCCGCGCCGCATCGAGCGCTACCTGCTGCTGGTCGGTGGTGGCGGCGCCGAACCGGTGGTGGTGCTGACCAAGGCCGACCAGACCGGGTACAGCGAGGATGCGCTGGCAGTGCTGGAAGAGCTGGAGATGCAGGGCATCGCGCTGCATGCGATCAACGGCCTGGATGCCGACAGCGTGGCGGTGCTGCGGCCGTGGCTGGGCCCGGGGCGCACGGTGGTGCTGGTGGGCTCCTCCGGTGCCGGCAAATCCACGCTGACCAACACCCTGCTCGGCGAGCAGCGGATGAAGACCAACGCGGTCCGCGCCAACGATTCGCGCGGCCGCCACACCACCACCCATCGCGCGTTGATGCCGCTTCCGACCGGCGCCTGCCTGATCGACACCCCCGGCATGCGCGAGCTGAAACCGACCGGCGAAGAAACGCTGTCCGAAGGTGGCTTCGCCGATATCGAAGCGCTGGCCACGCAGTGCCGTTTCAACGACTGCAAGCATCAGCAGGAACCGGGCTGCGCTGTTCGTGCAGCGATCGACGCTGGCGAGATCGAAGAGAGCCGGCTGCTGAACTATTTCAAGCTGAAGGAAGAAGTGGCTGCCGCTGCCGCCAAGCTGGCGGTGCGCCAGGCCGAGACCGCGCAGGAACGTGGCGGCAAGAAGGGCAAAGGCCAGCAGTTCCGCCCGGCCGGAAAGCCCCGCCGGCGCTGACAGTGCAGCCGAGCGTGGGCTCGGCTCTACAACGGTTGTATCCCGGGACACCTTGTAGCGCCCGAGCCAATGCTCGGGCGGCGGCGCACTGCGCCGGGCACGGCAGGGCGCTATAGTCCGCGCATGGAACCGACCGCGACGCTGGACCGTGAGGTGGCCCACCATGCAGCGCTCGATGCGCGCCTGGTCGAGGCCGTGGGAGGCATCCGCCTGCTGGGGCTGACCAGCTGGCCGGCCACGGTGCAGGTACCGTTCCTGGACAGCGTGGCGCGCGGCCAGCCGGTGCTGCCGAAGGTGGATTACCCTCGGCTGGACTTCAGCGAAGAGCGCCGTGCGCTGGCCGCGATCGCTGCCGACTGCGATGACAGCCACCCGCTGGGCCACTATGTGCAGCAGTCGGCGCAGAGCTGGGACCTGGCCGCGCAGCTGCTGGAAGGGCTGGGCACTGCCGCCGTCGATACCTGTTCGGTGCAGCTGTTCGGCGCGCCCGAGCAGCCGCTGCCGGGCAATGGCCCGAGTACGCGCGACGCGGCGCGCCACTTCATCCAGATTGCCGCCGAACTGGACCACGAACTGCTGGCACCGGAAGAGCAGGTACCGGTCTCGGCCATCGCCCTGCAACTGCAGTTGCAGAACGACCTGGATGCGTTCTTCGAATCGCGCATCATCCAGGTGCAGCTGGATCCGGAGCTGGTGTCCAAGGCGGCTGCCGGCCCGACCCGTATTCGACTGCGCACCAGTGCCCGCTTCAGCGCCTACGACCGCGCGCAGCTGTTCCACCACGAAGCGCTGGTGCATTCGCTGACCGCATTGAACGGCCGCGAACAGCCGGTGCTGCCGAGCCTGGCATTGTCCTCGCCGCGGGTGACGGCCACCCAGGAAGGGCTGGCGACGTTTGCCGAGCAGATCACCGGCAGCATCGACATCGAGCGCCTCAAGCGCATCAGCCTGCGTACCGAAGCGATTGCCATGGCACGCGAAGGCGCCGACTTCATCGAGGTGTTCCGCTACTTCTGCGACGCGGGACAGAACGCGGAAGAGAGTTTCGCCTCGGCGCAGCGCGTGTTCCGCGGCGTGCCGCCGAGTGGCGGCCTGGCCTTCACCAAGGACACGGTGTACCTGCGCGGCCTGGTGTCGGTGCACACCTTCTTCCGCCACATGCTGGCCGAGGACCGCCTGCAGGTCTGCCGCTGGTTGTTCGCCGGCAAGATGAGCTTGACCGATGCGATCGCGTTCGCGCCACTGTTCGAGGCGGGGGTATTGAAGCCACCGCGCTGGCTGCCGCACTGGGTGAGCCGGGCGAACGGCCTGGCCGGCATGCTGGCGTTTTCGCTGTTTGCCAACCGGATACGGATGGACCAGCTGGCGCCGGAATGAAATGCGTTGGCGGTTTGTGGCGTCTTGATTGATATCGGATAGAGCGGGGGGCTTGCGCTGGCCAGGACACGCCGCAAGTACGTCCCTGTAGGCTCGGCCACGGCATCCATGCCGTGGACGGTCCTGGCCAGCGCAAGCCCCCCGCTCTGGACAATTTCCGCGAGACGGCCAGCAATCCACCAGAGGGATTGCGTTTGAAAAGCTTGAAAAGCAAAGCGCCGGGCACTGCCCGGCGCTTTGCTTTTGCTCTTGCTTTCCATTGCCTCCGCGCCGGCGCAGGGGATTGTCGAGCGAGGTGGGACGGGCCGAGGCAGGACCGTGAGGCGCATGGATGCGCCGACCGAGCCTACATGGACGTACTTGCGGCGTGTCCTGCCTCGGCCCGTCCCACCTCGCCCCGCTGCGGTACTGATGCGCCGCAGCGCCCGCTTTTGACTTAGAACTCCGCCGCCACCGTCATGAACAGCTGCCGCGGTGCGCTCGCATGGATCGCATAGCGCGTGCCCTTCGGATCGGTCGGTGCGAACGAGCTCAGCTGGCCGGCGTAGCGCTTGTTGGTCAGGTTGGTCGCATTCAACGACACCCGAATGTTGCGCAGGCCCAGGCCCGGGCCGAAGTCGTAGCCTGCACCGGCGTCGAAGGTGGTCACGCCCGGCACCGACTGGTCGTTGGTGTAGGTGTAGTAGCGTTTGCCGGTGTACTTGGCACGCAGGCTGGCGAAGAAGCCATCGCGGTTCCAGCTGATCTCGCTGGAGGCCATGCGCTGCGGCGTATCCACCGTGATCTTGCCGGCCACCGGCACGATCGCGCCGCCCGAGGTGTAGTCATCCTCGTAGGTGGTCTTGTTCCAGGACAGCGCGTTGTACCACTGCAGGCCGTCGATCGGCTTGAGGATGAAGGTCAGTTCCGCGCCGTGGCTCTTTACCGAACCGACGTTGATGAAGCGCGTCACGCACTCCGGACGCGTGCCGACTTCGATGCTCGAGCACGGGTTCAGCGACAGCAGGCGGTTGTCGAATTTCACGTTGTAGGCGGCGATCGAGGCCTGGTACTTCTCGCCGAAGGTACGGAAGCCGGCTTCCAGGCTCTTGGACTTCTCCGGTTCCAGCCCGGCGCTGGCCGCGAACGATTCCGGCGACACCTGCAACGGGCCACCGCTGCCGCCACCGACAAAGGCGGCGATGTTCTCGGCGTACGAGGCGAACAGTTCATTGTTGGCGTTGAGCTTGAAACCCAGGCCCACCTGCGGCAGCACCGACTTCTTGGCGGTCAGCGTGCCCGAGGCGATGCTGGTTTCCACGCCCGGCTGGGCGGTGGCGCGCATGCGGGTGTTCGGGCTCTTGATGCCCACGTCCACGGTCAGGCGCTGGTCCAGGAAGCGCATGCGGTCCTGCACGTAGAACTGGCGCGTGCGGATGTCGAAATCCTGGTTGAACAGCAGGCGGTCCGGGTTCTTCAGGTACAGGTCGTCCAGGAACGGGCCGCTGATGTAGTAGAAGTTGCGCGACACGTTGTGGTCGTTCTGCTCGTACCACAGGCCCGCCTCCAGTTCGTGGATGCCCACCGTCCACGACAGCGCGGCGGTCACACCATCGCGGTTGATCGTGTAGTTGGTGCTGCGGATCGAAATCGGCAGCATCCTGTCGGTGCCCGGGTAGGACGGCTGGCCCGGTGCCCACCAGTGGCCCTGGCCACGGTTGTCGTGGTGGTAGGCCAGCAGCTTCAGGCGGCCCTGCTCGCCCAGGCGCAGGTCGGCATCGACCGAATAAAGGTTGTCGTCGCGCAGTGCACGGCTCTGGTAGTACGCATCGTCGATGCTGTTGACGCCGCCGCTGAACCTGCAGCGCGCCTTGTTGTAGGTGCCCGGCGCGCAGTACGCGGCGGCGACGGCGCGATCCCAGTCCGGCGCGTAGATGTTCCAGTCATAACCCAGGCCGCGGGCCAGCATGTCCTTGGACAGGTAGGCGTAGTTGGCCTGGCTGGCGCGCGAGGTCGCCACGAACGCACCGAAACGGTGGTCGCCGACATTCCACACGGCCTTGGCGTTGAACTGGCGGGTGGTCTGGTTCTGGTACGGCGCGGCCCACATGTCCTGGTCCTGGTGCACGCCGGACACATAGGCCGAGAAGCCGTTGAGGTCGCCGGTATCCACGCGCAGGTAGCCACGGCGCTGGTTGTTGTCGCCGACGGTGACGCTGGCACGGCCACCGAATTCAGTGGACGGGTCCATCGAGAAATACTGGATGGTGCCGCCCAGGTTGCTGGTCGAAGCCACGCCCAGCGAACCGATGCCCTGCGACAGCTCGGCACCGGCCAGGTTCTCGGCAATGATCGCGCGGGCAATGCTCAGGCCGTTGTAGTTGCCGTAGCTGTTGTCACCCAACGGGATGCCGTCCAGCGTATAGCCGAGGCGGCTCTTGTCGAAGCCGCGCAGGCTGATGGTCTGCGATTCTTCGTTGGCGCCGAAGGCATCGTTGGACTGCACCGACACGCCCGGGAGGCGGTCGAGGATTTTCTGGCCACTGGTGCCCGGCGGCAGCACCTGCTTGTCGACGGTGGCGATGCGCTGCACCTGGCGGGTCTCGCCCTGGCCGATCACGGAGACGGTATCCAGCGTCTGCGCGCTCAGCGCGGCATCGGTGCTGGCGCCGGTATCGGCAGCGGTGGCGGCATGGGCGCTGGTGGCGGCGGAGAGCGCGATCGCCACGGCGATCGTCAGGTGTCGGGTCTGCATGGTGGTCCGTTGCATGGGGGATGGTCACCGGCACACGTGCGCGGTGCATGGCCACTATGCGAACGGAACATGAAACCTTCTTTACGAGAAACCAACGAACGACGCAGGCCCCCGTGCGTGTCCTGCAACCCGATAGAAAAAGGGGCCGGATCCCCCTCGCGAACGAAGATTCACCGGCCCCGCGCACTCCGTGGGGGAGGGCTCAACCCATGTACAGGCCACCGTTGACCGGATAGTCGGCACCGGTCACGTACGAGGCTTCATCCGAGGCCAGCCACGCGCACAGGCCGGCCACTTCCTCGGGCCGACCCAGCCGGCGCACCGGCACCGAGGCGGCCAGCCGATCCAGTACATCCGGCGGGAAGCTGCTGATCGCCTGGCTGGCGATGTAGCCTGGCGACAGCGTGTTGACAGTGACCCCGCGCGAGGCCACTTCGGCGGCCAGTGCACGGCTGAAACCGTGCATCGCGGCCTTGGCGGTGGCGTAGTTCACCTGGCCGATCTGGCCCTTGTGGGCGCTGACCGAACCGATGTTGATGATGCGACCCCAGCCGCGCGTGGCCATGCCATCGACCACCTGCTTGGTCAGGTTGAACAGCGCATTGAGGTTGGAGGCGATCACCGCGTTCCAGTCTTCCACCGTCATCTGCCGGAAAAGAAGGTCGCGGCTGCCGCCGGAGTTGTTGACCAGCACGTCCACTTCACCGACTTCTGCACGGACCTTGGCGAACGCGGCGCTGGTCGAGGCCCAGTCGGTGGCGTTGCCTTCGGAGGCGATGAAGTCGAAGCCCTGTTCGCGCTGCTCGCGCAGCCAGTTGGCCTTGCGCGGCGAGCTGGGCGCGCAGCCGGCGACCACGGTGTGGCCGCTGCGGGCCAGGCTCTGGCAGATGGCAGTGCCGACACTGCCCATTCCACTGGTGACGTAAGCGATTCGAAGCGTCATTGCAGAAGGCTCCTTGGTAAAGGGTCAGGCGGCGAGGGGATACAGGCCGAACAGCAGGCTGCCGATCATCAGCAGCATCGAGATGGCGATGGCCCACTTCAGGGTGAACTTCTGGTGGTCGGCGAATTCGACCTTGGCCAGGCCCACCAGCAGGTAAGTGGACGGCACCAGCGGGCTGAGCAGGTGCACCGGCTGGCCGGCCAGCGAGGCACGCGCCATCTCCACCGGGGTGATGCCGTAGTTGCCGGCGGCCTCGGACAGGATCGGCAGCACGCCGAAGTAGAACGCGTCGTTGGACATGAAGAAGGTGAACGGCATCGACGCCACGGCGGTGATCACCGCCAGGTACGGGCCCCACGACTCCGGAATCACCGCCAGGAAGCTGTGTGACATCGCCTCGACCATGCCGGTGTTGTTGAGGATGCCGGTGAAGATGCCCGCGGCGAAGATCAGCGACACCACCGACAGCACGTTGCCGGCGTGGTTGACCACGCGGCGGCGCTGCTCGGCCAGGTTCGGGTAGTTGATCACCAGGGCGATGGCGAAGCCGACCATGAACAGCACCGGCATCGGCAGCACGCCGATGATCAGCGCGGTCATCAGCGCCACGGTCAGGGCCAGGTTGACCCACAGCAGCTTCGGGCGCTTGATGTCCTCGGCGTCTTCCACGGTCGGCAGCGGGTTGCTGTCGTCGGACACGCTGTTGTCCACCCAGCTGCCGCCCTTGGGCAGGGTCACCACGCCAAGGCGACGGCGTTCCTTCAGGCCCAGGTACCAGGCCAGCAGCAGCACGCCGGCACAGGCGATCACCATCGACGGGATCAGCGGCACGAACACATCGGCCGGGTCCACGTGCAGCGCGGTGGCCGCGCGTGCGGTCGGGCCGCCCCACGGGGTCAGGTTCATCACGCCGCCGGCCAGGATGGTCACGCAGGTCATGTTCAGCGCGTTCATGCCGAGGCGCTGGTACAGCGGCAGCATCGCCGAGACGGTGATCATGTAGGTGGTCGAACCGTCGCCATCGAGCGAGATCAGCATCGCCAGCACCGCGGTGCCGAGCACGATCTTCATCGGATCGCCCTTGACGAAGCGCAGGATCACCCGTACCAGCGGATCGAACAGGCCGGCGTCGATCATCACCCCGAAGTAGAGGATGGCGAACATCAGCATCACGCCGGTCGGCGCGATCTTCTTGATGCCCTCCAGCATCATCTCGTCGATGCCGGCACCGAAGCCGCCGATCAGCGCGAACAGGATGGGGATGGTGATCAGGGCCACCAGCGGCGACAACCGCTTGCTCATGATCAAGTACATGAACGTAATGACCATGCCAAAGCCGAGGATGCTCAGCATCATCTGCGGACTCCTTGCGAAAACAGGATGTGGGGGAGTGGAAGGGGGCCGGGTGGTTTGCCCGGCACAGCTGGCTTAGAAGTCGTACTGCAGGCGGCCGGTGACCGCGCGCGTGCGGTCCACCGTGACCCCGGCCAGGCGGTCGCGATTGCGGCTTTCGATCACGTTGAGCATGAAGCGCAGGTTGTCGCGCAGGTACCAGTTGCCACCCAGCGTCCACGCTTCAGTGCTGCCACGGCGCAGGTCCGGCGCGCCATCGAGGTGCTGCGCGCCCCACATCTGGTCGTAACGCAGCGCCACTTCGAAGGCCCCAGCCTTGTGGCGGATGTCCTTGACCCGTGCGAAGCGGCCGGTCTTGCGGTCGTAGGCACGGCTTTCGCCGGTGACGAACCAGCTGAGCATGCCGTAGGCCGCCATCACGTCGCCGCGCTGGGCGCCATCATCGAAGGTGGCGCCACTGAACTCGCCCTGCCACGACAACGGGCCGCGCACCTGCGCGTATTCCAGCGACCACTTGTTGACGTCGGTATCGCGGCCGGCGGAGAAGTCGACCAGGGTCAGGCGGCTGTTGTCGGACAGGTGGCCGGCCGGGCGCGGGCGGATACGCAGGCCGGGCACGCCGTTGGCCCCCGGGTTGTCGTAGGCCTCGCGGGCCAGCGACAGGCCCAGGTGCAGCACGTCACCGTCGCTGGGCGAGGGCGCCCAGGTGACGCGACCACCCGCCGCGCGGCCCTTCACCTGCCAGGCGTCGATGCTCTCCAGGCTGTAGATGCTGGCCGCCCAGGTGAAGTCACCCGGGTTGGCCTGCCAGGACGCACCCAGGCGGTACAGCGGCGCCAGCGTGGTGCCGGCGTTGCCGCGCTCCAGGAAGCTGCCGTAGTTGGAGCTGGTACGGTCATCCAGCGAGAAGTACTGCTTGAACTGGCCCACGGTCAGCTTGCCGGCCTTGCCGAAGCTGCGTGCCAGATAGACATCCTTGGCCTCGACGCGGTCGCCGGAGAAATCGGCTTCCAGCTTGTAGTCGACCACGAAGAACTTGCCCGACACGTCCAGCCAGGCGCGGCGGACCTCGGTGTCGTCCTTGTTCGGGGTGCCGCGGTTGTCGTTGTCGAAGGTGGCGAAGTCCAGGTGCAGGCGGCCACCGAGGATGGCGGTGACCGGGCGGTCGTCTTCGGCAGCGAAGGCCGGCGCCGACAGGGCAGCCAGCGCCATCATGGCGGCAGGACGCCGCCAGGCAAACGTGAATTCCACAAACCCTCCCAGGTGCGCGCCAGGCGCGCGGCAATCGTGGGCACCGGACGGTGCGCGGCCGCAGTCTGGGTCGGGCAAGCTGTCATCGTCCTGTCAGCGGTTTGTGCGGTGCAGCGAAAAGCGTGTCGTCGATCTCGCCGTGCCGTGCCCGGCAAGCGCGGCGGCGGCATGCGGTAGCATTCGGTTCCCCTCCCACCCGTGTGCCCATGCGCCTGCTGCTGGTCGAAGACAACCCGGATCTGGCCGATGCGATCATCCGCCGGATGCGCCGTAGCGGGCACGCTGTGGACTGGCAGGCTGATGGCCTGGCCGCCGCCAGCGTGCTGCGCTACCAGAGCTTCGACCTGGTGGTGCTGGACATCGGCCTGCCCAAGCTCGATGGCCTGCGCGTGCTGGCCGGCATGCGCGAGCGCGGTGACAGCACGCCGGTGCTGATGCTGACCGCGCGCGATGGCATCGAGGATCGCGTGCAGGCGCTGGATGTCGGTGCCGACGATTACCTGGGCAAGCCATTCGATTTTCGCGAGTTCGAAGCGCGCTGCCGTGTGCTGCTGCGGCGTGCGCGTGGCCAGGCCAGCGAAGTGGTGCAGATCGGCGGCTTCCAGTTCGACAACGCTGCGCACCGGGTCAGCCTCGACGGCGAACCGATCGAACTGCCCAACCGCGAGTACCGCCTGCTGGAGATCCTGGTCGGGCGCCTCGGCCAAGTGGTCGGCAAGGATGAGATCGGCAACGGCCTGTTCGGTTTCGATGACGAAGCGGGCCCGAATGCCATCGAGTTGTATGTTGGCCGCCTGAGAAAGAAGCTGGCGGGCGCACCGCTGCGCATCACCACGGTGCGCGGTGTCGGCTATCTGCTGGAGGCCAGCGATACCCATGCCGACGCCGATGGCTGACGCGCGCGCTGCGACTGCGGCGCCGGGTTCGCTGCGGCGAACGCTGCTGCTCTATCTCGGCGTGCTGCTGGCGGTGTTCGCAGTGGCCCTGCTGTTCGCCGCGCGCGATTACGGCCAGCGCGCCGCCAATCGATCCTACGATCACCTGCTGGTGTCCTCGGCGCTGTCCATTGCCGATTCGGTGGCCCTGGTCGATGGGCAGTGGCAGGTCGATCTGCCGTATGCGGCGTTGGACCTGCTGGCGATGGCGCCCGAGGACCGCGTGTTCTATCGCGTGGCCGACAGCCGCGGCACCCTGATCACCGGCTACGGCGACCTGCCGGCACCGCCGCGCCGGCCCGGTACCCAGCCGCAGCTGTTCGATGCCACCTACAGCGGCGAGACCGTGCGCTTCGTGGTGGTCGGTCGCAGCTTCGCCGCTGCCTCGGCGCAGGGCGAGGTGCAGGTCCAGGTCGGCCAGACCCGGCGTGCGCGTGAAGCGGTCGCGCAGGACATGGTCAATCGCGCATTGCTCGCGATCGGCGTGCTGTCCGGGCTGCTGCTGGCACTGGTGGCGTTCGGCGTGCATCGCGCATTCCGGCCGCTGGTGCGGGTGGAGCGCGAGCTGTCGCGACGGGAGCCGTCCGACCTGAAGCCGCTGGATGCCCGCGTTCCGCGCGAGATGGACCAGATGGTGGCGGCGCTGAACCGCTTCATGGAACGCCTGTCCAGCAGCAACGAGACACTGCGCGCGTTCATGGCCGAGGCTGCGCACCAGATGCGCACGCCACTGGCTGCGTTGCGCGCACAGGCACAGCTGGCGCTGGATGATGACGATCCGGAGGACATGCGGCGCAGCCTGCAGGCGATCGAGCGCAACGCCACCCATATGAGCCGGCTGCTGAACCAGCTGCTCAGCGATGCCAGCGTGATCCATCGTTCGCATCTGCAGCGCTTTGCAGCGGTGGACCTGGCCGAGACCGTGCACCAGGCCTTGCATGAAGCGCTGCCGCAGGCCGGTCCGGCGCCGCGCGTGCAGTTGGCGATGACCGCCGAACCGGCACTGGTGCACGGCGATGCGCTGCTGCTGCGCGAGGCGATCAAGAACCTGGTCGACAACGCACTGAAGTACGGCGGTGACGGCGACTTGCAGATTGCCCTTACCGTGGAAGGCGAGCAGGCCGTGCTGACCATCGCCGACCACGGCGCAGGCATCGCCCCGGCCGATGCCGAGCGCGTATTCGAGCGTTTCGCCCGTGGCGAAGGCGCGCCATCCGGCGGTGCGGGGCTGGGCCTGGCCATCGTCAAGCGCGTGGTCGACAGCCATGGCGGCCGCATTGACCTCAGCAACCGCCCGCAGGGCGGGCTGGTCGCCACCATCCGCCTGCCCCGGAGCAGTCCATGATCCGCTTGTTCGCGACGGCCGTTGCCCTGCTGCTGGCCCTGCCGGTGTTGGCCGCGCCCGGCGATGTGCGCCGTTTTCCCGCACAGGGAGCGGCCACCGCTCAGCTGCGCATCCACGGCACCACCGACATCGAAGTGTTCGCGGTGGTCATCGCCGACTACCAGCGCCTTCACCCCGGCACCGAAGTGGTGTACGAGGACATCATCACCCAGGACCTGTACGCGCGTTACCTGCACGACCGTGGCGGGCCGGCATCACCGGACCTGCTGATCTCCAGCGGCATGGACCTGCAGACCAAGCTGGTCAACGATGGCCATGCGCTGCCGCACCGCTCGGCGCAGACTGCGGCGCTGCCGGCGTGGGCGCAATGGCGCAACGAGGCATTCGGCATCAGCTACGAGCCGGTGGTGATGGTCTGCAACACCCGCGCACTGCCGGCAGCGAAGGTGCCGCACACGCGCCGCCAGCTGCTCGACCGGCTGCGTGCTGAAGGTGCACCGCTGCGCGGCAAGGTCGGCACCTATGACATCGAGCGCAGCAGTGTCGGCTACCTGCTGGCCACCCAGGACGCGCAGCGCGGCAGCATTGCCGGTGCGCTGCTGGGCGCGCTCGGCGACAACGACGTGGTGCGCGAGGAGCGTACTGGCGTGCTGCTGGACCAGGTGGCCAGTGGCCAGCTGTCGCTGGTCTACAACGTGCTCGGCTCCTACGCGCAGGCACGTGTCGATGCCGGCGCGCCACTGGCCATCATCGAGCCCGAGGACTACACGCTGGTGGTGCTGCGCACCGCAGTCATCCCGCGCACCGGCCCACACCCGGAAGAAGCGCGGCGCTTCCTCGATTACCTGCTGTCGCCGCGTGGCCAGCAGGTGCTGTCGCGCGAAGCGCGGCTGATGCCGATCGTGACCGGCAACGCACGCGGTGACGATGCGCCCGGCCGCAGCCGCCGTCCGATCCAGCTCGGCCCGGGCCTGCTGGTGTACCTGGACGCGCTCAAGCGTCGCCAGTTCCTCGATGCCTGGCGCAGCAGCGTCGAGCCGGCCGGGCGCTGAGGCGGCGACCTGCCCGTACAATGGCGGTATGAGCGAATACACCATCCTGATCGCCGATGACCACCCGCTGCTGCGTTCGGCGGTGGTGCAGTCCTTGCGGCAGAGCCTGCCATTGGCACAGGTGCGCGAGGTTGCGAGCGCCGAGGCATTGGCCGAGACGCTCGACGCGCAGCCGGACGTGGACCTGGTGCTGCTCGACCTGACCATGCCTGGCGCGCACGGCTTTTCCGCGCTGCTGCACGTGCGTGGCTCGCATCCGGACATTCCGGTGGTGATCCTCTCGTCCAACGACCACCCGCGGGTGATCCGCCGTGCCCAGCAGTTCGGCGCGGCCGGTTTCATCCCGAAGTCGGCCCCGGCCGAGACCATCGGCGAGGCCGTGCAGGCGGTGCTCGACGGCGGCCTGTGGTTCCCGGCAATGGCCGCCGAGCGCTCGGAGGCCGATGCGCTGCTGGCCAGCCGCCTGGCCCAGCTGACCCCGCAGCAGTTCCGCGTGCTGCTCTGCCTGGCCGATGGCCTGCTCAACAAGCAGATCGCCTACACGCTGGGGCTGGCTGAGAACACGGTGAAGGTGCATGTCACCGCCATCCTGAAAAAACTCGAGTGCCATAGCCGCACCCAGGCCGCGGTGCTGGTGAAGGCGCTGGAGCCTGAAGGCGACGCCGGCATCGGGCTGTAGTTTCCAGCCAACGGCACAGCCCCTCGTGGGTGGACACGTAGAGCAGTTCATGGGAGAGGCTGGGCAGGTTCCGTGCGCGTCCACCCACGGAAGAGAAAAGAGGATCAAAAGCAAAGGCAGCCTGGCAGGCCGCTTTTTGTAGAGCCGAGCCCACGCTCGGCTGCTTTGCGGCCGGTCCGCGAAGCCGAGCATGGGCTCGGCTCTACACGAGCAAGCGTAGCGCAGGACCCGCTTTTGATCTTCTTTTCTCTTCCGTGGGTGGACGCGCACGGAATGTGTCCGCGGCCGGGCAGATGGCTGCGCCGTTGGCTGGAAACTACCCGCGATGCCGGATCAACAACTGACTCATCAGCGCCCGCAGCGCCGGCGGCTTTACCGGCTTGGCCATCATTCCCCAGCCGCGCTCGGCGGCCATCTCACGCAATCCCGCATCGCGCTCTGCAGTGACCAGCACCACCGGTGGGCGTGCCTGCCACAACTCCGCCAGCGTCTCGTACAGCACCGGCCCGTGGTGATCGCCCATGCGCACATCCAGCAGCACCAGCTCCGGAACCGTCTCGGCACTGGCCAACTGCAGCGCCGCCTGTGGCCCATCGGCCAGCGCCACCTCGCAGCCCCAGCGCTCCAGCAGCGCACGGCTGGCCGCACACACGTGCGGATCGTCGTCGATCACCCACACCCGACGCCCACGCAGCGGGTTGTCCGCGCCCGGTTCCTGCGCCAGTACCGGCGCAGGCGCGGTGGCCGGAATCGCGCTGGCTTCGCCGAACGGTACGCCTACCGCGAACACGCTGCCCCGGCCCAGCTGCGAGCGCAGCCGGATCGGATGGCCGAGGAGGCGGCCGATGCGGTCGACAATGGCCAGGCCAAGGCCGGCGCCGCGCTGCTGGCCGTCGTGCAGGCGACGGAACTCCTCGAAGATCTCGCCCTGCAACGCGTCGGGAATACCCGGGCCCTGGTCGTGCACTTCGATCCACAGCAGTCCTTCACGGCGGCGGCAGCCAAGCAGCACGCGACCGCGTTCGCTGTAGCGCAGCGCGTTGGACAGGAAGTTCTGCAGGATGCGGCGCAGCAGCGCTTCATCGCTGACCACCACGGCATGGCTATCGACCCAGTCCACCACCAGCCCGCGTGACTGCGCGGCGATGCCGAACTCGCGCGCCAGTGTCTGCAGCAGGGGGCCCAGCCGGAACGCCTGTACGCGGGTGGGCAGGCTGCCTGATTCCAGCCGCGCGATATCCAGCAGGCTGTTGAGGATCGCGTCCTGCGCCGCCAGCGCGGCATCGATATGATCGGCAGTCTGCTGCTGCGCCGGGTCGCCCAGCTTGCCGCGCAGCACTGAGACGAACATGCGCGCAGCGTTGAGCGGCTGCAGCAGGTCGTGCACTGCCGAGGCGACGAAGCGGGTCTTGTAGCGGTTGGCCTGCTCGGCCTCGCGTCGCGCCTCGTCCAGGTCACGGGTGCGCTCGGCGATGCGGTGTTCCAGCGCATCGGCCAGCGAGCGCAGTTCGCGCGCCGCATTCTTGTAGCTGGTGATGTCGGCGTAGCTGGTGACGAAGCCGCCATCAGGCAGGGGATTGCCGCGGATCTCCAGCACCGTGCCGTCGTCCTTTTCGCTCTCGCGCATGTGCGGGCGACCACTGCGCAGGTGGTTCAGGCGGCGCTCGATGGCCTCGTCCACCGGGCCGGGACCGAGCAGGCCACGACGGGCATTGAAACGGAACAGTTCCTCGATCGGCCGGCCGACGCGCACCAGGTCTGCCGGGAACCGGAACAGTTCCAGATAGCGCGAATTCCACGCGACCAGGCGCAGGTCGCGGTCGATCACCACCACACCCTGCGGCAGGTGTTCGAGGCTGCGGCTGAGACCACTGTCGGCGTCGGTGGCGGCCTGCAGCAGGCCATCCTGTGCGGTGCGCAGCTCCTGTGCGTGCTGCTTGAGCAGGGTTTCCAGTTCGCGGCGGCTGCGCAGGCGATGCTTGGCCAGGCGCCTGCGTTGCTGCACGAACAGCACCAGGAAGCCCAAGGCCAGCCACGCGGCACCGCCGGTCAGGGCGGCCGCGCGACCTGCTGCAGTAGCGGCGCCGGCGTCGTGCAGCAGGTGCAGGTTCCAGCCCTCGGCGGGCAGCGCCAGGCTTTGCCACAGCATCGGCTGCGGCAGCGCAGGATCCAGCAGCCGCACCATGCGGCCGCCATCGGACAGCACGTCTTCGGTACGTGCACGCAAGGGCTGCAGGGCACGGTCGGCGTACTGACGTGCATCGAGCATTTCGCGGCGCTCACCGGCACGCAGCGGACGCAGCAGCCGGTAGCGCCAGCTGTCCCGGTTGGACAGGAATACGACGTCATGGTCGTCGCTGGCCAGCACCACGTCCGGGCTGCTCAACCATTCCTGTTCCAGCGCGGACAGCTCGACCTTGATCACCACCACGCCGAGCCGCTTGCCGTCAGCCTCGATGGCCTGCGAAAGGTAATAGCCGGGCACGCCGGTGGTCATGCCGATGCCGTAGAAGCGGCCACGGCCCTGCGCCAGCGCCTGGCGGTAGTAGGGGCGGTAGCTGTAGTTCTCGCCGACGTTGCTGGTCGGTTGGTCCCAGTTGCTGGCCGCCACCGCCACACCATCGTGGCCGACCAGGGTCAGGGTCGAGGCCCGGGTGACTTCATTGGCACGTTGCAGCTTGAGGTTCAGTCGCTGACGTTCGCCGGGCGAGGGCGGCACACGCAGTGCGTGCAGCAGATCCGGATCCAGCGCCATGACCTGCGGCAAGGTGCCGAAGCGGTCGATGCGCTGTTGCAGGCCCTGGCCATACAGCTGCAGCTGGCGTTGCACCTGGCTGCTTTCGTCGCCGAGCGCGCGCCGCCAGGCGTAATGGCCAGCGGCGACCGCGCACAGCACGGTGCCACCGACCATCACCAGGATGGTCAGCAACAGCATCCGGTGGCGGCTGAGCCAATACA
Source organism: Stenotrophomonas maltophilia group sp. vghtpe118 (assembly GCF_052605195.1). NCBI lineage: Bacteria > Pseudomonadati > Pseudomonadota > Gammaproteobacteria > Lysobacterales > Lysobacteraceae > Stenotrophomonas > Stenotrophomonas maltophilia group sp. vghtpe118. The sequence goes on along the minus strand of NZ_CP199672.1, from coordinate 2,021,510 downwards.
TGGCGGCAGTCTACGCAGGGCCGGCGGGCGCGGCGTGCACGCCCGCCGGGGTCTGACGTGGAAGGGGTCAGAAGTGCATCTGCGCGCGCAGTTCGAAGATCTCCGGCGTGCTGTGCACGCCACGACGGCTGGCGTCGACCTTCACGTAGTTGGCCTGGAACTTGAAGTGGCTGGTCAGGTACCAGTTCGCACCCAACGTCAGGTCGTGCTGGCGGCCACCCAGGATGTCACCATCGTCGAGGTCCAGGCGGCTGTAACGCGCCACCAGTTCGACCGCACCGTAGTTGTGCGCCGGCTTGATGTTGGCCACCGCGCCGGCGTTGTACGGCCGCGATTCGCCGGTCAGCACCCAGCTGGCCATCGCGTACTGGCCGCTGCCGGTGAAGTCGGGCTTGCCGTCATGGCGGGTGACCGTGGCGCGCAGCGCTTCGGCCTGCAGCGAGAACGGGCCGCGGATCCAGATGCCTTCCAGGCCGGTGCGGCGGATCTGGTCGGCGGTGACCAGCGCGCCGGAATCGACGTAGCGGATGTCGGTCAGGCCGGCTTCCGGGCGCGCGCGCAGGCGGGCGCTGGCCTCGTGGTGCACGTCGCGGCCGTCGCTGTAGCCGCGTGGGTTCTCCTGCGAGTAGGCCAGGCCCAGGTGGATAACGTCACCCGGTGCCTTCACCGGCGTCCACACCGCCCGCACCGCCTGGGTGGTTCCGGGGTTGTCGCCCTGCAGGTCCTTGCCGCCATAGGCGCCTGCCTGCAGCAGGTACTGCGGGCGCTCCAGCACCCATTCCACACCGGTACGGCGTCCTTCGTAGAAGGCCTGCACCGGCAGCGAGGTTTCCAGGAAGCTGCCGGCACGCGAAGAGGTGTTCGCATCCAGGCCGACCGGGGTCTTCATGTAGCCGAAGCGGAAGCGGCCGACGTCACGGCCGAAGAAGGCCTTGCTCTCGAAGCGCACGAACACGTCCAGCCAGGTATCGGCCTGGAAGTCGTAGTAGACCATCGCGTCGTACACGCCCTTCTTCTTCAGCGTCGCACCGAATTCCTTGCGCCGCACGGCGTCGTCGTCCTCGAGGCCGCTGGCCGAGGAGAAGTCGTTGTAGTCGTAGGCGATGTTGGCGGTGGCCGCCAGCTCGGTGCCATCGCCGAAGGTGTACCTGGTCGGCCAGTTGTCGAAATCGGCGGCCGAGGCGAAGGCGGGAAGGGCGGCCAGCGACAGGGCCAGCAAGGTGGGATTCGGGCGCATGTTGGGTGCGGCTCTCTCAGATTGCGTGTGGACAGGACATCAACGGCCGCAGGGGCCGAAACTTTCGCAGGGACATGCCCAGCCGTTCAGCCCGGGCCACCGGCCTTCCCGTTTCCGGGCGGTGCGGCGCCAGTGTAGGCACCTGTGCCACCTGAACCGGGGGGCTAGTACCAATAGGTTATCTGCGCCGGCGTGCCTGGCGCGTACAAAGGCGTCCATTGGTCGCACCCCCTGTGCGTGCAGTACAGGGCCTGCGATCAGTTTCCACGGTAACGGCTCCCGTGCAGTCCCGGCGCCGTACGTGCCTGAAAACGCCCCTTCCGGAGTCCGCCATGCACATCCCGACCGCAGCACCGGTGCCTGCAAAGCCGTTGCCGATCTATCGCCAGCTGTACTTCCAGGTGATCGTGGCGATCGTCCTGGGTGCCATCCTCGGCCACTACGAACCGCTGGTCGGCGAGAAGATGAAGCCGCTCGGCGATGCCTTCATCAACCTGGTGAAGATGATCATCGCGCCGGTGATCTTCCTCACCATCGTCACCGGCATTGCCAGCATGACCCACCTGCGCACGGTGGGCCGGGTGTTCGCCAAGGCGATGGCGTACTTCCTGTTCTTCTCCACGCTGGCGCTGATTGTCGGCATGATCGTGGCGCACGTGGTGCAGCCCGGCGCGGGCATGAACATCAACCCGGCCGAGCTGGACCAGACCGCAGTGCACAGCTACGTCGAGAAGTCGCATGACCTGACCCTGGTCGGCTTCCTGATGGACATCATCCCGAAGACGCTGCTCAGCGCTTTTGTCGATGGCAACATCCTGCAGGTGCTGTTCGTGGCCGTGCTGTTCGGCATCGCGCTGGCGATGGTGGGCGAGAAGGGCAAGCCGGTGCTGAACTTCCTGGAGGCGCTGGTCGCCCCGGTGTTCAAGCTGGTGCACATCCTGATGAAGGCCGCCCCGATCGGTGCCTTCGGTGCGATCGCCTTCACCATCGGCAAGTACGGCGTCGGCTCGCTGATCAACCTGGCCTGGCTGGTGGGCTCGTTCTACCTCACCGCGTTCCTGTTCGTGGCGGTGATCCTCGGTGTGGTCTGCCGCCTGTGCGGGTTCTCGGTGTTCAAGCTGGCGCGCTACCTGAAGGCCGAACTGCTGCTGGTGCTCGGCACCTCCTCGTCGGAGTCGGCGCTGCCGTCGCTGATGGAGAAGATGGAACGCGCCGGCTGCAGCAAGTCGGTGGTGGGCCTGGTGGTCCCGACCGGCTACTCGTTCAACCTGGACGGCACCAACATCTACATGACCCTGGCGGCACTGTTCATCGCCCAGGCCACCAACACCGAACTGACCCTGGGCCACCAGATCGCCCTGCTGCTGGTCGCCATGCTCAGCTCCAAGGGCGCGGCCGGTGTCACCGGCGCCGGTTTCATCACCCTGGCCGCCACCCTGGCCGTGGTGCCGGAGGTACCGGTGGCTGGCATGGCGCTGATCCTGGGCGTGGACCGGTTCATGAGCGAATGCCGCTCGCTGACCAATTTCATCGGCAATGCGGTGGCCACCGTGGTGGTCTCGCGCTGGGAAGGCGCGCTGGACCGCAACCGCCTGCAGCTGGCGCTGGATGGCCGCGAGAGCGAACTGCCGCCGCCGGTCGATGCGCTGCCCGAGGCGCTGCCGGCCAAGGGCTGATCCAGGTGTGTGGTACCGCGGGGCCGATCACGTCAGTGGTACGGCCCCGCGGCGTTTCAGGGCGTCCCATGGCTGTCATGGGCAGCGCCGAAGCTGGTATCGCGGTACCGTCGCATACGGCACGGAATTGTGCGGTCGCAGCATGCTTGCGACAGGATTGCGACAGGTCCGGACGCTCCAACGGGGGTATCATCCCCTGTCCCTTCTGCCCATTCATGTAACCCACATCGATGTCCAACGAAGATTTCAAACAGGCCGCCCTCGATTACCACCGGATGTCCCCGCCGGGAAAGATCAAGGTTTCCGCTACCAAGCCCATGCTGACCCAGCGCGACCTGTCGCTGGCGTATTCGCCGGGCGTGGCGTACGCCTGTGAAGCGATCAAGGCCGACCCGCAGCAGGCCAGCGAGCTGACCGCCCGCGGCAACCTGGTGGCGGTGATCTCCAACGGCACCGCGGTGCTGGGCCTGGGCAACATCGGCGCGCTGGCCGGCAAGCCGGTGATGGAAGGCAAGGGCGTGCTGTTCCAGAAGTTCGCCGGCATCGATGTGTTCGACATCGAAGTGGATGAGACCGACCCGGACAAGCTGGTCGACATCATCGCCTCGCTGGAACCGACCTTCGGCGGCATCAACCTGGAGGACATCAAGGCGCCGGAATGCTTCGTGGTCGAGCGCAAGCTGCGCGAGCGCATGAAGATCCCGGTATTCCATGACGACCAGCACGGCACGGCGATCATCGTCGGCGCGGCCGTGCTCAACGCGATGGCGATCACCGGCAAGAAGATCGAGGAAGTGAAGCTGGCGACCACGGGCATGGGCGCGGCCGGCATTTCCTGCGTGAACATGCTGGTGCAGCTGGGCCTGAAGCCGGAGAACATCCTGGCCTTCGATCGCGAGGGCGTGATCCACACCGGTCGTACCGACCTGGACCCGGAAAAGCAGCGCTATGCGCGCGACACCGACAAGCGCACCCTGGCCGAGATCGTCGACGGCGCGGACATTTTCCTGGGCCTGTCGGCACCGGGCATCCTGACCGCCGACATGGTCAAGACCATGGCGCCGGATCCGGTGATCTTCGCGCTGGCCAACCCGACCCCGGAAATCATGCCGGAGGTGGCGCGCGCTGCGCGTCCGGACGCGATCATCGGCACCGGCCGTTCGGACTACCCGAACCAGGTCAACAACGTGCTGTGCTTCCCCTACCTGTTCCGTGGTGCGCTGGACGTGGGCGCCACCGCGATCAACGAGGAAATGAAGATCGCCTGCGTGCGCGCCATCGCTGCACTGGCACGCCGTGCAGCCACCGACATGGGCTCGGCCTACGGCGGCGAGACCCCGAGCTTCGGCCGTGAATACCTGATCCCGCGCCCGTTCGACCGCCGCCTGCTGGTGGAACTGTCGGCCGCCGTGGCCCAGGCCGCGATGGATTCGGGCGTGGCCTCGCGCCCGATCGAGGACATGGGCGCCTACCGCGACAAGCTGGCCCAGTTCGTCTACCGCACCAGCCTGATGATGAAGCCGGTGTACGACCGCGCGCGCAGCGACAAGCAGCGCGTGGTGTACGCCGAGGGCGAAGAGGAAGTGGTGCTGCAGGCAGTGCAGAACGTGGTCGATGACGGCCTGGCGCATCCGATCCTGATCGGTCGCCCGGAAGTGATCGAGTCGCGCATCGAGCGCCTCGGCCTGCGCCTGAAGATCGGCGAGAACGTTGAAGTCACCAACATCAACGACGACCCGCGCTTCAACGAATACTGGCAGTACTACCACGGCCTGACCGGCCGTCGTGGCGTGACCGTGGCCGCGGCGAAGAACCTGATGCGTTCGCGCCCGACCCTGATCGCAGCGGTGATGGTCGCCCGTGGCGAAGCCGATGCGATGCTGACCGGCATCGTCGGCCGCTTCCACAAGAAGCTGGGCTACGTGCGCAGCGTGCTGCCGCTGGAGCCGAAGGTCACCTCGACCTCGGCGATGACCGGCGTGATCAACCAGCAGGGCGTGTTCTTCTTCGTCGATACCCACGTGCAGGAAGACCCGACCGCCGAGCAGCTGTGCGAGGCGACCCTGCAGGCGGCCTATCGCATGAAGCTGTTCGGCATCGAGCCGAAGGTGGCGCTGCTGTCACACTCCAACTTCGGCAGCCATGATTCGAAGGATGCGCTGAAGATGCGCCAGGTGCGCGAGCTGCTGCTCAAGCGCAACCCGCGCCTGAACGTGGATGGCGAAATGCAGGGCGACACCGCATGGGATGAAGCGCTGCGCCAGAAGCTGCTGCCGGGCTCGACCCTGCAGGGCCGCGCCAACCTGTTCGTGCTGCCGAACCTGGAAGCGGCCAACATCGCCTACAACCTGGTGCGCGTGTTCACCGACGGCGTGGCGATCGGTCCGATCCTGATGGGCGTGAACAAGCCGGTGCACATCCTGACCACCAGCGCGACCTCGCGCCGGATCCTGAACATGACCGCCATTGCGGCGGTCGATGCGCAGATCAGGAAGCAGCTGGAAGCGGAAAAGAAGGCATAAGCCTTCTTTCCAGCGACAGCTGCGGAAACGCGCCCCACGGGGCGCGTTTTTGTTTCCGCGCAGCGGAAACGGGTAGTGCCGGCCGCTGGCCGGCAACCTCAATCATGTCCAGATACACGACGACAGCCGGCCAGCGGCCGGTTCTACCCCGGGCTGTGCCACACGCGCTACGCAACCCGGTCATTTCCCTGCAACGCCACTGCGGCCCAATACGCCCACGCGGCCCGGCCGTGGGAAGGGACCGGACCGGCCTTCCCACCCTGGGCCCGACCAACTTCCCATCGGCGAGGGTGTCATGCGCAATCGAGTGACGCGGCGGTACTTCCAGCAGCTGTTCGCGCTGTACGCCGGTTTCGTGCAGTCGCGCTGAGGCGCCGGCGACAGCGTGGGCGTCAGCGCCGCTTGCCGCGGCGTGCAGGGGCCGGCGGCGGAGCGTCGGAACGCGGCTTGGCGTACTGCGCCCACAGCGCCGGCAGTGCCTTGCCGGTGTGCTTCTGCCACAGCGCCGGTGCATAGCGGCCGTCGCGCAGGGCCTTGTCCAGTGCCAGCACCAGGCCTGGATGTTCGGCGTCGGCCCATTTCAGGAACGCACCGGTGACACGGTAGCCGCTGTCGAAGTTCTGCCCCTTCTCGACCTTGCCCGGCAGTGCCCAGCCCGCGGCGGCATTGTCCATGCCGTAGCGGTCGCGTGCGTAGTCGGCGATGCCCTCCACCAGCCAACCCGGCACCCGTGCGTCGCCATAGCCCGGATAGCCCTGCACGATGTGCATGGCCTCATGGGTGACCAGGTCGATGTCGTTGGGGTGCTGCGCCAGCCAACCCGGGTTGATGGTGATCGTTGCGGCCTGGTCCTTGTCACCGACGAAGGCGATCCCGGTGTAGGCCGGGTCGATCACGATGCGCACCATCGACGGCGCGGCCGGGTGGAAGTCCGCACGTTCGCGCAGGTAGGCGAAGTAGAACGTATCGATCACCCGCTTGCGCTGCGGCGCGGCCAGGGCGCCACGGGCGTCCTGGTAGTTCAGCGTCACGCCGTCGCGGATCAGCTGCGCATCAAAGGCCTGGGTCTGGCCGAAGCTGGAGAAGGAAAGGGCAACAAGGGCCAGAGGCAGCAGACGGTAGCGCATGGGGCTCATTGTACGGCGCTGGGCGCCAACAGTTCGATCTCCGCCAGCGGCAGCCGGCCCGGTGCGGCCAGGCGCAGCCGATACTCGCTGTAACGACCGGGTTTGGCGATGTGGAACGGTCGGGTCTGGCGGGCAGACTCGAAGGCTTCGCCGCTGCGCTGGTCGAGCACGATCCAGCGGCCGTTGCCGCTGCGCGCTTCCAGCGTCCATTCGCCGCCCTGGATGCGGCCGTCACCGCTGGTGAGCGTGTACATGGTCGGCACGCCGTCGCCCAGGCCGGTCAGTGCGATGGTTGCGCCGCCGCCCAGGCCGACGGTCGTGGCGGCATCGTCGTCGACCAGCGCTGGCAGGGCGCGACCATCGGCCAGCGTCGCCTTGGCGCCACTGCCGAGCAGGTCGTGCAGCAGCTGCGGGCGCTGGCCCCGCGCGGTCAGCGAGCGCGGCACATCGTCCACGCCGCTGCCCCAGCGCGACGGCTGCGGCCCCATCACGAAGTCCAGCGTCGCGCCCTTGGCGATCAGCTCGTGCGGCACCCAGGTCTTCGTCCACGGCTTGCCATTGATCTTCAGCGACTGCACGTAGACGTTCTCGCGTGAGTTGTTGGCCGCGTTCACGGTCAGCACCGCACCGCCCTGCAGTTCCACCCTCGCATGTTCGAACGCCGGTGAACCGATCACGTACTCCGGGGCGCCCATGCGCAGCGGATACAAGCCCAGCGAAGCCAGCACGTACCACGCGGAGGTCTCGCCGTTGTCCTCGTCGCCCGGATAGCCCTGGCCGATCTCGCTGCCCACATACAGCCGCGACAGGATCTCGCGCACGTGCTGCTGGGTCTTCCACGGCTGCCCGGCGTACAGGTACATCCATGGGATGTGGTGCGCTGGCTGGTTGCTGTGCGCGTACATGCCCATGCGCACATCGCGCGCTTCGGTCATCTCGTGGATGGTGCCGCCGTAGGATCCGGCAAACGCGGGGTCGGCGGTTTCCGGGGTGGAGAAGAAGGCATCCAGCTTCGCTGCCAGCTTGTCACGGCCACCATAGAGCGCGGCGAGTCCTTCGCCATCGTGGGCGGCGGTGAAGGCGAAGGTCCAGCCATTGGATTCGGTGTAGTCGTGGCCCCACACGCGCGGGTCGTAGGCCCTGGCGTCCACGCGCCACTGGCCATCGGCCTTGCGGCCCTGGAAGAAGCCGGCGGCCGGATCGAACATCGTCGCGTAGCTGGCGGCGCGATGGCGGAAGTAGTCGGCCTCGGTGCTGTAGCGCTCGCGTGCCGCCGCCGTGGTCGCGCGCTTGGCCAGGGCCTCGGCCATGTTGGCGATGCCGAAGTCATTCAGTGCGCCTTCCATCGTCCACGACATGCCTTCGTGCACGTCCGCGCTGGCGTAGCCACGGAAGGTCGAACGGTCCATGCCCTTGCGGCCGACATGGCGGTCGGGGGGTACCACGGTCGCGTTCTTCAGCGCGGCGGCGTAGGCCTCGGCCGGATCGAAGCCGCCGATGCCCTTCAGCCACGCATCGGCGAAGGCCACGTCCGAACTGGTGCCGACCATCAGGTCGGCGTAGCCCGGCGACGACCAGCGTGCGATCCAGCCACCGGCACGGTACTGCTCGATGAAGCCCTGCACCATCTGCCCGGCATCGTCGGGCGTGAACAGCGCATAGGCTGGCCAGGTAGTGCGGAAGGTGTCCCAGAAGCCGTTGTTGACGAATACCTTGCCATCGCGCACGCCGGTGAAGCTGCGGTTCGCGCTGCCCTCGGTGTTGTCGTCGCTGGCGCTGGCCTGGTTGGCGTAGCGCCAGTCAGGCGCGGCCGCGCTGCCGGCATTCTCGTGGCCGGAGTTGGGATACAGGTACAGCCGGTACAGGCTGGAATACAAGGTGGTCTTCTGGTCGTCAGTGGCATCGCCGATGTCGAAGCGGGCCAGGCGCGCGTCCCATGCATCCTGCGCACGGCCGGCCACGCTTTCCAGCGTGTCGGCGGCGGCGATTTCCAGCGCCAGGTTGTGACGCGCCTGTTCCACCGAGATCAGCGAGGTGGCGATACGCATCGTCACCTGCCGGTCGCTGCCGGCATCGAACTTGATGTAACCGGTCGGGCGGCCGGTGTCGAGGCGGCCGCTGCTGCGCCACGGCTTGTCGAAGCTGGCCACCACGTACATGCGGCTGGCGCCGTTGGACAGGCCACTGCGCGTATCGGTGTAGCCGCTGAGGGTCTGCGTGGCCGTGTCCAAGGTCAGGCCGCCACGCGCATCGACATTGTCGAACAGCAGGTTGGCGTCGCCGCCCTCGGGGAACTGGAAGCGGAACAGCGCGGCATGGTCGGTCGGTGCGATGGCAGCAGCGATGCCATTGTCGAAGCGCACGTCGTAGCGGTAGGGGCGCGCGCTTTCATGACCGCGGTCGAACGACAGCGCGCGCTTGCGGCGGTCGGCGTCCGGCACGCCACGGCTGGCCGAGGGCATCACCTGGAAGGTCTGGCGGTCGCCCATCCACGGGCTGGGCTGGTGGCTCAGTGCCAGTGCCTGCAGCTGCGGGCGGTTCTGCGCATCGTTCTGTTCGTTCCAGCGGTACAGCCAGTTCAGTGCGCCGGCGTCGGTCACCGGGGTCCAGAAGTTGAACCCGTGCGGCACCGCCGTGGCCGGGAAATTGTTGCCGCGCGAGAAGGTGCCGTTGGCCTGGGTGCCGCGGGTGGTCAGCACCCAGTCGGAGACGCGCTGCGGCCGCTGCCGCGGTTGGGCATCCAGGCGCACGTCATCAATCCAGCCAGAGACCGGCGCACCCTCGGCGCTGGCCACCTCCAGCTCGATCGCCACCACGCGGCGGCCCTTCAGCGTGGGCACGTCGCCCAGCCGCACCGCCTTGCGGGCCCACTGTTGCGGGTACAGCGTCTTCGATTCGCCCTGCGCGCGCGCGCCGATCGCCACGCCATGCTGGTCGCGTGCCGCACCGGCCGAAACGCGGCTGCCATCGTCCAGCAGCAGGTCCAGCGATACATAGGTCGAGGCGACGGTGTCCTTGCCGACGATTTCCGGCAGCACCAGCCACGACAGCGTGGTATCGGCCTCGATGGGCAGGTCGGCCTTGAACAGTTCGCGCCGCGCGCTGCCGCCTTCGCTGCTGTAGCGCAGCGCATGCAGGCCGCTGTAGCCGGCATTGCGCTTGGCGGCGTAGGGCGCGGCCGGTCCATTGCCGATCGTGACCTGAAGCGCACCGGTGGCCTGCGCCGGGACAGGTTCGCCCGGTTCGAACGAGGTCTGCAGCCCCTGCGCCCGCGCCGGCATCGCAGTGGTCGCACAGGCCAGGGCCAGGGCGAGCGGAAGCAGGGCGCGGCGCGGATCGGACAGGGTCATGCAAGGGTCTCCCGGAAGGGCTGGCGGCGGGCGAACCCGCATCGGCGGACACCACGGACAGCATCGCTCCGCCCGCCAGGCTGGCAGTGGAAGAGGCGATGCCGGTCCGGTGGGGGCGGGCCATGCGATCGGGTTGGATTGGGTGGGTCGAGGTGCGACCTGGCCCGATCCTGCAACAGCCGCCGCGCGCTGGCAAGTGCCATTTAGTTCGATCCAAATGCGGGAAATATCGCTGGAGCCGATTCTGGCGAGCGAACCTGCCGGAACGACCGCGAAATCCCCGGAATCACCGCCGCCCGGCGTGCGGCGGGGAGATGCGAGGCATCAGCGGCGGCGTGCAAAGGCCCGTTGCGGGGCAATGTCGTTGCGGCCCAGATGCTAGAATCACAGGCCTCGCAACCCGTTCACCGAATCCGCCATGAGCCATACCGCCACCGCGCCCGCCAACGCCGAGAAGCGCTACACCGTGCACCGCAGCGATCTGCCGTTGAGCTGCCCGACCCCGGAAATGGCGCTGTGGAACTCGCATCCGCGCGTGTACCTGCCGATCGAGGACGAGCCCAACGGCGAAGCGCAGTGCCCGTACTGCGGGTCCGTGTTCGTGCTGGCCGACTAAACGGCGGCCCCTTCGATGCGCCGATTGACCGTGGTGCAGTTGCTGCCGGCGCTGCACTCCGGTGGTGTCGAGCGCTCGACCCTGGAAATCGCTGCGGCCCTGGTTGCCGCCGGCCATCGCGCGCTGGTGGTGTCTGCCGGCGGCCGCCTGGTGCAGCCGCTGCTGGACAGCGGTGCCGAGCACCTCACCCTGGATATCGGCCGCAAGTCGCTGCTGACCCTGCGCCATCTGCCGACCCTGCGCCGGCTGTTTGCCGAAGTTGGTGCGGACATCGTGCATGCCCGTTCGCGGCTGCCGGCCTGGTTGGGCCTGTACGCGATCCGCGCCATGCCCGCCGCACAGCGCCCGCATTGGGTGACCACCGTGCACGGGTTGAACTCACCCAGCCGCTACAGCGCGGTGATGACCAGTGGCGAACGCGTGATCTGCGTGTCCAACACCGTGCGTGCCTACGTGCAACGCCATTACCCGACGGTGCCGGAAGAAAAACTGCGGGTCGTACCGAGAGGTGTCGACGTCAACCAGTTCCCGCGCGTGGCGCGCGCCGACCGCCGCCCGCGGCTGGCCCTGGCGGCCGACTACCCTTGGCTGGCGCAGGTTGAGGGCCCGCTGCTGCTGCTGCCGGGGCGCGGCACCCGGCTGAAGGGCCACGCCCACGCGCTGCAGCTGCTGGCCGACGTGCGTGCCGCCGGCGTGCCTGCCCAGCTGTGGATGCTGGGCACCGACGAACCCGGGCGCGAGGCCTACGTGGCTGGCCTGCGCCGCCAGGCCGCGGCGCTGGGCGTGGCCGAGGCCGTACAGATCAGCACGCCTACCGTCCGCATCGCCCAGGCCTACGCCGCCAGCGATCTGGTGCTGCAGCTGTCGGACAAGCCGGAAGCCTTTGGCCGCACCGTGCTCGAGGCGCTGTCGGTCGGCCGCCCGGTGCTGGGCTGGGACCACGGTGGCGTCGGCGAACTGCTGCAGCAGCTGCAGCCCAGCGGTGCGGTGCCGCTGGGCGACGCGCACGCGCTGGGTGAACGTGCGCTGGCCCTGCTGGCGCAGCCGCCGTCCCTGCCGACCCGCATCCCGTTTACCCTGCAGGCCATGCAGCGCGACACCCTCCGCCTCTATGCCGATCTCGCCGGCTGACCCCGCTGCCATCGTGCGCGACGACCGTGCCGGGCGCTGGGCGCCCTGGTGGGTGCTGGCGTACGTGGCGATGTGGCCGCTGCCGGGCATTGCCGAAACCGTGCTGGGCCTTGGCGCGGTCTATGCTGCCGCGCGCATGGTGATGCGCCGGCTGCAGCGCCGCCCGCACCTGTTGAGCACGGCGGCGTGGGCGCTGACCTCGATCCTGTTCCTCGGCTACTGGCTGCCGCAGGCGATTTCGGCCATCGATGCGATCGACCCTTCGGCCTCGTGGACCAAGGCGGCCGCCGGACTGCGCTACCTGCCCTTCATGTGGCTGGTGGCGATCGCGGTGGCCACGCCGGAACGGCGGCGCTTGACCTTCGGTGGCCTGGCGCTGATCACCGGCGTGTGGACGCTGGACGCGCTGGTGCAGGCGCTGGCTGGCACCAGCCCGTGGTTCTGGTCGCTGGAACACCTGAAGCTGGCCGTGAGTGGCCACGCGTTGTGCCCGGCCGACGAAGCCGCACTGGCCGACCGCCTCAGTGGCGCGCTTGGGCCCTGCAATCTGAAATTCGGCCAGGTGCTGGCCAGCCTGTCACCGTTCCTGCTGCTGCCGATGGCGCGGCGTTTCGGCAATGCAGGGTGGCTGCTGGCCGCTGCAACACTGGGGTGCGTGCTGCTGCTGGCAGGTTCGCGCGCCTCGTGGATCACCTTCGTGCTGGTGCTGGCCTACAGCGGCGTGCGCCAGTTCGGCTGGAAGCGGCTGCTGCTGCTGGCCCTGGTGGCAGCGCTGGGTACGGCCGCACTGACAGCGGGCGTGCCGCAGCTGCGCGAGCGTGTCGCGCGCACGGCGCAGGCATGGAACGAAGACGGGCAGGGCGTTGACGAGGCGCTTTCGGGGCGCGCGCGCATCTGGACCGCGGCGGTGTGCATGATCGAGGAGCATCCGGTCAACGGTGTCGGTGCGCGCGGCTTCCGCGATGCGTATCCGGCCTGCGTGTCAGATGAGGGCCCCGCCGTGTGGGGCAACCAACCGGCGTTGCACGCCCACCAGATCGTGCTGGAAATCCTTGCCGAGACCGGCGTTCTGGGCCTGCTGCTGTGGTTGGCGGCGGTGGCGCAGGCCTGGCGGGCCTGGCGCTATGCCCCGGCGGCTGCGCGTGATCGCGCCCGGCCGGCGATGCTGGCGCTGGCGGTCACGGTGTTCCCGCTCAATACGCACCTGGCGTTCTATTCCGCTTTCTGGGGTGGCCTGACGGTGCTGCTGGCAGCCCTGTTCGCCGGCAGCCTGCTGGCGCGGGACGCGGACGACACGCCGACGGTGCTCTGATCGTCCATCCACGCATGGCGCGGCTCTACTGCATGTACCGAACGGAGCGTGCTTTGGTAGATCCACGCCATGCGTGGATGGAGCATTCCCGACGCGAATACCGGTCAACCACCACTACCGGTGTTTCCATGCGTATCGCACGCTGGAGGCATGGCCAGCCCCAGACTTCGCTACGGTCGGTATTCCCGATCCGGCAACGTGTACTCATTGACCACAGCAACCCTCGGCCGCGAACCGTTGTTCGCCGATGCGGCAAACGTTGCGATCCTTATCGACACACTGCGCTTCGTAGAGCGCAAGGGCTTCAGCCATAGCCTCGCCTGGGTGGTCATGCCCGACCATCTGCACTGGCTGATGGAGCTGCGCGGAGGAACCCTGGCCGAGTGTATGGCCCTGCTCAAATCACGCAGCAGCCGTCTGTTGAACCGGCGATTGGAGCGACAAGGGCCGCTGTGGCAGCGCGGTTACCACGATCACGCCGTACGCAGCGATGAATCCCTTCATGAGAAGGCGATGTACATCATGGCCAATCCGGTCCGTGCGGGCCTGGCCAGCACGTTGGGTGAGTACCCGCACGCATGGTGCCGTTGGCCGTTGTAGGTGCCGCCATCCGGATGTAGAGCATCCACGCATGGCGTGGATCTACTTCAGAATGCTCCGCGTCATCAAATCCACGCCATGCGTGGATGAAACCCTCCCGCCGCACCGCTATTTGTAGAAATCACTCCGGCCGCCGGGCTGGCGCTTGAAGCGGCGGTGGATCCACAGGTACTGGTCGGGAGCCTCTCGCACCATCGCTTCGATGGCCTGGTTGACCCGGGTGGTATCGGCTTCCACATCCTCGCTGGGGAAGTTCTCCAGCGGCGCGCCGATCTTCAGGAAGTACTTTCCGCCTTCGCGCCGGTGGAAGTACGGAATCACCGCACAGCCGGTCATGCGCGCCAGCTGATGGGTGGCGGTGATGGTCGAAGCGGTGTGGCCGAAGAACGGCACGAATACCGTGTCCTTGCCTCGCATGTCCTGGTCTGGCGCGTACCAGAGGAAACCGCCCTTCTTCAGGTGGCGCACGGTCGCGCGGATGTCCTCGTTGGCGAACATCGCCTTGGCATAGCGCAGGCGGCCGAACTTGACCGCCCACTCGTACACCGGGTTCTTGTGCTTGCGGTACATGCCGGAAAGATCGACGTAGTCGCACAGCAGGCGGCCGCACATCTCCAGGGTCATGAAGTGGCCGGAGACAAGCAGGACGCCGCGGCCTTCGGCCTGCATCTGCCGCAGGTGTTCCAGGCCTTCGACCCGTACCTGCGGGCGGATGCTGTCGATGCTGCCCCACCAGGCGCGGATGCACTCGAACACGCCGACGCCCAGCGCATCGAAACTGTCGCGCACCAGGCGCTGCCGCCACGCTTCGTCCTTCTCGGGGAAGCACAGCTGCAGGTTGACCTCGGCGGCGCGGCGGCGGCTGCCGAGCAGGCGCCAGGTGATCCAGCCGACGCCCCGGCCCAGCGCGCGCTGCAGCATCCACGGCAGGCGGGCGATGGCGAAGGCGCCGAACATGGCGGCGAACATCGGCCAGTTGCGCGGATCGCGCAGCGACGGGCGGACGGCGGTGGAGGCATCTGACATGGGGCCATTCTACCAAGGCGGCCGCGTGTCTTTCCCGGGGGGCTCCCGTATCCTTGCCGCATGCGTAAAGACCCTGTCGAATGGATCCTGCGCGGCCTGTACTCGGTCGTGCTCTATATCCTGCTGCCGATCACCGTGTACCACCTGGTCTGGCGCGGTTTCCGGGTCCGTGAGTACTTCCGGCGCTGGGACGAACGCTACGCCTCCTATCCGCAGCCGACCGGCCAGCCACGGGTGTGGCTGCACGCGGTCTCGGTGGGCGAGGTCAATGCCGCCGCGCCGCTGGTCAATGCCCTGCGCCAGCAGCGCCCGGACATCCGCTGGGTCATCACCACCATCACTCCGACCGGCTCCGAGCGCGTGCGTGCGCTCTGGGGCGACGCGCTGGACCATGTCTACCTGCCGTACGACGTGCCGGGCAGCGTCAACCGCTTCCTCGGCCATTTCCAGCCCAGCCTGGCGCTGATCCTGGAAACCGAGTTGTGGCCGAACATGCTGTTCGGCTGCCGTGACCGTGGTGTTCCGGTCTACATCCTCAATGCCCGCTTGTCGGCGCGTTCGCTGCGCGGCTACCGGCTGCTGGCCGCATTGATCCGCCGCGCCCTGCGCACCGTCACCTGCGTGGCCGCGCAGTCGCAGGACGATGCCGAGCGCTTCGTGCAGCTGGGGGCGGAGCCCGGCCAGGTGCAGGCACTGGGCAACCTGAAGTTCGACATCACCACGCCGGACGTGCAGGGCTTCGTCGAACAGTTCCATGCACGGGTGCCGGGCGCGCGCCCGGTATGGATCGCCGCCAGTACCCATGACGGCGAAGAGCAGGCGGTGATCGACCTGCACCGCCGCCTGCGCCAGCAGCATCCGGATCTGCTGCTGCTGTGGGCACCGCGCCATCCCGAACGTTTCCCCAAGGTGGAAGCGCTGGCGCGCGAACAGGGCTGGAGCGTGGCGACCCGCCGCGTGGACCAGTGGCCGCACGCCGCCACAGACGTGTTCGTCATCGATACCCTCGGCGAGCTGATGCCGTTCTACGCCTGCGCCCAGGTCGCCTTCGTCGGCGGCAGCCTGCAGGCCATCGGTGGCCACAACCTGCTGGAGCCCGCTGCGATGGGAACCGCGGCGGTGACCGGCCCGCACCTGCACAACTTCGCGGAAATCTCCCGGCGCATGCGCGAGGCCGGTGCGCTGCTGATCGGCGAAGATGCGCAGGCGGTGGGCGACCTGCTGCAGCATCTGCTTGAAGATGCGCAGGCCCGCGAAGACATGGCGCGTGCGGGCTGCACGTTGGTCAGCAATGGCCGTGGCGCGCTGCAGCGCACGCTTGCGCTGGTCGCACCGCACCTGCCACCGCCACGCGAGTGATCCCGGCGTTGCGGCGTCGGCGGCGCTGCGCTGCGTTGTCGTGATCAACTTCATCAATTCTGCTTAGCGACGATTTTTCTGTCGTTGCTGGACCGACCCTGCCGATGGCAGCGTGCCTGCCATCACATCGTGGCGCACGCAGCACCGATTCCGATTCCGCAGGACGACGCAGGCTGCCAGCCTGCTGTCGACCGCGCTTGGGCGGATATCAAGGGAACTTGCGATGGACGGCGACAGGGGCAGGGACGGCACCGGTGGGGCGCGCTTGGGGATGGACCACCTGGCTGTGGTGGCACTGACGCTGCTGGTGGGCGGCAGCGTGATCGCGCTGGTGGGCCAGCACACGGCGGCACAGGCGGGCCCCGCCATCGTACTGAGCCTGTTGCTGGCCGCACTGGGGGCTGGCCTGGTGCTGTGCTGCCTGCAGGATCTGGTGCTGCGACTGCCGGCGGCCGATGGCCTGTACGGGCTGCTGGCCGCCAGCTGGGGGCCACGGGTGGCCGTCGTTCTGGGCACGATCCTGTTGCTTGAGCTGACGGCGACCACAGCGGGCGCGGCACAGTCCATGGCCCGCCATGTACATGCGGTGCTGGCTACCGGAGGCCTCCATGCCAACGACTGGCTGCCCGTGCAGATAGCGGCGGCCGTGGGCCTGCTGACGTTGAGCGCGCTCGCGTTGCTGCCGCCGCGGGGTGTGGCCCTGGCGGCCTGTGCGCTGCTGACGGTGAAGATCGGTGTGGGGGTGTTGCTGCTGGCGCTGGCGGCACGTCACGTGCACTACGGGCATTGGATTCCCTGGCTGCCTCCGGCGACCGCGCCGTATCGCTTCGGGCTGGGGGGCGTGCTGGCGGCTGCGGTGCCGCTGCTGGGCATATTTGCCAGCGTGGGCCTGGCACTGGGCTTTCCTGCGCTGCGCCGCCAGGGCGCGATGTGGCAGCCGGCGGTGCTGGCGCTGGTCTCGTTGCTGGCGATGCTGCTGCTGATCGTGCTGGCAGCATTGCAGGCCGGGCTGGTCGAGTTTTCCGCGCTCGCCAGTACCCGGCCACTGGCGGTGGCGCTGCAGGTGCACCCCGAGCTGCAGTGGATGCTGCCATTGTTGCCCCTGGCCGGGGCAGCGGGCCTGGCCGCCCTGCAGTTGGTGCTGCTGATGCTGGCCGTCCGGTTGGCCACATCGTTGTGGCTCCGCGCAGCTGACGCGGCGGGACGATCCCGCACGCGCCTGAGCGCAATGGTGGTTGCGCTGCCGGCGGTGATGCTG
Organism: Stenotrophomonas maltophilia group sp. vghtpe118; assembly: GCF_052605195.1. Lineage (NCBI taxonomy): Bacteria > Pseudomonadati > Pseudomonadota > Gammaproteobacteria > Lysobacterales > Lysobacteraceae > Stenotrophomonas > Stenotrophomonas maltophilia group sp. vghtpe118. The sequence goes on along the minus strand of NZ_CP199672.1, from coordinate 2,004,296 downwards.
GTGTTGTGGCTGCCGCAGGGCACCTTGCCGGCGCTGCCGGGTCCGGCAACGCTGGCGGTGATGGCGGCGCTGTGCCTGGCGGTGCTGCGGCGGCGTCGGGATGACACCCGGCAAGGCGCAGCCGGCTGCGGGCTGATGATGTCGATGCTGGCCCCTTTGGCAGCCGCGCTGTGCGTGCTTGCGGCGTTGGAACGCCTGCGCGCGTGGCCGGGCTGACGGTTCGTGGGGCCACGCCGGGGGGGGGGGGGCGCGTGTGTGGATGCAGCACCTGCAAAAAAGCCACCCTCGCGGGTGGCTTTTTCGTTGCAGGGGCGGCGACTCAGTGCGTGGTCGTGGCCGGGTTGCCCGCGTCCTGGGTCAGCAGCCGATTGACGTCCTGCAGTTCGGCCACGTCCAGCGCACCCAGCGACTGGCTCAGCAGCAGGCGGTTCTGCAGGAAGGTGTAGCGGGCCTGGGCATAGTCCAGCTGCGCCGAGAACAGGATGCGCTGGTTCTGGATCACATCCAGCACGGTACGGGTACCGACTTCCAGGCCCACCTGCGAGGCGTCGTACGCGCTCTGCGCCGAAACCACCGCCAGGCGGCGGGCTTCCACTTCGCTGATGCCCTGCACCAGGGTCTGGTAGGCATTGCGGGTATTGCGATCCAGGGCACGCTTCTGCTGCTCGTAGCCGTCCTGGGCGATGTCACGCTGCGCCAGCGCCTGGCGCACGCCGGACTGGGTGGCACCACCGGAGAAGATCGGCACGCTCAGGGTCAGGCCGATGCTGTTGGTGCGCGCATCCGGCGACAGCGAGCCGGCACCGGTGCTGTCGCCCCAGGTGGCGCTCTTGCCCCAGCTGCCGCCCAGCGACAGGGTCGGGTAATGACCACCACGGGCAGCCTGCACGCCGGCTTCGGCGGCACTGACCTTCAGCTCCTGCGCCTTCAGCGCCGGATTCTGGGTGGTGGCCTGCTGCACCAGCTCGTCGATGTTGCCGCGGTTGGCCGGCACTTCCGGGCGGAAGTCCGCCGGCAGGCCACGCAGGTTGGTCACCGGCTGGCCGGTCAGTTCGGTCAGGGCCTGGTAGTTATCGGCCAGGGTGTTCTGCGCGATGATGGTGTTGGCGCGCGCCTGGTCGTACTGGGCGCGTGCTTCGTGCACGTCGGTGATCGGCGCCAGGCCCACTTCCAGGCGCTTGTCGGCGAAGTCGAACTGCTTCTTCGCGGCCGCTTCATTGGTCTGTGCGGCGTTCAGCGATTCGATCGCCACCAGCACATTGAAGTAGGCCGCCGAGGTGCGCACGATCAGGTTGTCGTTGGCCGATTCGAGGGTGAAGTCCGCCGCCTTGCTCAGCTCACGCTGCGAGCGCAGGTTATTGATCTGGGTCCAGTTGAACAGCGTCTGGCTGCCGTCGATCGTGTAGGTGCGGCGCTTGTTGGTGAACGAGCCGGAGTTGGCGTCGGCGTTCGGCTCGCTGCGCGTGCGGTTCAGCGCGGCCTGGCCGTTGATCTGCGGCAGCAGGGCGGCACGCGCCTGCACGGCGCCTTCCTTGTCGTACAGCCGGGTCGATTCGGCGGCCGACAGCTGCGGATCGCCGTTGCGGGCCATTTCGTAGACCTGCAGCAGGTCGGCGGCATGGGCGGACAACGGCAGCAGGGCAGTGGCCAGCGCAACAGCGAGGGATCGGCGGATCATTGCGGCTTCCTTGGACTCAGAGGTGGAACTGGGGGGCCGGGGCGGCACCACGCAGGTAATCGATATCGGTCTCGAACAGCGACTCGGAGCTGCCGTCGGCCTTGACCAGCAGGGCCTCCATCGCCGGCGAGCGGCCGTGGATCACGAACAGGCGGCCACCCGGACGCAGCCACGAGGCGAACTGTGACGGCACCACGTCGACCGCACCAGTGACACAGATCACGTCAAAGCGGCGTTCGGTCTGCCAGGACAGGGCATCGGCCACTTCCACGCGGACGTTGCTGCCCAGGCCGGAGGCGTCCAGGCGGGCACGCGCAGCGGCGGCCAGCTCCGGGTCGATTTCCAGGCTCAGCACATCGCGCGCCAGCGCGCCGATGCAGGCCGACAGGAAGCCGCTGCCCGTGCCGATTTCCAGTACTTCGTCACCCGGCTGCAGGTCCAGTGCCTGCAGGGTACGGCCCTCGATGACCGGCTTCATCATCTTCTGGCCGTGGCCGATCGGCAGTTCGACATCGGCGTAGGCCAGTGCCCGGTGCGCGTCGGCGACAAAGGCCTCGCGCGGCAGGCGAGCCAGGACGTCGAGCACCTTGATGTCCAGCACGTCCCAGGGACGGATCTGCTGTTCCACCATCAGTTCGCGGGCGTGGGCGTAATCAATCGTCATGAGGTTCAAATCCAGCGCAGTGGGCCGGCCATTTTACCGGTGCCGGAGGCCGGCGGCGCGCCCAGAGCATCAGCTGCCGGGGGCCGGGGTCGCAGTGCCGGAAGTCATCGCGACCTCCGGTTCGTTCAGTTTTGGTTATTCAGCCGTTCCGGCCCCTCGCGGCGCGTAGGCGCGCAGGAAGAAGTCGATGCTGGCGGTCACGTGGGCAACAGGGTCGCATTCCACGGGCGACAGTGGCATGCCGCACATCATATGCATGTGCACTTCGCCCTTGACCAGGGTCAGGAACTGCTCGCCGGCCAGAGCACAGTCGGTGATCTCCAGTTCGCCGCGTTCGGCGCGGGCGCGCAGGAAATCGGCCAGCGCCTCGCAGGTACGCTCGGGGCCGGCTTTCCAGAACAGCGCGCGCAGGCGTTCGTCGGTCTCCGGCGCCATCATCATGCGCTGGATCGAGATCGCCGCGTCGGAGGTGATCAGCTCGAAGAAGGCCAGGCCGATACCGATCAGCTGGTCGCGCAGCGGGCCGTCCGCGTCGGCTACGAACAACGCGTCGGGCAGCATTTCAACGCACTTTGACTGCACCGCCTCGGAGAACAGCGTCTCCTTGTCGCCAAAGTGGCTGTACACAGTCAGCTTCGAGACGCCGGCCTGAGCGGCGATGGTGTCCATGCTCACGCCGGTATACCCCTGTTCGATGAACAGTGCCTTGGCTGCTTCAAGGATCGCCGCGCGCTTGCCGAGGTCCTTGGGGCGCCCGGGTCCGGCGGCCTTGGCAGCGGGCTTGGCCGACGGCTTGCGGGAAGTGGGAGAACTCATCGCAACAATACTAGACCAAGCGGTTCGATATTTATACTATACCGGCCGGTTTATTAAATTGGGCCGGCAGTCGCGGCTCCCTCCTTAGTTGCAACCCTGCGTTTCAGGACGTTGACCGATGAAGATCGTGCGCTGGATGGGCGGTATGGTGTGGATGGCTGCGCTGGCAGCCTGTTCGGGGCAGGAACAGGCGCCACCGGCGGCCGTACCGGTGCTGGTGGTTCACCCCGGCGAGCAGGCCGGGCAGGCGCCGGCGGCGTTCCCGGGCACGGTGCGTGCCCGGCAGGAAAGCCCGCTGTCGTTCCGCGTTGGCGGCAACCTGGTCAAGCGCCACGTCGATGCCGGGCAACGGGTGAAGAAGGGCGACGTGCTGGCCGAGCTGGACGTGGCCGACTTCGCGCTGCAGGCCCGTGCCTCGCAGGCGCAGCTGGCGGCAGCCGAAGCCGATCTGGTGCGTGCCCGCGATGACCTCAAGCGTTACCAGGTGCTGGCCGACCAGCAGCTGGTCAGCCGCTCGCAGCTGGACCAGCAGTCCGCCGCGTTCAAGGCCGCGCAGGGCCAGGCCAACGCCGCCCGCGCCAACCTCGATGTGTTGCGCAACCAGGCCGGCTACGCACAGCTGCGCGCGCCAGCCGACGGTGTGATCGCCAGCCGCGAGGCCGAGGCCGGGCAGGTGGTGTCCGCCGGGCAGACCATCTTCAACCTGGCTGCCGACGGTGGCCGCGAAGTGCTGATCGACCTGCCCGAGGCCACCATCCGCGACTATGCGGTGGGCCAGCCGGTCGAGGTGGAGTTGTGGAACCGCCCCGGCCAGCGCCTGCCGGGCACGATCCGGGAGATTGCCGCCGCTGCCGATCCGCAGGCTCGCACCTATGCGACCCGGGTCAGCCTGCCGGCCGATGCGCTGGCCGACGTCGAACTGGGCCAGAGTGCCCGCGTCTACAGCAGCGCCGGTCGCCACGGCACCCTGCAGCTGCCGCTCGGCGCGCTGCAGCGCGGTGTCAACGGTGCCGCCAGCGTATGGGTGGTCGATCCAGCCAACAGCACGCTGAGGGCCGCAACGGTTACCACCGGTGTGTTTGGCAGCGAGACGGTACCGGTACTGTCGGGCGTGAGCGGGGGGGACTGGGTAGTTGCTGCGGGTGGCCACCTGCTGCGGGCCGGTCAGCCGGTGATCGCCGTGGACCGGCAGAACCGTCCCGTGCTGAAGCCGGCTACGCCGGCCGCTGCCGCCAAGGCCAGGGAGTAAGCCGGTGCGCCGCTTCAATCTTTCCGAGTGGGCGTTGTCCAACCGCCCGCTGGTGCTGTTTGCGATGCTGGCCTTCGCGCTGATCGGCGCATGGTCGTACAAGCATCTGGGCCAGTCCGAGGACCCGCCGTTCACCTTCAAGGCGATGGTGGTGCGCACATTGTGGCCCGGGGCCACTGCCGAGCAGGTCTCGCGGCAGGTGACCGAGCCGCTCGAGAAGGCGCTGATGAATACCGGCGAGTACGAGTTCATCCGCTCGTACTCGCGTCCGGGCGAATCGCAGATCATCTTCATGGCGCGCGACAGCCTGCGCTCCAGGCAGATCCCGGACCTGTGGTACCAGGTGCGCAAGCGCGTGGGCGACATCCGCCCGACGCTGCCACGCGAGATCGTCGGTCCGTTCTTCAACGATGAGTTCGGCGACACCTACGGCAACATCTATGCGTTGACCGGCAAGGGCTTCGACTATGCGGTGATGCGCGACTACGCCGACCGCATCCAGCTGGAACTGCAGCGGGTGCCCGACGTCGGCAAGATCGACCTGGTCGGCCTGCAGGACGAGAAGGTGTGGATCGAACTGTCCAACACCCGGCTGGCCACGCTGGGCGTGTCGATGCAGCAGGTGCAGCAGGCGCTGGCCGACCAGAATGCAGTGACCGGCACCAGCTTCTTCGAGACCGCCACCGATCGGGTGCAGCTGCGGGTGACCGGCCAGTTCAACGACATCGAAGCGATCCGTCAGTTCCCGATCCGCGCCGGTGACCGCACCGTGCACCTGGGCGACATCGCCGAGGTCAAGCGCGGCTTCGCCGATCCGGCGTCGCCGAAGATGCGCTTCATGGGCGAAGAGGCGATCGGCCTGGCGGTGGCGATGAAGGATGGCGGTGACATCCTCAAGCTCGGCGCCAACCTCGATGCCGAGTTCGAACGCCTGCAGAAGACCCTGCCGGCCGGCATGCAGCTGCGCAAGGTGTCCGACCAGCCGCAATCGGTGGAAGAGTCGGTCGGCGAGTTCGTGCAGGTGCTGACCGAGGCGGTGGTGATCGTGCTGCTGGTCAGCTTCTTCTCGCTGGGCCTGCGCACCGGCCTGGTGGTGGGCGTGACCATCCCGCTGGTGCTGGCGATGACCTTCTTCGTCATGCACTACTTCGACATCGGCCTGCACAAGATCTCGCTGGGTGCATTGGTGCTGGCGCTGGGCCTGCTGGTGGATGATGCGATCATCGCGGTGGAGATGATGGCCACCAAGATGGAGCAGGGCTACGACCGCCTGCGCGCCGCCAGTTTCGCCTGGGAGTCGACCGCTTTCCCGATGCTGACCGGCACCCTGATCACCGCGGCCGGCTTCCTGCCCATTGCCACTGCGGCATCGAGTACCGGTGAATACACCCGCTCGCTGTTCCAGGTGGTGACCATCGCGCTGGTGGTGTCGTGGATCGCAGCGGTGCTGTTCATCCCTTACCTGGGCGACAAGATGCTGCCGGACCTGTTCAATCCGCAGCCGCCGAAGCCGGGCAGCCTGTCCGCGCGCTGGCACGCCAAGCGCCAGCAGTGGGCCGACCGCTATCCGGCGCTGGCCAACCTGATCGCGCCGCCGCAGCACGGGCACGACCACGATCCGTACCAGCGCCCGTTCTATCGTAGTTTCCGTCGCTTCCTCGATACCTGCCTGCGGCATCGCTGGTGGGTGATCGCGGCGACCATCGGCCTGTTCGTGTTCTCGCTGATGATGTTCCGCTTCGTGCCGCAGCAGTTCTTCCCGGACTCGACCCGGCCGGAACTGATGGTGGACATCGAGCTGGCCGAGGGCGCCTCGCTGCGCTCGACCCAGGCCCAGGCCGAGAAGCTGGAGAAGCTGCTGTCCAGCCGCGAGGGCATTGCCAACTACGTGTCCTATGTGGGCACCGGTTCGCCGCGCTTCTACCTGCCGCTGGACCAGCAGCTGCCGGCGACCAACTTCGCCCAGTTCGTGGTGCTGGCCAAGGACATCAGGTCACGCGAAAGCACCCGCGACTGGCTGCTGCACGAGGTGATCCCGAAGTTCCCGGACGTGCAGATGCGCGTGACCCGCCTGGAGAACGGCCCGCCGGTCGGCTATCCGGTGCAGATGCGCATCTCCGGCGAGCACATCGAGAAGGTGCAGGCGATCGCGCGCCAGGTCGAGGCCAAGGTGCGGGAGAACCCGCACGTGATGAACGTCAACCTGGACTGGAGCGAGCCGAGCAAGGTGGTGCGCCTGGTGGTCGACCAGGAGCGCGCCCGCGCGCTGGGCGTGAGCAGCGCCCAGGTCAGCCAGTTCCTGTCCAGTTCGTTGGCCGGGCAATCGGTCAGCGTGTATCGCGAGGGCAATCGCCAGATCGAGATGCTGCTGCGCGGGCCGGCCGATGAGCGCAACCAGCTGGAGCTGCTGTCCAGCCTGTCGATGCCCACCGCCAACGGTGGCAGCATCACGCTGTCGCAGGTGGCGACGATGGAGTACGGCTTCGAGGACGGCATCATCTGGCACCGTAACCGGTTGCCGACGGTGACTGTGCGCGCCGACATCAGTGATGGCATGCAGGCGCTGGACGTGGTGCATCAGATCCTGCCCACACTGGACGGCATCCGTGCCGAGCTGCCCAGTGGTTACCTGCTGGAAACCGGCGGTACCGTGGAGGATTCGGCGCGTGGCCAGAACTCGATCAAGGCGGGCATGCCGCTGTTCCTGGTGGTGGTGGCCACGCTGCTGATGCTGCAGCTGCGCAGCTTCTCGCGCGCAGCGATGGTGCTGGTGACCGCGCCGCTGGGCATCATCGGTGCGACCCTGTTCCTGCTGCTGTTCCGGGCGCCGTTCGGCTTCGTCGCGCTGCTGGGCACGATCGCACTGGCCGGCATGATCATGCGCAACTCGGTGATCCTGATCGACCAGATCCAGCAGGACATCGATGCCGGGCATGACCGTTGGCATTCGATCATCGACGCCACGGTGCGCCGCTTCCGCCCGATCGTGCTGACCGCACTGGCAGCCGTGCTGGCGATGATTCCGCTGTCGCGCAGCGCGTTCTACGGATCGATGGCGATCTCGATCATGGGCGGCCTGATCGTCGGTACGGTGCTGACCCTGGTGTTCCTGCCGGCGTTGTACGCGGCGTGGTTCCGGGTGAAGCCCGATGAATCCGGGGCGTGATGCCCCGGGTTCTGCGGCCGCGGCCCCTGGTAGGTGCCAACCCTGGCTGGCACATCTTCCAGTAGAGCCACCCCATGGGTGGCTGCGGATTTCCAGGCTCCGTCATCCACGCATGGCGTGGATCTACTGCGATTCGCCATCGCTCGGTAGGTGCCAACCTTGGTTGGCACGGATGCATGCATCCACGCAGGGCGTGGATCTACTGCAGCTGCAGACCGATCCGTAGCACCGGCAGCAACCATTCGATGAACACCTGCACGCGCAGCGCACGGTGCTGCCGATGCGGCTGCAGCAGGGTGACCGGCAATGGCTGTGCGACGTGCTGTGGCATCACCTCCACCAGCGCGCCGGATTGCAGCTCGGCCTGTACGTCGTAGCGCGGAATCTGCAAAAGACCCAACCCCGCCACACAGCACGCAATCGATGCCTCGGCGCTGTTCACACGCACCCAGCCAGGCATCGGCAGCGTGCGCAGTTGGCCGCCGTCCTGCCACTCCCACGGTTCCACCCGTGCCGTGGTCGGCGACGCGTAGTTCACCGCGCGGTGCTGCGGCAGGTCGGCAGGATGCTGCGGCACGCCGTGTTCGCGCAGGTAGGCCGGCGCCGCAACGTTGACAAAATCCAGTTGGCCCAGCGTGCGCGCCACCAGGCTGGAATCGCCCAGTTGGCCGACCCGCAGCACCGCATCGCAACCGTCTTCGATCAGGTTCACCGCGCGGTCGGTCATGCCCAGGTCGACTTCCACCTGCGGATACTGCGCGAAGAACCCGGGCAGCGCCGGTGCGATGATGCGGCGGCCGATGCGGCTGGGTACGTCGATCTTCAGCAGGCCCGACGGCTGGGCGTCGACCTGGAGGAACAGCGATTCGGCGTCTTCGACCTCCGCGATCAGGCGCAGGCAGCGCGCATGGAACACGTCGCCGTCGTGGGTGGTGGACACCCGGCGGGTCGAGCGCTGCAGCAGGCGGGTGCCGAGCCGCTGCTCCAGCTCCGCAATGGCTGCCGAGACCGTGGAACGGGGCAGGCCCAACTGGTCGGCGGCGCGCGTGAAGCTGGCGCACTCCACGACCCGGGTGAAGATGCGGAAGCGATCGATCCGGTCCATTGTTCGCTGGATCTGGAAAGTTAAGTCAAAGTGGCGGGCTTTATCCGCATTTTCTGCACGATATCGTCGTCAGGGCAGGGTTGCCACCCCGGGCAGCCCCCTCCCGAGACCGAAGCCATGACCGAGCATTCCCTCAAGGGCAAGACCGTGCTGATCGCCGGTGGCGCCAAGAACCTGGGTGGCCTGATCGCCCGCGACTTCGCCGCACAGGGCGCCAAAGCCATCGTCATCCACTACAACAGTGCCGCTACCCAGCCCGACGCAGAAGCGACGGTAGCCGCGGTGCAGGCCGCCGGCAGCAAGGCGGTGGCCCTGCAGGGCGACCTGACCTCGGCGGCAGCGATGGAGCGCTTGTTCGCCGATGCCGTGGCCGCAGTCGGCCGTCCCGACATCGCCATCAATACGGTCGGCAAGGTATTGAAGAAACCGCTGCTGGACATCAGCGAAGTGGAGTACGACGAGATGAGCGCGGTCAATGCCAAGGCCGCGTTCTTCTTCCTGAAGGAGGCAGGTCGCCACGTCAATGACGGTGGCCGCATCTGCACCCTGGTCACCTCGCTGCTGGGTGCGTTCACGCCGTTCTATTCCAGCTACGCCGGCACCAAGGCGCCGGTCGAGCACTTCACCCGCGCGGCGTCGAAGGAGTTCGGCGAGCGCGGCATTTCGGTGACCGCGATCGGTCCCGGTCCGATGGACACGCCGTTCTTCTATCCGGCCGAGAGCGCCGATGCGCAGGCGTATCACAAGACTGCGGCGGCGTTGTCGGCGTTCACCCGCACCGGGCTGACCGACATCGCCGATATCGTGCCGTGGATCCGCTTCCTGGTGACGGATGGCTGGTGGATGACCGGGCAGACGATCCTGGTCAATGGTGGGTACACCACCAAGTAACGCAGCCACGCATGGCGTGGGTCTACCAGTAGAGCCACCCCATGGGGGGGCTGCGCACGATATCCGACGGGAAGCGCGCCACGCATGGCGTGGCGCTACCGGATCAGCCCAGCTTCGCCAGCACCGCGTCGGTCGCTGCCGCGGTGCTCACCGCCTTGCCCTTCGCAGCCAGATCAGCAGTGAACACGCCGTCATCCAGCACCGCATGCACGGCGGCTTCCACGGCTGCCGCTTCGGCCTCCAGCCCCAGCGAATGGCGCAGCAGCATCGCGGCGCTGAAGATTGTCGCGTACGGATTGGCAATGCCCTTGCCGGCGATGTCCGGGGCCGAACCGTGGATGGGCTCGTAAATGCCCACCGCACCCGGCTCGCCCAGCGAGGCCGACGGCAGCAGGCCCAGCGAACCGGCCAGCATCGAGGCCTCATCGGTGAGGATGTCGCCGAACATGTTCTCGGTGACGATCACGTCGTACTCGCGTGGCTTGGCCAGCAGGTGCATGGCCATCGAGTCGACCAACTGGTGCTCCAGCGCCACGTCCGGGAACTCCTCGCGGCCGATGCGTGCGGCCACGTCGCGCCACAGGCGCGAGGTTTCCAGCACATTGGCCTTGTCCACCGAAGTGACCTTGCCGCGACGCTGCTGGGCCAGGCGGAAGGCGCTGCGCAGCACGCGCTCGATTTCGGCCACGGTGTAGCGGCACAGGTCGCTGGCGCTGTCGGCGTCGCGGGTCTTGTCGCCGAAGTAGATGCCGCCGGTCAGTTCACGCACCACCACGAAGTCCACGCCCTGCAGCAGCTCGGCCTTGATCGGCGAGGCGTGCAGCGCGGCCTCGTGGGTACGCACCGGGCGCAGGTTCGCATACAGGCCCAGCGCCTTGCGGATCGCCAGCAGGCCCTGTTCCGGGCGCACCTTGGCGTTCGGGTCGGACCACTTCGGGCCGCCGACCGCGCCCAGCAGCACCGCATTGGCGGCCTGGCAGGCGGCGAGGGTCGACGCCGGCAGCGGTTCACCGTGGCGGTCGATGGCAATGCCACCGATGTCGTGCTCGCTGAAGGTGAAGGTGTGGTTGAAGCGTCCGGCGACCGCCTTCAGGACGGCAACTGCCGCGGCGGCCACTTCCGGGCCGATGCCATCACCGGGCAGGACAACAATTTCAGCGTGCATGCTCACTCTCGTAACGTTCGATTTCAGGGACACGGCCCAGCAGATACCCCAACTGGTCGACGCCTTCCAGCAGGCAGGTCTGCGAGAAGCCATCCAGCGGGAAGGAATAGACGCGGCCATCGGGGGTGCGCAGTTCGCGCGCAGCCACGTCGATGGTCAGCGCATCGTCCGGGCGCTGCATCAGCGCCTGCACGTCGGCCTCGTCCAGCACGATCGGCAGCAGGCCGTTCTTCAGCGCGTTGCCGCGGAAGATGTCCGCGATCTCGCTGCTGACGATGGCACGCAGGCCCAGGTCGGTCAGTGCCCAGGGAGCGTGTTCGCGCGACGAGCCGCAACCGAAATTGCGGCCCGCCAGCAGGATGCTGCGGCCGGCGTTGTGCGGTTGGTTGAAGGCGAAGTCGGCCACCGGCGAACCATCAGCTTGCCAGCGCCAGTCGTTGAACGCGTTGCGACCCAGCCCGGCACGCTCGGTGGTGGACAGGAACCGCGCCGGGATGATCTGGTCGGTGTCGATGTTGGTCTGGCGCAGCACCACGCTGGCCGAGGTCAGGGTACGGAAACCGGCCATCACGCCACCTCCTGTGCGAACAGTTCGCGGGTATCTGCGACGTGCCCGTTCACCGCCGCCCATGCGGCGCTCATCGGCGAGGCCAGCAGCGTGCGCGAACCGGGGCCCTGGCGGCCTTCGAAATTGCGGTTGCTGGTGCTCACGGCCAGCTGGCCGGGGGCGACCAGATCGCCGTTCATCGCGATGCACATCGAGCAGCCCGGCTCGCGCCATTCGGCACCGGCCGCGCGCACGATCTCGTGGATGCCCTCGGCCTCGGCCTCGCGCTTGACGATCTCCGAGCCCGGTACCACCAGCATGCGCACGCGCTCGGCGACACGACGGCCGCGCAGCACCTGTGCGACTTCGCGCATGTCGCTCAGGCGGCCGTTGGTGCACGAACCAACGAACACTACGTCCACCGGTGTGCCCGCCAGCGCCTTGCCGGCCTGGAAGTGCATGTAGTCCAGGCCCTTCTGTGCGGCGGCATCGTTGGCGGCGGGAATCGGCGCATCCACGGCGATCGCGGTACCCGGATGCGTTCCCCAGGTCAGGGTCGGGCGGATGTCGGCGGCGTCGATGTGCACTTCGCTGTCGAAGCGCGCGCCATCATCGCTGCGCAGCTGTTGCCAGCGCGCCACGGCAGCGTCGAAGTCGGCGCCCTTGGGGCCGCGCGGCGTAGCGGCGACGAAGTCGAAGGTGACCTGGTCGGGCGCGACCATGCCGGCGCGTGCACCTGCTTCGATCGACATGTTGCACAGGGTCATGCGCTGTTCCATGTCCATCGCTTCGATGGTGCTGCCACGGAACTCGATCACGTGGCCGGTGCCGCCGTTGACGCCGATCACGCCGATGATGTGCAGGACCACATCCTTGGCGCCGACGCCGGGTGCCAGCGCACCGTCAACGGTGATCGCGAAGGTCTTGGCCTTGCGCTGCAGCAGGCACTGCGTGGCCAGCACGTGGCCGACCTCGCTGGTGCCGATGCCGAAGGCCAGCGAGCCGAATGCACCGTGGGTGGAGGTGTGACTGTCACCGCAGACGATGGTCATGCCCGGCTGGGTGAAGCCCTGTTCCGGCGCAATGACGTGGACGATGCCGCGGTTGTCCGAGGCCATGTCGAACAGTTCGATACCGTGCTCGGCGCAATTTCGCGCCAGGGTGGCGACCTGTGCCTCGGAAGCGGCGCTGGCGTAGGGCAGCGTGCCGTCGGCCGCAGCCGGCAAGGTCGGCGTGGAGTGGTCCATCGTCGCCTTGGTGCGGTCCGGGCGGCGCGGCGCCAGGCCGCGCTCGCGCAGTTCGGTGAATGCCTGTGGCGAGGTCACCTCGTGGATCAGGTGCAGGTCGATGTACAGCACGGCGGGCGCGCTCTCGGATTCGGGAACCACCACGTGGGCGTCCCACAGTTTGTCGTACAGGGTGCGGGGTGCGGAAGTCATGCGTATGCCTGGCAGAAGTACGAGATAGCGAACATCAGTAAAGTAAGCGGAACGGTCAAGTCAGCGACGGCGGGCGAGCACACGCAGGCGCACGTAGTCGGCCAGCGGCTGGCCGGCGGCATTGCGTGGCAGGTCGGCCAGCAACGCGGTGGCCGCCTCGCGCACGGTGGCGCGGGCCTCGGCGGGCAGGTCATCCAGCAGCGGCGCGGCGAATACCCGCAGCCAGCCGGCTACGCCGGTCGGCAGTGGGGTCGGGCGCGGCGTGCATTCGGTCAGTTGCACCTGGAAGCCATGCTGGCGCAGGCGGTCGGCATAGGCATCGGCGCTCGGGAAGTACCACTGGAAGGTGCTGGCGCCATGGCCGTGGGCCACGCGTGCGGCCTGTACCGCCGCGACGATCGTGGCCACGTTGCCATGGCCGCCGAACTCGGCGACGAAGCGGCCACCGGGGCGCAGCGCGCGACGCACGCCTTCCAGCACGCGGTCCGGGTTGCCCATCCAATGCAATGCGGCATTGCTGAAGACCGCATCGAACTCGCTGTCGAACGACAACGCGTGGCCGTCCATCACCTGCGCGTCGACGCCACGTGCACGGGCGGCGATCACCAGTTCCGGCGACGCGTCCACGCCGTGGATGCGCGCGCCGCTCAGGGCCAGTTCGGTGCTGAGCACGCCGTCGCCACAGCCCAGGTCGAGGATGCGCTCACCGGCGCGCGGATCGAGCAGGCGCGCGACCGCGCCACCGAGCAACGGTACGAAGCCGGCATCGATCGCATAGTCCTGGGCGTTCCACTGCTGGCCAGCGGCTGCGGTAGGAGTGTCGAAGGCGCTCATCTCGGGTTCCTCAGGCGGTTGCGGGGGTGGGAACGTCGGTGCTGCTGTGGGCGGCGGCGTGGCGCTGGCGCAGCAGGCGGTTGGCCACGTCCAGCCAGGCCAGCGCGGAGGCTTCGATGATGTCCTTGCTGGTGCCGGTGCCGTCGTACTCCACGCCGTCGTGGCGCACGCTCAGGTTGGCCTCGCCGCGCGCATCGGCGCCGATGCCCACGCTGTGCACGTGGTAGCTGTCCAGCATCAGCTGTACGCCGGTGGCGGCCGACAGCGCGCCGAACAGCGCATCGACCGGGCCGTCGCCCTGCGCGGTCTCGGCCACGCGGTTGCCGTCGGGGTCGGACAGTTCCACCAGCGCGTTGGCGCGGCTGCCGACATCGCTGATGGTCATCGACGCCAGGCGGTAGCCCTGTGCGTTGGAGCCGCCGCCCTGCATCAGCGCCTGCAGGTCGGCATCGGTCACCACGCGCTGCTGTTCGCACAGGCCCTTGAACTGCTCGAACACCAGCTTCAGTTCGTCTTCGTCCAGCCAGAAGCCCAGCGCGCGCAGCCTCGCTTCGACGGCGGCGCGGCCACTGTGGCGGCCCAGCACCATCTGCGAATCCTCCCAGCCCACGTCTTCCGGGCGCATGATTTCGTAGGTGCCGCGATGGCGCAGCATGCCGTGCTGGTGGATGCCCGATTCGTGGGCGAAGGCATTGGCGCCGACGATGGCCTTGTTGCGCTGCACCGGCATGCCGACCAGGCGCTGCAGCAGCTGCGAAGTGCCGACGATGCGCGGGGTGTTGATCGAACTGTCCTGCTCGTAGAAGGCCTGGCGTACCTTCAGCACCATCGCGATCTCTTCCAGCGAACAGTTGCCGGCACGCTCGCCGATGCCGTTGATGGTGCACTCGACCTGGCGCGCGCCGCCTTCGATGGCGGCCAGCGAGTTGGCCACGGCCAGGCCCAGGTCGTTGTGGCAATGCGCGCTGAAGATCACGTTGGCGGCATTCGGCACATCGGCGACGCCGGCGATGACCTGCTGGAACATCGCGCGGATCTCTTCCGGCGTGGTGAAGCCGACGGTGTCGGGCAGGTTGATGGTGGTGGCGCCGGCGGCAATGGCCACGCGCGAGACCTCGATCAGGTAGTCCAGCTCGGTGCGGGTGGCATCCTCGGCCGAGAATTCGACATCGTCGATGTACGAGCGTGCCAGCGATACATGCTTGCGTACCGATTCCAGCACCTGCTCGCGGGTCATCCGCAGCTTGTGTTCGCGGTGCAGCGGGCTGGTGGACAGGAACACGTGCAGGCGCGGGTTGGCCGCAGCTTCCAGGGCACGCGCCGAGGTTTCGATATCGGCCTGCAGGCAGCGCGACAGCACGGCCAGGCTCAGGCTCGGGCGGCGCAGCTCACGGCCGATCAGGGCCATCGCCTCGCGGTCGGACTGCGAGCTGGCCGGGAAGCCGGTCTCGATGATGTCCACGCCCAGTTCGTCCAGCGCACGCGCCATCACCAGCTTCTGCGGCGGGCTCATGCTGCAGCCGGGGGACTGCTCGCCGTCACGCAGGGTGGTGTCGAAGATGCGGATGCGCGGGGTGGTAATTCGTTCGATGGTGGTCACAGGGAAATCTCCTCGACAGCGGGTGCGGCGGCTTGCAGGGGGGAAGGGGAAGAGGTGGGGGACGCGAGGGCGCTGGCCTTGCCGGGCGAGCGTGGGGTTTCACTACGCCGTCGCCGTGGTTTGCGCGGCGGGCGCGGCCGGATGTCGGTAAGCAGGCCGGCCAGGACACCCGCATCGATATTCCCGCCGGACACCACCGCGCACTTGCGGCGGCCAGCGACACGGCGGCCGGCTGCCAGCGCCAGCGCACCGGCGCCCTCGGCGATGATGTGTTCTTCCAGTGCCAGCCGGACCAGGGTTTCACGCAGTTCGGCTTCGCGCACGATCACCACGTCGTCCAGCAGCGAGGTGCACAGGCGTCGGGTCAGGAATCCAGGGATCTTCACCCGCACGCCGTCGGCCAGCGAGGCGACGGGGGCGATCTCGCGCACGTCGCCGCGGATGGCGCGCGCCATTGAGTCAACGCCTTCCACCTGGGCGCCGATCACGCGCACGCCCTGTGATTTCAGCGCCAGTGCAACGCCGGAGGCCAGTCCGCCACCACCGATCGGCACGATCACCACGTCCGGCGCGTGCGCGGCCAGCTCGATGCCGACCGTACCCTGGCCGGCAATCACATCGGCGTCGTCGAACGCGGACAGGAAGCGGTAGCCATGGCGCTGTGCCAGTTCGACGGCGAAGGCGTAGGCCTCGTCATAGCTGGTGCCATGCTGGCGCACGGTGGCGCCCCAGTGAGCGACGCCGGCGATCTTGGTCGCCGGTGCGCCATGCGGCATCACGGTGATGGCCGGGACGTCCAGGCGGTAGGCCGCCCACGCCACGCCCTGGGCATGGTTGCCGGCCGAGGCGCAGATCACCGGCCGGGTATCGCCGCGCTCGCGGCCGGCCAGCAGCGCGTTCAACGCGCCGCGCACCTTGTAGGACCCGGTGCGCTGCAGGTTCTCCAGCTTCAGCCAGGTGCCGAAGCGCTCGGCATGGTGCAGCGGGGTAGGCGGCAGGAAGCGGCGCAGCCGGGCCTGCGCCGCCAGTACGTCGGCGACGCTTACGTCGCCGACATCGCTTTCCTGGCTGGCATCAGCGGCCGGCATGGGCCACCAGCGGGGTGCAGGCGACCGCCGCATGCGGGCACGGGCGGCGAAGAAGACGCCTCCGTACCGGCACCGTGGTCACTACGGTACGGGTGTTCATACGGATGCTCCTTCCACGGCGGTGACCTGCACGGACACGCAGTCGTAGATCTTCTCGATCTGCCGGCACAGCGTTTCCGCCGGGCGCTGGCCATCCACCACCAGCTGCAGGTGCCAGCGGCCATCGTCGGCGGCCACCGGCGCACCGCTGATCGCACGCGGCGCGAAGCCACGGCGCTCGGCCATGCCGATCACGCGCAACAGCGCGCCTTCGGCCGGGTGCAGCACCAGGTCAAGCCGGTAGTGCATTGGGGATCTCCTGGCGGGCATGGGCGGGGTTGCTTTCCAGCATCGTGCTGTTGGCGGTGTTCGGTGGCACCAGCGGCCATACGTTGGCGCGTGCATCGATGGCCACGTGCAGCAGTGCCGGGCCGGGTTCGGCCAGCAGCGCGGCCAGGCCACCCTCGACGTCATCCCGCGCGTCGATGCGGGTGGCGGAAATGCCGAACACCTGCGCCAGCGCCACGAAGTCCGGGTTGTCGGACAGGTCGATCTCGCTGTAGCGCTCGGCGAAGAACAGCTCCTGCCACTGCCGCACCATGCCCAGCGAACTGTTGTCCAGCAGCACGATCTTCACCGGCAGGCGGCAGCGGGCAATGGTGGCCAGCTCCTGCACGTTCATCATGAAGCTGCCGTCGCCGGACACCAGCACCACGGTGCGATCGGGGCAGGCGAACTGCGCACCCATCGCGGCCGGCAGGCCAAAGCCCATGGTGCCCAGCGCGCCACTGGTCAGGTGATTGCGCGGGTGGTTGAAGCGGCAGTGCTGGGCCACCCACATCTGGTGCTGGCCAACGTCGCAGGCGATCACCGCATCGGCCGGGGCCAGCTCGCTCAGGCGCTTCAGCAGGGCCGGCGCGTAGATGTGCTGGCCCGGTGCGTCGTAGCGCGCGGCGAAGCGATCGCGGTGCTGTGCACAGCGCTTGCGCCACGCCTCCTGGTGGGCCTTGGGGGAGGGGAAGGCCGCACGCAGGGCGCGGATGGCATGGCCGACATTGCCGGGCACGGCGACATCGGCACTGCGCAGCTTGGAGATCTCGTACGCATCGGCATCGATGTGGACGACACGGGCGAACGGTGCGAACTCCGCCAGCTTGCCGGTGGCACGGTCGTCGAAGCGTGCGCCCAGCACCAGCAGCAGGTCGCTTTCCTGCACCGCCATGTTGGCCGCGCGGGTGCCGTGCATGCCCAGCATGCCCAGCGACTGCGGATGGCTGGCCGGCAGTGCACCCAGGCCGCGCAGCGTCATCACGGTGGGGATGGCACTGGCCTCGACGAAATCGCGCAGGTCCTGCACCGCATCACCCAGCGCGATGCCACCGCCGGCGTAGACCACCGGCTTCTCGGCCGCGGCCAGCGCGGCAATGGCTTCGGCAATGGCGGCCTCGGCCGGCGCCGGCGGTGGTTCGACGCTGCTGGGCGCATGCGCCGGCAGATGGCTGGCGTCGGCCAGCTGCACGTCCTTGGGCAGGTCGATCAGCACCGGGCCGGGGCGACCTTCGCGGGCGATCCGGAACGCATCGGCCACCACGCGCGGCAGGTCATCGACGCTGCGAACCAGCCAGCTGTGCTTGACGATCGGCATCGTCAGGCCGAACACATCCAGTTCCTGGAAGGCGTCGGTGCCCAGCAGCGGCGTGCCGACCTGGCCGGTGATGCAGACCATCGGTACCGAATCCAGCATCGCATCGGCGATGCCGGTGACCAGGTTCGACGCGCCCGGGCCGGAGGTGGCCACGCAGACGCCCACCTGGTTGCTGGCGCGGGCGAAACCGTTGGCGGCCAGCGCCGCGCCCTGCTCATGGCGTACCAGGATGTGCTTCAGCGACGAATCCACCAGCGCGTCGTAGAACGGCATGATGGTGCCACCGGGATAGCCGAACAGCGTGCGGACGCCTTCGGCCTCCAGCGCCTGGGTCAGCCAGCGCGCGCCGTTGGGCGGCGCGCTGCGGTGTGTGGAAGAGTTCATGGGGGAACCTTGCAAAGCGGGTGGGGGAGGGCCGCGCGGTTACGCGGCCTGTCCTTGCAACCAGACCATCTTGGCGCGCAGTTCCTTGCCCACCTTCTCGATCGGGTGCTCCAGGTCGGCCTGCTTGAACCTGTTGTAGTTCGGCAGGCCCGCTTCGTACTCGGCCACCCAGTTCTTGGTGAAGGTGCCGTCCTGGATGTCCTTCAGCACTTCCTTCATGCGTGCCTTGGTGCCGGCGTCGATCACGCGCGGGCCGCTGACGTAGTCGCCGTACTGCGCGGTCTCGGAGATGAATTCCAGCATGCGCGAGATGCCGCCTTCATAGAACAGGTCGACGATCAGCTTCAGCTCGTGCAGTACTTCGTAGTAGGCGATCTCCGGCTGGTAGCCGGCTTCCACCAGGGTCTCGAAACCGGCCTGCACCAGCGCCGACGCACCACCACACAGCACCGCCTGCTCGCCGAACAGATCGGTCTCGGTCTCTTCCTTGAAGGTGGTCTGGATCAGGTTGGCGCGGGCACCGCCGAGGCCGGCCGCATAGGCCTGGGCATGCTGCGCGGCCTTGCCGCTGACGTCCTGGTAGACCGCCCAGATGCACGGCACGCCACGGCCGATCTCGTACTCACGGCGCACCAGCGCACCCGGGCCCTTCGGCGCGACCAGCACGACGTCCAGATCGGCGCGCGGCTCGATCATGCCGTAGTGCACGTTCAGGCCGTGGGCGAACAGCAGGCACGCCCCCTGCTTCATGTTCGGCGCCAGCACATCGTTGTAGAGCTTCTTCTGCACCATGTCCGGGGTCAGCACGGCGACCAGGTCGGCGTCCTTCACCGCATCGGCGGGCGCCACCACGGTGAATCCATCGGCCTGGGCCTTGGCTTCGGTCGGGCCGCCCGGACGCAGGCCTACCACCACGTCGAAGCCGGATTCGCGCAGGTTCAGTGCGTGGGCGCGGCCCTGGCTGCCGTAGCCGACGACGGCGATCTTGGTCTGGGGCAGGTCGTTGGTGCTCATGGGGGAGGTTCCTTGCGGTGGGAAGAAAAAAGAACGGCCGGTCGTCGAGGTGACGTGCCGGCCGGTCAGGGGAAAGCGGTGGAGGGGGCGCCGCGCATCGCACAGGCACAGCCACCACGAGGCATGGTGCTGCAGGTCCGGGTTGTGCGATGAGCGTTGGTCATGGTGGTTGCGTCTGAAACCAGGTTCTGAAATGAAAAAACCCGCACCGGGGCGGGTGCGGGTTTTTGAAGAGTTCCGGTGTGTCTGTTGCTTACACGCTGGCTCGTCCCGCACCTGTGGGTTGGGTAATAAGTACGAGCACAAGAATCGAACGCAGCGAGGCGGCGCCGATGGCGGCGGCTTCAATGTGGGTTCGCGGTGGCGTGTTGTGATGCAACATGCGATCGAGAGAAACACAGGCGTTTTGGCGGTGTCAACCCTCACGACAGTTTTTTTATCGGTTTCCAGTGAGTCCAGCTAAATCGCTTGCGGCACAAGGATGGTTGCCACTGAAAGTGTTTCAGTGAACCCGAATTCACTCCTTTCAATACGCTTTTTGCGCGGATTCCGGGTCGCTGTTCGCCTTGGTGGGGCCGACCTTGGTCGGCACCCACCGAAAGGCCATCGCCCATGACCTCTGCCCGATACCGCATGAAGGCCGCAGCGGCGAAGATCAGGCGATCAGCCTTCCACCGGAACCCGACCGTGTCCCGACGCCTTGCCCGCTCCCTGCTCGCCGCCGCCGTGCTGGCTGTCGTGCCTGCACTGTCCATCGCCGCCGACCGCATCACCGGCCACACCTTCGCCACCCGTTCGGAGGTGATCGCCCCGCATGCGATGGCGGCTACCTCGCAGCCGCTGGCCACCCAGATCGCGCTGGACGTGATGAAGGGCGGAGGCTCGGCAGTCGACGCGGCGATCGCGGCCAATGCCGCGCTCGGCCTGATGGAGCCGACCGGCAACGGCATCGGTGGCGACCTGTTCGCCATCGTCTGGGACCCAAAGACGCAGAGGCTCTACGGCTACAACGGCTCGGGCCGCTCGCCGAAGTCGCTCACCCTGGCTGAGTTCCAGCGCCGCGGCCTGAAGGACATCCCGGCCACCGGCCCGCTGCCGGTGTCTGTGCCCGGTGCGGTCGACGGCTGGTTCGCCCTGCACGATCGCTTCGGCCGCAAGCCGATGGCCGACAACCTGGCGCCGGCCATCCGTTACGCCCGCGAAGGGCACCCGGTGGCAGAGGTGATTGCCTACTACTGGGATCGCTCGGTGCCGAAGCTGTCGCAGTACCCGGGCTTCAAGGAGCAGTTCACGATCAACGGCCATGCTCCACGCAAGGGCGAGATGTGGAAGAACCCGAACCTGGCCAGCACCCTGCAGAAGATCGCCGACGGCGGTCGTGATGCGTTCTACAAGGGCGAGATCGCCCACACCATCGGCGATTACTTCAAGGCCAACGGCGGTTACCTGAGCTACCAGGACATGGCCGACCACCACGGAGAGTGGGTCGAACCGGTCAGCAGCAACTACCGTGGCTACGACGTGTGGGAGCTGCCACCGAACAGCCAGGGCATCGCTGCGCTGCAGATTCTCAACGTGCTGGAAGGCTACGACTTTTCAAAGATTCCGTTCGGCTCACCCGAGCACGTGCACCTGTTCGTCGAAGCGAAGAAGCTGGCCTTCGCCGACCGTGCGCGCTTCTACGCCGACATGGCATTCCAGCCGGCGCCGGTGCAGAAGCTGATCTCCAAGGAGTACGCCGCGCAGCGCCGGGCGCTGATCTCGATGGACAAGGCCTTGAAGGAAGTGCAGCCAGGCACACCGAAGCAGCTGGAGGAAGGCGACACGATCTACATGACCGTGGCCGACGCCGACGGCATGATGGTCTCGTTGATCCAGTCCAATTACCGCGGCATGGGCAGCGGCATGGCGCCGCCGGGATTGGGCTTCATCCTGCAGGACCGCGGCGAGATGTTCGTGCTGCAGAAGAACCATCCCAACGGATACGCACCGGGCAAGCGCCCCTTCCAGACGATCATTCCGGGGTTCATCACCAAGGGTGGCAAGCCGTATGCCAGCTTCGGCGTGATGGGCGGTGCGATGCAACCGCAGGGCCATGCGCAGATCGTGATGAACCTGGTGGACTTCGGCATGAACCTGCAGGAAGCCGGTGACGCACCGCGCATCCAGCATGAAGGCTCGACCGAGCCGACCGGCCAAGCCACGGCGATGACCGACGGTGGTGAAGTGAATCTGGAAACCGGCTTCCCATATGAAACAGTGCGTGCGCTGATGCGCAAGGGGCATCGCATCGTGTTCGCAGATGGGCCGTATGGCGGTTACCAGGCGATCATGCGCGATCCCGAGACCGGGGTTTACTACGGGGCTTCGGAGAGCCGAAAGGATGGGCAGGCGGCGGGGTACTGAGGTTTACCGGCCACCGGGCTGAGCCCCCTCGCGGCTGAGCGCTGGAGCAGGTTCATGCGCTGGGGCGTGCGGGTGGGAGTGTCGGGGGACGCCGTAAATACGTCCTTGTAGGCTTAGCCGCGCCATCCATGGCGCGGATACCCCCGCCACTCCCACCCGCACGCCCCCCGAAAATTTCCGTGCGCGTCAGCCACGGAAGAGAAGGAAGAAGATCAAGAGCAAAGGCAACAGCAACAGCCGCGCGCTGTGGGTTGGGGTCGGATCCGTTTTCCGAAGGAAAACGGAGCCGACCCCTTCTTGTTTTCCGATACACCTGATCCACGCATGGCGTGGATCTACTGCCGTCACTGGGAGATCGTCGGAGGCGGGGAGGGGGCAGATGGCGGGACCGTCCACGGCATGGATGCCGTGGCCGAGCCTACAGGGACGTACTTGCGGCGTGTCCCGCCATCTGCCCCCTCCCCGTCAAGCAAGCAGAAGCCCAGAGCCGCCTTGGCTTCTGCACTTGCACTTGCACTTGCACTTGCTTGAAAAAGCGGTGCAGCCGCAGGCTGCAAAACACCCTCAATCCTGATCGTGCGCGCGTGCGGCCTCGGCCTGCGTCTCCTCCTGCGCCGCCATCTCGCGTGCGATCCACGCATCGATCATGTGCCGCTGGCGCTGCGCCTGCCGTCGCTCACGCGTGTACTCCTGGTCGAGCACGCGGTACAGCGACACCATCACCAGCACCATCAGCAGCGCGAATGGCAACGCCGCAATCGTGATCATGCCCTGCAGTGCATCCAGGCCACCGGCCAGCAGCAACGCCGCTGCGATCAACGCCACCGCGATGCCCCAGGCCAGCTTGCGCTTCAACGGAGGATCGCCTGCTTCGTCAGTGGACATGCTGGCCAGAACCAGTACCGCCGAGTCGGCCGAAGTTACGAAGAAGATCATCAGCAGTACCAGTGCGATGCACGACAGCAGCAACGGCAGCGGCATGCTGTCGAACAGCGTGAACAGCACCGTCTCGTAGCCATTGCCCAGCGCCTGCACCAGGTCGGCATGGCCGAAGATCTGTGCCCACAGCGCGGTGCCGCCGAACACCGCGAACCAGAAGAAGCCCAGCAGCGTCGGCGCGAGCACTACGCCAATCACGAACTCGCGCACGCTGCGGCCGCGCGAGATGCGTGCGATGAATGAGCCCACGAACGGTGCCCACGAGATCCACCAGGCCCAGTAGAAGATTGTCCAGTCCGCCACCCAGGTGCTGCCGGAGAACGGTGACATGCGCAGGCTCATTGTCACCAGCTGGTTGAGGTAGGAGCCCAGCGTGGTGGTGAATGTATCGAAGATGAAGCCGGTCGGCCCCAGCACGAGCAGGATGGCTGCCAGCAGGGCAGCCAACGCCAGGTTGAAATTGGACAGCCACTTCACACCCCGCTCCACGCCACTGGCGGTGGACGCCATATACAGCACGAAGGCGACGGCAATGATGGTCATCTGCACTGGGACGGTAGCCTGCACGCCGAACACGCGCTCGATGCCGGCGGCGATCTGGATGGTGCCGAAGCCCAGCGTCGTCGCGACACCGATCGCGGTGGCGACCACTGCAGCGATGTTGACCACCCGACCGATCCAGCCGCGATGGTGGCGGCCGATGATCGGCTGCAGCATGTCGCTGACCAGGCCACGGCCGTTGCGGTTGAACTGGAACCAGGCCATTGCCAGCCCGATCAGCGCGTAGATGGCCCACGGGTGCAGGCCCCAGTGGAAGAATGCATAGCGCATCGAGGCGCGTGCCGCGTCCAGGCTTTGCGGAGCAAGCCCTTCCGGTGGCTTGCTGAAGTGCGAAATGGGCTCGGCGGCGCCCCAGAACACCAGGCCGATGCCCATGCCGGCGGCGAACAGCATCGACATCCAGCTGGCCCGCGAGAACTCCGGCTCGGCGTCTTCGCCGCCGATGCGCAGGTTGCCGAAGCGACCGAAGGCCAGGTACATCAGGAATACCAGGGCCAGGAACACGACCAGCAGGTACAGCCAGCCGATGCCGCGGATGAGCTCGCCGAGGATGCTCTGCACCACGGTATTGAAGGGGCCGGGTGCAATACCGGCAAGCAGCACCAGCATCAGAACCAGTGCGATGGAAACACGAAACACCATGAAGGAGCTTCTCCGATCAAGGGATTGAGGGGAGCGAGCAGAGCTTGCAGCGAAGGGCCGGCGGTATACAGCGGAACCGGGCAGGGGCCGCAGGGGCGGCAAGGGAAGCACCGGTCGCAGCGACACGATGCGCGTGCAAGTTACTGAACGGGACGTCATGATTCCGTTAACGAACGGCGATTGGGGGCAACTCCGGAGGCGGGCGGTCTATGCTCTAATGCACGCCAAGAAGCGGGGGTACCGCGGCCATGTGGCCACGGTTGAGACAGTCCCTTGGAACCTGATCCGGCTCATACCGGCGTAGGGAAGCTTTGCAATGCAGCCATTCCCGGACTCCGCCCAAGGACCGTCCGGGCGCGGTCGCAGTGCGCCGCCGCTTCGTCCCTGACCTTCCTGGACGATGCCCGATGAACGCACAGCTCTCCGCCCTGCAGCAACAGGCCCAGCAACTCTCCGAATCCGTGACCCGGCCCATTCCCGGCTCACGCAAGATCCACGTGCCCGGTTCGCGCCCGGATCTGCAGGTGCCGATGCGGGAGATCCCGTTGACCCGCACCCCGACGCTGTTCGGCGGCGAAGAGAATGCACCGGTCACGGTCTACGACACGTCCGGCCCCTACACCGATCCGGGCGTGCGTATCGATCTGTCCGCCGGCCTGCCGGCACTGCGTCGCGGCTGGGTGGAGGAACGTGGCGATACCGAGCAGCTCGAAGGCCTGAGTTCGTCGTTCGGGCGTGATCGCGAGCATGACCCGAAGCTTGATGCCGTGCGCTTCCCCGCGCGCAGCCTGCCGCGTCGTGCACGGGCAGGCGCGAACGTCACCCAGATGCACTACGCGCGCCGCGGCATCATCACCCCGGAAATGGAGTTCGTTGCCATCCGCGAGAACCAGCGGCTGGAAGCGATCCGCGATGCGGGCCTGCTGCAGCAGCATCCGGGCGAGGCGTTCGGCGCCTCGATCCAGAAGATCATCACCCCGGAGTTCGTGCGGGATGAAATCGCGCGCGGCCGCGCGGTGCTGCCCAACAACATCAACCATCCGGAAAGCGAGCCGATGATCATCGGCCGCAACTTCCTTACCAAGATCAACGCCAACATCGGCAACAGCGCCGTATCTTCCGGCATCGCCGAGGAAGTGGAAAAGCTGGTGTGGGCGATCCGTTGGGGCGGCGACACGGTGATGGATCTGTCCACCGGCAAGCACATCCATGAGACCCGTGAATGGATCATCCGCAACTCGCCGGTGGCCATTGGTACCGTGCCGATCTACCAGGCGCTGGAAAAGGTTGATGGCCGCGCCGAGGCACTGACCTGGGAAATCTTCCGCGACACCCTGATCGAGCAGGCCGAGCAGGGCGTGGACTACTTCACCATCCACGCCGGCGTGCTGCTGCGCTACGTGCCACTCACCGCCAAGCGGGTGACCGGCATCGTCAGCCGCGGGGGCTCGATCATGGCCAAGTGGTGCCTGGCGCATCACAAGGAGAATTTCCTCTACACGCATTTCGAAGAGATCTGCGAAATCATGAAGGCCTACGACGTGACCTTCTCGCTGGGCGATGGCCTGCGCCCGGGTTGCATCGCCGATGCCAACGACGCCGCGCAGTTCGGTGAGTTGGAAACGCTGGGCGAGCTGACGAAGATTGCCTGGAAGCACGACGTGCAGACCATGATCGAGGGCCCCGGCCACGTGCCGATGCAGCTGATCAAGGAGAACATGGACAAGCAGCTGCGTGAGTGCGGCGAGGCGCCGTTCTATACGCTGGGGCCGTTGACCACCGATATCGCACCGGGCTACGACCACATCACCAGCGCGATCGGCGCGGCGATGATCGGCTGGTTCGGCACGGCCATGCTCTGTTACGTGACGCCGAAGGAGCATCTCGGCCTGCCCAATCGCCAGGACGTGCGCGACGGCATCATGGCCTATCGCATTGCCGCGCATGCAGCCGACCTGGCCAAGGGCCATCCGGGCGCGCAGGTTCGCGACAACGCATTGAGCAAGGCGCGATTCGAGTTCCGCTGGGAGGACCAGTTCCATCTCGGACTGGATCCGGAAAAGGCCAAGGAATTCCACGACGAGACGCTGCCGAAGGACGCGCACAAGCTGGCCCACTTCTGTTCGATGTGCGGCCCGCACTTCTGTTCGATGAAGATCACTCAGGACGTGCGCGACTACGCAGAGGCTGGCATGAAGGAGAAGTCGCAGGAGTTCCGTGCTGGCGGGGCCGAGGTCTACCGCCAGGGGTGATGAGTAACGGCTAGGGCCGGCCACTGGCCGGCATTGCGTCGTGCACGGAACCAGAAGGAGTGCTGGCCAGCGGCCGGCACCACCGCTCATCACGCCTCTCCCGGCTATGCTCCGCGCACCACCCTGGGGAAAGGACACCATGCCTGTTGCCATGACCACCCGTTGGCTGGCCATCGCCCGCCGTCATCCTTCGGCCTGGCTGCTGGGTGCCCAGTTGATCGCGGTGCTGCTGTACCCCGCGCTGGATGACACCGCTGCCGGCCGCGCGGCGCTGGGCATGTTCGGCATGGCGGTACTGGGCCTGGCGCTGTGGGTGGTGCAGCGCAGCCCGCTGGGCACCTGGCTGGCACTGGTGCTGGCCCTCCCGTCGGTGGTGTTCTCGCTGGCCGGTGCATTGCTCGACCGCAGCGCATTGCTGACCACCGCGCAGTTGCTGGAGAGCCTGCTGTACTTCTACACGGCCGGCGCGCTGATCGCCTACATGCTCCAGGACCACAAGGTCACCCGCGACGAACTGTTCGCCGCAGGCGCGACATTCACCTTGCTTGCATGGGCATTTGCGTTCGCATTCGCGGTATGCCAGCAGTGGTACCCGGGCAGCTTCCAGGGCACCGGTGGAGGCGCGCAGCGCAGTTGGATGGAGCTGCTTTATCTCAGCTTCAGCTTGCTGTCTGGCGTCGGCTTGAGTGACGTCGTGCCGTTGCATCCACAGGCACGCGCACTGGTCATGCTGGAGCAGTTTTCCGGCGTGATGTACGTGGCTTTGGTGGTTTCGCGGCTGGTCGGATTGACCATGTTGCGGCGCATGTGAAAATGAACGCCAGATAAAAATTTCGCGCCCGATAGGGCGCGAATGATGTCGCAAATTATGTGAATGCGTCGGCGAGAGAGAGCCTGATGTCGACCACGCGATAGGCGAGGTAACTTGCATAGGCTAGTATTCGCGCGCTCGATTGTTTTTGCGGTATGCGCCGATGCTTTGTGCGGAGTCTGGCTTTTCGCTGTTCCCAGGACGGGGCGGTATCGAAGGCAAACACTGCCCGGGACCTGTCTCTACTGTGTAGCAGAAAATGAACAGCAGCGAAATCCAGCCCCCGGTATCCGATCGGATACGGATAGGAGAGTGCACCGTCACTCTGTCCTCGCGCGAAGTCGAGGTCGTCGGCGCGCGTCGCCCGCGCCGGCTGACGCCGAAGGCGCTGGGCGTGCTGCGCGTGCTGCTGCGGCAGCCGGGCCGCGTTGTCACCCGCGACGAGTTGTTCGCCGAGGTATGGCCGGACACGCTGCCGACCAACGATGTGCTGACCCAGGCCGTCACCCAGCTGCGCAAGGCGTTCAGCAACGACGACGACAACGGCCAGGCCTACATCGAAACCATCGCCAAGACAGGCTATCGGCTTCTGGTCCCGGTGCAGGTGCTGGACGATGCCGAGCCCGTGGTCGCAGGCGTCCGCGACGACGAAGGCATGACCGCGCAGCCGGTGACCACTGCTGCGTTGCCTGCGCATCCACAGGCAGCGCGCCGCCGCTGGCGCCATATCCGTCGGCGCGTGCTGCTGGTGCTGGGCGTGTTGATGCTGGCCATGCTGCTGGTGTTGACCACGCTGCTGCTGCGTCGTGCACCGGCCGGCAGCTCGCCGGTGGAGGCTGCCGTGGAGAACGGTACGCGGGTGATCGGCAGCCCGCAGCGGCCGTATCGGTTGATCACCGCGACCAGCGGCTTTGAAACCTACCCCACGCTGTCACCGGACGGTTCGCTGGTGGCCTATGAGGGCGCCAACGAGGATGGCAACGGCGGTGGCGCGATCAAGCTGCAGACCTCCGGTAACGCTCCGGCGCGCCAGTTGCTGGCGCCACCGGCCGGTGCCGTCGATCGCTTCCCGAACTGGTCGCCGGATGGTCGCGAAATCGCCTTCGCGCGGTTCTCCGCCGACGGCGGCTGCCAGGTACTGATCGCCAGCGCCACCGGTGGCGCACTGCGCCAGGCCACACGCTGCGATGGCACGGAGCTGCTCAGTTTCGACTGGACGCCAGATGGGCGTGGCCTGGTGTTCGGCAGCATGGTCGGTCGCTACGCGCACCGTGGCATCCGTGTGCTGGACCTGGCCAGTGGCCAGTGGCGCGCGCTGGCCTACAGCGTCGATGAAGATGACTTCGACTACGCACCGCGGTATTCGCCCGATGGGCAATGGCTGGTGTTCGTGCGCAACCCGCAGCTGGGTGATCTGTGGCGGGTGCCCGCTGCGGGCGGCACGCCGGAGCAGTTGACCAACGAAGCGGCAGAGCTGCGCGGCTGGGCCTGGCTGGACGATGGCCGCACCATCGTCTTCGGTCGCCGCGTCGACAGCGAGGCGCGGCTCTATTACCTGGACGTCGAGCGGCACACGTTGCGCGATGCCGGCCTGGATGATGCGCAGTGGCCAGCGGTGTCGCGACGCGGTGGCATGCTGGCGTTCGTCCACCGGCGCGCGCAGTTCGGCGTGTTCAAGGTGCCGATGCAGGGCAGCGGCACGCCCGAGCGACTGTTCGCCTCCAGTGGCCGCGATGGGCAGCCGATGGCAGCGCCTGATGGCCGCCAGCTGGTCTTCACCTCCGATCGTTCCGGCAGCTTCGCCCTGTGGTGGGCGGACATGCAGCGACCGGATTCGCTGCGTCCCATCGAAGGGCTGCGGCCGGAAGCGCGGCAGGCGCCTGACTGGTCGGCCGACAGCCGGCAGTTGCTCGTGGTTGGCCGCGATGCGCATGGGCGCACGGTGCTCTATGAAATCGCGCCACGCGATGAACGCCTGCAACCCTTGCCGGTTCCGGCCGAACAGCCGTTGCAGGCGCTGTATGGCGCCTCGCCGCAGCAGCTGTTTGTGGTCGAGCGCGATGCCGACCAGCGCACGCGGTTGAGCCTGTTCGATCGCAGCGTCCAGCCCTGGCGCCGATTGGCCAGCATCGATGGGGTGTCCCAGGCGCGCTTTGACCGGAGCAGTGGCCGCGTGTTGTTCACCCGCTTGGCCGCCGGTGGCCTGTGGTCGGCGGATGCCGCGTTGTCCCCGGCCAGCGTGCAGCAGATCAGCGATGACCGGCCCAGCCGCTGGCGATACCGGGCCTGGACCGTGACCGGCAACAGCGGCATCGGCTACCTCGGTACCTCGACCACGTGTGGCACCACCTTCGTGCGCATCCAGCCCGGCCGCGAGGAGCCGGAACGTTGCCTGGACGCAGAACGGCTCAGCGCCGGCAACGGGCTCAGTGCCAGCGCCGACGGAAAGGACCTGTTCGTGGCGATGGCGGTCAGCGATGGCGCTGACATCGGCGTGATGCGGTTGCCCGAACGCCCGCCTGCACTGTTCCCCGCATTCTCCAAGTTGTTGTTGTTCAAGGGAAATGGGCCTTCGTAATTTCTTCGTCGGGATCTCGTCGCGAATTCGTGGCGATCTCGTCGGACCTTCCTGACGCAGTGCCGCCTGATTTGGCAAAACGGAGTCCTGTACTAGGCAAATCCGTGGTGCCCCCATGCGTCAACTCTCGCTGGCCGATCGCGGCCAAACTGTTTCCCTGGACCGGTCGCTCGACGACGTCGCACCGACCTGCCTGGGCGTGGCCCGGCTGGGCAGCCTGCAGACCGCCGGCTCCAGCTTCACTGTCTGGATGCAGGTGCGTGGCAGCTCGTGGGTCGAGGCCAAGGAAGGGCGCTTCCGCCTGCGCCAGGGCGAGTGGATCGCCTTCGAGAAGGAATCGCGGCCGCTGGTGCAGGCCGGTCGCAACGGGTTGTGCGTCGGCCTGAACCTGAACATCGAAGCGCTTCGCGTGCTGACCGAGATGGCCGACTGCGGCCTGTATGCAGGTCGTGGCCGGATGAACCGTACTGATGCCCGCGTGGCGCTGCGCCTGTGGCGCGATGCGCTGGCCAGCGGCCAGCCGGCGCAGGCCCTGCGCCCGCTGCTGCTGCACCTCGCGGGCCTGCAGCGTGGCCTGGCCGACAACGTGCAGCGCTGCCCGGGCCGCTCGCGCAGCCGCAAGCGCCAGGTGTTCGGCCGCATGCAGCGCGCGCGCCTCTATCTGGAAGGCAACAGCCACCGGGTGGTGCGCATCGGCGAACTGGCCGAGCTGACCAACTTCTCCAGCTGGTACCTGTCCAAGACCTTCCAGAGCCTGTACGAGGAAAGCCCGCAGTCGCTTTCGGCACGACTGCGCCTCGAACGCGCCGCTGATCTGCTGCGCGACACCGACATGATGGTGGGCGAGGTCGCTGCCGCCAGCGGTTTCGACAACTGCTGCAGCTTCGCGCGTGCGTTCCGCGCCCGCTACGGCCAGTCCGCATCGCGCTTCAGGGAGAACGGCGGCTTGCTCCCGCCACAATCCGCAAAGTCTCCGGTTGGTTCGCGCAAATACAGCGCTGCAACGCAATCGTAACGTGCTGGGGTGTTTTAACACGCTGCTAACACGTACCTTGGAGAGATAGATGAACGTTCGTAATCCCGCAGTGCGGTTCGGCTTGCTGCCGGCCGGCATTGCGCTGGCGCTGGCGCCGGCCTTTGCTTCGGCGCAGGAAGCAAAGGGCACCACCGACCTGGACCGCATTTCGGTCACCGGCTCGCGCATCCGCGGCGCCTCGGTGGAAACCCAGCAGCCGATCCTGACGATGACCCGCGAATCCCTGGAAAAGCAGGGCTTCTCGAGCGTCGCCGACGTGCTGAACAACCTGACCTCGGCCGGCTCCCCGGCCATCTCGCGTTCGGAGTCGCTGGCTTCGGGCGAGAACGTGGGCGGCTACTACGTCGACATCCGCAACCTGGGCGCCCAGCGCACCCTGGTGCTGATGAACGGCAAGCGTCTGGGCGCAACCACTGCGGGCTACCAGGATCTGAGCCAGATCCCGATGTCGGCCGTTGAGCGCATCGAAATCCTGAAGGACGGCGCCTCGTCGATCTACGGCTCTGACGCCATCGCCGGCGTGGTCAACGTGATCACCCGCAAGAACTTCGACGGCGGCGAAGCCAACGTCTACGTCGGCCAGTACGGCAAGGGCGACGGCGACACCGAAACCTATTCGATGACCCTCGGTGCCCGCGGCGAACGCGGCAGCCTGACCCTGTCGGCCGAGTACTCGAAGCAGGATCCGGTGTGGGCCAAGGACCGCTGGTACAGCCGCGACGGCTCGCTGGGTCCGAACTCGACCTCGGCCACCTGGAGCCCGATCAGCCAGAACGGCAGCTGGTGCAACCCGACCCAGGTCAACTGCGGCGACTCCAAGCAGGCTGTCTGGAAGACCCTGAACGCCGGCGGCAACCCGAAGAACCCGAATGACTACCATGTCATTACGCCGGACGAATTCGCCAACTCCAACGAGCAGATGACCCTGCTGACCGGTGTGAAGCGCAAGTCGGTCTACATCAACGGCACGTACGACTTCACCGATTCGATCAGCCTGAACACCGACGTGCTCTACAACGAGCGCCAGACGTTCCAGCAGATCGCCGGCTACCCGTTCCAGTCCAACTCCTTCGGCACCCCGCTGGAGGGTTCGAGCGCCTTCAACCCGGTCGGCCAGGACGTCAGCTTCCGTCGCCGCCTGTGGGAAGTACCGCGTACCACTGACAGCCAGCTCAAGACCCTGCGCTTCGCTCCGACCCTGACCGGCTTCTTCGAGCTGGGCGGCAAGACCTTCGACTGGGACGTCGGCGCGCTGTGGAACCGCAACGAGTCGATCAAGAGCAACCGCGGCGACATGAGCCTGATCGCTGCAGGCCAGGCCCTGGGCCCGTCGTTCATCGATGCCGGCGGCGTTGCACGCTGCGGCACCTCGGCCAAGCCGATCCTGGGCGACTGCCGCCCGTGGAACCCGCTGCTGCCGTACGGCGTTGATGGCCAGGGTTCGCTGGCGAACCAGGAGCTGCAGGACTTCCTGTTCCCGACCTTCACCACCCGCGGCGTCACCAAGACCACCAGCTTCACCGCCAACCTGTCCGGTTCCATCGTGACCCTGCCGGCCGGCGACCTGGGCTTCGCGCTGGGTGTCGAGCACCGCAAGGAAGAAGGCAATTACGTGCCGGACGCCTTCGCGCAGTCGGGCCAGTCCACCGGCCTGGGCCAGAAGCCGACCCGCGGCCAGTACGATCTGAACGAGGTCTACCTCGAACTGAACGTGCCGCTGCTGGCCGACATGGCCTTCGCCAAGGAACTGACCCTGAACGTTGCCAGCCGTTACTCGGACTACAGCAACTTCGGTGGCACCACCAACAGCAAGTTCGGCCTGACCTGGCGTCCGCTGGATGAACTGCTGGTCCGCGGCACCTACGCCGAGGGCTTCCGCGCTCCGACCATCAGCGACCTGTACGGTGGCCTGAGCTCGAGCTTCGAGTCGTACATCGATCCGTGCGGCGTGAACGCCCCGGGCAGCGTTGCCGGCAATGCCGCGTGCACCGCCGCTGGCGCTCCGGCCAACTATGTGCAGCTGGGCCAGGGCAACCTGCCGTGCTCGACCCTGCCGTGCCAGTCGGGTGACCAGTTCGTCTCGGGTGCCAACCCGAACCTGAAGCCGGAAACCTCCAAGAGCACCACTTTCGGCCTGGTGTGGAGCCCGCGCTGGGTGCAGGGCCTGGACGTCTCGCTGGATTGGTACAAGTACGAAATCAGCGACATGATCATCGCTGACAGCGTCGACCGCATCCTGCGTGACTGCTACGTGCTGGGCAACTCCGAGCGTTGCTCGAGCGTGACCCGTGCGGCTGACGGCCACGTCAGTGCGATCACCTACGGCACCGCCAACCTCGGCAAGATGGAAACCGAAGGTTACGACCTGGGCATCAAGTACCGCCTGCCGGAACTGGCCATCGGTCAGTTCAGCATCGACTGGACCACCAGCTACACCGCCAAGTACGACGAGCAGGGCCAGAACAGCGCGGGTGACAACATCATGATCGGCCGCGTCGGCGAGCCGGGCCTGTTCCGCGTGCGTTCGAACCTGGGCGTCAACTGGCAGTACGGCGATTTCGGTGTGAACTACACCGCGCGCTACTACTCCGGCATGAAGGAAAGCTGCATCTCGCTGGCTGATGGCTGGTGCGATGCGCCGAACCACATGGCCAATGGCGAAACCGATCCGCTGCGTCACACCGGCTCCAACACCTTCCACGACCTGCAGGTCAGCTGGAAGGCACCGTGGGATGCGACGATCGCCCTGGGCGCGAACAATGTGTTCGACCACAAGGGTCCGCTGCAGTACTCGGCTCCGAACTCGGCGTTCGCCTACTACGGCGGCTTCGATGTGGGTCGCTTCCTGTACATGAAGTACACCCAGCGCTTCTGATCCATCGAAGTGCGGTAGCAACACGAGGAGGGCGGACCGCTAGGTCCGCCCTCTTTTTTGTAGGGGAATTCCGGAAACTGTTGGAAGGTGAGCGCAGTCACGGTCCCGTCGTGTCGTAATCGACACAGTCAGGAGGTCCAATACCGGACGCTCGCATGTGGAGAGGGGTATGAAGAACACGTTGCTGCGCCAGGCATCGGCGGCTGCATTGATCTATGCAACGCTGGTGGGCGCGGTGTTCGCGCAGGGCCTCGGTGTCTGTGGTGGCGGGCTCTATTGCGAAGAGTTCCGCCAGCAGTGCCTGGCCAGTGGCAAGTCACCGGTCATCTGCGAGTCGCAGTACCGGCGTTGCGTGCAGGATGCCTGCGGTACCCGCTGACATGGAAAGGGCGCACCGTGTGGGTGCGCCCTCTGTCGTCCGGACATCATCCAGCACGCTCAGGCGTCGCTGGGCACCAGTCCCATCAGTGCATTGGCGTGCTCGCGCCATTGCGGAAGTTTGTTCAGCACGCCTGCACGCTGCAGGTAGTCCTCGTCCACTGGATCGCCATTGACCAGCGCCAGGGCCACGTGCACCGCGCCGGTCACCCAGAAGCTGCGGGTGTTGGCGCGCTGCGGCTGCAGGTGGAAGGCCACCGCTTCGATGATCGGCATCGGCAGGCCCCACAGGCCCAGCAGGTAGGCGCCGGCCTCGGCATGGCCTGGGCGGGTATCGCCGGCCAGCGCGGGCTCGCTGCGCTCGTTGCGCACGCCGGGCAGCAGCAGGCCGATGTCGGCCAGCAGTGCGGCGGTCGCCCCCAGTTCGGCGCTGGACTCGGGCAGCAGGCGTGCGGCCAGCCGGGAGGCGAGCAGGGCGCGCTGCTGCAGTGAGTTGCGCTCGGCAGCCGACAGCGTCGGCGCGGAGAACACTTCGCTGGCCAGCACCAGGTCACGCAGCGTGGCCAGGCCCAGCCGGGTGACCGCAGTGCGCAGGTCGGCAATGGTGCGGCCCTGGCTGAAGAAAGCCGAGTTCGACAGCTGCAGCACCTTGGCCGCGATGGCCGGATCGGCGGCGACCAGCTTGGCCACATCGGCACTGTCGGTATCGTCGTCATGTTCCAGGGCCTGGGTCAGGCTCAGGTACAGGTGCGGTGGCGATGGCAGTTTCTCGATACGGCCGATGGCATCGCGCAGGCGCGGGCTGTCCAGCACTTCGCGCAGTTCTTCCAGGCTGGTCAATGCCTCCAGCAGCACTTCCGGCGCCAGCGGCAGCGGCAGGAAGCGGTGGGCGACACCGATCAGGCGCGCCGGCGGCGGGCGGTTGCCATGGTGTGCATCGACCAGCGCGATGCGGATGGTTTCCGGGCGCAGTGTCCGGATCTGGCCCAGCAGCGTGGTGGCATTGAGATCGGGCAACTGCGGGCAGACGATCACCGCGTCCACGCCCTGCGTGGCCACCGCGGTCATCGCGGTCTGGCCATCGGCGGCGGTCAGCGGCTGCCAGTCTTCCCCAAGATCGGCAATGAATTCGGTCAGCTCAGCCGGCAGGCTGGCTGCATCCCCAACAAGCAGAATACGCACGACACGTTCCCCTGGCTGTCTCGACGATGGATGTCGATGACGTGTGAAGTGACGCAATTTACCTAATACGGCAGCAAGAGTGATGTGCCGTCGTCATGAAACGTGACCCGCATCGCTCCGGCAGGGTATCGCCGGAGCGATGCGGTTCAGGCTCAGGCCTTGCTGTCGAGATGGCGCTGGTGCGCCTCGATCAGGATCTGCTTGGCCTCAGCGGCGCCACCCCAACCGTCCAGCTTGACCCACTTGCCCTTCTCTAGGTCCTTGTAATGCTCGAAGAAGTGGCCAATGCGCTCCAGCCAGTGGCTCGAGACCTGGGCGATGTCTTCGACGTGGGCGTAGCCGCTGAAGATCTTTGAGACCGGCACGGCCAGGATCTTCTCGTCGCTGCCTGCCTCATCGCTCATCTTCAGCACGCCGACCGGACGGCAGCGCACGACCGAGCCCGGCACCAGCGGCAGCGGCAGCACCACCAGCACGTCGGCCGGATCGCCGTCGCCACACAGGGTGCTCGGCACGTAGCCGTAGTTGCACGGATAGCGCATCGGGGTGGACAGGATGCGGTCGACGAAGATCGCGCCGGTTTCCTTGTCCACTTCGTACTTCACCGGTTCCGAGTCCTTCGGGATCTCGATGATGACGTTGATTTCTTCCGGCGGGTTCTTGCCGGGCGAGACGAGTTCCAGGCCCATGGTGTGCTCCAGGTGGGGATATAGACGGATAGCTCACCATTTTATGCCTTTGCCGGGCGCTGTGCAGGGTAGGGCTGGACCGACCTGCGCGCCCGCCCCTGGCGGAGCGAATGGGGCGGGGTTTCCCGATGGGTTCCACCCGGTCCCCGCGGCAGGCTGGACGTCCTTGCCAAGGAGACTTGCCATGAACTGGAACCGCTTGGGCTGTTGCGCCTTGTTGCTGCTGGCGCCGTTGCCTGCGCTTGCGCGCGGGGCGCATGTCAACCTGATCGACTATCCCTCCGACGAAGCCGGATGGGACCGGGCCTTTGCGCTGGAGGACGCGGTGGCCGGCGAATTCGCCGCATGGTGTGCCGACACCTTGTGTGAAGGTGATTACAGCAACTACCGGGTGATGGAGTTCCGCTGCGCCGTGCTCGCCCACCGCGGCACCGTGCAGCGCTGTGTCTGGGTGGTGGCCGCCAGCGAGCTGGAGGTTGAGCCCGACACGGGACACGTGCGGATCGACAACGGGAGCTGGGTCTGTCCGGTCGAAATGCAGCCCGGGGTGCCCGTCGACGCGTTCTACGCCTCCCTGGAAGCGCCGGGCGGCCTGACCGCGCCTTTGCCTGGGCTTGACCACGGCATCTTCGATGGCTTGCCTGAATGCCTGCGCACGCAGGGGAGGGTGGGCTGATGGGGAGCTTCCGTAGATGCTGGCTGTTGTGTGGCGTGCTGTCTGTCAGCCTGCCGTGCGCCGGTGTCGCGCAGGCTGCGCCTGCGTTCGTCGATGCGCGGGATTACGCCGGCCCGGGGGGCGGCAACGAGCGTTTCCTTGCTGCCGAGCGGCAACTGGTGCGTGGCTTCGATGAGGTATGTGGCGATACCTTCTGCGAGGGCGAGTACATCAATCTGTGGGCTATGCGCCTGCGCTGTTCCGTGGAACAGGCCACGGGGGTGGTTGTCCAGTGTGTATGGACCTTCGCCGGTAGCAACACCAGGGTAAAGCCCAGCGGCCTGATCACGGTCAACCGCGGACGCTATGCCTGCGTGCTGCCGCTGGCAACAGGAACACGCCTGGAAACCCTGTTGCAGGTGTGGGAAACGGGGGACGGGTTCGATGCGTTGCACGCGCCGCTGCCCGGCACGAAAGCCAATACCTACGACGCACTGGTTGATTGCCTGTAGTTCCGGCATAGACAAGAATGTGACTTATTCGCATTACCGGAGTAGCATGCGCGGTGCCTCCCGTCTGTCGTCCCGGCTCCGCGCATGTCCTCCAATGCTGCCTCCCTCACTGAGCTGCTGATCCGCGAGCGGCCCGCGCTGCTGCGCCGGGTGCAGCGCATCCTCGGGGGCGACAACGGCGCCGAGGACGTGATCCAGGCGGTGTGGTTCAAGGCGCGAGGGGTCGATGACAGCCAGGCGATCGACAATCCGCGGGCCTATCTGTATCGGCTGGCCGCCAACCTTGCCACTGACCACGGCCGCGAATCGAGCCGCCGCAACCGGCTGCTGGCCGACCGCTACCTGTGGGGGGGCGACGAGGTGATCTCCACCGAGGAGCAGGCCATGGCACAGGATGAGCTGCAGCGGGTGCTCGATGCGGCGGGCCACCTGCCGGAGCCGACCCGCACCATCTTCCGGCTCAACCGCCTGCAGGGCCTCACCCAGGCCGAGATCGCACGCCGCCTGGGGGTGTCGGTGACCACCGTCGAGAATCATGTGCGCTCCGCGCTGCAGCGCCTGGCCTGGGCGCGCAGCGGTCGATGAGCGCGCCGGCTTGGGGCTGGCCTTCGCGCAGACGTCTTGATCACTGGACCGTGGATGCGGTCCAGTTCCCCCGCTTGCGCTTGAATGCGCCTGTCCGCCAGCCGATGAGCCCGCCGAACATGCAGCCCGCCGCCAATGACGATGCCCTGGCCGAACAGGCCCGGGACTGGATCGCGTGGCTGGCCTCGGGTGACATCAGCGATGCACGCATGCAGGCGTTCGAGCACTGGCTGCAACAGCCGGGGCACCGCAGGGCCTTCGAACACGAGCGCGCGTTGTGGCGCAGTGTCGGGCCGCGCCCACAGGCCGCCGGGGCCAGCGGACGGCGTGGGCCGCATCGACTGCGCTGGGCGATGGCTGTGGCGGCAATGCTGGCGATGCTGGTGGCATGGCCGGAGGCGTGGCTGCGCCTGCAGTCCGATCATCGCAGCACGCATCAGGTGCAGCACGTGCGGCTGCCCGATGGCAGTCGGGCGGTGCTGGATGCGGACAGTGCGATTGCCGTGCGCTTCGATGCGGACGCCCGCGAGGTCGAGCTGCTGCGCGGGCGCGCCTGGTTCGAGGTAAGCCCGGATGCACAGCGGCGTTTCAGCGTGCGCGCCGGCAATGGCCTGGTCGAGGACATCTCGACCGCGTTCACCGTGGCGCGTGGAGACGAGGGGGTGGAAACCCAGGTTGGGCAGGGCAGGGTGCGCGTGGCCAGCCCGGCCGACGGTGGCTGGACCTACCTGCAGCAGGGGCAGCGTGCCGTCTACACTGAACGTGGCGGGGTCATGCGACGGGCTGACGTGACCGCCGACAGCGTCGGCGCCTGGCGCCAGGGCGAGCTGCTGCTGGAGCAGGCCAGCGTCGCCGATGCCGTGCAGTGGGTGGGGCGCTATCGCGCGGGGCCGACCTTCGTGCGCGGTGATCTGTCACGTCTGCCTGCAGTGAGTGCTGCGTTGCGCATCGACCGCCCGGAGCAGGCATTGGATGCACTGGCGGCAACGGCAGGTCTTCAGGTTACTCGTCTTCCATTCGGCGTCGCCATCGTGCAGTAGATCCACGCCTCGCGTGGATGAGCGTCCCTGTGCCGACCATCGGTCGGCACCCACCGCTACCACCGGCCGACGAACGGTCGGCACCCACCCGCGCCGCGTCGGCATCCCCCCGCGACCGCAAATCGCTCTTGGGGTTGTCGCGTGCCCAGCCGTCTTACCCGGCGAACGTACCCGCCGTCGCCACGTACGTCGCCGTGTCCGCCCGTGTTGCGGATGACGCCGCGTTCGCGGCACCGATTACCTGACAGGTTCTTCCATGTTCGACTCCCACCGCTCGGGCCGCGTACTGCGCCCGTCCCGTCTGTGCATTGCGTTGCTTGCCGCCGGGCTGGCCAGCACGACGCCACCCGCACTGGCGCAGAGCGCCCGCAGCGACCACGCGGCTGTACTGCGCTTCGAAATTCCTGCACAACCGCTGGATGAGGCGCTGCGCAGCTACATGCGCCAATCCGGCGTGCAGGTCGTGTACCCCGCATCGCTGGCACACGGCGCAACCTCCCACGCGGTCAGCGGCAGCCTGTCGGCCAACCAGGCGTTGCAGCACCTGCTGCAGGGCAGTGGCGTGGCGGTGCGCCGGGTCAGCGCCGATGCGGTCACTCTGGAGGCAGCAACGCCGGTGCGGGCCGACAGCGGTGTGATCGTCACCGGCACGCTGCGTGTGGCCGGCGACCGCGTCGACAGCGGTGCGAACAACGATGAAGCACGCCTGCTCGACAGCTACCGCAGCGTGGGTTCGACCACCACGCTCGACCGCGCGCATCTGGAGCGCTTCCGCGGCACCTCCAACGGTGACATCGTCAAGGGTGTGGCCGGTGTCACCGCCGGTGATCCGCGCGTCGGCAATGGCTTCGACGTCAACATCCGTGGCATCCAGGGCCAGGGCCGCGTACCGGTGATCATCGACGGTGGCCAGTCCAGCATGGATACCTACCGCGGCTATGCGGGCCAGTCACAGCGCACCTACCTCGACCCCGACCTGATCTCCAGCCTGACCATCACCAAGGGCCCGAGCCTGCAGGCCAATGCCTCCGGTGGCATCGGCGGTGTGGTCGAGATGGAGACGCTGAAGATCGGTGACGTGCTGCGCGAAGGGCGCGACTTCGGCGTCCGCGTGCGCAGTGGCCTGGCCAATGGCAGTGCCAACAACCTGCCGTCCTACAGTGCGACGCCGCGCACCGATCGCAGCGCCACCGGCAGCCAGTTCTTCAACGTGGCCGGTGCCGGTCACTGGGACCGCTTCGACCTGGTTGCGGCCTACGCGTACCGGGACAACGGCAACTACTTCTCCGGCAAGCACGGCTACGATGATTTCCCGCAGACCCGTCGTACGCTGGCGCCGCTGAATCCGCCGCGTACCGAAGTGTTCAATACCTTCTCGCGTTCGAAGTCGGCGCTGCTCAAGGGCACCTGGCGCATCGATGACACGCAGAGCCTGGAAGCCGGCTACCGCCGCTATGAAGGCACGGCCGGCGAGATCATGGCCTCGCAGATCATCCGCGTCGACCGTGACCGCATCCCGCAGTGGGACCCGGGCCACGTCGACATGGACAGCTACACCCTGCGCTATCGCTTCGATCCGGACAGCGAGCTTATCGACCTGCGCGTCAATGCAGCGTACACCGACACCGACAGCGTGATGTACAACAGCCTGACCGGCATCACGCCGTGGTACTTCGATCGCCGCACCGAGTGGTACGACGCGCCCAGTTTCAGTGGCGATCCCGGCTACAAGGATGCCTACCGGAACCCGCTGCGGCAGAAGCGCTTCAACCTTGATGCCAGCAACACCTCGACGTTCGGCACCCGCGCCGGTGCGTTCACGCTCGACTACGGCCTGTCCTACAGCGACGAAGACATCGCCCCGGGCAGCTCGGGCCCGATCATGCACGATGACCTGGTCAACAACCGCTTCCTGCGTAATGCCGAGCGCAAGGAATACAGCGCCGTGGCCGCGCTGAAGTGGCAGCCCGACGAACACTGGGAGCTGCTGGCCGGTGGCCGCTGGAACCGGGTGGACGTGCACGACCGCAACCGGCTGGCCACGCCCGATGCCTACGAGGTGCAGGGCCAGTACCGCTACACCGAGCTGCTCAACGGAAACCCGGCACTGCCGTCGTGGCGTGCAAAGCGCATTGCGCTGCTGAACTGGTATCCGGATGCCAATGGCAATTTCACCCAGGAATCGCTGCTGGCCTCGCCGTACAAGAAGGGCACGGTGGGCGACATCGGTGGGTGGAACTTCTATGACGCCGGCAAGCCGCAGGATCTGGAAGTGCCGGTCAGCTGGAGCTGGTCGCAGCCGATCCGCCGTCGCGACACCGCGTTCTCGCCTACCGCCAGCGTGGCCTACCGTTTCAGCGAAGACACCCTGGTCTACGTGAAGTACGCCGAGGGCACCAAGCTGCCGAGCCTGTTCGAGACCACGCTGGGCCTGTTCACCG
This sequence comes from Stenotrophomonas maltophilia group sp. vghtpe118, assembly GCF_052605195.1. Classification (NCBI taxonomy): domain Bacteria; kingdom Pseudomonadati; phylum Pseudomonadota; class Gammaproteobacteria; order Lysobacterales; family Lysobacteraceae; genus Stenotrophomonas; species Stenotrophomonas maltophilia group sp. vghtpe118. Next base: position 1,963,390 of record NZ_CP199672.1, on the reverse strand, counting down.
CTGCCAAGCCGGTCGGTGAGCTGAAGCCGGAGCGCGCGCGCAGCTGGGAAATCGGTGCCAGCACCCTCCGCTACGACCTGTTTACCGCTGGCGACCGCCTGGCGCTGAAGCTGGCGTACTTCGATACCCGCATCGACGACCTGATCACCCGTGACTACCGCACGCTTTCGGCCGGCCTGATCCGCAACGTCGATCAGTTCAAGGTCTCGGGCATGGAATTCCAGTCCAGCTATGACAGCGGCAAGGTCTTCGCCGACCTGTCCGCGCATTACTATGTCAAGGCCAAGACCTGCGCGCCGGACATCGCCGCCGAGCGTCGTGCCTATGGTGCGCAGCGCAGGAATGATGAGCTGGCCAATACGCCCAACTGCGTGGACGGTGGCTTCGAGGGCTCGTACACCAACACCCAGAACCCGCCGCGCTACACAGTCAACCTGATCCTGGGCTCGCGCCTGTTCGACGAGCGCCTGACCTTCGGCACCCGCATGGTCCACAACGCTGGCCCGATCAGCAGGCTGGACAAGGACTGGAACGTGGGCCTGTCGGCGATCCAACAGCTGTACCGGCCGAACACCTTGGTCGACCTGTTCGCCAGCTGGAGCTTCAACGACCAGCTGTCGGTGGAAGCCGGCGTGGACAACCTGACCGACCGCTATTACCTGGACCCGCTGGCTCTGGGCGTGATGCCGGCGCCGGGTCGCACCGCAAGGCTGGCGTTGACCTGGAAGTACTGATCTGCGGGGTCGGATCCCTTTCCTGCGGAAGGGCTCTGACCCCAGCGGGAGACAACGGTAGCGCCGGGCCATGCCCGGCGCCCCCATCAGGGCACTTACAGCCCGCTCGACGCCTTCACCGCATCTTCGTGCAGCGACTCGTTCAGCTCATCCACCACGGTGGTCCATGCCGCATCGGCCTGCAGCGACTCGGACAGGAACTGGCGCTGGGCATCATCCCAGTACGGCGCCTCGACCACTTCGACGTCGGTGGCCAGCTGGTGCTCGCGGATGAAGCGGGCGATGCCCTCGGCGCTGGCGTCCAGGCCCAGCTGCAGGAACAGGTTGGTCATGCGCGGTTCGGTGGTGATCATTATCGGTTCCGGGTGGAAGAAGGGGATGGCCCATTATCGGCACACATGGGCTTGGGGAAACCCCTGCGGCGGACGTCTACAGCAGGACGACCCTCCTGGCATTCCCCCATGAACGCACACATCGCTCCCGAAGACAGCCGCAGCCTGCGGCTCAAGGCCGCCACCCGCGACAGCCACGGTGCGCTGGACAAGCGCATCATGGCCGGTGACATCTTCGCCGACCGCAGCAACTTCGCCCGTTTCCTGCGCGTGCAGTATCGCTTCCACCGCAGCATCGATGCGCTGTATGCCAATCCTGCGCTGGACGCATTGCTGCCCGATCTGGGCGCGCGCCGCCGACTGAGACAGGTCGCGCGCGACCTGCAGGATCTGGAGCAGACGCTCCCGGGCGCGGACATCGACGCGCTGCCCTCGGACCTCGCGCTGCCGACTGCGTTGGGTTGGCTGTACGTGGCCGAAGGCTCCAATCTGGGCGGCACCATTCTGTACAAGATGGCGGCCAAGCTCGGCCTGGACCGTGATTTCGGCGCCCGCCACCTGGCCGCCCATCCCGATGGCGCAGCGCGCCACTGGCGCGAGTTCACCGCTGCGCTGGACGCGGTGCCGCTGAGTGCCGAGCAGGACCAGCAGGTGATCGATGCAGCCGACGCTGCGTTCCGCAGCGTGCATCGCCACGTCGAAGTGGAATTCGCCTGATGCGCGGCGCGCGCCCACAGGTGCAGCGCTGATGCGCTGGCTCTGGTTCGCGCTGGGCTGGCTGATGGTCGGCCTCGGGGTGATCGGCGCATTGCTGCCAGTCATGCCGACCACCATCTTCCTGATCCTCGCGGTGGGCTGCTTCGCGCGCAGCTCGCCGAAGTTCGAGCAGCGCCTGCTGGCGCATCCACGCTACGGCCCGTCGCTGCGGCTGTGGCGCGAGCAGGGCGCCGTGTCGGGCAAGGGCAAGGCGTTTGCCAGCGCAGGCATGGCGGCGGGCTTTGCCCTGTTCTGCTGGGGCGCGCATCCGTCGTGGCGCCTGTTGCTTGGCGTGGGCCTGTTCTTTGCCGCCAGCGCCGGTTACGTGCTCAGCCGGCCGGCACCGCGACCGGAGCCCAATCCGGTCGTGGAAGTGGACGACGCCAAGGATCCTCGCGCGGCCCGCCGCCGCGCCGCATCCCCCGATACCGCTGGAACCCGAGACGATGCTGCCTGCTGACCGGGCCCGGGCGGTGGCCGCCATCGGGGTCGGATCCCTTTCCGCAGGAAAGGGATCCGACCCCGTCGAGCCTGCCATCCGCGCGCCGCGTGGATCTACAACAGCGGCACCAGCAGCAGCGCCACGATGTTGATGATCTTGATCAGCGGGTTGATCGCCGGGCCGGCGGTGTCCTTGTACGGGTCACCAACAGTGTCGCCGGTCACCGCGGCCTTGTGCGCTTCGCTGCCCTTGCCACCGAAGTGGCCATCCTCGATGTATTTCTTGGCATTGTCCCAGGCGCCGCCGCCGGTGGTCATCGAAATGGCCACGAACAGGCCGGTGACGATCGTGCCGATCAGCAGGCCGCCCAGTGCGCGCGGCCCCAGCAGCAGGCCGACCACCACCGGCACGGCGACCGGCAACAGCGAGGGCACGATCATTTCGCGGATCGCCGAGCGGGTCAGCATGTCCACCGCCTTGTCGTACTGCGGCTTGCCGGTGCCCTGCATGATGCCGGGGATCTCGCGGAACTGGCGGCGTACTTCTTCCACCACTGCGCCTGCCGCGCGGCCGACCGCTTCCATCGCCATCGCACCGAACAGGTAGGGAATCAGGCCGCCGATCAACAGGCCGATGATCACCGTGTGGTCGCTGAGATCGAAGCGGAACTCCTGGCCGGGATTGGCTACCTGCAGGTTGTGGGTGTAGTCGGCGAACAGCACCAGTGCCGCCAGCGCCGCCGAGCCGATCGCATAACCCTTGGTCACGGCCTTGGTGGTGTTGCCCACCGCATCCAGCGGATCGGTGATGTCGCGGATCTCCGAAGGCAGCTCGGCCATTTCGGCGATGCCACCGGCGTTGTCGGTGATCGGGCCGTAGGCATCGAGGGCGACGATCATCCCTGCCATCGACAGCATCGCGGTTGCGGCGATGGCGATGCCGTACAGGCCGCCCAGTGCGAACGCACCCCAGATCGCCGCACACACCGCCACCACCGGCAGCGCGGTGGATTTCATCGAGATGCCGAGTCCGGCGATGATGTTGGTGCCGTGGCCGGTGGTCGAGGCCTGCGCCACGTGCTGCACCGGCTTGTACTGGGTGCCGGTGTAGTACTCGGTGATCCACACGATCAGGCCGGTCAGGACCAGGCCGATCAGCGCGCAGCCATACAGCGCCATCGGTCCATGCACGTTGTCGGACATCAGCCCGGAGGTGATCGGGTAGAAAGCGATGGCGGCCAGCACGCCGGAAACGATCACGCCCTTGTACAGCGCGCCCATGATCGAGCCGCCGGGCTTCACCTTGACGAACAGCGCGCCGATGATCGACGCGATGATCGACACGCCGCCCAATACCAGCGGATACAGCACGGCATTGGCACCGGCTTCGGCCAGCATCAGGCTGCCCAGCAGCATGGTGGCGATGACGGTGACCGCATAGGTTTCAAAGAGGTCGGCCGCCATGCCGGCGCAGTCGCCGACGTTGTCACCGACGTTGTCGGCGATCACCGCCGGGTTGCGCGGATCGTCCTCGGGAATGCCGGCTTCGACCTTGCCGACCAGGTCGGCGCCCACGTCGGCGCCCTTGGTGAAGATGCCACCGCCCAACCGCGCGAAGATCGAGATCAGCGAAGAGCCGAAGGCCAGGCCGACCAGCGCGTGCAGCGCCTGTTCCATCGGCAGGCCCATGCGCAGCAGCAGTGCGTAGTAGCCGGCCACGCCCAGCAGGCCCAGCCCGACCACCAGCATGCCGGTGATCGCACCGCCGCGGAAGGCGACGTCCATCGCCGCGCTGATGCCGTTGCGCGCCGCCTCTGCGGTACGAACGTTGGCGCGTACGGACACGTTCATGCCGATGTAGCCGGCCGCGCCGGACAGCACCGCGCCGACCGCGAAGCCGATCGCGGTGTACCAGCTGAGGAACACACCGACCAGCACGAACAGCACCACGCCGGCCACGCCGATGGTCAGGTACTGGCGGTTGAGGTAGGCACGCGCACCTTCCTGGATCGCGGTGGCGATCGCGATCATGCGCGCATTGCCGGTGGGTTGGCGCAGGATCCAGCGCGCCGAGACGATTCCGAACAGGATCGCGAGAATGGCGCAGCCCAGCGCCAGTGACAGCCCGTGACGTTCCAGCATTAGACCCCTCCGCAGAATGGATGTAGGCATCCAGTGGCGATGAACGGCACCACGAGGGGGACGACGGGCTGCAGCCTGGAACCAACCCGTACCGACCTTGGCGGTCGTCCGACGTATGGCGGTGTTCAGCGTTCCCTGGTGCCCGCAGTATGCGTGCCGCCACTTGTAGAGTCGAGCCATGCTCGACTGGCTCCTGGGAGCCGCGGCGCATGCCGTCGGGCCCTGGGCATGATTGGCGAGCCAACGGCCTTTGCACCCCGTTAAGGCAGCCTCTGCAAGCCTGCGCACAGCCCCGTAGGAGATCCCCCATGCGCCTGTCCCTGTTGATGCTTGCCGCCCTGGTCCTGGCCGCACCGGCCTTCGCTGCGGAAACGCCGGAACTGCAGCGTGCGGTCGGTGCGCCGCAGGCGGTGGGCGCGGTGCATACGCTGCGGCAGATCCCCGAGGCCTGCGCGCGGCTGGAAGGTGCGTTCACCGGTGATGCCGCCGCGCCATATCGCTTCTCCGCCGTCCGGACCAGCGAGCAATGCCAGCCACGCGCGCGCTTCGTCGATTACACCAAGGCGCAGCCGAGTGCCGACAAGGGCTGGAAGCTCAATGATGTGATCCGCGTGCCCAATGCCGCGTGCCCGGCGCAGCAGGCGGTGGTGCGGGTGTGGCGCCTGCCGTCGAGCCACAAGGTCGAGCTGGACGGGCAGGGCCAATCGCGCATTTATCTGGAAGAGGCGAAGAAGCAGGCCGCCGCCGGCCAGATTCCGCAGGTGACGATGTTCGCCGCGCAGTTGCAGATGGAAGGCAAGGCTTGCAATTGAGGTGGCGCGGGCGCTACGCCCACGCCGTCATCCACGCGTGGTAGTGCCGGCCGCTGGCCGGCATCCGGCTGATCACTCCGCCAGCATTGCCCCCCGCGCCACCAGCAGCTCGCGCAATGCCTTGCGGTGGCAGTGCGCTTCATCCTCGCAGTAGCAGCCCACACTGATGTCGCTGTGTTGCGACATCGCGGCCAGAAGGTCCAGCGCGTGGGCGGCATCGGGCGCCTTCATCTCGGCCTTGTAATGGCGGAAGAAGGCGGTCCAATCGGCCGCCGTCGTTGCCTCATGTGCCCGCTTCACCAGCTCCGCGCTGGGTGACAGGGTCGGAAACCAGACGTCGTACCAGTCCTGTCGGGCGAACTCGCTGCGCGGCACGCCGCGCGGCGGCCGCCGCACCGTGCCGATGCGCAGTCCCTCGCCGGGTTGGCGCGGCGTACCGAGTCGAACAACACGCAGTGCCATGATGACCTCCATGAAAAGGGGACGGAGGGGATTAAGTCGTATCCGACCCACTGCTGATGCTGTTGGAGATGACAGAGGGGCGTATGCGACTTAACCCCTCCGTCCCCTTTTTCAGGTCAGCCTTCGAAGGCCGGCAGTTTCTGCTTCACCGACACGTTCTTCAGGGTGACGTACTTCGGCAGGCCATCGGTGCCATAGGGAAGCGGTGCTTCGCCCTTGATCAGTGGTGACAGGTAGGCGCGTGCCCTGGCCGTGATGCCGAAGCCATCGCGGCGGATGAAACCAGCCGGCATCTTCTTCTCGTGATTGGCGATCTTCGACAGCGGCGCGGCTTCGATCTTCCAGCGATACGGTGAATCGCTGCTGCGCACGATCACCGGCATCACGCCATTCTGACCCTTCAGGGCCAGCTGCACCGCGGCCTTGCCCACCGCCTGCGCCTGCTCCCAGTCGGTCCTGCTGGCCAGGTGGCGGGCCGAGCGCTGCAGGTAATCGGGCAGTGCCCAGTGCACCTTCAGGCCCAGCTGATCCTTGACCCGGCCGGCCAGGTGCGCCGCCACGCCGCCGAGCTGCGAATGACCGAACGAGTCCTTGCCACCGCCGGCATCGGCAACGAAGCGGCCATCGGCGGTGGCAATGCCTTCCGACGCCACCACCACGCAGTAGCCGACGCGCTCGACCACGGCTTTCACCTTGGCCAGGAACGTGGCCTCGTCGTAGGCGCGCTCAGGCAGCAGGATGATGTGCGGCGCTTCGTCATCACCGTTGCCGGCCAGGCCGGCGGCGGCGGCCAGCCAGCCAGCGTGGCGACCCATCGCTTCGTAGATGAAGACACGGGTGGAGGTTTCGGCCATCGCCGCCACGTCCAGTGCCGCCTCGCGGACCGAGACCGCGGTGTACTTGGCCGCTGATCCGAAGCCGGGGCAGGTATCGGTAACGGCAAGGTCGTTGTCGATGGTCTTGGGCACGCCGATACAGGTCAGGTCGTAGCCGGAGGCCTTGGCCAGCTGCGAGACCTTCAGTGCGGTGTCGGCCGAGTCGTTGCCGCCGTTGTAGAGGAACCAGCGCACGTCGTGGGCCTGCAGCACCTCCAGCAGGCGGTCATAGCGGGCGCGGTCGGCGTCCAGCGATTTCAGCTTGACCCGGCACGAGCCGAAGGCGCCGCCCGGGGTATGGGCGAGGGCGCGGATCGCGGCGGCACTCTCCCTGCTGGTGTCGATCAGCTCCTCGCGCAGCGCGCCGAGGATGCCGTTGCGGGCGGCCAGGACCTTGATGCCCTTGGCCCGGGCCTGCTCGATCACCGCTGCCGCCGTGGCATTGATGACGGCGGTGACACCGCCGGACTGGGCATAAAGGAGAGTACCGTTGCGCATGCTTCTACCTGCTCGGGGGAGGGGACATTGCAGGGACATTACCCGGATGCGGTAAAGTGGCGCTATTGCGGTGCAGCGATACCGGACCGTCCGGGACGCGAACCTTCTTTGTTTTCAACACGTTGGAGTCAGGTCAATGCGATTGGTTCTGTTGGGACCGCCCGGTTCGGGCAAGGGGACACAGGCGACGCGCCTGAAGGAAAAGCTGGGGATCGCCCACATTTCGACCGGTGACATGCTGCGCGCGGAAATCGCCGCCGGCACCGAGCTGGGCAAGCAGGCCAAGACGGTGATGGATGCCGGCAACCTGGTGTCGGACGACATCCTGCTGGGCATGCTGGAGTCGCGCCTGACCCAGGCCGATGTCGCCAAGGGCTTCATCCTTGATGGTTATCCGCGCAACGTGGCCCAGGCCAATGCGATGGACGGCCTGCTGGCCAAGATCGGCCAGCCGCTGGACGCGGTGGTACAGCTGGATGTGCCCACCGAGCTGCTGGTCGACCGCATTGCCGGTCGTGCCAAGGAGCAGGGCCGCGCCGATGACAACCCGGAAGCGGTGCGCCAGCGCCTGCAGGTCTACAACGACCAGACCGCCCCGGTGGTCGATTTCTACGCCGGCCGTGGCACCCTGGCCCGCGTCGATGGCGTCGGTGAGCTGGACGAGATCGAAGCCCGCATCCTGGCAGCGATCAAGGCCTGATCCGGCGGGGCCGGCACGCGTCCGGTCCTTCCGGCGCAAAAAGCACAGGCCTGGTCCGCGAGGATCAGGCCTGTGTCGTTTGATAGGCGCCAGCGAAGGGCTTGCTCAGGGCCCCGCAGCATGAGCTCCCTTGGGGATGGCCTCTTGGGGAGTAGGACCGGTTCGGGTACTGCGGCTGGCAGTTCGAATTGTGTCCGGGTTCACAGAACATCGCTATCGGGAATTCCCTGACAGTTGATTGGAGTTTTCTCACATCCCGTGTAGGGGTTGTCTTACCCGATAGCGGACATTGGCCCTATACAGCCGTCATCGGTCACAATCCTCGGTCATGAGCAGCGTACATATCCTTGCAATTGCCGGCACCTTCATGGGCGGCGTGGCCGCCCTGGCGCGGGAACTTGGGCATTCCGTCAGCGGCAGCGACCAGGCCATCTATCCGCCGATGTCGACCCAGCTCGAACAGCTGGGCATCACCCTGGACCAGGGCTACCGCGCCGACAGCGTGCCCGCCGGCACCGACGAGGTAGTGATCGGCAACGCGCTGTCGCGCGGCAATGCCGCCGTGGAAGCCGTGCTCGATGCCGGCCAGCGCTATATCTCCGGCGCGCAGTGGCTGTCCGAGCAGGTGCTGCCGGGCCGCGACACGCTGGCCGTGGCCGGTACCCACGGCAAGACCACCACCACCACCATCCTCACCTGGCTGCTGGAAAGTGCAGGCCGCTCGCCGGGCTTCCTGATCGGTGGTGTCGCCGAGGATTTCGGTGTCTCCGCCCGCGTGGGCCGGGGCCGCGAGTTCGTGGTCGAGGCCGATGAGTACGACACGGCCTTCTTCGACAAGCGCAGCAAGTTCGTGCACTACCGGCCGCTGGTGGCCATCCTCAACAACCTTGAATACGACCACGCCGACATCTTCCCGGACGTGGCCGCGATCCAGCGCCAGTTCCACCATCTGGTGCGTACCGTACCCGCACGTGGCCGGCTGATCGTCAACGGCGAGGATCAGTACCTGGCCGAAGTGCTGGCGATGGGCTGCTGGACCCCGGTCGAGCGCTTCGGCTTCGATCCGGCGCTGGAATGGCATGCCGAGCTGCTGGCTGCCGACGGCAGCGCGTTCCGCGTGCATCATCGTGGGCAGGCGCTGGGTGATGTGCAGTGGTCGCTGCTGGGCCGCCACAACGTGCTCAATGGACTGGCTGCGCTGGCCGCCGCGCATGCAGTGGGCGTGGCACCTGCCCAGGTTATTCCAGCGCTGGCGCGCTTCCGCAGCGTCAAGCGCCGCATGGAAGTGATCGGCAGCCATGACGGCATCACCGTCTACGACGATTTCGCCCACCATCCGACTGCGATCGCCACCACGCTGGAGGGCCTGCGTTCCAAGGTGGGTGATGCGCGCATCGTGGTCGCGATGGAGCCGCGCAGCAACTCGATGCGGCTGGGCGCACATGCGCAGGCGCTGGCTCCCTCGCTGGCGCTGGCCGATGAAGTGGTGTTCCTGCATCGCCCGGAACTGGCCTGGGATGCTGCGGCGGTGATCGCCGCGGTGCGTGGCCAAGCCCACGCGGTGCCCGATACCGACGCATTGCTGGCGCAGCTGCAGGCCAGCGCGCGCAGCGGTGACCACGTGGTATTCATGTCCAACGGTGGCTTCGACGGCGCGCCGCGCCGCTTCCTCGCCGCGCTGCACGCCCGATGAGCGGCGACGGCTCGCTGCCGCTGCTCCCGCTGCACACCGCGCTGGTACCGGGTGCAGCGGTGGGCCTGCGCGTGTTCGAGCGGCGCTATCTGGACCTTGTCCGCGACAGCGGCCGCAGTGGTGAGGGATTTGGCGTCTGCCTGATCCTCGAGGGCGAGGAGGTCGGCGCACCGGCGGCACCGGCCGCCTTTGGCGTGCAGGTACGCATCGAAGACTTCGATGTCGGCGCCGACGGCGTGCTGCAGCTGCGCCTGCGCGGCACCCGTCGCTTCCATGTCGAGCGCACCCGCGTGCGCGACAACGGCCTGGTGGTGGCTGATGTGCGCTGGTGCGAGGAAGACCCCGATGACGAACTGCGGCCGCAGCATGCACTGCTGGCCACGGTGCTGGGGCACATCATCGAGCAGGCCGGCGAGGCCTATGCGCCGGCCAATCCGGCGCTGCTGGACCAGGCCAGCTGGGTCGGCTGGCGGCTGGCCGAGCTGCTGCCGCTGAGCGAGCAGCAGCGGTTGCAGCTGCTGCAGCTGGATGACCCGCACCAGCGTCTGCAGCAGCTGCTGGGCTGGATGCCGTAGACGCCATCCTCGGGTGGGTGTGCACCTTGGGGCACACGCTGGGGTATCCGTGGAATCCGCATCCACGCATGGCGTGGATCTACTGTAGAGCCGAGCCTATGCTCGGCTTGTTGGATCGCGCACCGGTACCGGTCAGGGCGTTGTAGTCTTCAGCCGCAGCACCGGCAACCCGGTTTCGCTGTGCACGTCCTCGCGCTGCGGCAGCTCCTGCACGGCGTCCTTCACGGCATTCAATGCCGGGTCGACGCCACGCAGCGGGTGCCACATGCCGATCCACTCGAAATGGCGTTCGTAGCGCAGGGTCTGTGCACTGCCCAGCCACAGCGGCGTGTTGCCCGGCTGCAACTGCGCAGGGGCCGGCCACAGGCGCAGTACGTAGCGCTCATCACGGTGTGTACCCGGGCGTACCATCAACAGCGCTTCCACGCGGGTTTCCAGCGTCGCCGGCAGCACCGGCAGTTCATCGGCGCCGGTGTTCTTGTCCAGCATCAGCAGCGCCTGCTGCCAGCCGGCCTGCTCCTGCCGCTTCCAGCCGCGCGCTTCCAGTTGCGCCTGCAGCGGTGCCAGCGGACCGGCCACCTGCACGTCCAACGGCCAGCGCTGGTCGTCATCGAACTCGTTGCGGCGCGCCGGCAGTGTCGCCCAGTCGTGCTGCCACCAGGCCTGCGTGTCCATTGCCTGCGGGGCCGGCAAGGTCGGCTCGAAGCGTTCCAGCTTCACCGGGATGTTGCGCGGTGCGTACCACATCGCGGCGACGGCGAACACGCCGTAGAACAGCCATGCCACCGGCTTCACCCAGAACGAGCGGTTGAAGCGGCGGCGGTAGGCGATGCCCAGCACCAGCAGCCAGAACGTGCCGAACAGCATGCCGCCGATCACATCGCTCAGCCAATGCGCGCCCAGGTACAGGCGCGAGAAGCCGATCAGGCTGACCACGATGCCCGATACCAGGTACGGCCAGACGCGGGTACGGCCGGGCATCTCGCGGGCGATCAGCACCGCGAAGAAGCCGAAGGTGATGGTGGCCATCGTCACCGACACCGACGGGAAGCCGAAGCCACTGCTGGCGTCGACCGGGCGCACAACATCGACGGTGGCGCCCAGCAGCATGGTCAGTGCCAGGCCGAAGGCGAGGGCGGCCAGCCAGTGCGCGGCCGCCATCCAGCGCCGGCGCCAGACCAGGTAGCCCATCGCCGCCGCAGTGGCCGGCAGCAGTACCTGCCAGGCGCCCAGTGAGGCCAGCGCGGCCATCGGGTAGTCGGCCAACGGATTGCGCAGCGCCAGCATGGCCTGGTGCACCAGCAGGTCGATCGCCAGCGGCTCGCCATGCGCAACCACCACGGTCAGCAGCGCGAACCAGCCCCAGCCCAGCACCAGCAGCATCAGCGCCAGCATCGCCAGCGGCACCGACTCGCGCCGCTTCGGGTCCAGCACACCGACGGTGTAGCGGCCCAGCGTCGGATGGCGGTTGGACCAGTCAAGCAGGCGTGCCAGCCAGTTGTCCATGCGCGCGGCCGACCAGCGGTAGCCGTACAGCACGATGGCCCAGACCAGGCCGAGGATCACCGCCAGCAGGCCGACCACCACCACCAGCCGACCGGCTACTGCGGCCACCGCGTCATAGGCCTCGCCAAGAATCCAGCCCGGGGCCAGGAACAGTACCGCCCATGAAATGCTGGCGATACCACTGGCCTGTACATAGCGGCTGGCGGGCATCTTCATCATGCCCGCGATGGCGGGCACGAACGGCCGGATCGCGCCGACGTAGCGTGCCACCAGAATGCTCTTGAACGCGTTGCGGCGGAACAGGTTCTCGCCGCGGTCGAGCAGTTGCGGGTAACGGCTGAACGGCCACACGCCACGCAGGCGGTCGCCCCAGCGGCGCCCGATCCAGTAACTGATGCCATCGCCGGCGAATGCGCCCAGTGCGGCCGCCGCCACCGCGTACGGTCCGGAGATCTGGCCCAGGCCGATGAACACGCCCACCGCAAACAGCAGCGGCAGCGCCGGCACGATGGCGCCCAGAATGATCACCGCATCGCAGAAGGCGATGAGGAAGATAACGGCACCCGCCAGCACGGGGTGAGCGGCAATCCACGCAAGCGTGGCGTCGATCCATGAAGAGTCCATTGCCCGATTATAGGGGCGTGAAGGTGACTGGTTCCCAGCCGCTTGGTGACCGTTTGCAACCGGCGCCATCGCCTAGAATGGGCCCATGCCGCATACGCCAGACACGCCACCACATGCTTTGAAGGCCGACAGCTTCGGTCGCATCCTCCGTGTGGAAGGGCCTGCCGGCCCCTTCGTGCGCCGTGACCTGGGCGCCACGCCGCTGTGGTTGCGCCTGCCGGCCTGGTGGCTGGCCCGCCGCGAAGCGCGCGCGCTGCGCCATATCCACGGCATGGCCGACGTGCCGCAGCTGCTGGCGTGGAATGGGCATCATCTCGACCGCAGTTTCATGGCCGGCGACGCCATGTACCAGCGCCCACCGCGCGGCGACCTGGCCTGGTTCCGCGCTGCGCGTCGGCTGCTGCAGCAGCTGCATCGGCGCGGCGTGGCCCACAACGACCTGGCCAAGGAAGCCAACTGGCTGGTCACTGAAGACGGCCGCCCGGCATTGATCGATTTCCAGCTGGCAGTGATCGGCAACCCGCGCTCGCGCTGGATGCGCCTACTGGCCCGCGAGGACTTGCGCCACCTGCTCAAGCACAAGCGCATGTACTGCCGTGAGTCGCTCACCCCAGTGGAAAAGCGGGTGCTCAAGCGCACCTCATGGGTGCGCGAACTGTGGTTCGCCACCGGCAAGCCGGTCTACCGCTTCGTTACCCGTCGCATCCTGCATTGGGAAGACAACGAGGGGCAGGGGCCCAAGCCGTGAGTCCACTGCAGGTAGTGACCGGCCCACCGAGTGCGGGAAGCGTCCTTCGCCCACAGCTGGCCGGTGCCGACTTCGTGCACGCCTGCCAGGCAACAACCCATCGTGATGGGCGCTCGGCCTTGCGGGCCTATCGCGATATGGCCGCGACCATTCCCGGCTGGTTCGATGGGCTGATGGCGCTGCGCAATCGCGGCATGCGCCTGCTCGGCATGAAGCACCTGGGCTCGTTGCGCGCGGTGCAGGATGTTGCGGATCCTCAACCCGGGCAGCGGTTGGGCATCTTCACCCTGCAGTCGCTCAGCGACGATGCCATCGTGCTGGAAGACGACGACCGCCACCTGCGTGTGCAGCTGGCCCTGCAGTGGCAGGGCGACGTGCTGGAGGTGGTGACGGTGGTGCATACGCACAACGCGTTCGGCCGCGTGTACATGCTGCCGGTTGCGCCGGTGCATCAGCTGATCGTGCCGCATCTGCTGAGGAAGCAAGTGCAGGTGTACCGGTAGATCCACGCGATGCGTGGATGCGCCGGGGAGAACCGTATTGTAGAGCTGAGCATGGCTCGGCTCTACAGAGGCTTGTGATCTTACGGCGTTGCCGGCACTACCTGCTGGCCGATGAAGTTGCGCTTGGCGTCAAAGTCGTAGGCGATCTGCAGCTGGCCGACATCCGGGCAGGCGTGGCAGTCACGCAGCGGCGTGCGGTACAGCAGGCGGATGCCGCCGTTCTCCAGCGGCGTGGCCCCGGCCGACTGCGCCGGTGCGAACGGCGTGGCCTGCGGGTGGTCCTTCAGCAGGGCCTGCACGGCGGGGTCGGCACGCAGGGTGTCGTCCAGCTGCACGGCATCCACATCGATGCGCTTGCCGGTGGCGTCGACCAGGCGGGTACCCTCGTTGGTGTTGGCGCGGAACGGATACTCGACCGTGGCAATGCCCAGGCCTTCGTTCTCATGCCAGGCCGTCACGTAGGCCAGCTCGCCGCCGGTGGACAACTGTTCGGCGGCAGCAATGGCATCGGCGCTTGCGCCACCAGCGCGCATCGCATCGCGCAGGCACTCACGCGTGGCCGCATTCTCGCCCTGGCGGCAGGCGTTGAGGTCGCCATCCCACACCACTGCATCGCTCCAGCGCAGCTTGCCGTCCGCGGCGGCTTTTTCTGCGCTGGGCGTGTCACCGGCCGACGGTTCCTTGCCGGGTTCGGGCGAACGGCCCTGGCAGGCAGTCAGCAGGGCAAGCCCCAGGGCAGGCAGCAACAGGCGGGAACGGCGCATGGCGTGAACCTCGTGCGTTGACTGGAGGCGCCAGTATCGTCAAGGCCGGGTGAACTCCACGTCGGCGCGGCATACTAGCGGCTCATTGCATACGCTGGAGTGTGGAACGTGGGCAGTCTGCAGGGCAAAACGCTTTTCATCACGGGTGCCTCGCGTGGCATCGGCCTGGCCATCGCACTGCGCGCTGCGCGTGACGGGGCCAACGTGGCCATTGCGGCCAAGTCGGCGGTGCCGAATCCGAAGTTGCCGGGCACCATCCACAGCGCGGCCGAGGCCGTTACCGCCGCCGGTGGCCAAGGGCTGGCGCTGAAGTGCGATATCCGCGAGGAAGAGCAGGTGCAGGCCGCGGTTGCGGCCACGGTCGACACCTTTGGGGGCATCGACATCCTGATCAACAACGCCAGCGCGATCTGGCTGCGTGGCACGCTGGATACGCCGATGAAACGCTTCGACCTGATGCAGCAGGTCAATTCGCGCGGCAGTTTCCTGTGCGCGCAGGCCTGCCTGCCGTACCTGCTGCAGGCGCCGAATCCGCACATCCTGACCCTGGCGCCGCCGCCGAGCCTGGAACCAAAGTGGTGGGGCGCGCATACCGGCTACACGCTGGCGAAGATGGGCATGAGCTTCGTCACGCTCGGCCTGGCCGCGGAATTCGGCCCGCAGGGGGTGGCGGTGAACGCGCTATGGCCGCGCACGGTGATCGCCACCGATGCAATCAACATGATTCCGGGCGTGGATGCAGCGGGCTGCCGTACGCCGCAGATCATGGCCGACGCCGCGCATGCGGTGCTGGTGCGTGAAGCGGCAGGCTTCCACGGCCAGTTCCTGATCGACGATGAAGTGCTGGCACAGGCCGGCGTCAGCGATCTGTCCGGCTATGCCGTGGACCCGTCGCGGTCGTTGTTGCCGGATCTGTTCCTGGACTGAGTGCTTCGTTGCGCAGGGCCGAGGGCTGCGGCCCTCGGCCTGCTGCGCTAGAATGCAGGGCTGTAATCGTTTTCAACAGGGATGTGAACACATGTCACGTACGCTTTCCGTCGCGGCGCTGGCCGCTTCGCTGTCGCTTGTCCTGGCCGCCTGCGGTGGCAAGGGCCCTGCAACCGCTGGCGACGCCGGCACCTCGGGCAAGCCGGAGGCCAACACGGTGCCGTCCGACGCACAGCAGCAGTTGACGGCGAAGCTCAACGCCTACATCGGCTGCTTCAACGCGCTTGATTCGAAGACGCACGACAGTCTCCAGTCCTATACGCGCTGGATCAAGGACGTCGAGACCGGCCCGACCGGGCGCGAGACACAGGTGTACGGCCCGTTCGAGATCAGCGATTACGACATGAAGCAGTGCGATGGCCCGGTGACCGAGGCGATGGCTGCCAAGCCGGCGCTGGCCGAACTCGATGCTGCTGCCAGCCATTATCAGCAGGCGCTGAAGGCGCTGGTGCCGATCAGCAAGGAGGCGCACGACTACTACGATCGCCAGGACTACGAAGACGACCAGTTTGCCAAGGGCAAGCAACTGCACGCGCCCTTGATGGCCGCATTCAAGGACTTCGTGGCTGCCAGCGAAACGTTCAACGCCGAGCTGGAGCGCCAGAATGACGCTGCCCAGCGCGAGCAGCTCAAGGTATTGGAACAGGCCGAGGGGCGAACGCGCGAGTACTACCGTCTGGCGATGATGCTGGAAGCCAAAGCGATCGTGGAGCTGATGAGCGACGACGACTTTGATCCGGCCCGAGCCCGTGAACGACTCGACGCCTTCAACCGTATTTCCGACGAGGCGCATGCCAAGGTGGCCGATCAGGAGCCGGGCAAGCTGGACTGGAACAGCTTCGAGCGCGAAGCCGAGAACTTCCGTCGGGAAGGCAAGGAGCGGCTGCAGCGGGTCAGCAGCAAGACGTCCTACAGCGATTTCGAACGGCGCATGCTGGATTCGCCCTCCATGGCGCCACGTGGCTCGGCCAGCAAGCTGATGCAGGAATACAACTCGCTGGTTTTCCAGAGCAACCGCCAGTAAGCGGGAAGCTCAACGCTTCATTTTTGTCGCGATTGAGCAGGTTGATTGCGGCATGACACGCCCTGCAGCCCCGAATGCCAGCACCTTGCCGAGGTGCTGGAGCGCGCGCTCGCGCCATGCATGACGATGCCTGCAGTTTTCACTTGTGCAAGGAACTGATTTGAATGCATCCACACGCCTGATTCCTGTTCTCCTGCTCTGCGCGCTGGCCGGCTGCAACAACCCGGCCGGGCTGGCTGTCGCCGATCCCGGGTTGGAAAAGGTGAACGCCTATATCGAGTGCTACAACGGCGTCGAACAGCCCATCCACGAGGGTTTCCAGACCTACACCGGTTGGATGAAGGATCCCGAAGCCGGTCCAACCGGCAAGGAAGCGCAGCCGCGCTCACCTGGCAAGGTGTTGTCGCACCGGGTCGAGTACTGCGGCCAGCCGTTGAGCGAGGCGCTGGCAAAGGCCCCGGCGACGTCGCTGGATGCGGCCGCGCGGCAGTACCAGCAGGCGTTCCTGGCGCTGAACACCCTGATCGAGCGCGCCGATGGCTATTTCACCCGCGAGGACTATCGTCGCGACGGTGGTGAAGGGATGCGCAGCCAGCATGCCCCGCTGATGCAGGCCTATGCTGATTTCTTCAAGGCCAGCGAGGCGATGGATGCGGCACTGGAAAAGAACGAGAACGATCGCCGCGCCGTCCAGCTGAAGCAGATCGAGGAAAGCGAAGGCCGCTCGCTGGCGTACTACCATCTGCGCCTTGTCGGCGATGGCAAGCAGCTGGCAATGACGTTCCAGGGCGAGGCACCGGACGTTGCGGTGTTGCGCGGCCAGCTGGCCGACTTTCAGGCGCTGGTGACGGAAATCCAGAACGGTGGTGTCGGCAAGGACGACCCGATGTGGGGCCATGTGCAGCGCTCGGCCGACAAGCTGGTGCGTACCGCCGGGCGCGGAGTCGAGCGCCTGGAACAGGGCAAGCCGATCACCGCCGATGCGCTGGCTGCCGAGCGCAAGGCGTCGGGCAGCTGGCTCACCACCGACCCTGAAGGCGCACAGTCGACGATTCTGGATGCCTACAACGACCTGGTAACCACCAGCAACCGCATGCGTTGAGGGCGATCCACGCGGGGCGTGGATCTGCTCACGGTAGCGCTGGGCCATGCCCGGCGCGCACCCTGTTGGTCCGGTAGTGCCGGCCGCGGGCCGGCATGTGCCTCAATGGCTGAACGCATCCGGCAGCTGGCCACCACACTTGCGGCAGTGGCGCGCATCCGGTTCATGCCCCTCCAGCCCGCAATGCGGGCAGCCGCGGGCATCGCGGCGCGCGGCCAGTTCGGCTTCGCGCATGGTGCTGGCCAGTTCGGCGGTGTAGATGCCGGTGGGCACGGCGATGATGCTGTAGCCGATCAGGATCAGCACCGAGGTGACGAAGCGGCCAAGCACGGTCTGCGGCACGATGTCGCCGAAGCCGACCGTGGCCATGGTCACCACCGCCCAGTACATGCTGGCCGGGATATTCGTGAAGCCGTGTTCGGGGCCCTCGATCACGTACATCAGCGCGCCGGCGATGATGGTGATGGTGATCACCGTGAACAGGAACACCAGCACCTTGCGCCGGCTGCGCCACAGCGACGTCATCAGGACGCCGCTTTCCTCGATGTAGCGGGTCAGCTTGAGGATGCGGAACACGCGCAGGATGCGCAGCGCACGCACCACCAGCAGGCTCTGCGCGCCCGGGATGAACATCGACAGGTAGGCGGGCAGGATCGACAGCAGGTCGATGATGCCCCAGATGCTCACCGCGTAGCGCAGCGGGCGCTTGACCACCGCCAGGCGCAGCAGGTACTCGGCGGTGAAGATGATGGTGAAGCCCCATTCCAGGATGTACAGGCCGGTGGACCACTCGGCATGCAGGTGCTGCACGCTGTCGATCATCACCACCAGGATGCTGGCGACGATCGCCACCACCAGGATCAGGTCGAAGTTGCGCGAGGGCCGCGAGTCATGGCGGTAGATGATGTCGAACCACCGACGGCGCCAGCCGGTCTCGGTGGCGGGGTTGAGCTGGGGGGCGGAAAACGGTCGCATGGGCGCATTGTGCAGCAGGGGCTCCGGCGCGAGAATGGGCGTTCCTGAACCCTGCCGACTGCCATGACCACCGCGACCGATCCGCTGATCTCCCTTTCGCACTATTACCTGCCGGTCTACAAGCCCCGCCAGGTGGTACTGGAGCGAGGGCAGGGCGCCCGCGTGTGGGATAGCCAGGGGCGTGAGTTCATCGACCTGGCTGCGGGTATCGCCGTGTGCGGCCTGGGCCACAACGATCCGGACCTGGTGGCCGCGCTGGTCGAGCAGGCCGGCAAGCTCTGGCACACCAGCAATGTGTTCTACAGCGCACCGCCGCTGCATCTGGCCGAGGAGCTGGTGAAGGCCAGCCGCTTCGCCGAGCGCGTGTTCCTGTGCAATTCCGGCGCCGAAGCCAACGAAGTGGCGATCAAGATGGTCCGCAAGTGGGCCTCCAGCCAGGGCCGTCCCGCCGACAAGCGGGTGATCATCACTTTCCGTGGCAGCTTCCACGGCCGCACGATGGGCGCGGTGACCGCTACCGCCCAGCCGAAGTACCAGGAAGGCTACGAGCCGCTGCCTGGCGGCTTCCGCTACATCGATTTCAACGATGAGGTGCAGCTGGAAACCGCGATGGCCGCCGGCGACGTGGCGGCGGTGATGCTGGAGCCCATCCAGGGCGAGGGCGGCGTGATGCCGGCCAAGTCCGGTTTCCTCAAGCGCGTGCGCGAGCTGTGCGACCAGCACAACGCACTGCTGGTGCTGGACGAGATCCAGGCCGGCATGGGCCGTACCGGCACGCTGTTCGCGCACTGGCAGGATGATGTGGTGCCGGACATGGTCACCCTGGCCAAGGCACTCGGTGGCGGCTTCCCGATCGGCGCGATGCTGGCCGGCCCGAAGGTGGCCGAGACCATGCAGTTCGGCGCGCACGGCACCACCTTCGGCGGCAACCCGCTGGCTGCTGCGGTGGCCCGCGTGGCGCTGCGCAAGCTGGCCTCGGCAGAGATCGCCGCCAATGTCAGCCGCCAGTCGAAGGCACTGCGCGATGGCTTTGCCCGCATCAACGACGAGTTTGGTGTGTTCAGCCAAGTGCGCGGCCGCGGCCTGATGCTGGGCGCGGTGCTGGGCAAGGACTTCGCCGGCCAGGCCGGGGCGATCCTCGACCATGCCGCCGAGCACGGCCTGCTGACCCTGCAGGCCGGCCTGGACGTGCTGCGCTTCGTGCCGTCGTTGAACATCACCGACGAAGAAGTGGCCGAAGGCCTCAAGCGCCTGCGCGCAGCGATTGCTGCGTTCATCGCCGCGCGCTGAAGCCGGCAGAGGCATCTGTAGAGCCGAGCATGGGCTCGGCTCTACAGTGGTTCACGCAATCTGGTAACGCTTCAACACCTTGCCCAAGCCACGGCCATCGCGCACGGTTTCCGCGTGCAGGCCGGCGGCGCGTGCACCGCGCACATTGGCGAACAGGTCATCGACGAACAGCGTGCGCGAAGGCGCCACGCCGAGGGCCTCAAGCGTGCGCAGGAAGACCTCCGGTGCGGGTTTGCGCAGGCCGAAATCGGCGCTGCAGAACACGCGTCCCTGCAGCGCAGGGAACAGTTCCGGCAGCAGGGTGGGCAGCGCCTGCACCATCAGCGCGCCATTGTTGGTCAGTACCGCCAGCGGCAGCTGCAGAACCTGCAGCCGCTGCAGCACCGCGTGCTGCGGATGGCTGGCCGCTTGGCGTGCGGCGATCCAGCTGGGTACATCGATGGTCCTGCCCAGGCACTCCCCCAGCTGCGCCAGATAGGCCGGGCCATCCAGCGTGCCGTTGTCATGCGCCGCTTCCAGTCCGCTGTCATACAGCGCGGCCTGTACGGCCTGCGTCGGAACCTGCAGTGCCTGGGCCAGATGCAGCACGCGCTGCGCGCGCTGGTACTGCACCAGCACGCCATCCACATCCAGCAGCAACAGGTCGATCCGCATCGGTCGAGCATGCCATTGCAGTGAGTGCGCGGGAAACCCTGGAGTAGGCATGCGACAGACGGTCGCAGACGCGGCCGCAGGGGCCTGCCTAGAATGGTGATTGAATCCGCAGGAGAGGCAACGATGAAGGCTTGGTGGGTGGCAGTGGGACTGGGCGCGCTGATGCTGGCGCCGTCGGCGATGGCGCGGGTGTGTGCGGTGAGCATCGACAGCACCGACCAGATGAGCTTCAGCACTCGCGAGATCAAGCTTGCCGCCGACTGCACTGCCGTGGACCTGACCTTGCGCCACACCGGCAAGCTCGCCGCTACCGCGATGGGCCATAACTGGGTGCTGACCCGCACGGCCGACTACCAGCCGGTGGCACTGGCAGGCATGCGCATGACCCTGGCCGATAGCTACCTGCCGAAGGCCGACAAGCGCGTGCTGGCGCACACCAAAGTAATTGGTGGTGGCGAGACCACGCGCGTGCGCTTTTCCACGCAGGGCCTGCAGAAGGGCGGCGACTACACCTTCTTCTGCTCGTTCCCCGGCCACTTCGCGATGATGAAGGGCAAGTTCGTCTTCGGTTGAAAAAAAGGGGACGGAGGGGATTAAGTCGTATATGCACAAACGACTTAATCCCCTCCGTCCCCTTTTTTGCGATCAGCCCTTGGCGGCCTTGAATGCCGCGCGTGCAGCGGCGAGGGTGGCCTCGATCACGGCATCATCGTGCGCGCTGGACAGGAAACCGGCCTCGTACGCCGACGGCGCCAGGAACACGCCCTGCTCCAGCATCGCGTGGAAGAAGCGGTTGAACGCTGGGATGTCACAGGCGGTGGCCTGCGCATAGGTCTCCACCTTCTCACTGGTGAAGAACAGCCCGAACATCGCACCCACGCGGTTGGTGGTCACCGCCACGCCGGCTTCGGCGGCGGCCGCTTCCAGGCCGGCGCACAGGCGTGCAGTGCGCTCGGCCAGGTCGGCGTGGAAGCCCGGCTGCTGGATCAGCTCCAGCATCGTCAGGCCAGCGGCCATCGCCACCGGGTTGCCGCTCAGCGTGCCGGCCTGGTAGATCGGGCCGGCCGGGGCGATCTGCTGCATCAGCTCGCGGCGCCCGCCGTAGGCGCCCACCGGCATGCCGCCGCCGATGATCTTGCCGAAGGTGGTCAGGTCCGGGGTGATGCCGTAGTGCGCCTGCGCACCGCCGAGGGCAACGCGGAAGCCGGTCATCACTTCGTCGAAGATCAGCAGCGCGCCGTGGTTCGTGCACAGTTCGCGCAGGTGCTGCAGGTAGCCCTCGCGCGGCGGGATGCAGTTGGCGTTGCCGACCACCGGTTCGATGATCAGGCCGGCGATGTCATCGCCCTGCTGCTCGAACAGCGCAGTGGCCGCTTCGAAGTCGTTGTAGGGCAGGGTCAGGGTCAGTTCGCTCAGCCCGGCCGGGACGCCCGGCGAGGTCGGCACGCCCAGGGTCAGCATGCCGCTGCCGGCCTTGACCAGGAACGAGTCGCCGTGGCCGTGGTAGCAGCCTTCGAACTTGACGATGCGGTTGCGGCCGGTGGCGCCACGCGCCAGGCGGATCGCCGACAGGGTGGCCTCGGTGCCGGAGTTGACCATGCGCACCATCTCGCACGACGGCACCAGGCGGGTGATGGTCTCGGCCATGGTGACTTCAGCCGCGCATGGCGCGCCGAACGACAGGCCGTTGTCGATCGCCTTCTTCACCGCCTGGCGTACCGCCGGGTGGTTGTGGCCGACGATCATCGGGCCCCAGGAGCCGACGTAGTCGATGTAGCGGTTGCCGTCGACGTCGTACAGGTAGGCGCCGTCGGCGCGCTCGACGAAGAACGGTTCGCCGCCGACCGACTTGAACGCGCGCACCGGCGAATTGACGCCGCCCGGCAACAGCTGCTGGGCGCGGGAGAACAGGGCGTGGGACTGGTCGTGGTTCATGGGGGAATATCCTGGGCGTTACGCGAACTGGGCGAGGAAGGCGCGCTGGGTCGCGACCGGGTCTTCGGCGGCGAACACGCTGCTGACCACGGCGACCAGATCGGCGCCGGCGTCGATGATGGGACCGACATTGTCCGGCGTCAGGCCACCAATCGCCACCCGCGGCACGCCCAGTGCGGCGCTTTGCCGCAGCAGGTCGGTATGGGCGCGGCTGGTGGTGATCTTGGTGGTGGTCGGGAAAAACGCGCCGAAGGCCACGTAGCTGGCGCCGGCGGCGACGGCCCTCTCGGCATTGGCCAGCTGGTCATAGCAGGAGGCGCCGATGATGGCCTCGGGGCCGAGCAGGGCGCGCGCGCTGGGGATGTCGCCGTCGGTACCGCCCAGGTGCACGCCCGCCGCGCCCACGGCCTTGGCCAGCGCCGGGTCGTCGTTGACGATCAGCGGCACGCCGTGGTCTGCGCACAGTGCCTGCAGCGCGGTGGCCTGTTCCCGCCGCAGCGCGTCGCTTGCGGTCTTGTTGCGGTACTGCAGCCAAGTGGCGCCCGTGGCCAGCAGCGGCGCGGTGCGGGCCAGCAGGCGTGCGGTATCGGGCTCGTCCGGGGTGATCAGGTAGACGCCGCGGGGCGCCGGGGAAGCAGAAGTCATCGATGGCTACCGGTGAGTGGACCGCGATGGGACAATGGCGGCCCGTGAATCCAGTCCTGATTATCCGATGAGCGATGCCACCCCCACCACCTTGCGCACCTGGATGTGCGTGGTCTGCGGCTTCCTGTACAGCGAAGCGGAAGGCTTGCCGGAGGAAGGCATCGCGCCAGGGACGCGCTGGGAGGACATTCCCGAGACCTGGACCTGCCCGGATTGCGGGGTGACCAAGGCTGATTTCGAGATGGTCGAGGTCGATTGATGAGGGTAGGTGTGGACTGCCGGTCCACACACCGACTCCCTCAATGCAGCCGCGGCATCGGCCCGCCGAGGTCGATCAGCTTCTCGCGCAGCCACTGCGCATCGCTGGCTTCCGGGTTGCGCTTCAGGTACTGGCCCAGATCGTGCCGGGCACCGGCCAGGTACTCCAGCTGCAGGTAGGCCAGGCCGCGGTCGCGCAGCGCATCGTCCTGCTCCGGGGCCAGCTTCAGCAGGCGGTCGGCACTGCGCGCGGCGCGGTCCCACTCGCCGGCTTCGGCATACACGCCGTGCAGGTTGCGCAGCATGCGTATCAGGATCGCGCGCGCGGGCGCCGGGTCGAGGATCTGCGCCAGCACCTGGTCGTCGGGCATCTGCCCGCCCAGGTGTGACTTGGCCCGCTCGCGCAGTTCGTCCACGTCCAGCGGTCGGCCACCGTTGAACGGGTCCATCACCAGCACGCCGTCGTCCACCGGCAGGCGCACCAGGAAGTGGCCGGGGAAGGACACGCCATCGAGCGGAATACCCAGCCGGCGCGCGACTTCCATCTGGACCAGCGCCAGCGAGATCGGATTGCCCAAGCGGCGCTCGAATACCTGGTTGAGGTAGCTGTTGCGCGGGTCGTAGTACTCGTCGTGGTCGCCGCTGTAGCCCAGCTCGTCGAACAGGTGGCGGTTGATCGCCGCCATCTTCAGCGGGCTGTTGTCGATGCTCTCCACTTCCGAGCGGAGGTGCTCGACATGGCTCTGGATCAGCGCGTCGTAGGTGGACGGCTGCAGATCGGGGTATTCATCGCGCGCGATCAGCAGCGCGGTCGGCAACAGTGGCAGCGCCTCGTCTTCGAGGTCGGCCAGGGCATCCCAGTCGGGGAGTGTGATCCGGTCCTGCATGGCCACAGACTGGCGTCATTCGCAGGCGGTTTCAAGCGGTATCGCGTGAAAAATTCAGGGGTCAGATGCCTTTCGCGAGCGAATGGGATCTGACCCCTGCAGGGTTGCCGGCCAGCGGCCGGCACTACCGCGCGTGCCGGCCGCTGGCCGGCCGCATCGTTTACTTTTCGATGCCCGGACCGAATTTCAGCTCCGTGCCGTCCTTGAGCTGCAGCTTCTCGGCCTGGCCGGCGTTGAGTTCCAGTACATAACGCGCCGGACCGCCGCTGGGATAGGGCGGGCACATGTCGCCGGCCGAGCACGGCGGTACGTCGCGCTGCTGGCTGACCAGCCTGCGCTGGCTGTCGAAGTAAAGGATGTCCAGCGCGATCCTGGTGTTCTTCATCCAGTACGCCTGCATTTCCTCGCGGTCGTGGATGAACAGCATGCCGTGGTCGGCCGCCATCTGGTCGCGGAACATCAGCCCGCGCGCGCGGGTTTCATCGTTGGTGGCCAGCTCGACCTGGTAGCGGGCGCCGTCCAGCTCGACCCAATGGCGGGCCGCGTCGGTGGCGCAGCCGGCCAGGGCCAGCAGCGGAAGCATCAGCAGCGAACGCAACAGCGACATCGTCAGGCTCCTTCGGAAGGGTCAGAGCACGACCGGCGGCTCGCCGCCGACGATCACCACATCGGCGCGACGGCGCGCGAACAGGCCGACGCAGACCACGCCCGGCAACTGGTTGAGCTCGCGCTCCAGCTTTTCCGGATCGGTGATCTGCAAGTTGTGGATGTCCAGGATCTGGTTGCCGTTGTCGGTGACCACGCCCTCGCGCCAGGTCGGCTGGCCGCCGGTCATGTCGCGGATCTGGCGGGCGACCAGGCTGCGCGCCATCGGGATCACTTCCACCGGCAGCGGGAACCTGCCCAGCACCGGTACCTGCTTGCTCGGGTCGACGATGCAGATGAAGCGCTCGCTGGCCTCGGCAATGATCTTCTCGCGGGTCAGTGCGGCGCCGCCGCCCTTGATCAGGCACTTGTTCGGGTCGCACTCGTCGGCGCCATCGACGTACAGCGACAGGTTGCCACTGTGGTTCAGCTCGATCACCTCGATGCCGTGCTGCTTCAGGCGTGCGGTGCTCTGCTCGGAGCTGGACACGGCTCCCTTGATGCGGTGCTGGATGCGGGCCAGGGCATCGATGAAATAGGCCACGGTGGAACCGGTGCCGACACCGACGATCATGCCGTCTTCGACGTACTCGATGGCTTTCTCGGCGGCCAGGCGCTTGGCTTCGGACATGGGAAGAACTCTCAGGCGGGGAATCAGGATTTCTTTTCCAGCGACAGCAGCAGCTTCCACTGCGCGGCGGTCACCGGGAACACCGACAGGCGATTGCCCTTGGCAACCAGCGGGAAGCCCTCGCCGAGCTCGTCAGCGTGCAGCTTGATCTCGTCCAGCGCGATCACCTGCTTGAGCTTGCGGTCGAAGGCCACGTCCACCAGCATCCAGCGCGGGTTTTCGCGCGTGCTCTTGGGGTCGTGGTAGTCGGATTTCGGGTCGAACTGGGTGTCGTCCGGGTAGGCTGGGCTGGCGACGGTGGCCAGGCCGACGATGCCGGGCACCTTGGTGTTGGAGTGGTAGAACAGGATGCCGTCGCCCACCTGCATGCCATCGCGCATGAAATTGCGCGCCTGGTAGTTGCGCACCCCGTTCCAGGGTTCGACCTTGACCTTGGCCAGGTCATCGATGGAGAAGGCGTCCGGTTCGGACTTCATCAGCCAGTAGCGCTTGCGGGCGGTCATGCGTTCACGGGGGCAGCGGAGGGGAACAGGGTGCCGTCTTCGGTGCAGATCGCATCCACCGGCACGTCCCACGACGCCACCGGCAAGGACTCGACCTGCTGCACCGCGAACGCAGCACCGACCAGCCAGGGCGGCGCCGGCCGGTCGTGGCGGAAGGCGAAGCTGCGATCATACCAGCCGCCCCCCATGCCCAGCCGACGGCACTGTGCGTCGAAACCCACCAATGGAGTCACGACCAGCGCCATCCGTTCCGGTTCCAGGGTGTCTTCCACGGCCACGTCCGGCTCGGGGATGCCATAGCGGTTGCTGGTCAGCGGCTGCCCGGGCCGCCATGGTGCGAAGCGCAGCACGTCGCCGGCCAGCACCGGCAGGCAGTAGGTGAGTCCTTCGGGCAGCTGCAGCTGCCAGCGGTGCAGGGCGATTTCGCCATCCAGCGCCCAGTAGCCGGCCACGGCGCCTTCGCGCGGGGCGAACGGCAGGGCGAGCAGGGCATCGGCAAGCGATTCGGCGGCGGCGATGCGCTCACCAGCGTTAAGGTCACGGCGGCGTTGCCGCAGGTCGTGGCGCAGGGCCTGGCGCGGGTCGGTCATGGCAGCGAGCGGCAAGGATCAGCCGTCATTGTGCCGGAAAGAACAAGGGCGACGCCCGAAGACGCCGCCCTTGCTGGAATATTGCATTCTCCGCAATGTCGATGCATGCGAAACGACCTTGAACCCGGGGGCTCAAGTGGGAACGCTGGAGAACCATCGGGCTTCCCGCTACAAGGCGGACCTGCACTCCCGGCGCTGTCGCGCTCCCGGTGTCGTTCTTAAGGGACAAGGCGAATGTTTGCACATGCCGTCGAGTACCGCAGAGAACGCGTGGCCATTATAGCCAGCACGCAGGATCTGGATAGGCCGTTCGTCGGCAACAGTCCGTGCCAATTCAGATATGAGAAGACGCGTTGTGCACGGTCTTCAGGCGCCGCCGTCGATCGCGCGGTCCAGGCGCCGGTTCAGGTCGGCCAGCGTCTGCTGCAGCGCCACGGCCTGGCGGGCGTTCTCGTCGCGCAGCAGCTGCAGTTCGTGGGCCAGGTTCAGCGCGGCCAGCACGGCGACGCGGTCGACGGCGGCCATGCGGTTGCTGCCGCGGATCTCGCGCATGCGCGCATCGAGCAGGCGTGCGGCGGCCATCAGGCTGTCGCGCTCATCGCCGCCGACGCCCACGGTGTATTCACGATCGAGGATGCGGACACT
Source organism: Stenotrophomonas maltophilia group sp. vghtpe118 (assembly GCF_052605195.1). Lineage (NCBI taxonomy): Bacteria > Pseudomonadati > Pseudomonadota > Gammaproteobacteria > Lysobacterales > Lysobacteraceae > Stenotrophomonas > Stenotrophomonas maltophilia group sp. vghtpe118. The sequence goes on along the minus strand of NZ_CP199672.1, from coordinate 1,936,454 downwards.
GACCGGTTCGGCGCTCATGTGTGCTGCTCCAGGGATTTGAGCCGGCTGATCATCGCTTCCACCCGCGAGCGTGCCTGCTCGTTCTTGGCCAACAGCGTCGAGCGCTCGGCCACCAGCTGTTCCTGCTGGTGGCGCAGGCTGCGGTTCTCCTCGGCCAGACGCTGGTTGCGTTCAAGCAACGCGTCCACGCGGGCGGCAAAGTCCTGCAGCTGGGCAAGGGGATCGGCGGGTTCCATGCGGGCACGATAGGCAAGCCGGGTGAGGGCGGTCAAGCGCTGTCGCAGCAAGGCCGGACGGCCACGAGAGGATGCCGCAGGGTTGCTACACTACGGGGTCTGACGGGCGCGCGCGTGCGCACCCCGGGTTTTCTTATTCCGAACGAGCCGCACGATGACCGAACTTCCCTCCGTCGACGACGTTACCCGCGCCAGCCAGGCGCTGGGCCTGGGCGCTACCGCTGCCGAGCTGCACGGCGCGCTGTGCGGCTGGCTGGCCGCCGGCGGCGCCCCCGGCAACGATTGGCCGGCGCGCGTGCTGGCCGACGACACCCTGCCGCCGGTGGCCGCCGACAGCGTGCTGGGGCAGCTGCTGCAGGCCACCATCAAGCAGCTGGAAGACCGTGACTTCGCCTTCGAACTGCTGCTCGCCGACAGCGACGACGTGTCCGCGCAGGCCGATGCCATGTTCAGCTGGACCCGCTCGTTCCTGGGCGGCTTCGGCCTGGGCAGTGGCGGCCGCCGCCCGGCCCTGTCCGAAGAGGGCGAAGAAGCGCTGACCGACATGGCCAGCCTGGCGCGTGCGTCCAGTGAGGATTTCGAGGCCGGCGGCGATGACGACGACGAAGCCCTGTCGGAGATCGAGGAGTTCATCCGCGTGGCGGTGCTGCTGCTGCACGGCGACGTGGTGCTGGCCGCGCGCCATCGGCAGCGCCTGAACTGATGGATATCAAGCAGCGTACCGGCATCGCGGCCGGCGAATACAAGCGTCGCCGCCGCCAGCTGATGGACATGGCTGGCGAGGACGCGATCCTGGTGCTGCCGGCCGCAGCCGAGAAGGTGCGCAGCCTCGATACCCATTATCCGTTCCGCCAGGATTCGGATTTCCAGTACCTGACCGGCTTCCCGGAACCGGAAGCGGTGCTGGTGCTGATTCCGGGCCGCCGCCACGGCGAGGCCATCCTGTTCTGCCGCGAGCGCGATGCCGAGCGCGAGGCATGGGACGGCAGCCGCGCCGGCCAGGAAGGCGCGGTAGCGCAGTACGGGATGGACGATGCCTACCCGATCGATGATCTGGACGACATCCTGCCGGGCCTGTTGGAAGGGCGCTCGCGCGTCTACTACCACTTCGGCCGCGACGCCGACTTCGATCTGAAGCTGATCGGCTGGGTCAACCGCGTGCGTTCGCAGGTACGCCACGGTGCGCAGCCGCCCCATGAGTTCCTGGAGCTGGGCCACCTGCTGCACGAGCAGCGCCTGTTCAAATCCGGCGCCGAAGTGGCACTGATGCACCACGCCGCACAGATCAGCGTGCGTGCGCATCTGGCGGCGATGAAGGCCGCCAGGGCCGGCATCCACGAGTATGAACTGCAGGCCGAGCTGGAACGCGTGTTCCGCGCCAGCGATGCGGTGCCTGCGTATTGCAGCATCGTCGGTGCCGGCCGCAACGGCTGCATCCTGCATTACCGCGACAACAACGCGCGGTCGCGCGATGGCGAGTTGGTGCTGATCGATGCCGGTGCCGAGTACCGCGGCTACGCCAGCGACATCACCCGCACCTTCCCGGTGAACGGCCGCTTCAGTGCCGAGCAGCGCGCGCTGCACGACCTGGTCGGTGAAGCGCAGGCGGCGGCGCTGGCCCAGGCCAAGCCGGGCGTGCCCTACGAGGCCGGCCATCTGGCCGCAGTGCAGACCTTGACCGAGGGCCTGCTGCGCCTGGGCCTGCTGAAGGGCACGCTGGAAAAAAATCTGTCCGAAGGCCTGTACCAGCGCTTCTACCGGCACAAGACCGGCCACTGGATCGGATTGGACGTGCACGATGTGGGCGATTACCGCCTCGCCGGTGATTCACGTCTGCTGGAGCCTGGCATGGCGTTCACCATCGAGCCGGGGCTGTACATCGGCGTGGACGACACGACGGTGGAACCGCGTTGGCGCGGTATCGGCATCCGCACTGAAGACGATGTGCTGATCACCGATGATGGCCATCGCGTGCTGACCGAAGGCCTGGCGCGCAGCGCCGATGAGATCGAAGCGGTGATGGCGGGGTAGGGTGTTTTTCTGCAGGGCTTGCGGCCCTGCACCCGCAGAGGCAACAGCTGGAGCAACAGCAACAGCAACAACGGGTTATCCGTGGGATGGCGGGGCACTGTGGGTTTGCGGGGACGCCGCAAGTACATCCCTGTAGGCTTGGTCGCCGCATCCATGCGGCTCACACCCCGCAAACCCACAGTGCCCCACCTTCGACAGGTTCGCGCGGCTGTTGGTGGGTGCCGATCGTTGGTCGGCACATCTGTCAGATATCGAATGAATCATCCACGCATGGCGTGGATCTACTGGTAGGTGTCGACCTTGGTCGACACAGAGCGAGCGCAGCAAGCGACCCGCTTTCGCTTTTCTTTCTTTCTTCCGTGGTTGGACGCACACGGAAACTGTCAGAGGTGGGGCGGGGTGGGTTCGCGGGGGTGTCCGCGGCATGGATGCCGCGGCCAAGCCTCCAGGGATGGATTCACGGCGTCCCCCGCGAACCCACCCCGCCCCGCCAAGCGCGGCTATTGCTCCAAGCAGCCAACCACGAGGGGCTCAGCCGTTGGCCGCCGCAAACGCCGGCCGCGTCAGGTTGTCCGCTTCGCCGTCGGTGCACAGCACTTCGTCTTCGATGCGGATGCCGCCATACGGACGGAAGAAGTCCACGCGGTCCCAGTTGATCGCATCACCGTGGCCAGCGTCCTTCACTTCATTCAACAGCATGTCGATGAAGTACAGGCCCGGTTCGATGGTCACCACCATGCCCGGCTCCAGCACGCGGGTCAGGCGCAGGTACGGGTGGCCCGCCGGGCGCTCGATGCGGCCGCCTTCGTCGCTGGCCGCGAAACCGGCCACGTCGTGCACCTGCAGGCCGATCAGGTGGCCGATACCATGCGGGAAGAACGCGGCGCTGACGCCGGTCTCCAGCGCGGTTTGCGGCGAGACCTTGATCACGCCGAAGTCCTTCAGTACGCCCATCAGCGAAAGATGTGCGTCCACGTGCAGCTGCTTGTAGTCGAAGCCCGGGCGCACCGCTGCGCACATCTGCTGCTGGGCAGCGTCGACGGCGGCGATCATCGCCGCAAATTCGTCGTGGCCCTGCGCGGCGTAGGTGCGGGTGATGTCGCTGGCGTAGCCGTGGGCACTGGCGCCGGCATCGATCAGGAAGCTGCGCAGCGGTTGCGGTGCCTTGCGGCCCAGCTCGGTGTAGTGCAGCACGGCGGCATGTTCGTTCAACGCCACGATGTTGCCGTACGGCAGCTCGTTGGCGTCCTGGCCGACGGCCTGGCAATAGGCCATGTGGATGCTGAACTCGTCGGCGCCGTTGCGGAACGCGGCTTCGGCGGCACGGTGACCACGCACGCCCAGCACCTGCGCCTGACGCATCAGCGCGATCTCATACGGCGTCTTGCTGCCGCGGTGCCATTCCAGGTAATTCACCACCGGCGCCGGGTTGTTCGGCACGTAGTTGCCCAGCGCGCTCTGCGGTTCGCCGAGGATCGCGCAGCGCGATGGATCGGCCGGCAGCAGCGCCAGCGCGTCTTCCGGCTTGCGGATGATGTGGATGTCGAAGTGCTCCACCCACCAGCCGCTGGGGGCATCCGGCACCACGTGCCAGTAGTCGAAGGGCTGGTGGAAGATCACCGCCGGGCGCTTGCCGGGGGTGAACACGATCCAGCTGTTGGGCACGCGGGTCAGCGGCAGCCAGGCCTTGAACTGCGGATTGACCGCGTACGGGTAGTCGCGATCGTCGAACACCTGGTAGTGCAGGGTGCCGCTGGGCACCACCAGGTGATCGAAGCCGCCGCGGGCCAGCGCCTGTTCGGCACGTCGGCACAGCACGGCCAGGTGGTCGGAATACAGGGCGCCGGGGTCTTGCTGGATCATTGCGGTGGCTCGACACGGAAAACGGCCCTAGATTCTGCCGCATACCGGGAAAAACCGCTGTGCTGGAACCGGCACTCAGGCCGTCGAAACCGGCCCCTCGTCGCTGTCTTCGCCCACCCACTGGCGCAGCAGCTGCCGATGCTCGCGCGACAGGGTGAGGAACCGGAAGCCGGTCCAGCTCTGTCCGGGGGCGTGTGCAGGTTCGCTCCACAGCAGGTGCACGCCCACGTCGATGTCCTGGTGGCGGCCGTCGCCCAGCGGCAAGGGGAAGCGCAACTGGTACAGCGCATCCTCGCGCAACGGTGCGCTGGCCAGCATCAGCATGCCGGTTTCGGAGATATTGCCGAGCCGGCCCACCACGCTTTCGCGCATCTGGTCGGTGACCGGTACCAGGTCCGAGACCTGGCGGCGCGGTGCGCGGCGGGTGTCCTGCGGCGGTTGGGTGATCATGCGGAGGTCTCCTGCGTATGGCCGGCCGCCAGTGCACGCAAGGCGCCAAGGCTGGCCTCCCAGGCACGGTCAACCAGCCGGGCCTTGTCCTCAGTGACCAGCTGCGCCTGGCCGGCGCTGATCTGCCGGGCCAGCGTATCCAGGTCGGTATCGGCGATCTTCTGCCCGCGTGGATTGACCAGCAGGGCGTGGCCGGTCAGCAGGCTGTACCAGGACAGGCGCTGGCGGCGCAGTGTGCCATCGCCAGTGTCGATGTCGAACCAGCTGCCGAAGGGCAGGGAGGACAGCTGCTGGTAAGCGGCTTCCTCGGCACTGCTGCGCGGTGTGGCGGGCGTCGTGCCGGCGGCCGTACCGGCGTGCTCGCCCAGGCGCGCGCGTGCCTTCAGGCGGGCACTGAGTTCGGTACGCGAGGTGCTCTCGTCCTCGCCGCCAGGCGTGGCCAGCCTGCGTGCGACGGCGGCGGCTTCCTCGGCGTGGTAGCCGACCTGCAGCAGGGCGGCCTCGACCTCGGCAGCAAGCGTTGCATCGGTGCCGCCGGGTGCATCAACGGGTTGCGCGGTGATGGCGGCGATGCGTTGGGTCTGCTGCAGGCGTTCCTGCCACTGCGATGAATCGTCGCCGTGGCGCAGGCGGGTCAGGGTGAGGGCATCGGCCCAGGCCTGACGCAGCAGGGTCTGCACGAAGCGGGGCGGCTGCTGCGCGTCGCAGCACTGGTCGATCTGTGCACTGGCCTGTCGCCGCGCGAGTTCCAGCCGCTCCTTGCCGCGTGCAGCTTCGACATGGCGGCGTTCGGCCAACTCGGCGCGATGCGCTGCGGCGCGCTGATGCTGCTGCACGTCCTCGTTCGCGCTGGCGAAGGCCTCCGGCGCCCGCGCATCCTGACCCAGCAGGCCCTGCACGCTCTGTGCCATGCGCTGCAGCAACTGCGGGTCGACATCATCGTCGCCCAGCCAGTTGGCGCCGACTTCGGCAATCTGGTTGAGCAGTTCGCGCGCGGGGTGCTCGTCGCGCACGAAGAAGCCGGGGTCGGCCATTGCCGCACGTGCCAGCGGTACCTGCAGGCGCGCCAGCAGGGCGGCCGGCACCGGGTCCGGACGCTGCTGCTGCTGCACCTGCTGCATCAGCATGCGCAGCAGGTCGAGGCTGTCGCGGTCGTGGCTGCCCAGCTGGGCCTGCATGCCATGCTCGCTGCGCAGTTGCGCCACCACGGCCGCCTGCAGGTCGGCTACGCCGGTGGCGGCGCTGGACTGCGCCTGCAGGCGTGCGAGGACCGCATCCACGGCTGCGCTCGGCACTGCATCGCGATCCGCAGGTGCTGCGCTGGCATGGCGTGCCTGCTGCAGCAGCGCATGCAGCGCGCTGCCCGTGGAGGTGGTCAGGCCCGGCAAGGCCGCGCCGGCCGTGCTGTCATCCTGGAAAGCGTCCTGCACCAGGCTCGACCAGGAGCCGGCCGGTGCCGATCCGTTCCAGCCGGTCAGTGGCGCGGCGGCACGCTTTGCCGGCTGCGTGGTGCGACCACCGCCCACCGACTGGGTGATGATCCGCCGGGTGCTCGATGAACGCGCCAGGTAGGGGGTGTAGACCAGGCCGGGCAGCACGCCGTGCTGGGCCAGCAGGGCATTGGCACGGTCGAGGATGTCGCCCAGGCGCTCCAGCACCTGGCGTTCGAAGCTGCGGTACAGCGCCAGCTGAACGTCGACAGCGAGCGAATCCTGTTCGGCAATCCGGCGCAGCATGGCGCACAGTGCCTGCGGTGCCAGCGGCAGGGTGTCGGCCTCGAAGGCCGGTGCTGCCGCCAGTACGCCCAGGCGTTGGCCCAGCAGGTTCAGCGTGTTGGTCGAACGCAGCGTCTCCCGCCGCACCATCTCGGTCAGCAGCAGGTCGCGGTCCACTTCATGCTCATCGACCAGCGACAGCCCGAGCATGCCGGGCAGCGGCGGCGGCGTGGAACCGGGGCTGAAGTGGGCCGTGGGTTCGCGCAGCCGTATCAGCGCATCGGCCACGGCATCAAGCATGCGGTCAGCGAAATGACCGGAGAAGGCATGCAACTGGCCGCGCTGGGCCATCAGCTCCGCCTGCAGCTGCGGATTGCGCGCGCGATCCGCGTCGTGCAGCAGCGTCTGCTCCAACGCTTCGACGGTCAGGATCAGCGGCGCGGCCAGCGTCTGCCGGCACAGGCCGATCAACGCGCCCAGCAGCTCACGCACCCGCGGTGGCAGGTCGCTGGCGGCCAGACGGGTTTTGTCGGCAGAGGTAATGGAAAAGACAGCTGACATCGGCGAGCGGTACCCGGATTCCCGCGGATCGATCTTGTGAATCTACCGTGTCGGCCGCAGTCGGCGCTACTTTAGGGTGAACGTGTCTCACGTCCGCTGGGGGGGACGACGGATGAGCGGTGGTGCAGGTCACTGGCCGGCAGCGCTGTCTCCACCGGAGTGCGGGCCAGCGCCCGGCACTACCCGCTAACGGCGGGAAGGTCTATTCCTCCAGGAACAGGCTCACCACATCGTTGGTGAATCGGCGGCCCAGCTCGGTTGGCTGTACGTGGCCATCCGCCACGTCCAGCCAGCCGCGCTGCACGGCCTCGCCCAGGGGCGCGTCCAGCACGCTGCGCGGCAGCCCGGTGCGCGACTCGAAATCGCGCAGGCCGAAACCTTCGTGCAGGCGCAGCAGGTTGAGCATGTACTCAAACGGCAGGCGCTCGGGTGCGACCACATCGTCGCCACCGAACGAGGCCGGGGTGCCTGCGCTGTCCAGGTAGGCCTGCGGGTGCTTCAGTTTCCAGCGGCGCAGCACGTGTTCTTCGGCACCCGAGCTGATCTTGCCGTGCGCGCCGGCACCGATGCCAAGATAGTCACCGAAGCACCAGTAGTTCAGGTTGTGCGCACTCTGCCGACCGGGGCGTGCGTAGGCGCTGACTTCGTACTGGCTGAAACCGGCCTGCGCCAGCAGCGACTGGCAGTGCTCCTGCATGTCCCAGGCATTGTCTTCATCGGGAATGCCCTGCGGCGGACGCGCGAAGAACACCGTATTCGGTTCCAGGGTCAGCTGGTAGTGCGAGATATGGGCCGGTTGCAGTGCAAATGCACGTTCCAGATCGGCCTCGGCACCGGCCAGGGTCTGTTCCGGCAGCGCGTACATCAGGTCGATGTTGAAGTTGTCGTAGCCCGCGTCCTGCGCCATCTTCACCGCGCGCTCGGCTTCGCTACTGTCGTGGATGCGGCCCAGGCGCTTGAGCATGGCATCGTCGAAACTCTGGATGCCGAAGCTGAGGCGGTTCACCCCGGCCGCGCGGTAGCGGTCGAAACGGCCATGCTCGGCGGTGCCCGGGTTGGTTTCCAGGGTGATTTCGGCATTGGGCGCGAAGCGCAGGCGTGCGCTGGCCTGCTGCAGGAAACGGTCGATCGCTTCCGGCGGGAACAGGCTGGGCGTACCGCCGCCGAAGAACACGCTGTGCACCACCCGGCCCCAGACCAGCGGCAGGTCCTGGTCGAGATCGCGCAGCAGCGCATCGATGTAGCCATCGAACGGCAGCTCACCCTTGGCCTGGTGCGAGTTGAAATCGCAGTACGGGCACTTGCGCACGCACCACGGCAGGTGCACGTACAGCGACAGCGGTGGCGGCACCAGCCGCGGCGGGCTGTCGTGGGCAGCGGAGCAGGCTTCGCCGGGCAGGTGGTTGCAGTGGTCGTGGTCGTGCGGCATGGGCTTCTTCGGTAGTGCCGGCCACTGGCCGGCTTCCCTGGTTCGATCAGGCGGCGTCAGTACAGCGTCGCCAGCTGCTGCTTGAGCTGCTGCAGGGCGATGGCACGGTGGCTGATGGCATTCTTCAGTGCCGGCTCCATTTCCGCGGCGGTCAGGCCGTGGGTGGTGTCCAGGAATACCGGGTTGTAGCCAAAACCATTCGTGCCACGCAGCTCGCGGATGATCTGTCCTTCCCAGCGCCCTTCGCAGATCAACGGCTGCGGGTCGGTGGCGTGGCGCAGCAGCACGATCACCGCATAGAAGCGGGCGCTGCGCTGGCCGTCGGGAATGTCGGCCATCGCGTCCAGCAGCTTGGCGTTGTTGGCCGCCGCGTTGGTCGGGTGGCCGGCATAGCGCGCGCTGTACAGGCCGGGCGCGCCGCCGAGTGCATCGACGATCAGGCCCGAATCATCGGCCAGTGCCGGCAGGCCGGTCGCTTCGCAGGCCGCGCGTGCCTTCAGCAGCGCATTCTCGACGAAGGTCAGGCCGGTCTCTTCCACGTCGCCCAGGCCCAGTTCGGCGGCCGAGGTGATCTGCAGCGGCAGGTCGGCGAGGATCTCCTGCATCTCCACCAGCTTGCCGGCGTTGTGGCTGGCCAGTACCAGTTTCTTCATTGACGGGGCTCCAGCAGGTCCCAGGTGTTGCCATACAGATCGCGGAACACCGCGACCGTTGCATAGGGTTCTTCGCGCGGCGCTTCCAGGAACTCGACGCCCGCGGCAAGCATCGCTGCGTGGTCGCGGTGGAAGTCGTCGGTGTTGAGGAAGAAGGCGACGCGGCCACCGGTCTGGTTGCCGATGCGGCTGCGCTGCGCCTCGTCGCTGGCACGGGCCAGCAACAGAGCGGCGGCGCTGCCGTCGGTCGGGCCGACCACCACCCAGCGCTTGTGGCCCTGGTCGATGTCTTCCAGCAGCGTGAAGCCGAGCTTGCCGGTGTACCAGGCAATGGCTTCGTCATAGTCGGCCACCACCAGGGTGGTCAGGGCAAGGCGCCGGTTCATGCCGACAGCGCCGCCTGCTGCGCGGCCAGCAGCTCGGCCACGCCCTTTTCGGCCAGGCCCAGCAGCGCGTCCAGTTCATCGCGACGGAAGGCGTGGCCTTCGGCGGTGCCCTGCAGTTCGATGAAGCCGCCACCGTCGTTCATCACCACGTTCATGTCGGTGTCGCAGTCGCTGTCTTCGGCGTAGTCCAGGTCCAGCACCGGGGTGCCGCGGTACACGCCCACCGACACCGCCGCCACTGCGCCCAGGATCGGGTTGCGCTTGATGTCGCCACGCTTCATCAGCACGTTCACCGCATCGACCAGGGCCACGTAGGCGCCGGTGATGGCGGCGGTGCGGGTGCCACCGTCGGCCTGCAGCACGTCGCAGTCCAAGGTGATGGTGCGCTCGCCCAGCGCGTTGCGGTCCACGCAGGCACGCAGGCTGCGGCCGATCAGGCGCTGGATCTCCAGCGTGCGACCGCCCTGCTTGCCACGGGCTGCTTCGCGGTCGCTGCGGGTGTGGGTGGCGCGCGGCAGCATGCCGTACTCGGCAGTCACCCAGCCTTCGCCCTTGCCGCGCAGGAAGCCCGGCACGCGGTTCTCGACGCTGGCGGTGCACAGCACACGGGTTTCACCGAAGCACACCAGTACCGACCCTTCGGCGTGGCGGGTGAAGCCGCGTTGGATGACGACCGGGCGGAGCTGGTCGGGCTGGCGGCCGCTGGGGCGGGAATCGGACATGGTGCGGGTTCCGTAATGGCGAGGGAGTACGCCGCCACGCCCGCGGCCTTCACGGGGCGGGCAAGGGGGCTCTGGTGAGGGCGCTAGGGTACCATTCCCCCTTTGCACGCACCGGACACATTCCATGATTCGAAGCATGACCGCCTATGCCGGCGGCGAGCGGGTCACCCCGTGGGGCACGCTGGGCTGCGAGCTGCGCTCGGTCAACCACCGCTTCCTGGAGGTCGGCACCCGCCTGCCTGAGGAACTGCGGGCGCTGGAGCCGCAGCTGCGCGAGCGCATCGCCGCGCGCCTGAGCCGTGGCAAGCTGGATCTGGTGATGCGCCTGCGTGCACCGGAGGCAGCGGCCAACCTGCAGGTGGACGAGGCCCTGCTGGGCCAGCTGGGCCGCCTGGCGCACCGGCTGACCTCGGATTTCCCCAATCTGCAGGTCAGCTTCACCGAGCTGCTGCAGCTGCCCGGCGTGACCCGCGGCGAGGCCACCGATGCCGCCGCCCTGCAGGCCGAGGCACTGGCCCTGCTGGACCAGGTGCTGGACGGCTTCGTCGAGGCCCGTGAGCGCGAAGGCGGCAAGTTGTCGGCCGCCATCAGCGAGCGCGTGGACGGCATCGAACGCATCGCGACTGAAGTGCGCACGCTGATTCCGGCCATTCGCGACGGCCAGCGCGCCAAGCTGGCTGCACGCCTGGCCGACCTGCCGCACCCGGTCGATCCCGGCCGCGCCGAGCAGGAACTGGTGCTCTGGCTGCAGAAGCTGGACGTGGATGAGGAGCTGGATCGCCTTGGCAGCCACATTGTCGAGATCCGCCGCGTGCTCAAGCAGCGCGAGCCGGTCGGTCGTCGCCTGGACTTCCTGCTGCAGGAGTTCAACCGCGAAGCCAATACGCTGGGCTCGAAGTCGGTGGACAGCCGTACGTCCAATGCCGCGGTGGAGCTGAAGGTGCTGATCGACCAGATCCGCGAACAGGTGCAGAACATCGAGTGATGTTGCATCCAGCATTACAGCCGGGGCGCCTTCGGGCGCCCTTCTCATTACAGCGTCTCAGCGGACGCTGACACCCGGCAGGCCCGCGCTCAATCGCCCCACGACGGCTGCCTGGCCGAACCCTGCGTCGTGGAAGCAGGCCAGCACCGCGGCCACCGCTTCCGGGGCGCAGGACACCAGCAGCCCACCGCTGGTCTGTGGGTCGGTCAGCAGCGGCTGCCAGTGTGCCGGCAACCCATCGGCGAAACGCACCTCCGCACCATACGAGGCCCAGTTGCGGTTGGACGCGCCGGTCAAGCAGCCGCGCTGCAGCAGCTCCAAGGCCTGAGGCAGCAGCGGCACCTGTGCGCTGTCCACCTCCGCAGCGACACCACTGGCGCGACACACTTCCAGCAGGTGGCCGAGCAGGCCGAAACCGGTGACATCGGTCATCGCGTGCACACCGTCCAGCGCGGCCAGGGCCACGCCCACGGTGTTCAGGTGGGTGGTCGACGCGATCATCTGCTGGTAGCCGTCGGCGTCCAGCACTTCTTTCTTCAGCGCCGACGAATACACGCCCACGCCCAACGGCTTGCCCAGCACCAGTACATCGCCGGCGCGGGCATCAGCATTGCGCTTGAGCCGCTGCGGGTCGAGCACGCCGATCGCGGCCAGGCCATAGATGGGTTCCACCGAATCGATGCTGTGGCCTCCAGCGACCACGATGCCGGCATCGGCGCAGGCACGCTCGCCGCCCCGCAGGATGCCGCGGATGGTCTCCTGCGGCAGCGTGTTGATCGGCATGCCGACAATGGCCAGCGCGAACAATGGTCGTGCCCCCATCGCGTACAGGTCCGACAGCGCGTTGGTGGCGGCGATGCGGCCGAAGTCGAACGGGTCGTCGACAATCGGCATGAAGAAATCGGTGGTGGCGACGATTGCCTTGCGGTCATCGAGGCGGTACACCGCGGCGTCGTCGCTGGTCTCGCGGCCGACCAGCAGTTCGGCCGGTGCCGGAAGCGCTGGCACGCCACGCAGCAGTTCGGACAGCACGCCCGGCGCGATCTTGCAGCCGCAGCCGCCGCCGTGTGCCAGCGAAGTCAGTCGTTGCGGAGCATCGGCCGTTGAAGGGGCGGGGGACTGCGCGTGCGTGGCCATGCCGACATCTCCTGCGGAAACACCAATGGCGGAAGGCAGCAGGAGTCGAACCTACCAGGGAACGATCGACGCCCCCTACTGGGTTTGAAGCCCAGCCGCATGCCCGGATGCGCATGCCTTCCGAAAGTACGGCGGCACCGGTGGGCTCAGTCGCGGGCTGCGTTCCACTGCAGGTCGCCGCGCGGCCGATGCTGGTCACCGACGCGTCGAGTGTAGCCAACGCGGTTGAAGAACTCCAAGATCTGGATGCTGCGCTTGCGGCCCAGGCCGATGGCATCGCGGAAGATGGCCGCATCCACCGTGCCGGTGGCCTGCGACAGCTGCGCGACGATCGCGGCCAGCTCGGCAATGCGGGCCGGTGCATAGAACAGGTCCGGCACTACCTGGAACAGTTCGCCACGCGCGGTGGCGCGGCGCAGGACGGCGCGGACCTCGTCTTCGGCCAGACCGGCGTCGGTGGCCAGCGTGCGCACCCACGGTGGATCGAAGCGACCGGCGTGCAGTTGCGGCAGCACGCGTTCGAGCAGAAGTCGTTCGCGTTCCGGTGGCGCATGGTCATGGCCGGGCAGGCGCCACCAGGCGCCCACGCGCTGCACGCTGCCGTCGTCCAGCAGGCCCTGCAGCAGGGCATTCCACAGGCTCGCTGCAAGCGCGGGCAGCGTACTGCGCTGCAGGCGCCTGCTATCAACACCGGGCTCGTCCGGACGTAGCTCGTGCCAGCTGCGCAGCGACGTGATCACCTGTTCGCGAAGCGCCTGCCAGTGCGAAGCAAGGATGACCACCGTGTCTTCGCGGGTGACGATGCGCCGCGTGCCCGCAGGAAGATCGATCCGGTCGGCCGCGCGCCGGCAGTAGCGTTGCAGGGCGGCCATGGCTATGCCGAAGGAAGCCTGCTGCAACAGCGGGCCGATTCCCGCACCTGTGGCCAGCTGCTCCAGTGCGCCCAGCCAGGCGAGCCGTGCCGGGCTGCGCCGGCGCCGCTGTGGTGGGTCCGGATCGAGCACGATGCCACCACCCAGCGTGCGGATGGCCGCTGAATCACGGGCGATGAATCGATCACCGCACATTGCGCAGACCGGTGCATCGAACACCAGTTGCACCAACTGTCCGTCGCCATGATCGACATCCTCCAGCAGCACCACATGGGCCTGCCGGTGCATCGTGCCCCAGTGGATGTGCAGCGGCGCCCAGTCGTGCAACGGTGTGGCCAGTGCGGAAAGCCGCAGGCGCACGTCGACGCGACGGGTCGCCAGCAGGGCGCGCGGGTCGGCGATCCAGTCGCCACGGTGGATGTCGTCGCGGGCGATGGCAGCCAGGTTCAACGCGCAGCGCTGCCCGGCCATGGCGTGTTCGCTGGCCTGGTTCTGCGCGTGGATGCTGCGTACGCGCACGTCCGTGGCGGCCGGCATCAGCTGCAGATGCTCACCCACGGCAGCGATGCCGCCGTGCACTGCGCCGGTCACCAGCGTGCCGTGGCCGGCCAGCGAGAACACGCGGTCCACCGGCATGCGGAACAGCTCGCCGCGCAGTTCGGCCTGGCGCGTGTTGGCGTCGTCCGACGCCCACGCGTGCAGCTGGGTACGCAGCGCGTTGATGCCAGCATCGTCGGGTACGGTGCTGTTGCAGGCGAATACGGGGGAATCCTGCAGCGGCGTTCCGGCCAGCAGCGCGGCGATCTCGATCTCGACCCGGGCGATGCGCGCGGCGTCCACGCGGTCGATCTTGGTCAGGGCGACTGCACCGCGATCCACGCCCAGCAACTGCAGGATCGCCAGGTGCTCGCGGGTCTGCGGCATTACACCGTCGTCGGCGGCGATCACCAGCAGGGCGACATCGATGCCGGTGGCGCCGGCCACCATCGTATGCACGAAGCGCTCGTGGCCCGGCACATCGACGAAGCCCAGCGTCGCCTCGGCATTGCCGCCGCCTGTGTTCTCCACCGGGACATAGGCATAGCCCAGCTCGATGGAGATGCCGCGCGTGCGTTCCTCCTGCAGGCGATCGGTTTCGATGCCAGTCAGCGCGCGCACCAGGCTGGTCTTGCCATGGTCGATATGCCCGGCGGTGCCGACGATCATGCCTGCAGCGTGCTCCATTGCGCGAGGAAGGTGGCTTCGTCGGTGGGTTCCAGGCAGCGCAGGTCCAGCCAAAGCGCGTCATCGGCAATGCGGCCCAGCACCGGCCGCGGCAGCTGGCGCAAGCGCTTGGCCAAGCGATCCAGCCCGCCGCGGCGCGCGCTGGTAACGCGCAGTCCGGCGCTGGCCAGCTGCGCCTGTGGCTGCGCGCCGCTGCCGATCTGGCTGTACATCGAAGCCCGTTCAAACGCATAGTCGGCGGCCAGCGACGCGCGCATCGGCTGCAGCAGGCGTTGTGCCTGCTCGTCGATGGCATCCCGCAGGCGCGAAAGGCTGCGCAGGGTCGGCAGCCGCAGTGCCAGCAGTTCCGGTTCGCGGTACAGGGCCAGCACGGCTTCCAGTGCGGCCAGGCCCATCTTGTCCAGGCGCAGCGCCCGCTTGAGCGGGTTGCGGTTGATCCGCGCGATCAGGTCGGCGCGGCCGGCGATGATCCCGGCCTGGGGGCCGCCCAGCAGTTTGTCGCCACTGAACGAAACCAGATCGGCGCCGGCCGCCAGTGCTTCCTGCACGGTGGGCTCGTGGGGCAGGCCGAAGGCCGCCAGGTCGCACAGGCTGCCACTGCCCAGGTCCACCACCAGCGGCAGGCCGTGCTCGTGCGCGATCGCAGCCATTGCCGCAGTGTCGACCTTGGCGGTGAAACCGGTGATCGCGTAGTTGCTGGCATGCACTTCCATCAGCAACGCGGTACGGGCGCCGATGGCATGGGCGAAGTCGGCCGGGTGGGTACGGTTGGTGGTGCCCACTTCCAGCAGTCGCGCGCCGGCGCTGCGCATCACATCGGGAATGCGGAAGGCGCCGCCGATCTCCACCAGTTCGCCGCGCGAGACGACCACCTCGCGGCGGTTGGCCAGGCTGTTGAGCAGCAGCAGGACCGCCGCCGCATTGTTGTTGACCACGGTGGCGGCTTCGGCGCCCGTCAGTTCGCAGACCAGCGCCTGCACCCGTGCATCACGGTCGCCGCGGCGGCCGCGGGTGATGTCGAATTCCAGATCGACCGGCGCTGTCATTGCGCGGGTGACCGCCTGCACGGCGGCATCGGGCAACAGCGCGCGGCCCAGGTTGGTGTGCAGCACGGTGCCGGTCAGGTTGAACATCGGCTTCAGGTCCAGCCGTGCATCGGCCGCCAGTGCGGCGTCGAGCGCCGCGACCAGCGACGGGCCGTTGATGGCCTGTTCGAGGCGTTCGGCCGAGAGCTGCGCGGCGCTGATACGGTCGCGTAGTTCCTGCAGGTGTGCGCGCAGCAGTTGGGTGATGCGGCTGCGGCCGTGGCGTTCGATCATGGCCGACAACGCAGGCAGGCGCAGCAGCCGGTCCAGCGAAGGCAGGGCGGCGGCCGATGCCGGTGTGGCGTGCGTGCGTGGCATCGGTCAGTCGCCGTCGGATTGCCACAGCAGCGGGTTCTGGCTGGCGCGCGCATAGCCTTCCTCGGCCAGCAGCAGGTCCAGCGCCAGCGTGCCGAGGTCATCGGCCACCGGCTCCAGTGACGGATCTTTCTCCAGGTACAGGATCTTGCGATAGCTGTGGCAGTGGTCGCAGGTCTCGGCGCGCACCGCACTCTCGCGCACCGCCTCGCCGCGGTCACCGTCCACATCGGCCAGGGCGCGATAGGCAATGTCCTTGCCTGCGGCGCCGCACTGGCTGCACTGCACGCGCACGTAATGCCACTGGCAGGCACACAGCGAGCACGACAGGTAGCGATAGGCGGCGTAGGGCGGGCGCGCCTGCACCACGCTGGCCACCGGCAGCGTGCCACAGAGCGGGCACAGCCCTGGTGCATCGGCCAGCGGCTTCAGGTCGGTCGGATGGAAGCTGGCGGCGAGCACCGCCCAGTACACCTGCAGCGCGTTCATCACCAGCAGCGCAGCGACGGCGTCGACCGAGGGCGCGTCATCGCGTTCCAGCACCGCATGCGCCTGTGCATCCAGCCACGCATCATCAGCAGCCGCGACGCGTTGCAGCTCCTGCCGGGTTTCCACCGGTAGGCCCGTTTCGTCGGCACAGTGCTGGCACAGCGTGCGCAGCCAGTCGCGCCAGCGCCCATCCAGTTGCAGCGAGTTGGCCGGCCGCAATGGCATGCCGGCGCCGGCCGCCGCGCTCGACTGCTGTGCACGCGCCTGTGCCTGCAGGTCCTCGCGTTGCTGCGGTGTCAGATCCTCCAGCAGCGCCTGCTGTGCATCGGCCAGCGCCGCCAGCAGCTGCAGGTAGCCGCCGATGGCACTGTGCGCGGCGAGGCTGCGCAGGCGTGCCGCGCGCGTAGCAAACAGTGACTCGGTATCAGGCAGGATGATGCGCGGCACATCGCGCGAGGCGAGCGTCTCGATCTCACCGGGTTCAAGGATGCGTTGCGCCATGCAGGGCCAGCCAGAAGAACCAGGCTCCATCGTCGCTGTTGTCGGCGCTGGCGTCCAGCGTGTTGCCGGCCATCTGAAATGGTTGGGGTCAGATCCGTTTTCCAAAGAAAAACGGATCTGACCCCATCGGTTGTTGAAAGTGGATCCCGAGCGTTGGTCGGGATTCGATCAGTGCCGACCAACGGTCGGCACCCACCGACAGATCGCGGCCAACTGTCGAAGGCGGGGTGGGGTCGGTTGCGGGGGCGTGAGCCGCATGCGGCGACCGAGCTTACATGGGTGAGGGCGCTTTGCTTGCGAAGCACTGCTTCGCAAGCGCCCGAACGCACAGCCGCCAGCGGCTGGGCCGGGCCCCGGAGGGGTACTTGCAGCGTCCCCCGCAACCGGGCCCACCCCGCCACCCCTCAGAAGGCCCGCTCTTGACGTTGATTCTGCGGGTGCAGGGCCGCAGGCCCTGCCGCTACCCCTGTTCCCGGCGCCCGCGCAGGATGTCGCGGAACCACTGACGGTGATGCTTGTACGCCCACCCATAGGTCACCTTGCCCTGGGTCATCGCCCGCACCGATCCCTTGATCCAGAGCGCCGCATAGATGTGCACCACGATCGCGCAGACCAGCACCCAGCCGAACAGCGCATGGGCCAGCACCGAGAAGCGGATCACTCCGATCGGGAAGAAATGACTGAAATACTGCCGCCAGATCACGAAGCCGGTCAGCAGCAGTGCCGACAGGCAGCCGATGATGGCCCAGAACAGCAGCTTCTGGCCGGCATTGAAGCGACCGACCGGCGGCAGCTTTTCATCCTCGTTGCGCAGTACATCGCGCATGCCACGCATCCACGCGCGGTCATCGGCGGTCGGCAGGTTGTCGCGCCACATGCGCAACGCCAGCAGCGCAAAGCCCACCACCATGGCCAGGCCGATGAACGGATGCAGGATGCGCGTCCACGGGCCGCCACCGAACAGCTGGGTCAACGGGAACAGGGCAGGGTGGAACAACGCCAGCCCGGACAGCGCGGTCAGCACGAAGCAGATCGCCACGATCCAGTGATTGATGCGGGTCGGCGCGCGGTAGCGGACGATCTGCCGCGGGTGCGGGGCGTACTTCATGGCCGCTGCTCCTCTTCGATCTTCTTCGCCTCGTGCTCGGCTTCTTCTTCTTCCTCGTCATTGACCGTGTTGCGGCCGATGCCGATGTAATGCAGGAACCCAGCAAAGGCCGTGGCGGCGATCGCCAGCACGCCCAGCGGCTTGGCTACGCCCTTCCAGACTTCCACCATCGGGCTGATGCGGGGGTCCTTGGGCAGGTCGGCGTAGAGCTCGGGCTTGTCCACGTGCTGCAGCACGTACATCACATGGGTACCGCCGACGCCCTGCGGGTCGTACAACCCGGCGTTCTCGTAACCCCGTGATTTCAGGTCTTCCACGCGTCCGGCGGCATGCTCGGTCATCGCCTGTTTGCTGCCGAAGGTGATCGCCCCGGTCGGGCAGGTCTTCACACAGGCCGGCTCCTGGCCGACCGCCACCCGGTCCGAGCACAGCGTGCACTTGTAGGCCTTGTGGTCCTTCTTGGAGATGCGCGGTACGTCGAACGGGCAGCCGGTCACGCAGTAGCCGCAGCCGATGCAGTTCTCTTCCTGGAAGTCGACGATGCCGTTGGCATACTGGATGATCGCGCCGGGCGACGGGCAGGCCTTCAGGCAGCCCGGGTCGCTGCAGTGCATGCAGCCCTCCTTGCGGATCAGCCACTCCAGCTTGCCCTTCTCGTCCTCGTACTCGCGGAACTTCATCACCGTCCACGACTGTTCGCTCAGATCGGGCGGGTTGTCATAGCTGCCAACGCAGCTGCCCACTTCGTCGCGCAGGTCGTTCCACTCCATGCAGGCGACCTGGCAGGCCTTGCAGCCGATGCACTTGCTCACATCGATCAGCTTGGCGACCTGGCCGGTGTGCGCACCGCGCGCCTCCGGTGAGGGCGTGGTGGTGGCCGAGCGGCGGATGATGTCCAGCGATTGCAGTGACATGGCGTTTCTCCTACACCTTCTCGACCTTGACCAGGATGCACTTCGATTCGGGCGTCTGCGAGTTGCCGTCACCGATGGCATTGGTCAGCGTATTGGCGATATATCCGGGCTTGGCCGCACCGAGGAAGCCCCAGTGGATCGGCACGCCCACCTGGTGCACGGTCTTTCCATCGATCTGCAGAGCCTTGATCCGCTTGGTCACCATCGCAACGGCTTCGATATGGCCACGCTTGGAACTCACCCGCACGCGGCTGCCGTTGGTGATGCCCAGCTCGTCGGCCAATGCCGCGCCGATCTCGACGAACTGCTCGGGCTGGATGATGGCGTTCAACTTGCCGTGCTTGGTCCAGAAGTGGAAATGCTCGGTCAGGCGGTAGGTGGTGGCCACATGCGGGAACTCGTCCGGCGAACCGATCTGTGCACGGTCGCTGGCGAACACGCGTGCCGCGGGGTTGTTCAGCGTCAACGCCTGGCCGGGGCTGAGGGGGTTGCTGCGCAGCGGGGTATCGAACGGTTCGTAGTGCTCCGGGAACGGTCCCTCGGCCATGCCGGCCTTGGCGAAGAAGCGGGCGATGCCTTCCGGGTTCATGATGAACGGGCCCATCCCGCCGGCGGGATCTTCGTCGGCCTTGAAGTCCGGCACGTCCACGTTGCCCCAGTTCTTGCCGTTCCAGGCCAGCAGCGTGCGGCGCGGATCGAACGGTTGGCCAGCCACGTCGCACGAGGCGCGGTTGTACATCACGCGGCGGTTGGCTGGCCACGCCCAGGCCCAGCCCAGCGTGTTGCCGATGCCGGTCGGGTCACTGTTGTCACGCCGCGCCATCATGTTGCCGGTCGGACCCCAGGCGCCGATGTAGATCCAGCAGCCGGAGGCGGTGCTGCCGTCGTCGCGCAGGTCGCCAAACGCGGCCAGCTGCTCGCCGGCCTTGCGCACCAGCCTGGTCGGGTCCTTCGGATCGAACACGTCCACGAGCGCCTTGCCGTTGTATTCCATCGCCAGTTCTTCCGGCGTCGGCAGCTCCGGGTTGGCGTACTTCCAGGCCAGGTCGCGCACCGGCTCCCACCACGCACCGCCATCCTTCTCGTACATCGCTTTGATGCGATGGAACAGCTCGGACATGATCTCGATGTCGCTGCGCGCTTCGCCCGGCGGGTTGGCCCCCTTCCAGTGCCACTGCAGCCAGCGCGATGAGTTGACCACCGCGCCGTTCTCCTCGGCGAAGGAGGTGGTGGGCAGGCGGAACACTTCGGTCTGGATCGTGCTCGGGTCGACGTCGTTCAGTGCGCCGTGGTTCTGCCAGAAGGCGATGGTCTCGGTTTCCAGCGGATCCATGCTGACCATGAACTTCAGCTTGGAGAACGCGCTGATCAGCTTGCCCTTGTTCGGCGCCGAAGCCAGTGGGTTGAAGCCCTGGCAGATGTAGCCGTGGATCTTGCCCTCGTTCATCAGCTCGTACGCCTGCAGCATGTCGTACGGCTTGTCGAGCTTGGGCAGGTAATCGAAGCACCAGTTGTTGTCGGCGGTGGCAGCATCGCCCCACCACGATTTCATCAGACTGACGTGGAACTTCGGGTAGTTCTGCCAGAACGACATCTGGTTGGCGCGCAGGGGCTTCTGCGTGCGCTTGGCGATGTAGGCCTCGTAGTCCTGCTCATCCTGTTTCGGCAGCGTCAGGTAGCCGGGCAGCAGGTCGGACATCAGGCCGATGTCGGTCAGGCCCTGGATGTTGGAGTGCCCGCGCAGCGCGTTCATGCCACCACCGGCCACGCCGATGTTGCCCAGCAGCAGCTGCACCATGGTGCCGGCACGCACGTTCTGCGCGCCGATCGAGTGCTGCGTCCAGCCCAGCGCGTACAGGATGGTCATCGCCTTGTCCTTGCCGGCGGTGGACGCGATCATGTCCCACACCTGGCGGATGCTGTCGGCCGGCGTGCCGCAGATGCGCTCGACCATCTCCACGGTGTAACGCGCGTAGTGTTGTTTCAGCAGGTTGTAGACGCAGCGCGGGTCCTTCAGCGTCGGGTCGCTGCGCACGAAGCCATCGTCACCGTAGGCGTAGTCCCAGCTGGAACGGTCGTAGCTGCGCTTCTCTTCGTTGTAGCCCGAATACAGGCCGTCCTTGAAGGCGAACTCGTCCTTCACCAGGAACGACATGTCGGTGTAGTTCAGCACGTACTCGTGCTGGATGCGGTCCTCGGTCAGCAGGTAGTTGATCAGGCCGCCCAGGAACACGATGTCGGTACCGGTGCGGATCGGCGCGTACACATCGGCCACCGCGGCCGAGCGGTTGAAGCGCGGATCGACCACGATCAGCCGGGCCTTGTTGTGCGCCTTGGCCTCGGTCACCCATTTGAACCCGCACGGATGCGCCTCGGCGGCATTGCCACCCATGATCAGGATCAGGTCGGCATTCTTGATGTCGACCCAGTGATTCGTCATCGCACCACGGCCTAGCGTCGGGGCAAGACCTGCCACCGTCGGGCCGTGTCAGACACGTGCCTGGTTGTCGAATGCCAGCATGCCAAGGGAGCGGACGACCTTGTGGGTCAGTACCGCGGTTTCATTGCTGGTGGCCGAGGCCGCCAGCATGCCGGTGGTCAGCCAGCGGTTGACCGTCTGCCCGGCTTCGTTCTTCTGCACGAAGTTGGCATCGCGGTCTTCCTTCATCAGCCGCGCGATGCGGTCCAGCGCATCGTCCCAGCTCAGCCGCTTCCACTCGTTCGAGCCCGGCGCGCGGTACTCGGGGTAGAGCAGGCGCGACTTGCTGTGGATGATGTCGGCCAGGCCGGCACCCTTCGGGCACAGCGTGCCGCGGTTGACCGGATGGTCCGGGTCGCCCTCGATGTGGAAGATGCTCGGCTCGGCGTTCTTGGCGCCATCGCCGAGGCTGTACATCAGGATGCCGCAGGCCACCGAACAGTAGGTACAGGTGTTGCGGGTCTCGGTCGCGCGGGTCAGCTTGTATTGCCTGACCTCCGCGAGCGCGATGCCGGGCGCGAAGCCCATCAGTGCCAGGCTGGAGCCGACCAGGGTTGTCCCGGTCACTTTCAGGAACTGGCGGCGGCTCATCGATGGCATGCCGTTCTCCTGGGATGGCGGGGAGGCGCAGGCCTCCGGGCTGTCGTTGGGTACGGGCCGGTTATAGCACAGGCCTCCGGATGCCCATGTGGCACAAGGCGCGGCGCCTGCCGGACGGGCCCGGAAAGGGCCTGCTCTGGTAAAGTTGCGTGCCCGCCCCCTGGGGAAGCGTCTGCCGGGCCTGGTTCCAGGATGTTCCGCGCAGCCCCCGCCGTCCTGGCGCGATCCTCCGCGCCGGACCTGGAACACCGAGGAAAAATTTTGCGAAATCAACCAATTGGGTTCCGCGCATGAGCGCCCCGTCGAAGCCGTCGGACGCCGTTGCGCGCGGCACGCTGTACATCGTGGCCGCCCCCTCCGGCGCCGGCAAGAGCAGCATCGTCAATGCCACCCTGGCGCGTGACCCGCAGATCGCCCTGTCGATTTCCTTCACCTCGCGCGCGATGCGCCCCGGTGAGGTGAACGGCCAGCACTACCACTTCGTCAGTGCCGAGAAGTTCGAGCAGATGATCGCCGCGGGCGACTTCTTCGAACACGCCTGGGTGCACGGCGACTGGAAGGGTACGGCCCGGCAGTCGGTGGAACCGCAGTTGGCCGCCGGCCAGGACGTGCTGCTGGAGATCGACTGGCAGGGCGCGCAGCAGGTGCGGCAGCTGGTGCCGGGCACGGTCACCGTGTTCATCCTGCCGCCGTCCAAGCAGGCCCTGCAGGACCGCATGCGCAAGCGCGGCCAGGACAGCGAAGCGGTCATCGCCCAGCGGCTCGGGGCAGCCCGCGATGAAATGCTGCACTTCAACGAGTTCGACTACGTCATCGTCAACGAGGTGTTCGACACTGCCGTGGACGAGCTGTGCGCCATCTTCACTGCCAGCCGCCTGCGCCGGGAGGCCCAGAAGGTCCGCCACGCCGGCCTGATCCAGGCGCTGCTGACCCCCGATCCGGGTGCAACTGACTGATTCCAAAAGAATCGGGTAGGGGTTGGCTTGATTTTGTCCAGCCCCTGCCAGTACACTCCGTCCCCTTTCCCTCATTCGACTGAGCGGCCGACCGGTCGCCGGGAGCCCGTATGGCCCGCATCACCGTAGAAGATTGCCTGGAAGTCGTTAACAACCGTTTCGAACTGGTCATGATGGCGTCCAAGCGTGCCCGCCAGCTCGCCAACGGCGTGCAGGCCACGCTGGACAACAGCGAGACCGAGGACAAGCCGACCGTGCTGGCGCTGCGCGAAATCGCCGCCCGCAAGATCGACAACGCCCTGATCGACGAAGTCGAGAAGGCCGAGCGTGAGCGCGCCGAGCGCGAAGCGCTGGAGTGGGCTGCCGCCGAAGTGGTCGCCGACGAAGACATGTCCAAGAACGACGATTGATCGCATCGATCAACGTAATCGTTGGATACACCGAACAGCCCGCCCCGTGCGGGCTGTTTCGCATTCAGGATTTGCCGTAAACGTCGCGCTGGAATAGGCTTCGGGCATGAACCCAGGCCCCACTGCCAAGGTCGCCGCAGCCCCCGCTGCCGCCGTACCCGACTACGTCCTCCAGCTTGAACGCGCCGCCCATTACCTGCCGCCGGAACAGCTGCCGCTGTTGCGCCGTGCCTGGGAAGTCGGGGCCTCCGCACACGCTGGGCAGACGCGCAAGTCGGGCGAGCCCTATATCACCCATCCGGTGGCCGTTGCCCAGGTGCTGGCCGAACTCGGCCTGGACGTGGAAGCGCTGATCGCCGCGATCCTGCACGACACCATCGAAGACACCCCGCTGACCCGCGAGGCGCTGGCCGCCGAGTTCGGCGAAGCCGTGGCCGAACTGGTCGACGGTGTCACCAAGCTGGACAAGCTGAAGTTCCGTGACCGCCAGGAGGCGGCCGCCGAGAGCTTCCGCAAGATGCTGCTGGCGATGTCGCGCGACCTGCGCGTGATCATGATCAAGCTGGCCGACCGCCTGCACAACATGCGCACGCTGGGCGCGCAGAGCCGCGAAGCGCGTGGCCGCATCGCCCGCGAGACGCTGGAGATCTACGCGCCCATCGCCCAGCGCCTGGGCATGAGCCTGGTCAAGAGCGAGCTGCAGAACCTGGGGTTCAAGGCGCTCTACCCATGGCGCCACGCCATCATCGAAAAACACATCCGCAGCCAGCCGGTGGTGCGCCGCGAAGCTATGGCGCAGGTGGAAGTGCAGCTGTCGCAGCGACTGGCCAAGGAGGGGATCGAGCATCGGCTGATCAGCCGCATCAAGACCCCGTGGAGCATCTACAACAAGATGCGCGACGAGAACAAATCCTTCGACCAGGTGATGGATGTGTTCGGCTTCCGCCTGGTCGTGCGCAGCGTGCCCAGCTGCTACCACGCGCTGGGCTCGGTGCACGCCACCTTCAAGCCGCTGGATGGGCGCTTCCGCGATTTCATCGCCATTCCCAAGGCCAACGGTTACCAGTCGCTGCATACCGTGCTGTTCGGGCCGTATGGCTCGCCGATCGAGGTGCAGATCCGCACCGAGGAAATGGACCTGATCGCCGAACGCGGCGTGGCCGCGCACTGGACCTACAAGTTCGGTGGTGATTCGCCCAACAGCGCACAGAGCCGTGCCCACGCCTGGATCGTCGAGCTGATCGACTCGCAGCGCGCCGCCGGTTCCTCGCTGGAATTCCTCGACAACGTCAAGGTCGACCTGTTCCCGGACGAGGTCTACCTGTTCACCCCGAAGGGCAAGATCCTGGCCCTGCCGCGCAACTCCACCGCGCTTGATTTTGCCTACGCCGTGCATACCGACGTGGGCAACATGGCGGTGGCCTCGCGCGTGGACAAGAAACTGGTGCCGCTGCGCACCAAGCTGGTGTCGGGCCAGTCGGTGGAGATCATCACCGCGCGCTCGGCCACGCCGAAACCGCAGTGGCTGGAATTCGTGGTGACCAGCAAGGCACGCACCGCCATCCGCCACCAGCTCAAGCAGCTGGAGCACGAAGATGCCGTGCAGCTCGGCCATCGCATGCTCGACCGCGCGCTGGAAGCGATGGACTCGTCGCTGGAGCGCCTGCCGAAAGGCCGCCTGGACGCGTTCCTGGCCGAACACCGCTTCCCGCGCCTGGAAGCGCTGCTGGCCGAGGTCGCACTGGGCAACTGGATGCCGACCCAGGCCGCGCAGGCGCTGATGGCCTACGCCGAACTGCGTGGCGGCCCGCATTCGCGCCACCACTCGCAGGAGAAGATCCTGATCAACGGCAGCGAGCGTGGCGTGGTGACCTTCGCCGGCTGCTGTCAGCCGATACCCGGCGACGAGATCATGGGCTACCACACCGCCGGCAAGGGCATCGTGGTGCACCGCATGGACTGCCCGAACCTGGCCGAGCTGCGCAAGTCGCCCGAGCGCTGGGTGCCGATCGGCTGGGACACCACCGTCTCCGGCGACTACGACACCTCGCTGGTGGTGGAAGTGGAGAACGGCACCGGCGTGCTGGCGCAGCTGGCCGCCGCCATCGCACAGAGCCATTCCAACATCGAACGCGTGGACTACCTGGACCGCGACTTCAACGCCGCCGTGCTGGCGTTCAACATCCAGGTGCGCGACCGCAACCACCTGGCCGAAGTGATGCGCCGCCTGCGCCGCCTGTCGGTCGTGCAATCGGTACGCCGCCAATAACCCCACCCCATGCGTGGTGGATTTTGTAGAGCCGAGCCCATGCTCGGCTGCTCTTGCCTGAAGCAGCCGAGCATGGGCTCGGCTCTACAGGCGGCGCATCACATGCCCGGACTGCGGTAGATCCACGCCATGCGTGGATGCACCCCCAGCCGGTACAATCACCGCTCTGTTTTCCCCCAAGCACCGGAGCGACCCATGTCCCGCCAGATCATCAACACCGAAAAGGCTCCCGCCGCCATCGGCCCGTACTCGCAGGCCGTGCGCGCCGGCAACACCGTGTATTTCTCCGGCCAGATCCCGCTCGACCCGGCCACCGGCGACATCGTCGGCGCCGGTGACGTCGAAGCACAGGCCCGCCGCGCCTTCGACAACCTCAAGGCCGTGGCCGAAGCCGCAGGTGGTTCGCTGGACAAGGTCGTGCGCCTGGGCCTGTACCTGACCGACCTGGGCGAGTTCGCCAAGGTCAACGCGGTCATGCAGGACTACTTCCAGGCCCCGTACCCGGCCCGTTCCACCATCGAAGTCTCCGGCCTGCCGAAGGGCGCCAGCTTCGAGGTCGACGCGGTGATGGTCATCGACTGACCGCCACGTGGCACGCAAGGCGGCGGTCACCCCGGTCCTGTCACCGTCCGGCGAAGCATCCCTGGCGATGCTCGCCGGCGTCGGTCCGGCCGTGGCCGCCAAGCTGCAGGCGCGTGGCCTGGCCACCCTGCAGGATCTCTGGCTTCACCTGCCGCTGCGCTATGAAGACCGGACCCGGCTGACCCGCATCGAAGACCTGCGCAACGGCGTGCCGGCGCAGGTGGAAGGGCGGGTGGTCGCGGTCGAGCGCGGCATGCGCTACCGGCCGATGCTGAAAGTGGCGGTGGAAGACGAAGGGCAGGGCACCCTGGTGCTGCGCTTTTTCCACTTCCGCCAGCAGCAGGTCGGGCAGTTCGCGGTCGGCACCCGGCTGCGCTGCTTCGGCACGCCCAAGCCCGGCCACCTCGGCCTGGAAATCGTCCATCCCAGCTACCAGGTGCTGGGCCGCAACGACGATCCCGAACTCGGCGACCGCCTCGACCCGGTGTATCCCACCGTCGAAGGGGTCGGCCCGATGACCATGCGCAAGCTGATCGGCCAGGCGCTGGACCGCCTGCCCGAGGAGAGCACGCTGGAATTGCTGCCCAGCGGCTGGCTCGATGGCCTGGGCCTGCCTTCGCTGCGCAGCGCGCTGCTGACCGTGCACCGGCCACCGCCGGATGCCGATCTGGCCGCGTTGGCCGCCGGTACCCACCCGGCGCAGCGTCGCCTGGCGATGGAAGAACTGCTGGCCCATCACCTCAGCCTGCGCCGCCAGCGCATTGCCTTGCAGGCACACCATGCGCCGCCGTTGGCCGGTCCTGGCAAGCTGGCCAAGGCGCTGCTGAAGCAGCTGCCGTTCGCGCTGACCGGCGCGCAGGCACGCGTGTTCAAGCAGATCCGTGAAGACCTCGCGCGCCCCAGCCCGATGCTGCGGCTGGTGCAGGGCGACGTCGGCTCCGGCAAGACGGTGGTGGCCGCGCTGGCCGCCATGCTGGCGGTGGAGCAGGGCAAACAGGTTGCGTTGGCCGCACCCACCGAACTGCTGGCCGAGCAGCACCTCAACAATCTGCGCGGCTGGCTGGAACCGCTCGGTGTGCGCATCGCCTGGCTGGC
Source organism: Stenotrophomonas maltophilia group sp. vghtpe118 (assembly GCF_052605195.1). Taxonomy (NCBI): domain Bacteria; kingdom Pseudomonadati; phylum Pseudomonadota; class Gammaproteobacteria; order Lysobacterales; family Lysobacteraceae; genus Stenotrophomonas; species Stenotrophomonas maltophilia group sp. vghtpe118. The sequence continues at coordinate 1,909,387 of NZ_CP199672.1, read as the reverse complement.
CGGCAAGGTCACCGGCAAGGCGCGCGCCAAGGTGATGGAGCAGGTCGCCAACGGCGAAGCACAGGTGGTGGTCGGTACCCACGCGCTGATGCAGGAGGCGGTGGTGTTCCAGGACCTGGCGCTGGCCATCGTCGACGAGCAGCACCGCTTCGGCGTGCACCAGCGCTTGGCCCTGCGCGACAAGGGCGCGGGCGGCAACAGCGTGCCGCACCAGCTGGTGATGACCGCCACGCCGATTCCGCGCACGCTGGCGATGTCCGAGTACGCGGACCTGGATGTGTCGGCGATCGACGAACTGCCGCCGGGACGTACACCGGTGCAGACGGTCGCGCTCAACAATGATCGTCGCCCGGAGCTGATCGAGCGCATCGCACTTGCCTGCCAGGAAGGGCGGCAGGTGTACTGGGTGTGTACGCTCATCGAGGAAAGCGAAGAGCTGGATGCCACCCCGGCGCAGGCCACCTACGAATCACTGCAGGCGCTGCTGCCCGGTGTTCGCGTCGGGCTGGTGCATGGCCGCCTCAAGGCCGCCGAGAAGCTTGCGACGATGGTGGCGTTCAAGGCCGGCGAGATCGACCTGCTGGTGGCGACCACCGTGATCGAAGTGGGCGTGGACGTACCGAACGCCTCGCTGATGGTGATCGAGAACGCCGAGCGCCTCGGCCTGGCCCAGCTGCACCAGTTGCGTGGCCGCGTGGGTCGTGGTTCGGCGGTATCGCGCTGCGTGCTGCTGTACCAGGCCCCGCTCTCGCAGATGGCGCGCGAGCGCCTGCAGACCATGCGCGAGACCAACAATGGTTTCGTCATCGCCGAGAAGGACCTGGAACTGCGCGGCCCCGGCGAACTGCTCGGGACGCGCCAGACCGGCCTGGCCGGTTTCCGCATTGCCGACCTGGCCCGCGACGCTGGCCTGCTGCCCGGCGTGCATGAATTGGCCGAGCGCCTGTTGGCCCAGCAACCGGCCCTGGCTGATCGCGTGGTGCAGCGCTGGATCGGCACCGCGGTGCGTTACGCCTCGGCCTGATCCCTGTAGAGCCGAGCCCATGCTCGGCTGCCGTTCGCGCTGCGCGCGGGAGTCGAGCATGGTTCGACGCTACAGACAGCCTTTTCGATCATCTCGCGGATATGTCGACCAAGGTCGACACCTACCAAGAGCGGTAGCGATCTGTCGAAGGCGCGGTGGGGCCGGTTGCGGGGGCGTGAGCCGCATGGATGCGGCGACCGAGCTTACATGGACGTACTTGCAGCGTCCCCCGCAACCGGACCCACCCCGCCATCGCTCAGGAAACCAGCTTTTGCCGTTGCCGTTGCTCCTGCCTCTGCGGGTGCAGGGCGCAGCCCTGCCAGAACCCCAACCGCCGTACTTGCAACGGTCATCATCCCGGTCCACACTTCGTTGCCGATCTGAAGACGGCAATAATGACCCACAAGATCCCCCTGTTGATCGACACCGATCCCGGTGTGGACGACGCCTTGGCCCTGCTGATGGCCTTTGCCGATGAACGGCACGACGTGGTCGCCCTGACCATCGCCGCCGGCAATGTCGGCCTCGAATACACCGTCCGCAACGCCCTCAAGCTCTGCGACATCGTCGGCCGCCCCGACGTACCGGTGTTTGCCGGCAGCCCGGATCCGCTGCTGCATCCCTCCGTTGACGCTGCCCACGTGCATGGCCGTGATGGCTACGGCGACGTGGACCTGCCGCCGCCGAGCCGCCAGGCCGAGGCCGAGCACGCGGCCCTGGCCATCCTGCGCCTGTCGCACGAACACGCCGGCGAACTGATGCTGGTGATGTTGGGCCCGCTGACCAATCTGGCGCTGGCACTGAAGCTGGACCCGACCCTGCCCCAGCGCATCAAGCGCATCGTGGTGATGGGCGGCGCGGTCACCTGCCACGGCAACATCACCCCGGCAGCCGAATTCAACATTGCCTTCGATCCGGAAGCCGCGCACGTGGTGTTCACCTCGTTCAAGCACCTGCTGGTGTCGGACTGGGAGGCCACCGTTGCCCACGGCCTGCCGCTGGAGGACGCCGAGAAATGGCTGCAGGCCGATTCCGATCGCGCCCGCTTCTACGAACTGATCTCGCGCAAGACCCGCGCGCTGTCGGAAGATGCCAAGGGCGGCCGCTGGTATACCGCCGATGCGGTGGCCATGGCGTGGGCGCTGAATCCGGAAGGGCAGCTGCAGGTCGAGTCGCGGCCGCTGAACGTCGAGCTGAATGGCACGTTCAGCCGCGGCGCCACCATCGTCGACTGGAACCGCCAGACCGGCCAGCCGGACAACTGCGATCTGCTGATGGCCTACGACCAGCAGCGTTTCGAGGCCCTGGTGCGCCAGGCCCTGGGCGCGGACTGACGTCCGTTGCCCCGCACCGGTTGCCCCGAGCGGCAACCGGTGCTTATAATGCCGCTCTTGACCACCAGCCCATTTACGGTGTGAGCCCATGAAGGCCGATATCCATCCGAACTACCGCGACGTCGTCTTCCATGACGTCACCTCCGATTTCAAGATCCTGACCCGCTCCACCATGGCGACGAAGGAAACCATCCAGTGGGAAGACGGCAACGAATACCCGCTGGTCAAGGTTGAAATTTCCTCGGCTTCGCACCCGTTCTACACGGGCAAGCACAAGGTCATCGACACCTCGGGCCGTATCGACAAGTTCCAGAAGCGCTACGCGCGCTGATCTGTCGATCCAGCTTCGAACCGACGGCCGCGCTCTGCGCGGCCGTTTGTTTTTCCCCAACGCCAACCCAACGGGCGTTTGGATGGACGGAACACTGCGTTCGTGTGACAACGCTTTTGCCGATCCGGGCCGCTCAACGGCCGGTGTCCGGCCGCCTGTCGTATACGACTTCCGTCTAGCACCCGACAAATGCTGCTGTGCGATAATGACATGATCCCCGGCACAGGCCGAGGACGTCATTCACGTGCCTGACCAATGCGCTTGGGCAGGCGCCTTCCCATGAAGGAGCGCACACAGTGTCCGATCTTGATCAGGTCACGCTCAACGCCGGCGATAAGTCCGTCGTTCTGCCCGTCATCAAACCCACCCTTGGCAACGACTGCGTCGACATCGCGAAGCTGACCAAGGAAACGGGTTTCTTCACCTACGATTCCGGCTTCACCGCGACGGCCAGCTGCAAGTCCGCCATCACCTACATCGACGGCGACAAGGGCGTGCTGCTGTACCGCGGCTACCCGATCGAACAGCTGTCGGAAAAGTCGAGCTACGTCGAAGTGGCCTACCTGCTGATCAACGGCGAGCGCCCGAGCGCCGAGCAGCTGAAGGCCTTCACCGATGAGCTGACCGCCGAAGCCAACGTCGATGAGTCGATCAACACCCTGATCGGCAGCTTTGCCAAGGATGCCCACCCGATGGCGATCCTGGCGGCCGCGATCGCGCAGCTGTCGGCCATCTACCACGACTCGCTGGACCTGTCCGACGCCGAGCAGCGCCGCAAGGCCGCCGTGCGCCTGATCGCCAAGGTGCCGACCCTGTCGGCGCTGATCTACCGCCACGGCAAGGGCCTGCCGGCCAACAAGCCGGACACCTCGCTGGACTACGTCAGCCGCTTCCTGAAGCAGACCTTCGAGTCCGCTGACGGCCAGTACGACCTGAACCCGGACGTGGTGAAGGCACTGGACCTGCTGTTCATCCTGCATGCCGACCACGAGCAGAACGCCTCGACCTCGACCGTGCGCCTGGTCGGCTCGACCGGTGCCAACCCGTACGCGTCGGTCGCTGCGGGCGTCACCGCGCTGTGGGGTCCGGCCCACGGCGGTGCCAACGAAGCCGTGCTGAAGATGCTCGAAGAGATCGGCAGCGCCGACAACGTCGAGTCCGCCGTGGTCAAGGCCAAGGACAAGACCTCCGGCTTCCGCCTGATGGGCTTCGGCCACCGCGTCTACAAGAACTTCGACCCGCGCGCCAAGGTCATCGGCGAGATGACCAGCAAGGTGCTCAAGCAGCTGGGCGTGCAGGATCCGCTGCTGGACGTGGCCGTGAAGCTGGAACAGGCTGCGCTGCAGGACGAGTACTTCGTCGCCCGCAAGCTGTACCCGAACGTCGATTTCTACAGCGGCATCATCTACAAGGCGCTGCAGATCCCGACCGAAATGTTCACCGTCATGTTCGCCCTGGGCCGTACTTCCGGCTGGGTGTCGCATTGGCTGGAACAGCAGGTCGATCCGGAAATGAAGATCGGCCGTCCGCGCCAGGTCTACACCGGCAGCGACGTGCGCGACTACCAGGGCTGATCGCCCGCAGCAGGTTGTGCTGAGAACGCCCCGCATCCGCGGGGCGTTTTTTTTGTCCTGATCGTCTTCGGCGGATGCCGACTGCGGCACGTTGGTCCGCACGATAAGAGCCCGCTTCCGGATCTGAACGCGTTCTGACAATGAATGTCGCATTCACATCTTTTCGGATCTATTGCATGGGTATCACGTCGAAGGCGATAGAACCTGTGCGTACTGATCCCTGTATGGAGAACGCCATGAACCGACTGATCGCCATCGCTTTCATCGCCACGCCGCTGGCCCTGCTGAGCCCGCAGGCCTTTGCGCAGTACACGGGGCCGGGGGCAGGGGCCGCTGCCAGCACCGTCGCTGACGCACGTGCGCAGCGCGATGACCATCCGGTGGTGCTGCGTGGCACCCTCATCGCCAAGATCGGTGACGAGCGCTACCAGTTCCGTGATGCCAGCGGCCAGATCGAGGTCGAGATCGATGACGAAGACCTGCCGCCGCAGGCCATCGGTGCCGACACCGTGGTCGAGCTGCGTGGCAAGGTCGACACGCATCGCTTCAAGCCCACCGACATCGATGTCGATCACGTCACCGTCGTGCCTGCAGGTTGAAGCGAACGGCAGCCGAGCGTGGGTTCGGCTCTACCAATTCAATGCAATGAGGTTTGTTGCATTGAACCGATGAGGGAAATTGCATAACCCTCAAACATTGAGCGAATTCAAGAATTCCCCTTAACGTTCAACGTTTTAGGAATGCTTGAATGGCCTGCATGGCAATGGATTTCTAACATTCTCTCCGTCGCCCGCACCCATCCCCGCGGGCGATGCTTCCCTCCCTTTTCTCCTTGGGGAGGGGAGCTTTCATATTCCCCCTTTGTCCGAGAGAGACAACCATGCACGCCATCATCAAGAAGGCCGCGCTCGCGGCAGCGCTGGCCACCGCTTCGCTGTCCGCGCACGCGCTGGAAACCAAGATCTCCGTCTATGCCGACGTCGACCCGACCCTGGCACTGCTGCGTGATGACGGCACCCCGTTGCCGGACCTGGTCACGCTGACCCACGATCCGCTGCGCGGCCTGATTCCGGACACGCAGCGCGTGCGCATTCACTCCAATGATGACACCGCGGATATCGAGGCACGCATCGACGGTGCGTTTGCCCTCGCAAATGAGACCGGCACCGTCACCGTGCCGATGACCATCAGCCTCAACAATCGCGCACTGGGTGCCGCCGCCATCGAATACAAGGCAGTCGACCTGTTCACCGGCGCCGGCTCGACCCCGGGCGCCTCGATCTCGATGCCGTTGACCATCGCCCAGGCCACCCCGGCCCCGATCACCACCAAGGGTCGCTACAGCGGCATCGTCAACGTCGTGCTGAACCAGAAGGCGACCTCGCCGTAATCCCCGCGCCGGCCCGGTTCCCGGGCCGGCCGCTTCTCCAGCGGTACCCCCATGACCTCACACGCCCCCGCCGTCACCCGGCTGGCGGTCGCGCTCGCCCTGGCGTTGTCCACTCCGCTGGCGGCCGCGCGCGGCGTCCCGCCCGGTTTCGAAGATCTGGTCGAAGGACAGACCGAACAACTCGACATCCGGCTGTTCGGCCGCTCGGCCGGGCTGTCGCCGGTGCGCGTCACCCTGGAGCATGTGCAGCTGGAAGATCCCGCGCGCGTGCTGCAGGCACTGGACCTGCCCGCCGAGGCGCAGGCCGCGCTGCTGCCGGCGCTGTCGCAGCCGCTGCCACGCAACAGCCACCTGGCCTGCCGCTTCGGTGGCGCCGAGGCCGGTTGCGGCTATCTGGATCCCCCGGAAGATCCTGCCGCCGCGCGTGCGCTGTACGACGAAGGCGAGGGCGCCGTGCGCCTGTTCGTGGCTCGCCAGTGGATCGGTGGCGAGCCCGCCGCGGAACGCTTCCACGCGCTCAGCAGCAATGCCGAGAACGCTTTCCTGCACCAGCAGGTGCTCAACCTCACCGGTGGGCGCGACTACCAGTCGTTCAGTGCGCGCGGCACCGGCGTCCTTGGCCTGTTCCAGCGGGGCCATATGTCCGCCGACTGGTACTTCACCCAGCAGCGCTACCGCAGCAACGGTGGCGATGCGCATTTCGAATTCGACAACGTCTATTACCGCCATGACCTGGGCCAGCAGTACTACCTGCAGGCCGGGCGCATGGACCGCCGCAACCTGTCCAGTCCACAGGGCGGCACCTTCGGTTTCAGCATGCTGCCGCTGGACCGCTTCGACGGTGCCCGCGTGGGCACCACCCAGGCTTACGTGGACAGCGATGCTGCCGTGCAGGCCTCGCCACTGACGGTCCTGCTCGCCCGCGATGCGCGCGTGGACGTGTTCGACGGCGAGCGCCTGCTGCAGACCTACTACCTGCAGGCCGGCATCAACCAGATCGATACCCGCAACTTCCCGTTCGGCAGCTACCTGGTGCGCATGCGCATCTACGAGGATGGCGTGCTGGTGCGTACCGAAGAGGCCCCCTTTGACAAGGGCGGCGATTGGACCGACAGCCAATGGCAGTGGTTCGTGCAGGGTGGCCGCCGCAACGAGCGCCGCAGCGACCGCTTCGATGGTGAGCAGGTAACGGTGGCCGGCACGCGCGTGCCATTGGCTCGCGATCTGGCGGCCACTGCGGGCGTCGCCCACCTGGGCGGGCACAGCTATGGCGAACTGCGGATCGACCTGCGCCGCGTGCTGGCCACGCAGGAGATGCGCGCAACGTTCAGCGGCATGCGCGGCAGCGATGGCAGCCACGGCCAGCAGCATCAGCTGTCATACCGGCGCAAGGCCTCCTGGAACATCTACCAGCAGCGCATGCGCGGCAAGGCCTGCCAGTTCGAGGCCGATGCACGGGACCGCCTGGGCTGCACCAACTCGCTCAGCGGATCGGTCTCGCTGCCGATCGCCGGTGGTACGGCGTACCTGGGGTACACCCGGCGCCAGACCTGGCGCACCGGTTGGAGCCGTCCCGGTGACGATGATCCGTTGGCGCCACTGGATCCGTTCCTGCCGCCGCAACCGCTGCAACCGCACCGTGAGCCGCAGCTCAGCCGCACCTGGCAGGCCAGCTTCAGCCGCAGCCATCGTTGGCAGGATTTCAGCGTCTCCACGCGGCTGGGCCTGTGGCAGCAGCACAGCCACGACAGTGCCCGTGACACCCGCACGCGCGACCGTGGCATCTACCTCAACGTCAGCTTCACCCGCCTGCAACGCAGCCATGTTGGCAACGGCCAGCGCCGCTACGCGGTGGACATGCGCCAGCCGCAGCACCAGCGGCCGGAGATCAACTACAGCGTCGGCCAGAGCTATCGCCAGGAGGTGGACGCGCAGTTGCGTGAGCTGACCTCCGAGCTGCGCGCCAACAACAACGACCGCTACAGTGCATCGCTGGGCGGGCAGCTGCAGAACCGCTACGGACAGACCGGCGCCACCGTGGCGTACTACCAGCAGCATGGCCGCAGCGAGACCGCTTACAGCGGCACGCACAGCTCGGCCTTCGCGCTGGGCCGGCGCGGTGCCTACTGGGGCGCAGGCACCGGCGCCGACGCCGGGCTGGCGGTACAGGTAGCCGCCACCGATGACCTGGATCTGCAGGGCGTGGCGGCCGAACTGCAGGTGAGCGGCGCGGGCCGGCAACGGTTGCAGACCGGCGAGCGCCGGCTGCTGCCGTTGACCGCCTACCAGTCGCACCGTGCCGAACTGCAGGACGCCAGCAACGACGCCAGCATGGCCGCCATCCGCGTGAGCGGCGTAGGCGGTGCGCGCCCGATGTTCCTGGCCCCGGGGCGGCTGATGCGCATGCCGGTGCCGATCGAAGTGACCTACACCTTCATCGGCACCGCCCGCACGCTTGCCGGCGCGCCGCTGGGCGGCGCCCGCATCCTCAACGCGCCGGTGCCCGGCACCAGCGCCAACGGCGGCTTCGTCGCCGACTTCCCGCGTCGCGAGACAACGCTCTACCTGCTGCAGGACGACCGCCTGCTGCACTGTCCGCTGCAGGTGCGCGAGCGCCGCCAGGTGGTGCTGCTGGTCGGTGCCGTGCACTGCGAACCGCTGGCCGTGGCCCAGCTGCCGGCGGAGATCCGCCAGCAGGCCCGGGTAACCCGGCTGCTGCAGGAACGCGCGCTGATCGCCGCCACGCCCCAGACCGCTGCTGCAGGAGGAACGCCATGAGCCGGCGTGTGTTGTTCGTGTTGATGCTGCTGTGCGCGCTGGCCGTGCTGACGCCACGAGCGTGGGCGCAGAAGTTTCCGGAAATACATCCGACAGATGAGACCCGTCGAGTCACCGAAAGCTGGGACCGATCAGCTGTCCCAGCCGAAGTCGTGCTCTGGTCGCCGATGACATTGTTGGCCTTTCAGGAAGGTCCAGATTCCCCTTATGAAGTTTCTCACCTTGTCTGCCTGTCCGATACCGATGCATCCCGCGGACGCTGTCCAGTGATTGGAAATCCGGAAGCACGTGGCAATGCGCTCCCCGTTTGGTTTTACATGACTGATCAGCGAACTGGACTTCGCACGGAGATTCATGCACTCGGCTACATCAAGAGGCCGTTGAATGGCCCTAACTGCTCTTCGGATCACTGGGGCTCACTGATCTATCCGATCTGGTCATCTGTACCAGATGTATGCCGACCGCTGATATCCGGCGGAATAGGTGTCTCTCTTGCCATTCGGAGCTCTGAACTGAAGCGCTTGGTTGCAGGGGCGTGGGCAGGGCGGATTGAACTCCAATTGCGTCAAACCCGTGGCGGTCCGCTGTTGGCGACCTATGTCTTCGATCTTGCATTCACCGTCACCGACTACGACGCGATCTCGATCTACTTTCCGGCCTTCGACACCATTGCGCCGCTGGTCAACATGGACCTGCGCTACGACCCCATCAAGCAGATGGTAGGCGGCCGCAAGCAGCTGGAGATGTGCCTCTACGACGGCCTCGGCTCGCAGAGCGAGTTCCTTGGCGTCACCGTGCGCGACAGCGGGCCGCGCCCGCCACCCGGCAGCGACTTCGCGGTCTGGCATCGCGATGGTGGCAGCGACGACCGCCAGCGCCTGGACTACCACGTCAGCCTGAACTACGGCGGGCGCGATATCCGCATGCGGCATGGCGTGGAAGAGCTGCTGCATGGCATCGAGAGCGCCGAACTGCGTCTGGTCATGCTGCCCGGCATCAGCCAGCCGGTCTATTGCGTGCCCACGCCGCTGACATTGCTGACACCTCCCACCCCTATCGCCAGCAAGCGCCCCGGTCTCTACGAGGGCGAGCTGACGGTGGAACTGCGCGTCCCCACCGCCAAACCCTGATCCCACACGGAGCCTGCCATGAACAAACTGATCGTCTGGATGCTGCCGTTGAGTGCGCTGCTTGCGCCATCAGCACACGCCAACCTGTCCATCCATCCCATGCGAACCGCGATGGATGCCAAGCGCGGTGCGCAGATCCGCGTCTACTCGCAGTCCACCCGCCCGCAGTATGTACAGGCCAGCCTGCGCCGCATCGACAACCCGGCAACGCCCCGCGAACAGGAGCAGGATATCGAGGTCGCCGATTCGGCCATTGCCATTACGCCGGGCAAGTTCGCGCTGTCAGGCGGTGGCAATCGCCTGATCCGGCTGATCCCCCTGCAGCCGGTGCAGAAGGAAACCGCATACCGCGTGTACTTCGAAGGCGTGCGCGGTCCGGAAGGCACTGAACTGGAAAGCAGCGAAGACGCTGCGCACGCCGACGTCGGCGTCAGCCTGGTGTGGGGCGCGCTGGTGAACGTGGTGCCCACCGACGGCGTGGTCGACCTGCAGGTGCGCGGCAACACGCTGCACAACAGCGGCACCCTGCGCGTGGGCATCGTCCATGCGGCCGAATGTACGGCCGCCGGTGTCTGCACGCCGCACGACCTCTCGCACAGCCTGTACCCGGATGCCGATTTCACCCTGCCGTTCCAGCCACAGCCGGGCAATTCGCTGCGCCTGCGCTACCGGCTTTCCCAGGACGGCTATCGCGAGCACGTCCAGGACGTGGCCATCCAGTCCAGTTGATCCACCTCCCTGCGTCCCGCGCCTGGCGCGGGATGCCTTTTCCGCAAACTGTTAAGGAGAAAGACCATGAATCGAATCTATCGACGTATCTGGAATGCTGCACGCCAGTGCTGGGTGGTAGCGAGCGAGCTGGCTGTCGCAAGGCAGTGTTCCTCATCGCCGAGAAAACTCCGGCTACTAGTCATTCCACTATCGATGTCTGCGGCCGGCTCCATTTCCGCGAACGCGGGCAGCATGTACTGGGGATGTTCGCCCTTCGATTGGGACAAGGCGGACGTCTATTGCGTGCCCATGTCAGGACAAAGTGAGGATGGAAAAACCTCTGCCAATGCAAAGATCTCCACCTCCAAGGACTATCTGATCATGGGGGGAGGTTCGTACAACGACGGCTCCTGGAACGCTACCTTTGGTCCCAAGGCCCAGATCATTGGCAACTACAACGCGGCATTGGGCCACAAGGCCAACATCAACGGCGTAGACAGCGTTGCCGTGGGCTACAACGCCAGTGCCCAGCTGGGGCACAGTACGGTGGTCGGTGCCAACGCCTATGGCAAGGGCATCGGCTCTACCGCGTTCGGAAACAAAGCCTCGGCCACACGGCAGAACTCGATCGCCATCGGTAGCGGATCGCTCTCGCAGAGCGAGAATTCAGTGGCGATCGGTGCAAATTCCCTTGCCAGTGAAGTGAACACCGTCTCCGTCGGCAGCGACAAGGAGAAGCGGCGGATCGTCAACGTAGCCGATGGGCGGATCACCGCAGCCAGTACCGACGCCGTCACGGGCAAACAGTTGTACGCGACCAACAGCAAGCTGGGTGCGGTCGAAGCAAACGTCGGCACCATGAAGAATGATCTGACAGCGGTTCGGACGCTTGCGCAGTCCGCCACCAATCGCATCGATGCCACTACCCTGGCACTGGGCAAGGGCGCGGTCGCAGAATCGGGCAGCTACGGCATCAGCACCGCCATCGGCAACAATGCCAAGGCCTACAACGGCCGCAGTGTCGCACTCGGATTCGACGCGCTGGCCGGCGTCGATGCGGAGGGCAATCGAGTGACCGGCCAGAATGCCGGCGTTTCCATCGGTGCAAACACGCGCAGCGCGAACGGCGCGGTCGCGACCGGATTCCGGGCCATTGCCAGCGGAAACTTCTCCATCGCCGTGGGCGGTGACGCCAATGCGGCCGCCGAACATGCCACTGCAATCGGGTACCTGAGCAAAGCCACGGCAAAGCAGTCCACGGCGCTGGGGCGTGGCAGCGAGGCCAAGGCGCAGTTCGCCACCGCGCTGGGCAATCTTGCGGTATCGGCCAATACCAGTGCCGTGGCACTGGGTGATCGGGCCAACGCCCGCCATGACAATGCGGTGGCACTGGGTGCCGGCTCTGTCACGGCGTCGGTCAACTCCGTTTCGGTGGGCAGCGCTACGCTCAAGCGCAAGATCCAGTACATTGCCGATGGCGTGGTCAGCAATGGCAGCACCGACGCGATCACCGGCAATCAGCTGTTCGCGACCAACCAGGCCGTGTCCGCTGCCCAGAGCACGGCCACGAGCGCGCAGACGGCGGCCAATGCCGCAAAAGCCGACGCTACCAAGGCGCTGGCCGAGACGGCCGCGCTCACCGGTCTGGTCTCCCAGACAGGCGCCACCGGCAATGTCCGCCTGGGCGGGAAGAACAGCGGCACCGTACTGGACGTGCGCAACAGCGCCAACGCCAGCCGGAAGGTTGCCGGTGTGGCTGACGGCGACTTGGATGACAGCAGCAACGAGGCTGTGAACGGCAAGCAGCTCAATGCCACCAACGTGCAGGTCGCTGCCGTGGAGAAAGCGGCTACGGCCGCGCAGGCGGATGCAACGGTTGCGAAGGCAGATGCTGCCAAGGCGCTGGTCAGCACCACCGCTCTGGAAGGACTGGTCAGCCAGATCGCCGCCAACGGCAATGTCCGTCTGGGTGAGAAGAACAGCGGAACGGTGTTGGATGTGCGTAACAGCTTGGGCACTAATCGTAAGATCACTGGAATTGCCGACGCAGACGTTGGTGCGGGCAGCAGTGATGCGGTGAACGGCGGGCAGTTGTTCTCTTCCAATCTGAAGATAGCAGTGCTCGAGGAGAAGAGCCGTCTCTTTGGGGCAGGCAATGAAGCTGGTGCGGCCTCAGCACGCGCCGGTGAGTTCGGGGTGGCGATAGGCAACGGTGCTGTGGCATCAGTCGATTCCGAAGGAGGGGTCGCCTTGGGTGCATTCGCTGGCGCACTCGCCAGGAACTCCGTTGCCCTTGGGCGCGCGGCCAGCGTGGAAGCCGGAGCGGTTGCCGGATTTGCACTTGGCGCGGGCGCCTATGTGGCTGCAACTGACGGAATTGCGATTGGCGCCGGTTCGGAAGTTGAGGCTGGTGCAGATGGGGGCGTTGCTCTCGGCGCTGGTTCCGTTGTGGCTGAGAGCGACACTGTTTCTGTTGGCAATGACAGTCTCAAACGTCGAATTACAAATCTTGCCCGCGGCACCGCTGATCACAACGCCACGACCGTCTCTCAGCTGAAGGACTCCCTTGCCACCCTCGGTGGCAGCGCAGGGATGGACGCCAACGGCAACATCATTGCCCCGACCTATTCGGTGCAGGGTGGTACGCAGAACACCGTGCAGGACGCGCTGATGGCGCTCGATGGAGCTGTCACCACCGCAGGCCGCCGTGCGGACATGGTGGAAGGCCAGCTCAACTCGATCTTCCAGGATTCACCCTCGGCCCGTGGCGATGGCAGGAGCCAGATCGCGCTGAGTGGCGCGAACGGCATGGTGTTGACCAATCTGGCTGACGGTCGGGTGGCGCCAGGAAGCCGTGATGCCGTAACCGGCAATCAGCTGTACGCCGCGGAGCAGAAGATCTCGCAGAATCGAAATGATCTGGAGGCGATGCGCAAGGAGAGGGAGATGGGCGAGCGGGCCATGCGTGGATTGGATACGAGCGGCCCGATCGATTTTGGCGGTGCGCGTTTGACTGGAGTGGCCGAGGCTAAGCTGTCGGCTGACAGCTCGGATGTTGTGCGGGGCAGCCAGCTCTATGAGACCAACAGCCGTGTTTCGGCCATGGAAGGCATCAGCCAGTACGTCAGTGTGGGTGCCGCTCCAGGCTATGGTCCTGCTCAGGCTGGACCGGTTGGTCTTGCAATTGGGAACTTCGCTAAGACCGGCAACGATGGAGGAACTGCAGTGGGAACCCATGCGAAGGCACTGGGCAGAAATTCCATAGCCCTTGGTCGCGCTTCGGTCGTGCATGAGGATTCCGATAGCGGATTTGCGCTAGGTACTGGAGCGGAGGTAGGCATTGCCGGAGGTGGTGCACGAGGAGGCATTGCTATCGGTGCTGGAGCAAAAGTGGGTAAAGGAGCGAATGGTTCGCTGGCAATAGGCGAAGGCTCTCAGGCGAATGAGGCCGGAGTGGTTTCATTTGGAAGTGCAACTACTTATCGCCGCCTCATAAACATCGCCAACGGCACCGCCAACCACAACGCCGCCACCGTCGGCCAGCTGCGCGGCGCGCTGTCCGCGCTCGGCGGCGAAGTCGATGCCAACGGCAACATCGTCGGCCCCAGCTTCACAGTGCAGGGCCAGTCCCAGCCCACGCTCAATGGTGCATTGGAAGCGCTCGACGGCGCAGTGGTCAGCACCACCTCGCGCGTAAACCACGTCGAGTCGCAGCTGCGCAGCGTGTTCCAGGACACGCCCTCGGTCCGCGCCGACGGTCTCAACCAGCTCACCCTGGCCGGAACCCACGGCATGGTCATCTCCAACGTGGCCAATGGCCTGGTCGCCGCCGGCAGCCGCGATGCGGTCAATGGTGGCCAGCTGCATTCGATGCAGCAGCAGCTCAACGGCCGTATCGATGGCCTGGAAGAGCGCATCGATGCGCCGCAGCCGCAGGCAATGGCGGTGGCTTCGGTGCCCGAACCGGAAGCACCGGTGCCGCAGGCCGAGGGCGGCCAGCAGGTGGCGTCGGTCGGCGAGGGTGAGAAGCCCGCGCCGCAGCCGAAGTCGAAGCAGGACGAGACGCCCAAGCCGCAGGTCGACACCGCTGAATTGGAGAAGATGCTGGCCCGCGCCAACGAGTACACCGATGGCGCGATCAGCAGTTTTGAACGTCGCCTGGACAAGATGGACAAGCGCTTCAACCGCATGGCGGCGATGAGCAGCGCACAGACCGCGATGGCGATGAACACCGCGGGCCTGGCCACCTACAACCGCCTGGGTGCGGGCGTGGGCTACAGCGAGGGTGAGTCGGCGATGGCGGTGGGCTACCAGCGCGTGCTCAACGAGAAGGGCTCGGCCACCTTCAGCCTCAATGGGGCGTTCACCAACAGCGGTGAGCGCAGCATGGGCGTCGGCGTCGGCATCGGCTGGTAAGCGATGGAGCCCCGGCGTGACGCGCGTAATCCGCCCCGCCGCGCCGGGGTCCTTGCCGAGGAAATGGCAATGTATCGATGGGTAAGCCGGTTCATCAGCTACCGCACGTTCTATCTGTGGCGGGCACGTTTTTACTACTACACCCGCAATCTGGACCGCTGGCTGCTGTTCGCCCTGCTGTGCGTGGCGGGCATGGGCTTGGCGGCCTGGTACACCTGGCGGGTATCGAGCGTGCCGCCGCCTCGCGTGCATCCGGAGGCCGCCGCGCTGCGCGTGGAGAACATCACCCAGGAGGCGATCCATCGCATCGTGCTGGTGCGGCATGGCGGCCCAACCCCGGGTGAGCCGTTCACCACGCCGGAGGATGTCCGTGCCGGCACGCTGCGCACACTGCGGGTGCGGCAGCTGCTGGACAGTGCGACGGTGTGGCAGCTGAAGGCCCACATGTTGGCCGACATCGCGACGTACATCGATGCCACGGGAAGCTGCTTCCCTTTCCCGTGCTGGCAGGTGAGCCATCGGCTGGAACTCATGCGTGCGGCGGAGGCGGAGAACGCGGCCATCAACCGGGCGCTGGAGCCGGTACTGGAGATCCCGCTGGACAGGATGCCCAACCTCAACGGCGGTGAGCGCGCGCGGATCCAGACGGCGTGGTCGGACCCGTTCGGCGATGTCTACAACCAGACCTGGTTGCTGGGCGATCTGCAGAACATGCACGCGCGGATGATGATGGCGTACCCGCAGCGGGTGGGAGCCCCCTGGCTGATGCGCCTGCTTGGCGATGAAACGGAGGAGCAACACCATGATGTCTGGTAGGGCAACGCACCTCCTGTAGAGCCGAGCCATGCTCGGCTGCTCTTCGGTCAGGTGTCCGGATGCCTGATGCATCGTGCGGACCAACGGTCCGCGCCCACCAGAAGAAGGAAGCGGGCAGCGCGCCTTCTGTAGAGCCGAGCCATGCTCGGCTGCTCTTCGGTCAGGTGTCCAGATGCCTGATGCACCGTGCGGACCAACGGTCCGCACCTGCCAGAAGAAGGAAGCAGGTAGCGCGCTTTCTGTAGAGCCGAGCCATGCTCGGCTGCTCTTCGGTCAGGTGTCCGGATGCCTGATGCATCGTGCGGACCAACGGTCCGCGCCCACCAGAAGAAGGAAGCAGGTAGCGCGCTTTCTGTAGAGCCGAGCCATGCTCGGCTGCTCTTCGGTCAGGTGTCCGGATGCCTGATGCACCGTGCGGACCAACGGTCCGCACCCACCAGAAGAATGAAGCAGGTAGCGCGTCTTCTGTAGAGCCGAGCCATGCTCGGCTGCTCTTGGGCCAGGTGTCCGGATGCCTGATGCACCGTGCGGACCAACGGTCCGCACCCACCAGAAGAAGGAAGCAGGTAGCGCGCTTTCTGTAGAGCCGAGCCATGCTCGGCTGCTCTTGGGCCAGGTGTCCGGATGCCTGATGCATCGTGCGGACCAACGGTCCGCACCCACCAGAACCTGCGCAACCGTCACCCGCCGATATACGCGG
The DNA here is from genome assembly GCF_052605195.1 of Stenotrophomonas maltophilia group sp. vghtpe118. Taxonomy (NCBI): domain Bacteria; kingdom Pseudomonadati; phylum Pseudomonadota; class Gammaproteobacteria; order Lysobacterales; family Lysobacteraceae; genus Stenotrophomonas; species Stenotrophomonas maltophilia group sp. vghtpe118. Next base: position 1,893,183 of record NZ_CP199672.1, on the reverse strand, counting down.
TGATCTCCGCTTCGGCCAGCAGCTGCCGCAGCTGTGCGACAGACGCGCGTCGCATCGGCTTCTCATCCACCGGCGACAGCGGCGCCTGGCGCAGCGCATCGTACGGCAGCACGGCCAGGTCGAAGGTCAGCTCCTCGGCACTGAACACCCACACCGGCACGTCCAGGCTACGCTCGCGGTCCATGCGCAGCCGGCGCGTCCGCGATTCAGCGGGAATGCCGTGCTCGTCCAGGAAGCGATGCACGGCCTCCGGGTCGTCGCTGTGCAGGTGCAGCTGCACCGGGCTGTTGGCATCGGCGGTGCCGTCCAGCACCGGGCCGGCCAGCCGTGGAGCGAAGCCGTGCAGGAACTCCAGCGCGCGCATCGCGGCCTCGCGGCGGCGCTGCAGTTCATTGCCGTGCTGGGGCCCGGCGAACAGCCGCTGGTACTCGCGCAAGGCGTCTTCGATCTCGGTGTTGCGGGGCAGGGAGGCATCGTCGTGGATGCCGAGCCGGCTGGCGGCCTTCAGCTTGGCCTGGTGGTAGTCGCGGATGCCGCCTTCAGCCATCAGGCGGGCGGCTTCGTGGGCGAGGCGGTGGCGCCGCTCGCGGGTCTGGCTGGCAGCATGCTGGCGGGCGCGATGCATGCGATGACTCCTGTTGCGACCTGGCTACAGACTAGCGCACGGATGTGACATCCGCGTAGGTATTTCAAGGTGGGGATGTAGAGCCGAGCCCACGCTCGGCTGCTCTACGCGGGGGCCCTGAACCGAGCATGGGCTCGGCTCTACAGTCGCATCGGTGCCAACCCACGGTTGGCACCCACTGCACCCTTCCTCAGAAGATATCGAACGCGGCGGCGTCGGCCTGCGGCGTATTGAGGTTCAGGTCGTAGTCGGTCAGGCGATCCATGTCTTCCACCTTCACCCACTCGGTCGCGCCGTTGAGCGTGGCCTGGACCATGCCGCTGGGCGGCTCGTTCTGCGCGATCGGGGTGTCCTTCAGCGCGGTGCGCATGTAGTCGATCCAGATCGGCAGCGCCGCCTTGCCACCGTACTCGCGGTAACCCAGCGAGCGGAAGTCGTCGCGGCCCACCCACACGGTGGTCACGTACGGGCCGCCGAAGCCGGAGAACCAGGCGTCACGATGGTCGTTGGTGGAGCCGGTCTTGCCGCCCACGTCCTCGCGGCCGAGCACCTTGGCCTGCACACCGGTACCGCGCTGGACCACGTCGCGCATCATCGACACCAGCTGGTAGGCGGTGCGGGCGTCGATCGCGCGCGGAGCGGTGCGGGCATCCGGGTTGGCCGGCGCGGCCGGGGTCTCGGTCTTGGCTTCGGCCTTGGCCGCAGCGGCCGGGTCCACCTTCGGGGCCGGGGCGCCGAAGTTGAAGCCATCCACCACCTGGTTGACCGGCTGGTCGCTGCTGCCGGCGCAGTCGCGGCAGGCCAGCGCCGGGTTTTCCTTGAACACCAGGTTGCCGTCGCGGTCATTGACCTGGTCGATCAGCCAGGTATCCACGCGCGAGCCGCCATTGGCGAACACCGCGTAGCCACGCGCCACCGACAGCGGGGTCAGCGAGGCCGTGCCCAGCGACATCGACAGGTTCGGCGGCAGCTCCGATTCGGCAAAGCCAAACTCGCTGATGTACTTGCGCGCGTAGTCCACGCCCATGCCATCGAGCAGGCGTACCGAGACCAGGTTGCGCGACTGCACCAGCGCTTCACGCAGGCGCATCGGGCCGCGGAAGCCGCCGCCGTCGTTCTGCGGGGCCCAGGTCTTGCCGCGGCGATCGCGGAACACGACCGGGGCGTCGAGCACGATCGAGGCTGGGTTGTAGCCCTTGTCGAAAGCGGCCGCGTAGACGAACGGCTTGAAGCTCGAACCCGGCTGGCGGCGGGCCTGGGTGGCGCGGTTGAACTTGTTGCCGGAGAAGCTGAAGCCACCCACCAGCGCCTTCAGCGCGCCGCTGTGGGCATCCAGCGAGACCAGTGCGGACTGGCCGCGCGGGATCTGGTCCAGCAGCCACTCCCCTTCCTTGGCACCGGCGCGTACGCGCACGATGTCGCCGCGCTGCACCAGCTTGCCCGGGGTCTTGTTGGTCCACTTGGCGGCGCCGGCCGGCAGCACGATCTCGGTGCGGTTGGCCAGCACCACCGTGGCGCTGCCATCGGCCGCGGTGCTGGCGACGATTGCCGGCAGCAGGCCGGCCTGGCCGTACATGCCGCGCAGGTGCTCGGCCAGCGCGGCGGTATCGTCGCCGGCGCCCAGCTGCACCTGCTTCTCCACGCCGTGCCAGCCGTGGCGGTGGTCGTACAGCAGCAGGCCATCACGGACGGCCAGGTTGGCGGCGGTCTGCAGGGTGGAGTCGATCGTGGTGGTGACGTGGTAGCCCTTGTTGACCACGTCGCCGCCGAAGCGGGCGATCATTTCCTGGCGCACCAGCTCGGCCACGTAGGGTGCATCGACCTGCACCGGCGGCTCATGCGCGGTGGCGTGCATCGGCACGGCCTTGGCCGCGTCGGCTTCGGCCTGGCTGACGAACTTCAGGTCGGCCATGCGCTGCAGCACGTAATTGTCGCGGCGCTGGCGGGCACGTTCCGGGTTGGAGATCGGGTTGCCCGACGACGGGAACTTGGGGATACCGGCCAGCGAGGCCATCTCGTCCAGGTCCAGCTCGTTCAGCTTCTTGCCGTAGTAGAACTCGGCGGCGGCGGCCACGCCGTAGGCGCGGTTGCCGAAGAAACTCTTGTTCAGGTACAGCTCGAAGATCTCGTCCTTGCTCAGCTCGGACTCGATCTTGCGCGCCAGCAGGATCTCGGCCAGCTTGCGGGTGTAGCTGTACTCGGAGCTGAGGAAGAACTGGCGGGCGACCTGCTGGGTGATGGTGGAGCCACCCGGCACGCGCTTGTCGTTGGTGGTGGCCAGCAGCCAGACCGCACGGCCGATGCCCATGTAGTCCACGCCGCCATGTTCGTAGAAGCGGGCGTCCTCGGTGGCCAGGAAGGCCTGCTTCAGCCGCTCGGGCACGTCCTTCATGGTGACCGGGGTGCGCCGGGTCTCGCCGAACACCGCCATCAGCTTGCCGTCGGCAGCGTAGACGTACATCGGCTCCTGCATTTCCACGTCGCGCAGGGTCTGCACGTCGGGAAGCTTGGAGGAAACGGCATAGTACAGACCGCCCACGGCGGCCGCGCCGATCAGCGCCAGGACCAGGACAATCAGGAAGATCCAGCGCAGCCAGCGGCGGAGTCGAGTCATCGGGTTCAGATTCCGATTGCGAATTTCGTGGTCGCAGAGTATAGATTACGCAAGGTGGCGGCTGGGGTCGGCACCGGGGAGCGCAAGGGGAACAGTCAGGGGCTGCATGGTGAATCCGTGAGGGATTTCACAGCAGGGCCGTTGCCATTTGCTAAGAATACGTTATTAATGCTCGGACGCAGGTCTTGCGTCCAAGTGCCCGTCGGCAGGGGAGAAACCGTGGGGCTCATCCCAAAAAGTCAGTCGCCGCTTGTAGGCGTCGACATCAGTTCGACTGCGGTAAAGCTTTTGCAGCTGTCCCGCAGCGGCAATCGTTTCCGCGTGGAACATTACGCTGTGGAACCTCTTCCGCCGAATGCGGTGGTGGAGAAGAACATCGTCGAAGTGGAGGCCGTCGGTGAGGCCATCCGCCGGGCGATGAACCGTTCAGGCAGCAAGGCCAAGTTGGCCGCTGCCGCCGTCGCGGGGTCGGCGGTGATCACCAAGGTGATCCCGATGCCGGCCGATCTCGACGAAAACGACATGGAAGCCCAGATCGAGCTGGAAGCGGTCAACTACATTCCGTATCCGATCGAGGAAGTGAACCTGGACTTCGAGGTGATCGGGTCGATCCCGAACAACCCGGAGATGGTCCAGGTGCTGCTGGCCGCGTCGCGTTCGGAGAATGTCGAGCTGCGCCAGTCCGCGCTGGAGCTCGGTGGCCTGCAGGCCAAGGTGATGGACGTGGAGGCCTTCGCGGTCGAGAACGCCTACGCCCTGGTCGCCAGCGAGCTGCCGGTGTCCATCGACGGCGTGGTTGCGCTGGTCGACATCGGCGCCACCATGACCACCCTCAATGTCCTGCGCGGCGGCCGTAGCCTTTACAGCCGCGAGCAGGTGTTCGGTGGCAAGCAGCTGACCGACGAGATCATGCGCCGCTATGGCCTGAGCTACGAGGAAGCCGGGCTGGCCAAGCGCCAGGGCGGCCTGCCGGAAAGCTACGAGATGGAAGTGCTGGAGCCGTTCAAGGAAGCCACGGTCCAGCAGATCAGCCGCCTGCTGCAGTTCTTCTATGCAGGCAGCGAATTCAACCGCGTCGATCACATCGTGCTGGCCGGCGGCTGCGCCGTGCTCGGTGGCCTGCCGGAGATGGTCGAGGAACAGCTGGGCGTGCCGACCGTGGTCGCCAACCCGCTGGCGCAGATGACCCTGGGGCCGAAGGTGAACGCGCATGCGTTGGCCCAGGATGCCCCCGCGCTGATGATCGCGACCGGTCTGGCGCTGAGGAGCTTCGACTGATGGCACGCATCAATCTATTGCCCTGGCGCGCCGAGCGGCGCAAGCAACGCCAGCGCGAGTTCTACGCAATGCTGGGCATGGCCGCTGTCGGTGGCCTGCTGTTGTCGCTGATGATCTGGTTCTATTACGACCGCCAGGTGAGCGGCCAGATGGACCGCAACGCCTATCTGGAAGCCGAGATCGAGAAGGTCAAGGAACAGAACAAGGAGATCGATCGCCTCGACGCGCAGAAGGAACGCCTGCTGGCCCGCAAGAAGGTGATCGAGGAACTGCAGGCCAAGCGCTCGCAGATGGTCCACCTGTTCGACGCGCTGGTGCGCACCATTCCCGATGGCGTGGTGCTGACCGCGCTGAAGCAGGAAGGGGATGTGCTGACGCTGGAAGGCCGCACCCAGTCCAACGCCCGCGTTTCGGCCTACATGCGCAACCTGGAGACCTCCGGCTGGATGACCAATCCGGAGCTGTCGATCATCGAAGCGCGTGACCCGGAGAAGGACAAGGATGGCAAGGTCGGTCCGCTGGCCGACATCAAGGCGCTGCCCTACGTGTTCGTGGTCAAGGTGAAACTGCCGGCACAGAGCGAAGAGGTCTCGGCGACGCCGGGCCTGAACGCCGATGGGTCGGTGGCGACGGCTGCGCCCGCACCGGTGGCTCCGTTGGCCGCAGGTCCGGGTGCCGCGACGCCTGCGGCTCCGGCAGCGGGCCAGCCGGCAGCGGCTCCCGCTGCACCGGCCGCTGCACCGCCGGCCAAGCCGAACCAACCGGCCGCTCCGGCCGCTCCGGCCGCCGCGCCGGCCCCGGCACCCGCCCCGAAGCCTGAGGGCAGCCGCCTGGCGCAGCCGCCGCAGGCCTTCAATGCGCTGCTGCAGGGGGACCGCGCATGAGCCAGAAGATCGACATCAAGAACCTGGATTTCAACGACATCGGCAACTGGCCGCAGAAGGCCAAGATCGTCTTCTGCTCGTTGCTGGCGCTGGTCATCATGTTCGTGGCGTGGATGCTGCTGATCAGCGGCAAGCGCGAAGAACTGGCCGGCCTGGAATCGAAGGAAGTCGAGCTGCGCGCCGAGTTCACCAAGCAGCAGGAACGCGCGGTGAACCTGGGGCCGCTGAAGCAGCAGCTGGCGCAGATGGAGCAGGTGCTGCAGCAGATGCTGCGGCAGCTGCCGAGCAAGACCGAAATGCCCGACCTGATCATCGACATCTCGCAGACCGCGCTGTCCAGCGGCCTGACCAACGAGCTGTTTGAGCCGGAGCAGGAGCAGATCAAGGAGTTCTACGCCGAGAAGCCGATCAAGCTGCGCATGGTGGGCAGTTACCACCAGTTCGGCGCATTCGTCAGTGGCGTGGCCTCGTTGCCGCGGGTGGTGATCCTGACCATGCATGACATCAACCTCAAGCCCAAGGAAAAGACCGGCGGCAACGTCCGCAGCGGTGCACTGGAACTGTCCGGTACGGTCAAGACCTACCGTTACCTGGACGAGACCGAAGTGCAGGCGCAGCAGGCGGCCGACGCTGGCAAGGAGGGCAAGAAGTGATGCGCGCGCAGACCGTACGTGGTGCGATGGTGCTGGCTGTACTGCTGCTGGCCGGTTGCGGCCGTGGCGTGACCAGCACGCCCGGCGACGCACCAAACCTTGAGAAGTGGGTGGAAGGCGAGCGCGCGCGACCGGCGCAACCGCTGGAGCCGCTGCCGGTGATGCAGCAGTTCGAGACCTTTGAATACTCCGCGCAGGGCATGCGCGATCCGTTCACCGATGCCTGGACCAATCCGCAGCAGGGGAACGGCGGATTGCGACCGGACCCGAACCGGCGCAAGGAGCCGTTGGAAGGCTTCCCGCTGGATGCGCTGGACATGGTCGGCACCATCGGTACCGGTGCAGGCACCGTGGCGCTGGTGATGGGGCCGGACAAGGTCACCTACCGGGTCCGCCCGGGCGGTTACCTGGGGCAGAGCGACGGGCGGGTCACGGCGGTCTTCGAAGACCGCGTGGAGCTGATCGAACTGGTGCCGGATGGCGCGGGTGGCTGGCTGGAACGGCCGGCAACGCTCTCGCTTGAAGATCAATGATCGTTTACTGGGGATAGCACGATGACCTTTCACCAAGCCAAGGGGCTGCGTCCCATCCGGCGCTCTACCTTGAACCGTGTCAGCGCGCTGGGAGTCGCGCTGATGCTGGCCTGCGCTCCGGCGCTGGCTGCCGCACCGGCGGAAAAGCCGGTGGGCGCCACCGTGGCACCGGCCGCTGCGCCGGCAGGCCTGTCTGTGGCCAAGATCGATTTCAAGCGTGGCGATGACGGCGCCGGGCGCCTGATCGTGCAGTTCGACGGGCAGGGCGCGATCCCTGACCTGCGCACGCAGGGCAACAGCGTCGTGGTCGACGTCGGCAATGCCCGACTGCCGGCCAACCTGCAGAAGCCGATGAACGTCACCGACTTCGCCACGCCGGTACAGCGCATCGACGCCAAGCCGTCCGGTGCCGGCACCCAGCTGGTGCTGAGCACCGGCGGTGCAGTGGAGTCGCTGGCGTACCAGAGCGGCAATGAGTACGTGGTCGAGATCAGCCCGCGGCAGGCCCCGGCCGCCGTCGGCGCGGTCACTGCCGGCAGCGTCACCCAGGCGGCCAAGGCCGTCGGCCAGCGCGGTTTCACCGGCAAGCCGGTGACCTTCAACTTCCAGGACGTGCCGGTGCGCACCGTGCTGCAGTTGATCGCCGAGGAGTCCAACCTGAACGTGGTTGCGTCCGACTCGGTGCAGGGCAATGTGACCCTGCGCCTGGTCAATGTGCCGTGGGACCAGGCGCTGGACATCGTGCTGCGCGCCAAGGGCCTGGACAAGCGTCGCGACGGCAGCGTGATCTGGGTGGCGCCGCAGGCCGAACTGGCCAAGTTCGAGCAGGAGAAGGAAGACGCGCGCATCGCCATCGAGAACCGCGAAGACCTGCAGACCGACTACATCCAGATCAACTACCACAGCGCTACGCAGATCTTCAAAGCGCTGACCGAGGCCAAGGGCATCGGTGGCAGTGGTGGTGGTGGCAGCGGCGGTGGTTCGGGCAGCTCGTCGCAGGAAGACAGTGGCTTCCTGTCCTCGCGCGGCCGCATCGTGGCCGACGAGCGCACCAACACGCTGATGATCAGCGACATCCCGAAGAAGATCGCGCGCATGCGCGAGCTGATCAACGTGATCGACCGCCCGGTCGACCAGGTGCTGATCGAAAGCCGCATCGTCATCGCCACCGATACCTTCGCCCGCGAACTGGGTGCGAAGTTCGGTGTCAGCGGCAGCCGCGACAATGTCTATTTCAGCGGCAATCTTGAAGCCAACCGCTTGACCCGGGAATCGCAGGTCAAGTCCGCGCAGGACAACGCCAAGGCCGAGCGCGACTGGATCGCCGGTGGCCGCGTAGGCCCGGCTCCTGTCCCGGTGGGCTCGACCATCACCCGTGGCCTGAACTGGAACCTGCCGGTGGCTGCCGCCAGCAACCCGGGTTCGCTGGCGCTGTCCATCCTCAATGCCGGGTACCTGCTGGACGTGGAGCTGTCGGCCATGCAGCAGGAGTCGCGAGGCGAGGTGATCTCCAACCCGCGCGTGGTCACCACCAACCAGCGCGAAGCGATGATCAAGCAGGGCAAGGAAATCGGCTACGTCACCATCAGCGGTGGTGGCGCTGGTGGCGTGGCGACGCCGAACGTGCAGTTCAAGGAAGTGGTGCTGGAGCTGAAGGTCACTCCGACCATCACCAACGACAACCGCGTGTTCCTCAACATGCAGGTGAAGAAGGACGAAGTCGACCAGCTGATCCAGCTGGAGGGCTACGGCACCGTGCCGTCGATCAACCGCCGCGAAGTCAATACCGCGGTGCTGGTCGAGGACGGGCAGACCGTGGTGATCGGTGGTGTCTACGAGTTCACCGATCGCAACAGCATCAGCAAGGTGCCGTTCCTGGGCGACGTGCCGTTCCTGGGCAACCTGTTCAAGAAGCGGGGTCGCAACAAGGACAAGGCTGAACTGCTGGTGTTCGTCACCCCGAAGGTGCTGCGCGTGGCCAAGCAGAACTGAGCCATCGCTCCGAAGTCTTCGAAGAAGGGCCGCCCTGTTGCGGCCCTTCCTCGTTTCCGCCGGTAGATCCACGCCCTGCGTGGATGCGCTGTTCAGCCGTCCTTGATGCCAATCGCAAGGCACCCTGCGATGATGTGGGGAACCCGTGCCGTCCTGCGCCGGTCAAAGGCCCCCATGAACCTGCCACCGCCGATGCCCGAAACTGTCTCGCCGCCGCCCGCGCCGGCAACCTCCCGCCTGCATGCGGCATTCACCCAGCTGCGCGATGCGTTGTCGACCGAGATCGTCGGCCAGGCGGCCCTGGTCGAACGCCTGCTGATCGCGTTGCTGGCCGACGGCCACCTGCTGGTGGAGGGCGCGCCGGGCCTGGCCAAGACCACGGCGATCCGTGCACTGGCCTCGCGCCTGGAAGCAGACTTTGCCCGCGTGCAGTTCACGCCCGACCTGCTGCCGGCCGACCTCACCGGCACCGAGATCTGGCGCCCCCAGGAGGGCCGCTTCGAGTTCGTGCCTGGCCCGATCTTCCACCCGATCCTGCTGGCCGACGAGATCAACCGTGCGCCGGCCAAGGTGCAGTCGGCGCTGCTGGAAGCCATGGGCGAGCGCCAGGTCACGGTTGGCCGCCATACCTATGCGCTGCCGCCGCTGTTCCTGGTGATGGCCACGCAGAACCCGATCGAGCAGGAAGGTACCTTCCCGCTGCCGGAAGCGCAGCTGGACCGCTTCCTGATGCATGTGCGCATCGGTTACCCGGACCAGGCCGCCGAATCGGAGATCCTGCGGCTGGCCCGTGAGCGTGCCCGTGGCGCATTGGGCGAGGCCGCGCCGGCGCCGGACAAGATGCCGATGCAGGACGTGTTCGACGCCCGCCGCGAAGTGCTGGACCTGCACATGGCACCGGCACTGGAGCGCTACCTGATCGAACTGGTGCTGGCCTCGCGCGATCCATCGCGCTACGACGCCGGCCTCGGCCGCCGCATCGCATGGGGGGCAAGCCCGCGCGGATCCATCGCACTGGAGCGCTGTGCCCGTGCGCGCGCCTGGCTGGCCGGCCGCGACTTCGTCACCCCCGATGACGTGCGTGCGGTGGCCGCTGATGTGCTGCGCCATCGCGTGCTGCCCAGCTATGAAGCCACCGCCGAAGGCTGGGACGGCGAGCGCCTGGTGCAGGAGCTGCTGGCCCGGGTGCCGGCACCCTGAGCCTGCGCATGACCGATCGATCCCTGGAACAGGCACCGTCTGCGCTCGAAGGTGACGGGCTGCGCCCGCAGCTGGCCGAACTGGTCGCGCTGCGTCGGCTGGCACAGCGTCCGCCGCCGCCGCGCCGTGGCCGCACCGGCAACGCGGGCCAGGCACCATCCCCGCTGCGCGGCCGCGGCATGGAGTACGCCGAGTCGCGCGAATACGTGGCCGGCGACGACGCGCGCCACATCGATTGGCGCGTGACGGCGCGCACCGGCCGCGCCCATACCAAACTGTTCCAGGCCGAGCGTGAGCGGGTCAGCCTGATCGTGGCCGACACGTCGCCGGCGCTGTACTTCGGTACCCGCGTGCGCTTCAAATCGGTGCAGGCCGCACGCGCGGGTGCTGTTGCCGCGTGGTCGGCGCAGCGCCGTGGCGACCGCGTGGGCGCATTGCGTGGCAGCGACCGCGAAGCGCCGATCACCCCCGCAGGTGGGCCGCGCGGAGTGCTCCGCGTGCTCGACGCGCTGACCCGCTGGTACGCACAGCCGCCGGCCGACGATCTGGGCCTGGAGCGCGCGCTGGATCATGCCGGCCGCGTGCTGCGCCCAGGCGCGCGCATGCTGGTGCTGGCCGATCCGCAGCAGGCCATCCGCATTCCGCCCGCGCGCTGGAGCGCGCTGGCCCAGCATCACGACCTCAGCCTGGTGCTGCTGGTCGATCCACTGGAGCTGCGGCCACCGTCGGCGGCGTTGCAGTTCCAGACCGCGCAGCAGCGCATCGGTCTCGACCTGCGCCGCAGCGAAGTGCAGGCGCACTGGCAGGCGCATTTTGTCGAGCCGCTGCAGGAGCTGCGGCGCCAGCTCGGCGCACGCCGCGTCGACGTGCAGGTGCTGTCCTCCGATGCGTCCAGCGACGCTTGGCTGGCGCCGTCGCCGACCGAGGTGCCGGCATGAGCGCCGCGCTGCCGTTGCGCGATGTGCAGCTGCCGCCGGCACCGTCATGGTGGCCGCCAGCCCCCGGTTACCTGATGATCGGCGCGGTGGTCGTGCTGGTGCTGCTGGTGACCGCCGTGGTGATGTGGCGACGTCGCCGCCGTCGCGAGCGCTGGTTGCAGCTGTTCGATCAGGAACTGGCAACCGCCCCCGACGCTGCGGCCGAACTGGCGGCCATCGCCGGACTGCTGCGCCGTGCCGCACGCCATGCACGGCCGGGCAGTGAATCGCTGCGCGATGACGCCTGGTGGCAACGCCTCGACCCGCAGCGCACGCTGGCCGATGACCACCGCAGCCTGTTGGCCGAAGGCGCCTATCGCCCGCGCGTCGACAACCGCGACGTGGCGGCCATACGCAGCTGGGCCCGCGAACGCTATCTGGCGATGCTGCTGGAGCGCCGCCGATGAACCTGCTGGCAAGTTACTGGCCATGGCCGGACCTGCAGCTGGCGTGGCCGTTGGCCCTGCTGGCCCTCCCGATGCCGCTGCTGATGCGCTGGTGGAAGCGTCGTGCAGCGCCGGGTGCTGCACTACGCGTCCCCTACGCTGCCGCCGAGCTGGAAGCGCTGTCCGGTGGTGGCCGCGTCGACGTGTCGTGGCTGCGCACGCTGCTGCTGTGGCTGGGGTGGTGTGCACTGTGCATCGCGCTGGCGCGACCGCAGCAGCTGGGCGACGCCATCACGCCCCCGCAGCAGGGCCGACAGATGATGTTGGCGATGGACGTGTCCGGAAGCATGGGCGAGGGCGACATGGTGCTGGGCGACCAGGCGGTCGATCGCCTGACCGCAGCCAAGGCCGTGCTTGCCGACTTCCTGGATCGTCGTGCGGGCGACCGCGTCGGCCTGCTGATCTTCGGCGACCGCGCCTACACACTCACGCCGCTGACTGCGGACCTGGCCAGCGTGCGCGACCAGCTGCGCGACAGCGTGGTCGGCCTGGCCGGGCGCGAGACCGCCATCGGGGATGCCATCGGCCTGGCGGTCAAGCGCCTGCGCACCCAGCCGGAGGGACAGCGCGTGCTGATCCTGCTGACCGATGGTGTCAGCAATGCCGGTGTGCTGGAACCGCTGCGCGCCGCGGAAGTGGCGCGCGCCGAGGGCGTGCGCATCCACACGGTCGCATTTGGCGGCGATGGCAGCATGCGGTTGTTCGGCATTCCGATTTCCACCGACCAGGATCCGGTCGATGAGGCCACCCTGAAGAAGATCGCCAGCATGACCGGCGGCCAGTTCTTCCGCGCGCGTGATACCGCGCAGCTGGCCGGCATCTATGCCGAGCTTGATCGCCTGGAGCCAGTGGCCGCAAAGGGCCCGAGCCTGCGCCCTCGCGAGGAACGCTATGGGTGGCCGTTGGGCCTGGCATTGCTGCTGGGCGCATTGGCCTGGCTGTGGCCGGAGCGTCGCCGATGATCGCGTTTGCTTCGAATCTTCCCGACTGGAACGCGCTGCACTTCCTGCGGCCCGAGTGGTTGTGGGCACTGCTGGCGCTGCCGCTGATCATCGCGTTGGCGCTGTACCGGCAGCGACGCAGTGATGCGTGGCGGCAGGCCGTGGATGCACATCTGTTGCCACATCTGCTGGCCGCCGGTGCGAAGCGTCGCGTGCGCCTGCCATGGGCGCTGCTGCTGGGCTGGACACTGGCATCGCTGGCGATGGCCGGGCCGAGCTGGCGGCAGCAGGCGCAGCCGATGTTCCAGGCCAGCGCACCGCTGCTGGTGGTACTGGACCTGTCCAGCCGGATCAGCGCAACCGATCTGCCACCGTCGCGCCTGCTGCAGGCGCGCGCGAAAGTGGGCCAGCTGCTGCGCGCGCGCCAGGGCGGACAGGTGGGCCTGGTGGTGTATGCCGATGATGCCTACACCGTGGCGCCGCTGACCGACGACGGCAGCAACGTCGCGCTGTATCTGGATGCGCTGTCGCCGGACGTGATGCCGCGCGATGGCCAGCGTGCCGACCGCGGCATCGACTGGGCAACACGGCTGATGCGGCAGATTGGTGCGCTGCAGGGGCAGATCCTGCTGGTCAGCGACCAGGCGGATGGTGAAGCTGCACTGGCGGCAGCGCAGGCACGCAGCCTGGGCCTGCAGGTGTCGGTGCTGGGCCTGGGCACGCCTGCCGGTGCGGCCTACCGCGATGGCAGCGGGCAGATCCGCCAGGCTGCGCTGGATGAGGGCAGCCTGCGCGCGGTGGCCACTGCAGGCGGCGGCCGCTATGCACGCATCTCCGCCGATGACAGCGATCTGCGTGCGCTCGGTGTACTCGACGCGCGCGAAGGCACGGCGGCGCAGCGGCCGGGCGAAGGCAAGCAGTGGCGTGACGAAGGCTTCTGGCTGCTGCCGCCGGTGATGCTGCTGGCATTGCTGGCCTTCCGCCGTCGTGCGCTGCTGGCGGCGGTGCTCGCGGTCGGCCTCGTGCCATGGATGAATGACGCGCAGGCGCAGGCACCTGCGACGCAGGCCTCGCAACCCGCGCAGGGCACGCTGTGGAAGCGTAGCGACCAGGCGCAGCATCAGCGCTTGGCCGAGGGCGTCCAGGCTTACCGCAACGGCGACTTCACCACTGCACGCAAACGCTTCGAAGGCATCGACAACGATGCCGGTTGGTACAACCTGGGCAACACGCTGGCACGCGAAGGCAACTACGACGAAGCGATCGCCGCCTACGACCGCGCGCTGGCGTTGCATCCCGGCATGGCCGATGCGGTCGCCAACCGTGCCGTGGTCGATGCCGCGCGCAAGCGCAGGCAGTCGGGTGGCAAAGGCCAGGATCAGCAGAAGCCACCGCAGAACGGGCAGCAGAAGCAGCAGAACGATGCCCCGGGCCAGCAGAACCCGCAGGGCCAGAAGCCGCAGCAGGGACAGCAGAATCCCGGCCAGGGCCAGCAGGGGCAGCCCAAGGCGGGTGACGACAAGAACCCGTCGAGCCCGCAGCCCGGCCAGCGCGGCCGCGATGGCCAGCAGGCGCCACCACAGGTGGAGGATGCCAAGGCACAGGCCCAGGCTGATGAGCAGCAGCGCCAGCGCATGCAGCAGGCGATGCAGCAGGCACGCGAAGGCGAGGCTGGCAAGGACGGCAAACCCGTACCGGGGGCTGAGGGCCGCACGCCGCGCGAGCGCGAGGAGCAACAGGCGGTGGAAGCGTGGATGCGGCGTGTGCCGGACGATCCGGGCGCGTTGCTGCGGGCCAAGTTCCAGCTGGAAAACGAACGCAGGAAGAGGGAAGGGCGATGACGCGCGCGATCAACATGCACGGGCACTGGTCACGGCCGGTACTGGCGGCGCTGTTGCTGTGGCTGCCGCTGCTGGCCTGGGCGCAGCCACGCGCCTGGCTGGATCGCGACCGCATCGCGATGGGTGATACGGTCACCCTCAATGTCGAGAGCGATCAGGGCGCTCCCGACTTCACGCCATTGCGCACCGACTTCGACCTGAGCGGCCAGACCAGCAGCCGCCAGGTGGAATGGAGCAATGGCAGCATGCAGCAGCGCAACCTGTATGGCGTGGCGCTGACCCCCCGGCGCAGCGGTGCGCTGGTGGTACCGGGCCTGCAGGTGGGCAGTGCGCGAACCGCGCCGCTGACGCTGCAGGTCGATGCGGCCGCCGTGGCCGGACCTGACAGCAATGCGATGGCCTTCATCGAGACCGTTGTCGATGACGATACGCCGTACGTGCAGCAGAGCGTGGGCGTGGTGGTGCGCTTGTATTTCGCCTCGCAGCTGGCCTCCGGCGAGCTGGTGCTGGACACCCCGGCGGGCGCGTCGTTGCAGCGGGTGGGCGATGACCGCACCGACGTACGCCAGGTCAACGGGCGCCGCTACAACGTGGTCGAACGACGTTTCCTGCTGATCCCCGAGCGCAGCGGCGCGTTGCGGCTGTCCGGTGCGCGTTTCAGCGGGCGCAGCGCCGGAGGTTTCTTCGATGACTTCTTCGGGGGCGGCGATGGCCGCATGAATGCCACCGGCGCAGACCGCACGTTGCAGGTGCAGGCACAGCCGGCACAGGCGCCGCAGCCGTGGTTGCCCCTGCAGAGCCTGCAGCTGCGCTACACCAGCGCGCCCACCAGTGCCCGTACCGGCGAGGCAGCCAACGTGGTGGTCGAAGCGGTTGCCGAAGGCGCGACCCGAGCACAGTTCACCGACCTGCCGGTGCCGGATGTCGGCGCCAACGCGCAGGTGTTCGCCGAACCGGCACAGTACGAAGAGACCTTCAACGGCAGCACGCCGCGCCTGAAGATCACCCGCCGCTATTCGATCGTGCCGCGCCAGCCGGGTTCGCTGGTGGTGCCGGGACCACGCCTGCCCTGGTGGGATGTGCGCAACGGCAAGGCACAGGAAGCGAAGCTGCCGGACCTGACGCTGGCCGTTGCGGCCGGTACCGGCGCCGCCACTGCCTCGCCGGCAGCGCTGCCACCGATCGACACCGCTGCCGCGCTGCCCGGCAGCGATGGACAGGATGCGCGTATCGCCGCGACCGATCCACGCGCCAGCGGCCTGTCCGAGCGACCGTGGCCATGGATGGCGGCGGCCATTGGCCTGGCGCTGCTGTGGCTGCTGACCCTGTTGTGGGGCTGGCAGCGAGGCCGACGCCCGCGTGTGGCGGCGCCTGCAGCCGGCACGCCCTCTGTGCCGACCGTAGTGAGCGGACGCGCGGGCCTGGCCGAACTGCGCCGTGCGCTGGATGGTGAAGGCTTCGACCAGGTGGAGGCACGGCTGTGTGCGATGGCCGGCGTGAAACGCATCGAGCAGGTCATCGCCCGGCTGGATGACCCGGCCCAGCGCCAGGTGTTGCTGGACCTGCAGCAGGCGCGCTGGGGCGGGCAGGGCGAACTGGCCCCGTTGCGCGCGCGCCTGCGTGAGGTCTTCCGTGACGGACCGCACTGGTCGGCGGCAACCGGCGCCGCCGACACTGGCCTGGCGCCGCTGTATCCAACGCGGCGAACCTGAACCGGCGCCGCTTGCGCGCTTTGTTAGAGTGCATTCATTTTTCGAGGAAACCCGCGCATGACAGCAGCTGCTGCCGACAAGAAGAAGTTGCCCCTGCATTGGAAGATGGGCATCGGCTTTGCGATCGGCCTGATCCTGGGACTGATCGTGCACGCCCTGGGCGGCAGCGTCGATGGCCTGCAGGCCGGTGCCAAGTGGGTCATGGACTACGTCACCACCCCGGCGTCGGGCCTGTTCCTCAACCTGATCTTCATGCTGATCGTGCCGCTGATCTTCTCGGCGCTGATCATGGGCGTGTCGGAGATGGGCGACATCCGCGCCCTGGGCCGCATCGGCTGGAAAACCCTGGCCTATACCGTGCTGCTGTCCGGCATTGCCGTGGGCATCGGCCTGGTGCTGGTCAACCTGCTCAAGCCGGGCGTCGGCGTGGATCCGCAGGTCGCCGCGATGATGCTGTCGGAGAACGCCGAGCGCAGCAAGGAAATCGTCGCTGGCATCCATGGCACGCCGAAGGGCATGGACATGCTGCTGTCGATCGTGCCGAGCAATGTGCTGCAGGCCGCGTCGGACAATGGCGCGATCCTGTCGCTGATGTTCTTCGCGCTGATGTTCGGCATCGGCATGGTGCTGACCGACAATGAGAAGGTCGCCCCGTTGCGCCGCGCCATCGAAGGCGTGTTCGAAATCTCGATGACCCTGATCAACCTGGTCATCCGCCTGGCCCCCTATGCAGTGGCCTGCTTCATGTTCAATCTGGCCGCGCTGTTCGGCTTCGAGCTGATCATCCGCCTGGGCGCGTACGTGGGCGTGGTGGTGCTGGCGCTCGGCCTGCACATGGTCGTGACCTACGGTACTGCCGTATGGCTGTCCGGCCGCTCGCCGCTGTCGTTCTTCCGCGATACCCAGGAAGCGACGGTGATGGCGTTCTCCACCGCCTCCAGCAACGCGACCCTGCCGACCGCACTGCGCGTGGCGGACCAGATGGGCCTGCCGCAGCGCGTGTCGCGATTCGTGCTGACCGTGGGTGCCACCGCCAACCAGAACGGCACCGCCCTGTTCGAGGGCGTGACGGTGATCTTCCTGGCCCAGTTCTTCGGCGTGGACCTGAGTATTGGCCAGCAGGTCATGGTGATGGCGGTCTGCATCCTTGGCGGCATCGGCACGGCGGGCGTGCCGTCGGGCTCGCTGCCGGTGGTGGCGATGATCTGCGCGATGGTCGGTGTGAACCCGCTGGGCATTGGCCTGATCCTGGGCGTGAACCACTTCCTGGACATGTGCCGTACCGCCCTGAACGTGACCGGCGACCTGGCCCTGACCACGTTGGTGGCCAAGGGCGAGTCCCATGACGGACCGGCGCTGGGCACGCCCCTCGATTGAACGCGCCCTGAATGCCATGGATACTATCCCGACGCATGGAAGGCGTCGGGATTGGCGCCGTGCGAAAGGGAGCAGAAATGAGGATTTCGTACGTGATGGTCGCCGCCCTGGGCCTGCTGGCTTTCGACGCCAGTGCCCAGAAGGCCTGTGAAACCAACTACACCAAGACCGGCAGCTTCTTCGCCGGGCGCACCTTCACCACCTGGGACGTGGTGCCCAACGTTACCCCGGCCGACGCTCTCAAGCGTATCCAGATCGAGGGCGTGAAGTCGGGCCTGAAGGTGGCCAGCGTGGACAAGGACCTGGGCATGCTGACCCTGGAACAGAACGTCCAGTTCAATGGTGGCCAGACCACCCTGCCGTGGAACGTGCTGGTTGAAGCCGAGGGCAAGGGTTCGAAGATCACCGTGACCAAGACCACCCCGGCCACCTACGCCACTGGCGAGGACTTCCAGAAGAAGTCGATGTGTGGCGTGATCGAGGCTGCCGCGCCCAAGTAAGGGGGTGGCGGGACCAGATCCCTTTCACTGGCAAGGGATCTGGTCCTACGCCTGAACCCGGCCCCGCGTCTGTGGGACAATAGGCCGCCCGCACGTCCGCGGCCGCCTCCCGATTCCGACAGAACCATGACGCAGCCTACCCGTCGCCAGTTGGCCAACGCCATCCGCTTCCTCGCCGCCGATGCGGTTGAAACCGCAAAGTCCGGCCACCCCGGCATGCCCATGGGCATGGCCGACATCGCCGAAGTCCTCTGGAACGACTACCTCCGCCATAACCCGAGCAACCCGCACTGGTTCAACCGCGACCGTTTCGTGCTGTCCAACGGCCACGGTTCGATGCTGCAGTACGCGCTGCTGCACCTGAGCGGTTACGACCTGCCGATCGAGCAGCTCAAGCTGTTCCGCCAGCTGGGCAGCCACACCGCCGGCCACCCGGAGCGCCACGAGACCCCGGGCGTGGAAACCACCACCGGCCCGCTGGGACAGGGTTTCGCCAATGCCGTGGGCTTCGCCCTGGCCGAGAAGCTGCTGGCACAGCGCTTCAACCGCCCGGAGCTGGAAGTGGTCGACCACCGCACTTGGGTGTTCATGGGTGATGGCTGCCTGATGGAAGGCGTGTCGCACGAAGCGGCCTCGCTGGCCGGCACCTGGGGCCTGCACAAGCTGGTCTGCTTCTGGGACAACAACCACATCTCCATCGACGGCAACGTCGAGGGCTGGTTCACCGACAACACCCCGGAACGTTTCGAGGCCTATGGCTGGAACGTGATCCGCGATGTTGACGGCCACGACCCGGAAAGCATCAAGGCCGGCATCGAGGCCGCGCTGTCGCAGAGCGACAAGCCGACCCTGATCTGCTGCCGCACCACCATCGGCTTCGGTTCGCCGAACAAGGCGGGCAAGGAATCCAGCCACGGTGCTCCGCTGGGCAAGGACGAGCTGGAAGCCACCCGCAAGCAGCTGGGCTGGGAATACGGCCCGTTCGAGATCCCGCAGGCGATCTACGACGGCTGGCGCGCCAATGGCGCCGGCACGCTGCGCCAGGCCGAGTGGGAACAGCTGTTCGACAAGTACGCCAGCCAGTATCCGGCGGAGGCGGCTGAGCTGACCCGCCGCTCGCATGGCGAGCTGCCGGCCGACTTCGTTGCCAAGGCCGATGCCTACATCGCCCAGGTGGCCGCCGAGGGCCCGACGATCGCCTCGCGCAAGGCCTCGCAGCTGGCCATCGAAGCCTATGCGCCGCTGCTGCCGGAAATCGTCGGTGGCTCGGCCGACCTGGCGCACTCCAACCTGACCCTGTGGAAGGGCAGCAGGTCGGTCGCCAGCGACGACGCCAACGCCAACTACGTGTACTACGGCGTGCGCGAGTTCGGCATGACCGCCATCGCCAATGGCCTGGCCCTGCACGGTGGCTTCATTCCGTTCGACGCCACCTTCCTGGTGTTCAGCGATTACGCCCGCAACGGCGTGCGCATGAGCGCGCTGATTCCGGCCCACGCCATCCACGTCTATACCCACGACTCGATCGGCCTGGGCGAAGACGGCCCGACCCACCAGCCGGTGGAGCACCTGGCCTCGCTGCGCTACATCCCGAACAACGACGTGTGGCGCCCGTGCGATGCGGTCGAGTCGGCCGTGAGCTGGAAGGCCGCGATCACCCGCCAGGACGGCCCGAGCTGCCTGGTGTTCAGCCGCCAGAACCTGCCGCACCAGCCGCGCAGCGCCGAGCAGATCAAGCAGATCGAGCGCGGCGGTTACGTGCTGGCCGATGCCGCCGGTACCCCGGACGTGATCCTGATCGCCACCGGCTCGGAAGTCTCGCTGGCCACCGAAGCCAAGGCCCAGCTGGACGCGGCCGGTATCAAGACCCGCGTGGTCTCGATGCCGTCCACCGACGTGTTCCTGCGCCAGGATGCGGCCTACCGTGAATCGGTGCTGCCGAACGCGGTGCGCAAGCGCGTGGCCGTGGAAGCTGGCGTCACCGGTTTCTGGCGCCAGTTCGTCGGCCTGGACGGTGCCGTGATCGGTATCGACACCTTCGGTGCCTCGGCCCCGGCCGACCAGCTGTACAAGCACTTCGGCATCACCACGGCGCACGTGGTGGAGGCCGCCAAGGCGCTGTAAGCAGCCTCTCGGCGCAACAAAGGAAAGGCCGGCGCAAGCCGGCCTTTCTCGTTGCCGGAAGAAAAAGGGGACGGAGGGAATTAAGTCGTTTGTGCACAAACGACTTAATTCCCTCCGTCCCCTTTTTCTCAGGCGGTACGCGCCAGCGCCAGCCGCAGCAGCCGCGCGTCCAGGCGTTCGGCGAAGTCTTTCGGTGCCTGCAGGCCCATGCGCTGCAGGTACACGGCATCGCCGTCGCCGGCCGGTTGCCGCAGCGCTGCCCAGACGGTGCGCAGCTTGTCGCTGCGGGACTGCGTGTTGGCCTTCAGCCACGCCAGCGCTTTGACCAGCACCTGCTCGATCTCGTTGAAGTCGCTGCCCAGCGGGTAGTCCGGCAGGCTGCCATCGGCACGGAATGGGGCCAGTGCCGCGGCCAGTGCCTGCGGCGTGTTGCGCTGCTGGCGCTGCGGGTCGGGCTGGGACGCCGCCAGCAGCTTGCGCGAGGCCTGTGCCTGCTGCAGCAGATCGCCCTGGAAGGGCGCTTCGGTAATTGCGGTCATCGCATGCACGCAGTCTTCGTCGGTCAGGCCGCGCAGATCGGCGATGCCGTATTCGTTGAGGTAAATGTCGCGCAGGTGGCGCGGGATGGTGGTGTGGCCGTAGTTCCAGCGCACGTTCGATTCCCGGTGGCCCTTGTCATCGCGTGCGGCACGGAACATCAGCACGCTGCGCGCTTCCGGCAGGGCATGTGCCATCGCCACGAAGTTGTACTGGCCGCCCACGCCCGACACCACGCGTCCATCGTCCAGCGCATCCGATACCGCCGCGCCGAGCGCGGTAGCCATCATGCAGGAATTGAAGAAACGCGCATGGCGGCGCTGCAGGCGCTCCAGTGCCTCGTTACCGCCATACAGCTGGTTGATCTCGCTGATGCGGCGCATGCCGATCGCACGGCATTCGTCTTCCGGCAGCGTGCGCAGCCACTCGTAGAACTCCGGCGAGCCCAGGTAGAACGCGCCATGCAGGTACTCGCCTTCCGCGGCGAGGGTGGCGTGGTCGATCGACAACGTGCTGCCATTCTCGATGCGCTGCATCAGCGCCAGGTCGTCGTGCACCTTGCGCCTGATCACCCCGGTCTGCACCAGGCGGCGGAAGCCTTCATTGAGCATCTCGCTGCAGCCGTACAGGCCCACCTCGAATGGATCCACGCCGCCGATCTCCTGCACCAGCGGGTGGCTGACCAGCTGCGGATCCAGCGCGTGCAGCACGCGGCGGTAGCGCGCGTTGTCGGTGTGGCGCAGCACCAGCGCATGGCTGAGGGCATCGGCCAGCGTGCCGATGCCGATCTGCAGGGTGCCGCCATCGCGTACCAGGGTGCTGGCATACAGGCCGATGGCGTAGTCGGCGTCGCCGACCGGCTGCCGCGGCAGCCCGAACAGCGCCGGGTACGGCGGAGGCGGAGTGATCACGAGATCGAAGAACGACACATCGACCGTCGCCGAGCCGCCCAGATAGGGCAGCTGCGGATCGATCTCGGCAATCAGCAACGGGCGTGGCAGGCCACGCGCGGTCATCGCATCGAGCGTGTCCTGGGTGATGTCGTTGTTGCACGACAGCGAAAGCCGACGGTCATTCGGCCGCATCGCCACCTTCTGCACGATCACCTGCGGCGCGCGCTGCGCGACCGCGTCGGCGGCATGGGTGTAGTTCAGGCTGGTATAGCTGGATTGCGCCTGCCGCGACCCGAGTAGGGCGCCGGACTGCATGTAGAACTCTTCCACCTGCACGTGCGCTGGCAACGCGTCGCGCGCGATCGCATCGGCATAGGCCAGGCGCGGGAAGTCGTCGCCGAAATGGCGTTGCGCGAACGGTGCCAGGAAGCGCGCCTCCAGGCCGTTGCCCCGCGCCTTCGGCGGGTTCAACGACAGCGCGGTATACAGCTGCAGCGGCCGCGAAGGATCATGTTCGACGCGTGCGTAGAGGGCATTGAGCAGCCGATGCGGCTTGCCCAGTGCCAGCGGTGCCCCGATCCGCAGCGGCCCGTCCACGCGCGCAAACAGCCAGTCGACGGCGGCGTCCAGGTCGGTGAGGTGTTCGGTCATGCGCGGCGGTCCTGCGTGTGGGGGAGTGCGGGCATTACAGCATGTCGGGCTTGAACCGCCGTCGACGCGAGACTTCTGCGCCGGACACCATGAACTGCCCATCGCCGCGGTAATGCACCGTGCGCGGCAGTTTCGGCCGGGGCGCAACATGGGCGCGCACGATCTCCCAGATGAACAGATTGCTCGACGCCACCTGGCTGTCGTCGTACAACCGGCATTCGAAGTTCGAGTGGCACTGCCCGACCAGCGGCGCGCCGACCTCGCGCGCGGGCAGCGCATCGAGCCCGAAACGGGCGAACTTGTCGACCTCGCGGCCGCTGCAGTTGCCGATGTCCACCACGGTATCGAGCAGTTCCACGCCGGGTACGTTGATCACGCACTCGCCACTGCCGACGGCCAGTGCATGGCTGTGGTTTTCATTCCACAGGTAGGTGGCGACCAGTGACGGCGAGAAGCCCATCACCATGTGCCAGCCCATCGTCATCAGGTTGTGCTGGCCGCGCCAGGCGGTGCTGACCAGCACGATCGGGCCGGGTTCGAGGAAGCGGCGGGCCTGCTCGACCGGGAACTCCTTCTTGGGAAGCGCTTTCATCCGAGGCCTCGGCCGGGAGGGCTCGATGCTGGCGCAAAGCCGATGAATCCGGAGTCGAGGGGCTTGACAGTCGGTTCGATTACGCGCGTAATCGAGCTGTCGATTACGGATGTAAATCATGACCCCGATCAGCGAAGCCGAAGCCGTTGTGATGGAGGTGCTGTGGCATCAGGCACCGCGTAGTGCCGATGACGTGGTGGCCGCGCTGGCCCACCGCGACTGGGCCGAGCCGACCATCAAGACCCTGCTCAACCGCCTGCTGACCAAGGGCGCGATCGCCGCCGAGCGCGATGGCCGGCGCTATCTGTATCGCCCGCTGTTGCAGCGCCAGGTGTGGGTGGAGGCGCAGAGCCAGGACTTCATCGGCCGTGTCTTCGAAGGGCGCGTGGCGCCGCTGGTCGCGCACTTCAGCGAACGCGGCCAGTTGAGCGCACAGGACATCGCCGAACTGAAGAAGCTGATCCAGGAGCTGGACCATGACTGAGCTGCTCGGTGGACTGTGGCAGGCCAGCGTGTGGCTGGCCATGGGGGTGATCCTGCTGGCCGTGCTGCGACCGCTGCTGGTGTGGATGGGGGGCGCTGGACTGGCTTATCGCAGCTGGTGGTTGTTGCCGATGCTGCTGGTGACCTTGCTGCTGCCGTTGCCGCAGGCTGCGCTGTTGCAGCACGTGCCGACAGTGCTGCTGAAAGTCGAGCCAGGGGCCGTGGACGAACTGGCAGGGCCGTCGCTGCCATGGGCACCGCTGTTGCTGCTGGCATGGGCGCTGGGCATGGGCATCTGCCTGCTGCGCGACCTGCGCGCACAGCGTCGTTTCGAACGGCGCATGGGCCCGCTGAAGCCGCGCGCCGATGGCAGCTGGCAGGCCAGTGGTGACCCAGGCCTGCCAGCACTGGTTGGCCTGTGGCGGCCGCGAATCGTGGTTGGCCCGGACTTCGATCAACAGTTCAGCGCACAGGAACAGGGGCTGATCCTGCAGCACGAGCGCAGCCACCGCCGCAATGGCGATCACTGGGCCAATGGTGCGTTGCTGCTTATGCGTGCGGTGTTCTGGTTCCACCCGCTGGTGCTCTGGGCTGCACGCTGCTTCCTGCGCGACCAGGAACTGGCCTGCGATGCCCGCACCATCGCCCCGCAGCCTGCGCTGCGCGGGCTTTACGCCAGCACGCTGCTGAAGGCGCAGCTGGTCCACCCGGTTGCGCCAGCGGTCTGCCATTGGCGCAGCCAACCCGTGTTGAAGGAGCGTATCGCCATGTTGAAGCAGTCCAAGCGGAAGGCATTGCCGTGGGTATCGGGGCAGGTGCTGGTCGTCGGGTTGTGCCTGGGAATGGGCGCAGTAGCGTGGGCCAGCCAGGGCGATGCGATGGCTGGCCGCCCGGCAGCGGCGGTCATGGATCGGGAGATCCAGGTCGTCAAGATGCCACCGCCTTCCTATCCGAAATCCGCGGTCGAGGAGCGCCAGGTGGGCGTGGTGAACCTGCGCGTGGAAGTGGATGCCAGCGGCCAACCCACCGATGTCAGGGTGCTCAGTGCCACCAATCCGGGCGTGTTCGACGCGGTGTCGATCACCGCAGCGCGCAGCTGGACCTATCGGCCGGCGATGAAGAACGGCAAGCCGGTGGCAGGCGCAGTGAAGATTCCGATCACCTTTGCGATGGACAACAGCGAGGACGCCCAGTGAAGTCCGCGCCGCTGCTCGTGGTGGCGGCGCTGATGATGGGGTGTGCGAGCCAGGAACGGCTGGCCACCGTGCACACCCGCAGCGAGAATGTCGGCCACCAGCGACTGCAGCCGCAGGCGGGCGGTGGCAGTGGGCAGTTGCAGGCGTATTCGCTGGGTGCGACCGAGGGCTACCGGATGCCGCAGTTGTACGCGGCACCGGACCCGGAGGTCGGCGATCGTGACCCGCGTGCGGAACTGGCGCCGACCACGATCTGCCTGCAGGTGGTGGTTGATGCCAACGGCGTCGTCGAGCGCAGCCTGCCATTGACCGATCGCCCGGAGTGCGCGGCAGGTGCTGCGGGCGAGAATGCGCCCCTGCTGCAGGCTGCGCAGGAGGCCGTGGCGATGTGGAAGTACTCGTCCGCAGCGGTCTGCCACTTCGCGGCTGGCAAGGTGCCTGCCGACCGCGGTGACTGCCGGGGCGCCGAACGGGTCGAGCCGGTGGCGGTCACCCTGCAGTACGCCTTCACCTTCGAGATCGTGAAGGGCCAGCATGTGGTGCGCACGCAGGGAAAATGAACGCTCGCGGTCCGTGATGGAAACCGATGGCGCCGGGCTCTGCCCGGCGTACGTCAGGCCCCTCCCTGGATGTTGGCCTTCACCGCCGGTTGCATCAGCTTCGGTTCTTCCAGCGTGGCATCGCGGGCCTGGCGCACGCTGACGAACTCTGCCTCGGCCACGCCGTCATGCACGTGGATGTTGTGCGCGCGCTGTTCACCGATGGTGGTTTCGTTGGCGAAATCACGGCCCCCCGGGCCGTAGTCGTGGCAGACGAAAACCCGGGTGGTATCGGGCAGCGCCAGCAGGCGCTGGATCGAGCGGTACAGCTGCGCGGCATCGCCACCCGGGAAATCGCAGCGTGCGGTGCCGCCGTCGGGCATGAACAGCGAGTCACCGGTGAACAGCGCATCGCCGATCAGGTAGGCGATGCTGTCGCTGGTGTGGCCGGGCACGGCGATCACCTGTCCTTGCAGCTCGCCAATGGCAAAGGTTTCGCCGTCGCTGAACAGGTGATCGAAGATCTCATCGGCGGCCGGAAGCTGCAGGCCATAGCGCGGCGCGAACGTGGCCTGCACCGCGCGGATGCCTTCACCGATGGCCAGCGTGGCGTGCGGGAAGCGCTGCTTGAGCCGGCGCCCGGCCGACACATGGTCCGCATGGGCATGGGTTTCCAGCAGCCAGCGCAGCTGAAGGTCCTGCTGTTCGATGGCCTGCAATGCCCCGCGCAGCGGTGATTCGCTGCTGGCGTCGGTGTCCGGGTCGTAGTCCAGGACCGGGTCGATCAGCGCCGCCTCACTGCTGGCCGGATCGCTGACCAGGTAGCTGAAGGTATTGCTGTCACGGTGGAAGAACGACTGCACCTGGACCGGCATCGGAATTCTCCTCAGCGCGTGCCTAGCACGCGATTCAGCAACTGCGCCAGGTTTTCACCGGCCAGTCGCAGCTGCGCTTCGGCCAGCGGCCGGTAGCGCTCGGTGTATTCGTCACCGATTTTATGCGACGCCGGATAAACGCCAGCTTGCATGGAGATGCGGCAGCTGGCCTCGGCCCAGGCCTGCGGGTCACGCTGCGGGTTGGACTGGCGCGCCAGCTTCGGCGCGCGCTGGCCCTGCAGCACGGGCAGATAGCCGGTGTCGTCGAGCTTGCGGGTGTTGAGCATGCCGCTGTCCCACAGCGAGTGCAGGTTGGTGCCGCGGTTGCCGAACTGCAGCTGGAAATCGTTGCCGCCCTTGTCATGGGCGTAACCGGCATGCATCGGCTGGTGGATGTCGCCGACCAGGTGCACGACGAACTTCAGTGCCTGCAGGCGCTCGCCATCGGTCAGGCTGCGGTCGCCCAGGATGGCGCTCTGTGCTTTCAGGGCCTCGACGATGCAGTTGCCGTTTTTGCAGTGCTTCGGTGCTTCGTAGTGGCAGTCGTCTTCGGCGATGTTGACGTAGTGCCAGCCGGCCGAACGACGGCCCAGGCTGGGGTCCTTGGCGCGCAGCTGGTCGGCCCACGGCGCGATGCTGGCCAGGGTGGCGTCCGCTTCGGTGGCCAGCAGGCGGTCCACTTCGGCGCGGGCGGTGGGGTTGAGGCGGGCGTCGGCGACTTCGGCAACCAGGCGGTGGCCTTGCGCGCCCCAGGCATGGGCGGGGGCGGAGACGGACAGCAGGGCCGGCGCCAGGGCGGCGGCGAGGAACAGGGAGTGCAGGGCTTTCATGCACACATTCTAGCGGGGTAGGTGGATTGAAGAGCGGCGCGTTCCTTTCTGCTGGGGGCTGGCTGCAGGGGCAGCCCCCATCCAACATGGCCGCGGAGGCGGATGCAAACGTCAAAGGCAACATCAAAAACAAATGCAGGATCAAAATCCGCCTTCTGCAATTGCAGGCAACCATTACGCCTCGGATGTGCAGGCTCTGCCCTTGCCTTTGCTTGAGCTGGCACGCACGCGGTGATGGGAAGGGGCGAGGCGGGGAACGGGGCCGGGACCGTTGGCGCCATGGATGGCGCCATCGAGCCCCCAAGGATGGGTTTACGGCGTGTCCCGGCCCCGCTCCCCGCCTCGCCCCAGCTCCGGAACTGCTTCAGTCCCAGGAACAAAAAAAGCCCCGGCAATCACCGGGGCAACATGCTGCGAGGGTTTCTGCGTGCAGCGGGGGAGCGGGGGCGAAGCCCCCGCAATCAACACACCGCTTAGAACTTGAAGACGTACGAAGCGCCGTAGACCAGCGGATCGATATTGACCGTGCCGATCTTCTCGCCGTTCAACTTCACCTTGCTGTCGATGTCGATCCAGCGCATGTCCACGCGCAGGGCGCCCTTCTCGCCGATCGCGAAGTCGATGCCCGCATGCGCGGCCAGGCCCCACGAATCCTGCAGCTTCAGCTTGCTGCCGGCCAATGCACCGGTGGTGTCTTCGCTGAAGAAGGTGGTGTAGTTCACGCCCGCGCCAACGAACGGCGACACCTTGCCCTTGCTGTTGAAGTGGTACTGCAGGGTCACCACCGGCGGCAGCTGCTTGGTGCTGCCGACACGGCCCAGGCCGTTGATGTTGATGTCGTGCTTGAACGGCAGCGCGGCCAGCACTTCGATGCCCAGGTTGTCGGCGATGAAGTACTCGCCGGTGATGGTCGGCTTGACGTCGTTGTCGACGTCGACCTTCAGGGTGCCGCCGGCCAGCCAGCCGTTGTTCGACTTCGGCGCCACCTGGTGCACGCCGGCCGAAACGGTCCAGTCGCCCTTGGACTGGGCCATGGCCGGGGCGGCGGCGAGGGACAGGGCGGCGGCCAGACTGGCCACGATCAGGGGGGAGGTCTTGCGCATGGGGGTGTTCTCGTTGCTGGGTGGATGGCGACAGTCTCGGCCTCACGCCGCGCTAACGCTTTGATCCGGATCAAATCCTGTCCGCCGACCTGCTGGCGGCCCGGCCTGGCCCACGGTGGCCAGCCACGGCCTGCTAGACTTGTGGGCCCTATCCATCCCGCCGCACCCGTCGCGGCTGCAGGAGCTTGAGAAATGGCAATCAAGGTTGGTATCAACGGTTTCGGTCGCATCGGGCGTAACGTCCTGCGCTCGGCGGTGCTGAACTTCGGCGACGACATCGAAATCGTGGCCATCAACGATCTGCTGGAGCCGGATTACCTGGCCTACATGCTCAAGTACGACTCCGTGCACGGCCGCTTCAAGGCCGATGTGGCGGTGCAGGGCAACGACCTGCTGGTCAACGGCAAGAAGATCCGCCTGACCCAGGAACGCGACCCGGCCAACCTGAAGTGGGACGAAGTCGGCGCCGACGTGGTGCTGGAAGCCACCGGCCTGTTCCTGACCAAGGAAACCGCGCAGAAGCACATCGATGCCGGCGCCAGGAAGGTCATCATGTCGGCCCCGTCGAAGGACGACACGCCGATGTTCGTGTTCGGCGTGAACGACAAGACCTATGCTGGCCAGGCAATCATCTCCAACGCGTCGTGCACCACCAACTGCCTGGCTCCGCTGGCCAAGGTCATCAATGACAAGTGGGGCATCAAGCGCGGCCTGATGACCACCGTGCATGCGGCCACCGCCACCCAGAAGACCGTCGATGGCCCGTCCAACAAGGACTGGCGCGGCGGCCGTGGCATCCTGGAAAACATCATTCCCTCGTCCACCGGTGCGGCCAAGGCCGTCGGCGTGGTCATCCCGGAACTGAACAAGAAGCTGACCGGCATGAGCTTCCGCGTCCCGACCTCGGACGTATCGGTGGTCGACCTGACCGTCGAGCTGGAGAAGGAAGCCACCTACGCCGAGATCTGCGCTGAAGTGAAGGCACAGAGCGAAGGCGCGCTGAAGGGCATCCTCGGCTACACCGAAGACAAGGTTGTGGCCACCGATTTCCGCGGCGAGACCTGCACCTCGGTGTTCGACGCCGACGCCGGCATCGCCCTGGACGGCACCTTCGTCAAGCTGGTGACCTGGTACGACAACGAGTGGGGCTACTCCAACAAGTGCCTGGAAATGGCCAAGGTCATCGCCGCCAAGTAAGGCCGGTGTAGATCGCAGACGGACCCCGGCCTGGCCGGGGTTCGTCGTTTATGGGACCCACCCTGTCGTAGCATGGGGCGGTCGACCGCCGCCGCTGGGGCGCGGGATCGCATTGGAAGCACGCAATGGAAGCACTGATAGCCCTGGTCGTACTGGTTCTTCTGGCCATCCCGCTGTTGCTGGTGGTCGCGCTGGTGATGATTGCCGGCCTGCGCCGCCGCGTCGCTGCGCTGGAAAGCGCGATGGCCGCCGCGCCGACCGCCGTCAGGCCGGCCGCTACCGCCCCCGCGCCTGAACGGCCTGTGGCCGCACCTGCTGCCAGCGACGATCCACCGTTCCTGCGGCCGGCCGCCGCTGCTGTGCCTCCGTCCCCGCAGCCACCGGTGCGCGAAGCAACGCCCACCGGGGTGCCTGTCCCTCGTCCTGCTGCGCCACCGCCCGTGCCGCCGGTGCCGGTGCAGCCGCCGTTGCCTTCCGAACCGGCACTGCCCAATGTCATCGAGCGTGGCATCGGTGCGGTCAAGCGCTGGTTCACCGAAGGCAACGTGCCGGTCAAGATCGGCATGCTGGTGCTGCTGGCCGGTGTCGCTGCGCTGCTGAAGTACGTCAGCGACCAAGGCTGGCTGGTGCTGCCGATCGAACTGCGCCTGGCCGGCATCACCGTGGCTGCGCTGGGCCTGCTGGCCTTCGGTTGGCACCAGCGTGAACGCCGGCGGCTGTTTGCCCTGGCGCTGCAGGGCGGTGCCATCGGCGTACTGCTGCTGACCATCTTCGCGGCGTTCAAGCGCTTCGACCTGATTCCGCCGGCCTTTGCCTTTGCCAGTTCGATCGCACTGGTGGCCGGGCTGTGCGTGCTGGCGGTGGTGCAGAACTCGCGCACGCTGGCCGTGCTGGGCATCCTGGCCGGCTTCATGGCACCGCTGTGGCTGTCCACCGGCAGCGGCAACCACGTGGGGCTGTTCAGCTATTACGCCGTGCTCAACGCGGGCATCTTCGCCATTGCCTGGTTCCGCCCATGGCGCGCGCTGAACCTGCTGGGCTTCGCCTTCACCTTCGGCATCGGCACCTTCTGGGGCGTGCTGCAGTACGCACCGGACAAGTTCAGCAGCACTGAGCCGTTCCTGGTGCTGTTCTTCGTGTTCTACCTGCTGATTCCGCTGCTGTACGCGCGCCGGCAGCCGGCCGGCCGCCGTGACTTGATCGATGGCAGCCTGGTGTTCGGCACGCCGCTGGTCGCGTTCTCGCTGCAGGCAGGCATGCTGCACGCGCAACCGATGACGCTGGCACTGTGCGCGCTGGGCCTGGCGGCGATCTACGCGGTGTTGGCCCGGGCGCTGATCGCACGTGCGTCGTACACCGTGCTGGCGCAGTCGCATGCCGTGCTCGCGGTGGGTTTCGCCACGCTGGCGGTGCCGCTGGCATTGTCGGCGCGCGCCACGGGCGCCGTGTTTGCACTGGAAGGTGCTGGCCTGGCGTGGTTGGGGCTGCGCCAGAAGCGGTGGCTGCCGCAGGTCTCCGGCGCGTTGCTGCAGATCGGCGCCGCATTCGCCTTCGTTGCCGGTGGCGACCACTGGCACGAAGACCTGCGCTTCCTGATCAACCCGACCGCCGTTGGCGCGCTGTTGCTGGCCCTGGCCGGCTTCGCGTCGGCGTGGAGCTACCAGCGCAGGCCGCGTCATGAGGTCGCACTGGTGTATTACCTGTGGGGCCTGCTGTGGTGGCTGGGCGGCCTGGTCCATGAGATCACCCGCTTCTTCCCGTACCGCACCGAAGTGGACGCGTTGCTGGTGCTGGCCGCGGTCACTGCCTGGCTGGCGGCCGAAGCGCAGCGTCGCCAGCCGGCGCGTGCGCTGGGCGTGACCGCGCTGGCCATGCTCGCGCTGGGCTTCCCGCTGGCCCTGATGCAGAGCGATGCACACCACCAGCCGTTCGCCGGCCACGGCGCGCTGGCCTGGGCGGTGTTCGCGGTACTGGGCGTGCGTACCCTGCTGTGCCTGCGCCAAGGCGGCGATACCGTGGCTCGCATCGCGCAGTTCCTGTGGTGGCTGCTGTGGCCGTCGCTGCTTTCGTTGCTGGCCTTGTGGGGTAGTGGCGAGGCCGGCCTGGCGCAGGGTTGGACGACCCTGCTGGTGACCTTGCCGTGGCTGCTGATGGCGGCGCTGTCGCTGTGGCGCTGGAACGCATTGCGCTGGCCGCTGGGCGCGGCCTTCGACAGCGCGCGCGTCCCGCTGCAGTGCGTGCTGTTCGGCCTGCTGGCGATCGGTTGGCTGCTGGGCCAGCTGCTGCCGGGCGACGCCGCACCGCTGCTGTGGCTGCCGGTGCTGAATCCGGCCGAGATCGGCCAGTGGCTGAGCCTGCTGCTGCTGGCGCGCTGGCTGTACGGCAGTGAGGCACCGCAGGCATTGCTGAACATCCGCATGCCGCTGCTGGCACTGGCGGCCTTCCTCGCGTTGACCAGCCTGGTGCTGCATGGCGTACACCAATGGGGTGGACTGGCGTGGAATGCCTCGATGATGCGCTTCAGCCTGGCGCAGACCAGCCTGACCGTGTTGTGGAGCGTGCTGGGTGTGATTGCCTGGGTGTGGGGTTCGCGTCGCAGCCAGCGTGTGTTGTGGATGGTCGGTGCCGTGCTGATGGGCGTGGTGCTGGCCAAGCTGGTTATTGTCGATCGCCAGCACCTGGGCAACCTGCTGGGCATCGCATCGTTCATCGCCTACGGCCTGCTGTGCACGGTCGTGGGTTATCTGGCACCGGCACCGCCAAGCGCGGCGCCGACCGTGGAGGAATCGCAATGAGGAAGTGGAGCAGGGCGCTGCTGCCGGCGATGTTCGGCATGCTGGCCGCCGTCGTGGTACAGGCGGCTGATTACCGCACGCAGTATGCCGAGCAATGGCCGCTCACATTGTCCAGTGCGCAGTCCGGTGCCTACCGTATCGTGCTGGAGCCGGCGATCTACCGCCGTGCCGTGACCGCCGATCTCAGCGATCTGCAGGTGTTCAACGCGGCCAGCCAGTTGTTGCCGTCGGCACTGCTGGCGCCGGACCAGCCGCTGGCGCAGTCGCCGGTGCAGCGTGAACTGCCGTGGTTCGTGCTGCCGCCGTTGGCCGATGCACAGCGCAACGACCTGCAGCTGCTGACCGAGCGCGATACCGATGGGCGCGTGCGCCGGGTCGAAGCGCGGGTGGGTGGCGGGGCAGCGGCGAGCGGGCAGGGCGGCTGGCTGATCGACGCCAGCATGCTCGACCAGCAGCCGCTGGCGGCACTTGTGCTGGACTGGACCGACAGCGGCCAGCCGCTGCAGGCGCAGGTGCAGCTGGATGCCAGTGACGACCTGCGGCACTGGCGATCGATTGGCCGCGACGTGCCGCTGGTGGATCTGCAGCGCGCCGGCAAGCGCCTGCTGCAGCGCCGCCTGCAGGTGGACGGCGCTGCACGCTACCTGCGCATCCTGGCGCAGGGCGACTCGCGCCTGCCGACCCTGCGCGGCGTACTGGCGGAACTGCCGCCAGCACCGGCCACGCTGCCCTGGGAATGGCTGTCGCTGGAGCCGACGTCGTCGGGCAAGGGCGAGTACACCTTCGAGATGGATGGCCGGTTCCCGGTGGCGCGTGCCGATGTCGCCAGCACCGATAACAGCCTCGTGCAATGGACGCTGTTCAGCCGCGATGACGAGAGTGCGGAATGGCAACGTCGCAGCGCGCCGTGGATCGCCTATCAGGTGCAGCAGGGCACGCAGGGCCAGCGCCAGCAGTCGGCGGCACAGCCGCTGGGCGGGGCGCACCGCGACCGCTACTGGAAACTGGTGGCGAATCCGGCGGAAACCGCCACCGCGCCGACGCTGCGCCTGGGCTACCAGCCGGAAGTGCTGGTGTTCCTGAGCCAGGGTGCGGCGCCCTACGCACTGGCGGTGGGCAGCGCGACCGCGCGCCGCACGGACGCGCCGATCGGGGTGCTGATCGAGGAACTTCGGCAGCGCAACGATCCTTCGTGGCAGCCAACACTGGCGCGCCTGGAAGGCAGTCCGGAGCCGCTGGCCGGCGATGCGGCGCTGAAGCCGCAGCGCGATTGGAAATCGTGGTTGCTGTGGGCGTTGCTGGGCCTGGGCGTACTGGTGGTGGGTGGCCTGGCGCTCAGCCTGCTTCGGCAGAAGCCTGCGCCTTCGGAATAGGTTCCAGCGAACGGCGCAGCCCCTCGTGGGTGGCCGCGTAAAGCGAAAGCCGCGCTTGGCCGGGCGGGGCGGGTTCGCGGGGGACGCCGCAAGTACGTCCTTGTAGGCTTGGCAGCCGCATCCATGCGGCTGACACCTCCGCGAACCCACCCCGCCCGGCCTCTGACAATTTCCGTGTGCGTCCACCCACGGAAAGAAAAAAAGAAGAGCAAAAGCGGCTTGGCAGGGCGCTCTTTGTAGAGCCGAGCCCATGCTCGGCTGCTGTTCGCGATAGACCCAGCCGAGCACGGGCTCGGCTCTACATTTTTCTCCGACACCAGAAACCGCTTTTGCCTTTGCCATCTGCATCACCTCAGGTGCCTGTCGAGGCCGGGGCGGTGCGGGCTGGCAGGGGTGTCAGCCGCATGGATGCGGCTGCCAAGCCTCCAGGGATGGATTCACGGCGTCCCCTGCCAGCCCACACCACCCCGGCCCACTCACAGCACCACGAAGCGCCAGCGCTTTGGCCGTTGCTGTTGCTGTTGCATCTGCCCTTCGCCTCTGCCTGCCGCAGGCATCGGCCCTCCCTCCAGCCGCACCCGATACAATGGCCGTCTGCCGCAGACCGGCATCCCGTCCCCGAGCCAAAGAGTTGCCCATGTCCATTGTCCGCATGACCGACCTCGACCTCTCCGGCAAGCGCGTGCTGATCCGCCAGGATCTGAACGTGCCGATCGAGAATGGCCGCATCACCTCCGAACAGCGCATCACCGCTTCGCTGCCGACGCTCAAGCGCGCGCTGGAGCAGGGCGCGGCGGTGATGGTCACCTCGCACCTGGGGCGCCCGAAGGAAGGCGTGTGGAGCGAGGCCGATTCGCTGGCACCGGTCGCCCAGCGCCTGTCCGAGCTGCTGGGCCGCGAAGTTCCGCTGGTGCGCGACTGGGTCGACGGCGTCGACGTGCAGCCGGGCCAGCTGGTGCTGCTGGAAAACTGCCGCATGAACGTCGGCGAGGGCAAGGACGACGAGGCCCTGTCGAAGAAGTACGCCGCCCTGTGCGACGTGTTCGTGATGGATGCCTTCGGTACCGCGCACCGTGCGCAGGCCTCCACCCATGGTGTCATCCGCTTTGCACCGGTCGCGGCCGGTGGCCCGCTGCTGATGGCCGAGCTGGACGCGCTGGCGCAGGCACTGGATGCACCGGCCAAGCCGCTGCTGGCCATCGTCGCCGGCAGCAAGGTCAGCACCAAGCTGGAGTTGCTGGCCAATCTGGTTGGCAAGGTCGACCAGCTGATCGTCGGTGGCGGCATCGCCAACACCTTCATCGCCGCAGCTGGCTACAACGTCGGCAAGTCCCTGTACGAGCCGGACCTGCTGGACACCGCGAAGAAGATCGTGGCCGATGCCAAGGCGCGCGGCGCCGACATTCCGCTGCCGGTGGACGTGGTCACCGCCAAGCAGTTCCTGCCCGACGCTGCCGCGGAAGTGAAGGCGGTCGATGCCGTTGCCGAAGATGACCTGATCCTGGACATCGGCCCGCAGACCGCCGCGCAGTACGCGCAGCTGATCGAGAAGGCCGGCACCGTGGTCTGGAACGGCCCGGTCGGCGTGTTCGAGTTCGAAGCCTTCAGCAAGGGCACCGAAGCGCTGGCCCGCGCGATCGCCAGCTCGAAGGCGTTCTCCATCGCCGGCGGTGGCGACACCCTGGCGGCGGTCGACAAGTTCGATATCGCCAAGGACGTCAGCTACATCTCCACCGGTGGCGGCGCGTTCCTGGAATTCCTGGAAGGCAAGACCCTGCCGGCAGTGGCGGCACTCGACGCGCGCGGCGCATGAGTGCCGAGCGCGGCAAGGATGTGCTGTTCTTCGATCTCGACGGCACGCTGATCGATTCGCAGGTGGGCATCACCGCCTGCATCGCCTATGCGCTGCAGAAGATGGACCATCCGGTGCCGCCGCGGGAAACCCTGCTGGGCTGGATCGGTCCGTCGCTGCGCACCACCTTCGCGCCGTTGTTCGTCGAACCGGCGCGGGTGGAACAGGCCGTGGGCTACTACCGGGAGCGCTTCGACGTCGAAGGCTGGCGCGAGCACACGGTGTACCCGCAGGTGGAAGGCACGCTGCGCACGCTGCATGGCCGTGGACACCGGCTGGCGGTGGTCACCGCCAAGAACGAGCCGCACGCGCGCCGCATCCTCGCCCACCTGCCGTTCGGTGGGCTGTTCGAGGAGATCGTCGGTTCAACCCTGGATGGCTCGCGCAGCCACAAGCCGGAACTGGTCGGCGAGGCACTGCGCCGGCTGCAGGTGCAGCCGGCACAGTGCTGGATGATCGGCGACCGGCGCATGGACATCGAAGGCGCGCGCCACCATGGCCTGCGCAGTGTCGGCGTGCTCTGGGGCTTTGGCGGAGAGGCGGAATTGACGGAAGCCGGTGCCAGTCAGCTGGCACGTGAGCCGGCGCAGCTGGAAACGCTGCTGGCCTAGCTTCCTGTAGAGCCGAGCCCATGCTCGGCCCCACAGAACCGCCCCCCTGCGCCAGCGTATGTCCGGACGATGTCCGCTCCATGACCCGCGAAGTCAGGCGGCACAAGGCTGTAACCGTATACATGCGGCGTGAAGGATGTGCTAATTTCCGTTCTTTACCGGGAGAGGCCCATCCACCATGTTCGAGCGTCAGCGTCGCACCAAGATCCTTGCCACCCTCGGTCCGGCCACTGACCCGCCGGGCGTGCTGGAGGATCTGTTCCGCGCCGGCGTCAACGTGGTGCGCCTGAACTTCAGCCATGGCGATCCGTCCGGCCAGGCCAAGCGCGCCGCCGAAGTGCGTGCCGCTGCGGCCCGCGTGGGCGTGGAAGTGGGCATCCTGGCCGACCTGCCGGGCCCGAAGATCCGCATCGAGCGCTTCGCCGAAGGCAAGGTGCAGCTGAAGGCGGGCGACCGCTTCGACCTGATCGCCAGCGAGAACGCCGGCCCGGGCACTGCCAGCGAGGTGGGCGTGAGCTACCTTGGCCTGCCGCAGGACGTCGGCCCGGGTGATGTGCTGCTGCTCGACGACGGCCTGATGCAGTTGCAGGTGGTGGAAGTGCAGGGCGACCGTATCGTCAACACCGTGCTCAACGATGGTGTGTTGTCCGACCGCAAGGGCCTGAACAAGCAGGGCGGCGGCCTCTCGCTGGGTGCGCTGACCGAGCGCGACAAGGAGCTGATCGGCATCGTTGCCAAGATCGGCGTGGACTTCATCGCCGTGTCGTTCTGCCGCAATGCGCAGGACATGAACGATGCGCGCGACATCGCCCGTTCGCACGGCTGTGATGCCGCGCTGGTGTCGAAGATCGAGCGCACCGAGGCAATCGAGAACCTGGAAGAAATCGTCGAGGCCAGCGACGTGGTGATGGTCGCCCGTGGCGACCTGGGCGTGGAAATCGGCGATGCCGAGCTGCCGGGCCTGCAGAAGAAGATCA
This sequence comes from Stenotrophomonas maltophilia group sp. vghtpe118, assembly GCF_052605195.1. Lineage (NCBI taxonomy): Bacteria > Pseudomonadati > Pseudomonadota > Gammaproteobacteria > Lysobacterales > Lysobacteraceae > Stenotrophomonas > Stenotrophomonas maltophilia group sp. vghtpe118. The sequence goes on along the minus strand of NZ_CP199672.1, from coordinate 1,856,982 downwards.
TCAAGGCCTCGCTGGCGCAGAACAAGGTGGTGATCACCGCCACGCAGATGCTGCAGTCGATGGTGGAAAGCCCGATCCCGACCCGCGCCGAAGTACTGGACGTGGCCAACTCGGTCATCGACGGCACCGACGCAGTGATGCTGTCGGCGGAAACTGCCGCTGGCGCCTACCCGGTCAAGGCCGTGGAGGCGATGGCACGCATCTGCCTGGGGGCCGAGCGCCAGTTCCAGACCGAGACCGACTTCAACGCGTCGCCGCGCAACCTGGAACGTGCCGACCAGGCGATTGCCATGGCCACCATGTTCCTGTCGCAGCACGTGGGCGTGCGCGCGATCGTGGCGATGACCGAATCCGGTGGCACCGCACGTTACCTGTCGCGTTTCCGCGCCAAGGCGCCGGTGTTCGCGGTGACCCGCCATGACGGCGCGCGCCGCCAGATGGCGCTGATGCGCGATGTGTTCCCGATCAACTTCGACAGCCGCGGCCTGACCCCGCGCGAAGCCGCGCGCGGCAGCATCCGCCTGCTGGTGGAATCGGAACTGCTGCAGGCCGGTGATCGCGTCGTGTTCACCAGTGGCGAGCACATGGAAACCCACGGTGCCACCAATACCCTGCGCCTGCTGGAAGTGGGTGAGGACGGCCGCGCCATCGGCCTGGGCGACCTGTAAGTAGTGCTGCCCTGGGGCCGGCGCCGCCTTGCGGATCCGACCCCGGGGTCGGATCCCCGCAGGGTCCCTGACCCCCGACGGCGGGACACGGCGTGTCCGGTGCGGACATTGGAAGCGTTTCCATCCTGTCCTCCACGGCGAGGCAACGGGCCGCGGGGCTATACTTGTGTTTTTCCCGCACCCGCCACAGGAAATACATGAGCATCGAACAGCTGGCTGAAACCGCCCAGGCCATGGTCGCCCCGGGCAAGGGCATCATCGCGATCGACGAATCCACCGCTACCATCGCCAAGCGTTTCGCCGGCGTCGGTATCGAGAACACCGAGGAGAACCGTCGCGCCTACCGCGAGCTGCTGCTGACCACGCCGAAGCTCAACGAGCACATTTCCGGCGCCATCCTGTTTGACGAAACCATCCGCCAGTCGACCAAGGACGGCGTGCCGTTCGCCAAGTACATGGCCGACCACGGCATGATTCCGGGCATCAAGGTGGACAAGGGTGCGCACCCGCTGGCCGGCTGCCCGGGCGAGCTGGTGACCGAAGGCCTCGATGGCCTGCGTGAGCGCCTGCAGGAGTACTACAAGCTGGGCGCGCGCTTCGCCAAGTGGCGTGCCGTCATCAACATCGGCGAGAGCATCCCGTCGGGTACCTGCATCGAATCCAACGCCCATGCGCTGGCCCGCTATGCAGCGCTGTGCCAGGAATGCGGCCTGGTGCCGATGGTCGAGCCGGAAGTGATCATGGACGGCGATCATGACATCGAGACCTGCTACGAAGTCACCGAAGCCACCCTGCGTTCGCTGTTCGACGCCCTGTACCAGCAGAACGTGCTGCTGGAAGGCACCATCCTGAAGGCGTCGATGGTCATCTCCGGCAAGGACTGTGAAGAGCAGGCCGATGTCGAGGAAGTGGCCGAGTCGACCGTGATGTGCCTGAAGAGCACCGTGCCGGCGATCCTGCCGGGCGTGGTGTTCCTGTCCGGTGGCCAGAGCGACGAGCAGTCCACCGAGCACCTGAACGCGATGAACCAGCTGGGCAACCTGCCGTGGCCGCTGAGCTTCTCCTACGGCCGCGCCATGCAGCAGGCCGCGCTGAAGCTGTGGGCCAAGGACATGAAGGGCAACTACGCTGCTGCCCAGAAGACCGTGTACGAGCGCGCCAGGGACAACGGCCTGGCGGCGCTGGGCAAGTGGAACGGTTGATCCGTCCCATCGCTGGATGAACAAGGCAGCGCCGGCATCACGCCGGCGTTTGCTTTTGCGGGTATCTTTTCCGCCCCCATGCGCCTGGCCGGTGCGTGGGAACCACATGGAAGGCCAAGGAGAAACAACATGCGTTTGGCAGCAATCACACTGGCCGTAGCCACGGTCCTGGTCGCCGGCGGGTGCAACCGCATCGGCGGCGGCGCGGATGCGGGCAAGGCCGCGTCGCTCGATTTCGACAAGCCGGTCTCCGGCGAGATCACCTCGCGCAGCGGCATCAACTTCAACGACGGCAGCCATCACCAGCTCTACCAGATCAAGCTGGAAGACAGGGAGCTGGTCGGCCTGAAGCTTACTGGTGCCCTCAGCGGCTCGATTGCGGTGTTCAACAATGGCAGCCTGGTATCCACCAGCAACACCGGCTATGAGCGCGAGGGGGACGTCTCGCTGGCTTTCCGCGCCAACGGCAGTGGTACCTACCAGGTGGCAGTCAACGCCGATGGCCCGACCGCGTTCGGCCCTTATCGCCTTCGCGCCGAGAAGCTGAAGCCATATGACGGCAAGCCGCTGGTGGGCAGTGGCGAGATCGTCGATATGCTGGCCAGCAATTCGCAGGACTACACCTTGCAGGTGGACAAGGCGGGCCTGTACGAGATCCGGCTGGTCTCGGATGCCTTCGACCCGGTGCTGAAGCTTTCCGGGCAGGGCGTGGATGCCGAGAATGACGACGGCGGCGACAGCATCAACTCGCGCCTGACCCTGTCACTGAAGCCGGGCAAGTACACGCTGACCGCGCGCGGCCTCGGCGACGGCGTCAGTGGCATGTTCACCTTGTCGGCCAATCGCATCGAGCTGCCGGGCAACCTGGTCGATCGCGATGGCACCGCATTGCCGAAGTCCGGCAGCGTGTACACGATGCTCGACAACGATGGCGTCCGCCGCTTCCTGCTGACGTTGGACCGTCCGACCAATGTGCGGCTGGATGCGATCTCCGGCCAGCTCGATACCGTGCTGCGCGTGGTTGGCGGCGATGTCGAACTGACCGACGATGACGGTGGCAACGATACCAACGCACGCCTGGAAGAAGCGTTGCCGGCTGGTCATTACACCGTCGAGGTGTCCAGCCTGAGCAACGGCGCGGGCATGGTGGAAGTACGCGTGCAGGTGGACGGCGCCAGCGCCGACGAGGCTGCGGCCTCGGCGGCAAGTGCTGCTGCCGACGCCGCCGCTGCTGTGGCCGATGATGCCGCCGCGGTGGAAGCTGCCAGCCGTTGAACGTGTTCCACACTCCGTGGGAGTGTGGACAACGGTGCTACAGGAAAGGCCGGGCAATGCCCGGCCTTTTCCTTGACGCTGACCGCCGGATTCAGTGCGCGGCGGCAAGGCCCGCATCACCCAGGGGCGGCAGCAGCGACCCACGCGGTTCGCTGTCAGCACTTTGCCCGGCGGCGCTCAACGCCTGCTGGTAGGCCTTGGCCGTTGCGGTATTGAACGCCACCAGCACGATGCGCATCGGTTGCGCATGGCTGCGCTGCCAGGCCAGTGTTTCGGTGACAGCGATCTGCGCGGCCTGGTACAACGGATAGCCATACACGCCGCAGCTGATCGCCGGGAAGGCGATGGAGTGCACGCCCAGTGATTCGGCCAGCTGCAGTGACTTCCAGTAGCAGTTGGCCAGCAACGCCGGTTCATCGCGCTGGCCGTCGTGCCAGACCGGGCCTACCGTGTGCAGTACATGGCGCGCCGGCAACGCATGGGCACCGGTGGCGCGCACTTCACCCGTCGGGCAACGCACGCCCGGGCGCAGCTCCGGCAACTGCTCGCATTCGGCCCGCAAGGCGGGCCCGGCCGCACGATGGATCGCGCCGTCGACACCGCCGCCACCGAGCAGCGTTTCATTGGCCGCGTTGACGATCGCATCCACCGCCAGGGTCGTGATGTCGCCCTGCCAAACCTCGATCTTCATGCGTCCGTCTCCTGCCTGTGAGGTGATCCGCGCAGCATCTGCGCCGGCTGTTCCCACGGTAGGGGACAGGGCATCGATGCTGCGTCATGACCGTCTCACGCGCTGCGATCCAACGGCCTTCGCGCACGATGGCGGGCGACGCCTTCACGCAGGCTGAAGCGGGAAGGAGCCGGATCCTTTTCCGAACGGAAAAGGCTCTGACCCCGGCTGTTACGGCAGGCCGGCCAGCCAGTCGTCGTCGGATCCTTCGTTCACATCGGCGAACAGCGGTGTTGAGAAGTAACGTTCACCAGTATCCGGCAGCATCGCAAGGATCACCGAGCCCGGTTCAGCGCGGGCAGCGATGTCCAGCGCGCTGGCCACGGTGGCGCCGGCGGAGATGCCGACGAAGATGCCTTCCTCGGCGGCCAGGCGACGCGCGGTGGCGATCGCGCGATCATCTTCGACCGAGACCAGTTCATCCACCACGTCGCGGTTGAGCACGTCCGGCACGAAGTCCGGGGTCCAGCCCTGGATCTTGTGCGGCTTCCAGTCATCCCCCTTGAGCAGGGCGGCGCCGGCCGGTTCGGTGGCGATGATGCGGGTCTGCGGGCGTGCCACCTTCAGCACTTCGCCTACGCCAGTGAGCGTGCCGCCGGTGCCCCAGCCGCTGACGAAGTAGTCCAGCCGCTTGCCGGCGAAGTCGCGCAGGATCTCGGCAGCGGTGGTGTTGCGGTGATACGCCGGGTTGGCCGGGTTGGCGAACTGGCTGGCCAGGAACCAGCCGTGCTGCTCGGCCAGCTCGGCCGCCCTGCGCACCATGCCGCTGCCGCGCTCGGCGGCCGGGGTCAGGATCACCTTGGCGCCGTAGGCACGCATCAGCTTGCGGCGCTCGACCGAGAAGGTTTCGACCATGGTGGCCACGAACTTGTAGCCGCGCGCGGCGGCGACCATCGCCAGCGCTACGCCGGTGTTGCCCGAGGTGGCCTCCACGATCGTGTCGCCCGGCTTGAGCAGGCCGCGTGCTTCGGCATCGAGGATGATCGCCAGCGCCAGGCGGTCCTTCACCGAGCCGCCCGGGTTGAACGACTCGACCTTGGCGTAGACGCTGACCTGTGGCGGCGCCAGGCGCTGCAGCCTGACGATGGGGGTGTTGCCGACGGTATCGAGGATGGAGTCGTACAGGGCCATGGGAGCGCTCCGGAAACGGGGCCGCGCCGGGTTACGGCGGGCGAAGGGGGGAGGGCTGGCCGTTCAGGCCAGCGGCTGCCGGCTGACCGTAGCGCCGGCATATGACGCCCGGAAATGACCAGATACCTTTCTTAAACAACCTTTGGTTATAAGCTGGTGACGGCAATTGACCCTAGAGTGGACGTCCGCCCCATGCCGCCTGCCTGCCCATGACGCTGACCCAGCTGCGCTACCTGGTAGCCATCGCCGACGCCGAGCTGAACATCACGCTGGCCGCCTCGCGCGTGCACGCCACCCAGCCCGGCCTCTCCAAGCAGCTCAAGCAGCTGGAGGACGAGCTCGGCTTCCTGTTGTTCGTGCGCAAGGGGCGCAGCCTGGAGTCGGTTACCCCGGCCGGAACCGAAGTCATCGCGCGTGCCCGCGCGGTGCTGGCCGAAGCCAACAACATCCGTACGTACGCGGCAAACCAGCGGCGCGAAAGCCAGGGCCAGCTGATCCTGACCACCACGCACACCCAGGCGCGCTTCGTGTTGCCGCCGGCGGTGGCGGCGATCAAGCAGGCCTATCCGCAGGTCAGCGTGCACCTGCAGCAGGCCGGTGAAACCGACGCGCTGGACCGCTTGAACCAGGGTGACGCCGATATCGCCATCATCAGCACCGCAGGCGGTGAGCCAACCGATGGCATCGCAGTGCCGCTGTTCCGCTGGCGACGCCTGGTGGTGGTACCCAAGGGCCACCCGTTGGACCGCGCCGGCCGCGCACCGGACCTGGCCGCGCTGGCCCGCCAGCCGCTGATCAGCTACGAATCCTCAACCCGACCGAACTCATCCCTGCAACGCGCCTTCGCCACCAATGGGCTGGTGCCCGACCTGGCGCTGACCGCGCTCGATGCCGACCTGATCAAGACCTACGTGCGCACGGGTCTGGGCGTAGGCCTGCTGGCCGAGATGGCGGTCAGTTCCAATGACGAAGACCTGAGGTCGTGGCCGGCGCCGGATCCGATCAGCGAGTGCATCGCCTGGGCGGTGTTGCCGCGCGACCGCGTGCTGCGTGATTACGCGCTGGAGCTGGTGCATGTGCTGGCCCCACAGATTGATCCGCGCGACCTGCGGCGGGTGCTGGATGGCAACCAGGCCGCAGCGTGGCCGGTGCCCCCGACCTGGGAGTCACTGACCCAGACCATCACGGTGTGAGGTGGGTCGAGCAGGGCGTGCCGCCCTGCACCCGCTACGACATTCAAGCAACAGCAACAGCAACAGCAGAAGCGTGCATTCCGTGGGTTGGCGGGGCGGTGTCGGAATGCGGGGACGCTGCAAGTACGTCCCTGTAAGCTTGGCAGCCGCTTGCTCGTGTGCGCTTTCCTGCGCACACGGCAAGACCGGGGTTGGGCGTCCTGCCCAACCCGCCCGAGGCATGCCTTGGGCCCATGCGGCTGACACCCCGCACTCCGACACCGCCCCACCTCTGACAGATTCCGGTGGCTGTTGGCAGGTGTCGACCTTGGTCGACACGGTAGATCCACGCCATGCGTGGATGCTTTTCGATTCCAATTCGAAATATTCGATTCCGATGGAGATTCATCCACGCATGGCGTGGATCTACTGCAGACCGCAGAGATCTGTCGAAGGCGGGGTGGGTCCGGTTGCGGGGGCGTGAGCCGCATGGATGCGGCGACCGAGCTTACATGGGTGAGGGCGCTTTGCTTGCGAAGCACTGCTTCGCAAGCGCCCGAACGCACAGCCGCCAGCGGCTGGGCCGGGCCCCGGGGGGGTACTTGCAGCGCCCCCCGCAACCGGACCCACCCCGCCTACCCACAGGAAGCCAGTTTTTGATGTTGCTTCGGCGCTTGCCGTGGACGTGGCCTCTGCAGGTGCAGGGCTGCAAGCCCTGCCGATAAACCCCCTCCTGCGACGGTTCGTCGCACGGGCAACCCGGGACCCGGCTCTACACTAGCAGGGTGACCCGCCTGTCCCGCCCGCAGCGCCTCCTGCTCCAGCTCGCCGTCCTGGCGACGCTGCTGATGGTGCTTGCGCCACTGGTCAGCCGCGCGCTGCAGGCGCCGCCGATAGACCACGCGGCGATGGCAGGCATGGACCACGCGCACATGCACCACGACGCTGCCGCATTGGGTCCGAGCCCTTTGCACGGGCAACGGAGTCCGACCCCACCGGCCGACCCCCACGCCATGCATGGCGAAGCCTGCGAATACTGCGTGCTGGCCATGCGCCTGCTGCCGTGGCTGGCGGTATTGGTGCTGCTGTTGCCGCTGCTGTGGCGGCCGCGGCTGGTATTCCCGTGGTCACAGCAGGTACTGCCGGCACTGCGCTGGCCGGCACACGCCGCGCGTGGGCCACCGCGGTCCTCCATCGTCCGCTGATTTTCCTGTCGAATCTGCCGCACGACGCCTGAGCGGGCGCCGTGTGCGCGTGCGTACCTTGGAGCTGTTCCGATGAAAATGACTTCCCGCCCCGCGGGCGCCTGCGTGCGCCTGCCGGTTGCCCTTGGCTTGGCCGCAGCTGCAACGCTCGCCCATGCCGCGCCCGCCGAAGAGGCGCGCACTCTCGATACGGTGGTGGTCACCGCCGCCGCGCCTTCGTCGCCACTGCACTGGGTGACCGATCCACGCCTGCCGCGGCAGCCGGTTCCGGCCAGTGACGGCGCCGATTACCTGAAGACCGTTCCTGGCTTCTCCGCCATCCGCAACGGCGGCACCAACGGTGACCCGGTGCTGCGCGGCATGTTGGGTTCGCGCCTGAACATCCTCAGCAATGACGGCAACCTGATCGGTGCCTGTCCCTCGCGCATGGACAACCCGCTGTCCTATATCGCACCGGAGAGCTTCGACCGCCTGACCATCATCAAGGGCCCGCAGAGCGTGCGCTGGGGGGCAGGTGCCTCGGCCGGCACCGTGCGCTTCGAACGCGATACACCGCGCTTCGAGGAACCGGGCCTGCGTGCCGATGCCAGCGCGCTGGTCGGTTCGCGCAACCGCAACGACCAGGTGCTGGACCTGACCCTGGGCAACCCGGCCGGCTATGTGCGCGCCAGCGGCAACCGTTCCGAAGCCGATGACTACAAGGACGGCAACGGCGATGTGGTGCCATCGAAGTGGCGCAAGTGGAACGGTGACGTGGCGATCGGCTGGACGCCGGATGCCGACACGCTGCTGGAAATTTCTGCCGGTGCCGGCGATGCGATCGCACGCTACGCGGGGCGCGGCATGGACGGTGCCGCGTTCGAACGCACCAGCTACGCCGCGCGCTTCGAGAAGCGCAATCTGCCGGGTGCGTGGGACACGCTGCAGGCCAACGTGTACTACAACGAGGCCGACCACGTGATGGACAACTACACGCTGCGCACGCCGAATCCCAACAGCATGATGCCGATGCCGATGGCGTCGAACGTGGACCGCCGCACCCAGGGCGGCCGGGTCAGTTCCGAGTGGCGCTGGCAGGACGTGCAACTGGTGGCGGGCATGGATGGCGAGGACAGCCGCCATCGTGGCCGCATGGGCATGGGCCGCGACACCTACCGCCAGGCCGTCTGGGAGACCGATGCCAACTTCCGCCGCTATGGCGTGTTCACCGAGTTGACCCTCGGCGCCGGCACCGACCAGCGCTGGATCAGCGGGCTGCGCATCGATCGCGCCAGCGTGCGTGATGAGCGGCAGTCCATCCGTGGAATGATGGGCAGCCGGCCCAACCCAACGGCCGGCGAGAAGCGCAAGGCGTGGCTCGGCAGTGGCTTCCTGCGCTATGAGCAGGACCTGGCCGACGGCCTGACCTGGTATGCAGGCCTCGGCCACAGCGAGCGCATGCCCGACTACTGGGAGCTGTTCTCGCCCAACCACGGCCCGGCCGGCGCAGTGAACGCGTTTGCCGGCATCCAGCCCGAGCGCACCACCCAGCTCGACATGGGCCTGCAGTACAAGGGACCGCGCGTGCAGGCCTGGGTTTCGGCCTATGCCGGGCAGATCCAGGACTACATCCTGTTCACCTACCACGGCAGCGGCATGATGGGCATGAGCCAGGCCAGCAACGTCGAGGCGCGCATTGCCGGTGCCGAGGCCGGGTTGGAAGCGAGCCTGACCGAGCAGTGGAGGCTGGGCGGCACGCTGGCCTATGCCTGGGGAGAGAACCGCGACCAGCAGCGTCCGCTGCCGCAGATGCCGCCGCTGGAAGCGCGCCTGAGTGCGAACTGGGAGGGCCAGCGCTGGAGTGCCGGCGCATTGCTGCGCGCGGTGACCCATCAGCATCGTGTCGCAGATGGACAGGGCAACGTGGTCGCGCAGGACCTCGGGCCGAGCGCCGGGTTTGCCACCTTCGCGCTCAATGCCGCGTACCGTTTCAGTTCGCAGCTGCAGCTCAGCGCCGGCGTCGACAACCTGTTCGACCGCGCCTACAGCGAGCACCTGAACCTGGCCGGCAGCGCCGACTTCGGCTTCCCGGCCGACCCGGTGCGCTTCAACGAGCCGGGGCGCAGCGCGTGGATGAAGTTGAACTACCGGTATTGATCCGCCGGGCATAAAAAAACGGGGCCGGATCCCCGCCAGGATCCGTCCCCGCCCGACGCCCTCGGTCGGGCAGGTTCGACTCTACGATGACGGCCGCGGTGGTGCACCACTGGATACACCCCGACACACGCCGACACCGCCCATGGCAGCCTTGCACGGAACGGGTTCAAGGCGCTATCGCAGCCTTGGTTCCACGCCGGTAAACGCTTGGCACATACCGCTTTTATGGGCACTTGCCTACACTCGGCGGCCGTGGATCAATCAGGACCGTTCATGTTGGCTCGTATCGCTTCGACCCTGGCCCTCGGCCTCAGCCTGGCCGTGCTGGCCGGGTGCGCAGGCAAACAGGAGGCCGCCGCACGTCGGCAGGGCGAAGCGGTGCCGGTCACTGCGCAGGTCGTGCAGCCCACGCAGTGGAACGACACCCTGCAGGCACTGGGCACGGCCAAGGCGCGCGAGTCGATCAGCGTCACTGCCAAAGTCAGCGAGATCGTCGAGAAAGTGCACTTCGAGAGCGGCCAGCACATTGCTGCCGGTGCGCCGATCGTGACGCTGCGCGGGCAGGCCCAGGAAGCCGCATTGGTGCAGGCGCAGGCCACTTTCCATGAAGCCGATCAGCTGTACAAGCGCCAGCGCGAACTGGCCGCCCAGCGGCTGGTGTCCAGCGCCACGCTGGATACGCAGAAGTCGATCCGCGACGCCGCCGAGGCGCGCGTGATGCAGATGCAGGCAGACATTGGCGACCGCCGCGTGCGTGCGCCCTTTGCCGGTGTGCTTGGCATCCGCCAGGTCAGTCCGGGATCGCTGCTGACCCCGACCACGGTCATCGCCACGCTCGACGACATCGAGCACATGCATGTCGATTTCCAGGTGCCGGAAGTGGAGCTGGCTGCGCTGGGCGTTGGTGACAAGGTCAGTGCCACCAGCGTGGCCTGGCCGGGTCGCACCTTCGAGGGCGTGGTCAGCACCATCGATGCGCGCATCGATCCGGCCACCCGTGCGGTGACCGTGCGCGCCGATTTCGCCAATGGCGACCACGCATTGCGCCCGGGCATGCTGCTGGACGTGCGCCTGTTCCGCCCCGAGCGCCCGGCGCTGGTGGTCCCGGAGATCGCCGTGGTACAGGTCGGCCGCGATACCTTCGTGTACCGCATCAAGGCCGACGACAGCGTCGAGCGGGTGGACGTGGTCACCGGCGCGCGCCGTGCCGGCGTGGTCGAGATCAGGCAGGGCCTGGAAGCGGGCCAGCGCATCGTGGTCGATGGCACCGGCAAGCTGCGCCCGGGCCTGAAGGTTGCTGCGAAGGACGCCGCACCGGCCTCCGGCGCCAAACCGGCTGACGCGCCGGCGCCGGTCGCGGCCGAGGGCCACGGCGGATGAAGCTGTCCGACATCTCCATCCAGCGGCCGGTGTTCGCCGTGGTGATGAGCCTGTTGCTGCTGGTGCTGGGCGTGATGTCCTTCACCCGCCTGACCCTGCGCGAACTGCCCGCCATCGACCCTCCGATCGTTTCGGTGTCGGTGGACTACACCGGCGCGTCGGCGGCGGTCATCGAAAGCCGCATCACCCAGGTGCTGGAAGATGCGCTGGCTGGCATCGAAGGCATCGATTCGATCAACGCGCGCAGCACCAACGGCCGCTCGCAGGTCAGCATCGAGTTCACCGCCAACCGTGATATCGAAGCAGCGGCCAACGACGTGCGCGATGCGGTCAGCCGCGTCGCCGACCGCATGCCGGAAGAGGCGCGGCCACCAGAGATTGCCAAGGTCGAGAGCGATGCCGACCCGATCATCTGGTTCAACATGGTGTCCTCGACCATGGACACGCTGGAGCTGAGCGACTACGCCGACCGCTACGTGGTCGATCGTTTCTCCAGCCTCGATGGCGTGGCCCAGGTCCGCATCGGCGGCCGCCAGCGCTATGCGATGCGGATCTGGCTGGACCGTGACCAGCTGGCCGCGCGCGGGCTGACCACCGGCGACGTGGAAACCGCACTGCGCAACGAGAACGTGGAGCTGCCGGCCGGCCGCATCGAGTCGACCGACCGCGATTTCACCCTGCGCGTGGAACGCAACTACATCAAGCCCGAGGATTTCGCGACCATCCCGCTGGGCAAGGGCCGCGATGGCTACGTGGTGCGCATGGGCGACGTGGCGAAGATCGAGCTGGCCTCGGCCGAACGCCGCGCGTACTACCGCAGCAACGGCGAGCCCGGCATCGGCCTGGGCATCGTCAAGACCTCCACCGCCAACTCGCTGGACGTGGCACGCACTGCGCGCGCTGAGGCCGAGCGGGTGGCGCTGACCCTGCCCAAGGGCACGCAGATCTTCGTCGCCTTCGACAACACCACCTTCATCGAAGCTGCAGTGGACCGCGTCTACGCCACCCTGGTGGAAGCGATGATCCTGGTGCTGGCGGTGATCTGGCTGTTCCTGGGCAGCTTCCGCGCCGCGTTGATTCCGGCGGTGACGGTGCCGGTCTGCCTGGTGGCGGCGTTCATCGCGCTGTATGCGTTCGACTTCTCGATCAACCTGCTGACCCTGCTGGCGCTGGTGCTGTGCATCGGCCTGGTGGTGGACGATGCGATCGTGGTGGTGGAGAACGTGCAGCGCCGCATCGACCTGGGCGAGCCACCGCTGGTGGCGTCCAAGCGCGGCACTGCGCAGGTCGCCTTCGCGGTGATCGCCACCACCGCCGTGCTGGTGGCGGTGTTCCTGCCGGTCGGCTTCCTGGAGGGCAACACCGGGCGACTGTTCCGCGAATTGGCCGTGGCGCTGGCCGCCGCGGTGGCGTTGTCCGCGTTCGTTGCGCTCACGCTGACGCCGATGATGGCTTCCAAGCTGCTCAAGCCGCATACCGGGCAGGCCCCGCGGGGCCTGCACGGCTTCATCAACCGCAACCTGGAACGCCTTGCGGGTGCCTATGGGCGAGTGCTCGATCACCACGTCGACCGCACCTGGATCTACCTGCTGGTGATGGTGGCTGCGCTGGCCGCCAGCTGGGGCCTGCTCAAGCTGCTGCCGTCGGAACTGGCGCCAGCCGAAGACCGTGGTTCGTTCCAGATCATGATCGACGGCCCGGAAGGCGCCGGCTACGACTACACCGTGCAGCAGGTGCAGCAGGTGGAAGCGCTGCTGGCACCGCATGTCGGCCCGGACAAGCCGATCGTGCGTGCCAACCCCCGCGTGCCGGGCGGCTGGGGCGCCAGCGAGGAAATGCATACCGGCCGCGTCAGCATCTTCCTGCAGCCGTGGCGCCAGCGCAGCGAGGGTACGCCCGAAGTCGCCAACGAACTGCAGAAGGAACTGGATACCATCCGCGGCGTGCGCGTACGCACGCAGGTGGGTGGTGGCCTGGTGCGCAGCGGCGGCCAACCGTTCCAGATCGTGCTGGGCGGTCCGGAATATGCCGAGATCGCGCAGTGGCGCGACCGCATCCTGCTGCGCATGGCCGACAATCCCGGCCTGGTCGGCCCCGATTCCGATTACAAGGAAACCCGGCCGCAGATGCGGGTGAACATTGACCGCCAGCGTGCGGCCGATCTCGGCGTGCCGGTCACCGCGATCGGTTCGGCGCTGGAAACCATGATGGGCTCGCGTCGCGTCACCACCTTCGTCGACAACGGCGAGGAGTACGACGTGCTGGTGCAGGCCGGTCGCGATGGTCGCGCCAGCCCGGCCGACCTGGCCGCGATCCGCGTCCGCGCCAACTCCGGCGAGCTGGTGCCGCTGTCCAACCTGGTCACGTTGAGTGAAGTGGCCGAGGCCGGCACCCTGAACCGCTTCAACCGACTGCGCTCGATCACCATCAGTGCCGGCCTGGCGCCGGGCTATCCGCTGGGCGAGGCCATCGCCTGGGCACAGAACGTCGCCCAGGAAGAGCTGCCGCAGTACGCGCAGGTGAACTGGAAGGGCGAATCGCGCGAGTACCAGAGCGCCGGCGGCGCGGTGCTGCTGACCTTCGCGATGGCGCTGCTGGTGGTGTACCTGGTGCTGGCCGCGCAGTTCGAGAGCTTCATCCATCCGCTCACCATCATGCTGACCGTGCCGCTGGGCGTGCTCGGCGCGCTGGTCGGGTTGTGGGTGAGTGGCGGTACGGTGAACCTGTTCAGCCAGATCGGCATCGTGATGCTGGTCGGCCTTGCCGCGAAGAACGGCATCCTCATCGTCGAATTCGCCAACCAGCTGCGCGACGATGGGCGCAGCGTGCGCGAGGCGATCATCGAGTCGGCGATGGTGCGCCTGCGCCCGATCCTGATGACCTCGATCGCCACCGTGGTCGGCGCGATCCCGCTGGTGGTCGCCGGGGGGCCTGGTTCGGCCAGCCGTGGCACGATCGGCATCGTGATCATTTTCGGCGTGACTCTTTCGACGTTCCTGTCGCTGTTCGTGGTGCCGGCGTTCTACGCACGGCTGGCACCGTACACCCGTTCGCCGGAAGCGGTGAAGCGCGAGCTGGAGAAGCAGGAAGCCGAGTCGCCCTCGGTAGGCGGTCATGCCTGACCGGTACGCCGGCGGGGTCGGATCCCTTTCCCAAAGGGAAAGGGCTCTGACCCCAGACCTGCAAGGCGACGGCTTCCAGCTGCGCCCCTGGCGCCCGAACGACCTGGACTCCCTGCTGCGCCACGCCAACGACGCCGAGGTATCGCGCGGTCTGCGCGACCGCTTCCCTTACCCGTACACGCGCGGGGATGGCGAGGCCTTCCTCGCCGGCCGCGTGCTGGCTCCCGACACCCTGAACCTGGCCATCGAGATCGACGGCCAGGCCTGCGGCAGCGTCGGTGCCCAACAGGGCGTGGCCGAGCGTGGGCATACCGCCGAACTGGGTTACTGGCTGGGCCGGGCCTATTGGGGGCAGGGCCTGATGACCCGCGTGGTCGGCCTGTTCGCCCCGTGGGTGATGGATGAGCTGCGCCTGTTCAGGTTGCAGGCCACCGTGGTCGACTTCAACCTCGGCTCGGCCCGGGTGCTGGAGAAGAACGGCTTCCAGGAAGAGGGCGTGGAACGTTGCGCGGTCTACAAGCGCGGCGTGTTGCACGACCTGCGCCGTTTTGCCCGGGTACGCACGCAGCTGCCCTGAACACGCGGGCTGGCCGCTGTAGAGCCGAGCCCATGCTCGGCTGCCCTCGGGAGCCCAAGCCGAGCATGGGCTCGGCTCTGCAAAACAGCGCTACCGCAGCGGCCTGCGATCAGGGAGAATCGACCGGTCCCCTCCAGCCGACGGGACGTCCTTACAACCCGCCGACTGGAGAGAGCGCGCGTGGAAGCAACCGTACACTTCATCAACAGCATCATCTGGAGCAAGGCACTGATCTTCGTGTGCCTGGGCGCCGGCCTGTTCTTCAGCCTGCGCACCCGCTTCATGCAGATCCGTGGCTTCTTGGAGATGTGCCGCCTCACCGTCAGGGGTGAGAAATCCGACGCCGGCGTGTCCTCGTTCCAGGCGCTGGCCATGTCGATGGCCGGCCGCATGGGCATCGGCAACATCGCTGGCGTGGCCACCGCCATCGCCTTCGGCGGTCCCGGTGCGATCTTCTGGATGTGGGTGATGGGCTTCCTTGGCGCATCCACCTCGTACGTCGAATGCACCTTGGCGCAGATCTACAAGACCAAGGACGCCGAAGGCCGCTACCGCGGTGGCCCGGCGTACTACATCGAAAAGGCCATGGGCCTGAAGTGGTATGCGCTGGCCTTCGCCATCGCCACGATCATCGCCGCAGGCTTCCTGATGCCGGGCGTGCAGGCCAACGCCATCGCCGACAGCATCATCAACGCCTGCCGTGGCACCGCGCTGTGCGGTCCGCTCGATGGCCAGGCCTTCGGCATGGAATCGGTGCAGGCGCTGAAGCTGGGGATCGGCATCGTGGTGGCGCTGCTGCTGGGCGTGGTGATCTTCGGTGGCGTCAAGCGCATCGCCAACTTCGCCGAAGTGGTGGTGCCGTTCATGGCCGCCGGTTTCATCCTGATGGCCATCATCATCATGATCATCAACTACGACCGCGTGCCGGAAATGTTCGGCATCATCTTCAAGAGTGCCTTCGGCACGCATGCCGCATTCGGCGCGATGATGGGCCTGGCGGTGGAGTGGGGCATCAAGCGCGGCATCTACGCCAACGAAGCCGGCCAGGGCTCGGGCCCGCACGCGGCGGCTGCCTCGGAAGTCTCGCACCCGGCCAAGCAGGGCTACGTGCAGGCCTTCGCGATCTACTTCGACACCATGATGGTGTGCACCGCCACCGCGTTCCTGATCCTGGCCAGCGGCACCTACAACGTGTACTCGCCGGTGGAGGGTGCCGCGCCGATCTTCCAGGGCCTGGCCGGTATTCCCGAAGGCGCCGGTTACGCCCAGGCCGGCGTGGAAGCGGTGCTGCCGGGCTGGGGTTCGGCGTTCGTATCGGTGGCCATCTTCTTCTTCGCCTTCACCACTATCATGGCGTACTACTACATGGCCGAGACCAACCTCAGCTATGTGAACCACAACAGGAAGCGGCCGCTGACCGTGCTGCTGCTGCGCCTGGGCATCATCGGCATGGTGGTGTTCGGCGCGTTCCACAATGCCACCCTGGCCTGGGCGCTGGGCGACATCGGCGTCGGCCTGATGGCCTGGCTGAACATCATCGCCATCCTCATCATCCAGAAGCCGGCGATGCTGGCCCTGCGTGACTACGAACGACAGAAGAAGCTGGGCCTGGATCCGGTGTTCGACCCTGATGCCCTGGGCATCAAGAACGCCGATTTCTGGCGCCAGCGCAAGCAGGAGAGTGTGTAAGTGAACAACCCTTGGAACAACCGCCGCCCGTCCGCCCGTCCGCCGCGCGCAACGCCGTTGCCGCGCCCGGAAGTGCCGGCAACGGGCGGTGGTGGGCGCGGTGGCAGCGACGAGCTGCGTCTGTACGGCCTGAATGCCGTGCTGGCTGCGTTCGAAGCGCGGCCGCAGGCGCTGCGCAAGCTGTACCTGCTGGAAGCACGCATCCCGCGCCTGCAGCCGCTGTTGAAGTGGTGCGTGGCCAACCGCGTGGGCTACCGCGTGGTTGAAGACGGCGATCTGAACAAGCTGGCCGGCACCACCCACCACGAAGGTGTGGTGGCCGACGTGCTGCGCGCCCCGGCACCGCCGCTGGCGCAGTGGCTGCAGCAGGTCGGTGACGGCCCGGCGCTGGCGCTGTGGCTGGATGGTGTGGGCAACCCGCACAACCTCGGCGCGATCCTGCGCTCGGCCGCGCACTTCGGTGCCAAGGCGCTGCTGTTGCCGGCCGGCAGCACGCTGGCCCTGTCCGGCGCCGCCGCGCGCGTGGCCGAAGGCGGTGCCGAAGCGGTGCCGCTGGTGCAGCTGCCGGAGACCGCTCAGGCAATGGCGCAACTGCGCGCAGCCGGTTTCGGCCTGGCCGCGACCCTGGTCGAGGGCGGGGATGACGTGTTCCGCGCGTCCCTGCCGGAGCGGCTGGTGTACGTGATGGGCGCCGAAGGCGAGGGCATGGACCGTAGCCTGGCGGGGGCGTGCGACCTGCAGGTCTCGATTCCCGGCAGCGGCGCCGTGGAGAGCCTGAATGTGGCCTCGGCCACGGCCGTGCTGCTGGCGCAATGGGCGAGCCGTCGCGGCTGATCCGGTATCCCGGGTCGGATCCCTCGCCGCAGGCGAGGGCTCTGACCCCTTCCAGGGGTGGTAAACGCGTCAAGCGCGCATGACGTTTTGAAAGTTTCCTTATTGGTCAGCCGCTTCCGGCAACGCAGGGTGGAACTCCATCCCACGTTGTCCAGAAGAGGCTGCCATGCATCACCCACGCCGTATCCTCATCGCATTGCTGGTACTGACCAGTGTCCTTGCCAGCGGCCGTGCCGCAGCCGGCGAACGCAGCCTGGACGGCGTCAACTTCACCGGGCCGCTGATCACCCCCAATCCGGCCGGCCTGCCGCAGGGCAACTGGTACATCGAACCCTATCTGGTGAGGGTCGACAGTCGCGATCACTATGACGATGGCGGCCATCGCCGCCGCAGTGGGCAGCGTAGCGGTGCATGGGCCACGGTGGTGCCGATCATCTACGGCTTCAGCGACCGGGTGATGGGCCAGGTCAATCTCAGTGCATCGCGCGCCGAACAGGGCAGCGCACGCAGCAGCGGTTTCCGCGCTGGCGATACCACCGCGCGCCTGCAGTACCTGCTGCAGGCGCCCAACGCCGATGGCACGCGCCCGGCCATCTCGGTCGCGCTGGTGCAGCGCTTCAGCACCGGCAGCCATGACCGCATCACCGGCAATCCACTCGATGCGCAGGGCGACGGCGTGCAGCGCACCACCGCCGCGCTGGGCATGCAGCAGGTGGTGTGGCTGGGCAACGAGCGTCCGCTGCGCTGGCGTGCCCAGCTCAGCGCCGGGCCGGCGCCGTCGCGCACGGCGATTTCCGGGGCCAGCGTCTACGGCACCGATGACAGCTTCCAGGGCCACATCTCCCGCGGCTCGGTGCTGGGCCTGTCGGTGGGTGCCGAGTACAGCTTCAACTCGCGCTGGGTAGGTGTGATGGAAGTAGCCGCCAGCCGTGAGACCGGACAGCGCCTGAGTGGATTCGCGCGCAACGCAAGCGGTGCCTTCGAGCGTATCGACGAACATCGCCCGGCCAGCCGCAGCGTCACCCTGGCGCCGGCCGCGGAGTACCACTTCAGCCCGACGCTGGGCCTGATCGCCGGCGTGGAGTTCAGCGTGGCGGGCCGCAACACCAGTCGAATCGTCAGCCCCCAGGTTGCCCTGGGCATGTTCTTCTGAGGGGCCGCCGATGAACATCGAATCCATCGTCAACACGATCCTCGGCGTCGTCTGGAGCCCCTACCTGGTGGTGCTGTGCCTGCTCGCCGGCCTGTACTTCAGCGTGCGCACACGCTTCATCCAGTTGCGTGCATTGCCGGACATGCTGCGCCTGATGTTCCGCCATGAGCGCTCCGATGCCGGCGTCTCACCGTTCCAGGCGTTGTCCATTTCGCTGTCCAGCCGCGTGGGCGTCGGCAACATCGCCGGCGTCGCCATGGCCATCGCCTTCGGCGGCCCCGGCGCGATCTTCTGGATGTGGATCGTCGCCTTCCTCGGCGCGTCCAGTGCTTTCATCGAATCCACGCTCGCGCAGATCTACAAGGATCGAGACGGCAAAGGGCAGTACCGGGGCGGCCCGGCGTACTACATCGAGAAAGGCCTCGGCCAACGCTGGTATGCAGTGCTGTTCGCACTGGTGACGGTGCTGGCGGGCGCGATGCTGGCCGGCACCCAGTCCAATGCGATCACCAGTGCGGTGAACGAAGCCTGGGACGTACCGGTGATGACCACCACCGCGGTTCTGCTGGTGGTGCTGGGCGCCATCCTCATCGGCGGTGTGCGGCGCATTGCGCGCGTGGCCGAATGGGTGGTGCCGCTGATGGCCGTGGCCTACCTGCTGGTCACGGCGCTGGTGATGGTGCTGAACGCGGAGAAGGTGCCGGAGGTGATCATGCTGGTGCTGCGCAGTGCATTCGGCGTGGATGCAGCGTTCGGCGCGATGATCGGTACTGCCATCCAATGGGGCGTGCGCCGCGGCGTGCTGTCCAACGAGGCCGGTATGGGCAGTGGCGCGCATCCGGCCGCTGCCGCGGAAGTCTCGCATCCGGTCAAGCAGGGCCTGGTGCAGTCGTTCTCGGTCTACATCGACACGATGGTGGTGTGCAGTGCCACGGCCTTCCTGATCCTCTCCACGGGCCTGTACAACGTCTACGACCCGGCAGTGAACGGCATTCCGGATGAGACGCGCCTGCTGCTGGGCAATCTGCCGGGCGTCGAGGCCGGGCCACGCTTCGTGCAGCATGCGGTGGAATCGGCATTGCCGGGCTTCGGCCGTTCATTCGTGGCGCTGGCGATCCTGCCGTTCGCGTTCACCACACTGCTGGCGTTGTACTACATGGCCGAGACCAATGTCAGCTATCTGTGCTGCAACCGTCCGGCACCCTGGGTGATCGGCGGCTTCCAGCTGCTGTTCCTGGCGGCAACAGGCTACTCGGCGGTGAACAGTGCAACGGTGGCCTGGTCGCTGGGTGACATCGGCGTCGGCCTGATGAGCTGGTTGAACATCATCGCCATCCTGCTGCTGCAGAAACCGGCCTTGGCGGCGCTGCGGGACTACGAGCAGCATCGCCATGCCGGCAAGGATCCACTGTTCAACCCGGAACTGCTGGGCGTGCGCAACACCAGCGTGTGGGAAGGCTGACCGGATCGGGGGCGGATCCCTCGCCATGGCGAGGGGTCTGACTCACGCCATCACCCGATGGGTGCGAACCTCGGTTCGCACCGCTCGTCCCGCTGTGCTCGCCGGGCATGGCCCGGCGCAAGCGCATCATTCGCTCGGCGGTGTGGTCGCCTTGGCCTCGCTACCGAAACTGCCATCCGCTTCCGCCGCCAGGTAGGCGAACACGGTGTACGCGGCCACGTTCTGCGCCAGTGCCTTCGGGTCGATCTTGTCCAGCGTGTCGTCGGCGGTGTGGTGCAGGTGGAAGTAGTCCGAGCCATCCTGCGCCAGCCACGCCCACGCACCGCCCTTGGCGGCCAGTGGGCCGACGTCCGGGCCCGGGCCACCCTTGTCCGCCTGGTACTCGATGCCCAGCGGCTTCATCACTTCGGCAATCTGCTTCGTCGCTTCACGCGAGCCTGCCGGATTCGGCGAACCCGTATTGAAGGCGTAGATGCGGCCCGCGCCGAAGTCGCTCTCGGCGGCCAGCTGGTGCAGGGCCACGTCCTTCGCGTGCGCTTCGGCGTAGGCCTTGCCGCCGTACAGGCCCTGTTCCTCGTTGGCGAAGGCGATCACGCGGATGGTGCGCTTCGGTGCCTGCTTGAGCTGGCCGATCAGGTGGCCTGCGGCCATGGTGATGCCCACGCCCGCGCCGTCATCCACCGCGCCGGTGCCCAGGTCCCACGAATCCAGGTGACCACCGATCACCACCACTTCCTTCGGCAGGCTGCGGCCGGTGATCTCGCCGATCACGTTGTAGGAGGTGGCGGTGCCATCCCAACCGCAATCCAGTGCCATCTTCACCGTGGTGCTGCCACGCGCCAGCAGGCGGGCCAGCTGGTCGGCATCGGGCACCGACAGCGCGGCCGACGGCACTGGGGTCAGGCCGTCATCGAAACGGGTGATACCCGTGTGCGGCACGCGGTGCGAGTCGGTACCGGCCGAGCGCATCAGGAAACCGACCGCGCCCTTGCGGATCGCTTCGGACGGCCCCTTGCTGCGGATCGCACCGCCGCGGCCGTAATCGCGGCCATCGCGGAAGGGCAGCATCTGGTAATCGACGAAGGCGATCTTGCCCTTCAGCGAGCCCGCCGGTGCGGCCTGCAGCGCGGCCAGGTCGGCGAAGCGCACCACCTCGGCTTCCACGGTGCCGCCTGGGCTGCCGCCCAGTGCAGTGATCTGCAGCGGCTGCGGGTTCCTGCCGGTCACGGCGGCGTGTTCACTGCGCCGCTCCCACTTCGGGAATGTCACCGGCTCCTTCCACACCTTGTCGAAACCGAGGGCCTTGAACTTGGCTTCGGCCCAGGCCACGGCGCGGGCGTCGGCTTCGCTGCCGGCGATGCGCGGACCGATCTCGGTGGTGAGCGACTCGACAACCTTCCAGCCGGTGTCATCGGCCAGCGCCTGGTCGCGCAGCTGTGCGGCGGTGGCCAGCGACGCCGGGGGCAGGGTAGTGGTGTGCGGCGCCGCGAAGGCCGGGGCGGCCAGCAGGGCGAGGGAGGATGCGATGGCAAGGACGCGGCGACGCATGGACAACTCCGGGAAGGGACCTAAGCCTTGGAGCTTAACAGTCGTTCAGCCCGGCGCATGGGCGGGAGGTCATGGCTGGCGCGAACGCTGTTTTCCGCCATGACCGGCAAAGCGAAAGCCCCGCCGGGGCGGGGCTTTCGCCTGCTTCTGCAGAGCCGAGCCAATGCTCGGCTGCCTTTTGCAGATCAGCCGAGCGTGGGCTCGGCTCTACAGATGGGAGGGGCGCCCATAGGCGCCCGATACCTCATTTCTTCAGGCTGTCGCGGATCTCGCGCAGCAGCACCACTTCTTCGGCCGGCGCCGCCGGGGCAGCTTCCTTCTTGCGAGACAGCCGGTTGATCGCCTTGACCACGATGAAGATCGCGAAAGCCACGATCACGAACTGGATGACGGTGTTGATGAAGTCGCCGTAGCCAACCACCACCGCCGGGATCTCCTTGCCATCCGGTCCGATCCGGGCTGGCGACAACGTCCAGGCCAGGCTGGAGAAATCCACGCGCCCGATCAGGTAGCCCAGCGGCGGCATGATGATCTTCTCGACCAGCGCCGTCACGATCTTGCCGAAGGCCGCGCCGATCACCACGCCGACGGCGAGGTCGATGACGTTGCCGCGCATGGCGAATTCCTTGAACTCGGTGAGCATTCCCATTGTTGTTTTTCTCCGGTGGGGAAGTGGACAGCGCGCAGGGTAGCGCAGGTGATGTCAGCCGGCGATCACGCCGTGGCGCTCGGCCACGTTTTCAAGGCGGGCACTGAAGCGGTCGCCGGGCTTCAACGCAGCCACCCCGGACGGGGTGCCCATGAACACCAGGTCGCCGGCACGCAGCTGCCACAGCTTGGACAGCTCATGCAGGATCTCCGGTACGTTCCAGATCATCTGGTCGAGCAGTGCCTGCTGGCGCACTTCGCCGTTGACCTCCAGCGACAGGTTCAGCGCGGCGAGGTCGCCGACTTCCTCGGCGTGGACGATTTCGCTGATCGGCGCGGAGGCGTCGAAGCCCTTGGCCGCGTCCCACGGGTGGCCCTTGTCCTTGGCCGCGGCCTGCAGGTCGCGGCGGGTCAGGTCCAGGCCGACGGCGTAGCCATAGACCAGCGCATCGGCGTCGGCCACGGCCAGCTCGCCTGCGGGCGCATCGCGGCCGATCGCCACCACCAGTTCCACTTCGTGGTGCAGGTTGGCGGTTGCTGGCGGATAGGGGATGGCATCGTCGTGGCCGACCACGATGGCGTCGGCCGGCTTGCTGAAGAACATCGGGCGGCCGCGGTCATCGGCCGCCGGCACCGCCGCGCCCATTTCGCGGGCGTGGTCGGCGAAATTGCGGCCGACGCAGTAGATGCGGTGCACGGGGAAGCTGCCGCCACCGGCTACCGGTACACGCGGCAGGGCTACGGCAGGGATCACATCGGAGACATCGGACATGCGGGCATCCAGGAAGGGCGTGCCCGCAGTCTAGAACGCATGGCGCCCGCCGTCAGCGGGCGCGGAAGGCCTGGATCAGCGCGAGGCCGGCAACACCGGCTTGCGCACCACGCGGTACTCGCCTTCAACCACGGTCGGGTCAACCGGACGCGCAACGCCCGGCTTGCGCGAGGCCAGCAGCTTCCACGCCAGGCCGACCAGGATCATCGCCGCGCCAACGAACACACCGATGAACACCATCGCCGCCAGGATCGCCAGGCCGAGCAGGCCAACGGCAACGCGCACCAGCGGGTGACGCGGCTTGCGCGGCGCGAACAGGGTGCGGAACTGGTTGAAGGCGGATGCGCGATTGAACATGGCGGCTCGATAGGCTGGGATCAGCGAAACCAAAGTATCGGGACGCGCCACTTTCATTGAGTGAAAAACTCGTTAAATATAGCCTGTGCTTATTACGGATCAATGACTTGTGTTCATGTCGCAGCCAGTCACCTGAGCAGGCATGCGACAATTCCGGTTTACCGTCCGAGCCTTCGCCATGACTATCGCTGCTGCCCTGATCGCCCTTGATGCCATTGCCGATGGCGCGTTTGCCGAGGTCGAAGCGGTGGTCGATGGCGATGCCGAATCGCTGCTGCTGTACCGCGACGGCGCGCAGGTGCGTGCGTTCCTGAACATCTGCCCGCACGCCGGCCGCCGCCTGGACTGGGCGCCGGGCCAGTTCCTGAAGAGCCGCGAGGGTCATCTGGTGTGTGCCGCGCATGGTGCCTCGTTCGCGCTGGACAGCGGCGACTGCATCGCCGGCCCCTGCAAGGGCGACCGGCTGCGCGCTGTGCCGGTGGACGTGCGCGACGGGCAGGTTTACCTGGCTTGAGGCCAGCTGGGGGTCGGATCCGTTTTCCGCAGGAAAACGGCTCTGACCCCATCAAGCCAGGAGCAGTCGAGCATGGCTCGACGCTACAAAAGGCATCCACGCATGGCGTGGATCTACGGTGCCGACCAACGGTCGGCACCCACCACCAGCCGCGTGAAACTGTCGAAGGCGGGGTGGGTCCGGTTGCGGGGGCGTGAGCCGCATGGATGCGGCGACCGAGCTTACAGGGACGTACTTGCAGCGTCCCCCGCAACCGGACCCACCCCCGCCATCCCACGGAATGCACGCTGTTGCTGTTGCTGTTGCTGTTGCTTCGGCTTCTGCGGGTGCAGGGCGCAGCCCTGCCAACAAACCCCAACCCTCAGAACATCAGGTTGATCATCAGCACCACCACGCAGGTGTAGATCAGCGACAGTGGGCCGCCGACCCGCCACATCTCGCGCGGGGTGTAGTTGGCCGGGCCAGTGATCATCGAGATCACCGGGTTGGAGGCTGTCATCAGGTTGTTGGACGCCGACAGCGCCACGATCAGCGCGAACGCGGTCGGGTTGCCCCCCGCTGCCAGTGCCAGGTTCACCGCGATCGGCACCATCACGATGGTCGCACCCACATGGCTGATCACCAGCGAGAACGCCGTGGTCAGCAGCGCCAGCGCCACCTCCAGCACCCACACCGGAATGCCGGTCGGCAGCTTGTCGATGGTATGGCCGGCCACCCACGCGGCCGCGCCGCTGGAATCCATCGCCCAGCCAAGCGGAATCAGCCCGGCCATCATGAACACCGTCTTCCAGTTGATCGAGGCATACGCCTCGTCCATGCGCAGCACGCCGGTCAGCAGCATGCCGGCCACGCCGGTCATCAGCGTCAGCGCCACCGGCAGCTTGCTGGTCAGCGCGATCAGGATGGTCAGCGCGAAGATCGCCATCGCAATCTTGAACTTGTGCGGGCGCTGCTCGCCGGTCGGGTAGTCGGTCACGACCACGAAGTCGCGGCTGCGTGCGGCCTGCGCCAGGTCGGTCCAGATGCTGTGGAACACCAGCATGTCGCCGGCGCGCAGCTGCACGTCGCGCACGTCCTCGCGGATCACCTGCTTGTCGCGGTTGATCGCCAGCAGGCTGATGCCGCGCTCCTTGCGCAGGCGCAGATCGGCCGCACTCTTGCCGATCACGTTCGAGGTCGGTGGCACCACTGCCTCGGAAATGCCGGCGCGGCTGGGGTTGAACAGGTCACCCAGGTGCTTCAGGCGCGAGGACATGCGCAGGAACTGGTTCTGCGCGAAGTCGCTGATCTGCTGGCGTGGGCCCATCGCACCAAGCACGCTGCCGACCCAGATGCGCATCTCCGCCGGCGGTGCCAGGCGGGTGTCGTTGCCGGTCTTCAGGGCCAGCAGCAGCGGCGCATCGTGCAGGGTCTCGGCCTCGCCCAGGGTCATGCCCACCAGCGGGCTCTCGGCGGTCACCACCAGCTCGAACACATCGCCTTCGATGCCATAGGTCTTGGCGAAGTAGCTCTCGGTGCGCGCCGGGGTGACCCCGTCATTGACCAGGCTTTCCTCTTCGATCAGCTTGCGGTCGCCGTAGTAGCGGAAGTACAGCAACGAAGCGATCAGCAACGCCACACCGATGGGCAGCGGCGCGAACATGCGCAGCGGCTCGATGGTGGCCAGGCCGGAAGGCAGGTTGTTGTTGGCCGAGGCCAGCAGATCGTTCAGCAGGATCAGCGGCGAATTGCCGACCATGGTCAGCGCGCCGCCCATCACGATCGCCGCCGAGATCGGCAGCAGCAGGCGCTGCATCGTCAGCCCGGTGCGCGCCGCCAGTCGCGAGGCGACCGGCAGATACAACGCCATCACCGACGGGTTCTGCATGAAGGACGAGTTCAGGCCGGCGATGGCGGTGGTCATCATCAGCAGCCGTTGCTCGACGCCGTGGCCGCGCCGCAGCAGCCAGGCCGCCAGCCGGTTCAGCGCCCCGGTGCGGTCCAGGCCCGCACCGAGGATGGTGGTGGCGATGATGCTCATCACCGCGTTACCGGAGAAACCGCCGAAGATCTCCTCCGGCGCGATCAGGCCGGTGACACCAAGCACCACCAGCACCACCAGCGCGACCACGTCGGCGCGGATGCGCTCGAACAGGAACATCGCCATCGTGAAGCCGACCAGCCCGAGCACGAGCTTCATGTCGTTGGTCAGCGTCAGCGCGGTATCCATGTGGGGCGCGGCGTCCTCAGGCGATCGTCAGGTGCGGTCGTACAACAGGTCCCAGACGCCGTGGCCGAGCTTCTGGCCGCGGGTCTCGAAGTGCGTCTGCGGGCGCCAGTCCGGGCGCGGCACGCTGCCCCGCGGGCCGGCGCGGTTGACCAGGCCGGCGGTGGCGTCGAGCACGTCCCACATCTGCTCGGCGTAGTCTTCCCAGTCGGTCGCGCAGTGCAGGCGGCCCCCCGGGCGCAGCTTGCGCACCAGCAGTTCGGCGAATGCCGGCTGCAGCAGGCGGCGCTTGTTGTGGCGCTTCTTGTGCCATGGGTCCGGGAAGTAGATGCGCACTTCATCGAGCGCGCCGTCGGCGATCTCGTTCTGCAGCACTTCCACCGCGTCGTGGTGGTACAGGCGCACGTGGTCGGCATTGTCCTCGGCCAGCGCGTTCAGCAGCCGGCCCACGCCCGGGGCGTGCACCTCGATGCCGATGTAGTCGCGCGATGGGTCGTGCTGGGCGGCGAACCGCAGCGCGGCACCATTGCCGAAGCCGATCTCCAGCACCTTGTGTGCCGGGCGGCCGAAGGTGGCGTCCAGGTCACGAGGCTGGCCGTTGTAATCGATGCCGAAGCGCGGCCAGCGTTCGTCGAATGCGCGCTGCTGGGCGGGAGTGAAACGGCCCTGGCGCAACACGAAGCTGCGCACCTCGCGGCGGCCCTCGCTCACGGTGAAGGGCTTGGGCGGGGCCTTGGAACCGGCGCTGTCAAAAGGATTGGTCATCAGCCGATCAGCCCGTCCACCGGCGAGGAGGCGCTGGCGTAGCGCTTGCGCGGGATGCGCCCGGCCAGGAAGGCCTCGCGGCCGGCCTCGACCGCCTTGCGCATCGCGCTGGCCATCAGCACCGGGCTGCGCGCACCGGCAATGGCCGTGTTCATCAGCACGCCGTCGCAGCCCAGCTCCATCGCGATCGCCGCGTCCGACGCGGTACCCACGCCGGCATCAACGATGATCGGCACCTTGGCGTCTTCGATGATCTGCAGCAGGTTGTACTTGTTCTGGATGCCCAGGCCCGAACCGATCGGCGCGGCCAGCGGCATCACCGCAGCGCAGCCGATCTCTTCCAGGCGCTTGGCCAGGATCGGGTCGTCGGAGGTATAGACCATCACCTCGAAACCGTCCTTGACCAGCTGCTCGGCAGCCTTCAGGGTCTGCATCACGTCCGGGTAGAGGGTCTTCTGGTCGCCCAGCACTTCCAGCTTGGTCAGGTTGTGGCCGTCCAGCAGCTCACGGGCCAGGCGGCACGTACGCACCGCGTCCTCGGCGGTGTAGCAGCCGGCGGTGTTGGGCAGGATGGTGAAGCGCTCCGGCGGCAGCACGTCCAGCAGGTTCGGCTCGCCCGGGTTCTGCCCGATGTTGGTGCGGCGGATGGCCACGGTGACGATCTGGGCGCCAGCGGCCTCGGTGGCCAGGCGGGTTTCTTCCAGGTCCTTGAACTTGCCGGTGCCGGTCAGCAGCCGCGAGCCATAGGTCTTGCCGGCGATCACCAGCGAATCGGGGGAGACATGAACGTTCATGGCGCGATTATCGCTTATCCGCCTGAAGATGGGGTCACGCAATGGCGTGCCGGCCGCGGATCGGTATGGGTAGTGCCGGCCGCTGGCCGGCAAATGCAGGGTGCCTGACAGCGTCGGATTGCTGGCCAGCGGCCAGCACTGCGCGGATAGGTCTCAGCCCCCACCCAGCGCGTGCACGATCTCCACCACGTCGCCTTCGGCCAGCACGTGCTCGCCGTGGCGGCTGCGGCTGACGATCTCGCCGTTGACCTCGACCGCGACCCGGCGTTGCAGCAGCTGCTCTGCCTGCAGCAGATCGTGGAGGGTCGCCGAGGCGGGCAGGGTACGGGGTTCGCCGTTGAGCTGGATGTTCATCGCCGCATTGTCGCCTATGGCCTTCGCGGATCGGAACCCTTGCAAATTGCCTCGGCCGCCAGCCCCGGCACAGCGTTGTCCGACGCTGCCGGGCGACAATCCATGCGGCGGCGCAGCGTGAGCAAAAGGCGGCGCAGTGAAACCATTCACCGTGCGCCGGCGTACGTCCGCCGGGTCCTCAACGATATCCCCACAGGAGTTTCTTACATGCTGCTCAGCAAACGCCCGATCCGCTCCCTGATGGCGGCCGCGATCGCGCTGGCCGCGGTTCCGGCCATGGCAGGCGAATCCCCGTATTCCAAGGCCGTGTTCTTCGGCGACAGCCTGACCGACGCCGGCTATTTCCGCCCGCTGCTGCCGGCCGATGTGCGTCCGGTCACCGGCCAGTTCACCACCAACCCGGGTTGGGTGTGGTCGCAGCAGGTCGCCAACTACTATGGCCTCAATGGCGCCGCCAACGGCAACGGCCAGAGCGGTGACAACTATGCAGTCGGCGGTGCCCGCGTGTCAGTGGACGAGGCCGGTGGCCTGGGCGTGATTCCGTCGCTGAAGTCGCAAGCAACCCGCTACCTTGCTGCGAACGGTGGCAAGGCCGACGGCAACGCCCTGTACACCGTATGGGGAGGCGCCAATGATCTGTTCGCGGCCACCCGTGCGGCGGCAGGTGGCGCGTCGCAGGCCCAGGTGCAGGGCATCATCGGCGCAGCGGTCACCGACCAGATCGCGCTGGTGGGTGCGCTGAAGCAGGCCGGCGCCCAGTACGTGCTGGTACCAAACCTGCCGGATGTGGGCATCACCCCACAGTTCCGCGGCCCCAATGCCGCCGCCGCCACCGCACTGTCGGCCGGCTACAACAAGGCCCTGTACGGTGGCCTGAAGCAGGCGGGCATCGAGTTCATTCCGCTCGATACCTTCAGCATCCTGCGTGAAGTGACCGCCAACCCGGGCATGTACGGTTTCACCAACGTCACCAGCACCGCCTGCAAGATCGATCCGGCCAACTCGACGCAGAGCATCCTGACCTGCAACCCGACCAGCTACGTCAGCCCGGATGCGGCCAACACCTACCTGTTCGCCGATGGCGTGCACCCGACCACCGCCGGCCATCAGCTGCTGGGCCAGTACGCAGTCTCGGTGCTGGAAGCGCCGCGCCTGCAGCAGGTGCTGAGCCACTCGGCGCAGACCATCGGCCGCTCGCGCGCCGACCAGGTCAGCATGCACCTGGGCGGTCGTCCGGCTGACGGCCTGTCCTGGTGGGGTGGCGTGCGGGGCGACCTGCAGCGCTACGACCACGCCGACCTGTACGACGGGCTGGCCCCGGCCGGCCTGTTCGGTATCGACTGGGCACGCGACGGCATGGTGTTCGGCGGCTTCGCCGGTTTCGGTCGCCTCAACGCCGACTTCGGCAACAACCGCGGCGACTTCACCCAGAAGGACACCTCGGCCGGTCTGTTCGCTGGCTGGTACGGCGACCGCATCTGGGTGAACGGTCAGGTCAGCTACACCTGGCTGTCCTATGACGTGAACCGCAAGGTCCAGCTGGGCCCGGCCACCCGTGAGCATGGTGGTTCGCCGGACGGCAGCAACCTGACCGCCGCCCTGAACGCCGGTTACGAGTTCGGCACCGAAGGCGGCTTCCGTCACGGCCCGATCGCTTCGGTGATCTGGCAGAAGGTGAAGATCGACGGTTACACCGAAAGCGCCGCGGCCGGCACGCTGGCCACCGCGCTGGGCTACGACCGCCAGAATGTCGATTCGACCGTCGGCCGCATCGGCTGGCAGGCCCGCTTCGATGGCGGCACCCTCAAGCCGTACGCGCAGGTGACCTACGACCACGAGTTCGAGGACACCAAGCAGGCCAGCGCCTGGCTGCAGACCCTGCCGGAACTGGGCAGCTACCGCGTGCCGGGCCTGAAGTTCGACAAGAACTACGCCACCGTCGTGCTGGGTGCCCGCACCGAACTGTTCGGCCTGCAGAGCAACTTCGGCCTGAGCGCGTCGACCGGCCAGAAGCGCGCGCAGGACGCCACCCTGTTCGCCAACTTCAGCGGCACGTTCTAAGCAGCAACCGCCGGGGGTCGGAGCCCTTTCCGCGAGGAAAGGGCTCTGACCCCTCGCGGATGCGGTGGCCGCCATTGCGCAACACCGGGCCAACCGCATAGACTTTCACCGCGCACTGCGGGCGTAGCTCAATGGTAGAGCTGTAGCTTCCCAAGCTACTGACGTGGGTTCGATTCCCATCGCCCGCTCCATCCTTCAAGACCGCGTCGCGTTTCCGCCGCGCAGGTTCCTTCAGACCGCCTCAGTACGCCGCGAACACCGCGGCCAACGCGTCCGCGTCCAGCACGCGTCCCTGGGCGCGATCATGCGTGTGCAGGTACCAGACCTCGTCCGGCTCCAAGTGCCGTGTCAGGTGCCACTGGTTTTCCCGGGCCAGAATATCCACCCGTCCCTGGCAGCCGAAGCAGAAGCGGGCCAGAGGCTTGATCGCGGCGGCCTTGCCATTGACGTTCAGGGTCAGTGCGGGGGCCGCGTAGGTTTTCAGTTCCCCGGATGACGGATTCTCGGTGATGGTGACCGTGTCCCGACGTAGCGTGGCCACCTTCGCCTGCACCAACGGTTGCAGCCACAGTTCGATGGTGTCGAACAGCACATGCAGCGATTGGATCCAGTCCTGGTACTGCTTTTCGATGGCGGCGGCCCTGGCCTGCTCCGCGTGTGCGGATTGCTGCAGCTTCTGTGCAAGTCGCTCCATTTTCGACATCGGGATTTCCGCTTTGGGAGGAGCTTCCATGGTGATCGGCACGCTCGCCTGCTTCCAGCCGAAAGCGACATTTTCGTAGAACTCCTAGAGGCGCTGCGGAGGGGCGCGTAACGCTTCAAACTTTTCCCATGGGCAGGCCGGCACTGAGCAGCTAGCGTGAGCGGATACTGATCAGGAGCTGCCTTCCATGAACTGCCGGAACGACGTCGTCGAGCGCATCCATCGGATCTTTCTTTCAGCCGGCGTCGGCTCGAACAAGCAGCTTGAGGCCGTGCGCGCGCTCGGGCGTGCCGGTGGTCCCAAGGCCGCGAAACTGCTCGAGCAGATCTACCAGCAGGCGTTCAGCAATTCTGCCCTGCAGATGGCCTGCGTGGCGGCGCTGGGCGAAGCGGCCCGTGGCTTCCAGGTCAGTGCTGAACGGGACAGCTGAAGCTTCATCCACAACGCTCGAGATCGTCGGCGACGGGCATCATCCGCCCGCCACACGCCCGCGCTATGCTGCGCGCCTGCCGACCGATCCCTCCGCGATGAAGCTCGCCATCCTGTCCCGCAACAGCTCCCTGTATTCCACCCGTCGGCTGGTCGAGGCGGCACGCGCGCGTGGCCACACCGTGCGCATCCTCGACCCGTTGCGCTGTTACATGCGCATCGCCGCCGATGGCTTTTCCATGCACTACAAAGGCCGGCCGATGACCGGCGTGGACATGGTCATTCCGCGCATCGGTGCCTCGATCACCCGCTACGGCACCGCCGTGCTGCGCCAGTTCGAACTGATGGGCGCACGCACGCCCAATCCGTCCGATGCCATCCTGCGTTCGCGCGACAAGCTGCGCGCGCACCAGCTGCTGGCGGCCAAGGGCATCGACATGCCGGTCACCGTTTTCGGCGACAACCCCGATGACACCGTCGATCTGCTGTCCATGCTCGGCCCGCCGCCGCATGTGGTGAAGCTCAATGAAGGCACCCAGGGTCGCGGCGTGATCCTGACCGAAAAGGCCAGTGCCTCGCGCGGCATTGTCGAAGCGCTGCGCGGCCTGTACGCCAACTTCCTGATGCAGGAATTCATCGGCGAGGCCAAGGGCGCCGACCTGCGCTGCTTCGTGGTGGGCGACCAGGTGGTGGCGTCGATGCAGCGGCAGGCACCGGAGGGTGACTTCCGCTCCAACCTGCACGCCGGCGGCACCGCCGTGGCGGCCAAGGCCAGTCGCGCCGAGCAGCAGGTGGCGGTGCGTTCGGCCAAGGCGCTGGGCCTGTCGGTGTGCGGCGTGGACCTGATCCGCTCCGCGCGCGGCCCGCTGGTGCTGGAGGTCAACTCCACGCCGGGGCTGGAGGGCATCGAAGCGGCCTGCGGGGTCGACGTGGCCACACGCATCATCGAACACGTAGAGAAGATCAAAAAGCCTTGATTATTCATGGGGTTGTGATTCTCATGGGCAAATGATCCGGGGCTTTAACGAGGCTTTAATCGGCCCCGGCGTAGGCTTCAGCGAACCGCAGCTCTGCCTCTCAGCAGGATCGGTATCGGGATACGACTTCAGGCCCAGGCGGGTGCACCGCCTGGGCCTTTTTTATGCCTGTCGGCTCTGTGCCCAAGGTCTCTTGTGGAGGCCGCGTGACGGTCGTAGAGTTGGCCCTTCGTTCCGGGATGGATCGGGAGGTTGGCGATGTACCGCATCATGACGATCGCGTTGCTGCTGGGCCTGTCTGGCGCTGTTGCCGCCAAGCCGGAGAAAGTCGCTGTACAGATGGACCGGCAGGGCTCGGTCGTCGAGCAGATGCGCCAGGTGGAAGCCGCGCTGGCCGCCCCCGACTACGCCGAGCTGTCTGCCGAGGATCGCGGCCAGGTGCAGCAGGCGCTGTCGCGTATCCGCCAGCACATGGGCGAACGCCAGACCGTGCAGGAGCTGCCGCCGCAGTTGCAGGCCGAGGTCTTCAACGAGCAGGAACGCATCAACACCCTGATGGCGCGTGGCCATGACGACAGCCGGCAGATCTGCAGGTACCAACGCACCACCGGCAGCAACATGCCCAGGAGCCGCTGCCTGACCGTGGCCGAACGGCGCCGGATCGAAGAGAAAGGCAAGGCGCTGATCAACGACCAGCGCAGCTACAACACGCTCAGCCCACCGCCCGCTGGGCGTTGACCGCACCGCCTTTCGGTCCACCGGGGTGCCTTAACGGCGTATCGGTGGCACCGCAGGGTCGATGTTCCACTCATGGAAGAACCTGGAGGTAACTATGCAGCGCATGACCCCCTTCGCCCTGATGCTGGGCCTGGCACTGGCCACCACTGCGCACGCCAAGCCCGATAAAGGGCAGGTGAAGTTCGACGCCAACGCGCCGGTGGCCGAACAGATCCGCAACGTTGAGACGGCGATCAACACCGAGGACTACAGCGAGATCGGGCTGGAAGACAAAAGCCGCGTACAGCAGGCGCTGGGCCGCATCAAGATCAAGATGGGCGACCACGAACGGGTGGAGCAGTTGAGCCCGCAGGACCGCACCGAGATCTTCAACGACCAGGAAGTGATCAACACGATCATGACCCGCGCCCATGCCGACAGCCGCATGGTCTGCCGCCGCGAGCGCACCACCGGCAGCAACATGCCGCAGAGCGTCTGCCTGACCGTGGCCCAGCGCCGCAAGGCGCAGGAAGACAGCCGCAAGGCCCTCAACGACAACCAGCGTTTCAACAACTACAAGCCGTAACCGTGGTTGGGCCGGTCGCAGGCCGCCATCGGTCACCCTGCCGTGCGTCCCTTGTGGACGCATCGGCGCAACCGTAAAGTCGAGACCCTATTCATGGACGAACATGGAGCTCGTCATGTACCGCATTACTACGCTCGCCCTGATGCTGTCGCTCGGCCTGGTGGCCACCGTGCAGGCCAAGGCGCAGAAGGACACCGTGCAGATGGATGCCTTCACCCCGGTATCCGAACAGATCCGCCGGGTTGAAACGGCCATGGGCAGCGAGGACTACAGCGAGATCGGGCTGGAGGACAAGAGCCGCGTGCAGCAGGCGCTGAACCGGATCCGGATCAAGATGAATGGCCGCGAGAAGTTGGATGAGCTGGCCCCGCAGGAGCGCAACGACCTGTTCAACGAGCAGGAGATCGTCAACACCATCATGACCCGCGCCCAGGCCGACAGCCGCATGATCTGCCGCCGCGAGCGCCTGACCGGCAGCAACATGCCGACCAGTGTCTGCCTGACCGTGGCCCAGCGTCGCAAGGCCCAGGAAGACAGCCGCCGGGCGCTGACCGACCAGCAGCGCATCAGCCGCTGAGCGCTCGCCCCGGGGGCGTTTGCCGGTGTCGTCCCTTCGGTACGAAATGTTAAGAATGGAACCTGTATCGTTCAGCAGGTAGACGTCGCGTCCACCCGCACAGGGGCATCCTGAGCAGGTGGGCCTGGCCCCCCGACGACCCTTCAAGAACCAGAGGTCCCAGTGCGCATTCTCGTAATCGAAGACAACAGCGACATCGCCGCCAACCTTGGCGACTACCTTGAGGATCGTGGCCACACCGTGGACTTCGCCGCCGACGGCGTGACCGGCCTGCACCTGGCGGTGGTCCACGAGTTCGACGCCATCGTTCTGGACCTGAACCTGCCGGGCATGGACGGCATTGAAGTCTGCCGCAAGCTGCGCAACGAAGCGCGCAAGCAGACCCCCGTACTGATGCTGACCGCCCGCGACTCGCTGGACAACAAGCTGGCCGGTTTCGATTCCGGCGCCGACGACTACCTGATCAAGCCGTTCGCGCTGCAGGAAGTGGAAGTGCGCTTGAACGCGCTGTCGCGCCGGGGCAAAGGCGTGCAGACCCGCGTGCTGGAAACCGGCGATCTGGAATACAACCTGGACACGCTGGAAGTGCGCCGCCAGGGCAAGCTGCTGCAGCTCAACCCGACCGCGCTGAAGATCCTGCAGGCCCTGATGGAAGCCGCGCCGGCCGTGGTCACCCGCCAGGAGCTGGAAACCCGCGTCTGGGGCGAAGAGCTGCCCGACTCGGATTCTCTGCGTGTCCACATCCACGGCCTGCGTGCGGTGGTCGACAAGCCGTTTGAAGTGCCGCTGATCCAGACCCGCCATGGCATCGGATACCGCATCGCTACCCCGGAAGCCTGATTCCGTGGCAACCAAGGGGGAGCGCCGGCGTTCGCCGTATCGGCGGCGCCTGCGCAGCCGCATCATCGTCTCGTTCGTGTTGTTGGGCTTCTGCCTGACGACACTGTTCGCGTTCGCCACCAACTGGGCCCGCATGCGCGTGGAAAACCAGCTGGTGGAAGACGTGATGAACCGCAACATCAACGAGTACGTGCGGCGGTTCTACGAGAGCCCGGATCGCAACCCCGACCTGCCCGTGCAGCAGATGCGTGCGCGCCTTGTCAAACCCGACAAGTTCGAGGCGTTGCGCGAGGAAGAGCCGGACTGGGCTGCGCTGCCCGATGGCAATCACAACATCTCTGGCGTGGACGAGCGCGGGCAACCGTATGCGTACAAGCTGGCCGTGCGCAAAACACCCGACGCCTGGGCATTCCTGGCCTACGACATGACCGACAGCGTGCGCGGTGGGCAGCAGCTCAACCGCGCGCTGGTGCTGTCGGTGCTGGTGTTCAGCCTGCTGTCGCTGGTGCTGGGCTGGTGGTCGGCATCGAAGGTGATGAAGCCGGTCTCGGACCTGGCCGCGCGGTTGCGCGCCTATCGCGGCGGCACAAGCGAGCCCGAGCCGCTGGCGCCACGTTTCCCCGATGACGAAGTGGGGCAACTGGCGCAGGCGCTGGATGATTATTCGTCGCGGCTGACCGAAGTGGTGCAGCGCGACCGTGAGTTCAACGCCGACGTCAGCCACGAGTTGCGCACGCCGCTGGCGGTGATCCGTGGCGCCACCGAGCTGCTGCTGACCCGGCCCGGCCTGGATGAGAAGGTGCTGCAGCGTCTGCAGCGCATCCAGCGTGCCGAACAGCAGTGCAGCGACCTGATCGGCGCGCTGCTGCTGCTGTCGCGCAACGAACGAGGGCAGGGCACCAGCAACGTCGCGCGCGTAGCCGAACAGCTGCTGGATGCCCACCGCGCACAGCTGGGCGGCAAGCCATTGGAACTGGCACTGGAAGGCGAGCGCAACCTGGTGATCGATGCGCCGGAAGCCGCATTGTCGGTGGCGCTGGGCAACTTGATCGGCAACGCGGTGAAGTACTCGCAGGATGGTGAGGTGCGCGTCTTTGTCGGCAGCAATTCGGTGTCGGTAACCGACAGCGGACCGGGCCTGAGCGAAGAGGATGCCGCCAAGCTGTTCCAGCGCGGCTATCGCGGCACGCACGCCGGCCATTCGCAGGGCGGTGGTATCGGCCTGTCGATCGTCAGCCGCCTGTGCGATCTGTATGGCTGGCAGGTCAGCGTGCGCCCCGGTGGCGAGCGCGGCGTAATCGCCACCCTGACATTCTCGCCGAAGCCGTTGTAAGGGGCTTTACCTTGGTGGGTGCTCCACGTTTGTAGAGCCGAGCCCGCGCTCGGCTGCGGTGGCTTCCCGGAGCCGAGCATTGGCTCGGCTCTACCGCGGGTTCGTGTTGCGCCCTGTGTCGCTAGTGCCATCGAAATAACTTCGCAGTCGTGATGCGCCAGAAGCCCAACACGACATCACCGTGATCGCCGCCACGCCGCGCGCGTGTCCGCATGCACGCATTCGTGCACCCAACTGCGGCTTGAGAATTTCCTTACAGATCACAGCGCTGCGTGATGGCCAGATGGGGCGGCCGGGGCAGGTGCCCTGGCCGGGATTGGCGTCCTGAAAAAAACCTTCAACTCAAGCGCTCCGGGTGTGCTGCGGCTCATCATGGAAAATGCATCGGCTGCCTTGTTTCGGCGGATGGTGCGTGGGGATTCATCAGAATCCGCTGGAGTCTTTTTCCTCGCGCTTGAGTTGTTGGGTCTCCGGTACGCCAACCCGCACCGTCCGCCACCTTGCATCCGCGGGTGGCCCGCCGTCTGCGAGGAGATTCATCATGTCCGCACGCCCCTTGTTCCCCCAGCTGCACGCCCTGATCGGCGAAGCCGCTGACCTGCTGCCCGCCGACGTCGCCGAGCGCATCGAAACCCTGCTCGATGATCCCAGGGATCTGCTGCCCGCGCTGCTGGCCCGCATGGACGGGCGCGATGCAGCCGACGGCCGACGGCTGGAAGCGCAGGGCCTGAGCCCGGCCCAGGCGGCCACCATGGCCGGCCTCAGCCGCACCCTGGCCGGCTTGAATGCACTCATGCAGGTGCTGCACGCCGCCGAAGCCGCCCGCGAGCAGGGCGGTGCCCATCAGCAGCTCAGCCCGGATGTCGTAGATGGATTGCTGCTCGGCGCACGAGAACTGGCCCGTTATGCCCGCCTGCAGTTGGAGTAGGTCCACGCCATGCGTGGATGCAGAACACTTTGTAGAGCCGAGCCCATGCTCGGCTTGATGATCGCAGCCGAGCATGGGCTCGGCTCTGCAGCAATTCCACGCTGGCGCCGGGCAGATCCACGCCATGCGTGGATGCGCTCCGGTAGTGCCGGCCGCTGGCCGGCAACCCGGCCTCAACTCCCAGCCAACCCCAGATACCGCTCATGCAGCGCTTCCACCTGCGCCTGCAGATCCTCGGGGTGGCCATCGTTGACCACCACATCATCGGCCAGCGCCAACCGCTGCGCGCGGTTGGCCTGGGCGGCGATCATCTTGTCGGCCAGCGCGGCGTCGATGCCGTCGCGTTGCATCAGCCGGGCGTGCTGCACCGCTTCGGGTGCATCCACGAGCAATACCCGGTCCAGCCACGGGTAGGCCTGCCGCCCGCCGACCTCGGTCAGCAGCGGAATGGCGGCAATCGCATAGGGGCTGGCGGCCTGCGCGCACTGCTGTTGCATCAGCAGGCGGATGGCCGGGTGGGTGATCGCTTCCAGTGCCGCCCGTTCGGTCGGGTCGGCAAATACGTGGGCACGCAGGCGCGCCCGGTCCAGGCTGCCATCCGCCTGCAGCATGTCGGCGCCGAAGCGCTCGGCGATGCGGCCCAAGGCGGGGCTGCCGGCAGCGACCACCGCGCGGGCGGCCAGATCGGCGTCGGCCACCACGATGCCCAGCGCCTCGAAGCGCCGGGTCACCTCGCTCTTGCCGGCGGCAATGCCGCCGGTCAGGCCCACCACATACCGGCTCATGGGGATTCCCCTCAGCGCAGTCCGCTCATCACCAGGTACTGCTCGACCACGGGCGCGCCCCACATGAAGTACAGCCAACCCGCAATGGCCAGGTAGGGGCCGAACGGAATCGGCGTGGCGCGGTCACGGCCCCGGGTGTACAGCCAGATCGAGCCGATGATGGCGCCCAGCACCGACGACAGCAGGATGATCGGCAGGATGCCCTTCAGCCCGCACCAGGCGCCGAGGGCGGCCAGCAGCTTGAAATCGCCGTGGCCCATGCCTTCCTTGCCGGTCAGCTGCTTGAACAGCCACCAGACCATCCACAGCGACAGATAGCCCACCGCCGCGCCGACCAAGGCAGGCTTGGCCGGCATGTACAGGTTGTCGATGTTGCCTATCAGGCCCAGCCACATCAGGGGCAAGGTCAACTGGTCGGGTAGCAGCTGGGTGCGCAGGTCGATGCCGGACAAGGCGATCAGGAAGCAGGTCAGCACGATGGCGCCGAAGCCCTGCCAGCCGAAGCCGAACTGCCAGACGCAGGCCAGCACCAGCACTGAGGTCAGGGCCTCGACCAGCGGGTACTGCAGCGATATCGGCGCCTTGCAGTGGCGGCACTTGCCGCCCTGGATGATCCAGCTGAACAGCGGGATGTTCTCGTACCAGCTCAGCTTGTGCTTGCAGTGCGGGCAATGCGAGGGCTCGACCACGATCCCCGGTGGTGGGGGCTCGTAGAAGTCCGGTTCCTCCAGGACCTCGCGCGCATCGCGCTTCCACTGCCACTCCAGCCGCTTGGGCAGGCGCAGGATGACGACGTTGAGGAAACTGCCCAGCAGCAGCCCCAGGGCGGCCGCGGCGGGGTAGCCGAGGCCGGGATGCTGGTCGAGAAATGCCATGTATGTGTCAGACCACCG
The DNA here is from genome assembly GCF_052605195.1 of Stenotrophomonas maltophilia group sp. vghtpe118. Taxonomy (NCBI): domain Bacteria; kingdom Pseudomonadati; phylum Pseudomonadota; class Gammaproteobacteria; order Lysobacterales; family Lysobacteraceae; genus Stenotrophomonas; species Stenotrophomonas maltophilia group sp. vghtpe118. The sequence continues at coordinate 1,818,459 of NZ_CP199672.1, read as the reverse complement.
ATGCCAGTTTGAAGATGGGGAGGTACATGCCAATGACCAGACCGCCGACGATGATACCAATGAACACCATGATCATCGGCTCGAGCAGGCTGCTCAGTGCATCCACGGCGTTGTTGACCTCCTGCTCATAGTACTCGGCCACCTTGAACAGCATGGCGTCCAGAGCGCCCGCCTCTTCACCGATACCCGTCATCTGGATGACCATGTGTGGGAACAGGGCGGTCTGCTTCATGGCCATGTTGACCGGGTAACCGACCGAGACGTCATCGCGCATGCGCAATACGGCATGCTCGTAAACCGTATTGCCGGTAGCGCCTGCAACAATGCCCAAGGCTTCCACCAGCGGTACGCCAGCCTTGAAAGTCACAGCGGTCGTGCGGGCAAAGCGGGCAATCGAGCTGTTATGCATGATCTGGCCAATGACTGGCACTTTCAGGATCAAGCGATCCATCCCGTGCTGCATCTTCGGCGAGCGTTTGTAGGCCATGGTGAAACCTACGATGCTGCCGATGACGATGATCGCGATCAGCCACCACCAAGAGACCATGAACCGGGATGCGGCTACGATCATCTGAGTAAATGCCGGCAGATCAGCGCCAAATCCCCTGAAGACGTCCTCAAATTGTGGAACCACCCAGATCAGCAGGATCGAGCTGACCAAGAGCGCTACCGCAATGACCATTGCAGGGTAAAACAGAGCCTTTTTTATCTTGCCCTTCAGGGCTTCGATGTTCTCTTTGTAGTTGGCCACGGTATCAAGCACCGTCTCCAATACACCGGCGCCTTCACCGGCACGCACCAGGTTGCGATAGAGCTCGTCGAACTGCACCGGATACTTGCTGATTGCCTCATGAAGGGACGATCCGCCCTCGATATCGGTGCGGATGCCGTCCACCATCTTCTTCATGCGCGGGTTCTTGTGCCCGCTGGCGATGATGTCCAGCGCTGAGACGATCGGCACACCGGACTTCATCATCGTCGCCATCTGGCGGCTGAAGAATGCAATGTCCTTCGGCGAAATCTTGCTGCCGGCTGCGCCGAACAGTGGCTTGGGCTTTGGCTTGACCGTGCCCGGGGTGATGCCTTGACGGCGCAGCTCGGCCCGCAGCAGATTCGCGTTTTTCGCGGCCTGCTCCCCTTTCATCTTCACACCCCGCTTGTCCGTCCCCTCCCAGACAAACGGCTGCAGGTCCGTGGTGCTGCGCGCCACGGGCTCCTTCTTGATCGCACTGCGACTGACAGACATATCGGCTCCCCAAGACCCGCCATCCCCAGGCGGGCATCTAGCCCCTGATGGTAGCGGGTTCATGCCCGTCTGGGCAGTTGCCAAGGGGCCCATGATGCGAATTCGTGCCGGGTGCCGACCAAAGGTGACGCACTGCGTCACATTGCCGCGTCCATCGCAGATTCGCATCCGGGGGGTTCCCATCCGTGAAATAGCTGCCATCATGGGCGCGGGGAAATCCAGGGGGAGGCGTGCCGGGGTTGGCACGCAACCTGCGTTGATCCACCCGCAGGGGGCAGGACCCGCTCAGCTGACCACTGGTCAGACCGATCCTGACTTCTGAAATCAACCACCACTTATCTTGGGGATGTACCAATGAAGAACCAGAAGGGCTTCACCCTTATCGAACTGATGATCGTTGTTGCGATCATCGCCATCCTGGCTGCAATCGCGCTGCCGGCTTACCAGGACTATGTGGCACGCTCGCAGGTTTCCGAAGCGATGACCCTGAGCTCGGGTGCCAAGACCGCTGTTACCGAGTACTACGCCGACAAGGGCGCCTTCCCGACCACCAATGCGATGGCCGGCCTTGCTGGCGCGTCGTCGATCAACGGCAAGTACGTGGCCAGCGTGACCGTTGGTGCGAACGGCGTGATCACCGCCAAGATGAAGGGCTCGGGCTCGGTGAGCTCCAAGGTCGCCGGTCGCGACTTTGCGCTGGTCCCGGCAGACGCTGGTGGCTCGATCACCTGGGACTGCAAGGGCTCCGCCACGACCATCGACGCCAAGTACCGTCCGTCGTCCTGCCGCTAATCGCGCAGACGGCATAGCGGTATCGGGAAAGGGCCGCTTTGCGGCCTTTTCTTTTTTGGGGCAAGGGGAGTTCTATTCGATGCGAAGTGCACCTGCGCAGCGACTGCTGCCCCTGGCGGGTCTGGTCCTGCTGGCGTTGCTCGGAGTGGGCGTCTACTGGAATGGCTTGAATGGGGGGTTCATCTTTGATGACTTTCCCAATCTGGTGGACGATCCGGATTGGCGCTTGACCTCGATGGACTTTACTTCCATCGCGCAGGTCATGGGCAATGGGGTCACGGGCGACGTGGGCCGCCCATTGGCAATTCTCAGTTTCGGCCTGAATTACTACTTTACTGGCTTGGCGCCTTGGCCGATGAAGGCGACCGGCTTGGCTCTACACCTCCTGAATTCAGTGCTGGTGTTCGCCCTGGCGTCCATGCTGATCAGGCGAGTGCTCAGCATTTCGTGGTCACAGGTGCGCTTGACGGCCTTCATGGTCGCCACCGCGTGGATGGTTCATCCATTGCAGGTGTCTACCGTCCTTTATGTCGTGCAGCGCATGGAAATAGGAGGGGCGACGGGAGTCCTGATCGCACTTCTCTGCTATCTCAAGGCGCGCGGCAGCGCTCCCTGGTCCCGGGCGTCGTTGCTCTGGTGGTGCTGTGCGGTGTTCGGAGCCGGGATTGGCCTGGGCTTCAAAGAGACCGCGATACTCATCCCAGCTTACACACTCTTGATCGAGGTGTTTCTCCTCAAGTTCCGGAATTCGGATGGAACACGCGCGCGCGCAATTTCCCTCCTATATGCCTTTGGAGCCATAGGGGCGATCTTTCTATATTTCGCAGTGATTCTGCCTGGCGCCCTAGCGCCGGAACGCTACTCGGCACGTGATTTCAGCTTGGCAGGCAGGTTGTACTCGCAACCGGCGATTCTGCTGAACTACCTTCAGCAGATCATGCTTCCCTGGCCCGAGTCGTTGAAGTTCTATTACGACAATGCACAGGTCCCGCCATCCTGGCGTTCAACTACTTTCATAGTCCCGATGCTGGCGCTGGTCGCGCTGTCGACAGCGGCTTGGGGGCTGCGCAAGCGCTGGCCCCTGACGGCACTTGGCATCGGATGGTTCTTTGCCAGCCATTTGCTGACCAGTAACGTTGTGCCGCTGGAGTTGGCATTTGAACATCGGAACTACCTGGCAATCGTAGGTATCGCTCTTGCCTTGGTGCAACCACTGGCCGCGGTGATGCAGAGGTGGACCGTTGAGGCACGCCGTACGGCAGGGGGAGTCCTGCTGCTTTTTGTTGCGGCCATGGGGTGGATCCAGGTGCAGACGTGGGCAGATCCAATGCGCCTTGCTCTCACCTTGTCCAACCGTAATCCTGATTCTTCGCGGGCCGGTTATGAACTTGGACGAGCACTGCTGGCGTCAGCCCCCGCCGATCCTGCTTCCCCGGCCTGGGCCCTGGCTGAGAAGGAGTTCACGCATGCGGCCTCATTGCCCGGCAGTTCGCCACTTCCCGAGCAGGCACTGATCATTCTCAAGTCGCATCAAGGGCGGGCGCAGCCCCCGGAGATATGGGGTGCACTTGAGCGGAAGATATCCAAGCGGTCATTGGGGCCACAGGAAGTTGGGGCGCTTGAAGCGATCGTCGCGTGCCGGGTTGAGGGGGGGTGCAGGCCGGCCGAAGAGCAGGCGCTCTTTGCTCTGTTGTCGACCGCAACGGCAGAGAATCCTCGATCGTCGAGAGTCCGGGTGGTGTTCTCCAACTACGCCTTCAATGTGATGAAGGATCCGTCTCTAGCGATGAGGCTCATTCGTGAGGCCGTGCAGATCTCGCCGGAAGACCTGGGATGCCGTCTTTGGTTGTTGAGGATGGGATTGGCATCGAACTTGCTTGAGGTCAGTGAGGCTAGGCAGGGTTTGGGGATTCTGCGAGCCGTCAATCATCGTCATGCCTATGACCGGGACATTGAGGGCCTGGAGCATTGGCTGGCGGCGAGCCAACAATCAACAGGGGGGTAGTGCATGTATCAACGTGGATTTTCCTTGATCGAACTCATGATTGTGGTTGCGATCATCGCCATCCTGGCGGCAATCGCGCTGCCGGCTTATCAGGACTATGTTGCTCGAGGGCAGGTGGCTGAGGGACTTTCGTTGTCAACCGGAGCCAAGGAGGCAATAGCCACGTATTACTCTGACCATGGGCAATTTCCTGCCGACAACCGTGCCGCAGGAATGGCTGCCCCGGGGTCGGTATCTGGAAAATTCGTCCGATCGGTGACCGTTGACAGCACCGGATCGATCTCGGTGGCCTTTGCGTCTTCGGCCAGCGCAAAGGTCGCTGGACAGACACTGGTTCTGACCGCGAGCGATACCAATGGGTCAGTGAACTGGTCTTGTGGAGGGTTGGACGCCAGGTATGTGCCCACGTCCTGTCGCTAGGCGACAGGGCGGCTCTGGGTCCCGAATCAGAGTTCAGAGTTGATTTGGCGCGTCGCCTCAACAAGAAGCGCTTCCATCTGAACGGCTCGCTCCTCCCAGTCGGACGCGCGCAGGTCGCTATTGGAAAGCGGCCTTTGAAGCTGCAGATCGATGGCTTCTACGAGTTCATTGATGTTGCCGGGGGCGTATGCGCGTATTGCGCCCCCGCCGATCCGTCGTGTGTCACCAACGTCTGAGGCGACGATCGGCACGCCACAGGCCATCGATTCCGCTAACTTCAATGGGTAGCAGAAACGCCCAAACGCTGAATTGCGATTGCAGACGACCGATACATCGAGTGAATTGATCAACAAGGGAACCTGCGTCCAGCCGATGACGCCGAAATCGATGATCCTAGGATGTGGGTAGCGGTGAAGGGTGGCATCTCTCGGGCCGGCAATGACGAGGTGGATGTCGGGATGGCGCTCTGAAAGTGCCTGGAATGCTCGGAACAGGTCTTCAATCCCCCTGCTTTGGTCGAGGGCGCCGGCACAGCCAATCAGACGCGCCTTAACGGGAAGACCAAGCATCTCCCTGCTGACACGTTTGTCGATCGGATGAAACAGATCCCGGCGGACCCCGTTGCCAATGACATGTACTGGAACAGGTGCTGAAAGCGTGGATTTCACATGATCAGCCAGGGCATGTGTTACTGCGCTGATTGCCTTTGAGCCTGCACACGCGCGACGGAACGCGGCGCGCAGGCCTGGGATCCGGCTGAGTCCGAAAGATTCGTAATTGTCGTAGAGATCTGCAACGTGAGGAGTATGGATGTGCTTCGCCAAGCTTGCACCGAGCACGGTGCATGGTGCATCGGAGCTTGTCAGGAGAACGTCGACAGGGTGCTGCTGGTGAAGTCGCCTGATTGCACGCTCCAACTGGATGGTCTCGAGTGAAAGAGCGTTGATGGAACGCCATTGGACCCCTGCCGCAGACAGGATATTTCCGGAATCTCGATGCCGATAGCTAAGTGCAATTCCGCTGATGGCATGCCCACGGCGCGCAAGTGCTTCCGGGATCTCCCAGAGTCGGCCATAGCGGTCGTCGATGAGGTCGCGTCCGGTGTACTGCCGCTTGCTGAGCATGAGGACATGCATGGACTGACCTGTATGGAAAATCAGATGGGTGGTGCATCATCATGGGCCAGTTGAAGGTGGGAAGTCACCTGCGGGGTGGGGCATGGGATTTACAACAGCGCTGAGGAGGGTGGGTAATCAGCTGCGCATCGGGGAGCGGCCGGGCTGGGTGCAGAGCATGCTGCGCCGCCTATTCCGTCACGCCCGCGGGCGGCAGACCGTACGCGATTTCGATGGCCGGTTCATCATGACCCTCGATCTTGCCGAGCATATGCAGCGTCGCATGTTCTGGATGGGCTACTACAACCTTCGCCTCGTCTCTCTCCTCGACCATCTCCTTGAGCGGGGAATGACCGTGATCGATGTGGGTGCCAACATCGGGGAGATTAGCCTGGTCTGCGCGAATCGAGTGGGCAGTGCCGGTCATGTCGTCGCATTGGAGCCGATAGCCGGGATTGCGGACGAATTGCGATTGAATGTGCGGCGCAATGGGCTGCAGGGGATAGTGCAGGTCCATCAGCAGGGCTTGGCAGGAGAGGCTGGCCGGCAGGCGATCTATGCGTCCTACGGACAGCGTGATGTGGGTGAAGTTAATCTGGGGCTGGGGAGCCTGCATGGAACCGAGGGCGTCGACCAGTGCATTGGAATGGTCGACATCACGACGCTGGACGAACTCGTACGGCGTATTGGCCTGTCACGGCTGGATCTATTGAAGGTCGACATTGAAGGCGGTGAGTTGCCCTGTCTGCAGGGGGGAATCGAAACGCTACGACGCTTCCTGCCGATAATTGCGGTGGAAGTGCAGGAGTGCTCCAGCCTGGCCGCTGGTTACCATAGTCGGGAGATTCTGGAACTGCTATCGCCATTGGGCTATCGCTTCTATCGCTTGGAGGCGAGGCGGCGGTTGGTTCGGATCGGTGTTCAGGATCTGCGTGACTATCAGGATGTGATCTGCATTGCAGGGCCGGTCCGGGCCTTGGAGGTTGCATGATCTGGCTGCTGGCCAGCCGCTGGGAAGCCGGCGGATTGGAGCGCGTGCAATTGAACCTCGCGCGTGGCTTCAAGAAGAGAAAATGCTCGGTGAGTATCATCGCCGGGCGTGATCTGAATGGGCCGGGTGACAATGGTGAAGTGACGTTCATCGCTCCGCGCGGTGCCTGGCAGATGCTCCTTGGATTGCCCTTGCGCATCCGACGCGAGCGGCCACGCGTCGTGGTCACTACCTCCAACGACATTGCGGTATGGGTCACCTTCTGGCGCCGCATTCTCTATCCTTCTACGGCAGTCGTTGTGGCTCAGCATCTTTCGCTGTCGGCGCCCAGGCGCGCGGCTCGTGGGTTTTTCAGGCTCAAACTGGAATTGATTCGTTGGGCGATGCGGGGCATGCTGACGCGGTCCCAGGGTCTGGTCGCTGTTTCTGTGGCGTTGGCGGCAGAAATGGCGTCTGAGCTGAAGCTCCCTCGCTCTGGAATACGAGTGATTCACAACCCATTGGTCAGTATGGAGGGTGTGCAGGCAAGGCACATTTCTCAGGCGTGGCCCTTCCCGCATGACGATGTTCCGGTTTTTATCTATGCGGGGCGCCTTTCACCGGAGAAGCGCCTCGATCTTCTTTGGGAGGCATTTGTGCTCGTGCGAGCCACCCATCCGGCACGTTTGCTCATACTGGGACAGGGGCCGGAAGGTGCGCGTGTGGCCCAGTGGATTGAGAGGAGCACATTCCAGAGCGACTGCGCGCTGCTGGGGCGGGTGGAGGATGCGCTGCCCTGGATGGCCCGAAGCACGGCGCTGGTGCTGCCGTCAGACTACGAAGGGTTTGGCAATGTCCTGGTCGAGGCCATGAGCTGCGGCGTTCAGGTGATTGCTACCGACTGCCCACACGGTCCTTCGGAAGTCCTGGGCGGCGGTCAGTTTGGTCAACTGGTGCCTGTGGGAGATGCGCATGCATTGGCCCAAGCCATGAGGAATGTGCTGAATGGAAGGCAGCAGGTGGCTGCTGAAGATCTTCGCGAACGTAGCAAGGCATTCTCCATCGATGCAGCCTGTGAGGCGTATCTGGAGCTCTTCAGCTTGGCAATTGAGCGACTTCAAGGCCGGGACTGAAAATCACAGTCAACCATGCGGCCATTGCCATCAGTGCTTCGGCGACGATGATCATCCAAACCGCTCCCAACAGTCCGTGTGCAGGAATCCAAGCTGCGGCGATCAAGGTCATTATCACCAGCCCGAGAGTCTCGATGACGAATCGATGTATTTTCTTGCCACGTCCAATCAGCACATTACAGGCGATCTGGCGCAGGCTGTAGCCGATGATGAACAGGCCCATCCATTGCAGGCCGGGAATGGCAGCAGAGAACTCAATGCCGAGCACGGAGGGCAAGATGCTGGCGGTACACCACAGCACGAGGCCCCCCAGCGTTCCATACGCCGTCGCGACCAAGATCATTGAAACGATCAGGTGTAGATGCTGCGAGGACACTGGTTGCGCACGGAACAACCGCGGCATCGCTGACATGACCATTGCATCGAGTGGCATCGCAATTACCGCCGCGATGCGATAGCACGCAGCATACAAGCCGGCTAGCTCGCTTCCACCTGCATGCAGGACGAACGATTTATCCAGCGTAGTCACGGCAACGGCAGAACTCCAGGCAGCGGCGTGTCCCGTGCCATGAGCCAAATCGCTGCGTCCGATCTGCAGGTTCGCTGGGCCGGGGCGTAATATCCTTCGGACCAGCATGAGGGCCAGCACCGCGCTGCATGCCGAAGAGGCCAGGTGCAGCAATAGATAGGTCGTCAGGTTGTGGTCGACCGGTAGCAGCCCGAAGATGCAGATGGCTGCAAGCCTCATGCCTGCGTTCAATGCGGGAAGGGCTGCGGCCCAGCCCAAGCGATCATTGGCTGAAAATGCGAATGCAGCATTGGTGACGATAGGGAATGCGATGATCTCCGAAAGCGCGACAAGGCCGAGTGCGGGCCACGACATCAAGCCAGCGGTCAGTAGAGAAAAGGCCAAGGAAAGTGGCGCTGCGCTCAGGGCGCAGAGCACAAGGCTCTGCTTCCAATAACGGGGAAACTTCCCGTGGTCCGCGGTGCTGTATTGATACATCAGCATGCCGCTGCCCAGCCCGACTAGGCCGGCAAGAGCCGAGGCCGTGCCAACCGTGCCGGAGAACAGGCCGTAGTCGGTTGCCCCCAAAACGCGAGCGCCGAGAATGATCCATGCAGCCAAGCACGCCATCCGCATGCCCTGCCAGAACATCACCAGGATCGAGGTCCTAGCAAGGTTGCCAAGGCGCGGTAGCCTAGCGGACATTCTGGGGCTCCATGATGGCGCGTAGTTGCTTCGCATAGTCTGCGGCGACTTGCGAATGGTCGAAGCGAGCTACCAGCTCAGGTCGTTGTGCGTGCGCCCACGCTTGCGCCTGTTCCGGTGCATTCAGCAGTTCGATGAGTACGCTTGCAAGCGAAGCTGAGGATCGTTGCGTGGCCAGATAGCGAGGCGGGCCTGCTGGAAATGCATCACGTACTGCCGGCACGTCCGTGGTCACGACCGGGCAGCCGCAACCGAGAGCTTCCACAGTAACCAATCCAAGCCCTTCCTGATCTCCGTTGCGGGCCTCGACGAAGGGAGCGACGAGCGTAGTCGCACGTTGGTAGTAGGCGGGAAGCGCGTTCTGTGTCACCGGACCGACGAAACGGACGTGCTTTTGCAGACCTAATGCTGCCACCTGAGCTTCCCGTTCTGGTAGTTCCGGCCCGTGTCCGATGATGGTGAGGAAGACCTGGGAATGACGAGCCAGAACGAGTGGCAAAGCATCAATCAGGTACGTCAATCCCTTCTTCTCGACCAGTCGTCCGACGAACAGCAGCTCGTTATGTGCCCGCTTCTCTGGGGAGGGGACAAAGCGATGTTGAAGGTCCACGCCCATTGGCGAAACCGCCAAGGGAAGGTTCGCCGCTAATGCGCGAAAGGGCGCCACCATCGCCTGACTGACGACGCTGGCCGCTTGTGCGCGAGCTAGGGAGAATCGTTTCACGGCCGAGAGAAGCCGCCCCTTCAGAGAGAAGAGATCTCCGCCATGAGATGTAATCAGCATCGGGGGGCGGAGGCGTCTTGGCAGCAGCGCGCTTGTGAGTCCCTGCGGAATGATCCAGTGTGCATGCATCACTTCGTGACGATTTCGGCGCAGTTCGCGTTGCAATGCCCACCACTGACACAGCAGGAACGTGGGCAACAGCGCAAGCATCCAAGGGCGGCGGCGCAGGTTGGAGGCGATGCCCCCACCATTGACAAGTTGCTCCATGCCTTCCGGCGCGTAGCGATAGCGAATGACCTGTACACCGTCCAGTTTCTCTTGGGTGGCGGCGCCAGGAGCGTGAGGACATAGCACAGTGACCCGGAAATCACCGGTCAGATGCCGGCTGAGGGCGTGCACGAACCCAGGCTCGGTGTCTCCTTCCCACCGCGGATAGGTGGACGCCACGACCAGCAGCCCCGGAAGAGAGGCGGTCTGCATGCCTCCCTCAGTCACTCGGTTGAGTCCTTCCGCGATGCAAGGTAGGTAAGGCCGGTGATCTGCTCCGATACCAAGCCGATAAGGAAGATGATCACCGATGCGCTGAACAGCAGTGTGCTCATGTTGGTGAAGCGATGCATGGTCGCGTATGTATACCCGTAGTAACCCAAGCCCAGAAGGAAGAAGGCCAGCGCCACCGGCGCGAACAGTTTCAGGGGGGAGTACAAGGTCGCAATCTTGAAGATGATCAGCAAGAAGCGGATTCCATCTTTGATCGGACGAATGTGGCTGCCATTGCCCACACGCTTTGCAACCGGGATTGGCACATAGGCAACAGGATAGGCGCTTCGGAAGAATGCCATGGTGCTGGTCGTTGGATAGCTGAATCCGTTGGGCAGCAGGTGCAGGAACTCGCGGAAGCGTCCGGCGCGTACCGCACGGAAGCCGGAAGTGAGGTCCATTACTTTGAAGCCGGTCATGTGGCTGGCCAGCCAGTTGTAGAACCTATTGGCGAGGCCACGGTGGACGTTGGCTTGGCCGCTGCTGTCACGAGAGCCGACGACCATGTCGTAGCCTTCGGCCAATTTGTCCAGCAACGCTTGAATGTGGGCCGGGTCATGCTGTCCATCGGCATCCATGAACACCAGAATGTCTCCACAGGCTGCACGCGCACCGCGTTTGATCGAAGCGCCGTTGCCCATGGAATAAGGGCTGGAAAGTACCTGGGCGCCCTGTTCACGCGCAACTGTTGCGGTGGCGTCGGTGGAGCCGTCATCGACTACGATGATCTCTGCACGTGGGTACTGCAGACGAAGTGCCGGCAGCGTACGAAGGAGGCCTTCGGCTTCATTTTTGGCCGGTAGGATGATGCTGAGCTGATTCAAAATGTGTCCCCATTTTCCCCGGTGCAATAGTACTCCGCTGCGGTGCATGAATGGGATTGGGCAGGAAGGACAGGGTCAGGGGCCTGCCCTGATTTGGCGCGGACGGGGCGTTCTGGGAGAGAGTGGTGTGGAAACATGTGATCTGAAGGGATGTTGGCGGGCCGTTGACGGGGCTATCATCCCCGGGGGAGTCAGGATCGTGCCTGCCGGGCTGGGAGTGCCGGGCGAGGCAGTAATGCTGAAGGATTGGCGTCGTCGTCGGCCAGCGGGTCGCGGCAGGTTCTGCTGCCCTGTGCGGTGCCCCTGGAGGGCGCGCCGCACTGCCTGACCCATGATGAGCCAAGGATTCATATGAACGTCGTAACCACCGCCAATCTCGTCGGCATCACCGGCCTGGCCCGTCGCCTGGTCCAGGATGGCGCCCTGGACGAGGCTTCTGCCCGTGACGCCATGGCCAAGGCCGCTGCGGCCCGCCAGCCGCTGCCGACCTGGTTCGCGCAGAACAAGGTGGTTGGGGCAGCCCAGTTGGCGGCGGCCAATGCGGTCGAGTTCGGCATGCCGCTGTTCGACGTGTCCACGTTCGACGCCAGCCAGAACGCGATGAGCCTGGTCAGCGAGGAACTGCTGCGCAAGCACAACGTGCTGCCGCTGTTCAAGCGCGGCGGCAAGCTGTTCGTGGGCACCAGCAATCCGACCCATTCGCTGGACGAGATCAAGTTCCACACCAACCTTGTGGTGGAGCCGATCCTGGTGGATGAAGACCAGATCCGCCGCACGCTCGAGCAGTGGCATGCCAGCCATGACACGCTGGGCGACGCGCTGGGCGGTGACGACGATGGCATTGGCAACCTGGATGTGTCCGGCGGTGACGAGGACATTTCCGGGGGCGGCGACGCCGGCATCGATGCCAAGGGCGATGACACCCCGGTGGTGAAGTTCGTCAACAAGGTGCTGGTGGACGCGATCCGCAAGGGCGCCTCGGACATCCACTTCGAGCCCTATGAAGACGACTATCGCGTGCGCCTGCGCATCGATGGCCTGCTGAAGATGGTCGCGCGCGCGCCGGTGAAGTTGAACCAGCGCATCGCCGCGCGCCTGAAGGTGATGGCACAGCTGGACATCGCCGAGAAGCGCGTGCCGCAGGACGGGCGCATCAAGCTCAATCTGTCCAAGACCAAGCAGATCGACTTCCGCGTGAGTACGCTGCCGACCCTGTTCGGCGAGAAGGTGGTGCTGCGTATCCTGGACGGCAGCGCGGCCAAGCTGGGCATCGACAAGCTGGGTTACGAACCGGACCAGCAGAAGCTGTTCCTGGAAGCCATCCACAAGCCGTACGGCATGGTGCTGGTGACCGGCCCGACCGGTTCGGGCAAGACGGTGTCGCTGTACACCGCGCTGGGCATCCTCAACGACGAGACGCGCAACATCTCCACCGCCGAAGACCCGGTGGAAATCCGCTTGCCCGGCGTCAACCAGGTGCAGCAGAACAACAAGCGCGGCATGACCTTCGCCGCGGCCCTGCGCTCGTTCCTGCGACAGGATCCGGACATCATCATGGTCGGCGAAATCCGCGACCTGGAAACGGCCGAGATCGCGATCAAGGCGGCGCAGACCGGCCACATGGTGCTGTCCACGCTGCACACCAACGATGCGCCGCAGACCATCGCGCGCCTGATGAACATGGGCATCGCGCCGTACAACATCACCAGCTCGGTGACGCTGGTGATCGCGCAGCGCCTGGCGCGCCGGCTGTGCAACAACTGCAAGCGCCCGGCCAATCTGCCCGAGCATGCGCTGCTGGCCGAAGGCTTCACCCAGGCGCAGCTGGACGCGGGTATCGAGCTGTACGAGGCGGTCGGCTGCGATGAGTGCACCGAGGGCTACAAGGGCCGTACCGGTATCTACCAGGTGATGCCGATGACCGACGAGATCGCCACGATCGTGCTGGCTGGCGGCAATGCGTTGCAGATTGCCGAGGCCGCACAGCAGATCGGGGTGAACGATCTGCGCCAGTCGGCGTTGAAGAAGGCCGCTGCGGGCATTACCAGCCTGGCCGAGATCAACCGCGTTACCAAGGATTGAGGTCGATCCACGCCATGCGTGGATGCCGCGATGCATGAGGTTGCCGGCCAGCGGCCGGCACTACCCGTTGGTGGGCCCGCGTCGGGCCCTGTGCTTACTCCATCCCCAGCTTCTTCAGCTTGTAGCGCAGCGCGCGGAAGGTGATGCCAAGCTGCGCGGCGGTGCGGGTCTTGTTCCAGCGGTTTTCTTCCAGCGCGCGCTGGATGGCGCTGCGCTCGAGCTGTTCGATGTACGAGGGCAGGGCGGCGCTGCCGGGCTGCAGGTCCACCACGGCCTCGGCGTGCGCTGCGCTGCCGGGCGTGCGCGGGGCATGCTGCGGCAGGCGCAGGTCGTCGGCGCCGATGCGGTCTTCTTCGGCCAGGGCCAGCGCGCGTTCCAGGATGTTCTCCAGTTCGCGCACGTTGCCGGGGAAGGCGTACTGGGCCAGTGCATCCAATGCCGACGGCGCCAGCAAAGGCGTCGGGCGGCCGTGGCTGCGGGCCAGCCGTGCCAGCACCGACGCGGCCAGTTCCGGCAGGTCCTGGCGACGCTCGCGCAGCGGCGGCACCCTCAGCTCAATCACGTTGATGCGGTAGTAGAGGTCGTGGCGGAAGCGCCCGTCCTCGACCAGCTCGGCCAGGTCCTTGTGGGTGGCCGAGAGGATGCGCACGTCCACCGGCTCTTCGTTGGCCGCACCGACCGCGCGCACCGATTTTTCCTGGATCGCGCGCAGCAGCTTCACCTGCATCTGCAGGGGCAGCTCGGCCACTTCGTCCAGGAACAGGGTGCCGCCATGCGCGGCCTGGAACAGCCCGGGCTTGTCGGCGTGGGCGCCGCTGAAGCTGCCCTTGCGGTGGCCGAAGAATTCGCTCTCCATCAGCTCGCCGGGAATGGCGCCGCAGTTGACCGGCACGAACGGGCCGGCCGCGCGGGCACCCTGGGCATGGATGGTGCGTGCGACCAGCTCCTTGCCCACGCCGGATTCACCGAGGATGTAGACCGGCGCCTGGCTGCGCGCGACCTTGCCGATGGTGGTACGCAGCACGTCCATGGCCGGCGAGTCGCCAAGCAGGCGTGCGCCCTGTTCGGCGGCAGGGCCGGGCACGGGGCGCTCGGTGTTGTTGAGTTCCAGCGCGTGCTTGACCAGGCCACGCAGCACGGCGATGTCCACCGGCTTGCTGACGAAATCGAAGGCGCCGGCCTTCAGCGCTTCCACCGCCAGGTCCATGCTGCCAAAGGCAGTGATCATCGCCACCGGCGTGCGCGGGTAGTGCTGGGCGATCTCGCTGACCAGCTCGATACCGTTGCCGTCGGGCAGGCGCATGTCGGTGATGCACAGGTCGTACGGATTGCTGGCCAGCAGTTCGCGCGCTTCGGCAAGGTTGGCTGCGGTACTGATGCGCAGCCCCATGCGGCCGAGCGTGAGTACCAGCAGTTCGCGGATGTCGCGTTCGTCGTCGACGACGAGGGCGCTGCGGGTTTCGTTCATGGGCGTGAAAGATAAACGAGGGGGCTGGAAGCGACAAATGTTTGACGCACAGAATCGAGATCAGGTGGGCAACAGCGTATGCGGGCCGGGCAGCACCAGGCGGAAGCAGGAGCCTCCAGCGGGAACCGGGATGTAGTCCAGCCGCGCCTGGTTGGCCCGGCACAGCTCGCGGGCGATGTACAGACCCAGCCCGGTGCCATGCTCGGACGTGGTGAAGAACGGCCGGAACAACTGCGCGGCCACGGTCTCGGGAATGCCGGGGCCACGATCCATCACGTCGATGACCGCGCTGCGCTCGTGCTGCGCCACGCGCAGGCGCACCCGCGCCGGTTGCTGGCCGATGCGCCCGTACTTGAGCGCGTTGTGCACCAGCACGGTCAGCACCTGGTAGAGGTGCTTGCTGTCGACCTGGGCCAGCACCGAGGTGTCGTTGATGATCGGCTCGATGCTGTCGGTCTCCAGCGTCTGCCCCTGCTTGTACTCCAGCACGAAGCGGCGCACGAAGGCGGCCAGGTCGACGTTTTCGGGCGTGGCGCGCTCGCGCCGGGCCAGGCCCAGCACGCTTTCGACGATGCCGTTGGTGCGCTGGCACTGCTGGCGGATGATCTGCAGCAGGCGGCGGTCGCTTTCGTTGAAGCCGGTGCCTTCCTCCAGCAGCTGCACCGCGTAGTTGATCGCGGCCAGCGGGTTGCGGATCTCGTGGGCGAGGCTGGCCGAGAAGCGTCCCATTGCTGACAGGGTGAGCGATTCGGCACGGCGCGAGACCACGCTGGAGTCGTCCAGGAACACCAGGGCCAGCTCGCTGCCGGCCAGCAGGCGCGCAAAGCGGGGCTGCACTTCGGGCTGGTCGGGGTTGAGCTGCAGCGGCAGTTCGTCCTGGGCCCAGCCGTTGCGCCAGCGCTGCAGGCGACGGGCCAGTTCCGGGGCGGCGCTGGCCAGGTCCAGGCGGCCGCTTTCGCCGCTGCCGTCGCTGTCACCGAGCAGCATCGAGGCGGCCTCGTTGGCCAGGGTGACGCGGTTGTCGGCGTCGACCACCAGCACGCCGGTACGCATGCGGCGGATGATCAGCTCGTTGATCTGGAACAGGTTGGCCACTTCATCGCCGCGCTGGTTGGCCAGCTGCTGGTTGCGGCGCGCGCGGCTGCCGACCTGGTAACTGATGAAGGCCAGCGCCAGGTAGCTGGTGGCGAACATCGCCAGTTCGGCCAGGGTACGGGTGGGGTCGCCACCTTCCAGCAGCTTCCAAGTGTATTCCACGCCGGTGGCGAGGCTGGCGGCCAGGGCCAGGCCCAGGCCCAGGCTGAGCGGCAGCAGGGTGGCGGCAGCGGCGATGTTGAACAGCAGCGACATCGAAATGCCGGCGCTGGCACCGGGCAGGGCATGCGACAACAGGGTGGCGGCGACGATGTCCACCAGCACGCCGCTGACCACGATCGGGCGCAGCCAGCGTTCGTTGCGGCCGATCACCAGGGCCAGCAGCGACAGCGCCAGGTAGATCGCCGCGACGGTGTCGGCCAGCCGCGGGTGGTGCGCTTCGCCGACCATGGCCGACAGCGGGCTGTAGAGCAGGGCGGCGATGACCGAGGCGATCAGCACCCGGTACAGCGCGAAGAAATACAGCTCACGCCGCGGAATCGATTCGATGCGGTCGATCAATGAAGCACTGGGTGACACGCCGGAACTCCCCTTCTGGCTGCCTGGGTCTGGAATCTGCGGCGGGCCTGCCCGGCGTCCCCTGAGGCCGGGCGGTACGTCGCTTCGATGTGGCTTGCGGTGGAAGCCGTCGAGCACCCCCGACGCTACACACCCTGGTTGACCAGTATAGGGCCGCCGGCAGGCGCCCGCCGGTGCGGCCCGGATCGCGCATTTGGCCTGGGATGGATACCGCTGGCCAGCCGGCCCCCGGGCGCAACTGCCTGAATGACGGCGGAAATCTGGCCGGGTCTGGCGTTTTGTACAGACTTCTTTGCGCCCCGGCGCCGGCTCGGCCACAATAGTGGGCCCGCCGCGGTCCGTGCCGGTGCCTCTTTGAGGGGGCCCTGAGGAATTGCGTGCGGTCGTTCCTATTCCCACGGTGACGCATGAATTTCCACGAATACCAGGCAAAACAACTGCTTGCCGAATACGGCATCCCGGTCCCGGCCGGCAAGGTCGCGGCGACCCCGGACGAGGCGGTTGAAGTCGCCCAGTCGCTGGGCCAGGGCCCCTGGATGGTCAAGGCGCAGATCCACGCTGGCGGCCGCGGCAAGGCTGGCGGCGTCAAGTTCTGCAAGACCGTCGACGACGTGAAGGCCGCAGCGGCCAAGATGCTCGGCACCAAGATGGCCACCTACCAGACCGCCGGCGTCGAGCTGCCGATCAACCTGGTGCTGGTGACCACCGCCGGTGAGATCGTCAAGGAGCTGTACCTGTCGGTCCTGGTGGATCGCGGCACCCGCACCATCAGCTACATCGCCTCTTCCGAAGGCGGCATGGAAATCGAGCAGGTCGCTGCCGAGACCCCGGACAAGATCCACACCCTGAACGTGGACTTCGTCGAGGGTGTGCAGGGTTACCACGGCCGTGACATCGGCTTCAAGATGGGCCTGACCGCCAAGCAGGCCGGCCAGTTCGCCAACATCATGGTGAACCTGTACCGCATCTTCAACGAGAAGGACCTGGCGCTGGTTGAGATCAACCCGCTGGCGATCCTGGACGATGGCAACCTGTACGCGCTGGACGGCAAGTTCAACAGCGACGACAACGCCAACTTCCGCCACAAGGAACTGGTCGCGATGCGCGACAAGTCCCAGGAAGATGAAACCGAAGTGACCGCTTCGGAGCTGGACATCAACTACGTCACCATGGACGGCAACATCGGCTGCATGGTGAACGGTGCCGGCCTGGCCATGGCCACCATGGACGTCATCAAGCTCAACGGCGGCGAGCCGGCGAACTTCCTGGACGTGGGCGGCGGTGCGAACAAGCAGCGCGTCATCGAAGCGTTCAAGCTGATCCTGTCCTCGGACAAGGTTGAAGGCATCTTCGTCAACATCTTCGGCGGCATCGTCCGCTGCGACATGATTGCCGAAGGCATCATCGCCGCCGTGAAGGAAGTGGGCGTCAAGGTTCCGGTCGTGGTGCGCCTGGAAGGCACCAACGTGGAAGAGGGCAAGCAGCTGCTGCGTGACAGCGGCATGGCCATCATCCCGGCTGACAACATCAACGACGGCGCCAAGAAGGTCGTTGAAGCGGTCAAGAACGCCGCCTGATCCACGACACCGAAGGAAATTCCCATGTCTGTTTTGATTAACAAGAACACCAAGGTGATCGTGCAGGGCTTCACCGGCCAGCAGGGCACCTTCCACGCCACTCAGATGATCGAGTACGGCACCCAGGTTGTTGGCGGCGTGACCCCGGGCAAGGGTGGCACCACCCACATCGACCTGCCGGTCTTCAACACCGTTGCCGACGCCGTGCAGAGCACCGGCGCCAACGCGTCGGTTATCTACGTGCCGCCGCCGTTCGCGGCCGACGCGATCCTGGAAGCTGCGGCTGCCGGCATCAAGGTGATCGTCTGCATCACCGAAGGCATCCCGGTGCTGGACATGCTGCGCGTGAAGAACGTGCTGACCCGTTCCTACCCGGACACCGTGCTGATCGGGCCGAACTGCCCGGGCGTCATCACGCCGGGCGAGTGCAAGATCGGCATCATGCCGGGCCACATCCACAAGCCGGGCAAGATCGGCATCGTGTCGCGTTCGGGCACCCTGACCTATGAAGCGGTCAAGCAGACCACCGAAGTCGGCCTGGGCCAGTCCACCTGCATCGGCATCGGCGGTGACCCGATCAACGGCCTGAATTTCGTCGACTGCCTGAAGCTGTTCAACGAAGACCCGCAGACCGAAGGCATCATCATGGTCGGCGAAATCGGCGGTGACGCAGAAGAAGCCGGCGCCGAGTACATCAAGAACCATGTGAAGAAGCCGGTCGTCGGTTTCATCGCCGGTGCGTCGGCTCCGGCCGGCAAGCGCATGGGCCACGCGGGCGCGATCGCCTCGGGCGGCAAGGGCACCGCGGAAGGCAAGTTCGCCGCGATGGAAGCCGCTGGCGTGGTCACCGTCCGTTCGCCGGGCGACCTGGGCGCTGCCATCGCCAAGCTGGTGAAATAAGATCGGCTGCCTCGCGCAGACGATGCTGTAGAGCCGGCCGCTGGCCGGCTGCCTGAAACAGAAGGGCCGCCTTTGGGCGGCCTTTCTGCGTCTGGCGCCCTGACGGTTCCGGTAACCCCATCCACGCATGGCGTACTGAGCCGGGGCTGTCCACGCAGTGAACGCCCCCGGCGCGCGCACGACGCGGCGTTACAATGGAAGCATTGCAACCACAGGCTGGATTCCCATGGCTTCGATCCGCATCGCGATGGCGCAGTTCGACTTCCCGGTCGGCGACGTCGCCGGCAACACCGAGCGCATCATCGAGATGATCGGCCAGGCGCGCGATGAGTACGACGCCGAGCTGGTGATGTTCCCCGAGCTGGCGGTGAGCGGCTACCCGCCGGAGGACCTGCTGCTGCGCCCGGGTTTCCTGTACGAGTGCGAGCAGGCGCT
This sequence comes from Stenotrophomonas maltophilia group sp. vghtpe118, assembly GCF_052605195.1. Lineage (NCBI taxonomy): Bacteria > Pseudomonadati > Pseudomonadota > Gammaproteobacteria > Lysobacterales > Lysobacteraceae > Stenotrophomonas > Stenotrophomonas maltophilia group sp. vghtpe118. The sequence continues at coordinate 1,799,341 of NZ_CP199672.1, read as the reverse complement.
GACCCGCATCGCCACCGCCTGCCGTGGCATCACCGCCGTGGTCGGCTGGCCGCAGGCGGCTGGCGCGGTGGTCTACAACGCTGCCAGCGTACTGCGTGACGGCCTGGTCGAGCAGACCTACCGCAAGCGCGAACTGCCCAACTACGCGGTCTTCGACGAGCGCCGCTACTTCGACGTCGATCCGGATGGTGGCAGCTGCGTGTTCGAGGTCAATGGCATTCCGGTCGGCCTGCTGATCTGCGAGGACCTGTGGTTCGCCGAGCCGCTGGCCGACACCATGCGCGCGGGTGCGCAGCTGGTGGTGGTGCCGAATGCTTCGCCCTACGAGCGTGGCAAGCATGCGCAGCGCGACGCCGTGCTGGCCGCGCGTACCCGCGAGAGCGGGGCGGCCATCGCTTACCTCAACGTGGTGGGCGGCCAGGATGCGCTGGTGTTCGACGGTGCTTCGGTGGTGGCGGATGGTGATGGCACGGTGCACCCGGCCGCTGCTGCCTTCGTCGACCAGTGGCTGGTGGTGGAGTATGACGGTGAGACCCGCCGCTTCATGCCGCATGTGTGGATGGACGACGGCGACGAGAGCATGGACGCGCTGGCCTGGCGCGCGGTGACCCGTGGCATCCAGGACTACTGCCGCAAGAACGGTTTCAGGAAGGTGTGGCTGGGCCTGTCCGGTGGCATCGACTCGGCCCTGGTGCTGGCATTGGCCGTGGATGCGATGGGCGCGGAGAACGTGACCGCCGTGCGCCTGCCGTCGCGCTACACCGCCGGCCTGTCCAACGACCTGGCCGCCGAGCAGTGCCGGGCACTGGGGGTGAAGCTTGAGGCTGTGTCGATCGAACCGGCGTTCAAGGGCCTGATGGAATCGCTGGCGCCGATGTTCGAAGGCACCGCGCCGGACGTGACCGAAGAGAACCTGCAGTCGCGCAGCCGCGGCGTGATCCTGATGGCGCTGGCCAACAAGTTCGGCGGCCTGCTGCTGACCACCGGCAACAAGAGCGAGTACGCGGTCGGCTACGCCACCATCTACGGCGACATGTGCGGTGGCTACGCGCCGCTGAAGGACCTGTACAAGACCGAAGTGTTCGGCCTGTCCAAGTGGCGCAATACCGTGGGCGGCGCACCGGTGATCCCGCCGGCGGTGATCAGCCGCCCGCCGTCGGCCGAGCTGCGCGAGAACCAGCTGGACCAGGACTCGCTGCCGGCTTATGACGTGCTGGACGGCATCCTGTACCGCTACATCGACCAGGAGCAGTCGCGCGGCGAGATCGTGGCCGCCGGCTACGACGCAGCCGTGGTCGACCGCGTGCTGCGCCTGGTGCGCATCAGCGAGTGGAAGCGGCACCAGGCCGCGCCGGGGCCGAAGGTCTCGCGCCGCGCGTTCGGCCGCGAGCGGCGCTACCCGATCAGCAACGGCTACAAGGGCTGAGGCAGCGCTTGGCGGGTCGTGCCGGCCGCTGGCCGGCAACCCGTTGGTCCCTCCCCGGTGGGTGCGGAGCTTGGTCCGCACGATGGTCGAAGATCATCCACGCTTGGCGTGGATCTACCGGACTCCGTCGAGCAACTGTTCGAGGCCGGCGGTTTCCGCAGCGTCGTTGAAGGGATCGTCCCCCAGTCGCGCACGTACGAACGCCAGGCCATCGGCGGCTGCTGCGTCCAGCGTGCCCCGGTGGTCGACGGGGTAGCGCCGGAACGCGACCGGCTCGCCTCGCAGGGCCAGCCCAGCGGCGTACAGCAGGGTGGTCAGGTAGGGCACATCGCGGTCCTGGCTGCCATGGCCCAACATCAGCGGTTGGCTGAAGCCGCGGCGCGGTACGCCGAGATAGTCGTACAGCACCGCCCAGATGCCCGGCACGCTGGCCAGCGGCGCAGTGAACATGCTGCCGGTGTCGGCGCCGTCCAGCGTGGTGGCCAGTTCGCCCAGGCACTGCTCGCGTGCCACGGCCACACGGGCGCGGCCGGCGTCGCTGAGGACGCGGTCGATCTGTGGCGCGACCTGCAGCAGGCCATCGAGCAGATACGCGTGATACGCGTTGAGCGCGCCAGGATTGGCTGTGCGGTTGTCCGGCTTCATCACCAGCGCGGTCAGTTCGACTGCGGTGGGCGTGCCGGTGGTGAAGCTGCCGCGGTACTGCAGCGACGGTCCACCATAGGTGGGGGCGATGTGGCCCGCCGTGAGCGCGGCGGCACCGCCCTGCGAATGGCCGACCGACACCCAGCGTGGCGACAGCGTCCCGTTGCCGAGGTACTGGCGGCTGGCCTTGATCATGTCGATGGCGTTGCGCGCGGCAGTGCGCACATGCAGATAGGCATGGTCGCCTGAGCTTCCGAGGCCCTGATAATCCGCGGCGACCACTGCATAGCCCTGTGCCAGGAACCGATCGAGGAAGCGCCCGTCGCGTTCGGGTTGATAGGGGCCGGAGACCGAGGGCGCACAACGATCCGCAATGCCCTGGGTGCCATGCGCCCACGACACCACCGGCCAACCGCCGATGGGCGGCGTGCCGGCGGGCAGGTACAGCAGGCCGGTGCCTTCGGCCAGCTGCCCGCGGTGGTCAGGAGTGCGGTAGTGCAGTTTGTAGGCCTGGGCGGCCTTGGACGGCACCCATGACGCGCGATAGGTGGCAGCAGACAGCAGATCGCCCGGTGCGGGTGAGGCAGCCGCCACGGAGCCCGAGGACAGCGCCAGCAGGGCAGTGGCGAGGATGCAGGCGAGCGGGTGGAAACGGCGGGGCGGTGGGGTCATGGGGCGCTCCTTCACGGCCGGGATGGCCGTTGCACCGCAGTGTGGATGGCCTCGCCTACGCCGATCGGGACCGGCGTCGCATCCGCCGGGGATTCGTAGAATTCCTAGTATCGTGGTCCATGGGCGCACGAACCCTCCACGCATGGCGTGGATCTGCCGACAAAGAAAAGGCCCCTTTCGGGGCCTTCTTTTACTTCTTTTCCAGTCGCGCGTTGCGCTGGCCGGTGCTGGCGGACTTCTCGCCGGCGAACGGGTTCAGCTTGCGGATCATCCACGGGTACTTCGGCCACTTGCCTTCCAGCCACGGGTGATCCGGCTGGTTCAGCTGCAGGACGCGGCGGGCGTCGTCGGCCAGGGTCTTGTTGCCCAGGTGGGTGTAGGAATCGGCCAGCACGGCCACGGCGTCGTACTGGAAGGCGCTCTGCGGGTAGGTTTCCAGCAGGTAGTTGGCGCGGCCCACGGCTGACACCCAGGCGCCGCGGCGCATGTAGTACAGCGCGTTGTCCAGCTCGTGCTGGGCGAACACGTCACGCAGCTCCAGCATGCGCTGGCGCGCATCGGCGGCGTAGCGGCTGTTCGGGTAACGATCAACCACGATGTTGAAGTCCGAGTACGCCTGGTGCGGCGTGGACAGGTCGCGGCGGCTGGCATCCAGCGACCATACGCGGCGCAGGAAAACCGTACTGCGGTTGGAGTTGGCCAGGCCGCGCAGGTAGTACAGATAGGCAATGTTGCGGTGGGTCGGGTAGGTACGGATGAAGCGGTCGATGCTGGACACCGCGTCATCGTGCTTGCCGGCCTTGTACTGCGCGTAGGCGGTTTCGATCATCGCCTGCTCGGTGTACGGACCGTACGGATACTGGGCCACCAGACGGCGGAAGCTGGCTTCGGCGCCGCTCCAGTTGCCGCCCTGCATCAGCTTGTGGCTTTTCTCGTACAGCTGTTCGACCGGCACGCCTTCATCGGGGCGATCACCCTTCTTGGCGCCGCGATGGCAGCCGGTTGCGGCGATGACCAGCACCAGCAGCAGGGCGGTGAGGCGGACGGGCGCGGAGAGCATGGCGGAGCGTCGGATCATGGGGTCGAGGCGGGACGCGGCTGGAATACGAAGGGTCGATGATAGCCTAGTGTCCTGTCCAGCGACTGAAACCGGCCGCCGGGACCCCAAAATTTCAAAGAATGCCCCCTGCCATGTCTGAACAACCCTCTGAATCGGCCCGCCAGGCCATCGTCCCCGACACCGCTGCGGGCCGTCGTTTCGACGCGGTCGTGGCCGAACTGTTCCCCGAATACTCGCGCTCGCGGTTGACCGAGTGGATCAAGGCCGGTGAGGTCCTGCTGGACGGTGCCCAGGTGCGCCCGCGCGATCCGCTGCGTGGCGGCGAGGTGGTGACCCTCAACGCGGTGCTGGAAACCCAGACCGACGCCCAGCCGGAGGACATCCCGCTGGACGTGCTGTTCGAGGACGAGCACCTGCTGGTGATCAACAAGCCGGTGGGCCTGGTGGTCCATCCGGGTGCCGGCAACCACAGCGGCACCCTGGTCAACGCGCTCCTGTTCCGCGATCCGTCGGTGGCGGTGCTGCCGCGCGCCGGCATCGTGCATCGCCTGGACAAGGACACCAGCGGCGTGATGGTGGTGGCCAAGACCCTGGAAGCGCAGACCGCGCTGGTCGAGCAGCTGGCGGCACGTGACGTGCACCGTCAGTACCTGGCCATCGTGATGGGCGCACTGGTGGCCGGTGGTACTGCCGATGCCCCGATCGACCGCCACCCGCGCGACCGCCTGAAGATGGCGGTGCGTGAGGACGGCAAGGAAGCGGTGACCCACTACCGCCTGCGCGAGCGCTTCCGGGCACACACCGCGCTGGAGTGCCGCCTGGAAACCGGCCGTACCCACCAGATCCGCGTGCACATGGCGCACGTGCGCCATCCGATCATCGGCGACCCGCTGTATGGCGGCGCGCTGAAGCTGCCCAAGGGCGCCAGCGACGAGCTGGTGGCCGCGCTGCGCGGCTTCAAGCGCCAGGCCCTGCACGCCGAGACCCTGGAGTTCACGCACCCGATCACCGGTGAACCGGTGCGCAACACCGCGCCGGTGCCGGAGGACATGCTGCACCTGCTGAAGGTGCTGCGCGAAGACAGCGAAGCCTTCGCCGCCCGCGAGCGGGACCGCTGGTGATGGCGGCCGCGCTGCCGTTGCTGCAGGCCGACTGGCCGGCGCCCGCAGGCGTCCATGCGCTGACCACGCGCCGGCACGGCGCGGGCATCTCGCCGGCGCCGTTCGCGCAGTTCAACCTGGGCAACCGGCACGCGGCCGATGGTGATACCCCGGCCAACGTGGAGCACAACCGCCAGCTGCTGCAACAGGGGCTGGCGCTGCCGTCGGCGCCGCACTGGCTGCGCCAGGTGCACAGCAGCACCGTGCTGCGCTTCGATGCACCGCCGGTGCCCGGCGCGCGCGAGCCGGTGGCCGACGCGGCGGTAACCTCGGTGCCGGGCGTGGTGCTGGCGATCCTGACCGCCGACTGCCTGCCGGTGGTGTTCGCCGCCGCGGACGGCAGCGAGGTGGGCGCGGCCCATGCCGGCTGGCGGGGGCTGGCGGACGGCATGCTGGAGGCCACGGTGGCCGCCCTGCAGACGCCGCCGGCGCAGCTGCGGGCCTGGCTGGGCCCGGCCGCCGGGCCGTCCGACTATGAGATCGGCGAGGAGGTCTATCACGCCTTCGTCGGCCATGATCCCGCTGCTGAGCGGGCGTTCGTCGTGACCCGTCCCGGACACTGGAAGGTGGACCTGTTCGCGCTGGCGCGGCAGCGCCTGCAGTCTGTGGGGATGGACCCGGCACAGGTGTATGGCGGCACGGTGTCGACGATGGCCGACCCGGACCTGTATTCGCATCGGCGCGATCGTTGCACCGGGCGCATGGCGACCCTGGCCTGGATCGCGCCCTGACTCCGCCGCTGTTCGCGCGTGTGCTGGGGCCGGCCTTCGCCACCCTGGCAGGACCGGTGCAGGCGCTGCATGCCGCGCCGTTGCCGCGCCGCTACGCAGGGCAGGCCTGCATCGTGAGGGGGCGGCACTGGCTGGTGCCGCTGCTGGCTGCGTTGGCGCGGTTGCCACAGGACGGTGACGCGCTGCCCACCGAGGTGGCGTTCAACCGCTACCGGCAGGGCGAGCAGTGGGCGCGGCGGTTCGGGCGCTGGCCAATGGTGTCGCGGCTGTGGGCGCACGACGGGCATCTGCGCGAGCAGCTGGGCGCGGTGCGCTTCGAGTTCGCGCTGCGGGCCCGCGACGGTGGTATTGACTGGTCGGTGCGCCGGGTCTGGGCGTTCGGGCTGCTGCCGCTGCCGACGCGTTGGTTCGGCGGTGTGCGCTGCCGTGAAGCCTGGCAGGGCGAGCGCTACACTTTCCTGGTCGATGTGACGCTGCCCTGGGCCGGAGCCCTGATCCGCTATGAAGGTTGGCTCGAACCGCGGTGACGCTGCCGCCGAGGCGGGCAGCGCGGTGATCGTGTTCGATGGCGTGTGCGCACTGTGCAATCGCTGGGTGCGGTTCCTGCTGCGTTTCGACCGCAGGGGGCGCTACCGCTTTGCAGCGATGCAGGGGCAGAAGGGCAGCGCGATGCTGCGCGCGCACGGGCTGGATCCGCAGGACCCGATGTCGTTCCTGCTGCTGGACGCACAGGGTGCCTGGACCGATACCGATGCGATCCTGCGCGTACTTGCGGGGCTGGGCGGCGCCTGGCGCCTGGCCGGCGTGCTGCGGCTCGTGCCGCGCGGCTGGCGTGATGCGGCGTATCGCGCGCTGGCACGCAACCGCTACCGCTGGTTCGGTCGGCATGACACCTGCCATCTACCCGCACCGGAACAGGCCGCGCGGTTCCTGGATTGACGAAAGAGGGGACGGAGGGGATTAAGTCGTTTGTGCACAAACGACTTAATCCCCTCCGTCCCCTTTTTCTTCAGCCTTCGAGTGCGTCGAGGTAGCTGCGGCGCCAGTGGTTGATGTCGTAGGTGCGCAGATGTTCCATCATCGCGTGCCAGCGTTCCTTGCGCCTGCTCAGCGACATCGTCGCTGCGGTGGCGATCGCATCGGCCACGCCGTCGAGGTCGTGCGGGTTCACCAGCAGTGCCTGCTTCAGTTCGTCGGCGGCGCCGGCCAACAGTGACAGCACCAGCACGCCGGGATCCTCCGGGTCCTGCGAGGCCACGTATTCCTTGGCCACCAGGTTCATGCCATCGCGCAGCGGCGTGACCAGGCCGACCGCCGCCGCTCGGTAGAAGCCGGTGAGCGTGGCATGGGTGAAGTTCTGGTTGACGTAGCGCAGCGGCGTCCAGTCCGGCTCGGCGTGGCCACCGTTGATGTGGCCGGCGATCTGTTCCAGTTGGCTGCGCAGCTGCCGGTACTCGGTGACATCGCCGCGCGAGACCGGCGCGATCTGCAGGTAGGTGAGCGAGCCGCGCTGGTCGGGGTGGCGCTGCAGGTAGCGCTCGAAGCCGAGGAAGCGTTCGGGCAGGCCCTTGGAGTAGTCCAGGCGATCCACGCCGATCGCCAGCTGGCGGTCCCGCAGGCTGCTGCGCAGGTTCTTCACTGCGGTCTTGGTCGCGGCGGTGCCGGCCTGGCGCGCGATCAGTTCGGTGTCGATGCCGATCGGGAAGGCCGCCGCGCGGAATCGGCGCCCACCGGGCGCTTCCAGCTCACCGTTGTCGAGCACGCGGCCACCACCGAACAGGCGCAGGTAGGTCTGGAAGCGATCGGCATCGCGCTGGGTCTGGAAGCCGACCAGGTCGTAGGCGTACAGCGCGGAGAATAACCGCAGATGATCGGGCATGGCCTGCAGCAGGTCGGCCGACGGCATCGGGATGTGCAGGAAGAAACCGATGCGGCAGCCGATGCCGCGCTCGCGCAGCAGTGCGCCGAGCGGGATCAGGTGGTAGTCGTGGATCCAGACGATGTCGTCCTCGCGCAGCAATGGCGCGAGCTTGTCGGCGAACAGCGCATTGACCTTGTGGTAGGTCTCGCGGGTGCCGCGGTCGTAGTCGACCAGGTCCAGCCGGAAGTGCAGCAGTGGCCACAGCGTGCGGTTGGCGAAACCATTGTAGTAGCCATCGACTTCGCGCTTGCTCAGGTCCATGGTGACGTAGTCGATGTCACCGTCCTTCTGCCGGTGCAGCGTGCCGCTGCCTTCCTTCACGGTCTTGCCGCTCCAGCCGAACCACAGCCCGCCGCGCTCCTTCAGGGCGGCCAGCAGGCCGACCGCCAGGCCGCCTGCGCGGTTCTCGCCGGGCACGGCCACACGATTTGATACCACGACCAGACGACTCACGATGCCTCCTGCCAGGACCGTGACAGGCGCATCGCGGCGGTGATCAGGCCGACATGCGAATAGGTCTGCGGGAAGTTGCCCCAGGCCTCGCCGGTGTCGAAGGCCAGATCCTCCGACAGCAGGCCCAGGTGATTGCGCTGCCTCAGCAGCAGTTCGAACATCTCGCGCGCCTCGTCCAGGCGCCCGATCGCCGCCAGTGCATCGATGTACCAGAACGTGCAGATGGTGAAGCTGGTTTCCGGTTCACCGAAGTCATCCGGAGCGACATAGCGGTACAGCGAATTGCCATGCTTGAGGTCACGGCCGATGGCTTCGACGGTGGCGATGAAGCGGGCGTCCATCGCGTCGATGAAGCCGATGTCGGCCAGCAGCAGCAGCGAGGCGTCCAGGCGATGGCCACCGAAGGTATCGGTGAAGTGGCCCAGCTCTTCGCTCCAGGATTCGGCCATGATGCGCGCGTGGATGGTGTCGGCACGTGTGCGCCAGTAGTGGGCGCGGTCGTCGCGCTTCAGCCGCACGGCGATCTTGCACAGGCGGTCGCAGGCGGCCCAGCACATCGCGCTGGTGTAGGTGTGTACCTCGGTGCGGCCGCGGAACTCCCACAGGCCGGCATCGGGTACGTCGTGCAGGGCGAAGGCCTGCTCGCCGAGGGGTTCGAGGCGGGCGAAGGTGTGCGCATCACCCGGGTCCTGCAGGCGCCGGTCGAAGAACAGCTGCGTGGACGCCAGCACGACGCTGCCGTAGACATCGTGCTGGCGCTGCACCCAGGCCAGATTGCCGCGTCGTACCGGGCCCATGCCGCGGTAGCCGGACAGGCTGGGGACCTCATCCTCGTCCAGCTTGGCTTCGAAGCCGATGCCGTACAGCGGTTGCAGCGTACCGTCGGTGGTGGCCAGGTTGAAGATGTAGCCGAGGAACTGTTCCATCGTGCGCGTGGCGCCGAGGCGGTTCAATGCACGCACCACGAACGCGGCATCACGCAGCCAGCAGTAGCGGTAATCCCAGTTGCGCACGCTGCCGGGGGCTTCAGGAATGGAGGTGGTCATCGCCGCGATGATCGCGCCGCTGTCCTCGTACTGGCACAGCTTCAGCGTGATCGCACTGCGGATCACCGCGTCCTGCCATTCCAGGGGAATGGACAGGTAGCGCACCCATTCGCGCCAGTAATCGCGGGTACGCTGGAAGGCCTCCTGCACATAGCCGCTGATCGAACGGTTGAGCGATTCATCCACGCCCAGGATCAGGTGGATGGGATGGTTGAGCACGAACGGCAGGCCGTCGCGCACGAAGCGCACCGGCACGTCGGTGGTCAGCCGCAGCACGTGTTCGGGCAGCACCCAGCGCACATGGTTGCTGCCCCAGGTGGATTCCGGAACGCGCGCGCCCCAGTCCGCCAGCGGGCGTGCGCGTACGGTGATGCGCGGGCTGCCAGCCAGCGGACGCACCTGGCGGATCAGGCTGACCGGGCGGTAGAAACGGTCGTTCTGGCGCCAGCGTGGGGCGAAGTCGAGGATTTCCAGTTCGCCGCCGTGCGCGTCGCGCAGCACGGTGCGCAGGATCGCCGTGTTGGTCAGGTATTCCTGCTCGCTGCTGGCGAAGTCTTCCAGCTCGATGGCGAAGTCGCCACCGGTCTGCTGGCTGGGGCCGAGCAGCGCACAGAAGGTAGGGTCGCCGTCGAAGGTGGGCAGGCAGCTCCAGACAACGCGGGCACGTTTGTCGACCAGGGCGCCGAAGCTGCCGTTGCCGACCACGCCCAGATCAAGATCGGGTTGGGTCATCACGCGGTACATCTCGGTTGCGGCCGTGGGGGTTGGCCGGGTCAATAGGCATTCTCACGCAGCCAGGCGTGCACGCTGCGTATGTCGGGCAGCGCGAACACCGCCGCGCTGGGTTCACGTTCACCCACCAGCACGCTCCAGCCATGCTGGCCGTTGGCGGCATCGAAGCCGAACTCATCGGTCAGGTCATCGCCGAGGAACACTGGCAGGCGACCGCGGAAGGGCAGGTACTGCATCATCCGAAGCACCGCACGGCCCTTGTCGGTGCCGACGGGCACGAACTCGACCACATGGTCGCCGGGCTGCAGGCGGTAGCTGGCACGGCCCCGCACGTGGCGGTCGGCGAAGGCGCGGACGTCCCTGGCTGCATGCGGCGCGCCGCGCCAGTGCAGGGCCAGGCCGACACCCTTGTCTTCCACCAGCACGCCGGGATGGCCGTGGGCGAAGCGCATCGCCTGCTGGTGCAGTGCGTGCAGCCATTCGGCGGTGTCGTCGTCGTGTTCGTCGCGCAGTACGCGGCCATCCTGCCCACGCAGTTCATGGCCATGCAGGCCCGCAGCAGGCAGTTGCAACGGAGCGAACAGTTGATCCAGCTGTTCGAGCGGGCGACCACTGACCAGTGCCACGGCACCTTCCAGGCGGTCGCTGATGCGGCCGATGGCTTCGCGCACATCCGGCAGCAGCTGCACGGCATCCGGGCGTGCAGCGAATTCGATCAGGGTGCCGTCGACATCGAGGAACAACGCGCAGGCGTCATCCAGCAATGGCGGCGGCGGACGCAGGGGGAGCGGTTCAGCCATGAAGCCCAGCTTGCCAGCGTGGGCGTGTACGTGGGGTCGAGGGCAGGCTACGGATCGGGGTAGTGCCGGCCAACGGTCGGCACCCACCCAGAGCGATCACCTCCGGTGGGTGCCGACCGTTGGTCGGCACGAAGGGGAGGCTTGCATGGAACCCGGGCAGTGCGGACCAACGGTCCGCACCCACCGGGAGTGATTGGTCCAATGCAATCAGAACGTATAGCGGACGCGGCCGTAGTAGTACGCACCGTTGCTGCCGATCGGCGACAGCACGTCGTACGGCAGGTTGCCGAAGTAGTGGATATCGCTGTTGGATCGATCCGGATAGTTGTCGGTCAGGTTCTGCCCGCCGATGGCCGCGCTCCACTGCGGGGTGATGCGGTATTCGACTTCCGCATCCAGCTGCCACTCGGCCTGGTAGGTCTGGCGCGGGATGTAGCCGTCTCCGAAGTTGAACACACGGGTGGCGCTGCCATAACGGTTCACGCGGGTGCTCAGCGACCAGTGGTCGTTGCTCCATGCGGCCGAGAAACTGCCACGCGTGCGCGGTGTGGCGTCGGTAAGCGTGTTGGTCTCCTCGATGCCGAACAGCACGTAGTCCGGATTCAGCGCGCGCAGCTGGGCCGGGGTGGCCAGCACGTTCTTCAGCGTGGTCTTGGTATACGCATAGGTGCCGGTCAGCAGCAGCTGGCCATCGCCCAGCGACTGCCGCCAGTTGCTCACCAGCTCGGCGCCTCGGGTGCGGGTGTCGGCGGCGTTGACGAAGAAGCTGGCACTCTGCAGGCCGCTGACGCCGTAGTTGGCGGCCACGTAGTCGGTCAGTGCATCACCGGTGATGCTCTCCGACAGTGCGATGCGGTCATCGATGTCGATCTGGAAGAAGTCCAGCGACAGGTCGAAATGCTCGCCGATGCGGCTGGTGAAACCGAGCGAGGTGTTCAGCGACTTCTCTGGCTTCAGGTTCTGTGCCCCCAGGCCGCGTGCGATCGGATTGTTGACCGACAGCAGGCGGCCCTGCACCAGCTGGCCACCTGCGTTGTAGCCGGTGGAGGTGGACTCGTAGCCGATCTGTGCCAGCGACGGCGCGCGGAAGTTGTTGGAGATCGCGCCGCGCAGCGCGAACGCCGGGGTGAACTCATAGCGCAGGCCGAGCTTGCCGGTCAGTTCGCCGCCGAAGTCGTCGTTGTGCTCGTAGCGCGCGGCCAGATCAGTGGAAAACTTCTCGCCGAACTGGCTGGACAGGCTGGCATAGGCGCTGGCCACATCGCGCGACAGGCGCGCCGCATCCTGCGGGGTCAGGCCGCCACCGGCCTGCGAACCGGTCGGGCGGTCGGTGTACGGGCCGGCGGCATAGCTGGTCGGGTCGCCAGGGCGGGTCTGGTAGCGCTCGTGGCGTGCTTCCACGCCCAGGCCCAGGGTGTGGCTGATGCTGTCGTTCTGGGTGAACACGCGACTCAGATCGAGGTTGCCCACGGTCTGCGCATATTCGTAATCGGCGGTCTTGAAGCGGGTCGGGCTGATCGGGCCCAGCGAGGCGTTGAGCGAATCACGCAGGCGATAGGTGAAGTCATTCTGGCCGTAGTCCAGGCTGCCGTCGTAGCTCCATTCGCCCCACTGCCCGCGCACGCCGGCCACGGCCTGCACGTCGCGGTTCTCACCTTCGGAGATCGGCCGGTAGCCATTCGGATAGACCTGCTTCCAGTTGGCATCGCCATCGGGATAGCGGAAGTAGTTCGCGCCTTCGGTGTCACGCTGGTTGAAGGTACCGAACGCGTAGAACGTCGAGGTCTGGCCCACCGGAATCTCGGCGTTCAGCCACAGGTTGATGTCCTTGCTCTTGCCATCACCCAGGACATAGTTGCGCTTGCCCCGCAGTGCCAGGTTGCCCGGGGTCTGGTCCCACGGCGGAATCTGGTCGAAGCCGGCGCGGTTGGTGCCGTTGCGGTGCTTGTATTCCAGGCCGACGCGCAGGAAGCCACCGTCTTCGCCCAGCGAGGTGCCGACCTTGGCGCTGATGTTGCCGGTCTGGCCATCGGTGAGGGTGCGGCCGATCGGCTTGAGGTCGGTGTGGTTGGCACCGTAGCTCGCCTCGATCTCGCCGCCGTCACCGCCGTTGTCGAGGATCACGTTGATCACGCCGGCCACGGCGTCCGAGCCGTACAGCGCACCGGCGCCATCGCGCAGCACTTCAATGCGCTTGATCGCACTGACCGGAATCGAATTGAAATCGACCGGGGTGGTGCCCTTGCCGATCTTGCTGTCGGTGTTGACCAGCGCGGTGTGGTGGCGGCGCTTGCCGTTGACCAGCACCAGCACCTGGTCCGGCGACAGGCCACGCAGCTGCGCGGCGCGCACATGGTCGGCGCCACCGGAGTTGGACTGGCGCGGGAAGTTGAACGACGGCAGCAGCGCCTGCAGCGCGCTGCCCAGCTCACCGTTGACCACGCCGGCCTTGCGGATGTCCTCGGCGGTGAGCACATCCACCGGCGAGGTGGATTCGAGCACGGTGCGGTCGGCGGCACGGGTGCCGGTGACGATCACCGTATCCAGGTTGGTGGCGTCCTGGGCCAGGGCCGGGGCGGCGGCGGAGGAAAGCGCGAGGGCGATGGCGAGGCCGAGCGGCGACGCGGGCAGGCGGGCGGACATGGGGACTCCAGCAACAACGACGACGGGGGAAGGGGAGATGGTTTCACTTACATCCATCCGGATGAAGCGATATATTATCTTCGCGTGATGACCGGTGCGGATGCAAGCCCCTGCCGGTCCGGCATGAGCTGATGCCCGGTTGGCATCAGCACGCCGGGCCGGTGGCGCGGTACGCTGCCGGCTCGCCTTGTCCCCCTTCCCCGGAGCTGTACCGATGAAACACCTTGGCCTCGTCTTCGCCGTGCTGTTGGCCACCAGCGGCTGCGCCAGCCTCTCATCGCAGGCGCCCAGCGCCTATGCCACGGCCACTACCGCCGAACTGAAGGGCGACGCCGCGCGCCCGTCTTCCGCGCACGGCTGGGTGCGCAGCGAGCTGTACTTCGGCGTGGGCGAGGAGCAGGGCGCCGGCAACCGCCCGCAGGCCGACACCATCAGCGAGGCGCAGTGGCGCGCGTTCCTGGACAAGGAAGTGACCCCGCGCTTCCCGGATGGCCTGACCGTGTTCGATGCCTATGGCCAGTGGCTGTTCCGCGGCGATGGCGCGCCCAACCGCCTGCGCACCAAGGTGCTGGTAGTGCTGCATGAGGACACCCCGCAGCGCCGCGCCGATATCGAAGCGATCCGCCTGGCGTGGAAGCAGCAGACCAGGCATCAGTCGGTGCTGTGGTCGCGGCAGCCGGTCGAGGTATCGTTCTGAGTTGAAGGTGCCGCCGCGGTGCCGCAGGGAGCAACGATGAACTACAGGGAATGCCTGCTGGGCCTGGTGTTGGCCGGCGCGCTGGCACCGACGGCGCAGGCGGAGGACGAGGGCGAAACGCTACGCTTCCAGGTGGCCGCGCATGTGCAGGCGCATGCCGATCCCCTGCAGGACGGCAGCATCGTGGTGCAGCTGTCACCGTCGGGCAAGCGGCAGACGCTGGCCGGCGCGGCGGATGCCGACGGCCATTCGCGCTGGTCGCTCGAAGATGTCGATTTCGATGGTTACCCGGAGCTGGTTGCACGTGCCCCGGTCGGCATGGTCAACGAAGCGGTGGCGGTGTACCGGTTCGATCCCGCCAGTGCCGGGTTCCGCGCGCTGCGGGCTGAAACCCACGGCAGGGAGAGCTGCGGCGAGCTGATGGGCCTGATGGTCGACCACCTGAGCCGCACCCTGACCAGTAGCTGCCGCAGCGGCCCGATGTGGTACACCGACCAGTATCGCTTTGCAGGTGCGACACTCTATCTGTACCGCGCCGAGAGCGTGCTGATGCTGGGCGATACGGTGAACGCCGCGCTGCAGTGGGAACAACGCGAAGAGAACGGGCCGTTGGCGGTCTGGCGCACCTATGATCCCGCCGGCCGTGTGTTGGAAAGTGCCATTGCCGATGGCCTGGGCGCACCGCCGGATGGACCGTTGCGCGGCCAGCAGGCCACCGTGGCATCCGCGCGGCTGTTCCTGTTCGACCGGCCTGGTGCGTCCAGCACCAAGCGTTACCTGGTGCAGGGCGATCGGGTGGAACTGCTGGATGAACAGAACGGCTGGGTGAAGCTGCGCTATCGCAGCCCGAAGCACGGCGACGTGCTGGGCTGGATCAACGTCAACGACTAGAAAGGGGACGGAGGGAATTAAGTCGCTTGCGGCACAAGCGAGTTAGTTCCCTCCGTCCCTTTTTTTGCGGAGGCATCACTTCATCGGGTCTAGCCTCGGGAGTTCCCCCGTTCGAGGATGTATCCGATGAGCAAGCGCGTGGCCGAAATCGTGGTGGACGCCCTGCAGCAGGCCGGTGTCCGCCGTTGCTACGGCATCGTGGGCGATACGCTCAACCATGTGACTGATGCGATGCATGGCAGCGAGATCGCCTGGGTGCACGTGCGCCATGAAGAAGTGGCAGCGTTCGCTGCTGGCGCCGATTCGCTGGTGAGCGGCGAGTTGACCGCCTGCGCGGGTTCCTGTGGTCCCGGTGGCCTGCACTTCATCAATGGCGTGTTCGAGAGCAACCGCAACCGTGCGCCGATGGTGCTGATCGCCAGCCAGGTGGTGACCAGCGAGCTGGGCATGGAATTCCCGCAGGAAGTGGATTTCAAGTCGGTCTATGGCAGCTGCACGGTGTTCTGCGAGCAGGTGCACAGCCCGGAGCAGGCGCGACGCGTGGTGGCCCTGGCCTGCCAGGCCGCGATCAGCCGCCGTGGCGTGGCGGTGGTGATCCTGCCGGCCGATATCAGCCAGGCCGAGGTGAAGCACGATGTGCCGTTCTCGGTGCATTACACCCAGCCGGTACTGCGCCCCTCCGACGCCGAACTGCAGCGCATCGCCGAGCTGCTGGGGCAGGGCAAGCGCATCGGCATCTACGCCGGTGCCGGTTGCCAGGGCGCGCACGCACAGCTGTTGGAACTGGCCCGGCGCTTGCAGGCCCCGATCGCGCATACCTCGCGCGCGAAGGATTTCGTCGAGCCGGACAACCCGTACAACATGGGCATGACAGGCATCTTCGGCATCGAGTCCGGCTTCCACACGCTGATGGCGTGCGACACGCTGCTGCTGCTCGGCGCCGACTTCGCCTGGGGCCAGTTCTACCCGGACAAGGCCACCATCATCCAGGTCGACCGCGATGGCAGCCACCTTGGCCGCCGCCACCCGGTGAACCTCGGCGTGGTCGGCGATATCGCACCGACGCTGGATGCGTTGCTGCCGATGCTGCCGCCGCGCGAGGACAGCAGTTTCCTGGACGAGTGCATCGAGCATCGCGACAAGGCGCTGAAGAAGCGCGAACAGGAAGAGCAGCCGGGCGAAGGCGAATTGATCCATCCGCAGCACCTGACCGCGCTGCTCTCGAAGCACGCTACCGAGGATGCACTGTTCACCGCCGACGGCGGCTCGCCGATGGTGTGGGTGCTGCGCCATATCCGCGTCAACGGTCGCCGCCGCACGCTGACCAGCCTGCTGCACGGCACGATGGCCAACGCGATGCCGCAGGCGCTGGGGCTGCAGAAGGCCTTCCCCGGCCGGCAGGTGATCTCGCTGTCCGGCGATGGTGGCCTGGCGATGCTGCTGGGTGATCTGTTGACGGCGGCGCAGGAGAACCTGCCGATCAAGGTGGTGGTGTTCAACAATGGTTCGCTGAACTTCGTCGAGCTGGAGCAGAAGGTGGAAGGCCTTCTGGACAACTACACCGACCTGAAGAACCCGGACTTCGGCCGCTTGGCCGAAGTGATCGGCTTCCATGGCCGCACGGTCACCCGCAGCGAGGATCTGGAGGAAGCGGTGCAGGATTTCCTGTCGCAGCGCGGCCCGGCATTGCTGGACGTGCACACGAGTCGCGCCGAGCTGGTGATGCCGCCGCAGATCGAGGCCAAGCAGGTCGCCGGCACGGCGCTGTATGCGGCCAAGGCGGTGTTGAACGGTCGCTTCGACGACGTGAAGCATCTGCTGGTGGACAACTTCCTGAAGAAGTGAGGTGGTCGATGCAGGGCTGCGCCCTGCACCCGAGGTAGGGCCGGCCGCTGGCCGGCAACATCAGCAGCAACAGCCACAGCTGGGTATCCGTGGGATGGCGGGGTGGGTCCGGTTGCGGCGACCCCTGCGCAGCCTACCCGACCGGCCCAACTGGCAATGCCAGTCGACTAACAGTCGACTCTACCCGCGCCCAGCCATGAGGGGCGCCGCCGTTGGCTGGAACCCATCATTCCACCGCGGAATTGGCGCCCAGGCCCCGCTGGGCCTACCATCGGCGCTCCCCACCCCCACCGCCCCTTCCATGTCCGCTCCCGCTTCCGCCGCACCGCGTCGCTGGTTCGTCGCCGGCGACTTCAACGGCTTCTTCGGCCTGGTCGTCGACAACCTCTCCATCCTCGGCTTCATCGCCATGGCCCTGGTCGGGATCTTCCAGTTCCCCGCCGACGTGGTGTTCGGCCGCATGTTCCCCGGCACGGCCTTCGGCGTGCTGATAGGCAACCTGCTGTACACCCTGATGGCACGCCGGCTGGCCGCGCGCAGCGGCCGTGACGACGTCACCGCCATGCCGCTCGGCCTGGATGCCCCCACCAGCATCGGCATGGCCCTGCTGGTGCTTGGCCCGGCCTTCATCGCGTTCAAGCAGCAGGGCATGAACCCGCACGCGGCGGGCATCGCCACCTGGCAGCTGGGCATGGCGGCGCTGGTCATCATGGGCGTGCTCAAGTTCGTGCTGTCGTTCTTCGGTGAAGCAGTCACCCGCGCGCTGCCGCGTGCCGCGCTGCTGGGTTCCATTGCCGGCATCGCGCTGGTGCTGATGGGCCTGCTGCCGCTGCTGGAAACGCTGCGCTCGCCGCTGGTCGGCTTCACCACGCTGGGCCTGCTGCTGTATGTGCTGATCGCCAAGGGGAAGCTGCCGGTGCGTGGCCCGGGCGTGCTGCTGGCCTTCGTGTTCGGCACCGTGCTGTATTACGGCCTGGGCCTGGCCGGGCTGGGTGCGCCGGGCTTCCATGTGCCGGAGTGGGTGCCGCCGCAGGTGGTGCTGCCGCTGCCGACGCTGGGCTTCCTCGACGGCCTGCCCACTGCGATGACCTACCTGCCGCTGCTGCTGCCGTTCGGCCTGCTGATGGTGGTCGGCGGCATCAATGTGTCTGAAAGCGCGCGTGCGGCCGGCGATGACTACCGCACCCGCGACATCCTGCTGGTGGAAGCGGTGGCTACGCTGGTGGCAGGCGTCTGTGGCGGCGTCGCGCAGACCACGCCGTACATCGGCCAGCCGGCGTACAAGCACATGGGCGCGCGCAGCGGCTATACGCTGCTGACCGGCCTGTTCGTCGGCATCGGCGGCATGCTCGGCATCATCTCCGGGCTGGTGCAGTGGCTGCCGCTGGCGGTGCTGGCACCGATCATCGTGTACGTGGCCATCGACATCACCACCCAGGCCTTCCAGGCCACGCCGCGCCACCATACCGGCGCGATGGTGTTCGGTTTCCTGCCTTCGGTGGCCTACCTGCTGGCGATCAAGGCACCCGGCTGGATCGCACCGGATCAGCTGCCCCAGCTGCTGACCAAGCTCGACGGCCACGGCCTGCCGGAGCTGGCGGTGATCTTCACCCTGGGCAATGGCTTCATCATCACCTCGATGCTGTGGATTTCGGCGGTGGCGGCGATGGTCGATGGCCGCCTGCGCCGTGCCTGCGGCTTCCTGCTGGTGGCGGCGGTACTGACCCTGTTCGGGCTGATCCACTCGGTGGATCCGCGCGGCGGCATCTACCTGCCGTGGGAGCTGGAAGGATTGGCGCGCATCATCAGTGTGCAGTTTGCCGGCGCCTACGTGGCCCTGGCGGTGCTGCTGGGCTTGCTGTCGCTGCAGAAGCAGCCGGTGAAGCCGCTGGGTGGGGACAGCTGATCCCACGGTAGTGCCGGCCGTTGGCCGGCATGCTCATGGGTATCCAAGGGCCGGAGCATTGCCGGCCCTTCTGCTTCTGCCGCCTTGTAGAGCCGAGCCTGCGCTCGGCTGCGCTGAGCCGAGCATGGCTCGGCTCTACAGGGGCGTGTTGCGGGCGACGAATGCTCACAGCGCGCTCTGCCGGCCAGCGGCCGGCACTACCGCTCGGCGTCCAGCTCCGGGTAGTGGCGGAAGATGCCATTCGTGTTGAACGCCAGCCGCCGTTCCGAGGCCAGGTAGGCGGCGATGTTCGGCCGCTTCGCCACCCGCGCCTGCAGCGCGCGCAGCAGGGGCAGTGTGGGCGCCAGTGCCTGCATGCGACGCGGGAACATGTAGTCCAGCCCACTCAGCAGCTGGAACAGCGACAGGTCCACATACGAATGCTCGCGCAGTGCATGGCGGCCACCGTTGGCGGCCAGCACCCGTTCGAAGTAGCCCAGGAACTTCGGCAGGCGTTCGCTGCGCAGCGACGCGGCACGTGCCTTGGCCTCGGTCTTCTGCGCTTCGTAGTATTTCGATGCGGCGATCGGATGATGGGTGTCATGCACTTCGGCCACCAGGTCAGCGATGGTCAACTGCAGTTGCAGCGCCTGCATCCGCCGCGATGCGGCCTGCGGCACCAGATCCAGCGCCGGGCCGAGGAAGTCCAGGATCGCGGCAACCTGCGCAATGACCTGGCGACCGGCCTTCAGGAACGGCGGCGCGAAGGGCTGCGGGCCTTCGCTGTGGCCCTCCAGGAACGGCTGCATCACCGCATCGCCGTGCACCCGCGCCATGTCGATGTAGTCGGCGCCGGCATCCTCCAGCGCCAGGCGCACGAACTCGCCGCGGCCCTGGATGCCGGTCCAGTAATACAGCGCGTACTGCATGGCAGTGCCTCCACATGAAAAGACCCACAGCGTCGCGCGGGGCATGCAAAGCAGGCGTGAGCGCGGCTTTGGCGCGGGCCGAAGCCGAACGGCAGCGGAACAGACGGGGAACCGGCTGGAACCGGTGGGGTCACACCTTCTCCATGCGTGTGAAACGAGGTGCTGCATCATGCAGAGTGGAAAGGCGGTATGGCCCTGGGTGTTGGGAGTGGTGGTGATCGGTGGCGCGGGCGGTTGGTTGTTCCGCGATCAGCTGAAGAGCCTGGCAGACGGTGTCTCGGTGCCGGTGCAATCGCCCCCCGCCAGTACCAGCGCATCGCCACAACCGCAGGCGGCCGCGGAACCCGCGCCAGCGCCACCGACGATCAAGCATCCGCTGGATACCGAGGCCGCAGCTGATCCGGCGCTACCGAAGCTGGCTGACAGCGATACGGCTGCCTGGGGGGCATTGAGCCAGCTGTTCCAGGGCGAGGGCCCGATGACCCTGCTGCTGCGCGATCACCTGATCCAGCGCCTGGTCACCCAGGTCGACAACCTGGACAAAGCAAGCGTGCCGCCGACGGCGCTGGCCGCACGGCCGCTGCCGGGCAACCTGCAGGTCGAGCCTGGCGAGGGTGGGGAACGCATCGCGGCAAGCAACTCGGCGCGTTACGCGCCCTATGTGCAGGCCTTTACTGCGCTGGATCCAGCGGCAGCGGCTACGGCTTACAAGCGCTTCTATCCGTTGATCCAGCAGGCCTACGTCGACCTGGGCCGGCCCGACGGCTACTTCAACGACCGTCTGGTGGCGGTGATCGACCATCTGCTGGAGACCCCGGAACTGGTGCAGGCGCCATTGGTGCAGCGTGATGAGCGCGGTCGCTACCGCTTCGTCGATTCCACCCTGCAGTCGCGCTCGATAGGCCAGAAGGCGCTGTTGCGCATGGACGCCACGCAGGCGCGGGCGGTCAAGCAGCAGCTGCGGGCGCTCCGCTCTGCGATCATCCGCTGAACCGGTCCACTGCGCCGAACTGATCGGGATCAACGCGCCGACCACACCCGTTCCGGCATGCTGGCCGCAGGCTGACTCGCTACGGGGTGCAGTCGCAGCCACCCTTGAAACGGGGTGGGGCAGCCGCATCTTCCCAGCATCGCCGGCGCGGGCCGGCCCTGATGACCGATGAGGATTCGCAATGCGGATGGACAAGCTCACCTCGCGTTTCCAGCAGGCGCTGGCAGACGCACAGTCGCTGGCCGTGGGCCGCGACAACAGCATCATCGAACCGGTCCACCTGTTCAGCGCGCTGCTGGACCAGCAGGGCGGCAGCACGCGCCCGCTGCTCGCGCAGGCCGGGGTGAACGTGCCGGTCCTGCGCGAGCGCCTGACCGAGGCGTTGGACGCGCTGCCCAAGGTGTCCGGCCAGGCCGGCAACGTCTCGATGGGCAATGACCTGGGGCGCCTGCTGAACCAGACCGACAAGCTGGCCCAGCAGCACGGTGATGCCTTCATCGCCAGCGAGTGGTTTGTGCTGGCGGCGCTGGAGGATGGTGGCACGCTGGGCATGGCGCTGCGCGCTGCCGGTGCCGACAAGACCCGCGTGCAGGCGGCCATCGACAAGCTGCGTGGCGGCGAGAACGTGCAGTCGGAGAATGCCGAGGAGCAGCGGCAGGCGCTGGAGAAGTACACCATTGACCTGACCGCGCGCGCCGAGAGCGGCAAGCTCGACCCGGTGATCGGCCGTGACGAGGAAATCCGCCGCACCATCCAGGTGCTGCAGCGCCGGACCAAGAACAACCCGGTGCTGATCGGCGAACCCGGCGTGGGCAAGACCGCGATCGTGGAAGGGCTCGCCCAGCGCATCATCAATGACGAAGTACCCGAGGGCCTGCGTGGCAAGCGCGTGCTGTCGCTGGACATGGGCGCGCTGATCGCCGGCGCCAAGTTCCGCGGTGAATTCGAGGAGCGCCTGAAGGGCGTGCTCAACGACCTGGCCAAGAACGAAGGCCAGATCATCCTGTTCATCGACGAGCTGCACACCATGGTCGGCGCCGGCAAGGCTGATGGCGCGATGGATGCCGGCAACATGCTGAAGCCGGCCCTGGCGCGTGGCGAGCTGCATTGCATCGGTGCGACCACGCTGGACGAATATCGCAAGTACATCGAGAAGGATGCCGCGCTGGAGCGCCGCTTCCAGAAGGTGTTCGTCGGCGAACCCACGGTGGAGGACACCATCGCGATCCTGCGCGGGCTGAAGGAAAAGTACGCCGTGCACCACGGCGTGGAAATCACCGACCCGGCCATCGTGGCTGCCGCCACCCTGTCCAACCGCTACATCACCGACCGCCAGCTGCCGGACAAGGCCATCGACCTGATGGACGAAGCCGCCTCACGCCTGCGCATGGAGATCGACTCCAAGCCGGAGGAGCTGGATCGCCTGGAACGCCGGGTGATCCAGCTGAAGATCCAGCGCGAGATGCTGAAGAAGGAAAAGGACGAAGCCTCGCGGCAGCGCTTGGCCGACCTGGAGAACGACATCGACGGGCTGGAGCGCGAGTTCTCCGACCTCAATGAAATCTGGAAGTCGGAGAAGGCGGCGCTGCAGGGCGCCACCAAGATCAAGGAACAGGTCGAGCAGGCCAAGCTGGAGCTGGAAGCTGCGCAGCGCCGCCAGGATTTCGCCAAGATGAGCGAAATCCAGTACGGCCTGTTGCCGCAGCTGGAAAAGCAGCTGGCCGCCGCGCAGGAAGCCGAGCACAAGGACTTCAAGCTGGTACAGGACCGCGTGACCGATGAGGAGATCGCCGAGGTCGTTTCGCGCTGGACCGGCATCCCGGTCAACAAGATGCTCGAAGGCGAGCGCGACAAGCTGCTGCGCATGGAAGAAGTGCTGCACAACCGTGTGGTCGGCCAGGAAGAGGCGATCAAGGTCGTCTCCGATGCGGTACGCCGCTCGCGTGCCGGCCTGTCCGATCCGAATCGTCCGGCCGGCTCGTTCCTGTTCCTCGGCCCGACCGGCGTCGGCAAGACCGAGCTGTGCAAGTCGCTGGCCGAGTTCCTGTTCGACAGTGCCGACGCGATGATCCGCATCGACATGAGCGAGTTCATGGAGAAGCACAGCGTCGCCCGCCTGATCGGTGCGCCCCCGGGCTACGTCGGCTACGAGGAAGGCGGTTACCTGACCGAGGCCGTGCGTCGTCGCCCGTATTCGCTGATCCTGCTCGATGAGGTGGAGAAGGCGCATCCGGATGTGTTCAACATCCTGCTGCAGGTGCTGGACGATGGCCGCCTGACCGACGGCCAGGGCCGCACGGTGGACTTCCGCAACACCGTCATCGTGATGACCTCGAACCTGGGCTCGCATCAGATCCAGGACATGAGCAGCGACGACAGCCCGGAGGCCTACACGCAGATGAAGGCGGCCGTGATGGGCGTGGTGCAGGCGCACTTCCGTCCGGAGTTCATCAACCGCCTGGACGACATCGTCGTGTTCCACCCGCTGGACAAGCAGCAGATCAAGCAGATCGCACGCATCCAGATGCGCGGGCTGGAGAAGCGCCTGGCCGAGCGCGGGCTGAAGCTGGCGGTCTCCGATGCGGCGTTCGACCTGCTCGGCAACGTCGGCTTCGATCCGGTGTATGGCGCGCGGCCGCTGAAGCGCGCGATCCAGTCGCAGCTGGAGAATCCGCTGGCGCAGCAGATCCTGTCCGGCGCGTTCGTCAACGGTGACACCATCGAAGTCGGCAATGAGGGTGGGCACTTGGTCTTCGCCAAGGCCTGAACCGGTGGCGCGCCTGCCATGGCTGGCGCGCCACCAAAGCCTCAGCAAGGCACAATGATCCCGTTTCACTTTCGCAAGGACGAGGAGAACCGCATGGACGTTACCCGCAGGGTTTCACTCTGCATGGCGCTGGCGCTCGCTGCTGTTGCTGGACACGCTGCAGCCGTCGAACAGGTCCAGCTGCCGCCGATGAAGGGTTACCAGCAGGCCCACCAGAGCACCGACGCACAAGGCAACCGCATCACCGAGTACGTGCCGCAGGGCCAGACCGTGCAGGACTGGACCGACATGGTCACCGTCAATGATGCGCCGAACAGTGGCCATGTGAGTCCGCGCGAGTTCCTCGGCATCATCGAGGCGGGGTGGCGCATGGCCTGTCCGGCTGCGCAGAGCCACTGGATCCGCGAAGGCGAGGAGGGCGGACGGCCATTCGCGCTGCTGATGCTCAGTTGCCCGCTGAACCCCGGCACCGGCAAACCGGAGTTCACCTGGATCAAGGGCATGCAGGGCAGGCAGGGCTTCCACACCGTGCAGAAGTCGTTCCGCGCCGAGCCGGAGAAGGACGACGTCGTGCAGTGGATCGGCTGGCTGCGCGAGGTCGGCTTGTGCGGCAGCGGCACCGCACAAGCCTGCCACTGATCGCAGCGAAAGAGGGCGCCCAGCGGCGTCCTTCATGCATCAGAAGCGGTGCGTATAGCCGCTCATCACGCCAAACTGGTTGGCCTTCTGCACGATCGGGCTGTTGGCCGCATCGCCGAGCAGGCGCGTGCCTTCGGCCGAGATGTACCAGTTGCCATTACGGCCCACGCGGTGGCTCCACTTCAGGCCCACACCGGCGCTGACCAGGCCGGCCTTCGGTTTGTGCTCGGCAAAGCCGGTGCGCGCGGCCTGTTCCGGACTGAC
This sequence comes from Stenotrophomonas maltophilia group sp. vghtpe118, assembly GCF_052605195.1. Taxonomy (NCBI): domain Bacteria; kingdom Pseudomonadati; phylum Pseudomonadota; class Gammaproteobacteria; order Lysobacterales; family Lysobacteraceae; genus Stenotrophomonas; species Stenotrophomonas maltophilia group sp. vghtpe118. The sequence goes on along the minus strand of NZ_CP199672.1, from coordinate 1,775,144 downwards.
GCCGTACCAGGTCTGCATGTAGCCACGGTTGCCGTAGTCGGTGGAGACGCTGCCGCTGACCACGCCACCGGCCAGGTCGAACAGCGGCATGCTCAGGTTCAGGTGAATCTGCTGGGTAGCCAGTCCGTTCTCAGCCTTGTCCTCGTCCTTGCGGGTGAACTGCCAGGAGCCGCTCAGCACGGCTTCGCCCAGCGTATATCCAGCCGAGACACCGACCAGGGGACGGGTATCGATATCGCCCATGCCGCGCAGGAAGTCCGAACCGCCGAGCAGCGAATCCTTGTCCTTGCGGATACCGCTGGCACCGACATAGGCGCGCACGCGGGTGTGCTCGCCGAGGGTCGTGCCCCAGCCGATGCCACTGGTGCCCAGAAACCAGCCCCCTGGCGAGGTGACATCGAAGGACAGCGAAGGCGTCGCACGGTACTCCTCGCTGCCGCTGTAGCGCGGCGCCACGCCACCACCGGCGGCGAGCTCGAAGGTCCAGTGGTCATCCTTGGCGTGGGCGATCGGGGCAGCGAACAGTGGCAACAGGGCCAGGCAGAGCAGGGTGTGGGAACGGCGAAGCTGGGACATGGAAACTCTCGACAATGGGAGGAAAAGCAGCGCGCGCATCCGGCGAGTGCTGCAGGGTCGCTAGCGTGGCGATACGCCGGCGACCGATCCGTCCGCAGTTGTGCGGGAGTTGTAACCAACTGTAATTGCGCCCGTGGGCGTTCAGCTGGCAGCCAGCGGCCAGTGCATTTCCAGGCGTGCGCCGCCGAGGGCGGCGCGACCGATGCGCAGTTCGCCGTGGTGGCGTGCGGCAATGCGGCCGACGATCGCCAGGCCCAGGCCGAAGCCGCCGGTGTCGCGGCTGCGGCTGTCATCCAGGCGGGTGAACGGGCGGACCACCTTTTCGCGGTCAGCCTCGGCGATGCCGGGGCCGTCGTCGTCCACGCGCAGGCAGGCGCGCCCGCCCACACTCACCAGCGACACGTCCACCTGCGAGCGCGCGTGGCGCAGGGCATTGCCGACCAGATTGCTCAGCGCCAGCTGCAGCAGGCGCGGTTCCGCGTCCAGCCGAGGCAGGGCACTGGGCTGCACGCGCAGCACCAGGCCGGCACGTTCGGCATCGCGGCGGGCATCGGCCAGGCAGGCCTGCAGCCAGTCGTTGGCTTCGATCCGCTGCATCGGTTCGCCCTCGCCCGGATGCTCGAGCCGTTCGTAGGCCAGCAGTTCGCTGACCAGCCGGTTGAGCTCGGCCAGGTCGCCATGCAGGCCCTGCGCCAGTCGTTCGCGGCGCTCGCGGTCATCGCTGTCCTGCATCAGGTCCAGGCCAAAGGCCACGCGCGCGATCGGCGTGCGCAGTTCGTGCGAGATCGCATGGGTCAGGTCGCGCTGGCGCTGCACCAGTTCGGCCACGCGTGCGGCCATGCGGTTGGAGTGATCGACGATGACCCGGATCTGCGAGCGTGGCGAAACCTGCGCGCGTGCCTGCAGATCGCCGGCGCCGATGCGGTCGGCATGCACGCGCAGGGCCTCCAGATCGCGCCAGAGCAGGCGAACCCAGGCGTACAGGCTGGCGCCGACCAGCAGCAGGATGCTGAGGTAGGCCGCGATGGTCATGTACGTGGTCATCTGCACCGCGCCAGGCAGGCGCAGGTGCAACCAGCGACCATCGATGCCTTCGATCGGCAGCAGGACCTGCTGGTACTGATCGCGCACGATGAAGCCATCGGCCTGCACGGCTGCCTGTTCCTGCGGGGCCAGCGCGGGAGGCGTGTCGAGCAGGGTCAATGCGATGCCATAGTGCGGTTGCCACTGCTGCAGGCGCTTACGCTGCTGGCTACCGTCCAGGCCGGCCAGGCCGCTGCGCAGGGCGTACACCTGCCCGCGCACCTGCTGGACGAAAACGCGATCCTGCACGGGGGTATAGATGCTGTCGAGCACCCGGTTGAGGAAGAATACCGAGGCCAGGAAACAGGCGCCGGTGATGAACCACAGCCACAGGAACAGCCGCTTCATGCCGTCCAGGCCGACGGATTGAACTGGTAGCCGCGGCCCCACACGGTCTTGATCCGCCGCGGCTCGCGCGCATCGTCGCCGAGCTTGCGACGCAGCTTGCCGATGCAGACGTCAACGCTGCGGTCCAGGCCGTCGAAGCCGATACCGCGCACCGCCTGCAGGATCTGGTCACGGGACAGGATCTGCCCGGGCTGGCTGGCCAGCAGCCACAGGATTTCGAATTCGGTGGTGCCCACGTCCACCGTGGCGCCGTGCAGGTGTACCTCACGCTGCATGCGGTCGATCAGCAGTTCACCGTGCATCAGCCGGCTGGGCGTGCCGGTGTTGCTGCTGCCGTGGCGGCGGCGCAGCAGGGCGCGCAGCCGGGCCAGAAGCAGGCGTGGTTCGATGGGCTTGTGCACATAGTCGTCGGCGCCCGATTCCAGGCCCAGCACCTGTTCGATGTCGTCCTCGCAGGCGGTCAGCATCAGGATCGGCACATCGGAGAAGCTGCGGATCTGCCGGCACACGTCGATGCCGCCCAGGCCGGGCAGCATCAGGTCCAGCACCACCAGCTCCGGCGCGTGCTGGCGGCAGGCGGCGCCGGCGAGGTCGCCGCGTGCGATGTGCTGCACGGCGAAGCCATGCTGGTGAAGGTAGTCGCTCACCAGTTCGGCCAGGCGACGGTCGTCCTCTACCAGCATGACCGACGTAGGCGAACTGCTGGTGGTGGGATGCCAGGGCGATGGCTGCATGGGTGGGGCCTCCGTGCCCGGGCAGGAGCGCCCGGCGGCGCAGCCTAGCAACGCCCCATGACGGCTGCCTGAATCGCGGCCAACCTGATAACCGCCGGTACGGGCGTCATCGCCAGTGGCTTTCAGCGGCGGGTGCCAGCTGGCCTATGGTGGCGGTTTCCCCGGATGGAGCCTGGTGCAATGAGCGAACCGCAGTGGCAACTGGAAACCCTGGCCGTGCACGGTGGCTACCGTCCCGACCCGACCACCCGCGCGGTGGCGGTGCCGATCTACCAGACCGTGGCGTATGCCTTCGATGACACCCAGCACGGTGCCGACCTGTTCGACCTGAAGGTGCCCGGCAACATCTACACGCGCATCATGAACCCCACCACCGACGTGCTGGAGCAGCGCCTGGCTGCACTGGAAGGTGGCATCGGTGCGCTGGCGCTGGCCTCGGGGCAGGCCGCGATCACCTATGCCCTCCAGACCATCGCCGAGGCCGGTGACAACATCGTCGCCTCCAGCGCGCTGTATGGCGGCAGCCTCAACCTGCTGGCCCACACGCTGCCGCAGTACGGCATCCAGGCGCGCTTCGCCGACCCGGCCGATCGTTCTGCGTTCGCCGCGCTGATCGACGAGCGCACCAAGGCGGTGTTCGTCGAATCGATCGGCAACCCGCGCGGCAACGTCACCGACATCGCCGCCATTGCCGAGGTGGCGCATGCGGCGGGTGTGCCGCTGATCGTCGACAACACCGTGGCCACCCCGTTCCTGCTGCGCCCGTTCGAGCACGGTGCCGACATCGTCGTGCACTCGCTGACCAAGTACCTGGGCGGCCACGGCAACAGCCTCGGCGGTGCCATCATCGACTCCGGCCGCTTCGACTGGGCGGCGCAGCCGAAGCGTTTCGCCCGCCTCAACCAACCCGACCCCAGTTACCACGGCGTGGTCTATACCGAAGCACTGGGGCCGGCGGCCTACATCGGCCGCGCGCGGGTGGTCCCGCTGCGCAATACCGGTGCCGCGTTGTCGCCGTTCAATGCGTTCCTGATCCTGCAGGGCATCGAGACCCTGGCCCTGCGCATGGAGCGCATCAACGCCAATGCACTGGCCGTCGCGCAGTTCCTGAAGGCGCACGACAAGGTCGCCTGGGTGCGTTACGCGGGACTGGCAGACGACCCCGAGCATGCCGCCGCGCAGCGCTACCTGGGCGGGCATGGCTCGGGGGTACTGACCTTCGGCCTGCCGGGCGGGCGCGAGGCTGGCGCGCGCTTCCTCGATGCGCTGAAGCTGTTCACCCGCCTGGTCAACCTGGGCGACGCGAAGTCGCTGGCCACCCATCCGGCCTCGACCACCCATCGCCAGCTGGATGCGGCAGAGCTGGCCAAGGCCGGGGTCAGCGAAGATGCCGTGCGGCTGTCGATCGGCATCGAGCACATCGGTGACCTGCGCGCCGACCTGGAGCAGGCCCTGGCCGCCGCCTGATAGCCGCGCGCTTGGTGCATATCGCCACAGGCGATCACCACCGGTGGCGCGATGCGCTAGGGTGGAACTGCCTCTCCAAGGCGTGGCAACGTGGCGATCCAGATCCCCGGTCGATGCGGGTCGACCGGGGATTTTTTTGTTTCCGGGGTCAGATCCGTTTTCCTTTGGAAAACAGATCTGACCCCATGTGCCGACGGTCGGCATCAATCCTGGTAGATCCACGCCATGCGTGGATGGATCACCATCGGAATCGAACATTCCGACAGTTCATCAAACAGCATCCACGCATGGCGTGGATCTACTGCAGATCGTGGGAAATTGTCGAAGGCGGGGTGGGTCCGCTTGCGGGGGCGTGAGCCGTATGGGCCCGAGGCATGCCTCGGGCGGGTTGGGCAGGACGCCCAACCCCGGTCTTGCCGTGTGCGCAGGATTGCGCACACGAGCAAGCGGCGACCGAGCTTACATGGGCGTACTTGCAGCAGCCCCTGCAAGCGGACCCACCCCGCCATCCCACGGATAGTCAGCTTTTGCCTTTGCCTTTGCCGTTGCCTTGGCAGGTGCAGGGCTGCAAGCCCTGCCGCAAGCACACCCCTCACACCACCGGAATGCTGTGCTGCCCCAGATTCCGATATGGCGGCGTGGACATGACCATCTCCGCCAGCGAATAGGCCAGCTCGCGCTCGGCCATCACCGTGCCATCGGCACCATGCTCCAGCAGATGCTTCACTTCGGCATCGCTGTGCGCACGTGCCAGCAGGGTCAGGTCCGGGTTGATCGCACGCAGCTTGGCCAGCGCCTCACCGGCTTCCAGCGGCTGCGGAATCGCCAGCACTGCGATCTTGGCCCGCTCTGGATGGGCCTCGGCCAGCACCCGGTCGGCGGCGGCGCTGCCGCGGATCGCTGCCAGGCCCCTGGCGTGCGCCTGCTCGACGTGCTCCTTGTTGTCATCGATCACCAGCACCGGCACGCCGCGATCGCGCAGCACCTGTGCCAGCTCGCTGCCGACCCGGCCATAGCCGATCACGATGGCGTGGTCATGCAGGTCGCGCGACGGGCCGGTCGCCTCTTCCGGCTCTGGCGTTTGCGGCTGTGTTTCCTGCTTGGCCTGCCATCGGTCGAGCAGGCCGAACACCAGCGGGTTGAGCATGATCGACACCAGCGCGCCGGCCAGCACCAGCGACTGGCCTTCCTTCGGCAGGATCTGCAGCGCCACGCCGAGGCCGGCGATGATGAAGGCGAACTCGCCGATCTGGGCGAGGCTGGCCGAGATGGTCAGCGCAGTGCTGGTCGGGTGGCCGAACGCGCGCACGATGAAGAACGCGGCTGCCGACTTGCCGAACATGATGATCAGCACCGTGGCCAGCACCTGCCACGGATGCTGGACGAGGATGTTGGGGTCGAACAGCATGCCGACCGAGACGAAGAACAACACCGCGAACGCATCGCGCAGCGGCAGCGAATCATGCGCGGCCTTGTGGCTCAGTTCCGATTCGTTGAGCAGCATGCCGGCGAAGAACGCGCCCAGCGCGAACGAGACACCGAACAGCATCGCAGAGCCGAACGCCACGCCCAGCGCAATTGCCAGCACCGACAGGGTGAACAGTTCGCGCGAGCCGGTACCGGCGATACGTTCGAGGATCCACGGGATGACCCGGCGCCCGACCACCAGCATCACCGCCACGAACAGGCCCAGCTGCACGAAGGTCCAGCCGATGTCGGCCAGCACGCTGCCCAGCGAGTGCGACTCCTTGGCCGCGTCGGGACCGAACACGCCGGCCATCACCGGCATCATCACCAGCGCCAGCACACAGGCCAGGTCTTCGACGATCAGCCAGCCGACCGCGATCTTGCCGCGCATCGTCTCCAGCAGGCGCCGTTCCTCCATTGCCCGCAGCAGCACCACGGTACTGGCCGTGGCCAGCGAGAAACCGAAGATGACGCCATGAATGGCCGGCCAGCCCATCAGCGAGGCCACGCCCCAGCCGAGCAGGGTGGCCACCGCGATCTGGCCGATGGCGCCGGGGATGGCGATGGCCTTGACCGCCATCAGGTCCTTCAGCGAGAAGTGCAGGCCGACGCCGAACATCAGCAGCATCACGCCCAGTTCGGCCAGCTGGTTGGCCAGCGCCTGGTCGGCGACGAAGCCGGGGGTGAACGGGCCTACGCAGATGCCAGCAACCAGGTAACCGACCAGGGGAGACAAGCGGAGCTTGTTGGCCAGCGCGCCGAAGATGAAGGCGAGCCCCAGGCCAACGGCAACGATGTTGATCAGGTCGGTGTCATGGTGCATCGGCACTCGCAGGAAATCGGGGGTGCCCCGATTTTCACCGATGAAGCCAGATACGGCAAACCTGCCGTCCACGTGCCGTGGCCGGCGGGTTTGCCCACACATTTCCCTCTACCCCCGCCTTCGGCGCGCCCCTTCAACAAGAAGGGGCTCTCCTCCAGATGCGGCCCGGGGTTGCCGGCCAGCGGCCGGCACTACCGCTTACCAGGTGTACTTGATCCGCCCGTACACATACGCGCCGTTGAAGCCGAACGGCGAGTAGTTGCTGTACGGCAGCATGCCGAAGGTGGAGTTCTGCAGGTCTTCGGTGCGGTCCGGGTACTTGTCCAGCAGGTTGTCGGCGCCCACGGTCAGGGTCCAGTTGCTGCTCGGCTTGTAGCTGGCCGAGGCATCCACCACCCAGGCATCGCCGTAGGTCTGGTCGCGCAGCGCGGTGGCCGAGTTGCGCACGGTGAACTTGCCGTAGCGGGTCGCGGCCAGGCCCAGTTCCCAGTGGTCCGAACGCCAGGTGCCGCTCAGGATCGCCTTGTCGCGCGGGTAGCTGTCCTCGATGCGACCGATCTCATCACGGCCGATCAGCGACTGGGTCAGGCCCAGCGTGCCGAACACCGCCGGAGTGCCGCCGACGCGGCGCACTTCGGTGTCGTTGTAGCTGTAGGCGGCGGTCAGCTCCAGGCTGCTGGCGCTGAACGGCACGGTGTAGCTGGACACGAAGTCGACGCCGCGGGTGCGCGTATCCAGGCCGTTGGTGAAGTACGAGAACGCGGTCACCTGCGGCAGGCCGAGGGTGCCCAGCAGCGCGCTGGTGGCGGCGTTGGTGGTGATGCTGGACGACAGCGCGATGCGGTCATCGATGTCGATCTGGTACGCATCGACGGTGATGTACAGACGGTCGACCGGCTGCAGCACCAGCCCCAGGCTGTAGGAGGTGGAGGTTTCGGCCTTCAACGGCGAGGCACCCAGCGCCTGGGCGGCCGGGCTCGTGGTCGGGAAGGTGCCGCGTTCAACGAACACGCCATTGAGGAACTGGCTGGTGACCGCCTGGTAGCCCTGCTGCGCCAGCGACGGTGCACGGAAGCCGCTGGAGGCGGTGGCACGCAGCGCGACCTTGTCGGTGAACGCATAGCGCGCCGACAGCTTGCCGGAGAAGCGGTCGCCGAAGTCCGAGTAGTCCTCGTAGCGGCCGGTGATGCCGGCCGAGAACTTCTCGGTCAGGTCCGCTTCCAGGCCGGCATAGACCGCGTAGTTGTGGCGGTCGGCATGCACTTCATTGGTCGGGGTGAAGCCGGCGAAGCCCTGCGCGCCGCTGCCGGTGTACGAGTTCAGTTCGCCCGGATTCTGGTCCCACTTCTCCTTGCGGTACTCACCGCCGAAGGACAGCGTGACCGGGTAGGCCAGGCCCCAGTCCAGCGACTTGGTCAGGTCGGCGTTGAAGATGTCCTGCTGGTACTTCAGCGTGCCGTCGTAGAACGAGCGCGGGCTGGTCGCACCGAGGCTGTAGTTGATGCTGTTGCGGGTGTGGAAATCGAGGGTGTTCTCGCCGTGGTTCAGGCTCAGGTCCCAGGTCCAGCCGCTGTCGGTGTTGCCCTTGACCCCGGCCACCAGCGAGCGGTCCTTGGAATACTGGTTGATCTCCGGCACGTAGCCGTCCGGATAGGTCTGCGCCAGCAGCGCGCTCTGCCCGCTATGGTTGCGCGAACGGTAGAACGCGAACGAGGTGATGTCGCGGTTGCTGAGCAGCGCGCTGGCGTAGCCGGTCACGTGGTCGCTGAAATCGAAGCTGGCGTTGGCCGAGGCGGCAGTGGCGTCCACGCGCGGGTCGCCGACGATGAAGGTCTTCTGGCCGATGCTCGGGAAGTTGCCGGTGTTCGGCGTGGTGCCGCGGTACGGGCCGGCGCGGTTGCTTTCATCCTGCTGGCTGATCTGGCCGGCCACGTGCACGCGGCCACGGCCGTTGCCGAACTCGACGCCGGTATCGCCGGAAAGCTGGTACTTGTTGCCGTCGCCGGCGGAGTACTGGCCGTAGTCCACGGCCAGGCTGCCGCCACTGCCGCTGCCCTTGAGCACGATGTTGATGACGCCGGCGATGGCGTCCGAGCCGTACTGCGCCGACGCGCCGTCGCGCAACACTTCCACGCGCTCGATCGCGGCGATCGGGATCGCGTTGATGTCCACCGCCGACGAGCCACGGCCGATGCTGCCGTTGACGTTGATCATCGCCGAGGTGTGGCGCCGCTTGCCGTTGACCAGCACCAGCACCTGGTCCGGCGACAGGCCGCGCAGTTGCGCCGGGCGCACGCCGCTGGTGCCGTCGGTCAGGGCAGGGCGCGGGAAGTTCAGTGAGGGCAGGGCGCGTGACAGGGCGGTGGCCAGTTCACTGGTGCCGGTGGACTGCAGCACTTCAGGGGTGATGATGTCGATCGGCGACTGCGATTCGGCGACGGTGCGGTCGGCCACGCGGGTGCCGGTGACGATCACGGTGTCCAGGGTGTTGGCGGCGGTGCCGGCCTGCTGGGCGGCGGCGACGAACGGAGAGCCACCGAGTGCGACAGCGACGGCGGCGGCGATCAGGCTGGTCTTGCGGGTCATCGGGATGGGCTCCGGTTGGCGGGGGCGGCACCGGAATCGACATCACGGGGGTGAGGCGGACGGCGGTTGTTGCGGTGCGCAATACAGCAATTAACGGGATATTCAGTGCCTGTCAAATGCCGGTCATCGGAAAAAACGTTGCAGCAGCAACCATTTAGCCCGGACAGGCATCGGCGGGGAGGAGACCCGGGAAGCGCGCGGCGAGGACGTGGGAGAGAGGAACGTCGGCCACTGCGCATCCCGGGACGCGTCAAGTATTCGTTAACGCTAGAATTGCGTCGCAGGAACAGTGCTCACCAGCACATTCCATCCGGTTATATGGACCCTTCCCCGATGATCTCCCTTCGTAATTTCGCCTTGCGCCGCGGCGAGCGGCTGCTGTTGTCCAATGTCGACCTGACCCTGCACGCCGGTTACCGGGTAGGTGTGGTCGGCCGCAACGGTGCTGGCAAGTCCAGCCTGTTCGCGGCGGTGAAGGGCGAACTGGAGGCCGACAAGGGTGACGTCGACCTGCCCGGCAAGGTCCGTATCGCCAGCGTGGCCCAGGAAACCCCGTCGCTGCCGGACCCGGCGCTGAGCTTCGTGCTGGGCGGCGATACCGAGGTGGCTGCGGTGCTGGCCGAAGAGGCCGAGGCAACCGCCCGCGAAGACTGGGAGGCGGTGGCCAACGCACACACGAAGATGGCCGAGATGGGCGCCTACGACGCCGAAGCGCGCGCCGGCAAGCTGCTGCACGGGCTCGGCTTCCCGGCCGAGACGCACCACCGCGCGGTGTCCTCGTTCTCCGGTGGCTGGCGCGTGCGCCTGAACCTGGCCCGTGCGCTGATGATGCCCAGCGACCTGCTGCTGCTCGACGAACCGACCAACCACCTGGACCTGGACGCGGTGTACTGGCTGGAACAGTGGCTGCTGAAGTACCCAGGCACCTTGTTGCTGATCTCGCATGACCGCGAGTTCCTCGACAACGTGGCCACCCATACCCTGCACCTGCACGGCGGCGGCGCCAAGCTCTACCCGGGCGGCTACACCGATTTCGAGCGCCAGCGCGCCGAACAGCTGCGCCAGCAGCAGATCGCGCACGAGAAGGAGCAGGCCGAGCGCGCCCACCTGCAGAGTTTCATCGACCGCTTCAAGGCGCAGGCGAGCAAGGCCGCGCAGGCGCAGAGCCGCATGAAGCGCCTGGCCAAGCTGGCCGGCACCGAAGCGGTGCGTGCCGAACGCGAGTTCCGCATCGAGTTCGCGCCGCCGGCCAAGCTGCCGTTCTCGCTGATCCGCCTCAACCACGTCGAGGCCGGCTACGGCCAGGATGCGGTGATCCTGCACAACGTCGGCTTCGGCCTGGAAGCGGGCCAGCGCATTGGCCTGCTCGGCCCCAACGGCGCCGGCAAGACCACCCTGGTGAAGACCCTGGTGGGTGAACTGGCGCCGATCGTCGGTGAGCGCATGGCGCACCCGGACCTGAAGATCGGCTACTTCGCCCAGCACACGGTGGAGTCGCTGCACGAAGGCCAGTCGCCGATGGAGCACTTCCGCGAGATCGCCCCGGATGCGCCGAACCAGTCGTTCCGCGATTTCCTTGGCAAGTGGAATTTCCCGGGCGACCGCGCGTTCGAGCCGGTCGATGGTTTCTCCGGTGGCGAGCGTGCGCGCCTGGCGCTGGCGCTGATCGCCTGGCAGCAGCCGAACGTGCTGCTGCTGGACGAACCGACCAACCACCTTGACCTGGAAATGCGCGAAGCGCTGGCCGAAGCACTGGCCACCTTCGAAGGCGCGATCGTGATGGTCTCGCACGACCGCCACCTGATCGGCCTGGTCTGCGATACCTATTGGCGCGTGGCTGATGGCGTGGTCGAGCCGTTCGACGGCGATCTGGATGCCTACGCCGCGTGGCTGCGTACCCGCCCGCAGGCACAGGGCACCAAGGCGCGCATGGAACAGGTGGAAGAGCCGGTGGTGGTCAAGACCGCCCCGGTGGCGCAGGTGGTGCAGAAGAAGCCGGTGAACCCGCACAAGCTGGCCGCCGCTGAAGCCAAGGTGGCCGAGCTGGAAGGTGCGCTGGCCGAACTGGATCGCCAGCTGGCCGACCCGGCCAACTACGCCGATGCCAGCCGCATGGCCGTGCTTGGCCGCGATCGGGAAACCGCCGCCGCGCAGCTGGAAAAGGCTGAAGCGGCGTGGATGGAGCTGCTGGAGTCCTGACCGGTCGTGCCGGCCAGCGGCCGACTGGCATTTCTGCAGAGCCGAGCCACGCTCGGCTTTCGCGCGTAGCGCGGCATTGGACACGGAGCAGCCGAGCGTAGGCTCGGCGCTACATCATGCCTGCGCCTGCAGCCACTCGCGGAAGCGCTTGGCCGGCTCGCGCTCGGCGCGCGAGCGTAGCCGCGTCAGCCAGTAGCGGCCCAGCTCCAGCGTGGTGCCGAACGGCTGCAGCAGGCGGCCTTCGGCCAGTTCCTGCTCGAACATGCGCAGCGGCAGCAAGGCCACGCCGGCACCGCCGGCGGCGGCCATCGCCACCGTCAGCGAGGAATCGAACACCGGCCCACGTGCTTCCACACCGCTGACGCCGGCCGCCTGCAGCCAGCGCGGCCATTCGTCGCTGCGATAGGAACGCAACAGCGGCAGCGTGGCCAGGTCGCGCGGCTGCTTCAGCCGCCGCGCCAATGCCGGGGCGCACAGCGGCGCGAAGGGCGCATCGAGGATCGCCGTGCAGGCCTGGCCCTGCCAGTCGCCATCACCGAAGCGGATGGCCAGATCCAGCCCTTCGCCGGCCAGGTCGATGCGGTTGTTGTGGGTCTGCAGGCGCAGCTCGATGTCCGGATGCGCGGCCTCGAATGCGGCCAGCCGTGGCAGCAGCCAGCCGGTGGCAAAGGTGCCGACCACCCCCAGTGTCAGCACTTCGCGGGCCGGCCCGCCGGTGTAGCGCGCGATGCTGGCCGAGATGCGTTCGAACGATTCGTTGAGCACCGGATACAGCGCTGCGCCTTCATCGGTCAGCGCCACGCCGCGCGGCAGGCGATGGAACAGGCGGATGCCGAGCCGGTCTTCCAGGCCCCGGATCTGGTGGCTCAGCGCCGCCTGGCTGACACACAGCTCCAGCGCGGCACGGGTGAAGTTCTGATGGCGGGCGGCGGCCTCGAACGCGCGCAGCGCATTCAGCGACAGGGTCGGGTGCAGCATCGTACAGTCGTGAGCTGGAGTGATGGCTGATCCTACCCTGTCGATAGAGTTGTTCGTAACAGCAGTGGGTTGAATGCGACAGGCATGAATAATTTTCATGTCTCTCGCTGATATTTCGCGCTGGTCGCCCATCGTGCTGGCCTGAATAATCGAGGGGTTGCCAGGAGATTCCGTATGCTCGCCCGTCGCCGATTCCTGCAGTTCAGTGGTGCCGCCGCCGCTTCTTCGCTTGCCCTGCCGTTGCTGGCGCGTGCGGCAGGCAAGGCCAGCGCACGCGCACCGACCGAGGCTGCCATTACCACCGCCAACGATTTCGCAGCGCTGGAGATGGCCTGCGCCGGCCGCCTGGGCGTGACCCTGCTCGACACCGCCAGCGGTCGCCGCTTGGGTCATCGCCAGGATGAGCGCTTCCCGATGTGCAGTACCTTCAAGAGCATGCTGGCGGCCACCGTGCTCAGCCAGGCCGAGCGTGCGCCCGCGCTGCTCGACCGGCGCGTGCCGGTGCGCGATGCCGATCTGCTCTCGCATGCACCGGTCACCCGCCGTCATGCCGGCAAGGACATGACCGTGCGTGACCTGTGCCGGGCCACTGTGATCACCAGTGACAACACCGCCGCCAACCTGCTGTTCGGCGTGGTCGGTGGCCCGCCCGCGGTGACCGCGTTCCTGCGTGCCAGCGGCGATACGGTCAGCCGCAGCGATCGGCTGGAGCCGGAAATGAACAGCTTCGCCGAGGGCGACCCGCGCGACACCACCACCCCGGCGGCGATGGCCGCCACCCTGCAGCGTGTGGTGCTGGGCGATGTGCTGCAACCGGCGTCGCGGCAGCAGTTGTCCGACTGGCTGATCGACAATGAGACCGGTGATGCCTGCCTGCGCGCGGGACTCGGCAAGCGCTGGCGGGTGGGTGACAAGACCGGCAGCAATGGTGAAGACGCGCGCAACGACATCGCCGTCCTGTGGCCCTTGTCCGGCGGCGCACCGTGGGTGCTGACCGCCTATCTGCAGGCCAGTGCGATCAGCAACGAGCAGCGCGCCGGGGTGCTGGCGCAGGTGGGGCGCATTGCCGATCGCCTGATCGGTTGAGGTAACCGGGAGTCATCCAGAAACGGCTTGCCGGATCGGTTCAGCGCGCGCATCCTGCGCGCGTTCCAACCCCACGGAAGACCCCATGAGCCATGAACTGATCTACCTGCTGCTGATCTTCGCGCTGCTGGTGATCCCACGCGCGTTGCAGCGTTTCAGCCTGCCCGCCCCGTTGACCTGCCTGCTGTTCGGCATCATCGGCATGCTCTGGCTGGGGGATCAGGCACATGATGCGGTGATCGGACTGCTGGCCACCCTGGGCATTTCCTCGCTGTTCCTGTTCGCCGGCCTGGAAGTGGATCTGCAGGCGCTGCGCCGGGGCATGTGGCCGCTGCTGGCACATCTGGTCATCCGTACCGGCACGCTGTTCGGCGTCGGCTGGTTGGCCTGGCGTTACGCAGGATTGCCGTGGCAGGCCGCCGGGCTGCTGGCGTTGGCGCTGCTGACGCCCTCGACCGGTTTCATCATGGACTCGCTGTCGCGGCTGGGCCTGAGCGAGGACGAACGGTTCTGGGTGACCAGCAAGGCCATCGCCGGTGAGCTGCTGGCGCTGGCGGCGTTGTTCATCGTGCTGCAGGCCGGCGACCCGGGGCACATGGCGCTGTCCAGCCTGGCGCTGCTGGCGATGATGGTCGGCCTGCCGCTGCTGTTCATCGCGCTGGGCCGCTGGGTGGCGCCGCACGCGCCGGGCTCGGAGTTCTCGCTGCTGGTGATGGTCGGCATGGTGGCGGCCTACATCACCTACCTGCTGGGCGTGTATTACCTGGTGGGCGCGTTCATCGCCGGCCTGGTTGCGCGCCTGCTGCACCAGCGCATGCCGCTGCTGGCCTCGCACGAGAACCTGCACGCGCTGCGCCTGTTCGCCTCGTTCTTCGTGCCATTCTACTTCTTCAACGCCGGCACCAAGGTGCCCAGCGAAGCGTTGAGCTTCGAGGCGCTGGGGCTGGGCATCGTCATCACCCTGGTGGTGCTGCCGCTGCGCATCGGCGTGGTCTGGCTGCAGCGCCGGGTGATGTTCGGCGAGAGCTTCCGCAGCAGCCTGCGCGTCTCGCTGGCGCTGGCTCCGACCCTGATCTTCACCTTGGTGCTGGCGGCGATCATGCGCGAGCGTTTCCAGATTCCGGCGGTGCTGTTCGGCGCGCTGCTGCTGTACGCCGCACTGACCACGCTGCTGCCGTCGCTGGTGTTCCGTACACCGTTTGACGTTGATCCGGTGGAGCAGGAGCCGGCCGGCGAGGGCGAGGCCGCGCCGGTAGCGGCGGCGACCGAAGCACTGCCGGCAGCACCGTCTGCCGAGCGCTGAGCGGGACTGGCGCGCGGTTTGCGCCCATCGTCCATGGCCGTTAGGGTTGGGGTATGAGACCGATTGCCGTTGCCACTACCGCCGCCCTCCTGCTCAGCCTCGCTGCGTGCACGCAGCGCTCCGACACGGTCGCCCATGACCTGGCGACCGCACCGGCCGATGCGTTCATGGCCGCCATCGCCGCACATTGCGGCCAGGCCTACGTCGGCAAGGTGGTGGAGGACACGCCTGCACCGACCGCCAAGGATCCGTTCGCCGGGCAGCGCCTGGTCATGCATGTGCGCGGCTGCGCCGACCCGGCGCACGAACTGCGCATCCCGTTCCATGTCGGTGATGACCACTCGCGGACCTGGGTGCTGACCCGCACGCCGAACGGGCTGCGGCTGAAGCACGACCATCGCCACGAAGACGGCAGCCCCGACGCGATCACCCTGTACGGTGGCGACAGCACGCCGCCGGGCACCGCCGAGCGCCAGCAGTTCCCGGCCGATGCCGATTCGGTGGCGATGTTCCGCCGTGCCGACATGCTGGCTTCCACGCATAACACCTGGGCGATGGAGATCGATCCGGATCAGACGTTCGTCTACGAACTGACGCGCCCGGACGGCCGCCGCTTCCGCGTGCAGTTCGACCTGAGCAAGCCGGTCGACCTGCCACCGCCACCGTGGGGCGACGACACAGCACCCGCGCCGTGATCCCCGGGTCGGACCCCACCTGCGGAGGGCTCTGACCCCAACCCCTCAACTCAACGCGTACCGAAGCGCGCCCGGCAACCGTTGCTCACCCACACCTGGCCCCGAGCGTAGCCCCAGCTGCGGCCCTCCTGGCAGGCGCTGCCGGACAGCTGCTGCTGCAGCACCGGCCGGCCCTGGCGCTCATCCCAGTCGCAGTTCTGCGTGCGGTTGTTGTTGCTGCTGCAGGTGATGGAGTAGTTGCTGTTGCCGCCGCCCCAGCCACCGCCCCCGCCGCCCCAGCCGCGAGCTTCGGCGAATTCGGCGCGGCAGCCGTTGCTGACCCACACCGCGCCATTGCGCACCCCCCAGGTACGGCCTTCGTCGCAGGGGCTGCCGGACAGCTGGCGGACCAGGCGGGCATTGCGCCAGCCGACCGGGCAGCTGCGTTCGCGATTGTTCTGGCTCTCACAGCGGATGGTCTCGCCGGGCCGGCCGTTGTTGCCGCCCCAGCCACCGCCGTTGCCGCCGCCCCAGCCACCACGGGCCTCGACGAATTCGGCGCGGCAGCCATTGCTGACCCAGATGCTGCCATTGCGGCTGCCCCAGGTGCGGCCCTCGTCGCAGGCGCTGCCGGACAGCTGGCGGACCAGCTGCGCATTGCGCCAGCCTGTATTGCACACGCGTTCTCGGTTGTTCTGGCTCTCGCAACGGATCACCCCGCTTTGCGCGGCGGCCGGGGCGGAGGGCAGGGCGAGCGTGGCGATGGTGCCCAGGCTCAGGGTCACGGCCAGGCGGGCCAGGGACAGCGGATTCATGGCGGCATCCCATACGGTGGCAGGTGCCTGACTATAGGGAGGGGGATGATCAAGCCGGTGTGACTGGCCGGATTTGCCCCGGCCGGGGCCTCGGCCGCAGAATACGGGGCTTTCCGGCCCCCATCCGGTGCCGGCGTTCTCCAGCGGAGCTTCCCCCAATGCGTACCCACTTCTGCGGCCTGGTCGACGAGACCCTGATTGGCCAGACTGTCACCCTCGCCGGTTGGACCGACGTGGCCCGTAACCAGGGCGGCGTCTGCTTCATCGATCTCCGCGATCATGAAGGCATCGTGCAGGTGACCGTGGAGGTCGACAACGCCGAAGTGTTCGCCGTGGCCGCTTCGCTGGGCTACGAGGACGTGCTGCAGGTGGAGGGCGTCGTGCGCGCCCGCCACGCGGTGAACGACAAGATGCGCACCGGCAAGGTGGAAGTGATCGCCACCGCCATCACCGTGCTGAACAAGGCTGCGCCGCTGCCGTTCCACGCCCACGAGAACCCGGGCGAGGAAACCCGCCTGAAGTACCGCTATCTGGACCTGCGCCGTCCGGAAATGCAGCGCATGCAGCGCACCCGCATCAAGCTGGTGCAGGCCCTGCGCCGCCACCTGGACGAAAAGGGCTTCCAGGACATCGAGACCCCGATCCTGACCAAGGCAACCCCGGAAGGCGCGCGCGACTTCCTGGTGCCGGCGCGCATGCACCCGGGCGAGTTCTACGCGCTGCCGCAGAGCCCGCAGCTGTTCAAGCAGATCCTGATGGTGGCCGGCTTCGACCGTTACTACCAGATCGCGCGCTGCTTCCGCGACGAAGCACTGCGTGCCGACCGCCAGCTGGAGTTCACCCAGCTGGACATGGAATTCGCCTTCGTGCGCGAGCGCGACGTGCAGGACTTCGTCGAAGACATGATCCGCGCCATCTTCAAGGAAGTGGTCGACGTCCAGCTGGATGCCAGCTTCCCGCGCATGACCTGGGCCGAGGCGATGCGCCGCTACGGTTCGGACAAGCCGGACCTGCGCATCGCGCTGGAGCTGGTCGACGTGGCTGAACTGGTCAAGGACAGCGGGTTCGCAGTGTTCACCGGCCCGGCCAACGATGCCGAAGGCCGCGTCGCCGCGCTGCGCATCCCGGGCGGTGCAGCGCTGAGCCGCAAGCAGATCGACGAGTACGCCGCGCACGCCGCCAAGTACGGCGCCAAGGGCCTGGCCTACATCAAGATCGCCGACAACGGCGAAGTCAGCTCGCCGATCCAGAAGTTCTTCAGCGAGGCTTCCTTCGCTGCGCTGGTCGCCCATGTTGGCGCCGGCAATGGCGACATCGTGTTCTTCGGTGCCGGCAGCTACAACAAGGTCTCCGACTTCATGGGTGCGCTGCGCCTGAAGGCCGGCAAGGACTTCGGCCTGATCGCCGATGGCTGGGCGCCGCTGTGGGTCACCGACTTCCCGATGTTCGAATGGGACGAGGAAGAACAGCGCTACGTCGCCCTGCATCACCCCTTCACCGCACCGGCCGTGGACGACATCGCCGACCTGCGCGCCAACGCCCGTACCGCCGTCTCGCGCGGCTACGACATGGTGCTCAACGGCAATGAAATCGGCGGCGGTTCGATCCGTATCCACCGTCCGGACATGCAGAGCGCAGTGTTCGAGCTGCTCGGCATCGGCGCCGAAGAGGCCCGCGCCAAGTTCGGATTCCTGCTCGACGCGCTGAACTACGGCGCGCCGCCGCACGGTGGCATCGCCTTCGGCATCGACCGCATCGCCGCGCTGATGGCCGGCACCGAATCGATCCGCGACGTCATCCCGTTCCCGAAGACCACCGGTGCACAGGATCTGATGACCGACGCGCCGTCGCCGATCGTCGACGCGCAGCTGGCCGAAGTGCACATCCAGGTTCGCCCCAAGACCAACTGATCAGGAGATCCAGGCAATGACCGAGTTTGCGTTTTCGCTGGAGTGGGAAAAGCTGGGCAATGAAGGCTCCGAGGCCAACCTGGTCACCGAGCGTGCACGCGTGTTCGGTGGTTGGCTGGTCCGCGTCGGTACCAACCCGGCGGCGATGGCCCTGACCTTCGTCGCCGACGGCGAAGGCCGTTGGGACGGTGAAGACTTCGGCGTCGAGGATTACGAGGACGACGAAGAGGAAGAGTACGACGAGGACGAGGAAGGCGAGGAAGAAGAGGACGAGGACGAGGGCGAAGAAGAGTACGAGGAAGAGGACGAGGAAGAAGAGGAGTCGCCTGAAAAGGCTTGACCCCCGCTTCGCCCTGGCGTCAACTTCCTGCATGTATTCGATCCGCCGCGCCACTGTGGACGATGCGCCGACCCTGTCGGCACTGGCCGCCCGCACGTTCACCGAAACCTTCGGCCATCTGTACCCGCCGCAGGACCTGCAGGCCTTCCTGGAGGAGGCCTACACGGTCGAGCGCCAGCGCGTGATCCTGGCCCACCCCGATTACGCAGTGTGGCTGCTGGAACTGGATGGGGAGGCGGTCGGCCATGCCGCCGCCGGCCCCTGTGGCCTGCCGCATCCGGATGTGAAACCCGGTGACGGCGAACTCAAGCGCCTGTACCTGATCAAGACGCAGCAGAGCTGCGGCTGGGGCAGCCGCCTGCTGGAAACCGCACTGGCCTGGCTGGAGCGCGAAGGCCCGCGCACGCTGTGGCTGGGCGTGTGGTCGGAGAACTTCGGCGCGCAACGCTTCTACGCCCGCTATGGTTTCGAGAAGGCCGGCGAGTACCTGTTCCCGGTTGGCGATACCAACGATCTTGAATTCATCCTGCGCCGCGCACCGCGCGCGGCCTGACGTTCACCGCCGCTTGCTGCGCGCGCGTGTTCAATCACCTCACGTTCCTGCCCCGCTGACCGCCAGGCTGTTTGCATGACTCCCCCCGTATTGCTGCTGCATGGCATCTGGAATGCCCGCGCCTGGGTCGGGCCGCTGGCCTGGCGCCTGCGCGCGCGTGGTTTCCAGGTGCATGCGTTCGGTTACTCCTCGGTGTTCGGTGGTCCCGACGTGGCGGTGCCCCAGCTGCTGGAACGGTTGGCCGACGCCGGGCCGTTGTCGCTGGTCGGCCACAGCCTGGGCGGGTTGCTGGCGCTGGAAGCGCTGCGGCGCAATCCGCAGCTGCCGGTGCAGCGCGTGGTCTGCCTGGGTTCACCGCTGCGCGGCAGTGGCACCGCACGCTCGTTGTCCGAGCACGGCTGGGGCCTGGCGCTGGGACGCAGCAGCGAGCTGCTGCTCGATGGCCTGCCGGACTGGCAGGGCAGGGCCGAGGTTGGCCTGATTGCCGGCTCGGTGCCGCACGGGCTGGGCAGCCTGCTGGGTGCCATCGACGATGCCTCCGACGGCACCGTGGCACTGGCCGAGACCCGGCTGCCGGGCCTGGCCGACCATTGCGTGGTCCGCACCAGCCACAGCGGCCTGGTGGTGTCGCCCGACGCTGCGCGGCAGACCGCGCATTTCCTGCGCCATGGCAAGTTCGACCACAGCCGCGACGCGGCGGCAGCATAGGGGCAGGGGAGGCAGGCCGCCCTGTAGAGCCGAGCCCATGCTCGGCTGCATTCCGTCGGGCCCATTGAGCCGAGCATTGGCTCGGCTCTACAACAATACGGGCCTAGACACGGTTGCAGCGCCCGATCAGGTAGAATCCGCGCCTTGATCCTGAAGCAGCCAGACGGTAGCACCCATGGGTAGAGGCCCCTCCATCGAAGCCCGCAAGAACGCGTCCGACGCGAAGCGCGGCAAGATTTTCACCAAGATCATCCGCGAGATCGGCGTTGCCGCGCGCGGCGGTGGAGGCGACCCCAACAACAATCCGCGCCTGCGCGTGGCCGTGGACAAGGGCCTGGCCGTGAACATGTCCAAGGACGTGATCGAGCGTGCCATCAAGAAGGCGACCGGTGAGCTGGAAGGCGTCGACTACGAGGAAGTCCGCTACGAGGGCTACGCTCCGGGTGGCGTGGCCGTGATCGTCGACTGCCTGACCGACAATCGCGTGCGCACTGTGGCCGACGTCCGCCATGCGTTCAGCAAGTGCGGTGGCAACATGGGCACCGAAGGCTCGGTGGCCTTCATGTTCAAGCGCCTGGGCGTGCTCAGCTTCGCCGCAGGGGCCGACGAGGAAGCCATCACCGAAGCGGCCATTGAGGCCGGTGCCGATGACATCGTGGTCTACCCCGATGACGGCTCGATCGATGTGGTCACCAGCCCTGACGCGTTCAACGCGGTGAAGGATGCGATGGCCGCCGCCGGCCATGTCGCCGACCACGCCGAGATCACCTTCCGCGCGGACAACGACATCAAGGTTGAAGGCGACGTCGCCCTGCAGGTCAAGAAGCTGCTGGACATGCTCGAAGACCTGGACGACGTGCAGGACGTGTATTCCAACGCCGAACTCGGCGCCGACGCCTACGCCTGAGCCGTCTGCGACGGCCTGGGCGCGGGCCGTTGAACGGTCACCGCGGACAGCCATGAGCCCCCTACGCCTGCCAGCGCATCCCGTTCCGCCCCGCCAGGAGTGCAGCATGACCCGCATCCTCGGCATCGACCCCGGTTCGCAGCGGACCGGGGTCGGCATCATCGATGTCGATGCCGCCGGCCGCGTCACCTACGTGCACCACCAGCCATTGGTGCTGCTGGGCGCCGACGACTTCCCGCAGCGCATGAAGCTGCTGGTGCTGGGCCTGGCCGACCTGTGCCGCGAGTACCAGCCGCAGGAAGTGGCCATTGAAAAGGTGTTCATGGCCCGTAATCCCGATTCGGCGCTGAAGCTGGGCCAGGCCCGGGGCGCGGCGATCTCGGCCGTGGTGCTGCGCGACCTGCCGGTGCACGAATACGCCGCCAGCGAGATCAAGCTCGCCGTGGTTGGCCGTGGTGGCGCCGAAAAGCAACAGGTTCAACACATGGTCGGGCTCATGCTCAACCTGAAAACCAAGCTGCAGGCCGACGCGGCCGACGCGTTGGCGGTGGCGATCACCCATGCCCACGTACGGGCAACGGCCAACCGCCTGGGGCTCAGTGCCCGCCAGGCGTGGGGCCGCAAATGAGGAGCTGCACGCAATGATCGGTCGACTGCGCGGCATCGTCGCCTACAAGGCGCCGCCGTGGCTGGTGGTGGACGTGAACGGGGTGGGCTACGAACTGGAGGCGCCGATGAGCACCTTCTACGACCTGCCCGAGCTCGGCCGCGAGGTCACGCTGTACACCCACTACGCGCAGAAGGAAGACAGCGTTTCGCTGTACGGCTTCCTGCGCGAGGGGGAGCGGCGCCTGTTCCGCGACGTGCAGAAGGTCAGTGGCATCGGCGCGAAGATCGCGCTGGCGGTGCTGTCCGGCGTTTCCGTCGAGGAGTTCGCGCGCATGGTCCAGGCCGGTGACATCACCGCGCTGACCCGCATTCCCGGCATCGGCAAGAAGACTGCCGAACGCATGGTGCTGGAACTGCGTGACCGTGCAGCCCAGTTCGGCGCCGGCGGCGCGCTGCCCACCGGCAGCGGCCCAGCCCCGGCCGACCCGCTGTCCGATGCCACCGTGGCCCTGCAGCAGCTGGGCTACAAGCCGGCCGAAGCGGCACGCATGGCCCGCGACGCCTTCAATGAAGGCGACGAAGTGGCCACCGTGATCCGCAAGGCGCTGCAGTCGGCGCTGCGCTGAGCCGCGTCCCTTTCCTTCAACGAACCGCCTGAGCGTCGCCAGGAGTCCCATGTCCAGCAGTCAAACCCCGCACGCAGCTGCCCCCGGCAGCCACGGTCACGCCCCTCCAGCAGGAGGCATGGCGTTGATCATCGGAGCGATCGGCGTGGTGTTCGGCGATATCGGTACCAGCCCGCTGTACACGCTGAAGGAGGCGTTCTCGCCACACTACGGGCTCAACAGCGACCACGACACCGTGCTGGGCGTGCTGTCGCTGGCGTTCTGGGCGCTGAACATCGTGGTCACGCTGAAGTACGTGACCATCATCATGCGCGCCGACAACGACGGCGAGGGCGGCATCATGGCGCTGATGGCGTTGACCCAGCGCACGCTGCGCAACGGCTCGCGCTCGGCCTACGTGGTCGGCATCCTCGGCATTTTCGGTGCGTCGCTGTTCTTCGGCGACGGCGTGATCACCCCGGCGATATCGGTGCTGGGTGCGGTGGAGGGCCTGGAGGTGGCCGCGCCGGGCCTGCATGCCTTCATCGTGCCGATCACGGTGGTGGTGCTGTTGATGGTGTTCGCGGCGCAGCGCTTCGGTACCGAGAAGATCGGCAAGGCCTTCGGCCCCATCACGTCGGTCTGGTTCATCTCGCTGGCGGCGATCGGCATCTACAACATCGTCGATGCGCCGGAAGTGCTCAAGGCATTCAACCCGTGGTGGGCGATCCGCTTCTTCATGGAGCACAGCTGGCATGGGATCTTCATCCTCGGCGCAGTGGTGCTGGCGGTGACCGGTGGCGAGGCGCTTTACGCCGACATGGGCCACTTCGGTGCCAAGCCGATCCGCCACGCCTGGTATTTCTTCGTGCTGCCGTGCCTGGTGCTGAACTACCTGGGGCAGGGCGCACTGGTGCTCAACCACCCCGAGGCGCTGAAAAACCCGTTCTTCGAGGCGGTGCCGCCGTGGGCGCTGTACCCGATGATCATCCTGGCCACCATGGCGGCGGTGATTGCCTCGCAGTCGGTCATCACCGGCGCGTTCTCGGTCTCGCGTCAGGCGATGCAGCTGGGCTACATCCCGCGCATGCGCATCAAGCACACCTCGCACGACACCATCGGCCAGATCTACATCCCAGGCATCAACTGGGGCATCGCGGTAATGGTGATCGGCCTGGTGCTGGCCTTCCGCAGCTCGTCCAACCTGGCGGTGGCCTACGGCATCTCGGTGTCGGCCACCATGCTGATCGACACCCTGCTGCTGGCCCTGGTGGCCCGTTCGCTGTGGCCGAAGGCGCGCGCCTGGCTGCTGCCGCTGTGCGTGGTGTTCTTCATCATCGACCTCGGCTTCGTCATCGCCAACGGTGCCAAGCTGCTGCAGGGCGCCTGGTTCCCGGTGGTGCTGGGCATCTTCCTGTTCACCATGATGCGCACCTGGCGCCGTGGCCGCGAACTGCTGCGCGATGAGATCCGCAAGGACGGCATCCGCCTGGATACCTTCCTGCCTGGGCTGATGCTGGCACCGCCGGTGCGCGTGCCGGGCACTGCAGTGTTCCTCACCGCCGACCCGACCGTCGCCCCGCATGCGCTGATGCACAACCTCAAGCACAACAAGGTGCTGCACGAACGCAACGTGTTCCTGCACGTGGAGACCCTGCCGATCCCGTATGCGATGGAAGGGCAGCGGCTGAAGATCGAATCGGTGGGCGACGAGTTCTACCGCGTCTATGTGCGCTTCGGCTTCATGGAAACCCCGGACGTGCCGCTGGCGCTGATGCGCTCGTGCGACCACGGTGGCATCTACTTCGACCCGATGGACACCACCTTCTTCGCCAGCCGCGAAACCATCGTGGCCACCGCCAACCGCGGCATGCCGATCTGGCGCGACAAGCTGTTCGCGCTGATGCACCGGAATGCCGCGCCGGCCACGGGCTTCTTCCGTATTCCCGGCAACCGCCTGGTCGAACTCGGGGCCCAGGTCGAGATCTGAGGTCTGGTAGTGCCGGCCGCTGGCGGGCATCCGCCGCACCACCGGTGTTCATGGGGTTGCCGGCCAGCGGCCGGCACTACCGTGCTTCCGGCCCCGGAATGCAACCATTTACCGCATAATCACGGTATGACCGACGACCGCATCATCGGCGCCGGCGCCACCCGCGAGGATGACGCCGCCGACGCCAGCATCCGCCCCAAGCGCCTGGCCGACTATCTCGGCCAGGCCCCGGTGCGCGAGCAGATGGAGATCTACATCGAAGCGGCCAAGGGGCGCGGCGACGCGCTCGACCACGTGCTGATCTTCGGGCCGCCCGGCCTGGGCAAGACCACGCTCAGCCACGTCATCGCCAACGAACTGGGCGTGGCCCTGCGGGTGACCTCCGGCCCGGTGATCGAGAAGGCCGGCGACCTGGCCGCGCTGCTGACCAACCTGCAGCCGCACGACGTGTTGTTCGTGGATGAGATCCACCGCCTGTCGCCGGTGGTCGAGGAAGTGCTGTACCCGGCGATGGAAGACTTCCAGATCGACATCATGATCGGTGAGGGCCCCGCGGCCCGTTCGATCAAGATCGACCTGCCGCCGTTCACCCTGATCGGTGCCACCACCCGCGCCGGCCTGCTGACCGCGCCGCTGCGCGACCGCTTCGGCATCGTCCAGCGGCTGGAGTTCTACAGCGTCGAGGAGCTGACCCGGATCGTGCGCCGTTCGGCCACCATCCTCGGCATCGACTGCACCGCTGATGGCGCCGGCGAGATCGCGCGCCGCGCGCGCGGCACCCCGCGTATCGCCAACCGCCTGCTGCGCCGCGTGCGCGACTATGCGCAGGTGAAGGCGGGCGGCCACATCGACGAGGCCGTGGCGCAGGCCGCGATGAAGATGCTCAAGGTTGATCCGGAAGGCTTCGACGAGCTCGACCGGCGCCTGCTCAAGACCTTGGTCGACTACTTCGATGGCGGCCCGGTCGGCATCGAGTCGCTGGCCGCGGCGCTGTCCGAGGAGCGCGGCACGCTGGAAGACGTGGTCGAGCCGTACCTGATCCAGCAGGGCTTCCTGGTGCGCACCGCGCGCGGCCGCATGGCCACCCACAAGGCCTACCGGCACATGGGCCTGAAGCCGAAGAACCCGCCGCAGGATCTGTTCGCGGAGGTTCCCGATGTCGGTTGAGCCACTATTCAGTTGGCCGACACGCATTTACTGGGAAGATACCGACGCAGGCGGCGTGGTCTACCACGCCCGCTACGTGGCCTTCATGGAACGGGCCCGGACCGAATGGATGCGTGCGCTCGGCTACGGCCAGGAGCGCATGCGCGCCGAGCATGGGATGGTCTTCGCGGTGCGCTCGATGCAGATGGATTTCATCAAGCCGGCACGGCTGGATGACACCCTGCAGGTGAGCGCCCGCCTGGTCCAGCTGAAGAAGGCCAGCATGGTCTTCGACCAGCAGATCCTGCGCGACGGCGAGCTGCTGCTGTCGGCCCGGGTCCGCATCGCCGCACTGGAAGCGGCCAGTTTCCGCCCGCGTGGCATGGACGAGGCCGTCCTTGCCATGCTGCAACCCCACCTCCACCCCGAATCCGAACACTGAGGAACAACGGATGATCGCAACGCTCCTGGCCCTGCAGGCCACGGTCACCGAGGCACTGCCGGCCGACGTCAGCAACGCCGCGACACAGACCCTTGCCCAGGCCACCACCGGCGGCGGCATCAACTACCTCGAACTGATGGCCAAGGCCAGCCTGCCGGTGAAGATCATCGTGCTGCTGCTGCTGGTCGGCTCGTTCGTCAGCTGGGTGATCATTTTCCGCAAGGCCCGCGTGTTCAAGCAGGCCACCCGCGAAGCTGACGAGTTCGAGAACCGCTTCTGGTCCGGCGCCGACCTGGGCAAGCTGTACAGCGCCGCCACCGACCGCAGCCGCAGCGTGACCGGCCTGGAAGCCATCTTCGAAGCTGGTTTCCGCGAGTACACCCGCCTGCGCGACAAGCGCCGCCTGGATGGCCGTGCGCAGCTGGAAGGCGCGCAGCGTGCCATGCGCACCACCTACACCCGCGAAGTGGACCAGCTTGAGCGCAACCTGGAACTGCTGGCCAACATCGGTTCGACTGCCCCGTACGTGGGCCTGGTCGGTACCGTGTTCGGCATCATGGTGACCATGCACGACATGATCAGCAGCGGTGCGCAGGCCGGTATCGCCGCCGTCGCGCCAGGCATCTCCGAAGCCCTGTTCGCCACCGCCATCGGCCTGTTCGTGGCGATCCCGGCGGTGTGGGCCTACAACCGCTTCACCACCCGCGTGGAGCGCATGTCGGTGCGGTTCGAGACCTTCGCCGAAGAGTTCAGCTCCATCCTGCAGCGCCAGAGCGCTGGCGACGAGTAAGCGCCTGACCCGGGAGTCCAAGCCATGTCCGCTGCCATCGGTCGCCGCAAGCGCCGCAAGCTGAAATCGGAAATCAACGTCGTTCCCTACATCGACGTCATGCTGGTGCTGCTGATCATCTTCATGGTCACCGCGCCGCTGCTCACCCTGAGCTTCGACGTCGACCTGCCGCAATCCAACGCCAAGGCGCTGGAAAGCAAGCAGGACCCGGTGATCGTCTCGGTGCGCCAGGACGGCCAGCTCAGCCTGAAGCTGCCCGACGCCAAGGAGCCGACCGCCGTGTCGGCCGAGGAACTGGAAGGCCGCCTGGCCGGCATCGCCGCCCAGGACAAGGGCGTGCGCGTGATCGTCGCCGCCGACCGTGCCGTGGCCTATGAAAAGGTCATCGCCGCGATGGATGTGATCAAGCGCGCCAAGGTAGACAAGGTAGGCCTGGCCACCGATGCACGCTGACGCCCTGCCACCTCCGCAGCAGCGCGAACCCGGCTGGGGCCTGCCCCTGGCGCTGGCGTTGCTGGTGCACCTGCTGGTCGCGCTGGTCTTCATCGTGGCCTGGTTCTGGTCGCCCGAGCGCAACACCGACGCCGCCGCCGGTGATCCGTCGGTGGAGGCCAGCCTGGCGCTGTCCGCGTCCGAAGCGTCCGCTGCCCGCCAGGCCCTGCGCCAGTCCGAAAAGCTGGAGGACCTGCCGCCGCCGGTGGCCGAGCCGGTTCCGGTGCCGGAAGACACCATTCCGCCGCCACAGCCGATTCCCGAGCCGCGCCCACAGGACGCCCCCACGCCGCAGCAGCAACAGGCACAGGAGCGTGTCGCGCAGCCGGATACCAAGGACCAGGAAGCGGTGAATGCGCTGGCCGTCTCGCAGGAGAAGGCCAGGCAGGAGCAGGAAGCCAAGCGCCGCCAGGAGCAGATCGACCTGACCGAACGCAAGCGCCAGGAAGAGGCCGAGCAGAAGCTGCGCCTGGCCAAGCAGCAGGAAGAAGACGCGAAGAAGAAGCTGGCCGATCAGGCGCGTCAAGCCGCGGACAAGGCCGAGGCCGAGAAGCAGAAGAAGATCGCCGAGATCCGTGCCCGCCGCGAACAGGCCGAAAAGGAAGCCAAGCTGGCTGAGCAGAAGCTGCGCCAGGTCGCCGCCGCGCGCAATGCCGCGGGCAGTGCCGCCGCCGGTTCCAGCGGTGCGTCCCAGCCGGCCGCCGGTGGTGGTGGCAACAGCGATGATCTTTCGGCCAAGTACGCCGCGGCGATCCAGGCCAAGGTGCTGTCGCAGTGGGTGCGGCCGGACACGGTGCCGCTGGGCCAGCGCTGCCAGATCACCATCACCCAGATTCCGGGTGGCACGGTGATGCAGGCCAAGGTCAGCCCGAACTGCCCGTACGACGAGGCCGGCAAGCGTTCGATCGAGGCCGCCGTGCTCAACGCGCAGCCGCTGCCGTACCGTGGCTTCGAGTCGGTGTTCGCACGCACGCTCAACTTCACGTTTACTGCCCAGGATCGCTGAGGCGGCGGGCCAGCGGGGGGCTTTCGGGCCACCCGCGCCCACGGTTGTCGCGCTTGCCTCTGGTGTGCTCGGTTTCGACCGGGCAGGCTGTAGGCTGCTGTCGAACACCGTCCTCCGGGGCGGCGTGACCAGGGCAGACGGTGCGATGTTAGCCACGACGTTAACGGTGCGTGAGAAGACGGGCTGGAACTGACCCGGAATTCACGTACCCTTGGTTCATGATTGCGAAGCGGTTCACTCCCGCTTTGTTATCCCTCGTTCCGGTTTCCCCTTATTGAGCGCTCCATGAAAAAGATGCCTCGCTGGCTTGCCGTGTTTGCGGCCCTGTTGCTGCCCTTTGCTGCTGTCGCGCAGCAGAAGGGGCTGGATATCGACATCATCGGCGGCAATGCCTCCGCGCTGCCGATCACCATCGTGCCGATGCCCTATCAGGGTTCGTCGGCCGCTCCGCAGACCGACGTCGCCGGCGTGGTCCGTGCCGATCTGGAGCGTTCGGGTCAGTTCCGCACGCTGCCGGAAGCGCAGATCGTCGAGAAGCCCGTGCGGGGGGGGGATATCCAGTTCGCGACCTGGCGCGCGCTGAAGCAGAACTACATCGTGGTCGGCCGCGTGCTTGATGCCGGTGCGGGTGCCTACCGCGTCGAGTACGAACTGTTCGACGTGCCCAAGGGCGAGCGCCTGCTGGGCCTGGCGATGACCGCCCGTGGCAACGCCATGCGCGACGTTGCCCACCAGATGGCCGACGCCATCTACGAAAAGATCACCGGTGTGCGCGGCGCCTTCTGGACCCGCATCGCCTACGTGACCGCCAGTGGCAAGGGCGACGCCATGCGCTACGCGCTGATGGTGGCCGATTCCGATGGCTTCAACCCGCAGACCATCGTGCGCTCGGCCGAGCCGCTGCTGTCGCCGTCGTGGAGTCCGGATGGCAGCAAGCTGGCCTACGTCAGCTTCGAGCGTGGCAATTCGGCCATCTACATCCAGAACATCGGCACTGGAGCGCGCGAGCTGGTCACCAGCTTCCGCGGCATCAACAGCGCCCCGGCGTTCTCGCCGGATGGCCGCAAGCTGGCCCTGACCCTGTCGCGCTCCGGTAACCCGGAAATCTACGTGATGGACCTGGGCAGCAAGCAGCTGACCCAGCTGACCAACCACTTCGCCATTGATACCGAGCCGACCTGGGCACCGGACGGCAGCGCGGTGTACTTCACCTCCGATCGCGGCGGCCGTCCGCAGGTCTACAAGGTCGGTGCCGGTGGCGGCAGCGCCGAGCGCGTCACCTTCCAGGGCAACTACAATGCCAAGCCCTCGGTGTCCTACGATGGCAAGAAGATCGCCGTCGCCCAGGGCTCGGGCAACAGCTACAAGATCGCGATGATGGACAGCTCGCTGGGGTCGCCCCGCTGGAGCACGCTGTCCCCGGGTTCGCTGGATGAATCTCCGAGCTTTGCGCCCAACGCAAGCATGGTGCTGTACGCCGCCCGCGAAGGTGGCCGTGGTGTGTTGTATGCCGTTTCGGCCGATGCGCGGGTTCGCCAGCGCCTGGTCCTGGCCGACGGTGATGTGCGCGAACCGGCATGGTCCCCATACCGTACCCAGCGCTAAAAGAGTGTTAATATTTTCGTTGTCTTGAACCCCTCATCGGCTTAGGAGCCACAAAGGTATCGCCATGAACAAGTCCACCCGCGTTCTGCTTGTTTCCCTGCTGTCTGTGGCCGTCCTGGCCGGTTGCTCGAAGAAGGTGAAGGAAGAGCCGGCAGCCCCGGTCGACACCGGCACCTCGACCACCACCCCGACCGGTCCGTCGACCTCCGGCCTGTACGGCCCGGGCGACCTGGACACCGAC
This sequence comes from Stenotrophomonas maltophilia group sp. vghtpe118, assembly GCF_052605195.1. NCBI lineage: Bacteria > Pseudomonadati > Pseudomonadota > Gammaproteobacteria > Lysobacterales > Lysobacteraceae > Stenotrophomonas > Stenotrophomonas maltophilia group sp. vghtpe118. The sequence continues at coordinate 1,745,661 of NZ_CP199672.1, read as the reverse complement.
GCCTGCCTGCGCCAGCGCGTTGTCTACTTCGACCTGGACAAGGAAGACGTGAAGCCGGAATTCCAGGCCATCATGGCGTGCCACGCCAAGTACCTGCGTGACCGTCCGTCCTCGCGCATCACCCTGCAGGGCCACACCGACGAGCGCGGTTCGCGCGCGTACAACCAGGCCCTGGGTGAGCGTCGTGGCAACGGCGTCAGCTCGGCCCTGCAGGCCAACGGTGGTTCGGCTTCGCAGCTGACCGTCGTGTCCTACGGTGAAGAGCGTCCGGTCTGCACCGAGTCGAACGAGTCGTGCTGGTCGCAGAACCGTCGCGTCGAAATCGTCTACACCGCGCAGTAATCCATGCGCATTGGCATCAAACTGATGCTGGTCGTTGCGGCAGCCCTCGTGGCTGCCGCACCGGCGCACGCACAGCGACAGAGCCTGGCTGACCGTGTCGGCGCGCTCGAGCAGCAGATGTACAACAACAGTGCCAACCAGGACCTGTTGAACCAGATCAATCAGCTGCGGCAGCAGGTCACCAGCCTGCAGGCCTCGATCGAGCAGTTGCAGCATGACAACGCCCAGCTCAAGCAGTCCGCCCAGGACCAGTACCTGGATCTGGACAGCCGCCTGAACCGGTTGGAAGGGGGCAACGCCGCCCCGGCCCTGCCGCCCGTTCCGGCGAGCGCGCCGAAGGCCGCACCGGCCCCGGCAAAGCCCGCAGCGGCGGCCACTTCCGAGCGGCCGCCTTCCGTCCATGGTGATGCTGGCAGCCTTGCCGCCACCGGCGACGAGCGCACCTCCTACAACGTTGCCTTCGATGCGTTGAAGGCCGGCAGGTACGACGATTCAGCACAGCTGTTCCTGAGCTTCCTGGAGTTGTACCCGAACGGCGTCTACGCGCCGAACGCGCTGTACTGGCTGGGCGAGAGCTACTACGCCACCCGCAATTTCCCGATGGCCGAGACCCAGTTCCGAGAGCTGCTCTCGCGCTATCCGACCCACGACAAGGCCGCGGGCGGCCTGCTCAAGATCGGCCTCTCGCAGTACGGCGAGGGAAAGGTCGACCAGGCCCAGCAGACGCTGGAGACCGTCGTGGCGCAGTACCCCGGTTCGGACGCCGCGCGCACCGCGCAGGACCGCCTGCAGTCCATCCGCCTGGGCAGGCAGATCCGCTGATCCGCTGAGCGGGCGTACAATAGGTGCCCTGTAGAGCCGAGCCCACACTCGGCTGCTTTCGTTTCCGGACCGGCAAACCCGTCCGGTTGCTGTTGTAGAGCCGAGCCATGCTCGGCTGTTTTCGTTACCGGCCACGGTAGCCCACCCGCCACGTGTCCCACCAAGAAGTACCCGCCATGACCGCCGTTACCCCGTCAAACGCCGTCGCCATCCCCAGCGACATCGTGCAGTCGCCGCTGCCGCGCCTGAAGATCACCGAGATCTTCACCTCGCTGCAAGGCGAGGCCGATACCGCCGGCTGGCCGACCGTGTTCGTGCGCTTGACCGGCTGCCCGCTGCGCTGCCAGTACTGCGACACCGCCTATGCCTTCCACGGCGGCACCTGGTGGGACATCGACGACATCGTGGCCGAGGTGCTGGCCCAGGGCGTCCGCCACGTCTGCGTGACCGGCGGCGAGCCGCTGGCGCAGAAGCGCTGCCTGGTGCTGCTGCAGAAGCTGTGCGATGCGGGCATGGATGTCTCGCTGGAAACCTCCGGCGCGCTGGATGTCAGCGCAGTAGACCCGCGCGTGTCGCGCGTGGTTGACATCAAGACGCCGGGCTCGGCCGAAGCCGCCCGCAATCGCCTGGAAAACCTGCCGCTGCTGACCGTCCGCGACCAGATCAAGTTCGTCATCTGCAACCGCGAGGACTACGACTGGGCCAAGGCCATGGTCGCCGAGCACGGCCTGGTGGAGCGTTGCACCGTGTTCTTCTCGCCGAGCAAGGGCGAGATCAGCGCGCGGCAGTTGGCCGACTGGATCGTCGAAGACCGGCTGCCGGTGCGCTTCCAGATGCAGTTGCATAAAATCCTGTGGAACGACGAGCCGGGCCGATGAGCCGGCGCAGCGTTCCCTGATGTAGCTCCGGCGCGGGACAGCGTGCTGGCTTTCCCCTCCCAACCGGAAGATTTCCCATGAAGAAGGCAGTTGTGCTTCTCTCCGGCGGCATGGATTCAGCCGCCGTCATCGCCATGGCCCAGGAACAGGGCTTCGCCGTGCACGCCCTGAGCGTGCGCTACGGCCAGCGCCACACCTCCGAACTGGACGCCGCCGCCCGCGTGGCCAAGGCCCAGGGCGTGGTCGCGCACAAGACCGTGGACGTGGACCTGCGCAGCATCGGTGGCTCGGCGCTGACCGATGACATCGACGTACCGGAGGCGGGCGGTGCCGGCATTCCGGTCACCTACGTGCCGGCGCGCAATACCATCATGCTGTCGCTGGCGCTGGGCTGGGCCGAAGTGCTCGGTGCCAATGACATCTTCTGCGGCGTCAACGCCGTCGACTACTCCGGCTACCCGGACTGCCGCCCCGAGTTCGTGGCCGCGTTCCAGGCGCTGGCCAACCTGGCCACAAAGTCGGGCGTGGAAGGCGCCGGCATCAAGGTGCATGCCCCGCTGCAGTTCCTCAGCAAGGGCCAGATCGTCAGCGAAGGCGTGCGCCTGGGCGTGGACTTCGGCCTGACCGTGTCCTGCTACAACGCCGACGCCAACGGCGCTGCCTGTGGCCACTGCGACGCCTGCCGCCTGCGCGCGCAGGGTTTCGCCGAAGCCGGCGTGCCCGACCCCACGCGGTACGCCTGACCGCGCCTGGTAGAGCCGGCCGCTGGCCGGCTTCCCCGGTGGGGCAATCACTCCCTCGGTGGTGCCAACCGTTGGTCCGCACTCCTTGACCTAGCGGGCCTGCAACCATCCCGATGCCTCGATGAAGGCCCGCACCGCAGCCGGATCGGCATAGTCCAACTCAATCATCCGCGCGATACCGGCCTTCTCGTCGGCCTGCTGGCGCATGTACTCCTGCGCGATACGGTAGCCGGCGTAGTAGCCCAGGTCACTCACCCCGAACGGATTGCGCGCGCTGTTGTACAGCCAGTTGTCCAGGTTGTCCCCGTGCATCTCCGCACGGAAGCGCGCGCGGATTTCCGCTTCGTGCGCTGGCCCATAGGTGTACAGCGGCAACGCCGGGCGGCGCCCGCTGATGCGCTCTGCCACGTATTCGGCCACGCCTTCGCGTACCGCGTACTGGGCCAGGCTGCCGGTGGTCTCGCGCTGCTGGGTATGCACGTATTCGTGCAGGTTGTTCTGCGCGTTGTTCGCACCGGGGCGGCTGTCGTAGAAGATCCGCAGGCGGCTGCGCATCGGCTCGGGCAGCTCGCTCACGTCCACGCGCTCATCGCCGAGCGCCATCTCCGCGCCGATCAATACCTTGTTGCCCAGCGTGGTGCCGCCTGTGCGCAGCACGCCCACTGCATAGGTGATGGTGGCTGGACGCAGTGCCGGGTAGAGCGCCCGGAACGCAGTCAGGTCGCGCTCCAGCGTGGCGCTGGCGAGCTGTGCGTTGGCGGTGAGCGGCCGCACCGACGTCCAGAAGCGCGGCCACGCCCACATGGCCACGGCGTATTCGCGGGCAGTGTAGTGGCGCACCTGCATCAGCGCATGCAGCCCGGGGCTGCCGGGATCGATGTAGCGTTGCTGGACCAGCGCCACCCGGCGTTCGCCATCGGGTTCGGCGCGCACCGCATCATAGGTGGCCCAGAAGCGGGCGATGTCGTCAGTGACGACCTGGGATGGGGCGGCCAGGGCTGCGCAGGGCAGCAGGGCGGCAAGCAGGCTGGCGATCAGACGCATCCATGGCTCCGGGAAAGGATCACAGATGGGATGCGACAATGGCCCGAAAGGTTTAAGCCGCTGGTAGTGCCGGCCGCTGGCCGGCATCCTCGACACACCGGGGTTTCACGCGACCGGCCAAAGTAGGGTAGAATGCCCACCCCGCCGAAAGGCTGGGGCAGTGCAATGGGCCGTTAGCTCAGTCGGTAGAGCAGAAGACTTTTAATCTTTTGGTCGAAGGTTCGAATCCTTCACGGCCCACCATTGCGGTCAATGACCCAAGTCATTCAAAAAGGCACCGCTCAGCGGTGCCTTTTTGTTGTTGCTCGCAAAATGCCTATTTCGCCTTGGCGCCGCGCGCCAGCGCCGCCTCGCGTTCCGCCGCCACCTGCGTGGCAACGGCTGCAGCATTGGCGGCGGCATTCGCAGCCCGCTCCGCCGCAGCACGATCCGCATCGAACCGCGCCTGCCGCTGGGCGCTGTAGGCGCGTTCCAGTTCCAGCGAGGCAAGGAAACTGTCTGGATGCTTCGCCGCACACGCCCGCTGTACCAGTTGCACAGCATGATCGGACAGCCCGGGCTGGATATTGCCCAGCAGGCAATCGGCATACGGTACGGACGCAGCGGGGCCAGCAGCCAGCGCGGCAACGATCACGACATTCAACACGCAAACCTCCTTGTAGGTTTCGATGGGACCCGGTACCGGCCGGTCCGGCCCCAGTATGGCCCGGTTTGCAGTACAGGGTGAGGCTACTCCGGCCGCACGTCCCGGCACACCAGCTCGGCCAGACTGCGGCAGGCAAAGAACAGCCCTTCAACCACGCCGGCATCCAGATGCCGGTCCGGCGTGGCCATTGCTCGGCAGCGGTCGGCGGCGTGCAGCATTTCCGCCACGGTCAGCATGCCAATGGCGGCTCGTTCCACCCGCGACAGGGCAACCCCGCGCCCTGCAGATAGGCTGGTTTCAGGCCAGGGCAGGCCATCGGCGCCTTCGCCCGCGCGGATGCGTTTGAGGCAGCCAGAAACGTGCTCAGTTCGGGCGCAGGGTTGTCGTCGTCATCGTGGGTGCTGGCGGCGTATGAAGCATAGGGCGGACGGTCGGTCATCTCGGCTTCCTCAGCTCTGGAGTGGGCGTGCCACCGCGCAGGGCGGGTGGCAGGCGATGCGTGGCTGCAAGCCGGAATGACATCACGTAGTAACCGGCGGGTCCGAAGACCCCCACGCACCGCCCGCCATGAAGGCCGACGGATCACCCGCCGGCACGGTCCAAAGACAGTGTCGGCGGGTGAGCGCAAACAACAGCGTGAATGTCATTACGGGCTTGCAGGCCCGCTGCCACCCGTTGTCGGTGGCGCAGTATGGTGTTTACGCCTGCGCCTGGAGCTCAATGAGGATTTTCCGAAGAACGATGCGGAATCCAGGCGCGCGACGATGGTGGCGCAGGCCGCGCCGACGCAGCAAGCGACAGGGCGCGACGCATGTGCTCATGCGCTCGGTCGGTCGCGTTGGACAATGTCGGTAACTGCCGCTGACGGCACGTTTGCCGTGGTGGGGAACGTGGAAAGTGCGCGCCACGTTTGCCAGCCGTGGTGGTGCGGAACAGCGGGTCACGCACTCAAAAATCGGTGCATCTGCGACGTCCAAGGTGTTGTAGAGCCGAGCCATGCTCGGCTGCGGTTTGCGCGGTGGGCTGAGCCGAGCGTGGGCTCGGCTCTACAGTGATCCGTCCCATCCGCGACGGTTGAACTGTTGTAGAGCCGAGCCATGCTCGGCTACGATTCGCATGGGAAACCGAGCCGTACCCGGTTGCGCGCGGGGAGGTCATCCCCCGCATGGCATGGATCTATGCATCTGGCAGGGATGCTGAGCGTGCAGAAGCCGCCAATGCCTGCCGCTGGGCGCTATGCTCGGCCTCTTTCCCAGGACGGGTCACCCCATGCGCTTGATCATGCTGTCGCTGTTGTTGTCCGCCGTCTCCGTCGCGCCGTTGATGGCCGCCGAACCGGCGCCGTCCGTACAATCAGCGGCCGCAACCCCGCTGGTGATCGGCGAGACCTTCACCGTTGAGTCGAAGGCGCTGGGCGAGACCCGCCGCATCAACGTCTACCGCCCGCAGCCGTGGGGCCTGGACCCGAAAACACCGCTGCCGGTGATCTACATGCCCGACGGCGGCATCGATGAGGACTTCCTGCACGTGGCAGGACTGGTGCAGGTGCTGAGCGGCAATGGCAGCATGCGCCCGTTCCTGCTGGTCGGCATCGAGAACACCGAGCGCCGTCGCGACATGACCGGCCCCAGCAGCGATCCGCAGGACCAGAAGATCGCGCCGCGCATTGGGGGTTCCGCGGCCTACCGCACGTTTCTGCGCGATGAACTGATGCCGCAGGTACGCCAGCGCTACCCGACCACCGACGAGCGCGCGCTGATCGGTGAGTCGCTGGCCGGCCTGTTCGTGGTTGAGACGCTGCTGCAGGAACCGGCGCTGTTCAACAGCTACATCGCGCTGGATCCCAGCCTGTGGTGGAACCGCGGCGCGATGCTGGCCGGAGTGGCCAAGCAGTTGCCTGCGGTGACGCGTGCGCAGCCGCACGTATTCCTGGCCAGCAGCGGGCAGCCGGAGCTGGCCGCCTCTGCCGCACGACTAGCCGCATTGCTGCAGCACGCCTCGCCGTCGCCGCTGGTGAAGTACCTGCCACTGCCGGAGGAAACCCACGCGACCCTCTATCACCCGGCCGCAATGCAGGCGCTGCGCACGCTGTTCCCGGCACCACCGCCGGCCTCGCCCTGACCGCACTGGCACCGGGCTGCACGCCATGCAAGGATGCGGCAGCGGTGCCATGCGGTGCGCCGCCCGCAATGGGAGAGTGTGGATGCAGCGTGTGCGTGGATGGAGTATGGCGGCCTGCCTGGCCATGAGTAGCTGTGCGATGTCGGTGGCGCCACCGGCAACGCAGAATGAAGCGAAAGAAAGCGCGGCCACCGCTGTGCCGGGCGTGGTGCTGCCGGATACCGAAGCGCTGCGCGTGCACGATCCGGTGGGCCGCGATTATCCGATCTGGGTAGCACTGCCGGCTGACTACGCGGCGCATCCAGAGAAGCGCTATCCGGTGCTGTATGTGACCGATGCGCTGTACACCTTCCCGCTGGTGCGCAGCGTGCGCAACATGGTGGGGCAGAAGGGCGTGAACCTCGAGGATTTCATCCTGGTCGGGCTGCCGCCGCAGGAAGGCCTGACGTCCAAGCAGAGCCGCTCGCGCGATTACACGCCCAGCGATCCGGCGCGCACCGATCCGCGTGACTACAGCGACGACGTCAGCTACGGCGGCGCGGCGCACTACCGTGATTTCCTCGCTGAGCAGGTGCTGCCGATGATCGATGCGCGCTACCGCACTGATCCGGCGCGGCGCGCCTATGCCGGTCATTCCTATGGTGGCTTGTTCGGTGCCTACGTGCTGACCACGCGCCCAGACATGTTCCGCACCTACATCCTGTCAAGCCCGTCGCTGTGGTTCGACAACCATCGGGTGCCGCGCATGCAGGCCGAGGCCAAGGCGCCCACGCAGCCGGCCACGGTGGTGCTGTCGATCGGCAGCTTCGAAACGGTGAAGCCGGAGCCGCGCTATTTCACCCGCAACGACATGCTGCGCCACAACGCCGAATTCGCCGAGCAGCTGCGCGCCAACGGGCGCTCGTTGACGGTGGACAACATGGTGATCGATGACCAGGATCACTTCACCGTGTATCCGGACATGATCACCCGCGCGCTGCTGAAGGTGTTCCCGGGTACCGGACCGTACAGCAGCGGTTGATTGCAGGTTCAATCCACGCCATGCGTGAATGATTGCCTCAGGCCGCGCTGGCCTGCGGCGGCGGCATCAACGTGGCATCCGCTGCATGGCGGAAGCACAGGCGGATGGCATCGAGCAGCTCGCTCATGCTGTACGGCTTGGGCAGGAAGTGGATGCCGGCGCGCAGCTGCGGCAGCACATGATGCTGGTCCATGCCGGAGGTGACCAGGATCGGCAGCTGCGGCAGATGCTCGCGCACGCGGTTGGCGGTTTCGATGCCGCTGATCCCGCCCAGGCAGACGTCGGTGAACAGCAGGTCGAACGGCTCGCCGGCGTTGAGCAGGCCCAGCGCGGCCTCGGCACTGCTGACAGCGGTGACCTGGCAGGCCTGGCTTTCCAGGGCGAGGCGGCTGAGTTCCTGGGTTTCCTCGGCGTCCTCGATCAGCAGGACGCGCGGTTCCACAAAGCGCTTGGACAGCAACATGACGCGGCAACTCCGGACAACAGGGGAGCAGAAGGCGCGCAAGTATGCGCAAGCCGGGGGTGATCCCGGCGTGCACGCCAGGCTAAGTGGGCGTTACAGCCGATGCTGCTGCCGGCGGCGTACCTGCCAGGCCAGCACCGCCACCGCCAGCAGCGCGGTGCCGATACGCAGGCTGGTGGCCTGCCAGCCCAGCGCGACGGCGTCATCGAGGCTGAACGCGTTCCACGCCATGTTCATCGATACATGCAGCACCAGGCCGCACCACAGGGTGTCGCCGTCCAGATGGTCGAGCCAAGCGAAGATGAAGCCGCCCAGTGCGATGACCGCGCCGACGAACAGGGCAGTGCCGCCGCCGTCGAAGCCGCCGAAGCCCAGCCAGTGCACCCAACCGAACAGCAGCGCCTGCGGCAGCGCAAGCAGGGACCACGGGCCACGCATGAGCTTCACCAGCAACACGAAGCCGAGGCCGCGGAACAGCACTTCCTCGGCCAGTGGGAACAGCACGGCGAGCATCGTTGCATCCAGGGTGGTCAGTGCGGTGTTGGGCGTGCCCAGCAGCGCCAGGCCCAGCCAGCAGGGCAGGCTGGCCAGCAGCACCCACATCGGGCCGCGCCAGCCGTTGCCGCGCAGCCCCAGGCTGGCCATCAGGCCTACCCCATGGGGGCGCAGCAGTGCGGCCAGCAGCAGTGCCAGCAGCACGGCCAGTGCGTTGTCCAGCAGGCTGCCGCCGTAGGGCATGGGCAAGGCGGGAATCGGCGCGCCTGCGGCCGCAGCGACATCGCGCAGATTGAGGCCCAGGCCGACGCCGAGGAGCACCAGCAGCAGGCGCGCCGCGTTGGGCAGGCGGGACAGGACGGTCATGCACGCACTCCCTGCGGAACCAGCGTGCAGTGTGGAAGGCGGCCGAGGACGCTGGCACGCGCCGGAAGTCCCTGTGCCATCGGTCATGTGTTGCCGCACAGTCCTCCGTGGGCAGGTAGAGTCGTTGCCAGACCTTCAGGAGCCATGCCCATGCTGTGCCCCGTGTGCAAGACCCAGACCCTGCAGATGGCCGAGCGCCATGGCATCGAGATCGATTACTGCCCCGGTTGCCGTGGCGTGTGGCTGGACCGTGGCGAGCTGGACAAGATCATCGAACGTGCCGGCGCCGGTGCTGCGGTGCCGCCGCCCGCCCCTGTGCAGGCACAGCCGGCCGCTGCGCCGCCGCCGGTGATGCATCGCGATACCCGCCACCTGGGCCAGCGCTACGAGGACAACCGGGGCCAGCAGTACGGCCATGGGTACAAGAAAAAGAAGAAGGACAGCTTCCTGTCGGAGTTGTTCGACTTCTAGGCGCTTCGCTTTTGTGGAGTCGAGCCATGCTCGACTGGCTATTGCCAAAGCAGTCGAGCATGGCTCGACTCTACATGTGCAGCATGGTCACAGCCGGCGCAGGATGAACTCGCGGTCGCGCGTATCCCCGACGATGAAGTCGTACTCGCCGACCTTGCTGCAGCCGTAGCGCGCGTAGAAGCGCTGCGCGCCGAAGTTCTCCTCCCAGACGCCCACCCACAGGGTGCGGCGCTGCGGCTGGTCCAGCCAGGCCATGAACGCGTCCATCAGGCGCGCGCCGTGGCCGCCGTTCTGGTAGTCGGCCAGGATGTAGAAGCGCTTCAGTTCGATGTCGCCTTCGCAGGCCTCGGCATGCGGCAGGGTGTTGGCACCGGCAGCCAGGTAGCCGACCACGTTGTTGCCGTCCATCAGCAGCCAGATCGCGCTGCGCGGGTCGGACAGTTCGGCGCGCTGCGGTTCGCTGCTGTAGTGCGCCTGCAGGAAATCCTGCAGCTCCTGCGCCGGATACGAGTCGCCCCAGGTTTCGTTGTAGGTGGTGATGGCGATGGCCGACAGCGCGTCGACATCGGCAAGGGTGGCGCGGCGGATCTGCAGCGACATGGCGGAGCCTGCATTGGAACGTGGCGCAGTGTAGCCGGCCCCGGCGTTTGCCGGGGCTGGCGGTTGCTCACACCCCGCTGATCAGAACCACATGCGAACGCCGGCCACCCAACGCGTGTCGCGCGCGTGGTCACCGGCGTAGTCGGCGGTGTCGCCAAACGTGCGCTCGTGGCTGATGCCGATGTACGGCGCGAAACGGCGGCTGAACTCATAACGCAGGCGCAGCCCGGCTTCGACCTTGTTCAGTCCGCGACCAATGCCGTACTCCGGTTCATCCTTGGCTGCGATGGTGGCTTCCAGCAGCGGCTGCAGGATCAGGCGGTTGGTCAGCAGCACGTCGTACTCGACCTCGGCCTTGGCCAGCACCTGGCCGCCGGAACCCATGTACAGCGTTGCCGAGCTCTCGAACTTGTACGGTGCAAGGCCCTGGATGCCGATGGCCGCCCAGGTGCGCGAGTCGGCCGGCTGGAAGTCCTGGCGCACGCCGACCAGCACGTCCCACCACGGCGATACGCTGCGACCATACAGTGCTTCCAGTGACGACGATTCCGTGCGGCCGCGGCTGCGTTCGCCATCGGTGCGCAACCACAGGCGGTTGATGTTGCCACCGATCCAGCCGGTGGCCTCCCAGGCCTGGCCGGTGCTGTTCTTGCCGTCCCAGTGTTCGAGGCGATCGATCAGCAGCAGGCTGTTGATCTGCGGTGCATGCTCCATCGCATCGTGCGCGATCGGTGGGAATGCGGCAGCGCGGTCGGCATCGGTGGGAACCGGGATCGGCTCGCGCGGTTCGATCGGTGCGGGCGTGCCGTGACCCATCGCCTCGTGGTCCATCGTGGAGTGGTCCATGCCGGCGTGATCCGCCGCGCCCATGTCCATCTTCGAATGATCCATCTTCGAATGATCGACCGGTTCGGCCGGCGCGTTGGCGGTCTTTGCGGGCGGATCTATCGCGCCCATGTCATGGCCAGCATGCGACTGCGCGAATACCGGCCATGCCGCGGCCAGGCCCAGGGCCAGCAGGCTGGGGGAAAGCAGTGAGTGGCTCATTCTTCGATCCTCACTTCGCGCATCATGCCCGCTTCCATGTGGTAGAGCAGATGGCAGTGGTAGGCCCAGCGACCGAGCGCATCGGCACGCACGCGGTAACTGCGGCGGGTGCCGGGTGGCATGTCGATGGTGTGCTTGCGCAGCTGGAATTCGCCCTGCGCGTTTTCCAGATCACTCCACACGCCGTGCAGGTGGATCGGGTGCTGCATCATGGTGTCGTTGACCAATACGATGCGCATGCGCTCGCCGTAGTTCAGCCGCAGCGGCTCGGCGCTGGCGAACGGAATGCCATCGAATGACCAGGAGAACTTCTCCATATGGCCGGTCAAGTGCAGCTCGATCTCGCGGCTCGGCTCGCGGCCATCGGGGTCCTCGAACAGGCTGCGCATCGCGCCGTAGGTGAGTACCTGGCGACCGTTGTCGCGCAGGCCGATGCCGGGATCGTCCAGTTTCGGTTCGGTGGCCGAGCTCTGCATGTCCACCAGCGGGTTGTTGCGTTCGCTGGCCGGGTGCTTCGGTGCCTTGCTGGCGGCATCGCTACCGCCGTGCGCACTGTGGCCCATGCTGGCGCCGCAGCCGCCTTCCATGCCCTTCATCGCGGCCATGTCGTGGCCACCATGGCCACCACTACCCATGTCGTGCCCCATGTCGCTCATCGTCAGCAACGGGCGTGGGTCGCGCGCGGGAACCGGTGCCTGCAGGCCATGGCGGACTGCCAGCGTTCCGGCGGCAAAGCCGGTACGGCCCATGTCCTGGCAGAAGATGGTGAACGCGTCCTGCCCGGTCGGTTCCACCAGCACGTCGTAGGTTTCGGCCGGCGCGATGCGGAACTCGTCGATGCTGACCGGATGGATGTACTGGCCGTCGGCGGCGACCACGGTCATCTTCAGGCCGGGAATGCGCACGTCGAAGTAGGTCATCGAGGCGCCGTTGATGAAGCGCAGCAGTACTTTCTCGCCGCTGCGGAACAGCCCGGTCCAGTTGCCGGCCGGCGCGGTGCCATTCATCAGGTAGGTGTAGGTGTGCGCATTGATGTCGGAGATGTCGGTGGGCGTCATCCGCATCCGCCCCCACATGCCACGGTCGGACAACGCGGCCGACCAACCGTCGCGCTTCACGTCACGCAGGAAGTCGGGCAGGGTGCGCTTGTAGTAGTTGTCATGCTCGGCGAGCTTCTTCATGCGCCGGAACAGCGCGCCGGGGTCCATGTCGGTCCAGTCGGACAGCAGGATCACGTGCTCGCGGTCGTGCTGGTAGGGCGCCGGCTCGGCCGGGTCGATGATCAGCGCGCCGTACAGGCCGGCCTGCTCCTGGAACATCGAGTGGCTGTGGTACCAGTAGGTACCCGACTGCTTCAGTTCGAAGTGGTAGTGGTAGGTCTCACCGGGGCCGATGCCATTGAAGCTCAGTCCCGGCACACCGTCCATGTTCGCAGGCAGCAGGATGCCGTGCCAATGGATCGAGGTCGGGTGGCGTTCCAGGGCGTTGCGCACGAACAGATCCACCGTCTGGCCTTCACGCCAGCGCAGGATCGGTGCCGGCAGCGATCCATTGACGGTGATCGCCGGACGGGTGCGGCCAGTGAAGTTGGCCAGCGATTCGCCGATGGCCAGTTCGATGCGGGTGTCGCTGAGCACGGCGGGGGCGCCGGCCAGGCGTGGGGCGGCAGTGGCGGCGGCGAGCGCGCGCTGCGGCACGCCGACAGCGGCGATGCCGGCAACCACGCCACCGGCGGCCAGGCCCTGCACGAACAGGCGGCGCGACGGCATGGGCACAGCGCCCGGACCGCGGGGGATGCGGGTATTCATGGTGGTGACTCCAGACACGTAAAGACGCCGGCAGGCGGCCGGCTGCGGTGCGCAGGGCGCACGGTGCGTGTGGAATCAGCCGATGGGAGGGCGTGAGATCGGCGGCAGCGGCGGCGCGGGCCGGCCGGTGGCCGGCATCGGCTGCGGGGCCAGCGACAGTGCCGGCCCGGCAATGAACGGCAACGGCTGCACCACCAGCAGCGGGTGCTGGGCGCAGCTGCGCACGCAGTCCTTGATCTGGCAGTGGGCGTCGTGGGCCGGGGCCTTGGCCTGCGGGGCCGGGTTGGCCTGCGTGTCGGCGTGGTGGTGGCAGTCGGCAGTGCCGCCATCAACAGCAGCGGCTGCGGCGTGGGCCATCCGCCCCATTTCTTCGTGACCACGGGCCATGGCCGCGTTCAGCCCGTTGAGCAACAGGCTGAGCATGAGCACGACGCGGAGCAGGGTCGAGGCCAGGGACATGGCGCTAATTTAGCCGCAAGCGGGTGCGGATGCACTTCCGGCTGAATGGCCGGTTCAAGGTTGGAGCCGCACCAATGTAGAGCCGAGCCCGGCTTACCCCTCTTCGCGCACGATCTCGACCAGGCGCGGGCCATAGCGGCTCAGCTTGGTACCGCCGATGCCGCCGACCCGGGCCAGTTCATCCAGGCTGGTCGGGCGCCGCTCGGCGATGTTGCGCAGCGTGCTGTCGTGGAAGATCACGAACGCCGGTACGTTCTGTTCCCGGGCCAGTTCGGCGCGCAGGCCGCGCAGCGCGTTGAACAGGGCCAGGTCCTGCGGCAGTACCGACAGGCCGGTGCGCTGCGCGCTGCGCTCGCGTCCGCTGCTGCTGCTGGCCGGGTCGCGGCGCATGCTGATCTGGCGGCGGCCGGTCAACACGTCGCGGCTGGCATCGGTCAGGCGCAGGCCACCGTGACCCTCGCTGTCCACTTCCAGCAGGCTGGCCGCGACCAGCTGGCGGAACACGCTGCGCCAGGTGCGTGCATCGAGGTCGCGGCCGATGGCATAAGTGCTCAGCTTGTCGTGGCCCTGCTGCCTCACCTTCTCGTTCTCGCTGCCGCGCAGGATGTCGATCAGGTGGCCGACACCGAAGCGCTGGCCGCTGCGGTAGACGCAGCTCAGCGCCTTCTGTGCCGGTATGGTCGCGTCCCACGAGGCCGGTGGCGTCAGGCAGTTGTCGCAGTTGCCGCACGGCTGGGGGTAGGTCTCGCCGAAGCCGGCCAGCAGCACCTGGCGGCGGCACTGCATCGATTCGCAGTAGCCCAGCAGATGGTCGAGCTTGGCCCGCTCCAGCTGCTTGCGCTCTTCGCCCGCCTCGGACTGCTCGATCATCTGCTTGAGCAGTACCACATCACCCAGGCCGTAGCACAGCCAGGCCTCGGCGGCTTCGCCATCGCGGCCTGCGCGTCCGGTTTCCTGGTAGTAGCCCTCCATCGACTTGGGCAGGTCGGTATGCGCGACGAAGCGCACGTCCGGCTTGTCGATGCCCATGCCGAAGGCGATGGTGGCACACATCACGATGCCGTCCTCGCGCAGGAAGCGGCGCTGGTTGCCGGCGCGCACTTCCGGCGGCAGGCCGGCGTGGTAAGGCAGAGCGTTGAAGCCCTGGCCGCAGAGGAATTCAGCGGTCTCCTCGACCTTGCGCCGCGACATGCAGTAGACGATGCCGGCCTCGCCACGGTGGCCGCGCAGGAAGTCGGTCAGCTGCTTGCGGGCGTTGTCCTTCTGCACCACGGTGTAGCGGATGTTGGGGCGGTCGAAGGAACTGACAAAATGGCGCGCTTCCTGCAGATCGAGGCGCTCGGCGATCTCGCGCTGGGTCGGCGGATCGGCGGTGGCGGTCAGCGCGATCCGCGGGATCTGCGGCCAACGCTCGTGCAGCACGGTCAACTGGCGATATTCGGGGCGGAAGTCATGGCCCCACTGCGACACGCAGTGTGCTTCGTCGATGGCGAACAGGGCGATCTGGCTGCGCGACAGCAGCGACAGGAAACGCCCGGTCAGCAGCCGCTCAGGGGCGACATACAGCATGTCCAGTTCGCCGGCGAGCAGCTCGCGCTCGACGCGGCCGGCGGTCTCGGCATCCAGGGTTGAATTCAGGTACTCGGCGCGCACGCCGAGCTGGCGCAGGGCTTCGACCTGGTCCTGCATCAGTGCGATTAGCGGCGAGATGACGATGCCGCAACCGTCACGCAGCAGGGCCGGGACCTGGTAGCACAGCGATTTGCCGCCGCCGGTGGGCATCAGCACCAGGGCGTCGTGACCGGCAGCCACATGCTCCACGATGTCCTGCTGCGGACCACGGAAATCGTCGTAACCAAAGACGCGTTGAAGCAGGTCGTGCGCGGGACGGGAAGCCATCGCGCTAGTTTACCCCGGCGGGGGAGTCGGCAGGGCTGCGCCCTGGGAACGCGCCATCGCATGCGCGCTGCCGCTCCCACGCTTCGCTCCGCGAAACGCGGGCCCCACTTACCAGCTCCCAGACCCCCGCCGCTTCGCGTCCGCCCCCTGACTCAGGGGGCTCTCCCCCGGACTTGGCCCGGTGGGCGGTAGATCCACGCCATGCGTGGATGAAATCTGTCAGATATCGACAAACAAAATGGGTCAGATCCGTTTTCCTGCGGAAAACGGATCTGACCCCAATGGCTTTGCTGGCAGATCGCGGAAAACTGTCGAAGGCGGGGTGGGTCCGGTTGCGGGGGCGTGAGCCGCATGGATGCGGCGACCGAGCCTACATGGACGTATTCACGGCGTCCCCCGCAACTGGACCCGCCCCGCCAACCCACGGATAGCCCGCTTTTGACGTTGACGTTGACGTTGCAGTTGCCTCTGCGGGTGCAGGGCGCAGCCCTGCCGCCCCCCCCCCAACCCTTACTGCAGCAGGGAACGCAGCATCCAGGCGTACTTCTCGTGGGTCTGCAGGCGCTGGGTCATCAGATCCTCGGTCGGGGCATCGTCACCCTTGGCCGCCACATCCAGCACTTCACGCGCCGTACGGCATACCGCTTCGTTGGCGACCACCAACTGGCGTACCATTTCACGCCAGTCCGCACTGTCGGTCAGGCCCGGTTCCTCGACGATCGAGGTCAGCGCAGCGAATTCCCGGTAGGAGCCCGGGGCATTGAAGCCCAGCGCGCGGATGCGCTCGGCCACGTCGTCCAGTGCCGCCCACTGCTCGGTGTACTGCGTCTCGAACATGGTGTGCAGCGAGTTGAACATCGACCCGGTCACGTTCCAGTGGAAGTTGTGCGTCTTCAGGTAGAGCGTGAACGCGTCGGCCTGGAAGCGCGACAGACCGTCGGCGATCTTCTTGCGGTCGCCCTGGGTGATCCCGATATCGATGTTCGGCGCCGACGGTGCCGCCGCTGCAAGCTTCTGCTTGCCGGTCTTGGCCTTGGTCGTGCTTTTGGTCTTCGCCATGGGGTTCCTCCTTGTGGAATCGTTGGCCTTCACAATAAACCGGTCGTGATGACTGGTCGCTTTCAAAGTTTTGAACGAACCGATTGATGAACTCTATCGATAAAAATCCATCGCCCCGCCTGCGCCAACAGCGCGCCGCCATCGACGGCGCCATGAGCCGCGACCGGGGCCGTTTGCTGGGAATGCTCTCGCGTTGCCAGGCCAAGCCGCAGGATGCGGCACTGGCCGCTACTTTCGAGCAGGCCTTGCAGGCGTCGGTGCAGCGCCGGCAGGTGCGGGCGCAACAGCAGCCGTCCATTACTCTGGACCCGCAGCTGCCGATTGCGCGTGAAGCCGATGCGATCATCAAACTGATCCGCGACCACCAGGTGGTGGTGATCGCCGGTGAAACCGGTTCGGGCAAGACCACCCAGCTGCCGAAACTGTGCCTGGCCGCAGGCCGTGGCCAGGCCGGCATGATCGGCTGCACCCAGCCGCGACGGATCGCCGCACGTGCGGTAGCCAGCCGCGTGGCGCAGGAACTGCAGAGCGAACTGGGCCAGCTGGTGGGCTACCAGGTGCGCTTCAATGACAAGGTCAGCGACGACAGCCGCATCAAGTTCATGACCGACGGCATTCTGCTGGCGGAGATCGCCAGCGACCGCTGGTTGTCGAACTACGACACGATCATCGTCGACGAGGCACACGAACGCAGCCTCAACATCGACTTCCTGCTGGGCTACCTGAAGCAGCTGCTGCGCAAGCGCCCGGACCTGAAGCTGATCGTCACTTCGGCCACCATCGACACCGAACGCTTCGCCCAGCATTTCGACAATGCGCCGGTGATCAGCGTCGAAGGCCGTACCTACCCGGTGGAAGTGCGCTACCGCGCGCTGGAAGGTGAGGGCGAAGACCAGGGCGAGCGCACCGTCAACGATGCCATCGTGTCGGCCATCGACGAGATCACTCGCCTGGACGCACGCGGCGACGTGCTGATCTTCCTGCCGGGCGAGCGCGAGATCCGCGATGCGCACCAGTCGCTGGAACGGCGCAAGTACCGCAATACCGAGGTGCTGCCGCTGTACGCGCGCCTGTCCAACCAGGACCAGGACCGGGTGTTCAACCCCGGGCCGAACCGGCGCATCGTGCTGGCCACCAACGTGGCCGAGACCTCTTTGACGGTGCCACGCATCCGCTACGTGGTCGATCCGGGCTTCGCCCGCGTCAAGCGCTACAGCCCGCGCAACAAGCTGGATCGCCTGCACATCGAGCCGATCTCGCAGGCCAGCGCCAACCAGCGCAAGGGTCGCTGCGGCCGTATCGCCGAAGGCATCTGCTACCGCCTGTACGCCGAGGCGGATTTCCAGGCGCGGCCGGAGTTCACCGATCCGGAAATCCGCCGCTCCAGCCTGGCCGGCGTGATCCTGCGCATGCTGCAGCTGGGCCTGGGCCGCATCGAGGAGTTCCCGTTCCTGGAGGCACCGGACGAGCGCGCGGTGGCCGATGGCTGGCAGCAGCTGACCGAGCTGGGCGCGATCGATGCCGAGCGGCGCATGACCACCATCGGCAAGCAGATGGCGCGCCTGCCGGTGGACGTGAAGCTGGCGCGCATGCTGGTCGCCGCGCAGGCCGCCGGCTGCCTGCGGCCGATGCTGGTGATTGCCTCGTTCCTGGGCATCCAGGACCCGCGCGAACGCCCGCCGGAAGCGCGCGGTGCGGCCGACAGCGCGCATGCGCAGTTCGCCGATGGCCGCTCCGAGTTCGTCGGCGTGCTGCGCCTGTGGGATGCCTACCGGCAGGCCCATGAGGACCTGACCCAGTCCAAGCTGCGCGACTGGTGCGGACGTCATTTCCTCGGCTTCCTGCGCATGCGCGAGTGGCGCGAGCTGCATCGCCAGCTGCGGCTGCTGTGCGAGGAACTGGGCTGGAAGGAAGAGGCCAGCGAGGCGTCGATGGCACCGTTGCTGGCCGGCAGCAGTGCGCCGGCACCGGCGCGTGATGACGCGGCCGCAGTAAAGGCCACCCGCGGCCAGTTGCATCGTGCCGCGCGCCTGGCCCGCGAAGGCAAGGCCGAGGCCGCACCGGCACCGGCGGCCGCGCGCGCGCAGAAGGAACAGGCGCCCGTCGGCGGCGGCTTCAGCGAACGTGTACGCGCTGCTGCCTACCAGACCCTGCACCGGGCACTGGTGGCGGGCCTGCCGACGCAGATCGGCCACCGCACCGAGAAGGGCGATTTCCAGGCACCACGCCAGCGCCGCTTCCTGCCGTTCCCCGGTTCGGCGCTGGCCAAGCGGCCACCGCCGTGGCTGCTGGTGGCCAACCTGCTGGATACGCAGAAGGTATGGGGCATGACCCTGGCCGCGATCGAGCCGGACTGGGTGATCGCCGAACTGCCGCACCTGCTGCTGCGCAAGCACTTCGACCCGCACTGGTCGCGCGCGCAGGGCCAGGTGCTGGCGTCCGAGCAGATCAGCCTGTTCGGCCTGGTGCTGGCACCGAAGAAACCGGTCCATTACGGCCGCATCGCGCCGGGCGAGGCGCATGACATCTTCGTGCGCCAGGCACTGGTGACCGGCGAGATCAATACCCGCGCCAGTTTCGTCGCCGACAACCAGAAAGTGCTGGAGGTCGCGCGCGAGGAAGAAGCCAAGCTGCGGCGCGCCGGCATCGTTGCCGACGAAGACTGGCAGGCACGCTGGTACCTGGACCGGGTGCCGCCGCAGATCCACTCGGCGGCGGGACTGGATAGCTGGTGGAAAGGGCTGGCGCCGGAACAGCGCAAGGCGCTGCACTGGTCGTTGGCAGACCTGTTGCCCGGTGAGGGCAGCGAACAGGAGCGCTATCCGAAGTACCTGGCGCTGGGCCAGGCGCGCTTGCCGCTGCACTACCGCTTCGAACCGGGGGCCGACGACGATGGCGTCACCCTGGACGTGCCACTGCACCTGCTCAACGCGTTGGACCCGGTGCAGCTGGGCTGGCTGGCGCCGGGCTTTGTTGCCGACAAGGCCTCGGCACTGATCCGCAGCCTGCCCAAGGCGATGCGCCGCAACTATGTGCCGGCGCCGGACTTCGGTCGCGCGTTCTACGAGGCCTTCCCGCAGCCCAGCGCCGATGCCATCACCGGCGAGCTGGCGCGTTTCCTGTCACGTGCGACCGGCGCGACGGTGACCGCACTGGATTTCGAGCCGGGTTCGATCGAGCCACACCTGCACATGAACCTGCGGCTGCGCGACGAACAGGGCAAGGTGCTTGCCACCTCGCGTGATCTGGAAGCGCTGCGCGCGAAATTCGGTGGCCGTGCTGGCGATGCCTTCGCCGCGCGTGCCGGGCGCGAGATGGCGGCTGACGGCCTGCGCACGTTCCCGGCCACGCCGATTCCGCTGCAGGTACCCGGTGAAGCCGGCGTGCCGGCCTATCCGGCGCTGCTGGACGAGGGCGACAGCGTGGCGCTGCGCATCTTCGCCGACCGCCAGCAGGCGCAGGACGCCCATCCGCTGGGCGTGCGCCGCCTGCTGGAGATCGCCCTGGCCGACAAGGTGAAGCAGGCACGCAAGCAGTTGCCGGTCGGTGCCAAGACCGGCCTGTTGTATGCCGCGATCGAATCGCAGGAGCGCCTGCGTGGTGACCTGGTCGATGCAGCGATGAACGCGGTGCTGGCCGAGGGCCTGGAAGACATCCGTGATGCGGCGGCCTTCGAGCAGCGCCGCGAGCATGCCGCCAAGGCCCTGTTTGGCGAGGCGATGTCGCGGCTGAAGCTGGCCGAATCCATCCTGGCGCTGGTGGCGGAGCTGAAGCCGATGCTGGAGGCGCCGCTGATGGGCTGGGCGCGCGGCAACCTGGACGACATGGAAGCGCAGCTGGCCGGGCTGATCCACCCCGGCTTCCTGCGCGACACGCCGGCCGACGCGCTGGCGCAGTACCCGCGTTACTTGAAGGCGATGATCCTGCGCACCGAACGTGCCAAGCGTGATCCGCCGCGCGACCAGGCGCGCATGCTGGAACTGCATCCGTTCCTGGAAGCGCTGGAGGCGGGCGAGCAGCAGGGCCTGCGTGATCGCCCGCAATGGCAGGCGCTGCGCTGGGATCTGGAAGAACTGCGGGTATCGCTGTTCGCGCAGGAGCTGGGGGCACGCACCGGCATCTCGGCGAAGAAGCTGGCGCAGCGCGTGGCTGCATTGCGCCAGGCCTGAGCGCGCCCCGGCCGCCCCCTCGGGCGACCGGGGCCGGCCGGGCAGGGAGCCGGGCACGGCCGGAATGCCCGGACGTTACTTGGTGCGGCGAACCTTCGGCTGCACGTTTACCCCGTCCACCTTCATATACCAGGCGCCCATCACCCCTGGGCGCATGCTGACGCCCGGGGCGTCCTTGCGGCCACCGGAATAGTGCGTGGCGTCTATCTGCTCCCACTCCTGGCCGTTCTGCAGCACGTAGCGGCGGCCCTGGCCGAATCCACGGAATTCACCCTGCAGGTTGCTTTCGATCGGTTCGCTGCTGCCGAAGTCCAGGAAGCCGCGGTTCTTCTTGATCACTTCCTGGCGGCCTTCTTCGCGCGCTGCGGCGACGGCCTGGTTGGTGGCCGCCTCGACCTTGCCCTGCAGCCAGCGGTTGAGCGTGGCCAGTTCACCGGCACTGAGCTTGTCCAGGCCGGCGGCCTTGAACTCGGAGGGCGACATCTGCTGCTGCAGGTCGCCCTCCACCACGCGCTGGGCCAGCGCAGGCGCGGACAGGGACAGCAGCACGGCGGCACAGGCCAGCAGCCGTGGACGGACGCGCGGGGCAATCGAAGGCATGGCGGGTCTCTCCTGGGTGTGTGGGCGAGTGTAGCGGCATGTCTTCATGCCGGGTGATGGTAGGTGCAGTGATTGTCCCTGAACGGCGCCGGCGCTAGTGTAGGGGCCTCTGTCTTGCCTGCTCGATGCTGTGAACCGCGCTTCCGTCCCTGGCCTGGATGCCTTGTTGAACCGTCCCTCGGCAGCGGTGCTGCCTGCTCCGCTGCGCCAGGCCCTGCGTGAGCATTGGGAAGCGCCGGATTGCGACCACCAGATGCGTGCCAGCTGGTCGGTGCTGGGCGATACCCTCGATGCGCTGGCGATGCTCTCGGCCGACGAAGGCGCGGTGGTGGCCGCATTGCTGTTCGACCTGCCGGGCCTGCGCGCCAGCCTGGATCAGCTGCCGCTGGGCAACCACAAGGCGGCGGTGACCGGCCTGCTGGATGGCCAGGATGCGGCCGACCCGGTGTGGGCGCTGCACGCCGGCCGTGAGGCGGGGCGCAACAGCGAAGGCCTGCGCCGGCTGCTGCTGGCGATCATCCGCGACCTGCGCGTGGTGCCGATCCTGCTGGCACGGCAGCTGGCGCGGATGCGCGCGGCCGACAAGCTGGACGAGGAGCAGCGCCGCGCGCTGGCCCAGCTGACCCGCGACATCCACGCGCCCCTGGCCAATCGGCTGGGCATCTGGCAGCTGAAGTGGGAGCTGGAGGACCTGGCGTTCCGCCACCTGGAACCGGAAACCTACCGCCGCATCGCCCGCGAGGTGGATGAAACCCGCATCGCCCGCGAGCGTTACGTCGAGAACGTCAAGAAGGTGCTGTCGCGCGAGCTGGTCGCCCAGGGCATCAAGGCCGAAGTCAGCGGCCGCCCGAAGCACATCTACAGCATCTGGCGGAAGATGCAGAAGAAGCGGTTGGCCTTCGACCAGTTGTATGACATCCGTGCGGTGCGCGTGATGGTCGACGACGTTGCCGCCTGTTATGCCGCGTTGGGCGTGGTGCACGCGCTGTGGGCACCGGTACCGAGCGAGTTCGATGATTACATCGCACGCCCGAAGGCCAACGACTATCGCTCGCTGCATACCGCCGTGGTCGGCCCGGAAGGTCGCACCATCGAAGTGCAGATCCGCACCCATGAAATGCACTCGCAGGCCGAGCTGGGCGTGGCCGCGCACTGGAAGTACAAGGAAGGTGGCAAGGGCGCGGAGAAGTCCTTCGACCGCAAGATCACCTGGATGCGCCAGTTGCTGGAACAGGCGCAGGACGGGCAGGGCAATGAACTGGCCGGGGCGCTTGATGCTGAGCTGACCGAGGACCGGGTCTATGCGCTGAGCCCGAAGGACGAGGTGCTGGACCTGCCGCAGGGCGCTACGCCGCTCGATTTCGCCTACCAGGTGCATACCATGGTCGGGCACCGCTGCCGCGGCGCCAAGGTCAACGGCCGCATCGTGCCGCTGACCTACCGCCTGCGCAGCGGCGACCGCGTCGAGATCCTGACCGGCAAGGAGGCCGATCCGCGCCGCGACTGGCTGATGCCGGCCAACGGCTTCCTGGCCAGCAACCGCTCGCGCGAGAAGGTGCGCAGCTGGTTCCACAAGCTGGACCGCGCGCGCAACGTGCAGGCCGGTCGCGAGCTACTCGAGCGCGAGCTGAAGCGGCTGGGCCTGCAGCACGCGGACCTGGCTGTGGCGGCGAAGAAGTTCCATGCCGACAGCGTCGATGACCTGTACATCCAGGTGGCGCTGGGCGATACCGGCCCGAACCAGGTCAGCCGTGCGCTGCTGGAGGCGGAGCGTGCCGCCAGCCAGCCCGCGCCCGCACCGGCTCTGCCGCGGCCGACCGCGCGCCGCGAGAACCTGGGCAAGTCCAAGTTCACCGTGCAGGGCGTGGGCAACCTGCTGGTGCAGCTGGCACGCTGCTGCCAGCCGGTGGCCGGCGAGCCGATCGTCGGCTACCTGACCCGTAGCCGGGGTGTCACCGTGCATCGTGCAGACTGCGCCGCGCTGGCCCGGCTGGCGGCCAGCAGCCCGCAGCGCATCCTGCCGGTGGAGTGGGGCCAGGCTGGGGGCGGCTACGAGGTGGACGTCGTGGTCGATGCGGTCGATCGCCGCTGGCTGCTGAAGGACATCACCAACCTGATCGCCCAGGAAGACGCCTACGTGCTCGACATCCACAGTGACAACGTGCGCAACAGTGGCCGTGCCCATCTGCGGCTGCGCCTGAAGGTCAGTGACTACGGGCAGTTGTCGACGCTGCTGGGCAAGCTCGATGCGCTGCCGGGCGTGAGCGAGGCGCGTCGCCTCGGCTGAGCTTCACGCTGCCCCGGCTACCCTGCACGCATGGAACGCGAGCCCCCGCATCGCCCGCATGGCGCTGAACATCCTGCGCTGGACCGTGTCCGTCGCGAGGGGCGTTGGTGGTGGCTGCAGGCGCGCCATGCGCGCCGGATCTGGCGCTGGGCGCTGCTCGCAGCGCTGGCCGTGTTCGTGCTGCTGGTCCTGCTGCGCAAGCCGTTGGCAGATTGGTTCTGGGATGAGCCGCAGATCGAACAGCTGCTGGCCGAGGGGGATCGTGCATTGGCGGCTGGGCGCCTGAGCGATGCCGACGGCAGTGGTGCGCGCGAGCGCTACCAGGCGGCGCTGGCGCTGGACGGTGATCGCCCGCAGGCGCGCCAGGGCCTCGCCAATACCGGCGCGGCAGCGCTGCAACAGGCGCGCGATCGCCTGCAGGCGGATGACCTGGACGGCAGCGCGCAGGCCCTGGCACTGGCCCGTGAGCTGCAGGTGCCGCAGGGCGACGCCGATGCGGTCGCCCGCCAGTTGCAGGCGCGACGTAGCGCCGGAGCCGGTATTGGTGCGTTGTTGGCGCAGGCGCGTAACGCGTTCGCGGCCGGACGCCTGGATGACGGCGACAGCAGTGCGTTGCCCTTGTTCCAGCGCATCCTGGCCCTGCAGCCGGACAACCTGCCGGCGCTGGAAGGGCGCGAAGATGCGCTGAGCGACCTGCTGCTGCAGGCACGCACGCTGGCAGAGCGTGGGGAGTTGGCCGAGGCGGCCGCGCTCCTGCGTCGTGCCCGTCAGTTCGATGCCGGTCATGCCGATCTGCCGGCGAGCGAGGAGGCCCTCGCGCGCGCGGCCGACCGGCGCCTGCGGCAGGCGCAGCGTGCGTTGCGACGGCAGCAGCTGGAAGCTGCGGCCAAGGGTTTCCAGGCGGTGCTGGTGGTGGCCGCCGATGATTCCAATGCGCAGCGCGGGCGTGAGCAGACCCTGCAGGCAGTGGTTGCACGCAGCCAGAAGTCCGCCGACGACTTCCAGTTCGATGCGGCGCAACGTGATGCGGCCCTGGCGGCGGAGCTGGGGGCTTCGCAGGCCGTCCGGCAACAACTGGCGCAGCGCCTGCAGCGCGCGCAGCAGGCGCAGCGGGCTCTGCAGCAGCCCGCGGTCAGCACGGCGCAGCGCGAACGCCAGCTGCGCGACCACCTGCGGAAGATCGAACGTGCCGAGCGCGCGGGGCAGTGGATCAGCCCACCCGGGCACAGCGCGTTCGACGCATTGCGCGAAGCCCAGTCGCTGGCTCCCCGCGATGCGCGGGTGAAGGCAGCCGCCGCACGCTTGCTGCCCGCCAGCCGACGCTGCTTCGACGACAATCTGCGGCAGAACCGCGTGCAGGCGGCAGGCGCCTGCCTGCAAGCCTGGCAGACCCTGTCACCGACCGCAGCCGGACTGCCCTCGGCGCGGCTGCGGTTGGCCCAGCGCTGGCTGGCGATCGGCAGCGAGCGGCTCGGTAACGGTGACCTGGCCTTCGCCGCGCATGCCGCCGAACAGGCGCGGTTGCTGCAGCCGGATCTGGCCGAACTGCCGGCGTTTGAAGATCGCCTGCGCCGCGCCGGTGGACGGGCGGACTAGGCGAAGAACACCCGCTGCACGGTCGCACGGGCGGCGTCGAGTGAGAAATGTTCGGCGACGTTGGCCAAGCCGGCATCGGACAATTGCTGCCACAGCTGCGGGTCCTGGTACAGGCGGACCACCGCATCGGCGAAACCGGCAGCGTCATCGGCCACCAGTACGTCCTGGCCAGGATGCAGGTGCATGCCTTCCACGGCGCAGGTGGTACCGACCACCGGCTGGCCATGGGCCATGCTCAGGTTGATCTTGCCTTTCACGCCGGCACCGAACCGCAGCGGTGCGATGGCAATGCGCGCGCCGTCCATGTAGGGCGTGATGTCCTCGACGAAGCCGTGCATCTGCACGCCGGGGTGGCGTGCGGCCAGTGCCAGCAACGATTCCGGCGCCGCAGCGCCGATGCAGTGCAGGCGTACCTCCGGCAGCCGGGCGCGGATGTGGGCGAAGATTTCGCCGATGAACCACTCCATGCCGTCCAGGTTCGGCGGATGGCGGAAGCCACCGACAAACACCAGATCGTGTCGTTGCTCGTAGACAGCGCCGGCGCCGGCAACCTCGTGCAGGTTGGAAATCAGTTCCACCCGTACCCGCGGCGCATCGGCCTGCAGCTGCTCCCGTTCGGCCGCACTGACCAGCACGGTGATGTCGCACTGCTCCATCACTGCCAATTCACTGCTGCGGGTGCGTTCTGCTGCGCGCAGCAGGGCCGCATCACCCGCCACTTCGGCACCGCGGCGCTCGCGCAGGTAGTGCAGGTCGACCGTGTCGAACACGGTTCGTGCCTGCGGCGCATAGCGCTGGAGCAGGGGCAGGCACTCGTGGGCGACGTGGTGGCGCACCAGCATCGCCACGTCGAAACGCGACCCATGGCTGCGCAGCCAGCCGGCTACACGGTCCAGGAAGGGGGCGTACCAGACTTCCACGCCCATCCGCTGCAGCGCCTCGGTCGCCGCGCCGGCATGCTCGCGCCGGGTCGGGACGAATACCACGTGGGCACCGCCCTGCAGCAGCAGGCGGATCAGATTGACCTGGCGCAGCGACCCGGAATCACGATCGGGCTGCGGTACTTCCTCGTCCAGGATCAGCACCTGGCGCCGGCCGCGCAGCAGCAGCGCTGGCGACGGCACTGCGCCGACCGCCGGATGGCCGGCCAGCTCGGTGGCCCAGCGAGCGGCAAAGATGGCCTGGTTGCGCACCTGGTAGGCCTTCACCCCGCTGCCGGTGTCGGTGCCGTTGCTGGTGCCCTCGTCGTGGATCACCCGGCTGGCCGGCTGCACCAGCACGCGCAGGCCCTGTGCACGCACGCGGAAGGCCAGGTCGGTGTCCTCGTAGTACGCTGGCTTGTAGCGGGTATCGAAGCCGTCCAGCTGCTGCCAGAGGGCACGCGGCAGCATCAGCGCCGCACCGGAGCAATAGTCGACGTCGCGCAGGCTGGCAAAGCGCGGGTCGTCAGCGGCCTCGAAGCGGCCATAGCTCCAGCCACTGCCATCGGCGAAGATCACTCCGCCCGATTCCTGCAGGCGGCCATCGGGATACAGCAGCTGGCTGCCGACCAGGCCGGCATCGGGGACGCTGCCGAAGGTGTCTAGCAGGGCGTCGAGCCAGCCCGGCTGCGGCACCGTATCGTTGTTGAGCAGCACCACGTAGCGGCCGCGTGCGCGCGATACACCCTCGTTGCAGGCTTCGATGAAGCCGCCGTTGTGCGCACGCACCTCATAGCGCAACCCCGCCACCTGCGGCATCCACTGTGCGGTAGCGTCGCTGCTGCCGTCATCCACCACCAGGATCTCGCACGCGGCTGCGGGCGGGTGTGCCGCCAGGGCGCGGAGGCAGGCCAGGGTGTGGTCGACGTGGTTGTAGACCGGGATGACGATGCTTACCTCCGGCAACTTGCTGAACGGCACCATGAAGGGGGCGAAAGCCTGTGCTGGCGGCAGGAACAGCGGCGTGCGCGGCGCGGGAACGGCGCGCTGGGTGTGCACGCGGATGCGTTGCCAGGTGGCCCGCCACCCGCGGGTGCGCAGGCTTGCCAGGCTCCGGCGGGCCAGGCCCGACAGGCGGTTGATCAGGTATCGGATCTCGGCCAGGGACATCGCCATCCGGTTGCAACTCCAGCTTAAGCAGGGGAACCCGGGAGAACTCGCCAGCCGCAGTGGCTGGGGTAGACTCGCCAGATCCTACATTCTCGCATTCCCGTGCCCCGACGCTACGATTCCGACGACATCGACGATTTCGACGACGACCCGCAGGACAGCGGTCCGCTGTGGCGGCGCCGGCTGATCACCTGGAGCATGGCTGCGGTCGCATTGGGATTGGGTTTCCTCATTCCCTATACGCTGTACCTGAACCAGCAGGTGACCCAGCGTTTCGGCGAGCTGCGCTGGCAGATCCCGACGCGCGTGTATGCGCGCCCGCTGGTGCTCACCCCCGGCAAGGCGATGGATGCGTCCACGCTGAAGACCGAACTGGCCGCCTCGGCCTATCGTGATGACGGCCAGGGCAAGGAGCCGGCCACCTATGCGGTGAACGGCGGTCGCTTCGTGATCTCCAGTCGTGGATACAACGATGTCGATGGCCGGGTGGCGCCGCGCCGGGTGGAGCTGTCGCTGGCCGATGGCGGCGTGGCCTCGCTGCGCGACGCCGACAGCCGCAAGGCACTGAAGGCCGCGCGGCTGGATCCGGCGCGCATCGCCACGCTGTACGGCCAGAAGCAGGAAGAACGCCGCCTGATCCGCATGGACGAGGCGCCGGACCTGCTGGTGACCGGCCTGCAGGCAGTGGAAGACAAGGACTTCAACCGCCATCACGGCATCGACCTGTCCGGCATCGCGCGCGCGGTGTGGGTGACGATCCGTTCCGGTGGCCAGAGCCGCCAGGGCGCCTCGACGCTCACCCAGCAGCTGGCCCGCAGCGGCCTGCTTGGCATCGGCAAGGAGCAGACGCTCACCCGCAAGTTCAATGAGGTGCTGTACGCGCTGATCATGGAGGCGCGCTACGACAAGCGCACGATTTTCGAGGCGTATCTCAACCAGGTGTACCTGGGCCAGCGCGGCAGCCAGGCGATCCATGGCATGTCCTCCGGTGCCGAATTCTGGTTCGGGCGTGACCTGCAGTCGCTGGAGACCGAGCAGATCGCCCTGCTGATCGGCTTGGTCAAGGGGCCGTCCTTCTACGACCCGCGGCGCAACCCGGAACGCGCGCTGGATCGCCGCAACTTCGTGCTGGGCAAGCTGCACGAGGCCACGCTGATCGACGATGCCGAGTACCAGCGCGCGCTGAAGGCTCCGTTGGGTGTGCCCAAGACACCGGGCCTGGTGGCAGCCAACCGCTTCCCCGCCTACGTCGACCTGGTCCGCCGGCAGCTTGCGCATGACTATCCGGAATCTGCGCTGCAGGGCGCGGGCCTGAGCGTGATGACCGGCATGTCGCCGTCCGCGCAGGCCTATGCCGAAGGCGCGGTGACCCGCACCATCAAGTCGCTGGAGAGCCAGCGTCGCCCTGAACTGCAGGCCGGCATGGTGCTGACCGACGTGCACAACGGCGACGTGCTGGCGGTGATCGGCAGCCGTGAGGTGTCCGAGGTCGGCTTCAATCGTGCGATCGAGGCGCAGCGCCCGGTCGGTTCGCTGCTCAAGCCGTTCGTGTACCTGCTGGCCCTGGCGCAGCCGGACCGCTATTCGCTGGCCAGCTGGGTCGATGATTCGCCGGTGACGGTGCAGCTCGGCCGCGGCCGCAACTGGAGCCCCGGCAACGCCGACAACCGCAGCCACGGCACGGTGCGCCTGATCGATGCGCTGGCGCATTCGTACAACCAGGCGACGGTGCGCTTGGGCATGCAGGTCGGCCCCGAGCGCGTGACCCAGCTGATCCATGTGCTGGCCGGCATCAAGGCCGAGGCCAATCCGGCGGTGATCCTCGGCTCGACCGACCAGAGCCCGTATGCGATGGCGCAGCTGTACCAGTTCCTCGCGTCTGGGGGTGAGATCCAGCCGTTGCACGCCGTGCGTGGCGTGCTCGATCCGCAGGGCAAGCTGCTCAAGCGCTACGACAAGACCCCGGCACCGGCACAGGAAGGCGATTCGATTGCCGCCAACCTGATCAGTGTCGGCCTGCAGCAGGTCGTCGCCAGTGGTACCGCGCAGCGGCTCAATGCTGATGGCCTCGGCCGTCTGCAGCCAGCCGGCAAGACCGGCACCACCAACGATGGCCGTGACAGCTGGTATGCCGGCTACACCGGCGACCACCTGGCGGTGATCTGGATCGGCAACGATCAGAACCAGCAGGCCGGCCTGTATGGCGCCACTGGCGCGATGCGGGTCTGGTCGGGCATCTTCCAGCGCCTGCCGAGTGCGCCATTGCGGGTCAGCAACAAGGGCCTGGATTGGCAGCCGGTGGCTCCCACCGGTCTCAACAGCACCGATGAAGGCTGCCCCGGCGCGCGTCGTTTCCCGTTCGTGGTGGGCTATGCGCCTGCCTATGCGCCGTGCGCGCCGGCCGCGTCGCCCGAGGGGCAGGGCGAGGCTGAAGGCGAGGGCGGTGGCTGGCGCAGCTGGTTCGGCCTGGACCGCAAGCCGGAAGCACCCGCCGAACCTGCCGCCACCACTCCTCCCCCGAGCCGATGATGCCGATGAACATGCGAACCCTGCTGCAGCCCCTGGCCCTGACCGGCCTAAGTCTGGCCCTGGCCGCCTGCGTGAGCAGCGCGCCGCCGGTAGTCAAGCCGGTCGACACCACCACGCCGGCGCAGCGCCTGGCGGCCGTGGATGCTGCAGCGGGTCCGGACGACAAGGAACTGTCGGTGCAGCCGCTGCGTGATTCGCAGGTGGAAGACCTGAGGCTGGCCGCACAGGCGCAGCGCCAGGCCAACGACCTCGCCGGTGCCGCCAGCAGCCTGGACCATGCGCTGGAGATCGTGGCTGGTGACCCGGCGGTGCTGCAGGAGCGTGCCGAACTGGCGCTGCTGCAGGGGCAGTGGGCACAGGCGGAGACGTTCGCGCGCAAGGCCGTGGATCTGGGCTCGAAGACCGGGCCGCTGTGCCGCCGTCACTGGGCGACGATCGAGCAGTCGCGGCTGGCGCGGGGCGAGAAGGAGAATGCGGTGTCGGCGCACGCGCAGATTGAAGGTTGCACGGTGCCGGGGATCAAGCGTTACTGAGTTTTCAGCCAACGGCACAGCCCCTCGTGGCTGGCTGCTTGGCCGAGTAAAGCAAAAGCCGCGCTTGGCCGGGCGGGGTGGGTTCGCGGGGGACGCCGTGAACCCGTCCCTGAGAGCTTAGCCGCGGCATCCATGCCGCGGACACCCCCGCGAACCCACCCCGCCCGGCCTCTGACAGTTCCCGTGTGCGTTCAGCCACGGAAAAGAAAAAAAAAATCAAAAGCGGGTCGCGCGCTGCGCGCACTCGTTGTGGGGTCGGATCCGTTTTCCGCAGGAAAACGGCTCCGACCCCTTCTTGTTTCCGTTCGACCCACCGCTTCTGAATCAGTCGAGCAAGCGCGACGCCACGAAGCACGTCCATCCGTCACCGGGAAACTGTCGAAGGCGGGGCGGGAGGGGCAGGCAGGACCGTTGGCGCCATGGATGGCGCCATCGAGCCCCCATGGACGGGTTTACGGCGTGTCCTGCCTGCCCCTCCTGCCCCGCCAAACACGCAGCAACCCAGAGCCATGAACCACGCTGTTGCTTTTGCCTGCGCTCTGGCTTGAAACGGGTGCCGGGCAGCGCCCGGCCGGGTATCCTTTCCCTCTGATGTCCGACCTTGTCCATGCCAGCCGCGAAGCCCTCAGCGAAGGCGGCGCGCTCGCCTCGCACCTGGATGCCTTCGTCCCGCGTCCGGCACAGCTGCACCTGACCGCAGCCATTGCCGATGCGCTGCAGCAGCGGGACCTGCTGCTGGCCGAGGCCGGTACCGGCACCGGCAAGACCTTCGCCTATCTGGTGCCGGTGCTGCTGTCCGGGCTGCGCACCATCATCTCCACCGGTACCCGCGCGCTGCAGGACCAGCTCTACCACCGCGATCTGCCGCGCGTGCGCCAGGCGCTGGGCGTCGGCCTGCGCAGCGCGCTGCTGAAGGGGCGCGCGAACTACCTGTGCCGCTATCGACTGCAGCAGGCGCGGGGCGAGCCGCGGTTTTCCAGTCCCGAACAGGCCGCGCAGTTCCAGCGCATCCTGGCGTGGTCCGGCCGCTCGGAGTTCGGTGACATCGCCGAACTGGAGGGCCTGGCCGATGACTCGCCGCTGCTGCCGATGGTCACCTCCACTGTCGACAATTGCCTGGGCACCGATTGCCCATTCTGGGACGACTGCTTCGTGGTGCGCGCACGGCAGCGTGCGCAGGCCGCCGACGTGGTGGTGGTCAACCACCACCTGCTGCTGGCCGATCTGGCACTGAAACAGGACGGCTTCGGCGAGTTGCTGCCGGGGGCGCAGGCCTTTGTCATCGACGAGGCACACCAGCTGCCCGAACTGGCAGCGCAGTTCTTCGGCGAAGGTTTCGGCATGCGCCCATGGCAGGAACTGGGTCGCGACTGCCTGGCTGAAGCGCGCGGCGTAGGGGGCGCACAATCGGCGCTGCAGGAGCCGGTCGACCAGTTGCAACTGGCGTTGCTGGCGTTGCGTTCGGCGATGGAGGGGCTGCCGCCGCGGGGTGCGCAGTGGCGTGCGCTGGCCATGCCACAGGTCCGCGACGGCTTCGATACGGTGATGGCCGGCCTGGTGGCGCTGGAGCAGGCACTTCAACCGCTGCGCGAATCGGCGGCGGGTCTGGACGCCTGCCATGCGCGGGCGCGCGAGGCGGTGTCGCGGTTACAGCGCTGGCTGGGCGATGATGAACCCACCCTCGATTTCGATGCCGATCCGGCGGACCACGCCAGTGCCGCCGATGTGCTCTGGTACGAGCTCACGCCGCGGGGTTTCCGCTGCCAGCGTACGCCGATGGATGTGTCCGGCCCGCTGCGCGAGCATCGCGAGCGCAGCCGCGCGGCATGGATCTTCACCTCGGCCACGCTGACCGTGGGCAATGGATTCGACCACATCGCCACGCGCCTGGGCCTGGACGATCCGCATACCTTGGTCCAGCCGAGTCCGTTCAACTGGCCCGAGCAGGCGTTGTGCTACCTCCCGGAAGGCCTGCCTGATCCGGCCGCACGGGGCTTCGGAACCGCGCTGATCCAGACCCTTCGGCCGGTACTGCAGGCATCGCAGGGCAGGGCATTCCTGTTGTTCGCCTCGCACCGTGCATTGCGCGAGGCGGCCGAAGCACTGCGCGACGGGCCATGGCCGTTGTTCGTGCAGGGTGAGGCACCGCGCGCGACGCTGCTGCAGCGCTTCCGTGAATCGGGCAATGGCGTGCTGCTGGGCTCGGCCAGTTTCCGCGAGGGCGTGGACGTGGTCGGCGAAGCGCTGAGTGTGGTGATGATCGACAAGCTGCCGTTCGCGGCACCGGACGATCCGGTGTACGAGGCACGCCTGGAGGCGATCCGCAGCCAGGGCGGCAATCCGTTCCGCGACGAACAGCTGCCGCAGGCGGTGATCGCACTGAAGCAGGGTGTCGGTCGCCTGATCCGCAGCGAAAGCGACCGTGGCGTGCTGGTCCTGTGCGATCCGCGCCTGCTCAACCGTGGCTATGGCCGGGTCTTCCTGGATTCACTGCCACCCTTCCGCCGCACCCGCAGCCTGGCCGATGTGCAGGCCTTCTTTACGCCACAATGGGTGCCCGTGGCTGATGATGCGGCTGACCCGGCCGCTGTTGCGCCGGGCCCGGAGCCGGCTCCTGGTGCCACGTTCCCCCTGTTCTGACCTGATCTGATGAAACTGCTCGCCTTTGAAACCGCCACCGAAGCCTGCTCCGTTGCCCTGCATGTCGATGGGCAGGTGCTGGAACGCTTCGAGATCGCCCCGCGCCGGCATGCCGACCTGAGCCTGCCATGGGCCGAGGCGCTGCTGGCCGAAGCCGGCATCAGCCGTCGCCAGCTCGATGGCATCGCGCTCAGTCGCGGCCCGGGGGCGTTCACCGGTGTGCGCCTGGCGATCGCCATCGCCCAGGGCATCGCGTTGGCGTTGGACCGCCCGCTGCTGCCGGTTTCGACGCTGCAGGTGCTGGCGCTGCGGGCACCGGTGGAAGAAACGCAGATCCTGTCGGCAATCGATGCCCGGATGGGTGAACTCTACGTCGCGCGCTTCGAACGCGTCGACGGCCTGCCGGTCGCGCGCGATGCCGAGCGCGTCTGCGCGCCCTCCGTGGTGACGTTGCCGGAGGGAATGTCGGCCTACGGTGTCGGTACCGGTTTCGGCGCGGGCGACGGCGCGCTGGTGGCACAGTTGGGCAGTAGCCTGCGCGGTTTCGATGCTGCGGCATTGCCGCGGGCGTCGGACGTGCTGGCACTGGCCGTGCCGGCGTTCGCGCGTGGCGAGGCGATCGCACCGGAGAAGGTCGAGCCGGCGTACCTGCGCGACAACGTGGCATTGACCCTGGTCGAGCAGCAGGCCGCGCGCGAGGCGAAGGCGAAGGCCAACGGCTGAGCCCCTCGTGGCGGAGCGCGAAAGCACAAGCCGTGGTTTGGCCGGGCGGGTGGGCTGCGCAGGGGGCGCTGCAAGTACGTCCATGTAAGCTCGGTCGCCGCATCCATGCGGCTCACGCCCCTGCGCAGCCCACCCGCCCGGCCTCTGACAGTTTCCGTGCGCGTCCGCCACGGAAAATCAAAAAAGAAAATCAAAGTCAAAAGCGGATCGCTTCGCTCGTATCCACGCCTGGCGTGGATGTGTGTCGACCAAGGTCGACACCTACCAAAGCAATGGTGCGCCGCGATCTGTCAGAGGCGGGGCGGTGTCGGGCGGCGGGGTATCCGCGGCATGGATGCCGCGGCTAAGCCTACACGGACGTACTTGCGGCGTCCCCGCCGCCCGACACCGCCCCGCCAAGCTTCAGGACACCAACCGCTGCTGTTGCTGTTGCTCTAGCCCTTCAGCGGGTCCCGGGCCGCAGGCCCGGGCAGCAAAACGCTACCGGTCGTCGTGCAGGGTGCCGCCCGGCAGGAACACCCAGGTACGGGTGACCTGCAGGATGTCGATCTCGTCCTCGGTCTTTGGCAACGGCGGGAACGGCTGCGCCAGCTTCACCACCCGCAGCGCCGCTTCATCCAGCAGCGGCGTCCCGCTTGAACGCAGAATGCGGCTGCTCTCCACGCTGCCATCGCGCCGCACGCCCACGCTGATCACCACTTGGCCGCCGAGCCGGCGCTGCCGGGCCTCGTCCGGATAATTCAGGTTGCCGACGCGCTCGGCACGGTCGACCCAGGCGCGCAGGTAATTGGCATAGGCATATTCACGCGTGCTGGCCGACACGAACTTGCGATTCGGGCGCTTGGCATACTGCGCCGAGCGCAGATGCACTTCGGCAGCCAGTCGCGCCATCTCCACATCGCGCTGCTCGCGTGCACTCAACGGCGCGTCCGGCTCGGGGCGTTCCGGGGTTGGCTGGGCCTGCGCCTGTGCCACCGTATCCTGTCCGTTGCGGCTGCTGACCACCCGTGCCTGCGGCGGCGGAACCGGGGCGGCCGATTGCTGTTGCTGCGGCACCGGGCTCAACCCGGACCGGGCCTGCGGCACGATGCCGGCCTGGTTGTCGCGCGGACGCTGTGCGCGGTCGTGCTCGCCACCGCCTTCCTGGTTGGCGGCGGCAAGGAAATCAGCCTGCTTTGGCGTCAGTGCGGTGCGCGTCTGGCTGAAGATCACTTCCAGCGTCGGCACCAGCGGAGCATCGCCCTTCACGGCGAAACCCACGCCCAGGATCAGCAGGGCGTGGACCAGCACCGACAGTGCGATGGTGGCCCCCAGCCGTTGCGCTTCGCGTGGCGGCGGGGGCAGAACGGCGGGTGCGGACGGCATCAGCGCAGGCCGGCCTCGAGCGCGTCGAACAGGGTGCCGGCAATGTTCAGGCCGTACTGCGCGTCGAGCTCGCGCACGCAGGTCGGGCTGGTCACGTTGACCTCGGTCAGGTAATCGCCGATCACGTCCAGGCCGACGAAGCGCATGCCACGACGCTTCATCTCCGGGCCAACCTGGCCGGCGATCCAGCGGTCACGCTCGCTCAGCGGGCGCCCTTCGCCACGGCCGCCGGCCGCCAGGTTGCCGCGGAACTCGTCACCCTGGGGAATGCGCGCCAGGCAGTAATCGACCGGTTCACCGTCGACCAGCAGGATGCGCTTGTCGCCGGCGGTGATGTCGGGAATGAACTTCTGGGCCAGCGCCAGCTTGCGGCCGCCGTCGGTCAGTGTCTCCAGGATCACGTTCAGGTTCGGATCGCCCTGGCCGCTGCGGAAAATCGAGCGGCCGCCCATGCCGTCCAGCGGCTTCAGCACGGCCTGGCCGTGTTCGAGGGCGAAGGCCTTCAGCGCCTTGGCATCGCGGCTGACCAGGGTCGGCGGGCAGCACTGCGGGAACAGCAGGGCTGCCAGCTTCTCGTTGTAGTCGCGCAGGCCCTGCGGGTTGTTGACCACGCAGGCACCGGCAGCGGCGGCCACGTCCAGCACCTGGGTGTCGTAGATGTACTCGGCGTCGACCGGCGGGTCCTTGCGCATCAGCACGATCTGGCCGGGCCCGAACTCGGTACGGCTGAACTCACCCAGCTCATACCAGCCGGCCGGGTCGTCGCGCACCTGCAGCGGCGCGGTCTGGGCCACCGCCACGCCACCTTCC
Organism: Stenotrophomonas maltophilia group sp. vghtpe118; assembly: GCF_052605195.1. Taxonomy (NCBI): domain Bacteria; kingdom Pseudomonadati; phylum Pseudomonadota; class Gammaproteobacteria; order Lysobacterales; family Lysobacteraceae; genus Stenotrophomonas; species Stenotrophomonas maltophilia group sp. vghtpe118. Next base: position 1,710,035 of record NZ_CP199672.1, on the reverse strand, counting down.
AGGGCCAGTCCGCCCGGCCGCACGTAGTGCAGGGCATGGCCGCGGCGCTGGGCTTCCAGCAGCATGGCGAAGGTGGTGTCCTTGGCGATCTTGATGTGGGCGATGGGGTCCATCACCACGATGACGTTCAACGGCATGGGCGCACCTGTCAGGCAAGGCGTTGATGGTAGCGGCAACGCCGGTCGCGCGCCTCCCCGCCATACTGCAACGCAGCGTCCGCCCGGCGGTCGCGCACTCATTGCGAAACCCGTCACGTTCAGGAGGGGGCCATGCCCCGCGCCGTGGGGCGGCCTTGAAGCGGGCGCGGAAAGTGCGATATAGATACGCTTTCGCAGCGGCCCCCGCCAGAGATCGGGCCGTGCGCTTGGGGATAGGCAATGACTGAAAACACGACTGCGGGCGGGGAACTCGCAGGACTCCGGGTGATGGTCATCGATGACTCGAAGACCATCCGCAGGACTGCGGAAACGCTGCTCAAGCGCGAAGGCTGCGAGGTGGTCACCGCCACCGACGGCTTCGAAGCGCTTGCCAAGATCGCAGACCAGCAGCCGCAGATCATCTTCGTCGACATCATGATGCCGCGCCTGGACGGGTATCAGACCTGCGCGCTGATCAAGGGCAACCAGCTGTTCAAGGCGACCCCGGTCATCATGCTGTCGTCCAAGGATGGCCTGTTCGACAAGGCGCGGGGACGCATCGTCGGCTCGGAGCAGTACCTGACGAAGCCTTTCACGCGTGAAGAACTGCTGGGTGCCATCCGCACATACGTCAACGCCTGACCAGGGGGGAAAGGCACAATGGCTCGTATCGTCCTGATCGAGGATTCACCGACCGACCGCGCGGTGTTCACCCAGTGGCTGCGCCGTGCCGGCCACGAAGTGCTGGAAGCGGACAACGCCGAGGATGGCCTGCAGCTGGTCCGCGACCAGGTGCCGCAGCTGGTGCTGATGGACGTGGTCCTGCCCGGCATGAGCGGCTTCCAGGCGACCCGTGCGATGGCCCGTGATGCGGCGATCAAGCACATCCCGGTGATCATCGTCAGCACCAAGGCGATGGAAACCGACAAGGCCTGGGGCCTGCGCCAGGGCGCCGCCGATTACATCGTCAAGCCGCCGCGCGAGGATGAACTGATCGCGCGGATCAACGAACTGGTGGCCTGATGCGCTCGCCCTTCGACATCCTTGAAGCCTATGAACGGCGCAGCCTGGCCCATGCGGTGCAGCTGCCCGGAAAGCAGTTTGCCCAGGACCTGTGGCGTGGCGTGGGTTTCCGCGTCGGCCAGCGCCGGCTGGTGTCCGATTTCCGCGAAGTGGTGGAAATCGTACCGATGCCGCCGGTGACCCCGGTACCCTGTGCGCAGCCCTGGCTGCTGGGCGTGGGCAACCTGCGCGGCAACCTGTTCCCGGTGGTCGACCTGAAGTACTTCCTGGAAGGCACGCGCACCGTGCAGCAGGAAGGCCAGCGCGTGCTGATCATGCGCCAGGCCGGCGGCGACGTCGCACTGACCATCGATGAACTGTTCGGCCAGCGCAGCTTCGAGCTGGACCAGCAGATCGAAGCGGGCACGTTGGCCGAAGGCCGCTACGGGCATTTCGTCGATCGTGCTTTCCATGCCGACGGCCATGACTGGGGCGTGTTCTCGCTCTCGCTGCTGTCGCGCACCCCTGAATTCCGGCAAGCCGCGGCCTGAGGCCGGGCATCGCCCCCTGCATTGAAGATCGAGGTTGAACGATGAGTACTGCTTCGGACGCCACCAAGACCGGCAAGCTGCGGCTGGGCGGCAGCAACCTCTGGCTGTTCCTGCTGCTGGCATCGATGATCCTGTTCGGCGTCAACACCGGCGTCGCCACCTGGCAGGGCAGCCGCCTTGCCGACGCCGGCTCCAAGGCCGCCGACCTGCAGGTGCTGTCGCAGCAGCTGGCCAACCAGGGACGTGACGCGGTCGGCGGCAACGCCCAGGCCTTCACCGCCTTCAAGGCCACCCGCAACGCGATCGAGCAGAACGTGTCGACCCTGCAGGGACGCTACGGCAAGGAGCCGGGCGTAGCCGGTGCCATCGCCACCCTCGGCGAGACCTGGGCGCCGCTGGGCAAGCAGGCCGGGCAGCTGGTGGCCAGCGAACCGGCCGTGCTGGCGCTGGCCGGCAACGCGAACAACTTCACCGGCGCAGTGCCGGGCCTGCAGGCCCAGCTGAACGAGCTGGTGCGTGCGATGTCCGCTTCCGGCGCGCCGTCGTCGCAGGTGTACAGCGCGCTGCAGCAGGTTGTGGTGGCCGGTTCGATGGCCCGCCGCGTGACCGAAATGCGTGCCGGTGGCAGCGCCGCGGCGACCTCCGGCGATGCGCTGGCACGTGACATCACCGTGTTCTCGCAGGTGCTCGACGGCCTGCGCAACGGCAACGAGGAACTGGGCATCACCGCCGTGCGCGGTGCCGCCGCCGTGGCCGCGCTGGAACAGTCGCAGCAGAAGTGGGAAGCGATGAAGCAGGACGCCGACGCGATCCTGGCCAGCTCGCGCCAGCTGTTCGCGGCGCAGTCCGCTGCCACCGCGCTGGGCCAGGGTTCGGCCCACATGCTGGATGACAGCCGCAAGTTGTTCGACGCGTTCTCCTCGTTCGGCTCGGTATCCGACACCCGCCTGTTCCCGAACTTCTGGATTGGCGTGGTCTCCGGTGCGCTGTCGCTGATCGCGATCATCGGCTTCGTCTCCACCAACGTGCGCAGCCGCTCGCGCGAGCAGGAACTGCGCTACCAGACCCAGGTGGAATTCAACAGCCGCAACCAGCAGGCGATCATGCGGCTGCTGGACGAAATCTCCTCGCTCGGCGAGGGCGACCTGACGGTGAAGGCCTCGGTGACCGAGGACATGACCGGCGCGATCGCCGACGCGATCAACTACGCGGTCGACGAGCTGCGCCACCTGGTGACCACCATCAATGACACCTCGGCCAAGGTCGCGATGTCCACCCAGGAAACCCAGGCCACCGCCATGCAGCTGGCAGAGGCCGCAGGGCACCAGGCCAACCAGATCACCTCGGCTTCGGACCGCATCGGGGAGATCGCGGCGAGCATCGAGCAGGTGTCGCGCAACTCGGCCGAGTCGGCCGACGTGGCACAGCGCTCGGTGGTGATCGCTGCCGAAGGTGCCGGCGTGGTGCGCGAGACCATCCAGGGCATGGACCAGATCCGTGACCAGATCCAGGAAACCTCCAAGCGCATCAAGCGCCTGGGCGAGTCGTCGCAGGAAATCGGCTCGATCGTGGAACTGATCAACGACATCTCCGAGCAGACCAACATCCTGGCGTTGAACGCGGCGGTGCAGGCCGCGTCGGCCGGTGAAGCGGGCCGCGGTTTCGCGGTCGTGGCCGACGAAGTGCAGCGCCTGGCAGAACGCACCTCGGGTGCGACCCGACGCATCGAAAACCTGGTCCAGGCCATTCAGGCCGACACCAATGAAGCGGTCACCTCGATGGAGCAGACCACGGCCGAAGTGGTGTCTGGTGCGCGCCTGGCCGAGGACGCCGGTACCGCGCTGACCGAGATCGAACGCGTGTCAAACGCGCTGAACACCCTCATCAAGAACATCTCCATCGCCGCCCAGCAGCAGTCGGCCGCCGCCTCGGACATCACCCGCACCATGGGCGTGATCCGGCAGATCACCGGGCAGACCTCGCAGGGTGCCGGACAGACCGCCGAGTCGATCGGCCACCTCGCGCAGCTGGCGGCGGACCTGCGCCGTTCGGTCGCCGACTTCAAGCTGCCGGCGTGACGCGGGCAGGGCGGCGAGCAAGGAACCAGTCGATGAAGCATTTCCATTCCCCACGCCAGAACTCGCGCGGCCACCGCGCGGCGGCGAACGGAGCGCGTCCATGAGCAGTCTGCGCGATGCGATGAGCCACGCAGCGCTGGGCTGGGTAAAGCCCGAGCTGGACGAGACCCTGCGCCAGGTGCGCAACGAGGTCGAGTACTACGCCGAAGACCCGACCGATGCCAGCCGCATGCGCATCTGCGCCGGCTACCTGCACCAGGTGCAGGGCACCCTGCGCATGGTCGAGCTGTATGCCCCGGCGATGGTGGCCGAAGAACTGGAGCAGCTGGCCAATGCCATCGGCGCCGGTCGCGTGGCCGACCGTGATGAAGCCTGCGCAACCCTGATGCGTGGCAGCGTGCTGCTGCCCGACTATCTGGAACGCCTGCAGAACGGCCATCGCGACATTCCGATCGTGCTGATGCCGCTGCTCAACGAGATCCGTGCGTCGCGCGGCGAAGAAGGCGTCACTGACAGTGTGCTGCTGGCCTTTGCGCCGGAGAGCGTCACCGCCACCGAGGCCGAGCTGGACCATGCCCGTGGCAGCCTGAGCGGACGCAACCGTGAGCTGCTCGACACGGTCGGCAGTGCGGTGAAGGAAGAACTGCTGCGCATCAAGGATGCGCTTGACCTGCACCTGCGCACCGGTGGTGCGCCGGAACAGCTGCAGACCCAGGCCAACGAGCTCGGCGCCGTGGCCGATACGCTGGGCATGATGGGCCTGGGCGTGGCCCGCGGCGTGGTCGTGCAGCAGCGCGATGCGCTGCGCGGCGTGGTCGAAGGTCGCCAGCAGATTGACGAGAACCTGCTGCTGGATATTGCCGGTGCACTGCTGTACGTCGATGCCTCGCTGGACGACCAGGTTGCCCATCTGGGCGCCGGCGGCAGTGGCGAGGACGATCCGAGCGCGGTCGAGAACCGGCGCACGGTGGAGGTGCTGGCGCATGAAGCCATCGCCAACTTCGCCGCTGCCCGCGAGCATTTCGTCGCCTTCATCGAAACCAGCTGGAACCATGCCGAGCTGCAGGATGTACCACGCCTGCTGGGCGATGTGTCCGGCGCGCTGCGCATGCTCGACCTGGGTACCGCCGCCGATTACCTGCGCGGCGTGCAGCAGTACATCGAGGCCGAACTGATCGGCCGCCAGCGCGTGCCCAGTGGCCGCCAGCTGGACACCCTGGCCGATGCCATGGCCAGCCTGGAGTACTACCTGGAAGCCCTGCGCGACCGCCGCCCGGGCCGCGAGGACATCCTCGAAATCACCCGCAGCAGCCTCGAGGCTCTGCGCTACTGGCCGCTGCCGGAGCACAATGCCGTCGCGCCGGACGCGCCGGCACTGCTGCCGGTCGAACGTGAGCCGGTTGCGTTGCAGGCCGAGCCCCTGCAGCCGGAGCGCGTCGAGGTTCCGGTGCAGCCTGCGGCGCCCGCTGCCGGCGACGTGCCGGTGCCACTGCCGGACTTCACCTTCGATCCGCCGCCGGCCTCGCCGGCGCCGATGGTGTCCGACAACCGCCTGATGTTCGGCGCACTGGGCACCGTGGCCGCCGTGGCCGCCAGCAAGGCTGATATCGATGCTTCGCCGTCGCCGACGCACGACGATGCGGGGGCATCGCTGGTCTTCGCGGCGTCCAGCGCACCTGCGCCGGATGTCCCGCAGTGGGAGCTGGCGCCGTTCCATCCGGAGGCCGACGCCATCGTGCCTGCCGATGACGAGCGCAGCCCGACCTTCGCCAGTTTCGATCCGGTCAGCTTCGAACTGGCTGACAGCGGCCCCCCCGGTGCACCGCAGTGGTCGCTGTCCGAGGCGCCGCAGATGCTTGAGGACACCGCAGCGCCTGTGATCGATGAGAGGACGGACGCGGTGGATTCCTCCGCGACCGCTTTCGATGCTGCACCGGTATTCGACCCGGTGGCGGCCGAACAGGATGCCGTGGCCGACGACGTGGTGTTCCGCTTCGATGCCGACGCGCTGGACAACGCTGACGACGTGCTGTCGCTGCATGCGATGGAAACGCTGTCGCTGGACGATGACGCCGCGTTGCATCCTTCGCTGGAGATCGTCGATGCCGTCGTCCCGCCGCTGGCCGATGTATCGCCCGCAGTGCTGGCCGAGGTGGATGAGGCCCCGGATGACCTGCCGGCAACGTTGATCACGCCGCCGTCGATCGAAGCGCCCATCCCGGCAGCGGAAACCTCGGCGCCGGCCGTGTCGGTGATCGATATCGACACCATCGCGCCGATCGATTTCAGCGAGGCCGACGCCCAGTTCTTCGCCGAGTTGAGTGCGGCCGCTGCCGGCTTCAATCCACAGGCGATGGCCGCTGCGGCAGCGCCGGAGGCGGTGGATTCGGCCGTTGCCGGGACCGATGCCGACACCAATGCGGGCTTCGACGCTGGTTTCGACGACGATGCCGAGAACATCGACGAGGACATCCGCGAGGTGTTCCTGGAAGAGTTCGACGATGAGCTGGCCAATCTCGGCACGCTACTGCCGGCATGGCGGATGCAGCCGGACAACATGGACCGGCTGCGCCCGATCCGCCGCATCTTCCATACCCTCAAGGGCAGTGGCCGCCTGGTCGGCGCACGCACCCTGGGTGAGTTCGCGTGGAAGATCGAAGGCATGCTCAACCGCGTGCTGGATGGCAGCCGCGCTGCATCCCCCGCCGTGCTGGCGATGGTCGACAACGCGCATGCGGCGCTGCCCCAGCTGAACGCGGCGCTGCGCCATGGCCAGCGCATCAGCGTCGACCTGCAGGCCATGCAGGCCATCGCCGATCGTGTCGGTGCAGGCGAGGAAACCTACTACGTCCCCCTGCCTGGGGCCACTGCACCGGTTGCACCGGTGGCCGAAGCCGAGGGCGAAGACGAGATCAGCCGCATTCTCGACGCGGAGATTGCCGCTTCGGCGCTGGCCGATACCGCCGAGGAGGCCGAAACCACCGGCACGCCGGCCAACATCGACAGCGTGTTGCGCGAGATTCTCGAGGCCGAGGTGGAAGTCCACCAGGCCACCCTGCAGGACTGGCTGCGTTCGGCGCAGCAGGCACCGCAGCCGGTCAGCGACGCACTCCTGCGCGCAGTGCACACCATGAACGGCGCCTTCGCGATGACCGAAGTGCCCGAGATCACGGCTGTAACCGGCGGTGCCGAGTCCTACATCAAGCGTGCGCTGGCCGCCGAGGTGGTGCCGAATGATGAAGGCGTGGCCGCGCTGGATGCGACCGCGCAGGCGATCACCGCCACCATGGAAGCGCTGCAGGCCGAACAGCCGCGCATCGCACCGCAACAGGTACTGGCACAGCGCCTGCAGGCGCTGGCCAGCGAGTTGCCGGAAGCGCGCTGGCCGATGGTGGGCCTGGAGGACGACGAAGCCGAGCTGGCGCTGGATGACAAACCGACGGCGGAATGGGATGCGGACGCCTCGGCAGCCATCGCGCCTGAAACCGATGCGGTACCGCCTTCGTCCGTCGCGCCGGAGCAGGAACCGCAGGCAGTTGCCGATGTCGCCGAAGCCCCGGTCGAGGATGCTGCGATCGAGGGCGAGGGCGGGCTGGAGGTCGGTGAGCTGACCGCCAGCGACGATCTTTCGCGCTACTTCGATGCCGGATGGCCGTCGGTACCGGGTGAGGGAGCGGCGTCGCTACCGGTGGTCGAATCGATCCAGGTGGCCGACGATGTTCCGGGCGTTGAGGTAGACGGTGTCGAGACGGAGGCCGAAAGCGCGCCGCTGTTGGCCGACGATGCCGGTTTGACCGTCGTGGACGATCTGTCGCCGTACCTGGATGCCAGTGCGCTGCCGGTCGACGACCGCGATGCCGAAGAGATTCCGGATGCTGTCGAAGCCGTCGCATCTGACCTGAATGCGTCCTCGTTCGATCACGTGCACGTCGCTGACCCTGAGGCATTCGAGACGCCTGCTGCACTGCCACTCGACAGCGAGCTGTCGAGCCTGCAGGATGAAATGGCTGCGCCGGGGTTTGCAGAACCGGTCTCGCTGGACGCCGCGCTCGAGGCCGGCCTGCACGTGATCGACGAAGAGCAGCCCCTGGCCGACGACGGGCAATGGTCCGTGCTCGGCCTGCAGGCCAGCGAACTCGCGCCGGGCGAGGCGGAAGCCTTTGCCGAGGATGCGGACGTCGGCGGGGAGGCGGCGATCGGTGAAGGAGAGAGCGCCGATCAGCCGTCCCCGGCGACGGTGAATGAGAAGATCGCGGAGGCCGCAGCGCCGGCCACCGCCGAACCGGTGCGGTTCTTCGAACTGGAAGACGCGCCGGGCCAGGTGGAAGTCCACGCCGAAGCTGCCGATGCCGAGGCCGATACCGCGTCGGATGCCCCGGCCGTTGGCGTGCCTGACGCCGACGTGGCTGAAACCGTGGCACCCGACGTCCTTGACATCCCGGTGCCGGAAGACAGCGCCGATACGCTCGACTTCAGCGTCTACGATCGCGAGCTGGTCGACATCTTCGTCGAGGAAGGCAAGGACCTGCTCGACCACTGCGATGGCCTGATCAGCGAGCTGCGCGATGCGCCGCAGGACCGCGAGGTGCTGGCCGGCCTGCAGCGTGACCTGCATACCCTGAAGGGTGGCGCACGCATGGCCGGCATCAACGCCATCGGCGATCTTGGCCACAGCATCGAATCGTTGCTGGAAGCCGTCGCCGCTGGTCGCACCGAGATCGAACGCCGCGATGTGCAGTTGCTGGAGCGCGGATTCGATCGCCTGCACCAGCTGCTCACCCGCACCGGTGACCACCGCGTGGTGGAACCGGCGCAGGACCTGGTCCACGCGTTCGAAGTGCGTACCACCACCGATATCGCTGCGGCGGCTGCTGCAGCCGCAGCCGCAGCCAACGTGCCGAGCGTCGCAGAAGCCACTTCTGCACCGGTTGCCAGCCCGGCGCCGGCACTGCTCGACGCGCCGCTGTCGGCACCGCTGCCGGCCGAAGGCGTGGTCGATGAAGATCCGCTGGCACGCCCGCAGCAGGAACAGGTGCGCGTGCGCGCGGATCTGCTCGACCGCCTGGTCAACCATGCCGGTGAAGTGGCGATCTACCGCTCGCGCCTTGAGCAGCAGCTCGGCGCGTTCCGTGGTGCGATGGGCGAGCTGGAGCGCACCAACGCGCGACTGCGCGACCAGCTGCGCCGGCTCGACCTGGAAACCGAAGCGCAGATCGTCGCCCGCTACCAACGTGAGCAGGACCAGGCAGACCAGAAGTTCGATCCGCTGGAGCTGGACCGCTTCTCCACGCTGCAACAGCTCAGCCGTGCGCTGAACGAATCGGCGGCCGACCTTGGCGGCCTGCAAGGGGTGCTGGACGATCTGTCGCGCCAGTACGATTCGCTGCTGCAACAGCAGTCGCGCGTCAGCTCCGAGCTGCAGGACGGCCTGATGCGCGCGCGCATGGTGCCGTTTGATGGCCTGGTGCCGCGCCTGCGCCGCGTGGTCCGCCAGTCCGGCATGGATACCGGCAAGCAGGTGCACCTGACCCTGGAAGGCACCCACGGCGAACTGGACCGCAATGTTCTCGACCGCATGGTCGCGCCGCTCGAACACATGCTGCGCAACTCGGTGGCCCATGGCCTGGAAGCGCCGGAACAGCGCCGCGCCGCCGGCAAGCCGGAAGAGGGCGAAGTTGCCATCCGCCTGCACCGTGAAGGCTCGGAAATCGTGCTGGAAGTGGCCGATGACGGTGCCGGCCTCGATCGCGAAGCGATCCGCCGCCGCGCAATCGACCGTGGCCTGTTGGCCGCCGACGCGCAGCCGAACGATCAGGAACTGGACAACCTGATTTTCGCCTCCGGTTTCTCCACCGCCGACCAGGTCAGCCAGCTGGCCGGTCGTGGCGTGGGCATGGACGTGGTGCGCAACGAAGTGCGCCAGCTGGGCGGCTCGGTCGACATCCAGTCGGTGCGCGGCCAGGGCGTGCGCTTCACCCTGCGCCTGCCGCAGACGCTGGCCGTCACCCAGGCGGTGTTCGTGCAGATCGGCGAGACCACCTTCGCCGTGCCGGTGGCCTCGGTCAGCGGTATCGGCCGCCTGTCGCGCGAACGTTTCGAGGCCGCCGACAGCAGCTACCGCTACAGCGGCGAAGACTATCCGTTGTATGACCTCGGCAGCCTGGTCGGGCAGGCCCCGGCGCGTGCCGATGGCCAGGACCAGGTGCCGCTGTTGCTGGTCCGTGCCGGTGACCTGCGTGCAGCCGTGGCGATCGACCAGGTGCTGGGCAACCGCGAAATCGTGGTCAAGCCGGTCGGCCTGCAGATCGCATCGGTACCGGGCATCTACGGTGCCACCATCACCGGCGATGGCCGCGTGGTGGTGATCCTGGACGTCGCGCCGCTGGTGCGCCGCTTCCTGGCCAATCCGACGGCACCGGTGCTGGCCAATGCGCCGCGCGACGAACGCCAGGTGCCGCTGGTGATGGTGGTCGATGACTCGCTGACCATGCGCAAGGTGACCGGCCGCATCCTCGAGCGCCACAACTTCGAAGTCAGTGTCGCCCGCGATGGCGTGGAAGCACTGGAGCGGTTGGAAGAGCGCGTGCCGGACCTGATGTTGCTGGACATCGAGATGCCGCGCATGGACGGCTACGAGCTGGCCACTGTGATGCGTGCCGATCCGCGCTACAGGGATGTGCCGATCGTGATGATCACCTCGCGCAGCGGCGACAAGCACCGCCAGCGTGCCTTCGAGATCGGTGTCCAGCGTTATCTGGGCAAGCCGTACCAGGAACTGGACCTGATGCGTAACGTGTACGACCTGCTGGGGATCGCCCGTGTCCGTGAGTGAAACCCATCCGGCCCCGGCCGTCGCCCTGCTGGCCCGCCCCGGTGCGGCGCGTGAACGCCTGCGCGAGGCACTGGCGCATGCCGATGTACAGCTGGTCCTGGAAGATGATCCGAACGGCCTGGAGCCGCAGGTCCTGCAGGCCGCGGATCCGCAGTTCGTGGTGATCGCGCTGGAAGCTGCCATCGAGGACGCACTGGAACGGTTGGAATCCGCGCTCTCGGCACCGGGGCTGACCCTGGTGTTCGATGAGGCTGAGCTGGCCGCCCGCCGCGACGGCTGGGAGGCGCAACGTTGGGGGCGCCACCTGGCCGCCAAGCTGCACGGCCACCAGCAGGTGTTGCCGCCGGGCGCCGAAGAAGAGCCCAGCCTGCAGCTGGAGCCTGGTCATCCGGCGCCCGCGCCGGCGCCGCAGGAAGAAGCCCTGCGCACGCACCTGGAACAGGCGCTGAGCTGGGCCGATGACGTTCCGGCCGACGGCCTGTATTCGCCACCGGCAGACCTGCACGAACCGATCGCGCTGGAGCAGGCCCTGGCGGCGCTGCAGCCGGTCGTGCCCGAGCCTCTGGATCCGCCTTCGGCGCCGCAGGCACTGGCCGAACCGGCGGCGCCCGCGACACCGCCGGTCTCCTTCGATCACACCGCCTGGTCGCTGGTCGAGGAATCGATCGAAGCACCTGTATCGGCAGAAGCCGTGGCGCCGGTCGTCGCGCCGCAGCCCTCGTTCGATACCGATCATTTGAGCCTGGTCGATCTGGATGCCGCCGCCCCGGCCGGTGCGCGTGCCGCATCGCTGCTGGTGCTGGCCGGCATCGGTGGCCCGGATGCGTTGCGTCGCCTGCTCGGCGCACTGCCTGCGTCGTTGAGCGTGCCGGTGTTGGTGCACATGCGTCTGGATGGTGGCCGCTACGGCAACCTGGTCAAGCAGATGTCCCGTGTTTCGCCGTTGCCGGTGCAGCTGGCCGAGGCCGGCCAGCACGCGGTGCCGGGCGAGGTGCACGTGCTGGCCGATGATATCGGCGTGCGCGCGGCCAGCGATGGCCTGCATTTCCAGAGCGATGCCAACGGTATTTCGCTCGCTTCGCTGCCGGCCGAACACACCGCACTGGTGCTGCTCAGCGGTGCCGACCTGGCCCACGTAGGCCCGGCGCTGGACCTGGCGGCCGCCGGTGCGTGGGTGGCCGGGCAGGTGGGCGAGGGCTGCTATGACCCGGCGGCGGCCACCGCCGTGGTGGCTGCCGGCATGGTGGCCGGTGAACCGCAGGAACTGGCGCAGGCAATTGCCGCGCGCTGGGGTGAGCAGGACGACAACGGAGACGCACCATGAGCTATGCCAGCAATGACGAAATCCGCGGCGTCCTGATCCAGGCCGGCAACGAGCGCGTGCTGCTGCCCAATGCCACCGTGGCCGAAATGATGTCGCGCGTGCCGGTGCAGCCGGTCTCCGATGCGCCGCGCTGGCTGGTAGGCGAGATCGGCTGGCACGGCTGGCAGGTGCCGCTGGTGTCGTTCGCGCGCCTTTCGGGGCTGGGCGAAGAGACGGTGGCCGGCCACAACAAGGTGGTGGTGCTGAAGTCCCTCAGCGGCAACGCGCAGCGCCCGTACTACGCGCTGCTGACGCAGAACTTCCCGCAGCTGATCTCGGTGCCACGCGATGGCCTGCTGGCCGACGCCTCCGAAGAAACCCTGCCGCAGACCGTGCACATGCGCGTGCTGTTGGGTGAGCAGAGTGCGCTGCTGCCGAACCTGGACGCGTTGGAAGCGGCGCTGGATTCGCTCGCCGCCTGATCCACCAGACCGGTAGTGCCGGCCGCTGGCCGGCAACCTCATGATCCCGTGGATGCCGGCCAGCGGCCGGCACTACCACGAACCTGTCTTATCCCAGGTCGCCCAACCGCGCCTGCAACGCCGCGACCGCGGCCAGCCCGGCCGTTTCCGTGCGCAGGATCCGCGGGCCCAGCTGCAGTCCCTGGAACCCTGCCGCTGCCAGCTGGTCGCGGTCGCGCGGCGACCAGCCCCCTTCCGGGCCGATCGCGAGCACGACGCCCCCTGCCGGAGCGGCCGTCAGCGTCGACAGGCGATGTGCGCCCCGCGGATCCAGGGTCAGCCGCAGCGTATCGGCCGGCAGCGCCGCCGCGGCCTGCGCCAGCGACAGCGGAGGCCCCACCTGCGGAATGCGCGCACGCCCGGACTGGCCGCAGGCCGACGTCACCACGTTGTTCCAGTGCGCCACGCGCTTCTCGGCCCGTGCTGGATCGAGCTTCACCTCGGTGCGCTCGGCGTTGACCGGAATGATCGCCGCCACGCCCAGTTCGGTGGCCTTCTGCAGGATCAGGTCCATCTTCTCGCCACGGGCGATGCCCTGCAGCAGGGTGATCGCCAGCGGTGATTCATTATCGATGGCCTGCACAGCATCGATGCGCACCTGCACTTCGCGCTTGCCGGCCACGGTCAGCGTGGCGCTGTAGTCATGGCCGTCGCCGTTGAACAGCACGCAGGTGTCTCCCTCGCGCAGGCGCATCACCCGCACCAGGTGGTTGGCCGTCTCTTCCGGCAGGGTCACGGTCTGGCCGCTGTGCAGCGCCAGGTCGATGGGGCAGCGGGTCACGCGCATGCAATCGCCTCGTCGATGGCCGCCAGCGTGGTGTGTGCCAGCAGCTCCAGTTGTTCGTCATCCACGCAATAGGGTGGCATCCAGTACAGCACGTCGCCCAGCGGGCGCAGCACCACGCCGCGCTTGAGGGCGGCCTTGTAAGCGTGCAGGCCCAGCCGCAGGCCCGGGTCGAACGGCGTGCGCCTGTTGCCGTCGCGCGACAGCTCGAACGCCACCACCATGCCGGCCTGGCGCACGTCGGCCACGTGCGGATGGTCGGAAAATGGCGCCGCCAGCGTGCCCATCACCGAGGCGATGCCCCGGTTGCGGGCGATCACATCGTCGTCGCGGAAGATGTCCAGCGTCGCCAGTGCCGCCGCGCAGGCCAGCGGATTGCCGGTGTAGCTGTGCGAATGCAGGAAGGCGCGCTCGCGCGAGTCGTCGAGGAAGGCGTCGTACAGCGCCTGCGTGGCCAGCACGGCGGCCAGCGGCAGGAAGCCGCCGGTCAGGCCCTTGGAAAGGCACATCAGGTCCGGCATCACCCCTGCCTGCTCGCAGGCGAACAGGGTGCCGGTGCGGCCGAAGCCGGTGGCGATCTCGTCGGCGATCATGAACGCGCCATGGGCATCGCACAGTTCGCGCACGCGCTGCAGATAGACCGGGTCATGCATGCGCATGCCGCCGGCACACTGCAGGCGTGGTTCCAGGATCACCGCGCAGATCTCGCCCGGATGCTGGTCGAACAGCGTGGCCAGGCCGTCGGCAGCCTGCCGTGCGCGGTCGGCCGCGCTCTGGCCGGGTTCGGCCAGGTAGGCATCGGGCGACGGCGCGAACAGCGCTTCGGCCAGCAGCGGTGCATAGACGCGGCGATACAGCGGGATGTCACCCAGCGCCAGCGCGCCCAGGGTCTCGCCGTGGTAGCCGTTTTCCAGTGCAATGAAACGCGTGCGCCGCGGCTCCCCACGGTTCTGGAAATACTGGAAGGCCATCTTCAGCGCCACTTCCACGCCGGCCGAGCCGTTGTCGGCGTAGAACACCTTGGCCAGCGGCGCGCGGCCGGGCTGGCGTGGTGCCAATGCCAGCAGGCGTTCGGCCAAGGTGATGGCCGGCTCATGGCTGAAGCCGGCCAGCATCACCTGTTCCAGCTGCGTGGCCTGGGTGGCAATGGCACCGCCGATGCGCGGTTCGGCATGACCGAACAGGTTGGTCCACCAGCTGCTGACGGCGTCCAGATAGCGGTGGCCGTCGTGGTCGATCAGCCACGCGCCTTCGCCACGGGCGATCGGCACCAGCGGCAGGGTGTCCGGATGCTCACGCATCTGCGTGCACGGGTGCCACAGCACCTGCAGGTCGCGCTGCCGCCAGTGGCGGGCCAGCGGGGAGGGGGTCGGGTCTGCTAGCATTTCGGGCTCATGAACATGTTGCTGCCTGCACATTCTATCGGCCCCGGCGCAGCCGCCGGTCGCCGCGGAGATTCCGCATGAACGATGACCGTGCCGGCCGTCGCTTGCCGATCATCCATCGGATCACCGATGAGGAGAACGGCCCCTTCCAGCGCCAGCATCTGGACCTGGAGTTCTCCAACGGTGAACGTCGCCGTTTCGAGCGCCTGGTCAGCCGTGGTCACGGTGCGGTGGTGGTGGTGCCGATGCTCGACGATGAAACCGTGCTGCTGGTGCGTGAATACGCCGCCGGCATGCATCGTTACGAACTGGGGCTGGTGAAGGGCAGGATCGACGCCGGCGAGACCCCCGAGCAGGCTGCCGACCGCGAACTGAAGGAAGAGGCTGGTTATGGTGCGCGCCGGGTCGACGTGCTGCGCGCGATGACACTGGCCCCGACCTACATGAGCCACCAGTCGTGGCTGGTGGTGGCGCGCGACCTGTACCCGGAAAAACTGGCCGGCGACGAGCCGGAAGAACTGGAAGTGGTGCCGTGGAAGCTGGCCGAACTGGACCAGCTGATGTTGCGCGAGGACTTCTCCGAGGGACGCTCGCTGGCGGCGCTGTTCATTGCCCGCCAGTGGCTGCAGGGAACGCGATGATCAAGCTGACGACGGACCTGCGCGAGACCGCCATCGCCATCGCCCAGCAGGCCGGCCAAGCCATCATGCAGGTGTATGCCGATGGCTTCGAGGTCCAGATCAAGGACGACAACAGCCCGGTCACCGCGGCCGACCTGGCGGCCAACCAGGTCATTGAGCTGGGCCTGCAGCAGCTGACACCGGACCTGCCGATCCTGTCCGAGGAATCGGCGCAGGCGGGCTGGGAGCATCGCCGCCATTGGGGCGCTTACTGGCTGGTGGATCCGCTCGACGGTACCCGCGAGTTCGTCAAGCGCAACGGCGAATTCAGCGTCAACATCGCCTTGATCTACCAGGGCGCGCCGGCATTCGGCGTGGTGCTGGCGCCGGTCACCGGCATTGTCTGGCATGCCATGCGCGGCGAACTGGCCTATCGGCGGCAGGGCCTGCATGACACCGTGCTGCGCACCCGCACACCGGCCACGGCTCCGCTGCGCGTTGCCGCCAGCCGCTCGCACCGTTCGCCGGAAACCGAGGCGCTGCTGGCGCGCATGGGCCGCATCGAGACCATCGCGCAGGGCTCGTCGCTGAAATTCTGCCGGATCGCCGAAGGCGGCCTGGATGTCTATCCGCGGCTGGGCCCGACCTCTGAATGGGATACGGCCGCCGGCCAGTGCGTGCTGCATGCCGCCGGCGGCGCGGTGCTGTCGGCGGCGACCGGCAAGCCGTTCCGCTACAACCGCCGCGAGACCCTGTTGAACGGCGATTTCATTGCCCTTGGTGATACCAGCCTGCCGTGGCGCGACTGGTTGTCCGACTGATCCTGGAGGCCGCATGAGCGCGCACGACACCCCCACCACTGGCAGCGCCGCAAGCAACGAACTGGAGCGCCTGCTGGCGATCATGGCGCGGCTGCGCGATCCGCAGGGAGGCTGCCCGTGGGATCTGGAGCAGAACTTCGAGACCATCGCCCCCTACACCATCGAAGAAGCCTACGAGGTCGCCGATGCGATCGACCGCGGCGACCTGGACGATCTCTGCGACGAGCTTGGCGACCTGCTGCTGCAGGTGGTGTTCCACGCACGCATGGCCGAGGAGCAGGGGGCGTTTGCCTTCGCCGAGGTCGCCCGTGCGATCAGCGACAAGATGCAGCGCCGTCACCCGCACGTGTTCGCCGATGTCAGCGTGGACGATGCCGACGGGGTGACGCGCAACTGGGAGGCGATCAAGCGCGCCGAGCGTGCCGCCAAGGGCGAGCAGGACACCTCCGCACTGGCCGGTATCTCGCGCGGCCTGCCGGAATGGCAGCGGGCGGTGAAGCTGCAGTCGCGCGCAGCCAAGGTCGGTTTCGACTGGCCGGGTCCGCTGCCGGTGCTGGACAAGGCCGCCGAGGAGCTGCAGGAGCTGCGCGAGGAGTTCGAACGCGGCGATGTCGCGGGCAACAAGGCGCGCCTGCAGGAAGAACTGGGCGACCTGCTGTTCGTCTGCGCGAACCTGGCGCGTCATGCCGATATCGATCTGGGCGCTGCACTGCGCGGTGCCAACCACAAGTTCGAGCGTCGCTTCCGCGCGATGGAAGCGCAGGCCGACGCACAGGGTGAGGCGTTGGCCGAACTGGACCTGGATGCGCAGGAAGCACTGTGGCAGCAGGCCAAGGCAGCAGAGAAGGCGTGAAAACGCTCGGCCTGTTCCTGCTGACCGCGCTGGCCGAGATCGTTGGCTGCTACCTGCCATGGTTGTGGCTGCGCAAGGGAGGCAGCGTCTGGCTGCTGCTGCCGGCGGCGGCCAGCCTGGCCCTGTTCGCCTGGCTGCTGACCCTGCACCCGACGGCCAGTGGACGGGTCTATGCCGCCTACGGTGGCGTCTACATCGGCACCGCGCTGTTCTGGCTGTGGCTGGTCGATGGCATTCGTCCCAGCCGCTGGGACCTGCTGGGCGCAGCGCTGTGCCTGGCCGGCATGGCGGTGATCATGTTCGGGCCGCGCACCTCATCGGTGTAGAGCCGAGCCATGCTCGGCTGCTCTCCTTCCGACCGCGCTGGCGCGCGCAAGCCGAGCATGGCTCGGCTCTACAAGGTCAGCGATGGCGCATGATGTGGGCGACCCTGGTTCCCCGAGCCTGCTCATGTCCCGCTTCGCCAGCTTCCGCGAGTTCTATCCGTTCTATCTCAGCGAACACCGCCACCCGGTATCGCGGCGGCTGCACTTCATCGGCAGTTGCGGGGTCCTGCTGCTGGTCGCCACTGCCTTGCTGCGCGGCCAGCCGCTGTTCCTGCTCGGCGCCCTGTTCTGCGGCTACGGGTTCGCCTGGGTCGGCCATTTTTTCTTCGAGAAGAACAGACCGGCGACGTTCCGCCATCCGCTGTACTCGTTCATGGGTGACTGGGTGATGTTCCTCGACATCCTGCGTGGGCGGGTGCGCCTGTAGCGGGCGGCTGCGGCGCTTTGCGGGCATTGCCTCGCCGGCAGAGGAAAGGGTGGGGCGGGTTGCACTTCCGCTTGCATGAACCGCTGCGCTGCGGCACGCCTGCGGGCGACCGATCTGGGATAATGGGGTTTCCTGTTTCCTCTGCTGCCGGACCCGGTCATGACCCAGAAGACGCTGCTCAACGATACCCACCGCGCCCTTGGCGCCAAGATGGTCGATTTCGGGGGTTGGGACATGCCCATCCACTACGGCTCGCAGCTGGACGAGCACCATCTGGTGCGCCGTGAGTCCGGCGTGTTCGACGTCAGCCACATGACGGTGGTCGACCTGCGCGGTGACCAGGTCAAGCCGTTCCTGCGCCGCCTGCTGGCCAACTCGGTCGACAAGCTGAAGGTGACCGGCAAGGCACTGTACTCGTGCATGCTGAATCCGCGCGGCGGCGTCATCGACGACCTGATCGTCTACTACCTGGGCGACGACTTCTTCCGCATGGTGGTCAATGCCTCTACCCGCGAGAAGGACCTGGCCTGGCTGCGCGAGCAGGCTGCGCCGTTCGGCGTCGCCGTCGAGCAGCGCCCGGACCTGGCCATCCTCGCCGTGCAGGGCCCGCAGGCGCGCGACATCGTGATCGGCCTGGCCCGCGAAGCCGACCGCGCAGCGTTGACCAAGCTGGGTCGCTTCGCCGCCCTGCAGGTGCAGTCCGATGACGGCGTCGAGCTGTTCGTCGCGCGCACCGGCTACACCGGTGAAGATGGTTTCGAGATCCTGCTTCCGCAGGACGCCGTGGTCGCCTTCTGGAACCGCCTGCTGGCGGCGGGCGTGAAGCCGGCCGGCCTTGGCGCGCGCGACACCCTGCGCCTGGAAGCTGGCATGAACCTGTACGGCCAGGACATGGACGAAGAGATCAGCCCCTACGAAGCGGCGCTGGCCTGGACCGTGTCGCTGGACGAAGGCCGCGACTTCATCGGCCGCGACGTGCTGGAGGCGCAGAAGAGCGCCGGCACCGCGCGCCAGATGATCGGCCTGGTGATGGACGAGAAGGGCGTGCTGCGCCATGGCCAGACGGTCACCACGGCCAGCGGCCAGGGCGAGATCCTGTCCGGCACCTTCTCGCCGACGCTGGCCAAGGGCATCGCCTTCGCCCGCGTGCCGGCCGGTGAACTCGGCGAGGTCACCGTCGACATCCGTGGCCGTCAGGTGCCGGTGCGGGTGGTCAAGTTCCCGTTCGTTCGGGAAGGCCAGGCGCAGCCCGGCGTGCTCGCCGACGCCTGATCCGTACGTGCCGGTCGTCACTGACAGCAGTGGTGGCCGGTTGGTTACACTAGCCCCGTTTTTTCCACCCCTGCATATCTCTGGAGCAGTCCCATGAGCGAGATCCCCGGCGACCTCAAGTTCCTCAAGTCCCATGAGTGGGCCCGTGTCGAAGGCAATGGCCGCGTCACCGTCGGTATTTCCGACCACGCCCAGGGCCTGCTGGGTGACCTGGTCTACGTCGAACTGCCGGAAGTCGGCGCCGACGCCAAGGCCGGCGAGCAGATCGCCGTCGTCGAGTCGGTGAAGGCCGCCTCGGACGTCTACAGCCCGATCAGCGGCAAGGTCGTCGAGGTCAACTCGGCCCTGTCCGACAAGCCGGAAACCATCAACGAAGATGCCTACGGCGAAGGCTGGATGTTCGTGGTCGAACTGACCAACGCCGATGAGGTCAACGAGCTGCTGGATCCGGACGCGTACGCCGAAGCCCTGGAGAACGAAGACCACTGAGTCGTCGTTTCCGGATTCTGGAACGGCCACCTTCGGGTGGCCGTTTTTGTTTTGGCGACTGCACCGGACTCATGACGCGGGGTTCGCTGCGCACCCTCGGCGTGGCATCAGCCGACAGGCGAACGGTGCCGATGGGCGTGCGCAGTTTTGCGCAAATCCGCGTTTCAGCCCCGCGCCGACGCACTCGGATGTGAAAACTTTTCGCCCCCTGTTGCGGCGCCGTTGTGCTGGCGTTGGTGGCGGCGCCGGTGACCATCGACGTCGCACGCGCGATGCCGTTGCGAGTCTGTGTCTAAATGCGCGGAGTGCTTATTTCAAGTGTTTTTTGTTCAACGTATGCATCGATGCCGGTGCATGCAGCACGCTTGCGCGATGCTTCAACCGCCATCGCGGGCCGCGTAGAGCAGTGGCGCCGACGGCGCTCGGAAAGGCGCGGATGTGAAAATTTTTCGCGGGGGTTGTTGACAGTAAAAAAAACCGTGATTAGGTTTCGCCTCAGCAGACCTTGCCTGCCCAACCGAGTGCGCAGAATCAATCGTCCGATGCGAAGCAGCCCCTTCAAGACCACCGCGACCCTGATGACGGTGGACACGGCCCCGCTTCCCCCGGAGAAATGCAAGGCACCTCCCGTTCCGATGTCCGCTCCGCCGATCGAGGCGGGCATCGCCGCATCCGTAACGGCGCGCCTGACGCGCCGGCGGTCCCCGCACGCAGCATCCGCGGGTTTGATCCAACTGGGCGTTTCAACTCCCTATCACTGACGAGGAGCCATCCCATGGCAACCAAGAAAGCTGCGAAGAAGAAGCCCGCCGCCAAGAAAGCGGTGAAGAAGGTCGCGAAGAAGGCCGCTGCCAAGAAGGCAGTGAAGAAGGTCGCGAAGAAGGCGACTGCCAAGAAGGCAGTGAAGAAGGCGGCGAAGAAGGTCGCCAAGAAGACCACTGCGAAGAAGGCAGTGAAGAAGGCGGCGAAGAAGGTCGCCAAGAAGTCCACTGCCAAGAAGGCCGTCAAGAAGACCGCGAAGAAGGCGGCCAAGAAGGCCACCAAGAAGACTGCCAAGAAGGCTACGGCCCGCAAGCCGGCCAAGAAGGTCGCAAAGAAGGCGACTGCCAAGAAGGCCGTCAAGAAGACCGCAAAGAAGGCAGTAAAGAAGACCGCGAAGAAGGCTACCAAGAAGGCTGCCCCGAAGAAGGCAGCGAAGAAGGTTGCCAAGCGCAAGCCGGCCGCCCGCAAGAAGAAGGCCGCTCCGGTCGCTCTGCCGGCAACCCCGGCGCCGCTGATCTAAGTACTTCCCGATAGCCGCATCCTGAAACCCCCTTCCCTGGCTGCCCAGCGGGGAGGGGGTTTTTTTATGGGCGGCTTCGATCGCCTGGTGGGGTGACTACCGGCGGGAATCGTTCCACCAGGAAGTCGAGGAAGCTGCGCAGGCGGGTGGAGTGGTAACGGTCGTGCGCATAGACCACGTGCATCGGCCGACCGGCCTGGCCGTGCCCTGGGAGCAGCTGCACAAGTCGTCCAGCCTCGACATCGGCTGCCAGCAGCAGCGTCGACTGCAGGACGATGCCCAGGCCAAGCAGCGCCGCCGAACGCAGCGCTTCGCCATTGTTGATCTGCAGTCGGCCGTCGGGCACGTGGTCGAGCTCGCCAGCGTCGTCCTGCAGCCACTGCGCAAGTGCACTCGGTTCGAACGACAGGCATTGATGGCCGGCAAGTGCATGCACGCTGTGTGGCGTGCCATGCCTGGCCAGATACGCCGGCGAGGCGCACATCATCAGGCGATAAGGGGCCAGGGCTCGTGCCACCAGCACGCTCCTGTCGGCCAGCGTGCCGATCCGCAGCGCCGCTTCGAAGCCCTCTTCGGCAAGGTCGACCACGCGATCGGTCAGCGTCGCTTCGACCCGGACATCCGGATGGCGCGCCATGTACTCGGCCAGTGCCGGTACCAGCGCATGCGTACCGAAGATCACTGGTGCACTGATGCGCAGCGTGCCCGCCGGTGCCAGGTGCTGGTGCTGCGCCTGCGCATCGGTTTCGTCCACCAGGCGCAGGACCTCCCGGCAGCGCGTGTAGTAATCCTGGCCGAACGGGGTCGTGTGCTGGCGCCGGGTGGTTCGGCTCAACAGCTGCATGCCCAGCCGTGCTTCCAATGCACGCAGATGCTTGCCGGCCATCGTCGCGGAGATGTTCATCGCCGCAGCTGCCGCACTGAGGCTGCCCTTGTCCACGATCAGCACGTAGACCCGCATGCTTTCCAGCAGGTTCATCTGACACCCCGGGTGTTGAATGCTGAAACCTGCGCGGAGTTTATCAATCAGGGGTGATCAAACAGCATGTCGTGCAAGGGCTGGATTGGCCGGCCATGCGGACAGGAGAACACCATGGACTTGAATCTTGCAGGCCGTACCGCTTTGGTGACGGGCGCGGCCAGCGGCATCGGTGCCGCCGTCGCCAGGCAGCTGGCGGCCCAGGGCGTGCGCGTTGCCATCACGTCACGGCAGCGGGCACCCCTGCAGGCGCTGGCGGCGCGGATCGAAGCCGAAGGCGGCGTGGCACCGGTCATCGTGGCCGGCGATGTCACCGTGGCCGGTGACGTCCGGTACATCGCGCAGGCATCCCGGGACGCATTGCAACGCGTCGACATCCTGGTCAACGCCGCAGGTGGCTCCCGGCCGACCACCGTCGATGCCGATGATGATGTCTGGGAGGAAGCGATCGCCCTGAACTTTTCCGCTGCGCGGCGGATGACCCAGGCGCTGTTGCCTGGCATGCAGGCGCAGGCATGGGGGCGGGTGATCAACTTCAGCGGTTCGATGGAACCGCGTGCGGTGAACGCGGCCACTGCGGCGAAGGCGGCGCTGCATCTGTGGAGCAAGGGGCTGTCGTCGGAGGTGGCCGGGCAGGGCATTACGGTGAATGCGATTGCACCGGGGCGCATCAACAGCGCGCAGATCCTGGAACGCCTGCATCCCACCGAGGAAAGCCGGCGTGCGTTCATCGCCAGCAACATCCCGATCGGACGCTTCGGTGAACCCGAGGAAGTGGCGCCACTGGTGGCCTTCCTGTCCTCGCCGCTGGCCGGCTACATCACAGGCGCGGTGATTCCGGTGGACGGCGGCATGCACTACTTCGCGCACTAGCGCCGCGGAACTGCTCTTTGCATCTGTAGAGTCGAGCCAACAAAAAGGGCGACCCGCAGGCCGCCCTTCGCACACACGATCGAGCCCGCCTGATCAGCGCGGCGACGCCACCGCACGATTGCCCGAGGCGCCCTTGCCCTTGCGCTTGTCCTGCTGCGCCGGGCTGGCGCCCTCGGCCATCAGGTTGTCGCTGCCGAAGTCGGTGTCCACGTCCAGCCAGCGCTGCGCCGGCAGGCCGAGCGCGGAGTCGAGCACGGTCGGCAGCAGGCCGCTGGGCAGGCTGCTTTCGCCATTCCACATGATGGCGATGCCCAGATCGCGTTCCGGCACCAGCGCGACCAGGCCGCGATAGCCCTGCACGGCACCGGCATGGAACACCACGTCGTGGCCGGCGTAGTCGAAGGTGCGCCAGCCCAGGGCGTAGCCGGCCGAGTGCAGGCGCTCGCGGCGCCAGCCCGAACGCATCTCGCCGGGGGTGCTGATCAGGCTCGAATGCAGGGTGGCCAGCAGCGGTGCCGGCAGCACGTCGGGGCGGTGGCCGGTGTGGGCGAGCAGCCACTGCGCCATGTCGCTGGCGCTGGCATTGACGCCGGCCGCCGGGGCGACCCGGTAGTAGGTCGGCTTCGGCGTCAGCGAGACCCAGCCGTTGCGGCTGCGCACGTGAGGACGCGCCCAGCGCGAGCTGGCCTGGATGCCGGCCAGGCCGAGGCTGGCATCGTTCATGCCCAGCGGCTTGAAGATGCGGCGCTCGACCGACTGCTCGTAGAAACTGCCGGAGGCCGCGTAGACGACATCGCCGATCAGGCTGAAGGCCACGTTCTGGTAGGCATAGCAGTCGCCCGGCAGGCACTTCAGGCTGGTGTTGGCCAGTTTCTGGGTCAGCGCGTAGTACTCGGCGTTGCCCTCGATGTCGCGGTCGTAGGCGTTGTACGGCAGGCCGACGCGATGGCTGAGCACGTCGGCCACGGTCAGGCGGTCGGTGGCTTCCGGCGAGTTCAGGCGGAAGCCCGGCACGTAGTCGGTGACCTTGCTGTCCCAGCGCAGCGTGCCGTCGTTGACCAGCAGGCCGGCCATGGTGCCGGCGAAGGCCTTGGACAGCGAGGCCAGGCGGAACACGGTGTGCGCATCGACCGGCAGCGGATTGTTGACGTCGGTGACGCCATAGCCGCGCGCGCTGAGGATGCGGCCGCCCTGCACGATCGCCACGGCCATGCCCGGCACGCGTTCGCCATAGGTGAGCTGCTGCGCCATCGATTCGATGTTGGCGACGTTGAAGCCGGGCGCCGGGGCCTGCACGCGCGGCACCAGGCCGGTGCGGTAGGCCGCCGGCTGGGTGTGGGCGACAGTGGGACCGGCAGCGGATTCGATGTTGGTCGGCATCGGCGGCAATGCCGGCGGTGTCTGCGCGGTGGTGGACAAGGCAACGGGCATCAGCATGCCCAGCAAACCGGTGGCCGCCGAACGGATCGGGCGACGCAGGCTGTTCTTTTTCATCGGTTGGACCCGTGCGCGACTGCTGATGGCGATTCTAGCGCCGCTTTTCCCTTGTGCACAAACAAAGCGAAGATGAATGCGCATCTCGTTGAAAAATTTGGAATTTGAGGTGCTGAAAGCATGTATCGGAACGTGTCATCCGGGGCCGATCAGCGGAGCCGATCCGCCCGCAGGAAGGCGCGTCGCGCTGGCGATGTTGCGGTGCATTGGCTAACGTACGCGTTTCATCGCCCCGGAGCCTGCCATGCCGCTGTCCAACCGCCGTCTTCAGGCGAGGGACACCGCGTGAGTGCGGTACGGAAGAAGGGGTCGCTGCAGGGCCTGGCGTCGGCACTGCGCGAGTCGCCAGCGCTGTGGTGGTCGTTCCTGTACTTCTTCTGCCTGCTCAGCGGCTACTACGTGCTGCGCCCGGTGCGTGAGGCCATGGCCGCCTCGGCAGACCTGGAAACGGTGTTCCCACCCGTGCTGATCGCCTGGTTCGCCAGCCACGGCATTGCGTTGAAGGACTTCGTGCTGCAGTTCCTGTTCTCCTGCGTGTTCGTGATCATGCTGGTGCTGCAGCCGGTGTACGGCTGGCTGGTCAGCCGCTTCCCGCGACGGGTGTTCCTGCCGGCGGTGTATGGGTTCTTCATCGTGACCCTGCTGGGCTTCTACATGATGTTCGACAGCGGCGTGCCTGGCCGCGGCATGGCCTTCTTCTTCTGGATCACCGTCTTCAACCTGTTCGCGGTGGCGGTGTTCTGGAGCTTCATGGCCGATGTGTTCTCCAATGTGCAGGCCCGGGCCTTCTATGGATACATTGGCGCGGCGGGCACCGTCGGTGCCTTCCTTGGTCCGATCATCACCAGTGCGCTGGTGCAGAGCGTGGGCATCGCCAACCTGATGCTGGTCTCCGCAGCTTTCCTGGTCGTGTGCCTGTTGTGCATCTGGCGGCTGCGGCACTGGGCGGTGCTGCGCGAACGCGAGCAGCAGCTGGTGTCCGGCGAGCAGCCGATGGGCGGCAGCGTGCTGGACGGCCTGAAGTTGATCGTGCGCGAGCCGCTGCTGCGCTGGCTGGCGATCATGGTGGTGTTCGGGGTGGGCGTGGGGACGCTGCTCTACAACGAGCAGGCTGCGATCGTGCGTGCGGCGTTCACTGACCCCGCAGCCAGCACCGCGTTTTTCTCGCGCATCGACTTGGCAGTGAATGCGCTGGCGCTGTTGATGCAGCTGGGCCTGACCCGCTGGTTGCTGTCCCGGCACGGCATCGCCCCGGCGCTGCTGATTCCCGGTTTCGCGATCCTGATCGGCTTCTCGGTGCTGGCGGCCTCGCCGATGCCGCTGATGGTCGCGGTAGTGCAGGTGATGACCCGGGCCAGCGAATTCGCACTGGCCAAGCCGGCGCGCGAGACAATCTACACGCGCGTGGACCGGCAGTGGCGCTACAAGGCCGGCGCAGCGATCGACACCGTGGTCTACCGCGGTGCGGACCTGAGCTTTGCCTGGGTGCACAAGGGCCTGTCATTGTTCGGCTCGCACGTAGTGTTCATCGGCGGCATGCTGGTGGCCGCGTGCATGACCGCAGCCGCGTTCGGTGTACTGCGCGAAGAAAAGAAACTGCCGCGCGACCGATGATTTCCCGGGCTCCGAGCCCCATCCCTGTCCAAGGAACCGCCCATGTACTGGATCGCACTCGCCCTGACCTTGCTGGTCGCACTGCTGCACGTCTATTTCCTGGCGCTTGAGATGTTCCTGTGGACCCGCCCGCTGGGCCTGAAGACGTTCCGCAACACGCCGGAGAAGGCGGCGACCACGCGCGTCCTGGCGGCCAACCAGGGCCTGTACAACGGCTTCCTGGCAGCAGGCATCGTGGTGGGGCTGGTGATCGATCAGCCAGTGCTGGTGACGTTCTCGCTGGCCTGCGTGGTGGTGGCGGGGTGCTATGGCGCCTACAGCGTCAGCCGCCGCATTTTCATGATCCAGGCGGTGCCTGCGATCCTGGCGTTGGTGTTTCGCGCGGTAGCGTAGATTCCAGCCAACGGCGCGGCCCCTCGTGGGTTGGCCGCGTAGAGCTTGTCATGGGGTTGGCCGGGCGGGTTGGGTTCGCGGGGGACGCCGCAAGTACGTCCGTGTAGGCTTGGCCGCGGCATCCATGCCGCGGACACCCCCGCGAACCCAACCCGCCCGGCCTCAGACAGGTTCCGTGCGCGGCCAGCCCACGGAGAAGAAAAAAAGAAGATCAAGAGCAACAGCGGGTCGCTGCGCTCGTTGGGTTCTGTGCGCATGGAAAAAAGCGGCCATTGGGCCGCTTCTGCTTCTGCTCTTCTTTTTTCTCTTGCGTGGGTGGACGCCGCAGAGATCTGTCAGAGGCCGGAGGGGTGGGGCCGGGCGGGGTATCCGCGCCATGGATGGCGCGGCTAAGCCTACAGGGACGTACTTGCGGCGTCCCCGCCTGGCCCCACCCCTCCGGCCCCACCGATAAACCGCATTCCGCGTCCACCCAAGAGGGGCTGCGCCGTTCGCGGGAACTTACTTGGCCGGCGACATCCACATGTCGATGATCGCGCTGAACACCTCGGTGCCCGCGCGGTCGCGCACGCTGACCGTCACCGGCAGCGCATAGCCCTCGGCCGCAACGACAATCGGTTGTGCCGGCAACGCCACCGCCTGCAGCGTGCCACGCGCCTTGGCCAGGTACTGCACCTGCATCCCCTTCGGGATCCAGCGCATGCCCTTCGGCAGCGATGCATCGACCATCAGCCCGGCGGTCAGTTCGGCCAGGTTGCACATCGCGATCGCGTGCACCGTGCCGATGTGGTTGCGTACTCTGCGGCGGTCGGCCAGCGTGCCTTCGCAGCGGCCGTGTTCCAGGCGGGTGATGCGTGGCGCGATGCTGGCGAAGTAGGGGGCCTTGAGGCACACCGCGCGCGAGAACAGCCAGGCGCCGGCGGGCCAGCGCTGCAGGCGTTGGTAAAGCGAGAGCAGGGGCGTGGACATGAGGGGTATTCCGTTCGGCGGATAACGCGACGGCGGGCCGAGGCCCGCCGTCGAAGGCAACGCGTGTCGCGGGCGATCAGGCCGCCTGCGAATGCGGATCCTTGCGCTGGCGGTCGTAGTAGCTGGCCGCGCGCAGTTCATGGGTGTCGAAGTCGTCCACGGTGATGGTGTCCAGGGTCAGCGTGCGCAGCTCTTCCAGCAGGCTGCGCTCGTCCTGGGTGATCACGCCCTCGGCCACGGCTTCGTCCAGCTGCGCCTTGAAGTCCAGCGCCTCGATGCCCTTGCTCTTCAGCGCCTTGAGGAACTTGCGCTCCACCGGCTCGGCCATGATCGCCTTGCTCAGGTAACTGTTGATGCGGCCGCCCGGGTTGTTCTCGCACGGGGTCAGGAACACGCCATTGGCGAGACGGTCGCGGGCTTCATTCGGCGCCATCAGCAGGGCGGCGACGCGGCGGCTCAAGCGATCACCCGGAGCCTCGGCACGACGGCCCAACGGGAAGATGAGCGCCCACATCAGCCAGCCGATCGGACGGATCGGGAAGTTGCGCAGCGCGGCCGACAGCGACTCTTCGATCTTGTGCACGCTGTCATGGAAGGCCCAGGCCAGCAGCGGCTGGTCGGCCTGCGGTGCACCTTCGTCGTGGTAGCGCTTGAGCATGGCGCTGGTCATGTAGACATGGCTCAGCACGTCGCCCAGGCGGCCGGACAGCGATTCCTTGAACTTCAGCTTGCCGCCCAGGGTCATCATCGAGATGTCGGCCATCAGCGCCAGGTTGGCCGAGTAACGGTCCAGCTTGCGGAAGTAGCGGCGGGTGTAGGCGTCGCCGGGGGCGGCGCCGAAGCGCGCGCCGGTCAGGCCGAACCAGAACGAACGCACGGCATTGGAGATGCCGAAGCGGATGTGGCCGAACAGGCTGCGGTCGAACTCCTGCAGGCCGGCACGGGTATCCGGATCCTGCGCGGCCTTCATTTCCTTGAGCACCCACGGGTGGCAGAGGATCGCACCCTGGCCGAAGATCAGCAGGCTGCGGGTCATGATGTTGGCGCCTTCCACGGTGATCGCGATCGGCGCGGCCTGCCAGCTGCGGCCGGCGAAGTTGCGCGGCCCCAGGATGATGCCCTTGCCGCCGATCACGTCCATCATGTCCGAGATCACTTCGCGGCTCATGGTGGTGCAGTGGTACTTGGCGATCGCCGACGGCACCGACGGCACGTCACCACGATCGACCGCGGCGGCAGTGGCCTGCGACAGCGCGCTGATCTTGTAGGCCTTGCCGCCGATGCGGGCCAGCGCTTCTTCCACGCCCTCGAAGCGGCCGACCGACAGGCCGAACTGCTTGCGGATGCGTGCATAGGCGCCGGTCACCGCGGCGCCAGCCTTGGCACCGCCGCTGGCGGTGGACGGCAGGGTGATCGAGCGGCCCACGGCCAGGCACTCGTTGAGCATGTTCCAGCCCTTGCCGGCCATGGCTGCGCCACCGATCAGCTGGGTCAGCGGAATGAACACGTCCTTGCCGCGGATCGGACCGTTCTGGAACGTCGAGTTCAGCGGGAAGTGGCGACGGCCGATTTCGACGCCGGCGGTGTCACGCGGCAGCAGGCCCAGGGTGATGCCGATGTCGCGGGTATCGCCGATCAGGCCATCCGGGTCGTACATGCGGAAGGCCAGGCCGATCAGCGAAGCGACCGGGGCCAGGGTGATGTAGCGCTTGTCGAAGGTCAGCTTGACGCCGAGCACCTGCTCGCCGTTCCACTCACCCTTGCAGACGATGCCGTAGTCCGGGATCGAAGTGGCGTCGGAGCCGGCGAACGGACCGGTCAGGCCGAAGCAGGGCACTTCGCGGCCATCGGCCAGGCGCGGCAGGTACTGGTCCTTCTGTTCCTGGGTGCCGTAATGCACCAGCAGTTCACCCGGGCCCAGCGAGTTGGGCACGCCGACGGTGGAGCTGACCACCGAGGACACCGAGGCCAGCTTCTGGATCACCTTGTGGTGGGCCAGCGCGGAGAAGCCCAGGCCGCCGTACTCCTTCGGGATGATCATGCCGAAGAACTTGTTCTTCTTGATGAAGGCCCACAGCTCCGGCGGCAGGTCGGCGTGGACGTGGGTGATTTCCCAGTCGTTGACCATCGTGCACAGCTCTTCCACCGGGCCATCGAGGAAGGCCTGTTCTTCAGCGGTCAGCTGCGGCTTGGGGTAGTTGAGCAGGATGTTCCAGTCCGGATCACCGGTGAACAGTTCGCCCTCGAAACCGACCGAACCGGTTTCCAGCGCGATGCGCTCGGTCTGCGACAGCGGCGGCAGCACCTTGCGGAACACCTTCATCATCGGGCCGGTCAGCAGCGGCTTGCGGATGAACGGCAGCAGCAGCGGCACGGCGATCACCGCCAGCACCGCCGCAGCGACGATGGTGGCGGTCTGGTTGACGTAGGGAATGAACCAGCAGGCGGCCAGCAGGGCCACGCTGATCAGCGTCCAGGTAACCAGCCGCATGCGGTGGTAGGCGACGAAGGCGCCTGCCAGCAGCAGGGCGAGGAAGGGAAGAACGATGCTCATGAGCGTGCTCCGGTGACGTGCTCGTTTGTGGCGGACGAAGCCGCAGCGTCCGCTGCGGGCAACACGTCCAGATAGTCCAACACAGTAGCGGTAAAGGCGTCGTTGTCATCGCCGGCGACCATGTGGGTCGCTTGCGGCAGCTGTACATGGCGCGCATGCGGCGCCAGCGCCAGGAATTCGGCCACGGTCTGCGGCGTGACCAGGTCGCTGCGGCCCCCGCTGACCAGCAGCAGCGGGCACTTCACCTGGCGTGCGGCCTCGGCCAGTGCGTCCTGGTGCTGTTCGCTGTCGCGGGCCAGCTCGGCCACCAGGCGCGGGTCCCAATGCCAGCGCCAGCGCCCGTGGCCGTCCTCGCGCAGCAGCGCACGCAGCGACTGCTCGGATTTGCGCGGCCGGTGCGGCATGTAGGCCGAGATCACGTCGGCGGCCTGGGTCAGCGAGGCGAAGCCGTCGGGATGGGCGGTCATGAAGGCGAGAATGCGCTCGACACCGGCGGTATCCCAGCGCGGGGTGATGTCGACCAGCACCATGGCCGAGAACAGGCCCGGCCAGCGCGATTCGGCAAGCAGGCCGAACAGGCCACCCATCGAAGCGGCAACCAGCACCGGCGGGCGCGGCTGTTCGCCGGCCAACACGATCAGGTCGTCGGCGAACTGTTCGCCGTGATAGGGCAGATCGGCGCCATTCCAGTCGGAATCGCCATGGCCGCGGGCGTCGTAGGCCAGCGTCTGCAGGCCGGCCGCGTTCAGTGCGCGGGCAGTGGCATTCCAGGCGTGGCGGGTCTGGCCGAAGCCATGGGCAAACAGGACCCGGCCACGCCGGCCATGGTCGCTGACGGTCGCCGCCAGGCGGGCGCCATGGGCGGCGTCCAGGCGCAGGTCATGGAACGCAGCTGGAGTTGGGGACATAACCATACTTGCTAGTATGGAGAGCTTCGAGAGGAAGTCAATACTGCACGGTATGGTGCGTTGCAGAACGCGCGTGGAGGGACCCTTCCGACGGGCCTGCGACGGTTTCGACCGCAACCGCGTACTGCAACGAACCCCGGCGTATGGTTAAATCAGTCCATGAATCAACCTGACGCTTCCGCCGGCGAACCGCGCGCCGGCCGCAACAGCCGCCTGAGTGCCGAAGACTGGGCCCAGGCGGCCCTCGATCTGATTGCTGAACAAGGTGTCGGCGCCGTCGCGGTAGAGCCGCTGGCACGGCGGCTCGGCGTCACCAAGGGCAGTTTCTACTGGCATTTCCCTTCGCGCGATGCATTGCTGCAGGCGGCGCTGGAACGCTGGGAACTGTTCGAACAGGAACAGGTGTTCGGCAGCCTGGAAGACGTACCGGATCCGCGCGTGCGCCTGCGCCAGCTGTTCCAGATGGTGGCGCATGAAGTGCAGCCGCACATCATCTACAGCGAGCTGCTGAAGGCGCTGGATCATCCGATGGTGCGGCCGGTGATCGACCGGGTCTCGCAGCGTCGCCTCGACTATCTGGTCGCCTCGTTCCGCCAGGCCGGCCTCAGCTCGACCGATGCGCGTCATCGCGCACGCCTTGCGTACGCCGCTTATGTCGGCTTCCTGCAGTTGTCGCTGCAGCTGCAGCAGCCCAAGCAGGCGCGCGAGGATTTCGAAGCGTACGTCGAGCATCTGATCGAGACGCTGATTCCGAACGGATGAGCGCCCGGACATGATCTCGAAGGAAGGCCGCAGCGATGCTGCGGCCTTTTTTGTTGTGCGCTGGCCAGCGCCCGTCTATGGCGCACAAAGAACAACGGCCCCTTTCGGGGCCGTTGCTGCATCAGCTGATCAGGTTCCCGATCAGAACTTCTGCTTGTACTGCATGTAGATCAGGCGACCGATGTCGTAGCCGCCGTAGTAGGAGTACTGCGAGTTCGGCGCCGAGTACATCTGCGGGCCGTAGTGGTCGAACACATTGCGTGCACCGACCGCGATGGTCGCATTCCACGGCGCGTTCCAGGAGAACTGGACGTCGTGGAAGGTGGTGGCGCCGCGCTTGTTCTGCGCCTGGTTGCGAGCCGGATCCGGCGAGCCGTAGTCAGGCAGCGAGCACTCGGTGGCGTAGTAGCAACGCTCCTTCACGCTGGAGAAGTAGCGGGTGCCCCAGGTGATGCCGAAGTCGCCGAATTCCCAGCCAACGGTCAGGTTCGAACGCAGGCGGAAGTTGCTGCCGAAGCCATTGTAGATCTGCACCGGGGAGTCATCATTGGCCGTCTTCAGAACGTTCTTGGTGACGTAGGTGTTCTGCAGGTTGAAGTTGAAGCTGCCCCAGGTGTCGGTCGCATAGCGGTAGCTTGCATCGAAGTCGAAGCCTTCGGTTTCGATGAAGCCGGCATTGCGGCTGCCGTAGGTCAGGTTGTTGACGTAGCCGAGCGTGGCGTCACGGGTGAAGGTGCTGCAGCGCTCAGCAATGCCCAGAACGTAGCAGTCGTTCAGCTGATCCGTCGGGGTATCGGAAACGATCGTGTTCTCGATCTTGATGTTGAACCAGTCCAGGCTCAGGTTCAGGCCCGGGGCGAAGGTCGGGCTCCAGACCAGGCCAACGGTCTTGGACTTGGACGTTTCCGGAGTCAGGTTCGGATTGGAGCCGGAGGTGAACGGCACCGGGCTCTGCTCATCCGGGCCTTCAGCCGGGACGTAACCCTGCTTCAGCTGGCGGAAGTTCGGGGCCAGGGCACCCAGGGCGGCAGCGCATCGCTGGGCCGTGGCGGCATCGGTTGCGGCCAGACCGAACGAGGTATCGCACGGATCGGTGAAGTACTCGAAGGACTGCGAGCTGCCGCCGTACAGGTCGGCGATGGTCGGCGCGCGGAAGCCTTCGGAGTAGGTCGCACGAACCAGCAGCTGATCGATCGGGCGCCACTTCAGGCCGAACTTGCTGTTGGTCGTGTTGCCGAAGGTGCTGAAGTCGGAGAAGCGGGTGGCTGCGCTCAGGCTCAGTTCCTTGGCACCGGGCAGGTCGGCCAGGATCGGTACGTTCAGCTCCAGGTACACTTCATTGACGTCGTACTTGCCGCCGGTCGGGCCAGCCGCCAGGTCGGTGGAGTAACCCGACTGCGACAGCGCGTCCGGATTGAAGTTGCCCTTCTCCTCGCGGTACTCGTAACCCAGTGCGAAGCCCAGGTCGCCTGCCGGCAGGGTCAGGATGCTACCCGCAATGTTGGCGTAGTAGGACGTCATCGTGGTTTCGCCGACGTTGTGCGTCGTCGGGAACAGGAACTGCTGCAGGTCCGGATTGCCGGTCAAGCCGCCATCACCGGTGCGGCCGAACGGAATGGCCGGGTTCCACGGGATGCAGCCGCCGGCGCCGGGGCCGTAGGCCGGGTTGGTGCCCGCAGCCAGGCCCGCTGCGGTTCCGCACTCCACGCGGCCGGTTGCCGGGTTGTAGAACGAGGCCCCGGTGGCGGCGTTGGCAGCCAGGACGTTGTAGTTGCCGGTCTGGCTCTGGTTGTTTTCGGAGTTCTGGTAGAGGTAGCCGGCTTCCCAGTCGAAGTACTTGTCATTGAACTGGAACGAGCCCTGCAGCGCGCCGCTGAAGCGGAACGTCGTCAGCTTGTTGTTGGAAACGCGCGGCACTTCCCAGCCACGGCGGACATACGCCATATCCTGGCCGAACGGGTTGTAGTAGCTGTTGGCCGACCAGATGGAACCGAGGTTGGCGTAGGCTTCGGACTGCAGCGGGTAACCGGCCACCTGCGCTTCCGATTCGCGGCGGGTGTACAGCAGGTCACCGCTGAAACGGACATTGTCGGTAAGGTCGTACTGCAGGTTGGCGAATACGCTGCGACGCTTTGTCGGGGTCAGCAGCTGCATCTGCTGGTTGGAGTTGCTTACGTCACCGGTGATCGGGGTCAGGTCGGTTTCGTGGAAGTCCGCCGCGTTGTAAGGATTGCCGCCGCGATTGAGGGTGAGCGACGGTGCGTCCGGATCGGTCGGGTCGAACACCGAGCCCCACTGGCTGACCGAGGTCCAGCCGGCGGTCGGATGGCGATTGGTGCGCGACGATTCGGAGAACCAGCGATCCTTTGCCCACACCGCCTTTTCGTTGGAGTACTCGGCACCGATGGTGATCGAGCCGCGATCGCCGGTGAAGCCGGCAACGAAATCGGCGCTCTGCTTTTGGCCGTCGCCTTCACTGTACTGCCCGGTGTAGGCGTTGACTTCCAGGCCTTCGAAATTCTTGCGGGTGATGATGTTGATCACGCCGGCCATGGCATCGGAACCGTACACCGAGGAAGCACCGTCCTTCAGCACGTCGATGCGCTCGACGATCGCCGACGGGATCTGCGACACGTCCTGATAACCGCTGACGCTGGCGCCGAGGCGCTTGCCGTCGACCAGGATCAGGGTGCGCTGTGCACCCAGGTTGCGCAGGTCGATGTAGTAGCCGCCGACCATTTCACCAGAGGACAGCGGTTCGGAACGGCTGATGGCCGGGCTGCCGGCGGCAGAAATGTTCTGCAGCACGTCAGCAACCGTCTTGAAGCCGCTCTTTTCGATGGTGGCGCGGCTCAGGCTCAACACCGGCTGGGCGGTTTCGGTATCGACCTGACGGATGCGCGAACCGGTGACCTCGATGCGGTCGAGGTTGGTCGCTTCCTGGGCGTGGGCCGTCGCGGTGGTGGCACCGGCGACAAGCGCGATCACAACTGCGTCACGCAGCTGGCTGGACTTGAGTTTCATTGGCTCTCTCTCTCCAAGAAATCTTGGCTGGGGTTAGTGCCCGGCGGGGGAGCGAAAAAGCGCTCCCAAATCGCGAGGCTGACCCGATAGTAACGGGCGTTCGCCAAGAATTAAAGCTGTGTTAATGAAGTCTGTGATTTTGGTAAAAAAGCGCTTTTCCCAGCCCAATCAACGGGTTGCCGGTATGGTCATGCTGATCTGCCTCGTTTGTTAACACAGAATGATGAAAAAAGTTTCGATTGATATGTATCCCAATATGTCGATACGCTCTACGGTCGATACCGCTCATGCGAGTGCGAGGCAGGCACGCAGATGCAAAAAGGCGCCTTTCGGCGCCTTCGGGAATATCGTTGCTGAACCTGATTGAGGGGATCAGAGATCCTGTTCGTAACGCACGTACGGCACGGTGCCGTCGTCGTTGCTTTCGTTGCGCGGGGAGAATGGATTCTTGCCGCGGCTGATCACGTTCTCGGCGCCGACGGTCAGCTGGCCAGACCACGGGGTACGCCAGGTCAGGCCGATGCCCAGGCCTTCGAACTTGCCGGGCTTCCCCGGCACGTCGACCACGCGGCCGATGATGCTGCCGGTGAAGTTGCCGTAACCGGCACCGATGCTCAGGCTCTTGCTGTCCCAGCGATCGACGATGGCCGGCGAAGCGTCGGCCAGCGGTACCAGGCGTGCCTTGGCGTAGGTACCGGCGATGGAGACGAAGCCTTCGCGGCCAATGTTCTTCTGCGCGAACACGGTCAGATCGTTCTGCTCGGCGCGAAGCGAGGGCGTCTTGTTCGGGCCCGACAACCAGGCGGGCAGGGTTTCACGGCCGGTGCCGGCGGTGATGCCCAAGCGGCTGTTGCCCCGGTTCAACGCGGCGGTACCACTGAAACGACGGCTGTTCAGATCATCCTCGTCGCCCAGGCTGGCCAGCATGCAATGGCTGGCCAGGCCGCTGATGCTGGTGCCGCTGCTGCTGTTGCAGAGCAGGCCCAGCGAATCGCCGGAGGACAGGCCAAAGGCCGCGTCCAGCGAATTGCGGCCGAAATGCCAGCGGGCGCCGGCTGCCTGTTCGCCGGTCGGCTCCAGGTACAGCAGCGCCTCGACCTTGCCGCTGCCCTTGTTCCATACCGGCAACACGGTGCGGGTGTCCTTGCTCTGCGCATGCACGCCCGTGATCGCGCCAAGGGCGATCAGCAGGGCCAGCGGTAGACGCAGGAAGGTACGCATCGGACCAGTTCAGACAGGGACGGACAACGGAAGTTCCCGCGGGGACGGGAACTCGATCCTAGGGTGTTTATGAATTCTTAACAAGCCTTGATCCTCCCCAGGTACAAGACTGCCGTTTACTGAAGTCGTTCAGGCGCCGCTACAGCCCCCTGGGCGCCGTGGAACAGTATGCCGAACTCCGTCAATGGAAAGTGATACTCACGCCCGCAGAATTCGCAACGCACCTCGACGGCGCCGGTGGCCTCGGCGGCCGCGCGGGCTTCGTCCTCGCCCAATGACTGCAGCATGCCAGCCACCCGCTCGCGCGAGCAGGAGCAGGCGAAGGACAGCGGCTTGTCGCCCAGCAGTTCCGGCCGCTCCTCGTGGAACAGGCGGTGCAGCAGCTGCTCGGCCGGGGTCGCCAGCAGTTCGGCCTTGCCCAGGGTTTCGAACAGGGCGCTGGCGCGGGCCCAGCCATCTTCGTCGCCTTCGTCGCCCGGCAGCTTCTGCAGCAGCAGACCGGCGGCACCGTTGCGGTCGGCGGCCAGCAGCAGGCGGGTCGGCAGCTGCTCCGACTGGCGGAAGTAGTCCTCGAAGGCCTCGTCCAGTTCCGGCGCAGTCAGCGCGACCAGGCTCTGGTAGCGCTGCGGCTCGCGCGGGTCCAGGCCGGGGTTCTCGATGGTGATGGCGAGGATTGCGTCATCACCGAGGCGGGACAGGTCACGCGGTGCGTCGCCACCCTCGCTGAGCTGGGCGATACCGCGCAGGGTGCCGACGGCGGTGCATTCGGCGAACAGGGTGCGCAGCGCGGTGCTGCTGCGCAGCTGCACCGACAGGCGCCCGTCGATCTTGGTGTGGCCGGTGAACAGCGCCGAGGCGACGCAGGCCTCGCCAAGCAGTTCGGCAGCGGCGTCCGGGTAGGCGGCATGGGACAGGATTTCCTGCCAGGTGGCCTGCAGGTGCACATGCACGCCACGCACGCCGGCGTCGGGGAGCAGGAAACGGATCAGGGAATCGGGGTTGGCGGTCATCGGCTCACATCGCGCGTAAACGGGGGCGGTTGCCGGATAATGCGCCGACAACCAGACAGAAGAAGGATGCACCAGTAATGGGGGCAGCGGGAGAGCAGCACAAGGTAGAGGCCGTGGTCGCCGCGCCGCGCCGGCGACGCTGGCGCTGGAAGCGGCTGCTGTGGCTGCCGGTGCTGCTGGCCGCCTTCAGCTGCCTGCAGGTGCTGGTGCTGCGGTTCATCGACCCGCCGGTGTCCATGGTGATGCTGTGGCGCTATGGCGAGGCGCTGGGCGAGGCCGACTGGTCCTATCGGCTGCATTACCAGTGGCGCGACCTCGGCCAGATGGCACCAAGCCTGCCGATCTCGCTGGTGGCGGCCGAGGACCAGC
Organism: Stenotrophomonas maltophilia group sp. vghtpe118; assembly: GCF_052605195.1. Lineage (NCBI taxonomy): Bacteria > Pseudomonadati > Pseudomonadota > Gammaproteobacteria > Lysobacterales > Lysobacteraceae > Stenotrophomonas > Stenotrophomonas maltophilia group sp. vghtpe118. The sequence goes on along the minus strand of NZ_CP199672.1, from coordinate 1,673,182 downwards.
GCTTCCCCGACCACAACGGCTTCGACCTGCAGGCCATCGAAAAGGCGCGCGACCACAACGCCAGGGGCGGGCGCCTGCGCGGCGCCAGCACGATCAGCCAGCAGGTGGCCAAGAACCTGTTCCTGTGGCAGGGCCGCAGCTGGATCCGCAAGGGCCTGGAAGTCTGGTACACGGTGCTGATCGAGGCGCTGTGGCCAAAGGAGCGGATCCTGGAGATGTACGCCAACATTGCCGAATTCGGTGATGGCGTGTATGGCGCGCAAGCGGCAGCACAGAAATTCTGGGGCAAGGACGCGGCCCGGCTGAGTCCGGCCGAGAGCGCGCGCCTGGCCGCGGTGTTGCCGGCACCGCGTCGCTACAACGCGGCAAAACCTGGGCCGTATGTGCAGCGGCGGGCCGCGTGGATCCAACGCCAGGCGCGCCAGCTGGGTGGTGCGTCCTATCTGTCGGAGGACTGAGCCCGGCGCTGCAATTGGCAGGCGACGGGCCGGGCGCGTGCCGGCAACGTATAATCCGGGCATGACCCGCGAACGGCTTACCTTCGTCATCGCCGCCTACAACGAGGCCCTGGCACTGCCGCTGCTGCATCCACGGCTGTGCGCGGTGCTCGACGGCATGCCCGACATCGACGGTCACATCCTCTATGTGGACGACGGCAGCCATGACGGTACCTGGGACGTGATCGCCGGGCTGGCCCAGGCCGATGCACGCGTATCGGCGCTGAAGCTGTCGCGCAACTTCGGCAAGGAAGCGGCGCTGACCGCCGGCCTGGATCTGGTGCACGAGGGTGCGGCGATGATCCTCGATGCCGATGGCCAGGACCCGCCGGAGCTGGTGCCGCAGTTCGTTGCGCGCTGGCGCGAAGGGCATGACAACGTCTACGGCACGCGCATGGCCCGCGATGGCGAGGCCTGGATCAAGCGCGCCACGGCAGCGATGTTCTATCGGGTGATGGGCCGCCTGTCGCGGACACCGATTCCGGCCGATACCGGGGACTTCCGCCTGCTGTCACCGCGCGCGCTGAACGCCCTGCGCGGGATGCGCGAGCGCCACCGCTTCATGAAGGGACTTTTCAGCTGGGTGGGATTCAAGCGGATCGCCGTGACCTACCACCGCCACGCGCGTGTGGCCGGCACCAGCAAGTTCAGCCTGTGGCGGCTGTGGAATTTCGCCCTCGAAGGCATCACCGGGTTCTCGACCGTGCCGTTGCGGGCGGCGACCTACCTCGGGCTGGCAACCGCGGCCGTCGCTTTCGTGTTCGGCCTGTGGGTGATCGTGAAGGCGGCGCTGTATGGCGACCGGGTGGCGGGCTGGCCGACGATGATGGCGGTGATCCTGTTTCTGGGCGGCGTGCAGCTGATCGCGCTTGGCCTGATCGGCGAGTACCTGGGGCGGCTGTACGAGGAGTCCAAGCAGCGGCCGTTGTACCTGGTTGACGCCTGGCTAGCATCGTCCGTGGCAGACTCGGTCCCGCAACCCACCCTGGGAGGGCAGGCAGATGACCACGGTACGGCAACTGTTGGACGGCAAGTCTCCTGAAGTACATGCGGTCGCGCCGGATGCGGCGGTGATCGATGCGATCCGGTTGATGGCGGAAAAGGGCATCGGTGCGGTGCTGGTGATGGACGGCCCGCGGCTGGTGGGAATCCTGTCCGAGCGTGATTACGCGCGCAAGATCGTGTTGCGTGATCGCTCTTCGCGCGATACGGCGGTGGCAGAGATCATGACGTCGCAGGTGGTGACGGTGTCGCCGGGCGAGCAGGTGGAGCATTGCCTGCAGTTGGTGACCGATTATCGCATCCGCCATCTGCCGGTCGTGGAGGGCGCGCAGGTGCTGGGGGTGATCTCCATCGGCGACCTGGTGAAGTCGGTGATCGATGCGCAGCGGCGGGAGCTGGATCAACTGCAGCAGTACATCGTTGCCGGGTGAGGGTGTCGCTGGCGGGCCTGCGGCCCGCCGGCCCGCTTTTCGAAGCTCAAAGCCACAGCCAAAGCCAAAGCAGCGCCTTCCTGATACGTTGCGAGGCGGAGGGTGCGGCTGGGCAGGACACGCCGTAAACCCATCCATGGGGGCTCGATCGGCGCATCCATGCGCCTCACGGTCCTGCCCAGCCGCACCCTCCGCCTCTGGACACGTTCCTGTGAGTGCGGTGCGCACATGCGCTATGGCTCGCTTTTGGTAGCCGCCAACCTTGGTTGGCAACAGCTTTTGACTTTGCTTTCTTCTTTTGACTTTGAATTTCGCTCTAGTTCCGCGCGCGCAGGAAACTGTCCGGAGCCGGAGCAAGGCGGCAGGCAGGACCGTGAGGCGCATGGATGCGCCGACCGAGCCTACAGGGACGTATTTACGGCGTGTCCTGCCTGTCGCCCTGCTCCGGCTCTACGCGCGGGAAAAGAGGCGCCGCGAACAACGCTGTAAACCTACTTCGCATACTGCCCACCGCAGTCGGCATCCTTGCCCGGCCCCAGCTCGATCGTCGCCAGCAGCGCCGCCGGCGGGGCGATGCTGCCCAGTGCCAGGGCCACCGCACCGCGGATGCCCAGCGCTTTGAAGTCGGGGCGGAACGACGGGTCCTTGAACGTGCCGGCAACGTGCAGCGGCGAGCGCAGTACCAGGATGCTCCTGACCTTGGGGCGCGGCTTCAACAGCAGGTCCAGGGTTTCGTCGCGCAGGCTGACGGTGCCTTCGCCGATGAGGATCGTGTCGGTGGTGTCCACCGCCAGTGCCTGGCTGGTCATCAGGCCGTCGCGCACACCGAAGTCGGCGAAGGCGCAGCGCAGGGGAATCTGCTTGTCGCCGGTCACCAGGAACTTCAGCGATTCGGTGATATCCAGGCCGGCCAGCTCCATCACCAGGTTGCCGACGTGGCCACGGCCCATCGCCAGGCCGACCTTGCCGCTGCTGCTGCCGAGCATCGCGGCGATCGAATTGCCGCGGCCACTCAGGTCCACCTCACCGCCGATGCCGCCCTTGGCCTGTTCGGCCAGCTTGGCATCGGGGAACAGCTGGCCCAGCTGAACGCCGCGCACGCTCGCCTTCAGCGCAGTGCTGATCTGCGGCTGGCGTGCGTCCATGCGGATGGTGCTGCGGATATCGCCGCCGGCGACGCCGAAGTTCAGCGGGGCCAGCCGCAGCACCCCGTCATCCAGCAGCAGATGGGCGTCCATGTCGTCCAATGGCAATGACGGTGCGTTGATGCGGTGGGCCTTCCAGCGCACATCGGCATCCATCGCACGCAGCTTGCCGAGGTTGTAGGGCGTGTCCGGAAGCACGCGCGCGCGCGCGGCCACCCGTGCGGCCTCGGCCTTCTGCTCCGCATTGGCGGTTTCGCCGCCGCCGGTCTTCGGCGGCGCGCCGACGAAGCCGGCCAGGTCATCGAAGTCCAGGCGCTTGGATTCCAGCGTCGCGGTCAGCCGCGGACGGTCGCGGCCCACCTCGAACTGAAGACTGCCACCGAGGTCGCTGTCGCCCACCTTGCCGGTGAAACCGTCGTAACGCCAGACGTCGTGGTCGCGCTTCAGGCGTCCGTTCAGCGCGTAGGGCGGGGACGGCGGAATGGCGATGCCGAGCAATGGGTAGAGATCGGCCAGGTCCTGGCCACTGAGTGCGAACTGCAGGTCGAACACGCGCAGCTGGAACGGATTGGTCAGCGTGCCGCTGGCCACCGCGTGGGTGGCGCCGGCGCGGCCGTCGAGGTGGATGCGGAACGGGTGGTCGCTGTTGGTCAGTTCCAGCGGCGATTCGGTTCCGCCCTGCAGGGTGAACGCATTGCCCTGCCAGTGGCCCTTGCCCTGCACCAGCAGCGGCGGCGAGGCATCTGCCTGCTTCGGCTGGCCGCTGCGCACGCCCACGCGGATGTCGGTACGGCCCGGTGCGTCGAGGAACTGCAGCCGGCCGTCGTCGACGCGCAGGCGCTTGAGCTGCGGGCTGGTGCCGCCAGCGCTGTCACCGAGGAAGTCCCAGTTGCCCGGCTCGCCCTGGCGTGGGGCGGTTTCCAGCAGCACGTCCGGTCGGGTCAGGCGTACTTCCGGCAGCTGCACGCTGCCGCGCAGCAGGGGCCACACGCGCACGTCGATCTCGACGCGGTCGGCCGTGGCCATGTTCGGCTGCTTCGCCCAACCGGCATTGGCGAAGGTGATCGCATCGGCACGGATGGTGCTGGTCCGGCCGAGGTCGACATCCAGATGGCCGATGTGCAGTGCACGGCCGGTACGGGCCTGCACGGCGCGCTCGACAGGGCCTTTGAACCAGTTCCAGTCCCACAGTGCGATCAGTACCAGGATCGCCGCGAGCAGGAAGATCAGCAGCGTCAACCAGCGCCGGCCTCGCGGGCCGGGGCGGCCCAGGCGCCAGCGGTTCGTGCGCTTTGTGGCAGGGGAGGCGGCGGCATTCACGCTGCCATGGTTGCCCCCTCATCGTGGACGGGGCGCGAAGCGTCCATGTGCGCGGCGTGCACGCGCCACGCACGGGCCGGTGCTACAGCACCTGCATGGTGACCGCGACGAAGTGGCAGACGCTGCCACCGATGACGAACAGGTGCCAGATCGCATGCGAATAGGGAATCGATTCGCGGTGGTAGAAATAGGTGCCCAGCGTGTAGGACAGGCCGCCGGCCAGCAGCCAGCCCAGCGTCCAGCCGTCGATCGAGGCCAGCATCGGCTTGACCGCCACGATCACCAGCCAGCCCATGGCCACGTAGATGGCAGTGGACAGGCGCTTGAAGCGACCGGTGTAGAACAGCTTGAACACCACGCCGGCCAGGGCCAGGGTCCAGATCGCGGCGAACAGGCCCCAGCCCCACGGGCCGCGCAGGCCGATCAGGGTGAATGGGGTATAGGTGCCGGCGATCAGTACGTAGATCGCACAGTGGTCGAACACTTTGAGCCGGCCCTTGGCGACCGGGTGCTGGATGGCGTGGTACAGGGTGGACGCGGTGTACAGCAGCAGCAGCGCGATGCCGAACACGATGGCGCCGGCCAGCTGCCAGCCATCGCTGTAGATCGCGGCCAGGGTGATCAGCACCGCACCGGCGCCCAGGGCGAGCACGGCACCGAGGCCGTGGGTCAGGGCGCTGGCGATTTCTTCGCGGATCGAAGCAACGGAAGTCGTGGACATGGCGTAGGCATCGTTCGCGGGGAGGGGGACCCGCACCCCTCTATCATCGCCGCGATGGGCGGCACGTGCACGCCCGTCACCGTATGGTGGGTGAATCCCTGCGTTGCGACGGCGGGGTCAGAGCCCTTTCCTTGCGGAAAGGGATCCGACCCCGTGGCATCAGCCTGCCGAAACGGTGTGCGCCGCTTCGCGTGTGGCCGAGAAACGCACATCCGGCGAGCGTTCCTGGGCCAGCTGCAGGTTGACCCGGGTCGGAGCGAGGTAGACCAGGTGACCGGCCGCATCCAGCGCCAGGTTGAGCGCATTCTTCTCGCGGAACTCTTCCAGCTTCTTCTCGTTGCTGCAGTGGACCCAGCGCGCAGTGGTCACGCTGACCGGCTCGAAGGTGGCTTCCACACCGTACTCGTCCTTCAGGCGGTAGGCCGCCACGTCGAACTGCAGCACGCCGACGGCACCCAGGATCAGGTCGTTGCTGGTCAGCGGGCGGAAGAACTGGGTCGCGCCTTCCTCGGACAGCTGGGCCAGGCCCTTCTGCAGCTGCTTGAGCTTGAGCGGATCACGCAGGCGTGCGCGGCGGAACAGTTCCGGGGCGAAGTTGGGAATGCCGGTGAAGGTCACCGCTTCGCCTTCGGTGAAGGTATCGCCGATGGAGATGGTGCCGTGGTTGTGGATGCCGATCACGTCGCCGGGCCACGCTTCGGCCGCGATCTCGCGGTCGCTGGCCATGAAGGTCAGCGCGTTGGCCAGCTTCATTTCCTTGCCGGTGCGCACGTGGAAGGTCTTCATGCCGGCGCTGAAACGGCCCGAACAGACCCGCATGAATGCCACGCGGTCACGGTGCTGCGGGTCCATGTTGGCCTGGATCTTGAACACGAAGCCGGTCAGCTTGTTCTCTTCCGGTGCGATTTCGCGGCCGGTGGTGGTTCGCGCCTGCGGCGACGGCGCATGCTCGACGAAGAAGTCCAGCAGCGGCTGCACGCCGAAGTTGTTCACGCCCGAGCCGAAGAACACCGGGGTCTGCTTGCCGGCGCGGTAAGCGTCCAGATCGAACGGATGGCTGGCGCCCTGCACCAGTTCCAGTTCGTCGCGCAGGTCGGCCAGCATCTGCGCACCGATCTTCTCGGCCAGGCCGGGCGCATCGATGGATGGGAAGATGGTCGAGTCCTGGCGGGTGAAGTTGCGACCCGGTTCGTACAGGTGCACTTCGCCGGTCAGCAGGTGAACCACGCCCTTCAGGCGCTGGCCCATGCCGATCGGCCAGGTGACCGGCGCGCACTGGATGCCGAGCACGGTCTCCACTTCATCCAGCAGCTCGATCGGGTCCTTGCCCTCGCGGTCGAGCTTGTTGATGAAGGTCATGATCGGGGTGTCGCGCAGGCGGCACACCTCCATCAGCTTGATGGTGCGCTCTTCCACGCCCTTGGCCACGTCGATCACCATCAGCGCCGAGTCCACTGCGGTCAGCACGCGGTAGGTGTCCTCGCCGAAGTCGGCGTGACCAGGGGTGTCAAGCAGGTTGACGATCTTGCCTTCGTACGGGAACTGCATCACCGAGGAGGTGACGGAGATGCCGCGCTCCTTTTCCAGCGCCATCCAGTCGGAGGTGGCGTGGCGGGCGGCCTTGCGGCCCTTGACCGAACCGGCCATCTGGATCGCGCCTCCGAACAGCAGCAGCTTTTCGGTCAGCGTGGTCTTGCCGGCGTCAGGGTGGGAAATGATGGCGAAGGTGCGGCGACGCGACGCTTCGTTGGCGACTTCGGACATGGCAGTGGCGCCCGCCCGGGGCGCTTTTCAAAGAGATAAGCGCCCGATTATACCGGCCGGGGCCGGTCAGCGCCCGATACCGCCGTCGGCCTCGCTGTGGCGGGCGAACTGCAGCTGGCCCTGCCCGGCGAAGATGCGCACCGGCACCGAGCGCAGGCCCATGCCGCGGTTGACCTGCACCACGAAGTGCAGGTGCGGCGCAGTGCTGTAGCCGCTGTTGCCGGACAGGCCGATCGGTTGCCCGGCTCCCACCGCTTGGCCGCGGCGCACGCGCATGCCGCCGGCCTGGAGGTGGCCGTACAGGGCCATGCTGCCGTCGCTGTGCAGCACGCGGATGAAATTGGCACGGGCACCATCGCGCTCGCGGTCCTGGCCGTTGCCACGGAAGCCATCCTGGATCTGCATCACCGTGCCCTCGCGCGCGGCCAGCACCAGGGTGCCCTCCGGCAGTGCGAAGTCGACCGCGTCGCGGTTCTCCTCGTCGTCATGGCTGAATCGCCCCTGCGGTGCCTGGTCTACACGCAGGCGGGCCGCATCGAACGGCAGGCGATAGCCGACATCTTCGGCCTGTGCGGCCGGGTTGCCCGGCACCGACTGCAGGCGCAGATCCAGCATGCGGCCATCGATCGGGGCGGGCAGGTGGCCGACCACCAGGCTGCTGTCGCCCTGGATCAGCGACTCGACCGGGAGGCCTTCGACCGGGTGTCCGGGGGCGGCGCGCAGCTGGATCTGCAGCGGCCCTGCCAGCCCGTTGTCGATCCGCGCCTGCCATTGCGTACCGACCGGCTGCAGGCGCAACCGGGCCATGGGGACGGCGCCCTCGGCACTGCCTGCGCGGGTGGCAGGGGCGGAAGGGGGAGCCAGTCCCCAGCCCTGGCGCCAGTCGCCGGCGTATGCGGTCGCGCTCGCCAGCAGAGGCAACAGCAGGCAGGACAGGGGCAGGCGCGGCATCGGCGTTTCCAGCAAGAGGACCGCCGGGACTGTACCCGATCCTGAACGGGGCGACCGGGACGGCCCTCGCAGAGTGATCCTGGAAATATCTATCGCTTTATCCGCATGAAGGGATTGACAGTGCCGGAAAGGGCTGGCATCGTGGCTCCACCATCGAGACCGGCAGAGGGACAGGCCCTTTGAAGCCGGGGCAGCCCGCAGGCGCGCAAGCGTCTGCGTAGGTGCCAAATCCTGCGGGGACCGTGGCGTCCACCGAAAGATGGTTCGAACCATGCACCCCACGTGCATATCGAACGCGGGCCCGCGAAGGCTCGATGGCCGATTCCCCAACCGGATCCCGCCATGAGCTTCGCTTCCAGTACCGCCATTCGCCCCGAACCCTTTGTCCCCGTCAGCGTGCCGGTCGCAGACCGCGTGCACGCGGAGCGCGGTGAGTTCGCCGCGGTGCTGTCGATGCGCCATGCAGGCCCCAGCCCGGTGCGCCTGCGCTATGAGTGGGTGGGCCCGGCCAACGCACCGGTGGTGGTGCTGGCCGGTGGCATTTCCGCCCATCGCCACGTGGCGTCCAATGCACAGTTCAGCGAGAAGGGCTGGGCCGAAGCGCTTGTGGGTAGCGGCCGCGCGCTCGACCCGCAGCAGCTGCGCGTGCTGGCCTTCGATTTCATCGGTGCCGACGGTGCACTGGATGTGCCGATCGATACTGCCGACCAGGCCGATGCGCTGGCGCTGTTGCTGGACCATCTCGGCATCCGCACGCTGAAGGCCTTCGTCGGCTATTCGTATGGCGCGCTGGTCGGCCAGCAGTTCGCGATCCGTCACCGCGCCCGCGTGCGCCAGCTGGTGCTGGCCAGCGGCGCGCACCGCCCGCATCCCTATGCCGCCGCGTGGCGCGCGCTGCAGCGCCGCGCGGTTGCGCTGGGCCAGCTGCAGTGCGGCGAAGACCACGGCCTGGCCCTGGCCAGGCAGTTCGCCATGCTCAGCTACCGCACCCCGGAAGAATTCGGCGAGCGCTTCGACGCCGCGCCGGAGGTCATCAATGGCCGCGTGCGCGTGGCCGCCGAAGACTACCTCGACGCCGCCGGCGCGCAGTACGTCGCGCGCACGCCGGTGACCGCCTACCTGCGCCTGTCCGAATCGATCGACCTGCACCGTGTCGACCCCGCCGCGATCCTGCCACCGACCGTGGTGGTCGCCGTGGAGGGCGACCGCCTGGTGCCGCTGGCCGACCTGGTCGGCCTGGTCGAAGGGCTGGGCCCGCGCGGCAGCCTGCGCGTGCTGCGTTCGCCCTATGGCCACGACGCCTTCCTCAAAGAAACCGATCGCATCGACGCGATCCTCGCCACCGCCTTCCGCACCTCTGGAGAGTCCGCATGAGCCTGCACGCCAACGAGCCGTCCTGTAGTCGCACCACTGCCGCCGTCCGTGCGGGCATCGATCGGGACACCGCGCATGGCGCGGTCACACCGCCGATCGTGCTGTCGTCGAACTTCAGCTTCGACGGCTTCGGCAACAAGCGCCAGTACGACTACACGCGCAGTGGCAACCCGACCCGCGACCTGCTGGGTGAGGCGCTGGCGGAACTGGAAGGCGGCGTCGGTGGTGTGGTCACCGCCACCGGCATGGGCGCGATCAACCTGGTGCTGAACGCACTGCTGCAGCCGGGCGATACCCTGGTGGTGCCGCACGATGCGTACGGCGGCAGCTGGCGCCTGTTCAATGCGCTGGCCAGGAAGGGCCACTTTGAACTGGTCACCGCCGACCTGACCGATCCGCGTGCACTGGCGCAGGCGTTGGCCACCCAGCCGAAGCTGGTGCTGGTGGAAACGCCGTCCAACCCTCTGCTGCGCATCACCGACCTGCGCTTCGTCATCGATGCCGCGCACAAGGCCGGCGCTCTCGTGGTGGTCGACAACACGTTCCTGTCGCCAGCGCTGCAGCAACCGCTGTCGTTCGGTGCGGACCTGGTGCTGCATTCCACCACGAAGTACATCAACGGCCACAGCGATGTGGTAGGCGGGGCAGTGGTCGCGCGTGATCCGGCACTGCACGAGCAGCTGGTGTGGTGGGGCAACGCGCTGGGCCTGACGGGTTCACCGTTCGATGCCTTCCTGACGCTGCGTGGCCTGCGCACGCTGGATGCGCGCCTGCGCGTGCACCAGGAAAATACCGCCTCGATCGTCGCCCTGCTGGACCAGCATCCGGCGGTCGGCACGGTGTACTACCCGGGCCTGGCCGAACATCCCGGCCATGCCATCGCCGCACGCCAGCAGAACGGCTTCGGTGCGATGCTGTCGTTCGAGCTTGCGCACTGCGCCGGTGAAGATCCGCACGCGGCAGTGCGCGCATTCGTGGATGGCCTGCGCTGCTTCACCCTGGCCGAATCGCTGGGCGGCGTCGAAAGCCTGATCGCCCATCCGGCGACCATGACCCATGCGGCGATGACCCCAGAAGCACGTGCCGCCGCTGGCATCAGCGAAGGGCTGCTGCGCCTGTCGGTCGGCATCGAGGCCGAGCGCGACCTGCTGGCCGATCTCGGTGCCGCGCTGCAGCGCGCCGAAGTCGTGATCGATGCGGCCGCACGCCGCAAACAGGTGGTGGATGCATGAGCGCGCTCGCCGCCGACATTCCTGCGCTGGGCGTGGGACGCCTGGCGCTGCTGGGCACTGGCACGGTCGGCTCGGCCTTCGTGCAGCGTTACCAGGCATTGCGGGCGCGTGGGCTGGAACTGCCCAGCGTGCAGTGGCTGGCCAATTCACGCACTGCGCTGGAGATCGATCGTGACCTGGTGCTGCCGCTGGAGCTGGCGCGACGTGCGCCACGCGATGGCCAGAGTTCGCCGGCGTGGGCCAGCACCGAAGGGCTGGAGCGTGGCGATGTGGTGGTCGATGCCACCGCCAGCGAAGACGTGGCCGCACGTCACGTGCAGTGGCTGGCGCGCGGCGTGCATGTGGTGACCGCCAACAAGCTGGGCCGTGGTGCGCAGCTCGCACGCGCGCAGGCGATTGCCGAAAGCTGCGCAGACAGTGGTGCGCGCTATGGCGACAGCGCCACCGTCGGCGCGGGCCTGCCGCTGCTGAGCAGCCTGCGCGCGCTGGTGGCCGGTGGCGATCACATCCATGCCATCGAGGGTGTGCTGTCCGGTTCGCTGGCGTGGCTGTTCCATCGTTACGACGGCCAGTCGCCGTTCTCGGCGGCGGTGCGCGAAGCGTTGGCGGCCGGCTACACCGAGCCCGATCCGCGCCTGGATCTGTCCGGCGAAGACGTGCGGCGCAAGCTGCTGATCCTGGCCCGCAGCAGCGGGCTGGCGCTGGATGCTTCGCAGGTGCAGGTGGATTCACTGGTACCTGAAACGCTGGCCGCGTTGCCGCTGGAGGGCGCAGTGGCTGCGCTGGAGCAGCTGGATGCGCCGTTGCAGGCGCGTTGGCAGCAGGCACGCAAAAACGGCCGCGTGTTGCGTTTCGTTGGCCGTGTTGACGGTGAGGGTGCGCAGGTGGGCCTGCGCGAGCTGCCGGCTGATCACCCGTTGGCGCAGGGTGCGGGGACCGACAACCGCGTCGCCATCCACAGTGATCGCTACCGTCGCCAGCCGCTGTTGATTCAAGGCCCGGGTGCGGGCGCGGAAGTCACCGCCGCCGCGTTGCTGGATGACGTGCTGCGGATCGTCGGCTGATCGCACAGTTCTTGTAGAGCCGAGCCCATGCTCGGCTGCTACTGGCGAGATCCCCTCCTGCTGGATGAGCCGAGCATGGGCTCGGCTCTACAGGGGCGCCCTGCCGGTCAGCGTGACTTCAAGGACTTCAGCAACGCGGCGTTGAACTGCTTCGGGTCCTGCACCTGCGGCGAATGGCCCAGTTCGGCGAACTCGACCAGCGTGGCGCCGGGAATCGTCGCGGCCGCGGACTTGCCGAGCACCGAATAGTTGCCCAGCGTCGCCTTCACCGCAGGCGGCGCCAGGTCGCGGCCGATCGCGGTGCGGTCCTTCTGGCCGATGAACAACGTAGTCGGCACCTGCAGGTTCTTCAGTTCGTAGACCACCGGCTGGTTGAACACCATGTCCGAGGCCAGCGCCTGGCTCCATGCGACGGCCTGCTTGCCGGGCCCTTCGTACATGCCTGACTGCATCCGCGCCCAGGGTTCGTAGGCCGGCTTCCATTTGCCGTCGTAGTACACATCCAGCTGGTAGCGGCGGATGCTGTCGTAGCTGATGTTCATTTCACCGGCATACCACGCGTCCACGCTGCGCCATGGCACGCCCAGCGCCTTCCAGTCTTCCAGTCCGATCGGGTTGACCAGCGATAGGCTGCGCAGGTCCTGCGGGTACATCAGCGCGTAGCGCACCGCCAGCATGCCGCCCATCGAATGTCCGACCAGGTGCACTGGCACGTCGCCCAGTTGCAGCTGCTGCAGCAGGGCATGGGTGTTGGCTGCCAGCTGTGCGAACGTGTACTGGTAGCGCTCGGGCTTGCTGGATTTGCAGAAGCCGACCTGGTCCGGAGCGATCACCCGGTAGCCGGCGGCAACCAGCGGCTTGATCGATTCCTTCCAGGTGGCCGCACAGAAGTTCTTGCCATGCAGCAGCACCACCACGCCGATCGGAGTCTTCTTCGGTGCGATGTCCAGGTAGGCCATCTCCAGCGGCTGCCGCTGCGATTCCAGCGCGAAGGTCTTCACCGGATAGCCGTAGTCGAAGCCCTCCAGGCGCGGCCCGTAGCTGGGCGCGGCCAGGGCAGGCAGCGGAAGGCAGGCAAGCAGGGCAGCAGCGATCACGCGCATGGGGCAATCCGGGATGGGGGAGCCCCGAGCCTAACCGGAACGCGGTGATGGTGTCGTCCGATGTAGAGCCGGGGCCACCCCCGGCTGCTCCTGCCCCATCAGCCGGGCAGGTGCCCGGCTCTACAACTCAGCACTCGATGACGTTCACTGCCAGGCCACCGCGGCTGGTTTCCTTGTACTTGTCCTGCATGTCGCGGCCGGTATCGCGCATGGTCTTGATCACCTTGTCCAGCGACACCTTGTGCTTGCCGTCGCCACGCATCGCCATGCGCGAGGCATTGATCGCCTTCACCGCGCCCATCGCGTTGCGTTCGATGCAGGGGATCTGCACCAGGCCACCGATCGGGTCGCAGGTCAGGCCCAGGTTGTGTTCCATGCCGATTTCTGCGGCGTTCTCGATCTGGCTGGGGTTGCCACCCAGTGCCGCGACCAGGCCGCCGGCCGCCATCGAGCAGGCCACGCCAACCTCGCCCTGGCAGCCCACTTCGGCGCCGGAAATCGAGGCGTTTTCCTTGTAGAGGATGCCGATCGCCGCCGAGGTCAGCAGGAAGTCGAACACGCGCTGTTCGTTCGCGCCCGGGCAGAAGCGGTCGAAGTAGTGCAGCACCGCCGGCAGCACACCGGCCGCACCGTTGGTCGGCGCGGTCACCACACGGCCACCGGCCGCGTTCTCCTCGTTCACGGCCAGCGCGTACAGGTTGACCCAGTCCAGCGTGGTCAGCGGGTCGCGCATCGCCGCTTCCGGCTTCGACGACAGCTCGCGGTACAGCGCCGGTGCACGACGGCCCACCTTCAGGCCACCCGGCAGCACGCCTTCCTCGCGGATGCCGCGCGCCACGCACGACTGCATCGCACTCCAGATCTCGCGCAGCTGCGCGCGGATCTCGTCTTCGCTGCGCCAGCACTTCTCGTTCTCGAACATCAGCTGGGCAATGCTCAGGCCGCTGCGCGCGGTCTGCGCCAGCAGCTCATCGCCGCTCTTGAAGGGGTAGGGCAGCGGGGTCTCGTCGGGCACGATGCGATCATCGGCCGCGTCGTCCTGGTTGACCACGAAGCCGCCGCCCACCGAGTAGTAGTCGCGGGTGGCGATCACTTCGTCGTCGGCGTTGTAGGCAGTGAAGCGCATGCCGTTGGTGTGGTAGGGCAGCTTCTGGCGCTTGTTCATGCCGAGGTCGCGCTTCTCGTCGAAGGCGATCTCGTGCTGGCCCATCAGCTGGATGCGCTTGCTGCTGCGGATGCGCTCCAGCGTGGCCGGAATGATGTCCGGGTCGATCAGGTTCGGCCGCTGGCCTTCCAGGCCCAGCAGGATCGCCTTGTCGGTGCCGTGGCCGCGGCCGGTCAGTGCCAGCGAGCCATAGACATCGGCGCGGATGCGCGCGACCTCGTGCAGGCGGCCCGGGTCGAGCAGCCAGCGATGGATGAATCGCTCGGCGGCCTTCATCGGCCCGACGGTGTGCGAGGAACTCGGGCCAATGCCGATCTTGAAAACGTCGAACGTGCTGACAGCCATGGTTGCCGTACTGCGGGTACCGGAAGAGATCGCTATTCTAGCGGTTCACGCCGCACTTCCATGGCTGCGGCGCAGCATTTCCGCCACGGGAGCCCGGCCGGTGTTGACCCTTATCCAACGTGACGATTGCCACCTGTGCGACATGGCCCTGGCCGAGCTGGCCAGGGCACGGGCGCCGGAGTTCGAATCGGTGTTCCTGGACGACCAGCCGGCGCTGGAAGCGCGCTATGGCACGCGGGTGCCTGTGCTGCGTGACGAGCGCGGCGACCGCGAGCTGGACTGGCCGTTCGACGCCGCCACGGTTCGGGCGTGGTTGGCCGTCGATCGGTAGTGCCGGCCGCTGGCCGGCAACCCCTCTGTTCCCGGTGATGCCGGCCAGCGGCCGGCACTACCAGATGCGGTTTATTTCGCGTCGAACTTCACGATCGTGCTGATCGCGGTTTCGTCCGGGATGGTCTTGGTGTCGGCCCAGTCACCGCCGCCGACGCCGAAGTCCAGGCGCTTGACCGTGGCCTTGCCGGTCAGCACCGGTTGGGTGCCCGGCTTCCAGGTGAAGGTCAGCGTGACCGGCTTGCTGACGCCGCGCAGCTCCAGTGTGCCATCGGCGGCGAACTGGTCGTTGCCCACCGCGCGGAAGCCCTTGGCGGTGTAGCGTGCGGTGGCGAACTTGCCAACATTGAAGAAGTCGGCACCCTGCAGGGTCGAATCGCGGTCGCTGTTGCCGCTCTTGGCACCGGCCAGCGGGATCACCACGTCCAGCGAGCCGGCGGCCGGGTTGGCCGGGTCGAAGCTGAGCTTGGTGGCGAAGCCCGGGAAGCTGCCGGTGAACACTTCGCCGTCGTACTTGGTGGCGAACACCAGGATCGAACCGGCGCCGGGAGCCTGCGCGTAATCGGCAGCGAGTGCCGGAGCGGTGGCCAGCATGCCGGCCAGGGCGGCGGCCAAGGCGGCCGGAGTGGTCAGTTTCAGGTTCATCGGTCAGTCCTTCTGAGGGGAGGCGAGCCAGCCGCGCGGCAACATGCGGGACAGCGTTGCATCGCGTTGGAACAGGTGGTGGTAGAAGGCAGCGCCGGCATGGGCCAGCACCACCGCGATCAACAGCCAGAAGCCGTATTCGTGGATGGCATGCGATACCGCGACAACCTGCGGGTCGGGACCGCTCAGCTTGGGCACGTCGACCAGGCCGAACCAGCGGAACGGGCGCAGGCCGCTGGCCGAGTCGTACAGCCAGCCCGACAGCGGGATGGCGAACATCAGCACGTACAGCAGCACGTGGGTGGCACTGGCGATGCGCTCCTGCCAGCTGGGCACGCCCGGCACCGGCTTCGGTGCACCGGCGTACAGGCGCCAGCCCAGGCGGAACAGCACCAGCGCCAGCACGGTGATGCCGATCGACTTGTGCGCGGTGTAGACCCAGAAGTACTTCGGGGTCTTGGGCAGTTCACCCATGGTCAGGCCGACCACGCCCAGGGCGAGGATCAGCAGTGCGATCAACCAATGCAGGATCTGGCTGACACTCCCCCAGGCGGCGGGGGTGTTCTTGGCGGTCATGAGGGGTCCTCTAGCGGGCCGTCTTGGGGTCGGAGTGCGGAACGGGAGCGGGAGTTCCCGGGGCGTCGCTGCGGTCGAGGGTGGCTTCAGCCTCGATCCTCAGCTGTACTGCATCACCGATGACGCCCGGCCAGGCGGTGATGCCGAACGCGCGCCGGCTCAGCGTGGTGCTGGCGGAAAAACCGGCGGTGCGTCGGAACGGGGGAAGCGGGTAGCGCTTGATGGCGTTGAGGGTCACATCCAGCGTGACTTCCTGGCTGACCCCGCGCAGGGTCAGCGTGCCGGTCACGCGCGCGCGCCTGGCATCGATCGGCTCGACCTTGGTGGAGACGAATCGCGCGGTCGGGAAACGCTCGCCGTCGAGCAGGCTCCGGGCCAACGTGGCCTGGTTCCACTTGGCATCACCAAGGTCCAGTCGCGACACCGGGATATCCACTTCCACGGTGGCGTCGCGCCAGTTGTCGGGATCGAACCGCACGCGCCCCTCGCTGCCCGATACCGTGCCCATGGCCTGCGAGTAGCCTGCGTGGTCGATCGAGAACAGCACCCGCGTGTGCACCGGATCGAGGCGATAGGTGTCAGCGGCCGCCCAGGCAGGGGCGGTGGCGAGCAGCATCGGCAGCAGGGCCAGACAGGGACGCATCGATGGCGGGCTCCGGAAGGGGACGCTGCGATCATACGCACAGCCCCCTGCCAACGTTGCGTGCATGGGTGCAACAGTTCGTGGTGGTGCCGCCGCTGGAAACAGGCTGTTGCAGCCATGACCCCGGCCCTGTGTGACAATCGGCGCAGGACAGGGGGTTCAGGATGACGAGCGGCTGGCGCCTGTGGTGCCGTGGCATCGCAGGTATGGGACTGCTGCTGGTGGCGATGGCCACGGCGGCTGCGACCCTGCACATGGCAGAAACACCACGCCTGCGCCGCTTCGGTGCCGCCGAAGGCTTGCCGTCTCGCATGGTGGTGGCGCTGGCCGAGGATCGCCAGGGCCACGTATGGGCCGCCACCGATGGTGGACTCGCCCGCTATGACGGCAACAGCCTGCGGGTCTGGGAGCACGACCCGGAACAGCCGGGCTCGTTGCCAGGCAACGAGATCGAGACCCTGCTGATCGACCCGCTGGACCGGGTCTGGGTGGGCATCAATGGCAAGGGCGTGGCACGCCTGGATGCCGACCGCGAACGCTTCCAGACCTTCGATACGGTCAATTCCACCTGCCAGGGGCAGTTCTGGGCACTGGCCTATGTCGACGACGCCTTGTGGATCGGGACCAACAACCATGGCGTCTGCCGTTTCGGCGAAGACGGCAGCGTGCGCCTCTACACCCATGATCCCGCGCGCCCGGGTGGCCTGCCCAGCAACAGCATCTTCACCAGCCTGGTCGACGCGCGGGGCCGCCTGTGGGTCGGCACCGAAGCCGGTGTGGCGCGTTGGAACGGCAGCGGCTTCGAGCCGGTCGCCGCGCGGGAACTGGGTAGGCTGAGCGTGCTCCGGTTGAGCCGTGATGCAGACGGTTCGATCTGGGTAGGCAGCCAGAACGATGGCCTCTACCGCATCGATGGGCAGGACCGGGTCAGTCGCCCGCGATGGGCCGACAGTGCCCAGCTGCGGTCGGCCCTGGTCCTGGCCGATCGCCAGGGGGGCTACTGGGCGGGTACCTCCGATGGCCTGTTGCGAGGGGATGCGGCGGCGTTGCGCCGCCTGGAGGGGGACCGCGGCAGCGGCTTCCTGACCGCGCACAGCGGTGTGCTTGACCTGCTGCAGGACCACGAGGGCGGATTGTGGGTGGCGTTGCTGACCCAGGGCCTGGCCTATCTGCCACCGGACTGGCGGCGCTTCTCGATCTGGAACCAGCTCGACGGCAAGCCCCTGGACAGCCAGTACCTGTTGAGCGCGGCCAGCGATGGGAAGAACTACTACGTCGGCTCGGCGCGAGGGGTGTACCAGCTCGATGCGCAGGGCACCCTGCGTCTGCTGGCCAGCGACCGGCAGCTCGGCAACGGCGTGGTGTGGTCGGTGCTGCCGCGCCCGGATGGTCGCCTGTGGCTGGGACGCGGCGGCCGCATCACCGTCTACGATCCGGCCACCGGCGCATTGCGTGACCTGCGGATCGATGGCAGTGCCGACCTGCGCCAGCGCATCGACCTGATGCGGCAGGCCCCTGATGGCACGGTGTGGGTGTCGGTGATGGGCCTGGACCTGCAGCAGCGCGATGCAGAGGGCCGGCTGCTGCACAGTCATCCGCTGGAACATTTCCGCGGGACGGCCGATGCGCCGATCGAGCAGATCCGCTTCGACGCCCAAGGCCGGCCCTGGGTGATGGGCGACATGGGCATCTGGCGTGAGCAGGCCGGACGCTTCGAGGCAGTGCCCGGCGTGTCGCGCGGCCCGATCTACGATCTGGTATGGATCGATCCGCAGCAGTTGTGGCTGGCGCGCCAAGGCGCCTTCGAGCGCTACCAGTGGGATGGCATGAGCCTGCGCCTGATCCAGCGCATCGACGGCAGTGCGGGCGTGCCGCCGGTGACCATGGGGGGGCTGGCGCTGGCCGACAATGGCCAGCTCTGGGCCACGACGCCGCGCGGCCTGCTGCGGTGGGACCCGAAGACGCGGCGCCTGCAACAGTTCAACGAACGCGATGGCCTGTCCGATGCCGAGTTCACCGGTCGGCCACCTGCGGTGAATGCCGATGGCCGCGTGTTGGCGGTTACCCAGACCGGCCTGGTCGCCTTTGATGTGAATGCCGACGACACCGTGCTGCCGCCTTCATCGCTGGTGATCGCCGAAGTGCGTGTGCGGCGCGACGACGCACGCGGCTGGCAACCGTTGCCGCTTACTGGCACCCTGCTGCTGGGACCGGACGACCGCGATCTGCAGATCGATGCGCGGCTGCTGTCCTATGCCAGCCCGCAGGGCAACCGGTACCGCTTCCGCGTGCAGGGTTACGACCAGGACTGGGTGGAGCAGGGGGGCGATGGCCAGCGCACCCTGTCGCGGCTGCCGACCGGCCGCTATGTCATCGAGGTGCAGGCTGCGACTGCCCGGGGCACGTGGACGCCTTCGCAGCAGTTGCAGGTGAAGGTGCTGCCGCCGTGGTGGCGCAGCGGCATGGCGATATTCGGCTACATCCTGCTGGGGTCGTTGCTGCTGGTGGTTCTGGTCTGGTCGATCCGCGCGCGGTTGCGCCGCCGCCAGCAATGGCAGCTGACGGTGCACAAGCAGCAGCTGGCCGAGCAGGCCTCGCAGGCCAAGAGCCGTTTCCTGGCCACGCTGGGCCACGAAGTCCGCACGCCGATGACCGGCGTGCTGGGCATGAGCGAACTGCTGCTGGCGACCCCGCTGGATCCGGTGCAGCGCGGCTACGCCGGGTCCATCCAGCAGGCCGGCAGCCATCTGCTGCGGCTGGTCAACGATGCCCTGGACCTGGCCCGGATCGAAGCCGGGCGGCTGGAGCTGGACCTGCGCCCGTTCGATCTGGGGGAGCTGCTGGACCAGGTGCAGGGCCTGATGCAGCCGATGGCGCAGCAACGCCAGCTGGTGTTCCAGCGCGGCGAAGACCCGCCCGGGCCGATCAGTGTCAGTGGCGACGAGATGCGCGTGCGCCAGATCCTGCTGAACCTGCTCGGCAACGCGATCAAATTCACCGAGCGCGGCCACGTCGGCCTGGCCGTACGCCTGGAAGAAAAGGGCGGCCTGTGTTTCGAAGTCCATGACAGCGGCCCGGGCATCAACGCCGAGCAGCAGCAGCGCCTGTTCCATCGTTTCGAACAGGCCGACGGCCCGCGTACCGCGTCGCGCTACGGCGGCAGTGGCCTGGGGTTGGCGATCTGCCAGGAACTGGCGGTGGCGATGGGGGGGCGCATCGAAGTGGACAGCCAGCCTGGCAAGGGCGCGCGGTTCCGCGTGCGCCTGCCCCTGCCCTGGACGCGCCAGGCCGCCAACAGTGCGGGCGACGTGGCGGCCCTGCCGGAACTGCCGCCGCTGCGCATCCTGCTGGTCGAGGACGATGCCACGGTGGCCGAGGTCATCGCCGGCCTGCTGCGCGTGCGCGGGCATGAGGTGGTCCACGTGCTGCATGGCCTGGGCGCGCTGTCGGAGATCGCCACCGATGGTTTCGACGTCGGCCTGCTCGATCTCGATCTGCCCGCGCTGGATGGTACGGCCATCGCCCGCCAGCTGCGCACCATGGGCTATGAACTGCCGCTGGTGGCGGTGACCGCCCGTTCCGATGCCTATGCCGAAACCCAGGTGCTGGCCGCAGGCTTCGATGGCTTCCTGCGCAAGCCGGTGACCGGCGACCTGCTGGTGACGGCCATCGCCCAGGCGCGTGCGAAACGACAGGCGACCGCGTGACGACGCCGACGCCGGGCGTGAACGGCGCGACTTTCGGTTTACCATGCCGACGCCCGCTGCGCGGGAATCATCAGGACCAGCGTGAGGAGGCAATCGGTGGTGTATCTGCGGGCGGCGATGCTGCTGCTGGTCCTCCTGTGCTGCGCGTTGCCCGCTGCGGCACAGCCGGTGCCTCCGAGCCCGCGGCAGGTGACGGTGTTCGATGGCCTGCCGTCCAATACCGTCAACCGCATGGCCGAGGACCGTTACGGCTACCTGTGGATCGCCACCAACGATGGCCTGGCCCGCTATGACGGCCGCACCTACCGCGTGTGGCGTTCCGAGGATGGACTGCGTGACAACCGCATCTGGACGGTGCTGGTCGATGCCCGCAACCAGTTGTGGATAGGCACCGAGAACGCCGGCCTGGTGCGCATGTCGGCCGACCGCCGCCAGCTGCACTTCTACGACCGCAGCAGCCAGCCGTTGATGGGTACCAACACGGTCTGGAGCCTGGCCAGCACGCCTGATGGCTCGATCTGGTTCGGTACCCACGAAGGCGGCCTGTACCGCCTGGACAGCCAGGATCGCCTGCAGCGCTTCCTGCCCGAGCCGAACAATCCGCGCAGCCTGCCTTCGTCGTCGGTGCCCTACCTGGCCACGCTGGCCGATGGCAGCCTGTGGATCGGCACCAAGCATGGCGTGGCGCGCTGGACCGGGACCGACTTCGAGCGTGTCGGTACGGACATCATCCCCAGCCTGCTGATCAACGGGCTGACCGCCGAACCGGATGGCAGCCTGTGGATCAGCACGATGGCCGGCGCCACCGTGCGCCGCCCGGATGGCCGCTTCGAAGCCCCCCCGTGGAAGCTGCCGCCGGGCGAGCAGGTGCTGGGCATGATGCTGCGCGACGAGCAGGGCGGGCACTGGCTGGATACACGCACCGGGCTGGGGCGTGCGGTCGATGGCCAGTACCAGACCGTGCCGCTGTACAGCGTGATCGCGCGCGGTCCGGTACGGCCGAACTGGACCGGTGCCTACGAGGACCGCGAAGGTGGCATCTGGTTGGCCAGCACCAATGCCGGGCTGTGGCACCTGCTGCCACGCTGGTGGCAGTTCTCGGTGCTGTCGCGCCTGGAGGACGACCCCAGCTCGCTGCGCAATGCGCTCGTGCTGGGTACCAGCCCCTCCAGCAACGGCGGCGTCTGGACGGTGGGCAGCCATGGCGCGCTGGACCGCTTCGATCCGAAGACCGGCAGGATCGAGCAGCATCGCACCTGGGTCAACGGCATGCACTGGTTGACCTCGGTGCGTGAGGACCGGCGTGGGCAGGTCTGGATTGGATCAACCGATGCGCTGGTGCGCTACGACCCGCAGCGGCGCGAACTGCGTCGTTGGGGCCGTGATGCCGGTGCAGATGCGGCGATGGAAGGGGTCGTCGAAGCGATGATGACCTGCGACGGCGACAGCCTCTGGTTGATGCTGCCCGCAGGCCTGCAGCAGCGCGACCTCGACGGCCACGTGCGGCGCCAGCTGGACAATGGCCAGCGCGGCCTGCAGCAGGGCCAGCTCAACCTTGATGTGGAATGCGGGCCGCAGGACCACATCTGGCTGGCCAGCAGCCGTGGCCTGCTGCAGTGGCTGCCGGAAAGCGAGCGCTTCCAGCCGGTGCCGGGTGCGCCGGCAACGGCGATCCATGCATTGCATGTGGGCCGTGACGGCCAGGTCTGGTTGTCCGAGGATGGTCGCCTGTCCCGTTACCGCTGGAGCCAGGGGAGGCTGGAACGGCAGGCGGTGGTCGGTGCCGAACAGGGCTATCCGGCGATCTCCGCCTCTGGTCTGGTGGTGGATGCGCAGGGCGTGGCCTGGGCGACCAGCGCACGCGGCCTGGTACGCGTCAGTGCCGATGGGCAGAGCGTGCGCCTGTACGGCGTGCATGATGGGCTGCCCAGCCAGGAATTCCGCGAGCACACCTTGATCGCAGCGGCCGATGGCCACCTGGTGGCCGGAACGGCAGCGGGCGCGGTGGTGTTCGACCCGGAGCAGGTACGGCCTTCGGTCCGTCGCGCCCCGCTGGTGATCGAGCGGGTGGAAGTGCGCCGCAACGAGCAGGTGCTGGACATGACCCACGATGCGCCGTTGCAGATCGCCGATGGCGACCGCGACCTGCGCATCGTCGCGCGATTGCTGTCCTTCGCCGACTCGGCGTCCAATACGTACCGCTACCGCCTGGCCGGCTACGACCCCGATTGGGTCGAAGTCGGCCCGGCCGGCGAGCGCCTGTTCTCGCGCCTGGCGCCGGGCAGCTACCGGCTGGAAGTGCAGGCACGCTCGGCCGACCATGTGTGGTCGCGGGTGCAGAGCCTGGAATTCCGCGTGCAGCCGCCGTGGTGGCGCAGCCTGTCCGGCCTGCTGGTGCTGGCGTCGGTCGGGTTGCTGCTGACCAGCTGGTTCGCCTGGTTGTACCGACGCCGCCTGCAGCGGCGCCATGCCTACCAGCTGGCGCTGCACAAGCAGGAGCTTGCCGAGCAGGCCTCGGCGGCCAAGACCCGCTTCCTGGCCAACCTTGGCCATGAGATCCGCACGCCGATGACCGGCGTGCTGGGCATGAGCGAGCTGCTGCTGGCCTCGCCACTGGACCCGCAGCAGCGTGGCTACACGCAGTCGATCCGGCATGCGGGCGAGCACCTGCTGCACCTGGTCAACGATGCGCTGGACCTGGCGCGAATCGAGTCCGGGCGCCTGGAACTGCAGTCGCAGTCGTTTGCGTTGAATGGCCTGTTGCAGGATCTGGCGGCGCTGATGGGCCCGCTGGCTGCACAGAAGGGCCTGCGCTTCGTCCTCGACAATCAGCTGCCGCCGGGCCTGCAGGCGACCGGTGATGCCATGCGCGTGCGGCAGATCCTGCTCAACCTGCTGTCGAACGCAGTGAAATTCACCAGCCGCGGCACTATCACCCTGCACGCACGTTGCGATGGCGAGCTGCGCGCGCTGCACTTCGAGGTGCGCGATACCGGCCCAGGCATCAGCCAGGAACAGCAGCAGCGCCTGTTCCGTCGCTTCGAGCAGGCCGATGGTGCCCGTACCGCCGCGCAGTACGGTGGCAGTGGCCTCGGTCTGGCGATCTGCCGCGAGCTGGCGCATGCGATGCAGGGGCGGATCCAGGTGGAGAGCCAGCTGGGCCGGGGCACCTGTTTCGGCGTGACCTTGCCGTTGCCGCTGGTGGTGAACAGCGATGCCGAGGCATCGGCCGAGGGGCATCGCGACGAAGCGGCGAACATGCCGCCGCTGCGGGTGCTGCTGGTCGAGGACGATGCCACCGTGGCCGACGTGGTGCGTGGCCTGTTGAGCGCACGCGGCCACGAGGTGGTGCATGCCGGCCATGCGCTGGCGGCGCTGCGCGAGGTCAGTGCCGGCGATTTCGACGTCGGCCTGCTGGATCTGGACCTGCCGGGCCTGAGCGGTTTCGAACTGGCCCAGCACCTGCGCAACCAGGGCTACATGCTGCCGTTGCTGGCGGTGACCGCACGCACCGATCCGGACCTGCAGCAGCAGGTGGAAGCAGCCGGCATCGGCGGCTTCCTGCGCAAGCCGGTGACTGGTGAGCTGTTGGTGGAAGCGATCGCCAGGGTCACGGGTAGGTAGGTTCTGCAGGGCCTGTGGACCCACCCCGCCTTCGACAGAATTCTGCGAGCTGTTGAAATGGCGTGGGGTCAGATCGATTTCGATATCTGACAGATGTGTCGACCAAGGTCGACACCTACCAAGAGCCGCCGGAATCCGTCAGAGGTGGGGCGGTGTCGCAGTGCGGGGTGTCAGCCGCATGGATGCGGCTGCCAAGCCTACAGGGACGTACTTGCGGCGTCCCCGCACTGCGACACCGCCCCGCCAACCCACGGAATGCCGCTTTGGCTGTTGCTGTTGCCGGCCAGCAGCCGGCACTACCGCGGGTGCAGGGCCGCAGGCCCTGCCGAACCACCCTCACTCCGCGACGTGCTCGACCTGCCGCGGTTCGGGCTTGGTGTCAGGCAGCTGCCAGAAGATCATCGTCGAGGTCAGGGTGATCGCGCCCACGCACAGGAATGTGGCATGCAGCGCGGCGGTCGCGCTGTTGCTGTCCAGGTGATTGCCGAACGCGGCCAGCAGGCTGCCGGCCGCCGCGGCGCCGAAACCTGCGGCCAGCATCATCACCATCGACAGCAGGCTGTTGCCGGAACTGGCGAATTCGCGGTCAAGGTCGCGCAGCGTCACGGTGTTCATCACGGTGAACTGCAGTGAATTGACCGCGCCGAAGAATGCAAGCTGCACCAGGCGCCAGGCCAGGTGCTGGCCGGGTGTCATCAGGATGAAGCTGGCCATTGCCAGCCCCACCAGCACAGTGTTGGTCATCAGCACGCGGCGGTAGCCGTAACGTTCGACCAGCTTCACTGCCAGTTTCTTTGAGACCATGCCGGCGGCCGCCACCGGTACCATCATCAGGCCGGCGTTCATCGGGCCCAGACCGAGGCCGACCTGCAGCAGCAGCGGGATCAGCATCGGCATGGCGCTGCTGCCGATGCGCGAGAACAGGTTGCCGAGGATTCCGATGCGGTAGCTGGGTACGCGGAACAGGGCCAGCGAGAACAAGGGCGCGGTGGAATTGGCTGCATGCAGCCAGTAGCCCACCAGCGCAGCCAGGCCCGCGACCGTCATCAGCATCACCAGCGCGTGCGGGGTGCCGAGTCCGGAGATGCCGTCCAATGCCAGCGACAGCACCACCATCGCAAAGGCCAGCATGATGTAGCCGCGCAGGTCGAAACGGGTGCGATGGCTGGCGTAGTGGTCGGGCATGATCTTCATCGCGGCGATGAAACCGATCACGCCGATCGGCAGGTTGATCAGGAACACCCAGTGCCATGAGGCGATCTCGACCAGCCAGCCGCCCAGCGTCGGGCCGATCAGCGGGCCGACCAGCGCGGGGATGGCGATGAAGCTCATCGCGCGCAGGAAATCCTCGCGCGGCACCGAGCGCATCACCGCCAGCCGGCCGACCGGCAGCAGCATCGCACCGCCGATGCCCTGCAGCACGCGCGCGCCAACCAGCTGGTGCAGGTGCTGGGCCAACGCGCAGGCCAGCGAGCCGAGGGTGAACAGGATGATCGCCACCAGGAAGGTGCGCCGGGTTCCATAGCGGTCGGCGATCCAGCCCGAGGCGGGAATGAAGGTGGCGACCGCCAGCGCATAGCTGAACACCACCGACTGCATCTGCAGCGGGCTCTCGCCCAGGCTGGCTGCCATCGCCGGCAACGCCGTGTTGACGATGGTCGAGTCCAGCATCTGCATGAAAATCGCCAGAGACACCAGCCACAGCAGGGGACGCTGGCGGTTGTAGGTCGATGGCGATGTGGGCATGGGGTGTGGCCGGTGCGGCGTGGGGGCGGCCATGATCGCGCACTGCGGGTCACGGCGCGATCAACATCGCGCCGTGATGGCATGCGGAATGCTCAGCGTTGGCTGTGCGCGTGCACCGCGTCGACCAGGACCTGCACGTGCGCCGGGTCCATGTCCGGCGACATGCCGTGGCCGAGGTTGAACACATGGCCTTCGCGCGAGCCGCCGTTGCCGGCGGCATAGGTGTCGAGCACGCGCGCTGCGGCCGTGGCGATCGCATCCGGCGAGGCGTACAGCGTGGTCGGGTCGAGGTTGCCCTGCAGGGCGACGCGACCACCGGTGCGGCGCATTGCTTCGTCCAGGTCCAGCGTCCAGTCCAGGCCAAGTGCATCGGCGCCGGTCTGCGACAGTGCTTCCAGGTGCAGGCCGGTACCCTTGCCGAACAGGATCAGCGGCGTGCGCTCGCTGCCTTCGCCGCGATCCAGGCCCTGTGCAATCCGCTGCAGGTAACGCAGCGAGAACTCGCGGTACATCGCCGGGGACAGCACGCCACCCCAGGTGTCGAACACCTGCAGCGCCTGCGCACCGGCCGCGCGTTGCGCACCGAGGTAGGCAATCACCGCTTCGGTGGTGACCTCCAGCAGGCGGTGGAGCGCCTGCGGATGGTTCAGCGCCATCGCCTTGATGCGTGCGAAATCCTTGCTGCCGCCGCCTTCCACCATGTAGCAGGCCAGCGTCCAGGGGCTGCCGGAGAAGCCGATCAGCGGCACCTGGCCGTCCAGCTCGCGGCGGATCAGGCGTACCGCATCCATCACGTAGCCCAGGTCCTGCTCCATGTCCGGCACCGCCAGCTTGGCGATGGCCGCTTCATCACGTACCGGGTGGCGGAACTTCGGGCCTTCGCCTTCGACGAAGTACAGCTCCAGGCCCATCGCATCGGGAATGGTGAGGATGTCCGAGAACAGGATGGCTGCGTCCAGCGGGAAGCGGCGCAGCGGCTGCAGGGTGACTTCGCAGGCGATCTCCGGGGTCTTGGCCATGGCCAGGAAGCTACCGGCCTTGGTCCGGGTCGCGCGGTATTCCGGCAGGTAGCGGCCGGCCTGGCGCATCAGCCAGACGGGGGTGCAGTCCACCGGTTCGCGGCGCAGGGCGCGCAGCAGGCGATCGTTGCGGAGAGGGCTGGTCACGATGGGCATTCCTTGGACGGGAGGAGCAGCGGCGTCAGTCGCCGTGCGAAAGGATCTGGAAGCCGCGATGCAGTTCGGCATCGCGGGCCTTCTCGAAGGCGTGGCGGGCGTCGTCGGCCTGCAGGAACAGCTCGCGCCGCAGCTGCGAGCGGCTGCCGACGCGGCCGCTCTCGCGCAGCAGCTCCCAACCGCCGAACAGGTCCGGCTGCAGGCTCAGGCGCAGGAAACGCGGTGCCTGCGCACCGGCGTCGGGATGTTGCAGGTAGACGTGCATGGCGCCGATTGTAGCGGGGCAGGGGTGACCCCTGCCGCAACGTGGCAGTGCCGGCCGCTGGCCGGCAACTTCATGCGTGGACAAGCCGGCCAGCGGCCGGCTCTACCTGGCTGACAGCACCTTCAGCACCGCCGCCTCATCCACGTCCGGCACCACTTCGGCGCGGCCCATGCCGCGCCACAGCACCAGGCGCAGGCGGCCGGCCACATTCTTCTTGTCCAGGCGCATGCGGCCGAGCAGGGCCTGCGGGTCCAGCCCGGCCGGGATCGCCACCGGCAGGCCGAGGCGTTCCAACAGTGCCTGCAGGCGAGCGCGGTCGGCGTCGTCGGCCAGGCCCAGGTCGGTGGACAGCTTTGCCGCCAGCACCATACCGACCGCCACGGCTTCGCCATGGTTCAGCGCATCGCGGCCCGGAGCCGAGTAGCCCTGCTCGGTCTCGATGGCATGGCCGAAGGTGTGGCCGAGATTGAGCAGGGCACGCTCGCCCTTCTCGAACGGATCGCGCTCGACGATGGCGGCCTTGTGCCGGCAGCTGCGCGCGATGGCTTCGGCCAGCGTGGCATCCTCGCCGGCCAGCAGCGCATCGGCATGCTGCTGCAGCCATTCGAAGAACACCGCATCGCCCAGCGCGCCGTACTTCACCACTTCGGCCAGGCCCGCGCGCAGTTCGCGCGGCGGCAGGGTAGCCAGCACGCGGGTATCAGCGATCACCGCACGCGGTGGATGGAACGCGCCGACCAGGTTCTTGCCGGCAGGGATGTCGACCGCGGTCTTGCCGCCCACCGACGAATCGACCATCGCCAACAGGGTGGTCGGCAGCTGCACGCAGTCCACGCCGCGCATCCAGCAGGCGGCGGCAAAACCGGCGAGATCACCGACCACGCCGCCGCCGAGGGCGAACACGCAGGCGTCGCGGGTGGCGCCGAGCGCGGCCAGCGCTTCGATGGCACGGCCGAATTCGGCCAGGGTCTTGGACGCTTCGCCGGCGGCCAGCACGTGCTCGCCGACGATCAGGTCGGGGCGTGCGGCGAGCAGCGTCTGCTTCACCGGCGCCAGATAGCGCGGGGCGACTTCGCTGTCGCTGAGCAGCAGCACATGGCGGCCGCGCACGTGTGAAACCAGTGCAGCGCCATCGGCCAGGGCACCGGCGCCGACGGTAATGGAGTACGGGCGATCGCCGCCAACGGCGACCTGCAGCAGGGCGGGGGAAGTCATGCGGTCATGTCCTGGCGCTGCCATTGCGTGGCCAGCTTGACTACCAGTTGGGCAGTCGCGTCGGCAGCGGTATACGGGTCGGTATCGAGGGTGAGGTCGGCCAGTTCTCGGTACAGCGGGTCGCGCTGTGCGGCCAGATCATGCAGTACCTGCTCGCGGTCCGGGCGCTGCAGCAGCGGCCTGCCCTTGTCGCGGGCCAGGCGCTCCAGCTGCGCGGCCACGCCGACCCGCAGGTAGACCACGAAGCCGCGCCGGGCAATCAATGCGCGGTTGCCGGGGTCCAGCACCGCGCCGCCGCCGGTGGAGACCAATTGGCCGCGGCCTTCCAGCACGCGGGCCAGGGCCTGCCGCTCATGGCTGCGGAAGCCGGCTTCGCCGGTGTGCTCGAAAATGGTCGGGATGCTGGCGCCGGCGGCATCGACGATGGCCTGGTCGACGTCCACGAAGTCCAGCGTGAAGCGCTCGGCCAGGCGGCGGCCGATGCAGGTTTTGCCGGCGCCCATCGGGCCGATCAGGATCAGGTTCGGAGCAGGATTCATGCCCTGTGATGCTAACACCTCCGTGCCCTGGCCTTTACGTCCTTCACGTCAGGGTAGGTGTTCCTGCGGGGTCTCCCGCGCCAGCCGGAGTACAGGCCATGACGGTCGCCAAGGTCATCGAAATCACCGCCTCCTCGCCGAAAAGCGTGGAGGACGCCGTGCGCAGTGGGCTGAAGAAGGTCTCCGAGACGGTCAAGGGCATCCAGGGCGCCTGGGTGAACGAGACCAAGGTGGTCACCAATGGCAGCGGCGAGATCACCGAGTGGCGGGTCAACCTGCGGGTGACCTTCCTGGTGGAATAGGCGCGCTCAGCGCACGTCCTGCACCTGGCGCTGGCCATCCAGTACCACCACGTGGTCGGCGAGGGCGGGCAGGGTGTGCAGTGCCTGTCGACTGACCCGCTCGTAGTACTGCACGAAGCGCTCCAGCTGTGGCCGGCTCATGCCGTGCCGGCCCGGCTGCGCGGCCTGCAGGTTCTGTTCCTGCTGCCAGCGCCAGCGCGGTACCACCGAGAAATCCGGCGGCTGAAGGAACCATAGCCGGTCGCAGCGCTGCCACAGCGCCGGGTAGTCGCGGGCCAGCGCCTGGTTGCACCAGCGCCGCCAGCGGCCATCGGCGTCGGCCTCGCGTTCCAGTGCGTTCAACGGGCTGTCCAGCGCGTCGTCATCCTGCGCGGGCGTGCCCAGGAACCAGCCTTCGAACACCAGCAGGTCCAGCGGTTGTTGCAGGCGCGGCCATTGCGCTTCTGGCAGGCGTTCGTCGGCCAGCTTGTCGAAACGCGGCATCGCGAAGGGCTGGCGTGCGGCCACCGCATCCAGCACTGCGTGGGCCAGCGGCAGGTCATGGGTGGCCGGCGGGCCCCGGGTGATCAGCAGTGGATGCACCTGGCGGGCAAGCCGTTGGCGCTGTGCGCGGGTCAGGTAGACATCATCGATTGACAGCGTGGCCGCGTTCAGGCCGCGCGCCTGGGCGCGGGCCACGACCTGCGCGGCCAGCGTCGATTTGCCGCTCCCCTGCAGGCCGCTGATCGCCAATACTGGAACCGCTGCGCCACTGCCCAGTGCGTCGTCCAGCACCTGTTCGGCCAATGTTTCGGGGAATCCTTTCACCTGGGGCATATACGCAGCAGCGACCATGCAGCCACAATAGCCCAATCCGTGTGAGAAGAACGCAATCATGAGCGACCTGTACGCCGAAGCCCTGTCCACGTTTGCCAGCCTGTTCGAAGAGGCCAGGCAGAGCCGCGAGGTCGAGCCGAACGCCATGACCGTGGCGACCGCCGATACGCACGGCCGTCCCTCGGCGCGCACCGTGCTGCTGAAGGCGTTCGATGAGCGTGGCTTCGTGTTCTACACCCACCTGGGCAGCCACAAGGGCCGGGAGCTGCAGGCCAATCCGCAGGCTGCACTGCTGTTCCTGTGGCGCAGCCTGCGCGAGGCCGGCATCCAGGTGCGCATCGAAGGTCGTGTCGAGCAGGTGGCCGATGCAGAGGCCGATGCCTATTTCGCCAGCCGCCCGCGCATGAGCCAGATCGGTGCCTGGGCCTCGCAGCAGTCGAAGACGCTGGCCACGCGCGAGGAGTTCGACGCGCGCGTGGCCGAGGTCGAAGCCCGCTTCGAGGGCCAGGACGTTCCGCGCCCGGACGGCTGGAGCGGCCTGCGCGTGGTGCCTGACCGCATCGAGTTCTGGTACGGCGCGCAGTTCCGCCTGCACGAGCGCTGGTGCTATGAAGCCGGTGCTGAAGGGCGCTGGAGCAAGCGACTGCTGTACCCGTAAGGCTGACTGATGCAACGCCTGCCGCTGTACCGCGTGGTGGTGTTCGTGCCGTCGGCAGCACTGGACGCAGTGAAGCAGGGCATCCTTGCGGTGGATGCCCTGGCGGCGGGTGACTACGAGCACGGCATGTGGTGGTCGGCGCCGGGGTTCGAGCAGTTCCGCCCGCGGGTGGGTGCATCGCCCGTCCAGGGGCAGGAGGGGCGCACGGAAGTGGTTGACAGCGTGCGCCTGGAGTTCTGCCTGCCTCGGGATCCGCAGCGGTTGCAGCGCATCTTCGAGCAGGGCATCGTGCCGCATCATCCGTGGCGGGTGCCGGTGGTGCAGGTGGAGGAAGTCGAGCTGCTGCTGACGGGTGGGCAGCCGTTGTAGAGCCGAGCCCATGCTCGGCTGATGTTTCCGCACGCGCAGCCGAGCATGGGCCCGGCTCTACAGCCCCTCCGCGCGCAGCCAGCGCCACAGCGTGGTGCGGGATACCCCTAACGCCTGTGCCATGCCCTCACGGTCATTGCGGTGATCCTGCAACAGCGTTTCCAACTGCGCGCGCGGCGGACGCTTGCCGTTGCTTTCCAGCGGCAACATGGTGGCGCTTTCTTTCACCAGTTCGGGCGCGAGCTGCAGCAGACGCGCTGCATCGATCAATCCTTCCCCAGGCTGCCAGTGGATGCGTAGTCGATCCACCAGATTGCGCAGTTCGCGCACGTTTCCCGGCCACTCGGCCGCGCTCAGTACCGCCAGTGCCTCCGCATCCAATGGCGCGTCGATGCCACGCAGCTTGCGGAAGAAGTGCTGTGCCAGCAGCGGGATGTCACTGCGCCGCGCACGCAGCGGGGGCAGGGCGATGCGTAGTGCGGCCAGCCGGTAATACAGGTCGCGACGGAAGCTGCCGGTCGCCGCGCGCTGCTCCAGCGACTGCAGGGTGGCGGCCACCACGCGCAGGTCGACTGCGGTCGGTTCGGTAGCGCCGACACGCAGCACCTCGCGTTCTTCCAGCACGCGCAGCAGGCGGGTCTGCAACGGCAGCGGCAGTTCGCCGATTTCATCCAGGAACAACGTACCGCCATCGGCGGCCTCGACCAGGCCGACGCGACCACCGCGCCGTGCACCCGTGAAGGCGCCATCGCTGTAGCCGAACAGTTCCGCTTCCAGCAGTGATTCGCTGATGGCGCCGCAGTTCAGCGCCACGAAGCGTCCGCGACGGCCACTGGCTGCGTGCAGCTGCCGCGCCACCAGCTCCTTGCCGGTGCCGGTTTCGCCGGTCACCAGTACGGTGCTGTCATGCGGTGCATAGAGCGCGATCTGTGCGCGCACCTGGGCCATCGCTTGGCTGTCGCCGAGCAGTTCATGCGCATCGGCACGCGCTGCCGGGCGCCGGCGCGGGGCGGCGTGGTTGCCGCCGGAGCGGGCCAGGGCCTGGGTCAGCTCCAGCGCATGTTCGAACGCCTGCCGCACCGAGTCAGCCGAATAGAGCAGCACGCCGGGCAGGCCGGCCTGCTCGGCATGGTCGATGGCCATGCCGGTGCCGACGATGACCTCGATGCCGTTGGCGCGCAGGTCGGCGATGCAGTCGCGCGCATCCTCGCGGGTGACGAAGCGGCGGTGCTCGATATCCAGGCCGAAACTCTGCTGGAAGTTGCTGAACGCCGGTACGTCGCTGGCGTGGGTGACCAGGCCGATGCGGCTGGCGATGCGGCGGGCACGGGCCAACGCTTCCATCAGGTCGAAGCCATTGGCCTGGATCGGCACCAGTGGCAGCTCCAGCCGACCGCGCAGCCAGGCCGCGTTGGAGCCGCCGGCGATCACCACGTCGCAGTGCTCGCGGCGCAGCCGTTGGCCGATCACGTCCACCGCTTCCTCGAAGCCGAGGTTGATCTGCTCGATGCGCGCACGGCGGTCGAACTCGGGAATGACGTCGCCGAGCAGGCCGGTCAGGCGCGAAACGCTGACGGTCCAGATCACCGGGCGACCGGGGTCGGCGTCGGCGTGGCGCAGGA
Organism: Stenotrophomonas maltophilia group sp. vghtpe118; assembly: GCF_052605195.1. Classification (NCBI taxonomy): domain Bacteria; kingdom Pseudomonadati; phylum Pseudomonadota; class Gammaproteobacteria; order Lysobacterales; family Lysobacteraceae; genus Stenotrophomonas; species Stenotrophomonas maltophilia group sp. vghtpe118. The sequence continues at coordinate 1,640,836 of NZ_CP199672.1, read as the reverse complement.
GGGAGCGGGGCAGGTACATGGCGGCGCGAGGTCGACGGGATGTTTCATGATACATCCGTTTCAATGTTTCATATGTTTCACTATCGCGTGGCGGTCATCCCCGTGAAATCAACGGCTTGCAGCTTGGCATGGTGCTTGCGGCTACCTATCCGTTCTCCAACCTGGATTGCCGCATGACCGCTTCCGCCCCTTTCTCCGCCGGTGCCCGCTTCCGTGAGGCGCTGGCTGCCGAATCGCCGCTGCAGGTGATCGGCGCCATCAACGCCAACCACGCCCTGCTGGCCAAGCGCGCCGGCTTCCGCGCCATCTATCTGTCCGGCGGCGGTGTTGCCGCGGGCTCGCTGGGCCTGCCGGATCTGGGCATCAACACCCTGGAAGACGTGCTGGTGGACGTGCGCCGCATCACCGATGTCTGCGACCTGCCGCTGATGGTTGACATCGACACCGGCTTCGGTCCGAGCGCGTTCAACATCGCGCGCACCGTGAAGTCGCTGATCAAGGCCGGCGCGGCCGCCTGCCACATCGAAGACCAGGTCGGCGCCAAGCGCTGCGGTCACCGTCCGGGCAAGGAAATCGTCTCGCAGGGTGAAATGGTGGACCGGGTGAAGGCGGCCGCCGATGCCAGGACCGATCCGGACTTCTTCCTGATCGCGCGTACCGACGCCATCCAGGTGGACGGCGTGGACAAGGCCATCGAGCGCGCCATCGCCTGTGTCGAGGCCGGTGCCGACGGCATCTTCGCCGAGGCCGCCTACGATCTGGATACCTACCGCCGCTTCGTCGACGCGGTGAAGGTGCCGGTGCTGGCCAACATCACCGAATTCGGTGCCACCCCGCTGTTCAGCCGCGATGAACTGGCTTCGGCCGGAGTTGCGATCCAGCTGTTCCCGCTGTCGGCGTTCCGCGCGGCCAACAAGGCGGCCGAGAACGTCTACCAGGCGGTGCGCCGCGATGGCCACCAGCGCAACGTGGTGGAAACCATGCAGACCCGCGAAGAACTCTACGACCGCATCGGCTACCACGCCTTCGAGCAGCAGCTCGATGCGCTGTTCGCCGCCAAGAAATAAGCAGTACCCTGCACCATCAAGTTTCGGAGGGAAACATGAACGATACGACCGCAACCCCGACCTTCAAGCCGAAGAAGTCCGTCGCCCTGTCCGGCACCGCCGCCGGCAACACCGCGCTGTGCAGCGTGGGCCGCAGTGGCAACGACCTGCATTACCGTGGCTACGACATCCTGGACCTGGCCAACACCAGCGAGTTCGAGGAAATCGCCTACCTGCTGGTGCACGGCAAGCTGCCGACCCGCGCCGAGCTGGTTTCGTACAAGGCCAAGCTGAAGTCGCTGCGTGGCATCCCGGCCGCGGTGAAGGCCGCGCTGGAAGAACTGCCGCCGTCGGCACACCCGATGGACGTGATGCGCACCGGTGTGTCCGTGCTCGGCTGCGTGGCGCCGGAGAAGGATGACCACAACCATCCGGGCGCGCGCGACATTGCCGACAAGCTGATGGCCTGCCTCGGCTCGATGCTGCTGTACTGGTACCACTGGAGCCACAACGGCCGTGCCATCGACGTGGAAACCGACGATGACTCGATCGGTGGCCACTTCCTGCACCTGCTGCACGGCGAGAAGCCGCAGGACTCGTGGGTGAAGGCGATGCACACCTCGCTGATCCTGTACGCCGAGCACGAGTTCAACGCCTCGACCTTCACCTGTCGTGTCATCGCCGGTACCGGCAGCGACATGTACAGCGCGATCTGCGGTGGCATCGGCGCACTGCGTGGCCCGAAGCACGGCGGCGCCAATGAAGTGGCGTTCGAAGTGCAGAAGCGCTACGACAATCCGGATGAGGCCGAGGAAGACATCAAGGCCCGCGTCGAGCGCAAGGAAGTGGTGATCGGCTTCGGCCATCCGGTCTACACCGTGTCCGATCCGCGCAACAAGGTGATCAAGGACGTGGCCCGCGAGCTGTCCGAAGAACAGTCGAACATGAAGATGTACGACATCGCCGAGCGCCTGGAATCGGTGATGTGGGACATCAAGAAGATGTTCCCGAACCTGGACTGGTTCAGCGCCGTCAGCTACCACATGATGGGCGTGCCGACCGCGATGTTCACCCCGCTGTTCGTGATCGCGCGCACCGCCGGCTGGAGCGCGCACATCATCGAGCAGCGCATCGACGGCAAGATCATCCGCCCGAGCGCCAACTACATCGGTCCGGAAGACCGCGACTTCGTCGCCATCGACAAGCGCGTCTGATCCACCTGCTGTCCCCATCCGGCCGGCCGCGTGCCGGCCGGATGCTTTCGCCGCCGCACCGCCGGCACCCGGCCCGCCCCAAGCATTCCGCCAGCCCATGAATACCGATTACCGCAAGAACCTCCCCGGCAGCGCGCTGGACTATTTCGACGCGCGCGCCGCCGTCGATGCAATCCAGCCCGGCGCCTACGCCACTCTGCCGTACACCTCGCGCGTGCTGGCCGAGAACCTGGTGCGCCGCTGCGACCCGGCCACTCTTGGCGACTCGCTGAAGCAGCTGATCGAGCGCCGCCGCGACCTCGATTTCCCATGGTTCCCCGCGCGTGTGGTCTGCCACGACATCCTCGGCCAGACCGCACTGGTTGACCTGGCCGGCCTGCGCGATGCGATCGCCGACAAGGGGGGTGACCCGGCCAAGGTCAATCCGGTGGTGCCGGTGCAGCTGATCGTCGACCACTCGCTGGCGGTGGAGTGCGGTGGTTTCGATCCGCAGGCGTTCGAGAAAAACCGTGCGATCGAGGATCGCCGCAACGAAGATCGTTTCCACTTCATCGACTGGACCAAGCAGGCGTTCCAGAACGTGGACGTGATTCCGCCGGGCAACGGCATCATGCACCAGATCAACCTGGAGAAGATGTCGCCGGTGGTGTACGTGCAGGACGGCGTGGCCTTCCCCGACACCTGCGTGGGCACCGACAGCCACACCCCGCACGTGGATGCGCTGGGTGTGATCGCGATCGGTGTGGGCGGCCTGGAAGCCGAGAACGTGATGCTCGGCCGTGCCTCGTGGATGCGGCTGCCGGACATCATCGGCGTCGAGCTGACCGGCAGGCCGCAGCCGGGCATCACCGCCACCGACGTGGTGCTGGCGCTCACCGAATTCCTGCGCAAGGAGCGCGTGGTCGGCGCGTACCTTGAATTCTTCGGCGAGGGGGCGGCGGCACTGACCATCGGTGACCGCGCCACCATCTCCAACATGTGCCCCGAATACGGCGCCACCGCCGCGATGTTCTACATCGACGGGCAGACCATCGATTACCTGCGCCTGACCGGCCGCGAGGAATCGCAGGTGGCGCTGGTGGAGAACTACGCCCGCACCACTGGCCTGTGGGCTGACGACCTGGCCACCGCGCAGTACGAGCGCGTGCTGCGCTTCGACCTGTCCAGCGTGGTGCGCAACATGGCCGGCCCGTCCAACCCGCACAAGCGCGTGGCCACTTCCGAGCTGGCCGAGCGCGGCATCGCCGACGAGGCCAAGCTGGCAGCGGGCAAGGCCGAGCAGGCGCAGGGCCTGATGCCGGATGGCGCGGTGATCATCGCCGCCATCACCAGCTGCACCAACACCTCCAACCCGCGCAACGTGATCGCTGCCGGCCTGCTGGCACGCAAGGCCAACGAGCGCGGCCTGCTGCGCAAGCCGTGGGTGAAGTCCTCGCTGGCGCCCGGCTCGAAGGCGGTGCAGCTGTACCTGGAAGAGGCCGGCCTGCTGCCGGACCTGGAGAAGCTGGGCTTCGGCATCGTCGCCTTCGCCTGCACCACCTGCAACGGCATGAGCGGCGCGCTCGATCCGGCCATCCAGCAGGAGATCATCGACCGGGACCTGTACGCCACGGCTGTGCTGTCGGGTAACCGCAACTTCGATGGCCGCATCCACCCGTATGCGAAGCAGGCGTTCCTGGCCTCGCCGCCGCTGGTGATCGCCTATGCCATCGCCGGCACCGTGCGCTTTGACATCGAGAAGGACGTGCTGGGCGTGGACGCCGACGGCAACGAGGTGCGCCTGAAGGACATCTGGCCGAGCGACGCCGAGATCGACGCCGTGGTCAAGGCATCGGTGAAGCCGGAGCAGTTCCGCCGCGTCTACAACCCGATGTTCAATGTGCGCGTGGAGCACGGCGCCGCGGTCAGCCCCCTGTACGACTGGCGCCCGCAGAGCACCTACATCCGCCGTCCGCCGTACTGGGAGGGCGCACTGGCCGGTGAGCGCACGCTGTCGGGCATGCGCGCGCTGGCGGTGCTGCCGGACAACATCACCACCGACCACCTGTCGCCGTCCAACGCGATCCTGGCCTCCAGTGCCGCCGGTGAATACCTGGCGAAAATGGGCCTGCCCGAAGAGGACTTCAATTCCTACGCGACCCACCGCGGCGACCACCTGACCGCGCAGCGCGCCACCTTCGCCAACCCGAAGCTGTTCAACGAGATGGTGCGCAACGACGACGGCAGCGTGAAGCAGGGTTCGCTGGCGCGCGTGGAGCCGGAAGGCAAGGTGATGCGCATGTGGGAAGCCATCGAGACTTACATGGAGCGCAAGCAGCCACTGATCATCATTGCCGGTGCCGACTACGGCCAGGGCAGCTCGCGTGACTGGGCCGCCAAGGGCGTGCGCCTGGCTGGTGTGGAGGCGATCGTGGCCGAGGGCTTCGAACGGATTCACCGTACCAACCTGATCGGCATGGGCGTGCTGCCGCTGGAGTTCAAGCCGGGCACCACCCGCCTGACCCTGGGCATTGATGGCACCGAAACCTTCGATGTGGTCGGCGAGCGCACCCCGCGCGCCGAGCTGACCCTGGTCATCCACCGCCGCGACGGCCAGGACGTGATCGTGCCGGTCACCTGCCGCCTGGACAGCGACGAGGAAGTGGCGATCTACGAAGCCGGTGGCGTGTTGCAGCGCTTCGCCCAGGACTTCCTGGAAGGCGCCAAGGTGGCGTGATACCGGCCTGAATGCCTGCCCCCGGAGGCCGGGGGCGGGCTTGTCCGACACCTGGGCAGGGCGCACACTGACTTGGCAAAAACTGCCATTGGAGAGTCTCATGGCCACCATGAACATTTCGCTGACCGACCCGCTCAAGCAGTTCGTGGACGAGGAAGTGCGTGAAGGCGGCTATTCCAGTACGTCGGACTACGTGCGTGACCTGATCCGCCAGCGCCAGCGCAGCAAGGCCGAAGAACTGCTCAAGCAGCTGATTGCCGAGGGTCTGGCTTCTGGGCCTGGCGTCCCGGTGACGGCCGACACATTCGAGCGCATGCGTCGTGAACTGACCGAAAGGATGGAGCGTGAGGGCGATTGAATGGCGACCCAGGGCCGAAGCCGACGCAGCCGATGCCGCACTGTGGTTCGCACGGCAGGGTGGGCTGATACTGGGTCGGCGCTTTCTCGCCGAGTTGGAGGCCACGCTTCAACGCATCGCGGTATTTCCAGGCTCGGGTTCCACCCGGCACGCCGACCTCGCAGCACAGCTACCGGTGCCGTTGCGGTTCATGCTGGTTCCGGGCTTCGAACGCTACCTCGTCTATTACCTCGATCTACCGGACCGCGTGGACATCATGCGCGTGTGGTGCGTTGATCGTGGTCTTGACGCACTGATGCAAGACATTTCCTGAAATTCAAACGCGTGGATTCGACCATGACCTTCCTCCCGCAACTCCGTATTCCCGCCACCTACATGCGCGGTGGCACCAGCAAGGGCGTGTTCTTCCGCCTGCAGGACCTGCCCGACGCCGCGCAAGTGCCGGGCGCCGCACGCGACGCGCTTTTGATGCGCGTGATCGGCTCGCCCGATCCGTATGGCAAGCAGACCGACGGCATGGGCGGTGCAACGTCCAGCACCAGCAAGTGCGTGATCATCTCCGCCGCCTCGGTGCCGGACCACGATGTGGACTACCTGTACGGCCAGGTCTCGATCGACACCGCCTTCGTCGACTGGAGCGGCAACTGCGGCAACCTCAGCACCGCGGTGGGTCCGTTTGCGATCGCCAATGGATTGATCGATCCGGCCCGCGTGCCGCGCGATGGCCTGTGCACCGTGCGCATCTGGCAGGCCAACATCGGCAAGACCATCATCGCCCATGTGCCGATGCGCGATGGCGAAGTGCAGGAGATCGGCGATTTCGAGCTGGACGGCGTGACCTTCCCGGCGGCCGAGATCCAACTGGAATTCATCGATCCGTCCGATGACGGCGATGCGGGCGCGATGTTCCCGACCGGCAACCTGGTCGACACCCTGGACGTGCCGGGCGTGGGCAGTTTCGAGGTGACCATGATCACCGCCGGCATTCCGACCATCTTCCTCAATGCGGCCGACCTGGGCTACACCGGCACCGAACTGCAGCCTGCGATCAACGAGGACAAGGGGGCGCTGGAGCGCTTCGAGAAGATCCGCGCCTACGGCGCCTTGCGCATGGGGCTGATCAAGAACCTGGAAGATGCGGCGACCCGCCAGCACACGCCGAAGGTGGCCTTCGTGGCACCGGCGCAGGACTACGTGTCGTCCAGTGGCAAGGCCATTCCGGCCTCGGCGATCGACCTGCATGCGCGTGCGTTGTCGATGGGAAAGCTGCACCACGCGATGATGGGTACCGCTGCCGTGGCGATCGGCACCGCGGCAGCGATTCCGGGCACGCTGGTCAATCGCGCTGCTGGAGGCGGCGAACGCGAAGCGGTGACCTTCGGCCATCCCTCCGGCACGTTGCGCGTGGGTGCGCAGGCCGGTCTCGTTGACGGACAGTGGACGGTTACCAAGGCCATCATGAGCCGCAGCGCCCGTGTGCTGATGGAAGGCAAGGTGCGGGTGCCGGCCGAATAGTGCTCTGGTAGATGCCAACCTTGGTTGGCATGCAAGCGCCAACCAAGGTTGGCGACTACCGGGACACGCGGCCTGACCTGCTTTCCGGCGAGGAGATCGACGATGTCCGACAGCCACACCCCATCCAACGAGCCTGCAGCGTGGGATGCGCTGCTGGTGGGCATCGTCGACTACGTGCGCGACGCGCGCATCGACTCACCGCTGGCGTTCCAGACCGCGCACCACTGCCTGCTCGACACGCTGGGCTGCGGCCTGGAAGCGCTGTCCTTCCCGGCCTGCAGCAAGCTGCTTGGTCCCCTGGTGCCGGGCATCAGCGTGGTCAACGGCGCCCGCGTTCCGGGTACGCATTACGTCCTGGACCCGGTGCAGGCCGCCTTCAACATCGGCGCGATGGTGCGCTGGCTGGATTTCAACGATACCTGGCTGGCGGCCGAATGGGGGCACCCTTCGGACAACCTGGGTGGCATCCTTGCCGTCTGCGATTGGCTGGGGCGCAACGCGCAGGCTCTGCGACGCCCACCGCCGACCGTGCGCGACGTGCTGCTGGCGATGATCAAGGCGCACGAGATCCAGGGCGTGCTGGCGCTGGAGAATTCCTTCAACCGGGTCGGGCTGGACCACGTGTTGCTGGTCAAAGTGGCCACCACCGCCGTGGTTGCGCAGCTGCTCGGCCTGGATCGCGAGCGCATGCTCAATGCGTTGTCGCTGGCCTGGGTCGATGGCCAGTCCCTGCGCACCTACCGGCACGCACCCAACACCGGCTCGCGCAAGAGCTGGGCCGCCGGCGACGCGACCAGCCGTGGCGTGCGCCTGGCGCTGATGGCGGCCAGTGGCGAGATGGGCTACCCCAGCGTGCTCAGCGCGCCGACCTGGGGCTTTGAAGCGGTGTCGATGCATGGCAAGGCACTGACGCTGGGGCGACCGCTGGGCAGCTACGTGATGGAGAACGTGCTGTTCAAGATCAGCTACCCGGCCGAGTTCCATGGCCAGACCGCGGTGGAGGCGGCCATCACGCTGCACCAGCAGTTGCGCGCGATGGGGCGGCGGGTCGAGGACATCGCGCATATCGCGATCCGGACCCAGGAAGCCTGCATCCGCATCATCGACAAGCAGGGCCCGCTGCATAACCCGGCCGACCGCGACCACTGCGTGCAGTACATGGTCGCCATCGCGCTGCTGCACGGGCGGCTGGTGGCCGAGGATTACGAGGACGACGTTGCAGCTGATCCGCGCATCGATGCCCTGCGGGCGAAGATGGCCTGCCATGAGGATCCGCAACTCAGCGCCGACTACCTGGACCCGGACAAGCGCAGCATCGCCAATGGCCTGGGCGTGCGCTTCAGCGACGGTACTGAGCTGCCCGAGGTACTGGTGGAGTACCCGCTCGGCCATGCCCGGCGCCGGGCGGAAGGCATTCCGCTGCTGATGGACAAGTTCCGCCGGCACCTGGCCCACCGCTTCCCGACCGTCCAGCAGCAGCGCATCCTGGCGGCCTCGCTGGACCCGGTGGCGCTGGCGGCAATGCCGGTGACCGACTATGTGGACCTGTACCTGCCGGGGTAGGGCCGCTCTGGTAGAGGCCAACCTTGGTTGGCAAGTGGGGGGGCGCCAACCAAGGTTGGCGGCTACCGGGTCCCGGGCGGGACCGGGTTTCCGACCGCCGGGGCGCCAACGCCTTGACGCGGCCTGCCTATAATGACCACCTCGATCAAGGAGTGACGACATGAGCGGTCCGGCACGGCGGAAGCGGTGGGGATGGGCGGCGGCGGTACTGGCAGGAGGCCTGTTGCTGGGCCTGGCCGGCTGCCGCAACGACAGCGGGCAGTTGCCCAAGGCCAGTGGCGAGGCGATCACCACCAAGGCCGAGCAGGTGAAGGAATTCACCCTGCTGCGCGCCTACCCGGACCAGAAGAATGACGGCCTGTCGCTGGCGCTGGAGTTCTCGCGCCCGCTGGTCGGCACCCAGGATTTCGACACGCTGGTGCGCTTCGAGGAGAAGGTCGGCACCGAGGACAGCAGCTGGACGCTGTCCGATGACGGCCTGACCCTGCGCTACCCGTTCGTCGAGGCCGGCAAGGAGTTCAGCCTGGTGGTCTCGCCGGACCTGCTGGCCGCCGATGGCAGCCGCCTGGGCAAGGAACTGAAGCAGAAGGTGTTCAGCGGCGAGCTGAAGCCGGTGGTTGGCTTCGCCTCGCAGGGCAGCGTGCTGCCTGCCAAGGACAGCCGTGGCCTGCCGGTGGTCTCGGTGAACGTGCCGGAAGTCGACGTCGAATTCCTGCGCGTGCGCGAGAAGGATCTTCCGACCTTCTTCAGCCAGTACCAGCGCGGCGGCCGCCGTGGCAGCTGGGAGCTGAGCAGCGACTACGAGCGCAGCCCGATCAACAAGCTGGCCGAGCCGGTGTACGTCAACCGTTTCATCCTGGGGGGCAAGAAGAACGAGCGGGTGCTGACCTACCTGCCGACCCAGGACATCAAGGAACTGCAGGAGCCGGGCCTGTACTTCGCCCTGCTCAAGCGCACCGGTGACTACGAAGGCGAGTTCGACACCGCGTTCTTCTCGGTCAGCGACATCGGCCTGCATACCCGCGCCTACAAGGACAAGCTGTTCGTCCATACCGCCGGCCTCAAGGACGGCGCGCCGCTGAAGGGCATCGACCTGCGCGTGCTCGACGCCAAGGGTGAGGTGGTGCTGAAGGGCAGCACCGACGGCAACGGCAATGCGCTGCTGAACTACACCCTGGATGCCACCCACGTGCTGGTCGCCAGCAGTGGCAAGGACACCAGCTTCCTGCCGTTCAACCAGCCGGCGCTGGACCTGAGCGAGTTCGCTGTGGCCGGCCGCGACAACGCGTGGTTCGACGTCTACGCCTGGTCCGGCCGCGACCTGTACCGCCCGGGCGAGACCGTGCGCCTGTCCGCGCTGCTGCGCGACAACGACGGCAAGCCGGTCAAGGCACAACCGGTGTTCCTGCGCCTGAAGCAGCCCGACGGCAAGACCTTCCGCGAGACCCGCCTGCAGCCGGGCGACCAGGGCTACATCAATTTCGAGCAGGTGATCCCCGCCGAGGCGCCGACCGGCCGCTGGCAGGTCGAGTTCCGCACCGACCCGGCCAGCAAGGAAGCGATCCAGGGCATGACCCTGCGCATCGAGGAGTTCCTGCCCGAACGCATGAAGCTGGACCTGGACAGCGCGCAGAAGACGCTGAAGCCGGGTGAGGACCTGCGCCTGCAGGCCAATGGTGCCTACCTGTATGGCGCACCGGCCGATGGCAACCGCTTCACCGCACGCATGGCGGTTGCCGCCGAACAGAAGCCCGTGGAAGGCCTGCCGGGCTATTTCTTCGGTGACCCGACCCTGCAGCTGCCGCGCGAGGCCAAGGACGTGATCGATACCACGCTGCCGGCCAATGGCCAGCTGCGTGAGGATGTGGCGCTGCCGGAAGAGGCGGCCAAGGCCAAGGCGCCGATCGCCGTGGTGCTGTCCGGCAGCCTGTATGAAACCGGTGGCCGCACGGTCACCCGCACCCTGAAGCGGGTGATGTGGCCGGCCAACGCGCTGGTCGGCGTGCGCCCGCTGTTCAACCAGGACGATGGTGCCGATGCCAACGGCAACGCACGCTTCGAGCTGATGCGCGTGGATGCCGCTGGTACGCCACAGCCGGCCAAGGGCCTGAAGATCACCCTGGTGCGCGAGCTGCGCGACTATCACTGGACCTTCAACGACAACCGCTGGGATTACGATTTCACCCGCCGTTTCGAGAACAAGGAAACCCGCACCGTCGATGCCGGCAACAGCGCGGTCGCCTTTGATTTCCCGGTGGAGTGGGGCGAGTACCGGGTGGACGTGTTCGATCCGTCCACCGGCCTGACCAGCCGCTACCCGTTCCGTGCCGGCTGGAGCTGGGGCGATGACAACCGTGGCCTGGATGCACGCCCGGACAAGGTCAAGCTGGGGCTGGACAAGACCGGCTACAAGGCCGGTGACACCCTGGAAGTGACGGTGACCCCGCCGCACGCCGGCAAGGGCATCCTGATGGTCGAGACCGACCGCATGCTGTATGTGCAGGACATCGAGGCCAAGCCGGGTTCGACCTTCAAGATCCCGGTCACCGCCGACTGGGAACGCCACGACGTCTATATCACTGCGCTGGTGTTCCGTGGCGGCAGTGCGCCGAGCAAGATCACCCCGGCCCGTGCCGTGGGCGTGGTGCATGTGCCGATGGACCGCAAGGGCCGCACCGTGGCCGTCGGCCTGGTCGCGCCCAAGCAGATGCGGCCCGAGCAGGACCTGCCGGTAACCGTCAGTGCGCCGCAGCTGGCCGGCAAGACCGCGCACGTCACCGTTTCGGCGGTGGACGTGGGCATCCTCAACATCACCCGTTTCCCGGTGCCCGACGCCGGTGCACACTTCTTCGCCCAGCGTCGCCTCGGTATCGATGCCTACGACATCTACAGCCGGGTGATCGAGAGCTTCGATGGCGGCAGCGGCAAGCTGAAGTTCGGCGGCGACATGGCGCTGCAGGCATTGCCGCAGGCCAAGCGCCCGACCGCGCGCGTGCAGACCGTGGACCTGTTCTCCGGCCCGGTGCAGCTCGATGCCAAGGGCAATGCCCGCATCCGCCTGAAGGTGCCGGACTTCAACGGCACCCTGCGCGTGTCGGCGCTGGTCTACAGCGATGACCAGTACGGCAAGCGTGACGTGGAAACCATTGTGCGCGCCCCGATCCTGGCCGAAGCCAGCATGCCGCGCGTGCTGGCCCCGGGCGACCGCAGCACGGTGACTCTGGACGTGCAGAACTTCACCGGCAAGCCGGGGCAGTTCAACGTGAAGGTGGAGAGCGAAGGCCCGCTGAACCTGGGTGAGGGCAGCCGCAGCGTGCAGTTGAATGCCGATGCCAAGACCACGCTGAGCTTCCCGTTGTCGGCTCGCGAGGGCCACAGCGTGGCCAAGGTGCGGGTGCGGGTGGACGGCAACGGCTTCAAGGCTGATCGCCGCTACGACCTGCCGGTGCGTGCGGCGTGGCCGCAGGTGCTGCGTTCGCAGGTGCGCACGCTCGATCCGCTGGCCGCAGTCAGCCTCGACAACAGCCTGACCGATGGCCTGATGTCCGAGTCGGTCAATGCCCGCCTGCTGGTCAGCCCGCTGCCGCCGATCCCGTTCGCCAGTGCACTGCAGGGCGCGCTGAACTATCCATATGGCTGCGCCGAGCAGACCACCAGCAAGGGTTACGCCGCGCTGATCCTGGACCAGGCCACCTCGTCGATGCTCGGCGCCGATGGCCTGGATGCCAAGACCCGTCGCGAGCGCATGGAAGGTGCGTTCGGTCGCCTGGCGTCGATGCAGGTGGCCAATGGCAACTTCTCGATGTGGGGTGACGATGGCTACGTGAACCCATGGCTGACCCCGTACATCACCGAGTTCCTGCTTGATGCCAAGGACGCCGGTTTTGCAGTGCCCGACAACGTGCTGCAGAAGGCGCTCAACCGGCTCAGCGAGGATCTGCTGTCCGGCGGCAATCAGTTCTATGGCCAGGAGGATCGCGAGAAGCTGAAGTTCGCCAACCAGGCGTATTCGGGCTACGTGCTGGCTCGGGTCAATCGTGCACCGCTGGGTACCCTGCGCACGCTGTACGACAACGAACGCAGCAAGGCGGTCGGTGGCCTGTCGCTGGTCCACCTGGGCGTGGCGCTGTCGCTGCAGGGTGATGCCAAGCGTGGCCAGGCCGCGCTGGCGGCGGCCTTCGCCAAGTCCAGCAGCGAGCGCCCGTCGTACTTCGGCGACTACGGCAGCGCGATCCGCGATGATGCACTGATGATCGCGCTGACCCACGAGAACAAGCTGGCCAAGCCCGCCTGGGATGCGCGTGCGGTGGATCTTGGCCGTGGCCTGGATGCGCGCCGCAATGCCGGCTGGATGTGGCTGAGCACGCAGGAGCAGGTGGCGATTGCCCGCCTCGGCAAGGCGCTCGCCGCCAACCAGAAGGCACTGGTAGCGGGTGAGCTGGTGATCGGTGGCAGCACCGAAGCGATTGGCGAGCGCAAGCTGTTCGGACGCAACTTCAGCGCCAGCGAGCTGGCCAGTGGCGTGCGCTTCACCCCGCAGGGGCAACCGCCGATGTTCGCCAGCATCGACGTGGCCGGTATCCCGCGCAGTGCACCCGCACCAGACAACAGCGTAGTGGGTATTGAACGCAGCTACTTCGGTACCGATGGCAAGCCGTGGTCGCCGCGCCCGCTGAAGGAAGGCGAAGCGCTGATCGTGCGCGTCACCGTCACCGCCGACACCACGATGCCCGATGCACTGCTGACCGACCTGCTGCCGGCGGGTCTGGAGATCGAGAACTTCAACCTGGGCGATGCCAAGCAGTGGGCCGACGTGGTGGTCGATGGCATCACCATCAGCGACCGGGGTGAGGCCGCCGATACCAAGCACGAGGAGTTCCGCGACGACCGCTACGTGGCTGCGCTGAAGCTCTCGCGTGGCAGCAAGGCCAACGTGTTCTACCTGGTGCGCGCGGTGACCCCGGGTACCTACTCGGTGCCGCCGCCGCTGGTGGAGGACATGTACCGGCCGCAGCTGCGCGGTGTCGGCCGCAGCAACCCGACCACGATCACGGTGGTACAGCCGTGACCGCGCGGACGGGCCGCGACGGCGCGGCCCGTCCTGCTGGCAACCCGCAATGAAGAACACGATGACGACCCGGCTGGCGACCCTGCGCCGCCGGTGGCGGCCGCTGTGGCCGTGGCTGCGCTGGGGCATGGCCGCTGCGCTGGCGCTGCTGCTGGTGCTGGATTTCGCCTTCCCGCCGCCGCTGCCGAAGCAGCGTGATACCAGCACCCTGGTGGTGGCTGCCGACGGCACGCCATTGCGGGCGTTTGCCGATGCCGAGGGCGTGTGGCGGTATCCGGCCTCGGTCGACAGCGTCTCGCCGCTGTACCTGCAAGCGTTGCTGACCTACGAAGACCGCTGGTTCTGGCGCCATCCGGGCATCAACCCGCTGGCGATCCTGCGGGCCAGCGGCCAGCTGCTGCGCGGCGGCCGCATCGTGTCCGGTGGCTCGACCCTGACCATGCAGGTCGCGCGCATTCTCGATCCGCACTCACGCACCCCGTGGGGCAAGCTGAAGCAGATGCTGCGTGCAGTGCAGCTTGAGGTGCACCTGAGCAAGCAGCAGATCCTGGCCCTGTACCTGGAGCGTGCACCCTACGGCGGCACCATCGAAGGCGTGGAAGCGGCCAGCTGGGCCTATCTGGGCAAGCCGGCGGCGCAGCTGTCGCATGCCGAGGCTGCGCTGCTGGCGGTGCTGCCACAGGCGCCCAGCCGGCTGCGCCCGGACCGCCATCCGGAAGCTGCGCAGAAAGCGCGCGACAAGGTGCTGTCACGCATGGCCGAGCTGGGCGCGTGGACACCGGAAGAAGTGGAGGATGCGCGCATCGAGAACGTGGTGGCGCGTTCGCTGCGCCCTCCCTTGCACGCCGCGCTGCTGGCGCAGCGCCTGCACTCGGCGCATCCGGGCCAGGCACGCATCCAGAGCAGCATCGACATCGGCCTGCAGCGCACGCTGGAAGAGCGCGTGGCCAGCTATTTCTCGACGCTGCCCGAGCGTACCTCGGCGGCCCTGCTGGTGGTCGACAACCGGACCCTGCAGGCACGCGCTTATGTCGGCACATTGTCCTTCGGTGACCGCCAGCGGCTGGGTCACGTGGACATGGTGCAGGCCTGGCGTTCGCCAGGCTCCACGCTCAAGCCGTTCCTGTACGCGATGGCGCTGGACGATGGCCTGATCCATTCGGAAAGCCTGCTGGTCGATGCACCGCAGAGTTTCGGCAGCTACCGCCCCGGCAACTTCGACATGGCCTTCAATGGGCCCATCGGTGCCTCTGCCGCATTGCGGCTGTCGCTCAACGTACCGTCGGTGGACCTGCTGCAGCGGGTCGGCGCCGCGCGCTTCGCTGCCCGGCTGTCGCACGCGGGCATCCAGCTGCGCTTCCCGCCGGGCAGTACGCCCAACCTGTCGCTGATCCTGGGCGGCACCGGCGCGCGCCTGGAAGACCTGGTCGGCGCCTTCGCCGCGCTCAACCGGAGCGGTATCGCCGGCCGCGTGCGTTACACCGACGACGAGCCGATGATCGAGCGGCGCCTGGCCTCGCCGGGCGCCAGCTGGATCGTGCGCGAGATGCTCGAATCAAACCCGCGCCCGGGATACAGCGCCGGGACGTTCGATGTCGGTGGCCGCCCGCGCGTGGCGTGGAAGACCGGCACCAGTTACGGGTACCGCGATGCGTGGGCGATCGGCAGTACCCGCCACTACACGGTGGGCGTGTGGGTGGGCCGGCCGGACGGTACTCCGTTGCCGGGCCAGTACGGCGCGGTCACCGCGCTGCCGCTGATGTTCGAAGTGGTGGACAGCCTGCCGCGCCAGCGTGGTGATTCGGCGGCCGCGCCGATGCCGGCCAGTGTCAGCCAGGAAGACATCTGCTGGCCCACTGGCGAACGTGCCGAGGGGCTGCCGGCGGCACTGTGCCAGCGCAGGATGCCAGCCTACCTGCTCGATGGCGCCGCACCGCCGACCTTCCCGGAGCGCGAGGCGCGGCGCTGGCAGCCGGGGCGGCAGCGCTACCTTGCCGACGCGCGCACCGGCTTGCGTGTATCCGCCGATTGCCGCTTGCCGCACGAAGAAGTCGCGCGTGAGATCGCGCGCTGGCCGGCGCTGTTGTCGCCGTGGCTGCCCAAGGCCACACGCGACGCCTCGCAGCTGCCGGCGCTGTCGCCGGACTGCCGTGATGATGGCCGGGAGGCCAGCGTCGCGCTGCACATCGATGGCCTCAATGATGGCGCCGCACTGGCGCGTGCGCCCAACGCCGAACATGGCGTACGCCTGCAGCTGCGCGCGCTGGGCAGCGAGCAGGCGGTGGACTGGTTGCTGGATGGACGCTGGATCGCGCAGACCCGCGGAGCACAGTTGATGCAGCGTGAGTTCGCCGATCCCGGGGCGCATACCCTGACCGCCTTGGCCGCGGACGGCGCGTGGACGCAGGTACGGTTCACTGTCCTCCGGTAGGTGCCGGGCCATGCGCGGCGGGATGGCATTGCTCCGCTTTGGTGGGTGCCAACCTTGGTTGGCACGCGAACGGCAAAGCGCCCACCAAGGTGGGCATCTACCAGAGCATCCGCAGCGCAATCATTCCCCGATCCACCCATCCAGCAGATCGGCGAACTCGTCGGCGTGTTCCTCTTCCTGCGCCAGGATCTCTTCGAGGATGCGCTTGGTGGTGGTATCGCGGTCGCCGATGAAGTTGATCATCTCGCGGTAGCTGTCGATGGCGATGCGTTCGGCCACCAGGTTCTCGCGGACCATGTCGCGCAGGTCGCTGCCTTCCTTGTATTCGGCATGCGAGCGCGCGGTCAGCGTATCCGGGTTGAAGTCGGGCTCGCCGCCGAGCTGCACGATGCGCTCGGCCAGCTTGCCGGCATGCGCCTGTTCCTGCTGTGCATGTTCAAGGAATTCGGCTTTCACCGCGTCGGCCAGCATGCCCTTGGCCATGAAGTAGTGCCGGTAGTAGCGCAACACGCACACGTACTCGGTGGCCAGTGCGTCGTTGAGCAGCTTGATCACCACCTTGCGGTCGGCGCTGTAGCTGTCGGTGATCGCACCATCCTCGATGTTGCGCCGGGCGCGCTCGCGCAGGGCCGTGCGCTCGCTGATGCCGGGAATCTGCGCGGCGGGCCTGGGGGCTTTGGCTGGCTTGCTGGACATGGCTGGCCGTTTCCTCTTGCGGTGGGAGATCAGGTGGGCAGGTGCTCCAGCACGTAGTCGGCCGAAGACACTTCGAATTGACCGGGCTGTTCAACCCAGGCGGCGCGGACCACGCCGTCGACCACGTACAGGGCGAAACGGCGCGAGCGGATGCCCATGCCCGAGGCACTGGCGTCGAGCTCCAGGCCGAGCGCGCGGGTCAGTTCGGCATTGCCGTCGGACAGCATCAGCAGGCCGTCGGGCACGTGCTGATCGGTGGCCCAGGCCTTCATCACGAACGGGTCGTTGACGGCCATGCAGTAGACATCGATGCCGCGCTGGCGGAAGGCCTCGAATTTCTCGACGTAGCCGGGCAGGTGGCGGGCCGAGCACGTCGGCGTGAACGCGCCGGGCACGGCGAACAGCACCACCTTGCGCGCGTCGAACAGCGAATGCGTATCGAGCGTTTCAATGCCCTCGCGGATGCGCTTGAGGGTCACTTCCGGAATGCGGTCGCCGACATGGATGGTCATGGGGGAACTCCTTGCTGGGGCAGCGTAGTGGGCCGGATGGGACAGGGACGTCAAGACATTGGAAAACCGGCGTGCAGGCCCCATCTTCAGGCTTTGCGGAGCGGGCTTCCAGCCATAGCCTGGGGCAGGGCGATGGCAACCGCATTGCGCAGGATCAGTCGGCCTCACCGGCGCCGCACGAGGGGCGGCGTAGCATCGCCGGCGCGTAGAATGAACCCGGGGCGGCGCCACCGGCGCGGCCGAAGCAGATCGAGGTAGCTGGATGGAATTCAAGGATTACTACGCCACCCTGGGGGTGGAACCGAGCGCGGGCGAGGCGGAGATCAAGACCGCCTACCGGCGGCTGGCACGCAAGTACCACCCGGACGTCAGCAAGGAAGCCGGGGCGGAGGACAAGTTCAAGGCGGTCAACGAGGCCTACGAGGCGCTGCGCGATCCGGAAAAGCGTGCAGCCTACGACCAGCTGCGCGCGCAGGGCTATCGCCCGGGCGAGGAGTTCAACGTGCCGCCGAACTACGGCGGCGCCGGTGGTTTCAACTTCGAGGAAGTGTTCGGGGGTGGTGGCGCCAACGGCGGCTTCAGCGACTTCTTCGAAAGCCTGTTCGCGCGCCAGCGCGGCGGTGCCGGTCCTGGCCCGGGGTTCAGCAGCCAGGGCCATGCCCCCAACCGCGACACCCGTGCCAAGCTGTCGGTCCCGCTGGAAGCGGCCTACAGCGGCGACAGCCTGCGCATCACCGTCAACGGCAAGCAGCTGGACGTGCGCGTGCCCAAGGGCATCCGTCCGGGGCAGGTGATCCGCCTGGCGGGGCAGGGCAACCATGGTGGCAACCTGCTGCTGGAAGTGGAGTACGCCGCACACCCGCAGTTCGAGGTCGATGGCCGCAACATCCTCTACACCTTGCCGGTCACGCCGTGGCAGGCCGCGCTGGGTACCAGCATCAGCGTGCCGACCCTGGGCGGCGCGGTGGAACTGAAGATCCCGGCCGACTCCGATGCCGGGCGCAAGCTGCGCCTGCGCGGGCGGGGCCTGCCGGGCAACCCGGAGGGCGACCAGATCGTCGAGATCGAGATCGTGGCCCCGGCCGCGACCGACGAGGCGCAGAAGAAGGCCTACCGGAACCTGGCCAAGGCGTTTGGCGAGACGATCTGAGCACGCCTTCCGGTAGTGCCGGCCGCTGGCCGGCAATGAGCTGTGATTGCCGGCCAGCGGCCGGCACTACCGCGCGCGTCTCAACCCTGCCCGGCGAACACGCGCTCCAGCACTTCGGACAGCTCGTCTTCCGAGAACGGCTTGGTGATGTAGGCCTTGGCGCCCTGGCGCATGCCCCACATGCGGTCGGTGTCCTGGTCCTTGGTGGTCACCAGGATCACCGGGATATGCCGGGTCGCCTCGTCGCGGGCGAGGGTGCGGGTGGCCTGGAAGCCGTTGAGATTGGGCATCACCACGTCCATCAGGACCAGGTCGGGCAGCTCGGCCTTGGCGGTTTCGACCCCGGCCGCGCCATCGGTGGCGGTCAGGATCTGGTGCCCGAGCTTCTCGACGATGCGCTGTATCCCCAACAGCTGCGACGGTGAGTCGTCGACGATCAGAATGCGTGCCATGTTGTTCCCCATGTAATGCCCGCAGTGTAGTGCGGGCTCATTACCGGCGGGAGGGGCGCATCTGCCGTCTGTCGCCTGCCTGCGACGTTCAGTCGATCCGCACCACGGTGCGGCCCAGCGATCCGCCCGCCAGCATCCGCTCGAACACGGCCGGCAGGCCATCAAGGCCGACCTCGGCGGTACAGATGCGGTCCAGGTGCTGCGGTTTCCATTCGTTGCCCAGCCGCGCCCAGACGTCCTCGCGCAGCCCGCGTGGCGCATTGGCCGACGACACGCCCAGCAGCGACACACCACGCAGGATGAACGGCATCACCGTCATCTCCAGGGTCGGGCTGGCCGCCAGGCCGGCACTGACCACGCTGCCGTAGGGCGCGGTCTGCGCCAGCAGGCTGGCGAGCATGGCGCCGCCGGCATTGTCCAGGCCCCCACCGAAACGCGCCGATTGCAGTGGGCCGGTGTCGGCCAGGGCCTCACGCGGCAGCACCTCGGTGGCGCCGATGGCGTGCAGGAAACCGGTCTGGTCGGGTTTGCCGCTGATCGCATGCACCGTGTAGCCGGCGCGGCTGAAGATCGACAGTGCCAGCGCGCCGACGCCGCCACTGGCGCCGGTGACCGCCAGCGGTCCAAGTTCCGGGCTCTGCCGGTTGTCCTGCATGCGCAGCAGCGCCAACGCCGCGGTGAAGCCGGCGGTGCCCAGCACCATCGCCTCGCGTGGGCTCAGCCCGGCCGGTTGGGCGATCACCGCACGCGATTCCAGCCGCACATACTGGCTGTAGCCGCCGTCGCGGGTCTCGCTGAGGCCGCAGCCGGTGGCCAGCACCGCGTCGCCTTCACGCCATTCCGGATCGGTGCTGGCGACCACGGTGCCGGCTACGTCCATGCCCCCCACCAGCGGGAAGCGGCGCAGGATCTTTCCCTTGCCGGTGCCGGCCAGAGCGTCCTTGTAGTTGACCGAGGACCAGCTGGCGCGGATCAGAACCTGGCCGGGGCTGAGGTCTTCGACCTTGAGCTGGGCCAGGCCGCTGCGGTAACCGGCGTCGTCGTTTTCGATGCGGAAGGCGGTGAACGGGGTGGTGGGGGCCATCGGCATTGCCTGACTTCGAGGAAAACGCCACCTTACCCCGTTGCCCCCCTTTCGATCCTGCCAATCCGCCCCATCTTGTATGATCAGTAATGGTTTCACGGCTGGCGCCGCGGGAAGGGCCCGCGCCGCAGCCCACATCTTGATGGAGCGTGCATGGCCTGGAATACACCCGGCGGCAACAAGGGCGGACAAGGCCCCGAGGACAATCGACGCGGGCCGTTCGGGTCGCGCGGCGGTGGCAATGGTGGTGGCTGGGGCGGATTGCCCGGGCCGCTGAAGGACCTGTTCGACGGCGGCATCGTGCGTTGGGTGGTGGCGGCCGTGGTGCTGCTGGTGCTGTTCTCCAGCTTCCAGCTGATCGGTGAACAGCAGCGTGGCGTGGTCCTGCGCTTCGGCCAGTTCTCGCGCATCCTGCAGCCCGGCCCGAACTTCAAGTTGCCGTGGCCGATCGAATCGGTCACCAAGGTCAACGCCACCGAGATCAAGACGTTCTCGATCCAGGTGCCGGTGCTGACCCGGGACGAGAACATCGTCAACGTCTCGCTGAACGTCCAGTACCGCATCGACGACCCGCAGCAGTACCTGTTCGGCACCGTCGATGCCAACCAGGTGTTGGAGCAGTCGGCGCAGAGCGCGGTGCGCGAGGAAGTCGGCCGTGCCGACCTCAACGCTGTGCTGAACAACCGCGGCCCGCTGGCCGTGGCTGCCGAGGAGCGCCTGCAGGCGCTGCTGAAGGCGTTCAAGACCGGCCTGACCGTGACCGGCCTGACCCTGCAGGACGCCCGTCCGCCGGAAGAAGTGAAGCCGGCCTTCGACGAAGTCAACGGTGCCCAGCAGGTCAAGGAACGCCTGATCAACGAAGCCCAGGCCTACGCTGCCAAGGTCGTGCCGGAAGCCCGAGGCCAGGCCTCGCGCGCCCGTACCACCGCCGAAGGCTACAAGCAGGCCGCGGTGTCCAAGGCCGAGGGTGACGCGCAGCGCTTCAGCCTGTTGCAGGCCCAGTACAAGGACGCCCCGGAAGTGACCCGCAAGCGCCTGTGGCTGGAAACCGTGCAGCAGGTGCTGAGCGAGAACCGCAAGGTGATCGGCGGCGATGGCCGCCAGCTGATCTACGTGCCGATGACCGGCGATACCCGTCCCACCACCTCGGCCCCGGCCGCAGTGGCGAACCCGGACGTGGTGATGCCGTCGCTGCCGGGTGCAGCGGTGGAAGCTTCCCGTGATCCGGGCCGGCCGGTGGGCCGCCCGACCGGGCGACCGAGCGGCCGTGAGGAGGGCAGCCGATGAAGAGTCCTATCTGGATCGCCGTGATCGTGGCGGTGGTGCTGGGCCTGCTCGGCTCGGTGTACGTGGTTCGTGAGGACCAGACCGCCATGGTGCTGAACCTGGGCAAGGTGGTGCGTTCGGACATCAAGCCGGGCCTGCACTTCAAGGTGCCGGTGGTGGAAACGGTGAAGGTCTTCGACCGCCGCTTCCAGGTGCTCGACACTGCGCCTGCGCGCTACTTCACCGCCGAGCAGAAGGATGTCAGCGTCGACTTCTTCGCCATCGGCTACATCTCCAACGTAGGTGACTACTTCCGTGCCACCGGCGGCGACCCGCGTGTGGCCAACGCCCGCCTGGCGCCGATCATCACCGACTCGCTGCGCAACCAGATCAACTCGCGCACCCTGCAGCAGCTGGTGTCCGGCGACCGCAGCGAGCTGATCGCCGAGCAGCTGAAGGGGATCAACGAGGCGGTGGCCGGCCTCGGCATGCAGATGATCGACCTGCGCATCAAGCAGGTGGACCTGCCGACTGACAGCCAGGTGATCAACGACGTGTACGAGCGCATGCGCGCCCAGCGCAAGCAGGAAGCGGCCAAGCTGCGTGCGGAGGGCGAGGAGCAGTCGCTGACCATCCGTGCCCAGGCCGACCGCGACAGCACCGTGCTGATCGCCGAGGCCGAGCGCGATGCACAGCGCCTGCGCGGTGAAGGCGATGCCGAGGCGGCCCGCATCTACGGCAAGGCTGGCTCGGCTGATCCGTCGTTCTATGCGTTCTACCGCAGCCTGGAGGCTTACCGTGGCTCCATGACCGACGGCAATGGCGTGATTGTGCTCGACAAGAACGACCCGTTCCTGCAGTACCTGAAGAACGACCGCTGAGGTCGCAGGGCACTACCCCACGGGGCCCGGCCAGACGCCGGGCCCCGTGCTTTTTCCGGAGTTCCCCATGAAAGATCTGTTCGCCGCCGTCTGCCTGGTCGCGGTGCTGGAAGGCCTCTTCCTGTTCGTGGCGCCGTTCGCCTGGAAGCGCATGGCCGAGCGCCTGCTGGACCTGCCCAGCCCGGCCCTGCGCAGCTTCGGCGGGCTGGTGCTGCTGGCCGGCCTGAGCCTGCTGTGGTGGGCACGGCACTGACCCCGCCCTGTAGCGTCCGAGACCATGCTCGGGCGGCGCCGCGCAGCGGCGGGAAGGCAGCCGAGCATGGGCTCGGCTCTACATGAGACGCCGGCCTGACCGGTGGGTGAAGCCGCCGGTCGGAAAGGTGGCAGCGGACCCCGGAAACCCGGATAATGCACAAAAGCCGGACGGGCCTCCCCGTTCGGCTTTTTCCGTGTCTGGGCCTTCCATCGCCGGCCGCTCCCCGTCTGGAGCCGCCCTCCAGGTGCTGGCCAGCCCCGCCACGGTTTACCCGTCCGCGGCCCCGATGGCCGCAACAAATCGAGGAGCCCGTCATGGGTCAGTCTGTCGTAGTGTTGGGTGCCCAGTGGGGCGATGAAGGCAAGGGCAAGATCGTCGATCTGCTCACTGAGGAAATCGGCGCCGTCGTGCGCTTCCAGGGTGGCCACAATGCCGGCCACACCCTGGTCATCAACGGCAAGAAGACCGTCCTGCACCTGATCCCGTCGGGCATCCTGCGTGACGACGCGCTGTGCCTGATCGGCAACGGCGTGGTGATCTCGCCGGCCGCGCTGCAGAAGGAAATCGCCGAGCTGGAAGCCTCCGGCGTGGAAGTGCGTTCGCGCCTGAAGATTTCCCCGGCCGCGCCGCTGATCATGCCGTACCACATCGCCCTGGACCAGGCGCGCGAGCGCGCTGCCGGTGGCAAGGCGATCGGCACCACCGGCCGTGGCATCGGCCCGGCCTACGAAGACAAGGTGGCGCGTCGCGGCATCCGCATCGCCGACCTGCATTACCCGAAGCAGCTGGAAGAACTGCTGCGCACCGCGCTGGATTACCACAACTTCGTGCTGACCAAGTATCTGAACACCGATGCGGTCGACTTCCAGAAGACCTTCGACGAGGCGCTGGCCTTCGGCGAATACGTGCAGCCGATGAAGTCCGACGTGGCGGGCATCCTGCACGACCTGCGCAAGCAGGGTAAGCGCGTGCTGTTCGAAGGCGCGCAGGGTGCGCTGCTGGACATCGACCACGGCACCTACCCGTATGTCACCAGCTCCAACACCACCGTCGGTGGTGCGCTGGCCGGTTCCGGCGTCGGCGCCGATTCGATCGACTACGTGCTGGGCATCGCCAAGGCCTACGCCACCCGCGTCGGCGGCGGCCCGTTCCCGACCGAACTGGACGACGAAGTCGGCCAGGGCATCCGTGACCGCGGCGCCGAATACGGCGCATCGACCGGCCGCCCGCGTCGTTGCGGCTGGATGGACATCGTCGCGCTGAAGCGCGCCGTGGCCATCAACGGCATCAGCGGCCTGTGCATCACCAAGCTGGACGTGCTCGATGGCATGGAAAAGCTGAAGGTCTGCATCGCCTACGAATACAACGGCAAGCGCACTGAATATGCTCCGCTGGATGCGCAGGGCTGGGAAGAGTGCACCCCGGTATACCTGGAGTTCCCGGGCTGGAGCGAGAACACCCACGGCATCACCCAGTGGGACGAACTGCCGCCGGCGGCACGCGCCTACCTGCGTTCGTTGGAAGAACTGGCCGGCTGCCCGATCAGCATCGTTTCGACCGGCCCGGACCGCGACCACACCATGGTCCTGCAGGATCCGTTTGCCTGAGTGAGAGACCGGTAGCGCTGGGCCCTGCCTGGTGTTGCTGAAGGAAAAGCCCCGCGCAAGCGGGGCTTTTTCGTTTTCGGTACTGTGGCGGCACAGCCGGCAGGGCAGCGCAGCGATGACGGAGACTTCGGCATGAAGGGCGAGACGGTCGCACGGGTGACTCTGTGGCTGCTGTGGAGCCTGTGGACGCTGGCCGGCATCGTGCTGGTGCTGGGCGCGCTCGCCAATTACCTGGCTTCGCGCACGCAGACCCTGCCGCTGGTGCTGCAGCCGGGCGCGACCGCCGAGATCACGGTGTACCGCTTCATCGACGACCCGCTGCGACTGCGTCTGCGTTATGCGGATGACGGCGCCGATCCGGCGGTCGATCCCGAGCTGCGCCTGCGCGCGGAAACCCCAACCGATCGCACCGAGTTCCGCGCGGACAGCCGCTCGGCGGTGACCGATCCGGAGATCCACCGCGCACTGGAATCGGTCGAGCGAGACCGGTTCGCCGCCTCGTACTTCGGCTACGGCCGCAGTGACGCACTGCGGCGAGGCCGTTCCTCGCTGCGGCTGACCGTGCTGGAGGTCGATCCGGTGTTGGCCGGCCGTGCGGCCTCGGTGGACCTGCTGCCGCCGATGGACGTGCTGAAGCTGACCGACCTCGACTACCTCTGGCTGTGGCCGTTCTTCTTCTGGAAGATGGCGGCGCTGTTGCTGATGATTCCAGGAGCTGCGTTGGCCGTCTTTACTGTGGCATTGCGACGCTGGCAGCGCCGGGCATCATCGCTGCCGACTTCAGCAGCGGATAGGGATTGATCGACTCTCCCTTCCACCACTGCTTCTCCGGCCCCAGCACATGCACCTCGAAATGCAGGTGTGGGGCCTCGGCGCTGGCATTGCCCGTGCTGCCGACGTAGCCGATCACCTCGCCGCGCCTGATCACCTGCTTCTCGGCCAGGCCATCGGCGTAGCGTTGCAGGTGCGCGTAGTAGTAGCACCAGCGCCTGCTGGGCTCGAACTGGTAGATCGTCAGCCCGCCGCGCTCACTGTCGAACAGTTTCTCCACCGTGCCATCGGCCACCGCCAGCACCGGCGTACCTGCATCGGCCATGATGTCGATGGCATCGTGTACGCGGCCCTCGCTGCGTGCATCGGTGAAGGTATCGCGCAGCTGCGAGAACAGGATGCCCTGCACCGGCAGCAGCAGGCCGGACGGGGCATCCGGAGCCTGCGCGGCCGGCGGCGCAGTGGAGGCGGGTGGGGCTGTTGCACCTGGCGCTACCGGTTCCGTCACCGGCGCGGCGGCCACCGTCGATGGCGCTTCCGGCAGCGCTTCGGCCACCGGCTCATCCATATCGCGGTGCAGCCGCCAACCTGCACCCAATCCCAGCAGAACACCGAGCACAATCAGTTGCGGAAGACGCATCGACTCACTCCTGCATCACGACAGGCACCGAGGTGTCTACTGCGTCGGCCACGCGCAGCGCATCCCAGTTGGTCATGCGTACGCAGCCATGCGACTCGGTCTTGCCCACGTGGCCGGGTTCAGGCGTGCCATGCAGGCCGTAATGCGGCTTGGACAGATCGATCCAGACCCGGCCGACCGGATTGTTCGGGCCGGGCGGCAGCGTGGCCTTCTTTTCACCTTTTCGGGCATCCCAGAACAGCTTCGGGTTGTAGTGGAACGGCGGGTCGCGGTATACACCCAGGATCTTCCATTCGCCGATCGGCAACGGGTCGTGCTGGCTGCCGGACGACACCGGCACCTGCGCGATCAGCTTGCCCTGTGCGTCCAGTAGCTGCAGCGTGGAGTCGGATTTGTCGACCACGATCCTGGCGGCCTTCGGCAATGCGGCCGGGGCGATGTTGGGGACCTGGATACGGTTGCCAGCCCTGGTCAGATCCACGCCGGGATTGAGCATCTTCATCAGCTCTGGCGACGCGTGGAAGCGCTCGCCCAGGGCTTCTTCCACACTACCGTAGCCCAGCGATTTCAGCTTGGCCTGGGCGGCGGGTCCTTTCGGTATCGGCTGGAACGGGCCGACGACATCCTCAGCAGTCAGCGTGTAGCTGGCCAGCGGCGTGATCGTATCGGCCTGCAGAGCCTTCCAGGTGGCGTCGTCCAGCTCACCCGTTACGGTCAGCCCGTGCGCCGCCTGGAAGCCTGACACCGCCCGCCGCTGGTTGCTGCCTACCTCACCATCAATCTGGCCCGGAGAGAAGTTCGCACGATCCAGCAGCACCTGGGCATGCAGTGCGGAGCGCACTGCGGTGTCCGGGCCAGCCTTCTCGGCAATGGGGGCGGGCAGGTTGGGCGGCGGCACCTGCGCGAAGGCCGGCGACGCCAGCAGCGAGATTGCGAGCAGGGTGGATCGGGACACAGATGAGCGCATTGGGATCTCCAGCAGGTACGCCGCCACCTTGCCCGCAGACGGTGCGGAACCGCCGTGAAAGGGATCTGATACCCGCATGAGCAGGCATGTCATTGCGGCCGGCTGGCACCGGCAGGTGCCGCTGGGACGGGGACTCACCAAGGTGAACGGTGGCCGACGCCGTCGATGGGCGGCGATCAAGATTGCCTGCCGTGCCGCCGATAAGCCCACATCCCCCCGTTTTGGATACCCCCATGAACTACTTGAGGAACGTCAGGGTTGCCTGGCGTCTTGGGCTGGGCTTTGGCCTGTTGCTGCTGCTGGTTGCCGCCGTAGTGGCCACCGGCGCCACCGCCAGCGTCGTGCAGAAGCGCGCGATGCAGCAGGTGGTCGACGTCAGCGTGGCCAAGGTGCGCCTGTTGTCGCAGATGCTCGACGCCAACAACCAGATGATGGTGGTGCGGCGCGAAATGCTGATCCGCCAGGGCGAAGACCGCGGCAGCGATGAGAAGCGCATTGCCGATCTGGTCAAGCGCTATGAGGCCAGCTGGGCCGCCTACCAGGCGCTGCCAGGCGATGCGGAGGGCAAGGCCATCGCGGAAACCATCGCGGCCAAGCGTGCCATCGCGCGCCCGCTCAACAAGCAGACCAGCGAACTGATGGAGCAGGGCGACTACCCGGGTGCCGTGGCACTGACCCTGGGCCCGGTGCAGGAAGCGGCCAACGGCTGGAACAAGGCACTGTCCGATGGCGTGGATTTCGAAGAGAAGGAAAGCCGTGAGGCAGCCGCCGAGGCCATCCGCCTGGGCGAGCGCAGCCTGCTGCAGCTGCTGGTGCTGGGCGGCGTCGCGCTGCTGGTGGGCATCGGTGCCTCGGTGATGATCGGCCGCAGCCTGACCGGTCCGCTGGCGCGCGCGGTGAACCTGGCCGAGCGCCTGTCCAAGGGACAGCTGGACCAGGAGTTCCGCCTCGGTGGCCGCGACGAGCTGACCCAGCTGGGCGAGGCGATGGCCAGCGTGCGCCAGAGTGTGCAGGCGGCGATCGGCGCGCAGTTGCAGATGGCCGAGCAGCACGAGGCCGGTGCAATCCGCTATCGCATGGACGCCAGTGCGTTCCCCGGTGATTTCGGCCGCATGGTGCAGGCCACCAACAGCCTGGTGGAGTCACACGTGCAGGTGGAACTGCTGATGGCCGAGGTGATGCAGCGTTACGCCATGGGTGACCTCAGCCGCGACCTGCCGGACTACCCGGGCGAGAAGGGCACGCTGACCCGCACCCTGGCAGCGGTGAAGCAGAGCCTGATGGCGATCAACGCGCAGATCGATGAACTGGCCCGCGCCGCACGCGCCGGCGATTTCAGCATGCGTGGCGATGCCGCTGCGTTCCAGTACCAGTTCAAGACGATGGTCGAGCACCTCAACGGCATGATGGCCAGTTCGCAGGCCAGCATCGCCGATGTTTCCGACGTGCTGCGCGCGATCTCGCATGGCGACCTGACCGCACGCATGGAGGGCGAGTACGACGGCGTGTTTGCGCGCATGCGCGACGATGCCAACACCACCACCGCGCAGCTGACCGGCATTGTCCGCGGCATCCAAGTGGCTGCCGACAGCATCAACAACGCGGCCCAGGAACTGGCCGCCGGCAACAACGACCTGTCGCGCCGCACCGAGCAGCAGGCTGCGAATCTGGAAGAAGCGGCCGCGTCGATGGAGGAGCTGACCTCCACCGTACGCCAGAACGCCGAACTGGCGCGTCAGGCCGACAGCGAAGCGCATGCCGCCGGTGCCGCCGTGCGCGAGACCGAGCAGGCGATGGCACAGATGGCATCGGTGATGGGCGAAATCGATCAGTCCTCGGCACGCATCTCGGAAATCTCCACGGTGATCGACGGCATCGCGTTCCAGACCAACATCCTGGCGCTGAATGCGGCAGTGGAAGCTGCGCGCGCAGGCGAGCAGGGCCGTGGCTTTGCCGTGGTCGCCAGCGAAGTGCGCACGCTCGCACAGCGTGCCGGTGTCGCCGCCAAGGAGATCAAGGAACTGATCGAGGACGCCGCTTCCAAGGTGAAGAGTGGCCTGGCGGTGACCGTTGAATCGGAAGCCGCGATCGCACGCGTGGCGCAGGCCAGTTCGCGCACCACCCAGCTGATGAGCGACATCGCAGCGGCCAGCAAGGAGCAGGCCGCCGGCATCGAGCAGGTCAACCAGGTGGTGGTGCAGATGGACCAGGTGACCCAGCAGAACGCCGCGCTTGTGGAAGAAGCCACTGCCGCGAGCCGCGCGCTGGAAGAACAGGCGCATGCACTGACCACGTCAGTGGCGGTATTCCAGCTGGAGCAGGGGCCGCGCATGCCGGTCATGCCGGCGCGGGCGGCGTAAGCGACCTGTAACTGGATACTGGATGGCGCCCTGCCTGCGATGTCCCGCATGCAGGGCGTCGATGCACCCACCGGAACGATGCCGCGGGCTAGCGCCCGCGGGCTGAGCGTTCGATCAGCCAGCCGGCTGCGTACAGCAACAGCAGTGTTGGCGGAACCAGCACTGCATATGCGGTCGACCAGGGCTTGCCACGCAGCAGGCCGCCTGCGCCGATGGCATCGAGTGCGGCAGACTGCAGGGTGATGGGGAGCGCCATCAGGATATAGGTACCCTTCGGGTCCCCCTCCGACTGCGCGCCGTGAACCAGCCATGCGGTCAACAGCAGGTAGACCACGCAAAGCGCAAGACCGGTCCAGCTCAGGAGTCGCCGCATCTTCATCCGCATGCCCCGGTTCAACGGACGTCGAAGCGGGCCTGCAGCGGCAGGCTCACCTTCCGCAGCAGATCCCGGACCACCACCTGCGCAGTCCACGTGCCTTTGGGATCACCGGCCTCGGCGACGAACTTCAGGTGCAGGTTGGTCATGTACAGCAGGTTTGGCGGGCCGGTCAGGGCGGCGGTGAAACAGGGAACATCGCGTTCGTCGATACTGGTGCTGCCGTCCGGGCGCAGCATGCGCAGATCGCAGTGCACCTTGGGTACGCGGTTTTCGTCCAGTTGCGGGTTGGAGAGGAACGTCAGCAGGAACAACTCACCGCCCGGGTGGACTTCGTCGGCCTCGTTGAAGCGGGGAGTGGTCTCCGGCGGGGTCGCCCACTTGGCCCGCCAGTCGGCATCGGAAGTGACCAGCAGCGATGCCGCGAAGCCGCCGCTGGATTTCATGGCATCGGTCTCCGTCAACGCCTTGCCATCCCCATTTATCCAACCATCGCTGGCGGAGCTGTTCAGTGGCAGCATCATGGCCATCATGGTCAGCGCGCAGGTCCATCGCATCAACGGCTCTCCCGGGTAGCCGCGTCCCGCGGCAGAGCGGGTAGTATTGCCCAACATTGGCCGGCAAAGCAGCAGGACAGCCGGAGCAGGGGTTCCGTTGCCTGCCGATGTGGGTGGATGCTTGCCAGCAAAGGAGGTGGCATGGGAATCGGGAGCGAGGAAACGCCGATCTGTTTCCCTGCATCGGCCGCGCCGCAGCACGTGCTGATGCTGCCCGGTCTGGATGGCTCCAGCAGGCTGTCGCCCCCGTTCCTGTCGGCACTCCAGGCTTACGGTCTGTCAACGCAGGCGATCACGCTGCCCGCGCAGGGACCGCAGGATCACGCCACGCTTGCCCAACGGCTGTGGTCGCAGCTGCCCAGTCGTCCCTTCATCCTGCTCGCCGAGTCTTTCTCGGGCCCGTTGGCTGTTGAACTGGCCACGCGCCATCCCACCGGGCTGCGCGGACTGGTGCTTGCAGCGACCTTTGCGCGTCGGCCGGTGCTACTGCCGGCAGCCAGCGCAGCCCTGCTGTCGCCGGCCTGGCCGCTGCCTCCCGTGGCATTGCTGGCGCGCCTGTTGCTGGGGCCGTGGTACACCCGCGGGCACACGTCGATGCTGCGCGAAGCGTTGGCCAGGACTCCGACGAGCACGTTGCGGCAACGCGCCGCAGCGACCCTGCGGGTCGACGTGCGTGCATTGCTGCCGGCAATCCAGGTGCCGACGCTGTGCTTGCACGCGTGCCACGACCGCCTGCTGTGGCCGCCCAGCGTGGCCGAGCTGCAGGCCCTGTTGCCCGATGCCCGCCATGTGTCGTTGGAGGGGCCACATCTGCTGCTGCAGGCGCGTGCCGACGCAGCTGCAGCCGAAGTGGCCGCGTGGATGAGGACGTTGCCGCGTTGAACGATGCGCTCAGCTGCGGGCGCGGGTACGTGCCGCCTTCCTGGCCGCCACCTTGCGCACGGTCTTCTTCGCCGCACGGGTCTTGGCCGCCTTCTTCGCTGCAGCACTGCGCGAGGCGGCTGTACCGGCCTTCTTGACCGCTGTCTTCTTTGCGGCCTTCTTGGTGGCGGTCTTACGAGCCGGTGCCTTCTTTGCCGCCGCCTTCTTCGCAGGCGCCTTCTTCGCGGCCGTCGCCTTGGTCGTGGCCTTCTTTGCGGCTGACTTCCTGGCAGGCGCCTTGCTGGCCGCCTTCTTGCTCGCCGCCTTCTTCGTACCCTTGCGTGCGCTGCCGCTACGTTTGCCGCCACCGTCCTGCTTGTTCACGGTGGCCCAGGCGATGCGCTCGGCAGTCCCTTCACTTGCGCCACGCTCGCGCTCGCTGTCCTCGATGTGCTCGGCCTGGCGCTTCTGTTTCTCGGTATAAGCGGATTTGTCACCACGGGGCATGACGGTTCTCCTGTTGTAGTAGTCAGGCCAGCAGGCGCAGCTTGGGTTCACGCGCCCACTGGCGGGTGGCGGCCGCCGCCAGGAAGGCCTTGGCGTCTTCCGCTTCGACGATGCCGGCATCGTTGCCGACGCGCGCCGCCTTCAGCAGCGCCTGGCCGCCTGCGTCGCTGGCGATGGCCTTCAGGTGCGCCCACGCCTGGCTGACGAACTCGATGGCTGCACTCTCTTTCGACAAGGCCTTCGCGGCTTCCGGACTGAGCACCACGGCTACCGCATCGAACACGGCCGATGGTGTGCCCGCCAGTTGCCCATCTGCCGCCTGCATCGCCCCATCGCTCAGCGTGGCGCCGCCTACTTTGGGCGCGACCAGCTTCACGTCTGCACCTGCCTTCCGCGCCGCTTTGCTCAGGCTGGCCATCACGCGCGCGTCGGAGCCCTCATCAAACAGGATGCCGATGCTGCGTCCTTGCAGGGTGGGCTTGTTGCGCCCGATCA
Source organism: Stenotrophomonas maltophilia group sp. vghtpe118 (assembly GCF_052605195.1). Taxonomy (NCBI): domain Bacteria; kingdom Pseudomonadati; phylum Pseudomonadota; class Gammaproteobacteria; order Lysobacterales; family Lysobacteraceae; genus Stenotrophomonas; species Stenotrophomonas maltophilia group sp. vghtpe118. The sequence continues at coordinate 1,609,487 of NZ_CP199672.1, read as the reverse complement.
CGCGCACCTCGGGAGCGGCAGGCATGTCCTGCGCCGGCGTGGCGGTCGGCGCGGGGTCGGGCAGTGCAGGCAGTGCGAGCCCATCGGCTACGCGCTGCGCCAGTGATTCGTCGATGTTGCGCAGGTGGCTGACGGTACGCACCCGCACCTTGAGTGTTTCCACCTTGGACAATTCGAACACGAGTGCCGATGCCAGATGCGCCTGTTCCGGCTTCTCAAGGCTACGGAAGAACATGCGGGCCTGGCTGTAGTGGTCGGCGAAGCTCTCCGCGCGGGTGCGGCCCTTGCGGCCATCGTCGGCGCTGGCATGGCTGCGGAAACCTGCGGGCGTCTCGCGCGGCGAGTCCTCCTGCAGCGAGCTGGGATCATAGGCGACGCGGCCCTTGGGCACCTGCATCTGCATGTGGCCGTCGCGCTGGTGATTGGCGAACGGGCACTTCGGGGCATTCACCGGGATCTGATGGAAGTTCGGGCCGCCAAGCCGCAGCAGCTGGGTGTCCAGGTAGGAGAACAGGCGGCCCTGCAGCAGTGGATCGTTGCTGAAGTCGATACCCGGCGGCACGTTGGCCGGGCAGAACGCCACCTGTTCGGTCTCGGCGAAGAAGTTGTCGGGCCAGCGGTCCAGCACCATCCGCCCGATCACCTGCAGCGGCACAAGCGATTCGGGAATGATCTTGGTCGGGTCCAGGTGATCGAACGGGAACGCGTCGGCTTCTTCTTCGGTGAACAGCTGCACCGCCAGTTCCCACTCGGGGAAATCACCGCGCTGGATGGCCTCGAACAGGTCACGGCGATGGAAGTCATTGTCAGCCGATTGCAGTTTCAACGCTTCGTCCCAGACCGTTGACTGGATGCCCAGCTTGGGTCGCCAGTGGAATTTGACGAACGTCGACTCGCCCGCCTCGTTCAGCAGGCGGAAGCTGTGCACCCCGAAGCCTTCGATCATGCGCAGCGAACGCGGAATGGCGCGGTCGCTCATCGCCCACATGATCATGTGCATCGACTCGGGCATCAGCGAAATGAAGTCCCAGAAGGTGTCATGGGCCGAAGCCGCCTGCGGGAACGCACGGTCTGGTTCCATCTTCACCGCATGCACCAGGTCCGGGAATTTCATGGCGTCCTGGATGAAGAACACCGGGATGTTGTTGCCGACCAGATCCCAGTTGCCTTCCTTGGTATAGAACTTGACCGCGAAGCCGCGCACGTCGCGCGGAGTGTCCACCGACCCTGCGCCACCGGCCACGGTCGAGAAGCGGGTGAACACGGGCGTCTTCACGCCTACCTCGGTCAGGATGCGCGCCCGGGTGTGGGTGGCCAGAGACCGGGTCAACTCGAAGTAGCCATGTGCCGCGCTGCCACGTGCGTGCACGATGCGCTCGGGAATGCGTTCGTGATCGAAGTGGGTGATCTTCTCGCGAAGGATGAAGTCTTCCAGCAGCGTGGGTCCTCGAGGTCCCTGCCGCAGGGAGTTCTGGTTGTCTGCCACCGGGATGCCCTGATCGGTGGTCATCGCCGGGTGGCTGCCGCCGGCGCGCGGGTGCAGTTCATCGCCGTTGCCGCGGGGGTGGTTTTCGGTTGCGCGCTTGCCGGTCGGCTTGCTGGCGGCCATGGGGGGGAGGCTCCGGATCATCAAGGGAACCACGACACTGGAACCGAACCCGTTAAACCCAGGTCCGGCAAAGGTGAACGTACGGGCAAAAGCAGGCTCGGGTATGCTTGCCCCATGCGAGTCGAGCCCGCCGACATCGAAGCCCTGTTCGACGCCATCCCGGACGTGCTGTTCTTCATCAAGGACCGCCAGGGGCGGTACACCCACGTCAACCAGACCATGCTGCGACGGCTGGGCCTGCGCGCGCGCAAGGACGTGATCGGGCGCACAGCGGCCGAGATCTACCCGACCGGCCTCAGCGCGGACTATGTCGACCAGGACGCCCGCGTGCTGTCCGGCGAGGTGATCGAGAACCTGATGGAGCTGCACCTGTTCGCCAACCGCGAACCGGGCTGGTGCCTGACCTGCAAGCGCCCGTTGCTGGTCGATGGCGCCATCGAGGGCCTGATCGGCATTTCCCGCGACCTGGGCCAGAAGGACAGCCTGGGCGCCCAGTACGAGCAGCTGCGGCTGGCCCTGGCCCACCTCAACGCGCACTACGCCGAGAACGTGCGCATGCAGACCCTGCTGGACATCACCGGCTTTTCGCTGTCCAAGCTGGAGCGCAGTTTCCGCAAGGTGTTCCAGATGACCCCGCAGCAGGTGCTGACCCGGCTGCGGATCCAGATGGCCATGCACTTGCTGCATGGCGACGACAGCATTGCCTGCATCGGGCAGGCCTGCGGTTTCAGCGACCAGAGCGCCTTCACCCGCAAGTTCAAGGCTGAAACCGGTTTCTCGCCGCGCGCCTATCGCGCCCGGATCGGCGGCAACGTCGGCGAGCCCGCACTGGCCTGAGCCCCCTGCTGCGCTGTGCCTATCCCCGCGGGCCTGGGACAGGGTAAGGTGTCGCCCCTGTAGCCCGCCGCCAGCCCCGCCGATGCCCAATTCGATTCCGACCGCTTCGTCGTCCCGCCTCGGACATTCGCTCAAGCCCCGCCAGCTGATCATGATGGGCCTGGGCAGTGCCATCGGCGCCGGCCTGTTCCTCGGCTCGGGCGTGGGTGTGCAGGCGGCCGGTCCGGCCGTTCTGGTCTCGTATCTGGTCGCTGGCGCGCTGGTGATCATCGTGATGAACGCACTGGGCGAGATGGCGGCGGCCAAACCGACCAGCGGCGCGTTCTCGGTGTACGCCGCCGATGCCATGGGCGCCACCGCTGGCGCCACGGTCGGCTGGTTGTGGTGGGTGCAGCTGGTGATCGTGATCGCCGCCGAGGCGGTCGGTGCGGCCGGGTTGCTTGCCACGGTCTGGCCGGTGGTGCCGGTGCCGATGGCTGCGTTGGCCTTCATGCTGTTCTTCACTGCGATCAACCTGCTCGGGGTGAAGAACTTCGGCGAGTTCGAATTCTGGTTCGCCATCCTGAAAGTGGCGGCGATCCTGGCCTTCATTGCCATCGGCGTGGCACTGCTGATGGGCTGGCTGCCGCAGGTCACCTCACCTGGCCTGAGCAACTTCACCGGACACGGCGGTTTCGCACCGAAGGGCCTGGCCGGGATCGGTGCGGCGCTGCTGGTTGTCGTTTTTGCCTTCGGCGGCACCGAAATCGTCGCCGTTGCGGCGGCCGAAACCGAAGATCCCGAACGCAGCATCGCCCGTGCCATCCGTACCGTGGCCTGGCGCATCCTGGTGTTCTACATCGGCTCGCTGAGCGTGATCATCGCCGTGGTGCCCTGGACCAGCGAAGCACTGAAGTCGCCGTTCGCCGCCGTGCTGGACATAGCGCGCATTCCGGGCGCCGGCACTGCGATCACCCTGATCGCGGTGATCGCGCTGCTGTCGGCACTCAATGCCAACCTCTACGGCGCCTCGCGCATGATGTATTCGCTCGCGCAGCGCCGCGAAGCACCGGCCGTGCTGGGCTGGACCGATCCGCGGCAGGTGCCGGTCATCGCCGTGCTGGCCAGCGTGCTGTTCGGCTTTGCGGCCACGGTGATGGAACTGCTGTTCCCGGACCGGGTGCTGCCGGTGCTGCTGAACATCGTCGGTTCCACCTGCCTGCTGGTGTGGACGCTGTCGCTGGTTTCGCAGCTGGTACTGCGCCGCCGCGCCGATCGCCTGGGTACCCGGCTGCCGTTCCGCATGGCCGGTTTCCCGTGGCTGACCTGCTGCGCGCTGGCGATCCTGGCGCTGATCTTCGGCCTGCTGTTGAGCGAGGCGCACACCCGCCTGCAGTTCCTGTCGATGGTGGCGCTGACCGCCACCATCGCCGCCGGCAGCGCCATCGCCCGGCGCATGCGCGAGGCGTGACTGAAGCTGTAGAGCCGACCCTACGGTCGGCTGCGGTTGCTGTAGTTTCTGTAGAGCCGACCCTGTGGTCGGCTGCTGTTCGCGTAGTCGCCAGCCGAGCGCGGGCTCGGCTCTACAGCCGGCATACATCCGCCGTGCCATCCTGATCGTGTGGGCCGCCAGCGGCCCGTCGACCAGGAGTACCGCATGCTGCGCAGCCGTCCCTTCCTGATGTTCACCGGCCAGGCCGAGGCCGCGCTGGCCCTGTACGCCGAAGCCTTTGCCGATTTCCGCCTGCTGGCCCTGCAACGCCACCCCGAGGGGGCCGGCGCCGGCGTACCCGGACAGGTCCGCCAGGCCATCTTCCTGCTCGGTGGCACCCATTACCTGTGCTTCGACAGCCTGGATGTGCACGACTTCACCTTCAGCCCGTCGATCTCGCTGTTCGTCGAGTGTTCCGGTGCCGAGCAGTTCGAGCGTGCGGCACGCGTGCTGGGCGAGGGCGGCCATTGGTTGATGCCGGTGGGTGATTACGACTTCAGCAACCGCTATGGCTGGGTGCAGGACCGCTTCGGCGTATCGTGGCAGTTGAGCCTGGGACAGATGCCGGACCCGTGATCGGGTAACTGTGGGTGTGGACCCTGGTTCACACGCCCTCATGAAAACGGCCCGCTTGCGCGGGCCGTTTTTCTTTATCGATGCAGTGAGGAATCAAGCCTCGACTTCATCATCCTTGTAGGCATCGACCGGGATGCAGGCGCACATCACGTTCTTGTCACCGTACACGTTGTCGACGCGTGCCACCGGCGGCCAGTACTTGCTCTGCTTCAGGCTGGCCAGCGGGAAGGCGGCCAGTTCGCGCGGGTAGGCGTGGGTCCACTCGCTGGCGGTCACCGCGGTGGCGGTGTGCGGCGCGTTCTTCAGCGGGTTGTCCTCGCGGTCCAGGCGGCCGTCTTCGATCGCGCTGATTTCCTCTCGGATCTGGATCATCGCGTTGATGAAGCGATCCAGCTCGTGCAGCGACTCGCTCTCGGTCGGTTCGACCATCAGCGTGCCCGCGACCGGGAAGCTCAGGGTCGGGGCGTGGAAGCCGAAGTCGATCAGGCGCTTGGCGACGTCCTCGGCGCCGATGCCGCTGGTCTTCTCCAGCGGGCGCACGTCCAGGATGCACTCGTGCGCCACCAGGCCGTTACGGCCGGTGTACAGGGTCTTGAAGTGCGGGGCCAGGCGCTTGGCAATGTAGTTGGCGTTGAGCTGCGCGACCTGGGTGGCCTTGCGCAGGCCTTCGCGGCCCATCATCGCGATGTACATCCAGCTGATCGGCAGGATCGAAGCACTGCCGAAGCTGGCCGCGCTGACCATGCCGACCGGGCCGTTGTCACCCAGCTTGCCCGGCAGGAACGGGGCCAGGTGCTCCTTGACCGCGCATGGGCCCACGCCCGGGCCACCACCGCCGTGCGGGATGCAGAAGGTTTTGTGCAGGTTCAGGTGCGAAACGTCCGAACCCCACTTGCCCGGCTTGGCCACGCCGACCAGGGCGTTCATGTTGGCGCCGTCGGTGTACACCTGGCCGCCGTGCTTGTGGATGATCTCGCAGATCTCGACCACCTCTTCCTCGAACACGCCGTGCGTGGACGGGTAGGTCATCATGATCGCGGCCAGGCGGTCGCTGTACTTCTCGGCGTTGAGGCGGATGTCCTCGACGTCGACGTTGCCGTTGGCATCGGTCTTGGTCACCACGACCTTCATGCCGCACATCTGCGCCGAGGCCGGGTTGGTGCCGTGTGCCGAGTCCGGGATCAGGCAGATGTCGCGGTGGCCTTCGCCGCGCGAGCGGTGGTAGGCACGGATCGCCAGCAGGCCGGCGTACTCGCCCTGCGCGCCGGAGTTCGGCTGCAGGCTGACCGCGTCGTAGCCGGTGCATTCGACCAGCATCGCTTCCAGCGTGTCGATCAGTTCCTTGTAGCCCAGCGCCTGGTCGGCCGGCACCAGCGGGTGGATCTGCGAGAACTCCGGCCAGGTCACCGGGATCATCTCGGCGGTGGCGTTGAGCTTCATGGTGCACGAGCCCAGCGGGATCATCGTGCGGTCCATCGCCAGGTCCTTGTCGGCCAGCGAACGCAGGTAGCGCAGCAGTTCGTGCTCGCTGTGGTGGGTGTTGAACACCGGGTGGGTCAGGAACGCGGACTGGCGCAGCAGGCCGGCCGGCAGCGCGTCGGCGGTGCTGGCGTCCAGCGCCTCGACGTCAGCCTGCGCGCCGAACACGGTGGCCAGCGCGACCACGTCGGCGCGGGTGGCGGTCTCGTCCAGGCTGATGCCGACCGAGTCGCTGTCGATCGCGCGCAGGTTGTAACCGGCGGCGCGTGCCTTGGCGTGGATCTCATCGGCATGCACGCCGGTGATGTGCAGGGTGTCGAAGAAGTCGCCACCGACCTGCACGCCGGCGTTGCGCAGTGCCGCAGCCAGGATCGAAGCCAGGCGGTGGGTGCGCCGGGCGATGCGGGTCAGGCCTTCCGGACCGTGGTAGACCGCATACATCGAGGCCATCACCGCCAGCAGCACCTGTGCGGTACAGATGTTCGACGTCGCCTTCTCGCGGCGGATGTGCTGCTCACGGGTCTGCAGGGTCAGGCGATAGGCCGGGTTGCCCTGGGCATCGATGGAGACACCGATCAGGCGGCCCGGCATCGAGCGCTTGTAGGCGTCACGGCAGGCCATGAACGCGGCGTGCGGGCCGCCGAAGCCGAACGGCACGCCGAAACGCTGGCTGTTGCCGACCACGATGTCCGCGCCCCATTCGCCCGGTGCGGCCAGCAGGGTCAGCGCCAGCAGGTCGGTGGCCACGGCCACCAAGCCGCCGCGTGCGTGCACGGCCTCGACCAGGGCCTTGTAATCGCCGATCTGGCCGAAGGTGTCCGGGTACTGCAGCAGCAGGCCGAAGGCTTCCGCTTCCAGTGCTTCGGCGGGGGTGCCGACGCGCAGCACGATGCCCATCGGTTCTGCGCGGGTGCGCAGCAGTTCCAGGGTCTGCGGGTGCACGGCGTCGTGCACGAAGAAGGTGTCCGACTTCGACTTGGCCGAACGCTTGGCCAGGGTCATCGCTTCGGCGGCGGCAGTGGCTTCGTCCAGCAGCGAGGCGTTGGCGATCTCCATGCCGGTGAGGTCGGCGCACAGGGTCTGGAAGTTGATCAGCGCTTCCATGCGGCCCTGCGAGATCTCGGCCTGGTACGGGGTGTAAGCGGTGTACCAGGCCGGGTTTTCCAGGATGTTGCGCAGGATCACGTTCGGGGTGTGGGTACCGTAGTAGCCCTGGCCGATGAAGCTGCGCAGCACGGTGTTCTTGTCGGCGATCGCGCGGATCTTCGCCAGTGCCTGCACTTCGGTCATCGACTCCGGCAGCGCCAGCGGCGCCGGCGACTTGATCTTGGCCGGCACGATGGCATCGGTCATCGCATCCAGCGACGCGTGGCCGACGACGTCGAGCATCTGCGCGATCTCGGCATCGTTGGGGCCGATGTGGCGCTCGACGAACGCATTGTGGTGCTCGAGCTCACGCAGGGAAGGGGTGTTCTGGGACATGGCGAAGGATCCGTCAGGAAAGGGCACACGCACGGGCACAAGCCGCCGGTCGGCGGTCTGCGGGGCGCCCCTCTGTCCTTTTGCCTGAGAGTTTGGAAGCGCGGAAAACCGCAGCTTCGTGCCCCTTCGGCGCCGGATCGAACCGGTCTCTCCAGAGTTCTGTTACGGGTGGTATCGGGCCTGAGCGATTACGGGCGTTGCGCCTTCGGCAGCGGTGTTCCGCTTCTCCCACCGTGTTGCCCGCCGATTATAGCCCGTTGCGGGCCCGCTGGCCGTCTACGGGCCTGGCCGCTGCGCCTGAATGGCCGATGGCCCGGACGTGCGTTTTGTGCATCGCTGCATGGCATCAGGCGCAATCCCCACCTATGATGGCCAGATACCCGAATTCATCTGGCGCCCTCCCTGCAGACAGGGACCGGCGCCCGCCGTGCGTGCCGCGCATGGCCCTGCCGGACGCCTTTCCCATGACCGCCGCTGTTGCTCCCTCCACCCGCCGCATGGCCCTGCTGCTTGCCGGCCTGGCCATGTTCGGCCCGTTCTCGATCGACACCATCTTCCCGGCCTTCCCGCAGCTGGCCCAGCGCCTGGCGGTGGACGAGGTGGCGGTGCAGCAGACCATCAGCGTCTACCTGCTGTTCTACGGCCTGATGAGCCTGGCGCACGGTCCGCTGTCCGACGCCTGGGGCCGCAAGCGGGTGATCCTCGGTGGCCTGGTGGTGTTCGTCGGCGCCTCGGTGGGCTGCGCACTGTCCACCGACCTGACCACGCTGCTGGCGTTCCGTGCGCTGCAGGGCCTGTCGGCGGGTGTCGGCATGATCGTCGGCCGCGCGGTGATCCGCGATCTGTACCACGGCCATGACGCGCAGCGGCTGATGAGCCAGGTGTCCATGCTGTTCGGCATCGCCCCGGCCATCGCGCCGATCATCGGTGGCTGGATCCTGCTCAGTGGCGCGGGGTGGCCGCTGATCTTCTGGTTCCTGGTGGTGTTCGGGCTGGTCCTGCTGGCGGCCACTGCACGCTACCTGCCCGAGACCCATCCCGTCGAAGCGCGCGTGCCGTTGTCGCCGCGCGTGCTGCTGCGTGATTACGTGCGCATCGGTTTCAATCCACGCTTCCTGCGCCTGGCGCTGGCCGGCAGCATCGGCTTTGGTGGAATCTTCCTGTACATCTCCTCGGCGCCGGTGTTCGTGATGCAGCACCTGCACCTGGGCGAGGGCGGTTTCGCCTGGTTGTTCATCCCGACCATCGGCGGCATGACCACCGGCTCATTCCTGTCCGGGCGCATGGCCGGGCACACCACGCCCACCCGCCAGGTCTCCATTGGTTTCGGCCTTTGCGCATTGTCAGTGCTGTTGAACGTTGGCTACGTGGTGCTGTCGCCACAGTTCGTGCTGCCATGGGCGGTACTGCCGATCTTCCTGGGTGGCATGGGCATGGCGCTGATCTTCCCGATCCTGGCGCTGGCGGTGCTGGACATGTACCCGCATCAGCGCGGCCTGGCCTCGTCGCTGCAGGCCTTCGTGCAGCTGATGATCAGCACCGTGGTGGCCGGCGTGGTGTCACCACTGCTGAGCGGCAGCCCGCTGCACCTGGCACTGGGCCAGGCGGCGTTCTTCGGCGCCGGTTTCGTGTTCTGGTACTGGGAACACCAGCGCGAGCGCGCGGCGCAGGCAGCCTGCACGGGTCACTGAGCAGCGCGCAGGGGTAGGGTGGGCCGCGATGCCCGAAACACTTGCGGCAGGGAACGGCCGGACTAGGCTGGGCATTCCAGCCAGCCGGTGCGTGGGTGCACGACAGCCAGCCGACCCAATGTCGTTGCATGAGGTTTCGCCATGGCTGCGCAGCAGACCTACCGCCTGTTCGAGGTGGCGCTGAAGGAGCGCCGCGTTCTTTCCCCTTCCCTGGACCGCATGGTGTTCACCGGCGCCGACGTGGCGCGGATGAAGACCGAAGGCCCGGACCAGCGCATCAAGGTATTCTTCCCCTTGCCCGGGCAGGACCTGCCACAGGTGCCCAGCGGCGAGGACTGGTATCCCCGCTACCGGGCGCTGCCGGACGATCAGCGCCCGCCGATGCGCACCTATACCATCCGCCAGCTGCGTGCAGAGCTGGGCGAAGTCGATGTTGATTTCGTGCTGCATGGCGAGACCGGGCCGGCCTCGCGCTGGGCCATCCATGCACGCCCCGGCGACCGTGTGGTGTTGCTGGCTCCCGATGCCGACTGTGCCGACAGCAGCGAAGGTTGGGAATGGAAGCCGCCGGCCGGCGTCGGCCAGGTGCTGCTGGTGGCCGATGAAACCGCGTTACCGGCGGTGGCCGGCATTCTTGAGGAACTGGCGGCCATGGTGGATCCGCCGCGTACGCTGGCGCTGCTGGAAGTGGCGCAGGCCGGCGACGCGGTGCCGCTGAAGGCACCGGCTTCCGCCGAGCTGGTCTGGCTGCCGCGCGGGCGCGCGGCGTACGGGGCGCCTCTGTTGCAGGCGGTGCAGGCGCGGCTGGCAGCGGCCTCGGGCGTGGCTGCCGGCGATGCGCCGGAGGAGATCGACGTCGATACGCAGATCCTCTGGGAACAGGCCGATACCCGCGTGGTCGGGCCGCTGTATGCCTGGGTGGCAGGCGAGGCAGCGGCGGTGATGGCGATCCGTCGTCATCTGGTCCGCGACTGCGGGCTGGATCGCCGCGCGATCAGCTTCATGGGCTACTGGCGGCACGGCAAAGTGCTGGATTGAGGGGGTGTGAAGCGGCGTGGCGGGTGGGGTGCGCTATCCTTGCGCCCCCCTCGCAGCGGTATTGCACCATGTCCACCAGCTCCAAGACCCGCCGCGACCAGCGCCGTCGCCAGGAAAAGCAGGCCGCCAACAAGGCCGCTGCCCAGGCCTCGCCGGTGGAGCCGCATGCCGAACTGCGCGACGCGCAGCGCACCCTGCTGGCCGGTGTCGTGCGCCGCGACGGCGAATGGGTGCTGGGCATGGACGGCCGTATCGCCGGCCACAGTGACTCCGCCGCACAGGTACTGGCGCTGATCATGCAGGCCGGTGAACTGCACGAGCGCAACGGCACGCCGGTGCGCCTGATGTACTCCGATGCGCTGCGCGACGCCGCGCACGCCGAAGCGAAAGAGAAGGGCCAGACCTTCGAGGAATTCAAGGCGGAACTGGCCGCGGCGATGGCGGCGAAGAAGGACAGCTGATCGCGCCGAATCTGTAGAGCCGAGCATGGCTCGGCTCTACAACACGGAGAAGGGGCGGATCCTTGCGGATCCGCCCCTTTTCTCATTTCGCCGCCGGGGCCGCGTTGGCCTGCCAGCCACACATCTGGCCTTCGTTCTGCTGCTTCAGCCACTCGTTGACCGGAGTGAAGTACTCGATCATCGGGCCGGCATCGAGCTTGTCGGTGCCGGTCAGCTCCTTCAGCGTGGCCTGCCACGGCTGGCTGGCACCCTTGCTCAGCATCGCCCAGTATTTCTGGCCGGCTTCCTTGTTGCCGTAGAAGGTGCACTCGTGCAGCGGGCCCTTGTAGCCGGCTGCATCGCACAGGCCCTTGTAGAACTGGAACTGCAGGATGCGGGCCAGGAAGTAGCGGGTGTAGGGGGTGTTGCCCGGCACGTGGTACTTCGCGCCCGGATCGAAGAATTCCTCGCCACGGGGGCTGGCCGGGGCCACGCCCTGGTACTTGGCCTTCAGGTCCCACCACGCCTTGTTGTAGTTGTCGGCGGTGATCGAACCATCGAACACGCCCCAGCGCCAGCGGTCGATCATCAGCCCGAACGGCAGGAACGACACGCCCGACAGCGCCATGCGCATCTGGTTGTTGATGACCGCTTCGCGGCTCTCGGTCGGTGCATCGACCAGGCCGATCGAGCTGAGGTACTTGGGCGTCATCGCCAGCACGATGGTGTCGCCGATCGCCTCATGGAAGCCATCGTTGGCACCGCCCTGGAACAGCGGTGGCAGCGGGTTGTAGGCCAGGTCGTAATAGATATGGCCCAGCTCGTGGTAGATGGTGGTGAAGTTCTCTTCGTTCGGCTTGATGCACATCTTGGTGCGCACATCGCCTTCCATGTTCATGTCCCAGGCGCTGGCGTGGCAGACCACATCGCGGTCGTCGGGCTTGATGAACTGGGTGCGTTCCCAGTACGACTGCGGCAGCGACGGCATGCCCAGCGACACATAGAAGTCCTGTGCGCGTTCGGTCATCTGCTTGGCGGTACGCAGTTCGGCTTCGCGCTGGGCCTTGTACTGGGCCGCCACGTTGGCGTCCTTGCCGGCCTTGGCCAGCGCCGCGCTCAGGTTGGCCTGGTACTGCTTTTCCAGTGCAGCGGTGATGTCCAGGCTGCCGGCACCCGGGTACGGTTCCAGCTGGTCCCACAGGTTCGACCAGTCCTGCTGCCACATGTTGCCCAGCAGGTGCGCGGCAATCAGGCCGTTGCCCACTTCGGCCTTGTCCTTGCCGTAGGTCTTGTCCAGCTTGCCGCGTGCATAGCAGTGCAGCTGCTCGTACATCGGCTTGACCTGTTCCCAGAGCCGGTCGGTTTCCGGGCCGATCTGCTCCGGCGGCATGTCGTAGCCGCTGCGCCACATCTGGCCGGCGTCGGCAAAGCCCATGCCCTTGGCGCCTTCGTTCACCAGGCCGACGAACTTCTGGTAGTCGCCGCGCATGCTCTTGGTGGTGCTGTGCCAGCCCTGCCAGGCGTCGAGCTGCTTGTCATAGTCGCGGCTGCGCGCCAGCACCTGTTCCAGCTCGCCCAGCTGGCGGCAGGAGTTCGGATCATTGGCATCGGTGCAGTACTTGCCGGCACCGTAGCTGCCTTCCATGCGCGTGGCGATCTGGGTCAGCTCGGCCAGCTTGGCCGGGTCGCGCGGTGCAGGCATCGAGGACATCAGCTTCAGCAGGTGGATCGCGCGCTTGCTGTCCTCGCTCATCGGCTTGCCGTCGAACTTGGCGGCCTGTTCGATCCAGCTGTTGAGCTGCGTCAGCGAACGCTCGTTGGCCTTGGCCGCAATGCGTTCCGAATCACCGTTGATGTAGGTGGAGGACAGCCACTGCGCCGAGGTCATCTCCGGGTAAGCGGCCTTGAATTCGGCATTGATGCGGGCCACGAACTGGTCGGCGGTTTCACCGGCCGGAGCGCTGCTGCTGGCGGTATCGGTGCCTGGGGCAGCTTCCTTCTTGCAGGCGGCCAGGGCCAGCGTGGCGGCGGCGATTGCCGAGGCCAGCAGGAGATGACGGTGTTTCACGGGCGGTCCTTGGGTGGTGAACGACGGCCGAAGGCTAGTGGGCCGTCGCTGCCACCGCAAGTGGCGGAAGTCGGCCGGGCGGCGCCCGGCACCCGCAGAGGCCAGAGCACAAGCAACAGCAACCGCCGAAGCAACCGCAACAGCGGGGTATCCGTGGGATGGCGCGGCGGTGTGGGCTTGCAGGACACGCTGTAAACCCATCCATGGGGGCTCGATGGCGCCATCCATGGCGCCAACGGTCCTGCAAGCCCACACCGCCCCACGTCTGACAGATCGTGGCGGCTGTTGGTAGGTGTCGACCTTGGTCGACACATCTGTCAGGTATCGACAATCAAAATGGGGTCAGATCCGTTTTCTTCCGGAAAACGGATCTGACCCCAAGATCGTTCCAACAGATCGCGGAAAACTGTCGAAGGCGGGGTGGGGCCGGTTGCGGGGGCGTGAGCCGCATGGATGCGGCGACCGAGCTTACATGGACGTACTTGCAGCGTCCCCCGCAACCGGACCCACCCCGCCACCCCTCAGGAAACCCGCTTCTGCTGTTGCTTCGGCCGTTGCCGTTGCCCCTGCAGGTGCAGGGCTGCAAGCCCTGCCAAACACCCCTCAACCTTCGCAGTTGGCGAACACGTCGCGGTCGCGCTCGTACAGCGCCGTCTTAACCTGCATCAGGCCCAGCACCGACGGGAACAGGTTGTCGTGGTCTGTATAGGCCGCCGAACGCTTGCGCACGCACTGCAGGTCCAACCCACGGCTGCTGGCGAAGCCCGGCGAGAACCACATCGTCATCGGTACGCGGGTCTGCTCGGCCGGTGCGATCGCATACGGCACGCCATGCAGGAACAGGCCCTTCTCGCCCAGCGATTCACCATGGTCGGACAGGTAGATCATCGCCGTGTCGTAGTCCTGCATGCCCTGCAGCGTGCCGATGGTCTTGGTCAGGAAGTGATCGGTGTACAGCACGGCGTTGTCATAGCTGTTGGTGATCTCGTCGCGCGAGCAGCGGCCGATGTCACGGGTGTCGCAGGTCGGGGTGAAGCGGCGGAACGCGGGCGGATAGCGCTCGAAATAGGCCGGGCCGTGGTTGCCCAGCTGGTGCAGCACCACGACCCGGTCGCCGGGCTTGGCCCGCACCTGGGTGGCCAGGTCCTGCAGCAGGATCTCGTCCATGCAGCGGCCATCGGCGCACAGGCCGGGTGTGGTGGCGTCGGACAATGACTGGAAGTCCAGGCCCTCGCACACGCCCTTGCAGCCGGACTGGTTGTCACGCCACAGCGGCGCGATGCCGGCGCGGTTCAGTACGTGCAGCAGCGACTGGTGCGCACGGATCTTCTTCTCGTCGTAGTCGTGGCGGCCCCACGGCGAGAACAGGCACGGCAGCGAGACCTCCGTGCTGGTGCCGCACGAATGCATGTCCGGGAAATTGATCACGCTGGCCTGCGCCAGTTCCGGAGTGGTGTTGCGGCCACCGTTGAGGCCCCAGTTCTGCGCACGCACGGTCTCGCCCATGACGATCACCAGCAGGCGCGGCTTGCTGGCCGGCGCTCGCGGAGTGGCCTTGGCGTCGGTGCCGATCGGCAGCTTCGGTGCGCGCTGCACCGGGTTGTCGCCACGCAGCGCACGCGGCATGCCCAGCAGCACGTTGGCCGGGGTGGCGAGGTAACGCACTTCGCGCTGGTTGCGCATCAGTGCTGAAACATCCTGGAACGAGATCAACGCGCCGCCGACGGCGGTTACCGCGGCCACCAGCAGGAAGCCCAGCCGCCACAGCAGGGTGCGGCCCCAGCTGCGGCGACGCAGCTGCACGCGCCACAACACCGCCATCGGCAACACGGCCAGCAACAGTACCGGCCACAGCAGCGACACGGTCATCAGCTCGCGGCTTTCCTTGGGGTCCGTCGCCAGCACGTTGCGCAGCATGTCCGCATCCAGGTAGATGTGGTAGCGACTCATGTAGTGCGCGGCGAATGCGGTCACCAGCAGCAACAGGCTGATCACCACCTTGGCGTTCCAGCGCCAGACCAGGATGCCCAGCAGCACGCCGTGAGCACCCAGCAGCAACAGCAGCAGCGAAAGCGCGTAGCGCAGGCTGCCTGGATGGCTGGCCATCGCGCTGTGCCAGAACAGGCCATTGCCGGCCACCGCGAAGAACAGGCTGGTCAGCGCGATCAGCGCTTCGGTGGACAGCTGCGGCCGCCAGTGGCGCAGACCCGCAAGGGCGGGGAGGCGGGCGGGCCGTTGGACCGATGCGCTCATGCGTTTGCCTCCTGGCGGTTGGCATGGTTCAGTTGACGGTGTGTCAGGACGCGCTTGGCGATCAGATAGAGGCCGAGCGAAAGCAGCCAGCAGATCAATGCAGTGGCGACGTCATGCGAAAGGAAATGCGCACCGCGCAGCTGCTGGCCGATGCCGAACACCAAACCGGCGCCGAGGCCGATCCACAACCCGGCCCAGCGCCACGACGGGCGCCATAGGAGGGCGAAATAGTACAGGCACAGCCAGGCGTAGCCGGCACTGGCGTGCCCGGCCGGGAAGCAGGCCTGCGCGGCCATGCCAGCGGGGCGTGCGGTGAAAAGCCCGATAAATGGCTGGTGGCCGCCGTAGCGCAGCAAGTCCCAAGGGCATTCCATCGGCACCAGTGACTTCAGCAGGGAGATCACGCCGGTGCCCAGCGCCAGGGCAAGTACGACATAAAGCAGCGCCCACCGCAGGGTGTGATCGCGTCCTTTACGCCAGTGGTGGAAGCACAGCAGGATCGCGACCAAGGCCGCTGACGTGCTCAGCCATTTGCCGGCCTTGTGCACCACCGTGCGGGTGATCCAGGCGTCCTGTAGCACCCATCGGCTGCCCTCAAGGCGGAACAGGTGATCGGCCACCCACTGGTCGCCGCCGAACCCCATCAGCAGCGCAAACACGGGCAGACCGATTGCGACAGGCAGCCAAAAGTGAGTTACGGCGAATCTTGACGCCAGTGGCGATGTCGCAAGCGGCGCGATCGAATCAAGGGGACGAACGGGCATGCTGAGGGAAGGCGGGTTCGGGAATCCGCAGCCATGCTCGTCACCTGCATGTCGGAGAAGGGTCGGACGCTCGTTCGCGCCGAGTTAATGATTTCCCCGGCACGAGTCAACGTTCAGTCTTCTTCGGCGGTCGAGCCGGCCCGTTCGGCGTGGCATTGCGGGTCCCAGGCCGTACCGGGAAGCAGTTGCCAACGATTCCTGTTGGCCATGCCGATGTCGATCACCTTGGCCCGGTCTACGCAGGGACTCATCGCCTCGTCCAGCACCAGCAACCAGCGCTTGTCCGGCGCTTCGGCGAGCCAGGGGCCGGCATCGTGCCATTGCTCGGCCCAGGGCCGCTTGAAGCCGAACTCGCGTACCGGGCGGTCAGCCTGCAGCAGGTTCTGCTCGCGCCAGGCGACCAGCGCCAATTCGGCGTCCGGACCGATCCGCGCGCCGACGCGGCGCATCAGCGCCGATGCCGATGCGTAGGGATCCAGTGCCGGGATCAGCACCAGGCCGTAGAGCATCCACAGCATGCCGTGGGTCAGCAGCACCAGGGTCGTGGCGCGGCGCACCCGCAACCAGACGGCCAACGTGGCCAGCGCGATGGCGAAGGTCAGCAGGCCATCACCCAGCACCGGCAGCAGCGTATCGGGCATGGCCCGGCGCTCCAGTTGCGCCAAGGCCCACGGGTGCTCGGTCATCAGCATCACGCCGAGCACGCCGGTGGCCAGCATCAGCACCACGCTGTAGCCGAACAGATACCGGCGCACGCACAGCCGGCGCAGCAAGCCCGGCAACAACGGCGCAACCGCCAGTGCCATCGCAGGCAGCATCGGCAGCACATAGACCTCGCGCTTGCCCGGGCTGGCGCTGAAGAACACCAGCACCAGCAGCGCCCAACCCAGCAGCAGCCACTGCCGGCGGTCGCCCCGGCGGATGCGGCGCCACCACGGCTTGAACAGCAGCGGCAGCAGCAGGCTGCCCGGCAGCCACAGGGTCAGGATCACCTGCAGGTAGTACCAGGCCGGTTGGCGATGGTGCCAGGCGTTGGCATAGCGGGTACCGGTCTGCTTGAACAACAGCTCATGCGCGTAGGCCTGCAGTTCGGCGCTGGGCGTGTGCAGCAGGGCCCAGCCCAGCGGCGCAAGCCACACCGACACGCCCAGCAGGAAGGCCGGGATCAGCCACAGCAGCGTTGCCGGGTGGGGGCCGTCAACGCTGCGCCCGCGGCGACGCTGGTACAGCCACCAGCCGAACCACGGCAGGACCATCAGCAGCGGCAGGAAACCCACGCCTTTGGTCACCGTGCCGAGGCCAGCGGCGAACCCCGCCAGCCACAAGGCAGCCAGGTTGCGGCGTTCGCACAGGTGGCGCATCAAGCCCCACAGGGCCACCGTGGTCATGCCGACCAGCACCATGTCGATCTGCGCGCGCTTGGCCATCAGGCCAAACTGCAGGGTGCAGAACAGCGCCGCCAGGGCGTACAGGGAATGCCGCGGTGACCACAGTCGGCGTGCCAGATCCGACACCAACCACAGGCTGAGCAGGGCGCCCAGCAGCGATGGCAGCAGGAACGACCACTGCCAGCTGCCGACGATCTCGTAGGCCGCCGCCTGCAGCCACATGAAGACCGGTGGCTTCTCCGCATACAGCTCCACGCCCCGGTGCGGCAGCAGCCATTGCCCACTCTCGACCATGGTGCGGGCCGCCAGCACGAAGCGCGGCTCGTCCGGTGGCTGCGGCTGCCGAAGGCCGATCCCCGCTGCCAGCGCAGCAACGATCAACAGCCACAACAGGGGCAGGCGCCAACGGCGGGGCAGGACTACGGGCACGGCAGGCTCCGGGAGCAAAACGGCCATTCTGAGGTGGCGGGGGTTGGAAAAGCGTCAGAGGAGGCCGGGGCGACCGCATTCCGACATGGGCAGCGCTACCATGGTACGAAGTTCCGTGGATGTTTCGTGCATGCGTCTGTTGGTGATCGAGGACAACCGCCAGCTGGTGGCCAACCTGTTCGACTACTTCGAGTCGCGCGGGCACGTGCTCGACGTGGCCCCGGACGGCATCACCGGCCTGCACCTGGCCGGCAGCCATCCCTACGACGCGGTGATCCTGGACTGGATGCTGCCGCGCATGGAGGGGCCGGAGGTGCTGCGTCGCCTGCGCGCCGAGCAGGCTTCGGAGGTGCCGGTGATCATGCTGACCGCGCGCGACGAACTGCCGGACAAGATCACCGGCTTCCGCGCGGGTGCCGACGATTACCTGACCAAGCCGTTCGCCCTGCCCGAGCTGGAAGTTCGGCTGGAGGCGCTGCTGCTGCGTGCGCAGGGCCGGAACCCGCGCAAGCGCCTGCAGGTGGGCGACCTGGTGCTGGACCTGGCGACCCTCGAAGCCCAGCGGGGTGGTCAGGTGCTCCACCTCTACCCGGCCTGCCGGAAGCTGCTGGAGGTGCTGATGCGCGCCAGCCCCGGTGCGGTCACCCGCCAACAGCTGGAGTTCGCCCTGTGGGGCGACGAGCCACCGGATGGTGACCTGCTGCGCTCGCATGTCTATGAGCTGCGCCGCAGCGTCGATGGTCCGTTTGCCGACAAGCTGATCCACACCCTGCCGCGGGTTGGTTACCGCCTTGCGGTGACCGCGGCCGCCGATGCAGGCAAGGATGATGATGAAGGCGCGTAGGCCGGGCCCGCTGTACCGGCGCGTGGTGTGGTGGTTGCTGGGCTACCTGGCCCTGCTGTCGATCGCTGTGTTCAGCGTCGGCAACTACGTGCACGAACACGCCGAACATGCCGCCTGGCGTGCGCTGCTCAACTCCGAACTGGACAGCATCGTCGAGCACGTCGAGCATGAACCGCACTATCGCTGGCAGGATTCGGACACGCTCAGCCTGTACCGCTTCGATGCAGTCAACCTGCCTGACAGCCTGCGTACGCTGCATCCGGGCCTTCACGACGGCGTGATGATCAAAGGCCGGGAGACGGCGGTGATGGTGCGCGAGACCCGGTCGATGGGACGGGTCGCGCTGGCGCTGGACATCTCCGACTTCCATGACCTGGAGCAGTTCGCCACGCGCTGGGTGATGCTGGCCGGGGTGATCATGATCTTCGTCACCGTGCTGATGGCGTCCTTCGGCATGGAACGCATGGTGCGCCCGTTGAGCCTGCTGGCCCAGCACATCGGCGCATTGCGGCCGGGCGTTCAGGGCCAGCGCATCGAGGTCGACCCGCGCGGCAGTTCCGAGCTGCACACCATCGCCGATGCGCTGAACGACTACCTGGACCGCAACGAGCAGTTCGTCGAGCGTGAGCGGGTCTTCATCAGTACCGCCAGCCACGAACTGCGCACGCCGATCGCAGTGATGACCGGTGCAGCCGAGCTGGCGCTGGAGCAACCGGGCCTGCCCGAACGTGCCCGCCAACAGATGCAGCGGGTCCTGCGCACGGCACAGAGCGTGGAGCAGCTGATCGAGCTGCTGCTGGTGCTGGCGCGTGATCCTGCGCGCCTGGCCGCGCGTGCCGAGCGCATCGCACTGGACCAGCTGCTGCCGGAGATCGTCGACGACCATCGCCACCTGCTCGGCGACAAGGACCTGAGCATCGGCATCCAGGCTGCGCCGGTGGATATCGTCGCGCCGCTGGCGGTGGTGCAGGCGGCGATCGGCAACCTGCTGCGCAATGCCATCGAAAACAGCGGCCGCGGCCATATCGAGCTGCAGCTGAGTTCGTCGGCGGTACTGACCCTGCAGGACCCCGGGCATGGGATGAGCCCGGAGGAGATCGCGGCGATCCACGCGCGCATGGCCCGCGGCGAGCGTGCCGATCGAGGCAGTGGCATCGGCCTGGACCTGATCGCGCGGCTGTGCGAGCACCTGGGCTGGACGCTGCAGTTGCAGCCCCGCCAACCGCGCGGGACGCGTGTCACCCTGGACTTCGGCGCTTCGCGCCCCGCTTGATCGGACGGCCGACCTGCTCCGCGCTGCGGCATGACCCGACGTGAAGACAATGTTAATCTCGACCTGCGCCGCTTCATGCGGCGCTTTTTTTTCCCCGCTCCTTCGATCGACAGAGGATCCCATGCCGACCGAACCCGCTACTGCCCTGATCAGCAACGATATCGTTGGACTGGGCCTGATTGCCGCCACCCTGGCCCTGATCTTCTGGGCCGCCAGTGGTCCGACCCCGCTGTTGAAGAAGATCTTCGCCTGGGTGCCGGCACTGCTGCTGTGCTACTTCATCCCCGCCATCTACAACACCGCCGGTGTCATCGATGGCCACAACACCTCGCTGTACAACCCGGTCGCGCGTGACGTGCTGCTGCCGGCCGCGCTGGTCCTGCTGACGCTGTCGATCGACCTCAAGGGCGTCATCAAGCTGGGGCCGAAGCTGTTGCTTGTGTTCTGTGCCGGTACCGCTGGCATCATGCTCGGTGCGATCGTCTCCTTCCAGCTGATGAAGCTGATCCATCCGGAAACGGTGGCCGGTGATACCTGGGCCGGCATGGCCGCGCTGGCCGGCAGCTGGATCGGTGGCGGCGCCAACATGGTCGCCATGCGCGAAGTGTTCGGCACCGATGCCACCACCTTCGGGCAGTTCGCCGTGGTCGACGTGGCCTGCGCCAGCCTGTGGATGGCGATCCTGCTGTTCCTGGCCAACCGCGCGCAGCAGATCGACACCCGCAACGGGGCCGATACGCGTGCCATCGACGAGATGAAGGCACGCATCAGCGCCTACGAGGCACAGAACGCGCGCATTCCCAGCATGACCGACCTGATGGTGATCGTCGGCGTGGCACTGGGTGGCGTCGGCCTGGCCCACGCCATCGCCGCACCGCTGTCGGGCTGGTTCAAGGCCAACGTCAGCTGGGCCAGCCAGTTCAGCCTGGACAGCCAGTTCGTGTGGGTGATCCTGCTGTCCACGGCGATGGGCCTGGGCCTGAGCTTCACCCGTGCGCGCCGGCTGGAAGCCGCAGGCGCTTCGCGGTTGGGCACGGTGTTCCTGTACTTCCTGATCGCCTGCATCGGCATGCAGATGAACCTGCTGTCGCTGCTGGATCGGCCTTGGCTGTTCCTGCTCGGCGCGATCTGGATGGCCACGCATGTGCTGGTGCTGTGGGGGGTGGCCAAGCTGCTGCGCGCGCCGTTGTTCTTTTTCGCGATCGGTTCGCAGGGCAACATCGGGGCGGCCGCCTCGGCTCCCGTGGTGGCCGCGGCCTTCCATCCGACGCTGGCGCCTGTGGGGGTGCTGCTGGGGACGGTGGGCTATGCCACCGGTACCGGGTTGGCCTATGTCACCGGCCTGATCCTGAAGTGGATGGCCGGCGCCTGAGTTCTGACCGGACGTTCCTGTTGCGGGTTCGCGGCGTGCGCCGCGAACCCGCTCTGCCCGCGCAGGGCCGAGCACGCGCTCGGCCTTCTTTTGCCTGCGAAAAGACCGTCCCGGCCCTCAACAGCAGCGGCCACCATTGCGTCCGCCGTAGCGCGCTTCCTGGCGCTCGCGGAAGAACGTCTTGTAGTCCATCGGCTCCTGGTCCGGATGCTTTTCCAGCATATGCCGGACGTAGTTGTCGTAATCAGGAATGCCACAGCACAGTCGTGCGGTCTGCACCAGGCGCCGCCAGATGCGGCGGTGCGCCTGGTACTGGCCGGCGGGAACCAGTTGCGTACTCATCACAGATCCACCATTTCATGTGGCTTCAGCGCCACGTAAGGGGTCTCGCGGTCGCTGCGCTGCGGATTGCGGCGTGCCGCCAGGATGGTCTTGATCGAATACACCAGGACTGCGCCCACCACCAGCAGGAACAGCGCGGTCAGGCCGGTATTGACGTAGGCGTTGACCACGATCTGCTTCATCTGCGCCACCGACTTGGCCGGCGCCGTGATCGTGTCGCTGGCGAGTGCGGCCTGGAACTTGTGTGCCTGTGCCAGGAAACCCTGCGCCGGGTTGCTGTCGAAGATCTTGATGAAGCCGGCATAGGTGGTGCAGATCAGCAGCCACACCGCCGGTACCGCAGTGACCCACGCATAGCGGTCGCGCTTCATCTTGAACAGCACTACCGTGCCCAGCATCAGCGCGATACCGGCCAGCATCTGGTTGGAGATGCCGAACAACGGCCACAGGGTCTGGATGCCGCCGAACGGATCGACCACACCGGTGTAGAGCAGGTAGCCCCACAGCGCCACGCAGCCGGCGGTACCGATGATGTTGGCGGTCCACGACTCGGTCTTCTTCAGCGCCGGGACGAAGTTGCCCAGCAGGTCCTGCAGCATGAAGCGTCCGGCACGGGTGCCAGCGTCCACCGCGGTCAGGATGAACAATGCTTCGAACAGGATCGCGAAGTGGTACCAGAACGCCATCATTGCGTCGCTGCCACTGGGGATCGCTTCGTGCAGGATCTGCGCGATGCCCACCGCGAGTGTCGGTGCGCCACCTGCACGATGCAGGATGGTCGGCTCGCCGATCGCCGCCGCGGTCGCGGTCAGCTGCTCCGGCGTGATGGTGAAGCCCCAGGTGTTGGTGATGTAGTGCGCCGCCGACGCCGCATCGGCGCCGATCACCGCCGCCGGGCTGTTCATCGCGAAGTAGATGCCCGGATCGATGATCGAGGCCGCGACCAGCGCCATCACCGCCACGAACGATTCCATCAGCATGCCGCCGTAGCCGATGTAGCGCATGTGCGCTTCATTGGCCAGCAGCTTCGGCGTGGTGCCGGAGGAGATCAGCGCATGGAAACCAGATACCGCACCGCAGGCGATGGTGATGAACAGGAACGGGAACATGCCGCCTTTCCACACCGGGCCGTCGCCACTGGCGGCGAACTGGGTCAGCGCCGGCATCTTCAGTTCCGGCATCACGATCAGGATGCCGACGGCCAGCGCGATGATCGTGCCGATCTTGAGGAAGGTCGACAGGTAGTCGCGCGGGGCCAGCAACAGCCACACCGGCAGCACCGATGCGACGAAGCCGTAGCCGATCAGCATCCAGGTGATCTGGGTGCCGGTGAACGTGAACGCCGGGCCCCACACCGGGTCGGCGGCGACCTTGCCGCCGTACCAGATCGCGGCCAGCAGCAGGATCAGGCCGACCACCGAGATCTCGCCGATCTTGCCGGGGCGGATATAGCGCATGTACACGCCCATCAGGATGGCGATAGGCATCGTCGCGATCACCGTGAACATGCCCCACGGGCTTTCAGCCAGCGCCTTGACCACCACCATCGCCAGCACCGCCAGGATGATGATCATGATCAGGAACGCACCGAACAACGCGATGGTGCCAGGTACCTGGCCCATCTCTTCTCTTACCAGGTCGCCCAGCGAACGGCCGTTGCGACGGCTGGACAGGAACAGCACCATGAAGTCCTGCACCGCACCGGCCAGCACCACGCCCACCACCAGCCACAGCAGTCCAGGCAGGTAGCCCATCTGCGCGGCCAGGACCGGGCCGACCAGCGGGCCGGCGCCGGCGATGGCGGCGAAGTGGTGGCCGAACAATACGTGCTTGTTGGTCGGCACGTAGTCCAGGCCATCGTTGTTGATCACCGCCGGCGTGGCCCGGGTCGGATCCAGCTGCATCACCTTGTTGGCGATGAACAGGCTGTAGAAGCGGTACGCCACCAGGTACAGCGAAACCGCGGCGACGACGATCCACAGCGCATTGATGTGTTCGCCGCGGCGCAGGGCCACGGTGCCCAGACAGAAGGCGCCGAGCAGGGCGAGGACCGCCCAGCCTATTTTGGAAAACCCTTTCATGAGGTGCTCTCTCCCGGAAAGACAGTCAAAGAGTCCCGCGTGCCCTCGACAGGGTCAATTGGCACAGGACGAATCGGCGGTAGTACTTTGGTCGTACGCTTGTTGTGCTGACGTGCAGCGAACATCAGGGATGGAACAATCGGTTGCGGCGCCGTCCATTGGCGTGTGGCCGTGCGGCGTCCATCTTCAGTGGCATCCATCCAACAGGAGTCGCCATGAGCTTTCCCGAACCGGTCCGCGTGCTGCGGACCATCCGTGGCATGCCCACCTCCGACGGTGCCGGCGTGCGCCTGACCCGCGTCATCGGTGGCCCGACGCTGCCCGACCTCGATCCGTTCCTGCTGCTCGATGAATTCGGCACCGACCGCGCCGAGGACTACATCGCCGGTTTCCCGGAGCATCCGCACCGCGGATTCGAGACCGTCACCTACATGCTCGACGGGCGCATGCGGCATCGCGACAACCATGGCAACGAAGGCCTGCTGACCCCGGGCAGCGTGCAGTGGATGACCGCTGGCCGCGGCCTGGTGCACTCGGAGATGCCCGAGCAGGAAAGCGGGCAGATGCGTGGCTTCCAGCTGTGGGTGAACCTGCCGGCGAAGGAGAAGATGACCGAGCCGAAGTACCAGGAGTTCGCGCCTGAGCGGATTCCCGTGGTGCACCCGGAAGCGGGCGTGGAGGTGAAGGTGATCGCTGGCACGGTCGATGGCACCCGCGGCCCGATCGTGCAACCGGCCACCGACCCGCTCTACCTCGACATCACGTTGGCGCCCGACCGTGCCTGGACCTATGCGCTGCCGGAAGGGCACAACGCCTTTGCGTACGTGTTCGAAGGTGGCGTGACCGTGGGTGAGCAGGACGCCGCGCGCGACGTCGCTCGCCAGGAACTGGCGGTGCTGGGCGGTGGCGAGCAGTTGCACATCTCGGCCGGCAATGAAGGCGCGCGCCTGATCCTGGTGGCCGGCCGTCCGCTGCGCGAACCGGTGATGCGCCACGGGCCGTTCGTGATGAACACGCGGCAGGAACTGATGCAGGCCTTCGTCGATTTCCAGGAAGGCAAGTTCTGACGTAGTACCGGCCGCTGGCCGGCAACTGCCTCGCCTGGAGGCGGATCGGGGTGCCGGCCAGCGGCCGGCACTACCGTTGGATCGGGTCGCGCTGCGGGGATGCTGCCAAGCAGTCATCCCCGTCATCCTCAGCGCCCGGCGGCCACGGCCGACGGGGTCAGGCTCATGCCCTGCGCCAGCTGTTGCAGTGACCCCAGCTCCTGCGCGCTGTCCGGATACAGCGAAATCTGCGCGTAACGCCCCTTGTCGAGCTTGACCACGCTGATGCGCCGTTCGGCATACCCCGGCGGTTGCTGGCCGCCCAGGTCGGGCTGGTACCAGTACAGCGATTCACCGCCGAAGCTGCCTTTTTCCTGCCGCAGCGAGCGGTTCAGCGGAATGGACGGATCACGCGCGCTGAGCATCAGGCTCAGCACTTCGCGGCCATCAGGGGTGCTGGCGCGGCAGACCAGGAAATCGGCCTGCACCTGCTGCTGCCACTGCAGACCGCTGCTGGCCGGCAGCGAAGGACATTCGGACGGCGCCTGCGCGGCGGCCTGGGCCGCAGCGAAAAGCAGGCTCGACAACATGACAGGCACGAACTTCATGCATCCCCCAAGGTGATGAATTGGTTGGCTTCGCCAGCGGAGCCGGCGACCATGGCATCCCATCCCCGGACGCCACCCCATCCGGCATGTGCACGGACGGTCAACTCAACCTTAACGGAACGTGAGCAATCGCACAATTCGCGGTTGCAAGCGCAACCATTGCGGCCGACTGTCGGCCGCAATGGTTGCTGCGGGGATCAGCGGTCGTTGCCGATCCACTTGTAGATCAGGCCGCCAATCGCGCCGCCCAGCAACGGGGCGACCCAGAACAGCCACAACTGGCTGACCGCACCGCTGCCGGCGAAGAAGGCCACGGCCGTGGAGCGGGCCGGGTTCACCGACGTGTTGGTGACCGGGATGCTGATCAGGTGGATCAGGGTCAGCGACAGGCCGATCGCCAGCGGGGCGAACCCGGCCGGTGCCTTGCCGTGGGTGGTACCCATGATCACGATCAGGAACACCGCCGTCAGTACCACTTCGCACAGGAAGGCCGCAGCCACGCTGTAACCACCGGGCGACAGCGCGCCATAGCCATTGCTGGCGAACGCTCCGGCCTGGCTGCCGTCGATGGCGAAGCCACTGGCGCCGGAGGCGATCTGCAGCAGGATGAAGCCGGCCAGCAGGCCGCCCGCAACCTGGGCGATGATGTACGGCACCAGGTCCTTGGTCGGGAAGCGACCACCCGCCCACAGGCCGACGCTGACCGCCGGATTGAAGTGCGCACCGGAGATATGGCCGAACGCATAGGCGCCGGTCACCACGGTCAGGCCGAAGGCGAGCGCCACGCCGAGGAAGCCAATACCCAGCGGATTGCCGTCACCACCGAACTTGGCGGCCAGCACCGCACTGCCACAGCCACCCAGAACCAGCCAGAACGTGCCGAGGAATTCGGCGGACAAGCGTTTACCCATGCTCATGTGTTGCACTCCTTTGACGGTCGAAAGTGTGATTTATGTCACATTTCAATGATCAGCGGGTGACTGTAGCGTCAACGCCGGGTGCAGGAATACACCCTCGGCTGTGTGCAACACGCGATGCTCAGTACTGCGGCAGCGGGATGAACTCCTTGTCGTCGCCGGGGATGGTGCCGAAGCGACCGGCTTCCCAATCGTGCTTGGCCTGCTCGATACGCTCCTTCGAGCTGGACACGAAGTTCCACCACAGGTGGCGCGGGCCATCCAGCGGCTCGCCACCGAACAGCATCGCCTTTACCGGTGTCTTTGCGCGCAGGCGGCCGCGTGCGCCGGCTTCGGGGATGACCAGGTGCTGTGCGGGGATGTCCACGCCATCCAACTGCGCGTCGCCCTCAAGGATGTACAACGCGCGCTCGCGGTGGCCGTCGTCGATGTCGATTTCCGCGTCCGGGTCCAGATCGATCGCCACATTGAGCGTATCGGCGAACACTTTCACCGGCGATTCCTCGCCATAGGCGCGGCCAGCGATCACCCGCAGCCAGGCGCCGTTGCGGCGCTGCTCGGGCAGGGTGGCCGCGGCATGGTGATAGAACGCCGGCTCGATTTCCTCATGCGACTTCGGCAGCGCGACCCAGGTCTGCATGCCGTGGATCGGGTTGTCATGGTCGCGGTCCGGTTGCGGTGTTCGCTCGGAATGGGCAATGCCGCGACCAGCGGTCATCCAGTTGACGTCACCGGGACGGATCACCTGGTCCGATCCAAGGGTGTCGCGGTGGCCGATCGCGCCCGACCACAGGTAGGTGACCGTGGCCAGGCCGATATGCGGATGCGGGCGCACGTCGATGGCGGTGCCGGGGTGCATCAGTGCCGGGCCCATCTGGTCGACGAACACGAACGAACCGATGCTGCGCGCCTGCAGGGTGGGAACGGCGCGGCGGACTTCGAGGCCGCCGATGTCGTGCACGCGCGGGGCGATGATGGTGGTCATGCGGGCGTTCTCGCTGGCAGGGATCAGGTGGTCAGCATCGCATGCGGCTGTGACGGGGACATGCCTCGTATGGGTAACAGGGTGTTCCAGCCAACGGCGCAGCCCCTCGTGGCTGGTCGCTTGGTCGCTGACGGCACAAGCACAAGCCGTGCTTGGCCGGGCGGGGTGGGTTCGCGGGGGACGCCGTGAATCCGTCCGTGGAAGCTTGGCCGCGGCATCCATGCCGCGGACACCCCCGCGAACCCACCCCGCCCGGCCCCAGACAGTTTCCGTGTGCGTCCAGCCACGGAGAAGAAAAAGAAAATCAAAATCAAACGCCGGTCGCTTCGCTCTTGGTGTCGACCAAGGTCGACACCCGCCAGTTCGTAATGATCCGTGCTGAACAAGGTCGACACCTACAGCCATCGCAGTTCACCCACCGTCACCGGGAAACTGTCAGGGGTGGGGCGGTGTCGGGTTGCGGGGTGTCCGCGGCATGGATGCCGCGGCCAAGCCCCCAAGGACGGGTTTACGGCGTCCCCGCAACCCGACACCGCCCCGCCCAGCAAACAGAAAAGCCAGAGCCGGCTGTTGCTCCGGCTCCGGTTCTGGCTCCGGCTCTGGCTTTTGCTTCGGCGGTTGCCTCTGCGGGTGCCGGGCCGCAGGCCCGGCCGATGAACTCAGACCACTGGTTCGCGCAGGGCGGGGTTGTCCCAGCCCGGGCGCGGGGCGAAACGGTCGCCGTGGCGCTGCTGCAGCGCCTTCAACCGCTCGACGATCGCATCGGCACCGACCGCACGGATGTGCTGGATCGGACCGCCGCGGAACGGGGCGAAACCGGTGCCGAAGATCACGCCGGCATCCAGCAGGTCCGCATCGGCCACCACGCCTTCGTGCAGGCACGCCACTGCCTCGTTCAACAGCGGCAGGATCAGGCGGTCTTCCAGGTCGGCCGGGGCCTGGTAGTCGCTGGCCACGTCCGGCTTCTTCGGCTTGCCGTTTTCCCAGGTGTAGATGCCCTGGCCATCCTTCTTGCCACGCTTGTCCGGTTCCACCGTCTGCAGCGCGGCCGGAATCTGCAGGCCCAGGAACGGCGCCAGTTCGCGGCCGACACCGGCGGCCACGTCCAGGCCGACGGTATCGATCAGTTCGATCGGACCCATCGGCATGCCGAACTTCACTGCGGCCTTGTCGATCACCGGGCCCGGGATGCCTTCGGCGTACGCGGTGGCGGCTTCCAGCATGTACGGGAACAGCACGCGGTTGACCAGGAAGCCCGGACTGCCGGCCACCGGCACCGGGAACTTGCCCAGCGCCTTGCAGAGCGCGGCCAGGCGGCGCTCGGTCTCCGGCGCCATGCCATCGTGGTGGATGATTTCCACCAGCGGCATCTGTGCTACCGGGTTGAAGTAGTGCAGGCCGGCGAACTGCGCCGGGCGCTGGATGTGATCGCGCAGTTCCACCAGTGGAATCGACGAGGTATTGGTGGTCAGCAGGGCGTCCTGCTTCATCTTCGGTTCCAGCGTCTGGTACAGCGCACGCTTGGCTTCCGGGTTCTCGATGATCGCCTCGATCACCAGATCCGCTTCGGCAACCCCATTGCCTTCCAGGTCGGCACGCAGGCGTGCGGCCACGGCGGGGCGCTTGCTTTCGTCGCGCACCTTCTTGGCAAACAGCGCCTGCGCGCGTTCCATGGCCGGGTCGATGAAGCGCTGCTCGCGGTCCTGCAGGGTCACCTCGAAGCCCTTGTAAGCGGCCCACGCGGCGATGTCGCCGCCCATCACGCCGGCGCCGACCACGTGCACGTGACGGATGCCGGAATCACCACTGCCCAGGCCCTTCAGTCGCTCGGTGAGGAAGAAGATACGGATCAGGTTGCGCGCGGTCGGTGTACTGGCCAGCTTCACCACGGCGCGCCGCTCGGCGTCCAGGCGGGCCTGGATCGGCTTGCCGCCACTGCGTTGCCAGGTGCTGATCAGCGCGTACGGCGCCGGGTAATGGTCCTTCTTCGCCTTGCGTGCGACCTGCTTGACCATCTGCGGCGCCAGCAGCCTGCGTGCCAGCCAGGTGTTGGTGGCCCATGCCGTCGCGCGCTGCTTGAACGGGCGGGTGGTACCGGACAGCGCCAGCGCGACGGCGGTGTCGAGCACCACCGCTGGCGCCACCACCTTGTCGACCAGGCCGATGCCACGCGCGGCCGAGGCCGACAGGGTGCGGCCGGTCAGCATCATGTCCATCGCCGCCGGCGCGCCCACCAACTGCGGCAGGCGGGCGCTGCCGCCCCAGCCCGGGAAGATGCCCAGCTGGGTTTCCGGCAGGCCGATGCGGGTGCTGCTGTCATTGGACGCCACGCGGTAGCGGCAGGCCAGCGCCAGTTCGGTGCCGCCGCCCAGGCAGTGGCCGTGGATCGCCGCCACGGTGGGGCAGGGCAGCTCGGCCAGCTTCTGATAGGTGGCCTGGCCACGACGGATCGCGTCGTTGACAGTGCCGCGACGGTCGAATTCCTGGAACTCCTTCAGGTCGGCACCGGCAATGAAGCCGGCCTTCTTCAGCGACTGGACCACCACGCCCCTGGGTAGGTCCAGCGCGATGCGCTCAAGCAGGTCGCCCAGCTCCAGCAGCACGTCCTGCGACATCGCGTTGACGCTGCTGTCCTGACGATCCAGGGAGAGAACCACCACGCCGTCGTCGCGGATCTCGGGGTGCCAGTGGCTGAAGCGGAGACCATCGAAGCCTGAGAGCATGGACGTTCCATCCGGTTGTGTATGGAGAAGCGGCTATGATCCAGAGGTTGTTTCCCTCGCGTCAAATCCCAATAGCAGGGGAGTGGCAACCCCGGATCCATGGCCGTGGACCGGGACGCTAACGGAACGGTGGTTAAAAGCTGGTGCGGCGCCAGGTGATCGGCGACTGAACTTTTCCCGGGATTGGCAGTCTCATTGCCCGACGTCGGTTGGGCTGACAGGAGTGCGGCCCCTCATGGCCGAGGTTGATACACCACAGGAGTTGGATCTGGAACTGGTCCGGCGCGTGCAGCACGGCGAGAGTGCCGCCTTCGATGTCCTGGTGCGCAAGTACCAGCATCGGGTGGTGGCCCTGGTCGGTCGCTACATCGCCGACTGGAGCGAATGTCAGGACGTCGCCCAGGACACTTTCATCCGTGCCTACCGCGCGATCGGGAGTTTCCGTGGCGATGCCCAGTTCTCAACCTGGTTGCATCGAATCGCCGTGAATACCGCCAAAAACTACCTGGCTTCACACAATCGACGGCCGCCGACCGATGACATCGACATCGGCGATGCCGAACAGTTCGACAGTGGTACGCGCCTGCGTGACACCGACACGCCCGAACGCGAGTTGATGCGCCAGGAGCTGGAACAGACGGTGATGAAGGCCGTCAACGCGCTGCCGGAAGAACTCCGGTCAGCGATCACCCTGCGCGAGGTGGAAGGCCTGAGCTACGAGGATATCGCGCAGAAGATGGGGTGCCCGATCGGCACGGTGCGTTCACGGATCTTCCGGGCGCGCGAGGCGATCGACACCGAACTCCGGCCGCTGCTGGACATCGGCAGCGCCACCCGTGAGAAGAGCCGCGTATGACCAGTAACCCGTTCAACGAATCGCAGAACCATCAATCGCCCGCCGGGCAGCGCCTGGACCAGCGCCATCGCGAGCAGCTGTCGGCCCTGGTCGATGGCGAGCTGGGCGCCGATGAAGCGCGCTTCCTGCTGCGCCGGATGGAGCACGACCCCGAGCTGGCCGGCTGCCAGGAACGCTGGCAGCTGCTGGGCGACGTGATGCGCGGACAGGCGTCGGCGCTGGCGCCGGCCGGCTTCAGTGCCGCCGTGGCTGCCGCCATCGCGGCTGAGCCGGCGCCACAGGCCGAGCCGCGTCGCCAGGTACGTCGCAGTGGCTGGCGGGCCTGGGGCGGCGGCGCCGCCCTGGCCGCGTCGGTGGCCGCCGTCGCACTGTTCATCGGCGGCGAGAAACTGAAGGAGGCCACGCCGGGTGAACCGCTGGCGCCGCAGGTGATCGCCAGCCAGGCGGAACTGCCACCGGCGCCAACCGCGCCGGCCCCGGTGACCGAAGCATCGGTGGATACCGCCGCGATGGCCGTGGCGGCGGCGCCGGCTGTGGCGATGGCTGCTACCAGCCGTCGCCAGGACGCCCGCCGCGCCAGTGCAACCCGCAGCCAGCAGGCCGCGCGTGCCGCCCAGCGCGATGACGCTCCGCAGCGCGCCATCGCCGCCGTGCAGGCACCGCTGGCTCCGACCGTACCGGCCAACGCCAACCACAACCTGCCGTTTGGTGAGGTCGGTGGGCTGCAGGCCCGGCCATGGCCGCGCTCCAGCCTGGCGCCCGCCGCCGGTGGTGCGCTCAATGCCAGCTTCCCGGCCCATGCCGGTGGTGCCGCGTTCTACCCGTTCGAGCCGCGCCTGCAGGACGACCTGCCGGTGCCGCCGCGCCCGCGCGACTGAGCCGGGCGCCTTCACGCCCCGCCGTCGGCGGGGCCCGTATTCCTCTTTCCACCCGATCCGGAGGTTGCCGTCCGATGACTCCCCGACTCCGCACGCAGGCCATTGGCCTGCTGGCCCTGACCCTTCCCCTGGTGGCCTGCGCACAGGCGCCGGCGCCTGCCGCGCAGACCCAGCCTGCGCCGGCCGCGGCGCCGCGGGCGCCTGCACAACCGCTGGTCAGTGGCTTGCCTGACTTCACCAACCTGGTCGAACAGGTCGGCCCGGGCGTGGTCAACGTCGACACCACCATCGTCCGCAACAACCGCCAGGCCTCGCGCGGCCCGATGGGCGACGATGACATGCCGGAGTTCTTCCGCCGCTTCTTCGGCCCTGACTTCCCGATGCCGGGGCAGGGGCCGGGTGGGCAGGATGGCGGTCCCAGCATCAAGGGGCGTGGCATGGGATCGGGCTTCATCATCTCGCCCGATGGCTATGTACTGACCAACTACCACGTGGTGGCCGACGCCAGCGAGGTGAAGGTCAAGCTGGGCGACAGCCGCGAGTTCACCGCCAAGGTGGTGGGCAGCGACCAGCAGTACGACGTGGCCCTGCTCAAGATCGATGGCAAGAACCTGCCCACCGTGCGCGTGGGCGATTCCAACACCCTGAAGCCCGGTCAATGGGTTGTCGCGATCGGCTCGCCGTTCGGCCTCGACCATTCCGTTACCGCCGGCGTGGTCAGCGCCGTTGGTCGCAGTACGGGGGGGCCGGACCAGCGCTACGTGCCATTCATCCAGACCGACGTGGCGATCAACCAGGGCAATTCCGGTGGGCCGCTGCTGAACACCCGCGGCGAAGTGGTCGGCATCAACTCGCAGATCTTCTCGGCCTCCGGCGGCTACATGGGCATCAGCTTCGCGATCCCGATCGACCTGGCGATGAGCGCGGTCGAGCAGATCAAGAAGAGCGGCAAGGTCACCCGCGGCCAGCTCGGCGCGGTGGTCGAACCGATCGATTCGCTGAAGGCGCAGGGACTGGGCCTGCCGGACAGCCGCGGCGCGCTGGTCAACCAGATCGTGGCCGGCAGTGCGGCCGCCAAGGCCGGCGTGCAGGTGGGCGATGTCATCCGCTCGGTCAACGGCAGCGCGGTCAACAGCTGGTCCGACCTGCCGCCGCTGATCGGTGCGATGGCGCCGGGCAGCAAGGTGAACCTGGTGGTTTACCGCGACGGCAAGCCGCATGAGCTCAGTGCCACGCTGACCGCACTGAGCGAGGACGGGCAGGCCAATGCCCGCGGGCCGTCGGCTGGCGGTGGCGAGGCGGCTCCGCAGACCGGTGCCAACGCCCTGCTGGGGCTGGACGTCAGCGACCTGAACGCGGCCCAGCGCAAGCAGTTGGGGCTCAACGGCAATGAAGGCGTGCGCATCACCGGGGTCAAGGGCCAGGCGGCACGCGATGCCGGCCTGTCGCCGGGCATGGTGATCCTGCAGGTCGGCCGCACTGCGGTCGGCAGCGTGGATGCCCTGAACCGGGCATTGTCCAGCTTCAAGAAGGACGACGTGGTGATGCTGCTGGTCCGCACGGCCAACGGCAACAGCGCCTTCGTGGCGGTGAAGGCCGGCCAGTAAGGCGCCTGCCGGGGCCGCTTCGGCGGCGCCGGCGCGGCCCCCGAAGCCCCGCCCCGGCGGGGCTTCGGCCGTTCTGGCCCCGGCCCGATGAGGCAGTTTTCGCGGCCGGGCGCCGGGCATGCGATAATCGACCGTTACCCTGACGACGCCGCGCGCCGCCGCCACCTATGTCTTCTGATTCGATGCGGAACATCCGCAACTTCTCCATCATCGCCCATGTCGACCACGGCAAGTCCACGCTGGCCGACCGCATCATCCAGCTCTGTGGTGGCCTGCAGGCCCGCGAGATGGAAGCGCAGGTGCTCGACTCCAATCCCATCGAGCGCGAGCGTGGCATCACGATCAAGGCGCAATCGGTGTCACTGCCGTACCTGGCCAAGGACGGGCAGACCTATCACCTGAACTTCATCGACACCCCCGGCCACGTCGACTTCTCCTATGAAGTCAGCCGCTCGCTGGCCGCCTGCGAAGGCGCGCTGCTGGTGGTCGACGCGGCGCAGGGCGTGGAAGCGCAGTCGGTGGCCAACTGCTATACCGCAGTGGAGCAGGGCCTGGAAGTGGTGCCGGTGATCAACAAGATCGACCTGCCCACCGCCGACATCGAGCGCGCCAAGGCCGAGATCGAGGCCGTGATCGGCATCGACGCCTCCGACGCCGTGCCGGTCAGTGCCAAGACCGGCCTCAACGTGCAGGACGTGCTGGAGGCGATCGTCCATCGCATCCCGCCGCCGGTGCCGCGCGACACCGACAAGCTGCAGGCGCTGATCATCGACTCGTGGTTCGACAACTACCTGGGCGTGGTCTCGCTGGTGCGCGTGATGCAGGGCGAGATCAAGGCCGGTGACAAGCTGCAGGTGATGTCGACCGGCCGCAACCACCAGGTCGACAACGTCGGCGTATTCACTCCCAAGCGCAAGGTGCTGCCGGCGCTGCGTGCCGGTGAAGTGGGCTGGGTCACCGCCAGCATCAAGGACGTGCATGGTGCGCCGGTCGGCGACACCCTCACCCTGGCCGGCGATCCGGCGCCGAAGCCGCTGCCGGGCTTCCAGGAAATGCAGCCGCGCGTGTTCGCCGGCCTGTTCCCGGTCGATGCCGAGGACTACCCGGACCTGCGCGAAGCGCTGGACAAGCTGCGCCTGAACGATGCCGCGCTGCGTTTTGAGCCGGAAAGCTCCGAAGCGATGGGCTTCGGCTTCCGCTGTGGCTTCCTGGGCATGCTGCACATGGAGATCGTGCAGGAGCGCCTGGAACGCGAATACAACCTGGACCTGATCAGCACCGCGCCGACGGTGGTGTATGAGGTCCTGAAGACCGACGGCTCGGTCATCAACATGGACAACCCGGCCAAGCTGCCGCCGGTGAACCAGGTCGAGGAGATCCGCGAGCCGATCATCCGCGCCAATGTGCTCACTCCCGAGGAATACATCGGCAACATCATCAAGCTGTGCGAAGAAAAGCGCGGCAGCCAGATCGGCATCAACTACCTGGGCAGCCAGGTGCAGATCAGCTACGAGCTGCCGATGGCCGAGGTGGTGCTGGACTTCTTCGACAAGCTCAAGTCGGTCAGCCGTGGCTATGCCTCGCTGGACTACCACTTCGTGCGCTTCGACGCCGGCCCGTTCGTGCGCGTCGACGTGCTGATCAACGGTGACAAGGTCGACGCACTGTCGCTGATCGTGCACCGCAGCCACGCCGACCGCCGTGGCCGCGAGCTGTGCGAGAAGATGAAGGACCTGATCCCCCGGCAGATGTTCGACGTGGCCATCCAGGCCGCCGTCGGCTCGCAGATCATCGCCCGCACCACGGTCAAGGCGATGCGCAAGAACGTGCTGGCCAAGTGCTATGGTGGCGACGTCTCGCGCAAGAAGAAGCTTCTGGAAAAGCAGAAGGAAGGCAAGAAGCGCATGAAGCAGGTCGGCCGCGTGGAGATCCCGCAGGAAGCGTTCCTGGCCGTGCTGCAGATGGACAACAAGTAAGCCCGCACCGGCCTCGCGGGGCCGGTCGTCTGGTGACGTTGCAAAGGACCCTGAATGAAACTGTTTGAGATCCTCCTGGTCGTGCTGACCCTGGCCTCGGGCC
The DNA here is from genome assembly GCF_052605195.1 of Stenotrophomonas maltophilia group sp. vghtpe118. Taxonomy (NCBI): domain Bacteria; kingdom Pseudomonadati; phylum Pseudomonadota; class Gammaproteobacteria; order Lysobacterales; family Lysobacteraceae; genus Stenotrophomonas; species Stenotrophomonas maltophilia group sp. vghtpe118. The sequence continues at coordinate 1,574,351 of NZ_CP199672.1, read as the reverse complement.
TGATCCTGCTCGCCGACAAGCTGTACCTCGCCAAGCGCCGCGCCCAGCGCGCGGGCCTGCTCGACACCGAGCCGGTGCTGGTGGACTACTCGCGTGCATTCTTCCCGGTGCTGGCGATCGTGCTGATCGTGCGCAGTTTCATCGCCGAGCCGTACAAGATCCCGTCCAGCTCGATGATGCCGAACCTGCTGATCGGCGATTTCATCCTGGTCAACAAATTTTCCTACGGCCTGCGCCTGCCGATCAGCAACACCAAGATCGTCCCCTTCGGCGAGCCGTCGCGCGGCGACGTGGTGGTGTTCCACTTCCCCGGCCACAGCGACAACGACCCGGCCAAGGGCGAGAACTTCATCAAGCGCGTGATCGGCGTGCCGGGTGACACCGTGGTCTTCGAAGGCGACGGCGTGATCCTCAATGGCGAACCGCTGAAGTACGACAACAAGGGCATCTATGCCGGCCACAAGGGCCAGGGCGAGGGCGCCAACCTGCTGGTCGAGCACCTGCCGGGCCGTACCCATACCGTGCTGGAGACCGACTATCCGCGTGGCCAGGGCCAGTGGACCGTACCGGCCGGCAAGTACCTGGTGATGGGCGACAATCGTGACAACAGCGACGATGGCCGCTTCTGGGGCCTGCTGCCGGAAGAAAACCTGCGCGGCAAGGCCTTCCTGATCTGGCTGAACTGCCAGGGCTGGTTCTGCAAGGATGGCTTCGAGCCGTCGCGGATCGGCTCGAGCATCAACTGAGTACCTTCACATCCAACGCGTATCTGGGGAGAACGCAATGAAGACGATGAACACGCAGCGTGGCATGACCCTGACCTCGTTCCTGGCGGTCCTGATCGTGGTGGGTTTCTTCCTTTACATCGGCATGAAGCTGTTCCCGATGTACCAGGAGTATTACGCGGTGCGCTCGGCGATGAAGAGCCTGGCCAAGGAGCCGGGCGTGGGCAGCATGGAGCCGGCCCGGATCCAGGATCTGTTCTTCAAGCGCCTGTACATCAATTACTCGGAAAACGTGAAGCCGGCCAACGTGAAGTTCGACCGTCGCGACAATGGCTGGACCCTCAAGGTCAACTACGAAGTGCGCCGTCCGTTGGTTGGCAACCTGGACGTGGTTGGCAAATTCGATTCATCCCAGGACCTGACTCGAAGCGGTGCCGAATAAACCTTTCCAACGTGGTGACCTGATCGGTCATCCCTTCCGCGACCCGGCGCTGCTGAAGCAGGCGCTGACGCATCGCAGTGCCGGTGCGCCACACAACGAGCGCCTGGAATTCCTGGGCGACAGCATCGTCAACATGATGGCGGCCGAGGCGCTGTACCGACGCTGGCCCAAGGCTGACGAGGGCGCGATGACCCGTGCCCGCGCCGAACTGGTGCGTGAGGGCGCGCTGGCGGTGATTGGACGTAGCCTGGAACTGGGCGAGCGGCTGATCCTGGGCCCGGGCGAAATGAAGTCCGGTGGCCACCGTCGTGATTCGATCCTGGCCGACGCGGTGGAAGCCGTGGTGGCTGCGATCTACCTGGATGCCGGTTTCGAGGCCTGCCGGGCAGTGGTCCTGCCCTGGTTCAGCGCTTCGATCGAGGCACTGCCGGCCTCTGGCCGACCCGAGAAGGACCCCAAGACCCGCCTGCAGGAATGGCTGCAGGCCCGACAGAAGGCGTTGCCGCAGTATGAACTGGTGTCAGAATCCGGTGACGACCACGCCAAGCACTTCCGGGTACGCTGCAACGTAGCCGACCCGGCCGCCAGCACCGAGGGCGAAGGCGCCTCGCGGCGGCTTGCCGAACAACAGGCGGCTGCGGCCGTCCTAGAACAACTGGATTCCAAGTGAGCGAACAAACTCCCCATCATTGCGGCAGCGTGGCCGTCATCGGCCGCCCGAACGTGGGCAAGTCGACCCTGACCAATGCCCTGGTCGGCGCCAAGGTCAGCATCGTCTCCAACCGTCCGCAGACCACGCGTCATCGCCTGCTGGGCATCGCCACCTATCCGGAGGGCCAGCTGGTGCTGGTCGACACCCCCGGCCTGCACAAGGTGCAGAAGCGGGCGATGAACCGGGTGATGAATCGCGCCGCGCGTGGCTCGCTGGAAGGCGTCGATGCCGGCCTGCTGGTGATCGAAGCCGGTCGCTGGGATGAAGAGGACAGCCTGGCGTTCAACGTGCTGCGCGACGCCGGCATCCCGGTGGTGCTGGTGGTCAACAAGATCGATCGCCTGAAGGAAAAGGGCGCGTTGCTGCCGTTCCTGCAGCAGGTGACCGAGGGTCGCGACTTCGCCGCCGTGCATCCGATCTCCGCGCAGAAGCGCAACGGCCTGGAAGCGCTGGTGCGCGACGTGCTGAAGCTGCTGCCGGAAGCCCCGCCGATGTTCGGCGAGGATGAGATCACCGACCGCAGCCAGCGTTTCCTGGCCGGTGAACTGGTGCGTGAGCAGCTGATGCGCCAGCTCGGCGAGGAACTGCCCTACGCCACCACTGTCGAGATCGAACGCTTCACCGAGGACGGCAACCTGCTGCGCATCGGTGCGGTGATCTGGGTCGAGCGTGAAGGCCAGAAGGCCATCGTGATCGGCAAGGGCGGCGCCCGCCTGAAGGAGATCGGCGCCAAGTCCCGCCTGCAGATGGAGCGTCTGTTCGGGGCCAAGGTGTTCCTGGAAACCTGGGTGCGCGTGCGTGAAGGCTGGTCCGACGACGAGGCCGCGCTGAAGGCCTTCGGTTACGAGTAAGGCGTTGTAGTCGCTTCGATGATGATCGAGGACGACACCGGCTTCGTGCTGCACGCACGGGCCTACCGCGAGACCAGCCTGCTGGTCGAAGTGTTGAGCGCACAGCATGGCCGTATCGGCCTGCTTGCGCGTGGCGTGTCCACTGCCAAGGGCCAGGTGCTGCGCGCCGCCCTGCAGCCGTTGCAGTGGATCCGCTTCAGTGCCCAGCAGCGGGGTGAGTTGGCCCAGCTGCGTGGCGCCGAGGCGCTGGATGCCGCGCCACGCCTGGTCGGGCAGGCGATGCTGGCCGGCTTCTACCTGAGCGAACTGACCCTGCGCCTGGCCCCGCGCCAGGACCCGCTGCCGGAGCTGTACCTCGCCTACGGCGAGGCGCGTGCGCGGCTGGCGGTGGGCGCTGGCCTGGCCTGGACCCTGCGCCGTTTCGAACGCGAGCTGCTGTCTGCGCTGGGCCTGGGTTTCGAGCTGGACAGCGCCAGCGATGGCCAGCCGATCGACCCGGCGGCGCGGTACGAACTGGACCCGCAGGAGGGTGCGCAGCGCCTGTTGAGCGAGCGCGGCGGGGAGCGCCGGGCAGCCGCCACCGGGTCGGCGCTGTTGGCGCTGGCGGCTGACGAAGAGCCGGATGCCGCCGATCTGGCCAGCCTGCGCCTGCCGATGCGGCGGGTGCTGGCCCATCACCTGGGGCCGCGCGGGCTGAAGTCCTGGGAAATGCTCGAGCAGCTGGCGCCCAGGCGTTGAGGGGTGTTCGGCAGGGCTTGCAGCCCTGCACCTGCCGAGGCCAAAGCAACAGCAACAGCAACAGCAACAGCGTGCATTCCGTCGGATGGCGGGGTGGGTCCGGTTGAGGGGGGGGCGCTGCAAGTACCCCTCCGGGGCCCGGCCCAGCCGCCAGCGGCTGGGCCGGACCGCGGAGCGGGGTTTACGGCGTGTCCTGCCCACCCATCCCCCCCGTCCAACAGGCAGAAAGACAGAGCCGCTCTGGCTCTGGCCTTTGATGTTGCTCTGGCTTGAAGCATCTGCGGGTGCAGGGCGCAGCCCTGCCGAGCAACCCTCAGTGCAGCAGGGCAGCCACCGCGTCGCGGAACCCCGCCTGGGCCTGCCCGGAATCGGGCGCATGATGCAGCTGGCGCACCGCCCGTCCCAACCGTGCCGCCCCCACGAAGCCACAGCTGGCCTGCAATCGGTGCAACTGGCTGCGCAACTGGCGCTCGTCGTGCTGGTCGACCGCCTGCTCGACCGCGTCGCGCACGCCCGGCAACTCGGCCAGGAACAGTTCGCGCAGTGCGATCAGGTGGTTGCGCTGGCCATTGAGCGCTGCCAGGGCTGCGGTCTCGTCCCAGTCCTGTACGGCCAGTTCGACCGCGGCCGGGGCCTGTGCCACGAAGATCCCCGCCGGGCTGTTGACCAGCGCTCGGCGCACGGCCTTCAGCAGCTGGTCGCGGCCCAGTGGCTTGACCAGCGTGTCGCTGAAACCAGCTTCGCGCAGGCGGGCGTGAATGGAGGCATCGCCGTCGGCGGTATGTGCCAGCGCCGGCGTGTCGGGATGTGAACGGCGCAACTCACGCAACAGCTGCGCGCCATTGCCGTCCGGCAGGTTGACGTCGATCAGCCACAGGTCATGCGAGCCGGGCTCGGCACTGGCCAGGGCACTGGCCAGCGAATCTGCGGTGTCCACATCCGCCGGTAACGTTTCCAACGCCGCCTTGAAAAAACCGCGGCTGATGATGTCGTCCTCGACAAGCAGGAAGCGGGGCCGTGCGGCCCGCGGGGTCATCTGCATCAGGGCTGCCTCCATGTCAGCTGTCCCAATCATCATGCACGACGGCCACGGGCGCAAGCGGGTCCGGGCCCCATCGGTCAGGATCTGCGACAATACGCCCCCATTTTTGCCCGCAGCCTGTTGCCACGTGGCCCGATCCCGCTCCCGCACCGACCGTACCCCGTTCCAGACCGAGATCCTCGACCTCAGCCATGATGGTCGCGGTGTCGCCCGCCGTGAAGGCGAGGGCGGCAAGGTTACCTTCGTCAGCGGCGCCCTGCCCGGTGAGGTGGTGATGGCCGAACAGACAGCCCGCAGCCGCCATTTCGACGAGGCGCGCACGCTGGAGGTGCTGCAGGCCTCGCCGCAGCGGGTGACCCCCAAGTGCCCCCATTTCGGCACCTGTGCCGGCTGCGTACTGCAGCACCTGGACGAGGCCCAGCAGATCGTCGCCAAGCAGCGCGTGCTGATGGACAACCTGGAGCGGATCGGCCATGTGAAGCCGGGCACCGTGCTGCCGCCGCTGGTCGGCGAGAGCTGGGGTTACCGCCGCAAGGGCCGCTTCTCGGTGCGCCGGGTCGAGAAGAAGGACAAGACCCTGGTCGGCTTCCGTGAACAGGATCCGCGTTTCGTCGCCGACCTCAGCCAATGCCTGACGGTGATTCCGGAAATCGGCACCCAGGTCGAGGCGCTGTCCACCTTCATTGAAACGCTCGATGGCAAGCGCGACATCCCGCAGATCGAGTTCATCGCCGGTGACCAGGCGGTGGTGCTGACCGTGCGCCACCTGGAACCGCTCAGCGATGCGGACCGCGCGGCCTGGGCTGCCTTCGGCCAGCAGCATGGGTTCGTGATCTACCTGCAGTCCGGCGGCGTGGACACCGTGCAGCCGCTGGACGGGCAGGGCGTGCCGCTGTCGTTCCGGCTGGCGCCGTGGGATGTCGAGCTGGCGTTCCGCCCGTTGGATTTCATCCAGGTCAACGCCAAGCTCAACGAGAAGATGATCGCCCACGCCCTGGACCTGCTGCAGCCGGGTAAGGACGAGCGCGTGCTGGACCTGTTCTGCGGCCTGGGCAACTTCACCCTGCCGTTGGCCCGCCGTGTGCGTGAAGTGGTGGGTGTGGAAGGCGATGCCGGCCTCGTCGCGCGTGCGCGTGAGAACGCCGAGCGCAACGGCCTGGCGAACGCGCAGTTCTTCAGCGCCGACCTGACCCAGGACCAGCGCAGCACGGCGTGGATGCGCCAGGGCTTCGACAAGCTGCTGCTGGATCCGCCGCGCTCGGGCGCGATCGAAGTGCTGCAGCAGCTGCCGCTGAAGCAGTTCAAGCGCATCGTCTACGTCAGCTGCCACCCGGGCTCGCTGGCGCGCGATGCCGGCTATCTGGTCAACGAACAGGGCTTCACCCTGGTCAGCGCCGGTGCCATGGACATGTTCCCGCACACCGCGCACGTGGAAAGCATCGCGGTATTCGAAAAGCGCTGAGCAGCTGTCATCACCCGTGGCGCATAATTGCGCCATGGGCATCGAAATCGAACGCAAATTCCTGGTCAGCAGCGATGGCTGGCGCACCGCCGCGCATCGGGTGATCCCGATGGCGCAGGGCTACATCAACGACATGGGCGCGCTCGACCGCGGCACCCAGAACGCCTCGGTGCGCGTGCGCATCGAAGGCGACCACGCCGCGCTGAACCTGAAGTCGCGCACCCTCGGCCACACCCGGCAGGAGTTCGACTACCCGATCCCCGTGGAGGACGCGCGCGCACTGCTGGCGCTGTGTGTCGGCGGCCTGATCGACAAGCGCCGCCATCTGGTCGAACACGCCGGCCTGACCTGGGAAGTGGACGAGTTCCTCGGTGACAACGCCGGCCTGGTGGTGGCCGAAGTCGAGCTGGAAAGCGCGGACCAGGCCATCGACCTGCCGGACTGGGTCGGCGCCGAAGTGACCGATGACGCCCGCTACTACAACGTTGCCCTGGCCAGCCGCCCGTATTCACAGTGGTGAGCCCCCAAAAAGGGGACGGAGGGGATTAAGTCGGCTTTACCCCGCCTGTGCGGAAAGCGACTTAATCCCCTCCGTCCCCTTTTATCGAGGAAGGCGGTCCCCATGTCGTTCGGATGAGAATCGACATCTACTCCGACGTGGTCTGCCCTTGGTGCTGGATCGGCAAGCATCGTTTCCAGCAGGGCGTGCAGTTGCTGGGTCTGAACGCGCCTGACCTCGATATCCACTGGCAGCCGTTCCAGCTGGACCCGGATGCGGACGACACCCCGGTGCCGCTGCGCGAGGCCTATTCGCGCAAGTTCGGGGGCGTCGAGCGCACCGAGCAGATCCTCGGCCAGACCCAGACCGCCGCGCGCGCGGAGGGGCTGCCGATGGATTTCAACCAGGGCCAGGTGCGGGTGACCACACTGCCGGCGCATCGGGTGTTGTGGCTGGCCGGCCAGCATGGCGTGCAGGATGCGGTGGGTGAATCGCTGTTCCGCGCCCACTTCGAGCATGGCCAGAACCTGGCTGACAACGCTGTACTGGTGAAGGCCGGCGTGGCGGGCGGCCTGGACGGTGGCGAAATCGCGCAGATGCTGGCCTCCGACCGCGGGCTGGCCGAGGTCGAAGCCAAGCTGGCGCAGGCCCATGCACTGGGCATTTCTTCGGTGCCGACCTTCGTCATCGATGGGAAGTGGGCGATTTCCGGGGCCCAACCACCCGAGGCGTTCGCCCAGGCCCTGCAGCAGATCGCGGCCGAACAGGGCGCCCCGGCCACCCCGGCTGACGGCGACGAGGCCTGCGGCCCGGACGGCTGCAAGGTCTGACCGGCTCCTCAAAAGGGGACGGAGGGGATTAAGACGTATCCAGCCCCTTGGGGCCGATTGCGCCTTAATCCCCTCCGTCCCCTTTTTCTGACCACTGCGCCTGTCGGCCGGTTCTGCGACAATGCGGCACTGCGCCATGCGGGCGCGCGTTGTGGAGATCGACCATGCTGCTGATCGGCGTTGCCGGCACCGAACTGACCGCCCAGGAACGTGACTGGCTGCAGCACGACGCCGTGGCCGGAGTGGTGCTGTTCAAGCGCAACTTCGCCTCGCGCCAGCAGGTGACCGATCTGAGCGCGGCCATCCGTGCCGCTGCCCCGCGCCCGCAGCTGATCTGCGTGGACCAGGAGGGCGGCCGCGTACAGCGCTTCCGCGAGGGTTACAGCGATCTTCCGCCGCTGCAGGACATTGGTGCCCTGTACGCCACCGACCCGCAGCAGGCCCTGGCGCTGGCCGAGCAGCATGCCTGGCTGATGGCCAGTGAAGTCCGCGCCAGCGGCCTGGATCTCAGCTTCGCCCCGGTGGTCGACCTTGGCCGCGGCAACCGCGCCATCGGCAACCGCGCCTTCAGTGAAGACCCGCAGGTCGTGGCCGCGTTCACCGCAGCCTATGTGCGCGGCATGCACGCGGTCGGCATGGCCGCCACGCTCAAGCATTTCCCTGGCCACGGCACCGTGCTGGAAGACACCCACGTGGATACCGCGATCGATCCACGCGCGCTGGACGAACTGCGCGCGCAGGACCTGGTGCCGTTCCAGGCCGGCATCGCCGCCGGTGCCGATGCGGTGATGATGGCGCACGTGATCTATCCGCAGGTGGCACCGGAGCCCGCCGGCTATTCCCCACGCTGGATCCAGGACATCCTGCGCGGCGAACTCGGCTTCCGCGGCGTGGTGTTCTCCGATGACATCGGCATGGCCGCCTCGCGCAGCGCCGGCGGCGTGCCGGCACGCGTGCACGCGCACCTGGACGCCGGCTGCGACGTGGTGCTGGTTTGCCATCCGGAACTGGTCGATGAAGCCCTGCATGCGGTGCAGGGACGCTCCCTCAATACTGCTGCGCTGCTGGGCCTGCTCGGCCGCGGCGCACTCGGCTGGGACGGCCTGCTGGCCGATGCCCGCCATGGCGACACCCAATCCCGTCTGCTTGAAACCCTTGGAAGAACCGTCTGATGCCCAACCTCACCATTTCCCAGGCCCTGGCCCAGGCTGACCTGCTGGTCGACCGCCCCACCATCGACAAGGCCATCGCTGCTATCGCCGACGCCATCGCGCGCGATTACAAGGGCGAGGTGCCGTTGTTCCTGTCGATCATGCATGGTGCGCTGCCGTTCGCCGGCCAGCTGGCGCTGGAACTGGGCGCGCGCGGCCAGGACGTGCAGTTCGATTACCTGCACGCCACCCGCTACCGCGGCGAAACAACCGGCGGTGACCTGGTCTGGAAACACAAGCCGGCCACCTCGCTGTTCGGCCGCCGCGTGCTGCTGGTCGACGACATCCTCGACGAGGGCTACACCCTGCAGGGCGTTCGCACCTGGTGCCTGGAACAGGGCGCGACCGATGTGCGCATCGCTGCGATGACCGTGAAGAAGCACGACCGTGCGCTGCCTGACGTGACCGCCGATTACGCGGGCATCGAGCTGCCGGACCGCTACGTGTTCGGCTTCGGCATGGACGTCAACGAGACCCTGCGCTGCGTGCCGGCCATCTACGCGATGAAGGAATAACGGCGCAGCCGCCCGCGGCGCGTCTTCTTCTGCCGCCGGCATCCTCGGGTGCCGGCGTTCGTCTTTTCATGGAGTGCTTCGAATGCAACAGATCGCCCTGGCCGTGATCGGCGGTACCGGTGTCTACAACCTGGCCAAGCTTGACGACGTGCAGACCCACGAGGTCGACACCCGCTTCGGCCGCCCATCGGGCCCGGTGCGCGTGGGCACGCTGCTCGGCCATCGCGTGGCGTTCCTGGCGCGGCATGGCGAGGGGCATTCGCTGCCGCCGCACAAGATCAACTACCGAGCCAATTTGGCTGCGCTGCAGCAGCTGGGCGCGCAGCGGGTGCTGGCATTGAACACGGTGGGTGGCATCACCGAGAACTTCGGTCCGCGCGTGCTCGCCTGCCCGGACCAGATCATCGACTACACCTGGGGCCGCATCAGCACGATCTGTGAAGAAGAAGGCTCCGACGTGGTCCACGTCGATTTCGGCCATCCGTACACGCCGATGCTGCGCAGCAAGATCCTGGCGGCAGCCAAAGTGACCGGTGTCACGGTCCATGACGGTGGCTGCTATGGCGCAACGCAGGGCCCGCGCCTGGAAACGATCGCCGAAATCGCCCGCATGCGCCGCGACGGTTGCGATCTGGTGGGCATGACCGGCATGCCGGAAGCCGCACTGGCGCGGGAGCTGGGGCTGGATTATGCCTGCCTGGCGATCATCGCCAACTGGGCCGCCGGCTGCGGTGATGGCGAGGAGATTACGATGGCCGAAGTGCTGGCCAATGTGCAGGCGGCCAGCAACGGACTTCCGGAACTGGTGGGCGAATTGGCGCGGGGGTGATTGTCTTCCCCGAGCAAGCTTTGCATACTCAGCTTGTGCGCGGGTTCAGCGTACACCACCCATTCATTGCATAAGGTCTCGCATCACCATGCCGAACGGTACCGTCAAGTGGTTCAACGACGCCAAGGGATTTGGCTTCATCTCGCCGGAGGATGGCAGCGCCGACGTGTTCGCGCACTTCTCCGCCATCAACTCCAAGGGCTTCCGCAGCCTGCAGGAAGGCCAGCGTGTCACCTATGACGTGACCCAGGGCCCGAAGGGCGCCCAGGCTTCGAACATCACGCCGGCCGAGTGATCCACTCGACAGTGCGTTGAAAACCCCGCTCCGGCGGGGTTTTTTTGCGCTGCGACAAGAATTGCGCTGCCGTGGGCGGAGGCCCCGCTGGGCATCCGGATTTGCGCTCGGGCACAATGCGCCCATGAAGGAACGACTGCGCATCGCCGTGATCGGCTACGGCACCGCTGGACAGGCATTGTCCATCCTGCTCTCCCGTGATGGCCACGAGGTGGAGATCTTCGAACGTGTGCCCACGCCGGGACCGGTTGGCGCCGGTTTCCTGCTGCAGCCCAGCGGCCTGCAGGTGCTGTGGCAGATGGGCCTGCTTGACGCCGTGCGCGCGCATGCCGCGCCGGTGCATCGCCTGTACGGCGATACGCCGTGCGAACGCGCAGTGATGGACATGCGCTACGCCGGCCTGGACGCGCGCCTGCACGGCCTTGGCATGCAGCGCGGCGCCCTGTTCTCGTTGCTGGATGATGCGCGTGCTGGTGCGGGCCAGCTGCATGCCGGCGTCAGCATTGCCGCAGTGGATGCCGAGCAGGGCCGCTTGCGTGACAGCGAAGGGCGCCTGCACGGTGCGTTCGACCTGGTGGTGGCCGCCGATGGTGCGGCCTCGACGCTGCGCGGCACGATCAAAGACGGCAACGGACTGGATCGCGTGTATCCGTGGGGTGCGCTGTGGTGCCTGTTGCCGGCCGAAGACTGGCCACACCTGCAGGAGCTGCGGCAGCGCTACGTGGCCGCACGCAAGATGATCGGGCTGTTGCCGGTCGGTACGCGGCCCGGTGATGACACGCCGCGCCTGAGCTTTTTCTGGAGCCTGCCACGCGCCGATTTCGAACGTTGGCAGGCCGACGGCATGACGCCCTGGCTGGACGAACTGCATGCGCTGTGGCCGCAGGCCAGTGCACGCTTCGCGCATCTGCGTGACGCCGGCCAGCTGGCACGGGCCGTCTACCGCGACGCGGTGATGACGCGCTGGCATCACGGCCGCATGGTGCTGGCCGGCGATGCCGCGCATGCGATGAGCCCACAGCTGGGCCAGGGCGTGAACATGGCGCTGCTCGATGCGCTGGCGCTGCGCGATGCCTTGCGCGCGCATGGTGGCGGTGCCGCGGCATTGCAGGCCTACCAGGCGCAGCGCAGGGCACACGTTGCGGTCTACCAGCGCTGGAGCCGTTGGCTGACGCCGCTGTTCCAGTCCGATCGCGATGCCTGGGCCAAAGCGCGCGACGTGCTGCTCGGCCCGATGGGGCGCCTGCCGGGTGGACGTGGTCACATGCTGCGTGTGCTCAGCGGTACCCAGCATGGCTGGTTCGGTTCGCTCGCGCTGGATCCTGCTTTCGTCGACGCGCTGGCCACTGCGGCGCAGGTGCCTCGCATCAACGCGATCACAGCCACTGCGTGAAACGCGTCGTCACGTGAATTAACGGTTGCCTCACTGCGCATATGCGAGAAGTAGGTTGCACGCGATTACGCGTCGCCCGTTTTCCTTTCCGTGATCAACATCGCGCGTGGCCCGGGAGGCGCTGCCGTCGCGGCCTGTTGCGGCCCGGATGTGCCGCCTGTTGTCGAAGAGGAGGATGCCATGTTGTTCGCGGTCGAGGAGCTGGAATCGGAAATCTGCAAGCTGCGCGGTCTGTTGCAGATGCTGCACGAGGACCAGCCCGACGTACTGGAGGACGTGTTCGAGTTTCATGTCGGCAGCCTGATCAGTCATGCGTCGCCGGAGCACCACACGCGCATCCGCACCTGCGCGCAGGAGATGCTGGCGGCGATCCAGGCCTTGCCGCGGCGACGGGAAGAGGACACGCCTGAGTTCCAGCTGATGCCGCAGCTGGATATCCGTCCGGCCTGATTCAAGCCAGGGGCAGTGCCACCAGGCCGTTGTCCACGCAGGCGACCATCTGTTCGCCGGCAGCGGGAACAGGAACGATTCCGGCGGTGAACGCGGAGAAGGCCGGCAGGAGTGTCATCCTGTCACGCAGCCAGAATGCGGGGAAGCGCCGCCGCAACGGAGGCAAAGCGATCTGTGGATGCAGATGCCCGGCGATCACATGCAGCTCCGCATCGGGCACCGGCTCATGCCGAAGCAGGAACGGTGGCAACCGTACTTCGTCGTGGATCTGCACCTGCAGCTCGGCACGCGGCAGCTGCCGGTCATGATTTCCGCGCAGGACATGCACGTCCAGTGCGGCATTGCGTTCGCGCCATCCCAGCCATTGCTGGTACCACGCAGCACGATGCGCCGGGCCGTGCAGGATGTCGCCCAGGATCCACACCTCGCGGCAGGCACGCGCGTCCAGCAGCCCCTGCAGGCGTTGCAGGTCCTTGCCGGTACCGCCGCCGGGCAGCGCGATGCCTGCGCGGCGGAAGACATCGGCCTTGCCCAGGTGCAGGTCGGCGAGCAGCAGTGCCTGCCGCGCGGGCCAGTACAGTGCACGCGCGCCAAGCAGCACCAGCGGCTCGCCTGCGCGCAGCAGCGGCAGTTCATCGGCCATACCGACGCTCCAGCTGCTGGGCCACGCGTTGCACCCGGGTACGCCAGTCTTCGTTGCTGAACTGCCCGCGCAGGCGTTCGGCCCACAGCGGGAAACCCAACGGCGTCAGTGACGCCGGGCGCTGCACCGAGAGGGTCTGCATCCGAATCCTGGCCAGTACCTGTTGCAGCCCCGGCATGTCGAGGCTGTCATTCAGCACTTCCTGTTCCGCCAGCGCCAGCAGCAGGTGATCCGGGTCGTGCTCGCGCAGTACGTCGTAGAGCAGTCCCGCGGACGCCTGCAGCTGGCGCAGTGCCCGTGGCATGCCACCGGGCAGGCTGGGGACCAGCAGGCCGGCGACGCGTGCGATGCCGCGGAACTGGCGACGCGCCAGCTCGCCCAGGTTCACCGCAGCACGCAGGTCATCCAGCAGCTGACCGGTGGCGAACAGCGCCCGCCATTGCGCCGCGTCCAGATCGATGGCCTGTGCCGGTACCAGCACCAGGCCGTGATCGTTCACCGCATAGCCGATGCTGTTGCGCTGCCGGCGGGTACAGCGCAGCGCGAGCAGGGCGGCCAGCGCCTCATGCACGTGGCGGCCGGCAAAGGGATAGACGAACAGGAACTGGCCTTCGCGACGCCGCACCTCTTCCACCAGCAGGTGGTCCGGGCCGGGAAGCGCCGACAACTGTTGCTGCAGTGCCAGCAAGGGCGACAGCCAGCGTGATTCGGCGCTGTCGTCAGCACCGGACAGTACCCACTCCAGCTCGCGTCCGAGTGGCATCGACAGCGGCAACTGGCCTCCCTGCCAGCGTGGCACGACACCGTCTCCGCGCCCTCGTGCCAACCGCACGAAGGCGGTCATGTCGCGCAGCTGCACCAGCTCCAGCAGGCGCCCGGCGAACTGGAAGCGGTCGCCACGGCGCAGGCGGCTGGCGAACTGCTCCTCCACGGCGCCCAGGCCGCCGCCGCGCAGGAACTGCACGCGCACGCTGCCATCGCTGCTGATGGTGCCGATCGACAGCCGATGACGCAGCGCCTGGCGGCGGTCGTGCATGCGGTACCACCCATCGGCATCTCGCACGACCTTGTGGAAATCGGGGTACTGGGCCAACGCCTGCCCGCCCTGCACGATGAACGTGAGCACGGCCTGCCACTGGTCGTCGCCGAGCGACGCGAAGGCATGGGTACGCCGGACCTGTGCCAGCAGCGCAGTGCTGTCGAAGCCGCCCGCCAGTGCGCGGCTGACCGCGTGCTGGGCCAGCACATCCAGCGACAGCGTCGGCGGCTTGCGCGCTTCGACCACACCTTCAGCCAAGGCACAGCGCACCGCAGCGTACTCGGCCAGTTCCAGCGCATGGCTGGGCACGCACAGGATGGCGCCGCTGGCACCCGGGCGGTGGCGTGCGCGTCCGGCGCGCTGGCGCAGGCGCGCCACGCCCTTCGGGCTGCCCAGCTGCAGGACCTGCTCAACCTCGGGGAAGTCGACGCCCAGGTCGAGGCTGGAGGTGGCAACCACGCAGCGCAGCGCGCCCGCGCGCAGGCCGTCCTCCACCTGCTGGCGCAGTGCCGGATCCAGCGAGCCGTGGTGCAGTGCAAGCGTGTCCGGTTCTTCCGGCCAGACCGCCGCCAGCGCCTGATGCCACAGTTCCGCCTGTGCACGGGTGTTGGTGAACAGCAGGCTGCTGCGTGCCTGCATCAGCGCCTCCAGCACGCGTGGCAGCTGTGCCAGGCCCAGATGCCCCGCCCATGGGAAGCGCTCGCCGGGGTCTGGCAGCAGGCTGCGCACGCTCAGTGGGCGCGGCCGTACGCCCTGCACGATCGGTGCTTCCGGTCGCCCGGGCAGCAGCACGTCGCGCGCCTCCTGCAGATTGCCCAGGGTGGCTGACAGTCCCCATAGCTGCAATGCCGGCGTGGCATCGCGCAACACCGCCAGGTTCAACTGCAGCAGGACGCCGCGCTTGTTTCCCAGCAGTTCGTGCCATTCGTCCACCACCACGCAGCGCAGCCGCTGCATGCGCGGCAGCGTATCTGGATAGCTCAGCAGCAGCGCCAGTGATTCCGGCGTCGTCACCAGTACGTCGATGCGGCCTTCGCGCGCCTGGCGCCGCTCGCGGTTGCTGGCGTCACCACTGCGCAGGCCGACACGCCAACCCAGCCCCAGCCCATCGACCACGGTCTGCAGCGCGCGTGCAGTGTCGCTGGCCAAGGCGCGCAAGGGGGTCACCCACAGCACCTGCAGCGGGCGTACCGCGCTGGCGCGGCGGGGGGAGGTCGGCGGGTTGATCATGGCCTGCAGCAGCGGCCCTCCGAACATCGCCAGTGTCTTGCCACTGCCTGTGGGTGTGTGCAGCAGTCCGGATTCGCCGGCGAGATAGTGACGCCACATCGCGCGCTGGAACGGCAGTGAGCGCCAGCCTCTGGACGCGAACCAGTCTTCAAGCCGGCGCAGTGCCTGGCTGCGGTTCATCGTGCCAACGCCTGCAGCGTGGCCAACTGATCGGCTTCGCTGGCGGGCTTGTCGTGGCGCCAGCGCAGGATGCGCGGAAAGCGCACGGCGATGCCCGACTTGTGCCGGCTGCTGCGGTTGACCGCCTCGAAGCCCAGCTCGAAGACGTGTTCGGCGCGAACGCTGCGCACCGGGCCGAAGCGCTCGCGGGTGTTGGCGCGGATCCAGCGATCGAGCGCGAGGATTTCCTTGTCATCCAGGCCCGAATAGGCCTTGGCCACCGGCACCAGCGTGTCGCCGTCCCAGACGCCGAAGGTGTAGTCGGTGTACAGCGTGCTGCGCCGCCCATGGCCGGCCTGCGCGTACAGGAGCACCGCATCGATGGTGAGCGGATCGACCTTCCATTTCCACCAGTCACCACGGCGGCGTCCGGCCTGGTAGGGCGAGGCATGCCGCTTCAGCATCAGCCCTTCCACGCCGCGTTCGCGTGCCACGTCGCGCATTGCCGCCGCCTGAAGCCAGTCGTCGGCGTCAACGCCGGGTGAGAGCTGGATCCGTGCATCGTTCAGTGCACCGACGACCTCGGCGAGACGCGCGCGCCGCTGCTGCAGCGGACGTTCGCGCAGGTCCACGCCATCGAGTTCAAGCAGGTCATAGGCGAGCACCCGCACCGGCGTGTTGCGCAGGGTGGCCGCACCGGGTTTTCGGCGCTGGATGCGCGTCTGCAGCGCGGTGAAGGCACGCGGCAGGTCCGCGGCTTCGTCCCAGGCCAGCAGCTCGCCGTCCAGCACGCAGCCATCGGGAAGCGCCATCGCCGCCTGTTCGATCTCGGGGAAGCGGCCATCCAGCCGCTCTTCGCCGCGTGACCACAAGGCGACCTCGCCGCGCCGGCGCAGCAGCTGCAGGCGGATGCCATCCCACTTCCATTCCAGCAGCCAGTCATCGATCGCGCCGAGTCGTTCGGCAGGGTTGCCCTCCAGTGGCGAGGCGAGGAAGAACGGGTAGGGCTGCTGCCGGTCCAGCGGCAGCTCATCCGGCGACAGCAGCTGGGCCAGCAGCCCGGGCGAGGGCACCCACTCGCCCAGCATGCGCTGGGCGATGCGTGCGATGTCCAGGCCGGACCATTCGGCCAGCGCCTGCTGCACCAGTCGTTGCGAGACGCCAACGCGCAGGGCGCCGGTCAGCAGCTTGTTGAACACCAGGCGTTCGCTGCTGCACAGCTGCTGCCAGCCGGCCACGACTGCCGCACGGCGCATCGCCTCGGGTTGGTTGGCCACCGCCAGCAGGTGCTGTTCGATCCATTCGGCCAGGGGCCGGTCAGGCGAGGGGTTCGGTGGGTCGTCCAGCAGCAGGGTCAGCGTTTCGGCCAGGTCACCCACCTGCGCATAGCTGTCCTCCACCAGCCACGGTGGCAACCCTGATTCCTCGGCAATCCAGGCGCGCAGTTCGCCACTGGCGGCGATCTTCCTGCGCGCGCCGCCCACCTTGCCACCACTGAGCAGGTACAGCGCCCACGCCGCATCGTGCGCGCCTGCCTGGCCGAAGTAATCGACCAGTGCCGCTCGCTTGTCCAGCGTGGCAGTGCTGCGGTCCAGGCGTTGGTAGAGTGCTGCGAAGGCCTTCATTCCTCGCTCCCGAAATCGGTACGGAAGGCTTCGGCAGCCACGCCGCGCTCGCGCAGGAACGGAATCAACGCATCGGTATTGCCATGGGTGGCGATCACCCGCTGCGCGCCGGTCTGTTCGATCGTCTGCAGCAGTGCGGGCCAATCGGCGTGGTCGGAAATGACGAAGCCACGATCAACGTTGCGGCGGCGGCGGTTGCCGCGCAGTTGCATCCAGCCCGAGGCGAAGCCCAGCTGGTGACGGCCGAAGCGGCGCATCCAGGGCGTGCCCGCAGCCGAGGGCGGGGCGAGGATCAACTGGCCGGCGGCATCGGGCTGGCGGCCCTGTTCGGCCACGGTGAGCGTCTCCAGCATCGGTACGCCGGCCTGCCGGTACACCGCCACGCCATTGGCGATGGCGCCATGCAGCCAGGCCGGCCGATCGTCCAGCGGCCGCAGCTCGGCCAGCACCCGTTGTGCCTTGCCGAGTGCATAGCACAGCAGGATCGCAGCCTCGCCGCGTTGTTCGCATTCGCGGCGCCACGCCACGATCTCAGCAGCGACGGCCGGCGTGTCCGGCCAGCGGTAGATCGGCAGGGCGAAGGTGGCTTCGGTGATGAAGGTATCGCAGGGCACCACTTCGAACGGCGCACAGGTTGGGTCAGGCTGCCGCTTGTAGTCGCCGGAGGCGACCCAGACCTGCCGCCCGTCGTCGATGCGCACCTGCGAAGATCCCAGGACGTGACCGGCTGGATGCAGCGAGACCTGTACCCGGCCCAGGCGGAACGGCACGCCCTCGACGTGCGCCTGTACCGGCACATCGCCCAGGCGCCAGCGCAGGATCGGCAGGCTGCCTTCGCTGCAGTGGTACTCGCCCATGCCCGGGCGGGCGTGATCCCCGTGGCCATGGGTGATGACCGCGCGCGCTACCGGTCGCCAGGGATCAATGTGGAAATCGCCGGCGGCGCAGTACAGCCCTTCCGGGCGCAACACCACCAGATCGTCGTTGGCTGCCATGCGGTCACTGTGGCCTGCCGCTCGTGCACAGGGTGAGAACCGGCCTGAACACGGGCTTGGCAAGTCATGCGGCACAATCGGACCGCATACCTCTTGCCGCCAGGATGGACCGGATGAGTGGACCGAGCTTCAGCAGCGACGCGCCCTACGAAACCCATGTGGTGTTGAACCAGCCGCCACCGTTCGCGGGGCGCCAGTTGTGGACTGACGATGTGGCGCTGATGGAAGCCGTGCAGCGCGAAGGCGCTGGCAGCTTCGCGCCACGCCTGGCGGTCTATGGCGCGCTGGCCGGCGACGAGCTGTACCGGCTCGGCTTCGATGCCAACCGCGACCGCCCACGCCTGCGCACGCATGATGCACAGGGTCATCGCATCGATACGGTGGAGTTCCACCCGGCCTATCACCAGTTGATGGAAACGGCGAAATCGCACGGTGTCGCCGGCTTGTCCTGGCACGAACCGCAACCCGGCGCGCACGTCGCGCGTGCGGTGTTGAGCTACCTGCACCACCAGGCCGAGGCCGGCACCAGTTGCCCCTTGACGATGACCCATGCAGCAGTAGCGGTGCTGCACACGCAGCCGCATCTGGCCGAGTGGGCACGCAAGGCCGCAGCGCCGGTCTATGACCCGCGCGACGTGCCGGTGGCTGACAAGGCCGGCATCACCCTGGGCATGGGCATGACCGAGAAGCAGGGCGGCTCGGATGTGCGCGCCAACAGCACGCGCGCCGAACCGATCGATGGTGAGCGCTATCGCCTTGTCGGCCACAAGTGGTTCTTTTCCGCACCGATGTGCGATGGCTTCCTGGTGCTGGCGCAGGCGCCCGGAGGACTGACCTGCCTGCTGATGCCGCGCCGGCTGGCCGACGGTGACCGCAACGCGTTCCGCCTGATGCGGTTGAAGGACAAGCTCGGCGATTGGGCCAATGCCTCCAGCGAAGTCGAGTTCTGCGGCGCGCAGGCATGGCGGGTGGGCGAGGAGGGGCGTGGCGTGGCCACCATCATCGGCATGGTGATGATGACCCGCCTGGATTGCATGCTGGGCGCAGCGGCGGAAATGCGCATGGCGTTGGCGCAGGCGTTGCACCACGCACGCCATCGCCGCACCTTCGGCAAGCTGCTGGTCGAGCACCCGTTGATGACCAATGTGCTGGCCGACCTGGCACTGGAATCGGAAGCGGCCACGGTACTTTCGATGCGCATCGCACGCGCGGTGGATCGCGCAGGCGTGGATGCCAACGAAGCTGCGCTGGCACGGGTGGGAACGGCGCTGGGCAAGTACTGGCTGTGCAAGCGCGCACCGGCCTTCGTCAACGAAGCGCAGGAATGCCTCGGCGGCGCAGGCTATGTGGAGGAATCGATGCTGCCGCGGCTGTACCGGCAGGCGCCGTTGAATTCGATCTGGGAAGGCAGTGGCAACATCCAGTGCCTGGACGTACTGCGCGCGCTGGCACGTGAACCGGAGGCACTGGCGGCGCTGCGCGCCGAGCTGGCAGCGGTGGCCGATCGTGATGCGCGCTACGCAGCGGCATTGCAGCGTTGGGCAGCGGCACCGGCACCGGATGAGTCGCAGGCGAGGCTTTTCTGCGAGCGCACTGCGCTGCTGTTGCAGGCAGCGTTGATGTTGCGGGCGGGCAGTCCAATGGCTGAAGCGTTCGTGCGCAGCCGGCTGGAAGGGCAGCATGGGCTGGTGTTCGGGACGCTGCCGGCGGGTGTGGATCTGTCGGCAATGCTGGCGCGCGCGCTGCCGTAGGGCGGCCAACGGCGAAGCCCCTCGGGGTGGGCGCTGATACTGATGGGTGGGCCGCGCGGGTAGGTCGCGCAGGGGACGCCGTGAATACGTTCTTGTAGGCTCGGGCGCGCCATCCATGGCGCTTACGCCCCTGCGCAACCTACCCGCGCGTCCTTGGACACTTTCCGTACGCGTCCAGCACGGAATCAACAGAAAGAGCAGAGAGCGAAAAGCAGAAAAGCCGCGGCAGTGCCGCGGCTTTTCCTGTGGCGCCGAGCCGATGCCCGGCTGCCGGTACGCCTTAGTGCTTGGCTTCTTCCCTGGCGGCGTTGGCCTTGGCGTCATTGGCGACATCACGGGCCTTGTCAGCAACCTTCTGTGCGGCGTCCGCAGTGGCGTCGCTGGCATGTGCAGCGGCGTCGGTGGCTGCAACCTTGGCCTTGTCTGCGGCGTTTGCGGTGGCGTCTGCGGCCTTGTCCAGTGCCTGCTGGGTATCGGTGGCGGCCTGCTCGGAAGCGGCAGCGGTCTTGTCGGCAGCGTTGCGGGTGGCTTCGGCGGCCCTGTCCACGGCGTCACGGGCGGCAGCGCCGGCGCTGTCGGCGGCCTGCTGCGCGTCCTGCTTGGCCTGTTCGGCTTCCGGACCCTTGCAGGCGGCCAGGGCCAGCAGCAGGGAGGCGGCCAGCAGCGTGGTGGTGATCGGGCGAATCTTCATGGCGGTCTCCGGTACTGCAATGGATGGGGACGCCAGCCTATTCATGCCGTTGTGAAGACGGGGTCGCGATCCGAGGCGCGCGCAGGCAGCAGGCCAAAGAAAAAGCCGCTGGCGAACCAGCGGCTTTTCCAGAACAGCCTGAAGAAAGAAGTTATTACTTCTTGGCTTCTTCAGCAGCGTCCTTGGCCTGCTCAGCGGTAGCTTCGGCAGCCTTGGCAGCGTCCTTGGCTTCGCCAGCAGCAGCGTCGGTCGCGGCAGCAGCGGTGTTGGCAGCAGCGTCGGTCGCAGCGTCAGCAGCGGTGGCGGCGGTGTTGGCAGCCTGCTGGGCAGCGTCGGCGGTCTGGGCGCCGGCAGCGGCGGCCTGGTCGGCAGCAGCCTGGGCTTCGGTGGCGGCTTCGTTGGCCGAAGCAGCGGCGTCCTGGGCAGCTTCCTGCTTCGAGCAGGCGGCCAGGGCCAGAGCCAGGGACATCGCGACCAGCAGCTTGTTGATGCTCATTGTGTAAATCCTCGTCGTTAGAATTAGGCAACGCGCATGCTGCGCGCCGACAACATGATGACAAGCCAAGATTGGGTGTCAAGCGATCCCGCATTCATTTTTGCGAAATCGTCGTTAAATCTTTTTAAATCAATTCGATGGCGATGGCTGTTGCTTCACCGCCACCGATGCACAGGGTGGCAATGCCGCGCTTGCCACCGCGCGTGCGCAGGGCGTTGACCAAGGTCACCACCAAGCGTGCACCGGAGGCACCGATGGGATGGCCCAGTGCGCAGGCCCCGCCATTCACGTTGAGCTTGTCGTGCGGGATGCCCAGTTCACGCATCGGTGCCATTGCCACCACGGCGAAGGCCTCATTGATTTCGAACAGGTCGATCTGGTCCAGCGACCATCCGGTCTTGGCCAGCAGCGTGCGGATCGCGCCGATCGGGGCGGTGGTGAACCACTCCGGTTCCTGCGAATGGGTGGCGTGGCCGACGATGCGCGCCAGCGGGGTAATGCCACGTGCGTTGGCGTCTTCCTCGGTCAGCAGGACCACCGCAGCGGCGCCGTCGGAGATGCTGGAGGAGCTGGCGGCGGTGACGCTGCCGTCTTTCTTGAAGGCCGGGCGCAGGGTCGGGATCTTGGCGATGTCGGAGCGGCCGGGTTGCTCGTCGGTGGCGACCTCGACCTCACCCTTGCGGGTGGCGACCTTCACCGCGACGATCTCG
This sequence comes from Stenotrophomonas maltophilia group sp. vghtpe118, assembly GCF_052605195.1. Classification (NCBI taxonomy): domain Bacteria; kingdom Pseudomonadati; phylum Pseudomonadota; class Gammaproteobacteria; order Lysobacterales; family Lysobacteraceae; genus Stenotrophomonas; species Stenotrophomonas maltophilia group sp. vghtpe118. Next base: position 1,553,018 of record NZ_CP199672.1, on the reverse strand, counting down.
TCGGCGAATGCCCCATTGGCCTGTGCGGCCTGTGCGCGCTTGACCGATTCGATCGCATAGGCGTCCTGTTCCTCGCGGCTGAACTGGTACTTGTCCACGGCGCATTCGGCGAATTCACCCATGGCCTTGCCGTCGTAGGCGTTGACCAGGCCGTCGTGGGCCATGTGGTCGATCGCCTGGAAGTTGCCGAAGCGGTTGCCGGTACGCGAGTTGGGCAGCAGGTGCGGGGCGTTGGACATCGATTCCATGCCACCGGCAACCACGATGCTGGCCGAACCGGCCTTGATCAGGTCATGGCCGAGCATGATGGTCTTCATGCCCGAGCCGCACACCTTGTTGAGGGTGGTGGCACCGGTCGACAGCGGAATGCCGGCGGCGATCGCCGCCTGGCGGGCGGGCGCCTGGCCGAGGTTGGCCGGCAGCACGCAGCCCATGAGGACTTCAGAGACGTCGCTGGCCGGCACGCCCGACTGTTCCAGGGCGGCCGCGATGGCGGCCGCGCCGAGGGTCGGGGTCGGCACGCCGTTGAACTGGCCGAGGAAGGAGCCGATGGCGGTGCGCTTGGCGGCGGCGATGACGATGTTGGACATGGCAATCTCGTTGATGCGTAAGCAATGTTCGGAAAGGAGACCGAAGACGTTGGAAGCGCCGCGATTTCCCGGCAGACTGCGTGGGGGTCGACCCAAGTATAGAGGGTCGGGGAGGGCCGCCGCTGGGCGGCACCGCACGCCTGCCGGGATGTGGGCAGGCCAACGTTCATGGGAAGGAATCGATGGAACGCACGATGATGGTGAGGTCGGCGCTGGCGTCGGCGCTGGCGATGGCATTGACGGCATGTGGTGGCGGCGGAGGCGGCGGCAATGTCCGCATCGATCCACCCCCGACCACCCCGACGCCCCCGACCACGCCCCCGCCGACCACCCCGCCTCCGGCCAAGCCGCAGGAGCCGGCCTTCGACGCGCACCTGTCCGTGACCAATGCGCGTGCCGCACAGGCCGCTGGCCTGACCGGGCAGGGGGTGCGCATCGGCATCGTCGATTCGGGCGTGCAGCGCAACGCAGTGGCGCTGAACGGGCGCGTGGTCGCCAACCTCAACTACATCGACCCCGCCCGCAACAACCTGCAGGTGGACGACGTGGTGGGCCACGGCACGGCGGTGGCCAGCCTGGCCGCGGGTGCTCCGGTGGGGTCCTGGCCGGGCGGCATCGCCCCCGGCGCACAGATCGTTTCGGCGCGGATCATCGCCGACAAGCCGCCCGTCGATGACGGCAGCGGCAAGGGCAATTCCTTCAGCGGCCCACTGGGCGTGGCGCAGGTCCACCAGGACCTGATCAGCTACAACGTGAAGGTGATGAACAATTCGTGGGGCGGCCTGTACTGGACCGACCTGCCGACCACCGCGCAGGTGGCGGCCGAGTACCGGCCTTTCGTCATCAATCATGGCGGCCTGGTGGTGTTCGCGGCCGGCAACGATGCGCGCCCCGAGCCGAGCAGCCTGGCCGCGCTGCCCAGCCAGCTGGGCGTTGCCGGCTCGCTGCCAGCGGCCGATCTGGAGCGCGGCTGGCTGGTGGCCACTGCGGTGGATCCGTATGCACCGGGCACGCTGGCCAGCTACGCCAATGCCTGCGGCCAGGCCGCGCGCTACTGCCTGGCGGCGCCGGGCAGCGCGGTCTATCCCGATGCCAACGGCGGCAGCTATTACTGGAACTACGGCACGTCCTTCGCCGCCCCGCTGATTTCCGGCGCCGCCGCCCTGGTCTGGCAGCGCTACCCGTACTTCGACAACAACCTGGTGCGGCAGACCCTGCTGGGCACCGCCAAGGACATCGGTGCGCCCGGCGTGGATGCGGTGTTCGGCTACGGTCTGCTCGACATCTCGCGGGCGATCAAGGGGCCGGGGCGCTTCGACTGGGGCGATGTGGTGGCCAATGTCGATGCGCCATCGAGTGGCTCGCTGTGGAGCAACGACATCGTCGGCAGCGGTGGCCTGGTCAAGCAGGGCGGGGGAACCCTGGTGCTGGGGGGCAACAACAGCTACAGCGGCGCCACCCGCATCGAGCGCGGCATCCTGTCACTCCAGAACGGCAGCGTGATCCGCTCCAACGTGACGATCCTGGCGCAGCCCGATCCGGATTCGACCGGCCTGCAGTTCAATGGCGGTACGCCGCGCGTGATCGGCAATGTGGTCAACGGCAGCAGCGTGTTGCTGACCACCGGTAGCACCACCGGCACCATCGAGGGCAACTACACCCAGCAGGCCGGCGCGCAGCTGATGATCGCGCTCGGTGCCAATGCGCTGCAGGTCACCGGCAACGCCACGATCAACGGGGGCGTGCGCGTGCACGGCTTCGTCTCCGGCTATGTGCCGCAGAACGGCAGCCGCCAGGACCTGATCCACGCCGCCGGCGGCCTCAGCGGCACCTTCAGCAGCCCGGCCACCTCCAGCGGCCTGCAGGGCCTGTCGCTGCTGCAGAGCAGCTATGGCTATGACAGCAACAACGCTTGGTTGAACCTGACCCAGGTCAGCGTCACGGCGGCAGCGACCGGGCTCACGGCCTCGGCGCAGTCGGCTGCGCAACGCGTGGACAGTGCGTTCAGCGCGCTTGATGGCGATACGACGCTGCAGGGCTCGGCCTTCGGTACGGCCGCCGGTGCGCTGCAGTGGACTGGCGGTGGCAGCAAAGGCCTCGAGGCCAGTTTGCAGAGCCTGTCCGGACAGGCGCATGCGCGGGCCGAGTCGGCCACCTTCGACAGCATCGACATGTCACGCCGCGCGATCGCCGAGCGCTTCGATCGCGTGCAGGCGGCGCCGCGCCTGCGCGGGGCCTGGCAGAGCGCGCTCGGCGAAGCCGGGCAGGGCAGTTTCGCCGGCAATGCCGCCGACAGCCGTGGTTGGATGGCCGGCCAGGACCTGCCGCTGGGCAGCAATGGGCTGATGGGTGTGGCCTTCGGCGAAACCCGCAGCAATGGTGGCAGCAGCTTCGGCGGTGATCGTGGGCGTGATCGCCAGGCGCAGGCGCAGCTGTACGCCGGCTGGAACCTGGGCCGGGGCTATGCGCTGGCCCAGGTCGGCAGCGGCCAGTTCACCCGGGCGCTGGATCGCCAGTTGCTGCTGGGCGCCGGCGCCTACGGTGTCTCTGCACGTTACGGCGGACGTTTCAGCAGTGCCAGTGTCGAAGGCGGCTATCGTTTCGGCCGCGTAGGTGCGTCGTTGACACCGTATCTGGGCGCCAGCACGACGCGCGTGGATACCGATGCCTTCAACGAACTGGGCGGGTTCGGCTTCGGCCTGCGTGGCGATGCCAACCGCGTACAGCGCAGCCAGATGCTGGCCGGTATCCGCGGTGAACGCGGCTGGGGGCGCTGGACCCTGCGCGGGCATGCCGAATGGCAGCAGCGGCTCGATGGTGCCGATGCGGACTGGCAGGCCAGTTTCGTCGGCGTCGATGCCTGGGCGCCCCTGGCGGGCTGGAACGCGCCGCGCGGCAGTGCGCTGTTCGGCGTGGCGCTGGAGTCGTGGTGGGGCCGCAACGGCCGCCTGAGCCTGGGCTTTGACCAGCGCGTCGGCGGCGAAGGCGCGCGCCAGGCGGCGTTGCGCTACAGCACCGGCTTCTGAACGGGCGGTCGCGCCGGGTCGAAAGGCCCGGCGCGACATCGGCAGGCTCAGCCGCCGCGCAGGTTGCCCAGGCGCGGGGTGCTGCGGCCCAGCGGCATCTTCAGCTTGCCGATCGACAGGATACGGCTTTCGGCGATGCGGTCGGCTGCCCGCTGCGGCGCGATGTTCTCGCGTTGCGACAGTTCGAAGATGCGGGTGAGGTTGTGGTAGATGCTGCGGATCAGGCGCATCGCGCGTTCGCGGTTGTAGCCATCGATCTCCAGCGACACGTTCATCACGCCGCCCGCGTTGACCGCGTAGTCAGGTGCATACAGGATGCCGCGCGCATGCAGTTCGTCGCCGATTTCCAGGCTCGCCAGCTGGTTGTTGGCGGTACCGCAGATGATCTTCGCCTTGATCCGCGGCAGGGTGTCGGCGTTGATCGCGCCTTCCAGCGCGCACGGTGCGAACACATCGGCGTTCACTTCGTGGATCTCGTCCGGCTTGACCGCTTCGGCGCCGAAATCGCTGACCGCGCGATCAACCAGCGCGCTGTCCAGGTCGGTGACATACAGTTTGGCGCCGCGGTCGCGCAGCAGCTTGACCAGCTCCATGCCGATGTGGCCCAGGCCTTGCACTGCGATGCTGGTCTTGCCCACTTCCTCATGGCCGAACTTGAAGCGCATCGCCGCCATCAGCGCCTGCAGCGCACCGTAGGCGGTGAACGGGGCCGGATCGCCGGAGCCGCCATGGACCTGGTGCACGCCGGTCACGAACTGGCTCTCCAGGTAGATGTTCTCCATGTCGTTGACGTCGGTACCGACGTCCTCGGCGGTGATGTAGCGCCCTCCCAGCGAGTCGACATAACGGCCGAAGGCGCGGAACAGTACTTCAGTCTTGTCCACCTTCGGGTCGCCGATGATCACCGCCTTGCCACCACCGACGTTGAGGCCGGCCAGCGCATTCTTGTAGGTCATCGTCCGGCTCAGCCGCAGCACGTCGGCCAGCGCCTCGTCGGTGCTGGCATACGGACGCATGCGCACGCCGCCCAGGGCCGGGCCCAGGGTGGTGTTGTGGATGGCGATGATCGCCTGCAGGCCGGCATCGTGGTTGTGGCAGAACACCACTTGTTCGTGGCCGGTGGTGGCGAGGGTTTCGAATAGCATGGCGTCTCCGATGGCGCGAACAGCGGCGAACTGCAGCGAACGGCCAGTGAACGGTAGGGTCCCAAAACAAAAAAAGCGACGTCGTCATGGCTGGGGGACGGGTCGCGCGGCGCCATTCTAGTCCATTCCCCCGGCCGGTGCCGTCGACATCGCATGCCTTGCAGTTAAAGAAGATGAAAATGCGGCCGATGCTGCGACGACGGCGGGTGGCCGGATTCGCGTGAAGAGGCAGGCGGTCAGTGACGGCAAGGGCACCACAACGACAGGGCAGGCGGCGATGACAGCGGCCTGGTGGCGATCGCTGCGCGGCTGGCTGGCGCGTTCGACCGGGGCGGCACCGTCGCGGCTGGTTGCTGCGTCCCGCCAGGCGGTGGCCGCCGCAGCGGCGAGCCTGCAGGGCGAAGCGCTGCCCCCGGCCGAGATCGCTGCACATCTGCAACGTGGCCTGCATGCGCTGGCCCTGTACCCGCGTCTGGCCGGTGAATCCACGCCGGTGCAGGCCGCAGGGCTGGGCGAGGCGGTGGCGCGCGCGCTGCAGGACCGCAACTGGGCGGCCAGGCAGCTGCCCCGCCGGCCGCAACTGCTGCCGCAGCTGATCCAGACCGTCAACGACGATGCCGCCTCAGCGCGGGTGATGGCCGCGATCATCGGCCAGGACCCGGTACTGACCGGCAACCTGCTGCGCATCGCCAACAGCCCGGCCTACAAGGTGCATGAGCGCCCGGTCGAAAGCCTGCAGCGGGCGGTGACACTGGTGGGTACCGAAGGCGTGCGGCAGATCATCAGCGCGGTACTGGTGCAGCCGGTGATGCAGGTGCAGTGCGAAGTGTTCCCGCAGTTCAGCGCGATCATCTGGGAGCACGCGCTGCTGGCCTCGCGCGCGGCCGCCGATCACGCACGTACGGTCACCTTCGGTGATGCCTTCGCTGCGCAGTGGCTGGGCCTGGTGCAGGGACTGGGCGCGTCACTGGTAATGCGCCAGCTGCTGCAGGAAGCGCAGGCCCGCGGCGAGGCCGTGGAGCCGGCGTTGGCCCTGCAGCTGCTGCAGCAGTGGTCGTTACCGTTGGCGCAGCGGGTCGCCGCCGCATGGGAGCTGCCTGAACCGGTTCACCAGGCCCTGGCGGTGGATGCAGAAGGGGCGCTGGCCGACAGCCTGCGCCTGGCCAGCGCCGCCGCAGCGGCCAGCCTGTTGTGCCGCCATGGGCATGCCAGCCAGAGCCGCATGCTGGCGCTGCTGGAGCAGCTGCCTTCAGCGCCGCCGCATGCATTGCGCTGGATCTGGCGGCGCCTGCATGGGCGCAGCGTGGAAACGCTGGATGAGGCCGGACAGGACCAGGCCGGCCCGGCGGCCTGAGTGCTACAGCTGCGATTCGACAGGCAGCCAGCTGATGGCCCGCGACAACCAGCGTTTGCGCGCCGTTGCCCCTGGCTCGGCCTCGACCCAGTGCGGTGGCGGCTCGCGCTCCAGCCAGCGCAACCGGCCACGGTCGTCCAGCGCCAGCCACCAGCTATGCCTGGGGTCTGCCAGGCGCAGGTACTCATCGCGCAGCCGCGCCCCCAGCACCGGGTCGTCGAACAGTACGCCCATTTCGGTGTTGAGGTAGGCCGAGCGCGGGTCGAGGTTGAACGAGCCGACGAAGCCGCGGCGGTCGTCGACCACGAACGCCTTGGTGTGCAGGCTCGCGCCGCTGCTGCCGAACATGCCGGCATCGCCGGACTGCCCCTGCGCCTTCAGTTCGTACAGGTGGACGCCCGCTTCGAGCAACGGCACGCGGTAGCTCATGTAGCCGCCGTGCACGGCAGCGACGTCGTTGGCAGCCAGTGAGTTGGTCACCACGCCGACCTGCACGCCCCGCCCGGCCATGGCCGAAAAGCCATCCAGGCCTTCGTCGCCTGGCACGAAGTAGGGCGAAATCAACAACGTTTTGTGCCGGGCGGCCTGCAGCTCGCTGATCAGGGTCGACACCAGCCAGGCAGCGCGATCATCCTTGCGATGCTTCATCGGCGGGTCCGAGACGATGCGCACTGCACTGCTCCAGTGCAATGGCTCGGGACTCGGGCGCTGCCGCTGGCGCGATTTGGCCACGCGCGCAAGGTAGGGCCGGGCCACGTCCCGCTGCGCCTCATGATCCGATTCGCGCACCAGCAGGCGCAGCTGCGCATCGGTATGGAAGGCAAGCGCGGATACCGGAATGGCGGCCTCGCTGTTCCAGTAGTCGTCGAAGATCCGGTTGGCCTGCTCCACGGCAGGGCCGGCGACCAGCAGGTCCAGATCCTGGAAATTCACACCGGTGCGCGCGCTGAAGTACTCCTCGCCGATGTTGCGGCCGCCGACGATCGCGACGCGACCATCGGCGATCCAGCTCTTGTTGTGCATGCGGTGGTTCACGCTGAAGAAGCGTTGCACCATCTCCACCATGCGCAGGATGCCGGTCCGGTTGCGGAACGGGTTGTAGAGGCGGATTTCAATGTTGGGGTGCCGGTCCAGCGCCATCATCAGCGCGTCCTTGTCCTTGGCATTCATGTCATCGAGCAGGATGCGCACGCGCACACCGCGCTCGGCGGCGTCATGCAGCGCCTTGGCCATCAGGTGGCCGATCAGGTCGTCGTGCCAGATGTAGTACTGCAGGTCCAGGCTGCGGCCAGCGTGCGCGGTGATCATCGCGCGCGCGGCGAAGGCATCCATGCCATCACCGAGGAACGCTACGCCTGATTGCCCGGGATGCGCGTCCTGCAGCGGCACGATCTGCTGGTCGATGCGGGTCTGCGCCGGCTGCAATGGCAGTACATGCGAGGGCGCGCCCTGTGCCTGTGGCGTGAGATGGTCGGCCAGCAGCAGCCCGGACAGGACCAGCAGCAACAGCGCGGCGAGGATGATTGCAGCGACGCGCAACAGGCGTCGCCACAGGGGCATGGGCAGGCTCATGCCTCGATGGTAGATCCACGCCCTGCGTGAAGGAATGCCTGCAGGATCGATAGGGCATCAGCGCGCTTGCCTTCGGCAACGGATCCGACCCCGGGGCGTCAGGATGGGGGCGGACCCGTTTCCGCAGGAAAGGGCCCTGACCCGCAGGCCTCAGAACCGCTCGTCGCTGCCCAGGTAACGCCACTGCGCCGGCGGCAGCGGCCCCAAGGCCACGCGGCCGATGCGCAGCCGGCGCACGGCCAGCACCTGCAGCCCGGCGGCGGTCACCGCCACGCGCAGCCCCTTGGCGGTCAGCCCCTTGCCGGCAAAGCGCAGGCGCTGCTCGCTTTGCCAGCTGACCTTGGCGCCGCCGGATTCCTGCTGCAGCCGCGCCAGCAGCCACGGTCCTCGCTCGGGGCCGCCTTCGGCCACTTCGATCAGGTACTCCTGTTCGGTGCGGCCCAGATTGCGCTGTAGATGGGCCAGCGTGGCCGGATCCTGGCTGACCACCACCAGGCCGCTGTCGCTGGCCGGAAGCGCAGCGGCCAGCTGCAGGCCGTGGAAATGGCGCTGCAACGGACGGATGTCGCTGGCATCAAGTTCGCTGCGGCTGTCACTGCTGACCAGCGCACACAGGGTCTCAGCAGCAACGCCGGCCGGCTTGTGCAGCAGCATGCTGACCCGCTCGGCCTTTTCATCACTGGCCTGCTCGGCCACGACGATCACCACGCTGTCATCGACCGGGCGCTGTGGCTGTTCCACCACTTCGCCGTCGACCGTTACCCAGCCGCCTTCGATATAGCGCCGCGCTTCGCCGCGGGGGATGCCGAGCAGGGCGGACAGGCGTTTGTCGAGACGGATCGGTTCCATGGCGGGCAGGTCGGGCAGGGGGCGCGCAGTGTAGCTGCTGCGGCCGGTCAGCGCTGGCTGCGGTTGGCCAGCTCGGTCAGGTAGAGACGGGTATCGAACTCCAGCTGCAGGTAATCCGGTTCCATGTGCTGGCACAGCTGGTAAAAGGCCTTGTTGTGGTCGGCTTCCTTCAGGTGGGCCAGCTCATGCACCACGATCATGCGCAGGAACGCCGCTGGCGCCTGGCGGAATACCGTAGCGATGCGGATCTCGCGGCTGGCCTTGAGGCGGCTGCCGTGCACGCGGGAAATGGCGGTATGCGTACCCAGCGCGTGCTTGATCACTTCCAGGGTGTTGTCGTAGCAGACCTTGTTGAGCGGCACCGACTTGCGCAGGTAGCGATCTTTCAGCGCCTGGGTGTAGTCGTACAGCTGGCGGTCGCTGCGCACCTCGTGCGGGTCGGGATAGCGCTGCTGCAGCCAGGGGCCGAGCTTGCCCTGCGCCAGCAGTTCGCTGACCTGGGCGACCAGGGGTTCGGGGTAGCCGGTGAGGTACTTCAGGACTGCCATGCAGGGGCGGCGGGGCGTCGGTAGAATGGAAGCATCCAAGATTACACGCGGTATGTACCAACCATGGCAAAGCCCAACGCGCTGCAGGAACAATTGCTCAAGGCCGGTCTGGCCAAGAAGTCGCAGGCCAGCGCCGCCGCGCGGGAGCAGGCCAAGGCCCGCCAGGGCAAGGCCGAATCGGCCTCGGCCGAGGTCCAGCGTGAGGCTGAACGTGCCCGTGCCGAGAAGGTCGAGCGCGACCGTGCGCTGGCCGCCGAGCGCAATGCCCAGGCCAGGCAGGCGGAACAGAAGGCGCAGGCGAAGCAGATCATCGCGGCCCATGCCGTGCCCCACAAGGGCGATGACGAGTATCGCTTCAGCGATGGCGCGGCGATCCGCACCCTGCTGATCGACCCCAAGCTGCGCAAGGCGCTGTCGGTGGGCGTGCTGGTCATCGTCGCCAATGGCGAGGGTTACGCCCTGCTGCCGCGCGCCGCCGCCGAGAAGGTGCGCGAGCGGGCCCCGGAGGCGATCATCGTCGACCACGGCCAGCCGGGCTCGACTGCCGAGATCTCCACCGGCAACGCCGAGGACGACGCCTACTACGCCCAGTTCCAGGTGCCGGACGACCTGATCTGGTGAGCAAAAAGGGGACGGAGGGGATTAAGTCGCGATCGACCTGATTGGATCCGTTGGCGTTCTGCTCAGCTTGCTGAAGGCGCACCGGCCATGGCTCGGCGCAACACAGGCCTGCTCCTTTGTGCGCGGGTGTATCGTCCCCATATCAGGCGACACACCTGCGGAGGAAGACCATGGCCACTGGTTGGGCGGGAGATGGCGCGGTGCAGGACCAGATCGACGCCACCGTCGACGATGCGATCGCCCGCGCGCGAGGCCAGCTGCGGCAGGGCCCGGGCCTTGAACACTGTGAGGAATGTGACGCGCCGATTCCGTTGGCGCGACGTCGTGCTGTGCCGGGAGTTCGCCTGTGCGTGGCGTGCCAGCAGGCGCATGACGAAGAAGCGCAGGCGCACGCCGGTTACAACCGGCGCGGCAGCAAGGACAGCCAGTTGAGGTAAAGGTTGTTCGGCAGGGCTGCGCCCTGCACCTGCTTGGAGCAACGGCAACGGCAACGGCAACGGCAAAAGCGTGCTATCCGTGGGATGGCGGGGTGGGTCCGATTGAGGGGGACGCTGCAAGTCCCCCTCCGGGGCCCGGCCCAGCCGCTGGCGGCTGTGCGTTCGGGCGCTTGCGAAGCAATGCTTCGCAAGCAAAGCGCCCTCACCCATGTAAGCTCGGCCGCCGCATCCATGCGGCTCACGCCCCCTCAACCGGACCCACCCCGCCTTCGACAGATTTCCGCGATCTGTTGGAACCTGCTGCTGATGGTGGGTGCCGACCGTTGGTCGGCACGGGGTCGGATCCAATTCTGACTATCGATATCTGACAGATGTGCCGACCAACGGTCGGCACCCACCAACAGCGCGCGGAATCTGTCAGAGGTGGGGCGGTGTGGGTGGGCAGGACCGTTGGCGCCATGGATGGCGCCATCGAGCCCCCATGGATGGGTTTACGGCGTGTCCTGACCACCCACACCGCCCCGCCATCCCACGGAATGCCGCTCTTGATCTTGCTTCGGCTTCGGCCTCTGCAGGTGCAGGGCGCAGCCCTGCCGAAAACCACCCTCAGCCGTCGCCCTGGATGCCGCCGGGCGCCTGCGCCGGGTCACGCCAGCGGCGCACCGTGCGCTGGAAGAACAGGTTGTTCGGCAGCTGCAGCACCGTGCCTTCGTGGCCGTCGCCGGTTTCCTGCAGTGTGGTGTAGATCAGGTTCACGTCGATCACCCGGCCTTTCAGGCCCGGCTTCTCGCCGTTCTCCAGCACTTCGATGTAGTCATGCAGGCGGAACGGGCGAGTGGTGAAGATCAGCAACGTGCAGAAGATGTTGGAGAGCACGCTCCAGGCCGCGAAGAAGGCCACTGCGCCCACGGCCGCGAAGCCGGTGAACGCGGTCCACAGCACTGAAGGCTTCGCGCCGAGCAGGCTGAGGATATACAGCAGGGCGCTGAAATAGACCACGAAACTGGTGATCCGGCGCGCGCCCATCACCATTTCAGGTGGCAGCGTGTAGTGCTCGGCAAAGCGCCGGATCAGGCGACGGGCCAGTACCCGCAGCAGCCAGGCGACCAGCAGCACCAGCACGATCTGCAGGGCCACGCCCGCGTAGTTCAGCCATGGGTGGCTCCAGGCCGGCAGGTGATCCTTCAGCGACAACATCATGGGGGCGAAAACAGGTGGCGGGAACGGCCTCGATGTTACCCGGCGCGTGCCGGGGTTTCGACCATCGGTGACCACGCCAGGCAGACCAGCTCCTGGCGATCCTGCTGCAGGCAGGCGCGGCCGTTGTCGGGGCACAACCGCAAGGACAGGCCCGATGCCTGCAGCACGACGCAAGCGACGATTACCAGCAGGGCGGCGCAGGATGGGCTGGACATGGCGGAACTCCCTGGAGGTGTTTTCTCGAATGACCATGCATGGATGCAGCCATCGTCGAAAAGGTTGCATGGCCTCGATTGGCGATCGGCTCTAAACCTTTTTCCGGGTCGCCGCATCCAAGCGATATGCTCGACACCACGATGCCATCGCCGCCTGCCGCCCACGCCCCTGTCGACGAACCCGCCCTGGTGCGGGCGGCCGCCGCCGGTGACACTGCGGCCTACGAACTGCTGTACCGGCGCCATGCGCCGCGCGTGTTCGCCGTACTGTGGCGCCTGTGCGGGGGCCAGCAGGCGCGTGCCGAGGATGCCCTGCAGGAAGCCTTCCTGCAGGCATGGAAGGCGCTGCCGGGGTTCCGGTTCGAAAGCAGCCTGTCGACCTGGTTGCATCGGCTGGGCGTCAACGCCGCACTGATGGAACTGCGCGGGCGCGCCGCCGGGCAGGACCACGACAGTCTGGAGGAGGTCGACGGCGGCCTGCAGGAGCTGGCGGTGCACGACCGTTGTGGCGGTACCGAGCGCGACCTGGAGCGCGCACTCGCGACGCTGCCTCCGAGGGCGCGTGCGGTACTGGTACTGCACGACATCGAAGGCTGGAAACACCAGGAAATCGCCGAGCAGCTGCAGATGGCCGTCGGCAGTTCAAAGGCACAGCTGCATCGTGCGCGCGGCCTGCTGCGCGCACGGCTGGGAGACATGACATGAGTACACACGAACACGATTGCGATCACGATCTGCTGGCCCGGCTGCGCGCGCTGCCGAACGAGCGCGATGTACCGGCCGATGGCTGGGCACGCCTGTCCGCGCGGCTGCCGCCGCGTGAACCAGAGGCAGCACCTGCGCCAACGGGCAACGTGGTGGCCCTGGCAACGCGTTCGCGGCGCCGCTGGTGGTTGCCGGCCGGCGCTGCCCTGGCTGCCAGCCTGGCGATCTACGCCGTGGCCCCTTGGCGGCATGCGCAGCCGGATATGCCGGTGCCGTCCGCGCTGCAGTTGCAGGCTGCGGCGATGACCGAGCAGTACCGGCAGGCGGTGGCCTCGCTGCCCGCAGGCCGGGCACCGGAATGGCAGCCGGCGCTGCACGAACTGGATGAAAGCGCGGCACAGATCCAGGCCGCGCTGGCGCAGGACCCACGTGCGCCTCACCTGCTTGGCCAGCTCAAGCGCACCTATGCGCTGCGGCTGGAACTGACCCGGCAGGCGGCCTATGCCGCCGAGTCCGGCCTGACGACCTGAGGAGACCCCCGATGACACGAACCCTGATGACCTGCTGCGCCGCGCTGTTGCTGCTGCCCGCGGTGGCCCTGGCTGACACCCGGATCGACGAACGCCACAACCTGGCCGCCGGCGGCCGCATCGAACTGAGCAACGTGGCCGGCAAGGTGACCGTGCGTGGCTGGGACCGCAACGACGTGCAGCTCACCGGTACGCTCAGTGATGGCCTGCAGCTGCGCCAGGAAAAGAGTGCCAACCGCGTCCGCTGGGAGATCGAGTATCCGCGTCGCAGCAACAACGGCGGCGCAACGCTGGTGCTGAACGTGCCGCGCTCGGTGGAACTGCTGCTGAGCACGGTCAGTGCCAGCCAGGACATCAGTGGCATCGACGTGCGCCGCCTGCAGGCCGACACCGTCAGCGGCAGCCTCAGCGCCTCCGGTCGCAGCGGTGACAGCAAGCTCAATACGGTCAGTGGCGGTGTCAGCGCGCGCCTGCAGACGCCGAAGCTGGACGTAAATACGGTCAGTGGCCGGATCGTGGCCGGGAGCGGCGTGTCCGGTGACATCGGTGCACAGACGGTATCCGGCCGGGTCGAGGTCGATGCCGGGCGGGTGCAGCGGCTAGCGGTGGAAACCGTATCGGGCAGTATTGACCTGTCGGCGGCCGGGCTGGCGCCGGGAGGCCGTATCAATGTCGAATCGGTGAGTGCGTCGGTCAACCTGCGCCTGCCGCGCGCCGTCTCGGCGCAGCTGTCGGTGAACAGCTTCAGCGGGTCGATCAACAGCGATGCTGGCCAGGTGGAGCGGCCGCGCTACGGCCCCGGCAGCCATCTTGATACGCGGCTGGGCAGCGGCGACGGTGATATCCGCATCCAGTCGCATTCGGGCAGTGTTCGGGTAAGCCTGGATCGCTGAGCGCGATCCGGCAGGCCGCGGCGGCAGCGCCGCCGCGGTCGCTACTGGGTCAGCTGGCTTTCTTCAGCGCCCAGGTGGTGCCGAGGACTTCGATCTTGCCACCGGCCTTGCGGAACGCTGCCAGGTCCGAAGCGATCGAATCGCTGCTGACCACGGTGCTGGCGGCCGCGCCCTTGCGTTCGCTGCGGATGCTGTTGCTGGCCTTCGCGGGGGTCTTTGCCTTGCGGGGCATGGTTGCTCCTGTCAGGTGGAAGGGGAGGAAAGCGCCCAGGCATCAGCCTGGCGCAGGTAGTCCTGCCGCTCGCGGCGGCAGTCACTGCCGCCCATCGAGAACTGGCGGCAGATCGCCGGGCGCTGCGAATAGATCGTGCAGCGCAGGTGATAGGGATCGATCGCCGCACACCAGCCTTCCTCGTTGCGCGCCATCACGGCACGGCCGTGGGTGTCGCGTGACAGGAACTGGCCGGGCACGTGGTCGCCGGACTGCAGCAACACGGGCAGCCGGCAACAGACCGCGTCACAACGGCGGCAGTCGATGGGTGCATGTGCTGCGTCAGGTTGTAAGGCCTCAGGGGCCTGGCGGGTGCCCAAAGCGGGTCTCGATGGCGGCTCCGGTGGTACGCGGACCATGAACGAGCCAGGAAGGCATGGCCGCTAGGCCCGCAGGGCGGGCCAGGCTGCACCGTGGACACACACCGGCGTGGCCGGTGGAAGGTACAGCAGGGTTCTAGCCGACCAAGAGTAACTTGGATCGCGTAACGTTTTGTTAATCCTGGCTGGCTGCCGCCAGCGCAAGGCCCTGGACCACGCCCAGCGAGGGCTCGCCGTGGACCATGCGGGCGCCCGGGAAGGCCTCCGCAACGGCCTGGCGCAGATACCCGGCGCGGGACATGCCGCCGGTCAGGAACACCGCGTCCGGGTCGCCGCCGATGTCGCTGCGGACCTGGGCCAGCAGCTCCCGGAGCTGCTCCAGATAACCATGGGCGGCTGCGGCCAGGCCGTCGGCGCTGCTGTCGGCATGCAGGTCGCGGGCGATGTAGTCCAGCGTGCTGCGATGTTCGCTGGCGGCGCTGAGGGCGATCTTGGCGCGCTCGACGTCGCGGTACAGGCGGGCGGTATTGCCGGTGTCCTGCAGGGCCTGCAGGCGCGCGCCCCACGGATTGTCGACATGGTCATACTTGTGCTGGCGGAAGTCGCGCTGGCGGGTCATGTCCTGCACGGTGGCCGCTTCCACGTAGTGGTGGGCGGGCACGCGGGTGATGCCGCGGCCGAACAGCGGCATGTAGCTGGACAGGCTCAGCGCCAGGTCGATGTCGGTACCGCCGCGGGCGATGCCCCAGGCGCGGTGGATGCGCGGGGCGTCGTCGCCGCCGACTTCGGCGTGGGCGATATCGGTGGTACCGCCGCCGATGTCGACGATCACGGCCTGGTGCCGTTCGCGGCTTTCGGCGTGATAGTGCATGGCCGCCGCGGCCGGTTCCTCGAGGAAATCGATCTGGTCGAAACCGGCCTGGCGGGCGGCTTCGCGCAGGATGTCCAGCGCCTGGTCATTGCCGGCCGCACCGATCGAGCTGCGGAACTGCACCGGACGCCCGAGCAGGGCCGCTCGCAGCGGCTGGCCAAGCTGGGCGCTGGCGGTCAGGCGGATGTGTTCGAGGATGTGCGCGGCGATGCCGGTGATGGTCTGCTTGGCGCGTGGGTGCAGGTTGTAGCCGAGCATCGATTTCGGGCTCTGCACCAGGTTGCCTTCGTGTTCCTCGAAATAGGCTTCCAGCGCTTCGTCACCGTAGACCGCATTCTGCAGCAGGTCGCTGGCACTGCGTTCCTTGCCGGCACGGGCCTCCATCCATTCCCGGCGCAGCGCGCGCAGGGCTTCGCGGCGCAGCGCCTGCGGCGTGCGTTCCTGGCCGGCGGCGCGCGCCGCACGCGCAGCGCTGTCGATCATCTGCTGCAGCTGGTGCTCCTGGCCGTCATCGAGCTGGAAGTCATCCGGGTCGGGCACCACGCCGGGGAAGTACACGCTGGTCCGGAACTGCTCGGCGTCGCCGAAGCGGATCGGCAGCAGCTTCCCTTCATGCACGATGGCGGCGGCGGAGTTGCTGGTACCGAAGTCGATGCCGAGGCGCATGGGGAGTTCCGGGGGCGATCAGGGGCCGCGCACTCTGCTGCAGTTCGCCGCCGACTGCAAGGTCCCGCAGCTTCCTGTTCCGGGCCGGGTCAAGGAGGTCGCGGCGTACTGCCCGGAAAAGGCCAGGGGAGCCGGGCGGTTACAATGGCGGCTGTTGATTCACTTTGAGGTACTTGCTGATGTCTTCTGCCCCCGCCTGCCCGCAGTGCACCCTGGAAAACACCTACGCCGATGGCGCGCTGTGGATCTGCGCCGACTGCGGCTTCGAATGGACCGCCGAGGAAAGTGCCGGTTCGACCCTGGTCGTGCGTGACAGCAACGGCAATACCCTGCAGGCCGGTGACACCGTCACCGTGATCAAGGACCTGAAGGTGAAGGGCTCCTCGATCCCGCTCAAGCAGGGCACCGTGATCCGCAACATCCGCCTGGTCGAGGACGATGCCGAGCACATCGAAGGCAATTCGGACAAGATCAAGGGCCTGGTCCTGAAGACCTGCTTCCTCAAGAAGGCCTGACCGGCCTTCAGCGCCTGGCCTGCTGCCGTGCGCGCCAGCGGGCCAGGCTGTCCAGCTTGGCCTGGTAGCGCGCCTGCTGCGGCGCCCCGCCCAGTTCCTGTGCACGCAGCAGCTCACGATCGGCGTGCTTGAGCTGGCCCGCCAGGAAATAGACCCGCGCCAGCCCGAAGTGGAACTGGTGCGCGGTGTCGTACAGGCGCACGGCCTGCCGGTAATAGCGGATCGCCTGCTGCAGTTGCCCGGCGCGTTCGGCCTCGGCACCGAGCATGTACTGCGCGAACGGGTCTTCGCGCTGCACCGATTGCAGCCGCTGCTCCAGTGCTTGGGCCTGCGCAATCATGCCGAGCTTGCGGTAGAGGGCGCTGGCGTTGGTGAGTGCAGCATCCTGGCGGCCGTCCAGTCGCAGCGCCCTTTCCAGTGCCCGTCGCGCGGCGGCGGTATCGCCCGTGCGATTTTCCAGCACGCCCAGGTTGTTCCAGGTGGCAGCGAAGCTGTCGTCCTGCGCCAGCGCGGTATCGAAGAAGGTACGTGCGCCCGCCAGGTCGCCGCTGGCCATGCGCTCGGCACCACGATTGTTGTAGAAGTGCGCCAACGCCCGCGCCTGGCTGATCGGCAGCGGCCCGCGGCGGTCGTACAGCACATTGCGATCCAGATCGACGGTGGCGAAGCGGCCGGCGAAGCCGACCCCGGCATTGACGTGGCCTACGCTGTAGACCAGGCCCTGGGCCTGGTCCTGGTACCACGACACCACCTGGCCGACCTCCTGCACGCGCGCCTGGATGCCGGCTTCGCGTGCCAGCGCCACGAACATCAGGGTAAAGGCCAGGCAGTTGGCGCGTCGCTGCTGCCAGATCTCGCTGACGGTAAGGGTCGCGTCGGCGTCGTACTGCAGGTCCATGCCATGGCGGTCGAAGATCATCTCCACCAGCGCCTGCAGGCGCTGCTCGCGCGAATAGCTGCGACGGGTCACCTGGGTGTGCAGCATATCGAGCATGGCCGGTGGAATCGCGAACACCTGCTGCGGCGTCGGAATCGTCGGCGCGGCGGTGCTGGCAGTGAGCGCAGGGACTTCGTTCGCGCCAGGGTTCAGTGCGATCGCGGAGGGTGCCGCCAATGCGGCCAGTGCGAGCAGAACGGATCGGGCGGCAGGACGGTACATGACGGCTCCCGGCAGCGGCGGGCGCTCCCGCCTGAGGCGAGTGTAGACCTGTGCGCGCCCCCCTGCAGTGACCGCTGGTCGGTACGCGCGTTCATCCACAGCCGGTGTGGACCAGCGCTCGACAAAGCTGTGGACAACCGCGTTGGGGCCCCGTGCGAAGGGCGTTGTGAGGGTGTGGTGAAAAAATGGCCAGCTTGCCCGCCACCGGCGCAGGCGGGATGATCCGGTCATGGACTTCTCCCCGCTGACGCTCGCTCCGGCGCAGTGGCAGGCGCTGCAGGACAACTATGCGACGCCACCACGTGCCTACCATCACTTCGGCCACGTGCGTGCGGTGCTGCAGCACTGCCAGGAGGTTGCCGACGGTCCAGGCTGGCAGCAGCCGGCCGAGGTCTACCTGGCCGCGCTCTACCACGATGCGATCTATGTGGCGGGGCGAAAGGACAATGAGGCGCGTTCGGCGCAGCTGGCCCTGCAAGTGATCGCGCAGGCGCCGGAACTTGCCACGGTCGACGCGGCCCGGGTCGAGCAGCTGATCCTGCTGACTGCCCGTCATGGCGAGCTCGGCCTGGACGATGTCGATGCCGAGGCCGCGTTGTTCCTGGACTGCGACATGGCGATCCTGGCCGCGCCGGAACCGGTGTTCAGCGCCTATGACCGCGGCGTGGCCGAAGAGTACAAGGGCGTGGTGCCGGGCTTCCTTTATCGCGCCGGCCGCCGCCGTTTCCTGCAGGGCCTGCTGCGTGCACCGCGCATCTTCCTCAGCGAATTCTTCCACCAGCGACTCGACGCGGCCGCGCGCGACAACCTGCGCCGGCAGCTGGGCCGCTGAACCAGCCCGGTACACTGGGGCCTGTTTCCACCGATTGCCGCTTCCAACCGTGTCTGTCCCTGATCCCGATCCCCGCCCGTTGCCGCCGGAAGAGCCCGGTCCGAACGAATGCTGCGGCAGCGGTTGCCCGCTGTGCGTGCTGGACCTGTATGCCGACGAGCTGCAGCGCTATCGCAAGGCGTTGGCCGAATGGCTGGCGCGGCACCCGGAGGCGTCCGCATGAGCCGCGCGCGCCCAGCGGCACTGCTGGCGCTGGCGGCGCTGCTGCTGTTCGTGGCCACCGCGCTGTGGACCCAGTTCGCACGCACTGATCTGGACTGGGTGCGGGCCACGCTCAGCCTCTACCTGCACGGGCCGTGGGGGCTGGCATTGCGCGCGGCCTACTGCCTGCTGGCATTGGCGATCGCCCTGCTCGGCATCAGCCTCTACCGGGGCAGCGTCGGCCCGCGGCGCAGCGCGGCGGCGCCGCTGCTCTTCACTGTCTCGGCGCTGGGCCTGGCCACGGTCGCCATCGGTGACAGCTGGCTGCCGGAAGCGACGCCGCTGCTGGCACCGTTCATCCATGGGCTGGCGGCCAACACTGCGTTCCTGTGTGCCAGCGTCGGCATGCTGCTGCAGGCCTGGTACCTGCGCCGCGAACCGGGTTGGCAGTCCGCCGCGGGCCTGCTCTGGGGCTGGGCCTGGCTGGCGTTCGTACTGTTGTGGCTGCATGTGCTGTGGCGTGGCGGGCCGCCGCGCGGGTTGGGGCAGAAGGTCGTGATCGTGGTGATCGTAGGCTGGCTGCTGTACCTGGCGCTGGCACTGTACCGGCGCAGTCGGCGTACCACGGCCGACTGAATCGCCAACGGCCTGCACCGGTACGTGCCGTGCACGCGGTGGCGGCGTATCGTGTGCGCATTCCATCGGGGATGCGATATGAAGCGTGCAGGGCTGGGCAGGGCAATGGGTGTGGTTCTGGCGCTGGCGGCGCTGCCGGCAATGGCGGCGGCCAACGTGCAGCAGTTCAGCCACGGGCGGTTCGAGCAGATTCCGGTGCACATGCCGGCCGGCACGCCGCAGCGGGTGGTGATCTGGTTCCACGAACCCACCCCAGGGGGTGACACCAGCCGCCTGCCGATCGAAGCCCTGCGTGCCGACGGCGCCATGGTTGCCGCTGTGGACATCGCGCACCTGCGCGGGGTGCTCAAGCGCGAGGGTGATCCGACCTGCTCGTTCGGCGCCGGTGACGTCGAGAACTTCTCGCGCTGGCTGCAGGCGTCCCTGCATCTGCCCGGCTACCACCTGCCGCTGGTCGGCGGTGACGGCGAGGGTGCCGAGATGGCCTATTCGCTCGCGGCGCAGGCCGACACCCAGGTGTTTGCCGGCCTGCTGACCACCGGCTTCTGCCCGGACCACAACCATGAGCGCATGGTCTGCGGCGATGGTGTGAAGCACAACACGCTGCAGCCCGCCGAACTGAATTTTCCGTGGTTGAGTGCCGCTGGCGATCACGGCTGCAAGGTGGGCGAGGCCAGCCAGTTCGTGCAGCAGGTGGCGATGGCGCGCGAATTCAAGCGCACCGCGCGCGGTGATGCGTCGCCGGGTCTGGTCGCCGCGGCGCGCGTGATCGGTGCGCAGGCGGGTGTCAGCCTGGCACCGCCACCGGCAGCGCTGAAGGACCTGCCGATAGTGGAAGTGCCGGCGAGTGGCAACGGTGACACGCTGGCCGTGTTCGTGTCCGGCGATGGCGGCTGGGCCGGCCTGGACAAGGACGTGGCGTCGTCGCTCAACGAGCACGGCGTGGCCGTGGTCGGCATCGACTCGCTGCGCTACTTCTGGAGCGAGCGCACGCCGAAGGGCTTCGCCGCTGACCTGCAGAAGATCATCGACCACTACCGCCAGCAGTGGCACCGCGACAAGGTAATGCTGATCGGCTTCTCGCAGGGTGCCGACGTGCTGCCGGCGACCATCAACCAGCTCGACGCCGATACCCGCGCAGCGTTGGATCGTATCGTGCTGCTGTCGGTGGGCAGGAAGGCCGACTTCGAGTTCCACGTCAGCAACTGGCTGGGCGGTGGCGGCGATGGCCTGCCGATCGCACCGGAGGTGGCCAGGCTGCCGGCGGAAAAAACCCTGTGCGTATACGGCGACAAGGACGAGGACGCACTGTGCCCGGACCTGCCGGCCAATGACGGCGTGAAGCGGGTGAAGCTGCCGGGCGACCACCATTTCGGCGGTGACTATGATCGGCTGGCCGAGGTGATCCTCAAGGGCGGGGCGTAGCGCCGGGCCACGCTGGCCAGCGTGCTGGAAAATGCCGACCTTGGTCGGCGCTGGCGTGTCGACCAAGGTCGACACCTGTCGGGTGGTGCGGGTCGTCAGTTGCGCCGCGGGTCCAGAGAGATCAGGCGCGTGGCGTCCAGCAGCGCCGCCGGCAGGTGCATGCCGCCAGGCGCGGCGAGATAGCGCGGCCGCCACTGCGGATCGAACTTCGACTTGAAGCGGCGCAGGCCACTGAACCCGTAGAAACGTTCGCCATGCCGCGCCAGTAGGCCGGCCAGGCGGTTCCAGCGGCCAGCCAGACGATGCTGTGCCAGCCCGGAAAGCGGCGCCATGCCCAGCGAGAAACGTGCATAGCCCTGTGCGCGGCCCCACAGGAACAGCTCGATGAAGAGGAAGTCCATCGTGCCCTTCGGTGCTTCGCTGACGTGGCGCATCAGGTCCACCGACAGCTCGGCGCCTGCCGGTGCCTGCCACAGGTTGGCGAAGGCCACGATCTGGCCTTCGGCCTCGACCAGCGCCACCGGGAAGCGCACCAGGTAATCCGGGTCGTAGCTGCCGAGCGAGAAGCCCTTTTCGTCGCCGGCCTTGTCTTCCAGCCATGCGTTGGAGATCGCGTGCAGGCGCGGCAGCAGGCTGGGAACTTCCTCCACGGGCGCCACGCGGAAGGACAGGCCACCCCGCTTGCCCCGGTTCCAGGCCTGGCGCAGGTCGGCGCGCTCGCGCCCTTCCAGGCCGAAATCATGCAGCGGCACCATCGCTTCTTCGCCCAGCTTGACCAGCCCCAGGCCGAGGTCAAGGTAGGTCTGCCAGTAGGACTCGCCGACCTGGTAGAAGACGGGGCGCAGGCCGAGGCGGTCGGCTTCCTCGCGGAAGCGCCAGATCAATGCGCGGGCGACGTCCGGCGGGCCGACCGGGTCGCCCATCGCGATCAGCGACCCCCCATAGCGCTGCATCATCACGAAGCCCAGTTTCGCTTCATCGCGCAGCACTGCCTTGTCAGCGGTCAGCACCAGGCAGGCCTGGGTATCGGTGGCGCCGGCCAATACCGGCGCCAGTGATTGCAGCGTGGCCTCGTCGGCGGCCGGCAGCGGGCTGCGGGTGCTGTGCAGCAGCCGCGCCAGGCCGAACATCACCAGCGCGATGGCCACCACCAGCAACGCGCGCAACGCGCGCGGTGCGTTGCCCGACACCGCGAACTGCCACCACAGCTCGTTCTGGTACTCGACATGGCTGTAGGTGAAGAACAGCAGCCAGGTGACCGCGACCAGCACCAGGCCCAGATTGCGCAGCCACGGCCAGGACCAGGCTTCATCCAGCAGCGCACCCTGGCGGTAGAACTCGCGGCGCGCGGCCCACAGCGCCATCGCCACCAGCACCGCCGAGACGGCGATCAACGGTTGGCCACCGCGCAGCCACAGCGGCAGCGGGGTGACCACGCACACCGCCATCGCCAGCATCCACGCCGCGTGGCTGCGCCGGGCCAGGCCCTGTCCGATCAGCAGCAGCGCGACACCACTGAGGCTGCCGATCAGGTGCGAGGTTTCCAGGATCGGCAGCGAGGCGTTCACCAGGTGCCGGCGTGGCGTGGGCAGCGTGCCATCGATGACCAGCGCGGCGCCGATGCTGAACACCGCCAGCGCGATGATCTGCGGCAACCACGGGCGCAGTGCGTTCCAGCCGGCGCGGGTTGCCCCGGCACTGGCCTGCAGCGGCTGGCGCAGCGCGGGCGCAAGGGCGAGCAACGTGGCCAGCACCAGCGGTAGTACGTAATAGGTCACGCGGTAGATCAACGCGGCCGCCAGCACCGCCGCCGGTGCCACCTGCGGCAACAGCTTCAACAGGCTCCATTCGAACACGCCCAGGCCGGCCGGCACGGTCGAGACCAGGCCGGCCAGTACCGCGACGAGGTACAGGCCGACGAAGCCGGGCAGGCCGGTGGGCGTCGAGTCCGGCAGCAGCACATAGAACGCGGCGCTGGCCAGCACCAGCTCGATCACGCTGAGCACGGTGACGCCGAGCATGGTGCGGCGGTCGGGTAGCCACAACGTATGGCCGAACACGCTGAACTGCCGTCCATCGCGACCGACCAGCAGCACGGTACCCAGATAGGCGAGCAGGGCGACGATGCCGACGATGCGCACGGCATCGGGATTCAGTGGCAATGCCAACGCCGCTGCTGCCGGTTCCATGCAGAGCGCCACGCTGATCAACAGCCACGCACCGAATACGAAACCGAGCGTGCTCATCAGCACCACCTGGCCGATCTGTGCCAGATCCAGGCCGGCGCTGCGGTAGCCACGCAGGCGCACTGCGCCGCCGGTCAGCGCGGCAAAGCCCACGGTCTGGCCCAGTGTATGCGCAAGGAAGGCGGTGATGCCGATGCGTGCCGGATGCACGCGGATGCCGCTGCGGCGCAGGCCGATGGCATCGAAGCCGATCAGGCAGGCGTAGCTGGCCAGGCCGAGCATCACGGTGAGCGTGATCTGCAGGCCACTGAGCTGGCGGAATGCCTGGCGGATGGCGCGGTAGCCGTGCTCATCGAATTCATTGGCCAGGCCATGCAGGGCCAGCGACAGGATCAGCAGGGGAACGACAATGGTGAGGACCCGCTTCCATGCCGGGGTGGAGGAAGCGGCGGCGGGGTTGGTGGCTGCGGTCATCGGCGCAAGGGTGCGTCAGGAGGGGCGAGTGCGGTGTCAACGCGGGGCGTGGCGCATCGTGCGCCTGTCACCGCCATTTGACCAGCGGATGTGTCGGAGCCCGGTAGTGACGTGTCGCGCGGGGGACCCGTGCACCCACCGTTGACCGGATTGGAGGACAATGCGGGCCTGATCACCCGCAGGAGCCACGCCCATGATGGAGCGTTACGACGTCGGACCGCGCATGTCCGAAATGACCGTGTACAACAAGGTCGCCTACCTCTCCGGCCAGATTCCGGAAGACACCAGCCAGGACATCACCGGCCAGACCCGGCAGGTGCTGGCGGAGATCGACAAGCTGCTGGCGCTGGTCGCCAGCGATCGCCAGCACGTGCTGCGTGCGGAAGTGTTCCTGGCCGACATCGCCGACTTCGACGGCATGAACAAGGCGTGGGACGAGTGGGTGGTCGAGGGCGCGACCCCGGCCCGCGCAACCTTCGAAGCCAAGCTCGCCCACGCCGAGTGGAAGGTCGAGATCGTGGTGACGGCAGCGGTGCCGTAACTGCGGGATGGGGGCAGGTCCCTTTCCTGCGGAAAGGGATCTGACCCCTGTTACAGCGGCACCAGCTCGATGCAGTCCACCGGGCACGGCGGGATGCACAGCTCGCAGCCGGTGCACAGGTCGGCAATGACCGTGTGCATGTACTTGGCGCCGCCGACGATGGCGTCCACCGGGCAGGCCTGGATGCACTTGGTGCAGCCGATGCAGTCGGCTTCGACGATCAACGCCACCTGGGCCGCCTTGTGCTCGCCGCGCGAACGATCGAACGGAATCGCCGGTACGCCCAGCACCTGCGCCAACGCCCGTGCACCGGCGTCGCCACCCGGCGGGCAGCGGTCCACACCCGCCTCGCCACGTGCCATTGCCTGCGCATACGGGCGGCAGCCGTCATAGCCGCATTGCCCGCATTGGGTCTGCGGCAGCAGGCGGTCGAGGCGTTCGGTCAGGGGCGGGATCAGGCTCATGCGTGGCGGAGGCTGCGCGTTGGGTTATTTCAGGGGCTTGCCGCGGAACCAGCGCTCGTGGGCCAGCGCCAGCATCGGCTTGTCTTCGGAACTGTCACCGTAGGCATGGATGCGCACGTAGCGCGACAGATCGAACTGGCGGCGGATGTGCTCGGCCTTGCGCGGACCGCAGTCGCCACCGGCGTAACGGCCGGTCAGGCGGCCGTCCTGGCTTTCCAGCCGGTTGCAGATCAGCTGCAGGCCCAGCTGCTCGCACCACGGCCGCAGGTACAGGTCCAGCGAGCCGGACACGATCACGACGGTGTGCTGCTGTTCCTTGTGCCAGCGGATCTGCTCCAGCATTTCCGGGCGCACCACGTCGGGCAGGAACTCACGCGAGAAGCCGGCGGCCAGCGTGGCGATGTCATCGCTGTGGCGGTCACTGAAGGTCAGGCGGGTGACGCGGGCGCGGATGCGTTCGGCCGAGATCAGCTTCAGCCTGTACGCGGCCAGCCACGGCCCGACTTTCCACCATGCCTGTGCCAGCTGTTCGGCGGTGGCCACGCGGCGCAGGAAGCGGCCATAGGTATCGCAGGTGGTCACGGTGTGGTCGAAGTCGAACAGCGCCAGTTCCATTGCGTTGCTTCCCATCGCGTTGCCTCCCGGGGCCGGAGCTGCCGGCGGGCGTGGCCGTAACCACGCCCGCTGCAGGCATCAGCGGACCGGCATGCCCGGCTGCGCGCCGCTGTCGGCGTCCAGCAGCGCCAGTGCGCCACCGTCGAAGCCGGCCGACAGGATCATGCCTTCGCTCAGGCCGAAGCGCATCTTGCGCGGGGCCAGGTTGGCGATGAACACCACGCTGCGGCCCACCAGCTTCTCCGGTTCGCCGTAGCTGCCACGGATGCCGGAGAAGATCTGGCGCTTGCCCAGCTCGCCGGCGTCCAGTTCGAAGCGCAGCAGCTTGTCCGAACCTTCCACGAACTCGCAGACCAGCACCTTGCCGATGCGCAGGTCGAGCTTGGCGAAATCGTCGATGCCGATGTAGGCCGACGCGTCGGCGCTCATTGCTTCGTCCTTGGCCGGGGCCGGAGCCGGGGCGGCCGGCTTGGCGGCGGGGGCAGCGGCAGCCGCCGGCTGCAGGGTGTCCTTGGAGGCGTCGATCATGGCGTCAATCTTCTTCGGGTCAATACGGGTGAACAGCGGGGTGTACTCGGTGATGCGGTGTCCCAGCAGCGGTTGCGCCAGCTCGGTCCAGTCATTCACCGGCGCGGCGAGGAAGGCCTCGGCCTGCGCGGCGGTGGCCGGCAGCACCGGCTTCAGGGCGGTGACCAGCACGCGGAACAGGTTCAGGCCCTGGCTGCACACGGCCTGCAGCTGCGCATCGGCGCCTTCCTGCTTGGCGATGACCCACGGCTTGACGTCGTCGATGTAGCGGTTGGCTTCGTCGGCCAGGGTCATGGTCAAGCGGATCGCCGCGGCCGGGTCGTTGCGCTCGTAGGCTTCACGGATCGGCGCCAGGCCATCGACGAAGCGCTGGTACTGCGCCGCATCGGGGAGCTGCGCGGCCAGCTGGCCGTCGAAGCGCTTGCTGATGAAGCCGGCGCAGCGGCTGGCCAGGTTGACGAACTTGCCGACCAGGTCGGCGTTGACGCGGGCGATGAAGTCACCCAGGTTCAGGTCGAGATCGTCGACGCCACCGCCGGACTTGGCGGCGTAGTAGTAGCGCAGCGCTTCCGGCTCCAGGCCAGCATCGAGGAAGGTACGGGCCATCACGAAGGTGCCGCGAGACTTGCTCATCTTGGCGCCGTCCACGGTCAGGTAGCCGTTGACGTGCAGGCGGGTCGGCGCGCGGTGGCCGGTTCCGTGCAGCACCGCCGGCCAGAACAGCCCGTGGAAGTTGACGATGTCCTTGCCGATGAAGTGGTGCAGTTCGGTGGCGGTGCCGGCACGCAGGTGCGCTTCGAAGTCCTCACCGATCCTGCCGCACAGGGTCTGGAAGCTGGACAGGTAGCCGATCGGTGCGTCCAGCCAGACATAGAAGTACTTGCCCGGCTGGCCGGGAATCTGGAAACCGAAGTACGGCGCATCGCGCGAGATGTCCCACGCGCGCAGGCCGCCTTCGGCATTGAGCCACTCGCCCAGCTTGGCCTTCACGCCCGGCAGGGCGACATCGCCGGCCAGCCACTCGCGCAGGAACGCATCGAAGTGGCCCACCTCGAAGAAGAAGTGCTCCGAATCGCGCATTTCCGGCGTGGCGCCGGAGATGACCGAACGCGGCTCCTTCAGGTCGGTCGGTGCATAGGTCGCGCCGCAGACTTCGCAGTTGTCGCCGTACTGGTCGGCACTGCCACAGTTCGGGCAGATGCCCTTGACGTAGCGGTCGGGCAGGAACATGCCCTTGGCTGGGTCGTAGAACTGCGCGACCGAACGGCGGCTGATGTGGCCGGCCGCTTCCAGCTTCAGGTAGAACTGCTCGGTCAACGCCTTGTTGGCCGCCGAATTGGTCGAGTCGTAGTGGTCGAAGGCCACGCCGAAGGCGGCGAAGTCACGTTCGTGGCTGGCCTGGATGTTGGCGATGAAGGTTTCCGGGGTGACCCCGGCCTTTTCCGCGGCCAGCATGATCGGCGTGCCGTGGGTGTCATCGGCGCAGACGAACCAGGTCCTGCCGCCGCTCATTCGCCGCGCACGTACCCAGATGTCAGCCTGGATGTAGCCGACCAGATGGCCCAGGTGCAGCGGGCCGTTGGCGTAGGGCAGGGCGGTGGTGACGAGCGCGGTACGGGTCATGGTCGCGGGTGGATCCGAGGGGAACCGCAGAGTATCGCATGCCCGCAACGACGTGACCCGGCCGGGGCCGGGTCACGGGGTTGAAGCAGGTGCGGGGCGCTTATTCGCGCTGCCAGGTCTGCGCGCGGCAGATGAAGGCGATGCAGCCGGACACGTCCAGCCGGGTGCCGCCGGGCTGCAGTTCCATCTTCGACTTGTAGGTCTTGCCGTTGGCCGGGTCGAGGATGGTGCCGCCGGACCACTTGTTGGCGCCGTCGGCCTTCAGGTTCCAGAGGATGGTCATGCCCTTCACCGGCTTGTTCCTGTTGGCGCCTTCACAGCCGTCACAGACCGGGTTCGGGCCCTTGTCCGAGTGCAGGATGTCGACCACCTTGCCGGTCAGCGTGCCGTTGGGGGCCTGGGTGATCTCGACGATCGACTTCACCTTCCCGGTCTTGTCGTCGATGGTCTTCCAGCGGCCGGCGGCGCCGTCGGCGGCCTGCGCCGAGAGCGCGGCCAGGCACAGCGGCAATGCCAGCAGCAGGGTCTTGAAGGTCTTGCGCATGGTCCCCTCCCAGGGTTCATTCCGGCACGGTGCCGGCATGGGTCGACTGTATACCCATTCGGCGGAGTATGGGGAAGGGGGGCGTTGCAGGGTTGCGCCCTGCACCCGCGGTAGTGCCGGCCGCTGGCCGGCAACCTCAACGGCGGGATTCCGTGGGATGGCGGGGCGGTGTGGGTGGGCAGGACACGCCGTAAACTCCGCTCCGCGGTCCGGCCCAGCCGCTGGCGGCTGGGCGTTCGGGCGCTTGCGAAGCAGTGCTTCGCAAGCAAAGCGCCCTCACCCTTGGGGGCTCGATGGCGCCATCCATGGCGCCAACGGTCCTGCCCACCCACACCGCCCCACCTCTGACAAATTCCTTCGGCTGTTGGTAGGTGTCGACCTTGGTCGACACGGTAGATCCACGCGTGGATGACGTTTCCGGTGGCGGCGATGGGGTCAGATCCCTTTTCCGTCGGAAAAGGGATCTGACCCCAGGGCCGTCAACCGACTTCGTACAGTTCCAGCGGCAGGCCGTCGGGGTCGGCGAAGAAGGTGAAGCGGCGGCCGGTGTATTCGTCCACGCGGATCGGTTCGCAGTCCACGCCGTGGCTGGCCAGGCGTTCGATGAACGGCTCCAGCGCAGCGACCCGGAACGCGAGGTGGCGCAGGCCCTGGGCCTCCGGGCGGCTGGGGCGGGGCGGTGGCGAGGGGAATGAGAACAGTTCCAGCTGTCCGCCGTCGGGCAGGGCCAGGTCCAGTTTCCAGGAATCGCGCGCAGCGCGGTGGTTCTCGGCCAGTA
The DNA here is from genome assembly GCF_052605195.1 of Stenotrophomonas maltophilia group sp. vghtpe118. NCBI lineage: Bacteria > Pseudomonadati > Pseudomonadota > Gammaproteobacteria > Lysobacterales > Lysobacteraceae > Stenotrophomonas > Stenotrophomonas maltophilia group sp. vghtpe118. Next base: position 1,524,684 of record NZ_CP199672.1, on the reverse strand, counting down.
CGCGCAGGCCGAGGATACGGACGTAGAAGTCTTTTGAACGCGCGTAATCGCTGCAGATCAGTGCCGCATGGTGGATGCCCAGCAGGGCGTCGGAACCAGTGTTCATTGCAGGGTGTCCAGCCAGCGCTGGGCGATCTTCAGTGCCAGCGGATAAGGTTCGGGGGCGTTGCGGTTGGTCAGCACGATCACGGTCAGGTGCTTTTCCGGGTGTCGCACGACCACATTGCGGAAGCCGATGCTTTCGCCACTGTGCCATTGCACCGGGCCGTTCAGGCGCCAGCCGAAGCCGTAGTGCGGCACATCCGGTTCGGATGTCGATGTGGCCGGGCTGAACATCGCGCGGCGCGAGGCCTTCGACAGCAGGCGGTCGTCGTACAGCGCCGCATCCCAGCGGGCGAGGTCGTCCAGCGAGGAGTAGATCCCGCCATCGCCGAGCACGGCACTGGTGGCGCTCTGGTCGGTGCGCTGCCAGCGGCCATCGATCCAGCTGTAGCCATAGGCGCGTGCGGCGATGGTATCCATGCCGTCCTGATGGGCCACAGTGTGGGCCATGCCTAGCGGGCGGAAGATGCGCTGTTGCAGGAAGGCTGCGAAATCCAGGCCGGAGGCACGGCCGACGATCAGTGCCAGCAGCGCATAGCCGCTGTTGCTGTAGTGGTACTGCGTGCCCGGCGCGAACTTCAGCCGGTCCTGGCGTGACAGCAGGGTCAGCACATCGGCGTCATGCACCTGCCGAGTGTCAGCCGGATCCATCAGGTCTTCGTAGTCGAGCAGGCCGCCGGTGTGCGAGAGCAGCTGGCGGATCGTGATGGCCGCGGCAGCCGGTGGCAGTTCGGGCAGCCACTGCCGGGCGGGTTGATCCAGCCCAAGCCGGCCATCCTCCACCAGCAGCAGCACCGCCGCAGCGGTGAACTGCTTGCTGACCGAGGCCAGCCGGAAGTTGCTGGCCGGGGTGACCGCAGTGCCGTCCTCCACCACCGCCAGGCCGTAGCCACGGCGGAACACCGCTTGCCCGTCGTGCAGCACCAGGACTGCAGCACCGGGTACCTGGCCGTCGTAGGCCTGCATCAGCCCGTCGATGCCCGCATCCGGTGGCGTCAGCACCGGTGCGGCGATACCCGTTGAAGGCAGCAGGCCCAGCACGACGGCGAACAGGGCGACGGCAGGGCGCATGGTGGCTCCGGAGGGGTCAAGGAGAAGGCGTGGGCGTAGTGCTGGCCGGCTGAACCATCCAGCGTTCCATCTTGCGGTCAAGCACGTCCAGCGGCATCGAGCCGTCCTTCAGCAGTTCGGCGTGGAAGCGGCGCAGGTCGAAGGCGGCGCCCTGGCGTGCCTTGGCCTTGTCGCGCAGGGCAACGATGGTGGTCAGGCCGGCGACATTCGACAGCGCCTGGCCGGGCTGGGCCATGATCCGCTCGACTTCGGCGTTGGCATCGTCGCTGCTCATGTCCACGGTCTTCTGCAGGTAGGTGACAGCCTGCTGCTTGCTCCAGCCCTGGGCGTTCACGCCGGTGTCGGCCACCACGCGGGCGGCGCGCAGCAGGCGCGAGTACAGGTAGCCGATGCGGTCGTAGGGATCGGTGTAGATGCCCAGATCCTCGCCCAGCGTTTCTGCGTACAGGCCCCAGCCTTCGACGAAGGCGAGATCGCCACCGAGGCGGCGGAAGCGTGGCAGCTTGGCCAGCTCCTGCTGCAGGCCCAGCTGCACGTGGTGGCCCGGGATCGCTTCATGCAGGTACTGCACCGGCACGTTCCAGCGCTTTCGGCTGGGCAGGTCGCGGGTGTTGATGTACAGCACGCCCGGTTGACCGGCCGCCGACGGCTGATAGGCGGCAGCGGCGGCGGTCAGTGCACGTTCCGGTTCCACCGCACGGACCTCCAGCGGTGCCTGCGGCAAGGTATCCAGCACCTGCGGCAGGCGTGCGCTGACCTGTTGCTGCACCTGGCGGTAGCGGTTGATCAGCGCGTTGGCGTCGCCGTACTGGAACTGGCGGTCGTTGCGCATGCTGCGCAGCAGCTTGGTGGGAGAGCCGCGCAGCTTGGCGTCCTTCATCACCGTGGCGATCTGCGCCTGCAGTTCCTGCACGCGCTGTTCGCCCAGCGCATGCAGTTGTGCGGCGGTCTGGTCGCTGGCGGTGGTCTGCACGATCAGGTTGGCGTACCAGGCCTGGCCATCGGGCAATGCGCCCAGGCCGCTGCTGGTGCGTGTGGCCGGCAGGTATTCGGTGGCGATGAAGCCGCGCAGGGCGCGGTAGGCCGGCATGATGCGCAGCTCGATCATGCGCTTGTATTCGGCGCTGATGCGCGCCTTGTCCTCAGCCGGGATGGTGTTCGGCATGGTGCGGATCGGCGACCAGAAAATGCTCTCCTCGGCGGTCGGCTTGATCACCGCATCCAGCTGCGGCAGCACTTTTTCCATCAGGTCGCGTGGTTGCACCACGCCGGCCTTCATGCCCTGGCGCATGTTGTCGATGGCCTGGTCGAACAGCTCGGGAATGCCCAGCGAACGGCGTGACCAGGTGTCGTAGTCCTGCACGGTGTTGAATGGCTGTGCGCCCGCACCGGAGCCGAGGATCGCCATGATGCTGCCGATGTTGTAGTACTGGCTGATCGGCATCATCCAGCTCGGGTAGCGCTCGGCGGCCAGTGATGCGCGCGCGTCGCGCACGAAGATCTCGTAGCTGAGCAGGTCCTGGCCCTGCAGGCCGTCACTGCCGAGCTTCTCGACCTTGCCCAGCCATTGCGTGGTGAAGTCGTGCGACTGCTGGCGCCAGGCGGCGGACAGGATGTTGGGCAGCTGGTCGTTGTAGCGGGCCTCGCCCTGGAAGGTGGCCTGCAGCGGGTTCAACCGCATTGAGGCATCCCAGTACTCGTCGTACAGGCGCTCCAGCTGCACCTGCTTGGGTACGGCCCGGGCCGGGGCGACCGGGCGCGGCGCGGCGCGGCGCGCCGAGCTGCCACGCGCCGGCGCGGTGACGCGGGCGGGCCTGGCCTTGGGCTTGGCAGCCTGGCGGGTCTGCGCGGCGGCAGGGCGGCTGGCCTTTTTCTTCGCTGCTTCGGCCGACGGTACGGCACTGAACAGGAACAACGCGGCAATGGCGGCGGCCAGGGCGCGGGTGCGATGCGGCATCAGGAGCTTCCGTGGAACACAGACCGTGGAGCTTGCACGATCCGGCCGCGTACGGCCAGCGTGAAGGCGCAGTCAGCTTGCCGTCGCTGGGGCTTCAGTCAGCCGCGGCGGCGGCGCGCAGCGCGGCGGCCCTGTCTGCGCCCAGGTAGCGGGTGATCGCACGCCGCATCAGGTACAGCAGTGGAATCAAGGCAACCGCAAAGCCCATCTTGTAGATGTAGTTGACGCTGCTGACGGCCAGGAACAGTGAGGTCGGCCAGTGCTGCGGGCCGAGCACGAAGGCGATCCAGATCACTACAAAGCTGTCCACCACTTGGGAGATCGCGGTGGATCCGGTCGCACGCAGCCACACGTGGCGCTCGCCGGTGGCCTGGCGGATGCGGTGGAACACGGCCACGTCGATCAGCTGGCCGAGCAGGAAGGCCACCAGCGAACCGGCGATGGTCCACATGCCCTGGCCGAACACCGCTGCGAATGCCGCCTGGTAGTCCGGCACGCCGTGGCCGTCCATCGAGGTGACCCACCAGCTGGCCGGCGCCAGCGAGATCGCTGCGAAGGCGAACAGGAAGCCATAGGCGATCAGCACCACGGCCAACCACGAGATGAAGCGCACGCCGCGCTTGCCGAAAAACTCGTTGATCGTGTCGGTCATGATGAACACCACCGGCCACAGCAGGGTACCGGCGGTGAAGCTGAGCGAACCGGTCTGGCCAAACAGGTTCCAGTTCAGCGGATCAATGCCGAGGGTGTCTTCCAGCGCGAAGATCTTCACCCCGATCAGTTCGGCCAGCACGGCGTTGCCGCAGAAGAACGCGGCCAGCACGATGAACAGCAGGACCGCGCGGTCCTGCAGCGGGCGCTCGATTGGCGCCGCGGTGGTCATTCGCTGCGTTCGCCTGCGCGCGTGAACGGAACGCTGGACGGTGCGACGGCACCGCCGGAAATGATGAAGCTCATGGCCTGGTCGACGGTCCAGTCGGTCGGGGTCAGCAGCTCCACCGGCACGATCTCCAGGTAACCCGAGGTCGGGTTCGGCGTGGTTGGCACGTACACCGCGGCCAGTTCACGGTCGGTGCCCTGTTCCTTGATCACGCGGGTGACCAGCCCGACCGACTTCATGTCGCGGTGCGGGAAATCGATCAGCACCACGCGCTGGGTGCTGCCCGGCTCGGTCTGCAGCATGTCCAGCAGCTTCTTGGCGCTGTCGTAGATGATGCTGGCCAGCGGAATGCGCTTGATCACCGCGCCGACCCAGCGCAGCAGGCGCTGGCCGAGCACGCGGCGGCTGGCCACGCCCACCGCCAGGATCACCAGCAGGGTGGCGAGCAGGGCGATGGTGTTCTGGATCCACTCGGCACGGACCCAGCCGAGGTAATGCGGGAAGCTTGTCGCGATCTGCTCGGAAAGCGGCACCACCAATGGGCTGGAAATGCCCGACAGCAGCACGAACACGAACTTGACCACGACCCAGGTCAGCCAGATCGGCAGCAGGGTCAGCAGGCCGGTCAGGAACAGGCGCTGCAGGGAGGGGCGGGGGACCAGGGCGGGGGCTTCGAGCGACATGCGCGCATTGTAGCGGCCACAGCCGGTCGATTACGCTGGGGGATCGACTGCGGCAACGATGCATGGAAGGGAAGCTGTGTTGAAGATTCTGCGCGGACTGGGCTGGGCCCTGGCAGGACTGCTGGTGCTGGCCATCGTGGCGTGGTGTGCCTCGCGCATGTGGCCCGTGCCGGAATCACGGCTGCAGGCCCAGCAGCGGTTGCAGGCCCGCCTGCCCGCTGATGGCCGCAACGGCTTTGCGCTGCTGTGGACACTCGCGTTCGACGATCTCGACCCGGGCCAGCGCGATCAGGCGCTGGTCCGGGACGTACAGCGCTGGGAGGCGGATCCGCGCGGCAATGGCGGCGCCCGTCCGCAGCTGGCAGAGGACCACGTCGAGCTGCAATCACGGCCTTCGGCCAGCTGCGGACCGACCGCCAGTGACTGCCTCGCCCAGGTGCGCGCGGACCCGCAGCGCTTCGTCGATGCCCACGCTGGCCACCAGCAGCTGCATGCGCGCCTGGACCAGCTGGCCGATGCGGATCACTTCGTGTCGCCGTTCCGGCCCAAAGGCGAAGGCATCCTCGTGCCGATGCCGACCTATGGCTTGGTGATCGACGCCACCAGCGCACGCGCGCTGGCCTATGTGCAGGGTGATATCGACGGTGCGCTGCGTGGCAGTTGCCGCGGGCTGCAGCTGGGCCGCCGGCTGGTGACGGGCGGCAGCTACCTGGTGGAGAGCATCATCGGTGCCAGCCTGGTGCAGGCCAATGCCCAGCTGCTGGCCGACATGCTGGTTGAACTGCCGGCCGACCAGCCGCTGCCTGCGGAATGCGAGCAGGCGATGAAGCCGATGCGGGCCGCCGAACAGAGCCTGTGCCGTGCGATGCAGGGCGAGTATGCGATGAGCAGGGCTGCGATCGAAACCTCGGCGCAGGAGTTCGGTGGTGTGCTGGTACTCGATCGCAGCAGCACCCTGGCGCGTGTGGCGGGCAACCTGGGCTGGGCCTGTGGCGCGGCGGCGATGACCGCGCTGGAGGCGGATCGCCCGCTGCCGGTGCCGGCACCGCCGCAGCATGACTTCGGCTGCCTGTCGAACATCATGGGGTGCGTGCTGGCCGATATCGCGGGCCCGGCCTATCCGGCCTATTCGTCACGGCCCCAGGATGCTGCCGCGATGGTGCGGCTGATCGGTGCGCAACGCTGGCTGCGACAGCAGGCCGAGGACCCTGTGGATGCGCTGAAGCGCTTGCCTGCCCAGTTCCGCTCGCAGGTGCGGACACCGCAGTTGTCGGCCGATGGCCGCCGCCTGCAGGTACCGCGGCGCTCAGCGCCGCGCAGCACCGACGAGAGCCCATGGTTGTCGGTACCGATGGTGGCGGGGGACGCCCCGGCCGCCGCCGCGCGCGACTGAGCAGCGGCGGCCAGTGCGCGCTGTCCCCGTCATCCTCGCGGCTGCCTTCGCTCCGCAGGTGCACACGCGCATACGGGCGCATCGGAGCCTCCCTGGCAGGGCAGCAGAGGACAGCGCCCGCGCCGGATCAGCGCGCGTGTGGCTTCAACCGCAGATAGACCTGCTTGCGCACCTGGGCGACCACCTCGCCGCTGTCGTCGACGACGTCGTTGCTGAACCAGCGCAGCACCTTCTCGCCGCCCGCTGCTTCGGCACGCAGTTCGGCCAGCAGCGCATCGTCGATGCGGAACGAGGTGCGCACCGTGCCCCGGCCAGGCTTGAGGAAATCGATCGCACCGGCCCGGTCCCACACGTAGTAGTCACGGCCGAGGATGTGCAGCAGGCCCAGCATCCAGAACGGGTCGGTCATCGCGAACAGGCTGCCGCCGAAATGCGTGCCGACGTAGTTGCGGTTCCACGGGCGCAGCCGCAGCTCGACGTCGATCTGCCGGTAATCGGGCGTGATGCGGGTGACATGGATGCCGGTGAACAGGAACGGTGGCCACAGGTTGATGCCGAAGCGGAACAGGCGGGCGTTCATGCGGGTCCGGGGGCGCGAGGCGAGGCGCCCAGTCTAACCATTCGCATGCGTATGTTGCACCCCGGGCGTGTGTCCTACGGCGGCGTGCATGTCCTGCCTCATGGGCCGTCGATCATGTACCCGTCGCGGCCGTTGGCCTTGGCCTGATAAAGGGCGGTGTCGGCGCCTTCCACGAAATGGTGGGGCTGCAGTTCGCCGTCGGGCACGCGGGTGAATACGCCGATGGTGAGCGTGACGGTACCGTCGCTGCCATCGCCCGGCGCCGGCAAGGCGCGCACGCAGGCAATCAGGTCCTCGATCACCTGGCGTGCGCCCTCGGCCGGTGTATCCGGCAGCACCAGCGCGAATTCGTCGCCACCGTAGCGTGCCGCCATGTCGCGCGGGCGGCGCGCATGGGCGCCGATCAGGCGGGCGACATCACGCAGCACGCGGTCGCCGACCTGGTGCCCGTGGCGATCGTTATGGCGCTTGAAGTGGTCGACGTCGATCAGCGCCAGGCTCAATGGCTTGCCGCTGCGCCGCGCTGCATCACATTCCTGCTGCAGCGACTGCTCGAAGCGGAGGCGGTTGCCCAGGCCGGTAAGGGCGTCGCGGTTGGCCTGGCGGTGCCAGGCCGAGATCCGCCACACCGCCCAGACCAGCAGTGCCAGCGTCACGCCCAGCATCGCGCTGGCCGGCGCCCACCACAGGTCACTCGTGCGCAGCAGCAGCCAGCTCAGCAGGGCAGGCATCGGCAACGAACACAGCGCGACCAGCCAGGGCAGGCGCAGGCCGAGCAGGATCACGCACAGCGCCACCAGCACACCGCTGATGGCGTGCTGCCAGGCATGCGGTAGAACATCGATCTGCCTGTGCTGCAGCAGCATCGAGGTGATGTTGGCCTGGTACTCGCTGCCGCTCATCCAGAACTCGCGGGTGGTCGGGGTCAGCAGGCGGGGCGCGATGCCGCTGGCCGTCATGCCAACTACGATGCGGCGGCCATGCAGCATCGCCATGTCCACGTGGCCATCGAGAACGTCCGCATAGGACACCTGCGGCAGCCGCTCGGGGGGGCCGGCGTAGCGCACGCGAACGTAATCGTCGCGACGCCATTGATAGGGCGAGCCCAGTTCCGGGTCGGGATCGGGCAGGCCGCGTACGGCACCGGCAGGCAGGTCGGCCAGTGCCAGGCCCAGTGCCGGCCAGTGCGGCTGGCCGATACCTGCGTGCAGATAGACGCCACGGGCGACGCCGTCGCCATCCACCTCGACATCGGTGTGGCCGATGGCGGCAGCACTGGCAGCGATCTGTGGGATCGGCAGCATCTCCTCGGCCATGCGGTCGCCGGCCGCCGGTGCGGCCAGCACCGGCAGCACCACCCGGCCATTGCGTCGGATGGCGGCCGCCAGTTGATCATCCTGTCGGCTGTCACGGCGATCCGGTTCGGACAGCATCAGGTCCAGCGCGACGCGTTCGGCGCCGGCATCGGTCAGGCGGTCAAGCAGGCGTGCATGCACCGAGCGGGGCCAGGGCCACTGGCCAATGCGCTGCAGGCTCCCTTCGTCGATGGCGACGATCAGCACGCTGGGATCGGGGCGGTAATCCCAGTTGCCGACCAGCGCGTCATAGGCCGCCTCGTCCTGCCGCCACAGCCATTGTCCCTGGCTGGCCACGATGGTCAGCACGCCGGCCAGCAGGGCCAGCAGGATCCGCTTCGACCATGGCAGCGGCGAGCGCCTCACAACAACAACCAGAGCAGCAGGGCACCGCCACCCGCGCCGTAGCACAGGCGGCACGGCAGCGGGACCTGCTGGGCAGGCGAGAACGCGCTGGCGTGGCCGTCATCGTCGATGTACTGCACGCGTACATGCAGGGTGCCGCTCCACGGGCGCTTGAAGCTCACCTGCGGCTGGTCCACGGTTTCGTCGACCAGCGGTGCCTGGAAGTCGCCGCGGCGATCCACCTGCACCCGGTAGCGCTGGCCCTCGCTGCCGGCCTGCCAGCGCAGCGTCAGCTCGCCGTGTGCGGCCTCGGGTGGTTGCAGGGCCGGGTCCACCGGTTCGTTGCTCAGCTGCAGCGGCAACGCCTGGCCATAGCGGCCCTGTCGGCCTTCGCCATCGCGCGAGGCCACGCGCCAGTAGTACTGGCCGGGCGGCAGCGGTTGCGCCAGGCGCAGGTCGGTCGCATGGGTGGCCTGCTCCTGCAGGGGCTGCAGGAAGCTGGGTTCGGTGGCGATCTGCAGGACGCTGCTGCGCGCACCGGGGGCCTGGCTCCAGCGGAAACGCGGGCGGTCGCTGTTGATCGTCTGCCCATGCAGCGGCGATACGGTCAGCGGCGGTGGTGGCTGGTCACCGAGCTCGAAATCGGCGCTGGCATCCAGGCCTTCGACCCCCTGGGCGTCGACCGCGCGCAACAGGATGCGCAGTTGGCCAGGCGGCAGATCGCCGATCGCCAGCCGGGTGTCGGCGGTGGTGGCGGCGAACAGCAGGATCTCCGGCGTTGCCGCCTGCACCACTTCCACCCGGTAATGATCGGCGCCATTGACCGGTTCCCAGGCAAGCACGGTCGGCAGCGGCGCCAGGCGCAGCGCGTCATTGCGCAGCGCCGGCGCCGGCAGCAGTGCGGAGACCGCAGCGGGCGCCGCATCGGCACTGCTGCTGCGGGTCGCCTGGCCCGGCCGGACCAGGCGCTGGCCATGGGAGTTGCCGACCTGCACCTTGCCCTGCAGGACCTCGGTGGCACCGACGTGCCCGTTATCCCCGGCGCTGACCCGGAACACCGTGCCGCGCACGCTGCTGGTCGCGGTGGGCGCATCGATGATGTAACGCGAGGCGGGGCCGCGCGCCGGCGTCACCCGGTTGCTGGCTCGCCCCTGCTGCAGGCGCAGTCGGGTGTCGACCATGCCGGTGTGGCCGTAACGGCTCAGCTGGTCCAGGCGCAGGCGCGAGTACTCGCGCAGCTGCAGGCGCGAGGCATCGGCGAATTCCAGGGTGATGCTGGAATCGCCTTCGGTCTCCACGGTGTCACCGATATGCAGCTGTTCGCCGGCCTGGAGCGCGCGGGTCGCCGTGCCATCGGCGCCTGCCAGCGCGACCTTGCCGCGCACGGACAGCACCCGGGCCGGCGCCGGTTCGGTGCGCAGCCAGCTGATCGGGAAGCGCAGCAGCTGGCCCGGCGGCAACTGGTAGGGGTTGTCGATGCGGTTGTGCTGCTGCAGCTGCTGCCAGCGTACCGAGGGCTTCAGGTAGAGCCCGCCCAGGTCCCACAGGGTATCGCCGGGCCGGACCCGGTAGTTCCAGTCCTGGGCGCCGGCAATGGCGGGCATCAGGAAGAGGGCGCAGAGCAGAGCGCCCGTTAAATGCATGGCGAACGACAGAGAGCGGACGACGGTCACAGTTTGCAATCCCGGCAATGCGGGGGTGCAGCTGCAAGACCCCATGGCCCCGACCTCATCCCCCCGAACGGATCGTGGCGACCGCGTGGCCACCAGCGCGGGCATTATTGCCCGCGTTCAGTGCAGGGATTCTGAACGGAGCGGGTTCCCGTTCAGAACAGCAGCGACGCCATCCTGCGGCGGTACTGGCCGACCAGATCCTCGTCGGAGATCACATTGAAGGCGTCGATCAGCGCCTTGCGCGGCAGGCCTTCCTCGAATCCGCGGTCGATCCGCAGCATTTCCAGGAACTGGGCCAGCGCGGCCTCGTCATGACCGCCGAGCAGCAGTTGCACGCCGCGCAGGTGGCGGGCCTTGAGGTCCTTGCCGTCAGCGGCGATGCGTGCGTCCAGTACCTCGGCGGCCGGTGCATCCTTCAGCGCGGCGGCGAAGGCCAGGCGGGCGCGGGCACGCACGGCGCGGTCGTCGGTGGCCAGGTTGGCAGGCAGGCCGTCGATCAGGGTGCCTGCCTCGTCCACGCCACCGATCTGCAGCAGGGCCAGGGCCAGGTCGAGCTTCAGTTCATCCTTGTCCGGCTCGGCGGCGATCTGCGCACGCAGCACATCGACCTGCGCCTGCGGATCCAGCGGGGTGTCATCTTCGGGGACAGCATCGCCCACATCGGCCGGTACGATGCCGTGCTGGGCCAGGAACTCACGCAGCTGGCCTTCCGGAATGGCGCCGGGGAAGCCGTCCACCAGCTGGCCGCCCTTGACCAGGAACACGGTCGGCACCGAGCGGATCTGGAAGGCCGCAGCGATCTGCTGTTCCTTGTCGACATCGACCTTGGCCAGCTCGAACGCACCGTTGTACTCGGCAGCCAGCTTTTCCAGCATCGGGCCGAGGGTCTTGCACGGCCCGCACCAGGTGGCCCAGAAGTCGACCAGCACCGGCGTCTGCAGCGACTTCTGCAGGACTTCGGCCTCGAAGGTCGCAGTGGTGGCGTCGAATACGTAGGTCGTCTCGGTCATGGGGAAAGCATCGCTTGGCATCTGGAGACCGATTCTATGGTGACGATCGATGTCCGTCTCAACCCTGCCATCACATCGCGCGCGACGGCCTCGGGGGCGTGGCACGCAGTACAGCTCGTGGATCACCCGCTTTCCGGAGCTGACCGGCGTAGTGGTCGCGGTGCGCCGGAAGCACCCGGCCTCGGTCGCGCGCTTGGCGCACCGCGTCGCTGCCGCGACAATGCGCTGATCCATTCTTTTCCGGGTGACTGCGCGCAATGTCCATGGTCCGGCTTGATCGTTGGTTGGGACTGCTTGCTGCAGTCGTGTTCGTCCTGGCTGTGTCTGGCTTCGGTGCCGGCCTGGAGGGTTATGCACAGGCGCGCCACCCGGTGGCGCTGCTGGGTGCGCGGGGTGTACCGCATGCGCTGGCCTTCAATCTGCTTGGATTTGTGCTGCCCGGCGTGCTCGCCGCGGTGGTGGCTGAGCGCCTGCGCCGCAGCCTGCCCGCCACTGCCGGCTGGGCATCGAGGGTCGGCAGCCAGATGCTGCTGCTGGCTGGCCTGGGCTTTGCCGCGATGGGCTTGCTGCCGCTGGACGTGGACGATCTGCATGGGCCGGCCAGCCAGCTGCATGCCAGTGCCTGGATGATCTGGGTGCTGGGCTTCGTCGCCGGAACCCTGTTGCTGGGCACGACACAGCTGCGTCAGGCGCATGGCCGCGCCCTGGGCGCCTTGGCCCTGGGCTGCGGCATGCTGGCTGCGGTGGCCGCGTTTGCCCTGCAGGGCGTCCTGCCGGCGCCGCTGGCACAACGGCTGGCGTTCGCCTGCTGGGTGGCCTGGCTGGCCACCGCACTGCCGCTGTCGCGCCAACGCTGAGACGGCTCCCGGGGCATCGCGGCGCCCACCCCCAGCAGGCAGGATTGGAGACGTTTGCCGCACTGCGGTACGCTGTACCGCTTTGCCGCCGCATCCGCGTGTTCCATGACCAGCGCTGAAACCAACGCCTACGACCCGCAGCAGGTTGAATCCGCCGCCCAGCAGTACTGGGACGCCACCCGTGCCTTCGAGGTCGACGAGACCTCGGACAAGCCGAAGTACTACTGCCTGTCGATGCTTCCGTACCCGTCCGGTGCGCTGCACATGGGCCACGTGCGCAATTACACGATTGGCGACGTGATCAGCCGCTACAAGCGCATGACCGGCCACAACGTGCTGCAGCCGATGGGCTGGGACGCGTTCGGCCTGCCGGCGGAAAACGCCGCGATCAAGAACAAGACCGCGCCGGCGGCGTGGACCTACAAGAACATCGACCACATGCGCAGCCAGCTGAAATCGCTGGGCTATGCCATCGACTGGTCGCGCGAGTTCGCCACCTGCCGTCCGGACTATTACGTCCACGAGCAGCGCATGTTCACCCGCCTGATGCGCAAGGGCCTGGCCTATCGCCGCAACGCGGTGGTGAACTGGGACCCGGTCGACCAGACCGTGCTGGCCAACGAGCAGGTCATCGACGGCCGCGGCTGGCGCTCCGGTGCGCTGGTGGAGAAGCGTGAGATCCCGCAGTGGTTCCTGCGCATCACCGACTACGCCCAGGAACTGCTGGATGGCCTGGACGAGCTGGATGGCTGGCCGGAATCGGTCAAGACCATGCAACGCAACTGGATCGGCCGCTCGGAGGGCCTGGAAATCCAGTTCGACGTGCGCGACGTCGATGGTGGCGTGCTGGATCCGCTGCGCGTGTTCACCACCCGCCCGGACACGGTGATGGGCGTGACCTTCGTGTCGATCGCCGCCGAACACCCACTGGCGCTGCACGCAGCGAAGAACAACCCGGAACTGGCCGCGATGCTGGCCGACCTGAAGCAGGGCGGTGTATCCGAGGCCGAGCTGGAGACCCAGGAAAAGCGCGGCATGGACACCGGCCTGCGCGCGCTGCACCCGGTCACCGGCGAGCCGGTCCCGGTGTGGGTCGCCAATTTCGTGCTGATGGGCTACGGCACCGGTGCGGTGATGGCGGTGCCGGGCCATGACCAGCGCGACAATGAAGTGGCCAACAAGTACGGCCTGCCGATCAAGCAGGTCATCGCGCTGAAGGACCCGCGCACTGAAGAAGAACGCAACTGGGACGGCAGCCGCTGGCAGGACTGGTACAGCGACAAGAACCGTGCCTTCGAACTGGTCAACTCGGCCGAATTCGACGGCTTGGACTTCCAGGGCGCGTTCGAAGCGCTGGCCGAACGTTTCGAGCGCAAGGCCCAGGGCCAGCGCCGCGTCAACTACCGCCTGCGCGACTGGGGCGTGAGCCGCCAGCGCTACTGGGGTTGCCCGATTCCGGTGATCTACTGCGCCAAGTGCGGTGCGGTGCCGGTGCCGGAGGAGCAGCTGCCGGTGGTACTGCCGGAGGACGTGGCGTTCTCCGGGACCGGTTCGCCGATCAAGACCGACCCGGAATGGCGCAAGACCACCTGCCCGGAATGCGGTGGCGCCGCCGAGCGCGAGACCGACACCTTCGACACCTTCATGGAGTCGAGCTGGTACTACGCCCGCTACACCTCGCCGGGTGCCCGTGACGCCGTCGACAAGCGCGGCAACTACTGGCTGCCGGTCGACCAGTACATCGGTGGCATCGAGCACGCGATCCTGCACCTGATGTATTTCCGCTTCTATCACAAGCTGCTGCGCGACGCGCGGATGGTGGACAGCAACGAGCCGGCGCGCAACCTGCTGTGCCAGGGCATGGTGATCGCCGAGACCTACTACCGCCCGAATCCGGACGGTTCGAAGGACTGGATCAACCCGGCCGATGTGGAAGTGCAGCGTGACGAGCGCGGCCGCATCACCGGCGCCACCCTGATCGCCGACGGCCAGCCGGTGGTGGTCGGTGGCACCGAGAAGATGTCCAAGTCGAAGAACAACGGCGTGGACCCGCAGGCGATGGTCGGCAAGTACGGCGCCGACACCGTGCGCCTGTTCTCGATGTTCGCCGCGCCGCCGGAGCAGTCGCTGGAGTGGAACGAGGCCGGCGTGGACGGCATGGCGCGCTTCCTGCGCCGCCTGTGGGCCCAGGTGCAGAAGCATGCTGCCGACGGTGCCGCCCCGGCGCTGGACGTTGCAGCACTGGATGCCAACCAGAAGGCGCTGCGCCGCAAGACCCATGAAACCATCGGCAAGGTCGGTGACGACTACGGCCGCCGCCACAGCTTCAATACCGCCATCGCAGCGGTGATGGAGCTGATGAACGCGCTGGCCAGGTTCGAGGACGACAGCGAGCAGGGCCGCGCGGTGCGCCAGGAAGCGCTGCAGGCCGTCGTGCTGCTGCTGAACCCGATCACGCCGCATGCCAGCCACGCCCTCTGGCAGGTGCTTGGCCATGGCGAGACGCTGCTGGAAGACCAGCCGTTCCCGCAGGCCGACAGCAGTGCGCTGGTACGCGATGCGCTGACCCTGGCGGTGCAGGTCAACGGCAAGCTGCGCGGCACCATCGAGGTGGCGGCCGATGCCGCGCGCGAGCAGGTCGAGGCGCTGGCGCTGGCCGAGCCCAACGCGGCCAGGTTCATGGAAGGCCTGACGGTGCGCAAGATCATCATCGTCCCGGGCAAGATCGTGAACATCGTCGCCGCCTGATGTACCTCGCACCGGCCACCCGCGCGGTGGCCGGTGCCTTTCCAGAAGCAGGGCCGGGTGCTTGATGGCCCTGCATTCACGCGGCTTCGGGCACGCTGTGTGTTGCCGTGATCGCCCGGCTCCGCCAGACTGTCTCCATGACCCGAATCCTGCTTGCCCTCGTTCTTGTCCTCGGCCTTGCCGGCTGCGGCTTCCATCTGCGCAACAAGCTGATGCTGCCGACCGACACCGCCCCGGTGAAGGTGGTCTCCACCGCCCCGTACAGTGAACTGGTCAAGCTGCTCAATCGCAGCCTGCTGGCCTCCGGTGCCAGGCTGGCCGATGAGGACAGCAAGGAACCCAGTACCCAGCTGCAGGTGTTGTCCGAGCGCTGGGGTGACCTCCCGATCGCCATCGACTCGCAAGGTCGTGCGCAGGAGTACAGCCTGCGCTATGCGGTGATCTTCATCTTCCGCCGCGAGGATGGCAGCGAACTGGTGCCGCAGCAGGTGATCGAACTGTCGCGCGACTACGTGTCGCCGCCGACCGACGCCACCGGCACCACCACCGAACGCGAAATCCTGGCCACGGAGCTGCGCCGGGAAATGTCCGCCTCGATCATCCGCCGTATCGACAGCGTGGTCCGCGCCGAGATCGAGAAGGGGGGCAGCCTGTCCGCGCCGAAGGCCAAGCCGATCGAGGGCGCGGTGCCGGCAGAGCCGGCCGCCGCCGTCAAGCACTGAGCGGCAGCGACGATGGAACTGCGTCCGGAGCAGCTGGCCAGCCAGGGCGCTGACACGGCGTTGGCGCCGGTATACCTGATCGCAGGCCCGGAAACACTGCGCGTGCTGGAGGCCGCAGATGCCATCCGCGCGCGTGCGCGCGCCTCGGGCATCGGCGAACGCGAAGTGTTCGACGCCGACGGGCGTGATTTCGACTGGAACCAGCTTGACGCCAGTTTCAATGCGCCCAGCCTGTTCAGCGCCCGCCGCCTGGTCGAGGTGCGCCTGCCCAGCGGCAAGCCGGGCAAGGAGGGCGCCGAGGTGATCAGCCAGTTCTGCGCCAACCCGGCGCCGGACGTGGTGTTGATGATCACCGCCAATGAATGGAGCAAGGCCCACCAGGGCAAGTGGGCCGAGGCGGTCAACCGCATCGGCGTGCTGTCGGTGGCATGGGCGATCAAGCCGCATGAACTGCCGGACTGGATCGAGCGCCGCCTGCGCGGCAAGGGCCTGCGTGCCGACCCGGCTGCCGTGCAGCGCCTGGCCGAGCGGGTGGAGGGCAACCTGCTGGCCGCCGCCCAGGAAATCGACAAGCTGGCGCTGTTGGCCGACGGCCAGCCGTTGGATGTGGAACGGATGGAGTCGCTGGTGGCTGACGCTGCCCGCTACGACGTGTTCCGCTTGGTGGAGGCGACGTTCTCCGGCCAGCCGCCGGCGGTGCTGCGCATGCTGGCCGGCCTGCGCGGTGAAGGGGAGGCGGTGGCCGCATTGATGCCGATCGTGATCCGCGAGCTGCTGGCGGGCGCAGGCCTGGCCCGCGTGCAGGCGCGTGGTGGCAACCTGGCCGCTGAAATGAAATCGCGCGGCATCTGGGAATCGCGGCAGGCGCCTTACAAGCGCGCGCTGCAGCGGCACCCGGAAGGCAAGCGCTGGGAGCGCTTCGTGGCCGAGGCGGGGCTGGTCGACCGCATTGCCAAGGGGCGCGCTGACGGCGACGCCTGGCTGGCGCTGGAACGCCTGCTGGTGGCCGTGGCCGAGCCGCGTGCCGTGCGCCTGCTGGTGCGGGCCTGAGTGATGAGCCTGCGGATCTACTACGGGGGCACCTTCGATCCGGTGCACCTCGGGCACCTGGCGATCGCGCGTGCGGCCCGTGATGAACTGCAGGTCGCCGTGCGCATGCTGCCGGCCGCCGATCCGCCGCACCGCGCGGTGCCCGGTGCCACTGCTGAGCAGCGCTGCACGATGTTGTCGCTGGCCATCGGCGACGAGCCGGGGCTGCTGCTGGACCGTCGCGAACTGGATCGTGCCACCCGCTGCCCCGGTCGCCCGTCGTACACCGTCGACACGCTGCGCGAGCTGCGTGGCGAGCTGGGCCCGAGCCGGCCGCTGGCCTGGCTGGTGGGCGCCGACAGCCTGCTGGGGCTGTCCGGCTGGCATGAATGGGAGGCCCTGTTCGATCTGGCCCACTTCGTGGTGGCCGAACGGCCGGGCAGTCCGTTGCAGGCGTCGATCGATGGCGAGCTGGGGCGCGCCCTGCAAGGGCGCTGGGCCGACAATGAGCAGGCCCTGTTCGCCAGCCCGGCCGGGCGCATCCTGCGCCTGCACCACCCACTGCGCGAGGAATCGGCCAGCGCCGTGCGCTCGCAGATTGCCGCTGGCGGTCCCTGGCGCGCACTGCTGCCACCGGCCGTGGCCGACTATGTCGCTGCACACGGGCTGTACCGCCCGGCCACGGCGTGAATGGCGCGGCCGCGCCATCCCCGTATAATCGCCCCCACGTTTATCGAGTCGATCCATTTTGAGCAACCAGACCCAGCCCCAGACCATCAAGGTCGATCTGCCCAGCCCGCCGCCGTCCGTGCCGGAACTGCTGGCCAGCGTCCGCCAAGCCACCGAAGACCTGAAGGCCAAGGACCTGGTCGAGATCGACGTGCGCGGCCGGTCCAGCGTTGCCGACTACATGATCGTCGTTTCGGGCACTTCGACCCGCCACGTCAAGTCGATTGCCGATGAAGTCGTGCGCTTCGCCAAGAACATCGACGTGATGCCGCTGGGTGTTGAAGGCGAGCGCGAAGCGGAGTGGGTGCTGGTCGATCTGGGCGACGTGATCGTCCACGTGATGCTGCCGCGCGTGCGTGAGTTCTACGCGCTCGAGCGCCTGTGGACCGTCGGCGACCAGCCGCCGTCCAGCGACGACGAAGTGGCCTGAGCCGCACGTTGACGCATCCCTTCGACGGCGCCGATGGCGCCGTCGACGTTTTGGAGGACCGTTGATGAAAGCCCGCCTGATCGCCACCGGTGAACGCGCGCCCAGCTGGGTCGCGCAGGGGTTCGCCGAATACCAGAAGCGGCTGTCGCATTGGCTGCCGTTCGAGCTGGTGGAAATCGAACCCGGCCTGCGCGGCAAGGGGCGCGATCCGCGCCGTGCCACCGAGGATGAAGGCAAGCGGGTCATCGCCGCGCTGCCGAAGAACGCTTACGTGGTGGCACTGGACGTGCCGGGGCGGCAGTTGAGTTCCGAGCAGCTGGCGCAGCGCCTGGAGCATTGGCGCGGGCAGGGCCGGGACCTGGCGTTCCTGATCGGTGGCCCGGAAGGGCATTCGCCAGAGGTCTCCGCGCTGGCCGACGAAAAGTGGTCGATCGGACCGCTGACGCTGCCGCACATGCTGGTGCGTCTGGTGGTGGCCGAGCAGCTGTATCGGGCTGCCGCAATGATTGCCAATCACCCCTACCATCGCGCGTGAAGAGTGGTTATACTAGTCGTCTGCCCGAATAGCTCAGCCGGTTAGAGCACTTGACTGTTAATCAGGGGGTCGTTGGTTCGAGTCCAACTTCGGGCGCCACCTTGCAAAACCTGCATCGCGAGATGCAGGTTTTTTTTTGCCGTGTTGTGGCGGCGAGCCCATGCTCGGCTGCATCCTCCAAGCCGGGCACGCGCTCGGCGCTACAGCGTGATCCGGCCCTTCCAGAACGCTGCCAGCGTGGCGATCGCTACTGCCAGGATCGCGCCGAACAGCGCCCACTCCCAGCGCGTGAAAACCGGCTCGCCGCGCTGGCGCCGGGTCTGCGCAAACAGAACAACGCCGGGCACGTACAGCAGCACCGACAGCAGCAGGTTGTTCAGGCCGCCGGCATACACCAGCCACAGCGCGTAGGCGCTGGCCAGCAGCGCGACGACGAAATCGCGCCAGCGCTCGCGTGGCTCACCCGCGTAGGACTGCCCGCGCCAGGCCAGTTGCACGCCGAACGCGGTGGACAGGAAGTAGGGCACCAGGCTCATCGATGCGGCCAGCAGCACCAGGCCGGTGTAGCTGCCCGCATTGAACAGCACCAGCAGCAGGAACAGCTGGATCAGCCCGTTGCTCAACCACAATGCAATGGCCGGCACGCCACGCGCATTCTCGCGTCCCAGGAAGGCGGGCATCGTGCCGTCGCCAGCGGCGGCATACAGCACTTCGGCACACAGCAGCACCCAGGCCAGCAGCGCGCCCAGCACCGAAATGATCGAACCGGCGATGATCACCGTCGCGCCCCATTCGCCGACGATGGCGCGCAGCACGTAGGCCATCGACGGGTTGGGCAGCCCGGCCAGTTCGGCCTGCGACAGCACGCCCATCGACAGCAGGCTGACCAGGACCAGCAGCAGCCAGACCCCCAGGAAACCGATCACCGTGGCACGGCCGACGTCGGCACGGCGCGCGGCTCGCCGCGAATAGATGCTGGCGCCTTCGATGCCGATGAACACCCACACGGTGACCAGCATCATGCCGCGCAGTTGCTGGCCGAGGTCGCCGAGCGCAGGCGTGCCGAAGAAGTCGGCGCGGAACACCTCCATGCGGAACGCGCCGGCGGCCAGCACCAGGAACAGTGCGATGGGCAGCAGCTTGGCCACTGTCACCAGGCCGTTGACGATGGCTGCTGTGCGCAGGCCGCGCAGCACCAGCAGGTGGACGGTCCACAACAGTACGGACGAAGCGGCCACGGCGGCTGGCGTGTTGCCTTCGCCGAACACCGGCATGAAATGGCCCAGGCCGCTGAAGATCAGCACGAAGAAGCTGGCATTGCCCAGTACCGAAGCGACCCAGTAGCCCCACGCCGCGGAGAAGCCGATGTAGTTGCCGAAGCCTTCGCGTGCATATGCGTAGATGCCGGTGTCCAGGTCCGGACGGCGGTTGGCCAGGGCCTGGAACACGAAGGCCAGCATCAGCATGCCCGCACCGCTCAGCGCCCAGCCGATCATCGCGGCGGCCGGGCCGGCACTGCGGGCAACGTTCTGCGGCAATGAGAAGATGCCGGCGCCGACCATCGAGCCGACTACCAGTGCAGTCAACGCCGGCAGGCCGAGGCGTTGCGATGTCGTGGCCATTGAGATCCCCTGCGGCCCGGATGCCGCGAGCACACCCTAGCCATGTACTCGTGAACATGGCTGCAAGGCCGGGTGTGCGGGAGCCGGCATGGACAACGAACAGCCAGGAAACGACGAAGGCCCGGGCAACAGCCCGGGCCTTCGAAGCAAACACAGCAGCGGGATTATTTGAACGTGTACTTGGCGCCGACAGTGAAGTAGCGGCCAATCGCACCACTGAAGTGCAGCGGGTTGTAATTGACTGCACCGTAAGTGCTCGGGTCGAGCGGCGCGATGCGGTCGAACACGTTCTGCACCGAAGCGTTCAGCTCGAAGGCTTCGGTGATGTTCCAGCGGCCGGACAGATCGAAGGTGGTGAACGAGGAGATCTTCTCTACCGGCTCGCCGTCTTCATAGAAGGCCAGGTAGTCACCGCCGCGGCGGTCCTTGTTCTCCAGCTTGCTGATGTAGTTGGCCACGCCGCTGATGCTCCACGGGCCCTGCTTCCAGGTGGTGCCGAAGTTGATGCGGTCCTTCGGCGTGCCGATGCAGTTGGTCACGTCGCAGTTGCCGTGGGTGCCCACATAGTCGACGGTGGTATCACCCTCGGTGCGCTCGAACTTGAGCACGTGGCTCCACTGCAGGTCCATTTCCAGCTGGCCCGGGCCGATGTCGAAGGTCTGGCGGATGTCGGTGTCGATACCGCGGACGCGCGAGGAGTTGGCATTCACGTAGGCGGTATTGACGGCCAGGATGGTGCCGCTGTTGGCGACTCCGCCGATGTTGTTGGCATCGCGGAGAACGTTGCCCGCGGCGATGGCGTCGGCCGTGCTGCCCTGCGCGATTTCGTTGGTGCGCTTGATTTCCCACGCATCCACAGTCAGCGAGGTGGTCGAGGTTGGCTGCAGCACGATGCCCACCGAGTAGCTCTTGGACTCTTCCGGCTTCAGGTCCTTGTTCGGCCGCGTGATGATCGCCACTGAGCGCGCGGTGCATTCGTTGGCCGGGTCGATGGCGCAACGCACCGGATCGCGGGCGTTGGAGAAAGCGGCCAGGCCACCGTCACCGTTCTCGGCCGGGTTCGGCGCACGGAAGCCTTCAGCGTAGCTGGCGCGCAGTGCGATCCAGTCGGCCGGGGTCCACTTCACGCCCAGCTTCGGCGTGGCCTTGCCTTCGCCGCTTTCGTACTTGTCGTAGCGGACCGCAGCGCTCAGCTCCAACTGCTCCAGCACCGGTGCGGACAGTTCGGCGTAGCCGGCATACACATTCTGCGTGCCGTCGTAGGCCGAGTAGCCCAGGCCGATGATCTGGCCGATATCGGTGAAGGTCTGCGGCGTCAGGCTGTTGCTCGTCTTGCGCCACTCCGTACCGAAGGCCAGGCCCAGCGGACCGCCCTTGAGATCCATCAGGCTGCGCGAGATGGTGAAGTCGAACATGTCCAGGCTCGACTTGGCACGCGCGCTGATGGTCGGGCTGATGGCATCGTAGACCGACTGCGGCGTCTGCGAGGCATTGTCGCCGATGCGCCAGGTGCCATAGGGGCAGGCCGGATTGCCCAGCACGCAGCGTACTGCGTCATAACGCAGGAAACCCGTGCGCTTGTTGACCAGGTCGGTGCCGGAATGCAGGTAGGCGGTGTCGTAGCTCCAGTCGCCCCAGTTGCCCTTGACACCCACCAGGAAGCGGTTGAACTCATTGGTATTGTCGGTCACGCGCGGGCCCACGTCCCACGCGCTGTAACGCAGGCGGGCCGCGGTGGGCAGCGGGTTGTCCGGATGACCTGCATACAGCTGGGTCGCACCGGCACCGCTGTTGGCGTTGACCGGGCCGCCAGGGTAGCCCCAGCCGCCGGATACGCCGGATGGCGTATTGCTGAAGATCGTTTCCTTCTTCGAGTAACCGATCTCGGTATAGACCTCGCCGCCTTCACCAAACGCGAAGCTGGCGCGGCCGAACACGTTCACGTACTTCTCTTCCGGGCTCAGGTCGCGGTACTGCTGCGCCGGATCCCACAGGCAACCCTGGGCCTGCGCGGTCGCGTCACTCTGCCCGGGAATCGTGGTCAGCCCGGCGCAGCCCGGCAGGGCAACCAGATGGCCGGTGGCATCGAACACCGAGCCATTGGGACCCACGCCGCCGGCGGTACCGCCCGACAGGTAGGCACCGCCCAGGAACTGCGCGTCTGCAGCGTCGTAACCCCAGCGCCGGATATCGCCGGTGCCGATCCACTTGCGGTTCTTGCGGTCGCTGATCTTGATCGCGTCGGTCTTGCCGACGTCCAGGCTGAAGAACGCATTCCAGCCATCGCTGGACAGGTCGCCGGTGCCGGCAGTGAGGGTCGCCTTCTTCGCGTCGCCATCGCCGTCACCGGAAATGCCGTAGGAACCGCGCAGGATGGCGCCTTGGAAGTCGCTGCGCAGGATGATGTTGACGACGCCGGCGATGGCGTCGGAGCCATAGATCGCCGAGGCGCCGTCCTTGAGCACTTCCACGCGCTCGACGGCATCGAGCGGGATGGTGCTGAGGTCGGTGAAGACCTTCTGGCCGTCATCGGCCAGGCCGTAGGTGGCCATGCGGCGGCCGTTCAACAGCACCAGCGTCGAGCCGGCGCCCAGGCCGCGCAGCGAGATGCCGGCGCCGCCACCGGCGAAGCCGTTGCCGAAGGTCTTGGGAATGGAGCCTGCGCCGTCGGCGGTCAGGGTCTGCAGGTACTCGGCGACCGTGGTCTTGCCGGTGCGGTCGATTTCCTGGCGGGTCACCACCTGCACCGGCGACGGTGTCTCGGTGTTGGTGCGCGGGATGTTGGAGCCGGTGACCGTGATGCGGTCGAGGTTGGTGGCCTGCTCCTGTGCAAAGGCTGAGGAAGAAGCCACGGCGCCGACCAGCAGCAGGGTGCTGCCAGCAAGGATATGGGTGATGGACGATGCCAGGGTGGTGCGGCGGCGGCTGGCGGGCCGTTGGATCGGGTGTTTCACAGCTTCTCTCCTAACTGGAAAACCGTAGCGTTGAGGGCTGTCGCCGGATCGATACCGGGACGCGCCAATCTAGGTTTCCAGCAGGTGACGAAGACGTGAATTTTTGCTTAATCAGTAACGCTTGGCCCGGGCATGTCCGCATTTGTCGGGCAGTGGCAGGGGCCGGCCCGGCGCGGGGCCGGGCCGGTGGGACGCTCAGTCCGGCAGCGAGAACTGCACCGGCACCATGCCGATGGCCGGAACCGCCACGCCGTCACGCTGGGCAGGCTCGAAGCGCCAGTGCTTGAGCACCTGCTGGCGGGCGGCCTGGTCCAGGTTGCGCGAGCCGCTGCTGCGCTCGACGCTGACCGCGACCGGCTGGCCACGGGTGTCCACTTCCACCCGCAACAGCACCGTGCCCTGTTCGTGGTTGCGCAGGGACTGGATCGGATAGGTCGGCGGCGGAGCGCTGCGGTACTGCAGCTGGGCGCCGGCCAACGGGGTGGAGGTGTCGATGCTGGGCGCCAATTGCGGCGGAGCCGGTTCGGCGGCCGGCAATGCGATGCCCTGGGTCTCTTCCACGGTCGCGGTGGGTGCGGGCAGTGGCGGTACCACCGGCTGCGTCCGCGGCTTCGGTACCACCTGGACGATCTCTTTTGGCGGGACCGGAACCGGCGGCGCCGGCGGTGGCGGGATCTTCTCGATCAGCCGGACCGGCGTCTTTTCACGCGGGGCCTGCACGGCCTGGTAGGTCGCAGGGATGAGCAGCAACAGGAAGGCCAGCAGGTGCAGGGCGATCGCTGCACTCCAGGCGGCTACGCGGGCGGGGTCGAAGTGCGGGGATGCAACGGGATAGGTACGAACCATGGTCCACCTCCATGCCAGTGACGAAGTCCTCAACGCACCAGGGTCCGTGGCGGGGTTGCCGCACGCGGCTGGCAGTCCATCAGTAGCGCGGCATGGCGGCCACTGCCTAGAGGCAGGGGCATGCGCGTTGGGCTGGCCTTCAGCCAACGCCGCCGGAATACACGAAAAAGGCGGGCCCCTGCGGGACCCGCCTGTGTCGGCCGTGCCGGGCGCGATCAGCGGCCCAGTTCGAACACCACGTCCAGGTTGACCGAGACGGTCGATTCACCCGGTGCGACCGGGGTAGCCTTGTCCATCGCCGCGCCGGCGGCCATGGTGCGCATCATCGGCATCGGGCGGAAACCGCCGTTGCTGTTTTCAGAGATGCTGACGATGCGGCGCACCTGCAGGCCCAGCGATCTGGCATAGGTCTGGGCGCGGGCCTGGGCCTTCTTCAGGGCGGCCAGGCGGGCTTCGTCATAGACCGGTTCGGGCTGGTCGATCTCAAACTGCGGACCGTTGATCTGGTTGGCCCCCTGCGCGGCCAGCGCGTCGAGCACCTTGCCGAGCTTGGCGATGTCGCGGACCTTCAGGCTGACCGTGTTGCTGGCCTGGTAGCCGGTGATCTTCGGTGCCTCATTGTCGGCATAGCGGTACTGCGGGTTGAGGCTGACGCCGCTGGTCTGCACGTCGCGCTCGGCGATGCCGGCGGCCTTGATCGCGGCCAGCACCTTGTCCATCTGCTGGGCGTTCTGGCGCATGGCGCTGTTGCCGTCGGCAGCCTGGGTGACCACACCGGCCGACAGGGTGGCGACGTCCGGCACGCGGGTGGCGTCGGCGTTGGCCGAGATGTTCAGCAGGGTGCCTTCGGCCGCGGCGGCGATCGACGGCGACGACGGAGCGGCATGAGCAGTCATCGAGGTTCCAAGGGCGAGGGACAGGGCAAGCAGCAGCGGGGTGGCGGTCAGGCGCATGGGATCTCCTTGTTGTGCCGGTGAGGGTGGTGTCGTAGCGATGAACGCGCTGTGAGCCTGTTCGGGGTTGTACGCGTTCCGTAACGGGTTGCCGACGATTCAGGTGGCGGCGTCAGGTTATGCTGTGCCGATGCTCTATCTTGCTTCCCGCTCCCCCCGACGCAACCAGCTGCTGGCCCGACTCGGACGCCCCTTCCAGGCCCTTGACCTGGAGGTCGTCGAGCAGCGCGCGGCCACTGAAAGCGCCGAACAGTATGTATGCCGGGTCGCCGCCGACAAGGCGCGCGCCGGGCTGGCCCGGGTGCTGGCCGACGACCCGCAGGCGCGGGTGCTTGGTTCGGATACCGAGGTGGTCCTGGACGGCGAGGTCTTCGGCAAGCCGGTCGATGCCGCTGACGCGCGGGCGATGCTGGCGCGGCTGGCCGGGCGCACCCACCAGGTGATGACCGCCGTGGTGGTGGTCGGCGCGGGCGGCCTGGACAGCGAGCTGGTCATTTCCGAAGTGACCTTCGCCCCGATCGATGCCGCCGACATCGCCGCCTATGTCGCCACCGGCGAGCCGCTGGACAAGGCCGGCGCCTACGCCATCCAGGGTGGGGCCGAACGCTGGATCGAACACCTTTCCGGCAGCTACTCCGGCGTGATGGGGCTGCCGCTGCTGCATACCGATCGTCTTCTGGCGCGCTGTGGCGTGCCGGTCCCCACTGCCGATGCCGCCAGGGAGGCTGCCGATGTCTGAGGAAATCCTGGTCAATGTGACCCCGCGCGAGACCCGTGTCGCGGTGATCGAAAACGGCATGCTGCAGGAACTTCACATCGAGCGCGGTTGGCGCCGTGGCGTGGTCGGCAACATCTACAAGGGCAAGGTGCAGCGGGTCATGCCCGGCATGCAGGCCGCCTTCGTTGAAGTCGGCCTGGAGCGCGCGGCGTTCCTGCACGCCAACGACGTGGTGCGGCCGGCGCCGGTGGCCAGCGCCGACACCGAGAACACCACCCTGCCACCGCCGGCCAGCGTGCCGATCGTCGAGCTGCTGCGTGACGGCCAGGACATCGTGGTGCAGGTGGTGAAGGACCCGATCGGCACCAAGGGCGCGCGCCTGACCACGCAGATCAGCATTCCCTCGCGCTACATGGTGCTGCTGCCGCAGTCCAAGGTGGTGGGCGTGTCGGCGCGCATCGAAGACGAAACCGAGCGCGCCCGCCTGAAGGCGCTGGTGACCGAACTGTCGGCGCAGCACGGTGGCTACGGCTACATCGTGCGGACCAACGCCGAAGGGCAGCCGGCCGAGGCCATCGCCGAGGACATCGCCTACCTGTCGCGCGTGTGGAACGTGGTCGAGCGCCGCGGCCGCGAGGCGCCGTCGTGCAGCATCATCTATGAAGACCTGAGCCTGCCGCTGCGGTCCGTGCGCGACCTGATCCGCAAGGACGTGGACAAGGTGAAGGTGGACTCGAAGGAGACGTTCGGCCAGTTGCAGGCCTTCGTCGCCAAGTACATGCCGGTGCTGGCCGAAAAGCTGGAGCTGTATTCCGGCGACCGCCCGATCTTCGACATGTTCGGCGTGGAAGACGAGATCGGCCGCGCGCTGGACAAGCAGGTGCCGTTGAAATCCGGTGGCTACCTGGTGATCGACCAGACCGAGGCGATGACCACCATCGACGTCAATACCGGTTCGTTCCTCGGCCAGCGCAACCTGGAAGAGACGGTGTTCCGCACCAACCTGGAAGCGGCGCAGGCAGTGGCGCGTCAGCTGCGGCTGCGCAACCTGGGCGGCATCATCATCATCGACTTCATCGATATGGATGATGCAGAGCATCGCCGCCAGGTGCTGCGCACGCTGGAAAAGGCGCTGGCCCGCGACCATGCCAAGACCACGGTGTACGACTTCTCGCCGCTGGGCCTTGTGGAAATGACCCGCAAGCGCACGGTCGAAAGCCTGGAGCGCCAGCTGTCGGAAACCTGCCCGCAGTGCAGCGGCCGCGGCAGCATCAAGACCACCGAGACGGTGACCTACGAGATCTTCCGCGAGATTACCCGCGCCGTGCGCCAGTTCGATGCCGCGCGGCTGCTGGTCATCGCGTCGACCAAGGTGGTCGCGCGCATCACCGACGAGGAGTCCTCGGCGGTGGCTGAGCTGGAGGAATTTCTCGGCAAGAGCATCCGCTTCCAGGCGGACGAGCAGTACCTGCAGGAGCAATTCGATGTTGTTCTGCTCTGATCCTCGCCGGCTGCGGGCCGGCGGTGGCCGATGAGCGCGCCGCCGCGCCTGCGACTGCGAAGGATCCGCCGTCATTTCATTGCCGCCTGTGCGGTGGGCCTGGTCGGGCTTGCACTGCTGGTGGGCACCTTCAGCCAACTGCTGCCGCTGGCCGAGCGTCATCCCGACAGGATCGCCGCCTGGCTGAGCGAGCGGGCTGGCCAGCCGGTGCGTTTTGACCAGCTGCAGACGACCTGGACCCGTCGTGGCCCGCTGCTGCAGCTGAAGGGCCTGCGCATCGGTGCCGGGCAGGGCCTGGCGATCGGTGAGGCCGAGGTGCTGGTATCGATGTACAGCGGGCTGCTGCCCGGGCGCTCGTTGACCGAACTGCGCCTGCGTGGCCTGGCCCTGGACCTGCAGCAGGGCGACGACGGACGCTGGTCGGTGCGCGGGCTGCCGCAATCCGACAACGGGGGGGATCCGCTGGATGCGTTGCGCCGGCTCGGCGAGCTGCAGGTGATCGGCGGCCGCCTGGGCGTGCACGCGCCGGGGATCGGCATCGACACCACGCTGCCGCGCATCGACCTGCGCATGCGGGTCAATGGTGATCGCCTGCGCGTGGGTGTACGCGCCTGGGCCGATGCGCAAGCGCTGCCGCTGACGGCGGTACTGGACGTGGACCGTGCGCGCGGCAACGGCCAGGCCTGGCTCGGCGCCGACCCGGTCGATTTCCATGCCTGGTCGCCCTTGCTGGCGGCCGGCGGCGTGCGCCTCCGCGAGGGCAAGGGCGAGCTGAACCTGTGGCTGACCCTGCGTGATTTCGCGCCGGTCGCGCTGACCACCGATTCGGACCTGCGGGACGTGCGCGTCGACGGTGCACCGCTGCCCGGCGTGGCAGCGCCGCAGCTGCAGCTGCAGCGGCTGCAGGCCCGCCTGCGCTGGCAGCGCCAGGCCGATGGCTGGGCGTTGCAGGTGCCGCGCCTGCGCCTGAAGACCGAAGATGGCGCACAGCAGCTCGATGGCCTGCAGCTGCAGATCGGCAAGCAGCTGCGGGTGAACGCCGGTGCGGTGCAGGCCGGCACCGCGCTGCGAGGGCTGGCCCTGAGCAATCTCCTTGAACCGGGTCTGCGGCGCTGGCTGTTCCTGTCCAGGCCGCAGTTGGAGATGCGCCGATTGCAGTTGGCCGGCGAGCGTGATGGCCCGTTGCGGGCACAGGGCGAACTGCAGTCACTGGGCTTTGCCAGCGTCGGCAATTCTCCGGGCCTGCGCGGCCTCGGGGGGCGTTTCGAAGGCGATGCCGATGGCTTCAGCCTGCAGCTGCAGCCGCAACGGCAGCTGCAGTTCGATTGGCCGACCGGCTTTGGCGTGCGGCATGACCTGCATCTGGCCGGACAGATCGTGGGGTGGCGCGACGAGGGCGGCGGTTGGCGGATCGGAACGCCGGCGATGCGCGTGGAGGGCACCGACTACGCGGCCGACGTGCGCGGCGGCGTCTGGTTCCAGGGCGACGGCACGCGGCCGTGGCTGCAGCTGGCCGCCAAGCTGGACGACGTGCCGATGACGGCAGCCAAGCGCTTCTGGATCCACTCCAAGATGAGCAAGGGCGCCACCGACTGGCTGGACATGGCACTGGCCGGCGGCCAGGTGCGTGGTGGTGTCGGCCTGGTCACCGGTGACCTGGACGACTGGCCGTTCGACAACAACGATGGCCGCTTCGAGGCCACCGGCCACATCAGCAATGGCGACATCCGCTTCCAGCACGATTGGCCGCTGATGCGCCAGGTCGATGCCGATATCGCCTTCATCGGCCCCGGCTTCGAGATGCGTGGACGTGGCGACCTGGCGGGCGTGGCGGTGCAGAAATTCGAAGCCGGCATTCCGGACTTCGGCCACCAGCCGCTGTACGTGCGCGCCGACGCGCCGAGCGAGGCCGGCAAGCTGCTGGCGATGCTGCGCCAGAGCCCGTTGCACAAGGACTATGGCGATACCCTGGACAACCTGGTCGCCAGTGGTCCGGCACATGTGACTTTCGATCTGCTGCAGCCGCTGCACCACGATGAAGGCGGTGGTCATCTGCAGGGGACGGTCGACTTGACCGGCGTGAAGCTGGTCGACAAGCGCTTCCAGCTGGCCTTCGACAACATGCGAGGGCAGGCGCGCTACAGCAATGGCGGCTTCGGCGCCGACGAACTGGCGGTGCGCCACCTCGGCCAGGATGGCCGCCTGAGCCTGCGCGCTGGCGGCTACGTGCACGACAGCACGCAGGCCTTCGAATCGAAGCTGACGGCGCATCTTGATGCGGGCGTACTGATCGACCGCGCACCGGAAATGGCCTGGCTCAAGCCCTACATCACCGGCACTTCAGCGTGGACCATCGCGGTCAACCTGCCCAAGGTGGCCCCGGGGGCGCCCGCGCCGCCGAGTGAACTGCGGTTGAGTTCGGATCTGGTCGGCACGCGGCTGGACCTGCCGGCACCGCTGGACAAGCCGGCCGCCGAAGCGCTGGCGACCACGGTGGCCGCGCAGTTGCCGATGGGCGCCGGCCGCATCGATGTGGCCTTCGGCCAGCGCCTGGCCCTGGCCGCACGCAGCCACAACAACCAGACCGGCGTGCAGGTCACGTTGGGCAGTGATCATGTTGATCGTGAGCCGCCGCCGAGCGGGCTGACGGTCAATGGCCGCAGCGCGACCCTGGATGCGCTGGAGTGGATCGGCCTGGCGCGGGGCGGCGGTGACGACGATGCGATGCCGCTGCGAGCGGTGGACGTCCAGGTCGGCCAGTTGAAGCTGATCGGCGGCGTGTTCGAGCAGACCCGGCTGCAGCTGCACCCGGGTCCACAGGCACTGGATGTGCGCCTGGACGGCCCGTCGCTGGCCGGACGCCTGACCGTCCCCAATGCGGACGGTGGCACGATCAGTGGCCAGCTTGACCGCGTGCACTGGCAGTCACTGCCGGCGGCACCGGGTGCGCCGGCTGCACCGGCGCGGGTACAGGCCGGTGCCAACGACATGGACCCGGCCAAGCTGCCGCCGTTCGCGCTGGACATTGCCGACCTGAAGTTCGGCAAGGTGGTGCTGGGCCAGGCGGTGCTGCGCACGCGGCCGCTGGCCAACGGCCTGAACGTGGATGAGCTGCGTTTCCGTGCGCCGGACCAGGAGATCGACATCAGCGGTCGCTGGCTGGGCCGGACCGGCGGTGCCCGTACCGAGTTGACCGCACAGGTGCGCAGTGAGGATCTGGGTGGGTTGATGCAGAATCTTGATTACGGTGGCCAGTTGCGCGGCGGTTCCGGCCAGGCGCAGTTGCAGGCCTCGTGGAGCGGAGGCCCGTCGGACTTCCAGCTGGGCAATCTGCAGGGCAGCCTCGACCTGCACGCGCGCAATGGCCAGCTGCTGGAGCTGGAGCCAGGCGCCGGCCGCGTGCTGGGCCTGCTCAGCGTCGCGCAGCTGCCGCGGCGCCTGATGTTCGACTTCCGCGACTTCTTCTCCAAGGGCTTCGCGTTCAACCAGATCGACGGCAGCATGCAGTTCGGCCAGGGCATGGCGCGCACCGACAAGGTGCTGATCGAAGGCCCGGCGGCCAACATCACCATCCGTGGCCAGGCCGACCTGCGCAACCAGCGGTTCGACCAGACCATCGACGTCAACCCGCGCGCGGGCAACCTGCTGACCGTGGTCGGTGCGGTGGCCGGCGGCCCGGTGGGGGCCGCGCTGGGCGCGGCCACCAATGCGGTATTGTCCAAGCCGCTGGGCGAGATTGGCGCCCGAACCTACAAGGTGACCGGTCCATGGAAGGAACCTAAGGTGGAAGTGATCGAGCGCAGCCGCGACAAGACCCCATCACCGCCCGAGCCGGCGTCTGCACCGGCCATTCCGCCGACCGTCACCGACCTGCCGCGCTCGCGCTGAGCGCGGTTCCCTGTTCACGGGGCTTGCCTGAGCGCCCCCGCACCCCCAGATCGAGACCATGACTGATATCGCCCTGACGCTTGCCCAAGACCGCCTGCTGCGCCCCGGCGGCCTGGATACCGCTGGCCTGGAGCGCACCTTCGGCCAGTTGCTCGGCCCCGGTGTCGACTTCGGTGACCTTTATTTCCAGCACGCCCGCCGCGAGAGCTGGAGCGTGGAAGACGGCATCGTCAAGGACGGTGCCCATTCCATCGAGCAGGGCGTGGGCGTACGTGCGATTTCCGGCGAGAAGACCGGATTTGCGTACTCCGATGACATCCATGCCGACGCGCTGCTGGCGGCGGCGCAGTCGGCGCGCGCGATCTCGCGTGAGGGCGGTGCGCAGTCCGGGCGATCGCTGCTGCGCGGCAATGCGCGTGCACTGTACCCGGCGCTGGACCCGATCGATGGTATCGGCAACGAAGCCAAGGTCGAGGTGCTCAAGCGCCTGGATGGTTACCTGCGTGCCGCCGACCCGCGCGTGAAGCAGGTGATGGTGAGCCTGTCCGGCGGCGTCGATACGGTGCTGATCGCCCGCAGCGACGGTGTGCTGGCGGCCGATGTGCGTCCGCTGGTACGCCTGAATGTGCAGGTGATCGTCGAGCACAACGGCCGTCGCGAGTCCGGCTATGCCGGGGGCGGTGGCCGCTATGGCTACGAAGACCTGTTTGCCAGCGGCCGCCCCGAAGCCCTCGCCCAGGAAGCGCTGCGCCAGGCGCTGGTGAACCTGGAAGCGGTGCCGGCGCCGGCCGGCATGATGCCGGTGGTGCTCGGCCCGGGTTGGCCGGGCGTGCTGCTGCACGAAGCGGTCGGCCACGGCCTGGAAGGCGACTTCAACCGCAAGGGCACCAGCGTCTACGCCGGCCGCATCGGCGAGCGTGTGGCGGCACCGGGGGTGACCATCGTCGACGACGGCACCCTCGACGGCCGCCGCGGTTCGTTGAACATCGACGACGAAGGCCACCCCAGCCAGTGCACCCCGCTGATCGAGGACGGCATCCTGGTCGGCTACATGCAGGACAGCCTCAATGCGCGGCTGATGGGCATGGCCCCGACCGGCAACGGGCGCCGTGAATCGTTCGCGCACCTGACCATGCCACGCATGACCAACACCTACATGCGCGCCGGCGAGCACGACCCGCAGGAGATGATCCGTTCGGTGAAGAAGGGCCTGTACGCGGTCAACTTCGGTGGTGGCCAGGTCGACATCACCAATGGCAAGTACGTGTTCTCGGCCACCGAGGCCTACCTGATCGAGGACGGCCGCATCACCACGCCGGTGAAGGGCGCGACCCTGATCGGCAACGGCCCGGAAACCATGCAGAAGGTGCGCATGGTCGGCAATGACCTGGCCCTGGACGAGGGCGTGGGCATCTGCGGCAAGGACGGGCAGAGTGTGCCCGTGGGTGTCGGCCAGCCCTCGCTGTTGATCGAGGGCATCACCGTCGGCGGTACCCAGGCCTGAGCGTGGCGATGGCCACAGCAACCGCCCGGGCCGACGGGGACTCAGTCCTCGTCGGCCTCGCCGGTCCCGATGTGGTCGGCGTCTTCGGCGCCGGCCTTCAGGCCCAGCGCGGCTGGCAGCATCAGGCCGCGCAGCACCTGGAAGATCTCGCGGTAAGCGCGCGGCGGCTTGTTCCTGGCCTTCTCGGCCTGCGCGTTGCGTACCAGCGTGCGCAGCTGCTGGCGGTCGGCCTGCGGATAGTCATCGAGCAGAGCGGCCAGCGCCTTGTCTCCCTCGGCCAGCAGGCGGTCGCGCCAGTCTTCCACACGGTGCATCATCGCCACTTCGCGGCGGCCGGTTTCGCTGTTGGCGTCGAGCGCATCGCGGATCGCATCCAGCGTGGCCTCTTCTTCGCGGCGCATGTGCTTGGCCAGGAACGCCAGTTGGCGCTTGTGGGCGATGTGGGCGGTGATGCGCTTGCACTCGGCGATGTGCGGCAGCAGGTCTTCCGGAATCGGCAGGCGCGCCAGCTGGGCCGGGGTCAGCGACACCAGCTTCTCACCCAGGGCCAGCACGTCGAGTGCATCGCGCCGGTTCTGGCTGCGGCTCTTGTCGTGGAATTCACCGGTTTCTTCGTCGCGTCCGCGCATCGTCCCTACCTGATTTCAAAAAAAGTCGCCAGGCGTGATGCCGGGCCCAACCCGTACAGGATAAAGCATTGAACGTGATCGCCCCTGAAGTGGCCGTCGGCGACGACAGCCTGGCCCGGCTGGAACGGCTGGCCGACCTCTCCCAGCAGCTGCTCGACCGCGCCCGCGCGCTGGGCGCCAGCCAGGCCGAGGTCAGCTGCAGCGAGGACCGCGGCCTGGAGGTCAATGTCCGCCTCGGCGAGGTCGAGACCGTGCAGTCCACCCGTGACCGTGGCATCGCCGTGACCGTCTATTTCGGGCAGCGCAAGGGCAGTGCCAGCACTGGCGACCTGAACGAGGCCAGCCTGGCCGCTACGGTCGAGCAGGCCTGCGCGATCGCACGGCATACCGAGGATGACCCGGCCGCCGGCCTGGCCGAGGCCGCACTGATGGCCACCGACTTCCCGGACCTGGATGGCTGGCACCCGTGGGCGCTGCAGGCCGATGAGGCGGTGGACCTGGCGCTGGCCTGCGAGGCCGCTGGCCGCGAGGCCGATGCGCAGATCCGCAATTCCGATGGCGCTTCCGTGTCGAGCATGCAGAGCCTGTCGGTGTACGCCAATTCGCATGGCTTCTTCGGCCGTGAGCGCGGCACCCACCATTCGATCGGTTGCGCGCTGATCGCCGGGCGGGGCGACGGCATGCAGCGCGATGGCTGGTACACCAGCGCGCTGGCGCAGGGGGACCTGGAAGACGTGGGCCTGGTCGGCCGTCGCGCCGCCGAGCGCACCATCGCCCGCCTGCAGCCGCGTTCGTTGGCCACTGGCAGCATGCCGGTGCTGTTCGCCCCGGAAGTAGCGCGCAGCCTGGTTGGCCACCTGCTGTCGGCAGTGTCCGGCGGCGCCTTGTACCGCCAGGCCAGTTTCCTGCTGGACAGCGTCGGCCAGCGCCTGTTCCCGGAGTGGATGCAGATTGACGAACTGCCGCACCTGCGCCGCGGCCTGCGCTCAGCCGCCTTCGACGGCGACGGCGTGGCCACCCGTGCTTCGGCGCTGGTCCGTGACGGCGTGCTGCAGCGCTATGTGCTGGGCAGCTATTCGGCGCGCAAGCTGGGCCTGCAGACCACCGCCAATGCTGGCGGCGTGCACAACCTGCAGCTGGCGGCCAATGCCGGCTCGCTCGAAGAGATCGCCCGGCAGATGGGTGACGGCCTGCTGGTGACCGAGCTGATGGGGCAGGGTGTGAACGGGGTGACCGGCGACTATTCGCGCGGCGCCGGCGGCTTCCGTGTCGAGAACGGCGAGATCCAGTACCCGGTGGACGGCATCACCATCGCCGGCAACCTGCGCGAGATGTTCAGCAGCATCGAGGCGGTCGGCAGCGACGTCGACCCGCGCTCGCACATCCGGACCGGCTCGATCCTGCTGGGGCGGATGACCATTGCCGGTAATGATTGATGGCATCGATGGCGTAAGCTATGCCCGCCTGACGCATCCAGCTTGGTGCTGGTGGGTCAAGACCACCCAATGAAAAGGAGTTTTGTCGTGAGTGAATTCGATAACGTCCCGCCGCCGCCGGCAACCACCAATGCCCCGGCCGACCAGCGCACGATGGCGCTGGCCGCGCACCTGCTGGGCATCTTCACCTGGTTCATCGGCCCGCTGATCATCTGGCTGATCAACAAGGATGACGCCAGCAAGTCCTTCGTGACAGACCAGGCCAAGGAAGCGCTGAACTTCCAGATCACCATCACCATTGCGATGCTGATCTGCATCGTGCTGACCATCGTGATCATCGGCGGCATCCTGGCGCCGATCGTCGGCATCCTGAACCTGGTGTTCTGCATCATCGCCGCTGTGAAGGCCAACAACGGCGAAGCCTACCGCTACCCGTTCGCGCTGCGCCTGGTCAAGTAATACCGTCTGCGTGCGCAAACAGGAACGCCCGGCATTGCCGGGCGTTCCTGTTTGGCGCCAACGTCACGCCAGCGATCAGTGATCGCGTTCCACCGCCAGTGTTGCCAGCGCGCGCAGCGCATCGGCTTCTTCGCCATAGTCGGCCAGCGTGGCCTGCATGCGTGCGGCCAGTTCGCGCAGCTGCGCCTTCGCACCGTCCATGCCGAGCAGCGCGGGGAAGGTGCTCTTGTCCTGCGCCTGGTCCTTGCCGGCGGTCTTGCCCAGCTGTTCGGAACTGGCTTCGACATCGAGGATGTCATCGCGGACCTGGAAGGCCAGGCCGAGCGCGTCGGCGAAGCCGTCCAGCTGGGCCAGCTGTGGTTCGTGGGCCTGGCCGCACAGCGCGCCCAGGCGCACTGCCGCGCGGATCAGCGCGCCGGTCTTCAGCGCATGCATGCGGGTCAGTGCCGCCAGCGTCTGCTGCTGGCCGGTGGCGTCGATGTCCAGCGCCTGGCCACCGCACATGCCGGAAGCGCCGGAGGCGTGGGCCAGGGTCTGCAGGCAGGCCACGCGCAGCGTGGCCGGCAGCGGCGCATCGGCCAGCAGACCGAAGGCGCGGGTCTGCAGGGCGTCACCGGCCAGGATCGCAGTGGCTTCGTCGAAGGCGATGTGGGTGGTCGGCTTGCCGCGTCGCAGCGCGTCATCGTCCATCGCCGGCAGGTCGTCGTGCACCAGCGAATAGGCGTGGATGAGCTCGACGGCCATCGCCGCTGCGTCAAGGTGTTCAGGCTGCGCGCCAAACAGATGGCCACTGGCGTACACAAGCAGCGGTCGCATGCGTTTGCCACCGCCCAGCACCGAATAGCGCATGGCCTGGTGCAGGCGCTGCGGTGCTTCGGCGGGCGAGGGCAGGGCGGCGTCGAGCTGGCTTTCGATACGGTCGCGCCAGCGCGCGAACAGAACCTCAGCCGTCATGGCTGGGCGGATCGAAAGGCTCGGATGTTTCCGGCTGCGCCGGATCGCTGAGCAGGCGCACGCGCAGTTCGGCCTGTTCCAGCGCCTGCTGGCACTGGCGGTACAGACCGACGCCGCGTTCGTAAGCACTGAGCGAGGCTTCCAAGCTCAGCTCGCCGGTTTCCATCTGCTCCACCAGCTGTTCCAGCGATTCGAGCGACTGCTCGAACTGGGCGACCGGGGAGACGTTTTCGGGGGACTTCTTGGCCATGCGGCAAGTGTGGACGGGCTGCGCGCGGGGGTCAATTCACCAGCCGCCGGGACGCCACTGCAGCTGAGCATCCTGGGCCTGCAACCAGGCTTGCAGAGGGGCCGCAATGACCACGTCGGCGGCAGCGAGCAACTGTGGCCCATCGAAGATCAGCGGCAGCTGGGCGCGCCGCCAGGGGGCCAGGTGCTCGCGTTGCAGGCAGTCCTTCAGAGCATGCGAATGCGGGCGACCGGGCAGCACGATGCGCTCGCCGCCCACGCGCGCACGGACCTGAAGCGGGCGTTCGAAGGCCGCGGCGCCCCGCAGGCGCAGTTGACCACCATCGGGCAGCGGCAGGGGGGCACGCCCATCCCATTCGGCCTGCCACCCGCGGGGCAGCGATGGCAGCTGTGCGGGCAGCAGATAGGCGTGATCGCGCCATTGCTGGATGGCATGCTCGTGCCAGCGCACCCGCGCGTGGCGATCGTTGCCGGCCGGCAGCAGTTCGTGCAGACCCTGCTGCAGTACCGTGGCCGGCAGTGGGGCGGCACCGTGGCCGATCACCCAGGCGCGCAGCACGCGCGCGGCACGCCCCGGTGACACCTGGCGCAGCAGTTGCAGCGAAAGCACGCGTGGTGCCACTTCCAGGTGGGCGATCAGCTCGGCGTCTTCCTCGTCCAGCAGGGCACGGGTCTGCCCGCAGTGCATTGCGCTGCCCGCCAATGCCGCAGCCGCATGCGGCCAGCGCT
Source organism: Stenotrophomonas maltophilia group sp. vghtpe118 (assembly GCF_052605195.1). Lineage (NCBI taxonomy): Bacteria > Pseudomonadati > Pseudomonadota > Gammaproteobacteria > Lysobacterales > Lysobacteraceae > Stenotrophomonas > Stenotrophomonas maltophilia group sp. vghtpe118. The sequence continues at coordinate 1,488,143 of NZ_CP199672.1, read as the reverse complement.
GGCGCAGCAACGGCAGCACCTGCAGGCGCAGGAAGTTGCGATCGGCGTGGTCGTGGCCATTGCTGGGGTCTTCGATCCAGCGCAGCGCGTGCTGGCGCGCGTAGTCGAGCAGCGCGTTGCGCGTTGCCGGCAGCAGGGGGCGCCATAACGGATGCCCGCCAATGTGGCTGTGTGCGGACATCGCCGCCAGGCCGTCAATACCGGAACCGCGCAGGGCACGCAGCAGGAAGGTCTCGGCCTGATCGTCCTGGTGCTGCGCCAGTGCCAGCGTTTCGCCGTCGCGCAGTTCGGCCGCGAAGGCGGCGCGTCGCGCCTGCCGCGCCGCGCCTTCAAGGCCGAGGCCCGCGCGATTGTCGATCTGCACGTGATGCACGGCCAGTTCAATGCCCAGTGCCGCGCATTGCTGCTGGCAATGCAGCACCCAGCCGTCCGCATCGGCCTGCAGGCCATGGTGTACGTGCACCGCACGCAGCGCCGTGCCGGAGGCCTGTGCGCAGCGCCACAGCCAGTGCAGCAGCACGGTCGAGTCGACACCACCGCTGTAGCCCACCAGCAGTGGCGCATCCAGCGGAACGAGGGCAGGGAAGGCAGTCACGCCGGCAAGTATAGGGTTGCTCGGCAGGGCTGCGCCCTGCACCCGCAGAGGCCACGGCCACGGCAGGAGCCGAAGCAACAGCAGAAGCTGGTTTCCTGCGCGTCGGCGCGGTGGGTCCGGTTGCGGGGGCGTGAGCCGCATGGATGCGGCGACCGAGCTTACATGGACGTACTTGCAGCGCCCCCCGCAACCGGACCCACCCCGCCTTCGACAGTTTCCTGCGGTCTGTTGGACATGTTGATGGGGTCAGATCCGTTTTCCGCAGGAAAACGGATCTGACCCCGGATTCAATTCGATATCTGACAGATCTGATCCACGCATGGCGTGGATGGTCCAACCGTCACCGGAAATCTGTCGGGGGGTGGGGCGGTGTGGGTGGGCAGGACCGTTGGCGCCATGGATGGCGCCATCGAGCCCCCATGGACGGGTTTACGGTGTGTCCTGACCAGCCACACCGTCCCGCCCAACTCACAGAAAACCAGAGCCGCTTTTGATCTTGATTTGGCTTCGGCAGGTGCAGGGCGCAGCCCTGCCGAAACCCTACTTCACCCGGCGGCCCGAGCGGTCGATGCGGAACCGCTCTCCGCCTTCCATCGGCGTGTGGCCATCGGCATCCGGCGTGCCGCGCCGGCAGCCGTTGCAGACCTCGGCCACGCCATCCTGGAATGGCCAGGCGAAATCGAAGGTGCCGGGCACCACCTGGCGGAACTTCAGGTCGAAGTAGCCGACGCGGCTGCCGACGCGGCCGCGCAGCAGGCCTTCCTGCGGCGTTTCCGGGCCGTTGTCCCAGGTCAGCACCGGCAGGCTGCGGCCCGTGCGGTCGACGTAGTGGAAGCCCTGGTCGGCATACACCACGGCCAGGCCGTGGTCGTCGTAGTTCAGGTCCTTCAGCGTATCGGCGCTGATCTTCAGCCGGTGATCGACCACCTCGCAGTTGGGGAGCGGCCACAACCCGTGTTCGTCGGTCAGCAGCTTGCATGCCGGTGCCTGTGCCTGTGCATTGGCACTGACCAGCACGCCAAGCATTGCCAGCGACCGCGCAAGGCGGCCGCTGGCAGGGGCAGGGCGGGCCTGCCGCGCGATCACTTTGCCTCGGCCTTGCGTTCGAAGGCCGCCGGTGCCGGCAACTGCACCGGCACGCCCTTGTCATCGCAGGTGCCGGCCTGGCACAGGCGTTCGCGCAGGGCCGGGGTGGCCTGCACGATCATGTGGTAGATCGCGTTCTGTTCCAGCGTGCCGCGGATCGCCTTGCTGCCCGGGCCACGTGCCCAGATGCCGACGTCCTCACCACCATGCGATTCGGACTTCATCGGCACCAGCGCTTCCTGCATGTAGTCCGGATGCTCGGTGTCGACCTCGCGCAGGTTCGGGCGACCGTTGGCCGGTTCGAAGCTGCTTGGGTTGTGCGGGTAACGCTTCGGCCCGGCCGGCTGCTGGTTGCTGCTGCCGGTGTGGCCTGGGCCGTTGGCGTAGCTCAGCGTGGTGTACGGCTGGCCGGTGCCGTCCAGGGCGTAGTCCAGCTTGCCGGCGCCGTCTTCGCCGCCCTTGTCCTTCACCTTGCCCAGGATCGGGTTGCCGCGTGCCGGGTAGCCGACGAAGTTCAGCGTGTGCGAGTGGTCGGCGGTGACGATGATCAGGGTGTCGTCGGCCGAGGTCAGCTCGTTGGCCACGCGCACCGCATCGGACAGCGCCACGGTCTCGGTCAGTGCACGGTAGGCATTGCCGCTGTGGTTGGCGTGGTCGATGCGCGCGCCTTCGATCATCAGTACGTAGCCTTCCGGGTGCCTTGAAAGGTTCTTGATCGCCGCTGCGGTCAGTTCGGCCAGGCTCGGCTCACCGCCCGGATCCTGCGGGCGCTCGTACTCGTAGCGCATGTGGTCCGGCTCGAACAGGCCAAGGATGGCCGGCGCATTTGCGGCTGCGGCCAGCTGCTTGCTGTTCCAGACATAGGCACCCTGCGGATGCGCCTGCTGCCATTCCTGGACCAGGCTGCGGCCGTCCAGGCGCTGGCCGACCTTGTCGTCGTATTCCGGGTCGCGCTCTTCCACGGTGGTGAACTCACCACGGCCGCCACCAAGGGCGACAAGCGGACCGCGCCCATAGCGCGAGGTCGACAGCAGCTGCTGGGCGATGTCCTTGCAGCCGGCCGCCTTGGCCGCTTCAGTCAGGTCGGTGTCGTTTTCCCAGTTGCGCTCGGGCGAGTGCGCGTAGGTGGCAGCGGGGGTGGCATGGGTCAGGCGGGCGGTGGATACCACGCCGGTGGCCAGGCCGGCGCTGTCGGCCAGCTGCAGCCAGGTCAGCAGGCCCTTGGACAGGCTGTCGGCACAGTCGGTGCGGCTTCCGGCACTGACGCCGATCGCGCCCATGTGGGTCTTCACGCCGGTGGTGATGGCGGTCATGGTGCCGGCCGAATCAGGCGTCTGCGAATCGGTGTTGTAGGTCTTGCTGAACGCCGTGGCCGGGAAGCGTTCCCAGGACAGCAGGTTCTCCTCGCCGGAGCCGCCCTTGCGCTGGCCCTCGTAGATGCGCGAGGCGGCCACGGTGGTCAGGCTCATGCCGTCACCGAGGAACAGGATGACGTTCTTCGCCTTGCCGGACATCGCACCATTGGCCGCAGCCTGGGCGGCACCGCTGCGGTACCACCACTGCGGGGTCTCGCCGGCCGGATGGGCGACGGGATCGACGGCGACCTTCAGGCCGGCCGGGGCGGACGCGGGGGCAGTGCTGGCGCAGGCGCCCAGCAGGAGGGTGGTGGCGCAGGCGGCCAACAGGGAGACGGAACGACGCATGGACGCTGGGATCTCACAAACTGTAACGGGACATTCATTATGCCCGCCCCAGCAAGGCACGCCGATGACACACTGATTTGCCGGCCGGGCGGTCGTTCTGCGGGCTGCCTTGGGCTATCGTGCCAGCATCCCTTCCTTCCCCTCTGGATTGCCTATGACGCTGGTCTCTGCCTGGCTGCGGATTCCGTTCTGGCAGCGCGTGGTCGGTGGCTTCGTGCTCGGCGCGCTGGCCGGCTGGGCGCTCGGCCCGGCCGCGGAAACGTGGTTCGGCCCGCTCGGTGAGCTGTACGTCACCCTGATCAAGATGATCGCCGTGCCGCTGGTGTTCTTCGCGGTCATCAACGCGATTTCGTCGCTGCACGGGCAGAAGTCCGTGGCCGCGCTCAGTGGGCGCACCTTCCTGTGGTTCGTGATCACCGCCGCGCTGGCAGTGTGTGTCGGCCTGGCCGTGGGTACGGTGCTGCAGCCCGGCGCGGGTGGCCTGCAGTTGTCGATGGCCAGCAACTACGTGCCGCGCGAAGTGCCCAGCGTGGTGCAGGTGCTGCTGGACGTGGTGCCGGCCAATGTCTTCTATGCGCTGTCCGGCATCGGCACCAAGGTCAACGCGGCCGGTGAGACCGTGCTGGCCGCGGGTCGCGGCTCGATCCTGCCGGTGATCTTCTTCGCCGGCCTGGTGGGCTTTGCCATCGTCAAGCTGGGCGAGAAGGTGACCGAGGCGCGCAAGCTGGTCGGCCAGATGAGCGACATCATGATCCAGGTGACCCGCTTTGTGCTGGAAGTCACCCCGATCGGCACCTTCGGCCTGATCGCGGGCCTGGTCGGCAGCTATGGGTTCGAGAAGCTGCTGCCGCTGGGCCATTTCGTGCTGGCGTTGTACGTGGCCTGTGCGCTGCACATCGTGGTGGTCTACAGCGCGCTGCTGCTGGCGCACGGCCTGAACCCGCTGAAGTTCTTCCGTGGCGCCGCACCGGGCATGCAGGTTGCGTTCGTCAGCTCGTCCAGCTTCGCTGCGATGCCGGTGGCGCTGCGTTCGATCACCCACAACCTGGGCGTGAACAAGGACTACGGTTCGTTCGCGGTGCCGCTGGGCGCCAGCATCAAGATGGACGGCTGCGGCGCGATCTATCCGGCGCTGTGCGCGGTGTTCATTTCGCAGTACAGCGGCGTGCCGCTGACCCCGGAGCAGTACGTGGTGGTGCTGATCGCCTCGGTGCTGGGCAGCTTCGGCACCGCCGGCGTGCCGGGTACTGCGGTGATCATGGCCACGGTGGTGCTGAGCGCGGCGAACCTGCCGCTGGAGACCATCGGTTACCTGTATGCCATCGACCGCATCCTGGACATGATGCGCACGATGACGAATGTGACCGGCCAGATGCTGGTGCCGGTGCTCGTGGCCAAGGAAACCGGGCTGCTCGACCAGGCGGTGTATGACAATCCGTCCAGCAATGTGGGCGTGGACGATCCTGACCCGACTCCGCCACGCAGCTGAGGTTGCGTGGAGATGAAAGGCCCGCCTGACCGGCGGGCCTTTTGCTTGGGGATGGCCGACGCGGTGCCGGCCAAGGGGCATTCCTCGTAGATCCACGCCATGCGTGGAGGGAGAGACACAGTGCCGACCAACGGTCGGCACCTACCAGGGCGGTCGGCGGTGGCACAACGAGCAGGTCCCAGTAGATCCACGCTATGCGTGGATGGGGGGCAATGGATTCCTGCCAACAAAAAAGCCGCTGCAGGGCAGCGGCTTCTCGCGTCAGGCGGCGCCGTAGCGCCAGCGGGTCAGAGGTCGACCCGGCGGGCCTGCATGAACTTGTTGCCCCAGTAGCCACTGAGCAGGGTGTCCACGCGCACGTCCTTGCCCGAACTCGGTGCGTGCAGGAAGCGGCCGTCGCCGACATAGATGCCGACATGGTCGACGCGGCCCTTGCGGCCGAAGAACACCAGGTCACCGGCAGCCAGCGCGGTGCGGTCGTTGATCAGTTCGGCGTTGTCATCGTGGGCCATCTCGCGCGAGACGCGCGGCAGCTCGATGCCCAGGGCCGAACGGAACACATAACCGACCAGGCCGCTGCAGTCGAAACCGCTGTCCGGGTTGCTGCCACCCCAACGGTACGGGGTGCCCAGCAGGGTCATCGCGCGGCGCAGCAGCGACTGCACCTTGCCGTTGTCGGCGGCGGTACCGACAACGCTGCCATTGGCGGCGCTGCTGGTGTCGTAGTTGGCGAGCAGGCGGCTGAGGTCGCCGGCCACCACGGCCGAGCGGTCCATCAGCGGAATGGTGTCGTTGGCGGCCAGGTGCGGCAGCAGGGCGGCCAGCGTGGCGCTGGCGGCGGCATCGACGCGGCTGCGCTGCGGAGCGGCAGCCTCGGCCTTGGCGGCCGGTCGGGCGGCGCTCTCGGCCACCGGGGCCGGGGGCACATCGGAACGGTTCGGAGCAGTCTGCGACCAGGCCGGAAGGCTGGTCAGGCACAGTGCCAGGCCAAGCAACAACGGGCGGGCACTGCGTGAAGATACGGAAGTCTGGCCTTCGCTTTTCAGGTCGTCAGTCGTCACGCGTCGGTCACAGGAAAAAAACGATGGGGCATCATGCCCTGTAAAACCGCCGATAAGTTAAAAATTCCGTTAGTAAAACGTTATTTCAGTAGTGATTTACGTCACAGTTTTGAACATATCGCCTGTTCATTTTAGCGAAGGACGCGTTTCGCCCCTGTGTAGTGGTCTTTCCAGTAGGGGCCGCTGAGCGAGTCGAGGCGTACCGTCCCGCCGGTACTCGGCGCGTGCACGAAACGCCCCTCACCTACATAGATGCCGACATGGGTGACGCTGCCTCGGCTGCCAAAGAACACCAGATCGCCGGTGGCCAGGCGCTGCGGATCGATCTTCGGGCCCTGTACGGCGGCCAGGTCGCGCGAGGTGCGCGGCAGTCGCAGGTCCAGCATTTCGCGATAGACATAGGCGACCAGGCCGCTGCAGTCGAAGCCCGAATCCGGGGTGTTGCCGCCATAGCGGTAGGGCGTGCCGACCAGGCTGATGGCCCGCATCAGCACCGAGTTGGCGGCCTCGGGGTTGTCCGGCACGGTCTTCGGCCAGTTCGCCGTCGGCGGGGGCGGCGCCGGGCGGGTGGCCTTGCCGCCGCCACAGGCGGTCATCAACACGGGCAGGGCCAGCAGCAGGGCCGGGGCGAGAAACCGGCGCGGGCCGGACGAAACTGGCGTGATGTGCATGATCTCCGGATAATGCGCCACCTTGGATTGGCCGTCATGATGGCGGCGTCCCCGCCGGGCGACAACCCGCCCCAACCCGCCTGCCTCCGGCAGATCCAGACAGAGTTGCGCATGAAGATCGAAAAAGACCGCGTTGTCCGCTTCCACTACACCGTTTCCGAAGTCGGCCAGGAGCCGATCGAGTCGTCCAAGGACCGCGGCGAGCCGCTGGCGATCCTGATCGGCCACGGCAACATCATCCCGGGCCTGGAAAACGCCATGATGGACAAGGAAGCCGGCGCGACCTTCAACGTCGACGTCAAGGCGGCCGATGCCTACGGCGAGCGTCGTGAAGGTCTGTCCCAGCGCGTGCCGAAGAAGCACTTCGGCAACACCAAGCTGGCCCCGGGCCAGCAGGTCGTGCTGCAGACCAACTTCGGCCCGCGTGCGGTGACCGTGCAGAAGGTCGGCATGAGCGTCGTCGACGTCGACCTGAACCACCCGATGGCCGGCAAGGACCTGCACTTCGACGTCGAGATCGTCGACGTGCGCGAAGCCGGCAAGGAAGAGATCGACCACGGCCACGTCCACGGCGACGGTGGTCACCAGCACTGATCGCAGCGCGATCGTGATGGATGCAGCGGCCCGCTTCGGCGGGCCGTTGCGTTTCTGGAACACGGCGCGGCCATCCATGGCGTACGGGCCGGCGGCATAATGGCGGACCTGCCTGACGGACGCCCCGTGAACGCCGCTTCTCCTTCCCTGCAGCCGGTCGCTTCCGGCGAACGCATCGCCGTGCTGGACGTGCTGCGCGGTGCCGCGCTGCTGGGCATCCTGCTGATGAACATCGAGGCCTTCAGCGGACCGCTGGACCTGGCCTTCACCGGCATCGACGTACATTGGCAGGGCATCGACTACTGGGCCGATGCCTTTGTGTACGTGTTCGTGCAGGGCAAGTTCTTCACCCTGTTCTCGCTGCTGTTCGGCGCCGGCTTCGCGGTGATGGCGCAGCGCGCTGAGGCCGCCGGGCGCGACTTCACCCCGTTCTACCTGCGCCGCAGTGCTGGCTTGCTGCTGATCGGCCTGTGCCACGCGCTGCTGGTCTGGTCCGGCGACATCCTGGTGATGTACGCGTTGGTCTCGTTGCCGTTGCTGGCCTGCCGCGAGGCGCCGCGCAGCTGGCTGCCGTGGATGGGCGTAATCGTCTATCTGGGCGGCGTTGCGCTGATGCTGCTGGTGGGCGCGATGGTGTCGATGGCTTCGGCCGAAGAGGTGCGGGGCATGCTTGCCGAGGCGCAGCAGAGCATCGACCTGCAGCGGCAGGTGTACGGGCAGGGCAGCTGGGCGCAGGCCACTGTGCAGCGCCTGAGCGAGTTCGGCACCTCGATGGGCGCGCTGCTGATCACCGGCCCGGAAGTGCTGGGCATGTTCCTGATCGGCAGCTGGTTCGCCGCCAGCGGCGCGTTGGCGACGCCGGAGCGCTTTCCGCGGCTGTACGCGGTGCTGCGTTGGGGGGCACTGCCGCTGGGCCTCGTGGTCACGCTGCTGGGTATTGCCTGGAAGCCCTACCTGGCGCCGGGTGCCTACGGCCTGCCGGTGACAGCGGCGATGGCGCTGGTGACGATCGGTGGCCTGCCGATGTGCCTGGGTTACCTCGCGTGGATCGTGCATTGGCGTGCGCGGTTGGCCTGGCTGGCACCGGTCGGGCGCATGGCGCTGACCCACTATCTTGGTCAGTCGCTGCTGTGTACCTGGACCTTCTACCACTATGGCCTGGGCAGGTTCGAGATGATGCCGCGCAGCGTGCAGCTGTTGTTCGCGCTGCTGCTGTTTGCCGCGCAGGTGGTCTTCTCGCACCTGTGGCTGCGCCATTTCCGCTTCGGCCCGATCGAGTGGATATGGCGTGCGATGACCTATCGGCAGTGGCCACCGATGCGGCGCAGCACGGAGCAGGGGTGAGCGATGGGCACGCATGCGCTGTGCCGATCGGCCGCGCGCCCGCGCATCCTCACGTCTGGCTTGCAGCGGGGCATGGCATGCTCGGCATCAGCATGAGCGCCGGCACCGGCCAGCTGATCGCCGATCTCGTCTGCGGCCGCACGCCAGCGATCGATCCTGCCCCTTACCGACCCGAGCGATTCCGATGAGCACTGCACCTTATGATTACGACCTGATCGTCCTTGGCGGCGGTTCCGCCGGCCTGGCCGGTGCCATCCGTGCAGCGCAGCATGGCAAGCGCGTGGCGATGCTGGAACCGGGCGAACTGGGCGGTACCTGTGTCAATGTTGGCTGCGTGCCGAAGAAGGCGATGTGGCTGGCGGCCGACCTGCACGAGCGCATCGGCCTGGCCAATGCGATGGGCTTCGATGTCGAGGCACGCCCGGCGCTGTCGTGGAAGGAGCTGGTGATCCATCGCCAGGCCTACATCACCAACATCCACACCAGCTACCACAAGCGCCTGGATGAAACCGGCGTGGTGCGCATCCCTGCGCGCGGCCGTCTGCTTGATGCGCATACCGTGGCCTGCAGTGACGGCGTGCATTACAGCGCCGAGCACATCCTGATCGCCACCGGCGCGCATCCGCTGCGTCCGGATATTCCCGGCGCGGAACTGGGCCTGGTTTCCGATGACTTCTTCGATCTGCGTGCGGCACCGGCCGAGGTGGCGATCATTGGTGGCGGCTACATCGCGGTGGAACTGGCCGGGTTGCTGCAGGCGCTGGGCAGCAAGGTGAGCCTGCTGGTGCGGGGCAAGCGGTTGCTGGAGCGCTTCGACTACGAGCTGACCGACCAGCTGGCCGAGAACCTGAAGCAGCAGGGCGTGCGGATCCACTTCGACTATCGCCTGCGCGAACTGCAGCGCGATGGCGAGCGCGTGCGTGCGTTCGGCCATGACGGCCCGATCGACAGCGTGTTCGATGCGGTGTTCTTTGCCACCGGCCGCCGCGGCAACAGCCGTGATCTGGGCCTGGAAGCGCTCGGCATCGGCATTGGCGAGCACCAGCAGGTGCAGGTGGACGAATGGCAGACCACCTCTGTGCCGAGCGTGCACGCGGTCGGCGACATCGCTGGCAAGGTCGGCCTGACCCCGGTGGCGGTGGCCGCTTCACGGCGGCTGATGGACCGCCTGTTCGGTGGACGTCCGCAATCGAAGATGGATTACGAGAACGTGGCCAGCGTGGTGTTCTCGCATCCGCCGCTGGGTGCAGTGGGCATGAGCGAAGAGGAAGCGCGCGCGCGTTTTGACCAGGTGAGCGTTTACCACAGCCGTTTCCGCCCGATGCTGCAGGCGCTGGCCAACGGCACCCAGCGCAGCCTGTTCAAGATGGTCTGCGCGGGCCCGGAGGAGCGCGTGGTGGGTATCCACCTGCTGGGCGAAGCGGCCGACGAGATCCTGCAGGGCTTCGCGGTGGCGGTGAAGATGGGCGCAACCAAGGCCCAGTTCGACGACACCGTGGCGATCCACCCGACCTCGGCCGAGGAAGTGGTGCTGATGCGCTGAGCCCGCAGTTGTAGAGCCGAGCCCACGCTCGGCTGCTTTTCGCCCAGGCTTGGCGAAGCCGAGCGCAGGCTCGGCTCTACAGGGCACCGGGGGCGCCCGTGCGACAATGGGCGCCCCCACGCCTTACCGGGCCGCTCTGCGCGGCCCGCCGTCGTCCTGATGTCCACGCCCGCTTCCCGCATCGCTACGGCTTCCCCCCGCATCGCGCTGGGGGGTATCGGCCTGGCTGCGATCGGCGCCATTGCTGCTTCCGGCAAGGCCATCATCGTCAAGCTCGGCCTGCGCCACGGCGTGGATGCCACCACGCTGCTCGCCCTGCGCATGCTGATGGCGCTGCCCTTGTTCGCGTTGATGGCCTTGTGGGCCGCGCGCCGGGCCACACCGCTGTCCTGGGCCGACCGCGCCCGCGTGCTGTGGCTGGGCTTCACCGGCTATTACCTGTCCAGCCTGCTCGATTTCCAGGGCCTGCAGTACATCAGCGTGACGCTGGAACGGCTGATCCTGTACTTGAACCCGACCCTGGTGCTGCTGATCAACGTGCTGCTGGCGCGCCAGCGGCCGGGACGCTGGCAGATCGGCGCGCTGGTGCTGAGTTACCTCGGCGTGCTGCTGGCCTTCGGGCACGACCTGCAGCGCGAGGGCGGCCAGATCATCGTCGGCAGCCTGCTGGTGCTGGGCAGTGCGCTCAGCTACGCGCTGTACCTGTTCGGCAGCGGGCAGGTGGTCGCGCGCATCGGTGCAGTGCGGCTGACGGCCTATGCCAGCTGCGTGGCCAGCGTGCTTGTGCTGCTGCATTTCGCGGTGACCCATCCGCTGCCACTGCTGTGGCAGGCACCGGCGCCGGTACAGTGGCTGTCGCTGGTCAATGCCACTGTCTGCACGGTGCTGCCGGTGCTGGCGATCATGTTGGCGGTGCAGCGCGTGGGTTCGTCGCTGGCCGCACAGGTCGGTATGCTGGGCCCTGTTTCCACCATCGTGATGAGCCTATGGCTGCTCGACGAACCGATGGGGCCGGCACAGATCGCCGGCACCGTGCTGGTGCTGATCGGCGTTCTGCTGGTGACCCGCCTGCGGCGCTGACGCCGGAGCAGGCGCGTGCGCGCATCCTGGCGGTGATCCGCGCGATCCCGGCGGGGCAGGTGATGGGCTACGGCCAGGTGGCGATGCGCGCGGGCCTGCCCGGGCGTGCACGCCTGACCGCGCGCATCCTGGGCCAGAACGACGACCCGGACCTGCCCTGGCACCGCGTGCTGCGCTCGGATGGGCGCATCGCCATGGAAGAAGGGTCGGCGGGCTGGCGCGAGCAGTCGCAGCGGCTGCGTGCCGAGGGCGTGGTGGTTGAGAACGGCCGGGTGCAGATGCCCACGACCGATCCGGCGGTAGCGCTGGATGCTGCCGTATGGGGGCCGGGCTGAGCGCCGCTGGCGACTGAACAGGCCGGACCTGCGGGTCGCCAACAAGGCGCGGTGCTGCGGCTATGATGGAGGTCGTTCCATGCCGGTGCTCCCATGTTCCCGCGACTGCCAACCGTCACCAAGGCCCTGCTGATCGCCAACGCGATCCTGTTCCTGCTGCAGCAGCCGTTCCTGCTCGGCATGCAGACCTTTGAGCCGTTCATGCTGCAACCGCTGCAGCAGGGCTTCGATGCGTTCTCGCCGGGCGGCAACTTCCAGCCTTGGCAGCTGCTGACCTATGGCTTCCTGCATGGCAGCTTCGGCCACCTGTTCTTCAACATGCTGGCGGTCTTCATGTTCGGTGCGCCACTGGAGCAGACCTGGGGCGAGAAGCGCTTCCTGCTGTATTACCTGGTCTGCGTGGCCGGTGCCGGTGTCTGCCAGCTGCTGGTGGGTACGCTGCTGGAGAACCCGGCCACGGTGCTGGGTGCCTCTGGCGGCGTGTTCGGCCTGCTGCTGGCCTACGGCATGCTGTTCCCGAACCAGCGGGTGATGCTGCTGTTCCCACCAATCCCGATGAAGGCGCGCACCTTCGTGATCCTGTTCGGCGTGGGCGAACTGGTGCTGGGCATGACCGGCTGGCAGCCGGGCGTGGCCCACTTCGCGCACCTCGGCGGCATGCTGTTCGGCTGGTTGCTGATTCGCTACTGGCGCGGGCAGCCGCCGTTCAACAAGCGCCGACCGCCCGGCCCACCGAAGCGCCCGAACCATCTGCGCAGCGTCAAATGATCCGAAGGATCATTTGACGCTGTAGGTGCCGACCGTTGGTCGGCACGCCTTCTCCCACGCGGGTAGGTGCCGACCTTGGTCGGCACGCCCTCACAGATCCTGCAACACCACCTGCGCCGCATTGTGACCTGGCGCGCCGGTCACGCCACCGCCGGGATGCGTACCCGACCCGCACAGGTAAAGGCCGGGCAGGGCACCACGATAGCCAGCCTGACCAACCATCGGCCGTGCCGAGAACAACTGGTTGGCACTGAGCGCTCCGTGGAAGATGTCGCCGCCGATCAGGCCGAAGGTGCGCTCCAGATCCAGCGGTGACAGCACCTGGCGGCCCAGTACGCTGCCAGCGAAACCCGGCGCATACCGTTCAACGGTGGCGATCATCAGATCGGCCACCGTTTCACGATGATCATCCCAGTGACGCCCGCCGGGCAGCACGGGCGCCACGTGCTGGCAGAACAGGCTGGCGACGTGCTTCCCCGGCGGCGCCAGCGAATCGTCCAGCGTGCTGGGAATGAGCATTTCCACGATTGGTTCGCGTGACCAGCCATTGCGACGCGCATCCAGCCAGGCACGGTCCATGTAATCCAGGCTTGGGGCCATGATGATGCCGGCGCTGAGGTGATCGCCGGGACCGGGCAGAGCGCGGAAGTCCGGCAGCTGCGACAGCGCGACATTCATCCGGAACGTGCCGGAACCGCAGCGCCAGTTCGCCATGCGTTCGCGCGTTGCGTCCGGTACCTGCTCCGGTGCCAGCATCTGCTCGTACAGCAGCTTTGGATTGACGTTGGCGATCATCGCGCGTGCGCGCAGGATTTCGCCGTTGGCCAGCGCCACGCCCACGACACGACCCTGCTCGATCAGCAGGCGTTGCACACCGGCATCCACGCGCAGCTCAGCCCCGGCCTCCCGCGCGGCAGTGGCGATGGCCTGGCTGATCGCGCCCATGCCACCGATCGCATGGCCCCACGCACCTTTCATGCCATTGCACTGGCCGAACACGTGGTGCAGCAGTACGTAGGCACTGCCCGGTGTATAGGGGCTTGCGTAGTTGCCGACGATGCCATCGAAGCCGAACAGCGCCTTGATCGGCTCGCTTTCGAACCAGCGGTCCAGGTACTCGGCCGCCGACAGCGTGAAAAGGTCCAGCAGCTCCTGCCGCAGCGAGGCATCCAGCGTGGCCAGTTCACGACCGAGGCGGCCCATCTGCCACAGGGCGGGCAGCGCACGCCAACCGCCTGCTGCACCCAGGTCCGGCGGCGCGCGCAGGGCCCAGGCGCGCAGCACATCAGCGAAGATCTCCAGGCGCGCTTCGTATTCGGGTAGCCGCTGTGCATCCCGCTCGGAGAACTTCGCGACCCCGGCCTGGGTGCGGCCCGGTGCGGACAGCAGGTAGCGGCCGTCCGGCAATGGCAGGAAGTTGTTGGCCGGGCGATTGATGATGCGCAGCCCATGCGCATGCAGCTGCAGGTCGTCGATCACCTTCGGCTGCAGCAATGACACCGTGTAGGACGCCACTGAGTTGCGGAACCCGGGGTGGAATTCCTCGGTGACCGCCGCGCCGCCGAGAACGCCACGACGTTCCAGCACCAGCACCTTCTTGCCAGCGCGTGCGAGATAGGCCGCGCAGACCAGGCCGTTGTGGCCGCCACCGATGATGATCGCATCCCAGGACATCAGCACCTCGGAAAAAGGGGACGGAGGGGATTAAGTCGCAATCCGCATCTGCGCACAGGGGGGAAGAAACGACTTAATCCCCTCCGTCCCCTTTTTTGATTGCCGCTTCGATGGTGGCGATGTCGATCTTCTTCATCGGCATCATCGCGTTGAAGGCGCGCTTGGCCAGTGCCTTGTCCTGGCTGGTCACCGCTTCGATCAACATGCGTGGGCTGATCTGCCAGGAAATGCCCCATCGGTCCTTGCACCAACCGCACTGGCTCTCCTGTCCGCCGTTGCTGACGATGGCGTCCCACAAGCGGTCAGTCTCGGCCTGGTCCTCGGTCTGGATCTGGAAGGAGAAGGCTTCGCTGTGCTTGAACGCGGTGCCGCCGTTGAGGCCGACGCAGGGGATGCCGCAGACCGTGAATTCGACCGTCAGTACGTTGCCTTCCTTGCCGTCCGGGTAGTCGCCCGGGGCGTGGTGGACAGCGGTCACCGCGCTGTCGGGAAAGGTGTTGGCATAGAAGGTGGCGGCCTCGAGCGCGCCGTTGTCGTACCAGATACAGATCGTGTTCTTGTGTGCCATGTCCGGCTCCGCGTTGGACGAAGCCGCAGCGATAGCACGCGCAGTGTTAACCCGGGATCGTGCTGCACCCGCAAAAAAAGAGCGCCCGAAGGCGCCCTTTGTACTACCAGTGCGGCCGCGGGCTCAGCGCCAGACCTTGATCTGGTCGGCTTCGCTGCGCTGCATCGGCTGCCCGGCCTTGCAACTGAAGGTGGCACCGAACGCCGGCAGGTTGGCCAGCGTGCCGTTGCTGCGCCACAGGCCCGGTGCGCGGATGTCGGCGGTCAGGCGGCGCGCGGCCTCGTTCGGCGACAGCTGCTGTGCCCACAGTGCCGACCAGGCGCGGAAGAAGCCCTGCTGCTGTGCCTGCTTGGCCTTCGGTTCCTGCGCCGTATACGCCGCCCAGGCCAGTTCCAGGCCGGCGATGTCGGCCAGGTTCTCTTCCTGGGTCAGCGTGCCGTTGACCTTGGCACCCTTTACGCCCGGGAAGTCGTAGGCGCTGTACTGCGCGGCCACGCGATTGCCGAGCAGGGTCCAGGCGGTCTTGTCGGCCGGGGTCCACCAGCTGCGCAGTTCGCCCTTGGCATCGACCAGCGCGCCCTTGGCATCGATCGCACGGGTCAGCTCGTGGCCGACCAGTCCACCGAAGCTGCCGAACTTGTCGGCGGCGTCGGCCTTGGCGTTGAACACCGGGCCCTGCAGGATCGCGGCGGTGACGATCAGGCGGTTCTGCGCCAGGTCGTAGGCCAGCGACGGCTGCTGCGGCAGCACGTCCCAGCGGCGGTCGGCATTGCCCTTGCCGATGCGCTTCATTTCCTCGCGGTGGCGCCAGGTCGATGCAATCAGCATGTTGCCACCAAACGAGCCGCGCCCCATCGGCTGCACGCTGTAGTCCAGGTCGCGCAGTGGAGTGCCGATCTCGATCTTCAGCGCAGCCAGCTTGGCCTGCGCTTCGGTCTTGGCTTCGGCACTCATCCAGCTGCTGTTCTTTACCGCCTCGATCTGTACTTCGCGCACCTTGTCGACGATCCATGCGGCCTGGCGACGATCTTCGGCCGACAGGTAGCGGGCGGCGTACTCGCGGCCGACCATCGGGCCGGCGGCCACATTGATTGCATCCAGCACGGATTCCCAGCGCTGCGGCGGCAGGGTCTGGCCACGCAGCACACGGCCACGGAATTCGAACTCGGCGTCGCGGTAGGCCTTGGACAGGTACGGCGCCATCGAGTCGCCCACGCGCCAGCGCAGGTAAGCTCTCCACTGCTCCGGCTTGAGCTTGGTGACCATGCCATCGAGCTGCTTGAACAGGCCTGGGTCGGCCAGCGAGACCAGGTCATCGTCCACGCCCTGTGCCTTCAGGAACGCGTCCAGCTGCAGGTTGCGGTAGCGGCTGTTGAGCTCCTTGGTGGAGATCGGCGCGTAGTTGTTGAACGGGTTGTTGATGCCGGCCAGCGACTGCGCGTTGCGCGCCAGCTCGGTCTCCAGCGCGATCACTGCCTGCGATTCGGCATCCAGCTTGGCCGCCGGGGTGCCGGTCAGCGCCAGGATCTGCTTGACGTAGTTGCGGTAGCGGCCCATCAGCGCCACGGTATCGGCGTCGGTGCGGGTATAGAACGCCGGATCCGGCAGGCCCATGCCGCCCTGCATGAAGTAACCGATGTGGCGGTCCAGTGCCTTCAGGTCGACGTCAGGGCCGAAGTTGAAGGCGACCGGGATGCCCACCTGGTGCAGCGCGGCGATCGAGGCCGGCACATCCTTGGCCTTCTTGATGGCGTTGATGCGGGTCAGCAGCGGGGCGATTGGATTGGAACCGTCCGCTTCCACGGCGGCTTCGTCAAGGCCGCTGGCCCAGAAGTCACCCAGCAGCTTCTGCACGTTGCCCTGCGGCGACTTCATCGCGGCATCGAGCAGGTCGCGCTGCTGCTGGCGGCTGCGGTCGACCAACTGGCCCAGCGCGGTCGTGGCGCCGGTCTGCGGCACCGGGTTGGCCTTCAGCCAGCCTGCATTGGTGGTGTTATAGAAGTCGCTGCACTGGGCGCTGACGGCCGGGGCGCGTGCGGCCTTCTTCTTGGCGGCGGCAAACGCATCGTGGGTCGGGACCAGAGTCGCCAGGCTGATGCCCAGGGCGATGGCAAGCGGACGGAAGTTGGGCATGTGGAACGAATCCGTGATGGATTGAGGGCGCGCGCACTATAGCAAGCCGGGCATGGGCGCGGCATGCACGCATCACGGTGGCTCCGCCGAGCCGTGCGCCGACCAAGGTCGGCATCTTCCAACGGCGTGGGCCATGCGTGGATGACGGGCGCTGTGAAAAACAAGGGCCCGGGAATTCCCGGGCCCTTGCAGGTACGCCGCAACGTCAGCCGTTGCTTACCAGATCACCACCTGCTGCTCGCCGGTGCGGGCCATCGGCGAACCGGCCTTGCACTGGAACGCGGCGGCGAAGGTCGGCAGGTTCGACGGCGCACCCATGGCACGGAACTGCGCTGGGGCGTGCGGGTCGGTGGCCAGGCGGACCTTGGCGTTTTCCGGGGTGTACTTGGTGCGCCACACGGTGGCCCAGTTGAAGAAGAAGCGCTGGTCTCGGGTGAAGCCATCGACCTTCGCATCTTCCTTGCCGGCGGAGGCCTTCTGCAGGGCGTCGTAGGCGGTGGCCAGGCCACCCAGGTCGGCGATGTTCTCGCCCAGGGTCAGGTGGCCGTTCACCGCCTGGCCGTCCACCTTGTACTGGTCGAACTGCTTGACCAGCTTGCCGGTCAGGCCTTCGAAGTTCTTCTTGTCGGCCGGGGTCCACCAGTCTTCCATGTTGCCGGTCGGCCCGAAGCGCGCACCCTGGTCGTCGTAGCCGTGGGTCATCTCATGACCGATCACCGCACCGATGCCGCCGTAGTTCAGCGCGTCGTCGGCCTTCGGATCGAAGAACGGCGGCTGCAGGATGGCGGCCGGGAACACGATCTCGTTCTGCAGCGGGTTGTAGTAGGCGTTGACGGTCTGCGGGGTCATGCCCCACTCGGTCTTGTCCACCGGCTTGCCGATCTTGGACAGGTTGAACTTGTAGTTGAACTCGTTGGCCGCGCGCACGTTGCCGAGGAAGCTGTCGCGCTGGGTCTGCAGGCCCGACCAGTCGCGCCACTTGTCCGGGTAACCGATCTTCGGGGTGAAGGTCTCCCACTTGGCGATGGCCTTGGCCTTGGTTTCCTCGCTCATCCAGCTCAGGCCCTGGATGCGGTCCTTCAGCGCGGCGGCCAGGTTCTTTACCAGTTCTTCCATCTTCGCCTTGGCTTCCGGCGAGAAGGCAACCTTCACGTACAGCTGGCCGAAGGCTTCACCGGCATCATTCTCGATGGTGCCCAGCACGCGCTTCCAGCGCGGCTTCTGTTCCTTCTGGCCGTTGAGGGTCTTGCCGTAGAACTCGTAGTTCTCCTGCACGAAGGCGTCAGCCAGGTACGGCGAGGCACTGTCCACGGTGTGGAAGCGCAGGTAGGCGCGCCACACCGACGGGTCGGTATCGCCCAGCGCCTTGCTCACTTCCTCATGGAACGCCGGCATGGCCAGCGAGAACTTCTCCGGTGCGGCCACGCCCTGCGACTTGAAGAACTCGGTCCAGCTGAAGTTCGGGGTCAGCTTGTCGGCGTCGGCCAGGGTGACCGGGTTGTAGTACAGCTCGACGTTGCGCGACAGCTCGACGCGCGACTTGGAAGCCTTGGCCAGGCGGGTTTCGAACTTGACCACGTCCTCGGCCTGCTTGGCCGCGTCGGCCGCGGCGACGCCGGACAGCTCCAGCACCTTGGCGACGTGCGCCTGGTAGGCCTTCAGCTTGTCGGCGTTCTTGGCATCGGTGTAATAGGTGGTATCCGGCAGGCCCAGGCCGCCCTGGCTGGCGTAGGCCATGTTCATGGCCGAGTTCTTGAAGTCCGCTTCGGCACCGAAGCCGAACAGGACGTTGTCACCCTTGGCGGCGCTGGTGCGCAGGTAGTTGGCGATCGCTGCCTTGTCCTGCAGGCCGTCGATCGCCGCCAGGTCCGCCTTCAGCGGCTCGATGCCCTGCGCGTTGATCTTCGCTTCGTCCATGCCGGTCGCCCACAGGTCGCCGACGATCTTCTCGATGTGGTTCGGGTTCTTGACCTGCGCGACCTGTTCGGCCAGCTGGTGCTGCACGGCCACCGAACGCTCGTCGAGGATGGTGAACGCGCCCCAGCTGGTGCGGTCGCCCGGGATTTCGTTGGCGGCCAGCCACTTGCTGTTGACGTAGTCGCCAAAGGCGGTGCAGGCGTCCTTGGTGGTGTCCAGGTCGCTCGGCTGGAAGGCGTTGTAGGCCGGCAGCTTGCTCTCGTCCAGCTTATAGGTGGTGGCTTCGGCGGTGGCCGGGGCGGAGGCGGCGGCATCCTTGGCCGGGGTTTCAGTCTTGCCGCAGCCAACCAGCGCGGCCGAAACGGCCAGGGTCAGCAGCACGATCTTGGGAGTACGGGTCACTTGAATGGCCTCCAGGCCGAGTGAGTCAGGGAGTGGCCGCAGGTGCGACCGTGGGCCGAACGATACGCCGCCGGCCAGACCTGCAAGGGTGTCGAAGGTCATGTCCCCGCGCAAGGGCCAGAACGTGCAAGGGCGCCCGCCGGGCGCCCCTGCTGTAGGCCGGTAACGCTTACAGGCCGCCGCCGCCGCAGCCTTTGCCCAGGTAGTCGTCTATCAGCTGCAACTGGTCGGCCATGATGCGGCGCGTCCAGGCCGGCCCGTGGGCGTAGTCGGCGATGGCGTGGAACTCGACCGGCTGGCCGGAACCTTTCGCCTTGTTCACGAACCACTCCGACTGTTCGATCGGCACCGTGCGGTCGCGATCGCCGTGGTAGACCATCAACGGGATCTTCATCTCGCCGGCCTTGTCCACCGGGTTCAGGCCGGCCACCGTGGGGGCCTGGGCCTGGCGGAAGAATGGGTTGGTATAGAAGCGCGACCAGATCTTCTTGATATCCGAGACGCCGGCGCCGGCAATGGCGCATTTGTACAGGCCGTTGGGGCGCACCGAGGCCGCAAACGCCGAATAGCCGCCATAGGAGAAGCCGAACATGGCGATGTGGCCGGGGCGGGCGATCTTCTGGTCGATCATCCACTGCGCGCCGTCGTCCTTGTCATCCTGCATCTTCTGGCCCCACTCGGCGTCACCGGCCATCCACAGCTTGCGGCCCCAGTCGGCCGAGCCACGGAACTGCGGGCGCAGCACCGCCATGCAGCGCGATGCCATCAGCGGGACCCACATCGAGCCATCGAAGTCCATGCCATCGCGCGCCCAGGGCCCGCCGTGCGGATGCACGACCGCCTTCCAGGGGCCGGCGCCGCACAGCTCGGTGCTGGGCGTGGTGAGGAATGCAGGAATGTCCAGCCCGTCGCGTGCCTTGTAGTAGACCAGCCGGGTCTGGCCCAGCGCGGCAGGCTGGATCTGCGGGTAGGTCTTCGCCAGCAGGGTCAGCTTGCCGTCGTGCAGCAGGTGGTATTCGGGCGGATTGGAAGGCCCGGAGGTAACGACCAGCACGTTGGAAAGGTCCGCCGTGTAGTCGACGATGCGCAGGCTCACGCCGGTATCGTAGTTGGCGGTGAAGCGCTGGCCGTTGGCGGTATCGACCATCGCCAGCGGTTCCTGGGTGATGCCCAGGGCCTGGCGCAGGCCCTGGTCCAGCGCCTTCATGCGCGGCGAGGTCCACTGCATGTCGTCACCGCGCGGACCGGCGTAGCCGATGCCCATGATCTCGCCGAACGGCACCGCACCCTTGCGGAAGCGGTTGATCAGCATCGAACCGGCGTTGAACAGCTTGTGCTCGAACAGCACTTCCTTCTGCTTGCGCGCGCTGATGTCGTACTCATACACGATCGCCTTGTCGCGGCCGACATTGCTGAGCACGAAGGCGATGTTCGGGTCGTCGGCAAAGCCGATCACCTGGTTGACGTCGCGGTTCTTCACATAGGAGCGAAAGTGCTCTTCCCAGGTACCGGTGGCGGGCGACCGGAACTCGGTGGCGACGTAGGCACCGGTGCCGTCGACATCCTGGCGCAGGCGTGCGCGCAGCTCGCTGTCGAGGTCGGTGATGTAGCCGGCCACGCGCTCTTCGGTCTTCTGGATGCGCTGCGAGGTGAAGTTGCGCAGGTCGACCTTGTAGACGTCACCGGAGCTGCTGCCACTGCCGTTGACCACCAGGATGTGGTCCGGATCGTTGGGCAGGGTGTCCAGTACCGTGGCGTTGGCCAGGGCCTGCTCGAGCTCCTCGCTGCGGCTGCTGGCACGTGGCGGCGTGATCGGCTCCTTCCATTGCTTGCCTTCGATGTCGGTGATGAAGAACTTGCTGACGAAGGTCTTGGTCACCCGGTCCGCGCGCAGGTCGTAGGGCTGCCACAGCACCACCGCCAGCTGCCCGTTCTTGATGAACGACACGCTCTGGAACTTCATGCGGTTGGCGCCGATCACCGTTGGCGGCTTGTCCAGTGCATCGGTGCGCCACACCACGATCACGCGCTCTTCGCCATTGGCCCGCAGGCCGGCGATGTGCTGGCCATCCGGCGATAGCGACAGGCTGGAGATGGCGGGGAAGGCCGCCATCTGCTCAATGGTCGGAGCTTCGGGCTTGGCGTGCAGGGACGGGGAAACACTGGCCAGGGCCGCCAGCAACAGGGTTCGCTTCATTGCAACCTCGGAATGCAGTGGCAGCTGCCTGTGGAAAAGGCAGTGCCTGAAATGGAACCGCCGCCCCGAAGGGCGGCGGTTGCAGGGAGCAGGATCAGAACGAACGCGTGATGTTCAGGAAGTAGCTGCGACCGAAGTAGTCAAAGCCGCTGTACAACAGCGCGTTGCCGACGGTGCTGTAGACACCCTGGGAGATGGTCGGCGGCTTGCGGTCGGCGAAGTTGCGCACGCCACCGGTGACCGACCACTTATCCGCTTCATACTTCACCGAGATGGCCTGCAGGAAGTAGTTCGGGGTGTACAGCTTGTACGCCGAGGTAGCCGGATCGAAGTCACCCGGGTTGCGCTCCTCGTAGTACGCGTAGCTGTCCATCTTGTCGATCCAGTCCAGGCCGTAACGCACCTGCCAGTTCTTCCACTTGTAGCTCAGGTCCAGCGAGGCGGTGTTTTCCGGACGCGACAGCATGCCGTTGTAGTCCACCAGCGGATCGTCGGAGAAGACCTTGCTGGCCTGTTCCAGGTAGTGGGTGAACTGCAGCGTGGTGCGCAGGGTGCCCGGGCCGATTTCGCGGACATAGCGGGTGGTGAAGTCCAGGCCACGGACCTTGTCGGTGGACAGGTTGATGAAGCCGTTGGTCACCACCAGCTGGTTGTTGACCGGGTTGCGGGCCACCAGGCGGCACAGACCCGAACCGGAGGAGAAGTCGGCACTGCCGCTGTCATAGCAGCGCGACAGGATGTTCGCGCCGCCCGCGCTGTCGACGCCGTTCTTCACTTCGATGTCGAAGTAGTCGGCGGCGAAGGACAGGTCACCGAAGCCGCTGCCGAATTCTGGCTGGATCACCACGCCCAGGGTCTTGGCCTTGGAGGTTTCGGCTTCCAGGCCGGCCTCGGCACCACCCTGGGTGACCACGGTCACGCCCTGGGTGGCTAGGTAGTCCGGTGCCAGGCCCAGCGATGCGCAGTTCTGGTAGCGCGGCGAGCTCGGGTTGCGATCACCATACTCGTTGCAGGGGTCGGCACTGCTGCTCAGGAAGCCGGTGGTGCCGCCCAGGAACTGTTCGAACAGCGCCGGTGCGCGGTAGGAGGTGCCGTACGAAGCACGGAACGACAGCCACTTCACCGGCGTCCACAGCGCGCCGATCTTGTAGGTCTCATCCGAGCCGTAGGACTTGTAGTCGGTGTAGCGGCCGGACAGGTTGACCGTCAGTTCCTCGGCAGCGGTGACGCCGGACAGCAGCGGCAGTTCCAGTTCGCCGTAGGCCTCGAGCACCGAGTCCGAACCGCGGGTCGGGGTGGCGTTGGTCAGGTTGTACAGGTCGGCATTGATCGAGTAAGGCGACGGGGTGTCGTCGATCCGTGCCTTGCGGTACTCGACGCCGAACGCGCCGCCGGCCGAGCCGTAGGGCATGTCGAACAGCGGGCCGTTGACGTTGAAGTTGACCGTCGTTTCCTTGTACAGCGTGTTGCCGGTGACCGGCACGAACACCCAGTCCTTCCAGTCTTGCGGCAGCTTGCCGCCGATGGTGTTGGTGTTCAGCGCCGGCGCGGCGATGCAGCCGTTGGAAGCGTCGCGGCAGACATAGCCACCCGCACCGTTGGAGACCACGTCCAGGCTCTGGCGCAGGCGGCTGGTCAGGAAGCTTTCAAAGGTGTAGTCGGCGTCGCTGCGGGCGTGCATGACGTTGAAGTCATAGTTCCACTCCGAGCTCAGGTGGCCACGCAGGCCGGCATTGAAGCGCAGGAAGTCGACGTTCTGCTTGTTGGTGTCGTTGCCGAAGCCGATGAACGCACGCACGCCCAGGTTCCTGCCGCTGGTCTGGTCGGTCGGGGCGCCGGCTACGCTGTCACGCAGGTTGGCCGGGATCAGCGGGCTGCCCACGGCGTAGTCCAGGGTCAGCTGGCGGTAACCGGTCTGGGTCGACTTGCGCTTGTTGCCCAGGAACTCGTAGTACAGCTCGGCATCACCCAGTGCATTGAGGTCGAAGCCGCCCTGGAAGTACAGGGTGTGGGTCTTGGTCGGCGAGATCAGCGACTCGTTGCGCATGGCCGGGTCGAAGGTGTCGCGGGTGTTCAGGTCCACGCCTTCGTAGCCGACCAGGCCGGTGGTGATCGCCGCGTTCGGGCGCCAGCGGTTGAAGCGGGTGCCGACGCCGCCCGGAGCGGCCACACCGGTACGGGTGTTGGTGCCGATGGTGTTCAGGGTGGTGCCGCCGGCATCGAGCGACCAGCACTTGGGCTTGCCGGTCAGCGGATCGATGAAGTCACCGCTGCCCCAGGAGTCGCCGGCCTCGATGTCACGGTACATGTCGGTCGGGCAGCCGCCTGCCCAACTGCGGTCGGCCAGGGTCAGTTCGTTGCGGGTGTAGTACTCATACGAACCGGAGAAGTGCGAGCGCTCGCCGGTGGAACCGAACATGATCGAGTAACGGCGCTCTTCACCGCCGCCACCGTCGGTGGCGTTGTGCTGCGCTTCGAAGGTGACACCGTCGACCTTGGTCTTGGTGATGATGTTGATCACGCCGGCCACGGCGTCGGAGCCGTAGATGGACGAGGCGCCGTCCTTCAGGATCTCGACGCGGTCGACGATCGAGTTCGGCAGCACGTTCAGGTCGGTCGAGCCGACCGAGCCGCGGGTACCGGCCGGCGATACGCGGCGGCCGTTGAGCAGGATCAGGGTGCGGGTCGGGCCGAGGCCGCGCAGGCCCAGGGTGTTGGCGCCCGGGCCGCCGTCGGTGACGTAGCCGCCGTAGGCGTTGTTGATCTGTGCCGCACCGGCGGTGACCGCCGTGCTCTGCAGGGCGGCGGTGGTCGAGTTGAAGCCGGCCAGGGTGGTTTCTTCACGGGTGACGACCTGCACCGGCGAAACCGAGTTGAACACGTCGCGGCTGATGCGCGAACCGGTGACGGTCACCGTGTCCAGGTTGGTGGCCTTCGACTTGGGCGCTTCCTCGGTCTGCGTCGTGCTGGAGGCGTCCTGGGCGATCGCCGGGGCGGCTGCGGCGAGCAGCACGGCAGAGGCGAGGGCGAAGCTCAGCGGATGCTTGCTGAGCGACTTGCGATTGATCATCTGAAATCCCCTTGAATCGAATGATTGCGTCGTACACCGGGACTGGTCCTTGTCGACGTCTCCGTGTGTCCCTTGCCCAGTGTCGGCAGCGTGCCGCCGCCCGGCGCTGGTACCGGCTTCACGTGCCGATGACTCGAGATTAACATCACATTAACCAAGGCTGTCAAGCATTCATGATGCAGTCATGGAGGTGTGATTCGTCAGCCGCGCTGACTGCGAGAACGCGCGTCGAAATCAACGTATCTGGTTGATCTGTATCGCATTGTCACCATTCCGTTCGAAAGTGACTTTTTTCTGAACGGGACGGTTCGGCCTGATCGTAGGCAAAAAAAAGGCCCCGCCGAAGCGGGGCCTGGTCCAGACACGGTCCGGAATACGACGGGATCAGAAGTCGTACTTGACCTGGGCCGAGATCTGACGGCCGTAGACGCTGTAGAAGCCGTCGTTGAACGGGGTCGATTCGTTGCCCGGGTAGTTGTAGCGCTGGCCTTCCGGCAGCTTGTTGAACACGTTGTTGACCATCAGCGACAGGGTCAGATCGTCCTGTGCCTGGTAGTTCAGGCTCATGTTGTACGTGGTGTACGAGCCCCACTTGCCGGCCTTGGCGCCGGAGGAGTGGACGTAGTCATAGCTGCGGCCGGTGTAGGCCAGGTAGTTCGGGGTGCTGCCGACGTAGTTGGCGTACAGGGTGGTGGTGAACTTGGAGATGGCCCAGCCCACCGACACGTCGCCGCGTACCTTGGCGAAGTTGTCGTAGTACCACATGTTGTACGGATCGCTCAGCAGGTCCAGCTTCTGCGCACCCGGCAGGGCCACCACTTCACGCTTGAGCATGTTGGTGTAGTTGCCGGAGAACATCAGCGAACCGAAGCGGCCCAGGTCCTGCTGGTACTTGGCACCGACGGTCACCGCTTCCAGGTTCTGGCTGGCCACGTTGAGCTTCGGGGTGTACACGCGGGTCAGGTTGCCACCGGCGTCGCGGGTGACCCAGTCGGTCACGTTCTGGCAGCTGGCCGAGGTGTTGTTCGGCAGGCCGTTGTGGCACTGGTACTCGGCCAGCAGCAGCTGGTCGGTGCTCAGGGTCTTGACCTCGTTCTTGATCTTCCAGTTGTAGTAGTCGACCGACAGCGAGAAGTTGCTCACCGGGGCCCACACCACGCCTGCGCTCCACACGTCGGCGGTGATCGGCTTCAGGTCCGGGTTGCCGGACTTTTCGCTGTACACCGAGGTGGTCTTGTAGAACGAGCAGGCTTCGTCACGCAGCGCGTAACCCATCTGGCTGCAGCGGTAGTAGTCGTTCTGGCCGGAGGCGAACGAGCCGCTCATGCCCTGGAAGGCATCGGACAGGGTCGGCGCGCGGAACGCGGTGCCGTACTTGCCGCGCAGCAGCAGGCTTTCCACCGGACGGTATTCCAGGCCGATGCTGTAGGTGGCCTTGTCGACGGTCTTGTCGGCGATCTTGAAGGCGTCATAGCGGCCCGAGGCGCTGATGGTCAGCGACTCGAACACCGGCATGCGCAGTTCGCTGGTCACCGCGTAGTTGCTGCGGTGGCCGGCACCGGCCACGGCGCTGGCGCCCCACGCGTTGCCATCGACGAAGGCCTGGTCGGGCGAGTAGTCCCAACCTTCGCTGCCGCCTTCCAGCACGACGGCCAGGCCGGCGTCGCCGCCCGGCAGGGAGAACAGCGAACCGTTGGTCACCTGCACGCGACCGAGGTTCTGCCAGGTCTTGCTGCGGTGGGTGCCATAGCCGGTGAAGCTGGCGAACTGGTCCGGGGTGATCGGCGAGTAGAAGGCGGTGTAGTTCGGGTTGTAGATGCCGAAGCCATCAGCAGTGGTGCCCAGGCGCGGGCCCAGCACGGTGTCGCCGAAGAAGCCTTCGATCTTGTCCTTCCAGCGCGCGAAGCGGTTCTGGTCCAGACGGTATTCGCCGCGGGTGAAGCTGGCGCTGTAGTCCCAGTCGCCGACCATGCCCTTGCCGCCCAGGGTGACCTGGTAGGAACGGCTCTCATCGGAGTTCAGGATGTTGTTGTAGTGGCCCGGGCCGATTTCTTCCGGCGCGAAGGCGCGCTGCAGGTTCACGACCTTGCCCAGGCCCTGGTCGTAGAAGCCGCCCATCACCGACTTGGTGCCCCACCACAGGGCGCTGGAGCCGGAGGTGAATTCGGTCTTTTCCTTGCTGTACAGCACGTCGGCGAACAGCTGGAAGTTGTCGTTCACGTCGAAGGTCATCGACGAGTAGAACTGGCCGCTGTTCTTGCCGTTCTTCAGGGTCTTGTAGCCGGCGCTGTACACCGAGCCGCACGATTCGCCCGATGCACGCTTGCCGACGGTGGTGGTGCCGTCGTACAGGCCTGCCACGTTGGCGCAGCGGGTCGGGTCCATCATGTACAGCTTGTTGTCGGCGTTGCCGATGACAGCAAAGTCGTTCGACGGCAACTGCGCGGTGTAACCGACCGGGTTGTTCTGCTTGGTGATGTCACGCTGGTAGCCCCAGATCGGGCTGCCGTTTTCGATCTGCACGTTGACCAGGGCGTGGAAGCGGTCGTCGAACGCGTTGAAGCCCTTGGCGGCGCTGAAGCGGATGTTGCTGCCACCACCTTCGGTGTAGGTACCGCCACGGATCGACATCGTGCCGCCGTCCATGCGTTCCTTCAGGATGATGTTGACCACGCCGGCGATCGCGTCCGAGCCGTACAGCGACGACTGGCCGCCCGGCAGGACTTCGATGCGCTCGACGATGTCGATCGGAATGCCGCTGATGTTGTTGAACGACTCGCTGCCGTTGTACAGCGCCGGATAGGAGAGCATCGGGCGGCCGTTGATCAGGTACTTGGTGTAGCCCGGATTCAGGCCGAACATGCCGGCGGCTTCGGCGCCCTGGGTGAACGCACCCGAGGTCTGGCCACCCTGCAGGCCGCCGGTGGTCAGCGATGACTGCTGCAGCACTTCAGCAACACTGCTGAAGCCGCGGGTCTGGATGTCTTCGGCGGTGATGGACATCACCGGGGTCTGGGTTTCGACCTGGGTCTGCGGGATCAGCGAACCGGTGACGGTGATCTTGTCCAGGTTGGTCGCCTTGTCCTGGGCCATTGCCGGGGCGGCGGCCATCAGAGCGGAAATCAGGGCGACGGCGAGCGTGTTGCGACGTGCGGTATTGCTGACGTGTTTCATGTAGTTCCAATGGAGAGCAAAAAACAAAAACGGCACTGCGCATGCGCCATCGCGCGGGCCGGAACAACGGGCTCCGCAGCTCAAAACAGTGCTGATCGAACGTAACATGAACTTAACAATCTGTGCACGAATCCGTGGCAATCCTGAATTTCAGTCAGGTTACGTCCAGCTTGTATGATGTCGGGTTATCCCCCTGACTCCGCCGGTGCTCGTTGTGAACAGTTCTCCCCGCCGTCCCCATGCCAGCCAGGTCCAGAAGGGACTTACGCCGCATGCCCGCATCCGCAATGTCATCGCGGTCGGTTCGGGCAAGGGCGGCGTCGGCAAGTCCACCACCTCGGTGAACCTGGCTGTGGCGCTGCAGCAGCTCGGTGCGCGGGTGGGCGTGCTCGACGCCGACATCTACGGCCCCAGCGTGCCGGCCATGCTGGGGCTGTCCGGCCGCCCGGAAAGCCCGGACAACAAGAGCATCGAGCCTCTGCGTGCGTTCGGCGTGGACACCATGTCGATCGGCTACCTGATCGAAGAAGACACCCCGATGATCTGGCGCGGCCCGATGGCCACCTCGGCGATGACCCAGCTGTTCAACGATACCCTGTGGGACGACCTGGATTTCCTGCTGATCGACCTGCCGCCGGGCACGGGTGACATCCAGCTGACCCTGACCCAGAAGATTCCGTTGGCCGGTGCAGTGATCGTCACCACGCCGCAGGACATCGCCACGCTGGATGCGAAGAAGGCGCTGAAGATGTTCGAGAAGGTCGAGGTGCCGGTGCTGGGCATCGTCGAGAACATGGCGGTGCACACGTGCAGCAGCTGCGGGCACATCGAGCACCTGTTCGGCGAGGGCGGCGGCGAGCGCATGGCCGCGCAGTACGGCGTGCCGCTGCTGGGGTCGCTGCCGCTGCAGATCGGCATCCGCGAGCAGGGCGATGCAGGCACGCCGATCACCGTGGCCCAGCCGGATTCGGCACCGGCCCAGGCCTACCGCCATGCCGCGCAGCGCCTGATCGAGGAAGTCGGCAAGCGCCCGCGGGCCTCGATCCCGATCCTGTCCTCGCTGCTGTAAGTGCTGGGGCAGGGGCCGCCGGCGCAGGCCGGCCCCCTGCTAGAATCCTCGCGCCCCCTCGTACCCCCAGGACAAAGCATGAGCATCAAGAGTGACCGTTGGATCCGCCGCATGTCCGAGCAGCACGGCATGATCGAGCCGTTCGAGGCCGGGCAGGTCAAGCAGGCCAACGGCCAGCGCATCGTCAGCTACGGCACGTCCAGCTATGGCTATGACGTGCGCTGCTCGCGCGAGTTCAAGGTGTTCACCAACATCAACTCGACGATCGTCGATCCCAAGCACTTCGATCCGGGCAGCTTCGTGGATATCGTCGGCGATGAGTGCATCATCCCGCCCAACAGCTTCGCGCTGGCGCGTACCGTGGAGTACTTCCGCATTCCGCGCGATACCCTGGTGGTGTGCCTGGGCAAGAGCACCTACGCGCGCTGCGGCATCATCGTCAACGTGACGCCGCTGGAGCCGGAATGGGAAGGCCACGTCACCCTGGAATTCAGCAACACCACGCCGCTGCCGGCGCGCATCTACGCCAACGAAGGCGTGGCGCAGATGCTGTTCTTCCAGGCGGCCGCCGATGACATCTGCGAGACGTCGTACCGCGACCGTGGCGGCAAGTACCAGGGCCAGACCGGCGTGACCCTGCCGCGGACCTGAAGATTGCAGGCGATTTGTAGAGCCGAGCCATGCTCGGCTTCAAGGCAGGGCAGCCGAGCATGGCCCGGCTCCACATGAAGGAAGGCGGCGCAATGCGCCGCCTTTCTTATTTGCCGCGACCGAACAGCATCGCGATGCCGACACCCACCAGGGCCACCGGCCACCAGGTCAGCAGCAGCTTGGACAGGTTCAGGTGCGTCCAGCCGAGATTGCTGGCGAGCATGAACAGGCCGATCAGGATCAGCAGGACGGCGGCAACGAGGTTGAATCGCATCGGGTCGGCGAAGGCTCAGGACAGGGCCGGATATCCTAGCCGTTCCTTCCAGTAGGCGACATGCTGGTCCAGCGCCGCCGGCTCGTAGCGGTGCGCCGGGCCGCTGCCCCAGACCGGGCCCGGCCAGGCCGGATCACCGTCATGGCGGCCGATCACATGGAAGTGCAGCTGGCGCACGATATTGCCCAGCGCCCCGATGTTGATCTTTTCCACCCCGTCGGAGCCCTTCAGGGCCTTGCAGGCGCGGTTGAGCTCGGTGCGCAGCTTGTCCTGCTGCTCGCCGTCCAGCTCGATCCACTCGGTGACCCCGGCCAGGCGCGGTACCAGCACCAGCCAGGGGAATCGTTCGTCGTTCATCAGCCGCACTTGCGACAACGGTCCTTCCGCCACCAGCACGCTATCG
The DNA here is from genome assembly GCF_052605195.1 of Stenotrophomonas maltophilia group sp. vghtpe118. Taxonomy (NCBI): domain Bacteria; kingdom Pseudomonadati; phylum Pseudomonadota; class Gammaproteobacteria; order Lysobacterales; family Lysobacteraceae; genus Stenotrophomonas; species Stenotrophomonas maltophilia group sp. vghtpe118. Next base: position 1,458,342 of record NZ_CP199672.1, on the reverse strand, counting down.
GTGGCCAGGCGTGAATCGAGTTCGAATTCGCTCATCCAAGATGCTCCGAGAAGAAGTCCAGGGTGCGTTGCAGCGCCAGGGCGGCGCTGTCTGGATCATACGCATGTCCGACCTCCCGGTTGAAGGCATGATCGGCCGGATAGACGTAGGTGGCCATCTGCGGCAGCTTCTCGCGGTGGGCCTGCACGGCTTCCGGTGGGATGCTGCGGTCCTGGGCGCCGAAGTGGAAGATCACCGGCGCCTTGGGTGTCTCATCAAGGAACTGGACGTTGCGGGCGCCGTAGTAGCTGACCGACGGCAGCCCCAGGCGCACTGCGGACAGCATCGCCACCGTGCCGCCCCAGCAGTAGCCGACGGTGCCCACCTTGCCGTAGGGGGCCAGCCGGGTGGCCGCCGCGCGGACCACTTCCAGCGCCCGCTCCATGCCCAGCGCGCCGACCCGTTCCAGGCCCTGCTTCACGCCGTCGGCGTCGTAGGGCAGCGCGTCCGGATCGGCGTCGGGGCCATCGAGCAGGTCAAAGAACGAGGGCGCCAGCACCGCATAGCCTTCCGCCGCGAAGCGCTCGGCCACGCTGCGGATATGCGGATTGGCGCCGAAGATTTCCTGCACCACCACCAGGCCGCCGCGCGCGGTGCCTTCCGGCAGGGCCTGCCAGGCCCGTACCGGGCCGTGATGCGTATCCAGGGTGATCCACTCGGCCATCGTCATCTTCCTCGTTGCTGGAAACAGAACTGCATTGTCGGTGCTGCGCCGGTTAGCGCGGCGTCAGTGGCTGTGCCGTATCGGTCGGCTGGGCATTCAGAGCGCGGCCGCCAACCCCGGTATACTGGCGCCCTTTCAGGCCCCGGCCCCCAGGAACCCCTGCCATGGCGGCAGGGGCCCAGGCCCCCAGAGTCCCGCGATTTCCATGTCCCAGCTGAACCCCAAAGTCGGCTTCGTCAGCCTTGGCTGCCCGAAGGCCCTCGTCGATTCCGAGCGCATCCTCACCCAGCTCCGCTCGGAAGGCTACGACATCGTCCCGTCCTACGATTCGGCCGACGTGGTGGTGGTCAACACCTGTGGCTTCATCGATTCTGCGGTGACCGAGTCGCTGGACGCGATCGGCGAGGCGATGAACCAGAACGGCAAGGTGATCGTCACCGGTTGCCTGGGCAAGCGCCCGGAGCAGATCCGCGAGGCGTACCCCAACGTGCTGGCGGTGTCCGGCCCGCAGGATTACCAGAGCGTGATGGAAGCGGTGCATGAAGCACTGCCGCCCAAGCACGATCCGTTCGTGGACCTGGTGCCCGACTACGGTATCAAGCTGACCCCGCGGCACTACGCGTACCTGAAGATTTCCGAGGGCTGCAACCACAAATGCAGCTTCTGCATCATTCCGTCGATGCGCGGCAAGCTGGTTTCGCGCCCGGTCGACGAGGTGCTGCGTGAAGCCGAGCGCCTGGTGCGTGGCGGCGTGCGCGAGCTGCTGGTGGTTTCGCAGGACACCTCGGCCTACGGCGTGGACGTGAAGTACGCCGAAAAGATGTGGCGCGACAAGGCCTACCAGACCCGTTTGAAGGCGCTGTGCGAAGGCCTGTCGGAGCTGGATGCGTGGGTGCGCATGCACTACGTCTACCCGTATCCGCACGTGGATGAAGTGGTGCCGCTGATGGCCGAGAACCGCATCCTGCCGTACCTGGATATCCCGTTCCAGCACGCCAGCCCGCGCATCCTGCGCCTGATGAAGCGCCCCGGCGCGGTGGAGAAGACCCTGGAGCGCGTGCAGAACTGGCGCCGTATCGCGCCGGACATCACTGTGCGTTCGACCTTCATCGTCGGCTTCCCGGGCGAGACCGAAGCCGAGTTCGAGGAACTGCTGTCGTTCCTTGACGAAGCGCAGCTGGATCGCGTCGGTGCGTTCGCCTACTCGCCGGTCGAGGGTGCCACCGCCAACGACCTGCCTGACGCCGTGCCGGAAGAGGTGAAGCAGGAACGCCTGGCCCGTTTCATGGAGAAGCAGGCGCAGATTTCCGCCGCGCGCCTGGAGGCCAAGATCGGCACCGTGCAGCAGTGCCTGGTCGACGGCATCGAAGGCGACATCGCCGTGGCCCGCTCCAAGGCCGATGCCCCGGAGATCGACGGCCTGGTGCACATCCAGAATGCCGACCAGGTGCCGCTGCGCGTGGGCGAATTCGTCGACGTGGAGATCACCGAGAGCGACGAGCATGACCTGTACGGTGACGCGCTGGCGGCCGCCCCCCGTCCGGTGTTCGACCTCAAGGTGCTGTGATCGCAGCGACGGCCGCCACCGGCAACGGCGGCGGTTCACGGCGCTTCGTACCGCCGCCACGTGCGGCGGTAGCTGCACGGCGGTTCGAGCACCCGCTGTTTGCCGGGCTTCAGGACTTCGGTGACCTGCTGGACGGCACCGCGTGGCCGTCCATCGCGGCGCTCGATGCACGTCTGGCCGTGCCTGGCAAGCGCCTGGTTGAACAGGACGCCGCGCTGCTGGCCGATGGCCTGCATTATGAGGCGCGTATCGCGCAGGGACGCATCGCCACCCGTGCCGGCAACTGGCACGACCTGTTCAATGCGCTGGTGTGGGCCTCACAGCCGCAGCTGAAGCGCGCGCTCAACGTGCGGCAGTGCCTGCATATCGAGGCGATGCCACCCGGCCAGCGCAACCGCGCGCAGGCCGCCTTGACCCAGTTCGACGAAACCGGCGTGATCGTGCGTGTGCGCGATGACTCACTGCGGGCTGCCTGGGACGCACACGACTGGCCCGCGTTGTTTGACCCGGTGAACTGGCAGAGCGGTGACATCGCCATCACTGTGGTATTCGGGCATGCGCTGATGGAACAGGCCCTGCTGCCGGGGCGATTGCTGGTCGGCAAGTGCGTGGTGGTGCAGAGCGATGTCGAAGCCGCCTGTGTCGACGTGGTGAGCGCTGCCATTGCCGAGGGCAGGGCAGTGACCGATCCGCTGCAGCTGCGTCCGCTGCCGTTGGCTGGAATCCCAGGCTGGCACGACGTGCAGGATTCCGCCTTCTACCGCAATGCCGACTATTTCCGCCCGCTGCGTGCAGGGCGCACGTACCCGCCACCGTTGTAGAGCCGAGCCCATGCCCGGCTGCGCGGCGCTTCAGCCGAGCATGCGCTCGGCTCTACAACGGCGGCGAGGTCGGGCATGGCTCGACGCTACACAGGCTCGTACTCCACGCCGATCACTGCAAAGGTGAACTGCCCGCCGGGCAGCTCCACCGAGAACTCATCATCCAGCCGCTTCTTCAGCAGCGCACGCGCCAGGGGGGAATCGATGCTGATCCAGCCCAGGCCCGCATCGGTCTCATCCGGGCCGACAATGCGGTAGCGGCTGGTGTCGCCGCTGTCCACGTTCTCCAGTTCCACCCACGCGCCGAAGAACACTGCCAGCGGATCGGTTGGCGTGGTATCGACCACGCGCAGCGATTCCAGCCGCTTGGTCAGGTAGCGCACGCGGCGGTCGATCTCGCCCAGTTGCTTCTTGCGGTAGGTGTACTCGGCGTTCTCGGAACGGTCGCCTTCTGCGGCAGCGGCGGCGAGCGCTTTCACCACCTCCGGACGGCGCACGCGCCATAGCTCATCCAGTTCGGCCTTCAGTCGCGCATGCCCGGAAGCGGTGATCAGGGCGGTGCTTTTTTCTGCGGGGGGACGCCAACGGGACATGCAATACGACTTCTTTTCTGGATGACGAATGGGGAGCGGGGTCGGAGCCCTCCCTTGCGGGAGGGCTCTGACCCCAGCAGGGGTATCTAGCGCTTGCCGCCGAAGATGCCACCGAGGATGCCACGCACGATCTGGTTGCCCAGCTTGGTGCCGACGGTGCGCGTGGTCTGCTTGGCCATGGTCTCGATCATGCCCTGGCGGCGCTTGGTGCCGAAGATCGCGTCCTTGATGGCCTGGCCGAAACCCCCTTCCTGAGCTTCGTCCTGCTCGCGGCTGCGCGCGGCCGGCGCCTGTGCCTGCTCGATGCTCTTCTGCGCGCGCTGGGCCAGCAGTTCGGCGGCCGATTCGCGGTTGATCGCGGTGTCGTAGCGGCTGCCGACCGGGCTGCCGGCGCGTACCTGTGCACGCTCGGCCTCGGTGATCGGTCCCATCCGGCAGCGCGGCGGCGCGATCAACGTCTGCTGTACGGGCATCGGCACGCCCTTGTCCTGCAGCGTGGATACCAGTGCCTCGCCGGTGCCGAGCTGGCTCAGCACCTTGGCCACGTCCAGCTTGGGATTCGGCACGAACGTCTCGGCCGCGGTTTTCACCGCCTTCTGGTCGCGCGGGGTGAACGCACGCAGTGCGTGCTGAACGCGATTGCCCAGCTGGCCGAGAATGTTGCCCGGCACGTCGTCGGGGAACTGCGAGCAGAAGTAAACGCCCACGCCCTTGGAGCGGATCAGGCGCACCACCTGCTCGATGCGCTGCACCAGCGACGGCGGTGCATCATCGAACAGCAGGTGCGCCTCGTCGAAGATGAAGACCAGCTTCGGCTTGTCCAGGTCGCCCACTTCCGGCAGCTGCTCGAACAGTTCCGAAAGCAGCCACAGCAGGAAGGTGGAATAGAGCTTGGGCTTGAGCACCAGCTGGTCGGCGGCGAGGATGCCGATCATGCCGCGGCCGTCGTGGTTGACCCGCATGATGTCGGCCAGTTCAAGCGCCGGTTCGCCGAAGAAATTCTCGCCACCGTCCTGCGCCAGGCGCAGCACCGAACGCTGGATCGCCGCGATCGACTGCGCACTGACCAGGCCGTACTCGGTGGAAATGTCCTTGCGCTCCTCGGCAACCAGGCCGAGCAGGGCGCGCAGGTCGTCCATGTCCAGCAGCAGCAGGCCGCGGTCGTCGGCCAGCTTGAATACGATGTCGAGTACCCCGGCCTGGGTGTCGTTCAATTCGAGGATGCGCGCCAGCAGGGTCGGGCCCATCTCGCTGACCGTGGTGCGCACCGGGTGGCCCAGCTTGCCGTACAGGTCCCAGAAGATGGTGGGGCTGGCGGCCGGCGCATAGTCGGCCACGCCGATCTCGACGGCACGCTGGAGCAGGTTCTCGGCGCCGCTGCCGGGCACGGCCAGGCCGGAGACATCGCCCTTCACATCGGCCAGGAACACCGGCACGCCCCGTCGCGAGAAGCCCTCGGCCAGGGTCATCAGGGTTACGGTCTTGCCGGTACCGGTGGCGCCGGCCACCAGACCGTGGCGGTTGCCGAGTTTCGGCAGCAGGGTGACGGCCACATCGTCGGTAATGCCTTTGCCGAGCAGAATCGGATCCATTGTCCAGCCCTTGTGATGAATAGCCCAATGTTAACCGCCGGCAGTGACGGTCCGAAGGTCGGCTTGCCCGGACCTTGGCGGCGCCGCTACTCTGCCTGCCTGTTTTGCACACAGTGCCATCAATGCCCGTTCCTGTCCTGATTTCCCGCGGTTGGCCGCTGCTGGCCCTGGCCGGCCTGGTTTCCCTGGCGCCCGACGCCCACGCACAGCGGGTTTCGGCCCGGGACAAGGTGAAGGTGGATGCGCTGCAGCAGCGCATGACCGCCGCCGAAAAGCGCTACGGCGATGCCCTGCTGCTGGTCGCCAATGCCGACCCCAAGGGCAGCAACGAGGCCGATGCCGCGCTGGAGGACATGGAAGATGTCCTCAACGACTGCGTGAAGCAGAAGGGCTGCCAGATGGGGACCCTGCTGGCCAGCTACAAGCGGCTGCTCAAGCACGACGCCGATGCCGCCGCCAGCGATGACGTGGCCGACGAGAGCGGTGACCGCCTGGAAGCCGACCCGGATCACATCGGCCCGCTTACCGCCGACGTGCCCGAGGCCGCACGCGCTGCCGCGCTGCTGAACGACAAGCGGCACGCCTTCGACACGATGGTCGAGTACAACCCGGCGGTGCAGGCCGGCATCCGCCGCTGGCTGACCGACATGCGCCCGGCGCTGCTGACCAGCTACGAGAATTACCAGAACCTGCGCGCGGTGATGTGGCCGGAGTGGGAAAAGCGCGGCCTGCCCGAGGCGCTGCTGTTCGGGATCATGGCCAAGGAATCCAATGGCCGCGTGCATGCTTCCTCGCGCGCCGGCGCCGCCGGCCTGATGCAGTTCATGCCAGCCACTGGCCGCCGTTTCGGCCTGGGCCCGGACGGCACCGGCTTCGATACCCGCTTCGACGCGCGCAGCGCCGCCGAGGCCAGCGCCAGCTACCTCAACGAGCGCCTGCGCGAACTGAACAACAACGTGGAAATGTCGGTGGCCGCCTATAACGGCGGCGAAGGCCGTGCTGCGCGCGTGTTCAAGCAGAGCGGTGGGCAGAGCTTCTGGACCGACAGCGTCTACAACCAGTTCCCGGGCGAGACCAAGGACTACGTGCCGATGGTGATTGCCGCGGCATGGATCTTCCTGCACCCGCAGCAGTACGGCGTGGAGTTCCCGAAGATCAGCGCGCAGCCGGCCACGCTGCGGCTGGCCAAGTCCACCACCATCTATGAACTGACCATCTGCCTGGGCAGCCACGGTACCCGCGATGGCTACATGCGTGCGTTGCGCAACCTCAACCCGCGCTATGAGGCCGATGGCTGGATCCCGGCCGGCACGCTGATCAATGCCACCACCCGCATCGCCGGCCTGTACCAGCGCAACTGCGTCAGTGGCCCGCGTGCCGACCTCGCCCGCACGCTGATCACCGCTGATCTCAACGCGGCGATCAAGCGCCCGGCCGCGTCGAGCTATACCGGCAGCGTGGCGGTGGGCGGCGTGGTGCCGGTGGCCGACGCGGCTGCATCCACCAGCGTGCCGACCGCACCGGTGGCTGCAGTGGCGGCACCGCGCCCAGCGCCGGCCGCCCGGCCGAAGCCGGCGCGCAGCCACAAGGTGGGCCGGGGGGAGACCCTGGGGGCCATCGCCGCCAAGTTCCAGTGCGACCTGCCGACCCTGGCCCGCGCCAACGGCCTGAAGGCGCCGGCCTACAGCCTGCGCCAGGGCCAGACGCTGAAGCTGCAGGGCTGCGACAAGTAATTCCCGAGACCACTGGAATTTGTATGGACCTCGAAGCCACCCGCAACCTGTTCGCCAACCTCCGCGAGAACACCGACTGGGACATCAACGGCCCGTTGCTGTGGGGGTATTTCTTCGTCCACGCCAGTGCCGAGCCGCTGCAGGCGCTGGCCCAGCACCTGCAGGCACAGGGCTACACCTTCGTGGAACTCTTCGAGCAGGAACCGGAAGAGTGCGACGCGCCGTTCCACGTGCTGCACGTGGAGCGCGTGGAAATCCACGACGAAGCCTCGCTGGACCGCCGCAACCAGGAATTCGCGGCGCTGGCCGCGGAGCACGGCGTGGAAGACTACGACGGCATGGACGTCGGACCGGCCCCGGTCCTGCAGTAACGCGCGACCGGTAGTGCCGGCCGCTGGCCGGCATTCCGTTGTGGAAAAAGGGGACGGAGGGGATTAAGTCGTTTATGCATAAACGACTTAATCCCCTCCGTCCCCTTTTTGTCAGCGCAGCTTTGCCAGCGCCTGGCCCAGCTGCACCGGATGCTCGGCATCCAGATGCGGGGCGAATTCGGCTACGCCCGGCGGCAGCAGCACCACCACGGTCGAGCCGTAATTGAAGCGTGCCATCTCGGCAAAACGCTCCAGCTTGATGCCCTTGCCGCGGTAGTCCTTGCGGGTGATGCGATCGCCGTAGGCCGGGATCTCCTCGCCACTCCACACGGTTTCCACGCCGGACACCAGCAGCGCGCCGACCATCACGCTGACCATCGGGCCGAAGCTGGTGTCGAAGTGGCAGACCAGGCGCTCGTTGCGTGCGAACAGGCGCGGTACGCCGTTGACGGCCGCAGGACCGACACTGAACAGGCGTCCTGGCACGTGCACGGTTTCACGCAGGGTGCCGGTCCACGGCATGTGCACGCGGTGGTAGTCGCGCGGCGACAGGTACACGGTGGCGTACAGACCGTCGTTGTACGGCTTGGCGTCCTCGTCGCTGCCCAGCAGCTCGGCGGCGGTGAACGACTGGCCCTTGGCCTGGAAGATGCGGCCGGCCTCGATCTTCCCCAGCTGGCTGATGCGGCCGTCGGCCGGCATCACCAGGCTGCGCGGATCGGCATCGGCCACGCGCGCGCCCGGCTTCAGCGCGCGGGTGAAGAACTGGTTGAAGGTTGCGTAGCTGCGCGGGTCCGGGTTGGCCGCTTCGTCCAGATTGACGTTGAACTTGCGGGTGACGGTGTCGATCAGCCAGCGCGACACGCGCGGATCGTCCGAGTACGCCAGCGAGCGTGCCATCGAGGACAGCAGGCGATGGGGCAGGGCGTACGTCAGGGCGGTGGTGAGGCTCATGGGGCGGTTTTCTCGGTCAGCTTGTGCAGGTCGCGGGCGATCGCCGGCGCATTGAACGGGGGGCGCACCAGGCCGGCAAGGCGGCCCTGCGGGTCGAGCACGGCCAGGCTGGCCGAATGCTCGACGGTGTAATCCTCGGGGTTTTCGTCGAAATGCTTGCCCGGCACTTTCTGGAACACGAAACCCAGCGAGGTGGCGAAGCGCTCCAGCGAGGGGATATCGGCGGTGGCGGCCAGGGTGTCCTTGTGGAAGCCGTGCACGTACTCGCCAAGGCGGGTGGCGCTGTCGCGGTCCGGGTCGACCGAGATGAACAGCACGCGTGGGCGCAGGCTGTCGGGCAGGGCTTCCCACTGGTTCTGTGCGCCGGCCAGCTCGGCCAGGGTGGTCGGGCAGACGTCCGGGCAGAAGGTGAAACCCAGGAACACCAGGGTCCAGTGGCCCTTCAGTTCGCCCGGGATCAGGCGGGTGCCGTCGGACTGGGCCAGGTTGAAGTCGGGCAGTTCACGCGGCTGCGGGTACAGGGTGATCGCTTCGGTGGCCGGGGCGTTGGCCGGCGGCTTCGGCGCGAACACCTGCTGGGCGGCGAGCAGGCCGAGCCCCGCGGCCAGGGCGATCAGCAGGATGATGCCGGCGTTGCGATTGAACATGGGGGCTCCCGCGCGAAATGGGCTCCATCATACCGGCTGTGGCCCGATTGTTTCCGCCGCAACGGATGCCGCCACGGGCGCCAGCCCCTATAATCGGGGGCCACTTTGCCCGCAGTACCGCCATGACCGCTGAAACGGCCGCCGAACTCCATACGATCATCGATCTGATCCGCTACGGCACCAGCCGTTTCAACGAAGCCGGGCTGACCTTCGGGCACAGCTACGACAATGCGCTGGACGAGGCCACCCAACTGGTGCTGCACAGCCTGCACCTGCCGCACGACCTCGGCCCGGCCTACGGCCAGGCACGCCTGCTGCAGGCCGAAAAGCTGCGCGTGCTGGAACTGTTCCAGCGTCGCATCGACGAACGCATCCCCGCTGCCTACCTGACCGGTGAGGCCTGGTTCGCCGGCCTGAGCTTCAAGAGTGACACGCGCGCGCTGGTGCCGCGCTCGCCGATCGCCGAACTGATCGAATGTGGTTTCGAACCGTGGCTGGCCGGCCGCGATGTCAGCCGCGCGCTGGATCTTTGCACCGGTTCGGGCTGCATCGCCATCGCCATGGGCCACTACTACCCGAACTGGGAAGTGGACGGCGTCGACCTGAGTGACGACGCACTGTCGCTGGCCGAGGAGAACAAGGAGCGCCTGCAGGCGCACAACGTCACCCTGATCAAGTCGGACCTGTTCAATGGCCTGACCGGCCGCCACTACGACCTGATCGTCACCAACCCGCCGTACGTCACCAACGACGAGACTGATGCCCTGCCGCAGGAATATTCCTACGAGCCGGAAATGGGCCTGCGTGCCGGTGACGATGGCCTGGACCTGGTGCTGAAGATCCTGCGCGACGCCCCGCTGCACCTGAGCGAAGACGGTCTGCTGATCTGTGAAGTGGGTGAGTCCGAACAGCATCTGGTCAAGCTGCTGCCGGAAGTCGATTTTTCCTGGATCGAGTTCAAGGTCGGCCAGATGGGCATCTTTGCGGTCGAATGCCGCGAGCTGATCGCCCACAGCGCACGCATCACCGAACTGGCGGCGCAGCGCCCGTGAGCTCCAATTCGTTCGGCAAGCTGTTCACCGTCACCACGTTCGGCGAGTCGCACGGGCCGGCCATCGGCTGCGTGATCGATGGTTGCCCTCCGGGGCTGGCGCTGGACGCGGCCGAATTCGCCCACGACCTGCAGCGCCGTGCGACCGGCAAGAGCCGGCACACTTCCGCGCGGCGCGAGGCCGACGAGGTCGAGATCCTGTCCGGCGTATACGAGGGCCTGACCACCGGCACCCCGATCGCGCTGCTGATCCGTAACACCGACCAGCGCAGCAAGGATTACGCCAATATCGGCCAGCAGTTCCGCCCGGGCCATGCCGACTACAGTTACTGGCACAAGTACGGCATCCGCGATCCGCGTGGCGGTGGCCGTTCCTCGGCACGCGAGACCACCATGCGCGTGGCCGCTGGCGTGGTCGCCAAGAAGTGGCTGGCCGAGCGTTTCGGCGTGACCGTGCGTGGCTACCTGTCGCAGCTGGGCGACATCACCCCGGCCGGTTTCGACTGGTCGGCGGTGGAAGACAATCCGTTCTTCTGGCCGCACGCCGCACAGGTGCCGGAACTCGAGGCGTACATGGATGCGCTGCGCAAGTCCGGTGATTCGGTCGGTGCGCGCGTGGACGTGGTCGCCGACAACGTGCCGCCGGGCTGGGGTGAGCCGATCTACGGCAAGCTTGATGGCGAACTGGCCGCTGCGCTGATGAGCATCAATGCGGTGAAGGGCGTGGAGATCGGCGACGGATTCGCCAGCGCCGCGCAGAAGGGCACTGAACACCGCGACCTGCTGACCCCGCAGGGCTTCGCCAGCAACCATGCCGGCGGCATCCTCGGTGGCATCTCCACCGGCCAGCCGGTCGTTGCGTCGATCGCCCTGAAGCCGACGTCCAGCCTGCGCCTGCCGGGCCCGTCGCTGGATACGGACGGCAACGTGGTCGAGGTGGTCACCACCGGCCGCCACGATCCCTGCGTCGGCATCCGCGCCACGCCCATCGCCGAAGCGATGGTGGCGCTGGTGCTGATGGATCAGGCGCTGCGTCATCGCGCGCAGTGCGGCGATGTCGGCACGATCACCCCGCGCATTCCCGGGCAGATCGATGGCTGACACGCGGCCGACCGTGTGGGTGAGCCAGCCGCTGATCGAGGCGGCCATCGCGCCGCTGCGCGATCGCGTGCAGCTGCGCAGCACCGACACCGTCACCGCCTGGTCGCCGGACCAGATCGCCGCACAGCTGGCCAGCGCCGACGGCGCGATCATCACCCTCAACGAGCGCATCGGTGCGGCGCAGGTGGCCGATGCCACCCAGCTGCAGGTGATCGCCAATGTCGGCGTCGGCTACAACAACCTGGATGTCGACGCGCTCAGCGCGGCCGGCATCCTGGCCAGCAACACGCCGGACGTGTTGACCGAAACCACCGCCGATCTCGGTTTCGCGCTGCTGATGGCAACCGCGCGCCGGATCACCGAGTCCGAGCGCTGGCTGCGTGACGGGCAGTGGCAGCAGTGGTCGTTCCAGACCATGCTGGGCGCGGATGTCCATGGCAGCACGCTGGGCATCCTTGGCATGGGCCGCATCGGCCAGGGCATCGCCCGCCGCGGCGCGCACGGTTTCGGCATGAAGGTGCTGTACCACAACCGTTCACGGTTGCCGGCCGACACCGAGGCGTCGCTCCGCGCGACCTACGTGGACCTGGATACACTGCTGGCACAGTCCGACCATCTGGTAACGGTGCTGCCCTACACGCCGGCCTCGCATCACATCATCGACGCAGCTGCGCTGGCGAAGATGAAGCCGACGGCAACCCTGGTGAACATCGCCCGCGGCGGCATCGTCGACGAACTGGCGCTGGCCGACGCACTGGCCAACGGCCACCTGGCGGCCGCTGGCCTGGATGTGTACGAGGGCGAGCCGAAGGTGCGCCCGGAGCTGCTGGCGCTGCGCAACGTGGTGCTCACGCCGCATATCGGCAGCGCCTCGCTGGCCACGCGCACGGCGATGGTACAGCTGGCCGTGGATAATCTGGCTGCCGGGCTCGGCCTGGACGGCGGCCCGTCGCGCATGCCGAGCTCGATCAACGCTGACGCGGCGATGGCCGCGCGCGTGATGCTGGGCAAAAAAACCGGGAAACGATAGGGAACCTCCGCGCGCCCCGCTTGAGGAGGTTCCCCGAACCCAGCTGTCGTGCGTGTTTTCCCCCATTCCCCGTTTTCGTGAGAGTTCCCCATGAGCAATGCACAGCGCAGTTTCCACGTCGCCGTCGTCGGTGCCACCGGCGCCGTTGGCGAGACCATGTTGTCGATCCTGGCCGAGCGTGATTTCCCGGTCGGCACCCTGAGCGTCCTCGCCTCCGAGCGTTCGGCCGGTGGCGAGATTGAATTCAACGGCCAGAAGGTCAAGGTCCAGGACCTGGCCACCTTCGATCCGACCGGTGTCGAGATCGCGCTGTTCTCGGCTGGCGGCAGCGTGTCCAAGGAATACGCACCGAAGTTCGCCGCCGCCGGTGCGGTGGTGATCGACAACTCCTCGGCCTTCCGTTACGACGATGACGTGCCGCTGGTGGTGTCCGAGGTCAACCCGGAACAGGTCGCCAACCGTCCGCGCGGCATCATCGCCAACCCGAACTGCTCGACCATGCAGATGCTGGTGGCGCTGGCGCCGCTGCACCGCAAGTACGGTATCGAGCGCATCAATGTGTCCACCTACCAGTCGGTGTCCGGCGGTGGCCGCTCGGCGATGGAGGAACTGGGCAAGCAGACCGGCCAGCTGCTCAGCTTCCAGGAGATCGATCCGCAGCGCTTCCCGGTGCAGATCGCCTTCAACCTGATCCCGCACATCGATGACTTCCAGGACAATGGCTTCACCAAGGAAGAGATGAAGCTGATCTGGGAGACCCGCAAGATCCTCGGTGACGACAGCATCCTGGTGAACCCGACCGCGGTGCGCGTGCCGGTGTTCTACGGCCACTCCGAGTCGGTGGCGATCGAGACCCGCGACAAGGTCACCGTCGCTGAAGCGCGCGCGCTGCTGGAGCAGTCGCCGGGCATCGAAGTGGTGGATCGTCACGAGGCCGGTGGCTATCCGACTCCGGTTACCCATGCTTCGGGGACCGATGCGGTGTATGTCGGCCGTATCCGCGAGGACCTGTCGCACCCGCGTGGCCTGAACCTGTGGATCGTGTCGGACAACGTGCGCAAGGGCGCTGCCCTGAACGCCGTGCAGCTGGCCGAGCTGGTCGCCGCCGAGCAGCGCTGATCACAGCGGTTGCCTCACCGGTAGTGCCGGCCGCTGGCCGGCATTGCCGTGATGTGTGGACGTGCGTGTCTGCTGGCCAGCGGCCGGCGCTACCGAAGGTCCCCTCGGTGGGTGCGGACCCCGGTCCGCACGCTTTATAGTGTCGCCCATGAATAAACGGGCCAGGGGCGCGAAGCGCCCGCTCCTCTATCTTTCCACCGCGCTGCTGGCCCTGGCCAGCAGTTCGGCGCTTGCCCTGGGCTTGGGTGACATCCGTGTCCTGTCCAAGCCGGGCCAGCCCCTGCTGGCCGAAATCCCGGTAGTCTCGGCCGATCCATCCGAACTGGAGAACCTGCGCGTCGCGCTGGCCTCTGCGGTCACCTTCGAACGCGTCGGCCTGCAGCGGCCGGCCGGGCTGGTCAGCGAGCTGCAGTTCGAACTGACCCGCAATGCGCAGGGCAGGGCGGTGGTGCGGGTGACCTCGCAGACGCCGGTCGAAACCCCGTCGCTGAGCTTCCTGATCGAGGCCGACTGGGGCCAGGGCCGCTTGGTGCGCGAATACTCGGCACTGGTTGATGCGCCCTCCAGCGCACTGGCGGTGGCCGAACCGGAAATCGTCGCGCCGGCCGGTACCCTCTCCAACACCATCGTCCGTGACGTTGCACCGGCACCGGCCGCTGCGGAGAGCGCAAGCGCACCTGCGCCGTCCACTGCGGCAGCGCCGGCACCTGCATCGGCTCGCCCGCGTGCAGGGGCTGCACCCGCTGCCGCGCAGGCAGCCGATGGCAGCGTCATCGTCCAGCGTGGGCAGACCCTGTCGCAGATCGCCAGCGCGGTGGCCCGCGGCAACCAGGTCAGCCGCGACCGCGCGATGATCGCCCTGCTGCGGGCCAACCCGGAGGCCTTCATCCGCGGCAACGTCAACTTGCTCAAGCAAGGCGCCGTACTGCGCATGCCCGGCAGCGATGCACTGGCGGCGGTCGATGCCGCCGAGGCCGCAGCGCTGGTGCGCGAGCACGCCGCGCAGTGGCGGCAGGCGCGCACCGTGCCGCAACCGGCGGGTACCGTCGCCCCGGTGGCCGCGGCGGCAACCACGAACGCTTCTTCCCCGGCCGCGGCCAATGGGGCACGACTTGAAATCGCTCCGGCGCTGGCTTCCGACGCCGCGCGCGCGGGCACAACCACCGGCACTGGAGCCGGCAGCGAGGGTGACATGCTGGGCAACGAACAACTGCGCCAGGCACGCGAGGACATCGCGACCCGCGATGCCGAGATTGGCGAGCTGAAGCAGCGCGTCGCCGACCTGGAAAAACTCAAGGAACAGCAGCAGTCGCTGATCGCGATGAAGGACAACGACCTGGCCGCCGCGCAGCAGCGACTGGCGCAGGCACCGGATACCCGCGATGCGGCAACGCCGTGGTACTGGCTGGGGCTGCCGGTGCTGCTGCTGGCGGCCGGTGCAGCCTGGCTGCTGCGTCGTCGCAAGCCATCGCCGCTGCCGCCGCTGCGCGACGAAGACGATGCCGCCGGCCTGACCGCTGCGGTACCGGCGGGCGCGGCGCTGGATACGCTGGCCGAGCAGTCTTCATGGTCGTCTGTGGTGCCCGAAGCGGGCCGCCAGGAGCCGGCGATGCCGGCTTGGGCGAGCGAAACCGGGGGGCAGGATGACGTGGCTGCCGAACCGGTCGCCGACGTCGCCGCCCAGGCTGACTGGCAGGCGCAGACGCTGCGCGATGACGAAGTGATGGAGCTGCCCGAGGCAGTGACCGACCTGCCGCGCTGGGACGAGCCGGTGGTCACGCAGGAGGATTCCGCGCCGGCCGCCGCCGCGCAGGATGAGCCGCTCGCGCAGGCGGCCCCTGGCGAGGTGGCAGTGCCGGACTACGCGCTGCACGCCGAACAGCAGCCGCAGTTCCGCGGCGTGTTCGACCTGCCGGCCGAGCACCATGACGGCGAGGCTTCGGGCGCAGCGCCGCATGACGCGCTGGCCGCGGCGGCGCATGAAGACGGTACTGCGCCGCCGGCCAGCGATGCCGGCTGGGCGCCGCGCGCCGGCCAGGAACGCCTTGAGCTGGCCATCGCCTACCTCGACCTGGGCGATGCCCAGACCGCGCGTACGTTGCTGCAGGAAGTGGCCGAGGGCGGCGACCTGCACTGCCAGGCCCAGGCCCGCGAACTGCTGGCCCGCCTGCCGTGATCGAACCCGCCGACAAGGACCCCGTCATGAGCCGCGAGCGCCGCATCGACTACGTTGAATTCGCTTCCACGGATCCTGCAGCCAGCCGCGCCTTCTTCGAGAAGGCGTTCGGCTGGTCGTTCGTAGACTATGGCAGCGACTACACCGCGTTCGACGACGGCCGCCTGCAGGGCGGCTTCTTCCGCGGCCAGCCGCTGCGTGCCAGCGATGCCGGTGCCCCGCTGCTGGTGCTGTACGCTGACCAGCTGGCACCGATCGAAGCGGCGGTGCTTGACGCTGGCGGTGAGATCGTGCGGCCGGTGTTTTCCTTCCCCGGCGGCAGCCGTTTCCAGTTCGTCGAGCCTGGTGGCAACGAACTGGCGGTGTGGTCCGAACGCGATCCGGCCTGAGCGCCGCCCCTCCCGCAACATCTGAGGTAGCACATGCGTTACGCGCTTGGCGTCGAGTACGACGGCAGCGATTTCAGGGGCTGGCAGAACCTGGGCGAGGGTGGCCCGAGCGTGCAGGCCAGCCTTGAGCAGGCCCTGTCGTCGGTGGCCGATGCGCCGCTGCAGGTGGTCTGTGCCGGCCGCACCGATGCCGGCGTGCACGGCCAGTGCCAGGTCGTGCATTTCGATACCGACGTGGTGCGCGATCCGCGCGCGTGGATGCTGGGCACTACCACCCGCCTGCCGCGCTCGATCGCAGTGCGCTGGTGCGTGCCGGTGGCCGAGGATTTCCACGCGCGTTTCTCCGCGCGCGCACGCCGCTACCGCTACCGCCTGCTCAACCGCGAAGTGCGGCCCGCGCTGGACCGGCAGACCTTGAGCTGGGAGCGCCGCGCGCTGGACGAGACCCTGATGCACGCCGCCGGCCAGGCCCTGCTCGGTGAGAACGACTTCAGCGCGTTCCGTTCGGTGCAGTGCCAGGCGCTGCACGCCCGGCGTGAGCTGCAGTCACTGCAGGTCAGCCGCCAGGGCGAGGTGATCGAGGTCGCCGTGCAGGGCAATGCATTCCTTCATCACATGGTCCGCAATATCGTCGGATCGCTGATCCTGGTGGGCAGTGGCGAGAAGCCGGTGGAATGGATCGCCGAACTGCTGGCCGGGCGCGATCGCACCGTAGCCGGTCCCACCGCACCGCCGCAGGGCCTGGTGTTCCTTGGGCCCCTGTACCCCGACAACTGGCACTTGCCCGCCGAGGTCACGCTATGAGCCGTTCCTACTACCGCACACGCATCAAGTTCTGTGGCATGACCCGGGCCGGCGACGTCCGCCTGGCCGGTGAGCTGGGCGTGGACGCGGTGGGTTTCATCTTCGCCCGTGAAAGCAGCCGCCGGGTCGCTCCGGCCGAGGCACGCGCGATGCGCCAGGCGATCGCGCCCATGGTCGACGTGGTGGCGCTGTTCCGCAACAACAGCAAGGAAGAAGTGCGCGAGGTGCTGCGCACGGTACGACCGACCCTGCTGCAGTTCCACGGCGAGGAAGACGAGAGCTTCTGCCGCAGCTTCAACATGCCGTACCTGAAGGCGATCGCCATGGGCGGCCGTGAAGAGATCAACGCCCGCACCCTGCAGCTGCGCTATCCCAGCGCCGCCGGCTTCCTGTTCGACAGCCACGCGCCGGGCGGCGGTGGCGGCACCGGCGTGGCTTTTGACTGGGGCCGGATCCCGACCGGCCTGCATCGCCCGTTCCTGCTGGCCGGTGGCCTGAACCCGGAAAACGTCTACGACGCGGTGCTGGGTACCCTGCCGTGGGGCGTGGATGTCTCCAGTGGCATCGAACTGGAGCCGGGCATCAAGGACGGCGACAGGATGCGCACCTTCGTCGAGGAAGTGCGCCGAGCCGATTGCACGGTTCTCGAGTGATTGGCGTCATTATTTGCCGTGATTTGGACCTGGATTTGAGCCTGCACGCATTCTTCACATAGGATGGTCCCAAGCGCGCCTGCCATGAGGGCTGGCGCGGGGATCGACGGGACGCACTCGGCGCGCCCCGAACGGGCGGCCGCAGCCCACAGCCCAGGAGGGCAAGCGATGCAGGAGTTCCTCACCGTCGTGTTCGGTTTTCCGACCCTGCCGTACAGCATCGTGCTGGCGGTGGCGGCGCTGTATTGGGCACTGGCGGCCTTCGGTCTGGTCGACGACGGGTTTGGCGATGCCGGCGCCGATGGGGCGCTGCATGGCGACCCACAAGATCTGCAGGGACTGTCCGCACTGCTGGCGCGTTGGGGCCTCGGTGGGGTTCCCCTCATGCTTGTGGTGACGCTGCTGGGTTTCTTCGCCTGGATCGTCACCTATTTCGTCCATCTGTTCGTGCTGTTGCCGCTGCCGGACCTGCTGCGCTGGGCGATAGGTGCGGTCGTGGCCCTTCTGGCGCCGTTGCCGGCGGTTCCGTTCACCGCGCTGCTGCTGCGCCCCGTCCGCAGGTTCCTGCTGCGCCTGCGCCCGGTGGCGCAGGCCTCGCTGCTGGGGCGTACCGGCGTGGTTGCCTCGCCGAAGGTGGATGCCCGCGGCGGTCACGCCACCTTCGACGATGGCGGCGCCGGACTGGTGCTGCAGGTGCGCAGCGAGATCGAACTGCAGCGTGGCGAGCGCATCGTGCTGGTCGAACACGTGGCTGATCAACACCATTACCGGGTGGTCCGCGCCGACGCGGTCGCCCTCGACTTCCAGGACAACCTGCTTCCGGGCAACAAGGAGAATCACTGATGACGTTGGCAACCATGGCCCCCTTCCTGATCGGCGTAGCCGTGCTGCTGGTCGCACTGCTCGGCCTGGCCGGCCTGTTCAAGGCCTTCTACCGCAAGGTCGACCAGGGCGTGGCCCTGATCGTCAACGACATGAGCTCCACGCCCAAGGTGCACTTCACCGGTGCGCTGATCATCCCGGTGCTGTACCGCGCCGAGCTGATGCGGATCAGCCTGATCACGCTGCAGATCGACCGCCGCGGCAAGGAAGGCCTGATCTGCCGCGACAACATGCGTGCCGATATCGCCGTGGCTTTCTACCTGCGGGTCAACGAGACCCAGGCCGACGTCCTGCGCGTGGCCAAGGCCATCGGTGCCGACCGTGCATCGGACAAGCATGCCGTCGACGAGCTGTTCAACGCCAAGTTCTCCGAAGCGCTGAAGACGGTCGGCAAGAAGTTCGACTTCACCGAACTGTTCGAGAAGCGCCAGGAGTTCCGCGACGAGATCATCGCGGTGATCGGCAATGATCTGAACGGCTACGTCCTTGAGGACGTGGCGATCGACTACCTGGAGCAGACCCCGAAGTCGCTGCTGGACCAGTTCAACATTCTCGATGCGCAGGGCATCCGCAAGATCACCGAATTGACGGCCGCGCAGAACGTGGTGACCAACGAGCTGGAGCAGAACGAGAAGCTCGCCATCACCAAGAAGAACGTGGAAGCGCGCGAAGCGCTGCTGGCCCTGGAACGCCAGCAGGCCGAAGCCGAAGCACGGCAGAAGCGTGAGATCGAGACCATCCGCGCACGCGAGGAGGCCGAGACCGCCAAGGTGCAGGAGGAGCAGCGCCAGTTGTCCGAGAATGCCCGCATCGAAGCGCAGCAGCTGATCGAGATCCGCGACCAGAACCGCCTGCGCGAAGTGGAAGTGGCCGAGCAGAACCGCCAGCGTGCCGTGGCCATCGAGGCCGAGCGCGTGGAGCGCGCACGCCAGCTGGAGCAGGTCACCACCGATCGTGAAGTGCAGCTGCAGGGCGTGGAGCGTGACAAGGTGGTCGAGCAGGGCAAGATGGACGTGGCCAACATCACCCGTGAACGCATCTCCATCGACAAGACCGTGGCGCAGGAAGAGGAGCGCATCAAGGAAGTGCGCGAAGTCTCCGAGGCCGACCGCCAGAAGCAGGTGCTGATCCTGGAAGCCGAGGCCAAGGCGCAGGAAGCGCTGGTGCGCGAAGTCAAGGAAGCGCAGGCGCGCGAGACCGCTTCAAAGCATCGCGCGGTGGAACTGACCACGCTGGCCCAGGCCGAGCATGAAGCGGCCGGCAAGCAGGCCGAAGCCAAGCGCCTGTTGGCCGATGCCCTGCGTGCCGAACAGGCAGCGCCGGGCCTGGCCGAAGCGCAGGTGCGTGAAGCTTCGGCGCTGGCCATCGAGAAGGTCGGCATTGCCGAAGCGCGCGTGATCGAAGCCAAGGCCGAAGCCAGCCTGAAGCAGGGCAGCAACGAAGCCCGCGTTCTGGCCGAGACCCTGCAGGCGCAGGCGCAGGGTGAGGAAAAGATGGGCCTGGCCCGTGCCACCGCCACCGAGTCGCTGGGCAATGCCGAAGCCGGCGTGGTGCAGAAGAAGCTGCTGGCCGAGGCCGAGGGCCTGGTGCGCAAGTTCGAAGCCATCGCCTCGCTGAGTGACCAGGCACGTGGCCATGAAGAGTTCCGCATGATGCTGGACAACAGCCTGAAGCAGGCGCTGGCCTCGATCGAAGCCGGCAAGGAAGTCTCGCGCGAGAACGCCAATGTCATCGCCAGCGCGCTGCGCAACGCCGATATCGACCTGGTCGGCGGCGACGGCGGCATGTTCGAGAACCTGGTCAAGGCGGTGTCGCTGGGCAAGTCGATCGAAGGCTTCGCCGGCAAGAGCCCGATCGTGCAGGAGCTGATGCAGCGCTACCTGGGCGTGGCCGTGGCCGAACCGGCGCCGCGCCAGATCGCCGAGGATGCCGAAGCGGTACCGACCGTGTCGGCTACCGTGGTCGACAGCGCCCGTTGATGCATCGGGCGATGGCCGCCGCCATCGCCCGCCCGCGCCGGTCGCAACCGCGGCCGTCCGCCCGTGAGCCGGAAACCTGCTGATGTCTGAAACCCATCCGTCCGCCGAATCCACTGCGCCGGAGGCCGGCGGCAGCACCGTCGACCAGGCTGTCGCCCAGGGCGGCGCCTACGAAGTCCTGCGCCGCCGCCTGGCCGAGCAGGGCCAGCGCCTGCAGGGCCTGGCCGAAACACTCAACCGCCAGCGCCTGGCCGAGTTCGGCGACAGCCGCCTGGAGGTGGTCGGGCGCTTCCGCATCCGCAGCGACAACAACTGCGTCGGCCGTGACATCGTGCAGGTGGGCCCGGACCGCCTGCTGTTCGGCTACAACGTGTTCATCGGGTTGAAGACCCAGACCCGCATCGAGGATGTGTTCGGCCTGTACCGGCTGGTGCAGGGCAGCGATGGCTACGACGTCGCTGCCCTGGAGCTGAAGGGCAGCTTCCTCGACCAGCCCGGCTTCGTGCACGATTTCAACGAGCTGTATGCCTACTACAAGCACGCGCGCCTGCTGCAGCTGATCGTGGTCGGCGACAAGCTGCTGGCCTCGTTCCAGATCGGCGAGCGCAGCAGCGACGTGCGCGTGTTCCGCTGGGCGCTGTCGCGCGAGGGCGAGCTGACCTACCTGGATGCGCGCGGTGAGCGCGATATCGCGCTGCCGCCGCCGTTCGACTTCGAATGGACCCGGGCGACCCGCGACCTGGCGGTCAACGGCCGCCATTCGCACCTGAACATCCTCGACACCCTGTTCGTGGAGACCACCGGTGGCGACCTCACCATCAAGGTCGAAAACAACACCGAAACCGGACAGGGCATCTACAGTGAACCCGTGGAGGACAGCACGCAGTCGCTGGACGACGCCCAGTTCGAGTTCGCCCGGGTCGGCTCGCTGGTATTGCTGAAGGTGCTGCCGTACCGCGAGACCGAATGGCGCGGCCTGATCTACAACACGCTGACCGGCGGCATCGTTCGCAATGATGCGATCGTGCAGGCCTGCGTGCAGCTGCCCGAAGACCATGGTGTGATCTTCCCGGGTGGCTATTACCTGCAGGGCGGCGAGCACAAGGCGTTTGATGCCTCGATGGCCGGCATGCAGTTCAAGCGCAGCATCCGTTCGCCAAACGGCGAGGACGTGCTGTACATCTTCTACGAGCGCGAAGGCGGGCGCTCGGCGCTGTTCGTCTACAACACCATCCAGCGCGTGCTGCAGAACCCGGTGTTCGGCCATGGCTACGCCTTGATGCAGGACGGGCGCATGGTGCTGTTCCATGCCGAGGGCAGCGAACCGACCCGCATCCATCCGATGCAGGTCTGGCAGACGCCGTTCAGCAGTGACGAGTTCGCCGCCAACCGGCCGCCCGGCAACACGTTCATGGGCCGCATCGGCAACGCCGAGCTGGTGCGCGGCATTTCCAACCTGTTCAACCTGGCGCGCGAGATCGATGGCCAGGACGTGTCGGTACAGCGCTACCAGCGCCTGGTGGCCGATACGCGGCGTCTGTTCGATGCGCACCACTGGCTGGGTGACGCGGCCTGCGATGGCGCCGAGGCGCTGCTGCGGCAGATCAGCGCGACCGGCGAATCGGTGCTGGACGAGTACGAGAAGGTGCAGTCGATCCGTCAGCAATCGGCACAGGCGATGCGGGAGGCCGAGGCCGCGCACAAGGCGCTGCTGGGCCGGCTGCAACCGCAGAACTGGAGCGAGGTGCAGGCCTTCGTCGAGGCCCTCAACGCGATCACCGCATTGCGCGGGCGGCTGCTGACCCTCCGCGAGCTGCGCTACATCGACACCGCGCGCATCGAGGCGATGACCGTCGAACTGGTGGAGGCACAGGACCGTGTTGGCGCCGCCACCGGTGACTTCCTCGCTGGCGAGGAAGCGCTGGCGCCGCTGGCCACGCGCCTGCAGGCGCTGGATGATGCCGCGCAGCAGGCACAGACGGCGCGCCAGCTGGACGAGCAGTTGGAAGGCCTGCGTGGCATGGCGTCCGACCTGGACATGCTGTCCGAGCTGATGGCCGGCCTGAAGGTGGACGATGCCACTGCCCGCACCCGCGTGGTCGAGTCGATCTCGGTGCTGTACGGTCGCCTCAACCAGGCGCGCGCGCGTGCTGACCAGCGCCGCAGGTCACTCGGTTCGGCCGAGGCCGTGGCGCAGTTCGCCGCCCAGTTCGCGCTGTTCTCGCAGTCGATCACCAGCGCGCTGGCGCTGGCCACCGATCCCGAACGTGCCGACGAGCAGTTGTCGCGCCTGCTGGTGCAGCTGGAGGAACTGGAGAGCCAGTTCGGCGAACACGAGCAGTTCCTCGGCGACATCCTGAGCAAGCGCGAAGAGCTGGTCGAGGCCTTCGAAACGCACAAGCAGGCGTTGCTGGATGACCGCCAGCGCAAGGCGCGCTCGGTACTGGATGCGGCCAATCGGATCCTCGACGGCCTGGCCAGGCGCACCGACCGCTTCGACACCGCCGATGAGCTCAACGCGTTCTTTGCCGGTGATCCGCTGATCCTCAAGCTGCGTGAGCTGGCCGAGCGCCTGCGCACGCTGCACGACAACGTCAAGGCCGACGACATCGAGGCGCGGCTGAAGGGCGTGCGTGACCAGGCGGTGCGCCAGCTGCGCGACCGCAGTGACCTGTACGAAGCCGGCGGCAACGTGGTGCGGCTGGGCCCGCGCCATCGCTTCAGCGTCAATACGCAGGCACTGGACCTGACCCTGTTGCCGCGTGGCGACACGTTGGCCATCCATCTGACCGGCACCGACTTCCTGGAGACCCTGCACGATCCGGAGCTGGACGCACTCAAGCCGTTCTGGCCGGTCACCCTCGACTCGGAATCGCCCACGCTGTATCGCGGCGAGTATCTGGCCGGCAGCCTGCTGCTGGCCGCGCAGGAGGGGCGCGATGGCCTCGATCTGGCTGCGCTGCAGCACGACGTCGCCAACCCGGAAGCGCTGGATCAGCGTGTGCGTGCGTTCGCCGCACCACGCTATCGCGAAGGCTACGAGCGTGGCATCCATGACCACGATGCGGCACTGATCCTGCGTGCGCTACTGCCCTTGCAGCAGGCGGCCGGCAGCCTGCGTCACGCACCGCGGGTGCGTGCGCTGGCGTTGCTGTTCTGGGCCGCTGAGCAGCGGCGCGAAGCGGTGGCGCAATGGCCGGCGCGGCAGGTGGGCGCCGAGGCGCTGGCACGCCTGCTGGGGTCCGACGAAGGGCGCCTGGCGTTGCGCACAGAAATGGCCGAGGCGCTGCTGGGGTATGCGCAGTCCCACGCGTTGCCGTTCGATGCCGATGCCGCGGAGGCTGCAGCCGCCTATCTGGGCGAAGAACTGGCGGCGGGCGATCCGGTGTTCAGCAGCAGCCGCCACGCGGTGGCGCTGCTGGAGGCATTGGCCGAGCAGCTGGAACAGGCGGGGCAGCGTGAGGCGGTCGAGCGTGCCCTGCAGCGCGGCCAGGATCCACTGGCTACGCGTTGGTCATTGGCTGGGCAGTGGCTGCGCGCAGTGGCGCGGATGCCGGCGCATGCGCAGCATGCCGGCTATGTCGACGAAGCCGCCGCGTTGCTGCTGGTGCAGCGCCAGTTGCGCACCCGTGCCAGCGATGCCGCACTGCAGGCGGAGGTCAATGGCCTGCTGGGTGAACACGCACGCATCAGCAATGGCGCGCTGATGGTATCGCTGGATGATTTCCTCGCGCGCCTGCAGCAGCACCTGCGTCATTTCGTGCCAGCGTTTCATGCCTACCAGGCGCTGCGCCAGGGCATCATCGGTCGCGAGCGCGAGACCCTGCGGCTTTCCGAGTTCAAGGCGCGGCCGCTGTCCTCGTTCGTACGCAACAAGCTGATCAACGATGTCTACCTGGGCGTGATCGGTGACAACCTGGCCAAGCAGATGGGCACGGTCGGCGAGAACAAGCGCAGCGACCTGATGGGCCTGCTGATGATGATTTCGCCCCCGGGCTATGGCAAGACCACGCTGATGGAATACGTGGCGCACCGCTTGGGCCTGGTCTTCATGAAGATCAACGGCCCGGCGCTGGGCCACGAGGTGCGCTCGCTGGACCCGGCCCAGGCACCGGACGCGACCTCGCGGCAGGAGCTGGAGAAGCTCAACCTGGCGCTGGAAATGGGCAACAACACCATGCTGTATGTGGACGACATCCAGCACACCCATCCCGAGTTCCTGCAGAAGTTCATCTCGCTGTGCGATGGCACCCGCCGTATCGAGGGCGTGTGGCGCGGTCGCACCCGCACCTACGACATGCGCGGCAAGAAGTTCTGCGTGGTGATGGCCGGCAACCCGTACACCGAGTCCGGCGAGGTGTTCAAGATTCCGGACATGCTGGCCAACCGTGCCGACATCTACAACCTCGGTGACGTGCTCGGTGGCATGGAGGCCGCCTTCACCCTCAGCTACATCGAGAACAGCCTGACCTCCAATCCGGTGCTGGCGCCGCTGGCCACGCGCGACATGGCCGACCTGTATGTACTGGTCGACCGCGCGATGGGCAAGGAGGTCTCGACCAACGGCCTCAGCCACGCCTACAGCAGCGCGGAGATCAACGAGATCACCGCCACCCTGCAGCGCATGCTGCGTGTGCGTGACGTGGTCTACCGGGTCAACCAGCAGTACATCGCCAGCGCCGCACAGGACGACCGCTACCGCACCGAGCCGCCGTTCCGCCTGCAAGGCAGCTACCGCAACATGAACAAGCTGGCCGAGAAGATCTCCCCGGTGATGAACGAGGACGAACTGCAGCAGTTGATCTCCGACCACTACCTGGGCGAGGCGCAGCTGCTGACCACCGGTGCCGAAGAGAACCTGTTGAAGCTGGCCGAACTGCGCGGCGTACTGGATGACACGCAGGCGCAGCGCTGGGCACAGATCAAGCGCGACTTCCTGCGCAACAAGGCCATGGGGGCCGACGACAGCGATGTCGGCGGGCGCGTGGTGGCGCAGCTGGCCGATATCGCCACCGCGCTGCAGCTGCCACCGCCCGCGCCGGAAGCGATCGCCGTTGCGGACCCGGCGCCGTGGCCGGCGCTGCTGGAGGCCCTGCATCGCCTTTCAGAGGCGCGTCCGGCCGCTGCGCCGGCGCCGGTCGCGGCAGCCCCCGGCGTGCCGGCCACGGCCTTGGCCGACGACCTGCAGGCGGGCCTGGCGCCGCTGGTGGAGCTGCTGGCGGCATCGCAGGCGCAGCAGGTGCAGGTGTCGCAGACCCTGGCCGCGTTCGCCGGCTGGGCGCGACAGCAGGTCGAGCGGGGCACGCCGAGCGCTGTGGTGGCGCAGCGCGCGCGCGTGCGCCGCGCCGCGACGCCGGAGGAGCGGGCGCTGGATGAGGCGCTGATGCGCCACTTCTACGGCGAGTCATTGCCACCGGAAGACGGCGATGGCATGCCGGCATCCACGCCGAAGCCGCCGCCGCTGCCGTGACCACGCGCGTGCCACTGCCGCCACCGATGCTGCCGGATACGGTCGATGTCGCTGCGCTGGCCGACTATGGTGCGCCGTTGCTGCAGGCGCTGGCGCGGCGCGAAACGCCGTTGCCACCGGGTGCGGGCGAGCGCCTGGTGGCTGCGCTTGCGCGCATCGCGCTGGCCCTGCAGGCCGGCAACCCGGCGCAGATCCGGCAGCAGGAAGGCTGGTGGGGACGGCTGCTGGGGCGCGATGTCGCTCGCGAAGCAGAAGGGCACGCGCTGCAGTCGCAGCTGGGCGTACTGGCCCTGCAGGCGCGTGAGCAGGCCCAGCACCTGAAGCAGCACATGCAGCTGCGGGCCATGGCCATCGTTGAGCATTCCGCGGCGGCCGCGGCGCTGGACGGCTGGGCCGAACTGGCTGCGTCGCGGCTGACGACGCTGGATATCGCCGGTCAGGCCGCGCTGTCGCACCGGCTGGACCATCTTCGCCGGCTGGCCTCGCTGCGCCGCCTGGAAGCCGGCCAATGGCAGCTGCTGCAGGACCAGGACAACATGCTGCTGCAACGCTTCGCGCGCATCCATGACGTGCTGCTGCCAGCCTGGCGGCAGGCTGCACTGGCGGGCCAGGCCGCTGCGGGCGCTGCGTTGGCCGGCAAGGCTGCCACGTTGCACGCACAGATCGATGACGAGGTGGCCGCGGCTCAGGCTAGACTGCCTTGAGCCGGCCGCCGCTGCCGCTTACCCAACTGCAAGGAGACTGCCCGATGACCCAGGACAGCCAGACCCCCGGTGCCCTCGTACCCGGCACGACCACCGCCACTGCGCTCGACGAAGGTGCACTGCAGGCGCTTGGGCTGGTCCGCGAGGATCTGCCGCGCATCGCCGAGATCCGTCTGGAACTGGACGATCTGCGCCCGGGCAACCTGCAGGTGTTCGGCCGCGAGGCGGCCACGCGCACCGCCGCGTTCTCCAGCCAGTTGCTGGACCAGGTGCGCAATCGTGACCTGGATGCCAGTGGCGAGAAGCTGGGCGAGGTGGTGCGCATCGCGCGCAGCCTGAAGCTGGATGGCTTCGCCCAGCGTTCGAAGGTGCCGGTGATCGGTGGCCTGATCGACCGCATGCGCGCCTCCAAGGGCGAGCTGGTGCAGAAGTTCAGCGACACCAACGCGCAGATCGAACAGCTGCTGGCCGACGTCGGCGTGCAGCAGGCGTTGATGGACAAGCGCGTGGGCGAGTTCGACCGCATGCACGATATCGTCCGCGAAGAACGTCGTGCGCTCGGCCTGTATGCGGCAGCGGGCAAGCAGCGGCTGGCCGAACTGCAGGCCGAACAGCTGGCCGGGCAGGCCAGCGAGGACCCCCAGCAGCGCATCCGCCAGGGCGAGATCGACAATGCGATCCGGTTGATCGAGAAGCGCGTGTCCGACCTGCAGCTGATGCAGCACGCCGCCGATCAGTCGCTGCCGATGATCCGCCTGATCCAGGCCAACGCGCTGCAGCTGATCGAGAAGTTCAACACCGTCCGCGACATCACCATTCCGTCATGGAAGCGCCAGTTCGCCATCCAGCTCTCGCTGGGCGAACAGAAGGCTGCGGTCGAACTGTCCACGGCCATCGATGACGCCACCAACGAACTGATGCGCCGCAATGCCGACCTGCTGCGCCAGGCCTCGGTGGATACCGCGCGCAGCAACCAGCGCGGCGTGATCGACGTTGCCACGCTGCGCCATGTACACGACCAGCTGATCGCCACGGTGGAAGAAGTGCGCAGCATCCATCGCGAAGGGATGCAGCAGCGGCAGCAGGCGGAAGCGGAGCTGTCGCGCCTGCGCGAAGACCTGCAGCAGCGCCTGGCCACACCGACCGCCAGCTGAAAAAAGGGGACGGAGGGAATCAGGTCGTTTGTGCCACTTGCGACTTAATTCCCTCCGTCCCCTTTTTGTTGTCATCGGAGTTGCTGGCCCAGCCAGTCGGCGAGCGCATCCACGCGCGCATCAGGTGGTCCGTCCGGTTGCGCCAGCACCCAGAAACCACCAGTGGCGGCAAACCCCCACGGCGCGACCAGTCGTCCGGCGGCCAGGTCCTCGGCCACCAGTGGCTCGGGTGCGATCGCCGGGCCCAGCCCGGCCACCGCTGCCTCCAGCAGGTAGTACAGATGCTCGAAGGCCGTGCCCAGCTGCAGCTTCGCGGGGTCCAGAGAGTGCGCCTGCGCCCACGCCGGCCACGCCTGCGGCCGTGAGCGGGTGTGCAGCAGCGTCTCCTGCAGCAGCGCCGAGGGCGGTGCCTGCCGCAGGCGCTGCGCGGCCGGATGCGAGGGGGCCACCACCACGCCCACCCGTTCCGGGGCCAGCTCACGCACCTGCCAGCCCCGGGGCCACGGCCCCTGTGCCAGCAGCAGTACCGCATCCAGTGCCGCCTGTGCCTCGGTGAAGCTGCCATCCAGCGCTGACCACTGCAGGCGCACGCCGGGCAGGGCGGCCTGCAGCGCAGGCAGGCGCGGGATCATCCAGCGCGCCAGCACGCTGCCGCTGCAGCCCAGTACCAGCGCCGGGGCCGCCGCCGGCCGCCGCAGTTCGCGCACGCAGTCTTCGATGCCGCCGAAGGCCTCGCTGCACGCTGCCTGCAGCCGCGTGCCCGCAGCGGTCAGGCGCAGGCCGCGACCGGCACGCTGGAACAGCGCCAGGCCGAGATGGTCTTCCAGCAGCTTCAGCTGCCGGCTGACCGCACCGTGGGTGACATGCAGGTCGTGTGCGGCGCGGCCGACGCCGCCGAGACGGGCGGTGGCCTCGAACGCACGCAGCGCATTGAGTGGCGGCAGCAGGGAACGGCTCATGTGAGATTTCCTGACGATATGCGCCAGATAATATCCATTTTCCGGTCAAGACCCGTGCGCTAGAGTATCCACCTGTCTCGAACCAGCGGTCGCTTCCATGTCTGCCTCCCCCATTGCCGACTACCACGCCTTCCCGGATGCCCAGGGCCATTTCGGCCGCTACGGCGGCAGCTTCGTTGCCGAAACCCTGGTGGGTCCGCTGCAGGAACTGGCCCAGGCCTATGACCAGGCCCGCCAGGACCCGTCATTCCAGGCTGCCTACGACCGCGACCTGGCCCACTACGTGGGCCGGCCGAGCCCGATCTACCACGCCCAGCGCCTGAGCGACCATGTCGGCGGCGCGCAGATCCTGCTCAAGCGCGAAGACCTGAACCACACCGGCGCGCACAAGATCAACAACACCATCGGCCAGGCGCTGCTGGCCGCGCGGATGGGCAAGAAGCGCATCATCGCCGAGACCGGTGCCGGCCAGCACGGTGTTGCCAGTGCCACCGTTGCCGCCCGCCTGGGCCTGGAATGCGTGGTGTACATGGGCGCCACCGACATCGAGCGGCAGAAGATCAACGTCTACCGCATGAAGCTGCTTGGCGCGACGGTGGTGCCGGTCACCTCCGGCTCGGCCACCCTGAAGGACGCGCTCAACGAAGCGATGCGCGACTGGGTGACCAACGTGCAGGACACCTTCTACATCATCGGCACCGTGGCCGGCCCGGATCCGTATCCGCGCATGGTCCGTGACTTCAACGCCATCGTTGGCCGCGAGGCACGCGAGCAGATGCTGGCCGAGTATGGCCGCCTGCCCGATGCGATCACCGCGTGCGTCGGCGGCGGCAGCAACGCCATCGGCCTGTTCCACGCCTTCCTCAACGATCGCCAGGTCGAGATCGTCGGCGCCGAAGCCGCCGGCGACGGCATCGGCACCGGCCGCCACGCCGCATCGATCGCCGCCGGTCGGCCGGGCGTGCTGCATGGCAACCGCACCTATGTGCTGTGCGACGACGACGGCCAGATCATCGAGACCCACTCGGTGTCGGCCGGCCTGGACTATCCGGGCGTCGGCCCGGAGCATGCTTTCCTGGCCGATACCGGCCGTGCGCGCTACCTCGGCATCACTGATGAAGAAGCGCTGCAGGCCTTCCACCTGCTGGCGCATACCGAGGGCATCCTGCCGGCACTGGAGTCCAGCCACGCACTGGCACAGGCGATCAAGCTGGCGCGTGAGCGTCCGCGTGACCAGATCGTGCTGTGCAACCTGTCCGGCCGTGGCGACAAGGACGTGCACACCATCGCCGCTCGCGAAGGGCTGGTGCTGTGAGCGCGCTGCTGCGGAACAGCGGGGTGCTTCTGCTGGTGCTGGGCCTGGCCGCGTGCCAGCCGCCGGAACCGCCAGTGCTTGCGCCGGCTGCCAAAGCCACCGCGCAGCCCGCACGGCAGCCGGCCGCCAACGATGACCTCGACCCGATGGCGCGTACGCCGATCGTCGATCCGCCGTCTGCGGAAGAGAGCAACGGCGACAACGCCCCCGCCGTCGCCTCGGTTGCACTGGACCATGCCGGCGAAGTGCTGGTTGGCCAGCACATGGGGGACCTGAAGTCACTGGGGCCGTGGAAGGCACAGGGCGCGAAAGAGTTCTTCGAAGGCGACTGCGAGTACTACGACGGCAGGGGGTTGCCGCCGGGCGTGTCGATGATGACCGACGACGACCGCGTGGTCCGATTTGATCTGAAGCCGGGCGACGACCCGGAGCTGCCGGTTGAACAGCCCGGTCCCTTCGGCCTGCGCATCGGCATGACCCGTGCCCAGGCCATGGCGCAGTTCCCGAAGCCGCCGGTATCCAGCCCGCATGCCTACGACGGTGACCAGGGCGAGTACCTCACCTGGCAGGACCCGGGTTCGGACCTGGGCATCCGCCTGGAACTGTTTGAAGGGAAGGTCACCCGGATGTACTGGGGAACCAGCGATGCGATTGAACTGATTGAAGGATGTGCCTGAAATGCCCGTATCCCGACTCGATGCCTGTTTCCTGCGTCTGCGCGAACAGCAGCGCAAGGCGCTGATTCCCTTCGTCACCGCCGGTGATCCCTCGCTGGAGGCGACCGTGCCGGTCATGCACGCACTGGTCGAGGCCGGCGCCGACGTGATCGAACTGGGCGTGCCGTTTTCCGACCCGATGGCCGATGGCCCGACCATCCAGCGCAGCTCCGAGCGCGCGCTGGCACGCGGCGCCGGCAGCCGCTACGTCCTGCAGGCCGTGGCGCAGTTCCGCCAACGCGATGCGCAGACCCCCGTGGTGCTGATGGGCTACCTCAACCCGGTGGAGATCCATGGCTACGCGGCCTTCGCCAAGGCCGCCGTCGACGCCGGCGTGGACGGCGTGCTGCTGGTCGACCTGCCGCCGGAAGAAGCGGGCGATGCCCAGCAGGCGTTCGACGCAGCCGGCCTTGCACTGGTCCTGCTGGCGTCGCCGACCACCAGCGAGGCGCGAGCCGACAAGCTGCTGGCGCTGGCCCGTGGCTATCTCTACTACGTCAGCTTTGCCGGTGTCACCGGCGCGTCCGAGCGCCTGGACAGCGATGCCGCCAGTACCCGCCTGCAGGCGTTGCGCGCGCGCGCATCGGTGCCGGTGGTGGCGGGCTTCGGTATCAAGGATGCCGCCAGTGCCGCGGCCATGGCCCGCCAGGCCGATGGCGTGGTGGTCGGAAGCGCGCTGGTGGCGGCGCTGGCGGAAGCGGGCTCGGCGGAAGACGCGGTGCAGCGCGCCCGGGCCTTCCTCGCCCCGCTGCGGCAGGCGCTGGACGCGGAACGGTAGTGCCGGCCGCTGGCCGGCATCCTCCCGAGGGCTCGCGTGCAAGGGCTGCCGGCCAGCGGCCGGCACTACCCATAGGTCTGCACGCAAGGGCTGCCGGCCGGCGGCGGGCACCGTCCAGCACCTAAACGTACGTCCCAGCATGGTTTTTTCCCGCTGCCCCGCGGCTGGCAAGGGGGTGCACGGGCGGGGAAAGCGGAGCTAGACTGTCCGCCTTTGCGGCCCCAGGGCCGCCCTGAACGGAAGTGTCCTCCCGCATGAGTTGGCTCAGCAAGTTGATGCCGTCCGGCATCCGCACCGACAACACCCCCAGCAAGAAGCGCAGTGTCCCCGAGGGCCTGTGGGAAAAGTGCAGCAACTGCGGCAGCGCGTTGTACCGTCCGGAACTGGAAGAGAACCTGGAAGTCTGCCCGAAGTGCGGCCATCACATGGCGATCCGCGCGCGCGCGCGCCTGGCCGCCCTGTTCGACGCCGACAGCACCACCGAGATCGGTGCGCGCCTGGGGCCGACCGACCTGCTCAAGTTCAAGGACCAGAAGAAGTACAGCGAGCGCATCAAGATCGCGCAGAAGAATACCGGCGAGTACGACGCGCTGATCGCCATGCGCGGCCTGCTCAAGGGCCGTGCGCTGGTGGCATCGTCTTTCGACTTCGCCTTCATGGGCGGCTCGATGGGCTCGGTGGTCGGCGAGCGTTTCGCACTGGCCGCAGAAACCGCAGTCGAGATCGGGGCGCCCTACGTGTGCTTCTCGCAGAGCGGTGGCGCCCGCATGCAGGAAGGCCTGTTCTCGCTGATGCAGATGGCCAAGACCTCGGCCGCGCTGGGCAAGCTGCGTGAAGCCGGGCTGCCGTACATCTCGGTGCTGACCCATCCGACCACCGGGGGTGTCTCGGCCTCCTTTGCGATGCTGGGCGACATCAACATCGCCGAACCGCAGGCGCTGATCGGCTTCGCCGGCCCGCGCGTGATCGAGCAGACCGTGCGCGAGAAACTGCCGGAAGGCTTCCAGCGCTCGGAGTTCCTGCTCGAACATGGTGCCATCGACCAGATCTGCGATCGCCGCGAGCTGCGCGACCGCCTGTCCGACCTGCTGGCGATGCTGGGCCGTCAGCCGGCGCCGGAGGTGGCTTGATGGGAGGCCGCAAGTACTTTGGTACTGATGGCATCCGTGGCCGGGTCGGCCAGGGCGTGATCTCGGCCGACTTCGTGCTGCGCCTGGGCAACGCCCTGGGCCGTGTCCTGGTCGCCCAGCGCGGCCAGGACGGGCGCCGGCCGATCGTGGTGATCGGCAAGGACACCCGCATTTCCGGCTACATGTTCGAGGCGGCGCTGGAAGCCGGCCTGGTGGCCGCCGGTGCCGACGTGCAGCTGCTGGGGCCGATGCCGACGCCGGCGGTGGCGTTCCTGACCCGTACGCTGGGCGTGGATGCCGGCATCGTCATCAGTGCCTCGCACAACCCGCACTACGACAACGGCATCAAGTTCTTCTCCGCCCAGGGCGAGAAGCTCGACGATGCCACCGAGCTTGCCCTCGAAGCGGCGCTGGACGTTCCGTTCACCACCGTCGAATCAGAGAAGCTGGGCAAGGCGTCGCGTGGCCGCGAGGCGGTCGGCCGCTACATCGAGTTCTGCAAGGCCAGCGTGCCGCGCGCGTTCGACCTGCGTGGCGTACGCCTGGTGCTGGACTGCGCGCACGGCGCCACCTACCAGATCGCACCGCTGCTGTTCCGCGAGCTGGGTGCCGAGGTGATCGGCATTGGCGCCGAGCCAAACGGCGTCAACATCAACGCCGGCGTGGGCTCCACCCATATCGACAATCTCGCGGCCAAGGTCCGCGAAACCCGCGCCGATCTCGGCATTGCCTTCGACGGCGACGGCGACCGCGTGCTGATGGCCGACGACCAGGGCAACCCGGTCGACGGCGACGACCTGCTTTACATCCTGGCCCGGGCATGGAAAGCCGAAGGCCGCCTGCGCGGCCCGGTGGTCGGCACGCTGATGAGCAACTACGGCGTGGAGAAGGCCTTCGCCGATCTGCAGATTCCGTTCGTGCGCAGCAATGTCGGTGATCGCTATGTGCACCAGGCGCTGATCGAAGGCGGTGGGGTGCTCGGCGGCGAAGCCTCCGGCCACCTGCTGTGCCTGGATCGGGCCACCACCGGTGACGGCATCGTCAGTGCGCTGCAGGTGCTGGTGGCGTTGCGCAACAGCGGGCAGACCCTGCGCCAGGCATTGAAGGGGCTGGTGCGGGTGCCGCAGAAGACGGTCAACGTGCGGCTGGGCAATGTCTCGGCCAAGGCCACCGTGCAGGCCGACAGCGTGCAGGCCGCGCTGGCCGTCGCGCAGCAGTCAGTGGCCGGCCGTGGCCGTGCGTTCCTGCGCCCGTCCGGTACCGAGCCGGTGGTGCGTGTCACGGTCGAGGCCGATGATGCAACGCTGATGCAGGACACGCTGGACCGCCTGTCTGCAGCGGTCCGTGAAGCCGCCGCCTGAGGCAGCTGTGCATTTGCCCAAACAGAAACGCCCCGCAATGCCGGGGCGTTTTTTCGTTCAGGCGGCAAGGCTGCGCGAGGCTCACGGCCCCGGCACCATCTTCTTCTGCCGCGCCTTGAAGCCATTGAACAGCGGCGCGATCAGGGGGGTGGCTCTGGGCGATGCGCTTGCGCAACCAGCTCGCCGGGCGGTTGCGGATCGCGAAGCGGTAGATGCGTTCCGGATCGCCGCCGACCACGTTACGGCCGAACGGGTGGGTGGTGTGCAGGTAGCGGAAGCCGTGCTCGCGTGCCACCTCGATGTGGTCCTGGTCGAAATCGCCGTAAGGCCAGCACAGCGTATCGGACACCTCGCCGAGCTTGTCCCGCAGGACTTCGCGCGAGACTGCCAGGTCGTGGCTCAGGCCCGCACGGCGCTGTGCGCGGTCCAGGTCGTCGCGGCGCAGCCAGCGGGTGTGGGTATGGGTGTGGCAATGCACTTCGAAGGTGCCGGCGGCGATGGCCGCGCGCGCTTCGCTCCAGCGCATCATCACGTCGTCGCTGCGGTTCTGCTCGTAGATGGCCGCTTCGCAACCGCGGTGGTCCGGCGTGGCAGGCA
This sequence comes from Stenotrophomonas maltophilia group sp. vghtpe118, assembly GCF_052605195.1. Taxonomy (NCBI): domain Bacteria; kingdom Pseudomonadati; phylum Pseudomonadota; class Gammaproteobacteria; order Lysobacterales; family Lysobacteraceae; genus Stenotrophomonas; species Stenotrophomonas maltophilia group sp. vghtpe118. The sequence continues at coordinate 1,423,993 of NZ_CP199672.1, read as the reverse complement.
GCACTGCTCCGGCAAGCCCCGCATGGGGCCGCTCCGGGCCTTCACCCATCCAGCCGGTGACCACGAACACCACTGCGTGCATGCCGTACTTCTGCAGGATCGGGTGCGCATACACCCAGTTGTCCAGGTAGCCATCGTCGAAGGTGATCACGATCGACTTGCGCGGCACCGGCTTGCCGGCCAGGAAGCCGGCGTACTGGTCCAGTGTCAGCGAAGTCCAGCCGTTGCCGGCCAACCAGGCGATCTGGCTTTCGAAATTCTCCGGTGACACGGTGATCATGCCCGGCGACGGACTGACGTGGTGGTGCATGAGCACCGGTACGGTTCGGGCATCAGCCATGTCCCAGCTCCTTCAGCCACTGGCGGTAGTAGTGTTCGGTGGTCTCACCGTGGCCATCGGGGGTGAACCGGTGCGCGCTGTGCATCCAGTCCCACCCGGCGCGGCCCATCTGCCGCCGCCGTTCCGGATCTTCCACCAGCAGGCGCAGTGCGCCTGTCAGGGCTGCATTGTCGCCCAATCGGGTGAGGATCGCATTGCTGCCATCGACCACCATCTCCGGCACGCCACCTACGCGCGTGGCCACGATCGGTACCCCGACATAGGCAGCCTCCAGCAACACGGTACCGGCCGCTTCCTTGTGCGAAGCCAGCGCGAAGATGTCGAAGCCGGCCATCAGCCGGCACGCGCCGTCACGATAGCCGAGCAGGTGGACCTGTTGCTGCAGCCCATGCTCGTCGCGCAGCGCCTGCAGCCGATCCATGACCGGCTGGCCATCGCCGATCACCACCAGGTGCAGGTTCGGATGCGTCCTGCACAGCGGCACCATCGCCTGCAGGAGGTCGGCATGCCCCTTGGGTCCGCGCAGCACCGCCACGCAACCGACCACGATGTCCTGCTCGCTGAAACCGAGCTCGGCGCGCACCTCCGCGCGCACCTCCTGCAGGCATTGCCAGGGATCGGCCTTGCGGATCTCGCTCCAGCGCGGCGGGACTGCAATTGGCGGCACGATACCGATGTGCTCGGCCGGAATGCCGCGCTCGGTCAGCAGCTGCTTGACGAAGCTGCTGACGGTCATCACCCGGTGCGGCAGGCCGGTATAGGTCAGCAGCGAGTTGACCGGGCTCATCAGGTGGCGCGAGCGTATTACCAGCGGTGTGCCGCCCAGGCGTGCACCGGCGGCGGCGATCAGCGCGTCACGGCGGCTGGTGGTGTTGACCACGTCGTAGCGCTCGCGACGCACCAGGCGCGAGACCGACCAGATGCCGCGCAGCAGGCGCAGCAGGCCCCCCATGCGCAGGGTGTACACGGTGAAACCGTCGTCGCGTGCCAGCTTGGCCAGGCGCGCTTCGGGCTGGCACAGCAGCGCCACCTCATGGCCACGCGCGCGCATCACCTGCATGTGGCGGAAGATGTAGATCTCCTGTCCGCCCATTCCCTTGGCGGCTTCGGTGTGCAGGATGCGCAGCGGACGGTTCATGCGGGATCGATCCTTGAAGGTCAACGATTGCGGAAGCGGGTCAACGCTTCCCATGCAGTGCGTACGGCAGCCGCATCAGGGGCCTGCTGGGGCAGCGGGAGGTAGTGCCGGTCCAGCGCTGTGGCGTTGCCGAACTTGTCGAACACGTAGATCGCGTCGCCATGGCGTATCGCGCGCTGCGACCAGCTTTCGACCACCAGGGCACGCGGGCCCTGCGGTTCGGCCAGCAGGTCCTGGCCGGTGCTGTAATCGCTCAGCGCGTTCTCGCAGCCCAGCGCATGGCGCATCAGTGTCGGTACCCAGTCTTCGTGCGAGCTGGTGCGGGCGTCGCGGCCAGCGGCCCTGCCTGGCCAATGCAGCACGAACGGGACCTGCAGCTGGTAGTCGGAGAAGTTGCCGTTGTGGCCCCAATAGTTCAGCTTGAGGTCGTTGAACTCTTCGGCATGGTCGCCGGTGACCAGCACGATGGTGTCCTCGGCCAGGCCCTGTGCGCGCAGGTCGTCCAGCAGCGAGCCGATCAGGCTGTCTGCGTAGTGCACGGCGGTGCGGTAGCGGTTGAGTTCCGGCGTCGGGTCATGCTCCGGGCCGAATTTGAGGAAGTCGATGTCCGCAGCCATCGGCGTCGCCACGGGCGGGTAACCATCGGGCATGTGGTACGGCGCGTGGGTGGAGTCGAGGAACACGAAGCCAAACCACGGGCGCTGCGCCGCCTGGCTGGCGCGGATGTCCTGCTGCAGTGCACTGATGATCGCGCGGTCGCGGCCGTCGGACTTCAGTGCCGATGGCCCCTGGTGCAGCTGGTCGCGCACATCGGCGAATGCCGTGCGATCGAATTCCGGGCTGTACAACGGCGCACTGCCGTACAGGTGCAGGTCGTAGCCCTGCTGGCCCAGCACCTGGAACAGCTGCGAGCCGCGCTGCTCGTCGAGCATGCTTGGCCAGTAACCACCGGGCAGGCCGTACAGCAGCCCGAACAGGCCGTAGCGGGTGGCATTGCCGGTGCTGAAGTGCTGGTCGAACACGCGCGCGTCCTGCGCCAGCGCCGACGTGTTGGGCATCAGCTGCGGTGTCAGCACGTCCTGGCGCAGCGATTCCAGCACCACCATCAGCACATTGGGACGATGCGGGTTCTGGCACCGCAGCGGGTGCAGTGGGTACTGCAGCTGCGCATGGCGCGGGTCGGGCAGGCCGGCCTGCTGCTGGCTGACCACGCCCAGGCGCCGCATGAAGCTCTTGGCGGTGATCGGTTGCGCCCACGGCAGGTAGTTCCACTGCGCGATCACATCGCGGTCGCCGCGGGCGTCGTAGTAGGCGGTGGCCACCTGGCCGCCGGCCATCAGAAGCGCGACCGCTGCCCACGCCTGCAGCACCCGTCGCCGGCGCGGCACTGCCGGCAGCAGCTTCCAGCACGCCCAGGCCAGCAGGCCTTCGGCGGCGAAGACCGCGGCGACCAGCAGCGCGACCTGCAGCCAGGTCTTCCAGGACAGGGCGACCTGGTCCTGCAGGGCGCCGCCGAACACCATGTTCACGACCATGGCGTTGAGGTGGAAGCGGTACAGGGTGAACACCTTGGCGTCGACCAGCAGCAGGCACAGCCACAGGCCCTGCAGGAGAACGGCGCTGATGCTCAGCGTACGGGCAGTGCGTGGCCACAGCCCCAGCAGCAACGGCAGCAGGCCGGCCAGCGCGCCGAACGCGAGCAGGTGGCCGGGCAGGGCGATCGCGAGGTAGGCCAGGCCCGCGCTGCCGCCTGGATTGTCCCGCAGCGGCACGTTGCCCAGTGCGATCGCCGCAGCCAGGACCGCATTGCCGGCGACGAACAGCGACCACCAGGCCAGCCGGCGCCAACGCCGGGTGAAGCCTTCAAGGGCGAGTGCGGCAGGGGCGGCTGCAGACATGGCGAAGCGGATTCAGGGAGCGGGGAAAAGGTCGGGCCCCACGTGACGGAAGCGTTAATCCGCGCGCGGGTCGCGCATTGTATCGGTTTGTTTCTTCGTATCGAGTGGCGTCCCCCGGGCGATCTGTCACAATGTTCAGGCGGGCCATGAATGCGCTGGCCCCCCAGACCCAATGACAAGCCAGGAACCGCTGTGAGCCAGATCCCCACCCTCGACATCACCCGTTTCGACAGCGACCGCGAGGCCTTCGTGGCCGAGCTGGGCGCGGCCTATCGCCAATGGGGATTCGCGGGCATCCGCAACCACGGCATCCCGCAGGCCGACATCGACGCGGCCTACGATGCCTTCAAGGCCTTCTTCGCCCTGCCGGAAGAGGTCAAGCGCAAGTACCACGTGCCTGGCAGCGGCGGGGCCCGCGGCTATACCCCCTTCGGCGTGGAGACCGCCAAGGGCTCCAAGCACTTCGACCTGAAGGAGTTCTGGCACATCGGCCGCGAGATCGCCGACGACTCCAAGTACCGTGACGTGATGGCGCCGAACCTGTGGCCGACCGAAGTAGAGGGCTTCCGCGAGCGGGGGTACGGCCTGTACCAGGCGCTGGACAACCTGGGGTCGCGCGTGCTGTCGGCGCTCGCCCTGCACATCGGCCTGCCGGAGAATTTCTTCGCCGACAAGACCAACTTCGGCAATTCGATCCTGCGCCCGATCCACTACCCGCCGATCACCACCGACGACATCCCGAACGTTCGTGCCGGTGCTCATGGCGACATCAACTTCATCACCTTGCTGGTGGGTGCCAGTGCCGCGGGCCTGGAAGTGCAGTCGCACGACGGCGAGTGGGTGCCGTTCACCTCGGACGCGGACACCATCGTGGTCAACATCGGCGACATGCTGCAGCGCCTGACCAACCATGTGTATCCGTCGACCATCCACCGCGTGGTCAATCCTCCGGGCGAGCTGGCGCGCCAGCCGCGCTACTCGGTGCCGTTCTTCCTGCACCCGAACCCGGACTTCCTGATCGACGTGCTGCCCTCGTGCATCACCCCGGAGAACCCGAGCCGGTACCCGGAGCCGATCACCGCCCACGGCTTCCTCGAGGAGCGCCTGCGCGAGATCAAGCTGAAGTAAAGAGAAGTGAGGCCGCCGAAAGGCGGCCTTGTTTTTTGCAGGGTCGCACCCTGCGCCCGCGGTAGTGCCGGCCGCTGGCCAGCAAGCCCAAAGCCAAAGCGGCTCTGGATTCGTGCCGGTTGAGCGGGGCGGCGTGGGTTGGCAGGACACGCCGTGAACCCGTCCATGGGGGCTCGATGGCGCCATCCATGGCGCCAACGGTCCTGCCAACCCACACCGCCCCACCCCCGACAGTTTCCCGGTGACGGTGGGTAAATCCCGATTCTCGGTAGGTGTCGACCTTGGTCGACACGGTAGATCCACGCCATGCGTGGATGAGATCTGTCAGATCGAAGTGGGGCAGGGCACCCGGAATGCCGCTTTTGCTCTTGCTCTTCTTTTTTCTTTCCGTGGCGGGCGGAACCGTCGGAATGTGTCAGAGGCCGGGCGGGCGGGGATGACGGGGGTGTTCGCGGCATCCATGCCGCGGCCAAGCCCCAGATCCAGCCGGGCTCTCCGCGACCAACCCGACCCCCGCCACGAGGGGCTGCGCCGTTGGCTGAAAATCCATGTAACCGCTTACACGGAAACGGATTTTTGCCGTAGCGGGTATCATGACCGGCTGACTTCACACAGGAGCCACCCGCTCATGCGCCGCAAGATCGTCGCCGGAAACTGGAAGCTGCACGGCAGCCGTCAATTCGCCAATGAACTGCTGGAGCAGGTGGCCGCCGGGCTGCCGCTGGAGGGCGTGGACGTGGTGATCCTGCCGCCGCTGCCGTACCTGGGCGAGCTGGTCGAGGACTTCGGCGCGACCGGCCTGGCCTTTGGTGCACAGGACGTCAGCAGCAACGAGAAGGGCGCCTACACCGGCGAGGTCTGCGCAGCCATGCTGGTCGAGGTCGGGGCCCGCTATGGCCTGGTCGGCCACTCCGAACGCCGCCAGTACCACCATGAAAGCAGCGAGCTGGTCGCGCGCAAGTTCGCCGCCGCCCAGCATGCTGGCCTGGTCCCGGTGCTGTGCGTGGGCGAGACCCTGGAACAGCGGGAGGCCGGGCAGACCGAAACGGTCATCGCCAGCCAGCTGGCGCCGGTACTGGAACTGGCCGGTGCGGCCGGTTTCGCCAGCGCCGTGGTCGCCTACGAGCCGGTCTGGGCCATCGGCACCGGCCGTACCGCCAGCAAGGAGCAGGCGCAGCAGGTGCACGCGTTCATCCGTGGCGAAGTCGCGCGTATCGATGCTAGAATCGCCGATTCACTGCCCATTGTTTACGGCGGTAGCGTGAAGCCCGACAATGCCGGGGAACTGTTCGCGCAGCCGGATGTCGATGGTGGGCTGGTCGGCGGCGCCTCCCTGGTGGCCGCGGACTTCCTGGCCATCGCACGGGCGGCGGCCGCGAACTAATCCTAGAAGTATTGTCCGAGGGCGGTTTCCAATGCTGATGTTGATCCTCAATGTCGTCTACGTGCTGGTCGCTGTGGCCATGATCGCGCTGATCCTGATGCAGCGTGGCTCGGGTGCGGCGGCAGGTTCGGGCTTTGGTGCCGGTGCCTCGGGCACGGTGTTCGGTGCGCGTGGCGCCTCGAACTTCCTGTCCAAGTCGACCAAGTGGCTGGCTGTCGTGTTCTTTGGCATCAGCCTCTTCATGGCCTGGTATGCCGGTCACGGCACCCGTCCGGCGGCCGACCAGGATCTGGGTCTGATGTCCGCCCCGGCAGCGACCGCTCCGGCGGCGCCGGCGGGCGAGCTGCCGGCCGTCCCGAAGGCCGATGCGGTCCCGGCAGCCCCGGTTCCGGCCGCCAATGTGCCGGCTCAGGCGGAATCTTCGGTTTCTGGTGAAGAAAAGCCTTCGGAAGGCTCCCAGAAAGACTGAAGCCGGTTACAATACGCGGCGCATCGGAAAGATAGTCTGATGTGATCGTTTGCCCAGGTGGCGGAATTGGTAGACGCACTACCTTGAGGTGGTAGCGACGCAAGTCGTAGGGGTTCGAGTCCCCTCTTGGGCACCATTTGTAAGTAAAGCGGGTTCGTCTGGCGCGCAAGGCGCCAGGCAGGTTCCCGTCCACTCCCCCATGCCAAAGCGCCTGCAGGCGCAGCGGCAGAGGCAAGAGAGAATCGCTGTGCTGGCCGAATATTTGCCGTCTCTGCTGTTTCTGATCGTTGCCACCGGTATCGGCGTTACGCTGATGCTGGTTGGTCGATTCCTCGGTCCCCGCCGCCCCGATCTGGAAAAGCTGTCGCCGTATGAGTGCGGCTTCGAAGCCTTCGAAGACGCGCGCATGAAGTTCGACGTGCGCTACTACCTGATCGCGATCCAGTTCATCGTCTTCGACCTGGAAATCATCTTCATCGTGCCGTGGACCCAGGTCTTCATGGAACTGGGCGCCCGTTCGCTGGTCACCATGGGCCTGTTCGTCGGCATGCTGTTCCTCGGTTTCATTTACGTCTGGAAGAAGGGAGCGCTGGAATGGGAGTGATTCAGACGCTCGATGGCCTCATGAACAATCCGTCGCCGGAAGGCCGGGTTGATGACATCCTGCGGCCGGAAGGCGACAACCCGCTGCTGGAAAAGGGCTTCGTCACCACCAGCGTCGACGCACTGCTGAACTGGGCGCGCACCGGCTCGATGTGGCCGATGACCTTCGGCCTGGCCTGCTGCGCCGTCGAGATGATGCACGCCGGCGCCGCGCGCCTGGACCTGGATCGCTACGGCGTGGTGTTCCGCCCGTCGCCGCGTCAGTCCGACGTGATGATCGTGGCCGGTACCCTGGTCAACAAGATGGCCCCGGCGCTGCGCAAGGTCTACGACCAGATGCCGGACCCGAAGTGGGTCATCTCGATGGGTAGCTGCGCCAACGGTGGCGGCTACTACCACTACTCCTATTCTGTGGTGCGCGGCTGTGATCGCGTGGTGCCGGTGGACGTCTACGTCCCGGGCTGCCCGCCGACCGCCGAGGCGCTGGTGTACGGGATCCTGCAGCTGCAGAAGAAGATCTGGCGTACACAGACCATCGCCCGCTGACCCCTTCACCTGACTAGAGCGCGCCAAGCCCCCATGGCAGAGCAAGCATCCTTCATCGACCGACTCTCCGCACGTTTCGCTGGTGCGAAGGTCATCGTGGTCGAACCCCGCGGCGAAGTGACGCTGGAAGTGCCTGCCGCCGAGTGGCACGCCACCGCCCTGGCGCTGCGTGACGAGTTTGGTTTCGAGCAGGCCGTGGATCTGTGCGGCGTCGACTACCTCGGTTATGGCTCCGACGAATGGGACACCGCCGATGTGTCCTCGCAGGGCTTCAGCCGAGGCGTCGAAGGCAAGGCCCAGGGCCGCTTCGCGTGGGGCGAGTTCCCCACCGAGGAAAACGGTGCCGACGGTGCCCGCCCGCAGCACATGCCGACCCAGCGCTTCGCCGTGGTCGCGCAGCTGCGTTCCTACCAGCACAACCTGATGATGCACCTGCGCTGCTTCGCTCCTGACGAAGCGCTGCCGGTGGTGTCCTCGCTGACCAGTATCTGGCCGGGCCTGAACTGGTTCGAGCGCGAGGCGTTCGACCTGTACGGCGTGATCTTCGAAGGCCACCCGGACCTGCGCCGGATCCTGACCGACTACGGTTTCGTCGGCCATCCGTTCCGCAAGGACTTCCCGCTGATCGGCAATGTCGAAGTCCGCTACGACGAAGAGAAGAAGCGCGTGATCTACGAACCGGTCACCTCGGTGGAGCCGCGTGTCGGCGTGCCGCGCGTGATCCGCGACGACGCCCGTCTGCAGACCGCAGAAGGTGAGCGCGCGCAGGAGGCAGTGAAGTGAGCCACGTACACCAGGCCGGCGAAGCATTCGCCAGCAACGCCGCCGAGAGCCGGCAGGAAATCCGCAACTACACCATGAACTTCGGCCCGCAGCATCCGGCCGCTCACGGTGTGCTGCGCCTGATCCTGGAAATGGACGGTGAAACCATCATGCGCGCCGACCCGCACGTGGGTCTGCTGCACCGTGGTACCGAAAAGCTGGCCGAGTCCAAGCCGTTCAACCAGTCGATCGGCTACATGGATCGACTGGACTACGTGTCGATGATGTGCAACGAGCACGCCTACGTACGCGCGATCGAGACCCTGATGGGCATCGAGGCGCCGGAGCGTGCCCAGTACATCCGCACCATGTACGATGAAATCACCCGCATCCTCAACCACCTGATGTGGCTGGGCTCCAACGCGCTCGACCTGGGCGCGATGGCGGTGATGCTGTACGCCTTCCGCGAACGCGAAGAGCTGATGGACTGCTACGAAGCGGTTTCCGGCGCGCGCATGCACGCGGCGTACTACCGTCCGGGCGGTGTCTACCGCGACCTGCCGGACCACATGCCGAAGTACAAGGAATCGCGCTGGCACAAGGGCAAGGCGCTGAAGCAGCTCAATGCTTCGCGCGAGGGTTCGCTGCTGGACTTCCTGGAGAACTTCACCGTCGAGTTCCCCAAGCGCATCGACGAATACGAAACCCTGCTGACCGACAACCGCATCTGGAAGCAGCGTACCGTCGGCATCGGCGTGGTCACTCCCGAACTGGCCCACCAGTGGGGCATGACCGGCGTGATGCTGCGCGGTTCGGGCATTGCCTGGGACCTGCGCAAGAAGCGTCCGTACGCCAAGTACGATGCCGTCGATTTCGACATCCCGCTGGGCAAGGAAGGCGACTGCTACGACCGCTATCTGGTCCGCGTTGCCGAAATGCGCGAATCCAACCGCATCATCAAGCAGTGCGTGGCGTGGCTGAAGGCCAACCCGGGCCCGGTGATGGTGAAGAACTTCAAGGTCGCTCCGCCCAGGCGCGAGGACATGAAGGACGACATGGAAGCGCTGATCCACCACTTCAAGCTGTTCAGCGAAGGCTACTGCGTGCCGGCCGGCGAGACCTACTCGGCGGTGGAAGCCCCGAAGGGCGAATTCGGCTGCTACCTGGTCTCCGATGGCGCCAACAAGCCGTTCCGCGTGCACCTGCGTGCGCCGGGCTTCGCCCACCTGTCCTCGATCGATTCGGTCGTGCGCGGCCACATGCTGGCTGACGTGGTGGCGATGATCGGCACCTACGACCTGGTGTTCGGCGAGGTTGACCGGTAATGCCGTCCGCCACGCCAACGCCCGCTGCAGGCAGCCGGCGCAAGCCGGCGCCGCAGTTTCTGGAATTTCACGTTATGCATTTCGCTGAGGTCGGCCGATGAAGGCGACAGGTAATTTCGAGGCGGCGCGCGACGTCGACCCGATGGTGGTGCTGAGCGACAAGACCCGCGCTCACATCGATCACTGGCTGTCCAAGTTCCCGCCGGACCGCAAGCGCTCTGCCGTGCTGCAGGGCCTGCATGCGGCCCAGGAGCAGAACCAGGGCTGGCTGACCGACGAACTGATCGCCGGCGTGGCCAAGTACCTGGACCTGCCACCGGTGTGGGCCTACGAGGTCGCCAGCTTCTACTCGATGTTCGAGACCGAGAAGGTGGGCCGCAACAACGTGGCCATCTGCACCAACATCAGCTGCTGGCTCAATGGCGCCGAGGACATCGTGCGCCATTGCGAGAAGAAGCTGGGCATCAAGCACGGTGAATCGACCCCTGACGGCCGCGTCTACCTCAAGCGCGAGGAAGAGTGCCTGGCCGGCTGCGGTGGCGCGCCGATGATGGTCATCAACGGTCACTACCATGAGCGTCTGACCCTGGAAAAGGTCGACGAGCTGCTGGACGGGCTGGAGTAAGGGCATGGCACATCACCACGAATCCAAGGGTCCGGTCGGCCCCGCGCCGCTGCCGCACCAGGTGGTCTATACCACCCTGCATTACGACACCCCGTGGTCGTACGAAAGCTACCTGAAGACCGGTGGCTACGCTGCCCTGCGCAAGATCCTCGAAGAGAAGATCACGCCGGAGCAGGTCATCGAGATGGTCAAGGCCTCGGGCCTGCGCGGCCGCGGTGGCGCCGGCTTCCCGACCGGCCTGAAGTGGTCGTTCATGCCCAAGGGCAACATGCAGAAGTACATCCTCTGCAACTCGGACGAATCCGAGCCGGGCACCTGCAAGGATCGCGACATCCTGCGCTACAACCCGCATTCGGTCGTGGAAGGCATGGCGATCGCCTGCTACGCCACCGGTTCGACCGTGGGCTACAACTACCTGCGCGGTGAATTCCACCACGAGCCGTTCGAGCACTTCGAGCAGGCCCTGGCCGACGCCTATGCGAACGGCTGGCTGGGCAAGAACATCCTCGGCAGCGGCGTGGACATCGACATCTACGGCGCGCTGGGCGCCGGCGCGTACATCTGCGGCGAAGAAACCGCGCTGATGGAATCGCTGGAAGGCAAGAAGGGCCAGCCGCGCTACAAGCCGCCGTTCCCGGCCAACTTCGGCCTGTACGGCAAGCCGTCGACGATCAACAACACCGAAACCTACGGTTCGGTGCCGGCGATCATCCGCAACGGCCCGGAGTGGTTCAAGGGCCTGAGCCTGACCGCCAACGGTGGCCCGAAGTGCTTCTCGGTGTCCGGCTGCGTGCAGAACGGCGGCAACTTCGAAGTGCCGCTGGGCACCACCTTCGACGACCTGCTGGAAATGGCCGGTGGCCTGCGTCCGGGCCGCAAGCTCAAGGGCGCGATCCCGGGCGGCGTGTCGATGCCGGTGCTGACCGCGGCCGAGCTGAAGGGCCTGCCGATGGACTACGACACCATCCGTGCGCTGGGCTCCGGCCTGGGCTCGGGTGCGATCGTCGTGCTCGACGACAGCGTCTGCTGCGTCAAGTTCGCCTGCCGCATCAGCCAGTTCTTCCACAAGGAATCCTGCGGCCAGTGCACCCCGTGCCGTGAAGGCACCGGCTGGATGCACCGCGTGCTGGAGCGCATCGTCGCCGGCAAGGCCACGATGGAAGACCTGCACCAGCTGAAGGCAGTGGCCGGGCAGATCGAAGGCCACACCATCTGTGCGTTCGGCGAAGCGGCTGCATGGCCCATCCAGGGCTTCCTGCGCCAGTTCTGGGACGAGTTCGAGTACTACATCGTCAACGGTCATTCGATGGTTGACGGCAAGAAGGTGGAGGCAGCCGCTGCATGAGCGCGCAACCCGTAAATCCGAGCGTCCCACCCGATCACGTCACCATCGAGATCGATGGCAAGTCGCTGGTCGTGCCCAAGGGCTCGATGATCATCCAGGCGGCCGACAAGGCCGGCATTCCGATTCCGCGCTTCTGCTATCACGAGAAGCTGCCGATCGCCGCCAACTGCCGCATGTGCCTGGTGGACGTGGAGAAGTCGCCGAAGCCGGCGCCGGCCTGTGCCACCCCGGTGATGGACGGCATGAAGGTCGCCACCCGCAGCGAAAAGGCGCTGAAGTTCCAGCGCTCGGTGATGGAGTTCCTGCTCATCAACCACCCGCTGGACTGCCCGATCTGTGATCAGGGCGGCGAGTGCGAGCTGCAGGACGTGTCGCTGGGCTATGGCCGTTCGGTCAGCCGCTTCAACGAGCGCAAGCGCGTGGTGCCTGACGAGGACATGGGTCCGCTGGTTGCCACCGAGATGACCCGCTGCATCCAGTGCACCCGCTGCGTCCGCTTCACCGCCGACGTTGCCGGTACCTACGAACTGGGTGGCATGTACCGCGGTGAGAACCTGCAGATCGGTACCTTCGACGGCAAGCCGCTGACCACCGAGCTGTCCGGCAACGTCGTCGACGTCTGCCCGGTCGGCGCGCTGACCAACAAGGTGTTCCAGTTCCGCGCCCGCCCGTGGGAACTGACCGCGCGCGAGTCGCTGGGCTATCACGACGCGATGGGTTCGAACCTGTTCCTGCACGTGCGTCGCGGCGAAGTGCTGCGCACCGTGCCGCGCGACAACGAAGCCGTGAACGAGTGCTGGCTGTCCGACCGTGACCGCTACTCGCACCAGGGCCTGTACAGCGAAGACCGTGCGGTCAAGCCGCTGCGCAAGGTCAACGGCGAGTGGAGGGAAGTGAGCTGGGCCGAAGGCCTGGCCGCGGCCGCCGAAATCCTCAAGGCCAACCAGGGCGACAACCTGGGCTTGCTGGTGCACCCGTCGACCTCGAACGAGGAAGGCGCACTGCTGGCCCGCCTGGCCAAGGGCCTGGGCTCGGGCAACATCGACCACCGCATCAACAACCGCGATTTCTCCGACGCCGCAACCGCCGAAGTGTTCGGCCTGCCGCTGGCCGAGATCGAGGGCGCCGACCGCATCGTGGTCCTGGGCAGCAACATCCGCCACGAACTGCCGCTGCTGCACGCTCGCCTGCGCAAGGCGCAGACCACCAAGGGCGCGAAGATCCACGTCGTCAATCCGGTGGACTTCGACTTCGCCTTCAGTGTCGCCGGCAAGCAGATCGTTGCCCCGTCGAAGTTCGTCGACGCGCTGGCCAACGCCGAGCTGCGTTCGGCAGTGCAGGGCGGCAACAACACCGTGCTGATCGTTGGTGGCATCGCCGAGAACCACCCGCAGGCTGCCGCGATCCGCGCTGCCGCGCGTGACTTCGCTGCCGCTACCGGTGCCAAGCTGTGCCGCATCCCGCAGGGCGCCAACGCCGTTGGCCTGACCCGCGCCGGCGTGCTGCCGGCTGGCAAGGACGTCGCCGCGATGCTGGCGCAGCCGCGCCAGGCCTACGTGGTGTACGGCCTTGAGCCGGGCCTGGACTTCGCCGACGCCCCGGCCGCCCGCAAGGCGCTGGCCGGTGCGCAGGTGGTGGCCTTCAGCCAGTTCGCCTGCGCCTCGACCCGCGACGTTGCCGACGTGATCCTGCCGATCGGTGCGCTGCCGGAAATCGATGCCACCCTGACCAACCTCGATGGTCGCGAGCAGTCGGCCCGTGCCGGCGGCAAGCTGCCGGGCGAGGCCCGCGAAGGCTGGCGCGTGCTGCGCGCACTGGGCGGCGACATGGCCCTGGCCGGTTTCGACTTCACCGACCTGGCCGGCCTGCGTGCCAGCCTGGCCCCGGTGTCGGTCACCGTCGCTGCTTCGGCGCAGCCGGCAGTTGCCGGTGAAGGCCTGGAAGTGGCTTCGACCGCCGCGATCTACCGCACCGATGCGGTGGTCCGTCGCGCGCCGGCACTGCAGTCGCATCCGCTCAACAACGCCCCGCGCATCGTGCTGAACGCAGAAGATGCCGCTCGCCTGCAGCTGCAGGAAGGGCAGATGGCCAAGGTCGGCACCGACGCCGGCAAGGCCACCCTGCCGGTGGTGGTCGACGCCCGCGTCGCTGCGGGTTCGGTCTGGATTGAATCGGGCCACGGCGCGACCGCGCCGCTGGGTGCCGCTCGCGTATCGGTGGTGGCTGCATGAACGAATTGCTGTTGAACGCGGTCGACCCGCTGCACCAGTGGCTGCTGGGCCTCGGTGACATCGGCGCGCTGATCTGGATCATCCTGAAGATCCTGGTGATCGCCGTGCCGGTGATCATCTCGGTGGCCTTCTACGTGGTCTGGGAACGCAAGCTGATCGGCTGGATGCACGTCCGCCACGGCCCGATGTACGTGGGCATGGGCATCTTCCAGGCCTTCGCCGACGTCTTCAAGCTGCTGTTCAAGGAAGTGGTCCAGCCGAGCAGCGCCAACAAGGCGATCTATCTGCTGGCCCCGCTGATCACCCTGGCCCCCGCCTTCGCGGCCTGGTCGGTGGTGCCCTTCGATTCGCAGATCGTGCTGTCCAATGCCAACGCCGGCCTGCTGTACCTGCTGGCGATGACCTCGCTGGGCATCTACGGCATCATCCTGGCCGGTTGGGCATCGAACTCGAAGTACGCGTTCCTGGGTGCCATGCGCGCCTCGGCGCAGATGATCAGCTACGAAATCGCCATGGGCTTCGCCCTGGTCGGTGTGATGATCGCCGCCGGCAGCCTGAACCTGAGCAACATCGTCGCTGCGCAGGCCGGCAGCTCCGGTTTCTTCGACTGGTTCCTGCTGCCGCTGTTCCCGCTGTTCGTCATCTACTGGGTGTCGGGCGTGGCTGAAACCAACCGCGCGCCGTTCGACGTGGTGGAAGGCGAGTCGGAAATCGTTGCCGGCCACATGGTCGAGTACTCCGGCGGCGCCTTCGCCCTGTTCTTCCTGGCCGAATACGCGAACATGATCCTGATCAGCTTCCTGATCTCGATCTTCTTCCTCGGCGGCTGGCTGAGCCCGGTCCAGGGCTGGGTCGATTTCGGCAATGTCTCGCCGCTGGTCGACTGGATCTGGAAGGGCGGTGCACCGTGGTTGTTCGTCAAGGTGTTCTTCTTCGCCAGTGCCTACATCTGGTTCCGTGCCAGCTTCCCGCGCTTCCGCTATGACCAGATCATGCGCCTGGGCTGGAAGGTCTTCATCCCGCTGGCCATTCTGTGGATCGCGGTTACCGCCGTCATGGTGTTCTTCGGCGTGATTCAAAAGGGCGTCTAAGTGATGAACAGGATTACCCATTACTTCAAGAGCCTGCTGCTGCTCGAACTGCTGGCCGGCCTCTGGCTGACGCTGAAGTACAGCTTCAAGCCGAAGTACACGATGATGTACCCGATGGAGAAGTTCCCGCAGTCGCCGCGCTTCCGCGGCCTGCACGCCCTGCGCCGTTATCCCAACGGCGAAGAGCGCTGCATTGCCTGCAAGCTGTGTGAAGCGGTGTGCCCGGCGCTGGCCATCACCATCGACTCGGCCAAGCGCGAGGACGGCACCCGCCGCACCACCCGCTACGACATCGACCTGTTCAAGTGCATCTTCTGCGGCTTCTGCGAAGAAAGCTGCCCGGTGGACTCGATCGTCGAAACCCACATCCTCGAGTACCACTTCGAGAACCGTGGGGAAAACATCGTTACCAAGCCGCAGCTGCTGGCCCTTGGCGACCGTCTCGAGTCCGAGATCGCCGAGCGTCGTGCCGCCGATGCCGCTTACCGCTGAGGTCGAGAGATGGATTGGGTAAATATCGCTTTCTGGGTGTTCGCCATCGCGGCAACGGTTTCGGCCGGTGCGGTGATCAGCGTGCGCAACCCGGTTCACGCCGTGCTCTGCCTGGTGCTGACCTTCTTCTCCATTGCCTGCGTGTGGCTGCTGGTGGGCGCCGAGTTCCTCGGCGTGGCGCTGGTGCTGGTCTACGTTGGCGCGGTGATGGTGCTGTTCCTGTTCGTGGTGATGATGCTGGACATCGACCCCACCAAGCTGCGTGAGGGCTGGGTGCGCTACCTGCCGGTCGGCCTCATTGTGGCGGTGGCGATGCTGGCGCAGATGCTGATCCTGATCGGCGTCAAGGCACGCTCGGTCACGCCGTTCCCGGCCGACAACGCCGCTGCGGTCGCCGCCGACAGTTCCAACATCACCTGGCTGGCACGCACGCTGTTCACCGAGTACCTGCTGCCGTTCGAGTTCGCCGCCGTCATCCTGACCGTGGCCGTGGTTGCCGCCGTGATGTTGACCCTGCGCCGCCGTACCGGCGTCAAGAGCCAGAACCCGGGCGAGCAGACCATGGTCAAGGCCGGCCAGCGCCTGCGCATGGTCAAGATGGGTGCCGAAGCACCGGTCGTGCACAGCAACAGCAAGCCGGCCACCGGCGAGGAGACCCAGCCGTGATTACCCTTGGCCACATCCTTGCGCTTGGCGCGGTGCTGTTCGCCATCAGCCTGGCCGGCATCTTCCTCAACCGGAAGAACGTCATCGTCCTGCTGATGTCGATCGAACTGATGCTGCTGTCGGTGAACATCAACTTCGTCGGCTTCTCGCGCCAGCTGGGCGATCCGTCCGGCCAGCTGTTCGTGTTCTTCATCCTGACCGTCGCCGCCGCGGAAGCCGCCATCGGCCTGGCGATCCTGGTGACCCTGTTCCGTACCCGCCGCACGATCAATGTCGGCGAAGTCGATTCGTTGAAGGGCTGATCCACAGATGGAAATCACTCTCTCCAAGAGTCTGTTGATCGCAGTGGTGCTCGCACCGCTGTTCGGCAGCATCATCGCCGGCCTGTTCGGTCGCCAGGTCAAGCGCTTCGGCGCGCAGACCATCACCATCCTCGGCGTCGCGGTGGCCTGCGGCCTGTCGATGTACACGTTCTACCAGTTGATGTGGGGCGGCGCGCAGCCGTTCAACCAGAACATCTACACGTTCTTCGAAGTCGGCCAGTACTCGGCCCACGTCGGCTTCATGGTCGACAAGCTGACCGCGATGATGATGGTGGTGGTGACCTTCGTGTCGCTGCTGGTCCACATCTACACGATCGGCTACATGCAGGACGATCCGGGCTACCAGCGGTTCTTCAGCTACATCTCGCTGTTCACGTTCTCGATGCTCACCCTGGTGATGAGCAACAACTTCCTGCAGCTGTTCTTTGGCTGGGAAGCGGTGGGCCTGGTGTCGTACCTGCTGATCGGCTTCTGGTTCAAGCGCCCGACCGCGATCTTCGCCAACATGAAGGCGTTCCTGGTCAACCGCGTCGGTGACTTCGGCTTCCTGCTCGGCATCGCCGGCGTGCTGTGGGTGTTCGGCACCCTGGACTACTCGCAGGTGTTCTCGCAGGCCGGCATGCTGGCCGACCCGCGCGCCCAGCTGCAGATCTGGGACGGCACCCTCCTGGGCATGCAGCTGCTGAACGAGCCGGTGATCTGGTCGATCGCCACCGTCATCTGTATCTGCCTGTTCATCGGTGCCATGGGCAAGTCGGCCCAGGTCCCGCTGCACGTGTGGCTGCCCGACTCGATGGAAGGCCCGACCCCGATCTCGGCACTGATCCACGCCGCGACGATGGTGACCGCCGGCATCTTCATGGTCACCCGCATGTCGCCGCTGTTCGAGCTGTCGCAGACCGCGCTGAATTTCGTGCTGTTCATCGGTGCCACCACCGCCTTCTTCACTGGCCTGATCGGCATCGTGCAGAACGACATCAAGCGCGTCGTCGCGTACTCCACGCTGTCGCAGCTGGGCTACATGACGGTTGCACTGGGCGTGTCGGCCTACTCGGCAGCCGTGTTCCACCTGATGACCCACGCCTTCTTCAAGGCGCTGCTGTTCCTGGGTGCCGGCTCGGTCATCATTGCCATGCACCACGAGCAGGACATGCGCAAGATGGGTGGCCTGCGCAAGTACATGCCGATCACCTTCATCACCATGTGGATCGGTACGCTGGCACTGGTGGGTACGCCGTTCTTGTCCGGCTTCTACTCGAAGGACACCATCATCGAGGCCGCCGAGCTGCACGCGCACCTGTCCAACAACTGGGTGGCCACCTACGGCTACTGGGCAGTGCTGGGTGGCGTGATCGTCACCAGCTTCTACAGCTTCCGCCTGCTGTTCCTGACCTTCCACGGCAAGGAGCGTTTCCGCGACGTGCATCATGACGATCATGGTCACGGCCATGACGATCACCACGCCGCCGACGCCCACCACGGCGATGCGCATCACGATGACCACGGCCATGGCCACGGTCCGCATGAGCCGCACGAAACCCCGTGGGTGGTGACCCTGCCGCTGATCCTGCTGGCCATCCCGTCGATCGCCATCGGTTTCTTCAGCATCGGTCCGATGCTGTACGGCACCGACTGGGCCGGCCACCATGCCCACGATGCCATCAAGGGCCAGGCGCATACGTTCTTCACCGGCATCGTCGACTTCTACGATCCGGCCAAGAACACCATCGGCTTCCTGGGTGAGGAGTTCCACGGCCCGGTCGCCTTCGCGCTGCACGGCATGATGGCTCCGGCGTTCATGCTGACCGTCGCGGGCTTCCTGCTGGCCGTACTGTTCTACCTGTGGAAGCCGGACCTGTCGGGCAAGGCGCGCAAGGCCTTCGCTCCGCTGGTGTCGGTGCTGGAAAACAAGTACGGCTTCGACAAGCTGTGGATCGATGGCTTTGCCGGTGGCAGCGTCAAGCTGGGCAAGGTCTCGCGCTGGATCGACAGCAACATCGTCGACGGCGTGGTCAATCTCTCGGCACGCGTTGTGGACGTCGCAGCCGGCGTGCTGCGTCGTACCCAATCCGGTTTCCTCTATCACTACGCCTTCGCGATGATCATCGGCCTGATTGCCCTGCTGGGCGTGCTGATGCATTACCTGCGTTGATGACCTGTACGGAATAAGAAGACGTGTCGAACTGGCCTCTACTCAGTGTCCTCATCTGGCTGCCGATCATCGGTGGCGCCCTGATCCTTGCGATCCGTGATGCGCAGACCGCCCGCTGGGCGTCGCTGGGCGTAGCGGTGCTGACGTTCGTGGCGAGCCTCTCGCTGCTGAGCAGCTACAACGCGGGCATCGACGGTCTGCAGTTCGTCGAGACCCATGCGTGGATCCCGGCGTACAAGATCGGCTACAACCTGGGCGTGGACGGCATTGCCGTGGCGCTGATCCTGCTGACCACCCTGGTCAGCGTGCTTGCCCTGATCGGCGCCTGGAGCGCCATCGACAAGCGCGTGAACCAGTACGTGGCGGCCTTCCTGATCCTGGAAGGCGTCACGGTCGGTATCTTCGCGGCGACGGACGCGATGCTGTTCTACGTGTTCTTCGAAGCCATGCTGATCCCGATGTTCCTGATCATCGGTGTCTGGGGCGGCCCGCGCCGCATCTACGCTGCGCTGAAGTTCTTCCTGTACACCTTCCTCGGCTCGGTGCTGATGCTGGTGGCGTTGATCTACCTGTACATGAAGGGCGGCAGCTTCCAGCTGGCCGACCTGTATGCACTGCCGCTGTCGGCCAAGGAACAGACCTGGATCTTCTTCGCGTTCCTGATCGCCTTCGCGGTCAAGGTGCCGATGTTCCCGGTCCATACCTGGCTGCCGGACGCCCACGTGGAAGCGCCGACCGCCGGTTCGGTGATCCTGGCCGCCATCGCCCTGAAGATCGGTGGCTATGGCTTCCTGCGCTTCAACCTGCCGATCGTCCCGGACGCTTCGCAGGAATGGGCCTGGCTGGTGATCGCGCTGTCGTTGATCGCAGTGATCTACGTTGGCCTGGTCGCCCTGGTGCAGGACGACATGAAGAAGCTGATCGCCTATTCGTCGATCGCGCACATGGGCTTCGTCACCCTGGGCACCTTCATTGCCCTGTGGCTGGTGCGTGAAGCCGGCAACGCCGATGCCGCCCGCCTGGGCCTGCAGGGCGCCATGGTGCAGATGATCTCGCACGGCTTCGTGTCCGGCGCTATGTTCTCCTGCGTCGGCGTGCTGTACGACCGCATGCACAGCCGCCGCATCGCCGATTACGGCGGCGTGGTCAACGTGATGCCGTGGTTCGCCACCTTCGCCATGCTGTTCTTCATGGCCAACGCGGGCCTGCCCGGTACCAGCGGTTTCGTCGGCGAGTTCATGGTCATCCTCTCGGCCTTCCAGCGTAATCCGTGGATCGCGCTGGGCGCGGCCACCACCCTGATCATCGGCGCCGCCTACACCCTGTGGCTGTACAAGCGCATCTTCTTCGGTGAAGTGGCCAACAGCCATGTTGCCGAACTGAAGGACATCAACGGCCGCGAATGGCTGGTGCTGGGCGTGTTCGCCATCGGCGTGCTGGCCCTGGGCATCTATCCCAAGCCGCTGACCGACCTGATGGAGCCCTCGATCGCGAAGCTGGCGATGCAGATCGCATCCAGCAAGCTGCTGTAATTCCAGGATTTGATGATGACCACCTCGCCGCTGCTGCCATTGACCGCCGCTGACCTGCCACCGCTCGCTCCCGAGCTGGTGCTGATCGGCAGCGCCTTCGCCCTGATGATCCTCGACCTGTTCGTCAGCAACCGGAACAAGATCGTCACCCACCTGTTCTCGCTCGCTGCGCTGGCCGTGGTGCTGTTCATGCTGGCCACCGGCGTGGGCGGGCAGGGCGAGGTCTTCCATGGCATGTTCGTGCGCGATACCGCCGCGGACGTGATGAAGACCGGGATCGTGCTGCTCAGCGGCCTGACCCTGGTCTATGGCTGGCGTTATCTGCGTGACCGCAACCTGTTCCAGGGCGAGATCCCGGTGCTGATCCTGTTCGGCACCGCCGGCATGATGATCCTGGTGTCGGCCGGCAGCCTGCTGATGGTCTACCTGGGCCTGGAACTGCTGGCGCTGTGCTCCTACGCCCTGGTCGCCAGCAACCGCGAAAACGGCCTGGCCTCGGAAGCGGCGATGAAGTACATCGTGCTCGGCTCGCTGGCCTCTGGCCTGCTGCTGTACGGCATGTCGCTGATCTACGGCGCTACCGGCAGCCTGCACCTGGACGTCATCCGTGACGCCATCCCGCACTCGGAAGAGCGCGTGCTGCTGATCACCGGTGCGGTGTTCATGATCGCCGGCGTCGCCTTCAAGCTGGGTGCGGCACCGTTCCACATGTGGCTGCCGGACGTGTACCAGGGTGCCCCGGCACCGATCGCGCTGTTCATCAGCTCGGCGCCGAAGCTGGCCGCCTTCGGCATGGCCTACCGCCTGCTGGAAATGGGCGTGGGCCCGCTGTCGACGGAACTGCAGCTGCTGATCGCCGGGCTGGCCGCAGTCTCGCTGGTCATCGGCAACCTGATGGCCATCGCGCAGAGCAATCTCAAGCGCATGCTGGCGTTCTCCACCGTTTCGCACATCGGCTTCCTGCTGATGGGCATCGCCGGTGGTGGCGCACAGGGCTATGCCGCTGCGCTGTTCTACGCACTGGCCTACGCCATCATGTCGACCGCCGCCTTCGGCGCGATCATCGCGCTGTCGCGTGCCGGCTTTGAAGCCGAGAACATCGAGGACTTCAAGGGCCTCAATGCCCGCAACCCGTGGATGGCCGGCCTGGTGCTGTGCATCATGGCGTCGCTGGCCGGCATCCCGCCGTTCCTGGGCTTCTGGACCAAGCTGGCGGTGCTGGGCGCGGCCGTCAACGGCGGCCTGCTGTGGCTGGCCATCCTGGGCGTGCTGTGCGCCGTGGTCGGCTGCTTCTACTACCTGCGCGTCATCAAGGTCATGTACTTCGATGAGCCGGTGGGCGAGGCCATGCCGCGCAACAACGACCGCGTGCTGGGTGTGGTGCTGGGCGTCAATGCCCTGGCGCTGCTGGCCCTGGGCCTGGCCTGGAACCCGATCATGGTCTGGTGCCAGCAGGCATTTGCGCATCTTGCATAAAAGTTGACACAAAGCTGCGCGATTCGTGTAATATGCGCAGCCTGAGTTGTCACTGCAGCGGTTCAGCCAGAACATCGTTGCGGTAGCCCTCCTCGAAAGAGCAGGGCAGCAGTTCAAACACTTCCGGTGCGGGGTGGAGCAGTCTGGCAGCTCGTCGGGCTCATAACCCGAAGGTCGCAGGTTCAAATCCTGCCCCCGCTACCAACTTCCGATCGGCGCCAACCGGTTTGATGAATGAGGGAAGGCTTGCAGTTTTTGGAGCCATCGCTCATAATTCCGCTTCTGATGCGGGGTGGAGCAGTCTGGCAGCTCGTCGGGCTCATAACCCGAAGGTCGCAGGTTCAAATCCTGCCCCCGCTACCAAGTAAGAAGATCGCCTTCGAAGTCCTGCTTCGAGGGCGTTTTTCTTTGGGCGGGTTCCGTTTTTGTAGGGTCGAGCCATGCTCGACTTCCGGTATGGAAAAGGGATCTGACCCGGCCCCGCACCTTGCACCAGCGCGGTGCAGCCGCTATCATCAGCGGCCTAGCAGTACCCCTGAAGGCGGCCTCCCAGCGGGAGTCCGGACCCGGAAGGAGGGCCGCAACCGGCAGGCAATGCAGGTTGCAACCGGAATCCAGTCACCGGAGTCTTTCCGGAAAAGGGGCCCAACGGGCCCTTTGTCGTTTCCGGGGCGTCATGTTTCCACGCCGGCCAAGGCCGGCACCCAACCATAGAGATCAAGGCAGGCTGTGAGCGACAAGGCAACCGACATCGCGAATCTGCTCGCCCCGACCGTTGTGTCGCTGGGCCTGGAGCTGCTGGGCGTTGAGTATCTGCCGGCCCCCGGCGGTGCGACCCTGCGCCTTTACATCGACGTGCCGCTGGCTGAACAGCCCGAGCGCATCATCAATGTCGACGACTGCGAGCGGGTCAGCCGCGAAGTCTCGGCGCAGCTGGACGTCGAAGACCCGATCAGCGGCAATTACACGCTGGAAGTGTCCTCGCCGGGCGTGGACCGTCCGCTGTTCAACCTGGAGCAGTTCGGCCGCCACCAGGGTGAATCGGCCAAGGTGACGCTGAAGCTGCCGCAGGACAACCGTCGTCGCCTGCAGGGCCGCATCGAAGCGATCGACGAGGCCGCGGGCACCATCACCTTCATCGTCGACAAGGCTGAAGTGGTCGTGTCGGCCGACAACATCGACAAGGCACGGATCATGCCCGACTGGGTGGCGCTGGGGCTGGCCCCGAGCAAGCCGACCGGTCCGGCACCGAAGCGTCCGAAGCCGAACACGAATTCTTCTTCCAACGAGCCGGCGGCAAAGAAGCCGCGCGCGGAGTGAGCCAATGAGCAAGGAACTGTTGCTGGTAGTCGACGCAGTCGCCAACGAGAAGGGCGTGCCGCGTGAAGTGATCTTCGATGCCATCGAGGCCGCCCTGGCCTCGGCAGCGAAGAAGCGCTATCCCGAGGAGGAAGTGCTGACCCGCGTGGTCATCGACCACAAGGATGGCAGCTACGAAACCTTCCGCCGCTGGGAAGTGGTGGCCGATGACGTGGTCATGGAATCCCCGGATCGCCAGATCCGCCTGATGGACGCCGTCGACGAGGCCGAAGGCGTCGAGGTCGGCGACTACATCGAAGAGCAGATCGAGAACCCGGACTTCGGCCGCATCGCTGCCCAGGCCGCCAAGCAGGTCATCGTCCAGCGCGTGCGCGAAGCCGAGCGCCAGCAGGTCGTGGATGCATGGAAGGATCGCGTGGGTGAGCTGATCACCGGTGTGGTCAAGCGCGCCGAGCGCGGCAACATCTACGTCGACCTCGGTGGCAATGCCGAAGGCTTCATTCCTAAGGACAAGGGCATTCCGCGCGACGTGCTGCGTGCCGGCGACCGCGTGCGCGGCTACCTGGCCGAAGTGCGCTCGGAGCCGCGTGGCCCGCAGCTGTTCATCAGCCGCGCCGCGCCGGAGTTCATGATCGAGCTGTTCAAGCTGGAAGTGCCGGAAGTCGGCCAGGGCCTGGTCGAAATCAAGGCCTGCGCCCGCGATCCGGGCGACCGCGCCAAGATCGCCGTGCTGGCCCACGACCAGCGCACCGATCCGATCGGTGCCTGCATCGGCATGCGCGGTTCGCGCGTGCAGGCCGTGTCCAACGAGCTCAATGGCGAGCGCGTGGACATCGTGCTGTGGAACGACAACCCGGCCAACTTCGTCATCAACGCGATGGCGCCGGCCGAAGTGCAGTCGATCATCGTCGATGAGGACAAGCACTCGATGGACCTGGCCGTTGCCGAAGACCGCCTGGCCCAGGCGATCGGCAAGGGCGGCCAGAACGTGCGCCTGGCCAGCCGCCTGACCGGCTGGCAGCTCAACGTGATGACCCAGGACCAGGTCACTGCCAAGTCGGAGGCCGAGCAGGCTGCCGCCCGCCAGCTGTTCATGGACAAGCTGGAAGTGGACGAGGAAATCGCCGGCATCCTGGTCAGCGAAGGCTTCGGCACCGTCGAGGAAATCGCATATGTCCCGGTCGGCGAACTGCTGGCCGTGGAAGGTTTCGACGAGGACATCGTCGAAGAGCTGCGCGCTCGTGCCCGCGATGCGCTGCTCAATGAGGCCCTGGCAGTCGAGGAAGGCCTTGAAGACGGCCAGCCGGCGCAGGACCTGCTGTCCCTGAAGGGCATGGACGAAGCCACCGCATATGCGCTGGCCGGCCACGGCGTGCGTACCAGCGAGGACCTGTCCGACCTGGCCGCCGACGAGGTCATGGACTTCGGCATCGAAGGACTGGATCAGGCGCGCGCCGCTGCGCTGATCCTGGCCGCCCGTGCCGAGGAGATCGCCCGACTGGAACGCGGCGAATGAGCCGGCAATGAACAGGGCCCTGAGCCGCTCAGGGCGTAGAATCCGCGCCACCTCCAGATGCGGGGGGGCGCCCACAAGATCATAGGATCCGAATGTCGCAGCAAACCACCATCCGCAAGCTTGCCGAACTGGTCAACACGCCGGTCGAAAAACTGCTGGAACAGCTGGCCGGTGCCGGCATGAAGTTCAGCGGTCCCGACCAGGTCGTGACCAGCTCCGAGAAGGTAAAGCTCCTGGGCTTCCTTCGTCGTTCGCACGGCAAGCCCGAGCAGGCCCCGGAAGAGACCGATCAGTCTGCGAAGAAGATCACGCTCAACCGCCGGAAGCAGCAGGAAGTGACGGTCAATTCCGGTCGCAGCAAGACGACCGTGAATGTCGAGGTGCGCCAGAAGCGTACCTACGTCAAGGATGGTGCTCGCGCCATGACGCCGGACGAAGAGCGCGCCGACATCCTGCGCAAGCTGGAAGAGTCGCGTGCGCGCAACCTCGCCGAACAGCAGGCCCTGGCCGAGAAGGATCGTCTGCGCGACGAGGCCATCGTCCGTGCCCGTGAGGAAGAGGCCGCCGCCAAGGAACGCGCCGAAGCCGAGAAGAAGGCTGCCGAGGAAGCTGCGGCTGCGGCCAAGGCGGCCGAGGCACTGGCCGCCAGCAAGCCCAAGCGTGCTCCGATCGACGAAACCGCGCCGCGCCCGCCGCGCGCCCCGGCCGCCGCCCCGGCTGCGCCGCGTGGTGCTCCGCCGCCGCCGCCGCGCAACGACGAGCGCAACAACCGCAGCGCGCCGCGCAACGAGCGTGGCCCGGGCGACCGCTTCGCCGGCCAGATGCACCTGTCGGCCGCCGATCGTGCGCGTCGCGGCAACAGCAACAACAGCAATTCGCGTGGACGTCCGGGTGGCCGCAACCAGTCCGGTGGCCGTCGCGACATGTCGCGTGGTGGCAACAATGCCGGCCCGCACGCGTTCGAACGCCCGACCGCCCCGGTCGTGCGTGAAGTCGCGATCGGCGAGACCATCACCGTGGCCGACCTGGCGCAGAAGCTCGCGCTGAAGGGCGGCGAGGTGGTGAAGGCGCTGTTCAAGATGGGCGTGATGGCGACCATCACCCAGTCCATCGACCACGACACCGCTGCGCTGGTGACCGAAGAACTCGGCCACAAGGCGATCCGTGCCAACGACAACGATGCCGAAGACGCGCTGCTGGCTTCGACCGGTGAAAACCAGGGCGAAGCCGTGCAGCGCCCGCCGGTGGTCACCATCATGGGGCACGTCGACCACGGCAAGACCTCGCTGCTGGACTACATCCGCCGCACCAAGGTTGCCCACGGCGAAGCCGGCGGCATCACCCAGCATATCGGTGCCTATCACGTCGAAACGCCCAAGGGCGTCATCAGCTTCCTGGATACCCCGGGCCACGCCGCGTTCACCTCGATGCGTGCCCGCGGCGCCAAGCTGACCGACATCGTGGTGCTGGTGGTTGCTGCCGACGACGGCGTCATGCCGCAGACCAAGGAAGCGATCCAGCACGCCCGTTCGGCGGGTGTGCCGCTGATCGTGGCGATCAACAAGATCGACAAGTCCGGTGCCGATCCGATGCGGGTCAAGAACGAGCTGCTCTCCGAGCAGGTCGTGGCCGAAGAGTTCGGTGGTGACATCCAGATGGTGGAGATCTCGGCCAAGACCGGCCTGGGCATCGACGACCTGCTGGACGCGGTGTCGGTGCAGGCCGAACTGCTGGAACTGAAGGCCGTCGACGAAGGCCGCGCCTCGGGCGTGGTGATCGAATCGTCGCTGGACAAGGGCCGCGGCCCGGTCGCTACGGTGCTGGTGCAGCAGGGCCGCCTGAAGAAGGGCGACTACCTGGTGTGCGGTATCCAGTACGGCCGCGTGCGTGCGCTGTTCGACGAAACCGGCAAGCAGCCGGAGTTCGCCGGCCCGTCGATCCCGGTGCAGGTCCTGGGCCTGTCCGGTGTGCCGGAAGCCGGAGACGACTTCGTGGTGGTCGAGGACGAGCGCCTGGCCAAGGATGTTGCGCAGCAGCGTGAGACCAAGCGTCGTGAGTCGCGCCTGGTCGCCACCGCTGGCAGCCGCATGGAAGACATCATGGCGACCCTGGGCAAGGGCGAGGGCCAGCAGGTCCTCAACCTGGTCATCAAGGCCGACGTGCAGGGTTCGGTGCAGGCCCTGAGCCAGGCACTGGTCGCGCTGTCCAACGAAGACATCCGCATCAACGTGATCCACTCCGGCGTCGGCGGCATCACCGAATCGGACGCCAACTCGGCGGCTGCTTCGAAGGCCACCGTCATCGGCTTCAACGTGCGTGCGGATGCTTCGGCCCGCCGCATCATTGAATCCAACGGCGTCGACCTGCGTTACTTCTCGATCATCTATGACGTGATCGATCAGGTGAAGCAGGTGGCATCCGGTCTGCTGGGCGTGGAGATCCGCGAAGAGATCATCGGTATCGCCGAGGTCCGCGACGTCTTCCGCAGCTCCAAGCTGGGCGCCGTTGCCGGCTCGATGGTCATCGAGGGCGTGGTCAAGCGCAACAAGCCGATCCGCGTGCTGCGCGACAGCGTGGTGATCTTCGAGGGCGAGCTGGAATCGCTGCGTCGCTTCAAGGAGAACGTCGAGGAAGTCCGCAACGGTACCGAATGCGGTATCGCGGTGAAGGCCTACAACGACGTCAAGCCGGGCGACCAGATCGAGTGCTTCGAGCGTATCGAAGTGCCGCGCACCCTGTAATGCTGCAAGGTGGCCCGACCAACGGTCGGGCCCTACCATGTACCTGTAGCGCCCGGCCGTTGGTCGGGCGACAATCGAATCAAAGGTAGTGCCCCACCGTTGGTCGGGCGACAACTGAACCAAGAGCTCCTCGTGCCCAAGACTTTCCATCGAACCGACCGTGTCTCCGCCCAGCTGCGCCGTGAGCTCGGCACCCTGGTGCACAACGCCGTGCGCGAGCACGGGTTGCCCTCGGTGAGCGTGTCCGACGTGGAAATCACCCGCGACATGGCCCATGCCAAGGTGTTCGTCACCGCCCTGATGCCGGAACGCTCGGCTGAAGCCGTGGCCGGCCTGAAGGAGCTGGGCTACCGCCTGCGCATGGACCTGGCCCGTGCGATGAAGCTGCGCCACGTGCCGGAGCTGCATTTCCACTACGACGATTCGGTCGACCGTGGTGAGCACATCGACAACATCCTGCGCGACCTGCCCGATACGCTGGCCGCGGAGAAGCGTCGCGAGAGCGACGAAGAATAAGCTAGCGCCGGGCCCATGCCCGGCGTCTTTCCATTCCGGCAACGCGATGCCTGTGCGGGCCGCGCCGCTGCAGCCGAGCATGGCTCGGCTCTACAACATCCTGTCATGACCCGAATTCAGTTCCGCCGCCTGGATGGCATCCTGCTGCTCGACAAGTCGACCGGCATGAGCTCCAACGCCGCCCTGCAGGTGGCGCGCCGCCTGTTCCGTGCCGAGAAGGGTGGCCACACCGGCAGCCTCGACCCGTTGGCCACCGGCCTGCTACCGCTATGCTTCGGCGAGGCGACCAAGATCGCCGGCCTGCTGCTGGGTTCGGCCAAGGCGTACGATGCCGAGATCGTCCTCGGCCAGACCACGGACACCGATGATGCCGAGGGCCAGGTACTGCTGCAGCGCCCGGTGCCGGCGATCAGCGCCGAGGCCCTGCAGGCTGCGCTGGCGCCACTGACGGGGAACATCCGCCAGCGGGCTCCGATCTATTCGGCGCTGAAGCAGGGCGGTGAACCGTTGTATGTGAAGGCCCGCCGCGGCGAGGCCATCGAGGCCCCGGAGCGCGAGGTCCAGGTGCACGCCATCGAGGTACTCGAGCAGCAGCCGGAACGGCTGCGGCTGCGCGTGACCTGTGGCTCCGGCACCTACATCCGCAGCCTGGCACGCGACCTCGGCGAACGCCTGGGCTGCGGCGCCCATATCAGTGCGCTGCGACGGCTGTGGGTCGAGCCGTTCCGTGAACCGGTGATGGTCACCCTGGACCAGCTGCGGGTGATGGCCGAGGCCGGCGACGAGGCGGGCATGGACGCGCTGCTGCTGCCGTTGGCGGCCGGCCTGGCCGAGTATCCGCGGGTCGACCTCGACGCCGCCCAGGCTCACCGTTTCTGCGTCGGCCAGCGCCAGCGTGACATGTCCTGGCCGCATGGCCTGGTGGCCGTGTTCGGTCCGGACGATGCTGTCCAGGGCCTGGGCCAGGTCGACGACAGTGGCCTGCTGGCCCCGCAGCGCCGTTTCAACCTCTGACCGGGGCAGGGTGGTTCAGCCCCGGTCCTTGTCCCGGAAGCCCCTGGCCGTTACAATTTCGCGGCCGTTTTCCGGCAACCTGCCTCGCGCAGGTTTCATCCTCGTAGTCCACGGCGAGCCTGGCGGTGCGCGAAGCGCGTTCCTGCCGGCCACGCATCACAGAGAAAAAAGAAATGTCGATCGACACCCAGAAGGTCATTGAAGACAACAAGCGCAGCGCCGCTGACACCGGCTCCCCGGAAGTCCAGGTTGCCCTGCTGACCGCCCGCATCGAACTGCTGACCGGCCACTTCAAGACCCACAAGAAGGATCACCACAGCCGCCGCGGCCTGCTGCAGATGGTCAACCGCCGTCGCAGCCTGCTCGACTACCTGAAGAAGAAGGACGTCGAGCGTTACAAGGCCCTGATCGAAAAGCTTGGCCTGCGTCGCTAAGCAACGAATCCCCCGCGGCGCAGCGATGCGCCGCGGTTTTGTTTTGTAGCACCGCAATCCCCGATTCAGGCCGGAACGATCCGGCCACCCGCTGGCGGCAAGGGTCGCCGACGGTCCAAATTCGCAGACAGCATCCCCAAGGACACCCTCCGTGGCAAAAATCACCAAAACCTTCCAGTACGGCAAGCACACCGTCACGCTTGAGACCGGCGAAGTCGCCCGCCAGGCCAGCGGCGCGGTCATCGTCAAGATGGACGACACCGTACTGCTGGTCACCGCCGTCGCCGCCAAGAGCGCGCGCGAAGGCCAGGACTTCTTCCCGCTGACCGTCGATTATCAGGAAAAGTTCTACGCCGGCGGCCGCATCCCGGGTGGTTTCTTCAAGCGTGAAGGCCGTGCAACCGAGAAGGAAACGCTGATCTCGCGTCTGATCGACCGTCCGATCCGTCCGCTGTTCCCGGAAGACTACAAGAACGAAGTGCAGATCATCGCCACGGTCATGTCGCTGAACCCGGACGTGGACGGCGACATCCCGGCCCTGATCGGCGCCTCGGCTGCGCTGGCCCTGGCCGGCACCCCGTTCATGGGCCCGATCGGCGCTGCCAAGGTCGGCTACAAGAACGGCGAGTACATCCTGAACCCGACCGTCAGCGAACTGGCTGACTCGCAGCTGGAACTGGTTGTCGCCGGTACCTCCAACGCCGTGCTGATGGTCGAATCCGAAGCCGCGCTGCTGTCCGAAGAAGTGATGCTGGGCGCCGTGACTTTCGGTCACCGCGAAATGCAGAAGGTCATCAACGCGATCAACGAGCTGACCGTCGAAGCTGGCACCAAGCCGTCGACCTGGGAAGCCCCGGCCAAGAACGACGCGCTGATCTCCGCGCTGAAGGAAGCCATCGGCCCGCGCCTGGGCGAAGCCTTCCAGGTGCGCGACAAGCTGCAGCGCCGTGACGCCATCTCGGCGATCAAGAAGGACGTGTTCGAAGCCCTGGCCGGCCGCGTGGCCGCCGAAGGCTGGAACCCGGCCGAGCTGTCGAAGGAATTCGGCGAGCTGGAATACCGCACCATGCGTGACTCGGTGCTGGACACCAAGGTCCGCATCGACGGCCGTGCGCTGGACACCGTCCGCCCGATCACCGTGAAGACCGGCGTGCTGCCGCGTACCCACGGTTCCTCGCTGTTCACCCGTGGCGAAACCCAGGCCATCGTGACCATCACGCTGGGCACCGCCCGTGACGGCCAGGTCATCGACGCCGTTGCCGGTGAGTACAAGGAAAACTTCCTGTTCCACTACAACTTCCCTCCGTTCTCGGTGGGTGAGTGCGGCCGCATGATGGGCCCGAAGCGCCGCGAAATCGGCCACGGTCGTCTGGCCAAGCGCGGCGTGCTGGCTGTCATGCCGTCGCTGGAAGCCTTCCCGTACACCATCCGCGTCGTCTCGGAAATCACCGAGTCGAACGGTTCCTCGTCGATGGCCTCGGTCTGCGGCTCGTCGCTGGCGCTGATGGACGCCGGCGTGCCGGTGAAGGCACCGGTGGCCGGTATTGCCATGGGCCTGGTCAAGGAAGGCGACCGTTTCGTGGTCCTGTCCGACATCCTGGGTGACGAAGATCACCTGGGCGACATGGACTTCAAGGTGGCCGGTACCGCTGAGGGCATCTCCGCCCTGCAGATGGACATCAAGATCGAAGGCATCACCGAAGAGATCATGAAGCAGGCCCTGCAGCAGGCCAAGGCTGGCCGTCTGCACATCCTGGGTGAAATGGCCCACGGCCTGACCGCTCCGCGTGAGGAGCTGTCGGACTACGCGCCGCGCCTGCTGACCATCAAGATCCACCCGGACAAGATCCGCGAAGTGATCGGCAAGGGTGGCTCGACCATCCAGGCGATCACCAAGGAAACCGGCACCCAGATCGACATCCAGGACGACGGCACCATCGTCATCGCGTCGGTCAACGCCATCGCTGCCCAGGCTGCCAAGGCCCGCATCGAGCAGATCACCTCGGACGTCGAGCCGGGCCGCATCTACGAAGGCAAGGTCGCCAAGATCATGGACTTCGGTGCGTTCGTCACCATCCTGCCGGGCAAGGACGGCCTGGTCCACGTGTCGCAGATCTCCAGCGAGCGCGTCGAGAAGGTCGGCGACAAGCTGAAGGAAGGCGATGTGGTCAAGGTCAAGGTGCTGGAAGTCGACAAGCAGGGCCGTATCCGCCTGTCGATGAAGGCCGTCGAAGAAGGCGAAGGCGCCAGCGCCGAATAATCGGTACTGCTGATCGTGCGGTGGGTGAGGACCGTTGGTCCTCACGCTTTCGCAAATGAGAAAGCGGGCTTCGGCCCGCTTTTTCTTTGCCTCGATGTTGTGAAGAGACGCTCATCCAGGTCGCTGCATGTCCTGCTGCAGTGCATGATCGCCGCCACGCAGCCATCGTTCTGTCACCGTTGCACGGATCGCGCCTGTCCATGGGACGACATGCCGCGACATCCGTACCGCAGCCCTATCGGTTTGCTAACGTGGCGGCGCCTTTGAACCGGGAGATCCCATGTTCCGCCAGACCGTGGCCGTCCTTGCCGTGCTGATTGCCGGTGCCTTGCCCATTGCCGCGCACGCAGCGCCCGCACAGCAGCCGATCTTCGGCGCCTA
The DNA here is from genome assembly GCF_052605195.1 of Stenotrophomonas maltophilia group sp. vghtpe118. Lineage (NCBI taxonomy): Bacteria > Pseudomonadati > Pseudomonadota > Gammaproteobacteria > Lysobacterales > Lysobacteraceae > Stenotrophomonas > Stenotrophomonas maltophilia group sp. vghtpe118. The sequence goes on along the minus strand of NZ_CP199672.1, from coordinate 1,392,285 downwards.
TTACCCTGGTGGATCGGCCGAGCGCTATCCGGTGTCGAGCATTCCGGCCGAGCGCCTGACCCACCTGTTCTACGCGTTCTCCACCATCGAGGACGGCCGCTGCACGGTCGGTGCGGAAGCGCCGAAGAATTTCGCCGCACTGGCCGAACTCAAGAAGGCGCACCCGCACCTGCGCACGCTGATCTCCATTGGCGGCTGGGGCGCGGGCGGCTTCTCCGATGCGGCACTGACCGAAACCAGCCGCAAGCGCCTGGTCGACTCATGCATGGCGCTGTTCTTCGAGCGCCATGCAGGCAGCTTCGATGGTGTGGACATCGACTGGGAATTCCCGGTCAGTGGCGGGCCGGAGGAGCTGGCACACCGCCCGCAGGATCGCGCCAACCTGACCCGGCTTGCGCAGGCCTTCCGCCAGGCACTCGATGCGCGCGGTCGCAAGGTTGGCCAGCCGATGCTGCTGACCGCCGCGTTGGCCGCCGGTCGCCTGCAGACCGATGGCCCCTATGATCCGGCGGCGAGCTACGACCTGCCGGCGCTGGCCAGGGTGTTCGATTTCATCAACCTGATGAGCTACGACATGGGCACCGGCTTCTCGTCGGTGTCGACCTTCAATGCGCCCTTGCATGAAGTGCCGGCCGATCCGCTGGCGCCGGAGCTGCGCCGCTGGAACAACGTGGCCGGCGCGGTGCAGTACTACCGCGAGCACGGTGTACCGGCCGACAAGCTGGTGCTGGGCGTGCCGTTCTACGGGCGCGGCTTCAAGGTCACCGGCGATGCACCGGATGGCCTGTATCAGCCTTACAGCACACCGGCCGACGCCGGCGACTGGCGGGTGATCAAGGCGCGCTATCTCGACCAGCCGGGCTGGACCAGGCACTGGCAGCCGCAGGCGCAGAGCCCGTGGCTGTACAACGCCGAACAGAAGGTCTTCATCAGCTATGAAGACCCGCGCTCGATCGGGCTGCGTGCGCAGTTCGCCCGCGAGCAGGGCCTGGCCGGGGTGTTCATGTGGGAGCTGACCGGCGACGACGAGCAGGCCAGCCTGCTCAACGCCATGCTCGGCCCGTGGCAGAAGGCGCGCATCGGCGATTGAGTCGCGTGCTGGCGCCGGGCTCATGCCCGGCGACGCTTCAGTTCGCCCAGACGCTGTTCGGATCGCCGTTGCGGGCGCGGCGCTGGCTGGCGACGGCCAGGCGGGCGAAGCCGAAGGCCATGGCCAGCGCGATGGCATCGATCCAGAACAGCGGCCACTGGCCACGCCCGGCGGCGCGCCACAGCCAGTCACCATTGAGTGCACCGTGCAGGACCGGCACCAGTGCAGTGCTGATCGCTGCGGCCCACAGCAGTTCGCGCGCGGCCTGCGCGGGACGGCGCAGTGCAGCCCACAGCGCACAGGCTGCCCAGCTGCCGAAGCAGGCCCAGCGGATGCCGTGGTCGACCGCCGACGGTGCCAGCCGCTCCAGCACCAGTGCGGTGACGAACGCGACCGAGATCGCCACGCACAGGCCGATGCACACGCCGACCGTGGCCCGCGCCATGTTCACACCGGCACGTGGCTGTTGTGGCTGGCGACGCTTGCGCCGCGACTCGATCCACAGCAGGTTGCCGGAGTAGAACAGGAACGCACCGCCGAGGCCGAGCAGGAAGTACAGCCAGATCACCACGCCGTTGCCGAACTCACCGAAGTGCAGCGCGTAGGCGGCGCTGAGCGTGGCGTGGTTGGCGTCGCGCTGGCCCGGCAGCTGCGACGCGAGCAGGTTGCCGGTGGCGACGTCCAATGCCACGGCACCAAGCGGGCCGAGGGTGCCACTGGCCTCGCCGGTGATCTCGATCGTGGCGTTGGCATCGCCGCCATTGGCCAGCTTCAGGTAGGCCGGTTCAAAGTTGGCCACGCCCTGCGCGCGGGCCACTTCAAGTGCGCGCGCATGCAGCACGCGCAGGCTGCCCGGTGGCGCCGGAATCCCGCTGGCATCGCGCACCGGCGCAGTGTCCATCGCGGTCGGTACCGCTTGCAGCGCCTTGCCGTCGTAGATCAGCGGATTGAGCAGGGCCATCTGCACGAACACCAGGCACAGCAGGGCGCCCGTGACTGCGAACATCAGGTGGAAAGGCAGGCTGAGCACGCCGATCACGTTGTGCGCGTCCTGCCACAGCTGCTTCAGGTTGCGGCCCGGGCGCAGCGCGAACAGGTCGCCGAACAGCCTCGGCAGGTGGATCACCAGGCCGCTCAGCAGCGCCATGCCATACAGCAGGCTGACGATGCCCATCACATAGATGCCGGCCACCGGCAGGCCGAGGCTGTAGTGCAGTTCGTTGACCAGTTCTGCCAGTCCGGTCTGCGGCGGCGAGGGGCTGCCGGCGATCTGGCCCGGCCAGGCGTAGCGCCAGCTGCCGTCATCGGCCTGCCAGTACGCCAGGGGCTGCGGGTGTTCGGTGCCGGGGAAGGTCATGCCAACGTGGCGGCGGGCCTCCGGGTGTGTCGCCAGTACGTCTTCCAGCAGGTACTGCGCATCGTCCAGGCCCGCCGGCAAGGCGGTGGCTGCGCCCGGGGTCTGCCACAGCGGCAAGTCGTGATGGAACAGGGTCAGCGCACCCGCATAGAAGGCCACGAAAAGGCCGAAGCCGGCGACCAGGCCGACCCAGGTGTGCAGGGTGGTGAATGTGCGCAGCGTCTGCGAACTGAACTTCATGGGGGAGCTCTCATTGCACCGCGCCGGCCAGGCGCAGCAGCCCGAGCACGGCGAAGCCGGCCGCGGCGCTGCCACCCAGAACCAGCCAGGCGCGCAGTGCGCTGCGGAAGCTGAACGCCCACAGGGCGGCCAGCATCCATAACGGGATGAAGGCGATCAGGGTCGGCACCAGTGCGCGCTGCCACGGGCCGGGCGGCAGCCAGGCCAGCAGGCCGGTCGCGGCGGCCGCAAGCAGGAAGCCAGCGATGATGCCGGCGATGGCGCGCGACCACATCACGGCGACTCCGTGCCCGGGCGATGCCAGGCGGCCAGCGCCGGCAGCAGCATCGCGGCGAGCATCCAGGTGCACAGCATCGCCACCAGACCGGCAGCGAAACCGAGTTCGGCCATCCACAGCCACAATGCGGCAGCCGCGGCGACCAGGCCGATCTGGCGGCCGAGGCGACCGGCGCGGCGCAGGCGCGGCCAACGGCAGTGCGGCGAGGCGGCATAGAAGGCCAGTGCCGAAAACATCGCTGCCAGCATGCCCAGGCTGCAGAAGCCCAGGGTGGAAAGGCCGACGGTGATCATTGCGGGCGGGCGCCGCGGCAGTGGGCCGGCGAACGCGGGGCACGGGCGGGGCCGGCGGGAGCCGGTCGGAGCGGGTGGCGCATCACGAGGTCCTGGGGGAAGCGGGCAGGCTGGCACGGGGCGGGCTGCGCGGACATGGTAATCATTGCGTTTTCACGCCGCCAGCGCCGGCCATTCAGCGGACCGTACGGCAGCCCTTGGGCTTTCCGGTGCGCTGGTTTAAGATCGTCGCAGACTCTTGACTGGAACAAGGTGGCCCGCGCCCAGCGCCGGCCGAGCGTGCGACATGAGCACTACCACCGCCCACTGTTGACCTGCCCCCGAAGGCCCTGTGTTCCAGGCGCCCTCGCGGCGCTTTTTTATTGCCCGGGCCGCGGCCCGGGAACGCTTTCCAGCCCGCCCCGCGGGCCCCGCACGAAGCCAATGCGATGATCAACATTACCCTTCCCGACGGCAGCCGCCGCGAGTTCGAAAATCCCGTCAGCGTCATGGACGTCGCCCAGTCGATCGGTGCCGGCCTGGCCAAGGCCACCATCGCCGGTTCCGTCGATGGCGTGCTGGTCGATGCCAGCGACGTCATCGACCACGATGCCAGCCTGCGCATCATCACCGCCAAGGACGAGGAGGGCGTGGAGATCATCCGCCACTCCTGCGCCCACCTGGTCGGCCACGCCGTCAAGCAGCTGTACCCGGACGTGAAGATGGTGATCGGCCCGGTGATCGCCGAGGGCTTCTATTACGACATCTATTCCGAGCGCCCGTTCACGCCGGACGACATGGCCGCGATCGAGAAGCGCATGGGTGAACTGATCGCCCAGGACTACGACGTCATCAAGAAGATGACGCCGCGCGCCGAGGTGATCGAGATCTTCAAGGCCCGTGGCGAGGACTACAAGCTGCGCCTGATCGAAGACATGTCCGACGACATCCAGGCGATGGGCATGTACTACCACCAGGAATACGTGGACATGTGCCGCGGCCCCCACGTGCCGAACACGCGCTTCCTGAAGGCCTTCAAGCTGACCCGCATCTCCGGCGCCTACTGGCGCGGCGACGCGCAGAACGAGCAGCTGCAGCGCATCTACGGCACCGCCTGGGCCGACAAGAAGCAGCTCGAGGCGTACATCAAGCGCATCGAGGAAGCCGAGATGCGTGACCACCGCCGCATCGGCAAGCAGCAGGACCTGTTCCACCTGCAGGAAGAAGCCCCGGGCCTGGTGTTCTGGCACCCGAAGGGCTGGGCACTGTGGCAGGTGGTCGAGCAGTACATGCGCAAGGTCTACCGCAGCAGCGGCTACGGCGAAGTGCGCTGCCCGCAGATCCTGGACGTGAGCCTGTGGAAGAAGTCCGGCCACTGGGACAACTACCAGGACAACATGTTCTTCACCGAATCGGAGAAGCGCACGTACGCGGTCAAGCCGATGAACTGCCCGGGCCACATCCAGGTGTTCAACCAGGGCCTGCACAGCTACCGCGACCTGCCGATCCGCTACGGTGAATTCGGTTCCTGCCACCGCAACGAGCCATCCGGCGCGCTGCACGGCATCCTGCGCGTGCGTGGTTTCACCCAGGACGACGGCCACGTGTTCTGCACGGAAAACCAGATCGAGTCGGAAGTGACGGCCTTCCACCAGCAGGCGCTGGCGGTTTACCGGCACTTCGGTTTCGACGAGATCCAGATCAAGATCGCGCTGCGTCCGGAATCGCGCCTGGGTGACGACGCCACCTGGGACAAGGCCGAAGGCGCGCTGCGCTCGGCACTGACCGCCTGTGGCGTGGAATGGCAGGAGCTGCCGGGCGAGGGGGCCTTCTACGGCCCGAAGATCGAGTACCACCTGAAGGACGCGATCGGCCGTACCTGGCAGCTGGGCACCATGCAGGTCGACTTCATGATGCCGGGTCGCCTCGGCGCCGAGTACGTGGACGAGAACAGCCAGAAGAAGCACCCGGTCATGCTGCATCGCGCCATCGTCGGCTCGATGGAGCGCTTCCTGGGCATCCTGATCGAGCACCATGCCGGCCAGTTCCCGGCCTGGCTGGCGCCGACCCAGGTGGTGGTGGCCAACATCACCGATGCCCAGGCCGACTACGTCGCGGGCGTGACCAAAACCCTTGCGGAGCAAGGCTTCCGCGTCAGCTCGGATTTGCGTAACGAGAAGATCGGCTATAAAATCCGCGAGCATACGTTGCAGCGCGTGCCCTACCTGCTGGTCATCGGTGACCGCGAGAAGGAGAATGGGGCTGTAGCGGTGCGTACGCGTTCTGGCGAAGACCTGGGCAGCATGAGCCTGCAGGCCTTCATCGAGCGGCTCCACGCCGAGGGCGCGTAAGCAAAGGTCCGGTCCGGGCGCACAGGCACCCGGACCGGTTCGATACCCTTGGGAGAACGTAATATCAGCACCCCTGACAACAAACAGAACCGCAAGAATCAGGAAATCCGTGTGCCGCGCGTCCGCGTGATCGGCAGTGACGGAGAAATGATCGGCGTGTTGTCGCGCGACGAAGCGCTGTCCATGGCCGAAGATGAAGGCCTGGACCTGGTCGAGATCCAGCCGCAGGCCGATCCGCCGGTCTGCAAGATCATGGACTTCGGCAAGTTCAAGTTCGAAGCGCAGAAGAAGGCCAGCGAGGCCAAGAAGAAGACCAAGCAGGTCGAGATCAAGGAAGTGAAGTTCCGTCCGGTCACGGACGAGGGCGACTACCAGATCAAGCTGCGCAAGATGCGCGGGTTCCTTGAAGAAGGCGACAAGATCAAGGTCAACATCCGCTTCCGTGGCCGTGAAATGAGCCACCAGGAACTGGGACGTGAAATGGCCAACCGGATCGAGGCCGATCTGGGCGAGGACATCGTCATCGAATCCCGTCCGCGCCTGGAAGGGCGTCAGATGGTCATGATGATCGCGCCGAAGAAGAAGACCTGAGGCATGACGGGCCGCCTTGCGGGGCGCCTGGCTGAATGGTTCAGGGTAAAGGGGCGCCGCTGGCGTCCCTTTGCTTTTGCAGGAGGCCGGCGAAGTGCCGGCGAAAGGGTTGCAGGGGCTGGTGGCAGGGCGGTTTTGCCTGTATCATGCCCGGCTCGACCCACCCAGGACGGGTCGTACGCCGATCATGGCAGGACGGAAAGAGCGGCCCAGGCCGCCGCCAGATCAGTCAGAAACCAGGGTCATATCCCATCAAGGACATTGCAATGCCCAAGATCAAGACCAACCGGGCAGCGGCCAAGCGTTTCCGCAAGACCGCCTCGGGCAAGTACAAGTGCGGCCACGCCAACCGTAGCCACATCCTCACGAAGAAAGCGACCAAGCGTAAGCGTAATCTGCGTCAGACGGGCCATGTCCGTGCAGAAGACGCAGGCCGTCTGGACCGCATGCTCCCTTACCTCTGAGGAACTGAAAAATGGCACGAGTTAAGCGTGGCGTACAGGCGCGTCGCCGCCACAAGAAGATTCTGGATCTCGCCAAGGGCTATTACAACGCCCGTCGCAAGGTCTTCCGCGTCGCCAAGCAGGCGGTCATCAAGGCACAGCAGTACGCCTACATCGGCCGTAAGCAGAAGAAGCGCAACTTCCGTTCGCTGTGGATCACCCGCATCAACGCGGCTGCCCGCATCAACGGCCTGAGCTACAGCCGCTTCATGAACGGCCTGCTGAAGGCCGGCATCACCCTGGATCGCAAGGTCCTGGCTGACATCGCCGTGCACGACGCAGCCGGTTTTGCTGCGCTGGCCGAAAAGGCCAAGGGCGCGCTGGCGGCATAAGTCCTTCCCGATGCCGTAACCGTTCACTCGGAACGGTGTCAGGTCAAGGCAATGCATGGGGAAGGGCGCAAGTCCTTCCCCATTCTTTTTTGGGTTCCGGCGAGGCCATGGCGGCAGCGCGGGGACGGCGGTGGCGACAGGGGTCGGCCCTTCGCGCATCGCGATGGCAGATCGACTGGAGTTCCGGCCCCCCATGAGCGACATCCAATCCCTCACCACCCAGGCGCTGGCCGATGTGGCCGCCGCACAGAGTCCCGACGTGCTGGAACAGCTGCGCGTTGCCCTGCTTGGCAAGAGTGGGAGCATCACCTCGCAGCTCAAGCAGCTCGGCGCCCTGCCGGCGGACGAGCGCAAGGCCGCTGGTGAAGCGATCAACCAGGCCCGCGACGCGCTGACCCGCGCGCTGGGCGAGCGCAAGGCGCTGCTGGAAGACGCGGCGCTGGATGCGCGCCTGGCCGCCGAAGCCATCGACATCACCCTGCCGGGCCGCAACGGCGAGCGTGCCGGCCTGCACCCGATCACCCGCACCCTGGAACGCATCACCGGCATCTTCGGCCGGCTGGGCTACGAGCTGTCGGAAGGGCCGGAGATCGAGGACGACTGGCACAACTTCGAGGCGCTGAACTTTCCGCCGCACCACCCGGCGCGCGCCATGCACGACACCTTCTACTTCGGCGACGGCCGCCTGCTGCGCACGCACACCTCCGGCGTGCAGGTGCGCTACATGGGCGACCACGCGCCGCCACTGCGCATGATCGCCGCCGGCAAGGTGTACCGCAGCGACAGCGACCAGACCCACTCGCCGATGTTCCACCAGGTCGAAGGCCTGCTGGTGGACGAGCATTCGACCTTCGCCGACCTGAAGGGCACGCTGGCCGAGTTCGTGCGCGCGTTCTTCGAGCGCGATTTCGAGATGCGTTTCCGCCCCAGCTACTTCCCGTTCGTGGAGCCGGGCGCGGAAGTGGACATTGCCTGGCAGCAGCCCGACGGCAGCACTCGCTGGCTGGAAGTGCTGGGCTGCGGCATGGTCCATCCGAACGTGCTGCGCAACGTCGGCATCGATCCGGAGCGCTACACCGGCTTCGCGTTCGGCATGGGCGTGGAGCGTTTCGCGATGCTTCGTTACGGCGTCAACGATCTGCGCGCGTTCTTCGAGAACGACGTGCGATTCCTGAAACAGTTCGCGTAAGCCGCAGCCACGTAGAGCCGAGCCATGCTCGGCTGCTCCTAAATTTGCAGGCCCAGGCGCATGCGCCGGGCCCACCAGGGTGACACCATGAAATTCTCCGAAAACTGGCTGCGCAGCCATGTCCCGACCGGCGCCTCGCGCGATGAACTGAGTGCAGTGCTGACCGCCATCGGCCTGGAAGTGGAAGACGTGACCGCGCTGGGCGAAGGCCTCGATCACGTGGTCGTGGCGCGCATCGTCGAGGCCGTGCGCCATCCCGAAGCTGATCGCCTGCAGGTGTGCAAGGTCGACGCCGGGCAGGGCGAACTGCTGCAGATCGTCTGCGGCGCACCGAACGCGCGCCCGGGCCTGGTCGCGCCGCTGGCCATGGTGGGTGCGCAGATCGGCGAGCTGAAGATCAAGCCGGCCAAGCTGCGCGGCGTGGAGTCCAACGGCATGCTGTGCTCGGCCAAGGAGCTGGGCCTGGACAACGATGCCTCCGGCCTTCTGGAGCTGCCCGATGACGCACCGGTCGGCCATGCCCTGATCGAGTACCTCGGCCTGCCGGACGCCAGCATCGAGATCAAGCTGACCCCGAACCGCGCCGACTGCTTCAGCCTGCGCGGCATCGCCTACGACGTCGCCGCCGCCACCCGCAGCGAAGTGCTGGACTTCGCCGCTGACGCCATTCCGGCGGTCGGCAGCCGTGAGCTGAGCATCCAGCTCGACGCTGGCGCCGAAGCGCCGCGTTACCTGGGCCGCGTCATCGAAGGCGTCAACGCCGCCGCCAAAACCCCGTTGTGGATGGCCGAGCGCCTGCGCCGCAGTGGCGTGCGTCCGGTCTCGCTGCTGGTCGACATCACCCAGTACGTGATGCTGGAGCTGGGCCAGCCGATGCATGCCTACGACCTCGGCACCCTGCAGGGCAGCATTGCCGTGCGCCGTTCGCGCGCGGGCGAGACGCTGAAGCTGCTGGACGGCCGCGATGCCGCGCTGGACGAGAGCTTCCTGGTGGTCACCGACGCCGATCGTGCGATCGGCCTTGCCGGCCTGATGGGCGGCTTCGACACCCGCGTCACCGACGCGACGACTGCCGTGTTCCTGGAAGCCGCGCACTTCGCGCCGGCTGCGATCATGGGCCGTGGCCGCAAGCTGGGCCTGCACACCGATGCCGGCCACCGCTTCGAGCGCGGCGTCGATCCGGCACTGCCGCGCACCGCCATCGAATACGCCACCCGCCTGGTGCTGGACCTGGCCGGCGGTACCCCGGCGCCGGTCACCGAGGCCGTGCGCGCCGATGACCTGCCGCAGCCGGCGACGATCGTACTGCGCCGCGCCCGCATCACCCGCGTGCTCGGCATCACCATCGACGATGCGGAAGTCGAGCGCATCCTGCGCGCGCTGGGCATGGACGTGGCTGCCACGGCCGAGGGCTGGCAGGTCGCCGCGCCGAGCCGCCGCTTCGACATCGCCATTGAAGAAGACCTGATCGAAGAGCTGGCCCGCATCCACGGTTACGAGCAGATCCCGACCACGCTGCCGGGCGGTGCCTCGCGCGTGGCGATGCCGAGCGAGACCCAGCTGGACGCGCTGAGCGTGCGTCGCCAGCTGATCGCCCGCGACCTGCAGGAAACCGTCAATTTCGCCTTCGTCGACGATGCCCTGCTGGCCCAGTGGCAGCTGCGCGACGGCCTGGTGCCGCTGGCCAACCCGCTGTCGGCCGAACTGGCTGTGATGCGCCCGTCGCTGCTGCCGGGCCTGGTCGCCACGCTGGGCCGCAACGCCGCCCGCCAGCTCGGCCGCGTGCGCCTGTTCGAGCTCGGCCGCGTGTTCGCCCAGCAGGCCGGAGATGGCCAACTGGCACCGCTGGAAACGCCGCGCGTGGCGGCAGCTGTCTGCGGTGAGGCGCAGGCGGTGCAGTGGGGCCTGCCGACCCGCAAGGTTGATTTCCATGACCTGAAGGGCGACCTGGAATCGCTGGCGGCTGCCAGTGGTGCGGTACTGGAGTTCCGCCCGTCGTCCCGTGCCTACGGCCACCCGGCGCGGTCGGCCGAGGTGTTCCGCGATGGCGTGGCGATCGGCTGGATCGGCCAGATCCACCCGCGCCTGGCCAAGGCGATGGATATCGAGGCCGATGTCTACGCCTTCGAGCTGGATCTGGAACCGCTGACCGCCCGTCGCCTGCCCCGTGCCGGCGAGCTGTCGCGCTTCCCGGCGGTGCGTCGCGACTTGGCGTTCCTGGTGCCTGAACAGGTGGCCTGGGCCGATCTGGCCGCGACCGTCCGCCAGGCCGCCGGCCCGCTGCTGCGCGACCTGAACCTGTTCGACCGCTATGTTGGCCAGGGCGTCGAGCCGGGGTTCAAGAGTCTCGCTATGGGCTTGATTTTGCAGGACAAGTCGCGCACTCTGACGGACCGCGACGTGGATGCGGTGGTGGCCGAGGCGGTCGCTGCCATCGAGCGTGAACACCACGCCCGGATCCGCGGCTGAGCGGGCAGCACTCGGGGGTAGCAGGCAATGGCATTGACCAAGGCGGAGATGGCGGAAAAGCTGTTCGACGAAGTCGGTCTGAACAAGCGGGAAGCCAAGGAATTCGTCGACGCGTTTTTCGATGTGCTGCGTGAAGCATTGGAACAGGGACGTCAGGTGAAGCTGTCGGGTTTCGGTAATTTCGATCTGCGGCGCAAGAACCAGCGCCCGGGTCGCAACCCCAAGACCGGCGAGGAAATTCCGATTTCCGCCCGTACGGTGGTTACCTTCCGTCCGGGCCAGAAGCTCAAGGAGAGGGTGGAAGCTTATGCTGGATCCGGGCAGTAATCGCGAACTACCGCCGATTCCGGCCAAGCGCTACTTCACCATCGGTGAAGTCAGCGAGCTGTGCGACGTCAAGCCGCACGTCCTGCGCTACTGGGAAACCGAGTTTCCCAGCCTTGAGCCGGCCAAGCGCCGAGGCAACCGCCGCTACTACCAGCGCCATGACGTGCTGATGGTGCGGCAGATCCGCAGCCTGCTGTACGAACAGGGCTACACCATCGGCGGTGCACGCCTGCGCCTGGAGGGTCCCGATGCCCGCGAGGAATCGGCGCTGAGCAACCAGATCATCAAGCAGGTGCGCATGGAACTGGAAGAAGTGCTGCAGTTGCTGCGCCGCTGATCCCATTTCCATCGTAATCCGCTATACTTCACGGCCCGCCGCACTGGCGGGCACATCGCAGCATCAGTCGGGGCGTAGCGCAGCCTGGTAGCGCATCTGCCTGGGGGGCAGAGGGTCGTCGGTTCGAATCCGGCCGTCCCGACCACTGTGATGAATCAGGAAGCCCGCGCAGCGATGCGTGGGCTTTTTTGTGCGTGCGGTGTATGCTGCGCGCCACTCGTACTACCGCGGCTGCTGAACCCGGTACTCACGAGAACACATCATGGAATCTGCAAGAAACCGTGCCTGGCGTCGCAGCCAAGCCCGCAACCGTGGTGGCGACCGCGCCACGACGGCCTACCGCTACAAGCCCGAGAAGAACTGGAAGCTGCTGTATACGCGGGATGCCAAGCTCGCGCGTGCACGCCAGCTGGGTTTCACCTATCCGGTCCTCAGCGCCCGCCAACTGCAGGAACAGGAATGATCAACCTGCTGTTCGTCTGCAGCCGCAACCAGCTGCGGAGCCCGACCGCCGAAGCCATGTGGCGACGGCGGCCCGGCTTCAACGCGCTGTCGGCCGGCACCAGCCCGCACGCACGACGCCCCATCGGCCCGGCGGATATCCGCTGGGCCGATGTCATCTTCGTGATGGAGGCCAAGCACCAGCATCGCCTGCAGGCCGCGTACGCGCGCCTGCTGGAACACAAGCGCGTGCACTGCCTGGACATCCCCGACGACTATCGCTGCATGGATCCGGCGTTGATGGACCTGCTGGCCGCCAAGGTGGCCGTGTACCTCGATCAACTGCCGGCAAAGCGGTAGATCAGCTCCGGATCGCCTTCGTCCAAACCCTGCACGATGTCGCTGCCGGTGAGAACCCGAGGCGAGCATCGCCTCGCGGATATGCAGCATCGTCGAGGAAGGATCGGGTGGCGTCATCGAAGGCTCCTGGGCTGGATGCGCCCGGTCCATCGATCACGTCGGCCGTGTCTGCGTATCCGCCACAGCCAGCGTGTGGTCGGCAGTCAATACACGCGGAACTCGGCACGGCAGCCGTCGCTGACCCACACCCCGCGGCGGTCCCAGCCCCAGTTGCGGTCCTCGACGCACGGCGTCACCGACTTCTGCTTGACCAAGCGCACTCCATGGCGCACCCGGATGCGGCATTCCTTGTCCTTCTGTTCGTAGGACTCGCAGACCAGGCGCTCGCCGTCGTCATCCCGGTCACGGTCCCGGCCGCGCCCCGGCCAGCGGCCGCGTCCCTGTTCGTCGGCCACGAACTCAGCGCGGCAGCCTTCGGTGACCCAGAGCATGCGGCGGCTCTGGCCCCAGTTCTGGTCCTCGACGCAGCGGGTGACCGACAGCTGTCTGGCCATGCGCATGCGGCCTTCGATCGGGCACTGCTGGGTCTTGTTGAACTGCGACTCGCAACGCAGCGGCGGAATGTGATCGCTGACGTAGTCCTGGGCGGCCACCGTGGTGGCCACCAGCAGCAGGGCCAGGGCGGAGGTGGCAATGGGCGGCAACAGGCGATGGGTCATGGAGAGCCTCGGCAGGGGGAATGGGCCGCAAGAATGGACCAGCTCGAGGCCGTCGGAACGGATCGTTCCGGCGCTGGCTCAGTGGGGATTTAGTAGTGCGCACCGGCCCATGCAGGGCCTTACATCCCTTATCATCGCGGCACATCCGATCGCATCGGCTTACACCTTCTTACATGTCTCCCACGCATGCCGGCGCAGCCTGTGGCTGCCGTCACTGGCGTGCAGCCGGCTTGCGGAGGAGGATGCGCGGACCACGACGACCACAGGGGGTTGCGTTGATCAGCAGTACCGTCATTCATCGCTCGGCTGGCGCAGAGGCTGGGCAGGTGCGTGTCCTGGACACCACGTTCAAGGGCAAGCATGTGTTCATTGCGTGGGGCCTGCGCGGGCCGGAACTGACCCGCAGCGCAGACCCGCCCGCCACCGTGGCTGCGCGCAAGGCGTTGCACGCCGTGGCCGGCCACAGCGAAGGGCCGCGCAGCCCGGAGGTGTTCATCGCTAACCAGTCGGCGGTGGCGATTACCGTCTATCGGCTGCTGACCGAAGCGCGTTCGGGCGATGCCATCTTCTTCCTGTGTGATTCGCAAGCCGTGGTCGACTGGCTGATCACCGCACTGGAAGTCCAGGGCGAAGGCTGACGCTGCGCGCGGTCAGGCCAGCGCCGCGTCCACCGCCGCAAGCGCGTGCAGGGTGGTGGTGTCGAACAACGGCACCGCACTGTCTTCGGGGCGCACCAGCAGCATGATCTCGGTACAGCCGAGGATGATCGCTTCGGCGCCGCGCGCGACCAGCCGCGCGATCACGCCGGCGTACACCTGCCGCGAGTGCTCGCTGACCACGCCGGCGATCAGCTCCTGGTAGATGATGTCGTGCACGCAGCGGCGATCATCAGCCTCCGGAACCAGTACCTGCAGCCCGAAGCGGTCCTGCAGCCGGTCGCGGTAGAACGCCTGCTCCATGGTGAAGGCGGTGCCGAGCAGTCCCACCTTGCGGATGCCGGCCTGCAGGATCGCCGTGGCGGTCGGGTCGGCGATATGCAGCAGGGGCAACCGGCACTCGGCTTCGATCCGGTCGGCCAGCGTGTGCATGGTGTTGGTGCAGATCACCAGCAGCTCGGCGCCACCGGCCTGCAGTCGCCGTGCAGCATCGAGCATGTGGTTGCCCAGCACATCCCACCGACCGTCGTGCTGCAACTGCTTGATGCCGGCGAAATCCACCGACCACAGCAGCAGTTGCGCCGAATGCGCGCCACCGAGGCGGTTCCGCACCGCCTCGTTGATGAGACGGTAGTACTGCGCGGAGCTTTCCCAGCTCATGCCGCCGATCAGGCCAAGGGTCTTCATGCTCAGCTCCATGCCAGGAAGCCGTCATTGCAGCACAACCGATGCGGGACTTGCACGACACATTAGTGATCGCTAATGTATAGGCCATGATCGAGAACGCCCTGTTCAAGGCGCTGGCCGACCCCACCCGCCGCCATATCTTCGAAAAGCTGGCCGATGGCGGGCAACATGCCAGCGCGCTACGCGAGGGCATTGCGATCAGCCAGTCTGCGATGTCCCAGCACCTGGCAGTGCTGCGCGATGCAGGGCTGGTGCGTGAGCAGCGTCAGGGACGTTTCGTCCACTATGAAGTCGATCCGCGCGGGCTGGCCCACATCGGTCGCTGGCTGCAGCGTTACCGGGCCTACTGGCCGGCGCGGATGTCCGCACTGCAGAACCTGCTGGAGGAGATGGACTGATGGACGATGTTCTGGAGGAAGCGGCTCCCGCGCTGGTGATGGAGCAGCGGTTGCCTGCGCCACCGGAACGGGTCTGGCGCGCACTGTTCGATCCGGCACTGCGTGAGCGCTGGTTGCCTGCCGCCGATCTTGCCGATCCACAGCCCTGCCTGTGCGAGGAGGGGCGGGAGCTGGGATTCCGCTTGCGCGATGCACAGCCCCCACATCTGCACAGCCTGGTGTGTTTCCGGCTGCGCGGTGATGAGGATGGGGGAACGGTGCTGACCATCGTGCACCGGCTCACCGACCGGCGCGCGCTGATACCGCCGGCGTCCAACGATGACCATCGCACGGTGATGCGCGCGGCGTGAGCCGGCGCCTGGATCGAACGCTACAGGGAGCAGGCACATGCGGGACAGAATGCAGCTGGTACCGATGGTGGTGGAACGCAGCGAGCGCGGTGAGCGCTCCTATGACATCTACTCGCGGCTCCTGCGCGAGCGCATCATCTTTCTCAACGGCGAAGTCGATGACACCGTATCGGCGCTGGTCTGCGCGCAACTGCTGTTCCTTGAATCTGAAAATCCGGAGAAGCCGATCCATCTGTACATCAACTCGCCGGGCGGGGTGATCTCCAGCGGCTTGGCGATGTACGACACGATGCAATACATCTCGGCCCCGGTGCATACGCTGTGCATGGGCACCGCGCGGTCGATGGGTTCGTTCCTGCTGATGGCCGGCGAGCCGGGTCACCGCGCGGCGCTGGCCAATGCCAGCCTGCATGTGCACCAGCCGCTGGGCGGGGTGCAGGGCCAGGCTTCGGACATCTTCATCCACGCCGAGGAGATGCAGCGCACCAAGCAGCGCATCACCCAGCTGTATGCGCGGCATTGCGGACGCAGTTTCGAGGAGGTCGAACAGACCCTGGACCGCGATCGGTTCATGAGTGCCGAGCAGGCATGCGAATGGGGCCTGATCGACCAGGTACTGGTACGGCGCGACGCGCTCGCGGCCTGAGTCTGCCTCTGTAACCACCGCATCCATGCTGCACTGTGTGTGCCGCGCCAGGCCGGCGCACTCTATGCTGGTTGGATGTTCTGAAGTGGACGCCTGATATGGCCCTGCATACCTGGTGGTGGTTCCTGGCCACGGTCTTCGTGCTGTGCGGGACGCCCGGGCCCAACATGCTGCACATCCTTGGCCGCAGCGTCGGGCTGGGGTTCCGTGGCAGTGTGCCGGCCATGGCCGGCTGCCTGCTGGCGATGCTGCTGGTGCTGGCGGCTTCCGCAGCGGGCCTGAGTGCGCTGCTGCATTCCTCGCCGATGCTGTTCGAGGTGCTGCGCTATCTCGGTGTGGCCTACCTGGCCTGGCTCGGCATCAAGGCCTGGCGTGACAGTTGCCGGCCCGCACCCGCGGTGGCCGATGCTGCCGAGGTCACACTGGCGCCGGTACATGGCGCAGGCGCGGTGTTCCGCGGCGGCCTGTGGGTCGGCCTGAGCAATCCCAAACTACTGCTGTTCGCCGCAGCGTTCCTGCCACAGTTCGTGGACCCGTCGCGCAGCCAGGCCGTGCAGTACAGCGTGCTGGTGGCAACCTTCGCGGCCTGCGAACTGTTCTGGTACGTGATGTACGCAGCCGGTGGCCACGGCCTGCGCCGTTGGCTTGCAAAGCCATTCGCACGGCGCTGGTTCGAGCGGCTGGTGGGAAGCGTGTTCCTGGCCTTCGCAGTGGCGTTGTTGCGCTTCCGGCCGCGTTGATTCACGCCGCACACGCGGCCCGTTCACGAGCGCCGCATCGGTGGCGGCCTAGCCTGATCGCACCGTTTGCATTCCCTGCAGGGAAAGGATCGACATGATCAAGTGGGCCATCATCTTCGCCATCATCGGCATCATCGCGGGCGTGCTGGGCTTCGGCGGCATCGCTGGCGCCGCCGTGGGCATCGCCAAGTTCCTGTTCTGGGCAGGCATCATCATCGCCGTGGTCCTGTTCCTGATCGGCATGAGCGTGGCGAAGAAGGTCAGCTAGCGCCAGTCGCGCAGCAGCGTCTTCAGTGCGCGCTGCTGCGCGAGAACAGATTGATCACCAGTACGCCGGCGCAGATCAGGCCTATCCCGATCAATGCCGGTGCATCCAGCCGCTGCTTGAACACCACCAGGCCGATCAGCGAAATCAGCACGATGCCGACGCCGGACCAGATTGCATAGGCGATGCCGGTCGGCACCGACTTCATGGTGACCGACAGCAGGTAGAAGCACAGCCCATAGCCAACCAGCGCGCCCACTGTCGGCCACAGCCGGCTCATGCCGTCCGAGGCTTTCAGCAGTGACGTGGCGATCACTTCCAGCACGATGGCGGCGGCCAGGTAGATATAGGGGTTCATCGCGGGCTCCGGGTCACTGCGGGTCGCACCGGATCAATCGTCGATGCGAGCGAAGCGCGCCTGCGGGCCGTGTTCGCCCGGAACCTGCTCGATGAACATCGGGTAGGGGCGTACCCACAGGCCGCCTTCGCCATAGAGTGCGCGATAAAGCACCATCGGTTCCAACGTCTCGCTGCTGCGGACGATATCAATCACCTCGTATTCGCCGCCCTTGAAGTGGCGATACCGGCCACGGACGAGATCGGGCAGGGGAGTCAGCTCAGCCATGGCAGGGCGTGCTCACTTGCGCGCCGGGCTGGCAGGCTTGGCGCAGTACGCGTCGATGGCCTCGGCCGTGTTGGCCAGGCCCTGCGCCTGCGCCAGTTCCCAGGGGCGCTCGCAGCGCTGGCTGTGTTCGCACCACTGATAGCCAGCAGCGCCGATACAGCCGTGTGCGTCACGGTCGCCCCCCACCACCGGCGTCGCTGGCGACGCCTCAGCGGCATCAGCGCGCGCGGTCGCCGTGTCCTGGCTGGCACAGGCGGCCAGAACCAGCAGCGCTGGAATCAGAAGAAGCACCTTCATGCGCGAGCTCCGTGCGTAAAGCGACATTTTCTGTCGCAAATAGCCCGTCAGCAAGCGCTCAATGCACGGCGGCGCGGATCAACTCTTCGATCAGGATCAGATAGCAGGCCACGAAATAGAACTTCAGCAACGTCGAACGCTGGTGCGGGAGGAAGGTGCGCATGTGGAAGGGGCCCCTGTTGATGACGGTAGTGTGAAGCCAGCCTGACTCCGTGACAAGGATCACGGAATGAACGGGCTAAACGGACTCAGGGATGTGAGGAAAGCCGAGATCCGATGCGAGGGCGCGGCATTTTCGTACAAATCTGATAGGCCATCCCGGAGGCGGTCGCTAGCCTGATGGTGTAACGGCAAGCGGCCAACTGCCTGCCACTGCACCCTTTCATCCGCAGGAGACTCCGATGGTCATCACCGTCCAATGCAATGCCCAGCGCTGGTCCGTACTGCATCCGCAGCTGAGCGACACCACGGGTTACGCGCGGGGCGCCGACGCCTTTGATGCCGCCGCCGCGCTGGCCCTGGAGCATCACCGCCGCACCGGCCAGCGCAGCACGGTGCGGGTCGAGGCGCTTGGCAACACGGTAGACGCGCTTTACGTTGGAGAGTGACGCCAGCCCCCTTGGTGCAGTCAGCCACGGTTGAGTTGTTTGAATGGGGGAACAACTGCCATCGCCGCTCCCTCTGTGCGCCGGGCCGTGAATCCCGGATGCTTGCGCCATCGTATTCATCTGGAGATCTCGATGGGCAAGGCACTCACCTGGCGCACCCTGGCCTGCACCCTGTTGCCGATGCTGGCGGCCGCCGGCGGCGCCCAGGCGCAGAGCTATGGCTACGGCTACGACGACGACCGCTATGGCGGCCGCGATGGCAGTGGCATCGTGCGCTGCGAGTCGGTCAAGAACCGCAGCAATGAGTGCCGCCTGGATGGCCGCGCGCGGTTGATCCGCCAATTGTCCGGTTCGCCCTGTGTGGAAGGTGAGACCTGGGGCCAGTCGCGCAACGGCGTCTGGGTCACACAGGGGTGCCGTGCCGAATTCGTTGGTGAATACCGCCGCGGCCGCGGCTGGGGCGGCTGGGGCGGCAATGGCGGCGGCTGGGGCAACGGCAATGGATGGGGTGGTGGCGATGTGGTCACCTGCCATTCCAATGGCCACCGGCAGGAGTACTGCGATGCCCGCATCCGCCGGGGCGTGCGCCTGATCCGCCAGGACTCGCGCAGTGCCTGCATCGAAGGCCAGAGCTGGGGCTGGGATCGCCGCGGCATCTGGGTGAGCGATGGCTGCAGGGCGCAGTTCCAGGTGAACTGAGCTTTACGGGTTCAACCCGTGAAAATCAGAATAATCTGATACAGCTCACATTTTGAACGACGTATCGTCTGTGATCAGGGCGCCCTGCGTGCCCTGATACCCGGTGATGTCGATTGCCGTAGCCGGCATCAGCATCGCGCCGCCGTCGATACGCTGCCTCAAGGAGTGAGCTGCATGTTGATCCGCCTGCAATGCGAACAGCGCCAGTGGCGCGTGCTGCACCCGGATAGGCCGGAGCCGATCGAGTTCCGTGATGGCGCACGAGCCTATGACTTTGCCGAGACCCTGGCCCGCCTGCACTTCGTCGACACCGGGCAGCGCGCCGCCGTGCGCGTGGAGGCCAGCGGGGCGTTCGTGGAAGCGGTCAGTTACGGTTGAGCGTGGGGCGCCTGCTGGGGCAGGCCTGCGGGGTTCGGCCATCCACGCATGGCGTGGAACCACCTGCTTCCACCGTGGAAGGTGCGAGCCTTCGGCTGCACCTTCCCGTGATGCGTGGATTCCTGATCGGCCTCAGCCCGCGGCACTCAGCGGCGGGCTGCCTGCGGCCAGCTGTGGCCAACGCTTGAGCACGGCGGCGCGGATGCCGGCCGCATCGATACCGGCTTCGGCCAGCAGGTCCTCGCGGCTGGCGTGGTGTTGGTAGCTGTCGGGCAGGCCCAGGTGCAGGATCGGACGCAGCACGCCTTCGGCATTGAGCAGCTCACCGACACCGGAACCGGCACCACCGGCCACGACGTTGTCTTCGATCGTGACCAGGCCCTCGTGCTGGGCGGCCATGGCCAGCACCAGCTCGCGATCCAGTGGCTTGATGAAGCGCATGTTGACCACGCTCAGGCCCAGTTCGCGGCCGACCTGCTCGGCGGCGGGCACGGTGCTGCCGAAGGCAAGCAGGGCGATGCGGTTGCCCTGCAGGCGCAGCTCGCCCTTGCCGATCGGCAGGGTCGACAGGTCGGTGCCGGCCGCAACGCCGGTACCCGTACCGCGCGGGTAGCGCACGGCAGCCGGACCCGGGTGCTGCAGGCCGGTGCTGAGCATCTGCCGGCACTCGGCTTCATTGGAGGGTGCCATCACCACCATGTTCGGCACGCAGCGCAGGAAGCTGAGGTCGAGGTTGCCGGCGTGGGTCGCGCCGTCCGGACCGACCACGCCAGCGCGGTCGATCGCAAACAGCACGTCCAGATCCTGGATCGCCACGTCGTGCACCAGCTGGTCGTACGCACGCTGCAGGAAGGTGGAGTAGATCGCCACCACCGGCTTGCCCCCCTGGGTGGCCATGCCGGCGGCGAGGGTGACCGCGTGCTGCTCGGCGATCGCCACGTCGAAATAGCGCTGCGGGTACTCCTTGCTGAAGCGCACCAGGCCAGAGCCTTCGCGCATGGCCGGAGTGATGCCGTAGAGGCGCGGCTCGGCGGCGGCGGCATCGCACAGCCAGTCGCTGAATACATCGGTATAGGTCGGCTTCTTGGCCCCGGCCTTGGCCACCAGGCCCTTGTCCGGATCGAATGGGCCCACGGCGTGGTAACCGATCTGATCGCCTTCCGCCGGCTCGTAGCCCTTGCCCTTGGTGGTCATCACATGCAGCAGCTTCGGGCCCTTGGAGGCGCGCAGCGTCTTCAGGGTGGACAACAGCGCCGGCATGTCGTGGCCGTCGATCGGGCCGGTGTAGTGGAAGCCCATTTCCTCGAACATCGTGGAGGGCACGAACATGCCCTTCCAGTGTTCTTCCCAGCGCTTCACGAAACGCGCCGGGTTGTTCTTCTTGTCACCGAGGATCTTCTTGCCACCTTCGCGCAGCGCGTTGAGCGTACGGCTGCCGGTCGCTCGGCCCAGCATCTTGGTCAGGCCGCCCACTGCCTCGGAGATCGACATGTTGTTGTCGTTGAGGATCACCAGCAGGTTCGGCTCCGGCTCCATGCCACCAGCGTGCATCAGCGCCTCGAACGCCATGCCGGCAGTCATCGCGCCGTCACCGATCACTGCCACGACCTTGCGGTCGTCGCCTTCGGACTGGCGGGCGATGGCCATGCCGAGCGCGGCCGAGATCGAGGTGGAGGAGTGGCCGACGCCGAAGGTGTCGTACTCGCTTTCCTCGCGCTTCGGGAACGGCGCGACACCGTCCTTCTGCTTGACGGTATGGATCTCGTCGCGGCGGCCGGTCAGGATCTTGTGCGGGTACGTCTGGTGACCGACGTCCCAGACCAGTTGATCGACCGGGGTCTGGTACAGGTAGTGCAGGGCCACGGTCAGTTCGATCACGCCCAGGCCGGCGGCGAAGTGGCCTCCGCTCTTGCCCACCGATTCGATGAGGTAGGCGCGCAGTTCGTCGGCGACCGCCCTCAATTCGGATTCGTCGAACGTGCGCAGGTCATCCGGTGTCTGGATGCGCGCGAGGCGGGGATAGCGGGCAGAGTCGATCATCATGTTCGCACTTTTTCTGAACGCCCATTTTCGCCCTCAAACGGGGGTGGGGCAAGCAAACGCCGCCGTCCGTGACAGGACGGTGAGGGTTGCATGTTCGGGCGTTCAGGTGCTGAGTTTCGAGCGCTTGGGCAACTGCGCCTTCAGGAAGGCCATCTGGTCGGCCAGGATGTTGCGGTTGGACAGGATCAGGTGCTCGATCCAGCTGGGCCGGTAGGGCACTGCCAGCAGGGGCATGCCGGCCTGCTGCGGGGTGCGGTCGCTCTTGCGCGAATTGCAGTGGAAGCACGCGGTGACCACGTTTTCCCAGCAGTCCAGGCCACCTTTGGACAGCGGCATGACATGGTCGCGGGTGAGCGTGGGGCGGGTGAACTGCTGGCCGCAGTACATGCACAGATGGGCGTCGCGGGCGAACAGGGCCTGGTTGGTCAGGTTCGGCGTCGGGTCGATCGCGCGGGAGCGGGCGTGGCCGCGGGCAGCGATGATCGGGTGCAGGTCCATGCCGCTCTGCAGGCCGCTGAAGCGGTTGGTGCCACCGTGGATGTGCAGGCAGGGATCGCCAAGCGTCCAGGCCACCGCCTCGCGGGCGTAGAGGCAGGCCGCATCCTGCCAGGTGATCCAGTCCAGTACGCGTCCGTGGGCATCAAGCGAGAGCAGCCGGACCGAACCGGGGCGATGCAGCGTCGTGGCGTTGGGCGATGCTTCGGCGCCCGGAGCAGAAAACGGAGCTCCGGCTTCGATCAGACCCAAGCGTGTAGTGTCTGTCTCCATCGGGAGAACAGCTTATACCTGAATGTTGACGATTTGTGTATCGCCGACAGGCGATACACAAATCGTCAACATTCAGGTCCGCGCATTCCTCCTATCCCCCGCACCTGTCGGTGCGCCCCCCTTAACAAAGGGGGGCTTTTCTCCAGATGGATTCCGGTGGTTCTCATCCGCGCGTGGCGTGGATCTACGGCAGTTCGCGGGGAACTGTCAGAGGCGGGGCGGTGTGGGGTGGCAGGACCGTTGGCGCCATGGATGGCGCCATCGAGCCCCCATGGTGAAGTGACCCCCGGGAGTTGGACATCAGATCCAACCCCGAGGGATACATGAACAGATACGACGCGCGTTTCAAACTGCAGGTCGCCAAAGAGGCCTGCAAGACCTCCACATCGGTCAAAGCCGTTGCTCGTCGCTACGGCCTGGAGTTCTCCACGGTCAGGCGCTGGGTGGCGACCTATCGGCTGCATGGTTGGCGCGGGTTTCGCCGCCAGGCCCAGTCCTATGACCTCGCATTCAAGCTGGCTGTCCTGAAGAAGATGGGCCAGGACGGCATGTCCGGGCGGGAGGCCGCCACTTACTTTCAAATTGGCGATGCCGGCGCGGTGGGTCGGTGGCGTCGCCTGTATGCTCAAGGCGGTGCCCAAGCGCTGGCACCACCTCCGCCGCCGCCCCGAAAGCCGATGAAAAAGACCCGCTCGTCCAAGCCACCTGAGGAAATGAGCCGCGATGAGCTGCTCAAGGAAGTCGCCTATCTGCGTGCGGAGACCGACTACCTAAAAAAACTCGATGCCTTGATCCGGGAAGAGCAGGCGGCGCAGGACGCAAAGCGCAAGCCATCCAAGGATTGAGGCAGGTTCATACGCTGTCGCTTCTGCTCGAAGCGGCAGAGCTGTCACGCAGTACGTTCTATTACCAGAACCATGTCCTGGCCCATCCGGATCAGGATGAGGCAGCCCTGTGCGAGCGCATCCGGGCAATCTACGATCAAAGCCAAGGGCGCTATGGGTATCGCACGGTGACGCTGGAACTGGCCAATCAGGGCCATCGGACCAATCACAAGCGGGTACAGCGCCTGATGGGGGAGATGGGCCTGAAATCACGGGTACGCGTGAAGCGCTACCGGTCCTTCAAAGGGGCCGCCAATGTTGTGGTTGGCAATGACCTCAATCGCCAGTTCCATGCCGAGCGGCCCAACCAGAAGTGGGTGACCGACGTCACCGAGTTCAAGGTGCAAGGCATGAAGCTGTACCTGTCGCCGATCATGGACCTCTACAACGGTGAAATCGTGGCTTATCAGATCAAGCGCCAGCCTGTGTTCGATCTGGTAGGTCAGATGCTGGAGGAGGCCATCAAGAAGCTTTCGCCGGATGAGCGGCCAATGATCCACTCCGACCAGGGCTGGCAGTACCAGCATGAGAACTACCGGCACATGCTGGAAAAGCACTCGTTGAAGCAAAGCATGTCCCGACGTGGCAACTGCTTGGACAATGCGGCAATGGAAAGCTTCTTCGGGACGCTGAAGTCGGAGTTCTTCTACCTGAACAGATTTGACAGCATCGAAAGCCTGGAGGCCGGGCTGGTGGAGTACATCAAGTACTACAACCAAGAGCGAATCAGATTGAAATTGAAGGGGCTAAGCCCGGTAAAGTACCGGGAACAGGCCCAAGCAGCCGCCTGACCCCACCGTCCAAGTCTCGGGGGTCACTTCATGGATGGGTTTACGGCGTGTCCTGCCAGGCCACACCGCCCCGCCATCCACCGGGATGCAGCTGTTGCTGTTGCGGTTGCCGGCCAGCGGCCGGCACTACCGCGGGTGCCGGGCGGCAGCCCGGCTCAGACGCCGAATCGCTCGTCGTCTATCGCCATCAGCGGGGCGGCGCCGGACTGGATCGCGGCGGCGTGGCTGAGGGTGCGCGGCAGCACGCGGGCGAAGTAGAACCGCGCGGTCTCGCGCTTGCCCTGGGCGAAGGCGGCGCCGTGCGCGCTGGCATCGGCGGCGGCCACGCTGCGGGCCCACCAGTAGGCCAGCACCACGTAACCCGAATAGAACAGGTAGTCGTAGCTGGCCGCGCCCAGTTCGTCCGGATTGCCGGCCGCGCGCTGGAGCACATCCATCGTCAGCTTGCCCCATTCGGCGGCCTTGGCGCGCAGCGGGCCAATGAACTCGGCCAGCGCTTCGTTGCCCTCGTGTTCCTTGGCGAAGGCTTCGATCTCGGCCAGCATCAGCTTCAGGCCGGCGCCCTGGCTGGACGCGGTCTTGCGGCCGATCAGGTCCAGCGCCTGGATGCCGGTGGTGCCTTCATACAGCGTGGTGATTCGGGCATCGCGGGCCAGCTGTTCCATGCCGTGTTCGCGGATGTAGCCGTGGCCGCCGAAGCACTGCAGGGCGTTGTAGGTGTTCTCGATGCCCCATTCGGTCTGGCAGGCCTTGGAGATCGGGGTCAGGAAGCTCACCAGGGTGTCGGCGCGCTCGCGCTCGGCCGCATCTTCGGCATGGTGGGCGACGTCGATCAGGGTTGCGGCGTGCAGCGCCAGCAGGCGGCTGCCTTCGACCAGCGACTTCACCGTCAGCAGCATGCGACGCACATCCGGGTGGACCAGGATCGGGTCGGCCGGCTTGTCAGGGAACCTTGCACCACTCAGGGCGCGCGACTGCAGGCGCTCACGGCTGTACTTCAGCGCGTTCTGGTAGGCGCGCTCGGACAGGCCGATGCCCTGCAGGCCGACCCCCAGGCGCGCGGTGTTCATCATGGTGAACATCGCCTGCAGGCCCTTGTGCGGCTGGCCGACCAGGTAGCCCTGCGCGCCATCGAAGTTCATCACGCAGGTGACCGACCCCTTGATGCCCATCTTGTGCTCGATCGAGCCGCAGCGCAGTGCGTTGCGCTCGCCGACGTTGCCGTCGCGGTCGACCTTGAACTTCGGGGTGACGAACAGCGAGATGCCCTTGGCACCCGGGGGAGCGTCGGGCAGCTTGGCCAGCACCAGGTGCACGATGTTCCCGGTCAGGTCATGCTCGCCGGCGGTGATGAAGATCTTGGTGCCGGTGATCGAATAGCTCCCATCGGCGTTCGGCTCGGCCTTGGTCTTGAGCAGGCCGAGGTCGGTACCGCAGTGCGGTTCGGTCAGGCACATCGTGCCGGTCCAGCGGCCCTCGATCAGCGGCTTGAGGAAAGCCTCGTGCTGCCAGGCCTCGCCGTGCTGCTTCAATGCTTCGATCGCGCCGTGCGAGAGCAGCGGGAAGTTGCCCCACGCCAGGTTGGCGGCGTTGATCATTTCGTTCAGCGGCACGCCCAGGGTGTGCGGCAGGCCCTGGCCGCCCAGCTCCGGCGAGGCGGTCAGGCCGGTCCAGCCGCCATCGACGAACTGGTCGTAGGCCTGCTTGAAGCCGGGCGGGGTGGTCACTTCACCGGTGGCCTGGTCGAGCACGCAGCCGATCTCGTCGCCGACGCTGTTGAGCGGGGCCAGCACGGTGGCGCTGAAGCGGCCGGCTTCCTCCAGCACGGCATCGACCACGTCGGCGGTGGCGTCGGTGAAGCCCAGGCGGGCGAACAGGGGTTCGACCTTGAGCACGTCGTGCAGGGCGAAACGGAGGTC
The DNA here is from genome assembly GCF_052605195.1 of Stenotrophomonas maltophilia group sp. vghtpe118. Lineage (NCBI taxonomy): Bacteria > Pseudomonadati > Pseudomonadota > Gammaproteobacteria > Lysobacterales > Lysobacteraceae > Stenotrophomonas > Stenotrophomonas maltophilia group sp. vghtpe118. The sequence goes on along the minus strand of NZ_CP199672.1, from coordinate 1,366,676 downwards.
GGAAAGCGGGGCGGTGTAGCTGCTCATCGGTACGTCTCGATTTGATCAGGGCAGGGGAGAGCGGCGCCGGGCGCCGCCACGAAAGGCGGGTTCAGCGCAGCACGCCGGGCAGGCCGGGGGCCTGGTTGAGGGTGCTGCGGCTGCTGATGTCGAAGCTGCGCTGCTTCTTTTCCTGCGGCGTGGCCGCCACCGTTCCCTTCAGGCCATAGGCCAGGGTGCGGTTGCTGGCCAGCGCATCGGCCACCACCAGGCGCGCGGCCGAGCTGGGCACGAGGTCGACATTGATGACGTCGGCGGAGGTGCCGCCGATGGAGATGCCGGGCTTGGCCTGCAGGGTGCCGGCTTCGTTGTCGCCGACGGTCAGCGCCAGCGAGACGTCATCGAAGGTCATCGGCATCGAGCTGAAGTTCTGCAGGCGCAGGGCCACGGTCCAGTTGCCGTCGGCACGCACGGTCAGCTGCTGCAGGCTGGCCGCCGGTTCCGAAACACGCTTGACGATGCCGTTGTTGCAGGCAACAAGGGCGAGGGTGCACAGGACAATCAAGGCGATACGGAAACGGTGGAGCATGGGCGCAAGTCCTCTGGAGGGGTGCGTTTGAATAAGCATACTACGGCGTATGGTCGTTTGGATCGCCTGTGGCGACCCGTCGCAGAGGGTAGCGCGTGAAGATGGTGGCCGGGCGTGCGCGGCGCCGCGGTTGCGACGCGGTTCAATCGGCGGGCGTATCGCGAAGCGGGGCCATCAGGCGCAGCGGGCGCAGGTCGTAGCCCATGGCCTCGGCTTTTTCTTTCAGCGCTTCGAAGCGTGCGCGATCCATTTCCGGCAGGCGCGAGAGGATCCACAGGTACTTCCGGTCCGGTTCACCGACCAGCGCCCACTGATAGTCCGGATCCAGCGCCAGCACCCAGTAGTCGGCCCAGACCAGCGGGACCCAGCTCAGCCAGTCCGGCGCGAAGCGCACCTGCAACTGGCCGGGATGGCCGGCCACCGCGCGAGCCACGCCTTCGGCGACCACGCGCTCACCGTCGCCGTTGCGGCAGGCGTTGGTGACACTGATGCGGCCATCGCTGCGCAGTCCGTAGTTGGCGGTGATCTCGCCCACGCACTGCTTCTGGAACGAGACCGGAAGATGCGCAATCTCGTGCCACTGGCCGGCGTAGCGATCGATGTCCAAGCGCTCGACCGCGCGCACAGGTTCAGTGGCGATCACCGGGAAAGCGGCCAGCAGCAGGCAGGCGAACAGGGCGGGGCGCAGAGGCATCGTCAGGCTCCAGGCAGGAGTCTGGAGCGTAGGTGCCGCCGCGCATGCCGGTGTAAATGTTTCGTCAACCGGGCGTGTGCGCAGGCGCCGCATCCGCCACTCGTGCAGTGCGCGAAGCACGGACAAAAAAAGACCTGCATCTCTGCAGGTCTCGAAAGATGGTGGCCGAAGACGGAATCGAACCGCCGACACGGGGATTTTCAATCCCCTGCTCTACCAACTGAGCTACTCGGCCAAACTGTGTGGCAATCACGATCAACTGCGATTCCCGAAAAAAAGACCTGCATTTCTGCAGGCTGTCGAACGTGGTGGCCGAGGACGGAATCGAACCGCCGACACGGGGATTTTCAATCCCCTGCTCTACCAACTGAGCTACTCGGCCACGTAGTTCATTGCAGCGAGGTCGCTGCCAAGGACGCGCATATTACGGAGGTCAGCCGCCTACGGCAAGCATTTTGGCAAAAAACCTTCACATTGCCGTCTGCGCAGGCGCAAGTACTTGATCCGCCGTCGCCGAGAGGGGGCGCGCTGGATGCCGATTCAACCGGGCGCGGCGGCGCGGTGATCATCGCGTGCGGCGGAATTCAGCGGGCCACGGTGATCGACAAACGCGGCGTGGCGCGGCCTGCGCGTGGACGGCACCGATACCGGACATGGAACGCTGTTTTCGTGACCGCCATGGGGGAACGCTGCGGCGTAGTGTCGGCGTTCCTTTCCTGATGCTGGCAACAGCAGAGACCGTCGTCATGTCCGACTCATCGACCACCACCCGCATCGTGCTGGCGTCGCGTCCGCAGGGGGCGCCCGCCGCAGCCAATTTCCGCCTGGAGCAGGCCGCGCTGCCGCCCTTGGGCGACGGCGAGGTGCTGCTGCGCAATCGCTATCTCTCACTGGACCCGTACATGCGTGGACGCATGGATGAGGGACCGTCGTATGCCGCGCCGGTGGCAGTGGGGGCTGTGATGGAAGGCCAGACCGTGGCCGAGGTGGTGCAATCCAGGGCTGAGGGGGTCGCAGTGGGCGAACGGGTGCTGGCGCCGGGCGGGTGGCAGACCCACGCCGTGCTGCCGGCCAAGGCGCTGGGCCGCCGCCTGGACCTGGCCGGGCTGCCGTTGAGTACGGCGCTGGGGGTGTATGGCATGCCGGGCTTCACCGCCTATTCCAGCCTTCATGAAATCGCCCGCCTGCAGCCGGGAGAGACGCTGGTGGTGGCCGCCGCAACGGGGCCGGTCGGCGCGACCGTGGCGCAGTTGGCCAAGCTGCAGGGCGCGCGCGTAGTGGCCATCGCCGGTGGCGAGGCCAAGCGTGCCTATCTGCGAACGCTGGGCGTGGATGTGGCGCTGGATCATCGCGCGGCTGATTTTGCCGAGCAGCTGCGCGCGGCGGTACCTGCGGGTATCGACGTGTACTTCGAGAACGTCGGGGGCCATGTACTGGACGCGGTGCTGCCGTTGCTCAACGACTTCGCCCGCATTCCGGTGTGCGGCACCATCGCCACCTACAACAATCGTGGTGTCGCGCAGCCTGGCCCGGACCGCCTGCCGGCGCTGTTCAGCCAGATCCTGCGCCAGCGCCTGACCGTGCGCGGTTTCATCGTGCACGACTTCAAGCACCTGTGGCCGGACTTCGAGCGCGAGATGGCGCAGTGGCTGCGTGAGGGCCGCATCCAGTACCGCGAGGATGTAGTGGAAGGGCTGGAAAATGCACCGGAGGCGTTCTTCGGGCTGCTGCTGGGGCACAACTTCGGCAAGCTGGTGGTGAAGCTGGACTGAGGGCTTGGCCGGTGCCGGACAAGGTCGGCGGCTTGCGGGTCGCGTCAGCCGTTGGCGACCTTTTCCCGGCGCAGCAGTTCGCGCTTGCGTGCCACGCCCCAGGCATAGCCGGACAGGTCGCCGTCGCGGCGCACCACCCGGTGGCAGGGCACCGCCACAGCCAGCGGATTGCTTGCGCAGGCGCGTGCCACCGCGCGGCTCGATCGCGGCGCGCCGATACGCGCGGCGATCTCCGCATATGAGGCCGTCTGTCCACGCGGAATCTGCTGCAGCGCCTGCCATACACGTTGCTGGAACGCCGTGCCGCGGATGTCCAGCGGCAGCGTGGCGCCTCGCGAGGGATCCTCGACCAGGCCCACCACCTGTGCCACCAGTTGCTCATAGCCGCTGTTGGCCCCGACCAGTTCGGCCTGGCGGAAGCGCTGCTGCAGTGACTGCAGCAGCGCTTCCGGATCGTCGCCGAGCAGGATCGCGACGACGCCGGTGGCACTGCTGGCCACCAGCACGCTGCCCAACGAACTTTCGGCAAGCGCGAAGTGGATGACTTCGCCGCGACCACCGGCACGCCATTGCTTCGGCGTCATGCCCAGCAGCTTCGGCGCGTTCTCGTAGAAGCGTCCGCTGGAGCCGAAGCCGGCATCGTGGAAGGCGTCGGTGATGCGTTCCTTCTGCTGAAGTCCGCTGCGCAGGCGATCGGCGCGCAGCGCTGCAGCGTACTGCTTCGGGGTCAACCCGGTGGCCTGCTTGAACAGGCGATGCAGCCGGGTCGGGCTGCAGCCAGCGATGGCGGCCAACGCCTGCAGCGAGGGCTCGTCGAGGCTGGCCTGCAGATGGCGGCAGACCCGTTCGACACGGGCATCGGGAGCGGTGGTGGCGGCGCTTTCCATGGATGGATTCTGGCACGTGCCGGTTCTACGGAAACTCCGTTTCCTGCACCGGGTCGGGAGGCCCGGAAACGGAGTGTCGGCAGGCGAGAGGCGCGGCATCGTGGTGGCCACTCCACAACCGGTACCACCCTCATGCGCCTGAACAACAAGATCGCCCTCATCACCGGTGCCAGTGCTGGCATCGGCCGCGCCAGCGCGCTGCGCTTTGCTGCCGAAGGGGCAAAGCTGGTGCTCAATGCACGACGCCCACAGCCGCTGCTGGTGCTGGCCGAGCAGATCCGCGCCGCCGGTGGCGAGGTGGTGGTGCATGCCGCGGACGTGGCTGATCCGGCCACGGCACCGGCGCTGGTGGAACTGGCCCAGCAGTCATTCGGTGGGTTGGACATCGCGCTCAACAATGCCGGCATGCTCGGCCCCGGTGCACCGGCAGCAGAGTTCCCGGTGGATGCGTGGCGCGAGGTGATGGCCACCAATCTCGATGCCGCCTTCCACGCCGCACGCGCCCAGTTGCCGGCGTTGCTGGCACGCGGCGGTGGCTCGCTGGTGTTTGTCGGCACCTTCGTCGGCCACACCGTCGGCTTCCCGGGCATGGCGGCCTATGCGTCGAGCAAGGCCGGCTTGATAGGCCTGAGCCAGGTGATTGCCGCCGAATACGGCGCGCGCGGCGTGCGCAGCAACGTGCTGTTGCCCGGTGGCACCGATACCGAAATGGGCCGGCAGGCCGCACCGACCGGCGATGCCCGCGACTTCGTGCGCTCGCTGCACGCACTCAAGCGCATGGCCGAGCCGGAAGAGATCGCCAATGCGGCGTTGTTCCTGGCCAGCGATGAAAGCAGCTTCGTTACCGGTACCGCAATGCGCGTTGAAGGCGGCGTGTCGATCACCCGAACCTGAGCGCCGTCACGCGCGAGGCGAGTAGCGGATGCCGCTGCTGGCCATGAATCCCTTCGGGTCGAACCGGGCCCAGGCCTCGCCCCAGCTGAAGCGGGCGTGGCCGCCTGCCAGTTTGCGCCCCAGTGCCGTGGCCAAGGTGCGCCGCATGAAAGCGACTTCGGCATCGATCGCGGCCTGGGTCGGCCAGCCGTCTTCCAGTGTTGCACCGGGCAGATCGACGCTCATTGTCACCATGTCGAGCCGTTGCCCGTGGAAGCCCAGGCTGATGCCAGCGGGCGCACCGCCCAGGCTGAGCCGGTGCAGGCTGAGCCAGTGATAGCCGGTGCCGACATCGCGCTCCCCTCGCACCAGAGGGGCAAAGGCGACGCGCGCTTCGTCCAGTGACAGGGTGGGGCCGATCAATGCGGGCAGGTTGCCGAGCTGGATCCTGCCGTCGGTCGCATTGAGGAGCATCGGCAACGCGTGAGCTGCGTGCTGGGCAGGGGAGGGCATGGAACACAGGTGAGCGTGGTGCCCCGGATTCTGGCCGCGTGGGGCGCTGTCGGCAAGCCGCTTCCTGCACACGATGTTGGCATGGGACTGACCCGCGGCTCACCCGGCAACCTCTAGCGTGGTGGCAACGTTGGCCTGCTGCCGGCGAGGGAGTTTTCGATGAACGAGCAAAGCAGGGATCAGGACCCGAAGCAGGGTATCCAGGAAAGCCGCCAGGACAGGAAGCAGGACGATGTGGCCAAGCAGCGGCCGGGGCAGCGCGATCAACAGGTGCGCGATGCGCACTCGCGCGGCCCGCAACGCAAGGATGGTGACCAGGAGCCGGCCTGAGCCGGAGGCGCTGAAAAGAAAAAACCCGCAGATCATGGCGATCTGCGGGTTCTTCTGAAGAGTGGTGGAGCCAAGGAGGATCGAACTCCTGACCTCGTCATTGCGAACGACGCGCTCTCCCAGCTGAGCTATGGCCCCACGGCAGGCTTTCAGTGTAGCGCCGCCCGCCGCGCTTGCCAAGCGCCCGGCCGGGACGGGGCGGGGACGGGATCCACCGCCGTCCCGGACCGTTTCAGGCCAGGGCCTGCCGCAGCAGGGCGAATTCGACAGAGACCAGGCGTTGCGCAAGGCAATGCCGGGGGCGGCAGCAATGAGCAGTCGTTCCGCGAAGCCGCGACGCCGTAGCGCGAAGCCGTGGCGCCGTAGAAGTAAAGGCGAGAGTTGGTTTCGCAGCGCGCACGCGGGCGACTTGCGAGGGTCGATGTCGCGCTGACCCGGCTGCCAGGAGCTTCGGGATCAGATCCGTTTTCCTTGGGAGAACGGAGCTGACCCCAAGGTGGTGCCGGCGGACTGTGCCGAAACCGCTTGTTTCGCCGGGTTCGGGTGCCGCGCAACGAAATCGTAACAATTTGGGGGATAATGGCCGCTTGCGCAGTTTCCCCCCTTTTTGCCGCCCGGCTCGCGCAGGCCGCACGGACGCCTCCTCAGAGCATTCCATGCCCTCCCATTCCGATTCCCGCCGCCTGTCGGGTCTGTCGTCTTCCTTCGTTTCCTTCCGCCGCCATCCGCTGGCCCTGGCCTGTGCCGGCCTGGCCCTGGTCGGCAGCTTCGGTGCCGCCGCGCAGGACAGCGCGCCGACCCCGACCGGCCTGGACACGATCACCGTGACCGCCGAACACCGTGAGCAGAACCTGCAGGAAGTGCCGGTTTCGGTGGGGGTGGTGCAGGGCGAGCGCATGCGCGACTTCACCGCCGGCGGCGACGACACCCTGCTGGCACTGTCCGGCCGCGTGCCGAGCCTGTATGCGGAAACCACCACCGGCCGCATCTTCCCGCGCTTCTATATCCGTGGCCTGGGCAATATCGACTTCTATCTGGGTGCCTCGCAGCCGGTGTCGATCATCCAGGACGATGTGGTGCTGGAGCACGTGGTGCTGAAGTCCAACCCGGTCTATGACGTGGACCAGGTGGAAGTGCTGCGCGGCCCGCAGGGCTCGCTGTTCGGCCGCAACACCACCGCCGGCATCGTCAAGTTCGACACCCTGAAGCCGACCCAGGACTACACCGGTCGGGTCAACGCCAGCTACGCGACCTACAACAGCGTGTCGATCGACGGCGGCTTCGGCGGCCCGATCAACGACATCGCTTCGTTCCGCGTGTCGGCGCTGTACCAGCACCGCGATGACTACGTCGACAACACCTACAAGGGCCCGAGTGCCGACGGCACGGTCAGCCCGAAGAAGAACGCGATGGGCGGCTTCGATGACCGCAACGTACGCGCGCAGCTGCTGCTGACCCCGAGCGACCAGTTCTCGATCCTGGCCTCGGCCCACGCCCGTGACTACGAAGGCACCTCGACCCTGTTCCTGCGCGGTGCGCTGACCAAGGGCTCGAACAAGACCGACGTGCCGCGCGACCAGGTCGCCTACGACGAAGCCGACAACAACCCGCAGGCCTACAAGACCTACGGCGGCTCGGTGAAGGCGCGCTACGACTTCGGCGCGATCGACTTCACCTCGATCACCGCCTACGAGACCACCTCCGGTTACAGCCGGGGCGACACCGACGGCGGCGCTGCGGTGAACTTCCCGGTGAACGGCGTACCGAACGGCTACGGCCAGTCGATGGGCCGCATCCGTGACCTGGACCAGTGGACCCAGGAATTCCGCCTGGCCAGCCATGACGACAGCGCGCTGCAGTGGCAGGCCGGTGCCTTCTACTTCAACGGCAGCGACACCACCGACTTCTACCAGCGCGCCTGGTTCCTGCAGGGCGCGGCCCGCAACCCGAACAACTGGGTGCGCCTGCGCAACAAGAACACCTCGTGGGCCGGTTTCGGCCAGCTGAGCTATGCCTTCACCGACAAGTTCACCGTCACGGCCGGCCTGCGCCAGACCCGGGACGAGAAGCACACCCGCCTGCTGAAGACGGCTGACACTGCCGCTGGCGTGGTCACCTACAAGGGCCGCACCGACGTCAAGATGTCCGACACCACTCCGAGCTGGGATCTGAGCGCGATGTATCAGATCACGCCGGACGTGAGCGTCTATGCCAAGGTCGCCCGCGGCTTCCGCGGCCCGACCATCCAGGGCCGCTCGGCCGTGTTCAATGCCGACTTCACCACCGCCGATTCCGAGACCATCCTGTCCTGGGAAGCAGGCGTGAAGAGCAGCCTGTGGGACAACCGCCTGCGCTTGAACGCCACCGCGTTCACCTACACCGTCAACGACATCCAGCTCAACGGCAACGATTCGGACGGCAACGGCGTGCTGTTCAACGCCGACAAGGCCAAGGCCTATGGTTTCGAAGCGGACATGGAGCTGCGCCCGATCCCGAACCTGACCCTGAGCGCCGGCCTGAGCCTGCTGCACAGCGAGATCAGGGACAAGCGCGTCTACGCGCAGGTCTGCGGCCTCAACGGCCAGGTGGTGTGCACGGTGAATGACCCGACCATCAAGGTCGGTGCCAACACCTTCGCGCAGATCGACGGCAACCCGCTGCCGAACGCGCCGAAGTACAACGTCAACCTGGCCGCCCGTTACGACTTCCCGGTCAGCGACGCGGGCACCATGTTCGTCTCCACCGACTGGAACAAGCAGGGCTACACCAGCTTCGTGCTGTACGACAGCAAGGAGTTCAACTCCAAGGGTGATTTCGAAGGCGGCCTGAAGATCGGCTACTCGGGCAACTACGGTGCCTACGAAGTGGCGCTGTTCGCGCGCAACATCACCAACGAGAAGAACCTCAAGGGTGTGATCGAGAACTACATGGCTGCGGTCTACAACGAACCGCGCACCGTCGGTGTCTCGCTGAACATGAACTGGTAAGCCTTACCCGTTCGTTTAACGGAAACGGCGCTCATCGAGCGCCGTTTTTCGTTGTCGGGCATGGCTCATCCGTGCTCAGGGTGTGGCGCTGACGCCCTTGCCCAGCGCCGCATCGGACGGCGCACTGGGACCCAGCACCTGCAGCTGCATCGCCTCCATCCGCTCCAGTACCTTGCGCTGCGTGCCGTTGAGGCCGCGCGAGGTAATTGCGATGTGCTTGCGTGCAGCCTCCAACGGCGCGGGTTGGTAGTGCACCCTGAAGCGGCGCAGGGCGCAGCCCGTCAGCTTGTCGACCGGTGCGCAGTCGTTGGCGTTGAAATCGATATCGCCGTCGGCGGCAACAATGAAGGGGCTGAGCAGGATCTGCCCTTCGCGGGCAGTGAAGGCCAGTGGCGCGTGGGCCTTGGCGATGACCGCCTGGATGCGTACGGCAGGGATGTCTTCAGGGACAATCCTGTCATCCCAGTAGCCTTCGGTCGGGCGCGAGGTTTCGTAGTTCTGGGTGCCCCATGCCACGCAGTTGCCGGAGGCCACATGCACCGAGATGCAGACCTGCTGGGAGTGCTGATCGGTCAGGACGCCGGGTGGTACCCAGACCTTCTTCCAGGAATAGAAACGGTAATCGACGTCGGCCAGGCGGGTGGCGCCGATGTCCTTCGATACTTCGTCCGTGGTCCCCAGCGGCTTCAGCTTGGCCACGCGGGTGTTCAGGCGGTAGTTCTCCGCACCGTTCAGCAGATAGGTGCCTGGCGGAATCAGATGCACCTCGAACACGTCCATCAACACCGTCCTCTGCGGGCCGGTTTCCAGTTCGTTGGTGTTGAACAGCTGCACATAGCCCTGGGAGGGAATATCCTCGTGCTGGAAGGACACCCGCGTCGAGAACCCGGGTAGGTCGGTCGAGCGGTTGCCCAGATGAAAGCCGGGGACCGGAGAGCCGACGCCTGGCCCGCCGTTGTGCACGACATATGGGGCCGGCACCAGCACGGCAACCAGACCGTCGCGGGTGGCACCGTCAATGATGTCCACCAGCTTGGCTGTGTTCTCCTTTTCCTGTGCATAGGAAAGCGGTGCGGCCTGCCCGGAGCATGCCAGGCCCAACGTGGTTAGCAGCAGTGCGCAGGCGGTCGCGATCTTGAGGGTGTGCATCGACGTCTCCTTGTCAGTACCGCCAAACCCTAGCACGGCCCCTGCAGGCTTGAGGTGCACGGCGCCGGCGTGGTCCGGCGCCTTGTGCCATCAACGTGCGGGCAGCAACGCCTGCAGCCGCGACTCCAGCTCCTGCTGGCGCCAGCCGGCCAGTGCGGCCGGCCATTGGCGGCGCTCCAGGTAGCTTTCCAGATGCTTGCGCGAGGCCAGCACGCCATCCGGCAGGCCCAGCTCGCGGCTGCGCTCGGCAACGGCGTCCTGCAGCCTCTTCAGTGCCTGCTTGTTGGTGTCGTTGGCGGGCAATGCCAGCGGTGCCTCGGCCTCATCGGCCAGCGGCGTGTCCAGCGCCTGCCACACCGCGCCGGCGAGCTTGCGCGGTGCCTTCGGGAACTGTTCAAACAGCGTGGCCAGCGCGGCGGCATCGGCCGGTGGCGTGCGTGCCAGCGTGGCGGCCAGTTCGTTGTCCAGGATCCAGCTGCGCGGCCGGTCGCTGCTGCGTGCCTGCACATCACGCCAGCGCAGCAGGCGCAGCAGGCGGCGCTGCGCGGGAGCATCGAGAAACTGCGCTGAGCGCATCGCCAGATGCGGCCAGCGGTCCTCGTCATTGGCGACGCTGGCCAGCAGGCGCTCGCCGTCGTCGTGCAGCCACTGCTGGCGGCCCAGCGCCTGCAGCTTGGCATCAATCGCGTCATGCAGCGCGAACAGATGCTCGACGTCGTCGGCGGCGTATTGCAGTTGCGACTCCGAGAGCGGACGGCGCATCCAGTCCGAGCGCGTTTCGCCCTTGGCCAGCGCCACGCCGGTGATTTCCGCGACCAGCTTCTGGTAGCCCATGCCGCCACCAATGCCGGCCAGCGAGGCGCCGATCTGTGTGTCGAACAGCGGTCGCGGCAACACGCCGCAGGTCCACTTGAAGGCAACCAGGTCTTCGCTGGCGCTGTGCATCACCTTGGTGATCGATTCATCGGCCAGCCAGGGCGCCAGTGCCTCGGTCATGCCGGGAATCAGCGGATCGATCAGCAGGATGTCCTGCCCGACCGCCATCTGCACCAGAGCCAACTGCGGCCAGAATGTGCGTTCACGGATGAATTCGGTGTCCAGGCCGATGCGGGCCGGACGCTGCTGGAAGTACGCATCCAGCTCGGCGGGGGTGGTGATCCAGGTTGCCACGGGTCAGGGCCTACTACTCGGGTTTGCTCAGGCAGGGGAGAATAGCCTAACGTCGGTCCGCGTCCGTGCCGAAGGAGATCCTGCTTGCGTTTTCCGCTGTCGTCCGTGCTGTGCACCGCTCTGGCCGTGGCCCTGGCCGGTTGCACACCGTCGCCCTCGGCGACACCGGAGCCGGGGCCGGCTGCCGGCGAAGACGCGCGGCCGCAGGAAGGTTCACTGGCGGAGCCGACACCGGGGGCCGGGCAGGGCAGCGTCACCATCGCCGGTGAGGATGCCACCGAGGACGTGCAGCGGTGGACACCGCCACGGGTCGACCGGCAGGGCCGCAGCGTCGCCCAGCTGCGTCGCGCAGCCGAAAAGGCGTTCAGCGAAGGGCACCTGTACGAGGACGCCGACGCGGCGGTTCCGCTGTGGCTGGCGGTACAGGAGGAAGACCCGGATGACCGCCTGGCCCGCAGCGGCCTGCAGCGTGCTCGCCAGCGCCTGCAGCAGCAGGCCGATGCCCTGCTGGTTCGGCCACTGCGGCAGCGCGAGGCGCTGGCCGAGGCGAGTCGCCAGGCGCTGGTGCTGCTGACCCTGGCGCCGAAGGATGAGAAGGTGCGCGCGCTGCAGGGCCGGGTGGAGCTCGCCCAGCGCGTGGTGGCCTATAACCGTGCTGGCGAGGAAGACCTGCGGTCGGGGCGGATCGGTGAGGACGGTGACGGTGCGATCGGCAACTTCCGTGAAGCGCTGGCTCTGGACGAACACAACAGCCGGGCGCGGCAGGGCCTGGCGGCGGCCGAAAGTGGCCTGATCCGCCGGGCCGAGGACGCCGCGCGCGTACGCGACTTTGCCAGTGCGGGCACCTGGCTGGCCGAAGCCAGCAAGGTCCGTGACTCGTCACCGACCATTGCCGATGCCTTTGAGCGCATCGAGCAGATCCGCGCCGCCGCGCTGCTGCAGCTGCGTGATGAGGGCCTGCGCGAGCTGGCGACGCCGCAGGGGCTGAAGCCGGCGCGCGAAAAGCTGGCCGAGGCCCTGCGCATCGCCTTGCCGGGGGATGCGGTGGTGGCCCAGCTGCGCGAACGCATCGATCTGGCCACCCATTACGGCAGCTTCCGCCCGGGCCAGGTGTTCAGCGACGCGATGCGTGATGGTGGGCGCGGTCCGCAGATGGTGGTGGTGCCGCATGGCGGCTTCCAGATGGGCGCGGGTGATGCCGAGCCCGGTTCCACCGACGCCGAGCGCCCCTCCCATTACGTTCGCTTTGACCGCGGCTTCGCGATGGCGATCACCGAGGTTACCGTCGGCGATTTCGAGCGCTATGTGAGGTCGACCAATGCACGACCACGTGCGACCCGGCGCGGCCACTCGGTGGTCTATGACGAGCGCAGCGGCAATTTCATCCGCCGCAGCGGCGTCGACTGGCGTTCGGATTACGATGGCGCGCGCGCACTGGGCAACTCGCCGGTGATGCATGTCAGCGTGCGGGATGCCGAGAACTACGCGGCATGGCTGTCCGAGCAGACCGGACGCAGCTACCGGCTGCCGAGCGAGGCCGAATTCGAATATGCGCTGCGCGCCGGGAACAGTGGCCGCTACCCCTGGGGAGACGCCGGTACGCCGCCGCCGGGCAGCGGCAACTTCACCGGCAGCAAGGACGTCTCGCCTTCGGGTCGGCACTGGCACAACGCTTTCATCGGCTATGGCGATGGCTGGTGGGGACCGGCGCCGGTGGCCAGTTTCCAGGCCAATGCTTTCGGCCTGCACGACATGGCCGGGAATCTGAGCGAATGGGTGGCCGACTGCTGGCACGCCAGCTACCGGCGTGCGCCGTCCGACGGTGTCGCCTGGTTCAACCCGGGCTGCCGGTCACGGGTGATCCGGGGCGGCAATTGGGCCAATGCGCCCGAGCAGACTCGTGCGGCCTGGCGGCAATCGCAGGATTCGGACACCACCAATGCGCGCATCGGCTTCCGTCTGGTGCGCGGCATCTGAGCGGCATCGGGCTTCACCCGCTGCTGGCGTCCGCGCACTAAGATTGCGCCGTGCCCGCCAGCCGGCGGGGTCTGCTGGAAGACCACCGATGCGCAACGATCCCTTTTCCCGCTCGCCCCAAGGCCCGCAGCGACGCGGCCTGTTCGGCAACATCCGCTGGTGGGTGCTGCTGCTGGCGGCGGGCTATGCGGTGTTCTACTGGTTCTCCAATCGCACCGTCGATCCCTACACCGGCGAGAAGGTGATGATCGACAGCAGCCTGGATGCGCGCCAGGAGACCGCGCTCGGTCTGCAGGCCTACCAGCAGATCCTCGCGCAGGAACGGCCGATGGATCCGAATGCGCCGATCGCGCGCGATGTGCGCGACATCGCGCAGCGCCTGATCGCCAAGGTGGATGTGGTGGAGACCGCGCTGGCACAGGAGCACGGCGTGCAGCCGGCGCATTTCGCGCGGGATTTCCAGTGGGAAGTGAATGTGATCCCGTCCGAGCAGGCCAATGCGTTCTGCCTGCCGGGCGGCAAGATGGCGGTCTACACCGGCCTGGTGCCGGTGGCGCGTACGCGTGATGCGATGGCGGTGGTGATGGGCCATGAGATCGCCCACGCGCTGCTGCGCCATGGTGCGCAGCGGATGGCGCAGCAGAAGCTGACCCAGATCGGGCAGATGGCCGGTGCCGCCAGCGGCATGGATGCGCAGCAGCAACAGATGATGATGTCGGCGATGGGCTACGGGTATCTGCTGCCCTATGCACGCAGCCACGAGACGCAGGCCGATGAAGTGGGGCTGATGCTGGCCGCAGCGGCGTGCTTCGATCCCCGCGAGGCGGTGCCGCTGTGGCAGCGCATGGGCCAGGCCAGTGGCGGCCAGGCGCCGCCGGAGTTCGCTTCCACCCACCCGAATCCGGGCACCCGCATCCAGAACCTGCAGGCACTGATGCCGAAGGCGCTCGAGTACCGGCAGAAGTTCTGCGAGCAGGCAAAGTAGGGGGTTGTTCGTCAGGGCTGCGCCCTGCACCTGCGGTAGTGCCGGCCGCTGGCCGGCAACCTCAACGGCAACAGCAACAGCGTGCATTCCGTGGGATGGCGGGGTGGGTCCGGTTGCGGGGGCCGCTGCAAGTACGTCCATGTAAGCTCGGTCGCCGCATCCATGCGGCTCACGCCCCCGCAACCGGACCCACCCCGCCTTCGACAGATTTCTGCTGCTGTTGGTAGGTGTCGACCTTGGTCGACACGGTAGATCCACGCCATGCGTGGATGCTTGTCGATCTCGATTCGATGTATTCGATTTCGATGGAGATTCATCCACGCATGGCGTGGATCTACCCCATCGCGGAAAACTGTCAGAGGTGGGGCGGTGTCGGAGTGCGGGGTGTCAGCCGCATGGATGCGGCTGCCAAGCCCCCATGGTGAAGTGACCCCCGGGAGTTGGACATCAGATCCAACCCCGAGGGATACATGAACAGATACGACGCGCGTTTCAAACTGCAGGTCGCCAAAGAGGCCTGCAAGACCTCCACATCGGTCAAAGCCGTTGCTCGTCGCTACGGCCTGGAGTTCTCCACGGTCAGGCGCTGGGTGGCGACCTATCGGCTGCATGGTTGGCGCGGGTTTCGCCGCCAGGCCCAGTCCTATGACCTCGCATTCAAGCTGGCTGTCCTGAAGAAGATGGGCCAGGACGGCATGTCCGGGCGGGAGGCCGCCACTTACTTTCAAATTGGCGATGCCGGCGCGGTGGGTCGGTGGCGTCGCCTGTATGCTCAAGGCGGTGCCCAAGCGCTGGCACCACCTCCGCCGCCGCCCCGAAAGCCGATGAAAAAGACCCGCTCGTCCAAGCCACCTGAGGAAATGAGCCGCGATGAGCTGCTCAAGGAAGTCGCCTATCTGCGTGCGGAGACCGACTACCTAAAAAAACTCGATGCCTTGATCCGGGAAGAGCAGGCGGCGCAGGACGCAAAGCGCAAGCCATCCAAGGATTGAGGCAGGTTCATACGCTGTCGCTTCTGCTCGAAGCGGCAGAGCTGTCACGCAGTACGTTCTATTACCAGAACCATGTCCTGGCCCATCCGGATCAGGATGAGGCAGCCCTGTGCGAGCGCATCCGGGCAATCTACGATCAAAGCCAAGGGCGCTATGGGTATCGCACGGTGACGCTGGAACTGGCCAATCAGGGCCATCGGACCAATCACAAGCGGGTACAGCGCCTGATGGGGGAGATGGGCCTGAAATCACGGGTACGCGTGAAGCGCTACCGGTCCTTCAAAGGGGCCGCCAATGTTGTGGTTGGCAATGACCTCAATCGCCAGTTCCATGCCGAGCGGCCCAACCAGAAGTGGGTGACCGACGTCACCGAGTTCAAGGTGCAAGGCATGAAGCTGTACCTGTCGCCGATCATGGACCTCTACAACGGTGAAATCGTGGCTTATCAGATCAAGCGCCAGCCTGTGTTCGATCTGGTAGGTCAGATGCTGGAGGAGGCCATCAAGAAGCTTTCGCCGGATGAGCGGCCAATGATCCACTCCGACCAGGGCTGGCAGTACCAGCATGAGAACTACCGGCACATGCTGGAAAAGCACTCGTTGAAGCAAAGCATGTCCCGACGTGGCAACTGCTTGGACAATGCGGCAATGGAAAGCTTCTTCGGGACGCTGAAGTCGGAGTTCTTCTACCTGAACAGATTTGACAGCATCGAAAGCCTGGAGGCCGGGCTGGTGGAGTACATCAAGTACTACAACCAAGAGCGAATCAGATTGAAATTGAAGGGGCTAAGCCCGGTAAAGTACCGGGAACAGGCCCAAGCAGCCGCCTGACCCCACCGTCCAAGTCTCGGGGGTCACTTCATGGACGGGTTTACGGCGTCCCCGCACTCTGGCACCGCCCCGCCAACCCGCGGAATGCCAGCTTTTGCTGTTGCTGTTGAGGCTGCCGGCCAGCGGCCGGCACTACCGCGGGTGCAGGGCGCAGCCCTGCCGAACAACCCTCTACTTGACCTGCACGTCGATCACGCCGTCGCCGACGCGGGCCTGCAGGGCGTCACCAGGTTGCACCTGGTCGATGCGCCGCACCAGCGCACCATCGTCGCTGCGGGTCAGGATGCTGTAGCCACGCGCCACGGTCGCCAGCGGGCTGACTGCTTCAAGTGAACGCGCCAGTCCGCGCAGTCGCAGTGCATCGCGCTCCAGCAGACGCTGCATCGCTGCCTGCGGCCGCCCACGCAGGGCGGTCAGGCGACGCTGCATCGCGTCCAGCTGGCGCTGCGGATGATGCCCACGCAGTACCGCAGACGCGTGACGCAGGCGCGCGGCACGGCGCTCCTGCTGCTGGTTGAACGCGGCATGCAGGCGCCGGCCCAGATCGAGCTGGCGTCGACGCAGCAGATCCAGTCGTGCCTGCGGGCTCTGGGCGTTCAGGCGCAACAGGGCGCGGTCGGCGCGCTGCATCGCCTGCTGCATCGCATGCCGTTGCAGCTGCACCATGCGGGCGGCCGTGCGGCGCAGGCGCAGGGCCAGTTCGCGCTGGTCGGGTACCAGCAGCTCGGCCGCCACCGAGGGCGTTGGTGCACGCAGGTCGGCGGCGAAGTCGCTCAGGCTGAAGTCGGTTTCGTGGCCCACCGCCGAGACCACCGGCGTGCGGCTGGCGGCGATCGCACGGGCCAGTGTTTCATCGTTGAAGGCCCACAGGTCTTCCAGCGAACCACCACCGCGGGTCAGCAGGATCACGTCGTAGCGGCCACTGGCATCGGCGGCCTGCAGCAGCCGGGTGATCTGCGCGGCGGCACTGCTGCCCTGTACCAGGGTCGGCAGCAGGTCCACTTCCAGCAGCGGGAAGCGCCGGCCGAGCACGCTCAGCACGTCGCGCACGGCGGCGCCGGTGGGCGAGGTGATCACGGCCAGGCGCTGCACGTGCGCCGGCAGCGGCCGCTTGCGTGCCGGGTCGAACAGGCCCTCGGCCTCCAGCCGTGCCTTCAGCTCCTCGAAGGCGCGGCGCAGCGCGCCTTCGCCGGCTTCCTCCATGTGGTCCAGCACCATCTGGTACTCGCCACGGGCGTCGTACAGGGTCACCTTGCCGCGCACCAGCACGCGCATGCCTTCGCGCGGCACGAACTTCAGGTACTGCGCCTTCATCCGGAACATCGCCGCACGCAGCTGCGCGCGCGCGTCCTTCAGGTTGAAGTAGAGGTGTCCGGAGGCAGGACGCGCCACGCTGCCCAGTTCGGCCTCGACCCAGATCGCCGGGAAGCTGCCTTCCAGCAGGTCGCGGGCCAGGGTGTTGAGCTGGCTGGGGGTGAGGATGTCGTTGTTGCGTGGCTGCATGGAAACGGCGTGCTGCGGGCGGAACGGGGGCTCAGGATCGCACGTCAGCGCGCCGTGTGCTGGCCCAGTGCCCACTGCACGTGTTCACGCACCAGCGGCGAGGGATCGTCGATGCGGGTCTGCAGCGCAGCCAGCGCTTCGGCCGAGGACGGCGCATTGCCCAGCGCCACGGCGATGTTGCGTAGCCAGCGCTCATGGCCGCTGCGCCTGATCGGGCTGCCTTCGGTGCGGCGCAGGAACTCGGCTTCGTCCCAGGCGAACAGCTGGTCCAGGCGCGCGGTATCGAGGTTGTTGCGCGCGCGGAAATCGGCTTCGTCGGTGCGCTTGGCGAACTTGTTCCAGGGGCAGACCAGCTGGCAGTCGTCGCAGCCATAGATGCGGTTGCCGATCAGCGGGCGCATCTGTTCGGGAATGGCGCCGTCGTGTTCGATGGTCAGGTAGGAAATGCAGCGCCGCGCGTCCAGCCGCTGCGGGCCGGTGATGGCCTGGGTCGGGCAGACATCGATGCAGCGCGTGCAGGTGCCGCAGTGCGCCGTGGCCGGCGTATCGATCGGCAGCGGGATGTCGATGTAGATCTCGCCGATGAAGAACCAGGAACCGCCATGGCGGTCGATCAGGCAGGTGTGCTTGCCGATCCAGCCGAGCCCGGCGTTGCGGGCCAGTGCGCGCTCCAGGACGGGGGCGGAATCGACGAACACGCGGTAGCCCAGTGGTGCGACTTCGTCGTTGATCTGCGTGGCCAACTTCTGCAGGCGGTTGCGCATCAGCTTGTGGTAGTCGCGGCCCAGCGCATAGCGCGCCACGTAGGCGCGGCCCGGGTCGGCCAGCGTCGCCCACGCTTCGGTGTCATCCTTGTGGCTGTAGTCCATGCCCACCGAGATCACGCGCACAGTGCCGGGCAACAGCTCGGCCGGTCGTGCGCGCAGGGTGCCGTGGCGCGCCATCCAGTCCATCGTGCCGTACAGGCCCTGGCCCAGCCAGTCGGCCAGGTGCGCCTCGTCCTCGCCGAGCTCGATACCGGCGATGCCGCAGCGCTGGAAGCCATGCGCGCGGGCCAGTTCGCGGATGCGCTGCACGGCCTGGGCTGGATCGACGGGGGAGGGGGCGAGGGACATGCGCACCAGTATAAAATCCCTGCATGGCCAACCTCGCCGATCTGTTCGATTCCGCTGCCGCGCGTGCGCTGGATGCCCAGGCGTCCACCCTGGCGGGGGATGCTGGCTGGGGACTGATGGCGCAGGCCGGCCAGGCCGCCTGGCAGTGCCTGCTGCAGCATTGGCCGCAGGCGCAGCGCATCGGCGTGGTGGTCGGTGCGGGCAACAATGGCGGCGACGGCCTCGTGCTGGCTCGCCACGCGTTGCAGGCCGGACGCGAGGTGAGGGTGATCGCCCTGCCGGGCCGGGCGCCATCGACCGCGCTGGCGCAGCGTGCAACATCGGAGTTCAGGTCCGACGGCGGCGCCATCACCGAGTTCGACGGCGCGCTGCCCGAGGCCGACCTCTGGGTCGATGCCCTGTTCGGGCTGGGTTTCGATCGCGCGCCGGAGGGCGCGGCGCAGGCGCTGATCGTTGCGATCAATGCGCAGGCGGCACCTGTGCTGGCCCTGGATGTGCCCAGTGGCGTCGATGCCGACCGCGGTGCGGTACCCGGCGCGGCAGTACGCGCTGCGCTGACCCTGCAGTTCATCGTGGCCCATCGCGGGCTGTACACCGGCGACGCGCTGGATCATTGCGGGCACAAGGCCCTGGCACCCCTGCAGTTGCCCGCGGCCGCATGGCAAAGCGTGTCGCCTGCCGTGGAGTACTGGACGCAGGCACGGTTGCCGGCCCTGTTGCCGCCGCGCCGCGCAAATACCCACAAGGGTGAATCCGGCCACGTGCTGTGCGTCGGCGGCAACCACGGCAGCGGCGGTGCCATCGCCATGGCAGCCGAGGCCGCCTTGCGCGCAGGGGCGGGGCTGTTGAGCCTGGGCACCCGCCTCGACCACGTCGGTCCACTGCTGGCTCGGCTGCCCGAGGCGATGACCCACGCGTTGGAAGACGGCGAAGCGCTGCCGGCCTTGCTTGACAGGGCGGAGGTGGTGGCGATCGGGCCCGGTCTGGGCCAGGACGAATGGGCACGCGCGCTGTTTGCGCGGGTGCTGGCCAGCGCCAGACCACTGGTGGTCGATGCCGACGCGCTGAACCTGCTGGCGCAGGATCCGCGTGCCTTGCCCGGCGCCGTCCTCACACCGCACCCGGGCGAGGCCGCACGCCTGCTCGGCTGCAGCACCAGCGACATCCAGGCCGATCGCTACGCCTGTGCGCAGACGCTCGCCGAGCGTTTCCACGCGGTGGTGGTGTTGAAGGGCGCCGGCAGCATCGTGGCGGCGCCCGGGCAAACGCCCCGGTTGATCGCCGCCGGCAATCCCGGCATGGCCGTGGGGGGCATGGGCGACCTGCTCACCGGCATCATCGCCGGCCTGCGTGCGCAGGGCCTGGCCGCCTTCGATGCCGCCGCGGCGGGCGCGTTGCTGCATGCGCTGGCCGGCGACGCGGCTGCCGCTGACGGTGCACGCGGCCTGCTTCCTACTGATCTGCTGGCGCCGTTGCGGCGACTGGCCAACCCGGAATGCTTCCCATGACCGATTTCTTCCTTGCCGACAGCGACGCCACCGAACTGCTCGGGCAGTGGCTGGCGGCCACCCGGCCGCCGCAGGCGCTGATCGAACTGCGCGGCGACCTGGGCGCCGGCAAGTCCACTACGGCCCGCGCGCTGCTGCGCGCGCTGGGCGTGCGGGGCGCGATCCGCAGCCCCACCTACACCCTGGTCGAGCGCTATCCGCTGGCCAGTGGCGGTGAGGCGTGGCACCTGGACCTGTACCGCATCGGCCAGGCCGGTGAGCTGGATTTCCTAGGCCTGGACGAGGGCAGCGCGGTGCTGTGGCTGGTGGAATGGCCGGAACGGGGCGCCGGCGCGCTGCCGCCGACCGATCTGGTGGTAGCGCTGGAGATCGAAGGACAGGGGCGCCGTGTCCGTCTCACCGGAGCCAGCGACGTTGGACATGAATGGCTGAAACGGCTGCCCCAAGGGGGCGACTTGCAGGCCATTTCTGTCGGCTGACGAGAACAAAGATCGGCAGGTTACGGATTATTAAGGAAAAAGGTGTTGCATTCCGTTCAGCGCGGTGATTGAATCCTGAGCCATGCGCCCGGGGAACCGTCTCATCGCCATCTGTGCCGCCGTCGGACTGGGTCTGGCGAGCGTCAGTGCGTGGGCGGGTGAAGTCCGCCAGGTGCTGCTGAACACCGGCGCGACCGGCACCCGTGCCGAGATCTCACTGGTCGGCAGTGGCGGCTACAAGACCCTGTCGCTGGCCGGCCCGAACCGCCTGGTGGTCGATTTCCCCGACTCCAGCGCCGTACGCAACCTGAAGATGCCGGCCGCGCAGGGTGTGGTCACGGCGGTACGTACCGGACAGCCGGTCCCGGGCACTTTCCGTGTCGTGTTCGACCTTGCCGAATCGGTGGCGCCGTTCCGCCCGCAGATGCAGCGCGAGGGCAATGAATCCAAGCTGGTGATCGAATGGCCGGGTGATGGCCCTGCCGTGGCCACAACCAGCCGCCCGGCGACGCCACCGGCGGTGCAGCCGCAGGCGGCCGCTGCGGGGGGCTCAGTCGCGCCCACGCCGGCCGAGAACGCGCAGTCACGCACCGATGCTGCGCGGGCCACCGCCCTGCTGACCGCACAGGTGCAGCAGCAGGCCAGCGCCAGCGCCGCCGCACCCGCCACGCCGACCCCCGCACCGACCAGCGCGCCGGCCCAGGTTGCTGCGGCAGGTGTCGCGGCCAGCAGCACGCCTTCATCCTCGCCGGCTGCAATCCTCGCCGGCCAGCGCACTGCTGCGGTGGTGACCACGCCGCCGGCAACGGCCCCTACACCGGCACCGACGCCGGCCGAGCCGCCGCGTCCGGCCATGCCCAGCGATGCATCGCGCATCCGCATGCAGCCCGGCATGCGCCACCTTGTGGTGGCGATCGATCCCGGTCATGGTGGTCAGGACCCGGGTGCGATCGGCCCGACCGGCAAGCGCGAGAAGGATGTCACCCTGGCCGTGGCGCGTGAGCTGGCCCGCCAGGTCAACGCCACGCCGGGCCTGAAGGCCTACCTGACGCGCGACAGCGACGTGTTCATCCCGCTGCCGATGCGTGCGCAGAAGGCGCGTGCGAACAAGGCGGACATCTTCATTTCGATCCATGCCGACGCGGCCGAGAACCGTTCGGCCACGGGTTCGTCGGTGTACGTGCTGTCGACCAAGGGTGCCTCTTCGCAGCGCGCCCGCTGGCTGGCAGACAAGGAAAACGCGGCCGATCTGGTCGGTGGCGTTCGCCTGCAGCAGACCGAGGGCACGCTTGCCAATGTGCTGTTGGACCTGGCGCAGAGCGGCTACATGAAGGCGTCCGAAGACGCCGCCGGCCACGTGCTGGGCGGCCTGAAGCGGATCGGCAACAACCACAAGCCGAACATCGAGCGCGCCAACTTCGCGGTGCTGCGCACGTCGGACATGCCAGCGATGCTGGTGGAAACGGCGTTCATTTCCAATCCGGATGAAGAGCGCCGCCTGACGGACCCGGCTTACCAGCGCAAGGTCGCTGGCGCTGTGCTGGATGGTGTGCACACCTTCTTCAGCCGCCAACCGCCGCCGGGCACGTTGTATGCCGCCCGCGCGCAGGCCGAGATCGACGCCGCAGCCACCATGGCCGGCGGCAGCAAATAACCCGCCGAAGGCGGGTTTCTGCTTTCTGCAGAGTCGAGCCGCGCTCGACTGGGCCTTGCGGGTAGCCCGTCAGTCGAGCATGGCTCGACTCTACCCTTGGCCGCTCCGTTATCATCCCCGCATGACGTCTGCTACCCATCCGCGCCCGATCCGGCCGTTGCCGGAGATCCTGATCAACCAGATCGCCGCCGGCGAAGTGGTCGAACGACCCGCGTCGGTGGTCAAGGAACTGGTCGAGAACGCGATCGACGCCGGCGCCAGCCGCGTTGATATCGATCTTGAAGAGGGCGGCGTGCGCCTGATCCGCATCCGCGACAACGGCAGTGGCATCGCGCCCGAGCAGTTGCCACTGGCAGTGTCGCGCCATGCCACCAGCAAGATCGCCGATCTTGACGATCTCGAATCGGTGGCCACGCTCGGTTTCCGGGGAGAAGCGCTGCCGTCGATCGCATCGGTCAGCCGCTTCACCCTGTGCTCGCGGCGCGCGCACGACGAGCACGGTTCGGCACTGCAGATCGAAGGCGGCAAGATCGGCGAGGTGACCCCGCGCGCGCATGCGCCGGGCACCACGGTGGAAGTGCGTGAGTTGTTCTACAACGTGCCGGCGCGGCGCAAGTTCCTGCGCGCCGAGCGTACCGAACTGGGCCATATCGAAGAGTGGCTGCGTTCGCTGGCGCTGGCACGGCCGGATGTCGAGCTGCGCGTGTCGCACAACGGCAAGGCCTCGCGGCGCTACAAGCCGGGCGATCTGTATTCCGATGCACGCCTTGCCGAAACGCTGGGCGAGGATTTCGCCAACCAGGCCGTGCGCGTGGACCACAGCGGCGCCGGCCTGCGCCTGCATGGCTGGATTGCGCAGCCGCATTATTCGCGCGCGAGCGCCGACCAGCAGTACCTGTACGTCAACGGTCGCTCAGTGCGTGACCGCAGCGTCGCCCACGCAGTGAAGATGGCCTACGGCGACGTGCTGTATCACGGCCGCCAGCCGGCCTATGTGCTGTTCCTCGAACTGGATCCGACCCGCGTCGACGTCAACGTGCATCCGGCCAAGCACGAGGTGCGCTTCCGCGATTCGCGGCTGGTCCACGATTTCGTCTATCGCACGTTGAAGGATGCGCTGGCCGATACCCGTGCCGGCATGTCGGCGCAGGAGATCGGTGCCGGCCCCGCACATCCGGCGGACGCCGCCGCCGTCCCGACGGCATCGAGCGCCGGCGCGTCGGGGTTCGGGCTGGTGCGTGGGGCTGCGCCCGGCTCGGGAGGTGGTGGTGGCGGATTTTCAGGCTGGCGTCCGCAGCAGCCGCTGGGCCTGCAGGTGGCCGATGCACCGGCCGCCTACGCCGCGCTGTATGCCACGCCGGCCGGTGCCGAACGCGCAGCGGCGTTGCCGCCGATGCCGAGCGAGAACGGGTTGCCGGTAACCAGTGCCGACGCGGGTGTACCGCCGCTGGGCTACGCGATCGCGCAGCTGCATGGCATCTACATCCTGGCCGAGAACGCTGAAGGCCTGATCGTGGTCGACATGCATGCGGCCCACGAACGCATCGGCTACGAGCGCCTGAAGAATGCGCACGATGGCATCGGCCTGCAGTCGCAGCCGTTGCTGGTGCCGATCACGCTGGCGGTGGGCGAGCGCGAGGCCGACACCGCCGAAAGCGAAGCCGACACACTGGCGGCGCTCGGCTTCGAGGTGACCCGGGCCGGCCCCGGGTCGCTGCACGTGCGCAGCATTCCGGCACTGCTGGCGCATGCCGAACCGGAAGGACTGCTGCGCGACGTGCTGACCGACCTGCGCGAGCACGGCCAGAGCCGCCGCGTGGCCAGTGCACGCGACGAGCTGCTGTCGACCATGGCCTGCCATGGCGCGGTGCGTGCCAACCGGCGCCTGACCGTGCCGGAAATGAACGCGCTGCTGCGCGACATGGAAATCACCGAACGGTCCGGCCAGTGCAACCACGGCCGACCGACCTGGGCCCGTTTTTCGCTGGCGGAGATCGACCGCTGGTTCCTGCGCGGACGTTGAGGGGAGCATCGATGCGTTATCGGGGAGTGGCGGGCCTGCTGGCCGCCGTGGTGTTGGCCGCCTGCAGCCCGGCAACTCCGCCGGCGCCGACGGTCGCTGAAGATCCGGCCTACGCGGCCGCGCAGCAGCAATGGCGTGTAGCGCGCTACCAGGACCTGACCCGGCCCGATGGCTGGACGGCCCTGGTCGGCCTGCACTGGCTGCAGAACAAATCCCATTTCGTTGGCAGCGGCGCCACCAACGGTATCCGCCTGTCGGTCGGCCCGGACAGGCTGGGCCTGCTGCGCCGCGACGGGACGCAGTGGTGGTTCACGCCTGAAGCCGGTGTCGATGTCAGCCACGACGGCCAGCCGGTGCGTGGCCGCATCCGCGTCGACACCGACAAGGACGCGCAGCCGACGCTGCTGGCCTTCGATGGCGGCAAGGGCCAGCTCAGCATCATCCGCCGGGGGCCACGGGACGCGCTGCGGGTCAAGCATGCCGAGGCACCTGCGCGGCGTGATTTCGCCGGCCTGCAGTACTGGCCGGGCGGCGCGGACTGGCAGGTGCAGGCGCGTTTCATCGCGCATCCGCCGGGGAAGACCTTGCCGATCGTCGACATCACTGGCTTGACCACCGAGATGCCCAATGCCGGTGCAGTGGAGTTCGAACGTGATGGCCGCAGCTGGCGCCTGGAGGCCATCGGTGCGCCCGGGCAGCCACTGTTCCTGATCTTCGCCGACCGCACCAGCGGCCGCGGCAGCTATCCGGCCGGGCGCTATCTGGATACCGATGCCCCCGCTGCAGACGGCACGGTGCGCATCGATTTCAACCATGCCTACAACCCACCGTGCGCGTTCACCGCCTACGCGACCTGCCCGCTGGCGCCGCCGGAAAACCGGTTGGACCTGCGCGTGGAAGCGGGCGAGAAGGCCTACCACCTGCCTGAAGGAGAAGGCTGACCATGCCGATAAAACACCTGTTCCGTACCGCGCTGTTGCTGGCGGCCTGCGCAGTGGCGCCACTGGCCACGGCCCGCGATGGCCAGGCCAGCCCTGCCGCGGCCGCGGCCGCAACGGCGGCCAAGCCGCCGGTACCCCTGTTGTGGAAAGTCACCGGCCCGGGCGATGCACGCGTGTACCTGCTGGGATCGTTCCATCTGCTGAAGCCACAGGACTACCCGCTGTCGCCCGATGTCGAGCAGGCGTTCGAAGCCTCGCAGCGGGTGGTGTTCGAACTGTCGCCGGAAGACATGCAGTCGCCCCAGCTGGCCAGCCGCATGGTGCAGGCTGCGACCCGCACCGATGGCAGCGAGCTGAAGCGTGATCTGGATGCGGCCACCTGGCAGAAGCTGCAGGCCTTTGCTGCCCAGAACCAGTTGCCGCTGGCGCAGATGCAGGGCATGAAGCCGTGGTTCGTCGGTCTGAGCATTTCGATCGGGCAGATGCAGAAGCTGGGCCTGGACCCGGCGCTGGGCCTGGACCGCCACTTCATGGAACGTGCGCAGAAGACCGGCCGCAAGACCGCGGGACTGGAAGATATCGATACCCAGATCGGCATGCTGGACGGGATGACGGTGCAGGAACAGCGGCAGATGCTGGCCGAAGCACTGGACCAGGCCGGCAAGGCCGATGAGCAGGCGCGGCTGCTGCATGATGCATGGCGTCGCGGCGACGAGCGCCTGCTGTGGACCAAGATGGCGGCAGAAATGCGCCAGCAGTATCCGCAGCTGTACCAGCGCATCAACACCGGTCGCAACGATGCCTGGGTGCCGAAGCTGCAGCCGTACCTGCAGGCCGGGCAGGGCGGTACGCTGGTGGTGGTCGGCACGCTGCACCTGCTGGGCAGTGATGGCGTGGTCGAGAAGCTGAGGGCGAAGGGCTACAAGGTCGAGCGCGTGTGCACGGGGTGCAAGGCCAAACGCTGACGCACGGTTGGCGCGATGCCAAACAAGACGGCGCGCCAGGGGCGCGCCGTTTCCGTATCAGCCGTTGCTGCAGCTCAGCGGCGGGTCTTGCCGCCGGTGCCGGTACCGGTGCCGGGTTCGCCGGGCCTGTTGCCGGTTCCCGTTCCGGTGCCGCCCGGGCGCGGGCCACCGAAGCCGCTGCCCATGCTGCGCTGGAATTCCTGCCACAGCTCCAGGTTGCGCTCGGTCAGCTGGTTCATCATCGCCCACGGGGTCTGGCCCAGCAGGTTGCCCATCTGCTGGCGGAACTGCTGCTGCTGGTCGAGGAAGACCTGCATGCTGCGCTCCAGGTAGTTGCCCATGAAGCCCTGCAGGGAATCGCCGTAGAAGCGGATCAGCTGGCTCAGCAGCTGGGTCGAGAGCATCGGTTCGCCGTCCTGTTCCTGGTCGGCGATGATCTGCAGCAGGACCGAACGGGTGAGGTCGTCGCCGCTCTTGGCGTCGCGGACTTCGAAGTCTTCACCGTCCAGGATCAGCTGGCGCACGTCCTCGATGGTGATGTAGCTGGAGATCTCGGTGTCGTAGAGACGGCGGTTCGGATACTTCTTGATGATGCGGGTCGCAGCCATGAAGCGGTACTCGTCACAGTAGACGCGCAGCATGGCGCAGTGCAGCAGCGGTTGCAACCGCCCCAGCCCCCGCCGGGCTTGGCTTTCAGCAGCGATCATGTTGCGCAGCAAGGGTTTGCGTGCTGCGCAGCATGACCATCGGCAGGGGCCGTCAGCGCATGCCGCAACGGCCCCTGCGCGGCTTACCAGCCCATGTGGTGGCCGCCGTTGATGTCCAGGTTGCTGCCGGTGATCCATGAGGCTTCCTCGGCCACCAGGAAGGACACGCCATAGGCGATTTCCTCCGGCTTGCCGAGGCGCCCGGTGGGGATGTCGGCGATGATCTTGGCGCGTACGTCCTCCGGAACCGCCATCACCATGTCGGTGGCGACGTAGCCGGGCGAAATGGTGTTCACGGTGATGCCGAAGCCGGCGTTCTCGCGGGCCAGCGAAATGGTGAAGCCGTGCATGCCGGCCTTGGCCGCGGCGTAGTTGGCCTGGCCGTACTGGCCCTTCAGGCCGTTGATCGAGCTGATCTGGATGACCCGGCCCCAGCAGCGGCGCCGCATGCCTTCGATCACCGGACGGGTGACGTTGAACACCGAATTGAGGTTGGTGTTGATCACATCGTGCCACTGGTCCGCGCGCATGCGGTGGAACGTCGTGTCGCGGGTGATGCCGGCATTGTTGACCAGGATCTCGACCGGGCCCAGCTCGGCCTCGACCGCACGCACCAGCGCCTCGGCGCTGCCTGGATCGGAGACATCGCCCGGGAAGATCGACACGTTGTAGCCGCGCTCGGTCATCGCCTGCTGCCATGCGCGGGCCTTGCCCTCGTCGCGGTAGTTGGTGGCGACCCGGTGGCCCTGGTCGGCCAGGCGTTGGCAGATGGCGGTACCGATGCCGCCGGTTCCGCCGGTGACCAGTGCGACGCGAGATGTCATGGAATGCTGTCCGGGAATCAGGTGGGGGAAGGGGGATTCTGCAACATCGGCGCGGAAAGTGCGCCGGCCGGCAACAGGATGTCGGTCCGCGGCAGTCGAACCGGGTCGAATGCCCGTTGCGCAGTGTGCAGCAGCGCATCCCGGTCATCGGCGCCGTCCAGTGCGGCAGGGGCCTGGCCCAGCAGTTGCCAGAGCGCGCGCAGTACCGGCACCGGCCGTGTACTGTCCACCGGCAGCGACGCCAGCGACTTGGACAGTTTGTGGCCGGGGGCGTCGAGCAGCAGCGGCAGGTGCCAGTAGCGCGGCACCGCCAGGCCCAGCGCCTGCTGCAGCAGGATCTGCCGCGCGGTGGAATCGAGCAGATCGGCGCCGCGCACCACTTCGGTCACCCCCTGCGCGGCGTCATCGACCACCACCGCCAGCTGGTAGGCCCAGCAGCCGTCGGCACGGCGCAGCACGAAGTCGCCGACTTCGGCATGCACGTCCTGCTGCTGCGGGCCACGCAGCCCATCGTCGAAGTGCACGACGCTGCCCGGTGGCACGCGGAAGCGGACGGCGGGGTCCGGTCGCGGTTGCCGCGCAACGCAGCGGTGGTGGATGCCGCCGCTGGCAGCCAGTTCGCTGCGGCTGCAGTGGCAGATGAAGGCCTGGTCGCTGACCAGCAGCACGTCCAGCGCGGCCTGGTAGGCCTCGCCTCGAGCGCTCTGCCACAGGACCGGGCCGTCGTGGACCAGGCCGAACGCAGCCAGTGCCTGCAGCTGTGACTGCGCGGCGCCGGGCACGGTACGCGGCGGGTCAACGTCTTCGATGCGCAGCCGCCACAGGCCGCCGTGGTGGCGGGCCAGCAGCCAGCTGCCGAAGGCGGCAAGCAGGGATCCGGGGTGGAGCAGGCCGGTCGGCGAGGGCGCGAAGCGGCCGCAGGGAACAATGGCGGTCATGCAGGCTGAATCGTCGGTCAGGTTGGCGCTTGAATTCAAGCTGAGCGCACCGCAAATTGACGGATATCGACCCCTTCCGAGCCGGATTTTCCCATGTTCACCCGTATTGCCCTGTTCCTGGCGACCAACCTCGCGGTCCTGATCCTGGCCGGCATCGTCATGTCGATCCTGGGCGTGGACGCGCGTTCGATGAGCGGCCTGCTGGTGATGGCCGGCATCTTCGGTTTCGGTGGCTCCTTCATCTCGCTGCTGCTGTCCAAGTGGATGGCCAAGCGCTCCACCGGTGCGGTGGTGATCACCGAGCCGCGCAACCAGACCGAGCGCTGGCTGCTGGCCACGGTCGAGCGCCAGGCCAAGGCCGCCGGCATCGGCATGCCGGAAGTGGCCGTCTATGACGGCCCGGAGATCAATGCCTTCGCCACCGGTGCCAACCGCAACAACGCGCTGGTGGCGGTGTCCACCGGCCTGCTGCACAACATGAGCGAAGACGAGGCCGAAGCGGTGCTGGGCCACGAGATCGCCCACGTCGCCAACGGTGACATGATTACCATGGCGCTGCTGCAGGGTGTGCTGAACACCTTCGTGATCGTGCTGGCCCGCGTGGTCGGCGGCATCATCGACAGCGCGCTGTCGGGCAACCGCGAAGGCGGCGGCCGTGGGTTCGCCTACTACATCATCGTGTTCGTGCTGGAGATGGTGTTCGGCCTGTTCGCCACGATGATCTCGATGTGGTTCTCGCGCCACCGCGAGTTCCGCGCCGATGCCGGCGGTGCCTCGCTGGCCGGTCGCCAGAAGATGATCGCCGCGCTGGAGCGCCTGCAGCTCAACCATGGCCAGAGCACGCTGCCGACCCAGATTGCCGCCTTCGGCATTTCCGGTTCGACGGCCAAGAAGCTGTTCATGAGCCACCCGCCGCTGGAAGAGCGCATCGCCGCGCTGCGGGCGTCGACGGTGGCGTAAGCTTCTGCTTTCAAGGTAGTGCAGGAACGCCTGGCCGCGCGCCGGGCGTTTTTGTTGGCGCGCCGACGCATCTGTGGCGCCGGGTACGACCCGGCGAGAGTCATTTCCGCGACCGCGGAGGGGTGTCACTTTCTTTGCTCCTGCAAAGAAAGTAACCAAAGAAACACGCCGCCGGGGCGCGAGCCGTCGCTACGCGCCGGTACCCTGCGCTTCTCGGCGAATCAGGGGACGGCGCCGAACTCGCTGCGCTCAGACATCGGCGCCTCTTTGCCCCTGATTCCCCTGCGATGCTCGGCTCGCTCAAGGCGGACTGGAAGGTCAAGATCAAGATCAAGAACAACAGCATCCCCCGTCGCGAAGATGTACTGGGTGCAGCTGTGGCATTTGACCTTGGGTCCGCCTTGAGCGAGCCGAGCACCGCAGGTCCGGCGAGGGCGAAGAGGTGCGGGTGTCTGAGCTCAGCGAGTTCCCGCACCGTCCCTCGGCGGGCCGAGGAGCGCAGGGCACCGGCGTGCGCAGCACGTCGGCTCGCGCCCTGGCGGAGCGTTTCTTTGGTTACTTTCTTTGCGCGCAAAGAAAGTGACACCCCCCGCGGTCGCGGAAACGAATCTCCGTGCGCACAAACGAAAACGGCACCCTCGCAGGCGCCGTCTCCATGAACCGCTTTACGCAAAACCTCAGAACTTCGCGTCGAACTCGGCGGCGTAGCCGGTGTTCACCAGCACCTTCTGCAGCGACTCGGCCACCTTCAGGTTGCCGGCCACGATCTGGTGGGTCTCCGGGCCACGGTTGTCCATGCGGCCCAGGGTCGCGCCCTTGAAGTCACAGACCTTGCCGCCCGCCTCGCGGACCAGCAGCAGGCCGGCGGCGATGTCCCACGCCTTCACACCGGCCTCGAAGTAGGCGTCGGCACGGCCGCAGGCCACGTAGGCCAGGTCCAGTGCCGCCGAACCGGTGCGGCGGATGTCCTCACCGTGCACCAGCAGGGCGTCGACCGCCTTCAGCTGGGCGCTGGCGCGGCTGCGCTCGCGCGGGGCGAAACCGGTGTGGATCATCGTGCCTTCCAGATCCTTGCGGTCGGCCACGCGGATGCGGCGGTCGTTCAGCACGGCGCCGGCACCCCGGCTGGCGGTGAACAGTTCATTGCGCAGCGGGTCGAAGATGACCGCGTCGGTCGGCTCGCCGTTCTCTACCAGCGCGATCGACACGCAGTAGTGCGGCACGCCACGCAGGTAGTTGCTGGTGCCGTCCAGCGGGTCGATGACCCACATCTGGCGGCGCTCGCCCTGCACGCCACCTTCTTCGCCGAAGATGCCGTAGTCCGGGTAAGCGCGCTTGAGTTCCTTGACGATGACCTTTTCCGCGTCCGCATCCACTTCGCTGGCGTAGTCCATCCGGCCCTTCTGCACCACGTTCAGTGCCTCGAGCTTGTTGATGTTGCGCAACAGGACGTTGCCGGCGAGGCGGGCGGCCTTGACCATGACGGTGACGGCGGGTTTCTGCATGGCGTGGGCTCCCGGAAAGGCAGAAGAGATGGACTGGCGGGGGAAAAGAGCGGGTCCGGCGCAGTGGCCGGCCGCACAGTTTACCATTGGTCATCGTCCAGCTCGACCTTTTCCCTGTTCATGTCCCAGTTTCCTGCCACCACCCGCCTCCGATTCGTCCTGGTCGGTACCCAGCACCCCGGCAACATGGGGGCCGCCGCCCGTGCCCTGAAGACCATGGGCCTGGCCCGCCTGGTGCTGGTCGCCCCCGAGAAACCGCTGGACGAGGAGGCCTTCCGCCGCTCTGCCGGTGCCGAAGATGTGCTGGGGGACGCCCCGGTGGTCGCCACCCTGGCCGAGGCCGTGGCCGATTGCCGCCTGGTGCTGGGCTGCACCGCGCGTGCCCGCCGCGTGCAGCTGGAGGAGTACCTGCCGGCCGATGCCGCCGCTCGTGCGGTGGCCAAGGCGGGCGAGGGCGCCGAGGTGGCGCTGGTGTTCGGCCGTGAGCGCACTGGCCTGACCAACGAAGAACTGCAGCTGTGCCACGCGGCGGTGCACATCCCGTCCGATCCGGCGTTCAGCTCGCTCAACCTGGCTGCCGCCGTGCAGGTGCTGGCCTATGAGACACGCATGCAGCTGCTGGGCGCGCAGCCGGCCGCGGACGCCGAGCCCGGTTTCCGCGAACAGGCAGCAAGCCATGAACAGATGGAGAGTTTCTTCGCCCAGCTTGGCGACACCCTGGACGAGATCGATTTCCACAAGGGCCGCGCGCCGGAATCGGCGATGCGCAAGCTGCGCCGGCTGTTCCTGCGCAGCGAGCCGAGCGAGCAGGAAGTGCGCCTGTTGCGCGGCATCCTTGCCGACACCCAGCGGATGGCGCGGCTGGCGCAGGCGGGCAACAAGGACAGCTGACGACGTTCTCATTTTTTCGGGTAGTCTGTCCGGATACCCAGGGGGGATGAAGCCTGTGTCGGGTCTGCGAAGGGCAGTGCAGAGGGGACTGCTGAGCCTGGTCATGATCCTGCTGGCCGGGACGGTGCATGCAGCACCGGACCGGGTGCTGGTGCTGGGCCGGATCAGCGATGATCCCAAGGCCCATTACGAGCAGCTGCAACCGTTGCTGGACTATGTAGTGGCACGCATGCACGACGTCGGCATCAAGGAAGGGCGGATCCTGATGGCACGCGACCCGCAGCAGATGGCCAGCTATCTGCGGCGGGGGCGGGTCGACTGGGTCACGGAAACGTCGGGTACGGCGGTGGCACTGGGCCAGCGCAGTGGCGCGCGGCCGCTGCTGCTGACCGAGCGCAATGGCGTGCGTGAGTACCAGACCGTGTTCTTCGTGCGTCGCGACAGTCCGATCCAGCGGATCCAGGACCTGCGCGGGCATCGCCTGGCGCTGCAGAACACGGCGTCCACCAGTGCCTACCTGGTGCCGGTGATGACGCTGCTGCAGGAGGGGCTGGCGCCGCAGATCCTGGCCGGTGTGTGGGACGTGCCGGGCCGGGACAGCGTGGGGTACGTGTTCGCACGTAGCGAGTTGAACATCGCCACGTTCGTGCACAAGGGCATGGTCGA
Source organism: Stenotrophomonas maltophilia group sp. vghtpe118 (assembly GCF_052605195.1). Classification (NCBI taxonomy): domain Bacteria; kingdom Pseudomonadati; phylum Pseudomonadota; class Gammaproteobacteria; order Lysobacterales; family Lysobacteraceae; genus Stenotrophomonas; species Stenotrophomonas maltophilia group sp. vghtpe118. Next base: position 1,334,270 of record NZ_CP199672.1, on the reverse strand, counting down.
AGTGGGGGCGGTGAGCAGCGTGGACTGGAATGACGAGCGACGGATGCCTGCAGCATTCCGGCGCGACTTCCGCGAACTGCTGCGCACCGAACCCTACCCACGGGCGGTGGAAATGGTTCGCGCCGACCTTGACCCGCGGGTGCGTGACCGGCTGCAGGACGTCCTGCTGCAGGCGGCCAGCGACCCGCAGGCACAGGGGGCGCTGCATCGGTTTTTCGGCACTTCCGGTTTCCACCGCGTCGATGCGCATGCGCAGCAGCGGCTGGATGAATTGAAACAAGGATTGACGCGCGTGCGGATGGAAGTGGAATGAAGTGGCTCGGCTCGGGAATGCAGGCCCGGTTCCTGCTGGCGATGGGCGGGGCGATGGTCGTGGTGGTGGCGATCCTGGCGGTGTTGCTGGGGCGGCAGGCGGCGATGCAGGGCGAGGTGCGCAACCTCAGTGGTGGCGTCATCCATGAACTGTTCGACCGCAGCGTGCGCAGCCGCGGCGAAGCAATGGCGCGCGAGCTGTCCGACGCGCTGGCCAACCCGTTGTACTACCGCGACCTGGACCAGGTCGGTGCGCTTGTGCGCAGCACCGCACGGCAACCGGTCGTGCGCTATGTGCTGGTGTTCGACGAACGCGGCCGGCTGGTGCATGACGGCTCGATAGAGGTGTCCGGCTTCGGCCAGCCGATGACCGACCCGCTGGCCCCCAAGGCCGCGGTGGCGCAGGCGCTGGTGGTGCAGGAATCGCCCAAGGTGCTCGACAACACCATGCCGATCATGGTCGGCAACCAGCGCATCGGCGGCGTCCGCGTCGGCATGGCGCTGGACGAGGTGCAGCAGCGCGAACAGGCCGCCAATGCCACGCTCGGCGAGCGCCTGCAGCAGGTCGGCAGCCGCCACCTGGGCTGGCTGCTGCTGATGCTGGGCCTGCTGGTGGTGATCGGCGTGGTGGTGATCCTGTACGTGCAGCGCACCCTGGTGGCGCCGATCCGGGACCTGGCCGCTGCGGCGCGCCGCATCGAGGCTGGCGACTACCAGGCGCCGCTGGCCGAGAACACCCGCGACGACGAAGTCGGCGAGCTGGTGCGCGGCTTCGCCCGCATGCGCGATGCCATCGCCCGCCATGACCGCGAGGTGCGGCGCATGGCCTATACCGATGCGCTGACCGGGCTGACCAACCGGCTGGCATTCCGGGAAGCGCTGGACCATCGCCTGATGGCCGCGCGCGCATCCAATCATCGGCTGGGCCTGCTGTTTGCCGATATCGACGACTTCAAGCGCGTCAACGACACCCTGGGCCATGAGGCCGGTGACGAAGCGCTGTTGCAGTTCGCGCAGCGCATCGGCAGTGCGGTTACCGAAGCCGGTGGCGATGAAGCGCTGCTGGCCCGCTTTGGCGGCGACGAGTTCGTGATCCTGGTCGGTGATGGCGACGTGGCGGCCAACGCACGGCTGCTGGCCGAAGTGCTGGTGCGCGAGCTGGGCAAGCCGCTGGTGGTGCAGGGCCGGGAACTGTTCCTGGGCACTTCGATCGGCGTGACCCTGTTCCCGGACGATGCCGCTGATGCGACCACGCTGCTGAAGAACGGCGACATCGCCATGTACCAGGCCAAGATGGCCGGCAAGAACTGCTACCGCTATTACAGCCGTGCGATGGACCACGCGGTCGAGCGCCGCGTGCACATGGAGCAGGAGCTGCGCGGGGCCTGGGAGCGCGGCGAGCTGCGCCTGGCCTACCAGCCTATCTTCCGCATGCGCGACCGGCGCATGGTCGGCGTGGAAGTGCTGCTGCGCTGGCAGCATCCGACCCTGGGAACGATTCCGCCGTCGGTGTTCATCGAAGTGGCCGAGCAGAGCGGGCTGATCGAGCTCATCGGCCCGAAGGTGCTGCGTGCGGCCTGCATGGAAGCCTCGCAGTGGCCACGCGGGGCGGGCGGCGATGATCTGTTCGTGTCGGTGAATGTGTCGCCGCGGCAGCTGCGCGGCGGTGAACTGCCGGCATTGGTCGCGCAGTGCCTGCATGAGTCCGGGCTGCCGGCGTCGCGCCTGCACCTGGAACTGACCGAAACCGCGGTGATCGGCGACGAAATGGTTGCCGCGCAGCTGCTGGACAAGCTGCACCGCACCGGCGTGAAGGTCTGGCTGGACGATTTCGGTACCGGCTTCTCCGGTCTCAGCCATCTTCGCCAGGTGCCGGTGGACGGCGTGAAGATCGACAAGAGCTTCGTGGCCGACATGCAGCGCGATCCCGACGATCTGGCGCTGACCACGGCGATCATCGCCATGGCCCACGCACTGGGCATCACCGTGGTGGCCGAGGGCATCGAGCAGCAGGCCCAGTTCGAACTGCTGGTGCAGCGCGGCTGCGATCTCGGCCAGGGCTACTGGCTGAGCCACCCGGTGACCGCCACCGAAGTGGTGCGGATGATCGAGTCGGGCCTCTGACCGACACAAACGGGGACGGAGGGGATTAAGTCGCTTATGCATTGCGACTTAATCCCCTCCGTCCCCTTTTTTACAGCGGGCGCTTGCTCGGGTCGCCGGGCAGTTCGCGCACCAGTTTCGGGATCAGATAACCGGACAGGCGTGCGGTCAGGCCGGCAATCAGTGCCTTGGCCTGGGCATCATCCACTTCGAAGTGGGCCACGCCTTCGACCCGGTCCAGCTGGTGCAGGTAGTAGGGCAGCACGCCCGCGGCGAAGCTGCGCTCGCTCAGGTCCTGCAGGGCCTGCACGCTGTCGTTGACCCCGCGCAGCAGTACCGCCTGGTTCAGCAGCTGGGCGCCGACGCCGCGCAGGCGGGCCATCGCCGCGTCCACGCTGGCGTCGAATTCGTTGGCGTGATTGGCGTGGACCACGATCGCCAGCGGCCATGGCAGGCTGCCCAGCCAGCACACCAGTTCATCGTCCACGCGTTCCGGCAGCACGATCGGCAGCCGGGTATGGATGCGCAGGCGGCGGATATGCGGAATCGCGCGCAGGGCGTCGGTCAGCTCGACCAGCTTGTGCGTGGCCAGTGACAACGGGTCACCGCCGGACAGAATCACCTCATCGATGTCCGGGTCGGCCGCGATGGCGGCTACGGCCTCCTGCCAGCCACCCTTGGCGGCGTTCTCCGCGGCATAGTCGAAGTGGCGGCGGAAGCAGTAGCGGCAGTTGATCGCGCAGCTGCCCGTGGCGACCAGCAGGGCGCGGCCACGGTACTTCTGGATGACGCCGGTGGCCTTCCTGGCGGCACCATCACCCACCGCATCGAAGCTGAACCCGGGCGCCGGGCGCATTTCCTCGTCGATCGGCAGCACCTGGCGCAGCAGCGGGTCGGCCGCATCGCCCACACGCATGCGGGCCACGAAGCCCTCGGGCACGCGCAGTGCGAACTGGTTCATGGCCGCCTCCGAGACACCCAGCGCCGCCGCGTCCAGCTGCAGCCGGGCCAGCAGGGCGTGCGGGTCGCGCAGCGCCTGGCGCCAGAGCTGCTGCCAGCGCGCGGGGGCGCCTGGCGACTGGGGCCGGGGGAAGGCGGAAAGCTGCATGGAGAGGGGGCCTGCGGTTATCATGGGGGCAGAAAAACAGTCGCCCACCGGCATTCGGTGGGCTTTCCATTCTAACGGCTCGCCGCACCCGCGGCGTTTCTGCCACTCAGGAGTTTACGCATGGCCAGCTACGGCATGAACGACGTCAAGAACGGGATGAAGATCCTGGTCAACAACCAACCGGCCGTCATCATCGACACCGAATACGTCAAGCCGGGCAAGGGCCAGGCCTTCACCCGCGTGAAGTACCGCCTGATCAAGGACGGGCGTACCCAGGAAGTGACCATGAAGTCGACCGACTCGCTGGATGCAGCCGACGTCGTCGATACCGACATGAACTTCATGTACAGCGACGGCGAATACTGGCACTTCATGGATCCGGAGTCCTTCGAGCAGGTCCAGGCCACCAAGGCTGGCATGGGCGGCGCCGAGAAGTGGCTGAAGGGCGAAGAGTCCTGCGTGGTCACCCTGTGGAATGGCGAGCCGATCTTCGTTCAGCCGCCGAACTTCGTCGAACTGAAGATCACCGAAACCGATCCGGGCGTCCGTGGCGACACCTCGGGCGGCGGCGGCAAGCCGGCCACCCTGGAAACCGGTGCCGTGGTGCGCGTGCCGCTGTTCGTCAACCAGGACGAAGTGATCCGTGTCGACACCCGTTCGGGCGAATACTCCGCACGCGTCAAATAAGGTTCCGGCCGCAGGCCGACCTTGCTGTAGAGCCGAGCCATGCTCGGATACGCGCCAGTGCATTCGCGCTGGCGCTCCCATGATCTGCTTCGGCAGATCATGGGCCGCGCTTCACGGGTCTCCAGACCCCGCCGCTTCGCGGCAGCCCCTGACTCAGGGGCGTGTTCCCCAGAAGTATCTCGCCGCCCCCAGCCAGTGAGCCCGCATGAGCGATAGCCCGCACCTCCCCGAAGCCTGCGACCTGCTCATCGAAGCCGGTCATGTCGTTCCGATCGAGCCGCATGCGGTGGTGCTGGAAGACCATGCCGTTGCCGTGCGTGGCAGCGAGATCGTGGCCATCCTGCCGCGTGCCGAGGCGCGCGCACGCTTCCGTGCCGCACAGGTGGTCAGCCGCCCCGAGTCGGCGCTGATGCCGGGCCTGGTCAACGCGCACACGCACAACCCGATGACCCTCCTGCGCGGCGTCGCCGACGACCTGCCGCTGATGACCTGGCTGCAGCAGCACATCTGGCCGGTGGAAGCGGCGGTGATCGGCCCCGAGTTCGTCGCCGACGGCACCACCCTGGCCATCGCCGAGATGCTGCGCGGCGGCACCACCTGTGCCAACGAGAACTACTTCTTCGGCGACGTGCAGGCTGCGGTCTACAAGAAGCACGGTTTCCGCGCACTGGTTGGCGCGGTCATCATCGATTTCCCCACCGCCTGGGCCAGGACCGACGACGAATACTTCGCCAAGGCCGGTGAACTGCATGATCAGTGGCGCACCGATCCGCTGATCGGCACCGCGTTCGCGCCGCATGCGCCGTACACGGTCAACGATGCCAACTTCGAGCGGGTGCGGATGCTGTCCGACCAGCTCGACATGCAGGTGCACCTGCATACCCACGAGACCGCGCAGGAGATCAACGATTCGATCAAGCTGCACGGCCAGCGCCCGCTGGCGCGGCTGGATCGGCTCGGCCTGGTCAACGACCGCCTGATCGCGGTGCACATGACCCAGCTGACCGATGCGGAAATCCACCTGTGCGCCGAACGCGGCGTCAGCGTGGTGCATTGCCCGGAATCGAACCTGAAGCTGGCCTCCGGTTTCTGCCCGGCCTGCGCCCTGCAGCGCGCCGGCGTGAACCTGGCGATCGGCACCGATGGCTGCGCCAGCAACAACGACCTGGACATGTTCAGCGAGAACCGTACCGCAGCGATCCTGGCCAAGGCCGTGGCCGATGATGCCACCGCGCTGGACGCGGCCACCACGCTGCGCGCAGCGACGCTGGGCGGCGCCCGTGCGCTGGGCTTTGCTGACCGCATCGGTTCGATCGAAGTCGGCAAGCAGGCCGACCTGGTCTGTGTCGACCTGTCGGCGCTGGAAACCCAGCCGCTGCACAACGTGCTGTCGCAGCTGGTGTATGCCACCGGCCGCCAGCAGGTCAGCGACGTCTGGATCGCCGGCAAGCCGAAGCTGGTGCAGCGCGAGCTGGTCGGCATGGACCTGCCGGGCATCATCGCCAACGCGCGCCAGTGGCGCGAGCGCATCCGTCATATCCGCGCCTGATCCCTGGCGCCGCAAGGACCCCTCATGACTGCCCCCCACGCTTCCTCCAATTTCGATCAGGCCGAGCTGGACAAGTTCGCCGCGCTGGCCAACCGCTGGTGGGACGCTGACGGCCCGCAGAAGCCGCTGCATGCGCTGAACCCGGTGCGCCTGAAGTACGTGGCCGACCGCGTACCGTTGCGTGGCGCGCGCGTGCTCGACATCGGCTGCGGTGGCGGGCTGCTGAGCGAAGCGCTGGCGCAGGCCGGCGCCGACGTCACCGCCATCGACCTGGCCCCGGAACTGGTGAAGGTCGCGCGCCTGCATGCGCTGGAAAGCGGCGCCAAGGTCGACTACCGCGTGCAGGCCGCCGAGGATCTGGCCGCCGAGCAGCCGGGAAGTTTCGACGTGGTCACCTGCATGGAAATGCTGGAGCACGTGCCAGACCCGGGCGCGATCATCGACGCCTGCAAGCGCCTGCTGAAGCCGGGCGGCCACCTGTTCCTGTCGACCATCAACCGCACCGCGGCCGCCTTCGCGGTGGCGATTGTCGGCGCCGAGTACGTGGCGCGGCTGCTGCCCAGGGGCACCCACCACTACCAGGAATTCATCAAGCCGGCCGAGCTGGCGCGCTGGCTGCGCGAGGCTGACCTGCAGCTGGTGGATGTCAGCGGCATGGCCTACGAGCCGTGGCGCAACCATGCCCGCCTGAGCAGCCGCACCGACATCAACTACCTGGCCTACGCGGTCAAGCCGGCATGACCTCCGCCCGCTTCCCGCGTGCGGTGCTGTTCGACCTGGATGGCACGTTGCTGGACAGCGCGCCGGACTTCGTCGCCACCTGCAATGCGATGCTGGCCGAGCGGGGCCGGGCAGCGATCGATCCGACGCAGCTGCGGCCGGTGGTCTCCAAGGGCTCGCGCGCGATGGTCGGGGCCGCTTTCCCGGACCTGGATGCCGCTGCGCGCGATGCATTGATCCCGGAATTCCTGCAGCGCTACGAAGCGCTGATCGGCCAGCACGCGGTGCTGTTCGACGGCGTGGCCGGCATGCTCGCCGCGCTGGATGAGGCCGGTACGGTATGGGGCATCGTCACCAACAAGCCGGAGTACCTGGCGCGCCTGATCCTGCCGCAGCAGGGTTGGCAGCAGCGCTGCGCGGTGCTGGTCGGCGGTGACAGCCTGGCCGAGCGCAAGCCGCACCCGCTTCCACTGCTGCACGCTGCGCAGGCCATTGGCATGGCCGCCGAAGACTGCGTGTACGTGGGTGATGACGAGCGCGACATCATCGCTGCACGTGCTGCCGCGATGCCGTCGGTGGCGGCGCTGTGGGGCTACCGCCTGCAAAGCGACGATCCGCTGGCCTGGCAGGCCGACGTGCTGGTCGAGAACGCTGAACTTCTGCAACTGGCCAGTCTCTGGCCGACCCGGCCGGCAGCCCCGGCCCAGCCGTAAGGAATCCCGTAGTGAGCAGTACCGCGCTGGACAGTTTCCTCGACAAGTGGCGCAGCCGTTGGCCGGAATGGTCGGTGGCCGCCCCGTTCGTGGCCGAACCGCAACGCGAGCTCGCAGTGGCGTGGTTTGCGCTGCTGCAGGAGTTCGACGACATGCTCAACACCAGCGGCGATCCGCTGCCCGCCGATGCCAAGCTGGCGTGGTGGGGCGAGGAGCTGCGCAGCTGGGCAGGGCATCGTTCGCGCCATCCGCTGGGCCGTCTGCTGGAGCCGGTGCGTGCGCCGTGGGTGCAACTGGCCGAAGCACTGCCGGACCTCGTTGAAGCGCGTACCGTTGCGCTGGATGCAGCCGGTGCCGAGCGTGCGCTGGTCAATTACGCCGACGCCGTGGCCGCAGTGGAAGCGGCCTTGTTTGCCGACAAGCCGCGCACCGGCGCCGGTCGTGCGGTGCAGCTGCAGACCCTGGCCCAGCGCCTGCAGGACGCCGGCGTGGCCGGTGTGCCGCGCAGCCTGTTGGATGAGGATTCCAGCACGGCCGCGCAGCGCTGGGCCCAGTACCTGTTGAAAGGATGGGGCAGCCGCGTGCCGGGCCCGCGCCCGCGGCGCGTGTGGTCGAGCCTGGCGCGCGCCCGCGTTGCCGCGCAGGCCGCAGGCAAGCCAATCGAAGCCACCCCGGTGCGCACGTTGCTGCGCGTGTGGTGGGCTGCCCGCGGTTGATCCAACTGTCTGGTAGTGCCGGCCGCTGGCCGGCAGCTCGGGCACTGCAGAATTCATGCGGTTGCCGGCCAGCGGCCGGCACTACCGTTATTTGCGTTCCAGCACCAGCAACGGGTCGATGCGGGTGTCGAACCAGTTCATGCCCCAGTGCAGGTGCGGGCCGGTGGCACGGCCGGTGGCGCCGACGGCAGCGATCACCTGGCCCTGCTCCACACGATCGCCAACTTTGACGTCGATGCGCGAAAGGTGCAGGAAGTTGGAGCTGACCCCGAAGCCGTGGTCGAGCAGCAGCGTGCCACCGGTCAGGTACAGGTCCGGACCGGCGAAGGTCACGATGCCGGCCGCCGGCGCCTTCACCGGGGTGCCGGTCGGCACCGCGATGTCCATGCCGGAGTGACCGGCCCCCGGCTGCCCGTTGTAGACGCGTGCATTGCCGAAGCGGCCGCTGATGCGGCCCTGTACCGGCCAGATGAAGGTCTGGGTGAAGTCGGTGCGGTCGTCATCGCGGGCACGTGCGGCGGTCACCTGCGCCTGTTCGCGCTTGATCCGCTCGGCGATCGCCGCCGGCGGATTGACCGTCTTCGGTGGCACCCCGTTGACCCGCTCGGTGGGCCAGTCGCGCGGCGTCACCGCAATGGTCGCGGTCTCGCTGCCACCATCGGGGCGTTGCACCTGTACGCGCAGCGGACCCTTCTCGTCGCGGCCGATGCCGAACACCACGCTGCCGTAGCCGCTCACCCGCAGCTGGCGGCCGGCGTACTGCACGCGACTGCCTGCGGGCACCTTGCCGATCACCAGCGCGCCCTGCGAGGCACTGGCCGGGAACACCACGCGTCTGTCGATCAGGCTGCCGATGCCATCCTGCGCGTTGGCCGAAGATGTGCAGAGCAGGGGCGCGGCCAGCAGCAGCGCCCCGATCATCAGTGCCGAACGCATCAGCGGTCGTAGGTCATGCGCTGGCCGGCGGGCTCACCCACCAGCTTGCTGCCGTCCCACACCAGCTGGCCGTTGACCCAGGTGGAGGCGATGCGCGAGCGGAAAGTGGTGCCTTCGAACGGCGACCAGCCGCACTTGGACAGCACGTCCTCGCGCTTGACGGTGAACGGCACGTCCTCCACCAGCACCAGGTCGGCAAAGTAGCCTTCGCGCAGGAAGCCGCGTTCTTCCACGTCGAACAGCTGCGCCGGCGCATGTGCGAATTTCTGCACCACCTGCTCGCGGGTCAGCTTGCCTTCGTGCACCCGCTCCAGCGCGGCCACCAGCGCGTACTGCACCAGCGGCAGGCCCGACGGCGCCTGCGCGTAGGGCTTCTGCTTCTCTTCCCAGGTGTGTGGCGCGTGGTCGGTGGCCAGCACGTCCAGCACGTCATCGGCCAAGGCAGCGGTGATTGCCTCGCGGTCGGACACTTCCTTGATCGCCGGGTTGCATTTGATCAGGTTGCCCTTGGTCGCGTAGTCCGGGCGCGCGAAGTGCAGGAAGTGCACGCAGGTTTCGGCGGTGATCTGCTTGCGGCTGCCATCGGCGCGGATCAGCGGGCCCTTCTCGAACAGCGCCAGCTCATCGGCGGTGGAGATGTGCAGTACGTGCAGGCGGGTGCCGTGCTTGCGTGCCAGCGACATTGCCAGGCGGGTCGACTTGATGCAGGCTTCGCGCGAACGGATGTCCGGGTGCATGTCCGGGGTCAGCGCATCGCCGTACTTTTCCTGGAAGGCCTTGAGGTTGGCATCGATCATCGGCGTGTCTTCGCAGTGCGTGATGATCGGGGTCGGGCATTCGCGGAAGATCGCGTCCAGCGTTTCCGGGTTGTCGACCAGCATGTTGCCGGTCGAAGCACCCATGAACACCTTCACGCCCGGGGCCTTCTTCGGGTCCAGGGCACGGATCGCGTCCAGGTTGTCATTGCTGGCACCGTGGTAGAAACCGTAGTTGGCCCAGGCGCGGCCGCGCGCGAGCTCGTACTTGGCTTCCAGGATGGTTGAATCCAGCGTCGGCGGGTTGGTGTTGGGCATGTCCATGAAGCTGGTCAGGCCACCGGCCACGGCGGCCGCCGATTCGCTGGCGATGTCGCCCTTGTGGGTCAGGCCCGGTTCGCGGAAGTGCACCTGGTCATCGATCATGCCGGGCAGCAGCCAGCGCCCGGCCGCGTCCACCACCTGCTCGCCGTCGCGCGGCGCGAGCCCGCTGCCGATCTGCGCGATGCGGCCGTTCTCGATGCGCAGGTCACCATCGAAGGTGCGGCCTTCGTTGACCATGCGGGCGTTGGTGATGAGGGTGGAGGACATGTCAGTGTTTTCCTGTGCAACGGCAAGAGGGGGCGTTGGGGGACTCGGGCACGGGATCGAAGCCGCCGGGATGGAACGGATGGCAGCGGCCCAGCCGGCGCGCAGCCAACCAGCTGCCGCGCAGCGGGCCGTGCCGCGAGATGGCGTCCATCGCGTATTCAGAACAGCTCGGCACGAAACGGCAGCGCGGCCCCAGCAGGGGGCTGATGAAGCGCTTGTAGAAGCGCAGCAGGGCAATGAGCAGGCGCGAGATCACCCAGTCATCTTATGCCAGTTGGCATGAAGGACGCATTTGTGCAGGATGGGGCGTTGGTCGCATGTCGCCGATGGCCTGCGACCGGTACCAGCACCGTCGGGTGCTGGCCAGGTTCCGTACCGCGCAAGGCGGTCCGTGTTCGTCGGACTGCCCTCCAGGGCGCCTTGGCTCCAGGACTGAATGGAGCAGGGTGCCGAGGTTGCTGCTGCGGGTCGGGTAGGCTATAAAGGCCCGCTTTCCCGGGCCCCGGGAAATCCAAGGAAGAGCGTTTCGTGGCTGCTAAAAAAACTGCAAAGAAGGCCGCAACGGCCGCCAAGAAAACCGCCAAGCCTGTTGTGAAGAAGTTGGCGGCAAAGCCCGTTGCCAAGAAGCCGGCCAGCAAGCCGGCGACCAAGGCAGCGTCCTCGCAACCGGCGGCCAGGAAGGCCACCGCAAAGAAAACGCCGGTCAAGGCAACCAAGCCGGTGGCGAAGAAGGCCGCTGCGCCCGCCAAGGCCAAGCCAGCCGCCGCCAGCAAGAAGGCGCCGGTGAAGAAGACCGTCAGCAAGGCCGCGCCAGTGAAGAAGGCCGCCGCCAAGCCGGTGGTCAAGAAGGCCGCCGCCAAGCCAGCGCCGAAGGCGGTGGTGAAGAAGGCTGCAGCCAAGCCGGTCGCCAAGCCCGTAGCAAAGAAGGTCGCTGCGGCTAAACCGGCCGCCACGCCCGCCGCTGTAAAGAAGGTTGCCAAGAACGTTGCCGCGCCGGCCGCAAAGCCGACCCCGGCCCCAGTAGTGAAGTCCGCACCGAAGCCTGCTGCCAAGCCGGCTCCGGCCAAGCCTGTCCCGGCCAAGACCGTGGCAGTGGCGGCAGCCCAGCCGGCCTCAACGCCGGCCCCGGCCGCCGCTCCTGTCGCTTCGAAGGCCCCGCAATCCAAGAATCCCGTGCCCGTTTCGAAATCGCCTGCCAAAACCGCCGTGAAATCCGATTCCGCCCCGAAGACCGTGTCGCGCCCTGTCGGCAAGGTTGCCGTGGCCGTCGCCGCCCGCTCGGCAGCACCGGCCCCGCGCAGCAAGTACAAGGTGGTCGAGTACAAGACCGACGAGGCCACTGGCCGCCCGATCCTGCCGGCTGGCTACAAGCCGTCCTCGGAAGAGGAATACATGAGCCCGCTGCAGCAGGAGTATTTCCGCCAGCGCCTGCAGAACTGGCGCGCGGACCTGGTGGAAGAGTCCAAGCAGACCATCGAGAACCTGCGCGAGGAAGTGCGTGACATCGGCGACGAAGCCGAGCGTGCGACCCGCGAGACCGAGAACTCGCTGGAACTGCGTACCCGCGACCGCTACCGCAAGCTGATCGGCAAGATCGACAGCACCCTGAAGCGCCTGGAAGCAGGCGACTACGGCTACTGCGTCGACACCGGCGAAGAAATCGGCTTGGAGCGCCTGGAAGCGCGCCTCACCGCAGAGCGCACCATCGACGCCCAGGAGCGTTGGGAGCACCTGCAGAAGCAGCAGGGCGACTGATTCCAGTTCGTTGTCTGGTCATGCGAAAAACCCGGCTTCGGCCGGGTTTTTTGTTGGGTTCGTGTTGGCTGCGTAGAGCGGCGCCTTGCGGGTATCGGCGTGAGCCTGCGGGTGGGTCCGGGCAGGACAGGCTGCAAGTACATCCCTGTAAGCTCGGCCGCGGCATCCATGCCGCGGACGGTCCTGCCCGGACCCTCCCGCAGGCTCTCGACGGTTTCCTGCGTGCGCGGCCGATGTAGAGCCGAGCCCACGCTCGGCTCAGGCCGAAGCCGGAGGGCAAGGAAGAGCAAAAGCAAAAGCAAAAGCAGAAGCAGCCAAGCATGGCTTGGCTCCACCAGGAGCGGTCATGCGTGCGCTCGCGGCTGTTGGGTCCGCCTTGTAGCGAGCCGAGCACCGCAGGGGAGTCAGGGGCGAAGAGGCCGCTCGATCCTGTAGAGCCGACTGCTAGTCGGCTGGCTCTCCGCGCCGTCCCCTGATTCGCCGAGGAGCGCAGGGCACCGGCGCGCAGCGCCGGCTCGCGGATGGCGGCGTGTTTCTTTGGTGACCTTCTTTGCACGAGGAAAGAAAGGCACACCCCGCCGCGGTCGCGGAAGTAGCCCGCCGGGCGCGGCCCGGCGCAACCGCTGCGTGGGCGCACGGAAATACGCAGCCGAGCATGGGCTCGGCTCTACAGGTTCACTGCAGGTCGCGAAGATTCAGTTTCCGCAGCGTTGGGTTCTTCCACGCGGTGATCCCGGCCACGCTCAGCACCGCGAATCCGCCCAGCACCACCGCCGGCACCAGGCCGAGCAGCTTCGCCATCGTGCCGGCATAGAACGCGCCCAGCTCGTTGGACGAACTGATGAAGATGCCGTTGATCGACGATACGCGACCGCGCATCTCTTCCGGCGTAGCCAACTGCAGGATGGTCGAGCGGATCACCACCGAGACGCCATCGAACGCGCCGTAGAACAGCAGGATCAGCGCCGACAGCCAGAAGTGCTGCGACAACCCGAAGCTGATCACGCACAGGCCGAAGCCGGCCACCGCGAACAGCAGGACGCGGCCGGCATTGCGCTGCAGCGGGTGGCGCGCCAGCCACAGGCCCACGCACACCGAGCCCAGCGCCGGCATCGCGCGCAGGATGCCCAGGCCTTCCGGGCCGTGGTGCAGGATCTCGTGCAGGAACGCCGGCAGCATCGCTACCACGCCGCCCAGCAGCACCGAGAACATGTCCAGCGCCATCGCGCCGACCATGATCCGGTTGCCGACCACGAAGCGCGCGCCTTCGGCGATGCTCTTGAAGATCGGTGCGGCCGGACCGGTATGCACCGGTTCTTCCACCTTCAGCGTGGCCAGGCAGGCCATCGCCACCAGCGCAAAGGCCGTAGCCACTGCGTAGGACAGACCCTTGCCACCGAAGCCGACCAGCACGCCACCCAGTGCCGGGCCGGCGATCATGCCGGCCTGGAACACCACCGCGCCCAGGCCGGCGCCACGGGCGAACTGGTCACGGGCCAGCACGCGGGCGAACAAGGCGTTGTAGATCGGCGACAGGAAGGCGCGGACCATGCCGGTCAGCGCGATGGCCGCATAGATCGGCCACACGCCGTCAATCGGCAGCCAGCCCATGGCTACGCTGGTCAATACCAGTGCAGTGGCGATCAGCCCGCAACAGGCGACCATGCCCAGCCGACGGCGCGGCAGGTGATCCACCAGGTAACCGGCGAACGGAGCCACGCAGAAGAACGGCACGACCTCGGCCAGGCCGATCAGGCCCAGCGAGAACGGATTGCGGGTGACTTCGTAGATGTGCCAGCCGACAGTGACCGCGACCACCTGGTAGGACAGCATCGCGAAGATGCGGTAGGCCAGCAGCCTGGCGAAACCGGGGCGGGACAGCAGGCCCAGTGCACTGTCTTCGGCTGTGGCGGGTTCGCTCACGACGGGTCGCGCTGCAGCTGCGCCTGCGCCGTCTCGCGGATGAAGGCCAGCATCGCCGCCACACCATTGCTGCGGGTGGGCGAGAGGTGGCGGGCCAGGCCGATGTCCTGGATGTAGCTCGGCTCGGTGTCCAGGATCTCCTGCGCCGAGCGCCCGGAGTACACGCGCAGCGCCAGGAAGATCAGGCCGGAGACAATCGCCGAATCGCTGATGGCATGGAAGCGCAGCGACTGCGCGTTGCCATCGGGCACGATCCAGACCATCGACTGGCAGCCGAGCAGGCGATGCTCTTCGGTCTTCCATTCTTCCGGGAAGGGCGGCAGCTTGCGGCCGAGGTCGATCAGGTACTGGTAGCGCTCGGACCAGTCGCCGAAGAAGCCGAATTCCTCGGCGATGGCGGCCTGGGCCTCGGCGGCGGTGGGTTCAAGCGGGAACGGGGAGTCGGTCACAACAGTCTCTACGGTGGGGGCGTGGCCGGCGGACCGGCCACGGGGCAGGGCAGGTCAGCTGCGCTTGCGCGACCAGCGAACGCCCTGCGGGGTGTCATCCAGCACGATGCCTTCGGCGGCCAGCTGGTCGCGGATGGCGTCGGCACGGGCGAAATCGCGTGCCTTCTTGGCCGCGGCGCGCTCGTCGATCAGGCCCTGGACGCGGGCATCGTCGTCCTCGTCGCCCGCTGCGGTGCCGAACCACTGCGCCGGGTCGGCCTGCAGCAGGCCCAGCACCAGGCCCGCACCGAGCAGCTCGCCCTTCAGGCGTGCCTGTTCGGCCGGGTCGGTGGCACGACGCGCGTCGGCGGCGATGCGGGCCACTTCGGCCAGCGCCTGGGGTGTGTTGAGATCGTCGTCCAGGGTCGCTTCGACGCTGGCGGGGATCACTGCCGTGGCCTCGATCGACGCCAGTTCGCGCAGGGTGCCGTACAGGCGGTCCAGGGTGCGCACCGATTGTTCGATCAGCGCATCAGACCAGTCCAGCGGCTGCCGGTAGTGGGCCGACAGCAGGGCCAGGCGCAGCGCCTCCGGCGGATGCTGGCGGACCAGGTCGTGTACGCGCTCGATGTTGCCCAGCGACTTGCTCATCTTGGCGCCGCCGAAGTTGAGCATGCCGTTGTGCAGCCAGAAACGGGCGAAGATCCTACCTCCGTGGGCGCATTCGCTCTGCGCGATCTCGTTCTCGTGGTGCGGGAACTGCAGGTCGACGCCGCCGGCGTGGATGTCGATGGTCTCGCCCAGGTGGGCTGCGGCCATCGCCGAGCATTCGATATGCCAGCCCGGACGACCCCGGCCCCACGGCGATTCCCAGCCGGGCAGGTCGTCGCTGGACGGCTTCCACAGCACGAAATCACCCGGGTCGCGCTTGTACGGGGCCACGTCGACACGGGCACCGGCCAGCATTTCTTCCGGGTCACGGCGCGAGAGCTTGCCGTAGCCGTTGAAGCTGGCGACCGCGAACAGTACGTGACCCTCGGCGGCGTAGGCATGACCATTGGCGATCAGCTGCTCGATCATGGTGATGATCTGCGGCATGTGCGCGGTCACCTCCGGCTCGATGTCCGGCGGCACCACGCCCAGCGCGGCCATGTCTTCACGGTAGGCGGCGGCGAACTTGCCGGTGATGGTGCTGATCGGCACGCCCTGCTCGCGCGCAGCGGCGTTGATCTTGTCGTCCACGTCGGTGATGTTGCGGGCGTAGCGCAGCGCGCCGAAACGGCGCCGCAGCAGATCGGCCAGCACCCCGAACACCACTGGGCCACGGGCGTTGCCGATGTGCACGTAGTTGTAGACCGTGGGGCCGCACACATACAGGGTCGGACAGGCCGGGTCGAGCGGAGTGAACGGTTCGAGCTGGCGAGTCAGGTTGTTGTGCAGGCGCAGGGTCATGGGGCTGTGGCTGGGGGACAAGCCTGTGATTTTAGAACGTGTCGGCCTCCTTTGGGGGCACTGGCTGCCACCGGTGGACGCCGGGTCCATCCTGGGTGGGGTGGGCAGGAGCAGCGTGGACGGGTAATGTTCAGCCCCTTGCGCTCGCCACTGCCTACACTATTGCCGTGTCCTTGCTCCCGTCGCCAATGAAATCCACCGCGTTGCTGACCCTGGCCTGCCTGTCGGCGCTGCCCGCCGTGGTGCTGGCCCAGGAGACCGAGCCCCGCAACCGGGTGGTGATCGTGGAGAACGTGAAGTTCGACTACGCCCAGGTGCTGAACGTCGAGCCGGTGTTGCAGACCCTGCGCGCGACCCGCACCGAGGAGCACTGCGAGCCGGTGTCGACACGGACCCTGGCCCCGGTGAACGTGACCGGCGAGGAGCCGGTCGAGGACAAGGGCCGGATCAGCCGCTTCTGGGATTCGGTGCGCTCGATGTTCAAGCGCAGCGACGAGGAGCCCTCCGAAGAGGCCGGCCCCGAAACGCCGGCCCCAGCGCCTGCCAACAATGGCCCGATGCTGACCCGCGACTGCCGCATCGTGCCGGTGGGGCGTGAATTCCGCCGGCCCATCGCCTACGACGTGGACTACGTCTACAAGGGCACCAAGTATCGGTCGCGGCTGCCGGAAGACCCGGGCAACCGGCTCAAGATCCGGGTGTCGATCACCCCCTGGGTCGGTCCGGAGCAGGGCGCCGCCGGCAATCCCTGATTCTGCGACCCCGGCCCCTTGCGCCGGTCACGGCCGCATGCAAAGATATTCGGCCATGAAGCTCACCGACTTCCAGCACGACAGCAGCGCAGCCCGACAGGCGTCTGGCATGACCTCGCGTGCGCGTCGACCGGAACCCCACATTCTCGCTGGGTAACCGGAGCTTTTTGCTGTTCGTCCGAAAAAAACCCAGCCCGCCGGCTGGGTTTTTTCGTTTCCGCCTTCTGAAAGCTGCAACTGCAACCTTTTCGTTTCACCTTTGCTTCCTGTTTTCCCTTCCACCGCGTCGAACCCGGCGCCGCCACGCAAGGAAAGATGATGTCCCCCAAGCACTTCCTGAACACCCAGGACTGGAGCCGCAGCGATCTCGACGCGCTGCTGACCCAGGCCGCGCTGTTCAAGCGCAACAAGCTCGGCGACCAGCTCAAGGGCAAGTCGATCGCGCTGGTGTTCTTCAACCCTTCCATGCGTACCCGCACCAGCTTCGAACTGGGCGCATTCCAGCTCGGTGCCCACGCGGTGGTGCTGCAGCCGGGCAAGGATGCGTGGCCGATCGAGTTCAACCTCGGCACGGTGATGGACGGCGATACCGAAGAGCACATCGCTGAAGTGGCCAAGGTGCTGGGCCGTTACTGCGACATCATCGCGGTGCGTGCGTTCCCCAAGTTCGTCGACTGGGCCTACGACCGCCAGGACATCGTCCTCAACAGCTTCGCCAAGTACTCGCCGGTGCCGGTCATCAACATGGAGACCATCACCCATCCGTGCCAGGAGCTGGCCCACATCATGGCGCTGCAGGAGCACTTCGGTACCCAGGACCTGCGCGGCAAGAAGTACGTGTTGACCTGGACCTACCACCCCAAGCCGCTGAACACCGCCGTGGCCAACTCGGCGCTGACCATCGCCACCCGCATGGGCATGGACGTGACCCTGCTGTGCCCGACCGCCGACTACATCCTCGACGAGCGCTACATGGGCTGGGCCGAGCAGAACGTGGCCGAGAGCGGTGGTTCGCTGAAGATCAGCCATGACATCGACAGCGCCTACGCCGGCGCCGACGTGGTCTACGCCAAGAGCTGGGGTGCGCTGCCGTTCTTCGGCAACTGGGAACCGGAAAAGCCGATCCGCGACCAGTTCAAGCACTTCATCGTGGACGAGCGGAAGATGGCGCTGACCAACAACGGGGTGTTCAGCCACTGCCTGCCGCTGCGCCGCAACGTGAAAGCCACCGATGCGGTGATGGATTCGCCGCAGTGCATCGCCATCAACGAAGCCGAGAACCGCCTGCACGTGCAGAAGGCGATCATGGCCGCCGTTGCCGGGCGCTGATCCAACACTTCAGCCGACCAGCGGTCGGCTCTACCGAATTCCCATCCCCCAAGTGGACCTGATCCCCATGAGCAACAAAGACGTCGTTCTCGCCTTCTCCGGCGGCCTGGATACCAGCTTCTGCGTGCCCTACCTGCAGGAGCGTGGCTACAACGTGCACACCGTGTTCGCCGACACCGGCGGCGTGGATGATGAAGAGCGCGATTTCATCGAGAAGCGTGCCGCCGAGCTGGGCGTGACCAGCCATGTCACCGTCAATGGTGGCCCGGCCATCTGGGAAGGCTTCGTCAAGCCGTTCGTGTGGGCCGGCGAAGGCTACCAGGGCCAGTACCCGCTGCTGGTCTCGGACCGCTACCTGATCGTCGATGCCGCGCTGAAGCGTGCTGCCGAGCTGGGTACCCACATCATCGCCCACGGCTGCACCGGCATGGGCAATGACCAGGTCCGCTTCGACCTGGCCGTGAAGGCGCTGGGTGACTACCAGATCATCGCGCCGATCCGCGAGATCCAGAAGGAACACACCCAGACCCGCGCCTACGAGCAGAAGTACCTGGAAGAGCGCGGCTTCGGCGTGCGCGCCAAGCAGCAGGCCTACACCATCAACGAGAACCTGCTGGGCGTGACCATGTCCGGCGGCGAGATCGACCGTTGGGAAGCCCCGGGCGAAGGTGCGCGTGGCTGGTGCTCGCCGCGCAGCGAGTGGCCGGAACAAGCGCTGACGGTCACCCTGAAGTTCGTCGAAGGCGAAGCGGTTGAACTGAACGGCAAGGCGCTGCCGGGCGACCAGATCCTGGCCCAGCTCAACAAGCTGTTTGCCCCGTACGGTGTTGGCCGCGGCGTCTACACCGGCGACACCGTGATCGGTCTGAAGGGTCGCATCGTGTTCGAGGCCCCGGGCCTGGTCTCGCTGCTGGCCGCGCACCGCGCGCTGGAAGATGCCGTACTGACCAAGCAGCAGAACCGCTTCAAGCCGGACGTGGCACGCAAGTGGGTGGAGCTGGTGTACGAAGGCTTCTACCACGACCCGCTGAAGACCGACATCGAAGCCTTCCTGAAGTCCTCGCAGGCCAAGGTCAACGGCGAAGTGGTGCTGGAAACCCGCGGTGGCCGCGTCGACGCGGTGGCGGTGAAGTCGCCGCACCTGCTCAACACCAAGGGTGCCACCTACGCACAGTCGGCCGACTGGGGCGTGGAAGAGGCTGAAGGCTTCATCAAGCTGTTCGGCATGAGTTCGACTGTCTATGCGCAGGTCAATCGCGGTTGACCTGTGACGGGGGCGCCGGCCGCTGGCCGGCGCCTCGCAGCGTCAATGGAAGGTAGTGCCGGCCGCTGGCCGGCTCGTGGCACGGCTGGATCATTGCGGAGCCGGCCAGCGGCCGGCACTACCGATTTCGAACCCTACGGATATTCAGACACATGCTTGAACAGACGCTCGATCACCTGCAGGCCCTGGTGTCCTTCGACACTCGCAACCCGCCGCGTGCGATCACCACCGGTGGCATCTTCGATTACCTGCGCGCGAACCTGCCCGGCTTCAACGTCGAGGTGATCGACCATGGCGCGGGTGCGGTCAGCCTGTACGCCGTGCGTGGGACGCCGAAGTACCTGTTCAACGTGCATCTGGATACCGTACCGGACTCGCCGCACTGGAGTGCCGATCCGCATGTGATGCGCCGCCTGGACGACCGTGTGGTCGGCCTGGGCGTGTGTGACATCAAGGGCGCCGCCGCTGCGCTGGTGGCGGCGGCCAACGCCAGTGATGGCGATGCCGCCTTCCTGTTCTCCAGCGACGAAGAAGCCAACGACCCGCGCTGCATCGCCGCGTTCCTGGCCCGTGGCCTGCCGTATGAAGCCGTACTCGTGGCCGAACCGACCATGAGCGAAGCGGTGCTGGCGCATCGTGGCATCAGCTCGGTGCTGATGCAGTTCGCCGGCCGTGCCGGCCATGCGTCGGGCAAGCAGGATGCGGCTGCCAGCGCATTGCACCAGGCCATGCGCTGGGGCAATCGCGCGCTGGATCATGTGGAATCGCTGGCCTCGGCGCGCTTCGGTGGACTGACCGGCCTGCGCTTCAACATCGGTCGCGTCGAAGGCGGTATCAAGGCCAACATGATCGCACCGGCTGCTGAGGTGCGCTTCGGGTTCCGCCCGCTGCCGTCGATGGACATCGATGGCCTGCTGGCGACCTTCGCCGGTTTCGCCGAGCCGGAAGCCGCCGTGTTCACCGAGACGTTCCGTGGTCCCAGCCTGCCCGCCGGTGACATCGCCGAGGCCGAGAACCGCCGCCTGCTGGCGCGCGACGTGGCCGATGCGCTGGAGCTGCCGATCGGCAATGCCGTGGATTTCTGGACCGAGGCGTCGCTGTTCTCGGCCGCTGGCTACACCACACTGGTATTCGGCCCGGGTGACATCGCCCAGGCACACACCGCCGATGAGTTCGTGACGCTGGACCAATTGCAGCGCTATACCCACGCCATGCACCGGATCATCGCCGCCGGCGCCTGATCGACCCTACAACGCCGCCATGCCCCGGGCATGGCGGAACTGCAACGCGGCGACCGCCGCCTGTGACGAAACCGAAATGTCTCCTGCCCTCCAGCCCCACCGCCAGACCCGCAAGACCATCGTGCGCCTGCTTTCCAGCATGGCCAGCGCGAAGGAGATCAGCCAGTACCTCAAGCGTTTCTCGCAGCTGGACGCCAAGCGCTTCGCCGTGGTCAAGGTCGGCGGCGCGGTGCTGCGCGACGATCTCGACGCGCTGACCTCTTCGCTGTCGTTCCTGCAGGAAGTCGGGCTGACCCCGATCGTGCTGCACGGCGCCGGCCCGCAGCTGGATGCCGAGCTGTCGGCGGCCGGCATCGAGAAGCAGACCGTGAACGGCCTGCGCGTGACTTCGCCGGAAGCACTGGCGATCGTGCGCCGGGTGTTCCAGCAGTCCAACCTGCGCCTGGTCGAGGCGCTGCAGCAGAACGGCGCACGTGCCACCTCGATTACCGGTGGCGTGTTCGAGGCCGAGTACCTGGACGTGGACACCTACGGCCTCGTCGGCGAGGTGAAGAAGGTCAACCTGGCACCGATCGAGGCCAGCCTGCGTGCCGGTTCGATCCCGGTCATCACCAGCCTGGGTGAAACCGCCGGTGGCCAGATCCTCAACGTCAACGCCGACTTCGCCGCCAACGAGCTGGTGCAGGAGCTGCAGCCGTACAAGATCATCTTCCTGACCGGCACCGGTGGCCTGCTGGACGAGGCGGGCAACGTGATCGATTCGATCAACCTGTCCACCGAGTACGACCACCTCATCGCGCAGCCGTGGATCCACGGCGGCATGAAGGTGAAGATCGAACAGATCAAGGACCTGCTCGACCGCCTGCCGCTGGAGTCGTCGGTGTCGATCACTCGCCCGGCCGACCTGGCCAAGGAACTGTTCACCCACAAGGGCTCGGGCACGCTGGTGCGCAAGGGTGAGAAAGTGCTGCGCGCCACCGCCTGGAGCGAGCTCGACCTGCCACGGCTGAAGGGCCTGATCGAATCCAGCTTCGGCCGCACCCTGGTGCCGGACTACTTCGAAAAGACCAGGCTGCTGCGTGCCTATGTCAGCGAGAACTACCGCACCGCGGTGATCCTCACCGACGAGGCCGAAGGCGTGTACCTGGACAAGTTCGCCGTGCTCGACGATGCGCAGGGCGAAGGCCTGGGCCGCGCGGTCTGGAACGTGATGCTGGAGGAGACCCCGCAGCTGTTCTGGCGCTCGCGCCACGGCAACCCGATCAACCACTTCTACTACGCCGAGTCCGATGGCTGCTACAAGCAGGACCATTGGAAAGTGTTCTGGTTCGGTGCCGATGGCATCGACCGCATCAAGACCTATGTCGACCACTGCGCCCAACGCGCGCCGAGCCTGCTGGGGTGAGCGATGAGTCCTCCTGACGTGTGGAACACGGTGCCTACCCTGCGCGGCCAGCACGTGGCGCTGCAGCCGCTGCAGCTTGAGCATGTCCCCGGCCTGCGCGCTGCCCTCGAAGGCAGCGGCCTGGACCAGCTCTGGTACACCCAGGTGCCGTCACCGCAGCAGGTCGAGCACTATGTGCAGGCCGCGCTGCAGGCGCACGCCGAAGGCAAGGTGCTGCCGTTCGTGATCCGCGACGCCGCCGGTGACATCATCGGCAGCACGCGCTTCTACGACATGGATGCCAGCGTGCCCAAGCTCAGCCTCGGCTACACCTGGTACACGCCGCGCGTGCAGCGCACCGGCGCCAACACCGAGGCCAAGTTGTTGCTGCTGCAGCACGCCTTCGAGGCCATGGGCTGCATCAGCGTGGTGCTGGAAACCAGCTGGTTCAACGTCACCTCGCGCAACGCCATCGCCCGCCTCGGCGCCAAGCAGGATGGCGTGCTGCGCAACCACAAGCGGCACGCCGACGGCACGCCGCGCGACACCGTCATCTTCTCCATCATCGATGCGGAATGGCAGGGCGTGAAGCGCCACCTGCAGTACCGCCTGGACAGTCACGCATGAACGATTCGACTTTTACCCTGGGCATCGTCGGTGCCCGCGGCCATACCGGCGCCGAGCTGATCAAGCTGGTGGCCGCGCATCCGCGCCTGAAACTGGCCTTCGTCTCTTCGCGCGAGCGCGCCGGGCAGCGCCTGTCCGACCACCACCCGGAATTCCAGGGCGAGCTGCAGTACGAAAACCTGGACGCCGATGCGGTGGCGGCCAAGGGCGTGGACGCGGTGATCCTGGCCCTGCCCAACGGCCTGGCCGCGCCGTTCGTGGCCGCGCTTGAAACCGCGAAGCCGGACACCGTCATCGTCGACCTCTCGGCCGACTACCGTTTCGACAACAGCTGGTACTACGGCCTGCCGGAGCTGACCCGCGGCCGGTACAACGGCCAGAAGCACATCAGCAACCCGGGCTGCTATGCCACCGCGATGCAGCTGGCGGTGCATCCGCTGCTGGACCTGCTGGCGGGTCCGCCGCAGTGCTTCGGTGTCTCCGGCTACTCCGGTGCCGGTACTACGCCGTCGGACAAGAACAACGTCGAACTGCTGGCCGACAACCTGATGCCCTACGCGCTGACCAACCACGTGCACGAGCGCGAGGTGTCCGTACAGCTGGGCGTGGCGGTCGAGTTCATGCCGCACGTCGCGCCGCACTTCCGTGGCATCACGCTGACCGCCAACCTGTGGCTGAACCGCGTACAGACCCGCGAGCAGATCGTCGAGCGCTTCCAGCAGGCCTATGCCGTTGAACCCTTGATCGAGGTGGTGGACGAAGCGCCGTGGGTCAGCCGCATCGCCGGCCGCCACGGTGCCCAGGTCGGTGGCTTCACGCTCGCGCCGGGCGGCAAGCGCGTGGTGGTGGTGGCGACGCTGGACAACCTGCTGAAGGGCGCGGCCACCCAGGCCATGCAGAACCTCAACCTCGCGCTGGGCATCGACGAACTGACGTCGATCCCGCACTGAACACGCCTTCCGGAGCCCCCATGGCAGACCTTCTTTGGCAGAAGCCCGGCGTCGCTGTCGACGCCCAGATCCAGTCCTTCCTCGCCGGCGACGACGTGATCCTCGACCGCGAGTTCTTCCTGCATGACATCGCTGCCAGCGCCGCGCATGCGCAGGGCCTGCAGCACATCGGCATCCTCAGTGCCGATGAGCTTGCCGGACTTCTGCGCGAACTGGAGATCCTGGCGCAGGACTTCCGCGAAGGCCGCTTCGTGCTGGATACGCAGTACGAGGATGGCCACTCGGCGATCGAAGCGCGCCTGACCGAACGCCTTGGTGATGCGGGTCGCAAGATCCACACCGGCCGCAGCCGCAACGACCAGATCCTGGTCGCCACGCGCCTGTGGCTGAAGGAGAAGCTGCAGCGCGTTGCCCAGCTCAGCACCGAAGTGGCAAAGGTCGCGCTGGACCGCGCGCAGGCCGAGAAGGACCTGCCGATTCCCGGTTATACCCACATCCAGCGTGCCGTGGTGTCCTCGGCCGGCATGTGGTGGGCGGGCTGGGCCGAGGCCTTCATCGACAACGCCATCCGCGCCCGTGACACCCATGCACTGGTCGATGCCAATCCGCTCGGCACCGCCGCCGGCTACGGCGTGAACCTGCCGCTGGACCGCGAGCACACCACCGCCGCGCTGGGCTTCGCGCGCATGCAGGTCTCGCCGATCTACGCGCAGCTGTCGCGCGGCAAGTTCGAGCTGGCCGCGCTGGAAGCGCTCGGTGGCGCCACGCTGGACCTGCGCCGCATTGCGTGGGACCTGTCGCTGTTCACCAGCGCCGAGTTCGGCTTCGTCGCGCTGCCGGCGCAGTACACCACCGGCAGTTCGATCATGCCCAACAAGCGCAATCCGGATGTGATCGAGCTGATGCGCGCCACCCACGCCAGCGTCGCCGCTGCGCGCACCGAGATCGAGCAGCTGCTGTCGCTGCCGTCCGGCTACCATCGCGACCTGCAGTCGTCCAAGGGTGCCATCTTCCACGGCTTCGGCCGTGGCCTGGCCGCGCTGGAGCTGCTGCCGGCGCTGCTGGCCAACCTGGAATGGCGCGACGACAGGCTGCGTGCGGCGATCGATTCGGGCATGTATGCCACCGACGTGGCGGTGGAAGCGGCCGTGGCCGGTGTGCCGTTCCGCGAGGCCTACAAGGCGGCTGCGGCCGGTGCCGACAGCGCAGGGCAGGGACGCACGCCGGAAGGCAGCCTGGCTGCGCGTGTATCGCCGGGCTCGGCCGCTGACCTGCGCCTGGACGAACTGCGCGCGCGCTGGCAGGCGTTGTCCTGATGGCGGCCACGGTGTATCTGGTGCTGGCGATGCGCCGGTCGGACTTCAACGATGCAGCGGTGCAGCCGCATCGCGATTTCCTCGATGCGTTGCAGGCGCAGGGCAAGCTGCAGCTGACCGGTGGCTTCGCCGATGGCAGCGGTGGCGCCTACGTGCTGTGCAACGTGGACAGCCTGGCGCAGGCGCAGGCCATCGTCGCCACCGATCCGCTGGTGACGATGCAGGCCTCCGACCTGACCGTGCACGAATGGAACACCCGCTGAGAGCCTGACCGATGATCCAGCACGCTGCCCATGTCGCCTCGCCGTTCCCCGAACAAGCGCTGCCGCCGTGGCGGCGTGCGGTGCTCAAGGTTGGCAGCAGTCTGCTGGCAGCCGATGGCGGCGGCCTGTCGCCACGCCACGCGCTGGGCCTGGCGCAGTTCGTCTCAGCCAATGTCCTGGCCGGGCGCGAGGTGGTGATCGTGTCTTCCGGCGCGGTCGCTGCCGGGCGCGCAATCCTGCCTCGGGCCGATGAGCCTGGCGCGGCGATGGCGGCGAGGCAGGCCCTGGCCGCGCTCGGCCAGGCACAGCTGATCGGGCTCTGGCAGCGCTTCTTCGAGCGCCCGGTGGCGCAGGTGCTGCTGACCCACGACGACCTGCGCAACCGCCGCCGCTACCTCAATGCACGCGCCACGTTGAGTGAACTGTTGCGCCTGGGCGCATTGCCGGTGGTCAACGAGAACGACACCGTGTCGGTGGATGAGCTCAAGCTCGGCGACAACGACAACCTGGCTGCCACCGTGGCGGCGCTGGTCGACGCCGATGCGCTGTTCATCGCCACCGACATCGATGGCCTGTACAGCGCCGACCCGCGCACCGTGGCCGATGCGCGGCCGTTGCACGACGTGCCGGAGCTGGGTGACGAGGTGCTGGCGATGGCGGGCGGCGCCGGCTCGCGCGCCGGTACCGGCGGCATGAGGACCAAGCTGGAGGCGGCGGCGAAGGCCGGGCGCCTGGGCATCGAAACCTATCTGTTCAATGGCCGCAGCGGTGACGTGGTGCGCGCGCTGGCGCAGGATCGCCTGTTCGGCACCCGCATCCATGCCGCACGCAGCCGCGAGGCCGCCCGCAAGCACTGGCTGCGGCATGCACCGCTGGCCGAGGGCGTGATCGTCATCGATGCCGGTGCGGCACAGGCGATGCGCGAGAAGGGCGCCTCGCTGCTGCCCGGTGGCATCACCGGTGCAGAGGGCGTGTTCCGCCGCGGCGATATGGTACAGGTGTGCTGGAACGCGCCGCAGGGCCGTGTCTGCGTGGCCCGTGGCGTCAGCCAGTATGCTGCCGACGACGTACGCCGGATTGCCGGCCACCATTCGCGCGACATCCAGGCCGTGCTCGGCTACAACTACGGCGGCAGCGTCGTCCATCGCGACGACCTGGTGCTGCCATGACCGGATTGAAGGACACACCGATGAGCGAGATCGAAGCGCAGGCGCGTGCCTGCCGTGATGCGGCGCAGATCGTTGCCGGCCTGGACAGTGCGGCACGACGCACGCTGCTGCTGGCGATGGCGCAGGCGCTGGAAGTGAATGCAGGGTTGATCCTGGCCGGCAATGCACGTGACCTCGCCGCCGCGCGCGAGAAGGGCGTGGGCAGCGCCATGCTCGATCGTCTGGCACTGGACCCGCCGCGCCTGTTCGCGATGGCCGAAGCCGTGCGCGAAGTGGCTGGATTGCCAGATCCTGTCGGCGAGGTCACCCGCGATGACGTGCGCCCGAACGGCATCCGCGTGCAGAAGGTGCGCGTGCCGCTGGGCGTGATCGCGATGATCTACGAGGCGCGCCCGAACGTGACCGCCGAAGCCGCGGCGCTGTGCCTGAAGGCGGGTAACGGCGTGATCCTGCGCGGTGGTTCCGAGGCAATTCACTCCAACACCGCGATCGCGCAGGCACTCGCCGGTGCGTTGAAGGCCAACGGGGTACCGCCGGCCGCCGTGACCGTGCTGACTGACCTGCGCCGCGAGGCGATGCTGGAACTGCTGCAGCTGCATGAGCTGATCGACCTGGCGATTCCGCGCGGTGGCGAAGGCCTGATCCGTTTCGTTGCCGAGCATGCGCGGGTGCCGGTGATCAAGCACTACAAGGGTGTCTGTCATCTGTTCGTGGATGCCAGCGCCGACCTGGGCAAGGCCATCGACCTGCTGGTGGATGGCAAGTGCAGCCGGCCAGCCGCCTGCAATTCGCTGGAGACACTGCTGGTACACCGTGACGTAGCCGATTCCTTCCTGCCGCGCGTGGCGCAGGCGCTCGGCCAGCGTGGCGTGCAGCTGCGCGCCGATGCGCAGTCGCAGCCGCTGCTGCCGGGCAGCACGGCGGCGACCGAGGAGGACTACGCCGCCGAGTTCCTCGACCTTGTGCTGGCCGTGCGCGTGGTGGACGACCTCGATGCGGCCATCGCGCACATCCGCCGCTATACCTCCGATCACACCGAAGTGATCGCGACCGCAGACGCCGGCCATGCCGAGCGTTTCGTTACTGCGCTGCGCTCGGCGGTGGTGACGGTCAATGCCTCATCGCGCTTCTCCGATGGTGGCCAGCTGGGCCTGGGCAGCGAAATCGGCATTTCCACCACGCGCCTGCATGCCTATGGCCCGATGGGTCTGGAAGCGCTCACTGTCGAACGTTTCGTGGTGCGTGGCGAAGGGCAGACGCGCACATAAGTGGATCCACGCCATGCGTGGATGTTCTTCGCGGCAGACCCCGGTGCCGACCAAGGCCGGCATCCACCGGGCTGTCGGGCTACACCACCTCGCGGCGGATGCCGACCGGGCGTGCGTGATCATCCATGTGCAGCGTGGCGGCCTTGCAGCTCATCAGGCGTTCGGCCAGGCCGGTGCTGGCACCCAGATCGGCGGCTACTTCGTTGAGGCTGGCCAGTGGCCGCGGCAGGCGGCGCTCGCGGCCACGGAAGCGGGCACGGTTGTACTCGGCCCAACCGATCAGCAGCACGCTGGCGCACAACAGCATCAGCGGCAATGCCACCAGCACGTAGGGATCGAACTGGCTTTGCCGTTCGTACAACTGCTGCCAGGCCAGCTGGCCGCCAACCAACCACGAGAACAGGGTCACCAGGGGCGCCCACAGGTAGAAGTAGAAGCCCCAGAACGCCAGGGTGACGAATCCCCAGGCGGTGCGCTGGAAGCGCGGCTGGCGGTGTGGCTTGCGGATCATCCGTGAGTCGAAGCGGTTGGAGGGGCGTTGCGCGTTCATCGGATCCCCCGGTCAGGGCTGGTCCAGGTGGCGCGCTTGCTGCGACGGCGCAGCAGTGTCTTCGGCAGCGCCACCAGGGTGGTGGAAAGGCTGATCAGCCAGTACGCCATCGGGTACCAGATGACCCAGAAATAGTTGCGTCCAATCTGTGTTTCGTAACGCCGGTCGATGATCAGGCTGCTGGCGAACTGCAGCAGGCAGACCAGCGCCAGGATCACGCCATGCCACTGCGGCAGCAGGCTGGCGATATGCAGCTGCGGCGGCAGCTCGATGAACTTGCCCAGTGCCCACAGCAGCACGATGAACAACATGGTGTAGGCCCAGATCACGCTCAGCACGTACTCCAGCAGCACGCCCCACATGCGCCGCTCTTTCCAGTGCAGCAGCGAGCGCGCGTGGCGCAGCATCACCTCCACGCCGCCCTGGGCCCAGCGCAGGCGCTGCCGCCACAGGCCCTTGAGGGTCTCCGGCATCAGGATGAAGCACAGCGCATTGGGTTCGTAGCGGATGTCCCAGTGCGCGCGCTGCAGGCGCCAGCTGATGTCGATGTCCTCGGTCACCATGTCATCCGACCACCAGCCCACCTGGTGCAGGGCGGTACGGCGGAAGCCGGCGATCACCCCGGAGATGGTGAAGATGCGCCCGTATACGCGCTGCGCGCGCTTGATCATGCCGATGATCGAGGAAAACTCGGCCACCTGCAGGCGCCCGAGCAGGGTGGAGCGGTTGCGGATGCGCGGGTTGCCGGTGACCGCACCGACCCGGTTGCCGCTGACCAGGTGCCAGACCATCCAGTGCAGCGCATGTTCCTCCAGCATTGCATCGCCGTCGATGCACACCAGGTACTCCGAGCGAGCGGCCAGTGCGCCCATGCGCAGCGCATTGGCCTTGCCCAGGTTACGGTCCAGGTGCAATACGCGCAGCCGCGGGTGCCTTGCCGCCAGCACATCCAGCCGCGCGCCGGTGTCATCGCTGCTGCCATCATCGATGGCGATCACTTCGTAGTCGGCGGGGTAACGCTGGGCCAGCGCCGCAGTGAGTGTGTCATCCAGGTTCTCTGCCTCGTTGTGGCAGGGCACCAGCAGGCTCGCGAAGGGCGGATCGACCATCAATGGAGGGTCGTTGCGCGGCCGCGAGTGGCGTTCGCGCCGGTAGTAGTAGTAGAGGCCGCCGGACATCCAGAAGAACGCCATCACCATCGGGTAGTAGAAGGCGAACTGGAACAGGACCTGCAGCAGCGGATGCATGTCCATGTCACTTCTCCGGGTACGGGAAGGTGCCGGCGGACATCGCCGCGCGGGCATCGCGGGTGGAGGGCTGGTCGGCGATGAAATCGTCCGGGTACCAGGCGAAGTGGTGCACGCCCTGCGCCTGCAACTGGCGGATCTGTGCGCGCAGGCGCTCGGCGGGAATCGGTTGCCCGTTGCGCCAATCGACGGTCTGCAGCTCGAACAGGGTGTGCTGCAGCTGCGGGTCATGTGCGCGTACTGCGGCCAGCAGCTGGTCCAGCCAGCGCTCGGGGTGCTGGCTGCCTTCCATCCACGGCATCGCCATCAGCGCGGTCTGGTCATAGGCCTTGTTGAACAGGTCCAGGCGCTGCGCGAACCAGGCCTCGCTCTGCGGGCGGAGCACCGGCTCAGCGTACAGGTTGCGCACGGTGGCCAGTTTCGGGCGCCAGCGTTGCGCGCTGTCGCGCAGCGCCAGGGTGAAGCTGATCAGCGCCTGCGTGCGCGCGCTGCCATCGCCCCCGGCTGCCAGTGTCGGCAGCTCGGTGTCGCGCAGGTAGCCGTCGTCATGGAACAGCAGGCCTTCAAAGTAGGAATTGACCGCCAGGTCCTCGTAGATGTCGAGCATGATCTGGCGGGCCTTCGGGTTGGTGAAGTCCAACCGGTACATGCCATCGGGATCGCCGTTGCGGATCGCCAGCGCCTTGCGCTGCGCCAGGTCGGGCAGCTCGAAGCCAAGCACCGGCAGCCATGCGTAGACCTTCACGCCGGCGCGGGATTTCAGTTGCCAGGCAACGCGGCTGAACAGGTCCGCCCGCATCGGCATGTGACGGTTGGGGAAGTACAGCGCATCGGCAGTGTTGTTGCCGTCCGGATCGGCGAATGCCTGCAGGTAGACGTGCGTCGGCGCGATGCGCTTGACCCGTTCGACCAGCGCATCGAGGTTGCGTGCCTGCTGCGTCGGGTCTGCGTCGTAGACATCATCCAGGTCGATCTGCAGGGCACGGATGCCATCGAGCGCGACATCGCGGCGCAGCTCGTAGGCCAGCCCTTCCACGGTCGGGTTGTCGCTGACCAGGAAGCGCGCCAGACCATGCAGGTCGCTGGCCACCGGCGTGCTGCGGCCCTCCAGATCGAAGGACACCGGCATGCCCAGCTGTTCGGCGATGTCGTTGCTCAACTGGTTGTAGGCGGCGTATGGCCAGACGATGGCGCGCGGGCGCACGCCCAGGTGCTGCTTGATGCGCTGCACGCTGCGCGAGAGATCGGCGCGCAGGCGCTGCTCATACTGCGTTTCAGTCTCGTACCTGTGCGTGGCCGGGCTGTAGATGCGGGTGACCACGGCGGGCGTTGAATTGCCCTGTGGATTGGCGAGCACGCCGTGGTGCAGGTCGTCGGTGTGGCTGGCCACTTCGATCAGGCCGCTGTCGTGCATCTGCTTCAGCTGCGCCCAGGTGACGAAGTCATCGCGGCCGAACGGCCGGTAGCCGTAGTCGATGGTGCGGCCCGGAGCCATGTCCACGTAGTCGGTGATCACCGCCACCAGCGCCGGGTAGCGGTAGGCCTGCAGCAATGGGAAGGCCTTGTCGTAGACGCTGCGCAGGCCGTCATCGAAGGTCAGCAGCACAGGCTTGGGCGGCAGCGTGGCCCGCCCCTGCGAGGCATCGATCACCTGCGACAGCGAGACCGGGTGATAGCCATGCGCGCCCAGCCAGTCCAGGTGTGCGGCAAAGTTCTGCGTGCTCACCGCATAGGTATCGGCATCGCCCTTGGCCGCGACCTGGTCGCGGATGTCGTGGTAGCTGAGGATCAGCAGGCCATTGTCGATCGCATCGAGATGCGCGGCCTGCTGCGCCAAGGCCGGTGGCGTGATGGCCAGCAGCAGGAGCACGATCAGTCGCAGGAAGCAGGCCATGTCAGTCTCCCCAGCGCAGTGCGGCTTCGAAGCCGATATGACGCTCGCGGTGGCCGTCGTAGACCGGCCGCGACCAGCGCACGCCGTACTCGAACACGCGGCCCGGGCCCAGCTGCCATTCGTGCATGTACGACACCGACGGCACCAGCGCACTGCCGAAGCCGTCCTGCCAGTAGTCGCCCAGCGAGACCGTCAGCCGGTGGCGGAAGTGGCGTTCGTAGTGCCGCCACAGCTGCTGGTCGATGCGCAGCCCGATCTCGACCATGCGGTCGCGCTTCGGGTTGAAGTAGGGCGCATCGTCGCGGCTGCCACGACTGGTGTAGGCACTGGCGAGGCCATCGATCAGCCAGCGCGGGCGGGTCAGCAGGCGCTGTTCAAGGCGGGTGCTGAACAGTTCGCGGTGGTTGCCATCGTCATAGCGGAAGCGGCTGGCGCCGAACGTCCAGTGGGTGAGCTCGCTGCGCCGGTAGTCCACCTGTGCGCTCATGCTGTCGGCGGTGATGCCGGCCGCGCGCGCCTGCATCGAGGCTTCTGGATCATTGCGCGCGGCCACCAGGCCGGCGTGCCAGTAATCGTTGAACTGCCAGCCGACGCCGGCCCGCAGGCCGGTATCGCCGATGTGGTCGTTGGCGCGCAGGACGGCCGCTTCCGCATCCAGCTGCCCGAAGCGGTAGCGCACGCCCGCACCCAGCCACAGGGGATCGATGCGCTGGTCCTGGAAATCGGTCGAGCGCCGGTCGGCCAGGGCGAACAACCGCCAGCGGTCATCAAGGATCGGTGTCTCCACTTCCACACCGTAGTGGCGATCGTTGTTGCCCAGTGGCGAGGTGCCACCGCCACCGGAGCTGCGGCCGATGTCGGTCCATGCCTTCAGCTGCCAGCCGCGATGCGCACGCCAGGCCTGGTCCATGCGTTCGACGGCCGGTTGGGTGGGATAGCGTGCGACCAGGTCATCGTGCAGCGGCCGCGCCAGGTCGTCGCGCTGCAGGGCGACGTAGGCCTCTTCCATGCCCAGCCGCGGTTCGATGTCACGCGGGTCCAGCGCGTGTGCCATCTGCTGTCGCTGCAGTGCCCTGCGTGGCCAGCCGCGCATCATGTAGACGCTGCCCAGCGCACTCTGCAGGCCTCCGTTGCCGGCTGCGATGTCCACCATCGACTCCAGATCGTGCTGCGCAGTGACCAGGTCGCCGCTGTAAGCGCGCACCATTGCCAGGTTGAGATCGGCCTCGTAGCGTGACCAGTTCACGTACGGTGATTTGCCATTGCTCCAGCGCCACGCCGGCTCCTTGTCGCGCCATGCCTGCAGCAGGTCGATCGCCTTTTCCTGCTGCTCGCTTTCCAGGTAGGCGTAGGCCAGTTCCGAATGCGAGGCGTCGCGCGCCGGATCGCCAGCGACGGCCGCCTGCAGTACCGGAATGGCTTCTTCCGGGTGCAGGGTGCCCATCAACGAATCGCCCACGGCAGGCAGCACGTAGTCGGGCAGGGTGTGGCCTTCGGCCTGCAGGGCTCGTGCTTCCTCACGCACCTGTACATGGCGGCCCAGCCGGTTGAGCAGGATCAGCCGGTCCATGCGGATGCGCAGTGGCGCCTGCGAGGGTGGGGTGCCTTCGCCGCCAACGTAGCGCTGCATGCGCGCCAGGGTCGACTCGGCTTCTTCCAGGCGGCTGTCCTCGCTGCTGCTGTAGGCCAGGCTCCAGACCACGAGTTTGGCCAGGTAGTCGCCTTCCAGGCGCTGCTTCTGGGCGTCGTCGAACAGCTGCGGCCGCTGCTGGTACAGCTCCCAGGCGCGCCAGGCATTGCCGATGTCGCCCAGGGTCAGCACGCGCAGCTTGAACAGCAGATCGTCGTTGGGCTGCTGCTGGCTGGCGCGCTCGATTGCGCCGAGCGCATCCAGCCAACGGGCCTGGTCGCGGTAGCGGCCGATCTCGGCCAGGGCCGCGTCGCGGTCGGTCGGAGCCGCGCCGCTGGCCCAGGCCAGAGCGGTGCATGCGAGGCCGACGCAGAGCGCCAGCCGGCGGTGGACGACCATTGGGGACCCCCTTGGCTTCCGAACCAGACAACCTGTGAAAATGTGACGCAAATCACATGCCAGTATTTGGCGTGGCCGTGGCCTGCGTCACTCCCTTCGTGCATTCCCGCCCATTGAAGACGGATACAACCCGGACAGCGACCTGCAATGTCTTGTCTGAAACGAGAGTCCCCCGCACACCGAGTGGTGGCCTGGGCGGCGCCGCCGCCCCCATGCCCGATGCCGGCACGCGGCAAGGAAGGGCATTCGTGGGCACTATCCGCCCGCAATTGTCAGTCCGGCGTCAAGATTGCCCGGTGTCTGACGAGCGGTAGGCGGGGCCGTCTGGCGGCCCCGGCCGGGCTACCAGAGATCTTCCAGCTTGCGGGGCTTGCAGGCGACCCACGAAGCGCACAGCATCAGGGTGGCGCAGCCGAACAGGAAGCTGAACGGGAGCGTCCAGCCATTGCTGACGGTATGCAGCCAGCCGACCAGGAACGGGCCCAGGCAGCTGAAGCTGTAGCCCACGCCCTGCATGAAGCCCGACAGCGCGGCCGAGCCGGCCGGGGTGCGGGTGCGCAGGTTGATCAGGGTCAGCGCCAGCGGGAAGGTGGACGGGCCGACGCCGAGCAGGCAGGCCCACAGCAGGGGCGCCTTCATCGGCGCCAGCAGCAGCCCGGTGAAGGCGATCACGAACGAGAAGAAGCCGATCAGCACCAGCGGGAACGGGTTCTGCATGCGTACCGCCATCGACGGAATGACCAGTGACGGCAGCAGGCCCAGTGCCGAGAACACGGCCACCATCACGCCGCCGAACGCGGGCGTGCCACCGGCCTCGACCACGATGCGCGGCAGCCAGGTGAACATCGAATAGGTCATCAGCGAGGTCATGCCGAACATCAGCGTCATGCTCCAGCCCAGCGACGTGCGCCAGACCTTTCCGTGCGGCTGCGCGGTGGGATCGGCGGCGTCGGCCAGCGGCTTCGGTGCGCGCCTGGCCAGCAGCAGCCACGGCAGCGCGGCGGCCAGTGCAAGCAGCGCCCACATGCCCAGCGACACGCGCCAGCCTGCAGCGTTGGCCATCGGTACTGCCAGTAGCGCCGGCAGCATCGTGCCCAGCTGCAGCACGCTGATGTAGAGCGTGCTCATGGTGCCGACCTTGTTGGCGAAGTAACGCTTCACCAGCGGCGGCACCACCACGTTGCCGATGCCCATGCCGGCCAGCGCGATTACCGAGCCCAGCAGCAGCGTGCCGACGTTGCCGGCGCTGGAGCGCAGCAGCAGGCCGGCCATCGCCATCGCCATCGCCAGCAGTGTGGTGCGTTCCAGGCCCAGGCGCCGCGCCAGTGCCGGCGTGGCCACGCCGAACAGCGCGAACGAGGCGGTCGGCAGCATGCCCAGCACGCCGGTCATGGTGGTGCCGAAGCCGAACTGCTGGCCGAGCACGTCCAGCAGCGGGGTGATCGAGGTGACCGCAGTGCGCAGGTTGACTGCTGCCAGCAGGATCGCGGCAAACGCGAGGACGCGACCGTGCAGCAGCGACGGCGAATCGGAAGTGGAGGAACTCATCGATGGTCCTTGCAGGTGTCGCACGCCGCAGCAACGGCATGCAGCGCCGGCATCGGTCTACGCCGAAGCGGCAGGTGGGGGTGGGGGCTGCAGGTGGGCCGGCAGCGCGGCCATTGTACGTGTGCGCTCCGGCAAGGTCCCGTCATGCGGGCGGCCTGGCGCGGGGTACAAAAAAACCCGGAGGACAGTGATGTCTTCCAGGCTTCTTGGTGACCACCGAAGTGGTCGGGGAGACAGGATTCGAACCTGCGACCTCTACGTCCCGAACGTAGCGCTCTACCAGACTGAGCTACACCCCGAAGGGAGCCGCCTATTCTAGCGATTCACCCCGATGGCGGCAAGGGGTGAATGCTGTTTTCTTCACACCGCCGAAGCAGTGCCACCTCAGGGAACAAAAAAGCCTGGATGACTTCACCAGGCTTCAATGCGACCACGTGAGTGGTCGGGGAGACAGGATTCGAACCTGCGACCTCTACGTCCCGAACGTAGCGCTCTACCAGACTGAGCTACACCCCGAAGGAGCCGCCTAAGATACCGTGTGAAGGCCAGGGCGGCAAGGCTTTTTTACAGCTCAGCGACGATTTCCGTTCTCGATGCGGTTCTGCTCGCGGGCTTCGAACCACATGCCGTTGAGGATGGCCACCGTCGAGGCGAGGCCGGCACCGAGAATCCAGGCGAAGTACCACATAGTCAATCTCCATTGTTCAAGGGTGTGCCGACCGTCGGCCGGCACACCGGCAATCAGTAGGCGTTCGGGTTGTTGCCCATCTCTTCGGTGGTGGTCTTGCCCTTCAGCACACGGTACACCCAGGTGGTGTAGGCGAGGATGATCGGCAGGAACACCGCCGTGGCCAGCAGCATGATCCACAGGGTCAGGTGGCTGGACGAGGCATCCCACACGGTCAGGCTGGAGGTGGGCTGGCTCGAGGACGGCAGCAGGAACGGGAAGATGGCGAAGCCGACGGTCAGGATGATGCCGGCGATAGCCGCACCGGAGGCGATGAAGGCCAGGCCACCACGACGGGCACGCAGCAGCACCGCACTGGCCAGCAGGCCCGCCAGGCCGAGCAGCGGGGCCAGGATCGTGGCCGGCATCGCGCTGTAGTTGCGCATCCAGCCACCGGCGGCGCCGAGTTCGGCGGTCTTCAGCAGCGGATTGGTGGCGCCATCGGTAACCACCTGCGAGGTGATCTGGTAACCCGGCAGGCCGAAGGCCACCCAGGCGCCACCCACTGCGAACAGCACGAAGGCGATGATTGCCGCGATGCTGCCGAAGCGGGCAGCACGCTCGGCCACCGGGCCGTCGGTCTTGATCACCAGCATGGCCGCACCGTGGGCGACCAGCATCGACACGCTGAGCAGGCCGGCCAGCAGCGCGAAGGGCATCAGCAGGCCGAAGAACGAGCCGGTGTAGAAGATGCGCATGCTGTCATCGAAATGGAACGGAACGCCCAACAACACGTTGCCCACGGCCACGCCCATGATCAGTGCGGGAATGAAGCCACCGATGAACAGCGCCCAGTCCCAGGTGTTGCGCCAGCGTTCGCTGGGCATCTTGCTGCGGAACTTGAAGCCGACCGGACGCAGGATCAGGGCGAACAGGATCACGAACATCGCCAGGTAGAAGCCAGAGAAGCTGACCGCATACAGCGGCGGCCAGGCGGCAAAGATTGCGCCACCGCCCAGGATCAGCCACACCTGGTTGCCTTCCCAGACCGGGCCGATGGTGTTGATCACCCGGCGGCGTTCGGCATCAGTGCGGGCGACGAAGGGCAGCAGGGTGCCCACGCCCAGGTCGAAACCATCCATCACGGCGAAACCGATCAGCAGGATGCCGAGCAGCAGCCACCAGATCACGCGCAGCGTGGTGTAGTCCAGAAGAATGAAATCCATCTTGGTTCTCCTGCCTCAGGCCTGGCCGGCGGCGGGCGCCGAGGCATTGTGGGAAGCATGCGGCTGGGGCGACTGCAGCGAAGGCAGCAACTCGTCCGGACCCTTGCGGATCGCCTTGAGCATCAGCTTGATCTCGACCACGATCAGCGCGGTGTAGATCGCGGTGAAGCCGGCCAGGGTCAGCACGATTTCATGCAGGGCCAGGCCCGATGCCGCATAGAAGGTCGGCAGCACGCCATCGACCGCCCACGGCTGGCGACCATACTCGGCCACGAACCAGCCGCACTCGATCGCGATCCACGGTGCCGGCAGCGTCCACAGGGCCAGCTTGAGGAACCAGCGCTTGTCCTGGAAGTTGTTGCGGCACGAGTAGTAGAAGGCCAGCGCGAAGAAGGCGATCAGGTAGAAGCCCAGGCCGGCCATCACGCGGAAGGTCCAGAACAGCGGCATCACGCGCGGCACGGTATCCATCGCCGCCTGCGAGATCTCCTGCGGGGTGGCGTTGAGGATGTCATCGCGGTAGCGCTTGAGCAGCAGGCCGTGGCCCAGGTCCTGCCAGTGGCGGTCGAACATCTCGCGTGCTTCCACGTCGTTCTTGTTCGCACGCAGGCGTTCCAGCGCGCCGTAGGCGAGCTGGCCGCCGCGCACGCGGTGTTCGGCGCGCTCGACCAGTTCCAGGATGCCTGGAATCGGCTGGTTCAACGAACGGGTGGCGATCAGGCCCATCAGGTAGGGGATCTTCACCGCATAGTCGTTCTGGTGGGTGTCCTGGTTCGGGATGCCGAAGGCGGTGAAGTCGGCCGGCGCACGCTCGGTCTCCCACATCGCTTCGATCGCGGCCAGCTTCATCTTCTGGTGTTCACTGGCGGCGTAACCGCTCTCGTCACCCAGCACCACCACCGACAGCGATGACAGCAGGCCGAACGCTGCGGCCACCGCGAACGAACGACGGGCCAGGTCCTTGTGCTTGTTGCGCAGCAGGAACAGGGCACTGATCGCCATCACGAACACCGCACCGGTCACATAACCGGCGCTGACGGTGTGCACGAACTTGGCCTGCGCCACCGGGTTGAACACCACCGCCATGAAGTCGACCACTTCCATGCGCATGGTTTCCGGGTTGAACACCGCACCGGTCGGGTTCTGCATCCAGCCGTTGGCGACCAGGATCCAGATCGCCGACAGGTTGGTACCCAGCGCCATCAGCCAGGTCACCATCAGGTGCTTGACCTTGGTCAGGCGGTTCCAGCCGAAGAAGAACAGGCCGACGAAGGTGGCTTCCAGGAAGAAGGCCATCAGGCCTTCGATGGCCAGCGGCGCACCGAAGATGTCACCGACGTAGTGGCTGTAGTAGGACCAGTTCATGCCGAACTGGAATTCCATGACGATGCCGGTGGCGACGCCCATGGCGAAGTTGATGCCGAACAGGACGCCCCAGAACAGGGTCATCCTGCGCCAGATCTCCTTGCCGGTCATCACGTACACGCTCTCCATGATGGCCACCATGAAGGACAGGCCGAGGGTGAGCGGTACGAATAGGAAGTGGTACATCGCGGTCAGCGCGAATTGCAGCCGCGACAGTTCTACGACTGTCTGATCAATCATGGCCTGGCTACCTCGTTGGATAGTGCCGTTGCAGGTGGCGGGAAGGGTGGTCTACGACGTGAATGATGTGACCGACTACTTCAAACAGCCTTGATCCAGATCAATGTATGAACAGGTGCCCCGGTCGATCGTATGCCAACCTGATGAAGACTGCGACTGCTGGCCGCAGAGGCCGGCCATTGCCTGCGCCTACAATGCCGTGTCTCCCCCGTTGCCCGTGAAGACCCCTTGAGCGCTGCCGAAACCTCCTCCGTCGCCCTGTCCCAGGACGCCGAAACGACCCGCCAGCGGCGCGCCCGCAGCGCGTGGCTGGCCGATCTGGCGCGGCCTGCTCGAGGCCGCCAGCG
Organism: Stenotrophomonas maltophilia group sp. vghtpe118; assembly: GCF_052605195.1. Lineage (NCBI taxonomy): Bacteria > Pseudomonadati > Pseudomonadota > Gammaproteobacteria > Lysobacterales > Lysobacteraceae > Stenotrophomonas > Stenotrophomonas maltophilia group sp. vghtpe118. Next base: position 1,295,846 of record NZ_CP199672.1, on the reverse strand, counting down.
GCTGGCGGCACTGTGCATCAGCCTGTCCGGTGCCCTGTTGATCGGCCAGGCGGCCGCCATCGCCTGGCTGGTGCAGCAGGTGCTGGTAGAGCGCGCGCCGCTGGCCTCGGGGTTGCCGGTGCTGGGCGGTCTGGCGGCGATCCTGGTGGCGCGCACGCTGCTGGGCAGCGCCACCCAGGCCGCCGCCGGTGATGTGGCCGATGCCGCGCGGTTGGCCCTGCGTGAACGCGTGTTCGGACGCCTGCTTGGCCTGGGGCCGCTGTGGCTGCGCCAGCGCCGCACCGGCGAACTGGGCGAACTGATGCTGCATCACGCTGATGCGATCGAGAGCTATTACAGCGGTTTCCTGCCGGTACGCACCGAAGTAGTGGTGGTGCCGCTGCTGATCCTGGCCGCCGTAGCCTGGGTCGACTGGGTGGTGGCGCTGATCCTGCTGTTCACTGCACCGTTGGTACCGTTCTTCATGATGCTGGTGGGCTGGGGGGCCGAAGCGGCCGGCCGCGCGCAGCTGGGTGAGCTGGCGCGGATGAGCGGCCATTTCGCCGACCGCATCAAGGGCCTGGGCCTGCTGCGCCTGTATGGCCGCGGCGAGGCTGAGCTGGAGGGGATCGAGGCGGCTGCCGAAGGCGTGCGCGTGCGCACCCTGAAGGTTCTGCGCATCGCTTTCCTGTCGTCCACGGTGCTGGAGTTCTTCGCCTCGGTCAGCGTGGCGATGGTCGCCCTGTACCTCGGGCTGAGCTATCTGGGCATGATGTCGCTGCATGCAACGGTACCGACGCTGGGGGCGGGCCTGTTCTGCCTGCTGCTGGCGCCGGAATTCTATGCGCCGTTGCGACGGCTGGCCGCCCACTACCACGACCGTGCCAATGCGCTGGCTGCCGCTGCCGAGGTGGAGCGCCTGCTGCAGTCGCTGCCCGATGAGCAGGGCCTGATCGAGAACGAAGCTGCGCCGCTGGCGGTGGAGCCGGCCGAGGCCGCGCTGCCACCGCTGCGGGCACAGGGTCTGGTGCTGCGTCCGCTGGGCGCGCCGCACGATGTGCTGCAGGATCTGGACGTGCTGCTGGAACCGGGCCAGCGCCTGGCCCTGGTCGGTCCCAGCGGGTCCGGCAAGAGTACGTTGCTGGAGGCGCTGGCCGGTTGGCTGCCGCCGCGAGCCGGCAAGCTGCAGGTGCGTCCCGGCGTGCAGGTGGCCTATGCCAGCCAGCGTCCGTACCTGTTCCACGGCAGCATCGCCGACAACCTGCGCCTGGCCGATCCCGGCGCCAGCGATGCGCGCCTGCGCGCGGTGGCCGAGGCGTCGCAGGTACTGCAGTTTGCGCAGCGCCTGCCGCAGGGGCTGGATACGGTGATCGGCGAACGTGGCTTCGGCCTGTCCGGTGGTGAGGCGCGTCGCATCGGCCTGGCCCGTCTCCTGCTGCGTGATCCGCAGGTGCTGCTGCTGGACGAACCCACCGCGTTCCTGGATGCCGATACCGAAGCGGCATTGCTGCGCAGCCTGGCCGCATATGCACGTGGCCGCAGCGTGGTGGTCGCCACCCACAGCCCGGCGGTGATCGCCTGGGCCGATCGTTGCCTGCTGCTGCCGGAAGGCCGCCTGGTAGAACCGGCACAGGCGGTGCGCGCATGAGCCGTTCACCTGATTCGCTGCGCGCGGTGTTCCTGCGTCATCGTCCACGCCTGTTGCTGACGATCCTGTTGTTGTGGACCACGATGCTGGCCGGCACTGCATTGCTGGGCCTGTCCGGTGGTTTCCTCACCGCGGCCGCGCTGGCCGGTGCCGCAGGCCTGGGGCAGGGATTCAATTTCTTCTCGCCGTCTGCGGGTATCCGTGGCTTGACCATGGCGCGCATCGTGTCGCGCTACTTCGAAAAGCTGGTGGGCCACGATGCCACCCTGCGCATCGCCCGCGATCTGCGCGTCTGGTTCTTCCGCCGCGCGCTGCCACTGGCGCCGGCACGGCTGGGGGCTACGCGTACCGGCGAGTTGCTGGCGCGACTGCTGGGCGACATCGGCGAAGTGGATGGCCTGCTGGTACGTGCGATCGGGCCGCTGGTGGCGCTGGGTGCGCTGTCGGTGGTGGCGGTTGCATCGGCGGCGCTGATCCTGCCGTCGGCGGCAGTCCTGCTGGCGGTGCTGGCGCTGCTGATCGCCTTCGGTGTGCCGTGGCTGGGCGTGCGTGGCCACGATGATGAAGAAGCCGACCGCGCCGCACATCGCGCCGCATTGCGCACCGCGGCCTTTGAGGGGTTGGAGGGGGCGGGAGATCTGGCCGCGCTGCATGCCGATGCCGCGTGGCAGCTGAAGGTGCGCGTGGCAGCCAAGCAGTTGGCCTCGCGTGACCGCCGCCGTCGCTGGCGCCTGATCGCGGCCTCGACCCTGCACGGCCTGGTGGCCGGGCTGGGCCTGGTGGCGATGCTGGCGTTGGCCCTGCACGCCGCCGAACAGCAGCGCATCGCGCCGGAGATGGCGGCGGGCCTCGTGTTCCTGACCGTGGCGTTGATCGAACTGTGGGCCGGCATGGGCCTGGCCTGGCAGTCGCTGCAGTCCGGGCGCATTGCCGCAGATCGCCTGCAGGCGATCGTCGAGCAACCGCCGACGGTGGACGATCCGCAAGTGCCACAGCCGGTGCCGCAAGCCGCGCGCGTGCATTGGGACGATGTGCATTTCCAGTGGCCGGGCGCGGCGCGGCCGGTGCTGTCCGGCCTCCAGCTGACCCTGGCGCCAAGCGAACGCATCGCCATCCGCGGCGACAGCGGCAGTGGCAAGACCACGCTGTCCAGCCTGCTGCTGCGGCTGTGGGATCCGCAGCAGGGGCGAATCACCTATGGTGGCCGCGATCTGCGCGACGTCGCCCAGGCTGAGTGGCACCAGCAACTGGCGTGGCTGCCACAGAACGCACCGGTGTTTGCCGGCAGCGTGGCAGAAAACCTGCGGCTGGGCGATCCCGATGCCAGCGACGCCGCCTTGTGGGCGGTCCTCCGTCGCGTGCGCCTGGGCGACTGGGCCGAGCGCAACGGTGGCCTGCAGGCCTGGGTGGGCGAGAACGGCGCGACGATGTCGGCCGGCCAAGCGCGACGGCTGGCGCTGGCGCGGGCGCTGCTGCGCAACGCGCCGATCCTGCTGCTGGACGAACCAACCGAAGGGTTGGACGTGGATACCGCACGTGCGCTGCTGCACGATCTCTCCGGGTTGCTGGACGGGCGCAGCCTGTTGATGATCACCCACGACGACCTGCCCGAAGGCGTGGTCGATGCGCAGTACCGGTTGCGTGATGGGGTGTTGATTCGCGAATCGTGACGATGGTCCGGTAGTGCCGGCCGCTGGCCGGCAATTGAAGCGTCTGAGGTTGCCGGCCAGCGGCCGGCACTACCGATGGCGAGGGTTATCGCGAAAATTCGCGCAGCAGTACCGCGATCGAGGCCACGTTGGCCAGCACGCACAGCCAGAACACCCATTGGAACGCGGCCTTGCGGTGCTTGTGGCGGAACATCGCCTGGCCCAGCAGCGCGCCGGGCCAACCACCGGCAAAGGCCAGCAGCTGGAGGGTGCGCTCGGGAATCCGCCACTGCTTTCGCTGCGCCGCGCGCTTGTCATGGCCATAGAGCCCGAACGACACCGCGCTGGCCAGCACGCACCAGCCGCCCAGCCACAGCGGCAGCACGCCGCTGATCATCAGCGCGATCAACGCGCCGAAGGCAGCCAGCGCGAGATTACGCCGCCACGCCACTTACAGCGCGTCGAGGAAGCCGCGCACGGCCGGGCCGAAACGCTCGAAATCGACGAGGAAGGCGTCGTGGCCCTGCGGCGATTCCAGGCCGATGAAGTGCGCATCGGCACCGCCGGCGCGCAGGCCATCGGCAATCTGTTGCTGCTGCTGCACGGGGAACAGGATGTCGGTGTTGGCGCCGATCGCCAGCGCCTTCTCCACACGGATCTTCGCAAGCCCGGCCAGCACGTTGCCGTCGGCATACTCGGCCAGGTCGAACCAGTCCATCGAGCGGCTCAGGTACAGGTAGCAGTTGGGATCGAAGAAACGCACGAAGCGCCGTGCGTGGCCTTCCAGATAGCTTTCCACCTGGAATTCCAGGCCGAACGGATCGTCGTCGGTCTGGTCCGAATCCAGCCGCACGCGGCCGAAGCGGCCATCCCACTCCAGCGCCGAGCGGTAGGTGATCACGCCCAGCTTGCGCGCCATGCGCATGCCGGACTCGGGGTACTCGGCATCGTCGTAGTGGCCGCCATTCCAGCGCGGGTCAAGGCGGATTGCCTCGCGCTGCAGCGAGCGGATCGCGATCGAGAACGGCAACGCCTGCGCGCTGCCGGAAATGTTGACGTGGCTGCGCGCGATGCCCGGATGCAGCATCAGGATGGCAAGGGCCGTCATGCCGCCCATCGAGTTGCCGACCACGCAGGCCAGCCGCTCGATACCGAGTGCACGCACGACGTCGACGGCGGCGCGGGCACCGTCTTCGATCGACAGCTCGGGGAAGTCCAGGCGGTAGGGCTCACCGTTGGCCGGGTTGAGCGAAGCGGGGCCGGTCGAGCCCTTGCAGCTGCCCAGCGAATTCACGCATACCACGAACCAGCGGTTGGTATCGATCGGCTTGCCGGGGCCAACCATCGCTTCCCACCAGCCCGATGCCGGGTTGGCCTCGTTGGCCGCTGCATGCGCGTCTGGGGACAGGCCGGTCACGATCAGGATCGCATTGCTGGCATCGGCCGCCAGCGTTCCCCAGGTCTCGTAGGCCACGCGCGCGCCGTGCAGGGCGCCACCGCGCTTGAACGGGAACGGCGAAGGCAGGGCGTGGAAGCGGGTGCCGGGCGGGATGAATTCGGTCATGCACGCATTCTAGCGGGGTGGCATGTGGAGCTGGCGACACGCTGGATTCCAGCAGCGGGTGGACGCGGACCGGACCGTCGTATCCACGCATGGCGTGGATCTGCTGTAGAGCCGAGCCGATGCTCGGCTGGCGGGCGCCGGCAACCCAATCGCAGCCGAGCGTGGGCTCGGCTCTACAAGTCAGGGAAACCGCAGTTCCACCACGCCTTCATGCGGCAGGCTTACCTTCACTGGAACGCTCTGCAGGTCGCCCTCGCTGCGATTGGCGCTACCAGTACGCGAGATGCGTGCCAGCACTTCCACTTCGCGATGGGCCGACAGCGGTGCAGTTGGCATCGGACTGTCACCGTCGCCGAGCCCGACCGTGTCCGGGAATCCGCTCAGCGGCAGCTTGCGAGCGGCCACCGGCATCGGCGGGCCGCCGACGGCACGGGCCAGCACGAACACCTGGGTGCTGGCGGGCCACTCGGCGTTGTTCAGTGCCGGCAGCTGCACGCGCACCTGCAGCAGCGCCGGTGGCGCCGCAACGCCAGCATCGGGCGCATGGCCGGCGGCCTCGCGGGCAATCGCGATCTGCGCCTGCAGCGCCTGCGCGGCACCCGGTTCCAGTCGCGGCAGCAGGCCGCTCCACACGTCCGCAGCCTCGGCATTCCTTCCACGTTGCCGCAGGGCGATGCCCAGCAGCCAGCTGGCGCGCTCGGCGTCGGGGGCCTGTGTACGTGCCTGCTGCAACCAGGTCATCGCGGTGTCATCGAACTGCTTGCCGGCATCAGCCTGCGCGCGCGCCTGCGCGGCTTCCACCAGCACGCCCGGATCATCCGGTGCCAATTCGGCGGCCTTCGCGAAGGCGTCTGCCGCAGCTGAGGCATTGCCCAGTTCGGCCTGCGAACGCCCGAGCAATGCCCAGCCATCGGCACGCTGAGGGTCGCGCTTCAGTGCATCCTGCAGGGCCTGCACGCCATCGCGCAGGGTGGCCACCGACGGCGTCGGCTGTACCTGTGCTGCACGCGGATCACCGACCAGCAGGTACAGGCAGGCACCGGCCACGCCCAGTGCGAACACGCCGACCACGAAACCGCGACGACCGTGGTGGCGCAGCGGCCACAGCACCAGTGCTGCCATCAGCGCTGCAACCAGGCCGGCCAGCACCGGCAGCCAATGGTTCACCATTCGTCTCCTTCATCGGCCTTGCCGGCCGGCGCCGCGCCGACGGTGCGTCCACGTCGGCGGACGATGCCCAGCACCACCAGTGCACCGGCGCCGAGCACCAGCAGGGGGCCACCCCACAGCAGCCAGGTGCCCGGCTGCAACGGTGGTTGATAGAGCACGAACTCACCGTAGCGGGCGACCAGGAACTGCTTGATCTGTGCGTCGTCGTGGCCCTGCTGCATCAGCTGCAGCACCTCGCGACGCAGGTCCTGCGCGATCTGTGCGTTCGAATCGGCCAGCGACTGGTTCTGGCACTGCACGCAGCGCAGTTGTGCGGCCAGGTCATGGAAGCGGCGCTCCTCGGCATCGTCGCGGAACTGCAGCGGCTGTGGATCGTGCAGCGGCTGCTGGGCCAGCACGGCCAGCGGCAGCATCAGGAGCAGCAGCGCCAGCAGCCAGCGCATCGGCTCAGGGCGCCGTATGCAGGGTGTTGCCGGCACTGCCCTGGGCCTTCTCGATCTTCTCCAGTGCCGGGATCAGCTTCTCATCGATCACGCGCTGGGTCATCGCGCCACTGTACTTCCAGCGCACGATGCCGCTGCCATCAACCAGGAAGGTTTCTGGCGCAGCGGTCACGCCCCAGTCGATCGCGGTGCGGCCCTCGACGTCGCTAAGCACCACCATGAACGGGTTGCCCAGCTGCTCCAGCCAGTGCAGCGCGTCGGTCGGATCATCCTTCCAGTTGTAGCCGATCACGCGCACGCGCTTGCTCTCGGCAAAGCGGGTCAGTACCGGGTGTTCTTCGCGGCAGGCCGCGCACCAGCTGCCCCAGACGTTCAGCAGATAGGGCGCGCCGCGCAGCTCGTCGCTGTGTACGATCATTTCCGGGTCATGCAGCACCGGCAGCGCGAACGCCGGCGCCGGCTTGTCGATCAGCGCCGACGGCAGCACGTCGCGCTGCGGGTCGCCCGATTTCATCACCCCGTAGATCATCAGCCCGAGCAGGCCGAAGAAGAACAGCACGCCGATCACGATGGCTACCGGCGGCAGCGGGCGGGAGGGGCGCGGGGCGGGGGACTCGGACATGGGAACTCCTACGGACGACGGAAACGGCGGTCGGCGGCGGTGATGAATCCGCCCAGGGCCATCAGCAGCGCGCCGAGCCAGATCCAGCGCACGAACGGCTTGATGTGCACCCGGACCGCCCATGCATTGTTGCCCAGCGGCTCGCCCAATGCCACGTAGACATCACCGTCGAAGCGTGCATCGATGCCGGCCTCGGTCATCACCTGGCCGCCACTGGCGTACTGGCGCTTCTCGGGATGCAGCAGGGCCTGCTCGCGGCCGTTGCGGAACACCCGCAGGTGGCCCCGATCAGCGATGAAATTCGGCCCTTCGCGATGGTCCACGCCTTCGAAGCGGACTTCGTAGCGACCGACCACCAGCTGCTGCCCCGGTGCCAGCGCCACTTCGCGCTGCACGTTCAGCGCTTCGACCAGCAGGGCGCCGGCCAGGAACACGGCGATGCCGGCGTGGGCGACGATCATGCCGAGCATTTCGGCGGTGAAGCGGCCGTTGCCGCGCAGGCGCTGCCAGACGAAGCGTGCGGTGCCGAGTGCGACCCAGGCCGCAGCGGCGACGCCGATGCCGGCCTTCCAGCCATTCTGCGGTGCCTGCCACCAGACCAGCGCGCCCAGCAATACCGCCAGGCCCAGCCAGGGTGCCAGCAGCGCGAAGGCGCGCGAGGGCTGGTCACGCTGCCATTTCACCAGCGGGCCGAACGGCAGCAACAGGATCATCGGTGCCATCAGCAGCAGGAACAGGCTGCCGAAGTAGGGCGGACCGACCGAGATCTTGCCCAGCGACAGCGCATCGGCCAGCAGCGGGTACAGCGTGCCGAGCAACACCATCGCGCAGGCGGTGGCCAGCAGCAGGTTGTTCGCCAGCAGCAGGGTCTCGCGCGAGGTGGCGGTGAAGCCACGGCGCGGATCATCGGCATCCACGTTCAGCTGGCTGGCACGCAGCGCATACAGCAGCAGGCTGCCGCCCACCAGTACCGACAGGAACACCAGGATGAACAGGCCGCGCGAGGGATCGGCAGCGAACGAATGCACGCTGGTCAGCACGCCCGAGCGCACCAGGAAGGTGCCCAGCAACGACAGCGCGAAGGCGGCGATCGCCAGCAGCAGGGTCCAGCTGCCGAAGGTGCCGCGCTTTTCGGTGACGGCCTGTGAATGGATCAGTGCCGCACCGACCAGCCACGGCATGAAGCTGGCATTTTCCACCGGGTCCCAGAACCACCAGCCGCCCCAACCCAGCTCGTAGTAGGCCCACCAGCTGCCCAGTGCGATGCCCAGGGTCAAAAAGCCCCAGGCGACGTTGGTCCACGGCCGCGTCCAGCGCAGCCAGCGCGCATCCACGCGACCTTCCAGCAGCGCCGCTACCGCGAATGCGAAGGGCACCGCGAAGCCTACGTAGCCCAGGTACAGCATCGGTGGATGGATGATCAGCCCCGGATCCTGCAGCAGCGGATTGAGGTCGCGGCCTTCCAGCGGTGCCGGGTTCAGGCGCAGGAACGGATTGGAGGTGAAGATCAGGAAGGCGAGGAAGCCGACGCTGACAATGCCCATCACCGCCAGTACGCGCGCCTGCACCGGTGCCGGCAGGTGCCGCGAGAACAGCGCCACCGCGCCGGTCCACAATGCCAGCACCAGCGCCCACATCAGCAGCGAGCCCTCGTGCGCGCCCCACACCGCCGAATAGCGGTAGATCAGCGGCAGCAGCGAATTGGAGTTCTCGGCCACATAGCGCACCGAGAAATCCTGCTGCACGAACGCGGTGGTCAGCACCGCGAAGGCGCCGGCCAACAGCAGCAACTGCGCGAAGGCGGCAGGCCGCGCCACTGCCATCCATGCCGCGTTGTTGCGATGCGCACCGGCCAGCGGCAGGCCGGCCTGCAGCAGCGAGGCCAGCAACGCACACAACAGCAGGATCTGACCCAGTTCGGGCAGCACTCAGCGCACCTCGGGGGCCGTCACCGGCACGTCGTGCTTGCGATGGGCATCGCCCATCTTGTCGGCCACTTCCTTCGGCACGTACTTCTCATCGTGCTTGGCCAGCACTTCGTCGGCGACGAAGACGCCGTCCTGCAGGCGGCCACTGGCGACCACCGCGGTGCCTTCGGCGAACATGTCCGGCAGGATCCGCGAGGTGGTCACCGCCAGCTGTGCATCGCCGTCGGTCACGTCGAAGCGCGCCTCCAGCGAGCCGACCGGGCGGTTGAAGGAGCCCTTTACCACCATGCCGCCCAAGCGGAAACGCGACTGTGCATCGACATCGCCGCGCAGCACTTCCGAAGGGGTGTACAGGTAGGCGATGTTGCGTTCCAGCGCCATCGCCACCAGCGCGGTGGCCAGGCCGGAGGCGAGCAGGGCCAGCAGCACCCACACCAGGCGGCGACGCTGCACCGGGGTCATCGTTCCAGCTCCGTCGACAGCGGCGTCGCAGCGTCCTGCCTGCCAGCGCGGGTCTGCTGCCGCTGCTGGCGGGCCAGTGCCAGCCGGCGCGCCACGCGCAGGCGCAGCCACGAACCGAGGGCATCGGCGCTGAGCACCAGCACGAATACGGCGTAGGCGCCGATCACATAGGGCAGGTGTGTCATGGCTGGGCCTCCCGGGTGGCGCGCGCGGCATCGACACGGCCGCCGACCCAGGCCTTGCCGGCCTCGCGGTCGAGATTGTCGGCGCGGGCCTTGGCCAGCACCGAACCGGCGAACCAGAACTTGGTGCCGATCACCATCCACCACAGCGGCGCGATCATCGCGCTGCTGATCGCCGATTCACCGAACACGTTGATCGACTGGCGCTGGTGCAGGCCGCCCCACCAGTCCACCGAATAGCGGATCACCGGCAGCAGGCTGACACCTACAATGGCCAGCAGGCCAGCGGCGCGCGCGGCGCTGCGGCGGTCTTCGATGGCGTGGTACAGGCCGATCACGCCCAGGTACAGGAACAGCAGTACCAGTTCGCTGGTCATGCGCGGGTCCCAGTCCCACCAGGTGCCCCAGGTGCCCTTGCCCCAGATGCTGCCGGTCAGCAGGGTGATGAGGGTGAAGCCGGCGCCCATCGGCGCGCAGGCCATGGCCAGGATCTCGCAGACCTTGATCCGCCAGATCAGCGCGATCGCGGCATACAGCGCCATCAGCGCGAACACGAACAGGCTCATCCAGGCACTGGGGACGTGGATGTAGAGGATGCGGAAGCTGTCCAGCTGCTTGGCTTCCGGCGGCACCACCAGCAGCGCCTGCCACATGCCGACCAGCAGCACCGGCACTGCGGCGAGGTAGAACACCCGCGACCAGCGGGCAGCGAAACGGTCGAACGTGGGAGGCGAACCGAGTTGGTGGAACCAGCGGACAATCGGATTCATGCGTGGCGGCTATCCAGCAGGGGTGGATTGGCTCTCAGCTCGGTCAACTCAGAGAAATACGTATTGCAGCGGCGGTGGCCAGCGGCGCCAGCACCAGCGCGACCAGCAGGCCGGCGCCCAGCATCAGCAGCGCACCGACCGGATCCTGCCCGCGCCCGGCTGCCGCCAGGCTGCCTGCGCCGAACACCAGCACCGGCACGTACAGCGGCAACGACAGCAACGCCACGAGAATACCAGAGCGCCGGATGCCAACGGTCAGTGCAGCGACCACGCCACCGATCAGGCTCAGCAACGGCGTTCCCAGCAGCAACGATGCCAGCAACATCGGCAGCTGGTCATGCGGCAGATGCAGCATTTCGGCCAGCAGCGGGCTGACCACGATCAGCGGCAGTGCCGTGGTGGCCCAGTGCAGCAGCACGCGCACCAGTACCAGCCAGGCCAGCGGCACCGGCGCCAGCAGCCACTGTTCCAGCGAGCCATCTTCGGCGTCGGAACGGAACAGCGAATCCAGCGACAGCTGTCCCGCCAGCAGCACGGCCAGCCACAGCACCGCGCCGGCGGTGGCGGCCAGCAGTTGTGGCTCACGACCCTGGGCCAGCGCGAACAGCACCACTACCAGCACCGCGAACAGCAGCGGTTGCAGCGCGTCGCCGCGGCGGCGCCAGAGCAGGCGCAGGTCGCGCTTGAGCAGGGCGTCCGCGGTCTGCCACAGGCCCGGTTCGGTGCCCGGCGCGATCATGCGGCACCGCCGAGGTCGAGCTGGCGGGTGCGCACCGGCGGTGCGGCATAGGCGCCGTGGGTGGTGACCAGCGCAGCGCCACCGGCGCGCAGGTGCGCCGAAATCATCCGGTTGACCAGAGTGATGCCCTCCAGGTCGAGGTTGGCGTAGGGTTCGTCGAGCAGCCACAGTGGCGCCGGCGACAGCCAGATGCGCGCCAGTGCCAGCCGCCGCTTCTGCCCGGCCGACAGGTGGCGTACCAGAGTGTCCTCGTAACCGGCCAGGCCGACGATGGCCAGCGCGTTGCCGGGCATCTGCCGCGCACGGCGGCCGTGCAGGCCGCACAGGAAGTGCAGGTTCTCCAGCGTGTCGAGGTCCGGCTTCAGCGCCGGCAGGTGGCTGAGATAGGCGACATAGCGCGCACGCTCGGCGTTGCTGGCCGGCTTGCCGTCGATCCGCACCTGGCCGGCCCCGGGCCGGGCCAGGCCGGCCAGCACGCGCAGCAGGGTGGTCTTGCCGGCGCCATTGCCACCCTGCACCAGCAGGGCTTCGCCGGCGTCCACATGGAAGTCCAGCGGGCCGAACACCGGCTCGTCATTGCGGGAGAAGCTCAGGCCGCTGGCGGCCAGCAATGCAGGGGTGTCCAAGGGGCAGGGATCTTCATGCCGGAGTGCGGTGGCAATTGTAGCGGTGAATTCACAGGGTAGTGCCGGCCGCTGGCCGGCAATTTCGCCATCTGCCAGCCGAGGTTGCCGGCCAGCGGCCGGCACTACCGACGCGCGGATTGCGTAAACTCGGAGGCCTTGTTCCCCACAGTCCAGGCCGATGCAACCCACCACCAAGCTGCCCAAGGTCGGTACCACGATCTTCACCGTGATGTCCCAGCTCGCCGCCGAACACGGCGCGGTCAACCTGGGCCAGGGTTTCCCGGACTTTTCCGCGCCGCAGCGCCTGATCGATGAGACGGCCAAGGCGATGGCCGCCGGGCTGAACCAGTACCCGCCGATGACCGGCGTGGCGCCGCTGCGCCAGGCCATCGCACAGAAGGCGCTGGACTGCTACGGCGCGCAGGTGGATGCGGACAGCGAGATCACCGTCACCAGTGGCGGTACCGAGGCCATCTTCAACGCCATCCACGCCGTGGTGCGTGCCGGCGAAGAAGTGATCGTGCTCGACCCGGCCTATGACTGCTATGAACCGGCGATCGATCTGGCCGGTGCCAAGGCCGTGCATGTGTCGCTGGATCCGCAGACCTTCGCCGTCGACTGGGACCGCGTGCGTGCGGCGATCACCCCGCGCACACGCATGCTGATCGTCAACACCCCGCACAACCCGTCCGGCGCGATGCTGTCGGCGCAGGACATGCAGGCGCTGGCCGAGCTGCTGCGCGGCACGCAGATCTACCTGATCTCCGATGAGGTGTATGAGCACATCATCTATGACGGCCGCCGCCATGAATCGGCGCTGCGCTACCCGGAACTGCGCGAGCGCGCGTTCGTGATCTCCAGCTTCGGCAAGACCTACCACTGCACCGGCTGGAAGATCGGCTATGCGATCGCCCCGCCGGCGCTGACCGCCGAGTTCCGCAAGGTGCACCAGTACAACACCTTCACCAGCTTCGGCCCGGCGCAGTACGGTTTCGCCGCGATGATCCGCGATGAGCCGGAACACCACCTGGAACTGGGCGCGTTCTACCAGGCCAAGCGCGACCGTTTCCGCGAGCAGCTGGCCAGCACCCGCCTGAAGGCGCTGCCGGTGCCGGGCGGCTACTTCCAGCTGGTCGACTACTCGGCCATCAGTGACCTGCCGGACCATGAGTTCGTGAAGTGGCTGACCATCGAGAAGGGCGTGACCGCCATCCCGCTGTCGCCGTTCTACGAGACTCCTCCGGCCGGCCAGCGCCTGGTGCGCCTGTGCTTCGCCAAGAACGAAGCGACCATGGACGCGGCGATCGAACGCCTGCGCCTGCTGTGAGCGGAGGCGTGGACATGCAGGATCTGCGTATTTCCCTCGTCCAGGGCGACACCCGCTGGCACGACCCGGCCGGCAACCGCGCCTACTACGGCGCGCTGCTGGCACCGCTGGCCGGCACCACCGACCTGGTGATCCTGCCGGAGACCTTCACCAGTGGTTTCTCCAACGAGGCCATTGCCCAGGCCGAAGGCATGGACGGCCCGACCGTGGCCTGGGTGCGCGAGCAGGCCAGGGCCTTGAACGCGGCGGTGATCGGCAGCGTGCAGCTGCGTGATGGCGAAGGCGTCTACAACCGCCTGCTGTTCGCCACGCCCGATGGCACGCTGGAGTACTACGACAAGCGCCACCTGTTCCGTTACGGCGGCGAGCACGAGCGTTATGCCGCCGGCCGCGAGCGCCTGAGCGTGGAATGGAAGGGCTGGCGGATCAATCCGCAGGTCTGCTACGACCTGCGCTTCCCGGTGTTCTGCCGCAACCGCTACAACGTCGAGCGTCCGCAGCAGCTGGACTTCGATCTGCAGATCTTCGTGGCCAACTGGCCGTCGGCGCGCGCCTATGCGTGGAAGACCCTGCTGCGCGCGCGCGCGATCGAGAACCTGTGCTTCGTGGCGGCGGTGAACCGCGTCGGCGTGGACGGCAACCAGCTGCACTACGCCGGCGACAGCGCGGTGATCGACTTCCTCGGCCAGCCGCAGGTGGAGATCCGCGAACGCGAACAGGTGGTGACCACCACCATCTCGGCCGATGCCTTGGCCGCGCATCGCGCGCGCTTCCCGGCGATGCTCGATGCCGATGCCTTCCACCTGGATGAACAGGCCTGAGCCACGGCCTGAACACCGCCGCACCAGCGCGCGCGCCTGCATCCAACGTGCACGCGCGCACTGCTAGATTCGCCGTCAGTCCGACCGAACTGGAAGTCCTGCCATGAACAAGCCTTTCGCCGTGCTGCTGGCCCTGTCTGCTGCAACGCTGGCCCCGGCTGCGCACGCTGCCGGCAATCTCGATTGCCAGCTGCGCTACAACCTGTCCGGCTGGTCGCTGATCTACAAGACCGCCTCCGGCAACGGCACCGTCACCTGCAGCAATGGCGCCAGCATGCCGGTACGTATCGAAGTGAAGGGCGGCGGCCTGACCGTGGGCAAGTCGAAGATCACCAATGGGCGTGGCAGCTTCACCGGTGCGGTCAGCGTCAACGAACTGCTGGGTACCTACGCCTCGGTGGGTGCGCATGCGGGTGCGGTGAAGTCCAGCAACGCGCAGGTGATGACCAAGGGTGACATCTCGCTGGCCCTGTCCGGTACCGGCAAGGGCTGGGACCTGGGCGTGGACGGCGCCGCCTTCACCATCAGCCGGCGCTGAGGCGCGTCGGCTCGGCAGTTCCCCAGCTGATGCGGATGTAGTGCTGTTCGGAGTCGCTCAACAGCCGTTCGACAACGAAACCATTTTTCAGCAATTGTGCGACCGCGTCTTCGACGAGCTGCCCGCTGGCCATTACCTGGCTGAAGCCGAACACGATGTAGCGACGGCCATTTTCCGAGCCGGCCTGGATGGCGTTGTCGAGGTCGCGGTAGAACAACTCGATCGGGCGCTTGGCGGCGTCAGCATTGGCGCGGGCCTGTTCGGCGGTGATGGTGATCATGGGCATCTGCCTTGGGTGGGGCAGCGCGCACGATAGCCAGCGAATCAAAGCCGTTCCCGGAAGCCGCGCACAGTGCGCTCCATTTGCAGCCATTCCTAGGTTGCAGCGGGACGCCGTCGCTGCAGCCACAAGGCCAGCAGGCCACACACGATAACGGTCGGTGCCAGCAGCTGCACTGCACCAACCAACGCCATTGCCGCACCGATCAACAGGTAGTAGAGCAGGCCGAACAGCGCGCCTGCGCTGCCGAGACAGTGTGGATAGCCGCGCAGGGCCTGGCCGAGCACATTGGGAATGGCCAAGCCGAAGCCCGTCACCCCCGGCACCATCGCCGCGACCAGGGCAGGGTGATCATGCAGCAGCGCAGCCAGCAGGCCTCCCGTCAGAACCAGGCCTGCGGCGATGCGGATGCGCGTGGCCGCGGCAACGCCGGCACGCAGCAGGCGGCCATTGCCCCACGCGCCCAGTGCCGAGCCCAGTGCCAGCACCGCGCCGCTTGCACCGAACCAAGCCAGCGGCCAATGCAGTCGTTCAAACACGAACGGACCCAGCGCGTACCAGCTGTACATGGCCACGTTGAACGCCGTCACCAGCAGCGCCTGTGACCAGATCCAGCGATCGCGCAGCAGTTGCCGCAGCAGCGGCAGCATGGGTGTGTGCGCGACTTCGGCAGGGCGGCTCTCGTGCAGGCCGGATGTGCATCCGAGCATCAGCAGGATGACCATCAGCAGGAGGCCGGCCTGCACACCGGCATAGCCATGGCGGCCCACCAGCAGCGTGCCCAGTGCAAGGCCGATGGCCGGACTCAGGGCCAGGGCCATGCCGATCCAGGAGAATGCCTGCGCCAACGCCGGCCCCTGCAGATGGTCGCGCAGCACGGTCTGGGTGACCACCGAAGCGGCCGCGGCGCCGACCGCGGCCAGCGCTTGGGCCAGCAACACCGGGCCGAAGCTGCCAGCCAGCAGGCCGCCCAGTGCAGCCACGGCAAAGATGCCGAGGCCACAGAGAATGGCCGGGCGACGACCGATACGATCGGCCAGGCGCCCCCACAGCAGCACGCCTGCAGCGAAGCCGAACAGATACAGGCTCATGGCCTGGCTGGCGGTACCCGGCGGCAGGGCGAAGCGTTTGCCCAGATCGGCCAGGGCCGGGCTGTACAGGGTCTGCGCCAGCTGGGGAAACATCAGCAGCGCGATGGTGAGCAACAACAGGCGACGCGACATGCGGGCGCTCCACGAACAGGGCCGCGCATTGTGGTCGCGCCTGCAATGGCGCACTCTCTCCATCCTGTCATTGGATATATGAAATCGGACATGGCCTGGTTGCAGCCGGACGCGCCCTTCGACGCTGATGCCTGGAGCGCTCCGGTGCTGGGGATCGCGGCGTCACTGGCGGATCACGATTCGGGTTGGCACCAGCATGCACGCGCGCAGCTGCTCTACACCCGGCAGGGCTGTACGCGCCTGACCTACGGTGATCGCATCAGCCTGCTGCCGCCTGCGCGCGCGGCGTGGATTCCGGGCGGGCTGCGCCATCGCGCGCAGATGCGCCAGGCGGTCGACTACCGTTCGTTGTACTTCGACGCCACCCTGTCGGCCCAGCTGCCCCGGCAACCGGCGATCATCGGCGTAGGTCCGCTGCTGCAGGCCTTGCTGGAGCCGATCGCGCAGGCACCGTTCGACCATGACTGGCAATTGCCGCGCGCGCACCATCAACTGGCGTTGTGCGTGCTGGAAATCGCCGCTGCACCGGTGGCGCCGATGGACCTGCCTTTGCCGCGTGATCCACGCATTGCACGTTGCCTGCCGCTGGCCGAACAGCTGCCGCCCGAACTGGGCGAGCTGGCCGAGCGCGCGGGTCTGAGCGTGCGCACCATTGGCCGGCTGATGCAACGTGATACCGGCATGGGCTATCAGGCCTGGCGCCAGCAATGGCGCCTGATGAGGGCCATGGAGCTGTTGCTGCTCGGGCATCGCGTCGCGCATGTGGCGCAGGACACTGGCTTTTCCGCCGAGAGCCCGTTCATCGCCTTCTTCCGCAGCATGGCCGGCACCACGCCCGCCGCTTTCCAGCGCCACGCAAAAGGGGACGGAGGGGATTAAGTCGTTTTCGCCCCTTCGACACATGGCGTGGCGAAAACGACTTAATCCCCTCCGTCCCCTTTTTAAAGAAAAACCCCGGCCTGGGCCGGGGTTTCTCATTTCAGCGTGGCCTGTGATCAGCCGCCGCGTGGGCCGCTACGGCGCGGGCCGCCCGGGCCGCGGTTGCCGCCGGGACCACGGTTGCCACCCGGACCGCCGGGGCCGCGGTTACCTCCGGGGCCACGGTTGCCACCGCCCGGGCCGCGACCGCCCGGACGGGCGCCGTGTGCCGGCTTCGGGCTGCCATACGGGTTGAAACCCGGGGTTGCATGGTCGGACGGGAAGCTCGGAGCGTTGCCCGGATGACCGTACGGGTGCTTGTTGCCCTGGCCCTGCGAGCGGTTGCCGGCACCGGCCGGACGACCCTGGCCGCCTGCGCCGCCACGGCCTTCACCACCGAAACCGCCACGGCCCTGGCCGCCGGCGGCACCCGGGCCCTTCGGCTTGCCGTACGGACGGCCCTGGCCGCCCGCGCCCGGTCCACGGGCACCCGGGCCACGTGCGCCCGGGCCGGCATTGCGGTGCCCGCTCGGGCCAGTGCTCACGCCATCGGGCACGTACCAGGTGCGGAACGCGGCCGGATTGCCTTCCGGCAGCGAACGGTCATTCTTCGGCGCGCGCTGCTTGAACGGCTTCTGCGACTGCTTGGCTGCTGCTTCACCGCTGACCGTCAGGCCGCCCTTGAAGCCGCCACCCTTGCCGCCGCGACCACGGCCGCGGTCTTCGCGGACGTTGTCGAAACGGCGCAGCTCGCGACCTTCGTCAGCGGTGTTGTGGCCATTGACGTAGGCATTGCCGCGGCCACCTTCGCGCACGCGCACGGTGGTCTTTGCGGCGCGGCGCTGGCCGATCACCGGCTGCAGCGTCAATGCCGACGGAGCGCCTTCTTCCAGCTTCAGCTGCGCACGCAGCGCTTCCACCTGAGCGGTGCCCAGTTCCACCGAATGGCCACGGGCCAGTTCGCGCGGCAGGCTCACCTTGCCATAGCGGGTGCGCTTCAGGCGGCTGACCTGGCAGCCCTGCGATTCCCACAGGCGGCGCACTTCGCGGTTGCGGCCTTCCTTCACCACGACGCGGAACCAGTCGTGAGAATCGGTGCCGCCGATGCGTTCGATCTCATCAAACTTGGCCGGACCGTCTTCCAGTGCGACGCCACGGCTGAGGCGGTCGACGATGGCGTCGGAGACCTTTTCCTCGCCTTCCGGTGCACGCACGCGCACCACGTACTCGCGCTCGACCTCGAACGACGGGTGCATCATGGCGTTGGCCAGCTCACCGTCGGTGGTGGCCAGCAGCAGGCCGGTGGTGTTGATGTCCAGGCGGCCGATGGCGATCCAGCGCGCGCCCTTCAGCGGCGGCAGCGACTCGAACACGGTCGGGCGGCCTTCGGGATCTTCGCGGGTGGTCACCTGGCCTTCCGGCTTGTTGTAGACCAGCACGCGCGACGGCTCGGCCAGGGCAGTGGCGACGAAGCCACGGCCATCCAGTTCGATCCTGTCGCCGCTCCTGACCGACATGCCGGTCTGCGCGACTTCACCGTTGACCTTGACCAGGCCTTCGGCGATGCGCTGTTCCAGCGCGCGGCGCGAGCCGAGGCCGGCCTGGGCCAGCACCTTGTGCAGGCGCTCTTCCAGCTTGAACTGTTCGGAGGTGGCTTCGCGCTTCAGCGAGAGCTTGTTACGGGGGGTGTCACTCATCAGTTTTGCTCCGGCCGACGGTTTCGAGGTCGGCCTCTGGTTCGGAATCGGCTTGGTCAACAGCCACGGTCGTCATCGCGACGGCGTTGTCTTCGCGTTCGTTCACTGGCACCGCGCGCTCGCCCGGCGCGGAATCGGGGTGCCCATCATCGAGGGGCGAAGGTGCTTGCTCATCGGAGGCCGATGCAGGGGCTGCATTGGCGGAATCGGGGGTGTCACTGCCGGCCAGGCCGGCGTCATCGTTCGCGGCAACGCCATCGGCGCCGGCCGAGATATCCGGACCCTCGGCACCGGCCACGGCCGGTGCATCACGGTCCAGGGCCAGCTGCGGTTCCAGCTCACCCAGGTCCTTCAGTTCCGACAGCGGCGGCAGTTCGTCCAGCCGCTTCAGCCCGAAGTAGTCCAGGAAGCCCTTGGTGGTGCCGAACAGCGCCGGCTTGCCGGGCACGTCGCGGTGGCCGACCACGCGGATCCATTCGCGTTCTTCCAGCGCCTGGATGATGTTGCTGCTGACCGCCACGCCGCGCACCTGCTCGATCTCGCCGCGGGTGATCGGCTGCCGGTAGGCGATCAGCGCCAGGGTTTCCAGGGTGGCGCGGGTGTAGCGGGTCTTGCGTTCGGTCCACAGCCGGCTGATCCAGCCATGTACTTCGCCGGTGACCTGGTAGCGGAAGCCGGAGGCGACCTCGACCAGTTCCACGCCACGACCTTCGCAGGCCTCGCGCAGGCGCTCCAGCGCACGTTCGATGCTGCCCGGCGGTGCCGGTTCCTCTTCCGGAAACAGGTCCTTCAGCTGGGCCAGGGTGAGTGGCTGGCTGGAGGCCAGCAGGGCACCCTCGACAATGCGGTCGATCAGCGATTGATCCATCGGCAGTCAGCGCTCACTCGTTGGCATTGGCGGCGTCGTTGTCGTCGAACTCGCTGCTGAACTGCAGCGGCGCGTTGGTGTTTCCAGCGGCCAGCGACTTCACGTAGATCGGCGCCAGCGGTTCTTCCTGGACGATGTCCAGCAACTGTTCCTTGGCCAGTTCCAGCACCGCCAGGAACGTGACCAGCACGCCCAGCTTGCCTTCTTCGGCGGTGAACAGCCCTTCAAAACGATAGAACTTGCCGTCTTCCAGGCGTCCCAGTACTTCGCCCATGCGTTGCCGCACGCTCAGTGCTTCGCGCTTGATGGCGTGGCCGCTGAACAGCTCGGCGCGCTTGAGCACGTCGTGCAGGGCCAGCAGCATTTCCTTCAGGTCCACCGGCGGCGGCAGCTTCACCGTGGCGCGCTCGGGCATGAAGGCATGCGCCACCGTGGTGTCGCGGTCCTGGCGGGGCAGGGCGTCGATGTCCTCGGCGGCCTGCTTGAAACGTTCGTACTCCTGCAGCCGGCGCACCAGCTCGGCGCGCGGGTCGGCCTCATCGCCTTCCTCGCTGACCGGGCGCGGCAGCAGCATCCGCGACTTCACCTCGGCCAGGATCGCGGCCATCACCAGGTACTCGGCCGCCAGCTCGAAGCGCAGCTCGCGCATCACGGTGATGTATTCCACGTACTGCCGGGTGATTTCGGCCACGGGAATGTCCAGCACATCCAGGTTCTGGCGGCGGATCAGGTACAGCAGCAGGTCCAGCGGGCCTTCGAAGGCGTCCAGGATGACTTCCAGCGCGTCCGGCGGGATGTACAGGTCCTGCGGGATCTGCAGGACCGGTTGCCCATGCACCACGGCCAGCGGCATTTCCTGCTGCTGGGGGGCGGGCGGCCGGGTTGGCGGGTTCGCGTCGAGCGCGAGTTCGGAAGTCATCTAATGGACATCAGGATTGCAACGGACCAGTCGCGGCACCGGGTTCGCCGGGCCAACGCCACGGAGCCCCAGGGCACCAGACACGCCGGGATCGGCGCGATTCCACACATATCAAACAGCAGGACGCGCCGCAGTAAACGGCCGCGACAGAACTACGGGGAGGTCGTCTACGTGGCCCGGCCAAGTGGTCCGGTTTGAAGCAGCGGATCTGTCGTCGGGGGCTGCGTGGCTGCAGAATCCGACGGGCTGCTGCATCCAGCCACGTGCAATGGAGTCTAGGGTAAGCCTTTGCTGCGCCAGTGTCCAGCCGGACCGGGGCAGGGGCTGCATTGGCTAGAATCGGCGGACCCGACAACGCGAGCGAGGAAATGCCGGTGTGGTATGTGATCGAAGGGTATGACGGCCAGGATGTGCTGGCGCAGCGGCTGCAGGCGCGGCCGGAGCATCTGGCGCGGCTGCATGCGCTGCGCGACGCGGGACGCCTGCTGCTGGCCGGGCCGTGCCCGGCGGTGGACAGTGAAGACCCGGGCCCGGCCGGTTTCAGCGGTTCGGTGGTGATCGCGCAGTTCGAGTCGCTGCCGCAGGCCCAGGCCTGGGCCGATGCCGACCCGTACGTGGCTGCAGGCGTCTACACCCGCGTGCAGGTCCGCCCGTTCCGCAAGGTGCTGCCGTGAACGCGAAACGGATCGAGCGGATCCGTGATGCGCTGCAGCAGGCGCTGGCGCCGAGCGTGCTGGAGATCGAGGACGACAGCCATCGTCACGCCGGCCATGCCGGTGCGCGCGACGGGCGCGGCCATTTCAACGTGCATGTGGTCAGTGAGCGCTTCGCCGGGCTGGGGCCGCTTGCCCGGCACCGCGCGGTCTATGCCGCGCTGGGGTCGATGATGGAGACCGATATCCACGCGTTGTCCATCCGCGCGCAGACCCCGTCAGAACAGGGCTGAGCCCTTGTCCCACGCTGTCCTGGCGGGTCCTTCATGGCCTCGCTACGGACAGGTTTTCATGTCCATTTCGGGACATTCGCCTAACGGACTGTTTACAAGCCTGGATGGAAACGCTTACATTCCGCGCCAATGCTGGTAGGTCCAAGCCGTGGAGGGCGGCTTCGTGAACAAGGCAGCTATCACAATCAAAGACGTCGCACGCGAAGCCCGGGTCTCCGTGGCCACGGTTTCCCGCGCGCTCAACGGGCATGAAAATGTCGCCGAACCGGTCCGCCAGCTTGTGCTGGAGGTGGCCGCACGGCTGCGTTACACCCCGCACGCCGCCGCCCGCAGCCTGAGCAGCCGCCGCACCAATACGGTGGGCGTGGTGCTGCCTGACCTGTACGGCGAATTCTTCTCCGAGCTGATGCGCGGCATTGACGGCGTGGCCCGCAACCGCCGCCAGCACCTGCTGGTGTCCAGCTACCACGGTGACCAGGAACAGCAGGGCGCCGCCCTGCGTGCCATGCGCGGCCGCGTCGACGGCCTGCTGGTGCTTTCGCCCTATGCCGAGAGCCCGGGCTTCCTGACCGACAACCTGCCGCAGTCGTTGCCGACGGTGTTGATCAACACCTATCTGCCCGGCCAGGATCACCCGGTGCTGAGCATCGACGACCACGCCGGCGCAATGGCGATGACCCGCCACCTGCTGGATGCCGGCCACCGCCGCATTGCCTTCATTTCTGGTCCGGACCTCAACTTCGACGCGCGCGAGCGCCTGCGCGGCTTCCGTGACGCGCTGGCGGCTTCTGGCGGTGGCGCCGAAGGCATCGAGTTGCCCGGTGATTTCGACGAAGCTTCCGGCCATCGTGCCGGTCAGGAGTTGCTGGCAGCCGGAGCGCTGCCCGATGCCGTATTCGCCGCCAACGACATGATGGCCCTGGGCTGCCTGTATGCGTTCACGCAGGCAGGGGTCCGTGTGCCGGCCGATGTGGCCCTGGCGGGTTTCGATGACATTCCACTGGCGCGTTTCGTCCACCCGTCGCTGACCACCATGCAGGTCAGCATCGCCGAGCTCGGCGACCGGGCCATGACGCGTCTGATGCAGTTGATGGACGGCACCTCCACGGATGGGGCAGGGGACAAGCAGACCCTGGTTCCCCGCTTGATTGTTCGCGATTCCACCACTCCGCCATCCGGCCGTTGAAGCCAGAGGCGTTTCTTCTTTTTTTTGACTGATCGCAGGGACCGCGCAAGCGGTTACCGCCACCCGGAGATTGAGTTGATGATGCATACCACCTTCCGCATGCCGGCGCGCCGGCTGCTGAGCACCGCTCTGGTCAGCTGCCTGATGCTGGCTGCCGCCCCGAACGTCATGGCGCAGTCGGCCAACGCCAGCCTGCGCGGCCAGGTTGCCGGTGCCCAGGCCGGCACCGAAGTGACCGCCACCAACGTGGCCACCGGTACCGTCCGCCGTGGCACCATCCGCGCCGACGGCAGCTACTCGCTGATGGGCCTGGATCCGGGCACGTACAACGTGGTCGCCAACGGCCAGACCCAGAAGGTCACCGTCACCGTGGCTTCGACCGCGACGCTGAACTTCGCTGGCGCAGCCAGCAGCACCGCGGGCTCGACCGCGGCCACCAACCTGGACACCGTCAACGTTGTTGCGCCGACCCTGCTGCAGGAAGTGCGCACCTCCGAAGTTGGCAAGACCGTCAGCCTGCAGCAGATCCAGACCACCCCGCAGGTGTCGCGCAACTTCCTGGAGTTCGCCGACGCGGTGCCGGGCCTGATCTTCACCCGCGATGCCAAGGGCAACACCTCGCTGCGCGGCGGCGCCACCAATGCAGATGGCACCAACGTCTACATCGACGGCGTCGGCCAGAAGAGCTACGTCAAGGGCGGCGGCGTGGCCGGCCAGTCCGGCAGCGCCGGTAACCCGTTCCCGCAGCTGGCCATCGGCGAATACAAGGTCATCAGCGGCAACTACAAGGCCGAGTATGGCCAGGTGTCGAGCGCCGCAGTGACGGCTGCGACCAAGTCCGGTACCAATGAGTTCAAGGGTGAAGCGTTCTACCGCTACACCGATGAAGACATGCGTGCCAAGACCCCGGCCGAGCGGCAGGGCGGCAAGGAGAAGATGGTCTCGGCCGAGAAGGAATACGGCTTCGCCCTGGGCGGCCCGATCATCCAGGACAAGGCGCACTTCTTCGTGACCTACGAAGCCAAGCGCTTCGACCTGCCGGTCACCATCGCGCCGGATGGCGCGGTCACCGGCGCTGCCGGCCTGCTGCCGCCCGCCGGTGCCGCCGGCCTCGGCCCGGCCAGCCAGCCGTTCCAGCAGGATCTGATCTTCGGCAAGATCGACTTCGAGCCGACCGACAACGACCGCATCGAGCTGACCTTCCAGGACCGCGACGAAACCCAGTCGCAGTTCAGTGGCCAGACCTCGCCGGAAGCCGGCCGTGAAGTGGTCAACACCGACCGTCGTTATGCCCTGCGCTGGAACCACAGTGGTGAGCGCTACTACAACGAGTTGATGGTCACCCACGAAGACTCGTTCAACAACCCGACCCCGCTGACGCTGGCCAACGGCATCACCTACACCGCACCGGACGGCCCCGAAGACCGCACCATCGTGAAGATCGGTGGCGCCTCGGCACTGGATTCGCAGGTGAAGGGCCAGAAGGGCTGGTCGATCGAAGACAACCTGACCCTGGATGGCATCCAGTGGGCCGGTGACCACACCATCAAGATGGGCGTGAAGTACAAGGCGATCGATCTGTACGCATCCGATGCGGCGCAGATCAATCCGACCTTCACGTACTCGCTGGGCGATCCGGACTTCCCCGATTCCATTCCGTACAAGGCGCAGTTCGTCAAGCCGGTGACCGGCGTGACCGGCGTGTCCGGCGAAGTGCGTTCGAAGTCCAAGCAGTACGGCGTGTTCATCCAGGACGACTGGCAGGTCAACGATCACCTGCAGCTGAACATCGGCCTGCGCTGGGACTACGAAAAGACCCCGTCCTACCTGGACTTCGTGACCCCGCAGCAGGTGGTCGACGCCATCTATTCGCAGGATCCGCGCGCCCCCGCTGGCCAGACCTATGCCGATTCGCTGGCACTGGGCGGCCTGGACATCAGCGACTACATCAGCAACGGCCACAACCGCAAGGCGTTCAAGGACGCCTGGCAGCCGCGCCTGGGCTTCTCGTATGACATCAACGCCGACGAGCAGCACGTGATCCACGGTGGTGCCGGCCGTTCCTACGACCGTGACCTGTTCGACAACCTGCAGCTGGAAACCACCAAGCTGGCCCTGCCGCAGCCGACCATCTACTTCCGCAACCCGGCTACCGGCGCCTGCATCAACGGCCAGGCCGCCTGCTATGACTGGAACCCGAACCTGCTCAACGGGATCGGCAACCTGCAGGCCCTGGTCGGCGCGACCAGCAATGCCGGCCTGGAAGTGGACCTGCTGAACAACAAGCTGAAGGCGCCGTACTCGGATCAGTTCAGCCTGGGCATGAGCAACCAGATCGGCGACTGGCTGACCGACGCCACCATTGCCCGTACCCTGAGTTACGACGGCTTCGCCTTCACCCTGGGCAACCGCTACCCGACCGGCCAGTTCTTCGATGATCCGCGCCTGTGTGGTGGCACCTCCCCGGGCCTGAGCCAGGCCTGGAGCTGCAACGTGCCGGGCTTCGGCAGCCTGATCATCGGCCAGCAGGGCATCAAGACCCGTGCCACCCAGGTCCTGTTGTCGGCACAGAAGCCGTTCACCAAGGAAAGCGGCTGGGGCACCTCGATCGCCTACACCTGGACCACCGCGCGCCATAACCGCGACATCAACGAGAAGTACGCCTTTGACCGCGGCCTGATCGGTGACTACCCGACCATCCGCTCCAACGGCGCACCGCGCCACCGCCTGGTGGTGACCGGTTCGTACGCGGGCTTCTGGGGCATCACCTTCGGCGGCAAGATCACCCTGGCCACCCCGACCGCCGTCAACGACTGGTACCCGGTGATGCAGGCCAGCGGCTACACCCTGCCGACCCCGCAGGCGGCCGTGCCCAATGCAACCGGCAAGTTCCTGGTGGGTGGCAAGATCTTCGGCTACCGTTCGGTTGACCTGCAGGCGACGAAGACGTTCAAGCTGGCGGGCAACACCGAGCTGTACGCCCGTCTGGACATCATCAACGTGTTCAACTTCGACAACTTCTCCACCTACAACTACGTCAAGACCAACGGCAAGCTGCAGGCCAGCTACAACGAGACCGGCGACATCATCGGCACTCCGCGCCAGGTGAAGGCCGAGGTGGGCTTCCGCTTCTAAGCGGCGCCGCCTGCTGCTGTATCCGATGCCGCCGGTCCGCCGGCGGCATCGATTGTGTGAGAACGGCAATGGCCGGCCCCGTGCCGGTCCATTGCCCACGCCGCTGCCGGGCAGGGGGCAGCGGCGTGGGCAATGATCGCGGTGTCAAACCACGTTTTTCGTGGTTTTTTAAGAGCTCATCTTGTAAACGATTTCAGATCATTGGACGGTATGCTTTCCCATCGATCAGACCACCGGAGGAACCGCGCCATGCAGGCACGCCATCTGTTGTCCGCCGCAATGCTGTGCTTGGCGGTGGCCGCCTGCCAGCCGGCCCAGCAGGAACCTGCCAAGCCGCGCCCGCCGGTGATCCTGATCGAGGCCGATGCACCGCCGCGGCCGATGAAGCCGGAGTTGCCGCCGCTGTTCGATGACATCGAGCGCCGCACCTTCCAGTTCTTCTGGGACACCACCAACGAGATCAATGGCCTGACCCCGGACCGCTATCCGTCGCGGCCGTTCGCCAGCATCGCGTCGGTGGGTTTCGCGCTGACCGCCTATCCCATCGGTATCGAGAACGGCTGGGTCAGCCGCAACCAGGCGATCGACCGGACCCTGACCACGCTGAAGTTCTTCCGCGACGTGCCGATGGGCCCACAGCGCACCGGCAAGGCCGGCCACAAGGGCTTCTACTACCACTTCCTGGACATGCAGGAAGGCCGTCGCTACGACAGCTGGGTCGAACTTTCCTCCGTGGATACCGCACTGCTGATGATGGGCGTGCTGTTCGCGCAGTCGTACTACGACGGTGACGATCCGCGCGAGAAGGAAATCCGCCAGATTGCCGATACCTTGTACAAGAAGGTCGACTGGCCGTGGCTGCAGCAGCGTGCACCGCTGATCTCGATGGGCTGGTTCCCGGAGAGCGGCTTCATCGACCACGACTGGATGGGCTACAACGAGGCGATGATGGTCTACATCCTCGCCCTGGGCTCGCCCACGCACCCGGTCAGCCCGGACGCGTGGACAGTGTGGACGCGCACCTATGACAACGACTGGGGTGTCTACCAGGGCCAGGAATACCTGTCCTTCGGCCCGCTGTTCGGCCACCAGTACAGCCACGTCTGGATCGATTTCCGCGATATCCAGGACGCGTACATGCGCGAGCGCGGCAGCACCTATTTCCTCAACAGCCGCTCGGCCGCGCTGGCCCAGCGCGAGTACGCCATCGCCAACCCGATGCAGTGGAAGGACTATGGCGAGAACGTGTGGGGCCTGACCGCCAGCGATGGCCCGCAGAACACCACGCAGGAGTACCGCGGCGAACAGCGCCAGTTCCGCCACTACTCCTCGCGCGGCGCCGGCCTGCGCGAGAACTTCGATGACGGCACCATTGCCCCGACTGCGGCGATCGCCTCGGTGGTGTTCGCGCCCGAGCAGGTGATCCCGGCGACGCTGGAAATGCACAAGCGTTACGGCGACTACATCTATTCCAGCTACGGCTTCCTGGATTCGTTCAATCCCAGCTTCAACTACGACATCCCGATCAAGACCGGTCGCCTGGTGCCGGATCGCGGCTGGGTCGCCAGCGACTACATCGCCATCGACCAGGGGCCGATCCTGACCATGATCGCCAACTACCGCAACGACTTCGTCTGGGAAGTGATGAAGAAGAATCCGTACATCCGCAAGGGCCTGGAGCGGGCCGGATTCAGCGGCGGCTGGCTGGCGCCGGAAGGGTCGTTCCAGCCGCTGGAACTGCAGAAGGACGAAAAGGCCGCGGCAGCACGCGCGGTGGGTATCGCCGAATCACGCGCGGCTGCCGCGCAGGAACAGAAGAACAATGCCAACCGCACCACAGGCCAGGGCAAGTAACCCGATGCCGAACTGGATCGACCGCCTGCGCCGCTGGGCGCTGCCTGCCCTGGCCACCCTGGCCGTGGCCGGCTGCGCCCGCACCGAACCGGGCACCACCACCGTGCGCTTCTGGGCGATGGGCCGCGAAGCCGAGGTGGTCAGCGAGCTGATCCACGAGTTCGAGGCCGAGAATCCCGGCATCAAGGTGGATGTGCAGAACATCCCGTGGACCGCCGCGCACGAAAAGCTGCTGACCGCGTTCGCCGCCGATGGCCTGCCGGACGTGTGCCAGCTCGGCAACACCTGGGTGCCGGAGTTCGCAGAACTCGATGCATTGACCCCGCTGCAGCCGTTCGTGCAGCGCTCCACTGTGGTCGATCCGAAAGATTACTTCCAGGGCATCTGGGATACCAACGTGATCCACGGCGAGCTGGTCGGCGTGCCGTGGTACGTCGATACGCGCCTGATCTACTACCGCAAGGACCTGCTGGCCAAGGCCGGCTACGACCACCCGCCGCGTACCTGGGCCGAGTGGGACGAGCAGATGGCGGCGATCAAGCGCATGCAGGGCCCGAACCGCTACGCAGTGCTGATGCCGATCAACGAGTTCGAGCAGCAGCTGTCGCTGGCCCTGCAGCAGCCCGACCCGCTGCTGCGCGACGACGATACCCGCGGCAATTTCGCCAGCCCGGGGTTCCGCCGCACGCTGTCCTTCTACGCCAACATGTTCGAGCAGGGCTGGGCGCCGAAGATGTCCGAGACGCAGATCTCCAACGTCTGGGATGAATTCTTCCGCGGCTTCAACGTGTTCTACATCTCCGGCCCCTGGAACATCCGCGAGTTCAAGAAACTGCAGCCGAAGGAACTGGAAGGACAGTGGGGCACCGCTGCGCTGCCGGGGCCCGACGGTCCGGGCGCGGGCATCGCCGGCGGCACCAGCCTGGTGATCTTCCGCAAGTCGCAGCAGAAGCAGGCGTCCTGGAAGCTGATCGAATTCCTGTCGCGCCCGCAGATCCAGGCACGCTTCCATTCGATCATCGGCGACCTGCCGCCACGCCGCAGCGCCTGGAACGCGCCGTCGCTGGCCAACGATCCGCTGGCCGCCGCGTTCCGCGATCAGCTGGAGCGGGTCAAGCCGACGCCGAAGGTGCTCGAATGGGAGCGCATCGTGCAGGAAATGCGCATTGTCACCGAGAAGGTGGTGCGCGGTGGCCTGCCGCAGGACAAGGCCGTGGCCGAACTGGACCAGCGCGTGGACAAGGTGCTGGCCAAGCGCCGCTGGATGCATGAACAACAACGCCTGCAGGAGCGCGCGCCGTCGCCGCAATCGAGCAGCGCAGTGGCCGCCGGGAGCGCGCAATGAAACGTACTTCGCTGGCCGGCTGGATCTTCGCCGGCCCCTCGCTGATCGTGCTGGGCGTGTTCTTC
The DNA here is from genome assembly GCF_052605195.1 of Stenotrophomonas maltophilia group sp. vghtpe118. Lineage (NCBI taxonomy): Bacteria > Pseudomonadati > Pseudomonadota > Gammaproteobacteria > Lysobacterales > Lysobacteraceae > Stenotrophomonas > Stenotrophomonas maltophilia group sp. vghtpe118. The sequence goes on along the minus strand of NZ_CP199672.1, from coordinate 1,266,942 downwards.
GGCCTGCCGGTCGCCTCGGCGCTGGCACTGAGCGTGACCGACTTCGACCTCTATGCACTGGCCGACAGCAGCAACCTGCGCTTCGTCGGCCTGGGCAACTACATCGACCTGCTGCAGACGCCGATGTTCTGGAAGTCGCTGTGGAATACCACCTACTTCGTGCTGATCGGCGTACCGTTGTCGATTGGTGTGTCGCTGGGCGCGGCCATGCTGCTCAACGCACCGGCCGCACGCTTCAAGGCCCTGTTCCGTACGGCACTGTTCGCGCCGGTGGTGACCACGCTGGTGGCGGTGGCGGTGATCTGGCGCTACCTGTTCCATACCAGCTATGGCCTGGTGAACTACGGGCTGGGCCATCTGGGCATCAGTCCGATCGACTGGCTGGGTGATCCCAACTGGGCGATGCCGACCATCATGCTGTTCGCGGTGTGGAAGAACTTCGGCTACAACATGGTGATCTTCCTCGCCGGCCTGCAGGCGATCCCGCATGACCTGTACGAAGCCGCGCGCATCGACGGCGCTTCGCGCTGGAAGCAGTTCCTGCACATTACCCTGCCGATGCTCGGCCCGGTACTGCTGGTGGTCGGGGTGATCACCGTGTCCGGCTACTTCCAGCTGTTCGCCGAGCCGTATGTCATGACCCGCGGTGATCCGCTGCAGAGCACCGTCAGCGTGCTGTATTTCATGTTCGAGGAAGGCTTCAAGTGGTGGAACCTGGGGCGCGCCTCCGCGGTGGCGTTCCTGCTGTTCCTGATCATCCTGGCGGTGACCACCGTGATGCTGCGTTTCGGCCGCAAGAGGCAGTTGGTATGAGTCGTGAAATCGGCCAGTCGCGCTGGTATCCGTGGATGATCAATGGTGCGTTGCTGGTGCTGGCCCTGGTCAGCCTTGCACCGCTGCTGTGGATGCTCTCGGTCTCGTTCATGCCGCAGGGCGAGGCCAGTCATTTCCCGCCGCCACTGCTGCCTTCGAGCATCACCACGCACAACTACCACGAGCTGTTCGCGCGCACCGGCATGGGCGGCAACTTCGCCAACAGCCTGCTGGTGTCGCTGGCTATCACGCTGGGTTCGCTGCTGCTCAACACCATGGCTGGCTACGCCTTCGCCAAGCTCAACTTCGTTGGCCGCGAACGCCTGTTCCAGGTGCTGATGGCAGCGCTGGTGATTCCGGCGCAGGTGGCGATGCTGCCGCTGTTCCTGCTGATGAAGCAGCTGGGCCTGGTCAACAGCTTTGGCGGGGTGATCGTGCCGGCGCTGGCCAGCGTGTTCGGCATCTTCCTGGTGCGCCAGTACGCGCGTTCGATCCCGGACGAGCTGCTTGAAGCGGCGCGCATCGATGGCGCGGGGGAGCTGCGCATCTTCTTCCAGATCGTGCTGCCGATGCTCAAGCCGGTACTGGTGACCCTGGCGATCTTCACCTTCATGGGTGCATGGAACGATTTCATGTGGCCGCTGATCGTGTTGACCGACCAGGAGCACTACACTTTGCCGGTGGCGCTGGCCACCCTCTCGCGCGAGCACATCATGGACGTGGAAATGATGATGGCTGGCGCGGTGGTCACCGTGGTTCCGGTGCTGGCACTGTTCCTGGTGCTGCAGCGGTACTACATCCAAGGTCTGTTGCTGGGGAGCGTCAAGGGATGAAGCGAGCGATCGCCGTTGGACTGGGCCTGTTGTGGACTTCCCTGGCGATCGCCGCACCACCGGCACTGCCGGCGCCGAAGGTACTGGACGATTTCGACGACATCGGCGCCTGGAAGCTGGTGCTGTCCGACCAGGTCAGCGGTTCGCTGCGGCCGGTGAGCGGTGCCGGTGGCGGCCGCGCGCTGTGCCTGGACTACGATTTCCACAAGGTGTCGGGCTACGTCGGCATCCGCCGCGCGCTGGGTATCGAGTACCCGGCCAACTACCGCTTCGGCTTCCAGCTGCGGGGAGATTCGCCGGGCAACGACCTGCAGTTCAAGCTGATCGATGCCAGCGGCGATAATGTCTGGTGGGTCAACCGTCCGGGCTACAGCTTCCCCAAGGCGTGGACGCCGGTCGAATACCGCCGTCGCCAGATCGACAAGGCATGGGGGCCATCGCCGGATAAGGAGATGGCGCGCAGCGCTGCGGTCGAGTTCACGATCTACAGCAAGGTCGGCGGCCGTGGCACGGTGTGCTTCGACAAGCTGACCCTGCAGGGCCTGCCGCCGCAGGATGATTCGGCGCTGGTGCCATCGGTGATCGCCGACACCGCCACCGCGCTGCAGGACCGGATGATCGACGGAAAGAGCGATACGTTCTGGATCAGTGGCGGGGTCAAGCAGCAGACCATCAGCCTGGACCTGCACAAGAGCCGCGAGATCGGCGGCGCGGTGATTGACTGGCTGCCGAACCTGGAAGCCAATCGCTACACCGTGCGGACGTCCGAGGATGGCCGGGACTGGCGCACCGTGCGCGAGGTGACCGGCGGTGCGGGCGGCCGCGACTGGCTGGCGCTGCCGGATACCGACGCGCGCTACGTGCGCTTCGATCTGCACGATGGCCCGAACTGGCGCTATGGCATCCGTGACATCACGCTCAAGCCGCTGGCGTTCGCGGCCACGCCGAACGCATTCCTGTCCTCGGTGGCGGCCGACCTGCCGCGCGGCTCGCTGCCGCGTGCATATGTGGGCGAACAGCCGTACTGGACCCTGCTCGGCCTCGATGGCGGCCAGGAGCAGGCACTGATCAGCGAGGACGGTGCGCTGGAACCGGCCAAGGGCAGTTTCAGCATCGAGCCGTTCATCCGCGTGGACGGCAAGTTGCTGGACTGGTCGACGGTGACCATCACCCAGTCGCTGCAGGATCGCTACCTGCCCATCGCCAATGTCGACTGGGTGCATGAGAAGGCCGGCCTGGCGGTAACCAGCTTCGTGCAGGGCACGCCGGAGCGCGCGCAGCTGATCGGCCGCTACCGGTTGAGCAATCCGGACAAGGTGGCGCACGAGTACACCCTGGCGCTGGCGATCCGGCCGTGGCAGGTGAACCCGCCGACCCAGTTCCTCAATACCGTCGGCGGCTTCAGTCGCATCGATGCGCTGGATGTGGGCGAACAGCTGGTGCGCATCAACGGTGAGCCGCGCATCTATCCGTTGCAGGTGCCGGATGCGCGCTTTGCCAGCACGTTCGATGGCAAGCTCGACGCGATGCATCTGGCCTCCGGGAAATACCCGGCCAGCACGGCGGTGAAGGACAGCACCGGCATGGCGTCCGGTGCGCTGCTGTATACGATCAAGCTGGAGCCTGGCCAGAGCCGAGAAGTGGCGGTGGTGTTGCCACAGACCGGAGGCTGGGCGCCGCAGGCGCTGGATGTGGCCAAGGCGCAGGCACAGGTCGCAGAGCAGTGGCGGCAGAAGCTGGGGGTGGTCTCGTTGCAGGTACCGGCTGCGGGCCAGGCACTGGTCGATACCCTGCGCACCGCCGTGGCGCACATGCTGATCTCGCGGGTCGGCCCGCGCCTGCAGCCGGGCACGCGCTCGTACGCGCGCAGCTGGATCCGCGATGGCGCGATGATTTCAGAGGGCCTTCTGCGCATGGGGCGCAGTGATGCGGTGCGTGATTACATCAACTGGTATGCGCCTTATCAGTTCGAGAATGGCAAGGTGCCGTGCTGTGTCGATGCACGTGGCAGCGATCCGGTGCCCGAGAACGACAGCCATGGCGAGCTGATCTACAGCATTGCCGAGTATGGGCGCTATACCGGTGACAGCACCTTCGCCGAACTGATGTGGCCGCATGTGCAGGGCGCCTACAACTACATGGAGCAGCTTCGCGCCAGCGAGCGCACGGACGAGAATCGGGCGCGCAATCCGGCGTTCTACGGGATGATGCCGGCCTCGATCAGCCACGAAGGCTATTCGGCCAAGCCGATGCATTCGTACTGGGACAATTTCTGGGCCTTGCGCGGCTACAAGGATGCGGCATCGCTGGCGGCCCAGCTGGGCAAGGTCGAAGCCATGCAGATTGCCGAATCGCGTGACCAGTTCCGTGATGACCTGCAGGCCTCGCTGCTGTCGGCGATGCAGCAGCACAACATCGATTACCTGCCGGGCTCGGCCGAGCTGGGCGATTTCGATGCGACCTCGACCACCATCGCGCTGGCTCCGGGCGGTGAACAGGGGCGCCTTCCGCAGCAGGCGCTCGATGCCACTTTCGAGCGCTACTGGAAGGAATTCGTGGCCCGTCGGGACGGCAAGCGCGAGTGGAAGGACTACACGCCCTACGAGTGGCGCAACGTGGCCGCCTTCGTCCGCCTTGGCTGGCGCGATCGCGCCTGGCAGGCGACTGAGTTCTTCTTCAAGGACCGTGCGCCGCAGGCCTGGAACCAGTGGGCCGAAGTCGTCTCGCGCACGCCGCGCAAGCCGTTCTTCGTCGGTGACCTGCCGCATGCCTGGGTCGCCTCGGACTTCGTGCGCTCGGCCCTGGACATGTTCGCCTACAGCCGTGACATGGACGATGCGCTGGTGTTGGCCGCCGGCATTCCGACCGCCTGGCTGCAGGGCGACGGCATCGCTGTGCAGGGCCTGCGCACGCCGCAGGGCCAGCTCAACTACCGCCTGCAGCGCAGCGACAAGCAGCTGGTGCTGGAGGTGCAGCCGGGCCTGGTGCCACCGGTCGGTGGCGTGGTCTTGCCGTGGCCGTACGCCGGTGATCCGGGCGAGGCGACCATCAACGGCGAAGCGGCCGAATGGACCGACAGGGAACTGCACGTGCACCAGCTGCCGGCGCGGGTCGAGATCGATGTACCGGGCGCGGTGCGCCGCGCCGAGCGCAAGGGGCAGTAACGATGAAGCAGCAGGGGGGAAGAGTGCGCACGGCCGTGCGTGCCCTGGGACTGGCCATTGCATTGGCATTGCCGGGTGCCGTGATGGCAGCCGTGCCAACCGCCGCGACAGCGGCTGACATCGCCAGCGCACCAGGCATGAGCATGGTGACCTTCAACCTGCATCACGACCGCGAGGACTGGCCGAGCCGCCGCCGCACCATCCTGGCCGAGCTCAAGCGCCTGCAGCCGGATGCGGTTGCCCTGCAGGAGGTGATCCAGCGCCGCAACGTGCGCAACCAGGCGCAGTGGCTGGCCAGCCAACTCGGCTACAAGTACGTGTTCGTGTCCACCGATCCGGTGGGTGCGCCGAAACGTTACGGCAATGCGCTGCTGACCCGGCGGCCGATCCTCGCCCAGGGTGAGCACCTGCTACAGCCGCTGGACGACTACCGGACGGTCGCCCATCTGCGCATCAATGTGGACGGCAAGGCGGTCAACGTCTATGCCACCCACTTCAACGAGCGCAGCGACGAAAATGGCCAGCGCATCCGTCGCACCCAGGTCGAGGACCTGCTGCGCTTCATCGCCAGCACCTCAGCCGGCGCACCGGTGGTGATCGCGGGCGACTTCAACGCGCTGGTCGATGCCAGTGACCTGAGCGAGCTGCGCAGCCATTACGGTGACAGCTACGGCAGCGTGCACGTCAACACCGACCTGGCCGGGGTCAGTACGCTGAACAGGCACTACTACCCGGTGGCCTCGCGGATCGACCACATCTTCTTCCAGCAGGACGCGATGGTCGCACGTGAGGCCAAGCTCCTGTTCGACCAGCCCGATGACAGCGGTCGCTGGGCCTCGGACCATTATGGCGTGTGGACCCGCCTGCAATTCGCTCCGGCGCACTGATGTCCTGGTAGGTGCCACCTTTGGTTGGCACGGACGTGTCCGCGTTCGCTCCAACAACGGCGCCGACCAGGGTTGGCCTCTACCAGAGTGCTGCACGCGCCCGGCGCACAAACAGAAACGGCGGGGATCATCGATCCCCGCCGTTCTTTCACGCGATCAAAGCGCGATCAGTTCGCCGGCGGCGTGCGCTTGGCGCCTTCTTCGTCTTCTTCGTCGGCCTTGGCTTCGGCCGCCTGGGCTGCCGCATCGGCGTGGCCATCGGCGACCGGATCGATCGACGGTGTCACCACTGCATCGGCGACCGGGGCCGCAGCTTCCACCGGTGCAGCTTCAACTGCCACCGGAGCGACCGGCTGTTCGGCCACCGGCGCGGTCTCGACGACCGGCTTGGCTTCAACCACCGGAGCAGCCTCAACGATCTCCGGCTTGGCTTCTGCCACCGGAGCGGCTTCGGTAGCGGCCGGCTTGGCTTCAGCCACCGGTGCAGCCTCGACTGCCGCCGGCTTCGCTTCGATCGCCTGAGTGACTTCAGCCACCGGGGCTGCTTCCACCGCGACCGGCTTTGCTTCGACCGCCGGTGCGGCAACAGCCACCGGTTGCGCCGGGGTTGCTGCGTCGATGGCATCGAGCATGCTGGTCTGCACCGGCGAGGACACCGGCTCTGCCTTGGCTGCGGCTTCAACCGCCGCCGGCACTTCGGCGGTGATCGGTGCGGCAGTCTCGACCACGGCGCTGCTCACCACCGCCGCCGGTGCGGCGACAGCAGCGGCGGCAACACGGACCGGCTTCTCGGCTTCGACAGCAACCGGTTCGGCTTCGTCATCGAAATCGAATTCCGGCTGCGCACGGGTCGGCTGTGCGGCGGCGACCGGAGTGGCCGGGGCGGCACTGTCGACGTTCGGCTCGACGCCCTCGGCGTCATCACCCTCGTCACCCTCGTCCTGGTCATCGCCCAGGCCGTCACCACCGGCAGCGTTCTCGGCGCCACCGCGACGACGACGACGGCCGCCACGACGGCCGCGACGGCGGCGGGTTGCACCTTCGCCAGCCTGCTCGCCATGGGCGTCGGCTGCAGTCTCTTCAGCGGCAACCGCAACCACCTCGGCCTCGCCGGCAGCGGTCTCGACCGGTACTGCGTCCACCGGAGCGGCGGCCACCGGGGCAACCGGGGCGACCGGTGCAGTGGCTTCCTGCGCGGTCACCACGTTGGCGGCGACGGCGTTGGCGGCCACAGCTGCTGCCGCGGTCACACCTTCAACCGGGGCTTCGGCGACGTTGCGCTGCGGCTTCTCGGCCGGCTTGTCACCGTCCTGCTGCTGGCGCGGCTGCTTGGGCTGCTTCAGCTTCGGCTGGTTCTGGCCCTGGCCCTGCTGCTCGTTGCGCGGCTTGTTCTGCTGCTGCGGCTGCTGCTGGCCATCCTTCTGCTGCGGCTCTTTCTGCCTGCCCTGCTGCGGCTGCTGCTGGGCATTGCCGTTGTTGCCGTTGCGGCCGTCCTTGTTGCGCTGCTCACCACGGTCCTTGCGGTTGCCGCCATCCTTCTGCTGCTGCGCGTTGCCGTTGCCACCGTTGCCACGGTTTTCGTCGCGACGGTCCTTGCGATCCTTGTTGCGATCCTTGTTGCGGTCCTTGCGACCACCGTCCTGCTGCTGGCGCGGAGCCGGGGCGGCCGGAGCCGGCGCCGGCGCCGGCTCGCCACCGAACACGCGCTTGAGCCAACCGATCACGCCGCCGCTCGAAGCCGGCGCCACGGGCGCTGCCACGACCGGAGCCGGAGCGGCTGCAGCCGGAGCCGCTTCCTCGCGCACCGGGGCGGGAGAGGTGTGCTTGACCTGGGTCACTGCCGGCGGCGGGATGTTCAGCTGGCCCTTGGTCAGGGCGTGCACCGGCAGCTTGCGCGGGGTGCCGCGCTGGTAGCTGGGCTTGCTGCTCTCTTCACCGAGCTCGTTCTCACGCAGGCGGGTGACCGCATAGTGCGGGGTGTGCAGCTGCTCGTCGGCGACGATCACGATCGGCGCTTCGTGGCGTTGCTCGATCTCGCGCAGGGCGCTGCGCTTCTCGTTCAACAGGTAGTTGGCGATCTCCACTGGCGCCTGGACCAGCACCTGCCCGGTGTTCTCCTTCATCGCGTGCTCTTCGGCGACGCGGATGATCGACAGCGACAGCGACTCGACGCTGCGCATGCGGCCGTGGCCGTCGCAACGCGGGCAGACGATCTGGCTGGATTCGCCCAGGCTCGGGCGCAGGCGCTGGCGGCTCATTTCCAGCAGGCCGAAGCGCGAGATGCGGCCGACCTGCACGCGGGCACGGTCGTACTTCAGCGCGTTGGCCAGGCGATTCTCGACCTCGCGCTGGTGCTTGTTGGAGGCCATGTCGATGAAGTCGATCACCACCAGGCCGCCCAGGTCGCGCAGGCGCAGCTGGCGGGCCACTTCCTCGGCCGCTTCCAGGTTGGTCTGGAACGCGGTGTCCTCGATGTCGCTGCCCTTGGTGGCGCGCGAGGAGTTCACGTCGACTGCGGTCAGTGCTTCGGTCTGGTCGACCACGATCGAGCCACCCGACGGCAGGCGCACGTTGCGCTCGTAGGCACCTTCGATCTGCGACTCGATCTGGAAGCGGTTGAACAGCGGGATGTCGTCCTTGTAGTGCTTGAGCTTGCGCAGGGTCTGCGGCATCACCTGCTGCATGAACTCGCGGGCGTGCTCGTACATCTCCTCGGTGTCCACCAGGATCTCGCCGATGTCGGCGCGCAGGTAGTCACGCAGGGCGCGCACGATCAGGCGCGATTCCTGGTAGATCAGGAACGGGGCCGGCTTGCTCAGTGCGGCTTCGGCGATGGCGCGCCAGACGTTGAGCAGGTAGTCCAGGTCCCACTGCAGCTCTTCCGCATCGCGACCGACGCCGGCGGTACGGATGATCACTCCCATGTCGTCGGGAATGTTCAGCTTGTCCAGGGCCTCCTTCAGCGCGGCACGGTCTTCGCCCTCGATGCGGCGGGACACGCCGCCGGCGCTGGGCGAGTTCGGCATCAGCACCATGTAGCGGCCGGCCAGCGAGATGAACGTGGTCAGGGCGGCGCCCTTGTTGCCACGCTCTTCCTTGTCGACCTGGACAACGATCTCCTGACCTTCCTTCAGCAGCTCGCGGATGCCGGCCTTGTTGTGGTCGACACCGGCCTGGAAGTAGTCACGGGAGATTTCCTTCAGCGGCAGGAAGCCATGGCGGCCACCGCCGTACTCGACGAAGGCGGCTTCCAGCGAGGGCTCGATGCGGAAGATCCGGCCCTTGTAGATGTTGGACTTCTTCTGTTCCTTCGACGGCTGTTCGATGTCGATGTCATACAACGACTGGCCATCCACGATGGCAACACGCAGCTCTTCAGCCTGCGTGGCGTTGATCAGCATTCGCTTCATTGTTGCGTTCCTCGCAAGCGGCTACCGCGCGGAACGCCATGGGGTTTCGCCTCTGGACACGGCTCGCCGCCCATTCGCGCAAGCGCGGGGAGGGCGGCTTGGGTTTCCAGCGCTACGACACCACGGCAGGCCGCGGGAGCGCTTCACTCTTATGGGTTTTGGGTGTTGCAGGGCCGCAGGCAGCTGTCAGCCAGGCTGGAGCGCCACGCGGGACATGTTCAGCACGGTTGCGTGTCAGGCATCCGGCGATGGCCGGGAAGGCCGGTGAGCCGCTAACATGGCCGCCCCGCGGGCGGTGGTCGCGCACTGTGCCGGATTCGTCGGAAGCTGGGCTTCTGGCCCTGAGTAACTTCCAACGAAATCAATCCCTTATCTCGCCCCCCGAGTGTAACAGAATAAACAGCCTGATGACCGCCCAAGACCCGACCAAACCCGCTGGCGACAAGCCTTCCGTGCGCATGATCACCGTTCCCGCCGACCGCGCCGGCCAGCGCCTGGACAACTTCCTGCTCGGCCAGCTGAAGGGAGCCCCGCGCAGCCTGGTGTACAAGCTGGTGCGCAGCGGGCAGGTTCGGGTGAACGGCGGCCGCGCCAAGGCCGAGCGCAAGCTGGAGGCGGGCGATGAGGTGCGTGTGCCGCCGGTCCGTCTCAGTGAGGAAGGAGACAAGGCCGGCCCGCCAGAGGCGTTCATGCGGCGCCTGGAGCAGGCCATCGTCTTCGAGGACGCCCGGCTGCTGGCCCTGAACAAGCCCTCCGGCGTGGCCAGCCATGGCGGCAGCGGCATCAGCTTCGGTGCCATCGAGACTCTGCGCGCGTTGCGCCCGGGACAGACACTGGAGCTGGTCCATCGGCTGGATCGCGACACCTCGGGCCTGCTGATCGTGGCCAAGAAGCGTTCGGCGCTGAGCGAACTGCAGGCGCTGTTGCGTGAAGACCACGGCGCCGGCATCCGCAAGCGCTACCTGACCCTGCTGGCCGGCCGCATGCCGGACGGCGTGATGACCGTCGACGCGCCGCTGCACGTGGGCCTGCGCCAGGGTGGCGAGCGCCATGTACAGGTCAATGCGATCGGCAAGGAATCGATCAGTCACTTCCGGGTGCTGGAGCGCCGCGGCGGCCAGTCGTACTGCGAGGTGCGCATCGAAACCGGCCGCACCCATCAGATCCGCGTGCATGCCCAGCATCTGGGCCATCCGGTGGCCGGTGACGACAAATACGGCGATCCTGCGGTCAACAAGCGGCTTCGTGAGCAGATCGGGCTGAAGCGCCTGTTCCTGCACGCGGCCTCGCTGGAGTTTGCACTGGACGACGGCAAGAGCCCGTATGTGCTGAACGCGCCGCTGGCGGATGAGCTGGTCGAGGCGCTGGACCGTCTGCGCTGACGGCGGTTCGGCGGCGCCGGGTGCTCGGTCGGCGCCGTCGCTTCCCTGCGGAGAGTGGGCTTGTCACTTTCTTTGCTCGTGCAAAGAAAGTAACCAAAGAAACACGCCGCCATCCGCGAGCCGGCGCCGCGCGCCGGTGCCCTGCGCTCCTCGGTCCGCCGAGGGACGGCGCGGAACTCGCTGCGCTCAGACACCCGCGCCTCTTCGCCCTCGCCGGACCTGCGGTGCTCGGCTCGCTACAAGGCGGACCCGGACATCCGCAGCGTAGGCCCATACCCGCCCGTGACCTCTCGATACTGTGGGACGTACCAGCCGCGAAGGGGCTCAGCCCGTCGGCCGCAAACCCCTCACCATTTGAACAGCACCAGGCTGATCGCCAGCGTGCCCATGCCGGCCACCAGCCCATAAACGGTCTCGTGGCCCTTCGCATAGCGCTTGGCGGCCGGCAGCAGCTCGTCCAGTGCCAGGAACACCATCACGCCGGCAATCAGCCCGAACACCCAGCCGAAGGTGGCGTGCGACAGCGACCCGGACAGCAACCAGTAGCCGAGCGCCGCGCCCACCGGCTCGGCCAGGCCCGACAGCAGGCTGGCGCTGAATGCATAGGCCTTGTTCTGGGTGGCGAAGTACACCGGCACCGCGATCGCGATGCCCTCGGGGATGTTGTGGATGGCAATCGCAAAGGCCAGTGGCATGCCCACCGACGGGCTTTCCAGCGTGGCGAAGAAGGTCGCCAGCCCTTCCGGGAAATTGTGCGCGGTGATCGCGACGGAAGTCAGCAGCGCCACCCGCTTCAGGTACTCGCGGCTGTTCTCGCGGAACGCGGGATCCTGCTTGTCCAGGCTGTCATGCGGGTTGGGAATGAAGTGGTCGATCATCACGATCACGATCACGCCCAGCAGGAACGCGAGGGTGCCGTAGGTGAAACCGGTGCGCTCGCCATGGGCCAGTGCGAACGAAGCAATGGACTTGTTGAGGATTTCCGACAGCGACACATAGACCATCGCGCCGCCGGCGAAGGCCAGGCCGAAGGCCAGCAGGCGCGGGTTGGGGCGGCGCGAGAACAGCACCAGCAGGCTGCCGATCGCAGTGGCGAGGCCGGCCGCGAGGGTGACCGCCAGCGCAATCCAGATGTTTTCGGGGGGAATCTGCAGCATCTACCGACGCAGTCCTGGTCAACAGACAACCGCCCCGGACAGGACCGGGGCGGCGAGGGCGAGGCGGGCGCCGGCTGGCCTCGTCGGGTTGCGTGCGATCAGCCGCCGCGGCGCAGGCGCTCTTCAATGGCGAAGCACTGGTCCGGCTTCGGCTGCGGCGGGTTGAAGCTGACCGGCACCTGGATGGTGGCCGGCACCGGCTGGCCATTGCGTGTCGCGGCCTTGAACTGCCAGCCCTGCACGGCGGTTTTGGCCAGTTCGTCCAGCTGCGGGTTGCCCGCGCCAGTCAGCAGGGCGACCTCGCTCGGCTTGCCGTCGGTGCCGATGGTCACCTTGAACGTACTGGTGCCGCCCACGCCCATGCAGGCCAGTTCAAGCGGGTACTGCGGCGGCGGCGTCTTCACTGCTGCGACTTCGGTCGGCGGTGGCGGCGGTGGTGCCGGCGGTTCGGACGAGCCGCAGCCGGCCAGGCCGGTCGCAGCGATCAGGGACAGGTTCAGCAAGCGTACGTTCATGGCAGTTGCTCCGTCAGGGCCGAAGTCTTTGCCGCGCAGATGAAGTCGTTCTCGCTCAGACCGCCCACGTCATGGGTGGAAAAGCGCACGACCGCGCGGTCGTAGTGCACGCCCAGGTCCGGGTGGTGGTCCTCGCGATGGGCAATCCAGGCCAGCGCGTTCACGAAGGCCATGGTGGCGTAGTAATCCTTGAAGCGGAAGGTGCGCGTCAGGGCCTGCCCGCCCTCGCTCAGCTCCCAGCCGGGAACCTGCGGCAGCAGTTCGGCCAGGCGGGCTTCGCCGAGCTTGTGGTCGCTGCCTTTGCGTGGCACGCAACGGGCCTGGGCCAGTGGAATCAGGTCGGCCATGGGAATCTCCACCTCGTGTTGACTGAACAATGCGCCGGACGGTGTATAAACCGAATGAGCGGCTGACGCTTACTTGGCTAGAATAGCCTGATGATCCAGATCTCCGACACTGCCCAGACCCATTTCCGCAAGCTGATCGAACGCGAGGGCGTGCCTGGCATGGGCGTGCGCCTGAGCGCGGTCGACCCCGGTACCCCGCGCGCCGACGCCCGGCTGGAATTCGCCGAACCCACCGACCTGCTGGGCGACGAGTGGGCGGTGGACTGCGATGGCTTCACCCTCTATGTCGATGCCGGCAGCGTTGGCTGGCTCGACGGCGCAGAGATCGACATCGTCGCCGGCACCGCCGGTGCCCAGCAGTTGACCATCAAGGCGCCGCGCATCAAGGGTGAAGCGCCCGGTGATGCGGCCTCGCTGGTCGAGCGCGTGCACTGGGTGGTGGAGAACGAAGTCAATCCGCAGCTGGCCTCGCATGGCGGCAAGGTGGCCGTGCAGGAAGTCTCGGCCGACGGCGTGGTGCTGCTGCGCTTCGGTGGTGGCTGCCAGGGCTGCGGCATGGCCGACGTGACGCTCAAGCAGGGCATCGAAAAGACCCTGATGGGCCGCGTGCCGGGCGTGACCGCCGTGCGCGACGCGACCGACCACGACAGCGGCCACGCGCCGTACATTCCGCGCGACAACGTCGCCTGATCGCTGACGCGTGCCTCTGACCCGGGCCGAGCAACTCATCGATCTGCTGCTGGCCCGCCAGCAGCCCCGCGCCGTCCTTGAGAAGACCACGCGCCTGCCTTATGGCTGGGCGTTGTGGCTGCGCTCGCTGGGGCCGCTGCCGCGGCCGTTGCATGCCGGCGAAGTAATTGCGGTGTTGCTGCCGCGTCCGCTGCCCGGCCGGCCAGGCCAATCGCCGCAGCTGTCGCTGTGGCAAGCGTTGCGCCGTCTGTTCTGGCAGGACTGGGACGCTGCGCCGCGCGACCAGCGCTGGATGCGCTGGACCTCGGCACTGATCAGCGCACTGCTGCACCTGCTGTTCTTCATGCTGCTGCTGTGGGTGGCGGTGATCCGCACCACTGCGCCAGACGAAGAGGGTGCCGAGGGTGAGCGCGTGCAGGTGGAGTTCGTCGGCCGCGCGACCCAGGAAGGCGGGGGCGATCAGCCAGGCGCCGAAGTCGCTGCGGCCGCTGCGGCAGGTCGGGTTGCGACGGGGCAGCAGACGGGTGCCGCCACAGCTCCTGCCCCGCACCCGGCGGCTGCCGAAGCCGCCGCATCTTCCCCTGCATCCGCGCCGACCGCCAGTGTTCCTCCGCCGCCTGCCGAAGCCGAGCCGGCGCCGGTTGCCGCGCCGCCGCCTTCACCGGTCCAGGCCACCGAGGTGGCGCAGGCCAGCACGGATTTCGTGGTGCCGCCGGTCAGCGTGCCTCGAACCGAAGTCAGCGTCGTACCGCGTGACAGCACGCCCGTTGTGCGCGAGCGCAGCGTGCAGCCGGTGCAGGCGCCGCCGACGCCAAGCCAGATGCGCAGCCCGGAACTGGCCGTGCGCACGCCGCAGGTGCGTGACATCCAGGTGCGCGAACGCGAAGTCAGCATCGTCGAAGCGCCCGTCGCACCCAAACCGCTGCGCAGCCCTGAAATGCAGGTGCGCGTGCCACAGCAGGACGTGCAGGTGCGTGAACGTGAAGTGCAGGCCGTGGCCGATCCGCAGGTGCGGATGGCGGCGGTGGCCGGGCGTGAGCCCGCCGTACGCGCGCCCACCGGCCGTGATGTACAGGTGCGGGAGCGTGAAGTGGCCCCGGCAGCGGCACCGGCGGCGGCACCGGCATCCTCCAGTGGCAGTACCACCGTGGCGCCTGCGGCTGCGGCGCAAGGCAGCGCGGCGCAGACGAGCAGCAGCACGCGTCCGTCGGCCTCCAGCAGCACGGCAAACGCCGGAGCGCGCCCGGCGCCCAATCCAGGCAACTGGGCCACGCCTGCCAAGGGCGACGACTGGGGTTCATCCAGCCGTAACCGTAACGGTGCCAGCAGTGGCGCCCGCCAGGCCAGCACTGCCGGCAAGGGCAATGGCCTGTTCAATGCCGATGGCAGCGTGCGCGTGCCGGGCCAGGACGGCGATGGCCACGCCGAGCGCGGTGCGCCCGGTGGCGCCAACGACGGCTGGAGCAAGGAGCGCATCGCGCAATCGGGCACCTGGCTGAAGCGCCCGCCCTACGACTACACGCCGACCTCGTTCGACAAGTACTGGGTGCCGCAGGAATCGCTGCTGGCCGAATGGGTGCGCAAGGGCGTCAAGGCGATGGAGATTCCGCTGCCGGGCACCAACACGAGGATTTCCTGCGTCATTTCGATCCTGCAGGCCGGCGGTGGCTGTGGCCTGACCAACCCCAACATGCAGGACCAGCCGGCCGTGGCACGGCCGCCGCCGGACATCCCGTTCAAGAAGGAACTGCAGGAAGACAACGGGAGCCGCTAGGACGGCGCATCCACGCATGGCGCGGATCTACTGTGCATCCAGCTGCGCCGGGTAGATCCACGCCATGCGTGGATGATCCAATGGGGGGCACGCCCATGCCGACCAAGGTCAGCCTCTATCAGGGCGTTGCCCTTACGCGCTCTGCGACAGGAACACCCAGAACGGCACATCGCGACCGACCCAATCGCGGCTGGCTTCATCCATCACGTCCAGCAGGGTGTCGAAGTCCTTCTGTGCGGCGGCGCGCAGCGCGTCCACATCGCACAGGAACAGCGCGTAGCCGTTGGCCGGCAGCCATTGCAGATCACGCAGGTTGTCCGACAGTGCATCCCAGTTGCCGCCGAAACCGGCCGGGAAATCCAGTTGCGCGGCGAGCCGGGCGAGCAGGGTGCGCTTGTCCGTCACGCCTTCCAGATCGATGCGGATCACCTTGAGGCTGGCATCGCGCATTGCTGCGGCCAGTGCGCCGATGTCATCGCTGTCGATGGCATAGACGCCGGCATTGTTGATGTCATGCAGGCCGAGGCCGAAATCATCGTGGCTCATCACTGCGCTCCCTGGGCCGGTACGGTGAAGCTGCGGAACGATTCGTAGTGGTCGTCGGTGTAGTACCACGCCTCCGGCGGATCGCCGCCGGTGACGATGCGGCGCGTGCCACGCGTGCGTGCACCGGGAGTGTCGACGGTGTACTCGCGGTAGTAGCCACGCGGACGTTGTGGCAGCTGCTGCTCGCGGTTGCCGAAGGTAGTGCCGTCCTGGCGGTGCGGGAATGGACCGCCTCGCTGGATCAGGGCAATGGTCTGGCGTGCTTCGGTGGGCAGGAACGCGGGCAGGCCGTTGTCCCGTCCGGGCGTTGCCGTGGCAGGGGCCCGTGCGGTCGGTGTTCCCTGCAGGTCCGGTGCGAACTGTGGCGCCGGCGGCCGCTGCAGGAAATGGTTGGCGACCAGGCCGAGCAGCAGCAGGGCGATGGCGGTGATCAGCAGCCGGGGGTTGCGCATGGGCAGGGGCGGGCGAGGGTGGTGCACGCACTGTAGCGCCTGCGCGCTGCATGGCGCATGAGGAGGGTGCCGCGTCACTGCTGCGTAACAATTGCCGTCGTGCTCACTGGCAGGACGCAATTTCCTTTACATCCCCCTTGGTAATCTGCGGGTCTGTCCCCATCATTCACGGCGCACCGCCCGACATCGTCGGGTGCCCTCGCAATCAGGAGATGCATCATGGCCTACACCCTGCCCAAGCTGTCCTACGCCTACGACGCGCTGGAGCCGCATATCGATGCGGCGACGATGGAAATCCATCACACCAAGCATCACCAGACCTACATCAACAACGTCAACGCGGCGCTGGAAGGCACCGAATACGCTGACCTGCCGGTCGAAGAGCTGGTGAAGAAGCTCAAGTCGTTGCCGGAGAACCTGCAGGGTCCGGTGCGCAACAACGGTGGTGGCCATGCCAACCACTCGCTGTTCTGGACCGTGATGGCCCCGAACGCAGGTGGCAACCCGGTGGGTGACGTGGCCAAGGCCATCGACAAGGACCTGGGCGGTTTCGACAAGTTCAAGGACGCCTTCACCAAGGCGGCGCTGACCCGTTTCGGCAGCGGCTGGGCGTGGCTGAGCGTGACCCCGGACAAGAAGGTGGTGGTCGAGAGCACCGGCAACCAGGACAGCCCGCTGATGGAAGGCAACACTCCCATCCTCGGCCTGGACGTGTGGGAACACGCGTACTACCTGAAGTACCAGAACCGCCGCCCGGAATACATCGGCGCGTTCTTCAACGTCATCGACTGGAATGAAGTCGAGCGCCGTTACCAGGAAGCGATCGCCTGATCGCGGCGACGGGATGAGTGGAAAGGCCGGGGGAGACCCCGGCCTTTTCTGTTGCAGGATCCCGGCACGACCTATTCCGCCGTGGCCGTAGCGTCCTGCAGGCGCAGGGTTGCCAACACGCCCAGGCGCAGTCCGGGCAGGTCGCCGTCGGCGGGCAGCAGGATCGGCTGCTGGCGGATGCCGCCGAAGTGCTTGACCTGGAACAGCACGTCCAAGCCGTGGCCACTGGCGCCGCCGCCACTGGCCGCAGGCGGCTCGGGGCGGCCGCCGGGATTGCGCCGTGCCGGCTGGAAGCCGGGCGTGCTCCGCACCAGCTCCACCGTGCTGGCCGAAAAGTCGCCCGCGATCAGGCTCGGCATGCCTTCGGCGGTGGCGCCGATCCAGGTCATCAGGTCGCTGGTCTGGTGTTGGCGGGCAGTGGCCTCGTCCGGGTCCGGGCGCAGCCGCGCCACATAGATGTTGACCAGCGCCTCGCCCAGCTTCAGCCGCATCATGCCGGCCGCACTGAAGGTGCCGGGAGGATGCAGCAGGGTCACGCCGTCCTCGCTCACCGGCAGCCGGGTCAGCATGGCGTTGCCATGGCGCAGTGGCTGGCTGGGTGGGTCGGCGGTGACGAAGTCGCAGCTGTAGCGCAGCCGGCTGGCCAGCCAGCAGGCCGGGTTGCGGCCTTGCTGCTGCAGCACCTGCTGCACCGAGATCACGTCCGGCTGCAGGTCGGTCAGCAGTTGTGCGACCTGCTCGCGGCGCTGCTTCCATTGCGCGTCATCGCGGCTGGGCAGCTCCAGCGCGGCTACCGTCAGCTGCCGAGGTTCGCTCTCACTGGCAACGGCGGCCGGCGCCTGTGGTCGTGCCTGCGCCTGCAATGCCAGCAACAGCGCAAGGCAGCTGAGCAGGAGGCGGGCGGGGGCGAGGGGGCGCATAACGATAAGTTTACGCTTTTGCCGTGCAGGTGCCGTGACTTCCGGCAGGGCCTGCACTGCCTGCCACGGATTGGCACCGTTGTCATGCAGCCCTGCAGCGTGCTTCGCAAGCCCCGGTTCCGGTAACCTTGCGCCTTTCGCTTTGCAGGAATGCCTTACAGGATGAGCCACGACGCAGTCGCCCCCATCGCCGGCCAAGGAAAGATGCCGCGCCAGATTCCGTACATCATCGGCAATGAGGCCTGCGAACGGTTCAGTTTCTACGGGATGCGCAACATCCTGGTGCAGTTCCTGATCACCTCGCTGCTGCTGCAGGAAATCACTGCGGAAGGCCGTGCCGGTGAAGCCAAGGACATCATGCACAGCTTCATGATCGGCGTGTATTTCTTCCCGCTGCTCGGTGGCTGGCTGGCCGACAGGTTCTTCGGCAAATACCACACCATCCTCTGGTTCAGCCTGATCTACTGCGCCGGCCACCTGTGCCTGGCGCTGTTCGAGAACAGCCGCGAGGGCTTCTTCCTCGGCTTGGGCCTGATCGCGCTGGGTGCCGGTGGCATCAAGCCGCTGGTGGCCTCGTTCATGGGCGACCAGTTCGACCAGAGCAACAAGCACCTGGCCAAGATCGTCTTCGACGCCTTCTACTGGATCATCAACTTCGGCTCGCTGTTCGCCTCGCTGCTGATCCCGCTGGCACTGAAGAACTGGGGGCCGCAGTGGGCGTTCGGTATCCCGGGCATCCTGATGTTCATTGCTACCTTCGTGTTCTGGCTGGGCCGCAAGCGCTACGTGCTGGTGCCGCTGCCGCCGAAGGATCCGCATTCGTTCGCCAACGTGGTGCGTACCGCGCTGACCACGCGCGTGGCCGGCCAGGGCCGTCCGGGCCTGGTGATCGCCGTGCTCGGCCTGGCGCTGGCGGCGGCCTCGTTCGGCCTGGTCGGCTCGCTGGGCATCGTGATCTGCCTGTGCCTGGCGCTGGTGGCCATCCTCGCCGGCATCGGTGGCGGTACCTGGTTGCAGCTGGACCGCGCCCGTGGCCAGCATCCGGCCGAAGCCGTGGAAGGCGTGCGCTCGGTGCTGCGCGTGCTGGTGATCTTCGCGCTGACCACGCCGTTCTTCTCGCTGTTCGACCAGAAGGCCTCGACCTGGGTCCTGCAGGGCCAGCAGATGCAGATGCCGAGCTGGTTCACCGCCTCGCAGATGCAGGCGCTGAACCCGCTGCTGGTGATGATCCTGATTCCGTTCAACAACCTGGTGCTGTACCCGGCCCTGCGCCGCTTCGGCTTTGAGCCGACCGCGCTGCGCCGCATGACCGCCGGCATCGCCTTCAGCGGCCTGGCCTGGATCGTGGTCGGCGGCATCCAGGTGGTGATGGACGGCGGCAACGCCATGTCGATCTTCTGGCAGATGCTGCCGTATGCGCTGCTGACCTTCGGTGAGGTGCTGGTCTCGGCCACCGGCCTGGAGTTCGCCTACAGCCAGGCGCCACAGGCGATGAAGGGTGTGGTGATGAGCTTCTGGAACCTGACCACCACCATCGGCAACCTGTGGGTGCTGCTGTCGAACGCTGCCGTGCGCAACGATGCCGTGACCCACAGGATTGCCAGTACGGGCCTGAGCGAAGCGGCGTTCCTGATGTTCTTCTTCGCCGGTTTCGCCTTCGTCGCGGCGTTGGCCTTCGGTTGGTACGCGAAACGCTATCGTATGGTCGACAACTACCGTAGCGCCTGAGCCTGACATGACCCCCGTCAATCTGCTGTTGATCGCCATCACCGCCATCCTGTCGTGGATGGCGTTCAACAACCGCAAGCTGGCCGATCGCCTGATCCTGTGGCCGCCGGCCGTCGACCGCCATCGCCAGTACGACCGGCTGGTGACCTATGGCTTCATCCACGCCGACTGGTCGCACCTGATCTTCAACATGATCACCCTGTTCTTCTTCGGGGGATTCATCGAGAGCGTGATGGTGCAGCTGACCGGCAGCTACCTGACCTACCCGGCGTTCTACATCGGCGCGCTGCTGGTCTCGATCCTGCCCAGCTACCTGAAGAACCAGAAGAACCCGAACTACCTCAGCCTCGGGGCATCCGGTGCGGTGTCGGCGGTGCTGTTCGCCTTCATCCTGATCAAGCCGTGGTCGATCATCCTGGTGTTCTTCATCCCGGCACCGGCGATCATCTATGCCGCGTTCTACGTCGGCTACAGCATCTGGATGGACAAGCGCGGCGGCGACCGCATCAACCACAGCGCGCACCTGGCAGGTGCGGCGTTCGGCGTGATCTTCATGCTGGCCATGCAGCCGAGCATCTTCAACCACTTCCTGCGCGAACTCTCCAACCCGACCTTCCGCCTGGGCGGCTGAAGCGTGCCGGGGTCGGATCCTGTGGATCCGACCCCGGCGTATCCGGTTTCAGGCCTGGGTCGTGTGGCCGTAGGTATCCAGCAGGCGGGCGAATACTTCCTCGCCGATGCGCTGGAAATCCTGATCCTCGGTCTGCCCTTCCACCGCCAGTTGCAGCAGGCCCTCCAGCAGGGCGCGGTCGGTATCGGAATGGGAATCGCTGGCGTGCATGGGAGCCTCCACGGTGGTGCGCATGATCAACGGTCGCAAGGGTCGTGCCAGCCTGGCCGTACCCCGCCATAGGCGATAGCGGCCGGCGACCCTCCAGCTTGAGGGCGAAAACTGACGTGAATGGACTGGACTTGCCCCTGTTCAGGCTTCACGCGATCATGGCGCCCGGCTGCGCACCATCCACGCAGTCGCCGCAGGAGACAGTTCCATGGCTTCGGTCACGCCCCCCGGTCTGGCCTACGAGGTCGAACACGACCTGGCCAACCACCGCTTCACCGCCCGTGTGCGAGGACAGCTGGCGGTGCTGGACTACCAGATCAAGCGCAAGCGCATGGTGATCACCCACACCGAGGTGCCCGAGCCGATCGCCGGCCGTGGCATCGCCGGTGAGCTGACCCGCGTGGCACTGCGTTTCGCCCGCGAGCAGAAGTACAAGGTGGTGCCGGCATGTTCCTACGCCGAGGCTTTCCTGCAGCGGCACGAGGAGTACCACGACCTGCTCGTTGGCTGAGTGCCAGCGGGCCACGCTTCAGCCATGGCAGGCGATGATGTACAAACATGAACAGGGGATCCCGATGAAGATTGGAAACAACCGGCCACTGCACGTCAGCGTGCTGGCCGGCGTGGTGGGCGTGCTGTTGCTGGCCGGTTGCCAGCGTGAAAGCGAGCCGACGCCGGTGACCGACGCGGCGCCCGCCGCCGAAGCCACCGCCGCCGGCGAGACGCCGGCCACGGAAGCGCCGCTGGACCTGCGCGACGTGATCGAAAACAACGAGCGCGAAGTGGTGGGCATCAGCTACCCGGCCGGTATCGACCGCTACCCCGGCCTGGCGCGCGCGCTGCAGAGTTATGCGACGAGTGCACGCAGTGACCTGCAGCAGGCGCTGGACGGGCTGGGCAATGACAAGCCGACCATGCCCTACGAGCTGTCGTTGAGCTTCGAGAAGCTGCTGGAAACCCCGCAGCTGGTGGTGGTCAGTGCCGATGGCAGCCGCTACACCGGTGGCGCCCATGGCGAACCGCTGGTGGCGCGCTTCGTATGGCTGCCGCAGCAGCAGCAGATGCTCAGTGCCGACAAGCTGGTGACCGATGCCAAGGGCTGGAAGGCAATCAGCGATTTCGTCTCCGACCAGCTGCGCGAACGCGTGGCCACGCGGCTCAGCGGCGAGGACATGGACCCGGCCCAACTGCAGGAATCGCTGCGCAACGCATCGCGCATGATCGCCGACGGTACTGGCCCGCAGGCCGACAATTTCAGCCAGTTCCAGCCACTGACCGACGACAAGGGGCAGATCACCGCGCTGCGGTTTGTTTTCCCTCCGTACCAGGTGGGTCCATACTCGGACGGCACCCAGACCGCCGATGTACCGGCGGCGGTGCTGTTGCCGCACGTGGCCAAGGACTACGTGGAGCTGTTCGCACGCGGTTGACCGCAGTCGAGGAGGTGGCGTGGATACAGGGTTGCAGGAGCGGGTCGCCGGCCTGCTCCACGAAGCCGGGGTCCGCATCGGCGGTACCCAGCCACAGGACATCCAGGTGCATGACCCGCGCTTTTTCGCGCGGGTCATGGGCCAAGGCTCGCTCGGCCTGGGCGAGAGCTACATGGAAGGGTGGTGGGATGCGAACGTCCTGGATGAATTCCTCGCCCACCTGATGCAGGCGCACCTGGATGAACGGGTGCACGGCTGGCGCGAAGTGGCCGATGCGCTGAAGGCGCGCCTGTTCAACCTGCAGGCGGGGCAGGGCAGCTACGAGGTCGGGCGCCGTCATTACGACCTGGGCAACGATCTCTACCAGGCCATGCTCGGCCAGCGCCTGGTCTACAGCTGCGGCTATTGGCGCAACGCCGATGATCTCGACGCCGCACAGGAAGCCAAGCTCGACCTGGTCTGCCGAAAGCTGGGCCTGCGCCCGGGCCAGCGCGTGCTGGACATTGGCTGCGGTTGGGGCGAAGCGCTGAAGTTCGCCGCTGAGCGCTACGGTGTGAGTGGCGTCGGCGTGACGATTTCGCAGGAGCAGGCCGAGTTCGCGCGGAACCTGTGCGCGGGCCTGCCGATCGAGATCCGATTGCAGGACTACCGCGAGCTGGACGAACCGTTCGATGCGATTTTCTCGATCGGCATGTTCGAGCACGTCGGTGACAAGAACTACGCGGGCTTTTTCGAGGTGGCCAAGCGTTGCCTGTCGCCGCGCGGCCTGCTGCTGTTGCACACCATCGGCACCAACATCTCCCGGCATCGCACCGATCCGTGGATCGCGCGCTACATCTTTCCCAACTCAATGCTGCCGTCGGCGGCGCAGATCACCCGGGCGTTCGAAGGCCGTTTCGTGCTGGAAGACTGGCACAACTTCGGCACCGACTACGACCTGACCCTGCAGGCATGGCGGCGCAACGTGGAAGCAGCGTGGCCGCGGCTGGATGCGCACTACGACGAGCACTTCCGGCGAATGTGGCGCTTCTACCTGGCCGGGTCGATGGCCACCTTCCGCTGCCGGCATGCGCAGCTGTGGCAGCTGGTGCTGTCGCCGGAAGGCGTGCCGGGCGGGTACGTGGCGCCGCGATGAAGCCAGCGCGGGGTCGGAGACCCCGGGGTCAGATCCCTTTTCACAGAAAAGGGCTCTGACCCCAACCACAACAAAAAAACCGCCCGGTCTCCCGGGCGGTTTTCGTTTCACGCTAGCGCGCAGGCGATCAGTTGCCGGCGCCGGTCAGGCCACGCTTTTCCAGCAGCGGTTCGATCTGCGGCTCGTGGCCGGCGAAATCGCGGAACAGCTGCATCGCGTCGACGCTGCCGCCCTTGGACAGCAGGGTGGCACGGAAGTGGTCGCCGTTCTTGCGGCTCAGGCCGCCATTGTCCTTGAACCACTTCTGGGTGTTGGCATCAAGCACTTCCGACCAGATGTAGGCGTAGTAGCCGGCCGAATAGCCGCCCATGATGTGACTGAAGTACGGGGTCCTGTAACGCGGCGGAACCGGAGCGTAGTAGATGCCGTCCTTCTCCAGTGCGGCGCGCTCGAAGGCCATCACGTCCTTGGCTGCCGGCACCTGGTCCGGGCCGATCTGGTGCCAGCGCTGATCCAGCATGGCCGCACCCAGGTACTCGGTGGTGGCGAAGCCCTGATTGAACTTGGCCGCCGCCAGCACCTTGTCCAGCAGCGCCTGCGGCATCGCCGAACCGTTCTGGTAGTGCTTGGCGTAGTTCTTCAGGATGACCGGGTTGTCAGCCCACATCTCGTTGACCTGAGAGGGGAACTCGACGAAGTCACGCGGCACCGAGGTGCCCGAGAAGTACGGGTACTTCACGTTGGAGAACATGCCGTGCAGGGCGTGGCCGAACTCGTGGAAGGTGGTGTTCACCTCATCCCAGGTCAGCAGGGTCGGCTGGCCGGCCGGCGGCTTCGGGATGTTCAGGTGGTTGGCGACCACCGGCTTGAAGCCGGTCAGCTTGGACTGCGAGACGTAGGAGTTCATCCACGCACCACCGCGCTTGGAGGCGCGTGCATACGGGTCGAAGATGAAGATCGCCAGCTGGCTGCCGTCGGCATCGAACACGTCGTAGACGGTGACGTCATCGTGATAGACCGGCAGGTCGGTGCGCTGCTTGAAGGTCAGGCCGAATTCCAGGTTGGCGGCATGGAACACGCCGTTCTCCAGCACGTTCTTCATTTCGAAGTACGGCTTCAGCTGCGACTCGTCGAAGTTGTACTTGGCCTGGCGCACCTTCTCGCTGTAGAAGGCCCAGTCCCACGGTTCCAGCTTGAACGTCGGCTTGCCGGCCGCCTTCTGTTCCTGGTCGATCATCGCCTGCAGGTCGGCAGCTTCGCGCTTGGCGTTGGCCACGGCGGCCGGAGCCAGCTTGCCCAGCATCGCGTTGACCGCTTCGGGGGTCTTCGCGGTCTGGTTGGTCAGGTTGTAGGCCGCGAAGTTCGGGAAGCCCATCAGCTTGGCCTTGTCGGCACGCAGCTGCATGATGCGCGAGACCAGCGCGGTGTTGTCGAACTCACCGCCACGGCTGCCACGGCTGACCGACGCTTCGTAGATCTTCTGGCGCAGGGCGCGGTTGGCCAGGTTGGTCAGCGGCGGCTGGCCGGTGGTGTTGAGCAGGGTGATCACGTACTTGCCGTCCTGGCCGCGGGCCTTGGCAGCTTCGGCGGCGGCGGCGATCTGCTCCTTGGACAGGCCGTCCAGCTCCTTGACGTCGTCGACGGTGATCGCCGAAGCGTTCACTTCCGACTGCACGTTCTGGCTGAACTTGGTACCCAGGTTGGCCAGCTCGGCGTTCATCTCCTTCAGCTTGGCCTTGTCGGCTTCGGACAGCTTGGCACCGGCGCGCACGTAGTTGTCGTAGTACTTCTCGACCAGGCGTACGCCTTCGGCGTCCAGGCCCAGCTGGCCGCGGGTGTCGTACAGCGCCTGGATGCGGGCGAACAGCTTGCCGTTCAGCGCGATCGCATCGCTGTGCGCGGCGAACTTCGCCGAGTAGTCGGCCTGCAGCTTCTTGCGGGTGTCATTGGTATCGGCACCGACCAGGCTGAAGAACACGGTGGTCGCACGGTCGAGGATGTCACCGCTCTTTTCCAGGGCGATGATGGTGTTGTCGAAGGTCGGCTTGGCCTTGTTGTTGGCGATGGCCTCCACTTCCTTCAGCTGCTGCGCCATGCCGGCGTCGAAGGCCGGGGCGAAGTCGCTGTCCTTGATCCTGTCGAACTGCGGATAATGCAGGGGCAGCGGGCTTTCGGCAAAGAACGGATTGGCCTGCTGGGCATGGGTGCTGGCAGCCGGGGTGACGGCGCCGGCCGAGAAGGCGGGCAGGGCAAGGCCGAGGGACATGGCCACGGCAAGGGCAAGGCGGGTGGTCAAGGCAGGAACTCCGGTAAGGCAAACAAGGGCCCGAGGGTAACCCGGCCGGCGGCGCCCGCACTTGTGTCAAAAGGCATGTTGCCGGCTCCGGGCGCGGGTACCATGCATTCACCGCCCACGGCCCGCCCTCATGACCAGCGCCTACGATTTCAGCTTCCGTGACCTCGACGGCCAGCCGCAGGCGCTGGCCCGTTATCAGGGCCACCCGTTGCTGCTGGTGAACGTTGCCAGCCGCTGTGGGTTCACCCCGCAGTACACCGGGCTGGAACAGCTGTGGCAGGACTACCGCGAACGCGGCCTGGTGGTGATCGGCTTCCCGTGCAACCAGTTCGGTGCGCAGGAGCCGGGGGACGCGGCGCAGATCCGGCAGTTCTGTTCGCTGGACTATCCGGTCAGCTTTCCGCTGTCGGAGAAGATCGAGGTCAACGGCGAGGGCGCTGATCCGTTGTGGGCCTGGATGACGCACGAAAAGCGTGGCCTGCTCGGCAGTGCCCGCATCAAGTGGAATTTCAGCAAGTTCCTGGTCGATCGCCAGGGGCAGGTGGTGTCGCGGCATGCGCCCACCACCCGGCCGGAGCAGTTGCGCAGCGCGATCGAAGCGCTGCTGTAGAGCCAAGCCCACGCTCGGCTGCTTTTCCGGCTGACTCCGAGAGCGCGCGCCGCGCGCAAGCCGAGCGCGGGCTCGGCTCTACAGATGCGATGGGTTATTTCTCGACGAACGCGCGTTCGAACACGTAGTGGCCCGGTTGGCCGATGCGCGGCGAAACCTGGAAACCCCGGGCATCGAGCACGGTGCGAAGGTCGGCCAGCATCTGCGGGCTGCCGCAGATCATCGCGCGGTCGTTTTCCGGGCTCAGTTCCGGCAGGCCGAGGGTGCGCTGCATCTCGCCGCTCTCCATCAGCTGGGTCAGGCGGCCCTGGTTGGCGAACGGCTCGCGGGTGACGGCCGGGTAGTACAGCAGCTTGTCGCCGATCATTTCGCCGAGGAACTCGTGCTCACGCAGTTCCTTCTCGAAGTAATCGCGATAGGCCAGGTCCTTCTCGTAGCGCACGCCGTGGCAGAGGATCACCTTCTCGAAGCGCTCGTAGGTTTCCGGGTCCTTGATGACCGACAGCCACGGCGCCAGGCCGGTGCCGGTGCCCAGCAGGTACAGGTTCCTGCCGGGATGCAGGTCGCTGATCAGCAGGGTGCCGGTGGGCTTCTTGCCGACCAGTACCTTGTCGCCCGGCTTGATGTGCTGCAGGCGCGAGGTCAGCGGGCCGTCCTGCACCTTGATGCTGAAGAACTCCAGTTGTTCTTCCCAGTTGGCACTGGCAATGGAATAGGCGCGCAGCAGCGGTCGCGCCTCGGTTTCCAGGCCGATCATCACGAACTGGCCGTTCTCGAAGCGGAAACCGCTGTCGCGGGTGGTGGTGAAGCTGAAGTAGGCATCGGTCCAGTGACGGACCTCAAGCACCGTTTCGGCGCCGAAAGCGGAGGACATGGGCGTATCTATCGAAAGTCGTCGGGGGTGATTCTATCTCAAATGAGACAAGTTCTCATTGGGCGGAACGAGAGGCGTTCTCAGCGGTAACCCGCCGCCTGCAGCTCGAACAGCTCGGCATAGCGGCCGCCCTGCGCCATCAGCTGCGCATGGGTGCCGCTGGCCTCGATCCGGCCATCGGCCAGCACCAGGATGCGGTCGGCCATGCGTACCGAGGAAAAACGGTGGGAAATCAGTACTGCGGTGCGATTATCCGCCAGTTCCCTGAACCGCTGGAACACCTCGAACTCACTGCGGGCATCCAGCGCTGCCGTTGGCTCATCCAGGATCATCACCTGCGCATTGCGCATCCATGCGCGGGCAATGGCGATCTTCTGCCATTGGCCACCGGATAGGTCCACGCCCTGCTTGAAGCGGCGGCCGATCTGCTGGTCGTAGCCGCCGGGCAGGTCGTCGATGACTTCCTCGGCCATGCCGCGTCGCGCCGCGTCAGCGATGCGTGCCTGGTCGTCCATCGCCTCGACCTGGCCGACGCCGATGTTCTCGCCGGCGCTGAGGTTGTAGCGCACGAAGTCCTGGAAGATCACCCCGAGGTTGGCGCGCAGGTCATCCAGGTCGTAATCGCGCAGGTCGCGGCCGTCGAGCAGGATGCGGCCTTCGTCCGGTTCGTACAGCCGCGCCAGCAGCTTCACCAGGGTGGTCTTGCCGGCGCCGTTCTCGCCGACCAGGGCCAGCACTTCGCCGGCGTGCAGCTGGAAATCCAGATGGCGCACCGCCCACTGTTCGGCATCGGGGTAGCGGAAGCCGACGTTCTCGAATACGAAGCCCTGGCGGATCGGTTGCGGCACGCGCACGGCCCCATCGCGCGAGTGGATTTCCGGCTGGATCTGGAAGAAAGAGAACAGGTCATCCAGGTACAGCGCCTGGCTGGCCACCTGCGAGAAGCCGATCAGCAGGCCTTCCAGCAGCTGGCGCAGGCGCAGGAAGCTGCCGGCGAGGAAGGTCAGGTCGCCGATCGAGAAGTCCCCGCGCACCGTGCGCCATGCGATGTAGGCGTAGGCGGTGTAATACCCCAGCGTGCCCAGCGCAGCCAGCAGCGTGCCCCAGAACGCGCGGCGCCGTGCCAGGGCGCGGTTGGCCTGGAACAATGCCACCGACAGGCGCCGGTAGCGCTCCACCAGGAAGCGGTGCAGGTTGTAGATCTTCACTTCCTTGGCCGTTTCCACGCTGGCGCCCAGCTGGCGCAGGTAGTCGAGCTGGCGGCGCTCGGGCGTCCACTGGAAGTTGAGGCTGTAGCCGGCCGCGTTGAAGTGCGATTCGCCGATGAAGGCCGGCACCAGTGCCAGCGCCAGCAGCAGGATCAGCCACGGCGCGTAGACCAGCAGGCCGACGGCGAGGCTGGCCACGGTGATCGCGTCCTGCGCCTGGCCGAACAGCTGGCTCATCAGGTTCATCCGGCCCATGGTCTGGCGCCGCGCACGGTCCAGCTTGTCCTGCAGGTCCGGGTCTTCGAAATCCTCCAGGTCCAGCGTCGCGGCGTGTTCCATCAGGCGGATGCTGGTGGCGTTGGCGAACAGTTCGGAAAGCAGAGCGTCGGCGTAGCTGACCAGCCGGCCGAGCAGGTCCGAGGCGATGGCCAGGCCGAATTCCAGTGCCAGCAGGCCCAGCAGTGGATTGAGCAGGCCGCTGGACAGCGCCTCGCCCAGCGGCGGGTAGCCGGCATCGTGCTGGCTCAGGTGCAGGGCGCTGTCGATGATCAACTTGCCGACGTACAGCATCGCCACCGGCAGCAGGGCACGGATCAGGCGCAGCCCCAGGCTGGCCAGGGTCAGCGCCGGACTGGTCTTCCAGACCATGCGCAGGAAAGGGGGCAGATTGCGCATCGCCCTGAAGCGCTGGCGCAGGCTGGGTTTCTTCGCGGCGGCAGCGCCAGCGGTGGGGGAAGCAGGCATGCGCGTATTGTGCGCGCCTGATACGTGCAGATGGGGTCAGTGCAGCCGTGTGGCCGGCACCGGGGTCAGATCCCTTTGCCACACAAAGGGATCTGACCCTCCCGTATCCATGCACGGCGTGGATCGACCGTGTCGACCACGGTCGACACCTACCAGCAGCTCCAGTGAACTATCGAAGGCGGGGTGGGTCAGGTCGCAGGGGCGTGAGCCGCATGGATGCGGCGACCGAGCTTACATGGACGTACTTGCAGCGTCCCCTGCGACCTGATCCACCCCGCCAACCCACAGTAGCGCCGGCTTTTGATGTTGCTCTGGTTGTTGCCTCTGCGGGTGCCGGGCGGCAGCCCGGCCAGCCCCCCGTTACGGCAGCGGCGGCAGCAGCCCCGCACCCAGCCGGTTCCAGGCATTGATCACCGCAATGCCCATGCTCAGGTCACTGATGCCCTTCTCATCGAAGTGCGGCGCCAATGCATCGAACGTCGCCTGCGACGGCGCACCGTCGGTCAGCCGGGTCAGCGCCTCGGCCCAGCCCAGCGCCGCACGTTCGCGCGCATCGAAGAAGCGGCTTTCGTGCCAGGCGGGCAGGGTGTCCAGCTTGCGCGGCTCGATGCCGCCCTTGCGCAGCGCCGTGCCGTGCATGTCCATGCAGTAGCCGCAGCCGTTGAGCTGCGACACGCGCAGGAACACCAGTTCCATCAGGGTCGGATCAATCGAGCTGTCATGCACCGCCTGGCTGGTGGCCAGCAGGCCCTTGAAGGCCTCGGCGGCCAGGCGGGTGTAGGGGACGCGGGGGGAGGTGTGATCGGACATCGTGGGCTCCACGGCGGCCACGATGGCCGCCTTCATCACAAGGACGCCGCAGCGTTGCGGTGCGTGACAACCTTCGGCAATTTTTCTGGATTCAGCACGCTGTACACGTTGGCGATGCGGCCATCGACCACTTCGATGGTGGTGACCGAGTGCAGGCGGTCGCCCTGGAAGCGCAGGATCGCCGGTTCGCCGTTGACGTAGCCCAGCTGCGCCGGATGCACCGCGCCGCGGCGGGCGATGGCCCAGAACAGGCGACCGATGCGCTCGGCGCCCAGCAGCGGGCGGATCGCGGCGGTAACCACGCCGCCACCGTCGGAGACCAGTTGCGCGTTGGCGTGCAGCAGGGCCTGGATCGCCTCGCTGTCGCCGCGCTGCGAGGCATCCATGAAGCGCGCCAGCAGCTGCCGGTGCTGGCTGGCGTCGGCGTTGAAGCGCGGCCGCCCGGCCTGCAACCGCTGCCGGGCGCGATGCACCAGCTGCCGGCAGTTGGCTTCGCTGTGGCCGATCAGCTCGGCGATCTTACGGTAGTCGTGGTCGAAGGCCTCCTTCAGCAGGAACGCGGCGCGTTCCTCGGGGCCGAGCTGTTCGAGCAGGGTCAGGAAGGCGACCGAGACGTCGTTGGCCAGCGCATGCAGTTGGGCCGGTCCGGGTGCCGGGTCGGGCTGCAGGGTGACCGCCAGCGGTTCAGCCAGCCACGGGCCGACATAGTGGACACGCTCGCGCCTGGCCGCGCGCAGCCGGTCCAGGCCGAGCCGGGTGGTGGTGGTGACCAGCCACGCCTCGGGGTCGCGGACGCTGGCCGGATCGGCGCCGGACCAGCGCAGCCAGGCGTCCTGGACCACGTCTTCGGCGTCGGCGCGGCTGCCGAGCAGGCGATAGGCCAGCGCCATCAGGCGCGGGCGGTGGGTCTGGAAAACGGTTTCGGCGTTCATGTGGGCAAGGACGCCGCAGTGGCGCGTGGCGTGACAGAGCGTCGGGGGAATCTTGCCGGCCAGCGGCCAGCACGACCACCCCGGGGCCGGGGGAGGGGGTAAAATGGGCGGATTACCCCCGCCAGCCTCGAGCAAGCGAGCAAGCCGTGACATCGATCAAGCAGGAAGACCTCATCCAGTCCATCGCCGACGCGCTGCAGTACATCTCGTACTACCACCCGGTCGACTACATCAAGAACCTCGCCGCCGCGTACGAGCGCGAGGAGTCGCCGGCCGCGAAGGAAGCGATGGCCCAGATCCTGATCAATTCGCGGATGTGCGCCGAAGGCCACCGCCCGATCTGCCAGGACACCGGCATCGTCACCGTGTTCCTGGAAATCGGCATGGACGTGCGTTGGGATGACGCCACCATGGGCGTGGAAGACATGGCCAATGAGGGCGTTCGCCGCGCCTACATGCATCCGGACAACAAGCTGCGCGCCTCGGTGCTGGCTGATCCGGCCGGCAAGCGGATCAATACCAAGGACAACACCCCGGGCGTGGTCAACGTCAAGGTGGTGCCGGGCAACAAGGTCGACGTCATCGTTGCCGCCAAGGGCGGTGGTTCGGAAGCGAAGACCAAGTTCGCCATGCTCAACCCGTCCGACTCCATCGTCGACTGGGTGCTGAAGACCGTGCCGACCATGGGCGCCGGCTGGTGCCCGCCGGGCATGCTCGGCATCGGCATCGGTGGCACCGCCGAGAAGGCGATGCTGCTGGCCAAGGAGGCGCTGATGGAACCGATCGACATCACCGAGCTGCAGGCCCGTGGTGCCTCCAACCGCATCGAGGAGCTGCGCCTGGAGTTGTATGAGAAGGTCAATGCGCTGGGCATCGGCGCGCAGGGCCTGGGCGGCCTGACCACTGTGCTGGACATCAAGATCAACGACTATCCGACCCATGCGGCCAACCTGCCGGTGGCGATGATCCCGAACTGCGCCGCAACCCGCCATGCGCACTTCACCCTGGATGGCAGTGGCCCGGTGATGCTGGACCCGCCGTCGCTGGAAGACTGGCCGAAGCTGACCTATGACGCGTCCAAGGGCACCCGGGTGGACCTGGACACGATCACCCCGGAAGACGTGGCCAGCTGGAAGCCGGGCCAGACCCTGCTGCTCAACGGCAAGCTGCTGACCGGCCGCGATGCCGCGCACAAGCGCATGGTCGACATGCTCAACAAGGGCGAGGAACTGCCGGTCGACCTGAAGGGCCGCTTCATCTATTACGTCGGCCCGGTCGATCCGGTGCGCGACGAAGTGGTGGGCCCGGCCGGCCCGACCACGGCGACCCGCATGGACAAGTTCACCGAGCAGGTGCTGGCGCAGACCGGCCTGCTGGGCATGGTCGGCAAGGCCGAGCGCGGCCCGGCCGCCATCGAGGCGATCAGGAAGCACAAGTCGGCCTACCTGATGGCCGTTGGTGGTTCGGCCTACCTGGTGTCCAAGGCGATCAAGGCGGCCAAGGTCGTTGGTTTCGCCGACCTGGGCATGGAAGCGATCTACGAGTTCACCGTGCAGGACATGCCCGTGACCGTGGCGGTGGATTCCACCGGCGAATCGGTGCACAAGACCGGCCCGCGCGAATGGCAGGCCCGCATCGGCAAGATTCCGGTGGTTGTGGAGTAAGCCCTCCATCCCGGACCAGACAACGGCGCCCCTGTGGCGCCGTTGTTGTGTGGGCAAAAATATTGATGTTCCGGTAGCGGTTGTTCTGCTACGGTCGGAACACCCTCGCACAGGACGTGTCCATGGCCCTGCATCGGTTCATCGTGGTAGGCGTGCTGCTGGCCCTGGCCGGTTGCAGCACCCCGGCGTCGTACGAAGGCGCGGATTTCACGGCATCGGCGCAATGCCGCGTGCAGTGCCAGGCCGGCTATCGCAGCTGCATGGCGCAGAATGACTCCCTCGGCAGCCGCCAGAGCAACTGCGAGCAGCAGGTGGTGCCGGCGCCGGACAAGCGCTGCAAGGACGTGGACAATCCGGACCTGCGCCGTGCCTGCGAACTGAAGACGCACGACTGCGCGATGCGCGCGCCGATGATGTCCTGTGGCGAGCGCCGGGATTCCTGCATGAGCAGCTGCGGCTGAGCAATGATCGCGCGCGTGGGCGCATAATCGGCTGATCCACCCGCACAGGATCTTCCGCATGAGCACCACGCTGTATGGTTCGACCAGTACCGCCGCGCTGGTCGTGCACTGGCTGCTGATCGAGCTCGGCATCGAGCATGAACTGGTGCTGCTGGATTTCGACGCGCGCGAGCACAAGTCGGCGCAGTACCTGGCGCTCAATCCGGCCGGTGTGGTGCCGACACTGTTGATCGATGGCCTGGTACTGACCGAAGCGGCGGCCATCGCCCTGTACCTGGCCGATCGCCACCCGGAGGCCGGCCTGCTCCCGGTGCCGGGCACGCCGCAGCGTGGCGATGCCTACCGCT
Source organism: Stenotrophomonas maltophilia group sp. vghtpe118 (assembly GCF_052605195.1). Lineage (NCBI taxonomy): Bacteria > Pseudomonadati > Pseudomonadota > Gammaproteobacteria > Lysobacterales > Lysobacteraceae > Stenotrophomonas > Stenotrophomonas maltophilia group sp. vghtpe118. Next base: position 1,234,141 of record NZ_CP199672.1, on the reverse strand, counting down.
GGATGTTCTGGTGTGCCAATACGCTGCAGCCGGCCTATCGGGCCTGGTTCTATCCGCATGAAATGGCCGGCCAGGCGAACGTCGAGGCCAGCCGCGAGAGGGCGCGTCAGCGGCTCGAAGCGGCCTGGCAGCACGTTGCCGCTCACCTGCAGGCGCACGGCCCGTACCTGCTGGGCGCCACGCCCTGCGTGGTCGACTACATGCTGGTGATGCTGATGCGCTGGTCGCGCAACATGCCCAGGCCCAGTGACACCTGGCCGGTGCTCAAGGCGCATGCCACCTCGATGAAGGCGCGCCCGGCGTTCGCCGAGGTCTACCGCCGCGAAGGCATCACCGACTGGCGGTAACCAAAAAAGGGGACGGAGGGAATTAAGTCGTTTGTGCACAAACGACTTAATTCCCTCCGTCCCCTTTTTCGGGTTACAGGATCTCCAGCACTGTTTCCGGTGGGCGGCACAGCCGCGTGCCCTTGGCCGTGCGCACCACGGGGCGATTGATCAAACGGGGGTGTTCGCTCATCGCCGCCAGCAGCGTGGCGTCGTCGGCGCCGTCCAGGCCCAGTTCGGCGAACAGCGCCTCCTTGCTGCGTACCAGTTCCTGTGCGTGCAGCCGGGATTCGGCCAGTACCTGGCGCAGCGTGGCTGCGTCCGGCGGGTTGCCCAGGTAGTCGATCACCACCGGCTCGAAGCCCGCATCGCGGATCAGCTTCAGTGCGCCGCGCGAGTTGCTGCAGGCCGGGTTGTGCCAGATCGTCACGTCCATCAGAACCACTCCAGCAGAGACACGCCCACACCCACATAGGTGGCCTTGTGGTTGTAGTCGATCAGGCTTTCGCCGTAGCCGTCGAAGACCTGCACATGGCCACGCAGCAGGTTGCTGATCGGGAAGCCGTAGTCCAGCTGCAGCGCACCGTGCGAACGGCTTCCGGTGCGCAGTGAATGGCGCGCCATCAGCGAGACCTCATGCCCATTGCGGTTCCAGGTCAGGGTGGCGTCGCCGCGACCCATGTAATCCTCGATGTCCGGATTGTTGTCTTCGCTGCGGCTTTCGGGAATGCGGTACCAGGGACGCAGCACCAGCGCCCAGTTCTCGCGGTCCAGGCCGATGTTGAGCATGACCCGGTTCCAGCTGCGTGACAGCGGGTCGGCGCGGCCATTGGACTGGTGGTTCAGCGCGATGCCGGTCATGCGCCCGCGCCAGCCACCGATCGAGTAGCCGTTGCGGAACACCATCATCACTTCCGGCTCGTAATTGGTTTCGCGGAACGGGCGCGAATCCTCGCCGTTGTAAGCCTGCCAGCGCGAACTCTGGGTGTAGCCGGCCCAGATGTCGCCGTTGTCGCCGAACAGGTTCTCGACGATCTTGGTCTTGAAGCTGATCTGGAACTTCAGCTCGGCACTGTCGAGTACCTGCGGAGTGGTCACGCTGTTGGCCGGGTTCGGCGAGTGCGGCATGGTGTTGCGATCGCTGGTCCAGAAGGCGGGCAGCAGGTACACCGGCTTGTAGGCGCGCAGTTGGAACGGCCCCAGCTTGGAGTCCTCGGCCAGTTCCCAGCGGCTGTCCAGCAGCGAACCGCGGCCGGCGTTGGCCAGCGCGCTGTCCGGCGTCGCCGGGCGGAACAGGTCGCTCACCCGCTCGCGCAGCTTTTCCTCGCCCTGGCTCACGCGCGCGGTCTGCCGTTCTTCGCGGCGGGCCTGCGCAGCCGCTTCGGCGGCAGCATCAGCGGCGGCGGTAGCCTCCGGGGTATGCCCGAACAGGCGGTCATAGCAGGCCAGCCGGGCCGCGTCGGTGGTAATTGCCGCGCAGGCGGCCGGTGAGGCATCGGCGGTAGGCGCGAACTCCTGCGCAGCCAGCGGTGCACTGGCCAGGGCAAGCGCCAGCGGCGCCAGACGGGGAAACAGCGTGGGGAGGGTCATTGCAGCAGGCCCTTCGATGAATTCGGGAATCACACAGTGTGGCGGCTGTGCCGGATCGCGGCCAGCCCCATGGTTTATGCACGGTCACAGCGTGCGCGTGGCGTGAAGGCCAGGTGGCTCAGAAGAACCAGGCGAACGCGAACAGGCCCAGCATCGCGATCACAACCGCCAGTTTCAGTGCCAGGCCAAGCAGGATGCCGAGCCAGGTGGCCAGGCCGACCTTGGTTGAGCGGCCGAGTTCGCGGGTGTGCCAGTACTCGCCGAGCAGGGCACCGACCAGCGGTCCCGCGAACAGGCCGATGGGCATGAAGAACAGGCCGACGATGCTGCCGACGAAGGTTCCCCACAGCGCCTTGCGGCTGGCGCCGACACGCTGCGCGCCGACAACCGTGGCCAGCACGTCCACCAGCAGCGAAAGCAGGGTCAGTACCCCGAGCGCGACCAGGGTGGGCCAGCCGACGTGGGCGAAGCCGTCGGCCCAGGCGGCCAGCAGCAGTCCGATGAACACCAGCGGGATGCCCGGGAGGGCCGGCAGGATGATGCCGGCGATGCCTATCAGGACAAAAATGACCGCTAGCAGATACAAGATGAATGAGAGTCCCATGCTGTCCCGTATGGAGTCCGTTTTGGGGTTGACAGTGAAAGATTTTGCCAGTTGCTTTTTCGTTTTGGCCGGGTTAAGTTGCAGTCGCTGAGCTTGGCAAGGTCACCGTGGATCGTGGCCTGATGAAGCAAGATCTTCCCGATCCGCTGCATCGATGCACCTCGCTTCCCCCTTGCTTGTCAGCCGCCCACCAGGCGTTTCCAACAACAAGAGAGAGTCAAAGGGAGTTAGTGAGATGGCTGATCGCGAGACCGGTACCGTAAAGTGGTTCAATGATGCGAAGGGCTTCGGCTTCATCAGCCGGCAGAATGGCGAGGACGTGTTCGTGCACTTCCGCGCCATCGAGACCCAGGGCTTCAAGAGCCTCAAGGAAGGCCAGAGTGTGAGCTTTGAAGTCGTGCAGGGCCAGAAGGGCCTGCAGGCCGACAAGGTCCAGCCGATGTAACACTTGCCGTCCGTCGGCATGAAAAAAGGCCCGCGCAAGCGGGCCTTTTTCTTTGCCTTTGGCCCGCTGCAGGTCAGCGCAGGATGACCTTGCCGTTGACCACGCGCACATAGGTGTTCTCACGGATGCCACCCAGGTCACGCTGGTTGACCACGATGGTGCGACCATCATCCATGCGCACGCTGATGTCGTAGGTATCGCTGGTCACATTCTTCTGGATCTGGTTGCCGGCCAGGGCGCCACCGACTGCGCCTGCAGCGGCGGCAATGTTCTTGTTGCCACGGCTGCCACCGGTGTGGTCGGAGATTTCATGGCCGGCCACGGCGCCAACGATGCCGCCGAGGATCGCGCCGGTCGCGCTGGGCGCGGTGCGGCCCGAGGGCACGGTGTTGATGCGGGTGACGATGCCACAGTCCGCGCAGCGGCCCTGGTTGTAGCCGCCGTTGTTGCCGTAGCCGCCGTTGTTGTAGCCGTTGTTGTAACCACCGCCACTGTAACCGGGCGAGGTGGCACAACCGGCCAGCGCGAGGGTAGCGATGGCGCTGGCGGCGATGAGCTGGATCTTCATGGGGCGTCTCCTGGCCGTGAAGGCGGGTATGTTGGGTGGTACTGCGTCATGCAGCAGGGTGGACGAATCCTCTCCCTTTGAACGTGAACAACGCGCCAACCACGCACCCGATGCCCGGCTGCAGGATGAACGCGCCTCAGCGGAAATCCTGGTGGCAGGCCCGACAATCGGCCTGCAGCGTTTCCACGAGCTGGGCCAAGGCCCTGCAGTCGCCTGGCGGTGCAGCCAGCGCAGTGTTGAGGTTGCCGCGAAGTCGGCTGGCGTGCTGCTGGAACTGCGTGCTGTCCTTCAGCCCGGGGAACGCCAGGTCCAGGTCATTGGACAACAGGCGTAGTGCCTGCAGCCGCGGCACGCTGTCGGCCAGGCTGCAGCGGTTCTGCTGCTGAGCCTGCTGCAGCAGCTGCGACTGCCGCTGCATCACCTGCATCAGGCTGTCCGGGAACGGGTCGCGACGCGCCTGCAGGGCGCGGCCCACCATTACCGTGGCGACCAGGCCGATCAGCAGGCCCAGGCACAGTACGAACAGGTAGCGATGGGCAGGGGACAGGCGGCGGGGCGGGCTGGCGTTCATGCGGCCTCTCCGGGCGTGCAACGGTGGGTTCAACGCCGGCGTGCTTTGGGCGCTGGCAGCTGCACGTTAAAATAGCCCGATGAACGAACAGGTCAAACAACGCTTCGCCGGCATCGAACGGCTGTATGGCGTGGGTGCGCTCGAGCGCCTGCAGGGCAGTCGCGTGGCGGTGGTCGGCATGGGCGGCGTCGGCTCGTGGGTGGTGGAGGCGCTGGCCCGTTCGGCGGTCGGTCATCTGACCCTGATCGATGCCGACGACATCTGCGTGTCCAACACCAACCGGCAGCTGCCGGCGATGGAAGGCAATTACGGGCGCAACAAGGCCGAGGCGATGGCCGAGCGCTGCCGTGCGATCAACCCGGGGATCGACGTCGACGCCGTGCAGGCATTCCTGACGATGTCCAACATGGCTCAGCTGCTGGACCGCGGGTTCGATCTGGTGATCGACGCCTGCGACAGCTTCCGGGTCAAGGTCGAGACGATCGCCTGGTGTCGTCGCCGCAAGCTGCCGCTGCTGACCGTCGGCGCTGCCGGTGGCCGCACCGACCCGACCCTGGTACGTATCCGCGATGTCTCGCGCACCGAGCACGACGCCATGCTGGCGCTGATCCGCAAGAAGCTGCGCAGCGAGTTCAACTTCCCGAAGAACGCCAAGCGCTATTTCGGCGTGCCGGCGGTGTATTCGTTGGAGAATGTGAAGTACCCGCAGGCCGATGGCAGCGTCTGCGGCATTCGTCCGAACCTGGGTGCCGATGCGGCGTTGAAGCTGGACTGCGGCGCCGGTCTGGGCGCGGCGACCCACATCACCGGCGCGTTCGCCTTTGCGGCGGTGGGCAAGGCGCTGGAGATGCTGCTGGAGCCGAAGAAGGTGAAGGCCGAAGTGGTCGAGGATCACGCCGACGCGTGACGGTAGTGCCGGCCGCTGGCCGGCATCGGGTTCGTCGCGGTCGTTACAGCGTGCCGGCCAAGGTTGGCCCCCGCCTTTACGTTGCCGGCAGCGCGAACAGCCGCCGCGCATTCTCTGTCGTGGCCTGTGCCAGGGCCTCCAGCTCCATTCCGCGCAGCGCGGCCACGTGCCTGGCAATGGTTGCCAACCGTGCCGGTTCGTTGCGCTGGCCGCGGACCCCTGCGTCGGGCTGGTCGGGCGCGTCGGTTTCCAGCAGCAGCTGCTCCAGCGGCATCCCGCGTACCAGCCGTTGCAGGCGCTGCGCCCGCTCGTAGGTCAGCGGACCGCCAAGACCCAGCAGGAAGCCGTGCCTGTGCAGTTGCGCGGCCTGTTGGGGGCTGCCGGAAAAACTGTGCACCACGCCGCGCAGGCCGCCGATGCGGCGGATCGCGGCGATCACCGCATCCACCGCGCGTCGCGCGTGCACGATCACCGGCAGCTCGAACTCACGGGCCAGTTCCAATTGGCCGATGAAATATGCCTGTTGAGCCTCGGCATCCAGTCCTTCGACGAAGAAGTCCAGCCCGCATTCGCCGATCGCGCAAGGGCGTTCGCGCTCGATCCACTGGCGCAGCAGTGGCAGGTGCCCAGGCTGGTGATCGGCCAGGAACATCGGGTGCAGGCCGAAGGCCGGGTACAGCCCGGGCGCCTGCTGGCAGACCTCGCGCAGTTTCGGCCAGCTGGCAGCGGTGACCGCTGGCACCACCTGTTGGCGTACACCCACGGCCTGCGCCCGCTCGATCACCGCGGCACGGTCAGGGTCGAACGCGCTCGCGTCGAGATGACAGTGGCTGTCGATCAGCACGCTCAACGCTGTTCCAGCGGCGGTGGCGTGGTGACATTGCGGCTCTTCCAGTTGGCCAGCAGCAGCGTGCCGAAGCCCAGCACCAGCTCATCGATGAACGGGATCGGGTCCGGGATGAACAGCGTCAGCACGAACAGACCGGCGGTGAGCTTGAACAGGGTGGGGTAGCGCAGCCGGCGCGCCCACTGCAGTACTGGCAGCAGCATCGGGTTGGCCATGGCGGGGATCCTCGTGGGGAATATGCAAACGCTATCACGGGCCCTGCATTTCCCGATGCTGAATGGGTTACAGGAATGAGCAGGAAATGTGGAGATTCCGTTCAGGCAGCGCATGCTGCAATCTGTCCCGAGAACGTTGCGGATGGTCCGCAAGGAGCAGGTCATGAAAAGCACAACTACAACTGTCCTGGTCGCAGCGGGCGCGCTGCTGGTTGGTGGCATCGCCACCGCCGCCTTCATGAAGAGTGGCGACAAATCGCCCGACTCCATCAGCGCCGCAACCCCCAATGGCGAGTCGCGCCTGGTCGATGGCAACGCCACCGACGATGGCGTACGTGGTGACAAGCTCGATCCGTCGGCGCCGCGCGGGCTGGAATATGCCGATGTGCTGAAGGTCGACCCGATCACCGAGAAGCAGAAGGCCTATGCCACCGTGATCGGCACCGATCCGGTGCGCGAGACCTCCACGACCCAGACCCCGCACGAGGTCTGCCAGGACGTGACGGTGCAGGAGCGCCTGCCGGAGCGTGATGGCAACGTCGGCGGTACCGTGGTCGGCGCGGTGGTGGGTGGCCTGCTCGGCAACCAGGTCGGTGGCGGCAACGGCAAGAAGGCCGCGACCGCAGCCGGTGCGGTGGCCGGTGGCTTCATCGGCAACCAGATCGACAAGCGCCATGTGGGCGGCCGCGTGGTCAATCGTACCGAGCGCCAGTGCCACACCGAAACCGCAACGTCCGAGTCGAGCCGCGTCACCGGTTACAACGTGACCTATCGCAACGAAGACGGCACCACCGGCACCATGCGCATGGCCAGCAAGCCGGGCAGCCGCATCGCCATGGGTACCAATGATGTGGTGAAGGGCTACAACGTGACCTATCGCTATGATGGCGCCGAGAAGACCGTGCGCATGGACAACAAGCCGGCCAGCGATCGCCTGCCGGTGGTCGATGGCCAGCTGGTCACGCAGACCGCTGCTGCCGGCGCCACTGCGGCCACGCGCCAGTAATCCAGAACACCCTGCTGCACCCGACGGGCCGGCTCATGCCGGCCCGTTTCGTTGTGCGCACGGGCATTCATCCGTGGGGAAAGGGAATCGACCATGATGGATGCCCCCCTTCGACAAGGAGTCGGCATGAGCATCTTCGACCTGCGCCTGGAAACCGAGCGGCTGATCCTGCGCCCGCTGCTGCGCGAGGACTACGAACCGTACCTGGCATTCTGTGCCGACGAGGAAACGATGCGCACCCTGGGGGGTGTTCAACCGCCCTCGGTGGCATGGCGCGGCTTCTGCAGCCTGGCCGGCGCCTGGCAGCTGTTCGGCTTCTCGATGTTCAGTGTGATCGAGAAATCCAGCGGTGACTGGATCGGCCGGATGGGACCGTGGCAGCCGCAGGACTGGCCTGGAACCGAGGTCGGTTGGGGTATTCGGCATGCCAGCTGGGGCCGGGGCTATGCACCGGAAGCGGCGGTTGCTGCCATCGACTGGGCATTCGACACGCTGGGCTGGGACGAGGTGATCCACACCATCGCCGAGAACAACGACAACTCGAGGGCGGTCGCGCGCAAGCTCGGCAGCACGCTGCTGCGCATGGGTGAATTGCCACCGCCGTACAACGACAAGCCGATGCAGATCTGGGGCCAGTCGCGCGAACATTGGCGCCAGCGCCGTTCGCCGTTGTAGAGCCGAGCCCATGCTCGGCTGCATTTGGCGCACAGCAGCCGAGCATGGGCTCGGCTCTACAGATTGTCCGCATGCTGCATCCGCGCTTGGCATTCACCGGCGGGCTTGCCAGACTGCGTGCAGCTGGCCGCCGGCCGGATCCGAGGAATCAGGCAATGGTGGAAGAGCGCGTCCCGTTGACGGTGCATGGCATGTCGGTGTCCGGCAATTGCCACAAGGTCCGCCTGCTGCTGGAGCAGCTCGGCAGCCGCTACCGCTGGGTGGAAGTGGACAGTGCCCATGGCCAGACCCACACCGCCGAGTTCCTCGCGCTCAATCCCAACGCCAAGGTGCCGTTGATCGTCCGCGACGATGGCCGCGTGTTGACTGAATCCAATGCGATCCTGTTCTGGTTGGCCGAAGGGACGCCCTACCTGCCTACCGACGGTTGGGAACGCGCGCAGGCATTGAGCTGGATGTTCTTCGAGCAGTACACGCACGAGCCATGCGTGGCGGTAGCGCGCTTCATCCGCGGCTGGACACCGCCCGATTCACCGCGCCGTGCTGAACTGCCACGCCTGCACGAGCGTGCCGCCACCGCGCTGGCAGTGATGGAGCAGCACCTGCGCGAAGCGCAGTGGTTCACCGGCAGCGCATACGGTATCGCCGACATTGCGCTGTTCGCCTATACCGACGTGGCAGGCGAGGGCGGCATCAGCCTGGCGCCCTTCCCGGAAGTGCGCGCCTGGCTGCAGCGCGTGCGCGCGCAGCCGCGCTTCGTGGCGATGCCAGCGGTGACCGCCGAGGTGCGCGCGCGCTTCGAGGCTGCCTGATCCCACAGGGTAGCGCCCGGCGTTGCCGGGTGGAATGCAACAACGACACGGAGGGTGTTCGATGTTTGCTGTGGTTCCAGATCCGATTCCTGCGCGCATGCGCGTGCTCAACCGCGCCGAAGTGTGCGACGCCAATTTCCTCGACGCGGTGCGTGGCTGGCGAGGCGCACCGCGCGCACGTCCTGCGCCGGACGCGCCGATCCTGCCGGGCAGCACGCTCAGCGCTGCGGCCTTCGGTGAGCTGTTCGATTCCCAGCTGGCCAGCCGCCAGCTGGACCTGATGGCGCGCGTATTGCGCGTGCAGAACAAGGTCTTCTATACCATCGGGTCGTCCGGCCATGAAGGCAACGCGCTGCTGGCGCGGGCCTGCCGACATACCGACCCCGCATTCCTGCACTATCGCTCCGGCGCCTTCATGGTCGAGCGCTCGCGCCAGGTGCCGGGCATCGACCCGTTGCGCGATGCGGCGCTTTCATTCGCGGCCAGCGCCGATGACCCGGCCAGTGGCGGCCGGCACAAGGTGTGGGGCAGCAAGCCATTGTGGGTATTGCCGCAGACCTCGACGATCGCTTCGCACCTGCCGAAAGCGCTGGGCACCGCGCTGGCCATCGAGAGTGGCAAGCGGCTGGGCCATGCGCTTCCCATTCCGGCCGACAGCATCGTGCTGTGCTCGTTCGGCGACGCCTCGGCCAACCATGCCACTGCGCAGACCGCATTCAACACCGCGATGTGGGCGGCCTACCAGAAACTGCCGGCGCCAATCCTGTTCGTCTGCGAGGACAACGGGCTGGGCATCTCGGTGAAGACGCCGGACGGCTGGATTGCCGAGCGCTTCAGCCACCAGCCAGGGCTGGACTACTTCTTTGCCGATGGCCTCGACCTGGCCACCGGGCACGCCCAGGTGCAGGCCGCAGCGGACCACTGCCGGCGGACGCGGCGACCGACCTTCCTGCATCTGCACACCACGCGCCTGATGGGCCACGCCGGCACCGACTTCGAGGTGGAATGGCGTGCATTGCCGGAATTGTGCGCGGCCGAGGCGCAGGATCCGCTGTTGCGCTCGGCGCAGATCGCGCTGGAATCGGGCTGGATGGATGCAGCCGCCATCGAAGTGGCCTACGAGACGATGCGCGCGCGCTGCATGGCCGCCGCTGCCGATGCCGAAGGCCGTGCGAAGCTGCAGTCGCTGCAGGAGGTCATGGCGCCATTGGCACCCTATACGCCCGCGGCGGTGCAGGCCGAAGCCCGGCGCGAGGTCGCCGACGGAGCGCGCGAGGCACTCTATGGCGGTGCCGAGGCCTTGCCGGAACGACAGGCGCCACGGCATCTTGCGATCCAGATCAACCACGGCCTGCAGGAACTGCTTGCGAAGTATCCGCAGAGCCTGCTGTTCGGCGAGGACGTGGCTCAGAAGGGCGGTGTGTACACCGTCACCAAGGATCTGCTGCGCCGCTTCGGCCCACGCCGGGTGTTCAACACGCTGCTGGATGAAACCATGATCCTGGGCATGGCGCAGGGCCTGGCCAACCTGGGCATGCTGCCGATTCCGGAGATCCAGTACCTGGCCTACCTGCACAACGCCATCGACCAGCTGCGTGGTGAAGCCTGTTCGCTGCAGTTCTTCTCCAACGACCAGTACCGCAACCCGATGCTGGTGCGGGTGGCCGGGCTGGGCTATCAGAAGGGTTTCGGCGGGCACTTCCACAACGACAACTCGATCACCGCGTTGCGCGACATCCCCGGGCTGGTGGTCGGCTGCCCCTCGCGCGGCGACGATGCGGTGATGATGCTGCGCACGCTGGCCGCATTGGCGCGGGTGGATGGGCGCGTGGCGGTGTTCCTGGAGCCGATCGCGCTGTACATGAGCAAGGACCTGCACGAAGCGGGGGATGGCCAGTGGCTGTTCGACTACCCGGCACAGGGCCGGGCGCTGGTGCCGGGCGAGGGCCGGGTCTATGCACCGGAGGCCGGAGACCTGGTGATCTACACCTATGGCAATGGCGTGCCGATGGCGTTGCGCGCGGCGCGGGCGATCGAGCAGCAGCTGGGCTGGCAGGTGCGGGTGGTCGACCTGCGCTGGCTGGTACCGTTGGACGCCGGCTTCATCGCGGCCCAGGCCGCGAGCGCGCGGCGGGTGCTGGTGCTGGACGAAGGCCGCCACAGCGGCGGAGTGGGTGAGGGCGTGGTCACGGCGCTGGTCGAGGCCGGCTTTGGTCACCTGCCGCTGCGCCGCGTCTGTGGCGCCGACACCTACACGCCACTGGCAGGGGCAGCAATGTTCGGGCTTCCAAGCGACAATGCGGTGATTGGCGCCGCCCTCGACCTGGCGCAGGAACCCTGATGCATGTGTGGATTGGCGGGAATGTTGTTGCCGGCGCCGCTGGCGTCGGCCGAGGCGCTGCAGGCGCAGGCGCTGGCCATGGGCCAGGCGCTGCACCATCGCGGGCCGGATGATGGCGGCAGCTGGGTCGATGCCGAGGCGGGCATCGCGCTGGCGCATCGGCGCCTGAGCATCCTTGACCTGTCCCCGCTGGGCCACCAGCCGATGGCCTCGGCGGACGGCCGCTACGTGATGGCCTACAACGGCGAGGTCTACAATTTCGCGGCCCTGCGTGAACAGCTGGAGCCGCTGGGGCACACCTTCCGCGGCCATTCCGACACCGAAGTACTGCTGGCGGCGATCCTGCAGTGGGGCGTGGAAGATACCCTGCAGCGCTGCAACGGCATGTTCGCCATCGCGCTGTGGGACCGCCAGGATCGTTGCCTGTGGCTGGCCCGCGACCGCGTCGGCAAGAAGCCGCTGTACTACGGCTGGGCCGGCGACACGCTGGTGTTCGGTTCGGAACTGAAGGCGCTCTGGCAACACCCGGCGTTCGACAACGACATCGACCGCGATGCGCTCACCTTGCTGCTGCGGCTGGATTACATCCCGGCGCCGCACAGCATCCACCAGCGCTGCTACAAGCTGATGCCGGGCCGGGTGCTGCGGCTGGATGCAGCGGCTGTGGCCGCAGGCGCCGCGGCACACCGCCCGGAGCAGGCGCAGCGCCCGTACTGGGATGCGCGCGCACGCATGCAGGCGGCGTTGGCCGCCCCGTTCCAGGGCCGCATCGAGGAGGCCGAGGAACAGCTGGACACGCTGCTGCGTGATGCGGTGGCGCTGCGCATGGTGGCCGATGTGCCGGTCGGCGTATTCCTGTCCGGCGGCACGGACTCATCGCTGGTGGCGGCGCTGATGCAGGCGCAGAGCGGACAGCCGGTGCATAGTTTCAGTATCGGCTTCACCGACTCGGGACATGACGAAGCACCGCTGGCCAGGGAGCTGGCGGCTCACCTCGGCTGTGATCACACCGAGTTGTACGTCAGTGGCGCCGACGCGCTGGCGGTGGTGCCGCAGTTGCCGGCGATGTTCGATGAACCTTTTGCCGATGCGTCGCAGGTGCCGACCGCGCTGGTCGCACGGCTGGCGCGGCAGGGCGTGACCGTCGCGCTGTCCGGCGACGGTGGCGACGAGCTGTTCTTCGGCTACACCCGGTATGTACGCGCGCTGCGCAACTGGCAGATGCTCGGACGCGTGCCGGGGCCGCTGCGGCGCTGGATGGGCGCACGCTCGCAGCAGCAGGGCGAGGCCTCGCGGACCGGTGGCCTGGCCGCGCTGCTGGCCGAGACCGGCGCACGTGGCATCGGCGACGTCTACCGCAACCGCATCTCGCGCTGGCGCGACCCGGCCGCGGCGGTGCCCGGCGCGCAGGCCGCCGGCAGCTTCTACGACCTGGCCGATCCGCTGCATGGCGCGGGCACACCGGCCGACGCGATGATGCTGGCCGATTTCGTGACCTACCTGCCGGACGACCTGTTATGCAAGGTCGACCGGACCTCGATGGCGGTCAGCCTGGAGGCACGCGCGCCATTGCTGGACTGGCGCGTGGCCGAGTTCGCCTGGTCGCTGCCGCTGGGCTTCAAGCGCAGTGAGACGACCAGCAAGGTGCTGCTCAAGCGCGTGCTGGGCCGTTACGTGCCGCATTCAATGGTGCACCGTCCCAAGCGCGGTTTTGGCGCACCGGTCAGTGACTGGTTGAAGGGCGACCTGCGGCCCTGGGCCGAGGACCTGCTGCAGCCGGCGCGGCTGGAGCGTGAGGGCGTGCTGTCGGCGGCGGCGGTGCAGCCGCTGTGGCAGCAGTTCCTGGGGGGGCAGCGCAAGTGGCATACCCACCTGTGGAACGTGCTGATGTTCCAGGCTTGGCAGGCGCATTGGCGGCAGGCGCGGACCGGCGTGACCGGCGGCTGATCTTCACTGGATGGCACGGGCCTGGCGACTAGGCTGGGCCTCCCGCACCGTGAGGAGTATGTCCCGATGTCCGTCCCCACCATCGCCGTGTTCGTTGGCAGCCTGCGCAAGGATTCCTGCAACCGCAAGCTGGCCCATGCGCTGGAGAAGCTCGCCGGTGATCGCGCGCGCTTCCAGTACGTGCAGATCGGCGATCTGCCGTTGTACGACCAGGATTTCGACGCCGATTATCCGCCGCAGGGCACCCGGCTGAAGGACCAGGTGCGCGCCGCCGACGCGGTGCTGTTCGTGACACCCGAGTACAACCGGTCGGTGCCTGGCGTGCTCAAGAACGCCATCGATATCGGATCGCGCCCGTACGGTGACAGTGCGTTTGCCGGCAAGCCGGCGGCGGTGATCGGCGCCTCCATCGGCCAGATCGGTACCGCCGTGGCCCAGCAGCACCTGCGCAACAGCCTGGCCTTCCTGGACATGCATGTGCTGGGCCAGCCCGAGGCATTCATCCACTTCAAGGACGGCCTGATCGATGCCGACGGCACGATCCACAACGAAGGCACGCAGAAGTTCCTGCAGGGCTACGTGGACCGGTTCCTGGCGTTGATCGCAGTGCACGTCAAGGGCGATTGACGCCTGCGGGGTCAGAGTCCCCTGCGTCGAAGGGGATCCGACCCCGGGGCGTTGATCTGCGATAATGTCCCGCTCGGGCGCCGCAACGGCGTCCGTCGCAGGCAGTGCGACGCTCTCACGCCAGTCTGGCCAGGTACCGGCGGATATCCCCCGTTTTCCCACGGCTTATCCACAGGTTTGTCCATGGCTGCCGGGGTCGGCACATGCCTACACTCGTCTGGCCCACTTTTGCAGGAAACACCGCAGCATGTCCGCTCGTCCCGGCTTCCGTTCCAACCGCAGAGAGCGCGGTGATGGCTTCGATCGCGATCGCGACGAGTCGCGCATCGACCAGTTGCGGGTACCGCCCCATTCGGTGGAAGCCGAGCAGGCGGTGCTGGGTGGCCTGATGCTGGCGCCCGAGGCGTATGACCGTGTCAACGACCAGCTGACCGAAAGCGACTTCTATCGTCGCGATCACCAGATGATCTATCGTGCGATCCGCGAGCTGTCCGAGCGCGAACGGCCGTTTGATGCGGTAACGCTGGGCGAGTGGTTTGAATCGCAGGGCAAGATGGAACTGGTGGGGGACGGCGCCTACCTGATCGAACTGGCCAGTACCACGCCGTCAGCTGCCAACATCGTGGCCTACGCCGAGATCGTGCGCGACAAGGCAGTGCTGCGGCAGCTGATCCAGGTCGGCACCGACATCGTCAACGACGGTTTCCAGCCGGAGGGGCGTGACAGCAGCGAGCTGCTGGCCTCGGCGGAAAAGAGCGTGTTTGCAATCGCCGAACAGGGTGCGCGTGGCCGTACCGATTTCGTGGCCATGCCCGGTGCACTGAAGGATGCCTTCGAGGAGCTGCGCAACCGCTTCGAGAACGGCGGCAACATCACCGGCCTGCCGACCGGTTACAACGAGTTCGATGCGATGACCGCCGGCCTGCAGCCGACCGACCTGATCATCCTCGCGGCGCGCCCGGCAATGGGCAAGACCACCTTCGCGCTGAACATCGCTGAGTACGCGGCGATCAAGTCGAAGAAGGGCGTGGCGGTGTTCTCGATGGAAATGTCGGCATCGCAGCTGGCGATGCGCCTGATTTCCTCCAATGGACGCATCAACGCGCAGCGCCTGCGTACCGGCCAGCTGGAAGACGAGGACTGGAGCCGCGTCACCAGCGCGATCAAGATGCTGAAGGAGACCAAGATCTTCATCGACGACACGCCGGGCGTGTCGCCTGAAGTGCTGCGTTCCAAGTGCCGCCGCCTCAAGCGCGAGCATGACCTGGGCCTGGTGGTGATCGACTACCTGCAGCTGATGAGCGTGCCGGGCAACAGCGAGAACCGCGCGACCGAAATCTCGGAAATCTCGCGTTCGCTGAAGGGACTGGCCAAGGAACTGAACGTGCCGGTGATCGCGCTGTCGCAGCTCAACCGCTCGCTGGAAACGCGTACCGACAAGCGCCCGGTGATGGCCGACCTTCGTGAATCGGGCGCAATCGAGCAGGACGCGGACATGATCGTGTTCATCTACCGCGACGACTACTACAACAAGGAAAACTCGCCGGACAAGGGCCTGGCCGAAATCATCATCGGCAAGCACCGTGGTGGCCCGACTGGCTCGTGCAAGCTGAAGTTCTTCGGTGAGTACACCCGCTTCGACAACCTGGCCCACGATTCGGTCGGTTCGTTCGAGTAACGGTCATGCCGGTCGCTGGCCGGCAACCACCACCGGGCGCTGCAGAGCCAAGGCAACGGCAGGAGCCGCTGTCAGCGCGGGTTCCATGCGGTCGCCACGAAGCGCAGCCGGGCGTGGGCGTGGGCGTGGCGTTGCACTGCGCTGGATCGGTTTCATCGCCGCCAGCCCGGTTTCGTCGCAAACCGTTTGCCGGCGCCAGGGCAGGGCGCCAAGGTGTCCGCAGGCGGCAGGGTGCCGCCCCAAGGAGACCGTGATGAAGACCCTGTTCGCGCTCGGTGTGTGGTGCCTGCTGTTCGTACTGTGCTGGCCGCTGGCGATCCTCGCCCTGATCGCCTGGCCGTTCGTGTGGCTGCTGAGCCTGCCGTTCCGACTGGTCGGCATCACCTTCTCGGCGCTGTTCGCCTTCCTGCGCGCGCTGTTCATGCTGCCGGCGCGCATGCTCGGTGGCCGGGCGGTGCCCGCATGAGGGCAGTGGCGCTGGTCGGTCTGGCCCTGGCGGCCGGCCCGGTACTGGCCGCTCCTCCAGCACCGCCTTCGGCGTGGCTGGAGCGCCAGCAGGCAGCCGGTGCCGACGAAGCGAATGCTGCGGGGGCGAAGGCTTCGACGAGGCCCGAGGCCAGGGAGCGCTGCCGGGTCACCAAGGAATGGAAGGTCGGCGAGACGGTGGTGCAGCATCGGGTCTGTGAGGATCCACCGAAGAAGCCGGCTGGAAAGGTGTAACGCTGAACCCAATGCTCGGCGGCCTCTGCAGGGCAGCCGAGCGTGGGCTCGGCGCTACAGGGAAACGGGCAACAAAAAACCCCGCCGAGGCGGGGTTTTTCATATCCGGGTGATGCTGGCCAGCGGCCGGCACTACCGGACGATCAGTTCGCTTTGTGGATGGCGCGCTTGCTGACCGCCATCGCGGCGTCGTGGATCACTTCCGACAGCGACGGGTGGGCGTGGCAGATGCGGGCCAGGTCATCGGCCGAGCCGCTGAACTCCATGGTCAGCACGCCTTCGTGCACCAGTTCGGAGACGTTGGCGCCAACCAGGTGCATGCCGAGGATGCGATCGGTTTCGGCATGGGCCAGGATCTTCACGAAGCCGGCCGGCTCGATCATCGCCACGGCACGGCCGTTGGCGGCGAACGGGAAGCTGCCGGCCTTGTACGGAATGCCTTCGGCCTTCAGCTGGGCTTCGGTCTTGCCGACCCACGCCAGTTCCGGCTCGGTGTAGATGACCCACGGGATGGTGTCGAAGTTGACGTGGCCCGGCAGGCCGGCGATCAGCTCAGCCACCGCGATGCCTTCCTCGAAGCCCTTGTGCGCCAGCATCGGGCCGCGCACGCAGTCGCCGACCGCCCACACGCCGTTGACGCCGGTGTGGCAGTGCGCGTCGACTTCGATCTGGCCGCGCTCGTTGACCTTGACGCCGGTGCCTTCGGCCAGCAGGCCCTTGGTGGCGGCGCGACGGCCGACGGCCACCAGCAGCTTGTCCACGGTCAGGGTCTTTTCGCCTTCCGCGTCGGTGTAGGTGACGATGACTTCCTTCTTCTTGCCCTTGCCGGTGATCTCGGTCTTGGAAACCTTGGCATTGAGCTTGATGTCCAGGCCCTGCTTCTTGAATTCCTTGGCAGCGGCCTTGGCCACTTCGGCGTCGGCAGCCGCCAGGAACTCCGGCATGGCCTCAAGGATGGTGACTTCAGCGCCCAGGCGCTTCCACACGCTGCCCAGTTCCAGGCCGATCACGCCGGCACCGATCACCGCCAGGCGGTTCGGCACTTCGGTGAAGTCCAGGCCGCCGACGTTGTCGACGATGGTCTCGCCGTCGAACTTGGCGAACGGCAGTTCGATCGAATCCGAACCGGCCGCGATGATGACGTTGGTGCCCTTCAGCTCGACTTCCGAACCGTCGTGCTGCTTCACCTTGACCACGTTGCCCGGCTGCAGCTGGCCGAAGCCGTAGTAGGCGGCGACCTTGTTGGCCTTGAACAGCATGCCGATGCCGCCGGTGAACTGCTTGACGATCTTGTCCTTGCGGCCAATCATCGCCTCGACGTCGATCTTGGCATCCTTGAAGCTGATGCCGTGGTCGCCAAAGATGTGGCCCATGTTCCAGAACTGGCGCGAGGAATCCAGCAGCGCCTTGGACGGGATGCAGCCCACGCGCAGGCAGGTGCCGCCGAGGGCCGGCTTGCCGTCCTTGCCCAGGGCTGCGTCGATGCAGGCGGTCTTCAGGCCCAGCTGGGCCGCGCGGATGGCAGCGTGGTAACCGGCCGGGCCGGCACCGATGACGACGACGTCGAATTGTTCAGCCATTGAATTATTCCTTGATGCATTACCAGAACCCCTCCGCGCAGGCGCGGAGGGGCGGGAGGTTTCTTACAGGCCGAACAGCATGCGGCCCGGGTTTTCCAGCTGGTTCTTGATGTCCACCAGGAACTGCACCGAGTCCTTGCCGTCGATGATGCGGTGGTCGTAGGACAGCGCCAGGTACATCATCGGCGCGATCACGACCTGGCCGTTCTGGGCGATCGGACGCTCCTTGATGGCGTGCATGCCCAGGATGGCGCTCTGCGGCGGGTTGATGATCGGGGTCGACAGCAGCGAACCGAAGGTGCCGCCGTTGGTCACGGTGAAGGTGCCGCCCTGCAGTTCTTCCAGGCCCAGCTTGCCGTCACGTGCCTTCTTGGCGTAGTCGGCGATGGTCTTCTCGATGTCGGCGAACGACATGCGCTCGACGTTGCGCAGGACCGGCGTGACCAGGCCCTTCTCGGTCGACACGGCGATCGAGATGTCCGAGTAGCCGTGGTAGATGATGTCGTCGCCGTCGATCGAGGCGTTGACCAGCGGGAAGCGCTGCAGCGCGTTGGCAGCGGCCTTCACGAAGAAGCTCATGAAGCCCAGCTTGATGCCGTGGGCCTTGACGAACTCGTCCTGCAGCTCCTTGCGCGCCGCCGACACCTTGGACAGGTCGACTTCGTTGAAGGTGGTCAGCATGGCGGTGGAGTTCTTCGACTCCATCAGGCGCTCGGCGATGCGCTTGCGGATGCGGGTCATCGGCACGCGCTCTTCCGGACGTGCACCACCGGCCTTGCCGGCGCCGCCGTTGCGGGCGAAGTTGACGATGTCTTCCTTGGTCACTGCACCACGACGGCCGGTGCCGTCGACGTCGGCCGGGTTCACGCCTTCGGTGATGGCGGTGAAGCGGGCGCCCGGCGGCAGGGTGTCGGCGGCCGACTTGGCAGCCGGAGCCGGAGCGGCGGCAGCGGCCGGAGCAGCGGCGGCCGGTGCGGCTTCAGCCTTCTTCTCTTCAGCGGCCGGGGCCGGAGCCGCAGCCACGGCGCCTTCTTCGATGATCGCCACGACCTGGCTGGAGGTCACGGTATCGCCTTCCTTGAACTTGATTTCCTTCAGCACGCCGTCAACCGGCGACGGCACTTCCAGCACGACCTTGTCGGTCTCCAGGTCAAGCAGGTTTTCGTCGCGCTTGACGGCGTCGCCCACCTTCTTGTGCCAGGTGGCGATGGTGCCGTCGGCGACGGATTCGGGCAGTACCGGGGCTTTGACTTCGGTGGCCATTGCGGGAGCTTCCTGGTTTGTCTTCTAAATAGGGGGAGGATTATTCAGCGAACGTGTCGTTGAACGGGTTGACCAGTGCGTCGGCAATCAGCTGCTGCTGCTCGCGGACGTGGTCAGCCATGTGACCGGCAGCCGGCGACGCCGAACGTGCGCGACCGGCGTAGTGCAGGTTCTGGCCATCGGCCAGGCAGAACTGCAGGTGGTGGCGGATCTGGTACCACGCGCCCTGGTTCTGCGGTTCTTCCTGCGTCCACACCACGTCGGTGGCCTTGCCGTACTTCTTCAGCTCGGCAGCCAGCAGCGCACGCGGGAACGGATACAGCTGCTCCACGCGGATGATCGCCACGTCGTCCTGGCCACGCTTGGTCTGGTCTTCCAGCAGGTCGTAGTAGACCTTGCCCGAGCACAGCACCACGCGCTTGACCTTCTTGGCATCGGCATTGGCGTCGCCGATCAGGTGCTGGAACTCGCCATTGGCCAGTTCGTCCAGGGTCGACACGGCCAGCTTGTGGCGCAGCAGCGACTTCGGCGACATCACCACCAGCGGCTTGCGGGTGGTCATGTGCAGCTGGCGACGCAGCATGTGGAAGGCCTGCGCCGGGGTCGACGGCACGACAACCAGCATGTTCTCCAGGGCGCACAGCTGCAGGAAGCGCTCCAGGCGCGCCGAGCTGTGTTCCGGGCCTTGTCCTTCATAGCCATGCGGCAGCAGCAGGGTCAGGCCGGAAATGCGGCCCCACTTGGCTTCACCGGCGGCGATGAACTGGTCGATCACCACCTGGGCACCGTTGGCGAAGTCGCCGAACTGGCCTTCCCAGATGCACAGCGTGTTCGGATCGGTGGTGGAGAAACCGTACTCGTAGGCCATCACCGCTTCTTCGCTCAGCAGCGAGTCGATGACGGTGGCCTTCTCCGGCGAATCCACCAGCTGCCGCAGCGGCATGTAGTAGTTGTCGGTCTTCTGGTCGTGCAGGATCGCGTGGCGGTGCGTGAACGTACCGCGGCCGACGTCCTGGCCGACCAGGCGCAGTGCGTGGCCTTCGTCGAGCAGGGTGGCGTAGGCCAGGTTCTCGGCAAAGCCCCAGTCGCCCGGAATCTCGCCGGCGGCCATCTTGCGGCGGTCGTCGTAGACCTTGGCCACGCGCGAGTGCAGCTGCACTTCGTCCGGGATGGTGTTGATCAGCTTGGCCAGCTCGACCAGCTTGTTCTTCTCGACCTTGGTCGAGACCGGATCGGACAGCTTGCCTTCCAGCAGCTTCGGCCAATCGACGAACAGCGGGCTGCTCGGCGGGGTCTTCTCGACCTTGGCCAGCTCGGTGGTCACTTCACCCGCGTCCAGCTTCTCGCGGTAGGCATCGACCATGGCCTTGCCGGCACCGGCGGCGATCACGCCCGCCTTTTCCAGCTGCTCGGCATACATCTCGCGGGTGGTCGGGTGCTTGCGGATCACCTGGTACATCAGCGGCTGGGTGATCGCCGGCTCGTCGGCCTCGTTGTGGCCCCAACGGCGGTAGCACATCAGGTCGATGACCACGTCCTTGGCGAACTTCTGGCGGAACTCGAAGGCCAGCTGCGCGGCGAACACGACGGCTTCCGGATCATCGCCGTTCACATGCAGCACCGGGGCGGCGATCATCTTCGCCACGTCGGTGGCATAGCGCGTGGAGCGCGTATCCAGCGGGTTGGAAGTGGTGAAGCCGACCTGGTTGTTGACCACGATGTGCACGGTGCCGCCGACGGCGAAGCCGCGGGCCTGCGACATCTGGAACAGCTCCATGACCACGCCCTGGCCGGAGAAGGCCGCGTCGCCGTGGATCAGGATCGGCATGACCTGCTTGCGTGCGGTGTCCTTGCGGCGCTCCTGGCGCGAACGCACGGAACCGGCCACGACCGGGTCGGCGATTTCCAGGTGCGACGGGTTGAACGCCAGTGCCAGGTGCACCGGGCCACCGTCGGTGGCCACGTCGGCGGAGAAGCCCATGTGGTACTTCACGTCGCCGGCCGAAGCGTGCTCGTCGTGTTCGAACTTGCCTTCGAATTCGTCGAACAGCTTGCGGGGGTTCTTGCCCAGGGTGTTGACCAGCACGTTCAGGCGGCCGCGGTGGGCCATGCCGATCACCACGTCCTTGACGCCATCCTTGCCGGCGCTGCGGATGATGGTGTCCATCATCGGGATCAGCGAGTCGCCGCCTTCCAGCGAGAAGCGCTTCTGGCCGACGTACTTGGTGTGCAGGTAGCGCTCCAGGCCTTCGGCCGCGGTCAGGCGCTCCAGGGTGCGGCGCTGGGTGTCAGCGTCCAGCTGGTAGTTGCCACCGGCCGCTTCCAGCTTCTTGTAGATCCACTGGCGCTGCTCGACCTCGGAGATGTGCATGAACTCCGCGCCGATCGAGCCGGTGTAGGTCGCCTTCAGGCGTGCGAGCAGGTCGCGCAGCTTCATGCGCGGCTGGCCGCCGACGCCGCCGGTGCTGAACTCACTGTTGAGATCGGCATCGGACAGGCTGTGGAACGGCAGGCCCAGGTCCGGGGTGTTGACCGGCGCGGCCAGGCCCAGCGGATCGAGGCGGGCGTCCAGGTGGCCGCGCGAGCGGTAGGCGGTGATCAGACGACCGACATTGCGCTCGCGCTCGTCGCCCGCACCGGTGCCGGTGCCAGCTTTCAGCGCATCCTTGGCCGCGTCCGCGATGTGGGAGATGACGGCCGAGTGCGGAATGTCACCTGCTTCCCGGCCCTTGAAGCCGTCGAAGTAGGTTTTCCATTTGGGATCGACACTATCCGGGGAGACCAGGTACTGCTCGTACAGGTCCTCGACATAGGAGGCGTTGCCGCCGGCGAGTTGCGAAGATTGCGCAAACTGCTTCAGTTGATTGTCCACGATGGAGGGTGTTGATTCGCTTTGTGGGGTATGGCTTCAGAAGGACCCGGCAGGAAGATGAATAGCCCTGCGCGGGCGCGTTCAAACAGCCAAATTGTACCCCCAACGGGACACGAAGGGGCACCACCACAGGTATCCCGCGTCCGCTGGTGCCGGTTCCAGACAGGTTGGGTCAGCGGTGCCGGCTCAGATGCCGAGCGCGCGCAGTTCGCTGCAATCGCGCGAACGGTCCCAGACCCGCTGCAATTGCTGCCCGAACGGCTGCGAACGTGCCGGCAGCGCGACGCCGGCCTCGCCGTCGAGGCGATGGCCGATCAGACGAAAGTAGAAGTCGCCCGCATCGTTGAGCAGGCAGGCCGAGACCAGCGCGCGGTCGACCGGATCGCTGACCTCGCGGAACTGGATCACGCTTGGCAGACGCTGGGCCAGCGCCAGCAGCGGTGCCCCGGCAGAGGCGATCGCAGCGGCATCGTGCACGATCACCCGCAGCTGCTTGTCGTGGCGGGCGGTGACGAAGCGGCGCAGGGCGGCCTGCACCGGCGCCGCGTCGAGCAGTCCCGGGTCCAGCTGGCGGCTGTGCAGCCACAGCTGGCGGCGGGCGCGGTGGACGATGGCCGTGGTGATGGCCACCGCCTCGGCGCGGCGGACGATCGCGCTGGTCGCGCCCAGCCGGCGGCGCATCTGCTGGTGGCCGATGCCGGCCTCCTCGAACACCTCGCCTTCAGGCAGGAAGCCCTGGCGGGCATAGAATTCGCGGGCGGGCAGTTGGGCGTGCAGGTGCAGCTCGGCCAGGCCGAGCCTGCGCCCGGCCTCGACCAGTGCCCCCAGCAGGGCCTCACCGACCCCGTGGCTGCGATGGCTGGCCAGCACGGCCATGCGGCCGATGCGGCCGATGCGGCCGTCCGGGGCCAGCCGACCGGTGCCGACCGGCTGGTTGTCACTGTCCAGTGCCAGCACATGGACGCTGACCGGGTCCAGCGCATCGCGTTCCAGTTCCGCGGCGATGCCCTGTTCCTGCACGAACACGCGTTGGCGCACGTCGTGGATGGCAACGTGGGCGTCGGCGTGGCTGACCTGCTGGACCCGGACCATGGTGAGGGCTCAGGCCCGGCCCTTGCTGTCGTCTTCGTCGTCGTCCTCGAAGTTGACGATGACCTCGATACCGTCGTCGTGCACGGTCACGGAGTGGACATCGTCGGACACCGCGTCGGCGTCGATCGCGTCGACGCGGTCACGGCCTTCGACCACTTCGCCGAGGACCACGGCGCCTTCGCCGTCGTCCTCGTCTTCAGCGTCATACATTTCGCTGGGATCGATCAGCTGGAACACGCCGCCGACCAGCAGCTGCTGGAGCACGGCCCGGCCCTTGTCGGACAGGCCGCGATAGGCGGCGGCGTCGAGCTGCTCGGCGCCGGCCAGGCGCTGGGCGTCCTTCACCGGCAGCGCGAAGTCCTGGCCGCTGACGTACAGGCTGGCGCCGCGCTTGGCCCGGCGCCAGGCCAGGCGTGCCCACGGGTGGCGCTGCAGCAGCAGGCCGGAGGCCAGTGCCTGGACCACTTCCTCCGGAGCCGGCGCGGCCTGGTGGGCCATCACTTCGCCGGCGGCGCGGTAGGTGGTGATGAAGCGACCGAACCAGTCACCCAGCTTGTCCGGGTCGTTCATGCGGATGGCGTTGAGCGCGGTGATCACCCGCGCCATCGCTACCGTGTCGATTTCGTTCGGGTCGGCTGGCACCTTGAGGTCGGCATCCTGGTAACGGATGTTCTCGTCGGCATCGGCGATCAGGGTGTCGAGGTAGTCGCTGATCAGTTCGGCCGAGGACGGCGCGCGCATGCCGAAGGAGAACGTCAGGCAGGGATCCTCGGCGACGCCGTGGTGCGGCACGTTCGGCGGCAGGTACAGCATGTCGCCCGGCGCCAGCACCCAGTCGTGGGTCGGCTTGAATACCTTCAGCAGCTTCAGTTCCACGTCCGGGCGGAAGCCCAGCGGTGGCTGCTTGCCCTTGATCGATTCGCTGGCGTCGATCTGCCAGCGGCGGTGGCCGTGGGCCTGCAGCAGGAACACGTCGTACTGGTCGACATGGGCGCCGACCGAGCCGCCGGTGGCGGCGAAGCTGATCATCACGTCATCCATGCGCCAACGCGGCAGGAAGCTGAAGTGCTCGATCAGGGCGCGCACGTCCGGATCCCACTTGTCCACGTCCTGCACCAGCAGGGTCCAGTCGTGGTCGGGCAGGGCGGGGAACACGTCTTCCTGGAACGGGCCGGTGCGCACGCACCAGCCGTCCCGGGTCTTGTCGTGCTCGATCAGGCGCGCCAGCACGCCTTCCTCGCAGGCCAGCCCGGCCAGGTCTTCCGGCTGCACCGGGGTCTGGAAGTTGGGGAAGGCGTTGCGGATCAGCAGCGGGCGTTTCTGCCAGAAGTCGCGCAGGAAGGTGGCCGGCGCCATGCCCAGCGGCTGGCCGGGGCGGGCGGTGACTTCGATGAGGGGGGCGGAGGACTTGCGGGCGGCCATGGGGGAATCCTTGCAGCGGAAAGCGGGAGGGGCGGCGTGGCGGGCCGCCATGGGTTGCATTGTCCGACGTTCGTGGGGATTGCGCACGTGCGGTGGTTTGTCGCGGGGTGTCCGGCCAACGGCGGAGCCCCTCGTGGCGACATCTTGGTAGGGTCGACTGTTAGTCGACCGGCTTCATGGGCTTGGCCGGGCGGGTGGGCCATGCAGGGGACGCTGCAAGTACGTCCCTGTAAGCTCGATGGCGCCATCCATGGCGCCAACGCCACTGCACGGTCCACCCGCCCGGCCCCTGACAGTTTCCTGCGGGGCCCGCCACGGAATGGAAGAAGAAAATCAAAGGCAAGAGCGGGTCGCGCGCTGCGCTTGCTCATGCCCTTGTAGAGCCGAGCCCACGCTCGGCTTGCTTTTGCCCACGCGAAAATCAGCCGAGCATGGGCTCGGCTCTACAAAACCCCCACAAACAAGGAGGGACGCAGCGAAGCCGCGTCCCTCTCTCAAATTCCGTCCCGACAACCCAACGCTCTTCGATCCGTCACCGGACAACTGTCAGAGGTGGGGCGGGTTGGGTTCGCGGGGGTATCCACGCCATGGATGGCGCGGCTAAGCCTCCACGGACGGATCCACGGCGTCCTCCGCGAATCCAACCTGCCCCGCCCAGCCAGCAGCAATCCAGAGCCGCTCTTGACGTTGATGTTGCCTGCCGCAGGCAGCGCACGCGGCCGCCGCCGCAAGCAAACCCCTTAGATCTTCTTCGCCAGCGCCTCGGCCAGACCGGTGTAGCTGCCCGGGGTCATGTCCAGCAGACGCTGCTTCGCATCCGCCGGCAGCTCCAGCCCCTGCACGAACGCACGCATCGACTCGGCCGTGATGCCCTGGCCGCGGGTCAGCGCCTTCAGCTGCTCGTACGGGTTCGGCAGGCCATGGCGGCGCATCACCGTCTGCACGGCCTCGGCCAGCACTTCCCAGGCCGCGTCCAGATCGGCATCCAGGCGCTGCGGGTTCACTTCCAGCTTGCCCAGGCCCTTGGCCAGCGAATCCAGCGCCACCTGGCTGTGGCCGAACGCGGTGCCCAGTGCACGCAGCACGGTGGAATCGGTCAGGTCACGCTGCCAGCGGCTGATCGGCAGCTTCGCGCTGAAGTGCTCGAACAGCGCGTTGGCGATGCCGAAGTTGCCTTCGGCATTCTCGAAATCGATCGGGTTGACCTTGTGCGGCATCGTCGACGAACCGACTTCGCCTTCCTTCAGGCGCTGCTTGAAATAGCCCAGCGAGATGTAGCCCCAGATGTCGCGAGCCAGATCGATCAGGATGATGTTGGCGCGGCGTGCGGCATCGCCGATCTCGGCCACGTTGTCGTGCGGCTCGATCTGCGTGGTGTACGGGTTGAATACCAGGCCCAGGCCGGTCACGAAGCGCTCGGCGAAGGCCGGCCAGTCCACGTCCGGGTAGCTGGCGATGTGGGCGTTGTAGTTGCCGACCGCACCGTTGATCTTGCCGGTCAGTTCGACCGCGGCGATCTGCCGGCGCTGGCGCTCCAGGCGTGCGACCACGTTGGCCAGCTCCTTGCCCAGCGTGGTCGGCGAGGCGGTCTGGCCGTGGGTGCGCGACAGCATCGGCTGGCCGGCCTGGGCGTGGGCCAGGGTGCGCAGGGTGCTGGCGATGCCGTCCAGGGTCGGCAGCAGCACCTCGCGGCGGGCCTGTTCCAGCATCAGTCCGTAGCTGAGGTTGTTGATGTCTTCGCTGGTGCAGGCGAAATGCACGAATTCCAGCGCCGGCGCCAGCTCGGCGTCGTCCTTCAGCTGTTCCTTGATGAAGTACTCCACCGCCTTGACGTCATGGTTGGTGGTGCGCTCGATCTCCTTCACGCGCGCGGCCTGGGCCGGGCTGAAGCGGGCGGCCAGGTCGCGCAGGCGGGCGACGGCGGCGTCGGAGAACGGCGCCAGTTCGACGATGCCCGGTTCGGCGGCCAGCGCCAGCAGCCATTCCACCTCGACCGTGATGCGGGCCTTGATCAGGCCGTATTCGGAGAAGATCGGGCGCAGCGCGTCGACCTTGCCGGCATAGCGGCCATCGAGCGGGGACAGGGCGAGCAGGGCGGAATCGGACATGTCGGCAGGGCTGGGACGAGCGGCGGGGCCGATATTCTACGACGTGCCGGCGGGGCGTGCCCTGTAGAGCCGAGCCCACGCTCGGCTGCTTCGGAGAATCCGGCGCCCTGCGGGAAGCCGAGCATGGGCTCGGCTCTACAACACGGCCCTGCGGACGGAACGTTCTGGCCCGTCCTCATCATCCCACGCTGCGGGCAAGGGAGTATCGTTGGCGCAGCCGCCAGCCCGGGAAGCGACACCCTGCCAGCCGCCGCTTCCCTTTCCCCAACTGAAGTAGTGCGGAGTTGAAGCAATGAGCAAAGCTGCAAGCAAGGGTTTCAGAATCGAACACGACAGCATGGGCGAGCTGCAGGTGCCTGCCGACGCCCTGTGGGGCGCCCAGACCCAGCGTGCCGTGCAGAATTTCCCGGTGTCGGGCCAGCGCATGCCGCGCGGTTTCATCCGTGCCCTGGGCCTGGTCAAGGGCGCTGCCGCCGGCGTCAACGCCGAGCTGGGCCACCTGCCGAAGAACGTGGCCAAGGCCATCCAGACCGCTGCTGCCGAAGTGGCCGCCGGCAACTGGGACGCGCACTTCCCGATCGACGTCTACCAGACCGGTTCGGGCACGTCGTCGAACATGAATGCCAATGAGGTCATCGCCACCCTGGCCAACCGTGCCGGCAAGGCGGGCAAGACCACCGTGCATCCCAATGACCACGTCAACCAGGGGCAGAGCTCCAACGACGTGATCCCGACCGCGCTGCGCGTGTCGGCGGTGCTGGCGACGCACGAACAGCTGCTGCCGGCGCTGGTGCACCTGCGCAAGACCCTCGACAAGAAGGGCCGCAGCCTGCGCAAGGTGGTCAAGACCGGCCGTACCCACCTGATGGACGCGATGCCACTGACCTTCGAGCAGGAGTTCGGCGCATGGTCGGCGCAGCTGGCCTCGGCGCAGGAGCGCATCGAAGACAGCCTCAAGCGCGTGCGCCGCCTGCCGCTGGGTGGCACCGCCATCGGCACCGGCATCAACGCCGACCCGCGTTTTGGCGCGCAGGTAGCCAAGGCACTGAAGCAACAGACCGGTTTCAAGTTCGACAGCGCCGAGAACAAGTTCGAAGGCCTGGCCGCGCAGGACGATGCAGTGGAGTTGTCCGGCCAGCTCAATGCACTGGCGGTGGCGTTGATCAAGATCGCCAATGATCTTCGCTGGATGAATGCCGGTCCGCTGGCCGGGCTGGGCGAGATCGAACTGCCGGCACTGCAGCCGGGCAGCTCGATCATGCCGGGCAAGGTCAACCCGGTGATTCCGGAAGCGACCGTGATGGCCTGCGCGCAGGTGATCGGCCACCACACGGCAATCACCGTGGCCGGACAGACCGGCAACTTCCAGCTCAACGTCACCCTGCCACTGATCGCGGTGAACCTGCTCGATGGCATCGGCCTGCTCGCGAATGTGTCGCGGCTGCTGGCCGACAGCGCGATCGCCGGGCTGAAGGTGCGCGAGGACCGCGTGGCCGAAGCGCTGGCGCGCAATCCGATCCTGGTTACTGCACTGAACCCGATCATCGGCTACGAGAAGGCCGCGGCCATTGCCAAGCGTGCCTACAAGGAACAGCGCCCGGTGTTGGACGTCGCGCTGGAGGACAGCGGCCTGGACGAAGCCGAGCTGCGCCGCCTGCTGGACCCGGTCGCGCTGACTGCCGGTGGCATCCAGGCGGGGGGCGGTGGCGGGGGCGGTTGATCGAACGGCGTGCGGACCAAGGTCCGCACCCACCACACGCAGGAACGCCGCCCTGGGGCGGCGTTTCTGCTTCAGCGACGGTCGGCGACGATGTTGCCGAACGTGTCGGTGTAATCCTTGAACTCGGGGATGCGCTGGATCAGGTCCGCCGGAATCACTTCCATGCTCTCCGGCGGCTGGATCTTCACCGGTTGCATGTTGGGATCGGCCGGGGCGGCGACCAGGGTGTTCTGGCGCAGCACCTGCAGCCTGCCGAACATCGTCTGCAGCATCTGCTTCTGCCCTTGGTCCAGCGGGATCTGGATCTCGTCCACCTTCATCGTGCCATCGCCGAGGATGATGATGTTCGGTGCCGGCGGGCGACGCACGGTCACCATGCCTTCGCTGACGGAAATCTTGGGCTTGCCGCGCTCGGCGCGGTGGTTGCGGTAATCCTTGTCACAGCCGACCAGGCCCAGGCAGAGCAGGGCGGCCAGCAGCAGGAACAACTTCTTCATGGCATTCGGTTCGGGGGCGTCCGGGGCCGCCATTGTAAGCCGGTCGGCACGCTACGGCCGGCAGCGGGGCGCCGCTGCCGGCCGGGTGCGCTGATCTGTCACAGGCCTAGCGCCGGACCACGGTGTCCTTGCCGCAGTCGTCGACGTCACTCTGGTCCATCGTTGCGTAGGGCTTGAACGCCGGCAGCTCGCGCGCCAGTGCCTGCTGGCTGGCCAGCATCGCCGGCATGCGGTTGCAGATGCGCTTGGCCTGGGCCTCGATCTTCTCGGCCTCGGCGTTGATCCGCTTCTCGATGCCTTCGCTGTCGCCGCTGAAAATGCCCTTCAGCGCTTCGCCGGCAGCGCTGGCGCCGAGCTTGGCGCCAGCCAGGCCGACATCCATGCCGTCCATTGCAATGGCGACGACGTGGCCGCGATATTCCAGCAGCCGTTGGCGCTGGGTTTCGTTGGCCGGCACGTCCTTGCCGTCGATCAGCAGGTGGCCATCCGGGGTGATCTCGGCACGCGGCTGCTTGTCGGCCGAGATCTTGATGTTGCCCTGAGTGATGTCCTTGCGGGCATCGTCCATGGCCTCCTTGACAGTCTGGCCGACCCCGCTGGTCGCGTCGGCCACGCTTTTGCCGACGGTGGTATCAGGCGTGGAGGACGTGCCGCCGCAGGCGATCAGCGGCAGGCACAGCAGGGTGGCAGGCAGCACGCGCAGCAGATTCATGGCAGTTTCCTCGATCGGTCCGTAGCGGTTACTTTTTAGGGGGCAGGGTGACGGTGCCGCTGACGTTGCGGTGGCCGACATCGCCGCTGCCGCTGTGGTCGACGGTCAGGCTGCCGCGCACGCCATCGACCTGGATGTCCCCCGAGCCGTGACTGCGCACATGCACATTGCCGCCGATGTCGGACAGATCAACATCGCCCGAGCCGACCACACCGACCTCGACGTTGCCTTGCACGCGCTTGAACCCGATGTCGCCGGAACCGACCGTGTCCAGTCGTGCGTTGCCGCGGACATCGCTGATCTTCAGGTCACCCGAACCGACAGTGCCGGTGACCGCATCGCCACCGATGTTGCGCACCTTGACGTCGCCGGAACCCAGCGAGAGCAGGTTCAGCGAACTGCCGCCGTCAATGTCCAGGTCGCCCGAACCCACCGCTGCATGGATGCTGCCGCGGGTGCCACGCACGATGGCATCACCGGAGCCGACATCCACGCTCAGCGACTGCGCGTTGTCCACGCTGGCATCGCCGGAGCCGACCTTGAACTGCAGCGGAAGGTTGTCCGGCACGCTGCCACGGATGTCCAGCCAGGCATAACTGCTGCCCAGGCTGATGCCGCTGTCACGGCCCTCGCGGCGCAGACTCACCACCAGCTTGTCGCCCACCTTGCGCTGGTCCAGTACCAGCTGCTCCAGCCATTCCTGGCTGGACGCACAGGCACGGCCATCCAACTGGCCACCGCCGGGGCTGGCGACCACCTTCAGGTCATGCTGGTTGACCTCGAACACCACCGCTTTGGCACCGGCCACGTCCAGCTTCAGCGCGCGGGCAGCGGCGAACTTGCAGTTCGGAGCATCGGCGGCCAGCGCCGACAGCGGCAACAGCAACAATGCAGAACAGGCGAGCAGGGAACGCATGGGTGGTGCCTCCGGGTGGATGGAATCAGATCTCGCCGGCGCGCTTGCGCAGACGGATGGCAAGGACAATGAACACGGCGCCGACGGCAGCACCGATCCACAGTTCCGGCATCGCCAGTGATTTCAGCTGCGAGGCCGGCGACATCAGGCTGACCACCGATTCGAGGTCGCGGCGCGTGCCTTCCTCGGCGCTGAGGCGATACACCAGGTCCGTGCCCGGTACGCCGCCCAGCAGCAGCCGGCCAACGATGTTCTGCCAGAACCAGCCCGTGGTCAGGCCGATCAGCGGCATCACCTTGGTGGTGCTGACGATGACGCCGGCGAACAGCGGCAGCATCACCGCCCACAGGAACGGCTTGCTGCGGGCCCAGGCCGAGCACAGCAGCAACCAGCCGGCGGTGGGCAGGGCCCACAGGGCGTAGACCGGGATCCAGGCCAGGTGGCCGGCGGCCAGGGTCAGCGGGCTGGCCGGGCCCCAGATCAGGGTCATTGGGCTGCCGCCGTGCATCAGCGCGACGATGCTGATCACCAGCATGAAGCCGAACATGGTGATGATGCCGGCGATCACCGCGATCAGTGGGGCCACGATCAGTGCGCTGATCACCTTGGACAACACGGTCTGGGTATCCGACAGCGGCAGTGACTTCCAGAACAGGATGCTGCGGTCGCGGCGGTCGTCGTACAGGGCACCCAGGCAGTAGAAAAACACCACGAAGGCCAGTACCAGGAACGGCCAGGCCGAGCTGAGCACCAGGGTCAGGTCGAGGCCGTTGCCAAGGTCAGCCAGGTCCTTGGCACTGATGTCGCGGGTCAGCAGGGCCAGGTCCAGGCCGTTGATGTTCACGTCTTCGCCGTCGATGTGCAGGCCACCATCACGTGCGGCCCGGTGCAGGGCGAACAGGCCGAAGGCGATGCCGATGGTGCTCATCACCAGCGAGATCAGGCCGGCGATCAGCGGTGCATACAGGAAACCGCCACGGTTCTCCCAGTACTCGCGCTTGAGCAGCCAGCGCAGGGTGCCCATCGGGCTGACGGGGTGGTTGACGGCATTCATGCGTAGGTCCCCTTCATGATGGCGACGAACAGATCGGCCAGGCCCGGGCTGCGGGTCTCGCCAAGGGTGGAGAGCTGGGTGCGCGGCACACCATCGAACAGCATCACGGTCTTGCCGAACGCCAGGCTGCGCTCGTCGATCGGCTTCAGCGCACGCGCGGTCTCCAGCTGGTCGGCGTTGACCAGCAGCTCGGTGTAGCGCTGGCCGACATCGTCCATGTCCGCGTCGAGCACGATGCGGCCATCACGGATGAACATGACGTCGCTGAGGATGTGCTCGATCTCTTCCACCTGATGGGTGGTGACGATGATGGTCTTCTGTTCGTCGAAATAGTCCTCCAGCAGGCGCTGGTAGAACTCCTTGCGATAGAGGATGTCCAGGCCGAGAGTGGGCTCGTCCAGGACCAGGATGCGGGCGTCGATGGCCATCACCAGCGCCAGGTGCAGCTGCACGATCATGCCCTTGGACAGTTCGCGCACGCGCTGCTTCGGTTGCAGCTTGGTATTGGCCAGGAAGCGCTCGCAGCGGGCGCGGTCGAAGCGCGGGTGGACGCCGGCGACGAAGTCGATCGCCTCGCGCACCTTCAGCCAGCGCGGCAGCACGGCGACGTCGGCGATGAAGCAGATGTCATTCATCAGCTCGTCGCGATGCAGTCGCGGATCGCGGCCGAGCACGCTCAGGTCGCCTTCCACCGAGGTGAGGCCGAGGATGGCCTTCAGTGCGGTGGTCTTGCCGGCGCCGTTGGGACCGATCAGGCCGACGATGCGCCCGCTCGGAATGCTGAAGCTGGCGTTGTCGAGGGCTACCGTGGTCCTGTAGGCCTTGCGCAGGCCTCGCGCGGTGATGACGGGTTCGCTTGCAGTGCTGTTCATCAGACGTTCCCCTGGGGCAGCAATTCGTCGAGGCTCAGGCCCAGGCGCTGGATGCGCTCCAGCACCGCGGGCCATTCTTCGTTGAGGAAGCGCTCGCGCTCGCTGCTGCGCAGCTGCGTGGCCGCCTGCTCGGTCATGAACATGCCCAGGCCGCGGCGCTTCTCGACCAGGCCTTCATCGGCCAGTTCCTGGTAGGCGCGCGAAACGGTGATGGGATTGAGTTGATAGTCGGCGGCCACCTGGCGCACCGAAGGCAGGGCATCGCCCGGCTTCAGGATTCCGTCGAGCATCATGGCGATCACGCGCTCCTTCAATTGACGGTAGATGGGAGCGCCGTCGCTCCACTGGATGTCGCTCATATTCAGCTCCGTGGGGTCAGCGGCTGGGCGAACGAGAAATACGGCATGGACAGGGAGCTGTGCAGCCGACGCGGGGGAGAGGGGGAGGAAGCGGCGTTCCCGGCCGGTGCAGCGTTTGCATCCTGCGCACTGTCGGGAGAGGCGGGGGTGGTGGGCGTGGCCAGCCAGGCCAGCACGATCAGGGTCGAAACAGCAGCGGCCGCGGGGGCGGTGAGGTTGCGACGGATGCGGGCGTTCATGGCTTCCCCCTGTCTCAGGTGACTGGTGTTGTATGCAACTATAACACCGGCACGCCTGGGTGCAAGCCCCTGCCGTCCCCAACTGATGGCAGGGGTGGTCAAATTGCTGAAATATTCACTTATCCATTTGATTGGAAAGGGAAATAAATTTGATGTAGGGGCTGATCCAGTTCCGCCTTCCATTCAGTGTTGTCCATGCTATGTCATCACTGCGCCGTCGCTGGTAAGGCCAGCGGAAAGACGCCACGCTGCGCAAAGCCGCAGGCGCTTGCCGCAACAAGGGGGGGGGGGGCGGGGCGGTGCTATAGTTCGGCCGATTCCCGGCCGCTACCGGCCGGCCCTTTGAATGGCTACCGCGGACCGCTCTCGATGCACCTGCCGACCGTTATCCCGCGCCGCCTGCGCGGCCTGTCCCTGCTGACCCTGCTGGTGGCCGGCCTGGCCGGTTCCGCCCATGTGCTGGCGGCCGATCTGCTGGACCTGGAGTACCGCCCACTCGCGAGCAAGCAGCAGGTCAACCTGCAGCAGCGCTACCACGGGCAGGTACTGCTGGTGGTCAATACCGCAAGCAAGTGCGGCTATACCCCTCAGTACGAAGGCCTGGAGGCGCTGCAGAAGCGATATGCCGGCCGCGGCTTTGCCGTGCTCGGTTTCCCGTCCAACGATTTCAAGGGCCAGGAGCCCGGTGACGAAAAGCAGATCCAGGATTTCTGCACGCTCACCTATGGCGTCAGGTTCCCGATGTTCGAGAAGGTGCATGTCGTCGGTGCACAGGCGACGCCGCTGTACCAGAGGCTGACCGCGGCCACCGGCGTGGCGCCGGGCTGGAACTTCCACAAGTACCTGGTCGGCCGCGATGGCAAGGTCATTGCCCAGTTCGCCAGCAAGGTAACGCCGGACGATCCGCAGCTGACCGCCGCCATCGACAAGGCGCTGGCCGCAGCCGCCACGCATTGATATCCGGCACGGATGCCTCGACATCGACGGCATGCGTGCGACAATGTTTCTTTTCGCGCCGACGTCGGCGCCCAGACACTTCCAGGAATGCAGCGAATGAAGATGGGAATGCGCGGCGCCGCGGCGTCGGTTCTGATTCTGGCGATGGGCACTTCGGGTGTCGCTCTGTCGCAACAACCGGCTGCCCCCGCAGCCGCCAAGGAGACCGCAACCTTGAATTCCCCCAAGCAGAAGCTCGGCTACGCCATCGGCCTTGATGTCGCCAAGTCGTTCACCCCGATCGCCGATGAGATCGATGTGGCCGCGCTGCGCACTGCCGTGGAGCGTTCGTTCGAAGGCCTGCAGCCGCAGATCACCCAGGAACAGGCCAAGGCCACCGATGCCGCGTTGCGCCAGGTGGTGATGGCCCGCAGTGGCCAGCAGGTGCCGGGCATGGCGCCGGGTTCGCAGCCGCCGAAGGTCGATCGCGTCAAAGTGTCGCAGATGATCGGTTCGTACTCGGTCGGCCCGTCGCTGGCACAGCTGAAGGACGACATTGATGTCGCCTCGCTGTTTGACGCGATCAGCACAGGCCTGAGCAAGGGCCAGCCGAAGATGACGGAAGCTGACGCGACCGCCACCATCCAGGCCTTCATGGGCAGCAAGCAGGCCGAGATGCAGGCCAAGGCCGCCGCAGCCGCACAGACCAACCGCGAGGAAGGCAACGCGTTCCTGGCCAAGAACAAGACCCAGCCGGGCGTCGTCACCACCCCGTCTGGCCTGCAGTACCAGATCATCCGCCCGGGTAGCGGCGAGCGCCCGCTGCCGAGCAGCAAGGTGCGCGTGAACTACGAAGGCAAGCTGCTCAACGGCACCGTGTTTGACAGCTCCTATGGTCGCCAGCCGGCCGAGTTCGGCCTGGACCAGGTGATCAAGGGCTGGACCGAAGGCGTCGCGCTGATGCCGGTCGGGTCGAAGTACCGCTTCTGGATCCCGGGTGAGCTGGCTTACGGTGAGAACGGCACCCCTGGTGGCCCGATCGGCCCGAATGCGACTCTGACCTTCGACGTCGAGCTGCTGGGCGTCCTGCCGTAAGCGACCACGGAGCCTGCACGGACATGCGCGTTGCGATTTTCGGTACCGGTTATGTAGGGCTGGTGACCGGTACCTGCCTGGCCGACGTCGGCCACCAGGTGGTCTGCGTCGATATCGACCAGGCCAAGGTCGATGGCCTCAACCAGGGCATCATCCCGATCTATGAGCCGGGCTTGGAGCCGATGGTGAAGGCCAACCACGCCGCGTCGCGGCTGGCGTTCACCACCGATGCCGCGGCCGCGATCGGCCACGGCCAGGTCGTGTTCATCGCCGTTGGCACGCCGCCGGACGAGGATGGCAGTGCCGATCTGCAGTACGTGCTGGCTGTGGCCCGCACCATCGGCCGGCACATGAGCGTGCCGACCGTGGTGGTCAACAAGTCGACGGTGCCGGTGGGCACCGCCGACAAGGTGCGTGCCGCCATTGCCGCAGAGTTGGCGGCACGTGGCGCGGACATCGCCTTCGATGTGGTGTCCAACCCGGAATTCCTGAAGGAAGGCGATGCTGTCGCCGACTGCATGCGCCCGGATCGCATCATCATCGGCGCGACCAGCGCCGAGTCGGTGGCGGTAATGCGGCGCCTGTACGCGCCGTTCAACCGCAACCACGACCGCGTGGTGGAAATGGACGTACGTTCGGCGGAGCTGACCAAGTACGCCGCCAACGCGATGCTGGCGACCAAGATCTCGTTCATGAACGAAATCGCCAACATCGCCGAACGTGTCGGCGCCGATGTCGAGCAGGTCCGCCAGGGCATCGGCTCGGATCCGCGCATCGGCTGGCATTTCATCTACCCGGGCGCCGGTTACGGCGGCTCGTGCTTCCCCAAGGATGTGCAGGCGCTGGCCCGCACCGCGCAGCAGGCCGGCCTGGAGCCGAAGCTGCTGAACGCCGTGGAAGCGGTCAACGATGCGCAGAAGGGCCATCTGTTCGCCCTCATCCAGCGTCATTACGACAAGGGTGAAGACGAAGGTGTGCGTGGCAAGACCTTTGCCGTGTGGGGCCTGGCGTTCAAGCCGAACACCGATGACATGCGCGAAGCTTCCAGCCGTCGCCTGCTGGCGCAGCTGTGGGAAGGCGGCGCGACGGTGCGTGCCTACGATCCGGAAGCGATGCACGAGTCGCAGCGCATCTTCGGCGAGCGCGATGATCTGGTGTTCTGCAGCAGTGCCGACGAGGCGCTGCAGGGGGCCGATGCACTGGTCGTGGTGACCGAGTGGAAGCAGTTCCGCAGCCCTGATTTCCAGACGCTGCGCGAGCAGTTGAAGGACGCGGTGGTGTTCGACGGCCGCAACCTGTACGAGCCGGCGGATATGGAAGCGGCGGGCCTGGCGTACTACGGCATTGGCCGGGGGCGCTCGCTGCATGTCTGATCTGCTGCCAACCGAACGCGAGCAGGCGCTGGAAGCGCGCCTGGTCGAACTGGAAATGCGCGTGTCCTTCCAGGAACAGGCGCTGGCCGAACTGAGCGATGCGCTGGCCGATGCCCGCATGCAGGGCATGCGCAACGCCGACGTGCTGCGCGTGCTGCTGGAAGACCTGGGCAAGGTCCGCAACGCGCTGAATTCTTCCGATCCGGCGAGCGAACCGCCGCCGCCGCACTACTGATCCGAATCCTATGAGCGATACCCTCCGCGACCAGCTGATGGGCCTGGGCTTCAAGCCCGCGCCCAAGCCCGAGCGCAAGAATGATGGCCCCCGCCGTGACGGTCGCCCGCAGGGCAAGGGTGGCAACGGCAATGGAAAGCCGCAGGGCGCTGGCAAGGGCGAGCACAAGCCCGGCGAGCGTCGTGGGCATGGCCATGGTCGCCCGGGCCAGCAGGGCCCGCGCACGCCGCGCAGCGCCGAAGAGATGGATCTGGCCAAGGCCTATGCCATCCGCGCGCAGAAGGAAAAGGAAGAGCGCATCGAGGCCGAGCGTCTGAAACAGGAAGAGGCGCGCGTACGCCGCGAGGCCAAGGCCAAGCTGGAAGAACTGCTGAAGGACAAGAGCCTGAACTCGGAAGCGGCCGACATCGCCCGCCACTTCCCGTATGGCGGCAAGATCAAGCGCATCTATGTGACCGCCGAACAGCTGACCGCGCTCAATGCCGGCGAGCTTGGAGTGGTCCAGCTCAACGGGCGCTACCTGCTGGTGACCGCTGAAGTGCTGTCACAGTCCGAGGCTGTGTTCGCCCCGTCGGTGGCGCTGAAGGTCGATCCGAATGCGCCGGCCGAGGAAGATCCGTACGCGGATCCGCAGTACCAGGTGCCGGACGACCTGGTCTGGTAACTGCATCTGCCGCATGATGAAAACGCCGGGCATTGCCCGGCGTTTTCGTTACCGGGTGCACGCAGTGCTGCGCCGCGCACGGATCAGCGGCAGGCTCAGCGCGAAAAAGCAGAGCAGGGCGCCAATCAGGGCGAAGCCGCTGCCGGCCAGGAACGCGGTGCGGCCGTCGTCGATCTTCCACAGTTGGCCGGCAATGAGCGCGCCCAGCACACCGCCGACACCGGACGAAAAGCCGTACAGCAGTCCTTGGCCGTGGCCGTTTAGACGACCGGGGAAGTAGGTCGCCAGCATCTGCATCGCTGCAGCGAAGAACGCGGCAAAGCCCAGCGCGTGCGCGGTCTGCGCCAGCAGCATCACCGGCAGGTTCTCCGGGAACAGTGCGGTCACGGCCCAGCGCAGGCAGGAACTGACCAGCGCGATCAGCAGCATCCAGCTGGCGTCGTAGCGGCGGAAGAAGCGGCCGATGGTGAAGAACACGCCCACTTCGAAGACCACGCCGATGGTCCACAGCAGGCCGAGGGTGGTGGTGCGGTAACCGTGGTGGTCCATGTAGACCGAAAAGAACGTGTAGTACGGGCCGAACGACAGCTGTTCCATGAAGGCGGCCAGGAAGAACGCCAGCACTGGCGGTCGGCGCACGATCTGCCAGAAGCCGCTGGTGTCACCCGCCGTCCTGCCGATGTCGCGCGCGTAGTGATTGCTGAAGGCCGAGGCAACCAGCAGCACGAACAGGGGCAGCATCATCCACGGCAACAATCCGGCGTGGTTGCCGGCGCCATCGCCCTCGATCAGCCAGCCGAACAGGGTGACCACGGCGATGAAACCGAGCGAGCCCCAGACCCGGATCAACCCGTAGCGATGGCTGTCGTTGCCCAGGTGGGTGAGGGTGATCGACTCGAACTGCGGCATCACCGCGTTGTAGAAGAAGCAGAACACGATCATCGCCGGGTACATCCACGGCTGCGGCAGTGGCAGCAGAAAGGCAGCGAAGCTGAGCAGGGTCAGCACGCAGCCGACGCGCAGCAGGCGGATCGGTCGCGGTGATGCGGCCGCCAGCGAGGTCCAGGTACTGGGTGCGATCACGCGGGTGGCGTACCACAGGCCCATCATCACGCTGATCGCGGTCACGCTCATCCCGCGCGCGGTCAGGAACAGGCTCCAGTACGGCGTGAACGCGCCGAGCGCCGCGTAGTAGAACAGGTAGAAACTTGAGAGGCGGGCAACGGGAACGGTCATCGCCGAATGATGAAGCAAAAAAAGGGGACGGAGGGGATCAAGTCGCTAATGCACAAACGACTTAATCCCCTCCGTCCCCTTTTTGTGTCATTCGGGGTCGTAGTCGAGGTTGGAGGCCAGCCAGCGTTCGGCCTGGGCGCGGTCCACGCCCTTGCGCCGGGCATAGTCGGTGACCTGTTCGCGGCTGAGCCGCCCGACCACGAAGTACTGGCTCTGCGGATGGCTGAAGTAGTAGCCCGAGACAGCGGCCGTGGGCAGCATCGCGAAGCTCTCGGTCAATTCCATGCCCGCGTTCTTCTCAGCCTGCAGCAGGTCGAACAGGCGGCGCTTCTCGCTGTGCTCGGGGCAGGCCGGGTAGCCCGGGGCCGGACGGATGCCGCGGTACTGCTCGTCGATCAGGGCCTCGTTGTCCAGCGTCTCGGCGCGGTCGTAGCCCCAGAATTCGGTACGCACGCGCTGGTGCAGGCGCTCGGCCAGCGCCTCGGCGAAGCGGTCGGCCAGTGCTTTCAGCAGGATCGCGTTGTAATCGTCGTGCTCGGCCTCGAAGCGCGCGACGTGGGCGTCGATGCCGATGCCGGCGGTGACCGCGAACGCGCCGATCCAGTCCTGCTTTCCGCTGTCGGCCGGGGCAATGAAATCAGCCAGGCAGAAATCCGGACGTTCGGCTGGCTTGTCCACCTGCTGGCGCAGGAAGTGCAGGGTAGTTTCGCCCTGTGCGTGCTGCACGCGGACATCGTCGCCGATGCTGTTGGCCGGCCACAGGCCGAACACGGCCTTGGCCGTCAGCCACTTCTCGCCGACGATGCGCTCGAGCATCGCACGGGCATCCTTGTACAGCTCGCTGGCCTGGGTACCGACGATCTCATCGGTGAGGATCGCCGGGAACTTGCCGGCCAGCTCCCAGGCCTGGAAGAACGGCGTCCAATCGATGTAGTCGACCAGTTCGGCCAGCGGATAGTCGTCGAACACGTGCAGGCCGGGCTGATTCGGTGCCGGTGGCGTGTAACTGTCCCAGCCGCCCTGGAATTTCTGCGCGCGCGCATGTTCCAGTGTGACCAGGCGCTTGGCGTCGCCCCGGTTGCGGTGGCGCGCGCGGATTTCGGCATAGTCGGCTTCGTTGGCGGCAACGAAGGCCTCGCGCAGATCACGCGAGATCAGCGACTGCGCCACGCCAACTGCGCGCGATGCATCCTTCACCCACACCGTCGGCGCCTTGTAGTGCGGGTCGATCTTCAGCGCGGTATGCGCACGCGAAGTGGTCGCGCCCCCGATCAGCAGCGGCAGGTCGAAGCCCTGGCGCTCCATCTCGCGGGCGACGTGGCTCATCTCCTCCAGGGACGGGGTGATCAGCCCGGACAGGCCGATCAGGTCGGCGTTGTGCTCGCGGGCGGCATCGAGGATCATCTGCGCCGGCACCATCACGCCGAGGTCGACCACGTCGAAGTTGTTGCAGGCCAGTACGACGCCGACGATGTTCTTGCCGATGTCATGCACATCGCCCTTCACCGTGGCCATGATGATCTTGCCGTTGCTCTTGGCGGTGTCACCGCTGCGCGCTTTTTCCGCTTCGATGTAAGGCAGCAGGTAGGCCACGGCCTTCTTCATCACGCGCGCGGATTTCACCACCTGTGGCAGGAACATCTTGCCGGCGCCGAACAGGTCGCCGACGATGTTCATGCCGTCCATAAGCGGTCCTTCGATCACGTCCAGCGGGCGGCTGGAGGCCTGCCGGGCCAGTTCGGTGTCTTCCTCGACGAAGGCATCCAGGCCGTGTACCAGGGCATGCGCCAATCGCTGTGCCACCGGCTTTTCGCGCCAGGCCAGGTCTTCGATCTTCGCCGCGCCCTTCCTGCCCTTGTAGCGCTCGGCGATCTCCAGCAGGCGCTCGGTGGCATCGCTTCGGCGGTTGAGGATCACGTCCTCGACACGCTCGCGCAGGTCCGGCTCCAGTTCGTCGTAGATCGGCATCGCGCCGGCGTTGACGATGCCCATGTCCATGCCGGCGGCGATCGCGTGGTACAGGAACACCGAATGGATGGCCTGGCGCACGGTTTCGTTGCCGCGGAACGAAAACGAGACGTTGGAGACGCCGCCGGAGACATGGCAGTGCGGCAGGGTCTGCTTGATGATGCGGGTGGCTTCGATGAAGTCCACCGCGTAGTTGTCGTGCTCTTCGATGCCCGTAGCGACGGCGAAGATGTTCGGGTCGAAGATGATGTCCTGCGGCGGGAAG
Organism: Stenotrophomonas maltophilia group sp. vghtpe118; assembly: GCF_052605195.1. NCBI lineage: Bacteria > Pseudomonadati > Pseudomonadota > Gammaproteobacteria > Lysobacterales > Lysobacteraceae > Stenotrophomonas > Stenotrophomonas maltophilia group sp. vghtpe118. The sequence continues at coordinate 1,193,784 of NZ_CP199672.1, read as the reverse complement.
CCGATCTCGTCGACCAGGATGCGGTAGGCGCGTGTGCAGATCTCGACCTTGCGCGCACAGGTGTCTGCCTGCCCGGCCTCGTCGAACGCCATCACCACTGCCGCGGCGCCATAGCGCAGCACCTTGCGCGCGTGCTCGCGGAACAGCGCTTCGCCTTCCTTCAGCGAGATCGAGTTGACCACGCTCTTGCCCTGCAGGCATTTCAGGCCGGCCTCGATCACGCTCCACTTGGAGGAGTCGACCATCACCGGGATGCGCGCGATGTCCGGCTCGGACATGATCAGGTTGAGGTAGCGCGTCATCGCCGCTTCCGAATCGATCAGGCCCTCGTCCATGTTGACGTCGAGGATCTGGGCGCCGCTGGCCACCTGCTGGCGGGCGACGTCCACCGCCTCCTCGTAGCGGCCTTCCTTGATCAGCTTGCGGAACTGCGCGCTGCCGGTGACGTTGGTGCGTTCGCCGACATTGATGAACAGCAGGTCCGGGGTGATGACCAGAGGTTCCAGGCCGGACAGGCGGGTAGGGCGGACAGGCGTCATGGCAGGCGTCGGCTCAACAGCAGTAGGGCGGGAAGTGCGGGACGGTGGCGGCAACGTTCATGCGGCCTGCTCCCGGGTGCCGGGCAGTGCGCGCGGCGGCAGTCCGGCTACGGCATTGGCAATCGCACGAATATGCTCGGGGGTGGAGCCACAGCAGCCGCCGACCAGGTTCAACAGGCCATCCTCAGCGAAGCCGCGCAGCGTGGTGGCCATCTCTTCAGGAGTTTCGTCGTAGTCGCCGAACGCGTTGGGCAGGCCGGCGTTGGGGTGGGCGCTGACATAGCAGTCGGCGACCTGCGAGAGGGTTTCCACATGCGGGCGCATCGCATCGGCACCCAGCGCGCAGTTCAAGCCGATCGACAACGGACGGGCGTGGGCGAGCGATGCGTGGAAGGCCTCGGCGGTCTGCCCGGACAGGGTGCGACCGGAAGCGTCGGTGATGGTGCCGGAGATCATCACCGGCAGCCGCGCGCCGCGCGCATCGAACGCTTCCTCCAGCGCATACAGCGCGGCCTTGGCGTTGAGCGTGTCGAAGATGGTCTCGACCATCAGGGTATCGGCGCCGCCGTCGATCAGGCCCTCGATGGCTTCGCGGTAGGTGTCGCGCAGCTCGTCGAAGCTGGTATTGCGGAAGCCGGGATCGTTGACGTCGGGGCTGATCGACGCGGTGCGGCTGGTCGGGCCGATCACCCCGATCACGAAGCGCGGCTTGCCCGGTGTGGTTGCGGCCACTGCATCACAGCACGTGCGCGCGACCGCAGCGCCGGCCTTGTTCAACTCGTACACCAGGTGCTCGAGGTGGTAGTCGGCCTGGCTGACCGAGGTTGCATTGAAGGTGTTGGTTTCGATCAGGTCCGCACCGGCCTCGAGGTAGGCGGTGTGGATGTCGGCGACGATCTGCGGCCGGGTCAGCAGCAGCAGATCGTTGTTGCCCTTCAGGTCATGGCCTTCCGGTGTGGCGTGATCGCAGCCGGAGCCATGCAGCTGGTCATAGCCACCGGCGAAGCGTTCGCCACGGTAATCGTCTTCCTGCAAGCCGTGGCGCTGGATCATCGTGCCCATCGCACCATCGATGATCAGGATCCGCTCGCGCAGGGCGTCGAGCAGGGCGTTGGCACGATCAGGATGCAACCAGGGCAGGGCGGGCATGGCGGTCTCGGGCTCAGGGCTTGTTGGCGATCAGCGAAATCACTTCGAAGTGCGGCGGCCGTTTCTCGCGGGTGACCGTCTCCAGGCTGGACACCTGCAGGCCGGCCTTGTCGACGAACCTGCGCAGCTCCTTGTCGCTGAAGCCGAGGTTGACGTGGCCATAGGCCTCCACCGCTGCCTTGTGCTCGTGGCGGGCCAGGCTGCACAGCAGCAGGCGGCCGCCCGGGCGCAGTACGCGTGCAGCTTCGGTCACCGCCTGCGCCGGTTTGCTGGCGTAGGTGAGCGCATGCATCAGCACGACCAGGTCGAAGCTGGCATCCTCGAACGGCAGGGCATGCATGTCGCCCTCGCGCACTTCCACATTGGGCAGCCGCCGCAGGCGCTCGCTGGCGGCGGCGACCACGCGCGCGCTGGTATCGATGCAGATGTAGCGCTTGGAATGCGGGGCAACCAGTTCGGCCAGCACGCCATCACCAGAGGCGATATCCAGCACGTCGCCGGTCTCAAGCAGCGGCAGCGCGGTGCGTGCCAGCGCCTCCCAGGTACGGCCCGGCGAGTAGTGGCGTTCCATGTCGCCGGCCACGCTGTCGGCCCAGTTCTGGTCGGCGGCGCGGTGGGCCAGCACGGCGGCCACGCGTTCAGCGTCCTGGCGCAGCAGCGGATCATCGCTTCCGTTGCTCAAGGCATGCCACAATGCACGCTGCGCCGGGTCCAGCTGGGCCTCGTCGAAGCGGTAATAGGCCGACACGCCGGCACGGCGGTCGCGGACCAGCCCGGCTTCCTTCAGGCGTGCCAGGTGGGTGGACACGCGCGGCTGCGCCAGCCGGGTGATCGCCGACAGTTCGGCCACGGTCAGTTCCTCCTGCTCCAGCAGCGCCAGCAGGCGCACGCGAGTGGCATCGGCGAACACCTTCAGGCGGGTCGACCAGTCTTCCAGATCCATAAACATCTACCTATCGCGATATAGAGATATATTCGCTGAAGGGGCCTGGCGCGGTCAAGTCGCCAGCGTACGGAAACTGCCGGGCCCCGGTACAATCGCAGCACCTGGGCGCGCCGTATGCGGCCCATAACTTCATGTACCCGGGAGGGTGTTGTGGATTTCAGCTTTACCGAAGAGCAGTTGATGCTGCAGGACGTTGCGCGGCGCATCGCGCAGGAAAAGATCGCCCCCAGTGCGGAGCACCATGACCGCACCGGCGAGTTCCCGCTGGACAACATCCGCCTGCTGGGCGAGAACGGCCTGATGGGCATTGAAGTGCCGACCGAATACGGCGGTGCGGGCATGGACCCGGTTGCGTACGTGCTGGCGATGGTGGAGGTCGCCGCCGCCGACGCAGCCCATTCGACCATCATGTCGGTCAACAATTCGCTGTTCTGCAACGGCATCCTGACCCACGGTACCGAGCAGCAGAAGCAGACCTACGTACGTGCCATCGCCGAAGGCACGGCCATCGGCGCGTTCGCGCTGACCGAGCCGCAGTCCGGTTCCGATGCCACCGCCATGCGCTGCCGCGCGGTGAAGCAGGCCGACGGCACCTTCGTCATCAATGGCAAGAAGAGCTGGATCACCTCCGGTCCGGTGGCCAAGTACATCGTGCTGTTCGCGATGAGCGAGCCGGACAAGGGCGCGCGCGGCATCACCGCCTTCATCATCGATACCGACAAGGCCGGTTTCGGTCGTGGCAAGACCGAGCCCAAGCTGGGCATCCGCGCCTCGGCCACCTGCGAGATCGAGTTCAACGATTACGTGGCGCAGGCCGAAGACGTGCTGGGCCAGGAAGGTGAGGGCTTCAAGATCGCCATGAGCGTGCTCGATGCCGGTCGCATCGGCATCGCTTCGCAGGCCGTCGGCATCGCCCGAGCCGCCTATGAAGCGACGATTCAATACGTCAAGGAGCGCAAGGCATTCGGCGCGGCCATCGGTACCTTCCAGATGACCCAGGCCAAGATTGCCGACATGAAGTGCAAGCTGGACGCCGCGCTGCTGCTGACCCTGCGCGCGGCGTGGGTGAAGGGCCGGGGCAAGCGCTTCAGCAATGAGGCTGCCATCGCCAAGCTGACCGCCTCTGAGGCGGCGATGTGGATTACCCACCAGGCCGTGCAGATCCACGGCGGCATGGGGTATTCCAAGGAAATGCCGCTGGAGCGCTACTTCCGTGATGCCAAGATCACCGAGATCTACGAAGGTACTTCGGAGATCCAGCGCCTGGTGATCGCCCGCAACGAAACCGGGCTGCGCTGAGTCGCATGGCCGCGCCGCCGCAATGGCGGCGCGGCGGTAGGTAGGTCCACGCCATGCGTGGATGCGCTGTTCTCTGGCCGTCTGTAGAGCCGAGCCCATGCTCGGCTCCGGTACAAGCAGCCGAGCATGGGCTCGGCTCTACAGAGCGGCAACCTGCGCATCGCCATGCATTTCATTCTGCGGCGCCCTTAAAGCCCCGCTACAATGCAGGCCGTTTTTTTCATGGGTCTGCACGATGATCTATCGCGGTTGGGGAATCATGACGCTGGTGACGCCGATTGCAGCGATCCTGCTGCTGGCGTACTTCTTTCCGCATGACGGCCCCAGGGGCAGTATCCCGCTGTCACAGGTTCTGTTGGGCGCAGGCCTCGGCGCGGCGGTGAACGTGGTGCTGGGCCTGTGGCTCAACCGTGCGCCGCGGCAGAAGGGGGAGGCCGCGCCCCACCATTTCTTCTTCGTACCCATGCAGTGGGCCTCGCTGATTCTGGTGGCGGTGTGCGCGGTGGTTGCGCTGCTGCGCTGAGGCGTTGCCCGAACAGCGCCAACCCAGGTTGGCGGCTACCGGCAATGCCGTTGTTCCGGTAGATGCCAACCTGGATTGGCATGAATTCAATTGTGGCAATAAAAAGGCCCCGGATCGCTCCGGGGCCTTTTCGTTTTCAGCGCAGCACCGGATCAACGATCCGGACGATGTGCGGCATCCGCATCGCGCTGGCGTTCCATGAACTCCTTGGACGGTTCGTCCAGCTTGTCGCCCAGCATGCGGCGCACGACCACGAAGAACACCGGGATCATCAGCAGGCCGAGCAGGGTGGCGAACAGCATGCCGCCGATCACGCCGGTACCGATGGCGTGGCGGGAGTTGGCGCCGGCACCGGTGGAGATCGCCATCGGGATCACGCCCATGATGAACGCGAACGACGTCATCAGGATCGGGCGGAACCGCAGGCGCGCCGCTTCGATGGTGGCATCACGCAGGTTCTTGCCTGCTGCGCGCTGCTCCACCGCGAACTCCACGATCAGGATCGCGTTCTTCGCCGCCAGGCCGATCACGGTGATCAGGCCGATCTTGAAGAACAGATCGTTGGGCAGGCCGCGCAGCATCGACAGGCCGAGGGCACCCAGCACGCCCAGCGGCACCACCAGCAGCACCGCCACCGGGATCGACCAGCTTTCATACAGCGCGGCAAGGCACAGGAACACCACCACGATGGACAGCACCAGCAGCAGGGTCGCAGCGTTGCCGGCCAGGATTTCCTGGTAGGACATGCCCGACCAGTCGTAGCCGAAGCCGGCCGGCAGGTCGTCGTTGACGATGCCTTCCATGGTCTGCATCGCCTCACCCGAGCTGGTGCCCGGTGCCTGCGAACCGACGATGTTGATCGCCGAGTAGCCGTTGTAGCGGCTCAGCGACGGCGGCGCCGACACCCATTCGGACTTGACCACCGTGTTCAACGGGATCATCGCGTTGGTGCCATCGGCGTTCTGGGTCAGGCTGGACGGGCTGTAGAAGCTCTTCAGCGATTCCTGGCCAGTGCGGTACGGACCATCGGCCTGCATGGTCACGCGCTTGATGCGGCCTTCGTAGAAGAAGTCGTTGACGTACACCGGGGCCAGCATCAGCTGGATGGTGCTGTACACGTCCGACACCGACATGCCCATCGACTGCGCCTGCACGCGGTCCACGTGCAGCTGCAGCTGCGGCGCGTTTTCCAGGCCGTTGGGGCGCACGCCGACCAGGTGGTCCGGCTTCTGCGCGGCCTGGCCGAGCAGGATGTTGCGGGCCTGGGTCAACTGTTCGTAGCCGGCACCGCTACGGTCCTGCAGCCACATGTCAAAGCCACCGAACTGGCCGAGGCCCTGCACGGTGGGCAGGTTGACCACGAAGATCTGCGCTTCCTTGATGCCGTAGAACGCGCCGTTCATGTTCTGGATGAACTCGGGCGCGGTGAACTTGCGTTCCTCCCACGGCTTCAGGCGGATGAAGCCCATGCCCACGTTCTCGCCGGAACCGACGAAGCTGAAGCCGGCCACCTGCAGCATGCCTTCATAGCCATCCTGCTTTTCCAGGATGCCACGCATCTGCGCGAACACTTCGTTGGTCTGGCCCTTGGTCGAGCCCGGCGGCAGCTGCACGATCGCCAGCGCATAGCCCTGGTCTTCTTCCGGCAGGAAGCTGCCCGGCATGCGGGTGAACAGGAAGCCGCACAGCGCGGTCAGCACCACGAACAGGATCATCCAGCGCGGCGCATGGCGCACCGCCGAGGTGATGTGCCCCACGTAGGTGTGGCTGATCTTGTCGTAGTACTTGTTGAAGGTGCGGTAGACGATGTTCGGGTTGTCGTTGTGCGTCGGCTTGAGGAACGTCGCGCACAGCGCCGGGGTGAAGCCCAGGGCCAGGAACGCCGAGAATGCCATCGAGATGGCGATGGTCAGCGCGAACTGCTTGTAGATCTCACCGGCGGCACCGCCCTGCAGGGCGGAGGGGATGAACACCGCGGCCAGCACGACGGTGATCGCCACCACCGCACCGGTGATCTGGGTCATCGCCTTCTGCGTGGCCGGCTTCGGCGCCAGGCCCTCCTCGGTCATGATGCGTTCGACGTTCTCGATCACCACGATCGCGTCGTCGACCACGATGCCGATCGCCAGCACCATCGCGAACAGCGTCAGCTGGTTGATCGTGAAGCCGATCATCCACATGCCCAGGAAGGTACCGAGCAGGGCGACCGGGATCACCAGGGTCGGGATCAGGGTGGCACGGAAGTTCTGCAGGAAGATCAGCATCACCAGGAACACCAGCAAGACCGCTTCAAACAGGGTCTTGACCACTTCCTGGATCGAGATCTTGACGAAGGTGGTGCTGTCGTACGGCGAGAACCAGGTGACCCCGGCCGGGAAGCTGGGCTGCAGCTCGTCCATCTTGGCGCGCACCGCTTCGGCCACGTTCAGGGCGTTGGCGCCCGGCAGCAGCTGGATGGCGAAGGCACCGGTCGGCTTGCCGTTGTACTGGGTGTCGAAACCGTAGTTGTTGGCACCGAAGGCGACGCGGGCGATGTCCTTCAACAGCACGCGCGAGCCATCAGCGTTGGCGCGCAGGATGATGTTCTCGAATTCCTGCGGCGAGCTGAAGCGGCCTTCGGCCGAGACCGTGGCGGTGAAGTGCTGGCCTTCCGGCGACGGGTCCGAACCCAGCGCACCGGCGGCGAACTGCACGTTCTGCGCGCGCACCGCGGCCAGTACCTGGCTGGCCGACAGGCCATAGCCCTGCATCTTCTCCGGGTTCAGCCAGATGTTCATGGCGTACTCGGAACCGAACTGCTGGGTGCTGCCGACGCCGGGGATGCGCGAGACCTGGTCGAGCACGCGCGAGCCGACGATGTCGTTCAGGGCGTCACGGTTAATGGTCGGGGTATCGGACTGCAGCGCCACCACCATCAGGAAGCCGGCGTTGGCCTTGGCCACCACCACGCCCTGCTGGGTCACTTCCGAAGGCAGGCGTGGCGTGGCCAGCGAGACCTTGTTCTGCACCTGCACCTGGGCGATGTCCGGATCGGTACCGGTCTCGAAGGTCAGGGTGATCTGCGCACGGCCGTTGGAGGCGGACGAGGAGCTGAAGTACAGCAGGTGATCGATGCCGGTCAGCTGCTGCTCGATCACCTGGGTGACGGACTTTTCCGTGGTATCGGCGCTGGCGCCCGGGTAGGTCGCCGAGACGGTGACCTGCGGCGGGGCGATGTTGGGATAGGACTCCACGCCCAGGTTGAGGATCGCGATCACGCCGCTGAGCGAGATCAGGATCGCAACCACCCAGGCGAAGACTGGATGTTCGATGAAAAATTTAGGCATGACGGAAGGTTCCCGTTACTGCTTGTTCGAATCGGTGGCGGCCGGCTTGGCCGCATCGGCCTGCTCGGGCTTGGCCGCGTCGGCCGGTGCCTTGCCTGCAGCCGGTGCAGCGCCCGCCGCTGCGGCGCCGCCTGCGGCCGGCTTGCCGTTGGCGTCCTGGCCCGGGGTCCACGGCTTGGCCACCGCCGGTGCACCTTCCTTGACCTTCTGCACGCCGGCCACGATCACCTTGTCACCGGCGGCCAGGCCGTCGCTGACCAGCCAGTTGCCGCCCTGCGCGCCATCGGTCTTCACGTTCTTGCGCACGACCTTGCCGTCGGCGCCGACCACCATCACGTAGCCGCCGGTGGTATCGCGCAGCAGGGCCTGCTGCGGCACCAGGAAGGCGTTGTTGCGCTCGCCCAGGTTGGCCTGGAAGCTGACGAACGCGCCCGGCAGCAGGATCTGCTGCGGGTTCGGCAGCAGCGCGCGCAACGACACGGCGCCGGTGGCCGGGTCGACCGTGGTCGAGGAGAAGTCCAGCGTGCCCGGCTCACCATAGGTGGTGCCGTCGGCCAGCTTGACGTTGACCGTGGCCTTGCCGTCGCCGGACAGCGCCAGCGCACCCTTGGCCTGCTGCGCGCGCAGCTGGGTCAGCTCGTCCACGCTCAACGAGAAGTTGACGTACAGCGGGTCGAGCTGGTCGACGGTGGTCAGCAGGGTCACATCGCCCTGGCCCACCAGCGCACCCTCGGTGACCTGCTGCTTGTTGGCCACGCCACTGATCGGCGCGGTCACTTCGGCATAGCCCAGGTTGATCCGCGAGGAGGTCACTGCCGCTTCGGCCTGCTTGACCGCGGCCAGCGCGGTGCGCTCGGCCGATTCGGCGTTGTCCAGGTCGGACTTGGAGACGAACTGCTGCGGGGCCAGCGAGCGTGCGCGATCGGCGGCGACCTTGGCGTTGGCGTAGGTCGCGCGGGCCGAGGCCAGCTGGGCCTCGGAGGCGTTGAGCGAGGCACGCAGCGGCGCCGGGTCGATCAGGAACAGGGTCTGGCCCTGCTTGACCTGCGAGCCTTCCTGGTAGACCCGCTTGAGCAGCACGCCGGGCACGCGTGCGCGGACGTCGGCGCTGCGGAACGGCGACAGGCGGCCGACCAGCTCGCGCTGCAGCGGCAGGGTCTGCGGCTTGGCGTCGATCACGCCCACCTCCGGCGGCGGGGGCGTCTGCTGTTCCGGCTTCTTGCAGGCAGCCAGCGCGACAGCAACGGCGCACGTCAAGGCAAGGGTGCGGAGTGGGGCGGTCATCAGGAGGAACTCCGGGGTTGGTTTGTAGACGGGGCCGGCGACGGCTGAGGCGCGAAGGCGCGCAGGAAGCTGTCGACGGAGAACTCTGCCCAGCGCCGACGCAAGAGCGCGTCATCACGGTGGGGGGTATGGAAGCGCTGTTTGTCGAAATCCTGACCGGCGATCATGCTCAGCAGCAGTTCGGCCATGAAGTGCGGGTCGTCATGCCGGAGCTGGCCCTGCATGCAAACGGTTTCAATCCATTCAGCAAGATGAAGCGCCAGTGCGCCGGCGCCATGCCGGTACAGGGTACGCGCCTCTTCGGGAAACTGGGCCGCGTCGGCGGCGATCAGCCGGCAGGCCTGGCCCACGTGCGGTTGGTTGAAGTGCTCCAGGAAGTCGGTGGCGAACTGGAGCAGGCTGGCACGCAGGTCGTCAGTACGGAGTGCACGAACCATGGCGCCGGTAGCGTGGCCGACGTGGCGCTGCATTACCCGGCGCAGCAGTTGCTGCTTGCTGCCGTAGCGCGAGTAGAGGGTCTGCTTGGAACAGCCGGCATGCTGGGCCACCGCGTCCATGCTCATCTGCATGCCCTGCTGGGCCAGCAGTTCGCGCACGGCATCGAACACGCGCTCATCGCGTGCGTCGAGGGCAACGGGAAGGTAGGCCGGGTTCACGCGGTGGACTATACCGTCCAGTTCAGGATTGTGGAATCGAATCGGTGTCGCCGCGTGTGTCTTCCGGTAACACGCTTTGCCGATCCTGTCGGCAGTGCTCAAGCAGGCGCCCGCTCCATACCGGAGCGAACTGAATAGGCGTCTAAACCGCAGCAAACCCGGATCTGCTTATTCCGTCCTGCAGCAAGGCCTTTTCGTGCGGTAGGGCTACAATTTCATTTTCCCAACTGAGCAAGCGCATCGCTCTGCCATGAAACCGCAAAAAACCGCAGCCAAGACCGTGAAAAACAAGACGAAACCAGCAGAGTCGGAGGTCGCAGTGACCGCTGGTTTCTCCCTGGAGCCGGTGTACACGGCCTTGCGCAAGCGCTACCCCGCGGCCGCACAGGCCGAAGCAGTGGCCTTCGCCACTGACTTCTACAAGCGCATGGAGTCGGACGAGTTCCCGCACCACAGCGCTGAAGAGTGGGCCGCTCTCGCGGCTGAGACGCTGGAATTCGCCCGGGCCCGCAAGGCTGGCAAGGCCAACGTCCGCGTGTTCAATCCGACCGCGAAGGCCAACGGTTGGGAATCGCCGCATACCGTGCTGCAGATCGTCAACGACGACATGCCGTTCCTGGTCGATACCGTCACCATGTCGCTGGCCGAGCAGGGCGTGGGCGTCCACGTGCTGGGCCACCCGGTACTGCGTTTCACCCGCGACAAGGCCGGCAAGCTGGTCAAGGTCGGCGAAGGTGATGCCGAGTCGGTGATGCTGCTGGAAATCGACCGCCAGCCGGCCGATGCGATGGCTGCCATCGAGCAGGCCATCAACAAGGCGCTGGACGAAGTGCGTGCGATCGTGCGCGACTGGCAGCCGATGAAGGACAAGGCGCTGGCGCTGGCCGACGACCTGGGCAGCCGCCAGCTGCCGGTCGACGACGCGTCGCGCAAGGAAGCACAGGAGTTCCTGCGCTGGGCCGCTGACAACCACTTCACCTTCTTCGGCTACCGCGAGTACCGCGTCGAGAAGCAGGGCAAGGAAGAGGTGCTGGCGCCGCTGAACGACACCGGCCTGGGCCTGATGCGTGGCAAGGACAAGTCCGCCGCCCGTCCGGTCAAGACGCTGGCCGCGCAGGGCCTGAACACCACGTCCGGTTTGAAGGATGCGCTGATCCTGACCAAGACCAATGCCCGTTCGCGCGTGCACCGCGCCGGCTACATGGACTACATCGGCGTGCTGGAGTTCGACGCCAAGGGCAAGATCATCGGCGAGCAGCGTTTCCTCGGGCTGTTCACCTCCAGCGCCTACAACCGTCGCCCGTGGGAAATCCCGCTGGTGCGCCAGCGCCACGAGCACGTGATGAAGCAGTCCGGGCTGGCCCCCGCCAGCCACAGTGGCAAGGCCCTGCGCCATATCCTGGAAACCCTGCCGCGCGAAGAACTGTTCCAGTCCAGCGAGGACGAACTGTTCCGCACCGCGATGGGCGTGCTGGGCCTGCAGGAACGCGTGCGCAGCCGCCTGTTCCTGCGCCGCGACAAGTACAGCCGTTTCATCTCCGCGCTGGTCTACCTGCCGCGCGAGCGCTTCAACACCGACGTGCGCCTGCGCATCGAAGCAATGCTCAAGGACGCGCTGCACGGCGAGTTCGTCGACAGCTCGGTGGTGCTGGGCGAATCGCCGCTGGCGCAGGTGCACCTGATCGTGCGCCCGAAGCCGGGTGAAATGCTCGACGTTGATACCGCCGAACTGGAGCAGAAGCTGGCCCAGGTGCTGCGTAACTGGCAGGACGACCTGCGCGAAGCGCTGGTGAGCCGCCACGGCGAGACCGAAGGCCTGCGCATCGCCGCCCGCATCGGCAAGGCGCTGCCGGCCGGCTACATCGAAGACAACAGCACCGCCGTTGCCGCCAACGATGTCAGCCAGCTCGACGCGCTGACCGGCCCGGACGACCTGCGCCTGAGCCTGCAGGCCGTGCCGCGCGAAAGCGGCGATGGCCTGCGCCTGAAGCTGTATCGCCAGCTGGATGACATCCCGCTGTCGGACGCGCTGCCGATGATGGAAAACATGGGCCTGCGCGTGATCGCCGAACGTCCGTACCGCCTGTCGGTCGACAACGCGCCGGTGTACGTGCAGGACTTCGAGGTCGAGTCGACCGCTGGCGCGATCGATGCCGCCAGTGTCGATGAAGCCTTCGGCGAGACCTTCGCCCGCGTCTGGCACGGCGACGCCGAGAACGACGGCTTCAACCGCCTGGTGCTGGCAGCTGGCCTGCACTGGCGCCAGGTCGCCATGCTGCGTGGCTACTGCAAGTACCTGCTGCAGACCGGCGTGCCGTTCTCGCAGGCCTACGTGGAAGGCACCTTCGCGCGTTACCCGCTGCTGGCCCGCCTGCTGGTCGAACTGTTCGAGGCCCGCTTCGATCCGGCCACCGGCCATGAGAGCAAGGACGACATCGCGGCCGGCCAGGCCCAGCTGAAGGCCCACTTCGATGTGCTGGCCGCTGGCGACGACGCCACCCTGAAGGTGCTCAAGAGCGTGGTCGATGCCCGCAAGGGTGACCGCGACGCGCAGATGCAGGCCGCGCGCGATGCGCTGCTGAAGCTGATGGATCGCGTGTCCAGCCTGGACGAGGACCGCATCCTGCGCTCGTTCATGGGCGTGATCGACGCGACCCTGCGTACCAGCTACTACCAGACCGATGCCAACGGCCAGCACGGCCATGTCATCAGCTTCAAGTTCGATTCGGCGCTGGTGCCGGACCTGCCGAAGCCGCGCCCGTACCGCGAGATCTTCGTGTACGGCCCGCGCGTGGAAGGTACCCACCTGCGCTTCGGCGCGGTTGCGCGTGGCGGCCTGCGCTGGTCGGACCGTCGCGAAGACTTCCGTACCGAAGTGCTGGGCCTGGTCAAGGCACAGATGGTCAAGAACACCGTCATCGTGCCGGTCGGCGCGAAGGGTGGCTTCTTCGCCAAGACCCCGCCGGTGAACGGCGATCGCGACGCGATCTTCGCCAATGGCGTGGCCTGCTACAAGCTGTTCATCCAGGGCCTGCTGGACATCACCGACAACATCGTCAACAACAAGATCGTGCCGCCGGTGGATGTCGTGCGCCACGACATGGACGATCCGTACCTGGTGGTGGCCGCCGACAAGGGCACCGCGACCTTCTCCGACATCGCCAACGGCCTGGCCATCGCGCACGGCTTCTGGATGGGCGATGCGTTCGCCTCCGGTGGTTCGGTCGGCTACGACCACAAGGGCATGGGCATCACCGCGCGCGGTGCGTGGGAGTCGGTCAAGCGCCACTTCCGTGCGCTGGGCCGTGACAGCCAGAGCCAGGACTTCACTGCGGTCGGCGTCGGCGACATGTCCGGCGACGTGTTCGGCAATGGCATGCTGCTGTCGCGCCATATCCGCCTGGTCGCTGCGTTCGACCACCGCCACATCTTCCTGGACCCGAATCCGGATGCGGCCACGTCGTTCATCGAGCGTGAGCGCCTGTTCACCCTGCCGCGTTCGAGCTGGGCGGACTACGACACCAAGCTGATCAGCAAGGGCGGCGGCGTGTATCCGCGCAGCCTGAAGTCGATCGAGATCACCCCGCAGGTGCGTGAGGCGCTGGGTCTGGACGAGAACGTCAAGGCGCTGTCGCCGAACGATCTGATGAGCGCGATCCTGAAGGCACCGGTCGACCTGCTGTGGAACGGCGGCATCGGTACCTACGTCAAGGCTGCCAGCGAGCAGCACAGTGATGTCGGCGACCGCGCCAACAACGCACTGCGCGTGAACGGTGGCGAGCTGCGCTGCAAGGTGGTGGGCGAGGGCGGCAACCTGGGCATGACCCAGCTGGGCCGCATCGAAGCTGCCCAGGCCGGCGTGCTGCTCAACACCGACTTCATCGACAACTCGGCCGGTGTCGACACCTCCGACCATGAAGTCAACATCAAGATCCTGCTCAACGATGTGGTGCGGGCCAAGAAGCTGACCGTCGAGCAGCGCAACAAGCTGCTGGCCTCGATGACCGATGAAGTCGCCGAGCTGGTGCTCAACGACAACTATCGCCAGAACCAGGCACTGAGCCTGATGGAGCGGATGGCAGTCAAGCGCCTGGGGTCCAAGCAGCACTTCATCCGCACCCTGGAACAGCAGGGCCTGCTCGACCGCCAGATCGAGTTCCTGCCGTCCGATGCCGAGCTCTCGCAGCGCAAGGCACGCGGCCAGGGCCTGACCCGTCCGGAGCTGTCGGTGCTGCTGTCCTATTCCAAGCTGGTGGCGTTCAACCAGCTTCTGGATTCGGACATCCCGGAAGATCCGTACCTGTCCAAGGAACTGCAGCGCTACTTCCCGACCCCGCTGCAGAAGAAGTACGCCGACGCGATGGAGCGTCACCGCCTGAAGCGCGAAATCATCGCCACGGCCGTGACCAACCAGACCATCAACCGCATGGGCGCCACCTTCCTGATGCGCATGCAGGAAGACACCGGCCGTTCCATCGCCGAGGTCGCCAAGGCCTACACCATCAGTCGCGAAACGCTGGATGCGCGCGCGTTGTGGGCACAGATCGATGCCCTCGACGGCAAGGTGCCGGAGTCGGTGCAGATCGACGCCCTGGAAGTGATCTGGAAGCTGCAGCGCTCGTTCGTGCGTTGGCTGCTGTCGCGCCCGGGCGCGATGCCGGGCATCACCGAAGCGGTCAACCGCTACCAGGGACCGTTCAACGACATCCGCGTCGCTTCGGGCGTGCTGCCGGATTCGCAGCGTCCGACCTACGAAGCCCTGGTGGCCGAGTGGAAGGAAAAGGGCCTGCCGTCTGCACTGGCACAACAGCTGGCCGAACTGCACTTCCTGGAACCGGCGTTCGACATCATCGAACTGGCCCGCACCCGCAAGCTGAAGCCGGTGGATGTGTCCAAGGTCCACTTCCGCCTGGGCGATGCCCTGCAGCTGCCGTGGCTGTTCGAGCAGGTCGACGCGCTGGAAGTCAACGGTCGTTGGCACGCGGTGGCGCGTGGCGTGCTGCGTGATGAGCTTGCAGCCAACCACCGCAACCTGGCCGGGCAGGTGCTGGGCACCAAGGGCAGCAGTGCCGAGGCCAAGGTCGCTGCCTGGATGGGCCGCGACGACAACAGCCTGCGCTTCACCCTGGCGATGCTGGCCGAACTGGCCGAGCAGAAGACCCTGGACTACCCGACCGTCTCGGTCGCGGTGCAGCGCCTGGGCCAGCTGGCCGCGCATGGTGCGTAAGCGCATTCGCGCTGACGCCCCACGGATTGCTCTGCAAACCGTGGGCCCCATGCCAACCATGCTCCCAGACCCCCGCGCCGTTGGCGCGCCCCCCCTGACTCAGGGGGGCTCCTGATCTGCAGCAGTTGGAGGAACGGCCCCGCGAAAGCGGGGCCGTTCTGCATTGTCTGGTAGTGCCGGCCGCTGGCCGGCAACCTCATGAATCGCAACCGGGTGCAGCAGCCGGCCAGCGGCCGGCACGACCGGGTATGCTCTTGCTGGCACACCCACCCGGATCCACCGATGAGCGACACCCCCCGCATCGCTTTCCTGGCCAGCAGCACCGAACCTGCACAGATGGCCCGCGCGGCGATGATCTCGCGTTATGGCGATCACGCGCCCGAGCAGGCCGACGTGCTGTGCCCGCTGGGTGGCGACGGTTTCATGCTGCAGACCCTGCACCGGCACGGGCACCTGGGCAAGCCGGTGTTCGGCATGAAGCTGGGCACCGTTGGCTTCCTGATGAACCAGTACCGCGGTGACGATGACGTGCAGGCCCGCATTGCGCGTGCCGAGCCGGCCAACCTGCGCCCGCTGGAAATGGTGGCGCTGACCGAGTCCGGCACCAGCACCGGGTCGCTGGCCTACAACGATGTCTCGCTGCTTCGGCAGACCCGGCAGGCGGCCCATATCGGCATCGACCTCAACGGCCAGGAGCGGGTGGCCGAGCTGATCGGTGACGGCGTGCTGGTGGCCACCCCGGCCGGCAGTACCGCCTACAATTATTCCGCGCACGGCCCGGTGTTGCCGCTGGGGTCGCATACCATCGCGCTGACGCCGCTGGCTCCGTATCGGCCGCGACGCTGGCGCGGGGCGATCCTCAAGGCCGACACCGAAGTGCGCTTCCGCGTGCTCGATCCCTACAAGCGTCCGGTCAGCGTCACCGCTGATTCGCACGAGACCCGCGATGTGGTCGAGGTGACCATCCGTGAGTCGAGGGACCGTCGTGTGACCCTGCTGTTCGACCCGGAGCACAACCTGGAAGACCGGATCCTGAGCGAACAGTTCGTTTTTTGAGGACAATGGGCGGCCGGCCCCGCCGACCGCTTGAAGGACCCCCACCGATGGGCGACAACTCCCCCCGTTTGCTGACCGTCGCGGTCACCTCGCGCGCGCTGTTCGACCTCGAGGAAAGCCATGCGCTGTTCGAGAGCGATGGCGTGGCGGCCTATGCCGAGTTCCAGCGCCAGCATGAGGACGACATCCTCGGCCCCGGCGTGGCCTTTCCCGTGGTGCGCAAGCTGCTGGCACTGAACCAGGGTGCCAGCCCGGAGAACCCGCGGGTCGAGGTGATCCTGCTGTCGCGCAACTCGGCCGATACCGGCCTGCGCATCTTCAACTCGATCCAGCATTACGGCCTGGGCATCATCCGTGCGACGTTCACCGCTGGCGAGCCGACCTGGCCGTATGTGAAGCCGTTCGGCACCGACCTGTTCCTGTCGGCCAACCCGGAATCGGTGCGCAGTGCGCTGCGCCATGGCATCGCGGCGGCGACCATCCTGCCCAAACCACCGGGCGAGACCGCTGCGGCAGCGGCCGACCAGATCGATACCGGTCGCCCGGCCGGCCAGCTGCGCATTGCCTTCGACGGTGACGCAGTGATCTTCGGTGACGAGAGTGAGCGCATTTCGCGCGAGCAGGGCGTGGAAGCCTTTGGCCGCCACGAACGCGAACGCGCCCGCGAGCCACTCAGTGGCGGCCCCTTCCGCGGCTTCCTGTCGGCCCTGCACACGCTGCAGGAAGTGTTCCCGGCTGGCGACAGCGCGCCGATCCGTACCGCATTGGTGACCGCGCGGTCGGCCCCGGCGCACGAGCGGGTGATCCGCACCCTGCGGGAGTGGGGCGTGCGCCTGGACGAAGCGCTGTTCCTCGGCGGCCGGCACAAGGGGCCGTTCCTGCAGGCCTTCGGTGCCGACATCTTCTTCGATGATTCGCAGCACAACATCGACAGCGCCCGCGAGCATGTGGCTGCCGGCCACGTACCGCACGGCGTCGCCAACGAGGGATAGGGCGGATTTGACCGGCAGGTGCCAATCTTGGTTGGCGCTGCCGTCAGGCCACGGGTCTGATCAAGGGCTGCCCGACATCCCCAACTGCAGGTCCACCACTTTCCAGCGCAGGCCCTGCGGCTCCAGCACCACCTTCGTCGGTGGCTGGCCGGGGCCGCGATCCACATTGATCACGAAGCGATCGAACGCCTCGAAATGGTGCTCGGCGTGTTTCAACGGCCGCGCAGGTTCGGTCGCGCCGAAGGCGTCGCCACCCTGCAGTTCATTGCGGCCACGCTTCCACAGCACGTGGCCCTGCAGCATCGCGCCGATCCCGGTCGGGGTCACCATGGTTTCCACCGCGGCCCCCCCGAGCTGGTCGCCCAGGCCGTAGAGCAGGGCTCCGAACGGGCTGGCCGCCACGTCCGGGCCCGCCTGGCGCACCAGGTAATCATTGAGCTGCGCACGCAGGCTGCTGCGCACGCGCGGGAAATCGACGTAACGCTCCAGGCGCGCGGTGTCGCGCTGTTCGATGGCCTTGGACAAGCCATTGACAGTCAGGTACGGGCCGCCGAACCACCAGGCCGCCAAGGCCAGGACCAGCAGCACAAGCAGTGCGGTGAGCTTCTTCATGCCGGACAGACTGCCGCAACGGCGGCAGTGCCGGGTGAAGACTCACTGACTGGGCGAACCACGGCCATCACCGAAGGCATCGACCAGCTGTTGCCGTTCCGCCGGGCTCAGCGCCTCCACGCGCGTTGCCAAGACCTCGTCCAGGCTGCGGATGCGGGTGGTGCCGAGGATGCCGCTGGCCACACCGGGATGCCCCAATGCGTAGGCGAAGGCGGTCTGGGCCGGACGCTGGCTGTGGATCGTGGCCACCGCGCGCCGCATCTGGCGGGCACTGCGCATCAGATGGCGGCTGCTGGGTTTCAGCCAGGCGCGCGCCAGGTACCAGCCATCGGCCAGCCGTGGCAGGCGCGGGCGTGCGGGCAGCAGATGGCCCTGCGCCAGCACGGTGCCGGCCAGCACGCCGATGCCCACTGCCTGCAGCTGATCGATAAGCGGTTCGCGGTCCTGCTGTAGGGCGTTGTAGTCCAGCAGCACCACATCGAAGGCATCTGGATGGGCGATCATCCAGCGCAGGGTCGAGGCCGAGTGGGTGTTGATGCCGGTGAATCGGATCAACCCACGTTCGCGCAGGCGCTGCAGTGCCGCCAGCAGGTCGTCACTGATGTCGTGTTCGCTGGCGTCATGCAGCTGGTAGACATCAAGATGGCCCAGGCCGAGGTTGCGCAGCGACGCCTCGCAGCTGGCGGTGATGGCCGCGGGCGAGAAATTGCGTTGCTCGGCGCCGCTGATGCCGGCCTGGCCGGTCAGCGTGCCGCCCTTGCTTGAGATCACCAGTGAATCGCGCGGGTACTGCTTCAGCAACGGGCGCAGGATGCGGCCCAGGCGCGGCTCGGCATGGAAGCCGGAATAGTTGTGACCGGTATCGAGCAGGTTCACCCCGTGGGCAAGCACATGCTCGACCACGGCAGCTGCCTCATGCTCGGGGAAGCGGCGATGACCCCAGAAGCCGGAACAGCCCAATCCGATCGGTGAAACGGCCAGGCCGGTGCGGCCGAGCACGCGCCGCTGGCGGGCCAGCGGAAGATTCTGCGACATCAGAATTCCAGGTCCAGCGCAGCGCACAGGTAGTCGACGAACGGGCCGAGCGCGGCCAGGTCCTTGCCCAGCGTGGACAGCAGGCGTGGGCCGGTCATGGTGGCGTCGTCCAGCGAGCGCCACATCACCCAGTTGCGGTGCTTGAGGTCGTCGATGAACTCGAAGTCGGCCGGGAAGCCACGCGGGGGCCGCACCAGCTTCTCGCTCTCCTCGAAATCGAAGCGCTTGCGCAGGGCCGGCGCGTGCGCGGCGGCCTTCCAGCTGCCCGGGTTGTCGAGGATGAAGTGGCGCACGCGGCGCTGGGTTTCCGGTTCCGGATGCCACAGGCCGGCGCCGACGAAGCTCTCGCCGGGTTGCAGGTGCACATAGAAGGACGGCGCGGCCACCTCGCGGCGCCGCTCGTGGAACAGGCGCGCACCCTGCCAGGTCTTGTACGGTGACTTGTCGTTGGAAAAGCGCGCGTCACGGTGGATGCGGAACAGGGAGCCGCCGACGCCGCGGGTATCGGCGCGGAAGTGCTCGCTGACCTCGGCCAATGCCGGCTGCAGGTCGCCCAGCAGGCGCAGGAACGGCTGCCGAACGTGGTCTTCATACTGCTGGCGGTGGTCGTTGAACCAGGTCTTGTCGTTGTGCCGCGCCAGGCTGCGCAGGAACTTGAAGCTGGCGTCCGAGAAATAGGTACTCACAAGGTCTCCTGCAGGTGCTGGCCCCAGTCGCGCAGCGATTGCAGCAGGGCCTGGCGCCGCGCGTCGTCGGGCGACTCGGCGGCCAGCGCATCGAGCTGTTGCTGGTACTGGGGCAGGTTGAGTTCGCCCAGGCCGCCGTCGCCGAGCAGGCGCTGGCGCCGGTAATCCTGCCAGCGCTGGCGTTCAGCCGGCGCGAGGCTGTCGGGATGATTGCGCGCACGGTAGCGGAACAGCAGCTCCGGCAGGCGCGGGTCGCGGAAGCGGCCTTCCAGCGCGGCCAGCTGCTCCGGCGCGGTGGTGCGTGCCAGCGCCAGCAGCGGCTTGTCGCCATTGCCGAGGAAGCCGTCATACAGCGAGGCATCGACATCGGCCACGGTCGCGACGCGGGGCTGGTTGTAGACCTGGCGTGCCTTCTCGGCCAGCTGTGGAGCGAACGCGCGCAGCCGTTCCACCTTGGCTTCGATCGCGGCCACGTCCAGGCCGAGGCGCGCATGGTCATCGGCGCGCAGGTGGTTCCATGCGATCAGTGCCGGCACCTTGTTCAGGTGCACTTCCTTCAGCGGCACGCGTGCCACGCCTTCGGGCAGCTCGCTGGCCCGCATGTACAGGCGCTGTGCGATCACCTCGGCCGGCAGGTCGAGCAGGTCGTCGATCTCGCCCTCCAGGTCGAACACGATCACCCGGTTGTTGATGGTCGGGTGCACGGCCAAGGGCAGAACCGGTGCGGCGCACAGGCGGCTGGCAGGGTAGCGCATGGAAATGTGCAGAACCGGCTTCATCGCCGCCACGTCCAGCAAGCCGCCGACGAAGCGCTTGTCGCGCAGCTTCAGCGCGTACTCCCACAGCCGCGGCTGCGACTGCTTGAACAGCCGTGCCATGCCGATGGTGGCGCGCACGTCTGACAGCGCTTCGTGCGCATCGCCTTCGCGCACGTTGTTGGCCTCGGCCAGGTGCTCGAGCTTGAACGAGGTGGCGCCGTCCTCGCGCAGCGGCCACCGGATGCCGTCCGGGCGCATCGCGCGCATCAGCCGCAGCATGTCCAGCAGGTCCCAGCGCGAATTGCCGTTGCGCCACTCGCGTTCGTAGGGATCGTGGAAGTTGCGGAACAACCCGTAGCGGACGAACTCATCGTCGAAGCGCAGCGTGTTGTAGCCCAGTGCGCAGGTGCCGGATCGCGACATCAGTTCGTTGATGCGGTCGAAGGCTTCTGCCTCGCTGATGCCCTCGGCCAGGGCCTGCTGCGGGGTGATGCCGGTGACCAGGGTGGCCATCGGCGAGGGCAGCAGGTCATCGGCCGGGCGCACGAAGAAGCTGACCGGCGTGTCGATCTCGTTGAGGTCGGCATCGGTGCGGACCGCGGCGAACTGCGAGATGCGCGTGCGCCGCGGGTCCTGGCCGAAGGTTTCCAGGTCGTAGAACAGGAAGCTGTCGGCCATCAGTGCGCGCCCTCCAGGACCGGCAACTGCGCGTGGACCTGCGCTTCCAGTGCGGCCCAGTCGATGTTGTCCAGTGAATCGTGACCGGCGGTGGCTGCAGCCAGCAGGTCGCGCTGCAGTTCGGTGCGGCGCAGCGCCTCGGCGTAGGGCGTGTGCAGGAAGGTGACCATCGTGTAATGCGGCACGAAGCGGGTCGGCCAGCGCCGCTGCAGTTCCTGCTCCAGCTCGCGTTGCAGCAGGAATGCAGGGTCGGCCACGCGGTCGCGCATCTCCAGGTAGTTCTCAAGCGCCATCTGCTGGATGGCACGTGCATTCGGTTTGCGCTCGGCCTCGAACGCGGCGAACGCATCTTCCAGATCATCCGCTTCCATCAGATGGCGGGCCAGAGCCACGCAATCCTCGAACGCGCAGTTCATGCCCTGGCCGTGGAACGGCACCATCGCATGCGCAGCGTCACCGATCAGCACGGCGCGGCCCTGCTGATGCCAGCGGTCGAGGGTGAGCGTGCCGAGCAGGCCCGGCGGGTGCTGTTCCCAGTCCACGCGCAGGTTCGGGATCAACGGCAGCGCGTCGGCGAACTCGCGTGCAAACAGGGCCTCGGCCTGCGCACCGGTATTGACCGTGGCGAAGCTGGGATCGCCCTGGTTGGGCAGGAACAGGGTGACCGTGAAAGTGCCTTCGTGATTGGGCAACGCGATGCACATGTAGTGGCCGCGCGGCCAGATGTGCAGCGCATTGCGCTCGATGCGGAAGCCGCCATCGGCAGCCGGCGGGATCTCCAGTTCCTTGTACGAATGGTCAAGGAAGGCGATGTCCTCGCCCAGCGGCGCACGACGGTTCATCGCCGCGCGCAGTGCCGAGCCCGCGCCGTCGGCGCCGATCAGGGTGTCAAAGCGGATGTCGTGCGGGCTGTCGTCACGGTCATCGATGAAACGCGCGTAGCCCGCATCGAAATCCACGGTATGCAGGCGACGATGGAAATGCACGGTGGCACCGGCCTGTTCGGCCAGTTCCAGCAGCGTGGTGTTCAGATCGCTGCGATGGATCGACCAGATCACCTCGCTGTCGTCGCGGCCATAGCGCTGCAGCTGCGGTTCGCCGTCGCGTGGATGCACCATGCGCCCGCGCATCATCACCGCGCGCGCCATCACCTCGTCTTCCACACCGGCCTGGCGCAGTGCATTGCGCCCGCGCTCGGCCAACGCCAGGTTGATCGAACGACCGCTCTCGTAGTCGGCAATGCGGGGATCGCCACGGCGTTCGTACAGGGTGATGCGCCAGCCTTGCCGTGACAGCAGGATGGCCAGCAGGGACCCGGCAAGGCCGGCACCGATAATGCTCAACGAGCGGGAGGCGTGTGCGATCAACGAACTGTCCAGCAGCAGGGGGAGGGGCCGGCTTACAGGCCGGCCCAGGCTTCCACTTCCTCGACGAAATGGTGCACGTCCAGGTAGCGGTTGTAGAGCGGGGTGGGCGAGATGCGGATCACGTCAGGCTCGCGCCAGTCGCCGAGCACGCCGATGCCGCGCAGGTGCTCGAACAGTGCACGGCCACGCTCGCGGCCACCGATCACGCGCAGCGACAACTGGCAGCCGCGGCGCTGCGGATCGGCCGGGGTAATGATGTCCAGCACCTGCGGCAGGCGTGCGCGGACCAGTGCTTCGAGCAGGCCGGTCAGCGCCAGCGATTTGCTGCGCAGCGCCTCCATGCCGGCACGCTCGAACAGGTCCAGCGAGGCACGCAGTGGTGCCAGGCCAAGGATCGGTGGATTGCTGAGCTGCCAGCCTTCGGCACCGATGGCGGGGGTGAACTGGGGCGCCATCTGGAAGCGGGTCGATTCCTCATGGCCCCACCAGCCGGCAAAGCGCGGCAGGGTGGTGTCGCGGTGGTGGCGCTCGTGCACGAACGCGCCAGCCACCGCGCCGGGGCCGCTGTTGAGGTATTTGTAGTGGCACCACACGGCGAAATCGGGCGCCACGTCATGCAGGCGCAGCGGCAGGTTGCCAACCGAGTGCGCCAGATCGAAGCCGATGCGTGCGCCCTGCAGGCGTGCGGCGCGGGTGATCGCATCGAGGTCGAAGGCCTGGCCGGTGCGGTACTGCACGCCGGGCCACAGCACCAGCGCCAGGCGCGGGCCGTGCTCGGCGATGGCGCGTTCGATCGCGGTCAGCGAAATCGTGCCGTTGGCTTCGTCCGGCTGCACTTCCACCAGGCACTCGGCCGGGTCGAAACCATGGAAGCGGATCTGAGCTTCCACCGCGTGGCGGTCGGTCGGGAATGCGCCGGCTTCCATCAGGATCACCGGGCGCTGCGTGGTCGGCCGGTAGAAGCTGACCATCATCAGGTGCAGGTTCACGCTCAGCGTGTTCATCGCTACCACCTCGCTGGGCAGTGCGCCGACCACTCGGGCCAGCTGCGCGCTCACCAGGCGGTGGTAGGACAGCCACTGCGTCGGGCCGGTGAAGTGGCCTTCCACCGCCAGTTCGCCCCATTGTTTCATCACTTCCTGCACCGCTGCCTGCGCACCGCGCGGCTGCAGGCCCAGCGAGTTGCCGACGAAGTAGGTCTGCTCGCCGCCACCATGGCGCGGAATCAGGAATTCGCCACGCAGCGGGCGCAGCGGATCGGCGGCGTCCAGGGCGATGGCGTGGGTGCGGCTGAGCAGGTCGGACATGGTCGGGCAACAGGCTGCAACGGGACCGCCAGTGTAGCGCCTGGCGGCGTGCCTGCCGCCGAACCTGTAGAGTCGAGCCCATGCTCGGCTGCCGGGCCACGAAGCCGAGCATGGGCTCGGCTCTACAGGGGCAGGTGCTCAGCCCGCCGCCGGCACCGGCAGCGGATCCACGTGCCCGCACTGGCTGCAGGTACGCAGTTCCAGGCTGGCGTGGTAGCGCGCAAACACCTTGGGCAGGTCGGTCTCGATGTTCTGCAGCGGGAAATACTCTTCGTGCAGCTTGTGGTTGCAGCGCTCGCAGTGCCAGATCACGCCGTCCGTCTCATGCGGCAGCCGCTTGCGCTCGACCACCAGGCCGATGCCCCCGGGCGGGCGGCGCGGCGAGTGCGGCACCTTCGCCGGCAACAGGAAGATCTCGCCGGCGCGGATCGGAATGTCGCGTACCGCGCCGTCCTCCTGCACCTTCAGCACCATCTCCCCTTCGAGCTGGTAGAACCACTCGGGGCCTTCGTCGTAGTGGTAGTCGGTACGCGAGTTCGGCCCGCCGACCACCATCACGATGAAATCGCCGTTGTCGATCATCTTGTTGCCCACCGGCGGCTTCAGCAGGTGGCGGTTCTCTTCGATCCAGGCGTGCAGGTTGATCGGCGGAGCGAGCATGGTGGTCATCCGTGTGGGGATCAGTCGCGACGGCCCTTGCGCGGCACGAAGGACAGCGCTTTTTCATACGCCGGCTGCAGCTCCTCCAGCGAACCGACGTCGATGCCCATTTCACGCACGCGGCCGTCCTTCAGGCTGTAGACCCAGCCGTGCACCATCAGCTTCTGGCCGCGGGCCCAGGCATCCAGCACGATGGTTGAGCGGCAGAGGTTGGCGACCTGCTCGATCACGTTCAGCTCGCACAGCCGGGCGTGCTTGAGTTCGTCGTCTTCGATGGCGTCGAGGATGCCCTGGTGCTTCTGCACCACGTCACCGACATGGCGCAGCCAGTTGTCGGCCAGGCCGACGCGGGTGTTGTGCAGGCAGGCATGCACGCCGCCGCAGCCGTAGTGGCCGACGATCAGGATGTGCTTGACCTTCAGCTGGTCCACCGCGTACTGCACCACGCTCAGGCAGTTGAGGTCGGTGTGGGCGACCACGTTGGCTACGTTGCGATGCACGAACACTTCGCCCGGCGCCATGCCGATGATCTGGTTGGCCGGCACCCGCGAATCGGAGCAGCCGATCCACAGGTACTCCGGGTGCTGCTGCTTGGCCAGCTGGTGGAAGAAGTCGGGGTCCTCCTTCTCGATGCGGTCGGCCCAGTCGCGGTTGTTCTGCAGCAGCTTGTGGATGTCTTTCATGTTCGGTCCCTGGCGTCGGGTGGGGGCGCACCGCAGCCATCCGGCTGCGACGTCGCGGGAATCTGGGGTGTTCAGCCGCTGCGGGCGGCCTGTTCGCGGTGCCAGCGCATCCACTGCGCCAACTCGGTGGAGGAAGGGGTGCCCAGCTGTTCCAGTTCGGCGATCACGGCGCGCTGGTTGGCGTCGGGATGGTTCTGGCTCAGCTTCAGCTTCAGCTGCACGTGTTCGACCTGGAAACGGAAGCCGACGATGGCACGCAGTTCCGGGCCATGTTCGGCGCGCGTGGCATCGAACTGCCAGGCCTGGCCGACACTGGCTTCGAAGTGATCGCTGATCGCGCCGACCAGTTCGGCCAGCGCATCGGTGTCGTCGAAGGTGTGCAACTGGCCATGCAGCTCGGCGGCGGCGTAGTTCCAGGTCGGCACCCGTGCGGCAGGCTCCTTGTCCGGGTACCAGCTGGCCGAGACGTAGCCGTGTGGTCCGTCGACCAGCACCTTGGCCGCACCGCTGTGGCGCGACTGCGGGTTGGCGCGGGCCCAGTGCCCGCGCAGCTCGATGCGCTCGCCCTCGCGCCGGTAAAGCACCGGCATCCGCGTCAGCTCCGGCAGGCCATCGCTGCCGGGGGTGAGCACGGTGACGAACGGATCGCGCGCCAGCAGGCGGTCCAGCCAGAGCAGGTCGGTCTCGGCGAAGGCGCGTGGAGTGAACATGCCTGGATCAGGCGCGCGCGCCCAGCGACTGGATCATGCGGCCGCGCAGGCCCTCGTCGTTGTCGGCCTGCGGCGGCTGCACTTCGTGCAGGCTGAAGCCGCGCACCAGCGCGTCTTCCTCGTCCAGGCCGTCATACTCGACGAATTCGGCGTCGAACAACTGCGAACGGGCGGTGTCTTCGCTGTCGTAGCTCAGCGTGTTGCCATCGCTGTCGAGCACTTCGGCGGTGCCGGCCGGGCGAACGCGCAGGCGCGCCCAGATCAGGGTGTTGCCGAGGCTGGCCAGCCACCAGCTGTCGCGCGAGGCAGAAATGTCATTCATGGGGGTTACCAGAGCGAGGCCAGCCAGAGCAGGGCGGCCATGCCCAGTCCGGCCAGCAGGGTCAGCAGCGATACCCAGGCCGGCGTCGCCAGCCCGGACAGCGAGCGGTCCGGCTGCTGGCGATAGTCGCGGCGCAGCAGCCAGGCCAGGGCATCGGGCTTGAGGAAGGCGCCGCTGCCGAAGCGCTCGGCGAGCGCCGGATGGCGGTCGCGCACGTGCACCAGGGTCAGCGGCCAGAAGATCACGAAGGCACTGAACCCGGCCACTGCAACGCCGACGAAACACAGGGCGAAGAACAGGGTCATGGGAGCCGTACCTCCGTGGTCGTGTGGGGCTTAGAAGTCCGCGCTGCCCGGGGCGCGCGGGTAGGGGATCGCGTCGCGGATGTTGGACAGCCCGCAGACGTACACCACCAGGCGTTCGAAGCCCAGGCCGAAGCCGGCGTGCGGCACCGAGCCATAGCGGCGGAAGTCGCGGTACCAGCTGTAGTGCTCGCGATCCAGGCCGAACTGGGCCATGCGCGCGTCCAGCACGTCCAGGCGCTCCTCACGCTGACTGCCACCGATGATCTCACCGATGCCTGGGGCCAGCACGTCCATCGCGGCAACGGTCTTGCCGTCGTCGTTCAGGCGCATGTAGAAGGCCTTGATGTGCTCCGGATAGTTGGTCACCACCACCGGACGGCCGACATGCTCCTCGGTCAGCCAGCGCTCGTGCTCGGTCTGCAGGTCCAGGCCCCATTCCACCGGGAAGTCGAACTTCCTGCCGGACTTCTGCAGCAGGCTGACCGCATCGGTGTAGTCGATGCGCTCGAACGGTGCGTTGATGAAATCTTCCAGCTTGGTGATCGCGTTCTTGTCCACGCGCTCGGCGATGAAGGCCAGGTCGTCGCTGCGCTCGTTCAGCACGGCGCGGAACAGGTACTTCAGGAACTCTTCGGCCAGGCGTGCGTCTTCGGCCAGGTCGGCGAAGGCGATTTCCGGCTCGATCATCCAGAACTCCGCCAGATGGCGGGTGGTGTGGCTGTTCTCGGCGCGGAAGGTCGGGCCGAAGGTGTAGACCTTGCTCAGCGCCAGGCAGTATGCCTCGACGTTCAGCTGGCCGGACACGGTCAGGAACGTTTCCTTGCCGAAGAAGTCGCGGCTGAAGTCGATCGCGCCCTTCTCGTCACGCGGCAGGTTCACCATGTCCAGGGTGGACACGCGGAACATCTGGCCGGCGCCTTCGGCGTCGGAGGTGGTGATGATCGGGGTGCTGATCCAGTTGAAGCCGTTCTCGTGGAAGAAGCGGTGCACGGCCTGGGCCAGGCAGTTGCGGATGCGGGTGACTGCGCCGAACAGGTTGGTGCGTGGGCGCAGGTGCGCCACTTCGCGCAGGAACTCCGGCGACATCGGCTTGGGCTGGATCGGGTAGGTGAGCGGATCTTCGACCCAGCCGACCACTTCCAGGGCGCTGGCCTGGATCTCGAACGACTGGCCCTTGCCCTGCGACTTCACCAGGGTGCCGGTGCCGATGACCGAGCAGCCGCTGGTCAGGCGCTTGATCTCGTCGAAGTTGGCCAGGGTGTCGTTGGCCACGACCTGGATCGGGGCGAAGCAGGAGCCGTCGCTCACATTCACGAAGGCCAGATTCGCTGAACCGCGCACCGTGCGCACCCATCCGCGTACCGTGACTTCGCCGCCTTCCGGGATCTTCCCGGCAAGCGCATGTTCAACGCTGACCACCGTCATGACTTGAATCCTCTGCTGATCGACTCGATCTGTGAACACGGGAGTTTACCGGTTGCAGCGTTCTGCTTGCGAGGCATTTTTCGCGGCAACGGCTCCTTATAATGTTCCCGTACCTCTGGAGTAGCCCCATGGCCGTCAGCCTGACCCCCATTGCCTTCGAGCGCGTGCAGCGCTTTGTCGCCCAGACCCCCGGCGCGCTGGGCCTGCGTTTCGGCGTGACCAGGACCGGCTGCTCCGGTTGGGGCCACGTGACCGACCTGGCCCGCGACGAGCGCGAGGGCGATACCGTGTTCGAGCAGGACGGCGTGAAGATCTACGTCGACGCCAAGAGCCTGGCGCTGGTGGACGGCACCGTGATCGACTTTGGCAAGCAAGGCCTGAGCGAGACGTTCACGTTCAGCAACCCGAACGCCACCGCCGAGTGTGGCTGCGGCGAGAGCTTCACCACCGACGCCGACAAGGCCTGAGGCCGGTTCTGGCGCCCGCCGGGCATGGCCGGGCGCTGGGGGGGCAGGTTCAGCCGCCGCGGGCCGGTTGCCCGGCACCCTCATCTGCGCCATAATGCGCGGCTTCCTGCCTTCCTGGCGGGAATCCTTGCCCCACCGCGGTCTCAACGGCGGGGGGCTGTCCGGCCGCGAGGCCACATCCGAAAGGTAGAAAAACATGAGTCGTCATTACGAAATCGTGTTCATGGTCCACCCGGACCAGAGCGAGCAGGTCCCGGCCATGATCGAGCGCTACAAGTCGCTGGTCGAGAACGGCAACGGCACCATCCACCGTCTGGAAGACTGGGGCCGCCGCCAGCTGGCGTACCCGATCCAGAACCTGGTGAAGGCCCACTACGTGCTGATGAACATCGAAGCCGACCAGGCCGTTCTGAACGAACTGACCGAGAGCTTCCGCTTCAACGACGCCGTGCTGCGCAACCTGGTCATCAAGCGTGACGAGGCTGACACCGAGCAGTCGCTGATCATGAAGAGCAAGGACGAGAAGGGTGACAAGCCGGAGCGCGGTGAGCGCCGTCGTCGTGACGACGAAGAAGGCGAGTCCAACAACACCGCTGACAACGAAGCCGGCGACGACGCCGCTTCCGCCGCCTAAGGAGCCTTCCCATGTCCAAGTTCTTCCGTCGCCGCAAGTTCTGCAAGTTCACTGCTGAAGGTGTGAAGGAGATCGACTACAAGGAT
Organism: Stenotrophomonas maltophilia group sp. vghtpe118; assembly: GCF_052605195.1. Classification (NCBI taxonomy): domain Bacteria; kingdom Pseudomonadati; phylum Pseudomonadota; class Gammaproteobacteria; order Lysobacterales; family Lysobacteraceae; genus Stenotrophomonas; species Stenotrophomonas maltophilia group sp. vghtpe118. Next base: position 1,165,052 of record NZ_CP199672.1, on the reverse strand, counting down.
CTCAACACCCTGCGCCAGTACCTGACCGAGAACGGCAAGATCGTGCCGAGCCGCGTGACCGGTACCAAGTCGAAGTACCAGCGCCAGCTGGCGACCGCCGTCAAGCGCGCTCGCTTCCTGGCCCTGATCCCGTACACCGACAACCACGACGTCTGATGCCGGCGGGGCGGCCCGGTGCCGCCCCCGCTGTGCCAGCTATTCGGACAGCCTTTGTTGCGGGGCATCGCCTCGCTAACGAATAACTCATCTGGAGCAATACCATGCAGCTGATCCTCCTGCAGAAAGTCACCAACCTCGGCAACCTGGGCGACCTGGTCGACGTGAAGCCGGGTTACGGCCGTAACTTCCTCGTGCCGCAGGGCAAGGCCGTGCCGGCCACCGAGAGCAACAAGGCAGAGTTCGAAGCCAAGCGCGCCGAGTACGAAGCCAAGGCCCAGGCCATCCACGCAGAAGCTGAAGGCCGCAAGGCCAAGCTGGAAGGCGCGAGCGTGACCATCGCCGCCAACGCTTCGACCGAAGGCAAGCTGTACGGCTCGGTCGGCCCGCGCGACATCGCCGAAGCCTTCACTGCCGCCGGCCTGCCGCTGGAAAAGAGCGAAGTCATCCTGGGTGAAGGCGCCTTCCGCAACATCGGCGAATACGACGTGCTGATCCACCTGCACGCCGACGTCGAGACCACCGTCAAGGTCGTCGTCGTCGCCGAAGCCTGATCCCCCGCCGCAAGGCCTGGCATCACCGCAGAACGGGCGCCCGCAAGGGTGCCCGTTTTGTTTTATGGTTCCGTTTCGCCAGCTCGGGCCACGTGCGGCCGGCGGGGCAGGGCCGGGCAATGTTCCACGCCCATTCGTAGAACACGGCCACATCGGTATACTCAGGGCGTCACACCCGTTCCACGGGCATCGATCCCAACAGGATCAATGACTTGGAGGGTAAACGCAGGCCGCTTGCCGGCCCCAGTCCGGAACCCCTATGCGTCTTTCCACGATCAAGCTGTCCGGCTTCAAGTCGTTCGTCGATCCGACCACCCTGCACCTGCCGACCAACATGACCGGCGTGGTGGGCCCCAATGGCTGCGGCAAGTCGAACATCATCGACGCCGTGCGCTGGGTCATGGGCGAGAGCTCGGCCAGCCGCCTGCGCGGCGACTCGCTGACCGACGTGATCTTCTCCGGTTCCAACGCCCGCAAGCCGGTGTCGCAGGCCACGGTCGAGCTGATCTTCGACAACTCCGACCACACGATCTCCGGCGAGTACGCCGCGTTCAACGAAATCTCGGTCAAGCGCACGGTCAGCCGCGACGGTACCAGCAACTACTACCTCAACGGCACCAAGTGCCGCCGCCGCGACATCACCGACCTGTTCCTCGGCACCGGCCTGGGCCCGCGCAGCTACTCGATCATCGAGCAGGGCATGATCAGCCAGATCATCGAGGCGCGCCCGGAAGACCTGCGCGTGTACCTGGAAGAGGCGGCCGGCATCTCCAAGTACAAGGAGCGCCGCAAGGAGACCGAGACCCGCATCCGCCACACCCGCGAGAACCTGGACCGGCTGGGCGACCTGCGCGACGAGATCAGCAAGCAGCTGGAGCACCTCAAGCGCCAGGCCAAGCAGGCCGAGCAGTACCAGGCCTTGCAGGAAGAGCGCCGGGTCAAGGACGCCGAGTGGAAGGCGCTGGAATTCCGCGGCCTCGACGGACGCCTGTCCAAGCTGCGCGAAGGGTTGTCGCAGGAAGAAACGCGGCTGCAGCAGCTGATTGCCGACCAGCGTGATGCCGAAGCCCGCATCGAAACCTCGCGTGCGCGGCGCGAAGAGGCTGCCGACGCGCTCAACACCGCGCAGGCGGCGGTCTACCAGGTCGGCAGTACGCTGGCGCGCCTGGAGCAGCAGATCCAGCACCAGCGCGAGCTGTCGCAGCGCCTGCACAAGGCGCGCGATGAAACGCAGCAGGCGCTGGCCGAACTGGGCCAGCACATCAGCGGCGACGAGGCCAGGCTGAGCGTGCTGCGCGAGGCGGTGGAGGCCGCCGCCCCGCAGCTGGAAGCACTGCAGGAAGAGAACGAGATCAAGCAGGAAAGCCTGCGCGAGGCTGAAGAACGGCTGGCCAGCTGGCAGCAGCGCTGGGAACAGCACACCTCGCAGAGTTCGGAGGCCTCGCGCGCCGGCGATGTCGAGCGCACGCGCGTGGACTACCTGGACAAGCAGATCCTCGATGCCGACCGGCGTCGTGAAGCCCTGGCCGCCGAGCGTGCCGGGCTGGACGTGGACGCGCTGGAAGAAGCCTTCGAGCAGCTGCACCTGCAGCACGACACGCAGAAGGCCGCGCTGGATGAACTGAGCGAAGACGTCGAGCTGCGCAAGCAGGGCGTGGCGGCGGTGCAGGAACAGCAGCGCAATGGCCAGAACGAACTGGCCGAACTGCGCAAGCAGGCCAACGGCCTGCGCGGTCGCCTGGCCTCGCTGGAAACCCTGCAGCAGGCCGCGCTGGGCCAGGAGCAGGGCGCGGCAGTCGCCTGGCTGAAGGCGCGCGGGCTGGATTCGGCGGCGCGTGTCGGCGAACGCCTGGATGTCGATGCCGGTTGGGAAAACGCGGTGGAAAGCGCGCTTGGCCAGTTGATCGAAGGCGTGCTGGTCGATGACCCGGCCAGCCTGGTCGACGCGCTGGGCGAACTGGGCGAGGGCCACATTGCACTGGTCGCCAACGATGGCGCGGACCTGAAGGTCGCGCCGACCTCGCTGGCTGCACGCGTGCGTGGCCCGGCAGCGATCCGGCGCCTGCTGGCGCACCTGCACGGTGCCAGGGATCTGGCCGAAGCCAAGGCGCTGCAGGCCAGCCTGCCCGAAGGCGATTCGATCATCACCCAGAGCGGCGAGCGCCTGGGCCGGGGCTGGCTGCGCGTGTCGCGCTCCGGTGCCGCCGAGCAGGGCGCGCTGCTGCGCGAACGTGAGATCCAGGAACTGCGCGAGCAGATCGAACAGCTGCAGGACCGCGAGGCCGAACTGGAAGACCAGCTGGCCGGTTTCCGCGAGCAGCTGCAGGCGGCCGAACAGCAGCGCGAGGACGCGCAGCGCGCGCTGTACCAGGCCCATCGCGCGGTGTCCGAACTGGCCGGCCAGTTGCAGGGCCAGCAGGGCAAGGTGGAGGCTGCACGCACGCGCATCGACCGCATCGAAGGCGAGCTGAAGCAGCTGCAGGAAACGATTGAAGCCAACAACGAGCAGGCGCGCGAAGCGCGCTCGCGGTTGGAGAACGCGGTCAGCAGCATGGGTGACCTGGAGTCGACCCGGCAGCGGCTGGAGGGCGAGCGCCGCCAGCTGACCGAGGCCCGCGACCTGGCCCGCGATGCCGCCCGTGCGGTGCGCGAGCGCTCGCATGCGCTGGCACTCACCCTGGAATCACAGCGCGCGCAGCTGGCCTCGTTGAGCCAGGCGCTGGAGCGCATGGGCACCCAGCGTGGGCAGTTGGATTCGCGACTGGGCGAGCTGCACTCGCAGCTGGACGAAGGGGATTCGCCGGTCGAAGCGCTGCAGGCCGAACACCAGAACGCGCTGGAAGAGCGCGTGCGCGCCGACCGCGTGCTGACCGAGGCGCGGACGCTGCTGGACGGCATCGACGCCGAGCTGCGCAACTACGAGCAGACCCGCCACCAGCGCGACGAACAGGCGTTGGCCCAGCGCGAGCGCATTTCGCAGCGCAAGCTCGACCAGCAGGCCTTGGTGCTCAGCGCCGACACCCTGCAGGCGGCGGTGGAAAAGGCCGGCTTCGTGCTGCAGGACGTGCTCAATGCACTACCCGAGGACGCCCGCCTGGGCGACTGGGAGCAGGCCGTGCACCAGATCGACGCACGCATGCGCCGGCTGGAGCCGGTCAACCTGGCCGCCATCCACGAGTACGGCGAGGCTTCGCAGCGTTCGGACTACCTGGATTCGCAGCACGCCGACCTGACCACGGCGCTGGAAACACTTGAGGATGCCATCCGCAAGATTGATCGCGAGACCCGCGGGCGCTTCAAGGACACCTTCGACCGCGTCAATGCCGGCGTCCAGGCGCTGTATCCGCGCCTGTTCGGTGGTGGCCACGCCTACCTGGAACTGACCGGAGAAGACCTGCTCGACACGGGTGTGACCATCATGGCGCGCCCGCCGGGCAAGCGCGTGTCCAGCATCTCGCTGCTGTCCGGCGGCGAGAAGGCGATGACCGCAGTGGCGCTGGTGTTCGCCATCTTCCAGTTGAATCCCGCCCCGTTCTGCCTGCTGGACGAGGTGGACGCGCCGCTGGACGAAGCCAACGTCGGCCGCCTGGCCAACATGGTCAAGGAAATGAGCGAGAAGGTGCAGTTCCTGTTCGTCAGCCATAACAAGGCGACGATGGAGGCCGCGCACCAGCTGTCGGGCGTGACCATGCGTGAGCCGGGCGTCAGCCGCCTGGTCAGCGTGGACCTGGAAGAAGCGGCGCGATTGGCGGGCGCGGCCTGACGTGCCATCCTAGTTACCTGAATGAATTAGCCGGAGAACCTATCGAATGTCCGACACGGCACTGTTGCGCATCGGCATCCTGGCCGCCGGCCTGCTGTTGATCGCCGCGATCTTCCTGTTTGGCCGTCCGAAGAAGAAGCCCCAGGGCCGTCGCGTGGAGAACACGGAACCGGCCAGTGGCGAGCGCCGCGAACCGGTCCTGGGCGAGGACGGCGTCGTGGTGGCTGAGGGCCGCGTCGAACCGGGCATGCGCGGGGAAGGCGAGCAGGCCGAACTTGGCCTGGCCGACACTGACCCGGGCGCGGCCAACGACCTCGGCAAGCGCACTACCCAGGATTTCGACAAGATCGTCTCGCTGTTCGTGGCCGCCCGTGCCGGCGAGCAGCTGCGCGGCGAAGACATCGTGGTGGCGGCCGAGAAGACCGGCCTGGTATTCGGCCACATGAACGTGTTCCACCGCCTGGTGGAAGGCCACCCCGAGCGCGGCCCGATCTTCTCGATGGCCAGCATCATGAAGCCGGGCAGCTTCGACATGGCCAACATCCGTGCCATGGAAACCCCGGCCATCGCCTTCTTCCTGACCCTGCCGGCGCCGCTGACCGCGCTTGATGCCTGGGAGAAGATGCTGCCGACCGTGCAGCGCATGGCCGAGCTGCTCGATGGCGTGGTGCTGGATGACAGCCGCAATGCCTTGGGCCGCCAGCGCATCGCGCACATTCGCGACGAGCTGCGTGCCTACGACCGCCAGCACCAGGCACCGCCGCTGACCAAGACCCCGCGCTGGTAAAGCCTGTTGTGCCGGCCAACGGTCGGCACCCACGCCGGTAGATCCACGCCATGCATGGATGGAGCGAACCAAGGTTCGCCCCCGCCAACAGGGTCAGGCCGGTACGCCGGCCACCTTGGCGAACGCACGGCGGAATGCGGCCATCTCGTCTTCGGTGCCGACGGTCACGCGCACGCGCTGTGGCCAGATCGGCCAGCTGCGGCCAATGATCACGCCGTGGTCTGCCATCGCCTTGGCAAAGGCGGCACCGTCGCGCTGCACATCCACCACGAAGCAGTTCGCTTCCGACGGCACGCAGCTGAAACCACGCTTGCCCAGCCACGTGATGGTGGCCTGCCGCACCTGGGCATTCTGCAGGCGCCGCTGCGCGATCAACTGCGGATCCTGCAGGCTGGCCAGTGCCGCGGCCAGTGCTGGCACGGGCAGCGGGTTGTCGCCCAGGCTGGCCAGTTCGCGCAGGCGGTCGGGGTGTGCGGCCGCCACGCCCAGGCGCAGGCCGGCCATGCCGTACAGCTTGGAGAACGTGCGCAGCACGATCAGGTCATCGCGCTGCGTCACCCGGGTGATCAGGCTCGGCTGCTCGCTGTACTGCAGGTAGGCCTCGTCGACCAGCACGCGGGTCGATGCGGGCTTGTGGGCCAGCAGCCAGGCGAGCTCATCCGGTGGGCTGATCGAACCGGTCGGGTTGTTCGGATTGCACACGTACAGCAGCCCGGTCGGGCGTGCGTGCGCGGCGGCGACCATTGCACGCAGGTCATGCGCGCCGTCGTCGCGCAGCGGCACTTTCTGCACGTGCGCACCGTGTGCGGCGGCGACCTCGCCCAGCGTCTCGAAGGTCGGATCGGCGACTACCAGTCCTGCCTGCGGGCCGGTCCACACCATGGCGGCGCGGTTCAACGGCTCGCTTGAGCCGGGATAGAGGCGCACGTGGTCGGCCGGAATGCGTGCCTGCTTGATGAAGGCATCGCGCACCTGTGCAGCCAGGGCGAAGCGGTAGCGGCCGCAGCTGGCGATACTGTCGCGCGCGGCCTGCTGGGCCGCCGGCGAGGGGCCGTAGGGGCACTCGTTGAAGTTCAGCAGTACCACGCCTTCGGTGGGGGCAGGAGCGGCGGCCGTCGCGGGTTGGGTATGGCCAAGCTGCGGCAGCCCGCTGCCAGCGACGGCGAGGCCGGCACCGGCCAGTTGCAGGAAGCGTCGACGGGAAGCAGGCAGGGTCACGGGCACGATTCCGAAGGGCAGACCGTCGCACGCTAGCGCTGGTTGCGGTGGGCGGCAAGCCCGCTTTTTGTAGTACCGAGCCATGCTCGGCTGCAGGTGTGCCAACCAAGGTTGGCACCTGCCGGGGTGGGGAGAAGGTCGGCATCCACCAGGGCAGGGGAGCGCCCGTCGAGCATGGCTCGGCGCTGCGAAGGGGGGCATTACAGGGCCTGACGGCCGGGCGCGGTAGAATCCCCGGCCATCCCAGAACCACCGGATTCCGATGAGCTCCAGCCCCGCCGAACGCGCCGAAGATCTCCGCCGGCAGATCGCCCAGGCCAACCGCGCCTACCATGAGCTGGACGCCCCGGAGATCCCCGACATCGACTACGACCGGATGGTGCGCGAGCTGGAAGCACTGGAGCGCGAACATCCGGAACTGGCCCGGGCCGACAGCCCGACCCAGCAGGTCGGCGCGCGTCCCTCCGGCCGTTTCCCCGAAGTCCGCCATGCGGTGCCGATGTTGTCGCTGTCCAACGCCTTCAGCGATGAGGAAGTGGCGGATTTCGTGCGCCGCATTGACGAACGCCTGGGCCGCCGCAGCCTGCAGTTCTCGGCCGAGCCGAAGATGGACGGCCTGGCGATCAGCCTGCGCTACGAGGATGGTCATTTCGTGCTCGGCGCGACCCGCGGCGATGGCAGCACCGGCGAGGACGTGACCGCCAACCTGCGCGAGATCGGCGATGTTCCCAAGCGGCTGCACGGCAAGGACTGGCCGGACGTGCTCGAGGTGCGCGGCGAGGTCTACATGGCGCGTGCCGATTTCGAGGCCTACAACGAACGTGCGCGCCTGCACGGCGGCAAGGTGCTGGCCAACCCACGCAATGCGGCGGCTGGATCGCTGCGCCAGCTCGACCCGAAGATCAGTGCGCAGCGCAGGTTGAGCTTCTTCGCCTACGGTACCGGTGAAGTGCAGGGCGGCGAGCTGCCCGATACCCATTCGGGCACGCTGGCGCAGCTCGGCGCCTGGGGTTTCCCGGTCAGCGCGCTGTGCAAGGTGGTGGAAGGCACCGACGGCCTGCTCGGCTACTACCGCGATATCGGCGAGCGCCGCGACAGCCTGCCGTTCGATATCGATGGCGTGGTCTACAAGCTCGATGACCGTGCCGGCCAGCAGGCGATGGGCTTCGTCTCGCGCGCGCCACGCTGGGCCATCGCGCACAAGTTCCCGGCGCAGGAACAGAGCACTACCGTGGAGGCGATCGAGATCCAGATCGGCCGTACCGGTGCGGCCACGCCGGTCGCGCGCCTGGCGCCGGTGGCCGTGGCCGGCGTGATCGTGTCCAACGCCACCCTGCACAACGCCGACCAGATCGCACGCCTCGACGTGCGCGTCGGCGACAGCGTGATCGTGCGCCGCGCCGGCGACGTGATCCCGGAAGTGGTCAGCGTCATCCTCGATCGCCGCCCGCAGGGCACCACGCCCTGGCAGATGCCGACGCGCTGCCCGGTGTGCGGCTCGGAGATCGTGCGCGAGGAAGGGGCGGCCGCATGGCGCTGCTCGGGCGAGCTGTCCTGCCCGGCGCAGCGCAAGGAAGCCATCGCCCATTTCGCCTCTCGCCGCGCGATGGACATCGACGGCCTGGGCGACAAATACATTGAAACCCTGGTCGACGCTGGCATCGTCAAGAGCGTGGCCGACCTGTACCGGCTCAGTCGTGACCAGCTGCTGCACCTGAAGCTGGTGCTGGACGCTGAAGATCCCTCGGCGCTGGCCGCCGCACTGAAGCTGCACCTGCCGGCCGAAGGCAGTGGCGCGGTGCTCAATGCGGTGCTCAGGCTGGACGGCAACGATCCGGGCTGGCGCGCGCAGGCGCTGGCGCAGCCGGCCCGCTTCGAATGGAACACGAAGAAGATCGCGACCAAGTGGGCCGACAACCTGATCGCGGCCATCGACGCCAGTCGTGCCGCCACGCTGGAACGGCTGCTGTTCGCGCTGGGCATCGAGCACGTGGGCGAGAGCACGGCCAAGGCGCTGGCGCAGTGGTTCGGTGACCTGGAACTGATCCGCCACCTGCCGTGGCCATTGTTCAAGCGCGTGCCGGACATTGGTGGCGAAGTGGCGCGCTCGCTCGGCCACTTCTTCGAACAGCAGGGCAACCAGCAGGCCATCGATGACCTGCTGCAGGTCGGCCAGGTCCGCATCAGCGATGTGCACGCGCCCAGCGCGAGGCTGCGCGAGGGGCTGGACCTGGCGCAGCTGTTGGTCGAATCAGAGATTCCCGGCATCACCCGCCTGCGCGCGGAAAAACTGGTGGCCGTGTTGCCCGGTGCCCAGGCGGTGCTCGACGCCGAGCATGGGCAGTTCGTCAACGCCGGGTTGCCCGACGACACCGCGCGTGGCCTGGCCCAGTGGCTGGACAGCGAGGGCCATGGCGCGATGCTGCTGGCAGCCGAGAAGGCGATGCAGCAGATCCTGGCCAAGGCACCGGCGTTGGCCGAGATCGTGGCCGGCCCGCTGGATGGGCAGACCGTGGTGCTGACCGGCACCCTGGCCCAGCTCACCCGCGATGCCGCCAAGGAGCGCCTGGAAGCCCTCGGTGCAAAGGTCTCCGGCAGCGTCTCGAAGAAGACCAGCTTCGTGGTCGCCGGTACCGAGGCCGGCTCCAAGTTGGATAAGGCGCAATCGCTGGGCGTGCCGGTATGGGACGAAGACCGCCTGCTGGCTTATCTGGCCGAACACGAATGATGACCCCGCCGGGTGCATGGCGCCCGGCATGAAACACAAAGGAACACCGATGCAGACCGCCCCGCTGGATTTCCGCCTGGCCACCCGTGCCGACGAGGAGCTGTTGATCGCGCTGATGCGCGAGTTCTACGCCGAAGACAGGATCGACTTCGATGACGCGCGCGTGCGTCGCGGCGTGGACGCGCTGCTGGCCGATCCGCGCAATGGCGAAGTGCTGTTGTGGATGGACGAGGCGGGCGAGGTGGTCGGCTACGCGGTGATCGCGATGGGCTTCAGCCTGGAGCAGGGCGGCCACTTCATGCTGCTGGACGAACTGTACCTGAGCCATCGCGCGCGCGGTCGTGGCCGCGGCAAGCAGGCGCTGGCCATCTGCGAACAGCGCGCTCGTGCTCGTGGCGTCAGCCGCCTTCGCCTGGAAGTGAACCACCACAACGAACTGGCCCGACGCCTGTACCTGGCCAGCGGCTACATCGACGATACGCGCGATCTGCTGACCCTGCCGCTCGACCATCCGCGCTCGGAGGGCATCCTGTGAGCGAGGCCCTGCTGCGCGCGCTGCAGCAGCGCGCCGTGCTCAACGCGCTGGTGCGCCGCTTCTTTGCAGAACGCGATGTGCTGGAGGTGGAAACGCCGATCCTGTCGGTGGCAGGCAACACCGAGCCGAACATCGACAGCTTCCATACCGATTTCACCGGCCATGTCGATGCCGGCGGACGCCGCCGCTGGCTGCGCACCTCGCCGGAGTATCCGCTCAAGCGCCTGCTCGCTGCCGGCGTGGGCGACTGTTACGAACTGGGCCGGGTGTTCCGCAATGGCGAGGCCGGTGGTCGCCACAACCCGGAATTCACCATGCTGGAATGGTATCGGGTCGGCTGGGACCACCATCGGCTGGTACAGGAGACCGCCGAGCTGATCGGCCAGGCGCTGGCCCTGGTTGGACGCCGTGCGACCCTGCGGGTGCTGAGTTACCGCGAGCTGTTCCAGCAGCACCTTGGCGTGGATCCGTTCGAGGCGGATGAGTCCACGCTGCGTGCCGCGTTGGGCGAGGTGCACATTGACCCGGTCGGATTGACCCGTGATGACTGGCTCGACCTGTTGATGACCCATCGTATCCAGCCGCATTTCGATGACGCGGTCATGACCGTGGTGCATGACTGGCCAGCCAGCCAGGCCGCGCTGGCACGCATCCGCGCCGGCACGCCGCCGCTGGCCGAGCGTTTCGAGCTGTACCTGGGTGCAGTGGAGCTGGCCAACGGCTATCACGAACTGAACGACGCCGACGAGCAGCGCGCCCGCTTCCAGCGCGACCAGCAGCGCCGCCACGAACGTGGGCAGGTGCAGCCGCCACTGGATGAGGCGCTGCTGGCGGCGTTGCCAGCGTTGCCGGCCTGTGCCGGCGTTGCGCTGGGGATCGACCGCCTGCTGATGGCGATGAACCGCACACCCCGCATTGCAGATGTGTTGGCCTACGACTTCGCCCACGCGTGACCATCACGCGTTGCTGAACATCCCAGGCTGAACGAAACGCGGGTTCTGCGCGCTTGCGTCGGCAAGCGGGATGATGCTTTTATCACGGCCAATGCCGGACACTGGCATGCAGTTCATCCATTCCTGCTGGGGAAGGCTTTGGTCAAGTGGTTTGCGGTTGTCGCTGCACCGGTGTACTCCATCGCGCTCTGGGGTGCCTGGCTGCCGTCGCCGGCGTCGGCCCAGCAGGTGGGCTACGACGATGAAGTGGTGACCTGCGAGTCCCGCGACATGGGCTGGGTGCACTGCGACATCGATGTGGCCAACGGCGTCGATCTGGTGCGCCAGCTGTCGAGCAACAGCTGCATCCGCGGTAGCGAGTGGGGCACCGACCGCAGCGGCGTGTGGGTCACCCTTGGCTGCCGCGCCGAGTTCCGTGCGCGCCGTGCGCAGGGTGCGGCACCTGCGGCAACGGAAGGCAAGCGCCTGGTGCGCCGCGTGGTGCGCTGCGAATCCAATGGCCGTCCGCAGAGCTGCCCGGTGCGCCTGGATGGCGCCCCCGTGCGCCTGCTGCGCCAACTGTCGGTGCTGCCATGCCGCGAGGGGCAGGGCTGGGGCTACAAGCGCAATGAGATCTGGACCAGCCGTGGTTGCCAGGGCGATTTCGAGGTGGCCGACGAGGATGGCCGCTTCGTCGATGTGCCGCGTCGCCTGACCTGCGAATCGAAGTCGAAGAAGCGGCGTTTCTGCGGCGCCAGCATCTCCGTTGGCGCGGTCGTTTCCGAGCAGCTGTCGAGCACGCCCTGCGAGGAAGGCAGTACCTGGGGCTGGAGCCGCAACGGCATCTGGGTGGACGGCGGCTGCCGCGCCGAATTCTCGGTGAATTGAGCCCGGGCGGGCTCCAACGCTGCCGGGCGTGGCCCTACAATGGGCCCATGAACACTGCCTCCGACATCGACTACGCCCGTTATGACCACATCCGCCCGATCCTGTGGACCGGCGATGCCCTGCAACTGCTGGACCAGCGCAAGCTGCCGTTCGTGGTCGAGCATGTGGTCTGCCATGACAGTGACGAGGTTGCCAGCGCCATCCACGCGTTGACCGTGCGCGGCGCGCCGGCCATCGGCATCGCCGCCGCCTGGGGCGTGGTGCTGGCCGCGCGCGAGGTGCAGGCCGCAGACGGTGCGCACGCGCTGCAGCAGCTGGAACCGGCACTGCAGCGCCTGAACGCATCGCGCCCCACTGCGGTCAATCTGGCCTGGGCGCTGGCACGCATGCGCCGTTGCCTGCACGCCGCCGGCGCCGACTGGAAGGCACTGCTGGAGGCCGAAGCGCAGGCCATCGCCGAGGAAGACCTGGCCGCCAACCGCCACATGGGCGCACTGGGCGCTGGCTTGATCGAGGCCGGCAGCGGTGTGCTGACCCACTGCAATACCGGCTCGCTGGCCACCGCCGGCTTCGGTACCGCGCTGGGCGTCATTCGCGCCGGCATGGCCCAGCACCGCATTGCCCGCGTGTTCGCCGGCGAGACCCGGCCGTGGCTGCAGGGCGCACGCCTGACCGTGTGGGAGCTGCAGCAGGACGGTATCGATGCCACCCTGATCGCCGACTCGGCGGCCTCGCACCTGATGAAGACCGGTGCCGTGCAGTGGGTGATCGTGGGCGCAGACCGCATCTGCGCCAATGGTGATACCGCCAACAAGATCGGCACCTACCAACTGGCCATTGCCGCGCGCCACCATGGCGTGAAGTTCATGGTGGTGGCGCCGTCCTCGACCGTGGACATGGAGACCGTGGACGGCAGTCAGATCGAGATCGAGCAGCGCGACCCGGGTGAGCTGTATGGCGTGGGCGGCACCCGCACCGTGGCCGAAGGCATTGCCGCCTGGAACCCGGTGTTCGACGTCACCCCGGGCGAGCTGATCGACGCCATCGTGACCGAGCGCGGGGTGATCCTGAACCCGACCGCCGAGAACATGCGCGCCGCCTTCGGCGGCTGAGGCGCAGGGGAGGGGCGGCGCGACCGCCGCCCCCGGTAGTGCCGGCCGCTGGCCGGCAACCCTAAGTTCCTGATTTGTGCCGGTAAAATCCCCGTAAAGGCAGGCGGAAAACAGCCCGTTGTGGTAGTATCCACAGGTTGAATCGAGGTTCCGGCGCGACCCCCTCCCGCAGAGGGCTGCGCCGGACTGGACCGCTACCAGACAACGGAACCCGAATGGCAGAAACCGCCAAGGAAATCATCCAGGTCAACCTGGAAGACGAGATGCGCAAGAGCTACCTCGATTACGCCATGAGCGTGATCGTGGGCCGCGCGCTGCCGGATGCGCGCGACGGCCTCAAGCCGGTGCATCGTCGCGTGCTGTACGCGATGAATGAACTCAACGCGCACAGCAACAAGCCCTACTTCAAGTCGGCGCGTATCGTCGGTGACGTCATCGGTAAGTACCACCCGCATGGCGATCAGTCGGTGTACGACACGCTGGTGCGCCTGGCACAGCCGTTCTCGCTGCGCTACATGCTGGTCGACGGCCAGGGTAACTTTGGTTCGATCGACGGCGACTCCGCCGCGGCGATGCGATACACCGAGGCGCGCATGTCGCGCCTGGCGCATGAGCTGATGGCCGATATCGACAAGGAAACCGTCGATTTCCAGCCCAACTACGACGAAAAGGAACTGGAGCCGACGGTCATGCCGACCCGGTTCCCGAACCTGCTGGTCAACGGCTCGGCCGGTATCGCGGTGGGCATGGCGACCAACATCCCGCCGCACAACCTGAGCGAATCGATCAACGCCTGCATTGCGCTGATCGACAACCCGGAGATCGACGTCGACGGCCTGATGGAGTACATCCCGGGCCCGGATTTCCCGACTGCCGGCATCATCAACGGCACCGCCGGCATCGTCGCCGGCTACCGCACCGGCCGTGGCCGCGTGCGTATCCGTGCCAAGGCCGACATCGAAGTGGCCGATAACGGCCGCGAGTCGATCATCGTCACTGAAATTCCTTACCAGGTGAACAAGGCGCGTCTGATCGAGAAGATCGCCGAGCTGGTCAAGGAAAAGAAGATCGAAGGCATCAGCGAGCTGCGCGATGAGTCCGACAAGGACGGCATGCGCATCTACATCGAGATCAAGCGCGGCGAATCTGCCGAGGTTGTGCTGAACAACCTGTACCAGCAGACGCAGATGGAATCGGTGTTCGGCATCAACATGGTGGCGCTGGTCGACGGCCGCCCGCAGTTGATGAATCTGAAGCAGATGCTGGAGGCGTTCGTCCGCCACCGTCGCGAAGTGGTCACCCGCCGCACCGTGTTCGAGCTGCGCAAGGCGCGCGCCCGTGCCCACGTGCTGGAAGGCCTGACCGTCGCGCTGGCCAACATCGACGAGATGATCGAACTGATCAAGACCTCGCCGAACCCGAACGAAGCACGCGAGCGCATGCTGGCGCGCGTGTGGGAGCCGGGCCTGGTCGGTGCGATGCTGGGTGCCGCCGGTGCCGAAGCCTCGCGCCCGGAAGACCTGCCCAAGGGCGTGGGCCTGATCGAGGGCGGCTACCAGCTGACCGAGATCCAGGCCACCCAGATCCTGGAAATGCGCCTGCACCGCCTGACCGGGCTGGAGCAGGACCGCCTGACTGACGAGTACAAGCAGCTGCTGGAAGTGATCGCCGGGCTGATCCACATCCTGGAAGATCCCGACCGCCTGCTGCAGGTGATCCGCGAGGAGCTGGTCAACGTCAAGGCCGAGTTCGGTGACGAACGTCGCACCGAAATCCGCCACAGCGAAGAAGACCTGGACATCCTCGACCTGATCGCACCGGAAGACGTGGTGGTCACCGTGTCGCATGCCGGCTACGTGAAGCGCCAGCCGGTCAGCGTGTACCGCGCACAGCGTCGCGGTGGCCGTGGCCGCAGTGCAGCGGCGACCAAGGAAGAGGATTTCATCGAACAGCTGTGGCTGGTCAACACGCACGATACGCTGCTGACGTTCACCAGTTCGGGCAAGGTGTTCTGGCTGCCGGTCTACCAGCTGCCGGAAGCGGGTTCCAACGCCCGCGGCCGTCCGATCATCAACTGGATTCCGCTGGAACCCGGCGAACGCGTGCAGGCCGTGCTGCCGGTGCGCGAGTACGCCGATGGCCAGTTCGTGTTCTTCGCCACGAAGAACGGTACGGTCAAGAAGACCCCGCTGGGCGAGTTCGCCTTCCGCCTGGCCCGCGGCAAGATCGCGATCAACCTCGATGAGGGCGATGCCCTGGTCGGCGTCGGCCTGACCGACGGCCAGCGCGACATCCTGCTGTTCGCCTCCAATGGCAAGACCGTGCGCTTCGGCGAGGACAAAGTCCGCTCGATGGGCCGTACCGCCACCGGCGTGCGTGGCATCAGGATGCCGGCCGGCGAGGAAGTGGTCAGCCTGATCGTGGCCGAAAGTGCCGGTGGCATCGAGGACGAGAACGAGGACGACAACGGTGTCGAGGAAGCCACCGCCAATGGCGATGCGGTGATCGATAGTGCCGACGATGCCAGCGTGCAGTACATCCTCACCGCCACTGAGAACGGCTACGGCAAGCGCACCCCGCTGCCGGACTACCCGCGAAAGGGCCGTGGCACGCAGGGCGTGATCGGCATCCAGACCACCGAGCGCAACGGCAAGCTGGTCGCCGCAGTGCTGATGGGCTCCCGCGACGAAGTCCTGCTGATCTCCGACGGCGGTACGCTGGTGCGTACGCGTGGCTCGGAAATCAGCCGCGTCGGCCGCAACACCCAGGGCGTGACCCTGATCCGCCTGTCCAAGGACGAGAAGCTGCAGGCGGTGGAGCGCATGGATGCCTCGATCGACGAGGACGAGGACGAGGTGGCAGTCGCCGCCCCGGCCACGACCGACGGCGCACCGGCTGCTGCCAGCAGCGAGGACGCCGCGCAGGAGTGATCCTGCCGCGAGCCTGGGTACCCGACGACGCCGGCCCTGTGCCGGCGTCGTCGTATCCGGATGCCACGCATACGCGCGCGCTTCACACAGGCGGTGGGATAACGGCGCATGCTGCCCCCGGAGATCGACGATGTCCGCCACGCCGCAGTCCGTTCCTGCTCCCGTCCGCGCCTCACGGCACCCTCTCGTTACCGTGCTGTCGCTACTGCTGGTCGTACTCGGCCTGGTCATCGGCGGGCTCGGCGCGTGGCTGCTCAGCCTGGGCGGGTCGGCGTACTACGCCATCGCCGGGGCCGGCCTTCTGGCCAGTGGCCTGTTGTTGTTCGGCAATCGCCGCAGCGGCGCGCTGCTGTACGCGCTGGTGTTCGTCGGCACGCTGCTGTGGACCTGGTGGGAGTCGGGCAACGACTACTGGCGCTGGGTGCCGCGGCTGGGCCTGGTGACCGCGCTCGGCATCGTGCTGGCGCTGCTCGCGCCGACCCTTCGCGAACCGGTTTCAAAGCGCCTGTCGCGCAGCGTGGCGGGCGTCCTGATGCTGGTGTTCGTCGCTGCCTTCGGGTTGGCGTTCGCACCGCATGGTGAAGTGGACGGGCACCAGCCGTTCCCGGAAGGCGCGGCCAGCGCCGGACTGGAACCCACGCGGGATACCACCGGCCTGCAACCGGCCGACCAGCCTGCCGAGGGAGACTGGCCGGCGTGGGGGCGCAGCAATGCAGGCACCCGCTATTCGCCACTGCAGCAGATCACCCCGGCCAACGTGGCCACGCTGCAGCCCGCCTGGCAGTTCCGCACCGGCGATATGCCGAAGAAGCGCTGGGGTGCGGAAACCACGCCGCTGAAGATCGGCGACCGCCTGTACCTGTGCACTGCCCGTAACCGCCTGATCGCGCTCGACGCCGCCAGTGGCAAGGAAGTGTGGCGCTTCGATCCGAAGGTGAAGGACGCCTCGATCCCGTACACCGCCGCCTGCCGTGGTGTGAGCTACTACGAGCAACCGGCAACGCCGATCCTGGCCGATGCCACCCTGGCCGATGCCGCGGCCGATCTGGCGTTGCCCGAACCGCCGCCCAGCGTGAGCCGCAGCGCTGCACCGGGCAGTCGTCCGGCGTGCTGGGCGCGCATCATCGAAGGCACGCTGGACGGGCGCATCATTGCAGTGGATGCAGATAGCGGCCGTCCCTGCGCGAATTTCGGCAACAACGGCCAGGTCGACATCACCCTCGGGATGGGTGAGGTGCCACCCGGCTACGTGTCGATCACCTCGCCCCCGGCCATCGTGCGCGGCGTGATCGTCACCGGCCACCAGGTGCTGGATGGTCAGCGCCGCGACGCGCCATCGGGCGTGATCCAGGCGTACGACGCGATCACCGGCAAGCTGCGCTGGGCGTGGGACATGGACCAGCCCGAGCGCAGCGGCCTGCCGCCGCATGGGCAGACCTACACCCGCGGCACGCCGAACATGTGGACCACCGCGACCGGTGATGAGGCGCTGGGGCTGGTCTATCTGCCGCTGGGCAATTCTGCGGGCGACTACTGGAGTGGCTCGCGTACGGAAAACCAGAACCGCTATGCGACGTCGCTGGTGGCGATCGATGTGGCCACTGGCAAGCCGGCCTGGCATTTCCAGGCCGTGCGCAAGGATGTGTGGGACTACGACCTCGGTTCGCAGGCCAGCCTGATCGACTACCCGACGGCGGCAGGCAAGGTGCCGGCGATCCTGCTGCCGACCAAGCAGGGTGACATCTACATTCTCGACCGCCGCAACGGCCAGCTGCTGACCGCTGCCGAAGAGCGCAAGGTGCCGGTCGGCGGTGTCGAACCGGAACAGCGTTCACCCACCCAGCTGTTCTCGCTGTACCACACGCTGCGCCGCGAGCATGATCTGACCGAGCGCGACATGTGGGGCATCACCCCGATCGACCAGCTGATCTGCCGCATCCAGTTCCGCAAGGCCTATTACGAAGGCTTCTA
The DNA here is from genome assembly GCF_052605195.1 of Stenotrophomonas maltophilia group sp. vghtpe118. Lineage (NCBI taxonomy): Bacteria > Pseudomonadati > Pseudomonadota > Gammaproteobacteria > Lysobacterales > Lysobacteraceae > Stenotrophomonas > Stenotrophomonas maltophilia group sp. vghtpe118. Next base: position 1,147,478 of record NZ_CP199672.1, on the reverse strand, counting down.
CACGCCGCCGAGCAGTGATCGCCATTCCATCGAATACCCCGGCTACAACGGCGGTTCGGATTGGGGCAGTGTGTCCATCGACACGCGCCGCGGCGTGATCGTGGCCAACTACAACGACATGCCCAACTACAACCGGCTGGTGCCACGTGCCGAAGCCGACCGCCTGGGCTGGCTGCCGCGCGAAAAGATCCGTGCCGACAGGGGCGGTGGCGAGGGCGCCGGCGATCCGCAGGTGGGAACGCCGTATGGCATCCAGGTCAACGCTGGCTGGCGGCTGCCGTTCACGGGTCTGCTGTGCAAGCAGCCTCCCTACGGCGGCATCCGCGCCATCGACCTGCGCACCGGCAAGCTGTTGTGGGATCGTCCGTTTGGCAGTGCGCGCGGCAATGGGCCGTTCGGCATCCGTTCCGGCCTGCCGATCGAGATCGGCACGCCGAACAACGGCGGTTCGGTGGTGACCGCCAGCGGGCTGATCTTCATCGCGGCCGCCACCGATGACCTGCTGCGCGCCATCGACCTGAAGACCGGCAAGGAGCTTTGGCATGCCAAGCTGCCCGCGGGCGGGCAGGCTACGCCGATGGTGTATGAACAGGACGGACGCCAGTTCGTGGTGATCATGGCCGGCGGCCATCATTTCATGGAAACCCCGAACGGCGATTACGTGATGGCGTTTGCGCTGCCGAAATAGCGGTTGCCGGCCTGAACATGGGCGACGGGGGCCGTGACCGATGTCGCTGCCCAGTGGTGCCGAACTGATTGCCGGCGATGCACGCTTTCTGAGCCCTGCGTATGCGCCCTGCATGGGGGCCGCGGGCACCGCACTGGAGGCCCGTCGTCGTTGTGTCGACGCTGAATTCAAGGTGCGCGACGATGCGCTCAACGCCGCCTACAGTGCGGCGCGCTCCACGCTGACCGTCAGTGATCAGCAGGTGCTGCGCGATCTGCAGCGGCAATGGCTGCGCCAGCGCGACAGTCGTTGCCCGGAAGGCGGCACGGCCGTTGCCCAGCTGGATTCACAGCAGTGCCGCACGCACATGTGCCGCGCCTGACAAACAGGGCAGGATCGTCCTGCGGCCCGGCGAGGGCAGGATCACGCCTGCATTGCAGGTGGTCTTCCAGGTGGCCGACTGCGGCGGCGCCGACAACGTGACGACCTGCCGGGTGAGGAGCATGGGCGTGACCCGTGGCGGGCGCAACGTGGCGGTCACGGACGTGCAGCCGCGCCTGACCCGCGCTGGCGCCGATGCCCAGGGTGCGGTGGCCGTGCTGCTGACCGTTTCGGATTTCAATGGCGATGGCGTGCCGGACCTGCAGGTGTGGCAGGACAACAACGGTGTCTACAACGTTCCGGTGCATGCGTTCTACCTGTTCGACGCCAAGGTCAACCGCTATGTGCGTGCCAAGGCATTGGAAGCGGCCATCGGCGGGCGCGACATCGACCGTATCGACAATGGGCGGTTCGTGCTGCGCGCGAAGGTCAGCCCGTGCGCGCACGAGGACAAGGTCATCCAGCTGCGCGGAACCGGGCCGCGCACGCTGCTGCAGCGCCGCTATGACACCTGCAGGGGCGAGGCCCCTACCGAATCGGACCTGCTGAAGTAGGTCTTTCCCCGACGAACGGATGCGTTCCGGAACTGGAGAGCTGAAGGATGAGCGAAGGCTATGGAAAAGGTGGGGTGGGCTTCGGCCTGACCCGGGACCAGTCGGTCGAGATGATCGTGCGTACCTGCATCGACAACGGCATTACCGTCCATCGGCAGATTGCCTATGTGCTGGCCACAGCGCAGCACGAATCGCGTGATTTCTCCGCGCCCGAGGAAGCGGTGCGGTACCAGATCGGCATGGGCGTGGAATCGCTGCCGCAGGAGCGGAGCGAATGGCATCGCATCGAGGCGTTCGCCGTCACGGTCGAGGTGTTGCGGCAGCGTCCCTAGCGTGGATGCAGCTGGGGGGACGACCGTCATGGACCTGGCCAATCTGCGGCAGGTGAAGCGGTTCCAGATCGTGGGCGCTGAAACGCCGGACAAGATGAAGCTCGCCCAGGCCTGCAAAGCGGAGCGCTGGTCTCACCTGCATTGCTGCAGCGGGCCACCACGGCGCAGAACCACAAGGGCTGGTATGGCTTGGTTTCGTGGTGCAGGGCGAGGGTAGGGAGCACCGGTACGGCCACGAAGACGGTGCGCCTGCTTCCCGCGAACGGCAGTCGACCAGCGGTCGACTCTACCCAATCAATGTTGCTCGGTTGGTGCCGGTACCCGCACCATCTTCGTCATCAAGTGTTCCACCACACCCGCCGGGTCCGCAGTGCGGCCGACATGCGTGCTCGACATCTGCACAACCGAGCTGCGCTTGGCGGTGAGGAAATGAAAGCGGGCGCGCGCGGGCAGCTGTGCGATCGGTCCGGCGCTGGCGTCGCCACGGCAGATGGCCACGATCGCATCCAACCACGGTTGCAACGCATCCTGATCAAGCGCTGGAGCGAACGCGTGCAGGCGTGCCGGATCGATCTCGATGGCCGCTTCCAGATGGCGCGCGCCGGGGCAGGAGACGATCACTCCGACGTTGATGAACTCCTCGCGTTCCACCCGCGGTACCACGCGGATGACCGCATAGTCATACGTGTGCAGCGTGGGCACGGACGGCCTCCTGCACGAACACCGCACGCACTTTCAGGCGGTGCTTGAGATAGTCGATGTAGCCTTGGCGATAGGCCTGCGGACTGTCGAATGCCGGCTCGTTGACCAGCCAGCTGTCCGGCACCAGGCCGACGATGCGCTCGATCTCGGCATCGCTCAGGCGCGCGGCCAGTTCGGTATCCACCTCGGCGATGCGGCTGGCGAACGACAGCAGCACATGGTCGCGGATCAGCACGAACGGCTTTTCGCAGGCATCGCCGGCATTGGCCCAGTCGTGGTGGAAGTACATCGCCGCGCCGTGGTCGATCAGGTACAGCTTGCGGTGCCACACCATCAGGTTGGGGTTGCGGGTGGTGCGATCGACATTGCTGGTGAACGCATCGAACCAGACGATGCGCGAGGCAAGGTCGGCGTCCACCGGCATCGCCGCCGGATCGTAATTGATCGCACCCGGCAGGTAGTCCAGGCCCAGGTTCAGGCCCTCGCTGGCGCGGATCAGCTCCTGGATCTCCGGGTCGGGCTCGGTTCGGGCGAACTCGCGATCCAGCTCGACGAACAGGATTTCCGGAATCGGCAGGCCCAGCGTGCGTGCCATCTCACCGGCAATCAGCTCGGCGATCAACGCCTTCGGGCCTTGGCCGGCGCCGCGGAACTTCAGCACGGCCATGCCGTCGTCGTCGGTCTCGACCACGGCGGGCAGGGAGCCGCCTTCCCGTAACGGGGTGATGTAGCGGAGGGCATGTACGGTGCGCATGGGCGCATTCTAGCGTGGGTGCAGGTACAACCCTCTGATCGGCGAGGACCGATTTCGGCCTTCACCTGTCCCTTCCGCCTGCGATGGCAGCATCGTGCTCCAGGAACCCTTGGGTTCATGGGCGCACTGGCACTCTCGATGCCGAGGCTTCGGGCTGGGCACCTGCTCGGCTGCCAGCGACGCGCACTGCGAAGCGGAAACCTCATCCACGATGTCCAGCAGGCTACGGAGGTGCACCGATGAGCGATGAATTCACTCCCATGCTGCCGCCCTTGGACGATGCCAAGGTCGAGGAAATGATCGGCAAGGTGGTGCTGGTGGGCGTCACCCGCTATGGCGGTGACGGCCAGGTGCAGGGGCTGGAACAATACGCCGGTACGGTGCTGCGCATCAGCGCCGACGAAGGCGTGGTGCTGGCGGACGAGAATGACGGCCATGAGCGCTATCTGCCGCCGATGCTCGACCAGTACCTGCCCGCCGAGCCCGGCGAGTACCGCATGCGGAACAGTGGCATGATCGTGGTCGACCCCGATTACCTGACTGCCTGGGACCTGCACGCCCAGCAGTGACGACAGACCACGCCTGGCAGATGCCGGTCCATTGCCGGCCTCTCCGGGCGTGTTCCACTTTGCCCCATCCGGCCACTAGCCCTTCCGGCCCATTCACGACAACCCCTGCGGTGCTAGATTCGGGACCTTGCCCGATTCCGGGTACCCATTCACACCCAGGGGATAAGGATGCTCATCCGTCGAACCTCTCTGGCGGCGGCCGTTGCCGTTGCCACCCTCGGCCTGCTGGCCGCTGGCCCGGCGCTTGCAGACTACGCGAAGCCGCCGGAGCACCTGCTCAAGGTGTTGAAGGCACCGCCGCCGCCGGCGCCGAACGTGGCCCCGGGTGGCCAGCGCCTGCTGCTGACCACTGCGCAGACCTACCCGTCGATCAGCCGTGTCGCCCAGCCGTACCTGAAGCTGGCTGGCGTGCGCCTGGAACCGAAGAACCGCAGCCGCCATGACACCCCCGGTGGCTATGGCATCCCGGCCTGCGTGGCCGACTTCACCCTGGTCGACATCGGCAGTGGCCAGCAGACCAAGGTCAACCTGCCGCAGGGCTGTGCCACCGGCGCGCTGTGGTCGGCCGATGGCAGCCACTTTGCGTTCCAGAACGCGGTCGATACCAGCGTGCAGCTGTGGGTGGGCGATGCCGCTACCGGCCAGGTGAAGCAGGTGCCGAACGTTCAGCTGAACCCGATTTTCGGCTACACCGTGCAGTGGCTGGGCGGCAGCCAGAACCTGCTGGTGAAGCTGGTGCCGGCCAACCAGGGCCCAGCACCGTCCAACGGTGGCGTACCGACCGGCCCGGATGCACAGGAGTCGCTGGGCAGCAGTGGCGAGAGCAGCACCTACGAAGCCCGCGATACGCTGACCAGCGTGCATGACGAGAAGCTGTTCGCTTATTACGGCGCCTCGCAGCTGGCCGTGGTTGATACTGCCGCCAACAGCGTGCGTCCGGTCGGGCAGCCGGCGCTGTTCAACGAAGTCAGCGCCGCGCCCGATGGCGTGCACGTGCTGACCGAATCGATCAAGGCGCCGTACTCGCATGCGGTGACCTACCAGCGCTTCGCCAACGACGTGGCCGTGCTGGATATCGCCAGCGGCAAGTCCACGCCGATCGCCAGCCTGCCGCTGGCCGACCGCGTGCCGGTGCACGGCGTACCGGAAGGCCCGCGTGGTTTCGACTGGCGTGCCACCGATCCGGCCACCCTGGTCTATGCCGAAGCGCTGGACAAGGGCGACTGGAAGGTCAACGTGCCGCATCGCGACCGGGTGCTGATGCTGAAGGCGCCGTTCAACGGCAAGCCGGTCGAGATCGCCCGCACCGCACAGCGCTTCGAAGGCTTCGCGTGGACTGCCGATCCGGCCGTGGCGTTCCAGTACGAGAACGACGAGAACCGCCACTGGATGCAGACCCGCATCGTCGATGTGGATCAGCCGAAGAAGGAAGGCCGCCTGCTGTGGGACATGTCCAGCGATGAGCTGTACGGCAACCCCGGCAACCTGGTCTTCACCCGCCTGCCGAATGGTGCGCAGGTCGTGCGCCGTGAGGGCAACCATGTTTTCCTCAGCGGCCGTGGTGCCTCGCCGCAGGGCGACCGTCCGTTCCTCGATCGCCTCGACCTGCGCACGCTGAAGAGCGAGCGCCTGTTCCGCAGCAGCGCTGATGCCTACGAGCAGTTCCTTGGTTTCAGCAATACGCCTGGGCGCTACCTGACCTGGCACCAGTCGGTGATCGATCCGCCGAACGCCTTCATCCGTCAGCAGGGTGAGGCGGTGGCCGATGCGAAGACCGGCGAGGCGCAGTTCGCGTCCACCGCGACCGCGCTGACCAAGCTGGTCGACCCGACTCCGGAAGTGCGCCAGATCAAGAAGCAGCTGGTGACCTACAAGCGTGCCGATGGCGTGGACCTGTCGTTCACCCTGTACACGCCGCCGGGCTACAAGGAAGGCCAGCGCGTGCCGGCGATCCTGTACGCCTACCCGGCCGACTTCGCCAACGCCGCGCAGGCGGGGCAGGTGTCCGGTTCGCAGCAGACCTTCACCCGCCTGCAGCCGTACCGCCTGATGCTGCTGGCCGGCTACGCGATCATCGACAACGCCTCGTTCCCGATCGTGGGTGACCCGAAGAACGCCTACGACACCTACCTGGAACAGCTGGAAGCCGACGCCAAGGCAGCGGTGGACAAGGCGGTGGACATGGGCGTGGTCGATCGCAACCGCATCGGCGTGACCGGCCACAGCCATGGCGGCCTGATGACCGCCAACCTGATCGCCCATACCAACCTGTTCAAGGCTGGCGTGGCGACCAGCGGTTCGTACAACAAGACCTTTACCCCGTTCGGCTTCCAGAACGAGCGTCGCTCGGTGTGGCAGGCGCAGGACGTGTACCTGAAGGCCTCTCCGTTCTTCTATGCCGACAAGATCAAGCTGCCGCTGCTGCTGGTCCACGGCGAGGACGACGCCAACCCGGGCACTGAGCCGTTCCAGTCGCGCAAGCTCTACCAGGCGATCCGAGGCAACGGCGGCATCACGCGGCTGGTGATGCTGCCGAACGAACCGCACTGGTACACCGCGCTGGAATCGAACGAGCAGCTGGTGGCGGAAATGCTGAACTGGTTCGATACCTACGTGAAGAACGCCAAGTAAGGAGACGGGAAGGCCGCCCCAGGGCGGCCTTGCTGTATCGGGATGTGAGTGGGTAGACGGCCTGGATCCGGATGCGGAATCGGGAGTCGGGAAGCCACCTGCCATGCGGCATCCGGGTCCACCCGGGCTGCTAAGCTGGGAGTGGAAACAGACCAGGAGACATCGATGCATCGCAATGGGATGCGCGCCATCACTTTTGTCATCGCGACGCTGTTGGCCGGGATGACACACGGAGTGAAAGCGCAGGCTTTGCGGGCAGATGACCGCAGCTACTTTGGCAGCGCCTCCCAGGAACGTGAGGCGTGGCAGAACCTCGAGCGGAGGACCCATGCCCTCAAGGCACTTCATGCGCCGCCAGACGTGAGGTTCCAGCAGGCCGAACAGCTGTATGGCGAGTGCCTCCGGCACCATGGCTACCTGCATCTTCAGGCAGCGCGCAATGCCGACGATGCCCGGCTGGCCAACACCCAGGGCGAAGTCGCCAGCACATGTGGACGCATCGCGGCGATTGCCAAGCAGGCATTGCGTGATGCGCCCGCGCATGCTGCCTGGATCGCGCCGCATGCCGACCTGCGTGAACGGGCGTTGCGGGAGGATGTGCAGCCGGCCAATGCAGCGCTGGTGGATGCGGTCGACACGTTGGCTGATCCGGCGCTGGACAGCTTCGGCCGTCTGCACCGGCAGCTGCTGCAGTCGGCCCCCTTTGCGCGTTTCGAACATGAAGGCCGCACGCTCGACAGCCGCACCGACGCGCGAGCCCTTTCCCGCCTGCCGGACCGTTCACTGCGCGAAGCGGCATGGCGTGCCTACTGGCAGGGAACGGCGTCGCGGCGCAGCGAAATGGCAACGGTGCTGCTGGGCCTGGTCCGCCTCAACGAGCATGCGTCGGAACTGCAGGGCGATGGTACTGCGCCTGACCGCAGCTACCGGCACATGGGCCTGGATCAGGCCGCCGTCGACGCGACACTGGCGGCGGTAGCGCGCCACGCGCTGCTGCGGCGGAACTACCAGCAGATGCAGTTGACCCATCTTGAGCGCATGGGCCAGGCGTCTCCACAGATCTGGGACATGGACCTGCCTGATGCGGGCTATATTCCTCCGCCGCTTGACCTGGCGCAGTTGCGTGATGCGGCGGCGGCATCAATGCGGGTGCTGGGGCCGGATTACGTGACAGGGCTGCGCGGGCTGCTCGATCCTGCGGGCGGACGCATGGATCTGGGCGGATCGGCAGGGCGGCGCGCGATGGATGCGTTTTCGATCAGCGCCCCCGGTGTGCCTTCGTTGCTGTTCGTTGGCCATCGCCAGGGCGATCTGGAGGGGGATGTCCAGATCGCTCACGAAGCCGGCCATGCCATGCATGGCCAGTGGATGCAGCGCGGCGGCGCGTCATCATTCCAGCGCAACGGCAACAAGTGGTTGACCGAGGCCTTCGCCATCTACAACGAACTGAAGTTCCGCGATCAGCTCTACCGGCAGGCCAGTGATCCACGTGCCAAGGCGTATTACCTGAAGTCGTTGCTCGATGACATCATCCTGCAGCTGTTCGTATCGTCTGAAGAGGCCGATCTGGAACAGTCCATCTATCAGGAGGTGGCCGCCGATGAGGTTGGCAACGCAGACGCGCTTGATACGCTGACGATGAAGGTGCTGGGCAGGTACGGGGGCGCATCGGAGCAGTATCCCGAGCTGCGCAGCACCTGGATATCCAAGCGGCTGATGTATGAGGATCCGCTTTACCTGGCCAATTACCTGTATGCAGGACTGATTGCGGTGCAGCTCTTCGCACAGGACCGGCAGGATCCGGAGGGATTCAGGGAACGCTACCTGGCCGTCCTGGGCGAGGGGTTTGATCGCCCGCCGCAGCGGCAGGTCGAGCAGTTGCTGAATGTGAAGCCCGACTGGTCACGCCTGGTCGAGGAGGATCTGGACGTTTTCCAGCAGTACCTGGCGCAGCTGCAGGGACTGCACGCGGAAATCGAGCGCCAGCGCAGTCGCTGAACAGGCAACGGGGAACGCAGGCCTCGCAGGCGGCGATGCGTCTGCGTTTTGCCCCTGCGATGAACAAGAACCGGCTGGTGGCCGGCATCCTGTTGCTGCAGGTGCTCACCGCGACCGCCTGCATCACTGATATACCTTCCTGCTTGCGCAGCAATTGGAACACTCGCCTACGACACCGGACTGCAGGAGCAGGGGCTCGGCATCATCGAAACCGAGTTTGTCAGCAGCGCAGCTGCCAACGCCGCAGCTGCGGTGAAGGCGGACATGCAGGCGCTGCAGGATTACGCCGGTCTCTACGAGGTCAGTGAAGCCATCTGATGCTGACCTTCGTCGGCGCGCTCGCTGGCAGTGTGCTGGCATTGGCGTTGAATGTCTGGGTTTCGCGCTACTACGAGGTACCTCGCATCGATCCCGGGTACCTGGTGCTGGGCGTCGGGCTGGTGTTCGCCCTGGGGCAGCTGGCTGCCTGGGTACCGGCGCGGCGGGCGGCGCGCGAGGCGCCCGTGGCGGTTCTCAACAGTACCGGATGGATCCGGAGGGTGACCTCGTGTCATTGGCCGTTGCGATTGCGTAACCATATGTGATGCGGGTGCCATGGCGTGCGGAAGCTGCGATACGCTGCAGGCCTGTTGCTGTCTGCCACGGGTTTCACCTATGAAGTCCAAACGTGTTGTCGCAGTGTTGGCGCTGGTGATGACGCCGAGCCTGCATGGCCAATCACTCCCCTCCGAACTGGCGCAGCTGGGCATTGTCGCCGGCATGCCTTATGCCAAGGCCAAGCGCCTCATGGATGCGGCAGGGTGGCAGGCGAGTCCGGTCCAGCGCGCGCCTGAGTCACTCGAGGGCTTTCCGGAAGTTGGATGCCAGAAGGGCGCCAAGCAATGCGCCACGACCTTCGAAAAGGAAGGTCAGCAGATCGCGGTGCGGCTGGGCGTTACCCTGGCAGGGCAGCCGTTCGTGCAGGGCGTGGACTGAGCGCTCACTGCGTTCAGGCCAGCGGTAACCGGTCCTGAGCGTGCGACAGCCGATCGTGCAGCTCGCGCACATGCTCGGCCTTGGCATGCACCCGGGAGGTGTCGCCGAAGCTGCGCAGGTAGGTGCACGCGGCAAAGCCGGCACTCTTCTTTTCGTACTCGGCAATCCAGGCCAGTCGATCCGGATTGTTGGCCTGTTCGGCTGACCACGCGGCCACAGGCGGCCGGATGCGGTACTTCAGGCCGACGCGCCATGGCTTCGGTGTCAGTCGCGCACGGAAACAATGCTGCAGCCGGCACATGCGCGCGTACAGGGTGTCGGTGCCCAGTGCCTTGAAGAATGCCTGGAGCTGCTCGTCCTCCGGTGAGAACGTGGCATGCATCGCCAGCACGCGCAGCCCGGCGGGTGTGCGGTAGGCACGCAGGTGCCAATCGGGATGCTGTTCGCTGAAGGCGTCCACGCGTTTCAGCGCAAGCCCTTCAGCACCGCCGGCGGCGGCCAGGCGCTGCTTCCGCCGCATCAGCAGTGCCGCGTTGACCAGCAGCACTGCCGCCACGCCCAGTACCAGGCCCACCAGCCAGTGCCAGAGCAGGGTGCCGATGATGGCGCCGGCAAGCAGCACGATCGCAGCGACGATGGCCGGTATCACGCATCCGGCCGGTGGCTGCGCATGATCGATGTCGGCAAACAGCACGTCGGGGCTGTTGAGACACAATGCGCCATAGCTGTTGCGGGTGATGATGACATCGCCGTCGCGCTGCACGATCTGCTCGCGGATTGGCACACCCTCCACGCCATAGTTGCTGCGCACTTCGCGACGCGGCAGCGCCTGCCCGGCGAGGATGGCATTGAGGGCTTCGTTGGCGCGGCGGTCGGCGTGAGCCTGGGCCTGGGCAGGACCCTCATCGGACCAGCCGAAGCGGCGTACGACCACCGGCCGGCCACGGAAACGGGCCTGCAGGCGGGCTTCGGCCCAGTACGCGGGAACGATCATCATCGTGCGGTGCTCCATCATCCATGGCAGGTGCCTGAGTGAGTCTGGCACAGCCCCGAAGGGCCTGCATGTGCCCGCTGCGGTGGCCGGGGCGGAGTGATAGATTGCGCGCTTCGCATGCACTCCACCAAGGACGGAGCGATGTCCAGCTTCCTGCGTTGCCTGCTTGCCCTGGCCTGTGCCGGGGCGGTCGGCGTGGCGTCGGCGGGTACCCCGCCGGGGCCGCAGATCCTCACCACCGATGCCAGCCGCTTCTACGCGCTCTACGACAGCACCGGCGGCAAGCCCAGCGTCGCCCAGCTGGCCGGTTACCTGGCCGAAGGCAGTCCGGGCCTGAGTGAACTGGCGAAGGCGCGCCGGGTCACGCCCGAACGCATGGCCGAAGCCATTGCCAGCCAGCCCGGGGTGTATGCGCAGGGCCGCAGCTGCCTGGCGGAGCTGCCGGCGGTGAAGCAGCGCCTGGTGCAGGTGTTCGGCAACCTGCCGGCGATCTATCCGCAGGCCGCGTTTCCTCCGGTGACCCTCGCGGTCGGCCGTGGTCGGCCGGTCGGGTTGACCTCGAAGAGTGGGGTGATCATCGGCCTGGAAGCGCTGTGTGCAGCCGATTTCATGAATCCCAACGTGCAGGACCGTTTCGTGCACGTGATCGCGCACGAGTACGTGCACATCCAGCAGACCGGCCTGACCGATTTCGAGCCCGGCGACCCGCATGCGACGGTGCTGCGTGTTTCGCTGGGCGAAGGCATCGCCGAATTCATCGCCGAATTGATTTCCGGCAACGTCGGCAACAGTCGCCATGCGGCATGGACGCGCGGCCGCGAGGTCCACATTGAAAGCGCCTTTGCGCTGGATGTGGACAGTACCGATCTGTCGCCGTGGCTGTACAACTACAAGCCCGGTTCGCAGGAGCCCTATGACCTCGGGTATTGGGTGGGCTACCGCATCGCCAAGGCCTATTACCTGCAGGCCAAGGACAAGCGCGATGCAGTGCGGGCGCTGATCCAGCAGGACAACCCGAAGGCAATCCTGGCTGCCAGCGGCTGGACGCCCGGCATGTGGATGCCGGCCAAGGTGACCGGCGTGGCCGCGCGGTCGGCGGCGCGGTAAGCGCGGGGCCGCGCGCTAGACTGGCCCGGACATTCAAGGGAGAGACCCCATGCGTTCCTTGTCCGGCGGCCTGGCCGCAGTTGCCATCGGTATCGCGCTGAGCGCCCACGGGGTGGCGGCCGAGATGCCCGCGATCAACCCTTTGCTGCTGGAGCCTGTCGAAAGCCTGCGCGCGGACGAAGTGCGCTTCATGCAGCAGCGCCTGGCCGATTGGCCGCAACTGCAGCGTTATCGCGACGCCAACGCGCGACTGCCTGCCGCTGTACCGGGGCAACCACGCGTGGTGTTCTACGGTGATTCCATCACCGAAGGCTGGGGCAGGGAAGGCAGCGCATCGTTCTTTCCCGGCAAGGGCTGGCTCAACCGCGGCATCAGTGGCCAGACCACGGCGCAGATGCTGGTGCGGTTCCCGCAGGACGTGCTGGCCCTGAAGCCACAGGTGGTGGTGATCCTGGCCGGCACCAACGACATTGCCGGCAACACCGGCCCGTCCACGCAGGCGATGATTGAAGACAACCTGCACGCGATGGTGGACCTGGCACGCGCACATGGCATCGCCGTGGTACTGGCATCGGTGCTGCCGGTCAGCGATTACCCGTGGTTGCCGGGCACGGCACCTGCTCCCAAGGTGCGCGCATTGAACGCGGCATTGAAGCGCTATGCCGATGCGAAGCAGCTGGTCTATCTGGACTACTACACGCCGATGACCAATGCCGCCGGAGGGCTGGATCCGCAGCTGGCCGAGGATGGCGTGCATCCCACGGCGAAGGGCTATGCGGTGATGGCGCCGCTGGCGGAGGCTGCAATCGGGCGCGCAATGGCGCCGGACTAGGCACAGCACCCGCAATGCACAGCGTCCAGCCCGTCGAGGTAAAATGGCCCTGGAGCTGGCCACGCAGCGTGGCCGCCAGGGACGATGGGGTGGGTGATGCGGAAGGGAATCCAGGGATGGCTGCGCCGCAGCGGCGCAACGATGGCACTGCTGCTGGCGGCCGTACCGGCGTTCAGTGCAGACACGGCGGCGCCTTCGCCGCTGACGCGTGAGCCGGTGGCCGGAGTTTCACTGGCCGAATGGACCGCCCGCTGGTGGCGCTGGGCCGACGCCCAGGGCGGCGCGCCCTATCTCGACCCGGATGGCCGTGTATGCGATGTGGGCCAGGAAGGCCCGGTCTGGAACCTGGCCGGCACCAATGGCCGTTTCCGGCCACATCGCGAATGCGTGGTGCCGGCGGGCAAGTACCTGTTGCTGCCGATCATCAACATGGCGCACTACCAGGTGGATGAGTCTGTGTCCTGCAAGGAGCTGCAGGCGGGGGCGGCGGTCAACAACGATTATCTGATCAGTGCAGTAGTGCTGCTGGATGGCCAACCCCTGGGCGACATGCGCATGCATCGGGTGCGCAGTGAAGGCTGCTTCCGCATGGATGACGATGACGCAGACTCACGGCTGGCCGCCGCCGACGGCTACTGGGTGATGCTCAAGCCGTTGCCGCCAGGCCGGCATACCCTCAGCGTGGGCGCCAACTACGGCGTGCCGGAGGGTGGCGCGTACAGCCGCATGCGGCAGTCCTTCGAGTACGTGCTGCATGTGGGAGGGCGCACCCAGGTCGTATCGCGCAAACTGCACGCGGTGCCGCTGGCCGCCCCCTGAAGCTCAGGCATCGTCCTGCTTCAACGCTGCATCGGCCGCCAGCAACGCTTCGGCGGCCGCACCGAGCGGCGGCGAGGGCGGGGCAACCACACCGATCGCTTCCATCATCTTCGGCATGCCCAGGAACTGGCGCGCGCGGCGGTCGTAGATGCCGGTGACCAGCAACGCGCGCGTGGCGATCTTCTGCTCGGCACCGATCAGCACGCGCTGCTCCATGATGCCGCGCGAGCCGACCCAACCCACCAGTCGTGTTTCCAGGGTGAAGCGCTGGAACGGCTTCAATTCGCGGCGGAACTGGATGGTGCCGGCGCCGACGATCGGCGCCCATTTCTCGCGCAGCGCCACCCGGCCCAGACCCATGCGCAGGATCAGGTCCAGCCGGCCCAGGTCGAAGATGTTCCAGTAGCGGCCGTTGGTCATGTGCAGGTTGCTGTCCAGGTCGTTGGGCAGCACCCGGAACTGCAGCCGCGAGACCCCGAACGGGGCCTCCAGCTTCGGCCGGAACAGGCTGCACAGCAGCAGGTGGAGCAGACGGAACCAGAGATTCATGGCTATGACGACTGTTATAGAATCGCCGGTACGCTAATCTATGACGATTGTCTTAGCAAGGAGACCGCCGTGAGCCCGCGACCGTCCGATGCCCCACAGCGCGTGATCGATGCCGCGGCGCAGATGCTGGCGCGGGTAGGCCTCAATGCCACCAGCATCCGCGAAGTGACCAAGCTGGCCGAGGCGCCGTTGGGTTCCACCTACCATCACTTTCCCGGCGGCAAGCAGGAGCTGCTGGCGCGCGCTACCCACATGGCCGGCGACAAGGTGGAGGTGCTGCTGATGGAGCTGCTGAAGGATGGGGCGGTGCAGGGCCTGCAGCAGTTCCTGGCGATGTGGCGCGAGCGTCTGCTGCGCTCCGATTTCCGCGCCGGCTGCCCGGTGCTGGCCGCTGCCGTGGAGGAGCCGGTGGAGGCGACGCCCAGCCAACCCCGCGCGGCGGCGGCCGAGGTGTTCGCGCGCTGGCACGGCCATCTCGCCTCGGCGTTCGTCGCTGAAGGGCATGCCCCGGCAGCGGCGGGTGAACTGGCCAGCCTGGTGATCGCCAGCGTGGAAGGTGCGGTGGCGATGTGCCGCGCGCTGCAGGACATTGCCCCGTTCGACCGGGTGGCCGCGCAGTTGCTGAAGGCGGCCACGCGGCCTTGATCGGCCGGTGCGGGCAGGCCAGACTCGCCAGCAGCCCACGACTGGTGCCGCCATGGACGAATTGCACCATCGTCAGTTGATCGAGCACTACCTGCAGGCCTACAACCGCTTCGATATCGACGCCATGCTGGCCGTGCTGGCGCACAACGTACGCTTTGAGAATCACAGTGGCGGCCAGCTGACGATGGTCACCGAAGGCGTCGATGCCTTTGGCGAGCTGGCACGCCAGTCTGCGCGCCTGTTCCGGGAGCGCGAACAGCGCTTGCTGGCGCTGGTGTTCGATGGTGATCGGGCGACGGCGACGATTGGCTGGCGCGGCGTGTTCGCGCAGGATGTTCCCGATGGACCGCGTGCGGGCACTGAGCTGGAACTGCAGGGCCAGAGCGAGTTCGTGTTCGCGGGTGGCCGCATCGAACGGATCATTGATCGCAGCTGAGGATCGGCCGCTTGGAACCGCCGTCTGGACAGCGGAGCTGCCCGCGGTAGAATCCGCCCAACACCGCCTACGCGTGCCCGGCAAGGATGTCCGCATGCAGCATCAGGTTCCCGAGGTCCCTGGCCGCGATGCCTCCAGCCCCCTGGCGGCGGCATGAAGCGCTCGCGCCACTCTTCACGCAGCCCACTGACATTGCCGATGAACCGCGGCAGCGAAGTCGTGCGTGCGCGCAGGCACTTGCAGCAGCGCGGTTGGCCACGCCTGCAGATGGCGCTGATCGTCGCCCTGACCGGCGCTGCAGGTTTTCTTGCCTCGCACCTGCTGCGCCTGGCCGGTATCGACGCGATGTGGTTTCGCTACCCGATGGCCGTAGTGCTGGCCTACGGCGTGTTCCTGCTGCTGATGTGGATCTGGATCCGCTGGCGTTGGGACAACGTGCTGGATGGCCTGTCGCCGGATGTGGGCGGTGGCTGCCCATCCCCTCGCGGCAGTGCCGTGGAATCACCGTGGAGCGGCGCCGGCGGCCGTTCCGGCGGTGGCGGTGCGTCGGCCTCGTGGAACGGGCCGGCATCGGTGAGCAGTGGCGATGCCGGAGAGCTGCCGTTGACCGGGCTGGCTGAAGACGAAGCGGGCCTGCCGCTGCTGGCCATCCTCGGCATCGTCGCGCTGGTGGCGACCGTCCTGCTGGCCAGCGTATGGGTGGTGTGGTCGGCGCCGGTGCTGATGGCCGAACTGCTGGTGGACGCGGCCATCGCCGGCGGCCTGTACCGACGCATGCAGGGCATGCACGAGCAGGGATGGTGGCGGGTATGCGTGTCGCACACGGTCTGGCCGCTGATCGGCCTGTTGCTGTTCTTCGCGGTGCTGGGCTGGCTTGCTCAGGAACTCGTGCCAGGTGCAAGCCATCTGCTGCAGGTCATCCAGGGGCTGTAATGCGGTTGCTCCCTTCATATGGCCCGGTCCCGACCGGTTTTCAGCCGCAATGAACAGTGGGCTATGATCGCGGTCGCCGAGGATTCGTGTCCTGGCGGTTTCACCTATCGGGAGCTTGTCATACTGCTTCGGGAACCGGGGCGCTGGATGGCCGAACGCCCACTGAGACACACAACCACTGACGAGGAAGAGCGCATGGATGTCGCTGCACGCAGGAACAGGACGTTGTTTCGTTGGATCATGGTGACGCTGCTGGCGGTGTTGTTGCCGTTTGCAGCACTGGCGCAGCCGGCAGCCGGGCAGGGCGATGGCGCTGAAGCCGCCACTGCCGCGGAAGAGACGCAATGCCGTGCCTGCGCCTATGAGCGCATTGGACCGAAGGTCGATATCGGCCTGGTGGCACTGGTGTCGCTGTTGGTGGTGGGTCTGCTGGTAGCGGTGTCCCGCGAGTGGGGAACCACCTCGCAGCGCTGGACCTGCCGCACCCTGGCCCTGCTGTTGGTGGGCATCGGCCTGGCGTTGTTGTGGTGGGCTGGCAGCGTCGTCTACCTGGGCTACAACCCGTGGCAGGAGCCGCTCGCACCCGGCGGCGGCTCGCTCGGTTCGACGCTGCTGAGTACGTCGCCGAAGTGGCTGGCGGCACTGGTGCTGGTCGGCTTCGCGCCTTCCATCTGGAAGCGCAGCGAGCGCCTGCCGCCCTGGCGTATCGGCTGACCCTGGAACGACGGCGCCGGATCACACCCGGCGCCGCCTGCAGCAATCACTCAAAGCGCCAGCGCACGCCCGCGTAGACGCCGCGGCCTTCGCCCGGCGTCGAACGCGCGACATCCTTGCCGGCGTCGTCATAGCCCGGCGTGACGGTGGCGGCATAGCGGCGATTGCCTAGGTTGCGCATCTCCGCCCAGGCCTGCCAGCGGCCACCGGGTGCGTCGTAGCCGATGCGGCTGCCGAAGATCACATGGCTGTCGGCCCAGTAGCTGTTGGCGTAGTCCACGGCGATGCGCGAGGCGTATTCGGTATTGAGCGCCGCGTACAGGCCGGATGCATGATCGAAACGCAGCTCGGCCTGGTAGGCGTGGCGCGGCAGGCCGGGCAGGCGGTTGCTGCCGAAACGTGCATCGTGGCGGTAGCGGAAATCGCTGAAGGTATACGCCTGGCGCAGCGACAGGCGGCCCGGTGCAGCCTGCCACAGCGTGCTGTCCAATCCGGCTTCGATACCGCGGTGCACGGTGGGGCTGGCATTGTTCTCGGCGATGAACAGGTTCGGCACCGGTTGCAGTTCGACGCTCAGCAGTTCGTGGTTCACGTGGGCGTAGTAGCCGGTCAGTTCCCAGCGACCCAGCGCCGCGTCACCGCGCGCGCCCAGTTCCAGCGTGGTGGCGGTCTGGTTCTGCATCGGCACCGGCGCGCGCTGGCGGCCAGTGGATGGGCCATTGCCCGGCCCGAAGTACTGGTTCGAGCCCCAGATCATCGACCATGGGTGCGGTGCCTCCACCGAACGGCTGAGGTTGCCGAACCACTGGGTCTGCGCGCTGTGCTGCCAGGTAAAGCCCAGTCGCGGTGCGTAGTCCCAGTCGTGCTCGCGCAGGCGGCCGCCGCTGCTCGGCCAGGTCACCTGCACATCGCGACGGGTGTTGATCAGTGCCAGCCCAGCCTGCATGCGCAGGCGGTCATTGAAGGTGAGGGTGTTGCTGACGTGCAGCGTGCTGTCGGTGCCGTGGTGGCGGAAGTCACGCGTGCGCGTGCCGGCGGCATAGCCGTTGCTGGCAAAGCGCAGCGACTCGCGCACATCGGCGTCCAGGTCATGGGTGACGCGCAGGCCGACCGTGGTCTCGCTGTCCAGGCCGAACAGCCGGTGGCGGCGGCGGTAGTCCAGTGTGGCGTTGAGGTTGGCGTAGTCCAGCTGCTGGCGATACAGGCTCTCGTTCAAGTCCATCGGGTAGGTGTGGTAGACCAGCCCGGCCTGCAGCGACGAGTCCTCATCGATCTGCAGCGTGGTGACATTGCCCACCCAGGTGCTGCCCGGCTGCGGGCGGCGCGCATCGATGGCCAGGTTGGCCGCATTCGCGGCATGTGGATCGTTGCGGATCTGGTCGCGGGTCAAGCGACCGGGTGTTTCGTGATTGGTTTCGCGGTAGCGCACGAAGAAGCGCGTCTGCAGATCGGGCGTGATCTGCCAGCCGATGTTGGCCATCGCGCCCTTGCCGTCGCCGTGCGCATGGCGCTGGTAACCGTCGAACTCGGTATCGGTGTAGGCCAGGAAGTAGTCAACATCGCCGTTGACGCCGCCCCAGCTGAGGCCGCGCTTCTGGTAGCCACGGCTGCCGGCTTCGTAGTGCAGCTGCACGCCCGCCGAATCACGGCCGCTGCGGCTGACGTAGTCGATGGCACCGCCCAGCGCGAGCGCGCCGCGCTCGAAGCCGTTGGCGCCGCGCAGGACTTCCACGCGCGACAGCCACAGCGGTTCCAGCAGCTCGTAAGGCGTGCCACCCGGGCCGGTCAGTGGCAGGCCGTCGATCGATACCGCAATGCCTGAGGCATGCGCGCCCGGCCCGCGGTTGATGCCCGAGCCACGGATCGAGATCCTGGTGCCCTCGTTGCCCGGCGATTGCGCGCTGATGCCCGGCTGATAGGCCAGCACATCCGCACTGGTGGACAGTCGGCTGTCGGCCTTGGCCACGTCGATGACGTTGCTGGCGCCGGGTACGCGCTTCAGCGCCTCGCGCGCCTGCGCGCTGGCATCGCCAGCAGCGGTGACCTGCACCGCATCCAGCGTGGTGGCCTGCGGGGCTGCAGCGGCGGTGGAGGCGAGGCCAAGGGAAACGGCCAGGAACAGCAGCGAGGGGGTGGGGTGGTACGACGAGAGCGACATGCGGAAATGCTGTAAACCACCAAGGTGGCGCGCAGGTTAACAGGTCGGCGGCGACACGTCACCCACCGGCGGCGTATGGCCGCCCGCCGTGTTCCTG
Organism: Stenotrophomonas maltophilia group sp. vghtpe118; assembly: GCF_052605195.1. Classification (NCBI taxonomy): domain Bacteria; kingdom Pseudomonadati; phylum Pseudomonadota; class Gammaproteobacteria; order Lysobacterales; family Lysobacteraceae; genus Stenotrophomonas; species Stenotrophomonas maltophilia group sp. vghtpe118. The sequence goes on along the minus strand of NZ_CP199672.1, from coordinate 1,128,631 downwards.
TAGAGCCGAGCCCGCGCTCGGCTAATCGCGTGCAGCGCGGGTTGTCTGCCATCGCGACGAAGAGCAGCCGAGCATGGGCTCGGCTCTACAGCAGGGTTTATGGCGAGGGTTTCGCCAGCGTCTTCAACTTTGCGTAGAGCTGATCAGCTGCTTCCTTCTCGCCCAATGCCGCATGACACTCGGCCAGGCTGTCCCACACATTGGCCGAATCCGGATACAGCTCGGTGTTGAGGGCGAATACCTTCAACGCCCTGCGTGCACCCAGGCTCTGGCGGATGGCATAGCCGCTGGCGTTGATCGCACGTTCCAGCTCGCTGCCCGTCACCCGGTTGTTATCGCGCAACCAGCTGCGTATCGCCTGGGCGGCGCCTGCATCATCATCCAGCGCATACGCAACCAGCCGCTCGGACAGCACCGCGTGCGGAAACTCCTGCGGCGCGGCCATCGCCATCGTGCTCTCCACCAAGGTACTGGACCAGACATTGCGGGCGCTGCCGCTGGTCAGGTACACGAACACCCAGTAGCCGTCGGCCAGCGTGCCCTTGTAGGCCAGCCGCGCACGTACACGGGTGCCGCCATCATGGCCGACCTGGGTATAGCCGTCGCTACGGGTGGTGTCCCAGCCAGTGGAGAAGAAATTGCTGCCGCCACCGCTCAGTTTCTGCGGCTGCCAGAACTTTTCCAGGGTCGCCGTGCGCACCAGCGTGCCGGTCGCCAGCGCCTGCAGGAAGCGGTTCATGTCGCCCACGGTGGTCTGCAGATCGGCATGGCCCCAGCCGTAGTCCGGCCAGGGATCTTCATTGGCAGGCTGCAGTTGGCCATCCTTGCCGATGTACGGCACCGCCGCGCGCCGGGCCGGCACGCTGGCAACGCCCCACGAGGTGCTGGCCATCTTCAATGGCTGCAGGATGCGTTCGCGCGCGATGGCCGGGTAGGGCTTGCGGTAGTGCGCTTCCAGCAACGCCGTCAGCACCAGGTAGTTGGCCTGGGTGTACTGCACGCGGCTGCCGGTGGCGAACTGCATCGGTGCAGCGCCGGCCACCTTCAGCGCAGTGCCAAGGTCAGGCGCTACACCGGGGTAGCCCGTGCTCACCCAGCGGTTATCCACCCGGTCGTAGTACTCGCCGATGCCGGAGCTGTGGTTGAGGAAATCACGCACGTGGATTGCCTGCCATGCTGCAGGCAGGTCCGGCACATAGCGGCTGGCCGGTGTATCCAGATCCACCTTGCTCTGATCGACCAGTTGCATCACCAGTGTGCTGGTCAGCAGCTTGGCCATCGACTGTGCGGCGAAGATGGAATCGACGGTGGCAGGTGTGTGCGTAGCGCGATCACATTCGCCGCTGGCGCCCTGGTACAGCACCTGGCCGTTGTGGGCGACCAGTACCGCCTGGCCGGCAATGCCGTAGCGCTCGCGGTTGACCTGCAGTTGGGCGTCGAGCTGGGTAGAGAGGCCGGCGGAGAGATCATTCGCTGATGCGGGCGGAGCAGCGAACAGGACGCAGAGCAATGCAGCAGCAAAGGTGCGGTACATCGCGGTGATCCATCAGCGGTGATGGCGCATGGTGGTCACGACGGAAGAGCGGGTCAAGGGCACCGATTCCCGCATCAGGGAGAGCCGGCCGCGGGCCGGCACCCCTGCGATCAGCCCAGGATCGCAGGCAGATCCAGTCCCTTTTCCTTCGCACAGTCGATCGCGATGTCATACCCCGCATCGGCGTGGCGCATGACGCCGGTCGCCGGGTCGTTCCACAGCACGCGGGCAATCCGCTTCGCCGCTGCCTCGGTACCGTCGCAGACGATCACCATGCCGGCGTGCTGCGAGAAGCCCATGCCGACGCCGCCGCCGTGGTGCAGCGAGACCCAGGTCGCGCCGCTGGCGGTGTTGAGCAGGGCGTTCAGCAGCGGCCAGTCGGACACCGCGTCGGAGCCATCGGCCATTGCTTCGGTTTCGCGGTTCGGCGAGGCCACGCTGCCGCTGTCCAGGTGGTCACGTCCGATCACCACCGGCGCCTTCAGTTCGCCGTTGGCGACCATCTCGTTGAACGCCAGGCCGAGTCGATCACGATCACCCAGGCCGACCCAGCAGATGCGCGCCGGCAGGCCCTGGAACTTGATCTTCTCGGCAGCCATGTCCAGCCAGCGGTGCAGGTGCGGGTTGTCCGGAATCAGTTCCTTCACCTTGGCATCGGTCTTGGCGATGTCTTCCGGATCGCCGCTCAGTGCGGCCCAACGGAACGGGCCGATGCCGCGGCAGAACAGCGGGCGGATGTAGGCCGGCACGAACCCGGGGAAGTCGAACGCGTTCTCCACGCCTTCTTCCAGCGCCATCTGCCGCAGGTTGTTGCCGTAGTCCACGGTCGGTACGCCAAGTGCGTGGAAGCCGAGCATGGCGCGAATATGGTTGGCCATCGACGCGCGCGCAGCCTTTTCCACTTCCTTGGGGGCGGAAACACGCTTTTCGTCCCACTGCTCGACGGTCCAGCCCTGCGGCAAGTAGCCGTTTACCGGGTCGTGCGCGGAGGTCTGGTCGGTCAGCAGGTCCGGCTTCACGCCGCGCTTGAGCAGTTCGGCCAGCACGTTGGCGACGTTGCCGAGCAGGCCCACGGACTTCGGCGTACCGGCCTTGCACGATTCGTCGATCAGGCGCAGCGCTTCATCCAGATTGTCGGTCCAGGTGTCCAGGTAGCCGGTGCGCAGGCGCATGTCGATGCTGCTCTTGCGGCACTCCACGGCCAGGCAGGAGGCGCCCGCCATCACCGCGGCCAGCGGCTGTGCGCCGCCCATGCCGCCGAGGCCACCGGTGAACAGCCACTTGCCGGTCAGGTCACCACCGAAATGCTGGCGGCCCATTTCCACGAAGGTTTCGTAGGTGCCCTGCACGATGCCCTGCGCGCCGATGTAGATCCAGCTGCCTGCGGTCATCTGGCCGTACATGGCCAGGCCCTTCCTATCCAGCTCGTTGAAGTGGTCCCAGTTGGCCCAACGAGGTACCAGGTTGGAATTGGCGATCAGCACGCGCGGCGCATCAGCGTGGGTGCGGAACACGCCCACCGGCTTGCCCGACTGCACCAGCAGGGTCTGGTCGTCGTCCAGGCGCTTGAGCGTTTCGACGATGGCATCGAAGCTCTCCCAGTCGCGTGCGGCGCGGCCGATGCCGCCGTACACCACCAGTTCCTGCGGGCGCTCGGCCACATCGGGGTGCAGGTTGTTCATCAGCATGCGCAGCGGCGCTTCGGTCAGCCAGCTCTTGGCGTTCAGCGTGGTGCCGGTCGGCGCGGCGAGGGTGCGGGACGGGTCGTTGCGGGTCATGCGGCGCTCCGGTTCGTAGCGAATTCGAGGCAGGCGTTGAGCACCTGCGCCAGGGTGTGGCGCAGCGGTGCGGCGTGGTCGGGGTCGAGCGGGGTGGGCCAGCTGTGCTCGTCCACCTGATCTGGCAGGGGTTCGTGCATGTAGCCGCGGCAGGCCAGCTCCATCTGCAGGCTGTGCACACCGCCGGCGATGTTGCTGTAGTGGCGGGTGATCCAGCCACCTTTGAAGCGGCCGTTGCGCACCTGGCTCATGCCACTGATCTTCAGCAGGTTCTCCACCACGTCGCTCAACGCGTTATCGCAGGAGGTGTCCGGCGCGCCGGTCGGGCCAGCGGTACCCAGGTTGAACTGCGGCAGTTCGCCGTCGAACAGGTGCGGAATATGTGAGCGGATCGAATGTGCGTCGTACACCACCACCGTGCCGAACTTCGCGCGCAGGCGAGTGATCTGCGCAGCCAGCGCATCGTGGTAAGGCAGGAAATAGGTGTCGCGGCGACGGGCGATTTCCGCATCATCCGGTTCGCGTCCGGCGTGGTACAGCGGCTGGTTGTCGAAGGTGGTCAGCGGGCACAGGCCGGTGGTGTTCTGGCCCGGGTACAGTGAGACCCCGCTGGGGTCTCGGTTGAGGTCGATCACCGAGCGCGAGATCGCCGAGCGCACCGTGGTCGCGCCCATGCCACGCACAAAGTCGTACAGCTCGTGCACCCACCAGTCGGCATCGCGACGGGCCAGCCACGGCGAGTGGTAGTCGCCGATCAGGTCGTGCGGCAGCTCGCTGCCGGTATGCGGGAAGCTGACGATGACGGGGGCGTCGCCCTCGTGCACGGTCAGCCATTCGGGATGGGTATTCATGCCTGCGGCTCCACGGTTGGCAGCAGGTCGGTCAGGCCCTGCGCCAGCGCGCCACTGCGCACCAGATTCGTGGCGGTCACCATGTCCGGATGGAAGTAGCGGTCTTCTTCCAGCGTCGGCACCTGCGCACGCAGGGTGGCGCGCACGATTTCCAGCGCGGCGCTGGAGCGCAGCGGGGCGTGGAAGTCGCAGCCCTGCGCAGCGGCCAGCAGCTCGATGCCGATCACGTTGGCGGCGTTCTCGGCCATCTGCATCAGCCGGCGCGCGCCATGCGCGGCCATCGACACATGGTCTTCCTGGTTGGCCGAGGTCGGGATCGAATCAACGCTGGCGGGGTAGGCGCGCTGCTTGTTCTCCGAGACCAGCGCGGCGGCGGTCACCTGCGGAATCATGAAGCCGGAATTCAGGCCGGGGCGCGGGGTCAGGAATGCAGGCAGGCCGGACAGCGCAGGGTCGACCAGCATCGCCAGGCGGCGCTCGCTGATCGAGCCGATCTCGCACACCGCCATCGCCAGCATGTCGGCCGCGAAGGCCACCGGCTCGGCGTGGAAGTTGCCACCGGACAACGCTTCGCCGGTATCGGTGAACACCAGCGGATTGTCGGACACTCCATTGGCTTCGATTTCCAGCGTGGTCGCGGCCTGGCGCAGGATGTCCAGCGCCGCGCCCATCACCTGCGGCTGGCAGCGCAGGCAGTACGGGTCCTGCACGCGCACGTCGTTGTCACGGTGCGATTCGCGGATCTCCGAGCCGTGCATCAGCGCGCGCAGCGTCGCGGCGGTGGCGATCTGTCCGCGCTGGCCGCGGATGGCGTGGATGCGCGGGTCGAACGGCGTGTCCGAGCCCTTGGCCGCTTCCACCGACAGCGCGCCGGCGACCAGTGCCGCCTGGAACACGGTCTCGATCTCGAACAGGCCGGCCAGCGCGTAGGCGGTGGAGAACTGGGTGCCATTGAGCAGCGCCAGGCCTTCCTTCGCTCCCAGTTCGATCGGCTGCAGGCCGGCACGTGCCAGCGCATCGACCGCCGGCAGGCGCTCGTCACCGATGAAGGCTTCACCGACGCCCAGCATCACGCTGGCCAGGTGCGAGAGCGGCGCCAGGTCACCCGAGGCACCCACCGAGCCTTGTGCCGGCACCACGGGCAATACGCCCTTGACCAGCATCCCTTCGAGCAGCAGCAGGGTTTCCTCGCGGATGCCCGATGCACCCTGCGCCAGGCTGACCAGCTTCAGCGCCATCATCAACCGCACCACGCTGGCCGGCATCGGCTCGCCCACGCCGGCGGCATGCGAGAGCACGATGTTCCGCTGCAGGGTGGCCAGGTCTTCGCGCTCGATGCGCACGCTGGCCAGCTTGCCGAAGCCGGTGTTGATGCCATACACCGGTGCGCCCTTGGCGACGATGGCGGCCACCGCCGCAGCGCTGGCGCGTACCACCGGCAGGGCGGCCGGGTCCAGTGCGAGCGGCGCACCGCGATAGACCTGCCGCCACTGGGCGAGAGTGACATGGCCGGGGCGAAGAACCAGGGTGTTGCTCATGTGTTGCTCCAGGAGGCAGGCAGGTCGGGCTGCCCGCGCACCACGCGCGCGTGCAGCGGGTTGAATCCAATGCGATAGACCAGGTCAGCGGGCGCATCGATGTCCCAGATCGCCAGGTCGCAGTCCATGCCCGCGGCCAGGCGACCGATGCGCTCGCCGTGGCCCAGTGCGCGCGCCGCTTCACGGGTGAAGCCGGCGATGCACTCATCCACGGTCAGGCGGAACAGGGTGGCGCCCATGTTCATCGCCAGCAGTGGGCTGGTCAGCGGCGAGGTGCCCGGGTTGCTGTCGGTGGCCAGCGCCAGTGGCACGCCGGCCGCACGCAGCGCGGCGATCGGCGGCAGGGTGGTATCGCGGGTGAAATAGAAAGCACCAGGCAGCAGCACGGCGACGGTACCGGCGGTGGCCATCGCGGCGATGCCGGCATCGTCCAGATGTTCGATATGGTCGGCCGACAGTGCACCGAAGCTGGCCGCCAGTTCGGCACCGTGCTGGTTGCTCAGCTGCTCGGCGTGGATCTTCACCGCCAGCCCGTTCGCGCGGGCGGTCTCGAACACCTGCCGCGCCTGCGCGGGCGAGAACGCGATGTTCTCGCAGAACACGTCCACCGCTTCGGCCAGGCCTTCGGCAGCAATGGCCGGAATCATCACCTCGCACACCTCGTCGATGTATTCCTGTGCCTCGCGGCCCGGCGGAGTCGCGTGCGCGCCAAGGAAGGTGGTGACCACGTTGACCCGGCATTCCTCACCCAGCGCACGCGCAACCTGCAGTTGCTTGCGTTCGTCGGCCAGGGTCAGGCCGTAGCCGGACTTGATCTCGAGGGTTGTCATGCCCTCGGCGCGCATCGCCAGCAACCGTGGCCGGCTTTCGCGGGCCAGCTGTTCCGGCGTCGCGGCGCGGGTGGCGCGCACGGTGGAGACGATGCCGCCGCCGGCACGGGCGATCTCTGCATAGCTCACGCCCTGCAGGCGCTGCTCGAATTCGTTGGCGCGGTTGCCGGCGTAGACCAGGTGGGTGTGGCAGTCGATCAGGCCGGGCGAGATCCAGCGGCCTTCGCCATCGATGCGGGTGGTTGGCTGCAGGTGGGCATCGCTGCCGGCCGGGCCGACGTGGATGATGCGGCCGTCGGCGCAGGCCAGTACGCCATCGCGGATGACACCCAGGCCCTCGCCGTCGAGGGTGATCAGGTGGACGTTGGACCAGAGGGTATCGGCGTGCATGGCATCCACAACGCGGCTGTGCTTATATGTCTATACAATATAGGTGTCCATTTCGGGTTGTCCAGCCATGTCCGATTCGCGTTCCCTGCTCAGTTTCCATGCTACCCACGCCCTGCTGGCCGAGGGCTGGGCCCGCGATGTCCGCCTGCAGGTGCGGGACGGCCGCATCACGGCAATCAGCAAGGGGCAGGCCGCGCAGGGCGGTGACACCCGCGTCGGCATCCTGGTGCCGGGCCTGCCCAACCTGCACAGCCACGCCTTCCAGCGCGGCATGGCCGGCCTGACCGAGATCGGCGGCGGTGACGGCGACAGCTTCTGGAGCTGGCGCGAGCTGATGTACCGCTTCCTGGCCCATCTGCGCCCGGATGCGGTGCAGGCCATCGCCGCCCAGGCCTACATGGAAATGCTGGAAAGCGGCTTCACCCGCGTCGGCGAATTCCATTACCTGCACCACGACGCCGAGGGCCATGCCTATGCCAACCGCGCCGAGATGAGCGCGCGGATTGCCGCTGCGGCCGATCAGACCGGCATCGGCCTGACCCTGCTGCCGGTGTTCTACGCGCATGCCGATTTCGGTGGCGCGCCGCCGAATCCGGCGCAGCGCCGCCTGATCCACGACGTAGAGGGATTTGCGCAGCTGCTGGATGCCGCAAAGCCGGCATTGACCACGCTGCCTGACGCGGTGCTCGGCATCGCCCCGCACAGCCTGCGCGCGGTCACCGGCGAAGAACTGAGTGCGTTGTTGCCGCTCACCGATGGCCCGGTGCACATCCATATCGCCGAGCAGGTGCGCGAAGTCGAGGCCTGCCTGGCCTGGAGCGGCCAGCGCCCGGTGCAGTGGCTGTACGACCATGCACCGGTCGATGCGCGCTGGTGCCTGGTGCATGCCACCCACATCACCGATGACGAGCGCGCGGCCATCGTCGCCAGCCAGGCTGTGGCCGGCCTGTGCCCGATCACCGAAGCCAATCTGGGCGACGGCCTGTTCCCGATGCAGGCGTTCGCCCGCGAGGGCGGGCGCTTCGGTGTCGGTTCCGATTCCAATGTGCTGATCGATGCAGCTGAAGAACTGCGCCTGCTTGAATACGGCCAGCGGCTGACCCTGCGCGGACGCAACGTGCTGGCGCCGGATGCCACCCGCAGCACCGGTGGTTTCCTGTTCGAAGGCGCACTGCGCGGTGGAGCGCAGGCGCTGGGCGTGGCCGCTGGCCTGCAGGTCGGTGCCAGTGCCGACCTGGTCGAACTGGACGCCGCGCACCCGGCGCTGCAGGCGCGACAGGATGACGCATGGCTTGACAGCTGGGTGTTCGCCGCACGTAATGGCGCGCTGCGATCGGTCTGGCGCCATGGCCGCCAGTGCGTGGCCGAGGGCCGCCACCTGCAGCGCGAGGCGATCACCACCGCCTTCGCCGCCGCCCTGCGCGGCGTGCTGGGCTGATCGCCTCCGCCACCGGGACCTCATTACGTGAAGGCAAGCAAGTCCGCCACGCTCAACCAGCGTATCCGCAGCGATCTGGAAAGCCGCATCCTCAGCGGAGAGTGGGCGCCGGGCTTCCGTATTCCGTACGAGCACGAGCTGATGGAGCAATACGGCTGCTCGCGGATGACGGTGAACAAGGTGCTGACCGCACTGGCCGAGAGCGGCATGATCGAGCGCCGCCGTCGCGCCGGTTCATTCGTGGCGCGTCAGCCGCCGCACCTGGAACAGGTGGCGCTGGAGATTCCCGATATCGCGATGGAGGTCGGTTCGCGCGGCCATCAGTACGCGTACCGCCTGCTGCAGCGCGAGCTGCGTCTGGCCGACACCGGCAATGCCGGTGAAGTGGAGCTGGCCGGCAGCGAGAAGCTGCTGGCGATGCGCTGCCTGCACCTGGCCGATGGCCGTCCGCTGGCGCTGGAGCATCGCCTGATCAGTCCGGTGGGCGTGCCCGAGGTACTGGAAGTCGATTTCAGTACCACCGCGCCGGGCAGCTGGCTGCTGCAGAACGTGTCCTGGACGCGCGCGCAGCATCGCATCAGTGCCTGGGGTGCGGATACCGCTACCGCCAGGCTGCTGGAGGTGAAGCCGGGCACCGCATGCCTGGTGATCGAGCGCCTGACCTGGCGCGGTGAACAGCCGATCACCCGCGTGCGGCAGGTGTTCCTGGGGGATGCCTGGGACCTGGTTGCGCGCTTCGCGCCGGGCGCTCGCTAGGGATTCCATCCACGCATGGCGTGGATCTACTGGTCCGGTACGGCTGTCGTCTTGAACTCTGTTGGTGCGTGTGTACGATGTGTATCGTCCCTGCATGAAGAGCAGGGACCTCATCCGGGATCTGGAGGCGGCAGGTTGGACCTGTTGCAGGATTCGCGGATCCCATCATGTATTCGTGCACCCGCAGTGGCCTCACATCATCACCGTGCCTCACCCCAGAAAGGATCTGGGCAAGGGGCTGGTTCAGGCGTTGCGGAAGCTCGCAGGATTGACGTAGGAGGTCCCATGCGCTATCCAGTCTTGATTGAGGCCGGCGATGAACGCACCGCGTGGGGGGTCATCGTTCCCGATCTGCCGGGGTGCTTCTCGGCAGCCGACACGCTTGACGATGCACTCAGCGCGGCCGAGGAGTCTGCGCTTGCCTGGATCGATGCGGCCCTGGATGAGGGGCGCTCGATTCCCAGTCCTTCTGCGCCACAGAAGATCGTCGCCGAGGCTCCCAGTGGTACGGCCTGGATTCTTGCCTACATCTGCATTGATCCATCTCTGCTGGACGACACCATCGAGCGGGTCAACATCAGCCTGCCGCGTCGCATCCTGGCCAGGCTGGATGCGCAGGCCAGGGCGGCCGGCGAATCCCGCTCCAGTTACATCGCCCATCTCGCAGCATTGGGCTGAGCGGGCGCCTTGTAGAGCCCAGCCCATGGTCGGCTGCTGTTCGCGCGTTGCGCGATGAGTCGAGCGTGGCTCGACTCTGCAAAGGCATCCACGCATGGCGCGGGATTCAGTAGATCCACGTCATGCGTGGATGTTGCCCCATCAATACGTAGCGCACTGCCGCCAGCGTACGGGTTCATCCACGCCGGGGCGGGCGTTGAGCTGGATGCGCACGTTGCGCAGGGCAGGGTAGTGCAGCACTTCCTCACAGACCTGCGGCCAGACCTTTTCCAGTTCACCGGTGCGGTTGATCGCCAGCGTCTGCCGGGTCAGCCAGACACCGCTGGCGATGCCGGGCTTGCCGGCCAGGGCGCGGGCCAGATCGGCCTGGAAGCGCTCCAGCGTGGCCGCATCCGGATTGGGATTGCTGCGCGCGTCGGCCGCCGGGGCGACGGCAGCCGCGGGTGAAGGGGCGGCCGGGAGCACTGCCGCGGTGCCAGCAGGTTCCGCCGCAGGCGCGGTTGAAGGCGTCGCCACCACCGGTGCCGCAGCAACCGGCGCGGCCTCTTCCACACGCAGGCCCTGCAGGCCCAGGCCAACCAGCAGCCCCAGCGTTGCCGAACCCAGTGCGGCGATGGCGATGCGGCGCAGCGCTTCGTGCCGGGCGCTGGCGCGCACGCGTGCTTCGATGTCGCCGGGCAGGTAAGGCTGCAGCAATGGCCACAGGCGCGGGCCGTCCAGCACTTCAACCGCCTGCTTCTCGGCTGCGCTGCGGCCGCCGCGCTCGATGCGGCCTTCGGTCAGCAGCACACCGCCCTTGGCACCGGCCAGGCGCGCGGCCGCACCCAGCTCGTTCACTGCGGCGGTGCCGATGCGGTAGGCCAGGCCATGCTTGCACGACACCAGCCAGTGGTTGGGGCCATCGCTGAGCATGAAATCGCTGCTTGGCTCGCGGGCTTCTTCCGCCGGATCGATCAGTTCACGCAGGCCGCGCTGTTCGCGCAGCATGCGCTTGACCAGAACCGAGAATTCGCGCCAATGCATGCCCGCCAGGGCCTGCAGGCCGAGTTGCATCTCCTTTTGCCGCCGCTTGACCCACCACAGATAGACAACGGCCAGGAAACAGCTAAGCAGGGCCGACAGCAGGGCCAGGATCCAGGGGAGCATGCAGGAGTAGGGCGGAAGGGGCAAAAGCGGAGAACGACAGTGTAAAGGTCGCGGTGCCTGGCCGGGTCAGGATGTTCCTGACAGAAAGCGTGATGGAGCGCGCAGATCGGCGTACAGCGGGCACGAAAAACCCGCCAATCCTGAAGCCGTGAGGGGAGGGAACAAACGGCAGCCGAAGCGATTGGCGGGTTGCTCGCGATTGTCAATCAATTTTTATTGCGTTGCAACAATTGCGCTCAGGGCACGCTGTCCGGCGACTGATGGCTGCCCGGAGCAGGGGCGTCGGTGCCGGACGCGGCGCGGTTTTCCAGCTTGGCCAGGCGCGCGTGCAGGGCATCAATGCGGGCCTCCAGTGCGGTCACTTCGTCGGCGGTGGGTACATGGAGGCGCTTGAGTACGCCCTGCACCTGGTCATCGAAGGCCTTCTCCACCTTGTTCCAGGTGCCGGACGCCTTCTCGCGGGCCTCGTCCAGCGAGGTCTCGACATTGTCACGCCAGCCCGGGCCCTGGTCGCCGTTACGTTCACGGCGGCGGGCTTCCCAGGCTTCGCCTTCCTTCACCAGGCCATCGAAGAAGCGGCTGCCCTCGGCCTGGGCGCGACCCAGCGCACCCAACCCGGCCAGCCAGACCTGCTGGGCCGAATCGCTCAGCTTGCGCGAGAAGCGCTCGGCCTGGTCACTGAAAGAGGCATCGTCGTTGCGGCGGTCGTCGTTCTCGTAGTGGTTCATCGCACTTCCCGTGGGAGTTGGGCCTGACCCCGAGAGTAGCGCGCACCGGCGTTGCACGGCCGTGACGGCCGCCGCCGGGGTTCAGCCCAGCTTTTCCTTCAGCACACGCTGGATCTCGCCTTCGACCATGCCCTTCATCGCCGACAGCAGGAAGCCCAGCTTGGCGGTTACGCGCACGGCACCCGGCTGCAGTTCGATCGCACCGTCCACGCCGCTGCCGGAGAAGTTCAGTACGTCGGCGGTCCAGGACGACTTCAGGCCAAAGCGCTCGGACAGCTTGGCAGCGACCTGTTCGATCGCGGCGCGCGCCTGTGCATCGGGCAGGGCGTGGGCGTGGCGGACATCGATGGTGGACATGCAGGCTCCTGGCGCAGGGCGGGGTAGGTCGAAGAGGGCAAGCATTGTGCGCATCAAGGGCCGCCGCGCCAAGCACTCATCGTGGGTTCTTCTTCGTTGGCGACCAACCTGCTAGTCTGCGCCGCGTGCAGAACCTGCTTGTTCACTTCAGTCAACAACAACAGCCCGACCAGCCCTTGCGGCCCGGGGTGCAGCGCATCGTGCGCCAGGCCAACGGCAGCGTGCGGCTCGGAGATCCCGGCCACGGCGCACTGCTGCTGGCCCAGTTCTGCATGGATGATCGCGGCCTCTGGCTGCAGGTCGGCAACGGCATCCCCGGCGTCCACGTCAACGGTCGCCCGGTACGCCGGATGGCCCTGCTGCGTGCAGGCGATGCGGTGTATGTGGATGGCGTGGAGATGGTCCTGCAGGGCGAGGTCGAAAGCCTGCTGCAGGCGCCTGCGCCGAAAACCGAAGATGGCAGCGACGAGCAGCAGCGGCTGCTGCGCGGTGTCGGCGGCCTCCATCATGGCCGCAGCTTCACCCTGTCGCGGGCCCGCCTGATCGGGCGTGGCAACGAGGCTGACATCGCCATCGATGACCCGGCTTTTGCCGAGCAGCATGCCCGCGTGGAAGTGCACGGCGAACGCGTGCTGCTGCGCGACCTCGGCAGTGCCGACGGCACCCGCGTCAATGGCGTGGCCGTGCGCCATTGCTGGCTGCAGGCCGGCGACCAGGTGGTGTTCGATGGCCAGCACCGTTTCGTGCTGGAAGTGCCGCATGATCCACGCCGGCGGTCGTTGCCGGTCGAGGACGAGTCGGGCGAGGACGTGGAACAGGCGCCGGTGCTGCCGGCTGCGCCGCGCAGGGTGCGGCGCTGGCCGTGGCTGCTGGTCAGTGCGCTGCTGCTGGCCGCGCTGCTCAGCCTGCTGCTCTGGTTCGGCGCGCGCTGACGATGGTGCCGGCCGCTGGCCGGCAACCGCCGCCCCTGAATCCGTGAGGTTGCCGGCCAGCGGCCGGCACTACCCGGTCGCGTCGCCGATGGATTCCAATGAAACCAAATTTCCCTTGCCGCACAAGGCCGCAAGGCTGGTGCACTGCGGCATACTAGGGGTCTTGCCCCACAGGTGTGACATGACGCGCGCGTTCAACTTCAGTGCCGGCCCTGCGACTTTGCCGGAATCGGTCCTGCGTCAGGCGCAGGCGGAAATGCTGGACTGGCACGGGTCCGGCGCTTCGATCGTGGAAATGAGCCATCGCGGCGCGGAATTCATGTCCGTGGCCGCCGAGGCCGAGGCCGACCTGCGTCGCCTGCTCGATATCCCCGAAGACTATGCGGTGCTGTTCCTGTCCGGTGGTGCCACCACCCAGCAGGCGTTGATCCCGCTGAACTTCGCCGCCCCCGGCCAGCGTGCCGACTACGTGGTCAGTGGCCACTGGGGCAAGACCGCGGTCAGGCAGGCCGGTGTCTACGTGGACGTCAACATCGCCGCCAGCAGCGAGGCCGATGGCTATCGCACGCTGCCGCCGCACGCCGATTGGCAGCTCTCGCCGGATGCCGCCTACGTGCACATCACCGCCAACGAGACCATCCACGGCGTCGAGTTCCGTGATGTGCCCGATACCGGCAATGTGCCGCTGGTGGCCGACTTCAGTTCGTCCATTGCCAGCGAGCCGCTGGACGTGCGCCGCTACGGCGTGATCTATGCCGGTGCGCAGAAAAACCTGGGTCCGGTCGGCATCGCGGTGATGATCATCCGCCGCGACCTGCTCGAGCGCAGTGGCCAGCCACGCGCGGACATCTTCGATTACCGCTCGCATGTCGCCCGCGATTCGATGCTGAACACCCCGCCGACCTGGAACTGGTACCTGGCCGGTCTGGTGTTCAAGTGGATGCTGGCCGAGGGCGGCGTGACCGAGTTCGCCAGGCGCAATGCCGCCAAGGCCGCGCTGGTGTACGGCGCCATCGACGGCTCCGGCGGCTTCTACCGCAATGAGGTTGCACACGCGGCCCGTTCGCGGATGAACATCCCGTTCTTCCTGCCCGATGCCGATCTCGATGCCCGCTTCGTGGCCGAGGCCAAGGCCGCTGGCCTGCTGGCGCTGAAGGGGCACAAGGTCGTCGGTGGCATCCGTGCCTCGCTGTACAACGCCATGCCGCTGGCCGGGGCCGAGGCGCTGGTCGCCTTCATGGCCGATTTCCAGCAGCGTCACGGCTGAGCAATGAACGGCGCGCACCGTCGGGTGCGTTCCCCGCAACAAGGAATTCCGATGGCAAGCAGCAAATCCAGCAAGAAGGCGCCGAAGAAGGCCGAACCGGCCAAGGACAGCGTGCCCACCAAGGCGAAGGGCAAGGCCAAGGCCACCTCGAACCCGGCACCCACCCTGGCGCCGCTGGCGCTGGCCGATGTGCGCTCGAAGATCGACCAGATCGACCGCGACATCCAGAGCCTGATCGCCGAGCGCGCGCGCTTCGCCCACCAGGTCGGCAAGGCCAAGGGCAAGCTCGCCGCCGCCGTCGACTACTACCGCCCCGAGCGCGAAGCGCAGGTGCTGCGCATGGTGGTGGACCGCAACGAAGGCCCGCTCAGCGATGAACTGCTGGTGCACGTCTACCGCGAGATCATGTCGGCCTGCCTGGCCCAGCAGGAGCCGCTGAAGATCGGCTACCTCGGCCCGGAAGGTACTTTCAGCCAGCAGGCCGTGCTCAAGCACTTCGGCCGCTCCGCGCTGGGCCTGCCGATGGCCAGCATCGAAGAGGTGTTCCAGGAAGTGGAAGCGGGCAACGCCGATTTCGGCGTGGTGCCGGTGGAGAATTCGGGGCAGGGCACCATCCAGATCACCCTGGACATGTTCCTGACCTCCAACCTGAAGATCTGCGGCGAAGTGGAACTGCGCGTGCAGCAGTACCTGATGTCGCGCAGCGGCCGCATCGAGGACATCGAGCGCATCTACGCGCACCCGCAGTCGTTCATGCAGACCTCGGCGTGGCTGCGCGCCAATCTGCCGAAGGCCGAGAAGATTCCGGTGTCGAGCAACGCCGAAGGCGCGCGCCGTGCGCGCAACGCCGACGACGCGGCGGCCATCGGCGGCGAGAGTGCCGGCCACGTGTACGGCCTGAAGAAGGTGGTCACCAAGCCGATCCAGAACGATGCCGACAACACCACCCGCTTCCTGGTGGTGGGCCGCAACATTTTCCCGACCTCCGGCCACGACCGCACCTCGGTGCTGGTGTTCATCCATGACAAGCCCGGTGCGCTGTTCGACGTGCTCAGCCCGTTCGCCCGCCACGGCATCAGCATGAACCGCATCGAGTCGCGGCCGTCACACCACGGCAAGTGGGAGTACGGTTTCTTCATCGACCTGGCCGGCCACATCGACGACGCGCCGATGCAGGCCGCGCTGGCCGAACTGGAAGCGCACTCGGCGCAGATCAAGGTGCTGGGCTCCTATCCGGTGGCCGTGCCCTGAGTGCTGCTGCGGCGGCAACAGCCGCCGCTCCCTGATGCATCGCCGGCGCTGCCGGTGTTTACGGAATGATCGAACGATGAGCAACGCGCAACACTGGATAGCCCGCAAGGGCCAGCCGCTGCAGGGCAGCCTGACCATTCCCGGCGACAAGTCGGTCTCGCACCGCTCGGTGATGTTTGCCGCGCTGGCCGATGGCACCTCGCACATCGAAGGCTTCCTGGAAGGCGAGGACACCCGCGCGACCGCGCGCATCTTCAGCCAGCTGGGGGTGCGCATCGAAACGCCCAGCCCGTCGCAGCGCGTCGTGCACGGTGTCGGCATCGATGGCCTGAAGGCGCCGGATGCACCGCTGGATTGCGGCAATGCCGGTACCGGCATGCGCCTGCTGGCCGGCCTGTTGGCGGGCCAGTCGTTCGACTGCACGCTGATCGGCGATGAATCGCTGTCCGGCCGCCCGATGCGCCGCGTCACTGGCCCGCTGTCGCAGATGGGCGCAAAGATCGACACCCAGGACGACGGCACACCGCCGCTGCACGTGCATGGTGGCCAAGCGCTGCACGGCATCGATTTCGCCTCGCCGGTGGCCAGTGCGCAGGTCAAGTCGGCGGTGCTGCTGGCCGGGCTGTATGCGCAGGGCGAAACCTGCGTGACCGAACCGCACCCGACCCGCGACTACACCGAGCGCATGTTGTCCGCGTTCGGCGTGGACATCGCGTTTTCGCCGGGCAAGGCCCGCCTGCGCGGTGGCCAGCGCCTGCGCGCCACGGATATCGTGGTGCCCGCCGATTTCTCTTCGGCCGCGTTCTACCTGGTCGCCGCCAGCATCATTCCCGGTTCCGAGCTGCGCCTGAAGCAGGTCGGCCTGAATCCGCGCCGCACCGGCCTGTTGCATGCGCTGCGCCTGATGGGTGCGGACATCACCGAAGAGAACCCGGCAGAACAGGGCGGTGAACCGGTGGCCGACCTGGTGGTGCGCTACGCCCCGCTGAAGGGCGCACGCATTCCGGAAGAACTGGTGCCGGACATGATCGACGAGTTCCCGGCGCTGTTCGTGGCGGCAGCTGCTGCAGAAGGCCAGACCGTGGTGACCGGCGCCGCCGAGCTGCGGGTGAAGGAATCCGATCGTCTCGCAGCGATGGCCACCGGCCTGCGCGCGCTGGGCATGCAGGTGGACGAAACTGAAGACGGTGCCACCCTGCACGGGGGCGTGCGCCTGGGCAGCGGCACCATCGAAAGCCACGGCGACCACCGCATCGCCATGGCGTTCGCCATTGCCGGCCAGATCAGTAACGGCGAAGTGCGCATCAACGACATCGCCAATGTCGCCACGTCCTTCCCGGACTTCGACGGCCTGGCGCGCAGCGCCGGCTTCAACCTGGCCTGACCGGCGGATCAGGTTTTCCGGTAGGTGCCAACCATGGTTGGCACGCGCCCCCTGTCCGGTAGGTGCCAACCTCGGTCGGCACGCTCACATCGCCCGGTAGGTGCCGACCTTCCTTGGTCGGCACGCTTCTCCGCATAAAAGGACGGAGGCCGAAGCCTCCGTCTAAACATCACGAACCCCTCGTCCGCGATCAACGCTGTCCGGTACGGAAATCCACCGGGACCCGCACCACACTGGCCACTGCACGGCCTTCATGCATCGCCGGCTGGAACTTCCAGTTCTGCACGGTGCTCAGCACCGCACGATCCAGGTCACGGCTGCGCTCGCCGCTGCGCGAAACAATCGCAGCATTGGTCACTTGGCCGCGGGCATCGACATTCAGGCTGGCGATCACGCTGCCCTGCACGCCATTGCGCAGCGCGGCAGCGGGGTAGGTCGGCTTGCTGTTGCCCGCCAGCGGGCGCGCCTCGCGATTGCGTACGGCAGGGGTCGCCTTGCGCTGGTTGCCGGCCGCTGCGGCCTGGCGTGCCGCAGGCTGCTGTACGTCGGCGACCGGCGCCTGCTCGGGCGCGGGCAGCATGCGCTCGCCGACCGGTGCCGGCGCCACGTCTTCCTGGTTCGAGTGACGCAGCCAGAGCAGTGCGGCGGCAAACATCGCCACGATCAGCGCGATCCACATCCAGGGCGACGTGGGCTTGTGCTGTTCGCTGGCGTCCTGCTGTTGCTGCGGCGAATGAAGGTCTTCGTGGGTGGTGGCGGTCATCGCAAACTCCTTCCGTCAATGGACGACGGGGAGAGTGTTGCGCGGGCCAGTGGCGGGAAGTGTCAGCGTTGCGTCAACGCAACCGGCAGGGTTCAGTTTGCCTGCCGGGAAACGTTCAGTTACTGGGTCTTGAAGTCGAACGGCACTTCAATGCTGCCCGGTACGGCCTGGCCGTTGCTCTGTGCCGGGGTGAAGCGCCAGCGGCGCACCGCATCGGTCGCGGCACGGTCGAGCTCGCGTGAGCCGCTGCGCTGGATCACCGTGGCATTGTTCGGATAGCCGGTGGCATCCACGTCCACGCGTACGACCACCGTACCGGTTTCACCGGCGCGCAGGGCGGCGGGGGGATAGGACGGCGGTGGCGACTGGCCGGCAATCGGCATCGGCTGGCTGTTGCCCGTGGCAGCCGGCGCGGGAGCCGGTGCGGCCGGGGCCGCTTCGGCGACGGGCGCCGGCGGTGGCGGCGGGGTTTCGACCAGCTTCGGGGCTTCCTCTTCGACCGGGGCCGGCTTGGCATCGGGCATGTCGCTGGAACCGGCGGCCGCCGCCAGCGGTTCGGGCAGCGGTTCCACCTGCGCCGTCTCCTGCGGGGTCTGTGCGGCCGGGTCGGCGCGGAAGAATTCCTTGTCGCGACCGGTGAACCAGACCAGCACGAACAGCAGCACGCCCACGCCGAAGGCGATGCCCGCGATCTTCAGGGCGTTGCGCGGGATATGCACGGTAAACGACTTGGCGGACGACGAGCGGGGTGCAGACATGGACCGGACCAGTACGGAATGCCCCGATTCTGCCACGGCGGGAATGAACCGGGCGGCAGAAATCCGTATAACAAGCGATAATCCCATCCCTGATACCCACCACGACACCTGCCATGCTTGATCCAGCCCTGCTCCGCCACCAGCCCGCCGACCTCGCCGAACGCCTGCGCGCCAGCCGCGGCTTCGAGCTCGACGTGTCTGCCTTGGAGTCCCTGGAGGCCGATCGCAAGCGCATCCAGGTGCGGACCCAGGAGCTGCAGAGCCTGCGCAACAGCCGTTCCAAGGCCATCGGCCAGGCCAAGGCCAAGGGCGAGGACGTGTCGGCCATCATGGCTGAAGTTGCCGCCTTCGCCGACGAGCTGAAGGCCTCGGAGGTGGCGCTGGACGAGCTGCGCGAGAAGATCGAAGCGATCTCGATGGGGATCCCGAACCTGCCGGCCGATGACGTGCCAGCCGGTGCTGACGAGAACGACAACGTCGAGCAGGCGCGCTGGGGTACTCCGCGCCAGTTCGACTTCAACGTGCTTGACCACGTCGAACTGGGCGCCCGCAATGGCTGGCTGGACGGCGAGACCGCGGCCAAACTGTCCGGTTCGCGCTTCACCGTCCTGCGCGGCCCGATCGCGCGCCTGCACCGCGCCCTGGCCCAGTTCATGGTCGACCTGCACACCGGCGAGCACGGTTACGAGGAAACCAACGTACCGCTGCTGGTCAATGCTGACTCGCTGCGCGGCACCAGCCAGCTGCCGAAGTTCGAGGACGACCTGTTCAAGACCGCCGTGGGCGACTCCACGCGTTATCTGATCCCGACCTCGGAAGTGCCGCTGACCAACATCGTGCGCGACGAGATCGTCGACGCCGAGCGTCTGCCGCTGCGCATGACCGCTCACTCGATGTGCTTCCGTGCCGAAGCCGGCAGCGGCGGCCGCGACGTGCGCGGCATGATCCGCCAGCACCAGTTCGAGAAGGTCGAGCTGGTCTCGATCAGCCGCCCGGAAGACAGCGACGCCGAGCACCAGCGCATGACCCGCTGTGCCGAAGTGGTGCTGGAAAAGCTGGGCCTGCCGTACCGCAAGGTGCTGCTGTGCACCGGCGACATGGGCTTCTCGGCGGTGAAGACCTACGATCTGGAAGTCTGGCTGCCGTCGCAGGAGACCTACCGCGAGATCTCCTCGTGCTCGAACTGTGGTGATTTCCAGGCCCGCCGCATGCAGGCGCGCTGGCGCAACCCGGCCACCGGCAAGCCGGAGCTGGTGCATACCCTGAACGGCTCGGGCGTGGCGGTTGGCCGTGCGATGATCGCGGTGATGGAGAACTACCAGAACGCCGACGGCAGCATCACCGTGCCGGAGGCCCTGCGCCCGTATATGGGCGGCCTGGAAACGATCGCCTGACAGCCGGCGCTTTGCGCCGCCGCCCGAGCGTAGGCTCGGGCGCTACAGATCCATGTAGAGCCGAGCCTATGCTCGGCTCTCCTTTATGGCCCGCAGCTTCTCCAGCGGTACCCATCCCGGTTCGCCGGTCTCCGGCACGCACCACGCCCAGCCATTGAGGGTGCGCAGCCCGCGCAAGATCTGCCCGGGATCCACATCCAGCTCCCGCGCGCAGTAATCCTCCGTGGCATAGGCGTCATCCTGCGCATCGCGACCGATCACCGGCGCCGGCACGAAACCGGGCTGCTGCCCTTCGGCTTGGCACAGGAACCAGTCTTCCCAGCCCTCCGGGCCTTCATAACGTTCGCCCACCACCAGCGCCTGGCCACGGCGCAGGGTGATCGGGTGCGGAAATTCGCTGCGGTGCGCAGCCGTCACGATGTAGTTCATGGCCCCAGCCTAGCGCGTCGCAAAAGAAAACGGCCCCGCATAGCGGGGCCGCCAGGGTGGGCCGGGATGGGGGAGGGGATCCCGGCCCGCGTTCAGCGCCCAGACGAGGAGAGAGGAGCGCCGAACGTTGGAACGCGTTACGCAGCGACGGCTTCGGCCGCTTCGTGCGACGGCAGTGCCGCCAGTGCACCGGCAATGGCGTCTTCACGGTGCTGCGGCGAATAGGCGATGCCCTCGGCGCGCACGAATTCGACCTCGTTGATGCCCATGAAGGCGAACACCTGGCGCAGGAACGGCTCCTGGAAGTCGGCCGGCGAGTCGGTGTAGATGCCGCCACGGCTGCTGGCGATGATCACCCGCTTGCCACCGGCCAGGCCCACCGGGCCGTTCTCGGTGTACTTGAAGGTGCGGCCGGCCACGGCCACGCGGTCGATCCAGGCCTTCAGCGTGGACGGAATGCTGAAGTTGTACATCGGCGCGCCGATCACCACGATGTCGGCGTCCAGGAACTGCTGCATCACCTGTTCAGCATCGGTCGCCTCGGCCGCGTCGGTCCTGGCCAGCGAGCTGCTGCTCAGATGCGGTACCGGATTGGCGTCAAGATCGCGATAATCGACCTGCAGGTCATCGATCTGGCTGGCGAAGCGGGCGACCACGGCGGCCGACAGCTGGCGCGAGACGGAGTTGTCGCCAAGCACGCTGGCGTCGAGATGCAGAAGCTTCATGGCAGTCACCTGTGTTCTGGGAGGAAGGGGCGGGGTGGCCCCGCCGACGGAGAGAACGATAGGTTGTTGCAAAGGCGGAATAAAGGTGATTGAATGCCACGTATTGTTCTAGATATGGAACTCGGGTATGCATGACCTGAATGACCTGTACTACTTCGCGATGGTGGTCGACCACGGCGGATTCGCCGCCGCCGAGCGCGCACTGGGTATTCCCAAGTCGCGCCTGAGCCGCCGCATCAGCCAGCTGGAAACCGACCTGGGCGTACGCCTGCTGCAGCGCTCCACGCGCCGTTTCGCGGTCACCGATGTCGGCACCAGCGTGCATCGCCATGCGCAGACGATGCTGGCCGAGGCCCAGGCCGCCCGCGAAGTGGTGGACCGCCTCAGCGCGGAGCCGCGCGGCGTGGTGCGCGCCAGCGTGCCGGTGTCACTGGCGCAGATGCAGCTTCCCAAGCTGCTGCCCAAGTTCCTTGAGCAGTACCCGAAGGTGCGGCTGCAGCTGAACATCAGCAACCGCCGCGTGGATATCATCAATGAAGGCTACGACGTCGCCCTGCGCGTGCGTTCGCGCCTGGACGACGACGGCAGCCTGGTGATGCGCAGCTTCGGCCAGGTGCAGGAACTGCTGGTGGCCAGCCCGAAGTACCTGGACCGCGCCGGACGCCCCAAGGACCCGGAAGAGCTCACCCAGCACGTCACCCTCAGCATCAGCGAAGACGAAGCACGCCAGCGCTGGGAACTGCATGGCCCGGAAGGCGAAGTGCGCCGGGTCGACTTGCAGCCGCGCGTGGCCGGTTTCGACTTCCCGCTGCTGCAGAGCATGGTGAAGGACGGTTTCGGCATCACCATGCTGCCGGAGACCGTGTGCGCCGACGCCGTGCGCAACGGCGAGCTGGAAGTGGTGCTGCCGGACTGGTCGCTGCCGCAGGGCGTGTGCCACGCCGTGTTCGCTTCGCGCCGCGGCCTGCTGCCGGCGGTGCGCGTGTTCATCGACTTCCTGGCCGAGCACCTGCCGCCGCAGCTGGAGGCCTCGCGCCTGGATTGCGGTGGCGCCTGTGAGAAGGCCAAGGAGCGAATCAAGGCCAGTGCACTGGGTGCGCTGGCGGTGGATGCCGGCTGAGAGCGCTGAACGGTAGCGCCGGGCCATGCCCGGCGTTGCTGTTTTCCGACGATCAGTTCCGGCCGAACAGCCGGTCCCAGAAGCTGCGGCGTCGCGCTGCGGCCGGTGGCGGTTCGGCCGCAACGACGGGCGCTTCCAGCACCGCCATCAGTTCCGCGCTGCGCGGCTTCTTCAGGAAGCGCGCATAGTCCAGATAGCCGGTCACCTTGCTCATGTGAAGGCGTTCGGGCATTGCCGGCAATGCGCCGCCCTGCAACAGCACCCGCAATGCCTGCGGGCGGTCCAGGCGGATCGCCTCGTACAGGGCGGTGCCGCCGCAGCCCGGTTCGATCTGGTTGGCGCGCTGCGGCGCATCCTTCAGCAGGTCCTGCAATGCCTCCGCGTCGTCTCCTTCTACCGCAGCCACCAGCCGCGCCAGCGCCTCGGCTTCCGCAGGGGGCAGGTTGTCGCGATAGGCCTGGTCGGCAATCTCGCGCTCGTCGCGCCCATCGCCGCCCTGGATGCACAGGAAATCGGTGACCAGGGCGACCGGAATGCCGGACGTATCCAGCCCCCAGTAGCTGGGATAGACACCGTCGCCCCAGCCGCTGGTGAAGACCACCAGGCCGTGCGGCGAGTTCTCCCCCCAGGGGCGGTATTCGACGCCTTCGTCCAGGCCATCGTGGTCGATCAGTGCATCCGACCATTCACTCTCTTCCTCGCCATCGGCCTGTTCGATCAGGGCCAGCAGCGCCTGCTGGGTGTCGGTGTCCATGAAACAACCGATGCCAGCGTCGACCGGATAGCCGATGAAGCTGTCCTCATCCAGGCCGGTCAGGTCCTGGGTGGCCCAGCGCGCCATCTGCCAGTGCAGGGCGGTCGCGGTAAGAGCTTCGCGGGGCTTGAACCAGACCACGGCCAGGGCCGGGTGGCCGCTGTGCACGATGATTTCGACCGGGTGCCGCCCCAGCGGGGCGGTGTAGTCGGCCAGCGCAGGCGCCTCGGCCTGGACCAGCGGATCGCAGACCACCAGCTGCCCGCTGCTGACCGGCAGGTGCCCCGCGAAGGTGCGGTGCAGGGCCACAGCGGCCAGCTGTGTATCGTCCAGCAGGCAGGTGCGCAGGTTGGCCAGATCGAGATGGGCCATGGCGGCTCCGAGTGCGGTGAAGGCTCCCACCGCGCCGGATGCGAAGGGCAGGGGCAAGGTGGTCTTGGGCAAATGCCCTTCACGTGCGAGAATACGTCGCTGCCCGGGCGACCGGGACCCGATTGGAGAGATGGCCGAGCGGTTTAAGGCACCGGTCTTGAAAACCGGCGAAGGGTTAAACCTTCCGTGGGTTCGAATCCCACTCTCTCCGCCAGTCTTTGCAAAAAGCTCCTGGAAATAGGGGCTTTTTCGCTTCTACAGCCTTAGCTGCCCGCCCGCTTACCCTTCCACCTGCAAAGGTCGATTCTGCGCGATCTGCTGCCGAACCCAGCCTTGCACCCCGGATTCTATCCAGAGGAAGTTGTCGCCTCGGCCAACAACAGGCGCAGCGCAATCTTCTCCCTGCAGCGACGGAGGCTGCGCCGAACCTTCTGCTCTACGAATTGACCGTCTGACGAAACAGGGCACCGCCCGGGCGTCGGCAAGCATCCGGGCAGTGCCCCAAAACAGGTGATCTCAGCACCTGACATGGCCGTCGCCCCTCGCCAGAGCGTCGGGATTGTCGTCAGGGTCTACGGTAATGGGGAACAGCAAGTGTCTACTCTGCGTTGGGTTGCTCAGCTGCTGCGCCTGTACGTACCAACGAATACTGATCTGAATGTGGATTCAGGGAGACTGCACAGCGCTGAGGGAACCTCTACCAGTAGCACACCGCTGCGGTATGCATCCTTCCATCGACGTGTTCACAGTTCGGGCATCACTTATCAGACACGCCACTTGCGCTGTGTGTGTGCCTTCGAATGGTGAGCTATATGGCTCGGTCACCGACGTTGTACATCTTCCATCATCGATGGAGAGCGTTGCCTTCATGTCTCCCGCGACTACACTCTTAAAAGCAACAGCGCCAGTGGATGTAAAATTTTTGCTACAGGATAGTACCCTTCGGGGGCGACAGCGTACAGATAGTCCGAGCTCCTGGCGGAGATTGGAGCATTGCTCGAAGAGGGGACATCAGCTTTGCTGTTTGTGCAGGACCAACTCCACACTGCCTCTCCGGAGATTGTGGTTGCCCCTCTTGAGGGGACAGAGTCTTTTGCTTCACACAGGGCCTGGTGATAGATCTTGGTTGCTTGACTTTGGTCGTCAAACCGATAGACAAGCCCGCCCTTTCCATCTCTGAACAGACGTTGCTCAACCATCACCGTACCGCCTTGGAAATCGGACGTCGGGATGGTTCGAACGATCCACTTCTTTCCATCGGAAGATTCAAGCTGGCGTTCATGAATCGCCGAGCTTTCACTGGCAATCGGATTGGCGGCCGCTAGTCCTGGCGCGACCGCAACGAGAATGGCGAGGGCGATCAAGGCCTTTCCAATCGGCTTCGATGATTTCTTTACAGTGTCCATACTTTTCCCTTGTTCGATTTGGCGCATCAGTCGAGCTGTTTTCGCAGCTGGCCAGTGACCTCCTGGACTCAAATGCCGAGAGACTTGGAGACACTGCCTACACCGATGCAGGGCTCGCTTGTGCGAGGTTGCTCGCATTTTGTGAAATTGGTTGGCATTTTAACTTTCCCGCGCTGATCGTAATCTTCGCTGGGTCGTGCCTATATTCTTGGCCCTAGTTTCATGGTGATACTGGGAGACAGCCGGCTGGGTGCGGTCACTCTCATCGCCATGCGCGAATGCCCAGGGAGAGGCATTTGTGTTTCTGACAGACTACGACCCCTGGATACTTGAACTGCTGGCTCGCTGGTGAGGTCACGTGTTCATCCCCGACGCCCACCCTTCGGCTTGTTATGGCACAACGGGTAACTCGAGCACGACCGGAACGCCCCGTGCGGCCCATTGCGGTCCACGAACACGCCCACCTTGCACACCGGGCAGCGCTCTTCGTGGATGGCTGTGCCTGAAATCGCGGTCACTTCCACTGCGCCTTCCTTCACCAGCTCATCCAGGAACGGCGAGTGCCTGCCCTGCAGGGTGAACATCGCAACCGATCGTCGCGCCCGCGTCAGCGCGACATAGAACAGGCGCCGTTCTTCGCTCAGCGGATAGGTATCGCCGTCCGGCATTGCCAGCGAAAGCACCGGGTCATCCGCGCGCAGGCTCGGGAAGCTGCGGTTGATCACGCCCGGCAGGATCACGTAGTCCGCCTCGCGCCCCTTCGATCGATGGGCGGTCAGGAACTCGACCTCCATCGTGCTGCCAAAGGCCGTCTTCCAATCCAAAGGCATCGCGCTGCGGTCCGCGCGATACCGCCCCAGAATGAATACAGTCACGCGCCCGTTGCGGCCCTGCGGCACTGCACCTGACAGCAGTTGCTGGTGCAGCGTCGCAAGGTATTGGCGAACACCATCCTGTACCTCTTCACGCCGGTTCATCTGGAACGCCTGCAGCACCGGACCCATTGCCGGCGCAGCAGAGCGGACCTTCTTGGCGATCTGCGCGGGGTTGCGGCTGATGAAGCGGCTGGAAACATCACACAGCGCCTGCGGGCAGCGGAACGTCTGCTTCAGTTTCAGCACCTGGCCATGGCCCATCCATTCGCGGAATCCGGTCATCACCGAAACGTCGGCGCCAGCGAAGCGATTGATCGATTGCCAGTCATCGCCCACCGCAAACAGATGGCGGCCCGGTTGGCTGACCAGGGCACGGCAGAGGCGCGCACGGGCGCGCGAGGCATCCTGGAATTCGTCGGCCATCACCAGATCGTAGGGTGATTCATAGTGGCCCTGTTCCAGCAGCCCGGCGGCCATGTTGAGCATGTCCTCGAAGTCGATGCTGCGCTCGTCAGCCAGCGCGTTGTCCCAGGCCTGGAAAACCGGCCCGGCGATCTCCAGGAAGCGCCGGTAGCGTTCCTTGAACTGATCCTCGGGCATCTGCCGCAGGCGCGCCGCCATGTCATCCAGCGTCAGGCAGTTGCTCTTGGCATGCGCAATGAAGGTGCGCATCAGGCCGATCAGGTCTGCATCCGGCATCGGCTTGGCGCCCTGGTCGGGCAGCTCGCGGTCCGGGTTCGGGTCGAGTTCGACACCAGCCGCACGCAGCCGCTCGGCTAGATCCTGCAGGGCCTGTCCACTGCGCAGGCCGAACGACGTCGTTTCCACCAGTGCGGTGCTGTGCGCCGCATGCTGCTGCCGCTTCCAGTGCATCCCTTCGCTGTAGTTGGCAAAGTGCTTTGGCGGCTGGCCATCGGCATCCAGCGCAAAGTGCTCGTGATACAGCTGGGCGTACGGATAGTAGAAGTCCGGACGATACTGGCGGTGGGTGTCCGTCGCGGTATCGAATTCGTAGCGCCGCTCGTAGTCGTACGCCACGCCGTTGTAGAACAGCCAGTCGGCGATGACGCACTCTTCCAGGCTCTTCACCCGCTCGCCCTGCAGGGTACGCATGTAGGGCGTGCCATCGCGGTCGTAACCATCGGCCATCATGTCGGCGCCGAACGGCGGAAGATCGCGCCCGAACACCAGGCGGAACATGTCCCACTGGGTGCGGAAGTGGGTCGAGCGGTCCTTCAGGTCGTCCACCAGTTCGGCCAGCTTGTTGAAGCCCAGCGTCGCGTCGACCGCCCATTCCGGGATATCCGGCTTGCGCCCTGTGGCTTTGGCGATGATGGACAGGCCCAGGGCGTGGAAGGTCCGCGCCTCCACCACGGTGTCGCCCATGCCGAGCCGGTCGAAGCATCGCTGCGCGCGCTCTTCCAGCTCCTTGGCGGCGTCCTTGTTGAAGGCGAGCATCACGATCCGTTCGGGCTCCATGAAGCCGCGATCGATGGCATAGGCGGCCTTGGCAACCATCGTGGAGGTCTTGCCAGAGCCGGCCGCGGCCACGACCTGCACGCGGTTGTCGAAGCAGATGACGGCGCGGGCCTGCTCCTCGGTCAGCGGCCTGCTCTCGACCCGGTCCAGGAAGGGCTTGGCCAGACCCAGTTCGCGGGTCGCCATTGCCTCATTGGCGTCCGCCCACAGGGCGGGCCAATCCAGCTGCCAGTCATGCAGTGCGTCCAGTGCCATGCGGTGGCGGTCCGAGTGCAGGTCGTCATGCACCTCCTCGTCGAGGAACAGCTGCTCCAGCTCGGCGGGCGGCAGGGGCAGGGACGGGCGGTCGGCCAGCAACGCCTGCTGCTGTTCGTACGTGATCCAGCGGCGGCCGGTGGTGCCTCGGTCGGTAAGCGCATCTGCCTCGGCCAGCCACGCCTGGATCTGCGCCAGAACGTGCTCAAACTGTGCCTTGCGCCCCCGCCTGGAGCGCGCGAAAAGCATGTGCTGCACGGCAGCGGCAAGCCGGGAGCCCTGGCTGTTCGGCAGCCCATCCACAGACAGTGCTTCGCCGCGCTCGGTCGTCAGTTCGACCCTGGACCAGAGTACGCCGCGAACGACCCGCACGCTGTGTTCGTTCGCTACATGCTGGCGGTACTGCCTGCCGTCGATCAAAAGCGCGACCTGTTCGCCATCCAGCCGCAACTGCCAGTCCGGCGAGCGGGTCACACGCTGGCCCCAGCCCGAGGGGCGCCATTCCATAGACATCCAGATACTGCCTTGCGTACGTGACCGGGCGTAAAGCGCCCTTGCCGCCACATGATAAGGCGGCTTGGCGTGGCACGTTGCGTTTTTCCGGTCAGTCGCGCGCGTGAGCCAGCGATGGCATTGCACCCTCGCCGGTACGACAGGCGTCAGGCGTTCACATCCACGACGATGCGGCCGCGCACCTTGCCGGGGATGATCTGCTCATAGACATGCAGCACCTCGGCGAGGCCGATCTGCTGCACGGTACTTTCCAGCTTCTGCGGGTCCAGGTCAGTTGCAAGCCGATCCCAGGCGCGCTGGCGAACCTCTTGTGGGGCATTCACCGAATCCACGCCGGCCAGGGTCACGTTGCGCAGGATGAAGGGCAATACCGAGCCGTGCAGAGCGTCGCTCTGGGCCAGGCCGCACGCGGCCACGGCGCCGCGGTACTTGGTCTCGGCGATGGCGTTGACAAGGGTGGGGCCGCCGGCCACATCGACCACGCCTGCCCAGCGCTCGGCACTCACCGGCCGCTCGCGCGGCTCCGAAAGCTGCGCACGATCGATGATCTCGGCCGCACCCAGGTTGTGCAGATACTCAGCATGCTCCGGACGTCCGGTGGCGGCTACCACGCGGTAACCCAGCTTCGAGAGGATTGCCACCGCGATCGAGCCGACGCCACCGTTGGCGCCGGTTACCAGCACATCGCCCTTGTCGGGCGTCACGCCGGCATGTTCCAGGGCGAGCACGCACAGCATCGCGGTATAGCCAGCGGTGCCGATGGCCATGGCATCGCGGGTGCTCAGGTTGCCGGGAATCCGGTTGAGCCATTCACCGCGTACGCGGGCGCGCTGGGCCAGGCCGCCGTGGTGGCCCATGCTCAGGTCCCAGCCATTGAGTACGACGCGGTCGCCTGGCTTGAAGTCGGTCCTGCTGGATTCCAGTACCACGCCTGCCAGATCGATGCCGGGAATGAGCGGGAATGTCCGGATGATCGGACTCTTGCCGGTGAGCGCAAGCGCATCCTTGTAGTTGAGCGTGGAGTACTCGACCTGCACCAGGACGTCGCCGTCCATCAGATTCGCCTCATCGAAATCGACCAACTCGGTCGAGAGCTGGTTGTTCGTCTTGCGTGTCAGCAGGGCTTTGAACGTCATGGATGGCCTCACATTCATGGAATGGGGCCATGCTAGGCTCGTGCCACTATTGCAACAAGAACGATGATTTTCCGTAGGTACTATGGTTTTCCGGAGTATGCATGCGTAGCAGGCGTTGGGATGGCAAGAGCGGGTGTGCGGTGGAAGTCACGCTGTCCGTGATCGGTGGCGTGTGGAAGCCGATCATTCTGTTTCACCTGATGACCCGCAAGCGACGTTTCATGGAATTGACCCGGCGGGTGCCCAACGCCACCCAGTCCATGCTCACCAGCCAGCTCCGTGAACTGGAAGCCGATGGCGTGGTGATCCGCCACGTGTATCCGGAAGTGCCGCCAAAGGTGGAATACGAGCTGTCCGAGTTCGGTCGCACGCTGGTGCCGGTGCTGCTGGCCATGCGCGAGTGGGGCGAGACCTACCGCGGCTATCAGAGCACCCAAGGCGATAGCTGAAGGCTGAGGGGCGTTGCGCCTGCCGCATGTGGGTTTCGCGAATGCCTACAGCCATCGGCGGGTCTTTGGCACCGCGACCGCGCATGTCGTATACGGCTGGATAGGGCGTCCGGAAAGTACGCGTCGATGGTAGTCGCCTGCTGGCGAAGAACGCCAGTCAATGGACAACTCGACATCCACTGACGCAACCAACGTAGCGACGTGATCGATCAGGATTTCCCTGCTTTCCACCGCCGGTTCAGGGCGGTAACCATGTCCGCGCCAAGGCATTCGCCGTGGCCGGGATTGGCGTCCCGAACTTACGTAGTACAAGGCGTCGTAGTTGCAACGTATGTTGCGATCACGACAATGCAGCTTCTGTCAGTTCATGGCGGATGGTGCGTGGGGGTCTTAGGGCCCGTCGGCTTTCGTACTACGTATCCGGCACGCCAACCCGCACCGTCCGCCACCTTGCATCTGCAGGTGGCCACAACGTGAGGTTGCCGTCATGCCCGAACGTCTTCCCGACCATCCCCGCCTGCACGCGCTGCTGGGTGCCGCTGTACTTGATCTTCCCGCTGCCTTGGCCGAAACGCTGGAGGACGCGCTCCGCGAATCCGCCGAGTTCGTCACCCCATCGGCATTCTTTGCACACCTGAAAGGCCACGGCAGGAACCTGCGCGCCGATGGCGAGGCCTGGAGTGAAATGTGCCTGAGCCCCGGCCGCGCCTTCGACATGGCCCTGGCCACCCGCAGCGTTTCGGGCATCACGGCTTTGACTGCGGTGCTGCACGCCGCGCATGTGGCGCGGGAGAGCGACGATCCCGCCTGCTGCCCCTCCGCAGCCGTGGTCGAAGGTCTGTTCAACGCCTGCCAGGCGTTGTCGCTGCAGGTGGAACGCTGCCTGGTGCCGTGAAGGGCTGCGACGCGGTTCCTGTTCCGTTGACGCCCGGTTCCCTATAGTGGCGCTGGAACCCCGCAATGGAATGCCCATGCACGTGATGTCCCCCGGCCGTTGCCTGACGCTTGCACTTGCCGTCGCGGTGAGCGCCAGCGCATGTGCACGGTCACCGTCCACCGAACACGAAAGGAATCCCGCCATGTCCGGCGCAACGCAGACCGGCCGCACGATCAACGGCCACACCTATACCGATGCGCCCGTGGACGTGAAGCTCGGGCCGAATACCTTCCGCATTCCGGCCAACTACCTGGACAGCCAGATCGCACCATGGCCAGGCGAGGGCGTAACGCTGGTCATCGAGTGGCCGGACATGAAGCCGACGGCGCCGGGTGCGCGAGCCAATCCGCGTACGAATGATTTCCGGAAGGAGATTCCCATCCGGATCAACTATGTTGATCGCGTTCCCGTTGAAACACTGCTTTCAAGGCTGTCGTCAAATGAAGCCATCACGGAGGAGGGCTCTGTGGAAAGGGAGGATCCCAGGGACCGTCTCGATCAACGCGTTGCGCAGCCGGAAACCTTGGGCCTGACGCCCCATGCAATCGATGAAGCGAAGATGGTGGTGTACGCGAAGAAGTATGAGGCGCGGTACGGGAAGCCGCCTGTGCGCAATCCCGCCTATGAAAGAGACTGGTACATCGCACGTCAGAGCGACGGCCGGATCAGCTCATTCATCAAATGTGACGGCGAGGAATTCCGAGGCGACGGCGTGCGGCTGGAGGGGCGCGAGGTGATCAGTGAGCCAGGGGAAGTGGCCGCGGGCTGCGTTCATTACTTCGTGGACATCGACAACAAGCTGTCCGTCAGCCTGGACTACAAGAGAGCGTTTCTGAAAGACTGGAAGCGCATGGAAGAGGCCGTCAGGGACGTCATCGCGCGCACCCGGTCCAAGTGATCGGTGATTCAAGGAAGAGAAGGGGCAGGGTATGAGTGGATTGACAGAACGCGATCTGAGCGTCCTTGGCAGCTATGCCAGAGACGGCAACCGCGAGCTTTACTGGAACTACCTGTCGCAACTGCCGGGAGCCGATGGATACGGGACACTGGCACTGGGTGTTGTACGCAATGACAGCCTGCCGGGACGCGTCGCGAACGCGTATGCACAAAGCTACGCAAAGACCCAGCAGGACGAGGGATCCCGGTTTTCAAATGCACAGTTGACGGAGCGGCAATGGGAGTCCTTTGGGCAGACCCTGCTCGAAAGAGATCTTGAGTTGCGGCAGCAGTGGATGAACGAGCGCCGTCCAGACCTGGCACTGAATCTCCCCGGCAAGGATGTAATGCTGGCTCACGACCGGGCATTTGAACGGCATGAACTTGATCCTAACTGCTGGACGCCGCGCGTGTTGCTGCAAGCGGCTGAGCAGAAGAGCGGCCCCGAGAAGCTGGAACAGATCTGGACCAACATGCTCAACAATGACTACGCCGGAGGCCCGCGCGTAGGCAACACCAGTGTCGATGCCGTCAGCCAG
This sequence comes from Stenotrophomonas maltophilia group sp. vghtpe118, assembly GCF_052605195.1. Lineage (NCBI taxonomy): Bacteria > Pseudomonadati > Pseudomonadota > Gammaproteobacteria > Lysobacterales > Lysobacteraceae > Stenotrophomonas > Stenotrophomonas maltophilia group sp. vghtpe118. The sequence continues at coordinate 1,096,933 of NZ_CP199672.1, read as the reverse complement.
ATGGGATGGGTGAAGGGCGGCCAGTACCTCACCCGGTTGAGCGTGCTGGAAGCCACCCAGGCGCTGGAGGGCCGCTCAGCAGTCGATCCGAACGTCATCGGTGGCAACAGCTACTACGCGATGTACTTCGAAGCGGACAGGAAGTGGGCCAGTGTCAGCGCGGGCGGCGGCCACATCTCGATGCGGGAGATCACCGACCCCGCGCGCATCGCCGAACTCAACGACACGCGCGAGGTCCGTCTGGAGCGCCAGGAAAAACGCACCCAGTTCCACCCGGACGACCCGTACCGGACCATCACCCGCAGCCCGCTGACCGCAGCCGTGGACGACGTGCCGGATCCCTCGCAGGCACCGACCCGCCTGGCCGACATTGGTCCGGGCCACCGCGACTACGCACTGATGCAGCAGGTGCGCGAAGGCGTGGCCGCGATCGATGCCAGCGCGGGACGTACCCACGATGAGAACAGCGAGCGCTTGGTGGCGAGCGTGATGGCATTGGCCCGTCGCAACCAGCTTGAACGGGCGGACCATGTCCTGCTGAGCGCGCAGACCGCCGAGCATCCGGCCGGCCGCAACGTGTTCGTGGTGCAGGGCGAGATGAGCGATCCCGCGCATCTGCGAGCCGTCATGCCTACCGATGTTGCGGTGCAGATGCCGGTTGAACAATCACTGCAGCAGATCGAAGCTGCCAGCCTTGAGCGCCAGCAGGCGGCCATGCAGCGCCAGCAGGATATCGATGTGCAGGCGCGCGAAAGTCACGCGATACGCATGGGGTGACCAGGCGAGCGCCGAGCCGGGCGTGGGCACGGCGCCACAGGAGCGGCTCGTCAGAAGCTGTAAGCCGCCTGCACATACACCCGCCGCGGCTCGCCCGGGAAATGCCCGTTGCGCTCGATGAAGCCGCTGGCCGCGTACACCTTGTCGAACAGGTTCTTGACGTTGGCCTGGAACTGCCACTGCTTCCACGTGGTCTTCCAGCTCATGTCGAATACCGTGTATGCCTTGACCGTCTGCCCATCCAGGCTGACACGCTCGCCCACATGGTCGGCGCCGAAGCCGATTGCCGAGTTGATCGAAGGCAGGTCGTAGCGCGTCCACAGGCCGAGCTTGTTGCGTGGCGCATTCGCGAAGCGGTCGCCGGAGGCATTGGTGATGCCGTTCGGTCCGGCGTCCTTCACCCGTGCGTCGTTGTAGGCGTAGGTCAGGTTCACCACCCAGCGCTCGGTCACGTCGGCCAGCAGGTCCAGTTCCATGCCCGTACTGCATACCAGGCCCAGCGCGGCCAGCTGGTTCACGCCGTCCCGTACTTCACCGGTGGCCTGCACGATGTTGCTGCGGTCGATGCGGTAGGCCGCCATGTTCAGGGTCACACGGTCGGCCAGCAGGGACTTCAGGCCGACTTCCCATTGCCTGCTGCGCTCCGCGTCGAACGGTCCGCCGGCCGCCGGGTTCTGGTTGGTGGCACTCTGCGGCACGAAGCCGCTGGCGATGTTGGCATACAGGTTCACGCCGTCCCGGACGGTAAAGGTACTGCCCAGGCGCCAGCTGAGATCGTTGCCATCCACGCTGCCGCCACCCATGCGGTCCTCATCCTTGAAGCCATCCCAGCGCAGTCCGGCCAGCACGTGCCAGCGCGTGCCCAGCGCCAGCTCATCCTGCAGATAGCCGCCGTAGCGCTTGCTGCGGGTTGCGGTGCTGCGCCAGGGCAGGGCGGCCAGGTTGTAGTCATGCCAGGTGCTCGCGCCATAGACCGGGTTGAACAGGTCGATGCCGCGCACCGGGCCGGCGCCGCGTGCCAGGTCGGCACTGTTGGCGGTCTGCGCCGTGAAGTCGGCGTCGAGCTGATACACGTCGGCGCCGAACAGCACCTTGTGTTCGATACGGCCGGTGTTGATCCGCCAGACGGCATTGCCGCTGGCGGTGAAGGCCTCGTTGTCGCGGATCTGGTTGCGCAGCTGGCGCGTCATCCATTCGGCTACGCCATCGCGGTCACGATCGATCAAGCCCATCGGTTCGTGGTACATCTGGTGCTCGTTGTTGCTGAACCAGCGTGCAGCAATGTCCACGTCCAGCGTATCGAGCGGTGCGAAGCGGTACTGCGCCAGTGCAACCCTGGCGCGCATGTCGAGGAAATCACTGGCCTCGTTGTGGTTCCATCGCCGGTCGGTCAGGAAGCTGCCGGCATCGTTCACCGGCACACCGCGCAGCCGGTTGCCGCCCAGGTTCTGGGTGATGTCGGTGAACTGCAGCACCAGTTCGCCGGTCTGGCCAACGTCGAAGGCCAGCGATGCATCGCCGATCACGCTTTCGCTGTCGGCGTTCCAGCGCACCCCCTGCTCGCTGTCGGCATACAGGCCGGCGCGATAGCGGATGCTGCCGCTGGCATTCAGCGGGCCGGTGCCTTCGATCGATCCGGCGCGGAAGTCCTTGTCGCCTGCCTGCAGCTCGATGCGGCGTTCGGCGCGCGCCTTGGGCTTGCGCGTCACGTAGTTGATGATGCCGCCCGCATCACCACCGCCGTACAGCGCACCGGCCGGGCCCTTCAGCACTTCCACGCGTTCGATGTTGAACAGCTGCGGCACCGAGAAGCCTGCATACGGATCGCCGCGCAGACCGTCGTAGAGCACGTTCTCCTGGCGGAAACCGCGCAGCGTGACGCCGGCATAGCTGAAGAAGCTGATGCCGCTGATGCTGCGGTACAGATCGGTGACCTGGCGCGCCGCCTGGTCGTCGATCAGCTCGCGTGGCACGACCTGGATCGACTGCGGTACCCGCTCCAGCGGAGTATCGGTGCGGGTGCCGACGGCTGCATCGTTGGCGCGATACAGGGTCTGCGCGCGGCCGCGGACTTCCACTTTGTCCAGGTCCTTCGGGGCGTCAGTGGAGGTCTCGGAAGCCAGTGCAGGTGCAGCCAGAGAGAGGGGCAGCGCCAGGCAGAGGGCGTGCTTGAGCGGGGTTGGAAGGGGCATGAGGGACGAGGCCGGGCTGCAAATGAGAAAGATTAGCATTTGCAGTACTTCGAGGCCTATCCCCCGGATGCACTATGGACGCGGGCCCGGGTCGGTATACGGAGTGCCGGCCAGGGCCACCAGCACGCCGGTCCCGCCGCGCACGATCAGCTGCAGCATCGCCTGGCGCGGATCCTCACCCTCCTGCTGGCTGGCCAGTCCTCCCTGATAGGCCGCCACCATCGACGCCAGCAGCATCGCCGCACCCAGGCGTGCCTCGGCATCATCCGCTGGCCGCCCGACCGCGCTTGCCATCAACAGCGTGAGGTCGTCGGCCAGCAGTGCCTGCAGCCGTCGCGCGTGCGCCACCAGCACCGGACTGTCGGCCACGGTGGCCCAGAAGGCCGCTGCACCGGCATTGATCCGCAACAGGGGATGGCCGCTGTCGAGCAGCTCCCTCACCAGAGACTGGAAGGCGGCCAGCGGCGTCATGCCGCGGCGCGCCGCCATGCCCTCGCGCAGCAACGCCCGCGCCTCCTCGTCGCGGTCGAATACCAGGTCCTCCTTGCTGGCGAAATAGTTGAAGACCGTCTTGCGCGAGACTCCGGCGGCCTCGGCGATCTCGGACATCGACACCGCCTCGAAGCCACGCTGGATGATCAGCGCGGTGGCGACATCGGAAATTGCCTGTCGCGTCTGTGCCTTGCGTTGCTCGCGACGGCCTTGGGGCGGGGTCATGGCGGTTGGCTTGTGTAAACGTACACCGAGTGTAACATTGTGCGCACCAGAGCGCCGGGCCGGCGCAGAGCGGGGATCCTGATGCTGTACGACGTTGTCATTGCCGGGGCCGGCCCGGTCGGCCTGTTCCTGTCCTGCGAGCTGGCCCAGGCCGGCTGTTCGGTCCTGCTGCTGGAGCAGGCTGAGTCGCCCGATTCAGCCCTGAAGCGCCTGCCCTTTGGCCTGCGCGGCTTGAACGCGCCCACGCTGGAAGCGCTGGATCGGCGCGGCCTGCTGGACGCGGTCGCGGCCCGCCAGGTGCTGAAGCCGGACAAGGGCGCACCGCCGCCCGGCACCGCCCATTGGCTGGCGCAACCGCGGCCGCTGGGAGGCCACTTCGCCGGCATTCCTTTCGCCCTGGATGACGTGGACGGCGGGCGCTGGCGTGATCGCCTGCCGACCCCGGTACCCACCCAGATGGCGGTGGAGCTGCAGTCGCTGGAGGCGGTGCTGGCCGAGCGCGCAGTGTCACTGGGTGTGCAGATCGAGCGGGGCTGTACGGTGCAGGCAGTGCACGCACACCAGTCACAGATGGAGGTGCAGACCGCTCGCGGGCTGATGCGGGGGCGATGGCTGGTCGGTTGCGACGGCGCCCGCAGCACGGTACGCAAGCACTCCGGCTTCGAGTTCGCAGGGACGGCGCCCGAGTTCACCGGGTACACGCTGCAGGTTGAACTGGCCGATCCGTCGGTGCTCACCCCGGGGCGTCAGTTCACCGAATACGGCATGTGCAATTTCAACCCGCCGGGCGTGCTGGCGCTGGCCGATTTCGACGGTGGCGCAGGCCACCGCGGGCCACTGGACCTGCACGCCTCCCAGGCGTTGCTGCGGCGGGTGTCCGGGCGCCAGACAACGATCACCGCGTTGCATCTGGCCACCACATGGACCGATGCCGCGCGCCAGGCCACGGCCTATCGCAGCGGCCGCGTGCTGTTGGCTGGTGATGCGGCGCACATGCATTCGCCGCTGGGAGGTCAGGGCCTGAATCTCGGCATCGGCGATGCGATGAACCTGGGGTGGAAGCTGGCCGCCGTGGCGCGAGGCGACGCCGCCGAGACGCTGCTGGACAGCTATCAGGCTGAGCGTCATCCGATCGGCGCCCGGGTGCTCGACTGGTCGCGTGCGCAGGTGGCGTTGATGCGACCAGGCCCAGGGCAGCGCGCGCTGGCGGCGGTCTTCGCCGACCTGGCCGCGACCCGCGACGGTGCCACCTATCTCGCTGAGCGGCTGTGGGGCGTGGCACAACCAGCGGTGTTCAACGGCGAGCATCCGTGGGTTGGCCAAAGCGTGCCTGACGTCCAGCTGGCCAATGGCGATCGCATGGGGGAGCTGCTGCGCGCAGGGAAGGGCGTGCTGCTGGGGCTCGATACCGGCGTTTCACTCGGCCCGGTCTTTGCGCGCTGGCAACGCTCGGTTACCTGCGTGATATCCACGGCGCGCGATGCGATGGGACTGGGTGCGTTGCTGGTCCGCCCTGACGGTATCGTGGCCTGGGCCTGCGATGCCGGCGGCGATGCGTCGGGGCTGGCGCCCTCGCTGGAACGCTGGTTCGGTCCGCCGCGGGGAGCGACCGGCTAGGGCGATGCCACCACAGCCAGCGCGCGGCGCGCGGTCTCGGTCATCACCGAGGCCAGCTGCTTCAATGAGTACGGCTTGCGCAGCAGGGTGAAGCCATGGCCAGGATCCCGCGCCAGCAATTCGCTGTAGCCGCTGGTGAGGATCACCGGAAGCTCCGGGAAGCGGGCGCGGATGGCACGGGCCAGATCCAGGCCGTTCATGCCCGGCATTACCACGTCGCTGAACACCACATGGAAGCGCGAGGCATCCCGTTCCAGCTCGGCCAGGGCCTCGTCCGCATTGCGTGCAAGGACCACGCTGTAGTCGAGTTCGCGCAGGGCGCCCACCGCAAATTCGGCCACGTCGACGTTGTCTTCCACCACCAGCACGCAGACGCCATGCCCATGCTGCAGCCCCGATTGCGCCGCCGGCCGTTCCGTCGTTTCTCCTGCCTGCGCCAGCGGCAGGTACAGCGTAAAGCGGGTGCCGGCGCCGGCCTGGCTCTGCACGTCCACCTCGCCTTCTGACTGCTTGACGAAGCCGAATACCTGGCTGAGACCGAGTCCGGTCCCAGCGCCCACGCTCTTGGTGGTGAAGAAGGGCTCGAAAATGCGGTCAACCACCGCAGGGTCGATGCCCGCTCCGGTGTCGGTCACACTGATTGCGGCAAAGTCGCCCTTCATCGGCGCGGCGAAGCGCACCGAAGGCACGGCGGTTACCTGCTCCACCTGGATGGTCACCCTGCCGTGTCCCTCGATCGCATCGCGGGCATTGACCGCGATGTTGATCAATGCAGTGTCCAGCTGGGTCCGGTCCAGCAGTACCGGCATCGGTGTATCGGGCAATGTCAACGACACCTGGATGCGCGCGCCAAGTACCGTGGTGATGATATCCGAGAGCGCGTGCACGCTTTCGCAGAGGTCGAAGACCTCCGGCGACAGGCTCTGGCGACGCGAGAATGCAAGCAGTTGCGCGGTCAGCTTGGTGGCGCGGTCCGACGCTGTTGCAATGGCCTGGATGTAGCGGCGCCGGGTGTCGTCTGCCGGCCACGTGTGCAGGAGCATGTCTACCGAACCGGTGATGACCTGCAGCAGGTTGTTGAAGTCGTGGGCCACCCCGCCGGTGAGCTGGCCGATCGCCTCCAGCTTCTGCGACTGGCGCAGCTGCTCGCGGGCGCGCACCAGTTCCAGATGGGCCTCCCGCGCCTGCTCGGTGATCGCCGCGACCTGGCGGCTGTGCAGGTCGCGCTCGATCACCCGTTCGGTCTGTTCGCTGACCACGCACAGGATGCCGGCCACACTGCCGCAGCCGACGCGCAGCGGCGAATAGGAGAACGTCCAGAATGTTTCACGCAGCGTGCCGTCGCGATCCATCATCAGTGGCAGGTTCTTGAAACTGCGGCTGGTGCCGGCGAAGGCATCGTTGACGGCCTGAACCACGTCTGGCCATACGTCCGCCCAGACATCCTCCAGGCGATTGCCCATCGCGCCGTGCAGTTTTTCCCCCAGCATGGGCAGGTACGCATCATTGAAGAAGAACGCCTTGTCTTCCTTGCCCCAGGCAAGCCACAGGGGTTCTGGCGAATCCAGGATCATCGCCAGCAACGTGCGAAGTTCGGCGGGTGCGCTTGCGGCAGTGGCCGAGCGGGCCCAGTCACTGTCCTGCAGCAGTCGGTAAGCGAGCTGATCAGGTGCAGAGACTGGCAGGGGAAAAGGATGCATGGCCGCCATTGGCGCAGGAAGGTGGCGCAGCATAGCCCAGCGCATGTCATGACGCTCTGCACACCGCCGACATGAAAGACCTCGCCACTTCGCCGCCGACGTGGCAGCGATGTACCCTTTGTTCCGCAGGTTGCCGCTATCGCGACGCAGCGCGAAGGGAGGCGACGCTGGCCTGAGCGGCGGGTCTAGCCCTCACGACCTGCCTGCGCGGTGAGCGCATCCCGGCCAGCCTCGGTGAGATCGATATCCCCGTCCTCTGCCTGTACAGCCCATCCGGCGGTCACCGCCCACGTTGCGGCATCACCGCGCACCGGTTCTGCAGCGGCGATGGCCTGGAGTATTTTCCGCTGTTCCACAGTCATTGCCACGTTGCGGTCCTCAGATACCCAGCAACGACGCCGGTTGCCAGTCCGACAGCCGGGCATGGCTGACCGGTTGATGGCAGCCGCACCCGTCGCAGCGGAACAATGCTCCACCTGGCAAGTGCACCAGATTGTCCTCACTGGCCGAACTGGTCGATGTGCAATGCCGGCAGGTGACCGTGAGCGCGGTGATGCGCTGCACGCCCCCTGACAGATCGAACACGGCCTCGAACGCGCGAATGACAGGGTGGGCAGTGTCCGGCATCTGAATCTCGACAGGGTGGGGAGACCCCATCGTCGCGCGCCGGTTGTGATGGGCCAGTCAGCCAGGTGCATGGACATGATCAAGACAGCCGCGGCAACCGGCAGCGCTCCATTTCAGAGATCCTTTTTCTTTCCGCTCAGGTCCAGCGGCTTGTCACTGCCGCCGCGCTCGCTCGACCACACTTCCACACCCTTGTTGCAACGGCTCTCGCGGGCAGCGACCTCGCGTGGCAGATCCTTCAGATGGGGTGACTCCTGGCAGGCCGGATGCATGGCACTGTCGTCGTAGGTGGCGCAGGCGCTGAGCGACGCCAGAGCGATGGCAGTGAGGGTGGCGCGGAATGAAGGCTGCAGGTTCATGGGATGGCCTCGGGTAATGCCAGGATGGCCATGGAATTCAAATCCGTGACGCCGGGCATGCACAATCGGACCCGTTGCACTTGTTATTCTGTAACAAATGCGCGATAGTCCGGCCCCTGCTGGGTCAGGCGATGCAGATCATCAGCACCATGCACAGCGCCACCATCAGCACGAACACACGACGGCTCAGCGCCAGGCAGGCCAGATAGGCTGCGAGCGCCCACGCAGCCAGCAGTGCACAGGCCACCACCCACAGCCCGATCCCCATCATCGAACCGGCTGCCAACGCGGACAAGGCAATGGCCTTGGACAACGCCACCCCCAGCACGCTGCCCAGCATGCCGGCCTGCAAGGCGATGGCATCGTGGCGGGCAGGGGCGCGAGGGTGGTGCATTGCGGGTCCGGTGCAGGCCGAGAAAACGGCGTCGGCTGCACTGTGCCCAAATGCACATCCACGAAATGTGTTCATCGCGCGTCAGGAGCGCGACGAAGCCGGCTCAGTCGAACGGTTGACCTGTGGATGCGATGGTTGGACGCCCGTTCTTCAGTGGTTGCCGGCGGCGACGGTCTTGCGCTTCCTGTCCAGCATCACCGCCGCGCACCACAGCAGCAGGCCGCCGATCGCGGTGGCTGCACCGACATAGCCGGTGCTGGCCGGGCTGAAGCCGGCGCTGATCGCCATGCCGCCCAGCCACGGGCCGAGTGCGTTGGCGGTATTGAAGGCGGCGTGATTGGAGGCGGCCGCCAGCGTCTGCGCTTCGCCGGCCACATCCATCAGTCGCGTCTGCAGCACCGCCGCCAGCGCACCCATGGTGCCGACCGTGATGATCATCGGGCCGATGGTCCAGACCGACTGTGCGGCCAGCGGATACAGCAGCAGCATCATGATCGACCACAGCAGCACCACGGCGGCGGCCTTGAAATGGAACCTGTCCACCAGCCAGCCACCGGCGATGTTGCCGATGATCGCGCCGATGCCGAACACGCCCACTGCCAGCGGCATCCACGATTCGGCCACGCCGGTGACCTGCACCAGGGTGGGTGCGAGGTAGGTGAACACGCAGAACATGCCGGCGAAGCCGACTGCACCGATCGCCAGCGCCAGCCACACCTGGGGAGTGTTGAAGGCGCGCAGTTCGCGCATCGGCGAGGTACGCACTTCGTCCGGGTCCGGCAGCAGGGAGCGCGCGATCATCGCCACCGTGGCAATGGCCAGCACGCTGACCAGGGCAAAGGCGGTGCGCCAGCTCAACTGCTGGCCCAGCCAGGTGGTCAACGGATTGCCGACCAGGATCGCGATCGACAGGCCCAGCAGCACCCGCGACATCGCCTGGCCGCGCTGGCCGGCAGGACTGATCGCAGCGGCCACCAGCATCGCAACGCCGAAGTAGGCGCCGTGCGGCAGGCCGGCGACGAAGCGTGCCGCCAGCATCGTGCCGTAATTCGGTGCCAGCGCGCTGGCCAGGTTGCCGATCGCGTAGAAGCCCATCAGCGCCAACAGCAGCTTGCGGCGCGGGAAGCTGGCACCCACGAAGGCGAGGATCGGGGCACCGACCACCACGCCGATGGCGTAGGCGCTGATCAGGTGCCCGACCTGGGTTTCGGAAATCGACAGGCCGCGGCTGATCTCCAGCATCAGCCCCATGCTGGCGAATTCGCTGGTGCCGATGGCAAATCCACCCAGCGACAGGGCGAGGATGATCAGGGTGCGCTGGCGGGGCGTCAGACGCGCAGCCAGGGAAGAGTTGGGGCTCATGCGGAGGCGCGATGGGGCGGGGGAGCCGTCCATTGTACTGCTGCACTGCAACAGGAGCAGCAGCACTCAGGGTAAATCAGCGTTTGATCGGTGACACGCCGGCCCTCCGCGCCGCCTCGCGGCGGGCTCAGATGCCCAGCGCCGCCCGGGCATGAGCGTATTTGTCGCGAAGGCGCCCTGCCGTGGTCCCGTCCAGCATCGCCAGCCGCTGTGGATCGGCGTTGTCATCCAGATCGGCGCGCTTCACTTTCAATGCAAGCGGGTGGGCGGCAATGCGCGCGTAGTAGCTGTCCGCGTCAGGAGCTGCATCGCGGTTGAGCAGTTGCACCGCCTCGCGCAGCGGCGCTGGAAATACCTCGATCCGCGCGGCAAACGCCGGGCAGTCCTCGGCCACGTCATGCAGCCAGGCCACCACTTCGGCGTCATCGTCGCCGCGCACGGCGGCCGCCACCCGCGCCACATGGCCGATATAAGGCTGGCCGGCCTTGTCGAACTGCCCCGCGTGGGCCTCGGTGGCCAGCGTACGGGCAAGTGCTACCCAGTCCATTGCAGTCTCCTTGGATATCCGCGCACAGTTTCGCGCAAGAGCCGCAGCGGTTGTGGATGCGCCCATGACGCTGCCACGGGCATGATGGCGAGGCAGGGGACGCAGTGTTGCCCCGACAAGGAGGAGTGAGATGCAGGAATTCAGGCATGTGCTGGAAACCCGTGGGCGCTATCAGCTGGTAGCGGTGTCCTACGAGCCGGTGTACGCTCCCGGCGATGTGGTCGGCCATGCGGTCGTCGCCGACGATGGGGATCGTCTGACCGACCTGATATCACTGGCCGAAGCGCGCCAACGCTTGCTGCAACTGGTGCGTGAAGAGGGCGAGGAGCCCGGGCTGGAAAACGAGAACCACCTGCGGAAGAAGGCGTCGCGCTGGCGCCACCGCTAGGCCGTCGCGCCGCGTGCGCATCATGGAGGATTCGGGTGTTGCCCAGTAAGAAGTATCTGCTCATCGCCATCATCACGCTGGCGACCCTGCTGCTCGGTTTCGTGTTTTCCGGCTATCTGACCCTGCTGTTCCTGGGGCTGGACACCCAGCTGTTCACCTGGAACACCTACTACCAGTACGTCCACGCCATCGGCCAACCGCAGGTCGCGCCCTTCGTGGGCAAGATCAAATGGGCTGGCTACGTGGGCTTCGGCCTGCCCCTGCTGGTGCTGCTGGTGGCCGGCCTGGTGCTGCTGCTGAAGAAGGACAAGCGCTCGCTGCACGGCGATGCGCGCTTCGCCACCGGCGCCGACCTGGCCAAGCACGGCATGTTCAAGAAGACCGGCCAGAGCATCGTGGTCGGCAGCCATGGCGGCAAGCTGGTGCGCCTGGATGGCCAGCAGTTCGTGATCCTGGCCGCGCCGACCCGCTCGGGCAAGGGTGTGGGCGTGGTCATCCCGAACCTGCTGGAGTACGGCGAATCACTGGTGGTGCTGGACATCAAGCAGGAGAACTTCGACCTGACCAGTGGCTGGCGCGCCAGCCAGGGCCAGGAAATCTATCTGTTCAATCCCTTCGCCGAGGACCGGCGCACGCACCGCTGGAACCCGCTCAGCTACGTCTCCGACGATCCGGCCTTCCGCGTGTCGGACCTGATGAGCATCGCCGCGATGCTGTATCCGGACGGGGCCGAGGACCAGAAATTCTGGGTCAGCCAGGCGCGCAACGCGTTCATGGCCTTCACCCTGTACCTGTTCGAGAACTGGGACGACGAGCGCAGCAGCGGTTTCCCGGGCGGCGCCGGCACGCCCACGCTCGGTGCGGTGTACCGTCTGTCCTCCGGCGACGGCACCGACCTGAAGAAGTACCTCAAGACCCTGTCGGAGCGGCCGTTCCTCAGCGCCAACGCACGTTCGGCATTCGCCAACATGCTGTCCCAGGCTGACGAGACTTTCGCCTCGATCCTGGGCACCTTCAAGGAACCGCTCAATCCCTGGATCAATCCGGTGCTGGACAAGGCCACCAGCTGCAACGACTTCCTGCTGACCGATGTCCGCAAGAAGAAGATGACCATCTATATCGGCATCCAGCCGAACAAGCTGGCCGAGAGCCGGCTGATCATCAACCTGTTCTTCAGCCAGCTGATCAACCTCAACACCAAGGAACTGCCCAAGTCCAACCCGGACCTGAAGTACCAGTGCCTGCTGCTGATGGACGAATTCACCTCGATCGGCAAAGTCGAGATCATCGCCTCGGCGGTGTCCTACATGGCCGGCTACAACATCCGCCTGCTGCCGATCATCCAGAGCATGTCCCAGCTCGACGCCACCTACGGCCGGGAAGTGTCACGCACCATCATCACCAACCATGCCCTGCAGATCCTGTACGCGCCGCGTGAGCAGCAGGATGCCAATGACTATTCGGACATGCTGGGCTACACCACGGTGCGCAAGAAGAACGTCACCCATGCCCGCGAGAAGACCCACAACTTCACCGAGGAACGGCGCGCGCTGATGCTGCCGCAGGAGCTGAAGGCGATGGGGCCGGACATGGAGGTGTTCCTGTATGAGGGCATACCGCATCCGGTGAAGTGCGACAAGATCCGCTACTACAAGGACCGCTACTTCACCTCGAGGCTGCTGCCGAAGGTGGATGTTCCGATGCTGAACGTCTAATTCACGACGCTTAATTTGTGAATTTGATTCGAAGTTAAGAATGTGAATTCGTGATTTCGGTCAAGAATTTGGCATTTGTTCATGGATTTTCAGACTTGTCTGACATGGAATTGACGCGTGGTTGTGCGACCCTGTGTCTGTCGTCCAGAAGTGTGTGCTGGATGTCAAAGATGTAGCAGCAGGGTGGCCAGGAGTTTGTGCCATGGAAACAAGGATGGTTTCGACGTTGGTGAGGTATGCGGATGTGTTGTCGGCTGCGCCGATGGCCCCGCGACCTGGTTGGCAGCCTTTGGGCTGCAGGGGAGCCGGAGTGGGTGCGCTGCACACAGCGTGTCCCTCCGATTCCGGCGTGCGCGATGCAGCGCCGGACGACCAGGAGGACCAATGCTCGGGACTGCTTTTTCGTACGTCAAAGTGAAGCCCGTATGAATCAGGCGTTTATCGCGAAAATGTCCATCGCCGCAGTGGCGGCGCTGATGGTGGCCGGTTGCGCCACCAAGTCCGCTCCGGATTTCGGAGGCCGCTGGAAGCCGGTCAACCGCTTTGCTGCGACGACGACCGAAATTCCGCTGTACTCCAGCTACGTCTACCAGGCCTCGCCGATGGATGGCACGCTCAAAGCCATGCTCGAGCGTTGGGCCAAGGATTCCGGGCGCACGCTGGACTACCGCCTCAGCTCGGATTTCACCCTGTATGGCGCGGTCTCGAACATCGACACCACCAACGCACAGCAGGCCGTGATCGATCTGACCGCAGCCTATGCGGCGCAGGGCATCTCCGTCTCCATTGTTGGCAACCAGATCGTTGTGCAGAGCGCTGGCTCGACGCCGACCGCGTCGGCGCAGGGCGCTGATTCCAACAGCGGCACCTGAGTCCACCTCGAAATCATCGAACGTGCCGCTCCCCGCGCCTGTCGCAGGGGTGCCACGCCCATTGATGTTTCAGCAGTACGGAAGAATCCATGTTCCGCAAGAAGGATCCCGGCAATAGTCCCAAGGTCGAGCAGTCGGTCGCCAAGGCGGTCAGCTACGAGATCACCGTGGCCGACATGGCACGCCGCAGCGAGCGGCGCGCATGGTGGGTCGCCACAGGCTCGTTGCTGATGTCGCTCGCCCTGGCGGGCGGCTACTACTACATGCTGCCGCTGAAGGAGAAGGTGCCGTTCCTGGTGATGGCCGATGCCTACACGGGTACCGCGACCGTCGCGCGCCTGAGTGGCACCTTCCAGGGCGAGACGATCACCACCAACGAAGCGATCAATCGCAGCAACGTCGCCCAGTACGTGCTCGCGCGCGAATCGTATGACTCGGCGGTGATGGGCCTGCGTGACTGGGAACTGGTGTTCGTGATGTCCACCGATCCGGTGGCGCAGTCCATGCGTGTCCGCTATGCCGGCAACAATCCGCAGAACCCGTTCGTGATGTATGGCCGCGAACGCGCGATCCGGGTCAAGATCCTCAGCATCACGCCACTGGGGGCCGAGCCGAACGGCAGCTTCCGCGGCGCTTCGGTGCGCATCCAGCGCAGCCTGCTGGACAAGCGCACCGGCGTCTCTACCTACCTGGACAACCAGCTGGTGACGATGCGCTTCGAGTACAACCAGAACCTGGCGTTGTCCGAGCAGGATCGCATCCTCAACCCGCTGGCGTTCCAGGTCACCGAGTACCGCGTCGACAACGACTACTCGCGTGGTGTGCCGGTACCGGATGACGGCGCCATGCAGGCACAGGCGCAGCAGGCCGCGCAGGCCGCGCAGCAGGCGCAGGGTGTCTACGATCCCAACAATCCGGCCGCGGCCACCATGATCGACCCGGCCACCGGCCAGCCGGTCGCGGTGCCAGCCAACGGCCAGGTACCGGGTCAGGCAATGCCGGGACAGCCTGTACAGGGCCAACCGATGCCGGGTCAGCCGGTGCAGGGGCAAGCAATGCCGGGGCAGGCCATGCCCGGACAGCCGGCCATGAGGCCGGCGCAGAACAATTCCACCGGAACTGCTGATGGAGCAAGCAACCGATGAGTAGTCGAAATATCAGGGGAAGCGCGCTGGCGCTGCTGTCGATGTTGTCGTTGCTGTTCTCAGCAGCGGCGATGGCGCAGGCGGTTGACCACTACGAGTACGAGAAGGACCGCATCTATCCGGTTCGCACCGGTCTGGGGCTCACCACCCAGATCGAGTTGAGCCCGAACGAGAAGATCCTCGACTACAGCACCGGCTTCAGCAGCGGCTGGGAACTGACCCGTCGCGAGAACGTGTTCTACCTCAAGCCGAAGAACGTCGACGTCGACACCAACATGATGGTGCGCACCGAGACCCATTCCTACATCTTCGAACTGAAGGTAGTAGCCACCGACTGGCGCCAGCTGGAGCAGGCACGCCGTGCAGGCGTGCAGTACAAGATCGCCTTCGTCTATCCCAACGACACCGTGTTCGGTGTCGCCCAGGAAGCGGTCGAAGAAGAGGCCAAGCCGTTGTTGAGCTCGGAACTGGCCAAGGACCGGCAGTACAACTTCAACTACTCCTATTCGACCAGCAAGGCGAAGAAGATGGGGTGGCTGATCCCGGTCAACGCCTACGACGATGGTCGTTTCACCTACCTGAAACTGCCGAATTCGCCGGAGTACAAGACCGGCATCTTCCCGGCGGTGTTCGGTCGTGAAACGGAATACGGTGAAGACTTCGTGGTCAACACCACGGTTGAAGGCAATACGCTGATCGTGCACGGGACGCACCCGTACCTGGTCATCCGCCACGGCGACTTCGTCGTCGGCCTGCGAAGGAACGTGAAGAAATGAGCCAGCAGAACACTCCCGGAAACGACCCGAACAACGGACGCGACGAGAGCCAGAGCCCGTACGGCGCACAGGGTGCCGCGGACGCGCCGTCGAATCCCTACTTCGGCACGACCCAGGCCGAGCCCGCGCCGGATCTGGATGCGGCCGCGCCGCAGCTGCGCTCGGCCGAAGAGCAGCGGTTGAACCGCAAGGCGCTGCTGTTCCTCGGCGGTATCGTGCTGCTGCTTGTGGCCATGGGCTTCCTGCTGTTCCGGAAGGGGCAGGATGACAAGAATGCCGTGCAGAAGGTGCCGGAAGTTGCGCGCGTGTCTACGCCGACGCTGCCGGACGCCGTGCAGACGGATCCGGTTCCGTCGCAGGCGATGCAGCCCGCTGACCCGATTCCGATGCTGCCACCGCTGCCGCCGCAGGAGAGCAATGCCATTTCGCCAGCGATGATGGGCACGCGTCAGGAGCGCGAGATCGAGCGTGGCCCCTCGCTGCTTGATCGCCGCATTGCCGGGTCTGGCGGTGGCGTGGGTGGCATGGGTGAAGGGCAGGGTCAGGCTGGGGGTCCTCCTTCATCCTACGAACAGGCCATGCTCGCCACGCTGCAGGCGCAGAACGGCAACACCGCTCCCGCAAAGGTTCGCCGCGGCCCGGACGTCGAGGATGTCTCCAGCGCCACCTACATCCAAAGCCCCGATGCGCTGCTGGTGCGTGGCACCTACCTGCGTTGCGTGCTGGAAACCCGCATCATCACCGACCTCGCCGGCTATACCTCGTGCCTGCTGACCGAACCGGTGTACTCGATCAACGGTCGCAACCTGCTGCTGCCGAAGGGCTCCAAGATCTATGGCGCCTACGGCGGCGGTCCGATGGGCAAGCGCGTGGAAGTGATCTGGGATCGCATCACCACACCGAATGGCATCGACGTTGCGATGTCCAGCCCGGGCGTGGATCAGCTGGGTGGCGCCGGTCATCCGGGCCAGTACAGCGCGCACTGGGGTAGCCGTATCGCATCGGCGCTGATGATCAGCCTGATTTCCGATGCCTTCAAGTATGCGGCCGCCGAGCACGGTCCGGAGACGACGACCATCGCCAACAATGGCATGACGGTGCAGTCGCCCTATGAGAGTGCTACCGCACGCACGATGGAGCGCCTGGCCAATGAGGCTCTCAGCAGCAACCGTCGTCCGCCGACCGTCACCATCAACCAGGGCACGATCGTGAACGTCTACGTCGCCAAGGACGTCGACTTCACCAACGTGCTGCACCCCCGCCGGTAACCCAACGAACGAACATGGACGCCGAAGTGTCACCCCTCGCCCTCGTCTCCAGCGATTTCCTGCGCTATCAGTACGAAGTGCTGGGCATCGCCGAGTACATGACCTCTCCGGAAGTGACGGAAATCTGCATCAACCGTCCCGGTGAGCTGTACCTGGAAACCCGGGCGGGGTGGCAGCGGGTGGACGTGCCGAGCCTGACCTTCGAGCGGGCCCGGCAGTTCTGCACGGCGGTGGTGAACGAGAGCAACACCGGCCAGCGCATCACCGATGCCGATCCGGTCGTGTCGCTCACGTTCCCCACCGGCCAGCGTGCACAGTTCGTCATTCCGCCCGCGTGTGACGCTGGCAAGGTGTCGATCACCATCCGTCTGCCGTCCAAGCACACCAAGTCGCTCACGCAGTATCACGAAGACGGCTTCTTCAATCAGATCCTGGAATCTGATGGCAGCATCAGCGAGCAGGATCGCGAGCTGCTGGAGCTGCGTCATTCGCGAGAGTACGCCGAATTCTTCCGGCGTGCGGTGATGTACCGCAAGAACATCGTGGTATCCGGCGCGACCGGCAGCGGCAAGACCACCTTCATGAAGGCGTTGGTCAACCATATCCCGGACAACGAGCGCCTGGTCACCATCGAGGACGCACGCGAGCTGTTCCTGACCCAGCCCAATGTCGTGCACCTGCTGTACTCCAAGGGCGGGCAGAGCACCAGCAATGTGACAGCCAAGAGCTGCATGGAAGCCTGTCTGCGCATGAAGCCCGAACGCATCATCCTGGCCGAGCTGCGCGGTGACGAGGCGTTCTACTTCATCCGCAACTGCGCGTCCGGCCATCCGGGTTCGATCACAAGCTGCCATGCGGGCAGCCCGGAGCAGACCTGGGACCAGCTGGCGCTTATGGTGAAGGCTTCAGCCGAAGGTTCGGGCCTGGAGTTCAACGTGATCAAGCGGCTGTTGATGATGACCATCGACATCGTTGTGCATATCAAGGCGCATGCCGGCTCGCGCTACATCACCGGCATCGACTTCAATCCTGGGCGTGCCCAGGGGCAGGAGGGCTGAGGGATGCTGCCAGGACTGGAAATGATGGCGTGCCCGGAGATGGCCGTGTCGATGGATGTGATGCAGCACGTCATCAACGTCGAATCGTCGCGCAATCCCTACGCCATCGGCGTGGTCGGCGGTGCACTGGTGCGCCAGCCCAAGGCGTTGGATGAAGCGCTGGCGACGGTGCGCATGCTGGAAGAGAAGGGCTACAACTTCTCGATCGGGCTGGCCCAGGTCAATCGCTACAACCTGGGCAAATACGGGCTGGATTCCTACGAGAAGGCCTTCCAGCAGTGCCCGAACCTGCAGGCCGGTTCGCGCATCCTTGCTGAATGCTACAAGCGTTCCGGCGGTGACTGGGGCAAGTCGTTCAGCTGTTACTACTCGGGCAACTTCGAGACCGGCTTCCGTCATGGCTACGTGCAGAAGATCTACGACTCGATCCGCCGCGGCCAGCAGGTTGCCAGCAATGGTGTTGCGCCGATCGACGTGGTGAGCCGCGGTGAACGCCGCAGCGTGAAGGTCGAGCATCATCCGCAGCTGGCCTCTCCGGCGCAGGCGCGCATCGTTGCTCAATCCAATGGCCCGGTGTACGTGCCGTCGGAAGATCCGGCACGCGCGTATGTCGTGTATCCCTCCACCGGTGCGATGGCGCGGGGTAGTTTGCTGAATCTCGCCGACCAGGCGCTGTCCAAGGTGGTGCTGGGTTCGGTGGACAGGATGATGCAGCCTCAGGCGCAACCCGGCCAAGGGGCCGCCTATCCGCAGCAACAGTCCGGTGGTATGCCGCAGCAGTTGCCTCAGCAGCGTGCTGCGCAGGCCATGGCCATGCCGCAGCAGTTGCCGGGCGCCGCCGGTGCCAGCAATGAGGGGCCCGTGATGCTGCGGCCCTGGAGCGAGCGTAACCAGCCTGTGGCAGGTGCCGACAATTCGTATAACGCGTCGGTGCAGGCCGCACCGGTGCAGCAGATTCCCGCAGGGGATGCGGCCTTCGTGTTCTGACGAAGTCGTGGTGCGGCCAGTCCCCCGGCTGGCCGATTCAGTTGTGTTAGTCCATCAACAAGGAAATCAATCCATGAAGCGATCCAATCTCGACCTCGTCCAGGCCCAGCGCACGCTGAAGACCCTGCTGATGGCCACGATCTTCGTTGGCGCACTGTTCGCCCCGCAGGTGTTCGCCACCAGTCCCGACTTCGGCGGTACCGACAAGAAGGTCTGCGGCTTCTTCTCCAACATCAACGGCCTGCTGAACATGGCTTCGATCGCCGTGGTGACCATTGCGGTGATCTTCGCCGGCTACCAGATCGCCTTCGCACACAAGCGCATCGCTGACGTCGCGCCGATCCTGATCGGTGGCGTGCTGATCGGTGCCGCCGGCCAGATCGCGCGCATGCTGCTGGGCGAAGGCAGTGATGGCAAGTGCGGCGGCGGCACCGGCACCACCTACTACCTGATCAACAACGCGATCCAGTACTACAGTGCATAAGAACGTCGTGTTCCGCGGCTGCACGCGCCCGGCCATGTTCCTGGGCGTGCCCTACCTGCCATTCTTCATCGTGGCAGGTGGGTTGCTGCTACTCAGCATGTACACGAACTTCTGGTTCCTGCTCACCATCCCGGTGGCGGTCTTCATCATGCGGCAGATGGCCAAGCGTGACGAAATGATCTTCCGCCTGTTGGGCCTGCGCCTGATGTTCAAGCTGAAAGTCCGCAACGTGCAGGAACACGATGGCATGTGGGTGTTCAACCCCAACCATTATCGCGACAAGCCGGCCCGAATGGATTGAGGTCCGGATCCGGCCCGGCGGGCGCAAGCGCCCGTCGGGTCTGTTGAAACTTCTTGGCAGTACCTCTTTGGAAGCAGTCGTATGTTCAGCCCAGACACCTCCATCAGCGAGTTCATTCCATTGTCGTCGCACGTCGCCCCGAACGTGGTCAAGACCACGGGCGGCGACTACCTGCTGACCTGGCATCTGGAAGGGCTGCCGTTCGTCGGCCGTGAGGAGTGGGAGCTGGAGCATCGCCACAACACGTTCAACCGCCTGCTGCAGACGCTGCGTGCTCCCGACTTCGTGAACGTGGCGTTCTGGGTGCATGACATCCGTCGTCGCCGCACGCTGAAGGGCAAGAGCAACTACAAGCAGCGCTTCAACCAGGACGTGTCCGACCAGTACATGGGCATGCTGTCCTCGCAGCGCATCATGCAGAACGAACTGTACCTGACCATGATCTACCGCCCGGTGGTGGCGGGTAAGCGCTTCGTCGAGAAGTCGGCGAACGTGGACAAGCTGCGCGCCGAGCAGGAGCAGGCGATCGAGAAGCTGATGGAGCTGGCTGGCAACGTCGAGGCCGTCATCCGCGATTACGCGCCGTATCGCCTCGGCATGTACGAGGCCAAGAATGGCGTGGTGTTCTCGGAAACGCTGGAGCTGTTCGGTTACCTGATCAATCGCATCGACGAGCCGGTGCCGGTGCTGTCGGCGCCAATCAAGGACTACCTGCCGGTCAGCCGGCACATGTTCTCGGCCAAGACCGGTGACTTCGTCATCAATACCCCCAATGGTGCCAACCACTTCGGCGCCATCCTGAACATCAAGGAGTATGCCGAGGGAACGTACCCGGGCATCCTCAACGGCCTGAAGTACCTGGACTACGAATACGTCATCACCCATTCGTTCAGCCCGATGGGGCGCCAGGATGCGCTGAAGGTGCTCGACCGCACCAAGGGCATGATGATCTCCTCAGGCGACAAGGCGGTGAGCCAGATCGTCGAGCTGGACCAGGCGATGGATCAGCTGTCGTCGGGCAACTTCGTGCTGGGTGAATACCACTTCATCATGGCGGTCTACGGCGACACCCAGGCCAAGCTGTCGCAGAACGTCGCTTCGACCCGCGCCGAGCTATCCAACGCCGGCTTCGTGTCGACCAAGGAAGACCTGGCGGTTACCTCGTCCTTCTATTCGCAGCTGCCGGGCAACTGGCGCTATCGCACACGCTTGGCCAATGTCAGCTCGCTGAACTTCCTGGGCCTGTCGCCGCTGCACAACTTCGCCACTGGCAAGCAGCACAACAACCCATGGGGCGACTGCGTCACCACGCTGCAGACCACCAACGGCCAGCCGTACTACTTCAATTTCCACGCGACCCATCCGTCGGAAAACTCGCTGGGGGAGAAGGCGATCGCCAACACCATGGTGATCGGCAAGTCCGGTACCGGTAAGACCGCGCTGATCAACTTCCTGCTCAGCCAGGTGCAGAAGTACGAGCCGTCGCCGACCATCTTCTTCTTCGACAAGGACCGTGGTGCGGAGATCTTCGTCCGTGCCTGCGGTGGTAACTATCTGGCCCTGGAGAACGGCGCGCCGACCGGCTTCAACCCGTTCCAGTGCGAGAACAACGAAGCCAACGTGCAGTTCCTGGCCGACCTGATCAAGGTGCTGGCCGGCAAGCGTGAGTACAGTGCTCGTGAGGAAGAGGACATCTACCGCGCAGTGGAAAGCATGCTCGATACGCCGATGCACCTGCGCAGCATGACCAACTTCCAGAAGAGCCTGCCCAACATGGGCGACGATGGGCTCTACGCGCGCATGCGCCGCTGGACCTCGGGCAATTCGCTGGGTTGGGTGTTCGACAATCCGGTGGATACCGTCGACCTGAGCAAGGCCAATATCATCGGCTTCGACTACACCGACATCATCGACAATCCCGAAGTGCGCGTGCCGGTCATCAATTACCTGCTGCACCGCCTGGAGTCGCTGATCGATGGTCGTCCGCTGATCTACGTGATGGACGAATTCTGGAAGATCCTGGACGGCGAGGGTGGCCTGAAGGAATTCGCGAAGAACAAGCAGAAGACCATCCGTAAGCAGAACGGTCTGGGCATCTTCGCGACGCAGAGCCCGGAGGACGCGCTGAAGAGCGATATCTCCGCCGCGCTGATCGAACAGACCGCCACGCTGATCCTGCTGCCGAACCCGAATGCCAGCAAGAGCGATTACATGGACGGCCTGAAGCTGACCGAGGCCGAGTTCAGGGTGGTTACCGCCCTGGACGAGCGCTCGCGCTGCTTCCTGGTCAAGCAGGGTCACGCGTCCAGCGTGTGCCAGCTCAACCTGCGCGGCATGGATGACATTCTGTCGGTGATCTCGGCGTCCACTGACAACATCGACATCATGCATCGGGTGTTGCAGACCGCTGCAGTCCGCAACCGGATCACCGTGGATGAGCTGACGCCGGAGCAGTGGCTGGAAGATTTCTACAAGAATCGAAAGGGTTCGGGCAAGACGGCAAGTACGGAAGCTGTGGCGTGAGTCGGGTGTCCCGACGCTCTTGAACGACCGACTATGGAGACGATGATGAACAGTCCGCACAAGAACAGTAAGAAGGCCCGTATGCCGCGCAGCACGAGACTGAGCGCGCTGGCAGTGGGCGCCGTGATGTCGTTGGCAACCACGACGGCGAACGCAGGCTGGCCGGTGTTCGATTACTCGAACCTGCTGCAGGCCATCTATGAGTATAGGAATTCGATTACGAGCTACACGGCCGACGCCGCCGAGTATGCCGAGCAGGCAGAGCGCTGGAAGAGAACGCTTGACCAATACGCTCAGGCGCTGGTGAAGGTGCAGGCGCAGATGCGCAAGATCGGCCTGCCGGAAGGGCAGCCGTTGGTACCCGTGCCTGCGGACTATCTGGTGGCGGAGACCTGTGGCAGCAAGAGCAGTTTCTCGCCCGGTGATCTCTTCAAGAGCCTTGTGTTCAATCCGACCGGGGACATCAAGGAGCAGCAGACCCAGATCTGCGTGAACATCCGCATGATGCAGAATCGCAAGTACAACGATTCGGTGATGTTCCTCGTGCAGTCCATTCCCCAGATGGAGTCGGGCCTGAAGGAAATTTTCGATCTGCGCATCCTCAGCAATGATCAAGGCAACGTCCAGGGTTCGGACAGCGAAGCGACGCGCATGGCCAACAATCTGGAAGTGGCAGCACAAAGCTGGGAAGGACGGATGCGTTCCTACGATGCCTACATCGAAGTCATGGAAGCCAACCAGAAGATCGTGGCACAGGCGGCGCTCAAGGGTGATCCCACCAAGACCCTTGCGAGCGATCTGGTGAAGACCGTCGCGCTGAAGACGGCACTGTCCATCGATTAAGGCAGGCGGTGGGGCGGGTGGAGCAAGTGCATGGGCGTCGCCACCGGTGCAAAAGCAGTATTACCAAGGGATTGCAGGAATGACGATCAGGTCGATTGCCAACTTTGATTTTTCGGGCGGGTTCCAGGATCTGATGGAGCACGCTGTGCGTATCCAATCGATCGGCGACTTCGTGTTCTTCAAGCTGATTCTTGACTACCTGCGCGACAGGATTGGCAAGTTCGGCTTCCATTTGATGGAGAACATGATGACGTGGGTCGGCGGCATCGCGCTGACCCTGATGACCCTGTGGGTGCTGGTACAGGGCTATCGGATCGTCACCGGCCGCAGCCGGGACTCGATGATGATCCTTGTGACCAACATGGCGCGCGCCGCCCTGATCGTGGCGGTGGCGACGAGCATGGGCATGTTCGGTCGCGACCTCCATGAATTCCTGACGGAAGACGTGAAGGGGCTGATCACGCACGTTGTGACCGGCAAGGACGAGAAGCCCGAGGCGCAGATCGACAAGAGCCTTGCCTGGATGCAGGTGGCGCTGTCCAGCATCGATGGGATCAAGATTCTCAATGATCCCGAGCTGCAGGCTGACAAGACCCGCGCGATGTGGTTCATCGGCCTGGGCACGGGTGGCCCTGCGGTGACGGCAGGTTCAATGCTGCTGCTGTATGAGGTCGCCATGGCCCTGTTCATCGGCTTGGGACCACTGTTCATTCTTTGCCTTCTGTTCGACCAGACCAAGCAGCTGTTCCAGCGATGGCTGTTCTACGGTATTGGAACCATGTTCTCCATGGCGGTACTGGCGGCGATGGTCTCGATCGCGCTGGACATGGTGATCCGCGTGTCGGCCTCGTTCTGGATGACGGCGCTTGTGAACAAGTTCCCGCTCATGGGCGCATCCAGTGACGGTATGACCAGTCAGGCGATGCAGCAGGGCGGCATGGGATTGATCCTGACGACCTTGATTCTGACTGCGCCCCCAATGGCGGCCATGTTCTTCCAGGGCACCTTGGGCAGCTTCATGGCATATTCGCAGATAGGTGGCAGCCCGGTGGCGCAGGCGCCGGGCCCGAATGGGCAGCCGCCGGGTAGCTACTACACGCCGGATAAGCCTTCGACGAGCAAGGGAAGTGAAGGCGCTAATGAAGTTGGTGCTCCAACAAAGATGTTCACCGGTCCTTCTAACTCCACGCCCGAGCATGATCCAGGCAGGATGGGGATTGGCAATAAACCGAGATAGAGTCAAGGTGATTGTGATGCGTGCAGCGAATAAATTCAGGGCGAAGCAACTGGTAGCAGCGTACGCCTCGATGCTGTCTTTGCTGTTGATCCTCTTCTTGGTGGATGCTCCGTCCGCTAGCGCAGAAGGTCGTTGCCCACCCGGACAATATCCCATTGGTGGGCAGGGCGTGGGGGGGTGTGCACCGATTCCGGGCGGGGACAGTGGGGCGAATGCAACGGCGGCGCCTAGGCCAACAGGCCGCTGGTTGAAAACTTGGGGAGCTATTGCCACTGCTCCGAGCGGTGATGCCGGTGCATCAACGGGTCAGAGTTCGAAAGGCGCTGCAGAAAAAGAAGCTATTTCGCAGTGTGCCCGCGGAGGCGCTAGTGATTGCCGAGTGACGATGTCCTACAAAAACCAATGCGCTGCAATGGTTACCCCTTCGAGTCTCGAAAGAGGAGGAGCGGTGACGTGGCGAGCCGAGACGGAGGCTCTCGCGACGAAACTTGCAATGGATGAATGCACAAAGCGGGGAAGCGCAGGGTGTAAAGTATTTTATTCCGCATGCTCTGATCCGATTTTTCAGGAGTACTAGTGGAACTTCAGCGTGAGCGAATTTTGAGACTGGCTTGCAAGTATGCCTGCTTGGCAGGTGGGGTCTGGAGCTGACGGGTGGTGCGCGTTGGCGCTAGATTTAAGTGGCGTCCGTTTAGTTGAGAAGGCTTAATTCAGTTGGGCTCCTCAATATGATGTCGCGAATCGCCTCCAAGTTCGTCAGGCCGTACCGCTATCCCGCGTGCAATCCTGTGGGTGTGTTTCTGATGATGCGCGTATACGCTGAGCGCGCATTGGATTGTTAAGCTTGGGCTCACTTCGTGGGAAGTGCTCAAGGGATATCGGCTCATCAATGATGGCCTTGGTGATTCAAGAGACGAACGCCAGCCCTGATCGTGGCGGTGGCGACGAGCATGGGCATGTTCGGTCGCGACCTCCATGAATTCCTGACGGAAGACGTGAAGGGGCTGATCACGCACGTTGTGACCGGCAAGGATGAAAAGCCCGAGGCGCAGATCGACAAGAGCCTTGCCTGGATGCAGGTGGCGCTGTCCAGCATCGATGGCATCAAGATTCTCAATGATCCCGAGCTGCAGGCTGACAAGACCCGTGCGATGTGGTTCATCGGCCTGGGCACGGGCGGACCTGCAGTGACGGCAGGTTCCATGTTGCTGCTGTATGAGGTCGCCATGGCCCTGTTCATCGGCTTGGGACCACTGTTCATTCTTTGCCTTCTGTTCGACCAGACCAAGCAGCTGTTCCAGCGATGGCTGTTCTACGGCATTGGAACCATGTTCTCCATGGCGGTACTGGCGGCGATGGTATCTATCGCGCTGGACATGGTGATCCGCGTGTCGGCCTCGTTCTGGATGACAGCGCTTGTGAACAAGTTCCCGCTCATGGGCGCGTCCAGTGACGGTATGACCAGTCAGGCGATGCAGCAGGGCGGCATGGGATTGATCCTGACGACCTTGATTCTGACTGCGCCCCCAATGGCGGCCATGTTCTTCCAGGGCACCTTGGGTAGCTTCATGGCATATTCGCAGATAGGTGGCAGCCCGGTGGCACAGGCGCCTGGCCCGAATGGGCAGCCGCCGGGTAGCTATTACACGCCGGATAAGCCTTCGGCGAGTGGTGGGCATGTTGATAGCAATAGTACAAATCGTGCAAGCACGCCTGTCATTCCAATGGCTAAGGATGGAAATAGCTTGACCGACGGGAAGTTCGGATCTGCCCGTTAAGTAAAATTCTCTGCTTTTGGTGTTAGGAGATTTCCATATGATCAGGCGTTCAATGGCAGCATATTTGGTCGCAGCAATTGTGGTGGCGGGTGCTGCGCTCACGTCTGAGTCGGTCCGGGCAGAGGGGCGGTGTCCACCTGGCCAGTATCCCATCGGTGGTCAGGGTGTTGGTGGGTGTGCTCCTATGCCTGGTGGCGCAGCTGCTGCGGACACTGGGCCCAAAGCAACCGGCCGTTGGATAAAGACTTGGGGTGCCATTGCGCTATCCCCAAGCGGCGCATCTGGTGCATCGACAGGGAAGAAGAGTAAGTCTTTGGCTGCGAAAGAGGCCGAAGCAGTCTGTGCGCGAGGAGGGGTTAGCGGCTGCAAAGTTGCTTTTACCTATAAGAATCAGTGCGCGGTTGCAGTGGTGCCCAAGTCGGGGGCAGGGGGAACTCTTTTCAGTAGCTCGCCGACAGTTGAAGAATCAAAAGCCCGTGCATTGAAACAATGTGAGAATGGTGGGGGCAGCGATTGCCAAGTGATCTTCGAGAATTGCGCTGAACCTGAATTCCAAGAGTTCTAGTGGATGGGCGCCGGGGAGCTGCGTTGATACATCCGACGTCCACCGCCTATTGCATTTTGGCAGATGGATCTGAGTAGCTTGGGATATTATGAGGCGAACTTCCGAAGCTGAGCTCGGGAGTTCGGCTCCACGCTCGAAGAACAATCTTGGTAGAACGAGCCGCAAGCCAAAAAATCTGACGCGTTAGGGGTTTCTGTCTTTAGGTAAGACTACTGATTGGCGCTTGAGCCGCGTAGGAAGCCACTCATGGTAATTGCTCTTTTTTCAATCAAGAGCGCTTCTCAATTCAAGTCCCGTTAGACGAGCAATCTGTCCTCGAAGGAGGATGCGCCCGCGTCAAAAATGTTGACGCATCGCCCCCTCAAACGTAGGAACTTTTTCGTCGTTGACGGCTCTGGGGGCGAGTGCTGCGGGTGACGCTCACGGCCCTGATCGTGGCGGTTGCGACGAGCATGGGCATGTTCGGCCGCGACCTCCATGAATTCCTGACGGAAGACGTGAAGGGCCTGATCACGCACGTTGTGACCGGCAAGGACGAGAAGCCCGAGGCGCAGATCGACAAGAGCCTTGCCTGGATGCAGGTGGCGCTGTCCAGCATCGATGGGATCAAGATTCTCAATGATCCCGAGCTGCAGGCTGACAAGACCCGCGCGATGTGGTTCATCGGCCTGGGCACGGGTGGCCCTGCGGTGACGGCAGGTTCAATGCTGCTGCTGTATGAGGTCGCGATGGCCCTGTTCATCGGTTTGGGACCACTGTTCATTCTGTGCCTTCTGTTCGACCAGACCAAGCAGCTGTTCCAGCGATGGCTGTTCTACGGCATTGGAACCATGTTCTCCATGGCGGTACTGGCGGCGATGGTCTCGATCGCGCTGGACATGGTGATCCGCGTGTCGGCCTCGTTCTGGATGACAGCGCTTGTGAACAAGTTCCCGCTCATGGGCGCGTCCAGTGACGGTATGACCAGTCAGGCAATGCAGCAGGGCGGCATGGGATTGATCCTGACGACCTTGATTCTGACTGCGCCCCCAATGGCGGCCATGTTCTTCCAGGGCACCTTGGGTAGCTTCATGGCATATTCGCAGATAGGTGGCAGCCCGGTGGCTCAGGCGCCGGGGCCGAGCGGACAGCCGCCGGGTAGTTACTACACGCCTCCGGCTCCAGAGAAGGGCGGGACACATGGTGCCACTACCGAGCAGGTTGTTGGTTCGCGAGTGACGGGCGGTGGTTCATCGCCAGGTTCGGCGGTGGTGGACTCGGGGCGTCTTGGTCTCGCAAAGAACAACGGCTGATGGGAAGTTTGAGGGTCTAACGATATGGTCTCGATACTTGGCCGCCGATGTGCGCTTATCTTCGGCGCTGCAGCTTGCATGCTATTTCTTGGCTTCGCGCCCGTTGCTGGTGCTGAAGGGCGTTGCCCGCCAGGCCAGTATCCAATCGGAGGTCAGGGTGTTGGTGGGTGTGCGCCGATCCTGGGAGGGGACGCGGGATCGGGTCAGACGGGCCCTATCCAAACAGGACGCTGGAATAAGACTTGGGGCGCGATTGCCATGGCTTCCAATGGTGACGTCGGTGTGTCAGTCGGAAAAGTGAGAAAGGCTGACGCCTCAAATGAGGCCTTGGCCAATTGTAGTCAGCACGGGGCATCGGATTGCAAGGTTACTCAGACTTACAAGAATCAATGCGTCGCCCTGGTCTCTCCCCAAACTAGCGCATTCGGCGGTTCCACGTTTGGACGCGCTGAATCTGTCTCTGCCGCGACTTCATTGGCGATGGGGCTTTGCACTAAGCGCGGCAGTGAAGGTTGTAAGGTGATCTACTCGGCATGCAGCGAACCGGAATTCGAGTCGTTCTGAGTGGTAGTCAGTGAGGCGCCGCAGGTTGCAATTGCTGGAAGAGTTTAGGTTTACCTGCTGTCATGCTTCGCTTGTCAACTCAATTTGACCTTCTCCCGGTTTCCAGGGCCAGCCTAACTTAAGTGGAGTCCGTCCCCATACCGAGGACGGACATGAAGAAGCGTTTCACCGACGAGCAGATTATTGGCTTCCTGAAGCAGGCGGCCGCTGGCACCCCGATCAAGGAGCTGTTCCGCAAGCACGGTTTCAGCGATGCCTCCTGCTACCTGTGGCGCCGCAAGTTCGGCGGCTTGGAAGTGCCCGACGCCAAGCGGCTCAAGGCGCTTGAGGCGGAGAACGCGAAGCTCAAGAAGATGCTGGCCGAGGCGATGCTGGATAACGAAACGCTGAAGGTCGTGGCGCGGGGAAAATTTTGAGCCCGCAGGCACGGCGCAACGCCGTGGTGGCCGTGCGGGCAGAGGCCCAATTCTCCGAACGCCGGACCTTCCGCCTGCTGGGCCTGTCGCGCAGCCTGCGGCACTACCAGTCTTAGCGGAAGGACGACCTCCCCCCGGTTTTGAATGCCCGGGCACACTCCAGCGCGGTGCCCGACGTCAGGGGCGGGTAGGCATCCATTCACGTTAACCGCGCTTTTTCTGTGATCAAGTGCGCTTTTCATCCCAAGCCCCCTTCGACGAGCGCCGCCTCCTCGAAGTAAGCTGCGTGCGCGTCAAAATCCCGACGCGCCGGTGCCATCGAACGCAGGAGCTTTTCCGTCCATGAGGACTGTGTCCCCCCGCGATGCGGGTGACGCTTGCCACCATCGCGGTTGCCGTGGGCTCGGGGCTATCATCCGCCATGGCGGCCGCAGGGCACGTGCGAGGCATCGCCCCGTTTCCGGCCTCCGCTCGGGAACTGGCAAGACGGGATTGAAGGAGTTGCAGGGGATGGAGAAGGGGAGTGGCGTACACATGGACAATGCCTTGGCGTTCGTTCCGTCCGGCGCGAACCTGCTGGAAGCCGTGCGCGGTGATCTGACCGGCAATGGTTTCCAGGACCAGCTCCTGGTGATCGACCAACCTCCTCCGGAGGGCTTGCTGCCCGGCGAGCACGGTCCCAACCGGGTGCTGTTGCTGCTGCTGGGCGACGCCACGGGCCGATGGCAGTTGGCGGCGCGCAACGACAAGCTGGTGCCGTGTTCCACCCGGGGAGGCATTGCCGGCGATCCTTTCGCGTACGTGACCATCGAGGATGGTGCGTTCAGTGTGATCACCAACGGCGGCAGTCGCGAACGCTGGAGCAGCGTCTACACGTTCCGGTATGCACCTGCCGAGCAGGCGTGCTGGGTGCATGGCGTGCAGCGCAGGGTGGTCGACACCGAGACCGAGGCCACCCATACGCGTGACTTCTCGGCCGCCGAACTTGGCCGGGTGCGGTTCGAGGATTTCGATCCGTCCGTCGTCGCCGACGTCAGCTTGCCCTGAGTGCCATGCCGGTGAGGAGGCGGGAGTATCCAACGATGATCGAGCAGGAGTTTCACCGTGTCGCAGGATAGGGAGTCGCAGCTGTTGCGGCAGGCCACGGAGGCCGGCATGACCTCGTCCCGGGAACTGGCCAACTTCATGGCGCAGGCCGGGCACGAGTCCCGTGGCCTGAGCCGGCTCAATGAAAGTTTCAACTTCACCCGGGGTATCTCGCAGATCCCGGTGGAAGCGGCGTGGCGCAATGGCAATGGTGCGCTTGAGAGCGCGCGCCAGGAGGCGCTGCGTGGGCGGCCGGAGAACCTGGCCGAACTGATGTATGGCGGGCGTATGGGCAATGACGCGCCTGGCGATGCGCTGAAGTATCACGGCCGTGGCTATCTGCCTCTGGTCGGCAAGGAGAATTACGAGCGTGCCGGCAAGGCGCTGGATCTGGACCTGGTGAATCACCCGGAACTGGCCGCGCAGCCCGAGCACGCAGGCCGCATTGCCGTGTGGCAGTGGCAGACGCGGGTGCCGGAAGCGGCGCGCGAGGACGTGCGCGAAGCGACGCGCGCGATCAATGGTGGCCTGAACGGCATCGAGGCCCGCCAGCAGCGATTCGAGGTGTGGCAGCAGAAGCTGACGCCTGATGTGATGGCGCGGCTGGAGCGGGGCGAAGTCGGGGCGCCGGCCCAGCAGGCCACCGTGCGCGACATGTCGCAGCCTGGCGCGCCGGGGCATGCCCTGTTCCAGGGCGCCCGCCACCATCTGCAGCAGATGGGACCACAAAGCGGTCTGCGCAGCGTGCAGGAACTGGACAATGCTGCCGGCGCACTGGCGCTGAGCGCGCAGAAGGCGGGGATGTCGCGCATCGATCATCTCCTGGCTGGCAACGACGGCCGCACGTTGTTTGCCGTGCAGGGCGCGCTGGGTGACCCGGCCATGCTGCGCGCTTCGGTCGAGCGCGAACAGGCGGCACAGCAGCCGCTGGCACAGAGCAGCCAGCAGTTGGCCGCCAGTGTCGCCCAGCAGGACCCCGCGGCCGCGCTCGCCCGCGAGCAGGAGCAGCGCTCTCGATCCCTGTAGCACCTGATGCCGGCGGGCAGAGTGCCCGCAGGCGCTTTACGTACGACGCGTGGCGCCCTGTGGCGCCGACATGGAAACCCACTCGTAAGGACACCACATGCGAATCGTTCCCTCGAATACCCGGCACGCCGCTGCCCGCTGCACTGCATCCGTGCGCCGCCTGCCGCCGCTCTGGCTGCTGTCACTTGGACTTGCCGCAGCGTCGGCACAGGCTCAGGAGGCAGCGGCACCTGTGGTGGAGACGCCCCCCGCTGCCGAGGCTACCGTTGAGGCGCCTGCAGGGGCGGCGGCCGTTGCAGCGCCCGCGGCGGCCGACGCCGTTGTCGCGGCGCCGACGCCCGAGGTGTCGGCTGCCGTGACACCCCCTGCGACACCTGTGGTGGACGCACAGCCGGCGCCGACTGCGGATCCGGCGCCGGCGCCCGTTGCGCCCGCAGCGCCGGCACCTGTGGCTGCACCGCCCGCCTCCGTCGAGCCAACCGTTCCGGCGGTAGCCCCCGCTCCGCCCGCATTGGCCATCGTGCCGTTGCCGCCAGAGCAGGCGACCGAGCGGGCGCTCGGTGCCCGCTGCCCGGTGGATCTGGCCGGGCGGCTGGCGACCCAGGGCGACCTGCTGATTGGCGCCTGCCAGGGCACCATGCCGGCGCATCTGGCCGCGTTGCTGGTCGCGCTGCCCGCGCAGGACATCCACCTGCCGCGCAGCTGGCGCGAGCGTGAGGTGCGGCAGAAGGCCTGGTTCAAGGCTGTGCCGGGCTATGGCCAGCGCCCGGACTTCATCGTGCGGATGGGCGACATCTGGGTGCGTTCGCTGGAAGGGCGCGACGCCGACAGCACGTTCTATCTGGTGTCGGCGCCGTTCACCTGCAGCGACCAGGTCGCCAACCGTGATGAGTACGGCGCGGAGCCGGTCCGCGTACCCGCAGGTGATTGCCGCGAGGCTTATGTGGCCCAGCGTGTGTACCAAGTCCGCGGGGATGCGGCGCCGCGGGATGTGACCGCTGATGCCATGCCGATCATGCCGCAGCAGACGGAAGCGGATCGTGCGCGGCAGCTGTCGCGTGAGGGACGGATCAGCCTGGACCACAGCAAACTGCAGTATGGCCCGGCGATGCGCTGGTTCGTGCAATACCCGGAGTCGGCGCAGAAGGGTGGTCCGCGCGCCTACAGTGACTGGAACCGTGAGCACATCGCGTTCGTGGTCTGGACCGGTGATCGCTTCGAGCTGCGCGAGAAGGTCGCGCGCGCGCAGTGGCCCTGTGACCCGGTGGCACCCGGCGATCGCGCCTGTGGCGGATTCCCGGATTCCGGGCCCGATCTGTTCGTGACGGCCGGAGCATCCGTGCCAATGGCAGCGTCCAGCCCCTGAGCCGGAGTTTCGAAGTGATGCGGGAGCCGGGCTGACCGGCTCCCTCGCTGCATCAGGCCTGCAGGCTGCGGGTCTGGTTCCGCTGCTGTTCCAGCTGCTGGTCGCGCTCCAGCGTAACGCGCTGGTCGGCGGCCTGCTGGTCGATGCGCTGGCTGCTCTGTTCCAGCGGGGTGTTCATCGCCACTGCCGTATCCACCGACACACGAAGGTGGGCGGGGTCGCCGCCCTGGCCCTGCACGGCGAAGCTGCGCGAGGCATCGGCATTCATGACCACTTCGTCGATGCGCTTGCCGCCTGCTGCGTGCATTTCGGCGGCCAGGCTGCCTGCCAATTGCGTGCTCATCACGTCTGGTACCCGGCCGACGCGGACATCCTGCGCGTGCACGCCACGGATCGCGTCGTTGAACAGTGGGTTGCCCACATGGTTGGCATCGTCCATTCGCAGCATGCTGGTGTGATGGCCGTTCTTCTCCGCTTCGCGGCGAGCCGGCTCACCGGGCTGCAGCGGGCCGCGGATGTGGTCGTACAGGTCGACGGCGCCGCCCGGAATGCCCCGCGCCGCGCGGGTGACACCACGGCGCAGTGATTCAACGTCGTCGCGGTATTCCTCGATCATCCTGGCGTTGTCTTTTGCCAGCTTCTGCGTTTCCGGGTGCTGCAGCACCGAGCCGTCACCGAGGAAGTTGCCCAGCTTGTGCGCGCCGAACGAGCTGCCTGCGGCGATGATCGGCCGGTCGGGGATAAGGGCGCGCAACGAGTGATTGCTGAAACCGTTCGCGGCGAGCGTGCTGATTTCATTCGGCCTGGCGTAGATGCGCACCTGGCCGAAGTGCGGCGACGCCGCGCTGACCGGATCGGAGGCCATGACATGGTTGATCATGGTGTTGCCGCCTTCCGGGATGCGGTAGCTGAGGCTGACCGCGCCATAGGCGTTGAAGGTTTCGCCCTTGACGTTGAAATGGTGCGAGGTGATCTGGGCCAGAGCGCCGCCGAGGGAGTGGCCGGTGACGGTGACCTCAGGAGCACGGCCTCCGAAGGCGGCGTCCTGCTTCGCGTAATCCAGTGCACTCTTGGTCAAAGCGATGGCATCGGGGGCCTGCACGTTGGTGCGGGCGACGACCATGCCGCCGTCGGTCAGGATGGCATCACGAGCTATCTGCTCGGTGCCGCGATGAGCCACAACGATCTCGTTGGTGTCGGCTCGCTGATAAACCGTGCCTTGGTAACCATTGAGCCGATTATTGACGTGATCGAGAATCTTGTATTCATGCCCGTTGATCGTGACGAGCTCTTCTTCCCCCGGACGCCTCCGGCCGACAGCGCGATCCTTGTAGGCATCGTCGGAAAGCGCCGCATAATCCTGCGTGCTGATGGTCATGGGGTGACCTCGCTGGCGCTGAGACTCATCGTGAACAACTTGCCCTGAAGTTCAGCAACGTAGTCAGCCGGGTCAGCCTTGCCGGTGGCCGGGTAGTTGGCAGCAAGTGGTGCCCGCGGATAGGCTGCGTCCGGATAATAAAGCGTGTGGGTCTTGCCTTCAGTCAGCGGTTCGGCCTTGACGAAAGTCAGGAAGCGGGTCTCTTCTTCAGCACCCGTTGCCTTCAGCATTGCCCCAGCACCAGTGAACTCCCAGTGGCACACGCCACGACCGTAGTAGTCTTCATCCAGCATGCGGTCCACATACAGCGTGCCCCGGTACTCACCATCGCTGACCTTGCGCAGTTCCACCGGTTCCTGGCTGGTAATCCGTGCAGCCGTGCCGGTGGCCGGCTCGATATAGCCACACTGGTCTTCGTTGGTGACGTCGTACTGGGCCACGCCTTCAACCACAGCGAAATCACCCGGGGCGTCCTTCAGGCGCAGCACCAGTTCATAGGCCTTGCGCGGGCTGGGGTTGAGCTTGGCGAGGCCGCGCCCACCCTGGGCGACATCGGCTTCAGCAGCGGCACGTTCCTGGTTCATGGCGGTCTCCGGATGGCAGGCGGTCAACAGAAGCAGAGCAAGGCACGGAATCATCTTGTGGCGCAATGTCGGCCTCCTTGGGGATAGGGGTGAATGAGGCACTGGCAGCTCATGGCGTGAGCTTCTGCACAGTGGTGGTAGTTGAGAACAGCGCGTCGCGCAGATCTTCGCTGTACCCCGACGGAGCTTCCTCGCCACTGGCACCAAAATTGGCGACAGTGTCGGCGCGCGGATAGACAAGGTTCGGGTAATAAAGCGTCAGAGGCGAGTCGTTCTCCATGCGCTTCTTGTCGACGAACGTCAGGAATCGCGTATCCGCCTTGCTGGTCGTGGCGCGCAACATCGCACCGACGCCCGTCAACGTCCAAACGCAGGCGCCGCGCCCGTAGTAGTCCTCATCCAGCATGCGGTCCAGGTAGAACGTACCGCGGTACTCGTTCTCGCTGACCTTGTGCAGGGTGACGGGCTCTTGGCTGGTGATGCGGCCCGCAGTGCCTGTTGCAGGCAGTATCCGCCCGCAGTCTTCGTAGTTACTGACGTCGTACTGGGCCACGCCCTCCACGATCGCGAACGGGCCCGGCGCGTCCTTCAGTGTCAGCACCAATTCGTAGGCCTGCTTCGGCGCCGGGTTGAGTTTGGCCAGGCCGCGTCCACCCGCGGCGACGTCGCGCTCGGCATCGGCGTAGGGCGAACATGCCGCCAGCGGGACGAGGGCGAGCAATGCCAGCAGCGGCCGCCCCCTGGGTTCGGGGCGAGCTACACGCATGGCGCGAGCCTGCATCGTGCGTCCATGTCCATCTATCCTTCCTGGGTGGCAGGTTTCTCGATTATGGAACGTGCCGGGAGCGCTGTGCCACCCTTGGAGACGGATTTTTGACGCCCCGGCGAGGCATTGCCCGGGCGGATCGCTTGCCGCACAAGGCTCGCGATCATCACGTTGGCATTGCTGCCGGAGGCAGGTCTGCGGCTGAATCCGTGACTGAAATCAATCATTCACATATCCATCACTTCATTGAAGGCGCTCTCCTTGAACTGCACGATCCGCCCTGAAATCCGCGAAGACCGCGCTGTCATCCACGCACTCACCGAGGCAGCCTTCCGCGAAGCCCCACACAGCAGCCACACCGAGCAGTTCATTGTGGATGCACTGCGTTCGCGTGGAGAGCTGAGTCTCTCGCTGGTCGCCGAGAAGGACGGGCAGGTCGTCGGGCATGTTGCCTTGTCGCCGGTGACGATCAGCGATGGCAGTACGGGCTGGTTTGGCCTGGGACCAATCTCGGTGCTGCCCGGATGGCAGGGGCAGGGTGTCGGCGCGGCGCTGATGCATGCGGCGCTTGATGCACTGCGTGAGCAGGGGGCGCAGGGCTGCGTATTGCTGGGAGAACCCGCGTATTACGGTCGATTCGGATTCCGCGCCGAGCCCGGCCTGGTGCTGCCGGGTGTGCCGCCAGAGTACTTCCAGGCGCTGCACCTGAGGCCGTCGATGGCGCAGGGAGAGGTGCAGTACTCACCGGCATTCGAAGCCACGGCCTGATGATCGGGGGCGGGCCTCGAATATCCGTCCAATGTCAGCCGTCGTGCCGGAGATGGATCAGAGGATACGGACGGCCCTGCGAATCCAGCGGTGAACGTCCGGTTTCGACGAAGCCCATGCGCAGGTAGAAGCCAACAGCCTGTGCGTTCTGCTCATTGACGTCGGTACTCAGCTGCGGATGCCGGGCCAGCGCGTGCTGCAGCAGTTGCCGGCCGATACCAGTGCCGCGCACGTCCGGATCGATGAACAGCGCTTCCATGTGCGTGCCGTCGATCAGCATGAAGCCAAGGGGGCGGTCCTGAGCGTCGACGGCCACTGTCATCGGTGCCTGCGGCAGGAAACCGGCGACTTCGGCATCGATGGCCTGCCGGTCTTCGGCGCTGAGGAAGTCGTGGGTGGCGTCGACGGCACGGCGCCAGAGGTCGACGAGGGCGGCGCCGTCATCGGCGCGCGAGGGACGGAGGGTGGTCATGGGTTCACCAAGGTGCTTGCGGAAGGGCTCAGTATGAGGCCTGCAGCCTGGCTTCAGCGCGCTCGCTGCTTGGACCGCCGGTCGCGCGCAATGGCACCGCCGATACCAGCGCCGCCTGTACGGCTGCAGGCGTACAATGCGGCCCCGGCGGCCATCCTGGCCCTGCAGACACGCGAGAACCGCCATGACCGATGCCTTGGGTGTACCGGTGCACGACGCCGATGAACACTGGATGCGCCATGCACTGGCGCTGGCCGAGCGTGCGCAGCGCGAGTTCGACGAGATTCCGGTCGGTGCGGTACTGGTGGGCGCCGATGGCCAGCTGCTGGGCGAGGGCTGGAACCTCAACATCGCCTCGCACGATCCCAGTGCGCATGCCGAGATCGTGGCCATGCGCGCCGGCGGCACGCGGCTGGCCAATCATCGGCTGCTCGGCAGCACCCTGTACGTGACCCTCGAACCCTGCGCGATGTGCGCGATGGCCATCGTGCATGCACGCGTCGCCCGCCTGGTCTACGGCGCCAGCGACCCCAAGACCGGCGCCTGCGGCAGCGTGTTCGACCTGCTGGGTGATGCCCGGCACAATCACCGGGTGGAAATCCACGGTGGGGTGCTGGCCAAGGAGGCCAGCATGCGCCTGACCAATTATTTCCGCGCCAAGCGCGGCAAGCCGCCGTTGCTGCTGGAAGACCATGCGGGCGAGGGCTGAGGGGCGAACGGGTATGATGGGCGCCTCTTTCCTTCACCGGTAGGCCGCGCGCCTGCCCAGCAACGAGGCGACACAATGGCGGACACCGGCGCGGCCAACGAGCGACTGATCTGGATCGACCTGGAGATGACCGGGTTGGATACCGACAACGATTCGATCATCGAGATCGCCACCGTGGTCACCGATGCCCAGCTCAATGTGCTGGCTGAAGGCCCCGAGTTTGCCATCCACCATCCGCTGCAAACGCTGGAAGCGATGGATGAGTGGAACCGCAACCAGCACCGTCGTTCCGGCCTGTGGCAGCGCGTGGTGGACAGCACCACCACCCTGGGCCAGGCCGAAGCGCAGACGGTGAACTTCCTGGCGCAGTGGATTCCGGCCGGTCTTTCGCCGATGTGCGGCAACTCGATCTGCCAGGATCGCCGCTTCCTGCATCGCCAGATGCCGAGGCTGGAGAAGTACTTCCACTACCGCAACCTGGACGTGTCCACGGTGAAGGAACTGGCCAAGCGCTGGGCGCCGAGCGTGGCCGCCGGCGTCGGCAAGAACAGCAACCATACCGCGCTGAGCGACGTGCATGATTCAATCGCCGAGCTGCGCCAC
Source organism: Stenotrophomonas maltophilia group sp. vghtpe118 (assembly GCF_052605195.1). NCBI lineage: Bacteria > Pseudomonadati > Pseudomonadota > Gammaproteobacteria > Lysobacterales > Lysobacteraceae > Stenotrophomonas > Stenotrophomonas maltophilia group sp. vghtpe118. Next base: position 1,059,671 of record NZ_CP199672.1, on the reverse strand, counting down.
TACCGCCAGTTCATGGGTGCGCTGTCGGGCCTGCCGGCTGCCTGAACGACGCCGTCGGGCATGGCCTGGCGCTACCGGGTGACACACCAACGGGTAGTGCCGGCCGCTGGCCGGCAAGGCGCCGGATCCGCGCCTTCTGTCGTGACCCACGACGAACCGTTCAACTTCCGGGCGCTAACATCGGCGCCATGAACGAGCCCATCCTGCTTCCCCGCGACATCGCCCATGACGCCCGCGACTGGTCCGACCTGCAGCGCGCGGTGGCGCTGCTGGAAGCGCCGACCCTGACCGCGCGCATGGCGAACCTGGTCGGTACGCCGCTGGAGTTCGCGGTGAAGGCGCTGCCCAGTTCGGTCTCCAACCGCATCCACGGTGCGGTGCAGGCGGCACTGTCCAAGTCGGCGCAGGCAGCCCTGTGGAGCATGGACAACTCGCCCGGCAAGGGAGCGTCGACCCGCTGGCACAAATTGGCGGCAGCCACCTCCGGTGCGGTCGGCGGTGCCTTCGGCTTTGCCGCCCTGCTCATCGAGCTGCCGGTGTCGACCACGATCATGATGCGTGCGGTGGCCGACGTCGCCCGCAGCGAGGGGTTTGACCTGTCCGAGTTCAGCACCCGCCAGGCGTGCCTGGAAGTGTTCGCGCTGGGCGGCAACTCGCCGCGTGATGACGCCAGCGAGACGGGCTATTACCTGGCCCGCGGCTTCACCACCGATGTGATGCGCCACCTGTCGGCCGAGCTGGCCGGGCGGGTGGTGACCGGCCGCGACCTGACGCTGGGCGTGGCGCCGAAGGAAGCCGGCAAGCTGCTGGCGAAGATGGTGGAGAAGGTGGCGGCGCGCTTCGGCGTGGTTGTTACCGAGAAATTCGCTGCGCAGGCGGTGCCGATCGTTGGTGCGGCCGCGGGTGCAACACTGAATACCATGTTCACCGATTACTACCAGGACATGGCGCGTGGTCACTTCATCGTGCGCCGGCTGGAGTTGAAGTATGGGGAAGATGTGGTGCGCGCCTGCTATGACCGCGTGGCACACGGTGCGGTAAAGATCGAGCCAAGGGTGGAGTAGATACACGCTGTGCGTGGATGAGCCCTCGTACAGGGTGATCCTTGCCGTGGGGGAACAACTGTTTTGCCAGTGCGTGCCTGTTGCCTGGCGGGCGCCATCCCCATTCTTGGTGGCACTCCTCCCGCAAGAGATCGCCGCCATGTTGTTCACTCCTCATCATCTGGGCGCACTGACGCTGCCCAACCGCATCGTGATGCCGCCGATGACCCGCTCGCGCTCGTCGGCCGGCAACGTGCCCACTGCCGAAATGGCCACGTATTACGCGCAGCGCGCCAGCGCCGGCCTGATCGTCAGCGAAGGCACCCAGATCAGCCCTCAAGGCCAGGGCTATGCCTGGACCCCGGGCATCCATAGCCCGGACCAGGTGAAGGGCTGGCGCCGGGTGACCGATGCCGTGCACGCTGCCGGCGGTCGCATCTACGCCCAGTTGTGGCATGTCGGCCGGGTCTCGCACGTGGCGCTGCAGCCGGGCGGCGCCGCGCCGGTGTCGTCGTCGGCGTTGTTGGCGGAAGGCGTGAAGGTGTTCGTCGACCCGACCGGGGCAGGTCCCGAAGCCGGGGTGGGCGAAATGATCCAGCATTCGATGCCGCGCGCGCTGCGCGAAGACGAGATTCCGGGCATCGTCGCCGACTACGCCGAGGCGGCACGCAACGCGCTGGACGCAGGCTTCGATGGCGTGGAGTTGCACGGTGCCAATGGCTACCTGATCAACCAGTTCATCGACTCGCAGGCCAACCAGCGCACCGACGGCTATGGCGGCGCGTTGCAGAACCGCCTGCGGTTCCTGCGCGAGGTGGTGCAGGCGGTGGTTGCGGTGGTCGGTGGTGATCGCGTCGGCGTGCGCCTGGCGCCACTGACCACGTTGCAGGGCGCGGTGGACGATACGCCGCAGGCGACCTATCTGGCGGCCGCGCATCTGCTGGGTGATCTGGGCGTGGGTTACCTGCACATTGCCGAAGCCGACTGGGACGATGCACCGCTGATGCCGGTGGCGTTCAAGCAGGCGCTGCGCATGGTCTACCCGGGCACGCTGATCTACGCCGGCAAGTACACCGCCGAGCGCGCCGAGCAGGCACTGGCTGAAGGCTGGGCTGACCTGATTGGCTTCGGCCGGCCGTTCATCGCCAACCCGGATTTGCCGGAGCGTCTGCGTTTGGGGGCGGAATTGAACCCGCCGGATCGGGCGACGTTCTTTGGCGGTGGCGCGGCGGGCTTCACCGATTATCCGACGCTGGAAGAGAGCGTCGCGGCCTGATCCTGAAGGCTGCCGGCCAGCGGCCGGCACTACCGGTGCATGGAGATGGGTGGGTGCCGGCCAGCGGCCGGCACTACCAGGGGGCGCGGGGCAGGGTAGTGCCGGCCGCTGGCCGGCATTTCTGTTTGGGATCAGGGCTTGTCGCGCACCAGCGCCTCCGCCTCGACCACGCCGCCATCCTTGCCATGCAGGTAAAGGTGCATGTCCTGCTGCGGATACGGGATGTTGATGCCGGCCCTGTCAAAGCCCAGCTTCAGCTGCTCCAGCAGCGTGACCTTGGTACCGAACCAGTCGGCCGACTTCACGTAGCAGCGGATGCCGAGGTTGATCGCGTGCGCCCCCAACTCGTACACCACGACGTCCGGTGCCGGCGTCTGCAGCACGCGCGGGTCCGCCTTCATCAGCGCCAGCGCGGTGTCGCGTGCCAGCTGGATGTTGTCCTCGTAGCCGATGCCGATCACCAGTTCGACGCGGCGGGTCGGCTCGGCGGTCAGGTTGATGATCGGTGCGGCGGTGATCAGCGTGTTCGGAATGGTGGTGTGCTGGTTGTCGGCACCGGTGATGACGGTCTGGAAAATGCGCACTTCGCGCACCGTGCCGGTCTGTCCGGCAACGGTGACCACGTCGCCGACGCGGAACGGCCGCAGTGTCACCAGCATCACGCCCGAGGCGATGTTGGACAGCGAATCCTTCAGGGCAAGGCCAACGGCCAGGCCGGCGGTGCCGAGCACGGCCAGCAGCGGAGTGATCTGCACGCCCAGCGTGCCGATGGCCAGCACCACCACGATCACCAGCGATGCGGCGTACACCACGTTGCGCAGGAAGCTGCCCAGCATCGGGTCCACGCCCATGCGCGCTGTGGCGCGCGGCATCGCGTTGGACAGGCGACGCGCCACCCACAGGCCCACCAGCAGCACCACGATGGCGGCCAGTAACGGCACACCGTAGGTTTCCAGCAGGCGCTCCCAGTTGAGCGAGTGGAACCAGGGCGTTGCGGCGGGGGCGGGGGCGGGAGGTGCGGCGGCGATCATGCGGAAGTCCTTTGCTGCGTAGCGATGTCTGCGTGGGGCAGGGCGTGCGTGGACGCCAGAAACAGCAAGCCCCGCAGAGGCGGGGCTTGCGTGCAGCAGCAGTATGGGCGGACGTCGATGAAAGCGACGTCAGCCCATCACGGCATCAGCCGTTGGCCTTCAGCTTGGCCAGGCGCAGCCAGGTGTCGACCACGGTGTCCGGGTTCAGCGACACCGACTCGATGCCTTCCTGCATCAGCCATTCGGCCAGATCCGGGTGATCGGACGGGCCCTGGCCGCAGATGCCGACGTACTTGCCCTTGGCACGTGCTGCCTTGATCGCCATCGACAGCAGCTTCTTCACTGCCGGATTCCGCTCGTCGAACAGGTGCGCGACGATCGACGAGTCGCGGTCCAGGCCCAGGCTCAGCTGGGTCAGGTCGTTGGAGCCGATCGAGAAGCCGTCGAAGATCTCCAGGAACTCATCGGCGAGCAGTGCGTTGGACGGCACCTCGCACATCATGATGATCTTCAGGCCGTTCTCGCCCTGCTTCAGGCCGTTCTGTTCCAGCACCTCAATGACCTTGCGGCCTTCTTCCAGGGTGCGCACGAACGGAATCATGACCCACAGGTTGTCCAGGCCCATTTCGTTGCGCACGCGCAGCACGGCCTTGCACTCCAGCGCGAAGGCGGCCGAGAAGCTCGGGTCGACGTAACGGCTGGCGCCGCGGAAGCCGATCATCGGATTCTCTTCGTGCGGCTCGTAGTTGCTGCCGCCGATCAGGTTGGCGTACTCGTTGGACTTGAAGTCCGACAGGCGCACGATCACCGGGTTCGGTGCAACCGAGGCGGTGAGGGTGGCGATGCCTTCGGCCAGGCGGTCCACGTAGAAGCTGACCGGGTCACCATAGCCGGCGATCTTCTCGTCGATCTTCTTCCTGGTCGCGGCGTCCTGGCGGTCGTATTCCAGCAGCGCGTTCGGGTGGATGCCGATGTGGCTGGCGATGATCATTTCCAGGCGGGCCAGGCCGATGCCGGCGTTCGGCAGCTGGCCGAAGTCGAAGGCACGTTCCGGGTTGGCCACGTTCATCATGATCTTCAGCGGCGCCGGCGGCATGTTGCCCAGATCGGTCGTGGTGCGTTCGAAGCCGAGCTTGCCTTCGTAGATGAAGCCGGTATCGCCTTCAGCGCAGCTGACGGTGACCAGCTGGCCATCCTCGATGACCTGGGTGGCGTTGCCCGAACCGACCACGGCTGGCACGCCCAGCTCGCGCGCGATGATCGCGGCGTGGCAGGTGCGGCCACCGCGGTTGGTGACGATGGCCGAGGCGCGCTTCATCACCGGTTCCCAATCGGGATCGGTCATGTCGGCGATCAGCACGTCGCCCGGCTGCACGCGGTTCATGTCGTCCAGCGTCTTCACCACGCGGGCCACGCCCGAACCGATCTTGGCGCCGACGGCACGGCCCTCGGCCAGCACCTTGCCGCCCTTCTCGGTCAGCGCGAAGCGCTCGATCTGGGTGGCGTGGCTGCGTGACTTCACCGTTTCCGGGCGCGCCTGCACGATGAACAGCTTGCCGCTGACACCGTCCTTGGCCCACTCGATGTCCATCGGGCGGCCGTAGTGCTTTTCGATGACCAGCGCCTGCTTGGCCAGTTCCTGCACGTCCTCGTCGCTGATCGAGAAGGTGGCGCGCAGTTCGGCCGGGGTGTCTTCAATACGGACGCGCTCACCGGGGACATCCGAATACACCATGCGGATCGCCTTGCTGCCGAGCGAGCGGCGCAGGATCGCCGGCTTGCCGGCCTGCAGGGTGGGCTTGTAGACGTAGTATTCGTCCGGATTGACCGCGCCCTGCACGACCATCTCGCCCAGGCCGAACGAGGAGGTGACGAACACCACGTCGCGGAAGCCGGACTCGGTGTCCAGGGTGAACAGCACGCCGGAGGAGCCGACGCCCGAACGCACCATCAGCTGCACGCCGGCGGACAGGAACACGTCCTCATGCTTGAAGCCGTGGTGCACGCGGTAGGCGATGGCGCGGTCGTTGTACAGCGAGGCGAACACTTCCTTGACCTTGTGCACGACGTCGTCGGCACCGGTCACGTTGAGGAAGGTTTCCTGCTGGCCGGCGAAGGAGGCATCCGGCAGATCCTCGGCGGTGGCCGACGAACGCACGGCCACGGCCACGTCACCGCCGCCATTCTCGGCGCTCAGCTTGGCGTAGGCGGTGCGGATGTCCTGGTCCAGCTGCGGCTGCAGCGGGGCGTCGATTACCCAGCCGCGGATTTCCTTGCCGGCGGCGGTCAGCGCATTGACGTCCTCGACGTCCAGCGTGGCCAGCCTGTCGAAGATGCGCTTGGACAGGTCGTTGTGCGCGATGAAGTCCTTGAAGGCTTCAGCGGTGGTGGCATAACCGCCCGGCACCGAAACGCCCAGACCGGCCAGGTTGCCGATCATCTCGCCCAGGGACGAATTCTTGCCGCCTACGCGGGCCAGATCGGCCAGACGCAGTTCGTGCAACCACAGGATGTTCTCGTTCAAGCGCGATGCTCCGTTTGGCCATCGCCCGAGGCGGGCTGAGTGGCCGCGTCCGTAGGAAGAAGCCGATATGATGCCGGGCAGAGCACCGTCGGCACAAGCTTGTGCTGGCGGCCTTTTTAAGCTTTGTAGGGGGTAAAAGCGCGCATGTCGACCATCCGTCCGGTGTTCTACGTTTCCGATGGAACCGGTATCACCGCTGAAACCATTGGGCATAGCCTGCTGACCCAGTTCTCCGGGTTCAGCTTCATTACCGATCGGATGTCGTTTGTCGACGACCCTGAAAAAGCGCGTGAAGCCTGCGCCCGGATCCAGGCGGCGGGGGAGCGGTACCAGGTCCGGCCGATCGTGGTGAACTCCTGCGTGGACCAGAGCCTGAGCCTGATCCTGGCCGACAGCGGGGCGCTGATGCTGGATGTGTTCGCGCCGTTCATCGAGCCGCTGGAGCGTGAACTGGCCAGCCCGCGTCTGGCCCGGGTCGGCCAGGCCCACGGCATGGTCGATTTCGACACGTACCACCGCCGCATCAACGCGATGAACTTCGCCCTGACCCATGACGACGGCATCGCGGTGAACTATGACGATGCCGACGTGATCCTGGTGGCGGTGTCGCGCGCCGGCAAGACGCCCACCTGCATCTACCTGGCTCTGCATTACGGAGTGCGCGCGGCCAACTACCCGCTGACCGACGAAGACCTGGAAAGCGACCGCCTGCCGCCGCGCCTGCGCAACTACCGGCGCAAGCTGTTCGGGTTGACCATCGATCCGGACCGCCTGCAGCAGATCCGCCAGGAGCGCCGTCCGAACTCGCGCTACGCGAACCTGGACACCTGCAAGCGCGAGGTGGCCGCGGCCGAGACCATGTTCCGCATGGAGCGGATCCCGACCCTGAGCACCACCCACACCTCGATCGAGGAGATTTCCAGCAAGGTGCTGGCCACATTGGGGCTGCAGCGCGAGCTGTATTGATCCTTTCCGGCGCGCCTGGCTGTGCCCGTAGAGCCGAGCCCACGCTCGGCTGGGCCAGCGGGTTCTGGCCGAAGCGCAGCCGAGCGTGGTCTCGGCCCTGCAGGGGGATCGTCGTCGTCGGGTTGGCTGTGGCTTGAGGCGCCCCCACGTTGAAGCACCAACGTGTAGGATCGACCCATGGCCCGAGCCTTGCCCCGTACCGAACGCATTCCCCGCCTGAGCCGGCTGAGCTGGCTGATGGGCCTGTACGCGGAGAACTACCGCCATCTGGTGCGCCTGTTCGAACCGGCGGGACTGGCGGCGGGCAGCTACATTTCCTCGATCGGCGACGGCCTGGATGTCCGCCTGGACGTGATCGAGTGCCACCGCTACACGGTGGAACTGCGGCTGACCTACGACCTGGCCGACCCGGTCACTGGCGAGCCGGATCCGTCGGCCTATGTTCGTCTGTACCGCGACGCGCGCCAGGCCGAGACCACCCATTGCTACGTCGGCCGCCGCTGGCAGGACACCATGGGCCTGTACCCGCCGCCGGCGGAGTTGATCAGTCATCGCATGCGGATGAACACCTTCCTCGGCAAGTGGCTGGAATACCTGGCCGAGCGCGGCCACGGCGTCGCAACGCTGCGCCGTGACCCCGATGGCACCGGTGCGCCTGCCGAGCGCCGCCTGTCGCTTGTGCGCTGATCGGCCATAATCCAGGGCTGACCTGCCGCTGGATTCCGCCCCATGCCGTACACCCCGATCGTCGCCACCCTGGGCTATGTGCTGTCGCCCGATCGTCGCCAGGTGCTGATGATCCATCGCAATACGCGCCCCGGTGACCATCACCTCGGCAAGTACAACGGCCTGGGTGGCAAGATCGAAGCGGACGAGGACGTGGCGGCCAGCATGCGCCGCGAGATTGCCGAGGAAGCCGGCATCGACTGCACCGGCATGCGCCTGCGCGGCACTCTCAGCTGGCCCGGTTTCGGCAGGCACGGCGAAGACTGGCTGGGCTTCGTGTTCGTCATCGACAGCTTCGAAGGCACCCCGCACGGCGGCAATCACGAAGGCACGCTGGAGTGGGTGGATCTGGACAAGCTGGACACGCTGCCGATGTGGGAAGGCGACCGCAACTTCCTGCCGCTGGTGTTCGACGCCGACCCGCGCCCGTTCCACGGCGTGATGCCGTACAAGGACGGGCGCATGGTCAGTTGGTCCTACAGCCGGCTGTGACCCGGCGAATCGGGGAGGTGCCAACCATTCCGGTGGGTGCCAACCCGGGTTGGCAGGCTCTTTCGGTCAATTAATACCCGGGCGATATTGACGACCATAAATTACCCGGGCAATATTTGCGCATCACCTCTGATGCCATTGCCATGCCTGCGTCCCGCCTCCCTCCCTTCAGTTGTTTCGACGGTCATCGCCTCGTTGCCTGCGGCAGCCCGGAAGTGGCGGCACTGGCGCTCAAGCGGCTGCGCGCCGACAACGCTGCCGGACCATTGCTGGTGTTCGACAACGCCACCGGTCGCACCCGCGATTTCGATACGCGCGGCAGTGATGAGGAACTGCTGGCGCGGGTAACCGAAGCGTTTCCCCCCTCTGACGAGGCGGATGCCGAAATCACTGCCGAAGACGCTGCGACCCCGCGTGGCCGTGGCCGCCCCAAGCTGGGCGTGGTCGCCCGTGAAGTGACCTTGCTGCCGCGCCATTGGGCGTGGCTGGCAGAGCAGCCGGGCGGGGCCTCGGTGGCATTGCGAAAACTGGTGGAGGCGGCCAGCCGCGCCGGTGCGGACAAGGACCGCCGGCGTCGCGATGCCGAGCGCGCGTATCACTTCATGCAGACCATCGCCGGTGACCTGCCGGGCTTCGAGGAGGCCATCCGCGTGCTGTTCGCGCACGACCGTACGGGCCTTGAAGCGGTGCTGCATTCCTGGCCCAGGGATGTGCGCGACCACGCCCTGCGTCTGGCGTTCGACAGCGCTGACGGCTGAACCATCGCGCCGTCGTTGAGCGGCGGCGCCACCTGATCGCGGGCCACGGCCCGGTCCCCTGTGCTTGCTTTGCTGGTGGAAACGCCGGGCAGGGCAGCGCCTTGCCCAGAGAACCCCATGAACTCCCCTGTACATCCCACGCCCCTGGTCGCGCCGCCTCTGTGGCGCACCTACCTGGCCCTGCTGCTGCCGATGCTGCTGACCAATGCGCTGCAATTGGCCGCAGGCACGCTGGACAACATCTACCTCGGCCATCTGCTCGGTACCCAGGCGGTGGCCGTGGCCGCTGCGTTCTTCCCGGTCTTCTTCCTGCTGCTGGCCCTGGTGATGGGCCTGGCGACCGGCGCGATGGTGCTGATCGGGCACGCCTGGGGCGCGGGTCGGCCGCAGCAGGTGCGCGCGGTGGCTGGCAGTGCGGTGGCGCTGATCCTTGTGCTGTCGGTGCTGGTGATGGCTCTGGGGAGCGGTTTCGCACCACAGCTTCTGATGTCACTGGGTACACCGGCACCGATCCTCGGTGAGTCCATCGTCTACGCGCGCGTGCTGCTGCTGGCGGCGCCGGCGTTCTTCCTCCTGTGGCTGGCCACGGCCGTGAGCCGCGCAGTAGGCGATGCGAAGACGCCGCTGCATGCGCTGCTGCTGGCCACGGCGGTGGGCCTGCTGTGCACGCCGCTGCTGATTCTGGGCTGGGCCGGCCTGCCGCGGCTGGGAGCGGCCAGTGCGGCGGTGTCGGCGGCGTTTGCCTCGCTGTTGGCCCTGGGCTGGCTGTTGTTGCGTTGGCATCGGGCAGGACATCCCCTGGCACCGGGCCCTGAGTTGTTGCATGCCATTCGTTTCGATGGCGCGATCATCCGATCGATGCTCCGCATCGGCATACCCTCCTCGCTGCAGATGCTCAGCCTGGCCGTCGCCGAAATCGTGTTGCTGGGCTGGATCAACCGTTACGGCTACACCGCTACGGCCGCCTACGGTGCGGTCAACCAGCTGATGAACTGGGTGCAGTTGCCGGCAATGTCGTTGGGGATCACCGCCACCATCCTCGCGGCGCATGCGATGGGCGCCGGGCGTACAGCACGGCTGCCGGCCATCGCCCGGACGGGTGTGCTGGTGGCGCTGGCGACGCTGAGCGTGGTGGTGGTGCTTGTTGTGGCGCTGGCGCGCGGGCTGACCGGGCTGATCCTGGCGGCAGCCGACGTGCGCGAGCTGGCTGCGTTGCAGCTGCGCACTGTGGTGTGGGGCGTGCTGGCGATGGGAATCAGCGCGGTGCTTGTCGGGGTGATGCGCGGCAGCGGCACGGTATGGTTGCCAGCGTTGCTGGGTATGGCAGCGGTGCTGCTGTTGGAACTGCCGCTGGCGATGTGGATGCAGGCGCAGCACGGGCTGGCCGGCGTGTGGTGGGCGTGGCCGCTGGGGTTGCTGGCCATGCTGGTGATGCAGGTGTTGTGCTTCGCGCGTTGGCGGCGGGTGCAGGCTGGGTAGTGCCGGCCGCCGTCCGGCACCCCGGAATGGCAGGTGCAGCCGGCCAGCGGCCGGCTCTACCACTTCAGCGCCGCTGCGCCAGCAGCAGGTGGAAGCATCCGGCATCATCATCGTCCGTCACCAGGAATCGGACGTGGCGGCGGCGGGCCCGCCGGTGACCATAGCGCCGACCTCGCGGCTTGGGAAGTAGGGAAACCCCGCGTCAGGGTGATGAGGAAATGTCCACCGGCGCAGTCGGTGAGATCTGGTTGTCCACAGGGGGTGTGGATTACGCGTGGGCAACTTTGTGGATAAGCCGCGACAGGCGCCACCCCCCTAGGCTGTCAAGATGGGTGGCGAAAAATTCACCGCCGGTGAGGGCGGGTGAGGGGGCGGTGAAGGGTGGGCCCCGCCAGCGCTGTCACCAGCGACGGCGCTCGCGGTAACCTGTGGGCCTTGATGCTCCGTGAGTCCCCATGAAACGTCACTTCTCGATGCTGCGCGAATTCCAGCTGGCCGACTGGTTCACCCTGGCCAATGCTTTCTGCGGCACCGGTGCGGTATTTGCCGCCATGCGCTTCCTGCAGGACGGCGAGCGTGGCTACCTGCTGTTCGGCATGGCGCTGATCCCGTTGGCCTTCATCTTCGACGCCCTTGATGGGCGCATCGCGCGCTGGCGCAAGTCCAGCTCCACCCTCGGCCGCGAGCTGGACTCGCTGTCCGACGTGATCTCCTTCGGGGTGGCCCCAGCGGCGCTGGCCTATGCCTGCGGCATGCAGGGTGGCTGGGACTGGCTGGTGCTGAGCTACTTCGTCTGCTGCGGCGTCAGCCGCCTGGCACGCTACAACGTCACTGCCGAGGCAATGACCGGCGATGAGGGCAAGGTCACGTATTTCGAGGGCACCCCGATCCCGACCAGCCTGGTGCTGGTGATCGTACTGGCGATCGCCGCCGGCACCGATGCCATCGGCCAGAACATCTGGTTCGGCCAGTGGCAGATCGGACCGTGGCAGCTGCACCCGATGGTGCTGTTGTTCGCCCTGTCCGGGTCGCTGATGATCAGCAAGACCCTGCGTATCCCCAAGCCATGAGCCAGCCCTGCGGAGGCCTGCGATGACCAGCTCGGCCCACGATGCCGGCAGCAGCGATTTCGAGACGCTGGCCCGGCAGTACTTCGGCGCCTGGGGTGATGCTCTGCGCCATGCGGGCGCGCCCGCTGCACCTGCCGGTGACGACCCCGGCAGCTGGCAACGGTTGTTTGACTGGTGGGGCCAATTGCTGCCCGAACAGGCGCCCGGCGCGCCGGAAGATGCCATGCGCCGGTTCCGCGAACAGGCGGGCAGCTGGTACGGCACCATGCAGGAGGTCGCCGCTCGGTTTGCCGGCCGCGACGCCAGCAGTGCCGACGTGGCCCAGGCCTGGCGTGAGGCGGTGCAGGGGCAGGGCGACGGCATGCTGCAATGGATGCTGCAGGGTGCCCGCGGCAGCACCCACGCCGGTGCCGCAGTACCTGAATTCGCCGCATGGCTGCAGCAGTTCCAGTTGCAGGCGGGCCCGTGGCTGCAGAGCCCGGCATTCGGCCCCGGCCGCGAGCACCAGGCGCGCTGGCAGGCCCTGCTGCGTGCGCAGGAAGAATACCAGCAGCATTCGCGCGCCTATGTCGACCAGATCAAGCGGGCATTGGACGAGGCATTTGCGCTGTTCGAGCAGCGCCTGGCCGAGCACGAACAGCCGGGCAGCCAGCTGACCAGCGCCCGCGCGATGTTCGACCTGTGGATCGAAGTGGCCGAGGAGGCCTACGCCAAGGTCGCCATGTCCGAACCGTTCCAGCAGGTGTACGCCTCGCTGGGCAACGCGCAGATGCGTCTGCGCGCAGGCCTGCAGCGCGAGGTGGAACAGATGAGTGAACGTATCGGCCTGCCGACCCGCAGCGAGATGGATGCCGCACACCGCCGCATCGCCGAGCTGGAGCGCAGCCTGCGCCGGCTGCAGGCACAAGTGGCGGTGCTGGCTGGAACCGCTGCGGTCGATCCGGTGGCGCAGCCGACGCCGGCGAAGGTGAAGCCAGCCGCCCGCAAGGCCGCGAAGAGGGCCGCGCCGGCAAAGAAGGTGGCTGCCAAAAAGTCCGAATCTCGCACCACCTCACGGGCACGTGACCGATGAAGGGACCGCTGGGCTTCAACGCCGATGACCTGATGCAGGAGACCCTGGCCATGCAGCGCAAGCTGATGGAGGGGCTGAAGCTGCTGCCGCAGGTGGAAGACGTTGACTATGGCGTGACCGCCCGCGAGGAAGTGTGGCGCGACGGCAAGGTGGTGCTCTACCGCTTCGTCGGCGAACAGGCGCCGACCCGGCGCACGCCGCTGCTGATCGTCTACGCGCTGGTCAACCGGCCGTACATGGTCGACCTGCAGGCCGACCGCTCGCTGGTGCAGAAGTTGTTGGCGCTTGGGCAGGATGTGTACGTGCTGGACTGGGGCTACCCGGATCGCTCGGAGCGCTTCCAGACGCTGGAGGACTATCTGCTGCGCTATATCGATGGTGCGGTGGATGCACTGCGCGTGCGCAGTGGCGGCCCGATCGACCTGCTCGGCATCTGCCAGGGCGGTGTGTTCGCGCTGTGCTATGCCGCGCTGCGCCGGGAGAAGCTGGGCAAGCTGATCACCATGGTCACCCCGGTCGATTTCCAGACGGCCGACAACATGCTCTCGCACTGGGCGCGGCAGGTGGACGTGGATCTGCTGGTGGATACGCTGGGCAACATACCGGCTGACCTGATGAATGCCAGCTACCTGATGCTCAAGCCATTCCGCCTGAACGTGCAGAAGTACGTCGGTCTGCTCGATATCCTCGACGACAAGGCGGCGCTGGAGGATTTCCTGCGCATGGAAAAATGGATCTTCGATTCGCCGGACCTGGCGGGCGAGGCGTTCCGTGACTTCATCAAGCAGTTCTACCAGGGCAACGGCCTGGTGAACGGTACGGTGCGGATCGGCGAGGAAGCCGTGGATCTGTCGCAGGTGACCTTGCCGGTGCTGAACATCTATGCCGAGCAGGACCATCTGGTACCGCCGGACGCCTCGCGCGCGATGCGTGGGCGCCTGGGCACGGACGACTACACCGAGTCCAGTTTCCGCGGTGGCCACATTGGTATCTATGTGTCCGGCCGCGCCCAGCGCGAAGTGCCGGCCACGATCGATGGCTGGTTGACGGCGCGTGACCTGTAGAGTCGAGCCATGCTCGATTGACCTGGGGGGATGATGACGTACCGGATTTCGTTGATTCTTGCGGCACTGCTGGCAGCACAATTTGCCCACGCCGCACCCAGTGCCCATGCACGCCGGGAGATCGCCCAGCTGATTTCCAGCCTGGACGGCTCGCAGTGCCGTTTCCAGCGCAATGGCAGCTGGTACGACGGCGGCGATGCGCGCGCTCATCTGCAGCGCAAGTACGACTACCTGCTGAAGAAGGACATGGTGGACAGCGCCGAGCAGTTCATCGAGCGCGCCGCCAGCCAGAGCAGCATGAGCGGGAAGCCTTACCGCATCCAGTGCCCGGGGCAGCCTGAACAGACCGCGGCCGCCTGGTTCGGTGCGCGCCTGCAGGCGCTGCGTCTCCGCACGCCGTAGACACGGAGGCGGTGTAGAGTCGCGGCGTGCTCGACTGATTCTGCCCGCAAGCCGAGGAGACACCGCCGTGAACACCACGCCCAAGACGCTGTCGCGTTCATTGAACGACCGCATGATTGCCGGCGTGATGGGCGGCATTGCCCATCGCTTCGGCTGGAACCCCACCCTGGTGCGGATCGTGTTCGTGCTGGTATCGATCGGCTCGGCCGCCTTCCCCGGCATTCTGATCTACCTGATCCTGTGGCTGCTGATTCCGAACGAGGCGGATTGAACACCGCCGCTCGATCCTGGCCGCTCTGGCTGCGCGCGCTGCAGATGCTGGGCGCCGCATGGACGCTGCCCAACACACTGATCGGCCTGATCGGCGGCCTGGCCGGCATGCTTGGCGGCGCGACGCTGCGATGGAGCGGGCGGGACTGCGCCGTGGTGTTCGATCACTGGCCGTGGGGGCCGGGCGGTGCGATCACCCTGGGCAACGTGATCCTGCATACCGGCCATGACCTCGGCATCTGTTGCCGGACCTATGCGCATCAGGCGGGGTGGGGCGTGGAGCCGCTGATCCGGCTGGACGACCACGAGCGCGCGCACGTTTACCAGTACATGGTGCTGGGGCCGTTGTACCTGCCGGTGTACCTGCTGTGTGGTGGGGTGAGTGCACGCAATCCGTTCGAACGCGCGGCCGATCATTTCGCCCGGTTCGGGCGTGGTTGGTGGCCGTAGTTTCCAGCCAACGGCGCGGCCCCTCGTGGGTGGTGATGCCTGGTTGTCAAATGCAAAACCCTCGCGCTGGTCGGTCGGGTTGGGTTCACGGCGTCCCCGGCCTACCCACCCTCCCGGCCAGCCCACAGGAAACCGGCTTTCCGCGACCAACCAAACCACCCACGAGGGGCTGCGCCGTTGGCGGGAATCCCCCACCGATTCGTTAGCCGGAAGTTAAAGATCCGTAAGCATTCTGCTGCGATCCCGCAGTCATCTGCATGCAACCGATCGTCATTAGCCTTCGTGACGTTCCAGTCAGGTTCGACGCGGTAAGCTCTCCCTCGATGAGCTCGCAGCATCGCTCATCGAGCGCAGTACGCAGTAGCAATTTGGAGGAAGACATCACATGGCAATCGTTCTTTATGTCGGTGGTAGCAAGGATGGCGAGAAGGGCGTGGTGCCCTACGGCTTCAGCAAATCCCGCGCCGACACCGCGCTGGGGCCGGAGTTCTACACGGAGCGGTTCATGGAACTGCAGGGTGTCGGCAAGGTCCGCCTGATGGCCTTGGAAGGCATGCGTGACGACATCGTCATGCAGCGCGCCGCCCGCCACTACCGCTGACCGTCGCAACACGCGGCAGGGCGCGCCCACCATCGCGCGCCCGCGCCGGCATCCCAGCCCCGGGCCAGTCCGAGCCCGCTCTTTGCCAGGATGCCGGCGTCCAATCCGGCTTCGCCGCTGAACCTCGCCCCCTGTCAATGCCTTGTCCGGCTCCGTCGCGGATTGCCAGAATGGGGGCTTCCCGAAACGCGGCACAGACCTGAAGCAATGCACGACGCCAAGAACGCCCAGAGCGCGCTCGCCCAGCAGATCGCCCAGACCATCGCCGACGAAATCGGTGCCCAGTCCGCCCAGGTACGCGCCGCCGTCGGCCTGCTCGACGAAGGCGCCAGCGTTCCGTTCATCGCGCGCTACCGCAAGGAAGTGACCGGTGGCCTGGACGACACCCAGCTGCGCAACCTGGAAACCCGGCTGACCTACCTGCGCGAGCTGGAGGACCGTCGCGTGGCGGTGCTGGCCAGCATCGGCGAGCAGGGCAAGCTCAGTGACGAGCTGCGCAATGACATCCTGGCCGCCGATACCAAGAGCCGGCTGGAAGACCTGTACCTGCCGTACAAGCCCAAGCGCCGCACCCGTGCGCAGATCGCCCGCGAGGCCGGCCTGGAGCCGTTGGCCGATGGCCTGCTGGCCGACCCGACGCAGGACCCGCAGACGTTCGCGGCCACCTTCGTCGACGCCGACAAGGGCGTGGCCGACGCCAAGTCCGCGTTGGAAGGCGCGCGCGCGATCCTGATGGAGCGCTGGGGCGAAGACGCCGCGCTGGTCGGTGAACTGCGCACCTGGCTGGGCGAGACCGGCGTGATCCGTGCCCGCGTCGCCGAGGGCAAGGAAACCGAGGGCGCCAAGTACCGCGACTACTTCGAGCATGCCGAGGCGCTGGCGAAGATTCCGTCGCATCGCTTGCTGGCACTGTTCCGTGCGCGCCGCGAGGAGATCCTGTTCCTGGAACTGGACCCGGGCAGCGATGCCGAGGCTGGCCATCAGTACGCCGAAGGACGCGTGGCGCGCAAGGCCGGCATCGCCGACCAGGGCCGTGCCGCCGACCGCTGGCTGCTGGATGCGTGCCGGCTGACCTGGCGTGCCAAGCTGCACACCCATCTGCTGCTGGACCTGTTCAACCAAGCCCGCGAAAAGGCCGAAGCCGAAGCCATCGCGGTGTTCGGCGACAACCTGAAGGACCTGTTGCTGGCGGCACCCGCCGGCCCGAAGACCGTGCTCGGACTGGACCCGGGCATCCGCACCGGCTGCAAGATCGCCGTGGTCGATGCCACCGGCAAGCTGGTCGCCACCGACACCATCTACCCGCACGAGCCGCGTCGCCAGTGGGAGCAGTCGCTGCAGACGATCAAGCAGCTGTGCGCCAAGCACAACGTGGAACTGATCGCGATCGGCAACGGCACTGCCAGCCGCGAAACCGACAAGCTGGCCGGTGAAGCGATCAAGGCCGCTGCCAACCCGAAGCTGCAGAAGGTAGTGGTCAGCGAGGCCGGGGCGTCGGTGTACTCGGCGTCCGAGTTCGCGGCCAGGGAGTTCCCGGAGCTGGACGTGTCGCTACGTGGGGCGGTGTCGATCGCCCGCCGCCTGCAGGACCCGCTGGCCGAACTGGTGAAGATCGAACCCAAGGCGATCGGTGTCGGCCAGTACCAGCACGATGTGGATCAGTACCGCCTGGCGCGCGCGCTGGATGCCCGCGTGGAGGACTGCGTGAACGCGGTGGGCGTGTACGTGAACACCGCTTCGGCTGCACTGTTGTCGCGGGTGTCCGGCCTGTCGGCCACGGTGGCCGAGAACATCGTGCGCCACCGTGATGCGAACGGCCCGTTCAAGCGCCGCAAGGACCTGCTGAAGGTCGCGCGCCTGGGCGAGAAGACCTTTGAACAGTGCGCGGGCTTCCTGCGCATTGCCGACGGTGATGAACCGCTGGATGCTTCGGCGGTACACCCGGAAGCCTACCCGGTGGTCGAGCGCATCGTTGCCAGCACCGCGCGCCCGATCAAGGCGCTGATCGGTGATGGCAGCTTCCTGCGCGGCCTGAAGGCCGAGCAGTTCACCGATGCCACCTTCGGCGTGCCGACCGTGCGTGACATCCTCAAGGAACTGGAGAAGCCGGGCCGAGACCCACGCCCCGAGTTCAAGGCGGCACGATTCGCCGAGGGCGTCGAGGACATCAAGGACCTGCGCGAGGGCATGGTGCTCGAGGGTGTGGTCAGCAACGTGGCGGCCTTCGGTGCCTTCGTCGATATCGGTGTGCACCAGGATGGCCTGATCCACATATCGGCACTTTCCGATACGTTCGTGAAGGACCCGCGCGACGTGGTCAAGGCCGGCGATATCGTCAAGGTGAAGGTGCTGGAGGTGGACGTGGCGCGCAAGCGCATCGCCCTGACCCGGCGCCTGGACGATACCCCCGGGCAAGCCACCAGCCGCCCGGGACAGCGTGATGAGCGCGGTCATGGGCAGGGTCCGCGCCGCGATGCAGGCGGCCAGAACCGCGGGCTGAACCGGGGTCAAGGCAATGGTGGCCGTCCCGCCGCGTCCGCGCCCCCGGCCAACAACGCCCTGGCGGAGGCCTTCGCGCGCGCCAAGCGCAGTTGAGGACCGCGTTCCCCGTCACACTTGATTCATGGCGGGGGACTTGTCGATTCTCCCGTGATTGCGCACACTTGCGCTTGAGGGGAGGCGTCCGGCCACCCCGCTGTTGCTGGGGAGGGCCATGACGCCAGCACCACCCGTTGCTCGTACCGGCGGTCGCAGCGCTGCGCTGCGTTCGGCGCCTGCCCGTGCCGGCAGGAGACCGGATTGATGCCGGGCCAGGGCATCCACGGCAATGGACTGCTGGAGCGCCGCCTGCAGGAGCTGGCGGAAGAGCGTCGCCGCCTGGCGATGATCATCGACGGTACCGCCGCGGGAACCTGGGAATGGAACGTGCAGACCGGCGAGATGCGGGTCAATGCGCGCTGGGCCGAGATCGTCGGTTACCGCCTGGAAGAGCTGGAACCCATCTGCCAGAAGACGTTCCTGAGGCTGGTCCATCCCGATGACATTGCGTTGTCCGATGCTGCGCTGGACGACCATTTCCAAGGGCGCAGCGACAACTACGCCTGCCTGCTGCGCATGCGCCACAGGAACGGCCAGTGGATCTGGATCCAGGACCGTGGCCGCGTCTTTGAATGGGACGGGCAGGGCAAGCCGCTGTGGATGGCCGGTGCCCATGCCGACGTCACCGAGCTGCAGCAGGCGAGACAGGACGCGGCCGAAACCCGCCAACGCCTGCAGGCCGTGGTCGATGCGTCCGATGAGGTAGCGGTGATCGCCACCGATACCGATGGCACCATCACCCTGTTCAACACGGGTGCGGAGCGCCTGCTGGGCTACAGCGCAGCGGAGGTGGTCGGCCAGCGCCGGCTCGATGCGTTCCACGATCCGGAGGAACTGAATGCCTGGCTGGAGCCGCTGGCCGATGCCGAGGGCAACCTTCCCGACGTGTTCGAAGCGCTCAGTGCCCGCGCTGACGGGCAGACCTACTCGCGGCAGTGGACGTTGCTGCGCAAGGAGGGCCTGCCACGCCAGGTGCGCCTGTCGATCAGCCGCATGGAAGGTGCCGATGGCGCACGCATCGGCTACGTCGGCATGGCCATCGACATCACCGAAATTCTGCAGGCACGGGCCGAGGCGCGGCTGTCGGCGGAGAAGTTCGCCGGTGCATTCACGTCGGCGGCGTTGGGCATGGCGCTGGTGTCGCTGGAGGGGCGTTGGCTGGACGTCAATGATGCGCTGTGCCGGATCCTGGGTTACCCGCGCGAAGAGCTGCTGCAGGTCGACTTCCAGCGCCTGACCCATCCCGATGACCTGCAGACCGACCTGGCCCTGGTGCAGGACCTGCTGGCCGGACGGCGCAGCCATTACCACCTTGAAAAGCGCTATCTCGACCGCGACGGCCGCATCATCTGGGCGCGGCTGTCGGTGTCGCTGGTGCGCAGCGAGCATGGCCAGCCGCTGCACTTCGTGTCGCAGATCCAGGACATCACCGCCCAGCGCAGCAGTGAGCAACGCCTGTTCGAGAGCGAACAGCGCAGCCGCATCACCCTGGATGCGGTGGCCGACCTGGTGCTCAGCGTCAACCTTGACGGCCGCATCGACTATGCCAACGCGGCCGCGGTACGCACCCTGGCCGGTGATGGCGCGCTGTCGCTGGCCGGGCACAAGGTGCAGGACGTGCTGGCGCTGACCACCGAGTACGCGCCCGGCTCGGTACTGGATGTGTCGGTACTGCTGGACCCGGAGAGCAACGCGGTGGACCTGCACGCCGACCTGCTGCTGCGCCTGGGCACGGCAACGGTGCCGGTGGACCTGACGCGGGCCTGGCTGCGCGATGACGAAGGCCATGTGCGCGGCGCGGTGTGGGTGCTGCGCGACGACACCCAGCAGCGGGCGCGGCAGCGCGAAGCCCGCCACCTGGCCGAGATCGATCCACTCACCGAACTGAGCAACCGCCGCGGTTTCGAGGTGCACCTGCAGCAGGCGATCACCCGCGTCGAGCGCACCGGGCAGGCCGCCTCGCTGATGTACATCGATCTGGACCGCTTCAAGCCGGTCAACGACACCTGGGGCCACCTGGCCGGCGATGCCGTGCTGTGGGCGGTGGCCAGTGTGCTGCGACATGGTGTGCGTGATTCGGACGTGGTGGCGCGGCTGGGCGGCGACGAGTTCGCGGTGATCCTGTCCGGGTGTACGCCGCGTCGTGCCGCACGGATCGGCGGTGAACTCCTGCAGACCCTGTCAGCGCTGTCCATCCCGTGGGATCAGCATCGGCTGCGGGTCGGTGCCAGCATCGGCATCGCGCCCCTGGCGGGGGGCATGAGCGTGGACCAGGCAGTGGCCGCTGCCGATGCACAGTGCTACCGGGCCAAGGCGCTGGGGCGCAACAACGTGCAGGTGCAGGGCGAGCTGTCGGAGCTTCCAGGCGACGATGCCGATGCCGCCCAGGACTGATCTCAGTCTGTGAGAGGACGCGCGCGAATACTGTGCGCATCTCCCCTGAAGCAGGTGAACCCATGAATGCCTGGAACCCGGTTGCGGTACGCATGTTCATCCCGGCGCTGGTCGGCTGGTGCCTGGCGCTGGCCACCTGCCTGCGCGCCGAACAGCTGCGCGGCGACCCGTACGCGCAGGCGTTGTTGCCCGTATTGCAGCAAGGCGCGGTCGCGCTGCTGGTCCTGAGCCTGGCCTGCACGGTTGCGGCCTGCGTGTTGCTGTGGCGGCATGGCCGCGGCGACGGCGGGCGTCTCGCTTCCGGCACTACACCCGTGCCGCGTCCATCAGCAGGACCCGGCACGGTGCGCGCTGGAACGCGTTGATCTGAGGCACCAGACGCTGGAAGTGCTCGCTGGCGCAATGGATATCCAGAGCGTCGCGGTCCGGCCATTGCTCGATGAAGACGAAATGCCCGGGGTCCTTCTGGTCGACGAACAGTTCATAGCCGAGGCAGAGCGGCTCTCGCCGCGTGCATGCGACCAGCTCGCGGTACAGGGGAAGCACGGTGTCCACCGCATCGGGATGGATGAAATCCTCGGCGATCACTTTCAGCATGTCGGCACCTGCAGACGGGCCTTGCAGGATAGTGCCAGCGCATCGCGTGCACCTATCCTGGTCAACGCAATACCGTGTCCGTACTGACCAGCTGCACGTCGTGCATCTGATTGAGGTAGGCCTCGTAGTAGCCCTTGTGCGAGGCACCGACGATGGCCAGCATTCGGCTGCCAGGGTGCAGGCCCAGCACGTCGCGGACGTTGGCGACCATGCGCAGGTTGCGGGTTTCCCAGTAACCGACATACATCCGGCCGAACGCCTTGGAGGACGGCTCGACGAGCGTCGCGCCGAAGTCGCTCTGGTACGCTGCCATCGCTGCCGCGGGGCTGTTGTAATCCCGATACAGCGCCATGACGCCGCCGGGCTTGTCCAGATTGGCCACGAGGCGTTCATCGGCCTCCCGTCGCGCCCGCAAGTGTGTATTGTTCCAGGCACCGGTGATGGCTGCACTGGCCGCCGCTTCATCCTCGGCCGGTGTGGGAGAATCGGCCGTGTGGTCGTCCACGGCCCACAGCCGTTCATGCCCGAGGCGGGCAGCAACGACGGCGGCGATCAGGCTGGTTTCATTGCGGCGGACCAGGCCTTTGCCGAGGATCTCGACCAGGGCCGGCGTCAGCCCATCGCCGGCTTTGCGCTCGGACGCAGGCAGGCGCAGCCACTGCACCTGCGCCGAGCCGCGTTCGCCCGCTGCCAGGAACAATGCGGCGAGCCGACGACGCTGGGTGGGCGTCGGCTCGTCCGGCCAGGTCGCAAGCAGGCGCTCGGCCTGGGCGTTCGCTGCGGGCACGTCCAGGCCCGTGGCAGCCTGCGCAGCGGTGGTGTCGAAGCAGTAGGTGGCCACGCTCTGCGCATAGCGTTCCGGGTAGCGACGCATGGAATCGCACTGGAGGCCGGACAGGTCTTCGGTGGCGATCAGTTCGGGCTTCCAGGCGACCAGTCGCTGCAGCAACGGTTCAAGCAAGGCGGGCTGGAACGACTTGGGCAGGCCGGACAGGTGGGCGGTGCCCAGTACCAGCACCTCGTTCGGTCGCCCGACAGGCGGCCCCTTCAGCTGGTCCGGATGGAAGGCGGGCCGATAGGTGGCATCGGCAGCGAGGGCGCCGGTACTGCACAGGCCCAGGATCAGGAGGCTGGCCAAGCGTGGGAACATGCGATCTCCGTGTCAGTGCGCGTCCTGCAGTTCGCTGCATGCTGGCCGTTTTCACCTGCCACGGAATCGCCCGTTGGTCATGCAAACCTTTTGGGCCTGAACTGCATCGTGCCCGGCAAGGCTCTGCCCAGTGACGACGGCAACGCGCGACATGTTCCGTGATGACACCCGGTGTCCCCACCGAGCGTGAGCAGAATGTGAAGTACATCGCGATTGTCTACCGCGTCCCTGCAGCTGCATCTGAAGTTGCGACGGACGTCGCGTAATCCGGCTAAAGCCACCGATCGCCTCGCCGATATTCCCTCTGGATCCCGCTCCAGTCACCCGCCGCAGGACCCCAGGCCGTCCCCGATGGGCGGCCCGCGCTGTGTGTTCCGCCGCTCCCAGATGCCGATCGCACCCGCAGCAGACGTTCGTGGCAGTCGCTCGAGAGGTGCCGGTTGGCACCTGTAGTCCCTGGCACCTGAAGTTGCCGCCGGGCATCCCGCCCGTCGGGTCGCAACCGCTTACCGGACACCGAGGATCAGACAATGCTCATTCCAGGCTTCACGGCGGGCGCACAGGCGCCGGCTGAGCTGCATACCCGTTGGTCGCCGTGGCGTGCCCTGCTGGACGCGCTGGCACCCCAGCACCGCACCGGCGCCGAGGCCGTGTCCGACGGCCGTGCCGAGCTGGAAGCCCAGGTCGCGGCGCTGCACCGGGTCCAGGCGGTCATCGAGTTCGCCCTCGATGGCACCATCCTGCAGGCCAATGACAACTTCCTGCAGGCGATGGGCTACCGGCTGGAGGAGATCCAGGGAAAGCATCATTCCCTGTTCGTCGATCCCGAGCAGGCGCGCAGCGCCGAGTACCGCGACTTCTGGGCGCGGCTGGGGCGTGGCGAATATGACGCTGGCCAGTACCGGCGCTTCGGCAAGGGCCAGCGCGAGATCTGGATCCAGGCCTCGTACAACCCGGTGCTGGACCGGCAGGGGCGGCCTTACAAGGTGGTCAAGTTCGCCACCGACATCACCGCGCAGAAGCTGCAGGCGGCCGACTCGGCCGGGCAGCTGGCGGCGATCGACAAGTCGCAGGCGGTGATCGAGTTCGGCATGGACGGCCGCATCCTTTCGGCCAACGAGAACTTCCTGGCAGCCACCGGCTACAGCCTGGACGACGTGCGTGGCCAGCACCACTCGCTGTTCGTCGAGCCCGAGTATCGTGGCAGTGCCGAGTATCGGCAGTTCTGGGAGAAGCTGGGCCGTGGCGAATACGATGCCGGCCAGTACCGGCGCCTCGGCAAGGGCGGGCGCGAGGTCTGGATCCAGGCGTCCTACAACCCGATCCTGGATCTCAATGGAAAGCCGTTCAAGGTCGTCAAGTACGCCACCGACATCACCGCGCAGGTGCATGAGAACCAGGCCATGCAGCGCGCCGTGGCGCAGACCCGTGAAGTGGTGGCGGCCGCCAAGGAGGGCGACCTGACCCGGCGCGTGGCCACCGCCGACAAGCACGGGCCGATCGCCGAGCTGTGCGAAGGCGTGAATTCGCTGGTCGAGGCGATGGCTGCGATCATCGGCCAGATCAAGTTTGCCGCCGACACCATCGCCGTCGGTGCCACCGAGATCGCGCAGGGCAACAGCGATCTGTCGCAGCGCACCGAGCAGCAGGCAGCGTCGCTGGAGGAGACCGCCATGTCGATGAAGGGCCTGGCCGAGACCGTGCAGCGCACCGCGAGCAACGCACGGCAGGCCAGTCAGCTGGCCGGTGGGGCTGCCGATGTCGCTGCGCGTGGCGGCAACGTGGTGCACGAAGTGGTCGAGACCATGGCGGTGATCAACGCATCCTCGCGGCGCATCGTCGACATCATCGGCGTGATCGACGGCATCGCTTTCCAGACCAACATCCTTGCCTTGAACGCCGCGGTGGAAGCCGCGCGTGCGGGCGAACACGGGCGTGGCTTCGCCGTGGTCGCCACCGAGATCCGCGAACTGTCGCAGCGCTCGGCCAGTGCCGCCAAGGAGATCAAGCAGCTGATCGATGCGTCGGTGGCCAATGTCGGCGCCGGCACCGCGCAGGTTGAGAGCGCCGGCCGCACCATGGACGAGATCGTGCTCAACGTGCGCCGGGTCAGTGACCTGATGTCCGAGATCAGCACGGCCGCACAGCAGCAGAGCGACGACATCCAGCAGATGAACCACGCTGTCGATCTGATCGACCAGGGCACCCAGCAGAACGCTGCGCTGGTCGAGGAAGCCTCGGCCGCGGCGCGCAGCATGGAGGAGCAGTCAGCGCAGCTTCTGCAGACCGTGGCCAGCTTCCGCGTGCAGGGTGGCGCGGGGCACCTGCACGGCGCGGCGGTGCTGCGTGCGGTCTAGGCCCGGCGGTCGGAGTGCTGTTCCCCGGCCTCGTGGCTCGGCCTGCTCATGCGCGGCCTGCCAGGCTACGCCGATGCTGATGGTCACATGGGCCTCAGCGGCGGGCAGGGCGGCGGTTTCCACGGCGGCGCGCAGGCGCTCGCAGGGTGGCGATGAATTCCTCGCCGCCGTCGCGGGCCAGCAGGTCATCACTGCGTTGCGGGCAGCCGTCGAGGATCGCGGCGACCGCCTGCAGGTTGTTGGCGTCCCCAGCGCCAGCGCTGATCGGATGCGTCAGGCAGATGGCGGGCGATCTGCAGCGCCATCGCCCGTTCGGAAACGTGGCCCCAGCTGGTGTGCTCGATCACGCCCGGCAGCGAGAGGTAGTGGGACGAGGCGACGGCGTCGGACGCCCGCAGGAGAAGCAATCGCGCGGGCAGGGCATGCTGGGGCATCTTCGCCAGTGTCGGCGCTCTGGCCCGGGAAAAGCAAAAGGCCAGATCACGGACCTGGCCTTTGATGCTGTGGTGCCGGTGAAAGGACTCGAACCTTCATGGGGTCACCCCCGGCTGATTTTGAGTCAGCTGCGTATACCATTCCGCCACACCGGCAGGCAGCGTACGAGTGTAACCGAGGTCGGCAGGCGATGCATAGTAGGAGGGCCTATGAGGGCGGTTCCTGTCGGCATTGGCCCCTTGATAGCTATACTCCCAGCGTGCAATTGCCTCCAGGAGCGGTAGCCGATGACAGTGTTGCAGGACCTGAGGGTGCTGGTGGTCGAGAACGACGAAATGAGTGCGGCCCTGCTGCAGATGCAGCTGGTGCATGCCGGTGCGGTCGTGGTTGGCCTCGCAGCGAGTGTGTCCGAGGCCCTGCGGCTGCTGGAGCAGAGCACTCCTGACGTGGCCCTGCTGGATTACCGCCTGGCCCGCAACGAGACCAGTGAGCCGGTGGCTGCAGCGCTTTCAGCGCGTGGCATTCCGTTCGTGCTGGCCACCGGGATGCTGGCCGAGCAGCTGCCGGCGCCGATGTTGGCCGGCCTGCTGCTGGTCAAGCCGTACCTGTCGGCTGATCTGTCACGCGCGCTGGCGCGAGCGGTGGGTCGCTCCAGCGTCAAGGCCTGAGCCGTCCGTCACGGACCGGCAGGGGGATACTGCCGACGGCTGAATGCTCGCGTCTGCGAAGTTCGGCGGCAACCCCTGATCCAGGAACCCCGTCCAGGCGGGGTTTTTCAATTGCGTCCGGCGCTCAGCCCGCTTCCTCGTACACGTAACGGATCTCCTCGCGGTCATCGAGGATGCGGTACTGGCGCGCCAGGTCATCCGGTTCGGGGTTGAGCCAGGCGTCGAGGTGTTCCTTGCGGATCGGCACTACCCCGCGGTCATGCCCGGCAGCGGCGACGTCGCTGGGCGGTGCGTCGGTGATCGTGGCAAACGACAGCAGGCGGCCTTCCGGTCCTTCCCATTCTGCCCAGAGGCAGGCCAGCAGCAGGTCGCGGGGCGGATCGGGACGGAATTCGAGCACCACGTCCTGTTCCTTTTCGTCGGCACCGAGGGTGCGGCCGGCGATGGCGTGGCGGGGCACGTGCTCGTAGAACGCCTGTACCACCACCACGCCGTGGCGCAGTCCGAACGCACCCCGCCAGTAACCTTCCAGGCTGTCGCGCCGCGCATTGTAGGTGCCGGGGTAAAGCACGTCGTTGCGCGCCGGCTTGTCCGGCAGCCGGCACTGGTAGCGCATCGGCTTGATCACGCGCTGGCCGTTCTCGCTGACCATCACCGGTGCGTAGGTGCCGGGGAAAATGCGGTTGTCACGCGGCAGCAGCTGCACCCGATGCAGGTCTTCCAGCCGGGCCTGTGCGCGCTCGATGCGGTTACCGGCCACGCGCAGGTCGTTGCGCGCCTTCTGCGTGGGCCGGGTGGCCAGCGTGGCATGGGCAATATCGCGTCGTTCGCGTTGCCGGGCCAGTTCGGCCTCCAGGGCCTGTTGCTCCTGCGCATGCCATTGCTGGATCTTCGCCACGATGTCCCGCCCCTGTTCGGTACGCGCACCGGCGAATCCGTCATCCATCGCCTTCGGGGTCTTCGGCCGTTTCTTGCCCGGATCGTGTGCGTACAGTTCGGCGAAGTCCTCCAGCGACAGGATGGCGCCGAACTCGCGTACCAGTTTGGCGTAGTCAGCGCGGATCAGGGCGGAATAGCACATGGGACTCTGTGGGCCTGGGTCGCAGCGGCTGCGACGTGGATGCGGCAGGATAGCCCGACCCATCCGGAGATGCCGCATGAATGATTCCATCACCTGCCAGTTCCGCGAAGCCGTACCCACGGTCGAGGACTACTGCCAGTTGCGCGTGCTCGCAGGCCTCAGCGCCAAGTCCCGCGAAGCAGCCGCCCGCGCGCTGCCCAATACGCTGTTCGGCGTATGTGCCTACCAGGGCGCTGAACTGGTGGCGATGGGCCGTATCGTCGGCGATGGCGGCTGCCACCTGCAGGTCTGTGATATCGCGGTGCTGCCGCGATTGCAGGGGCAGGGCCTGGGCAAGGAGGTGATGCGGCGGCTGGACGGCTGGATGCAGGCCAACCTGCCGCCGTCGGCGTACGTCAGCCTGCTGGCCGATGGCGAGGCGCATCGGTTGTATGCGCAGTTTGGTTTCGAACCGACTGCCCCGGCATCGATCGGGATGTATCGGCGGTTCTGAGCCGTGGGCGGGGTGAAGCCATCCACGGGCAGGGCGGTTTGATGGCAGATCGCGGGAAAAGAAAAACCCCGGCCGAAGCCGGGGTTTTCAAGAATTGGCGTCCCCACGGGGATTCGAACCCCGGTCGCCACCGTGAAAGGGTGATGTCCTAGGCCTCTAGACGATGGGGACGCACGAAAACTTCAAGTTGTAGATCCTTCGACGGCCTAATGTCGAAGTGGTGGAGCCAAGCGGGATCGAACCGCTGACCTCCTGCATGCCATGCAGGCGCTCTCCCAGCTGAGCTATGGCCCCATGAAACTCCGGATATCTGCCGGGAGCAGAGTCCGTTTTGAAACTGGCGTCCCCACGGGGATTCGAACCCCGGTCGCCACCGTGAAAGGGTGATGTCCTAGGCCTCTAGACGATGGGGACGCACGAAAAACTTCAAGTTGTAGAACTTTCGACGGCCTAATGTCGAAAGTGGTGGAGCCAAGCGGGATCGAACCGCTGACCTCCTGCATGCCATGCAGGCGCTCTCCCAGCTGAGCTATGGCCCCGTGTTACCGAGCCGCCTATCATACCTGCGTGTTCACGTTTGTGGAAGTTTTTTTTGAACTTTTTCGTCCCGGTTCAACCGTTGCCACCAAGGGCAGGGGAACCGCAACGCCACAACCTGAATGCCGGTAGGCGGTGAACAAAAAGACCCGGTTATCGGCCGGGTCCTCGTTGTTCGTGATGAGTGGCGTCCCCACGGGGATTCGAACCCCGGTCGCCACCGTGAAAGGGTGATGTCCTAGGCCTCTAGACGATGGGGACGCAATTCTCATCAATGTTCTTTAGCGACCTTTCGACGGCCTAATGCCGAAAGATTGGTGGAGCCAAGCGGGATCGAACCGCTGACCTCCTGCATGCCATGCAGGCGCTCTCCCAGCTGAGCTATGGCCCCACGTCGCTGAGGAGCGAAATAATAGCCTTGCCCCAGAGGGTTGGCAAGCATTTGTTGCACTTTTCTTCACGCGCGTTGCGAAGGGAACGACGATCACACGTACTCAGTCGGCGCCGTCGGTCAGCGCCGCCAGGATTGGGCACTGATCCAGGGTGCCGTGGCCGGGGCAGGCGTCGACCAGCTGCGAGAGCGCGCTGTGCATGCGTTGCAGTTCAGCCATGCGCTGCGCGATGTCCTGCAGTCGGGCTTGCGCCGCGTTGCGCACGCTGCCCATGTCCTGCGGATGGCCATCACTGAGTGCCAGCAGTTCGGCGATTTGTTCCAGGCTGAAGCCCAGCGTCTTGGCGCGGCGGATGAAGCGCAGCCGGCGCAGGTCCTGCTCACCGAAGATGCGATAGCCCCCGGCCGAGCGTGCCGCGGTGGGCAGCAACTGCTGGCGCTCGTAGTAGCGCACGGTATCGATCGGTACGCCGGCCTGGCGCGCCAGTTGACCAATGTTCATGGCGGATTCCTGCGGATGCTGCCGGTCATTCTGAAGCCTGGAGTCAGGTCCAGGGTCAAGCTCCCGTCGCTGACGGCGCATTCAGCGCACTTTGCAACTTTCTTCATAGCCCCGCCGTCGTGGCAGTTCCTACCCTGCGCCTGAACCGGCCGCTGGATGGCCTGCAACGAACCGAGGAGATGCTCTGTGGAAGGATTCAGGAACGAGGGATTCGTAGAGGTCGCGGTGGTCGAGTACCCGGGAGGGGACCCGTCGGCGGCCTCGGTGCTGACCGAAATGGCACACGTCGCCAACCGGCTTGCCCAGCAGCAGCGTCGCCCGTTCAAGCGTGTCCTGGTGACCCGCTGGGTCGTGCCAGCCAGCCAGACCGGCGTGCATCGCGTTGCCGGCGCGGAGATGCTCGAGGCGGACATTCCCGCCGTGATCGCCGTGCCTGGCCAGATCAGTCAAGGCGTCTGCCTGCGCGCCGATGAGGTCCTGCTGGATTGGCTGCGCGCGCATTACGATGGCGGCAGTCTGCTGGCAGCTGCCAGCGATGGTGTCAGCATGCTGGCACGCGCGGGTCTGCTTGCCGGCCGCACCGTCAGTGGGCCGGACCTCGGGCGTCATCCGGGCCTGCAGGGACCGTCGGCCAGCTGGGTGCCCAGTGAGCGTGCGCTGGTCGACGACGGTGACCTGCTGACGGTGGCCGGTTCCCAGGCCTGGCGCTTCCTCGCCCTGCGCCTGCTGTACCGGCTGCACGGTCAGGGCGTGGCGAGCTCCGTGGCGCAGCAGCTGGGGATCACGGTGCCAGCGGCGATCCAGCAGGATCTGGAGCGTTTCAGTGCCAACTTCGCCCACGGCGATCGCGACGTACTGAAGGCGCAACGCTGGCTGCATACCACCGCTGCGCGTGGGGCCACGCTCGGAGCGATCTGCGAGGTTTCCGGACTGGAACCGCGGACTCTGCAGCGGCGCTTCCTGAAGGCCACCGGCCTGCGTCCGATCGAGTATTGCCAGCGGTTGCGTATCGCCAAGGCGCAGACATTGCTGCAGCAGGGGGCGGGTATCGATGAAGTGGCCTGGGGCGTGGGCTATGCAGACCAGAGCGCATTCCGCCGCCTGTTCCTGCGCATTGTCGGAATGACGCCGGCCAACTATCGCCGGCAGGTCAACAACAATCGGCGCGAACGACCGCTGTTGTCGTCGGTGGCGGGCAGCCTGCGCGGGCTGCAACCGGCGCCTGGCATGCAGATGCCGCGCAGCGCGGCCTGAAGCCTGCGGTGGGCGTCGCACTTGCAACCTGGGCGCGACGCTTTGACCATGCAGGCAACGAGATGATGTGACAGGTGGGTTGATGTCGAGTGTTGGACCGGTGCCGATGCCGGTGGTGCTGATCCTGATGTGCGTGCTTATGGCCATGGCGGTGGCCCACCTGTGGCCGCGGCCGAAGGACGGGATGGCAGTGCCTTCCGCGGCCAGCCTGGTCCTGGACATGTTGCTGATCGGCCTGCTGTGTGGACGCATCAGCTTCGTGGCCTTGAACTTCGCGCTCTACCGTGAGGCCCCCTGGAGCATCCTGCAGATCGCCGACGGTGGGTATCACCTTGCCGTCGTGCTGGTTGCGGGCCTGGCGTGGGGCACCTGGCGGCTGCGGCTGTGGCGCGCGTTGCGTGCGCCGGTGCTGGCGGGAGCCCTGGTGGGTGTGGTGCTGTGGGCGGCGGGCAGCCACCTGCTCGCAGCATGGCAGGAGCGGCGAATGCCGCTGCCGGCGGTCCAGGTGGCCGATCTGCAGGGGCGCAGGATCGACCTGCAGCAATTCCGTGGCAAACCGGTGGTGCTGAATCTCTGGGCCAGCTGGTGTGGTCCCTGCCGTCGCGAGATGCCGGTACTGGCATCCGCACAGCAGACCCACACTGACGTGCAGTTCGTGTTCCTCAACCAGGGAGAAACCCTGGACGAAGTGAAGGGTTTCATCGCATCCGAACAGCTCCGGCTGGGCAATGTATTGCTGGACGATACCGCCTCGGCGTCAACCGTGCTGGGTGTACAGGCCTATCCATCGACGCTGTTCTTCGACGCCGAAGGCCGCCTGCGTGAACTGCACCTTGGCGAACTGACGGCGGCGGGTCTTGAACACAAACTGCGCCGGCTGCGGTAGCCTGCGCGGGCATCTCACTACGGAGTTCCCATGTTGTCGACTTCCCTGCGCATCGCTTCGGCGGTGCTGTTGCTGCCGGTCATGCTGGCATTGGCCGCCTGCAGTCAGGCCCAGACCCCACCAGGCAAGGCAACGGCAGCGCCGGCAGCGAGCGCTCAGGCCCCAGCGGCCAAGGGCGAGCGCCCCGCAGTGCTGAAAGGCATCGAGAAGCACGGTTTTGAAGTCGTTGCCGAGTTCGATGCACCGGGTGGCCTGCGTGGATTCGCTGGCGTGGTGGGTGGGCAGCAACCGGCCGCAGCCTATGTCACCGCCGACGGCAAGCATGTGCTGGTAGGCAGCCTGTTCGATGCCGAGGGCAACGACGTGGCCGCCGAGGCGGTGGAGAAGCTGGTTTCAGCACCGATGTCGGCCAGGATGTGGACCAAGCTGGAGGCCAGTGCCTGGGTGCGTGACGGCAAGGCTGATGCGCCGCGCGTGGTCTATACCTTCAGTGATGCCAACTGCCCGTACTGCCACAAGTTCTGGGAAGCAGCGCGTCCGTGGGTCGACGCCGGCAAGGTGCAGTTGCGCCACATCATGGTCGGCGTGATTCGTGAGGACAGCCCGGCCAAGGCTGCGGCCATCCTGTCTGCGCGTGACCCGAGTGCGGCCTTGCTGGAAAACGAACACCAGTTCGACCGTGGTGGAATCAAGGCCCTGCCGAGCATCAGCCGCGAGATCGCCGGCAAGCTCGATGCCAACCAGGTGCTGATGATTGAAATGGGCTTCCAGGGCACGCCGGGCATCCTGTTCCAGGATGCACAGGGCCAGGTGCAGCGTCGCGCCGGCCTGCCACAGGGCGCTGACCTGCAGACGGTGCTGGGCCCGCGCTGACCGGCACCCACGCCGTGATGCGACATCACAGGCCCACATGGCAGCATGCGGGCCTGTTGCTTTTCGTCACCTGTGCGGGTGATGCAGGCTGCGCACCTCCTGTTCGTCGTCACGTCTGAATCGTGACTGACATCAAGCATCGCGCCTTGATTCCAATCAAGGCCAAAAACGACAGGCGGATTAGCCTGTGACGCATGGAATACAGCGTCAACGCGCCAGGGATGCCGCGCCTGACACGCCCTGAACCGGGGCAGTCGGCACAGCCATTCACGACGTTCTCACTCCCTGGTTGTTACCCAGACCGCTGCGGTCGCCACCTCTCCGGCAGTGCGGCCCTGATGGCGTCGATATCGGTACGGGCGGGGCAGTGTCATCGTCCTGTTGCCTGCCACGTGCAGGCTGGCCGGTGTCGTCGACGCAGTACCCGCATTTCCAGCAATGGCAACGCAATGTCGGAGCTGCGCCTGTGCGCGCGCCGTCAGTGCGCTGCGAATGTTCGTCCAGGGAGGATGCAATGCGCTTTGCGGTACTGAGTCTGGCCTGCCTGACCGCGCTGGCGGTCACGCCAGCCTATGCGCGGCAGAATGGCCAGGAGGATGCGCACGCATTGCGCCAGGAAATCGCTGCCATGCGACAGGCACTGGAGGGCATGCAGAAGCGCCTGGAACGGCTCGAACAACGCGAGGGCGCTGTCGCGGCCGCTGCGCAGGTAGCGGCGCCGGTGACACCACCTGGCAGCAGTGCCAACCTGCTGCATCCCACCCAGGTGCCGGGTGTGGCGCAACCGGTGCTGCCGCAGCGCGAATCGGTGGCCGATCCCTCAACAGCGGCCTCGCGTCCCGACAGCGCTGCTGGGCCGACCGACCCGGATCTGAAGGGCTTCTTTGCCATTCCAGGCACTGACACGGTGATCCGCATTGGCGGCTATGCCAAGCTCGATGCGATTGCCGATTCGCGTGCGGCCGGTGACGAGGATCAGTTCATCCCCTCATCGATGCCGGTGGGCGGCAGCCATCGCGATGTCTCCAATTTCAACATCCACGCCAAACAGACCCGCTTCAGCTTCGAGGCGCGGCGCCCGACCACGCACGGCAACCTGCGCTTCTACCTGGAGAATGATTTCTTCGGCAGCAGCGATGGCTACGCGTTCCGTCTGCGCCACGCGTATGGCCAGCTTGGCAATACCTATGCCGGCTACGGTTACTCCAGTTTCATGGACCCGGACAGCCTGCCCGACACGCTCGACTTCGCCGGTCCCGGCGGCGCCGGCTATCTGCTGGTGGCCGGCATCCACCACAGCTTCGCGATGGGCAAGGGCAACACCCTGACGCTGGCGGCCGAAGACCCCAGGACCGAACTGGCCGGTGCCAGTGATGAACGGGCCGCAGTGAACCGGCTGCCAGATGTGACCGTGACCGCACGCATGGAGCGCGACTGGGGCCATCTCCAGCTGGGCGCGGTGGCGCGCAGCCTGGCCTATGACGGTGACGGCGAGCGTGACCGGCGCATGGCCGGCGGCCTGCAGTTCAGTGGCTCGGCATCGGTAGGCGAGCGCGATCTGTTGCTGTTCGGCGCGCTCGGCGGGCGCGGCCTCAGCCGCTACACCGCGGACCTGACCGGCTCCGGGCTGGACGCGGTGGTCGGTGCCGATGGCCGTCTTGACGCGCTGGACCTGCACGGCGGCTTCGTCGGCTACACGCATTACTGGTCCGGGCTGTGGCGTTCGAACCTGATCTTCGGCCAGCTGACCCTGGAGCGGAACGCGGCACTCGCTGCCGACGCCTTCCGGCAGAGCCGATACGGCGTGTTCAACCTGATCTGGAGCCCGGCGCCGTCGTGGACGATGGGCATGGAGCTGCTGTACGGCCGCCTGGAACAGCAGGGCGGCGCGCGCGGCGACACGGTCCGGGTGCAGGGCAGCCTGCAATACAACTTCATCAAGTAAGCGCCAGCGGCGTTACGCCAGCGCAACCGTCCCCACGCCCGGCCGCACCGGGCTCATGCCAGTACCGGAGATTGTCATGGCAGAAGCAAAGAAAATCGGGGTGGTCGGAGCCACCTTCCTCGTCGCCGGCAACATGATGGGCTCAGGCGTGTTCCTGTTGCCGTCCAGCCTGGCCAAGATCGGTACCGCATCGATCTGGGGCTGGCTGATCACCACGGCCGGTGCGCTGTTGCTGGCCTTCGTATTCGCCAAGCTGGGCAAGCTGGCGCCGAAGGCGGGCGGCCCGTACGCGTATGCGCGTGACTGGTTCGGGCCCTACATGGGCTTCCAGACCAATACCATCTACTGGTTCGCCAACTGGATCGGCAACGTTGCCATCCCGATCGCCGCGGTGGGCTACTTCAGCTACTTCTTCCCGATCCTGTCCGAGCCGCTGGTGCGCTGCATCGCGGTGCTGATCCTGGTGTGGGCGCTGAGCTTTGCCAACGTGATCGGCCCGGCCTTCGTCAGCCGTGTGCAGACGGTCACCACCAGTTTCGCGCTGGTGCCGATCCTGGGCATCGCCATCTTCGGCTGGTTCTTCTTCGATGCCGACATCTTCAAGGGCGCCTACAACGTGTCCGGTGAGTCCAACTTCGGCGCGATCTCCAGTGCCGCGGCACTGACCCTGTGGGCCTTCATCGGTGTCGAATCGGCTTCGGTCACGGCTGGCGTGGTCGAGAACCCGGAGAAGAACGTGGCCCGCGCCACCCTGGCCGGCGTGTTCCTGGCGGCCATCGCCTACATCGCCAGCTCCTCTGTGATCATGGGCATGGTGCCGAACTCGGAACTACAGGTGTCCGACGCACCGTTCGCGCTGGCGGCGGCCAAGGCGGTCGGCGGCTGGGGCGGCGCGCTGGTCAGCCTGTGCGCCTTCATCGGCGCCGCCGGCTCGCTGGGTGGCTGGATCCTGCTGACCGCGCAGAGTGCCAAGGCGGCCTCGGATGATGGCCTGTTCCCAAGCATCTTCAGCAAGACCAACAAGGACGACGTGCCGGTCAAGGGCGTGCTGATCGTGGCCGTGCTGATGACCCTGGCGGTGCTGGTGACGTCTACCTCGGAAACCGCGTCGGCCCAGTTCGACGTGATCACGTCGGCGGCCGTGGTGCTGACCCTGCTGCCCTACATCTACTCGTGCGTGGCCTGCTACTTCGTGGTCGAGCGTTCGCACACCCTGGTCCATACCGGTGCGTTCTGGACCCTCACCAGCCTGACCGTCGTGTACTGCCTGTGGGCAATCTACGGCTCGTCGGGAACCATTGTGCAGTACGCCTTCCTGTTCGTGCTGTTCATCACCGTGTTCTATCCCTTCTTCAGCGAGGAGCGCCGCCAGCAGCGGCAGCGCGCCCGCGAGGCATCGGCCATCAGCGCCGGCGCCCAGCGTTCCTGAGTTCGACAAGGAGAATCAACGTGTACTTCAAGTCCCTGGACTACCCGGTCATTGTCATCGACAACGACTACGAGTCGCCGCGCATCGGCGGCATCCTGATCCGCGCCCTGGTGGAAGAGCTGCGCAGCAACGACCAGCGGGTGCTGTGCGGGCTGAACCTGGATGATGCGCGTGCCGGAGCCCGTACCTACGTGGCGGCCTCGGCGGTGCTGATCTCGATCGATGGCAGCGAAGAGGTGGATGGCGAGTTCCAACGCCTCACCGCCTTCCTGCGCGAGCAGAGTGCGCGCCGCGCCAACCTGCCGGTGTTCCTGTACGGCGAGCGCCGCACCATCGAAAAGGTGCCGAGCAAGCTGCTCAAGTACATCCACGGCTTCATCTTCCTGTTTGAAGACACCAAGAGCTTCATCTCGCGGCAGGTGATGCGCGCGGCCGAAGACTACATGAAGAATCTCTTGCCGCCGTTCTTCAAGGCGCTGATCCATCATGCGGCAGAGTCGAACTACTCCTGGCATACGCCGGGCCATGCAGGCGGCGTGGCATTCACCAAGTCGCCGGTCGGCCGTGCGTTCCACCAGTTCTACGGAGAGAACACCCTGCGCAGCGATCTGTCGATCTCGGTGCCGGAACTGGGCTCACTGCTGGATCACACCGGCCCGATCAAGGATGCCGAGGAAGAGGCGGCGCGCAACTTCGGTGCCGACCATACCTTCTTCGTCACCAATGGCACCTCCACCGCCAACAAGATCGTCTGGCATGGCACGGTGGCCCGCGGCGACGTGGTGTTCGTCGACCGCAACTGCCACAAGTCGCTGCTGCACGCGCTGATCATGACCGGCGCGGTGCCGGTGTACTTCACCCCAAGCCGCAACGCACACGGCATCATCGGCCCGATCAGCCTGGATCAGTTCACGCCGGAGTCGCTGCAGCAGCGCATTGCTGCCAACCCGCTGGCCAGCCAGGCCTACAAGGCCGGTTCCAAGCCGCGCATTGCGGTGGTCACCAACTCGACCTACGACGGCCTGTGCTACAACGCCGAGAAGATCGCCGACGAAATCGGCAGCGCGGTCGACTTCCTGCACTTCGACGAAGCCTGGTACGCCTACGCCGCGTTCCATCCGTTCTATGAGAACCACTACGGCATGGCCAAGGGCAAGCCGCGCGAGCAGGATGCGATCATCTTCACCACGCACTCCACCCACAAGCTGCTGGCCGCGTTCTCGCAGGCGTCGATGATCCACGTACGCAACTCGGCGCAGCGCGACCTGGATGCCGAGCGCTTCAACGAGTCGTTCATGATGCACACCTCGACCAGCCCGCATTATGGGGTGATCGCGGCCTGTGACGTGGCCTCGAAGATGATGGAGGGCGAGGCCGGCCGTTCGCTGGTGCAGGAAATGCATGACGAGGCGATCGCCTTCCGCCGCGCGATGCTGCACGTGCGTGACGACCTCGGGCGCGACGACTGGTGGTTCAGTGTGTGGCAGCCGACCAAGGTCGAGCGCAGCCTGGACAAGGGCGATACGCCGGCGCCGCTGGTGGCCAAGCGCGAGGAGTGGTACCTGCAGCCGGACGCGCACTGGCACGGCTTCGAGAATCTGGTCGATGACTACGTGCTGATCGACCCGATCAAAGTGACCCTGCTGACCCCAGGCCTGACGATGGACGGCAGCATGGGCACGCTGGGCATTCCGGCGGCGGTGCTGAGCAAGTTCCTGTGGGGCCGCGGCATCACTGTGGAGAAGACCAACCTGTATTCGGTACTGTTCCTGTTCTCGATGGGCATCACCAAGGGCAAGTGGAGCACGCTGGTCACCGAGCTGATGGCCTTCAAGGAGCTGTACGACTGCAACGCGCCGCTGAGCCAGGCATTGCCGACGCTGGCGGCGGACTATCCGATTGCCTACGCTGGCTGGGGACTGCGTGACCTGTGCGATGCATTGCACGCGTTCAACCAGGAATTCGAGGTCGCCAAGGTGATGCGCGAGATGTACGTGGATCTGCCGACGCCGGTGATGACCCCGGCCGATGCCTACAACCACCTGGTGAAGGGCGAGATCGAGCGGGTCGACATCGAGCAGCTCAGTGGTCGCGTCGCGGCGACCATGCTGGTGCCGTATCCGCCGGGCATTCCGACCATCATGCCGGGCGAGCGATTCGGCGACAGCGACGAACCGATCATCCAGTCTCTGCGTATTGCCCGTGAACAGAATGCGCGCTTCCCGGGCTTCGAGTCGGATGTGCACGGGCTCATCATCGAGCACGATGGCGATGTGACCTCGTACAAGGTGGAGGTGCTGAAGGCCTGACCGGCGACGGTCGGCCCTTCGGCGAGCGATGGATACCGCGCGCGAGCAACGCATCCTGAAGTTCTCCATCGGGGTGACCATCGCGGTGAGCGCGGTCGGCTTCATCGGTGGCCTGCTGGTGGGATCGCAGGCGATCCTGTTCGACGGCGTGTACAGCCTGGTCGACGTTGCCTTGACCCTGGTGTCGTTGTCGGTACTGCGGCTGGTGGCGCGGGAGCAGAGCCCGCGCTTCCAGTACGGCTATTGGCACCTGGAGCCGATGGTCGAGGCACTCGGCGGCGTGATCCTGTCGCTGGCCTGCGTGTATGCGCTGGCCAACGCGGTCATTGGCTTGACCACGGGCGGGCATGAGGTGAAATTCGGGCCCGCGCTGTGGTGGGCGGCGCTGCTGAGTGCCAGCAACCTGGCAATGGCGACGTTCGTCGCGCAGCGTGCGCGGCACCTGCGCTCGGCGCTGTTGTGGCTGGATGTAAGAGGCTGGTTGCTGGGTGGGTTGATGAGCCTGGCGGTGGTGCTGGCCTTCGTGCTGGCCCTGGCCCTGCATGGCGGCAAGTGGCACCACTGGGTCCCGTACCTGGATTCGATCGTGCTGGCGTTGATCAGCCTGGCGGTACTGCCAGTGCCGGCGCGCAGTGCATGGAAGGCCATGCGCGAAGTGCTGCAGGTGGCGCCGGATGACCTGGACCGGCGCGTGCAGCAGGTGATGCAGGCGTTCGTGTCCGAGCGTGGCTATGCCGGTTTCACCAGCCACGTGGCGAAGATGGGGCGGATGCGCTTCATCGAGATCCATGTGCTGGCAGACCCCGGCACGCCATTGGGCTCGGTGGGCGAGGTTGATGCGATGCGCGATGAGATCGCCGTGCGGCTGGATGCGCGGGGCAGCACGTTCTGGTTGACCATCGATTTCACTGCGGATCCGGCGTGGACGTAGCCCTGCCTCTTTCGCGCCGGGGCCTCGTCCGGCCAGGTTCTGTTCCCCTGTAGAGCCGAGCCCATGCTCGGCTGTCGTTCGCGTGGAGCGGCCGAGCCGGCCCGGCCTCGCGATCGTTGCACACGGCGGACTGCTCTGTTGCGCCGGATGTGTTTGACCTGAACCTGGGTTGAGGTTGCAGACTGCAGCACAGTTCCACAACGCCTAGCGCAGGTAGTACTCCACCGGCACCACCAGTTCCTGTGGTGCCTTCAGTTCATCGGGAATGGGCGGTAGTGGCTGCGCGCGGCGGAAGGTCTGCAGTGCGGCGCCGTCAAGCATCGGTTGGCCACTGGACTGCTCCAACCGCAGGGCCAGCAGGCGTCCCTCGCGATTGATGCTGGCCCTGACCCAGGCAGTGCCCTGCTGGCGCCGTGCGCGGGCCGCAGCAGGGTAGTAGCGATAGCGCTCCAGCCGCGCCATCAGGCGGGCTTCCCACTGGTCGCTGGCGGCGCCGGCCTGGAAGTCCGCCGGTGGGGCGTCGGGAGCGGGCGGCGCGGCCGTGACCGATGCCGGTGCGGGACTTGCATCGGTCGCGGCCGCAGGCGGGGCGACCGGCAGGGCTTGCCGGCCAGCGCCACCGCGTTCGCTGGCGGCTACCTCGCCCTCGCGTGCGGCGGTGGGTTTCGGTGGAGGGGGCGACTTCGTGGGTCGGGATGCGCGGGCCTGCTGCGCCTGGCTGGGGGTGTCGGCTTGGCGTTCTTCCAGTGGCTGAGGCGGCGTTGCCGGTGCCAGCAGGCGCAGGCTGATGCGCACGTCCTTCTCCGGCGGCGTCGGCAATGGCGGCGCGGCCACCCAGTGCACCAACAGCAGCAGGGGCAACAGGTGAAGCCCGATGCTGATGGCGATCGCCTGCCAGTGTTGGCCGCGCTCACTCATCGTCCAGCACCCATAGCAGGTCGGCGTCGGTCGCATCGACGGATGCACCGACTGAAGCGAGCGCGATCACCAGCGCTGGTGTGCCCGCTGGCAGGTAGCCCGGCATGCCAGTACCGCGCAGTACATGCCAGCGACCGGCCAACAGCAGCGTGGGTGCCGCGGCTCAGGTTGTGGGCGACGCGGTACAGGTAGGCGCGGCCATTGCTCAGCAGGCCACTGGCGGCGATTCTGACGACGCGCAGCCAGGTCTCCTGGACGACATCATCGGCGTCGCTGCGTTGCGGGAGTTTACGGCGGACATGGGCGTGCAGCGGCCGGTAGTGGGCCGCGCACAGTTGCGCGACATCCGTCGGTTTGACAGGCGTGGACACGGGGCGGGCGACAACTGGGAAAGGGAACAGCCTGCGGCGGCAAGGGCAGCGGCTACACCTTACAGCAAAAGAGAATCATTTGCATCCATGGACGCGAGGCGCGGCATGCGTGGCCGACTGCGAGGTCAGCGCGGACGAAAGTCGCAGTGGATCTGCAGGGCTTCGGTGGGGTTGTGATGCAGCTCGAAACCGCAGTGCTGGAGGCTGCGCTTCACCCGGGCGATCGCTTCGGCATGGCGGGCGGTGCGACGATGTTGCCAGCGCGGCGGGGTGAACACGTCCAGTGGCAGCAGCCGCAGCCGCTTGCCGTGCAACACCACTGAGACATCGATATGACGGCCATCGATGTCGTGGCCGTTGGCGCCGAAGATGGCATCGACTTCATCATGGCGCTGCGGATAGCAGGCGCGGAACACTGCGATGCCGAGCCAACGCACGCCACGACGGAAGCTGCCGAGCCAGCTGTGGCTGGGTTCGAAGCCGCGCGTGACGAGCAGGCCCAGCCCGGCGGGCAGCAATGCCTGCGCGTCGAGCAGGCGTTGCAGTGCCTCTTCTTCCAGCTGGATGCGGGTGGAGGGCCAGCGCGGTGCGATGAGCAGTGCGTGGTGGCGGCCGCGTTGCAGGGTCAGCATGGGTCAAGCCTCGCATGCGGGCGAACAGCCGGGGTAGTGCCGGCCGCTGGCCGGCAAATCTGTTCCCCGTCGGGTGCCGGCCAGCGGCCGGCACTACCGTGACGATCGTCAGAGGTCGCGGTACTGGGTCTGCGAAGCCAGTACGCGCAGGCCATCGGCATTGCTGGACAGGATGCGCTCTTCGCTGATGCCTTTCTGCCGTTTCAGCTGGAAGCCCTGGGCTGCAGGCAGCTGCGCGGCGATGCTGTCCATGCGCTGCAGGGCATCAGGCCCGCTGCAGTCGAAGTGGCCCCAGTAGGCGCCATCGCGGTGGATCTGCAATCGGTAGTTCATCGCGGTAGCTCCGGCAGGTCCTGCAGCCAATGGTCGAACATCGCGGTGGCGGCCGCGGCCAGTGGCGCGCCATAGCGACGCGCCTGCGTGCGCAGGTCGTTCGGATCGATGCCGGCCTGCGCCAGTTCCAGGGTGTGACCGATCAGCCAGCGCTCGAACTGGCGCGCGTCCAGCTCCGGATGGCATTGCAGTGCCAACGCATGGTTACCGATGGCAAAGGCCTGATGGCGGCAGGCCGGCGTACTGGCCAGGCGGCGTGCACCCGCCGGGAGTTCGAACGCCTCGCCATGCCAATGCAGTACCGGAATGCCCTGCAGGGCCTGCAGTGGCGAGCGCTGGCCGTCATCGGTGAGCAGCAGCGGCGAAAAGCCGATCTCCTTGCCGCCACTGGCGGCGACGTCGGCACCGAGTGCACGCGCCATCAGCTGCGCGCCCAGGCAGATGCCCAGCGTGGGCCGCTGCTGCTGCAGCCGACATTGCAGCAGCGCGATGCTGTCATTGAGGAAGGGATAGAGATCAACGTCGTTGACGCTGACCGGACCGCCCAGCACCACCAGCAGGTCGGCGGCTTCGGCCGGATCGAGGGCGTCGACACCGGCTTGCAGCACCTGCAGCTGCCAGCCCTGTGCCATCAGCAGAGGCTGCAGGGTGCCGAGGTCTTCAAAGGCGACGTGTTGCAGGACGACCGCGTGCTTCATGCCAGGGCTCCATTGCTGGGCCAGTAGAAACTGTCCGGGGTGGCGCGTGCGCCGAAGATGGCCTGCCCGACGCGGACCACGGTGGCACCTTCCTCGATGGCCACTTCGAAGTCACCGGACATGCCCATCGACAGCTGCGACAGGTCGATGCCGGGAGGTGCAGTGCGCTGCAGCTGGTCGCGCAGTTCGCTCAGGCGCACGAAGCAGGCACGCACGCGCTCGACCTCGGGGGTGAAGATGGCCAGCGTCATCAGGCCGCGTACGTGCAGGCGGTCGAACGCTGGAAGCTGCTGCACAAAGGCCTCGACGGCAGCGGGTTCCAGACCGTACTTGCTGGGTTCGGCGGAGGTGTTGACCTGTACGAACACATCGAGCGTGCGGTCTTCCAGCTGCAGGCGCTGCTGCAGCGCTTCGGCCACGCGCAGGCTGTCAAGCGCCTGGAACTCGCTGGCGAAGCGCGCCACGTAGCGCGCCTTGTTGGTCTGCAGATGCCCGATCACCGACCAGTGCACGCCCAGATCGGCCATCGTCTCGGCCTTGCGCTGCGCCTCCTGCACCTTGTTCTCGCCCAGCTCGCGGCAACCGGCGGCCACCGCCATGCGGATGCGGGCGTCATCGACGGTCTTGCTGACCGGCAGCAGGCGCACGCTGGCCGGGTCCCGGCCGACGCGGGCGCAGGCAGCGGCGATGCGTTGGCGCACCGTGACCAGGTTGGCGGCGATCTGTTCAACGGACTGGGCGATGGGCCAGTCGGCGGCGGCAAGGGGCATGCGGGCACCTCCAATGCAGGATGGCCAGGGTGGGATACACTGGCACAGGACAAGAATTATTTTGGCATAGGACAAAATGAAAATCACCGGGCATAGCGCCGAGTCGATCTTCGACAGCATCCGTGATGGCATCGGCAAGGGCCGCCTGCCGGCGGGCAGCGTGCTGCCGCCGGTGCGCGAACTGGCCGATCAGCTGGGGGTCAATCGCAACACCGTGGCTGCCGCCTACAAGCGACTGGATGCGGCCGGCCTGGCCAGTACCGCGGGCCGACGCGGCACGGTGGTGCGTGGCCTACCGCCGACGCTGGCGCGCGAGGGCAGTACGCCGGGGTTGGCGCTGCAGGACCTGGCCGGTGGCAACCCGGATCCTCGCCTGCTGCCCAGCCTGCGCCTGGCCCCGGCGGCGCCACGGCTGTATGGCGTGGGCACGGTCGACCCGAGGTTGCAGGCGTTGGCACGCGCCTCGCTGGATGCGGATTGCCCCGAGGGGTACGCGCTGGAGCTGACCCATGGCGCGGTCGATGGCATCGAGCGCCTGTTGGCGGCATGGCTGCTGCCGGGGGATCGCATCGCGGTGGAGGATCCATGCTTCCTCGGCAGCCTCAATGTGCTCAATGCCGTGGGCCATGTGCCGTTGCCGGTGACGGTGGATGCGCATGGCATGCAGGTTGAATCGCTGCGACAGGCGCTGGAGGCCGGGGCACGCGCGGTGCTGCTGACCCCGCGTGCGCACAACCCGACCGGGGCCAGCCTGGATGCGAAGCGGGCACGGGCGTTGCGCCAGCTGCTGGCGGCCTACCCGCAGGTGGCGGTGCTGATCGATGACCACTACGCACTGCTCTCGCAGCAGGCCTACCACTCGGTACTGCCGCTGGATGGCCGGCGCTGGGCGCTGCTGCGTTCGCTGTCCAAGCCGCTCGGCCCC
This sequence comes from Stenotrophomonas maltophilia group sp. vghtpe118, assembly GCF_052605195.1. Lineage (NCBI taxonomy): Bacteria > Pseudomonadati > Pseudomonadota > Gammaproteobacteria > Lysobacterales > Lysobacteraceae > Stenotrophomonas > Stenotrophomonas maltophilia group sp. vghtpe118. The sequence goes on along the minus strand of NZ_CP199672.1, from coordinate 1,016,970 downwards.
GACCTGCGCCTGGCCTGGCTGGCCTGTGATGACGAGACCGCGATGCGGTTGCGGTTGCGGTTGGCGTCCGGCATCGGCTGGGTCAGTCATCTGCTGCAGGATGCCGCCACTTCGGTGCTGGCCTCGGCGCCGCAGCGGGCGAAGATCGTCTCGGCAGGCGAGCGGTACCAGCAGCGCCTGCAGTCGCTACAGGAACTGCTGCGCGCGCGTGGTGTGCCGACGCCGTTGCCGATGGAGGGATTGAACCTGTGGCTGCCGTTGCCGGCCGACAGCCATCCACAGGTACTGGCGCTGGCTGCGCGCGGATGGCATGTGCGTGCTGGCGAAGTGTTTGCGGTGGCTGCACCAGGGCATGGCCTGCGCATCACCTGCGCGGCGCTGGGGGCGGCGCAGCTGCGGCAGCTTGCCGATGACCTGGCGGCGGTGTGTGGTCTGTAGCGTCGAGCCATGCTCGACGTTGTTTCGCCTTTGTAGCGCGGAGCCATGCTCGGCTGCTGTTGGTAGAAGCAGCCGAGCATGGCTCGGCGCTACAGAAGCAGATCAGGGCGCGGCGTTGGCGCCGGGGCGCACGTAGTAGGACTGGCCACTGTCATCGACGAACATCAGCTCCGGCTTGCCCTGCCAGGAGGTGAGCATGGCGCCGGTATTGTTCTGGTGCTTGACCATCAGGCTGGCGCCACGGTCCGGGTTGGCGACGACCTTGAAGACTTCGGTGGTGCCGGTGGCATCGTCCAGAGTGAGCAGGGCTTCGCCCCCGCGGTCGCTGGTGCCATAACCGCCGCGCTCGGAACCGTCGGGGCCAAGCAGGATCAGGCCGGACAGCGCGGTTGCACGCGGTCCTTGGGTGCGGCCCCTGCTGAGGGGGTCCGGCACCGGCGCACCGAGGATCAGCCGTGGTTGGCCAGTGCCATCGTGGATGACCAGGCCGCGCGCTTCGATGATCCGCTCAGGCGATTGGCTGCGATGCAGGCTCCAGGCGGTCCAGCCGGAAACGAGCAGGGCAAGGGTCGAGACCACCAGGGTGGTCAGCAGCAGCACACGGGGCATCGGGTCGTCCTTCCTTGGATAGGCCGACGATAGCGGATGCCGGCGGGCAAAGGCCAGTTCGTTGTGTGACGATCTGTATCGTCAGTGGAAATCGCGGCTGTGGCTGCGCAGTCCCTGCAGCAGCTCATCCAGGCAGTGCATGCGCTGCACGATGACATGCTGCACGCCATCAACGCGCTCCAGGCGGCCATCGATCTGCATCAGCTGGGTGTCGACCAGCACCCGGTGCTGGCGGTCGGCCAGGTGGCGCCAGACCACGGCGTTGACCATGCCGGTCTCGTCTTCAAGGGTGAGGAAGGTAACGCCACTGGCGGTCTGTGGCCGCTGGCGCATGCGCACCAGTCCGGCGATGCGCACACGGCGGCCGTGGCCGTGCCCGGCCAGCTGTGCGGCATCCAGGCAGCCACGACTGCGCAGCTGCGCGCGCAGGAACGAAATCGGGTGGCGGCCGAGGGTGGTGCCCGTGCTGCGGTAGTCGGCCTGCATGTCCTCCCAGGCGCTGGGCAGTGGCAGGGGCACGCGGGCTTCGGCAGTGGCACGGGCCTGGTCGAACAGCGGCAGCCGGTTCTCTACGCCCGAGATATCCCAGCGTGCACGATGGCGATGGCCGCTGAGCCCGCGCAGTGCCCCGGCATCGGCCAGCAGGCCCTGCTGGCGGCGGTCCAGCGCGGTGCGCTGGCACAGGTCGCCGACGTCGTCGAACGGGCGCCGCGCGCGCTCGCGCATGATGGCCTGCACGGCATCTTCGTTGCAGCCGTCGATCAGGCGCAGGCCCAGACGGATCGCCGCCGGCCCCCTGCTGAAGTCCAGCGTGCAGTCCCAGTCGCTGTGGCGTACGTCCACGGGAAGAACGGTAATGCCATGCCGCCGTGCGTCCTGCAGCAGCTGGTCGGGGCTGTAGAAACCCAGCGGCTGGCTGTTGATCAGGCTGGCAGTGAATGCGGCCGGGTGGTGGCATTTCAGCCAGCAGCTGTTATAGGTCAGCAGGGCGAAGCTGGCGGCGTGGCTTTCCGGGAAGCCGTAATCGCCGAAGCCCTTGATCTGCTCGAACAGGTGCTCGCCGTATTCGCGACTGAAGCCGTTCTCCAGCATGCCGGCCAACAGCTTCTCGCGATGCGGTTCCAGCCCGCCACGACGTTTCCAGGCGGCCATCGAACGGCGCAGGGCATCGGCCTGGCCAGGCGTGTAGCCGGCTGCTTCGACCGCCAGCTGCATCACCTGTTCCTGGAACAATGGCACGCCCAGCGTACGCGCGAACACGCGTTCCAGCTGCGGTGGGTAGAGCGGATTGTCCGGATCGTTCAGTGCCTCCGGGCCCTGTTCGCGCAGGATCCGGCGCCGCTCCAGATAGGGGTGCACCATGTCGCCCTGGATCGGGCCGGGGCGCACGATCGCCACTTCGATCACCAGGTCATAGAACGTGCGCGGCTGCATGCGCGGCAGCATCGCCATCTGTGCGCGCGATTCGATCTGGAACACGCCGATGGTATCGGCGGCGCAGATCATGTCGAAGGTTTTCGCATCCTTGGGCGGGATGGCATCCATGCGCCCTTCGTGCAGGCCATGCTGTTTCAGCATCGCCAGGCACTTGCGGATGGCCGTGAGCATGCCCAATGCCAGGCAGTCGACCTTCATCAGGCCGGTGGCATCCAGGTCATCCTTGTCCCACTGGATGACGGTGCGGTCGGCCATCGCCGCGTTCTCCACCGGTACCAGGGTCGACAGTGGATGCTCGGAGATGACGAAACCGCCCGGGTGCTGCGACAGGTGGCGCGGAAAATCGATCAGCTCTGCGGTGAGTGCCAGCAGGCGCCGCATCAACGGCGTGTCCGGATCGAAGCCACGCTCGCGCAGGGTTTCCGGCAGCGGGATGTTGCCGCCCCAGTGGTCCATCGCCGCGCCCAGTTCGTTGACCTGGTCCATCGGCAGGCCCAGTGCGCGGGCCACGTCGCGGATCGCGCTGCGGCCACGGTAGCTGATCGCCACCGCGGTCAGTGCGGCGCGCTCGCGGCCGTAGCGCTTGAACACGTACTGCAGCACCTCCTCGCGACGCTCGTGCTCGAAGTCGATGTCGATATCCGGTGGTTCGTCGCGCTCGGCGGAGATGAAGCGCTCGAACAGCAGGTTGCTGCGTGCCGGGTCGATCTCGGTCACGCCCAGCACGAAGCACACCGCCGAGTTGGCCGCTGAGCCACGGCCCTGGCAGAGGATGTCCTGGCTGCGCGCAAAGCGCACGATGTCCTGCACGGTGAGGAAATACGAGGCGTAGTTCTTCTGCTTGATCAGCGCCAGTTCGTGCTCGATCTGCGTGCGTTGCTTCGCTTCGATGCCGCCTTTCCAGCGCCACCGGATGCCGCGCTCGACCAGCACGCGCAGCCAGCTGTCCGGATCGTGTCCTTCGGGCACCAGCTCGCGCGGATAGGTGTACTGCAGCTGTTCCAGGGTGAAGTGGCAGCGATCGGCGATGCGCAGGGTTTCAGCCAGCAGTTCGGGCGGATACAGCTGGGCCAGCGCGGTACGCGGGCGCAGGTGGCGCTCGCCATTGGGAAACAGGCGCCAGCCGGCCTCGGCCACGCTGCAGCGGTGGCGGATCGCGGTCAGTGTGTCCTGCAGGGCACGGCGACGGCGCACGTGCATGTGCACATCGCCACTGGCGACCAGGGGCAGGCGGTGGCGTTCGCCGAAGGCCTGCAGCTGCTGCAGGCGGCGTGCATCATCGTGTTCGCGGTGCAGTTCCACAGCCAGCCACAGCCGATCATCGAAGCCGGTGCGTAGCAATTCAAGATCGGTGGCGGATGGCTGCCGGTCCAGCCACAGGCACAACAAACCGTCGGGCAGGCCGAGCAGATCGTCGCGCAGGCAGCGGTATTCGCCCTTGGCAGCCCGCCGCCGACAGGTCGTGATCAACTGGCACAGCCCGGCATAGGCGGCCTGGTCGGTGCACAGCAGGGCCAGCTTCGGCCCGTCCTCGACCTGGAATTCGGCGCCGACGATCAGCGCCACGCCATGTGTCTTCGCTGCCTGCCAGGCGCGCACGATGCCGGCCAGCGAGCATTCGTCGGTGATCGCCAACGCGCGGTAGCCCTGGCCAGCGGCGCGCGCGAACAACTCTTCGGCGATCGAAGCACCGCGCTGGAAACTGAAGGCCGACAGGCAGTGCAGTTCGGCGTAGCCGGGCAGTTCGCTGTGCATGGCGGCTCAGCCGAACCAGCCGTGCAGCATCCACGGCGCATGCGGATCGTTGCGCGCGCGGAAGGCCCAGCCGCGCTGGCCATGCGCGGTTTCCACCACGTAGTAGTCGCGGCGCGCGTCAGCCTGGTCCCACCAGCCCGATTCGATCCGCTCCGGCCCGGCGATGATGCGCAGGCGCGGGTCACGCAGCGGCTGTGGAGCGTCCAGCAGCCAACCGGGGCGCAGTGGCCAGTATGCCGGTGGCCTGGCTGCTGGCTGGGTGCCGCTGGCGCGTTCGGGGCGATGGTCGGCCTGCACTGCCAGCGGCTGCACGGCGTCATCGCCGAGCCGCGCGCGCAGGCGCTCACGCAGCTGGTTCCACGGCATCGCCTGCGCCGGACGGGTATCGAACAGGTCATGCGCGGCGGGCACGAACGGCGGCAGCTGTTCGGCCTGCAGGCGCAGTGCGCGGCTGCCGGCCGGCAGGGCGAACGCTTCCATGCGGTTGCGCGCGATCTCGAACAGCAACGCGGGATCGCGTTCGGGCGCCAACAGGCCGATGGTCAGCACGCTGGCCGGCAACAGGTCATGCTCGAAATGCAGGTCGAAGCGCTGCACGCCGCCATCGCGCGAACACAGGAACGCGGCCAGGTCGAGCAGCAGGCGGCGCAGCGGGAACAGCAGGGCCTGGCTGGATTCGATCTCGTATTCGAATTCGATGCGCGCATCGAAACGGTCCGGTGGCTGGTAGTAGCGCAATGGCGCGGTGGGCAGCCCGCGCAATGCATCCAGCTGCTGCAGGACCTCGGGGGCGAAGCGCCGGGCCAGGCTGTCGCGCGGCAGCTTGAGCACCGCGCCCAACGTGCGCAGGCCGGAACGGCCAAGCACCGTCACCGCCTCGCTGGGCAGGCCGCAGCGCGCCAGGGGCAGCTGCGCCAGCGCCGCCGGCAGCTGCTGCGCATCAAGGCCGAGGCCATCGTGGACGTTGGCCAGCACGCGCGCGGCATGTGGGTTAGGCGCGGCCACCAGGCGGTGGCGGAAGCCGAGTTCGTGCAGTTCGTTGCGCAGGCGCTGCTGGATCGTCAGCCAGTCACCGAACAGGGCGCGGCTGGCACCGATTTCCAGCACCAGCGCATGCGGAAAATCGAGGCTGACCTGCGAGCTGTAGGCATAGGCCCAGCTGGCCAGCAGCTGCCGGGTGTGCTGTTCGGCATTGGGGTCGTAGTCGTGCAGGTGCATGTCCTGCACCAGTACCTGTGCAGCCGACAGCAGCATGCCCGGGCGCAGCCCTGCTGCACGTGCCGACGGGCTGACCGCGCGCAGCACGCGACGCTGCGCCGGCCCCTGCAGCAGTACCAATGGCCGCTGTGGGTCGGGCTGCAGGCGCAGCACGCTGTCCAGCGCCAACTGCGGCAACAACAGGCAGGCCCAGTGCATGGCGCGTCCTCAGTGGGCGATGGCCAGCGGCAACGGTTGTGCCGGCGGCAGGCCGCCACGGCACTTCAGCACCCGCACCTGGCCGTGGTCGAGCTGCAGGCGCAGGCTGGCCGGGGAAGGATTGCGCGCGGCCTGCGCCTCGCGGAACACGAAGCCCAGGCACTGGCCGCTGTCGGCGGCCACCTGCAGGCGGCGCAGGGCGCGGTCGTCGGCTTGATGCGGCCAGCACAGTACCGCCGCGCAGGCCGCAGAGCGCAGGCACTGTTCGGCGGCCCACAGTGCCTGCTTCGGCGTGGCCTGGATGACCTGCAGCTGGGCCAGTTCCAGCCCGGCCGCTGCCCAGGCCGGAGCGTGCGGGCGATAGGGCGGAGCGACCAGCACGATCGGGCGGTCGCGCTGGCTCAGCCTGGCCAGTGCCGGCCAGACCAGCGCCAGTTCGCCAACGCCGGGCGCCGCCTGCAGTACCTCGCACAGCCCGCTGGCCGGCCAGCCGCCGCCGGGCAGGCGTGCATCCAGTGCCGGATGGCCGCTGGCCAGATGGTCGCTGGCGGGGCCCTGGCGGGCCGGGCCACGCCACAGCTGGCGCCCGTCCAGCAGCCGGTCGAGGGCGACGACGGCACCCATCAGTCAGCCCTCCAGGGGAGGCGCCGGGCGGGCTGGAAACGGCAGGAACGGGCGGAAACGGCGGGCATGGCGCGAGTATCGACGGGCCGGTATCAGGGGCTGAGACCAGACATGCTACTCGCGTTGTAAGTAGAATTACTAATGAAATCGGAGGGTCCGGTTTCAGGTTGCTGAAGGGGGAAAGCATCCACGCATGGCGTGGATCTACTGGAGAGAGCCCCGGCAAATCCATGCCGCAGCCTGGTAGATCCACGCCATGCGTGGATAGCGGTAAAGCGCGGTGCCGACCAAGGTCGGCACCCACCCGGCATGGCCCGGCGCTACCCGGGGATGCCCCTGGTTACGGGCGCACCGGCAGCGCCACCGGGCGCAGCGGCGCGGCATCGCCACCGCGGATCTTCAGCGGGCCGCCGATGAAGGCGAATTCGTAGACCTTGTCGCGGGCCAGTTCGTCCAGCGCCACCAGCTCGATGATCGGCGCACCCTGCTGTGCCAGCAGGTAGGTGTGCAGCGGCACGTAGTCGTCGGACACCTCCGAAGGGAAGGTCTCGAAGCTGAGGTTGTCGGCACCGACGATCATCGCGCCGCCGTCCTCGACCAGGAAGCGTGCCGCGTCCAGGCCCATGCCCGGCGGGTTGGCCATGTAGGCCCTGGGCTGCTCGAACAGGCGCATGCGGCCGGTGCGGATCAGCACCACGTCGCCCTGCTGCAGTTTCACCTTCTGGCGTGCCAGCGCATCCTTCAGGTCCTGGCGGGTGACGCGGTAGCTGTCCGGCAGCATGTCCACGCCCTTGGCGGCGGCCACGTCGATCAGCACGCCACGCGCGATCAGCGGCGGGAACTTCTCGATGCCGGTGACATTCCAGCCACGGTCGCCGAGGTGCTTGTCGGCCTCGAAGCCGTTCCAGATCTTCCCGTGGATGCCGAAGTGGTTCAGCGCATCGATGTGGGTGCCGGTGTGGCTGTACATCGAGAACGCGGTGCCGGTGTAGCTGCGGGTGAGGTTCATGGTTTCGCCCACGCCCATCGGATCATCCATCACCGTGCCGCGCGGGGTGTGGGTCATCCAGAACTGGTAGTGCGGGTCGCCGGCATCCTGCCAGCTGGGCATGCCGACGTAGTATTCGGTGGCCAGGTCATAGGCCTTGCCGCCGCTGACCCGCGACAGGATCGCGGCGCGAGAGGCTTCGGTGATCAGGTTGAGGCGGCCGATCTCGTCCTTCGGCCCCCAGGGGCTGGTGCCGACCTGCTGGCCGGAGGGAACGCGTTCGTGTGCGGACACGGGGGTGGAAGCGGCGGTGGCGGCCAGCAGCAGGGCCAGCGCGGTGGACAGGGTACGTGGGGTCATGAGGAAATCTCCTTGCAGGGTGGGGGAGGGCGCGGCTCAGGCCGCGACCAAGGGCGCCAGGGCCTGGCGCAATTGCGGCAGCGGCAGGGTCTGCAGGCGCAGGCCGTTGCCGCCGATCACGGTGGGGATGGACCGGATGCCGAGCGCGGCAGCGTCGGCGCGATCGGCCTGCACGCGCTGGCGCACCGCGTCGCTGCGCATGTGGTCAGCGAAGGCGCCACGTGGATGGCCCAGCGATTCGGCAATATCCAGCAGCACTTCGGCATCGCCGATGTTGCGGTGCTGGTGCAGGTGTGCCCATTGCACCGCGTCGAACATCGCGCCATGGGCATCATTGCCACCGATCAGTCCTGCGGCCTGGCAGGCCAGTGCGCCGAGCCAGCCGGAGGGATACTCGAAGTCCTGTGCGCGCATGCCTTCGATATCGATGCGCGCGGTGTCTTCATGCGCGGCGCAGTCGGTCCAGTGGCGCAGGATGATCGCCTTGGCGCGCGCCATCGAGCCGAACACCTCGACCATCTGCGCGCGCGAATCCTGCAGCACGAAGCTGCGGTGGCGCACCTGGATGCCGAGTTCGGCCGATACCTGCTGCAGGCGCGGGGCCAGCACGAAGCACCAGCCGCAGACCACGTCGTGGAAGAAATCGACCACCGGCGCTGCGGTGGCGGGGGAAGGAACGGAAGACATCTGCCTGCCATCGGTGAGAGGGGAGGCGGCAGAGTAGGCAGCGCGGCGTGGCCGAAACAGCACGCTGCGGGCAGCTCAGTTTTCGCTGGCGGTTACGAATCCAGACCGGCGCAGCCGGGCAGCTCGGCGTGCAGGAAGTCGATGAAGGCACGCACCTTGGGCTGCAGATGGCGCGAGGTGGGGTAGACCGCATGCACGAAGCGCGGCGGATAGCGATGGTCGGGCAGCACCTGCTGCAGTTCGCCACGGGCCAGCGCTGGTGCCGCCAGGAACGAGGGCAGGGCGCCGATGCCCATGCCGGCCACCAGCAGGTCACGCAATAGCAGGCTGTTGTTGACGGTCACGCGTGCCGGCAGGGTGATCGTCACCTGCCCATCCGGGCCGAGCAGCGGCCAACTGCCGGGCGAGTCGGACAGGCTGTAGGCCAGCACGCTATGCGCCTGCAGATCGCCTACTGCCTGGGGTGCCGGATGCTGCTGCAGGTAGGACGGCGCCGCGCACAGCACCTGCTGCAGCGAGGCCAGCCGGCGTGCCACCAGTCGTGAGTCATCAAGCTCAGCGCGCAATCGTAGCGACACATCGAAACCCTCGCCGACCGCATCGAGCAGGCGGTCTTCCATCACCAGGTCCAGCGACAGCTGCGGATGCTGCTGCAGGAAGCGGGGCAGTAGCGGCGACAGCGTGCTCAGCGCGAACGACTGCGGCACATTGACGCGCAGGCGCCCGGTCACCTCGCCACGCTGCTCGGCGATGCCACGTTCCAGCGCTTCCAGCTCGTCGAGCAGGCGGCAGCATTCGCGGTAATAGGCGTGGCCGGTTTCGGTCAGGCTCATGCGCCGCGTGGTCCGCTGCAGCAGTACCACGCCCAGATGCGCTTCCAGCGTGCGCAGCTGTTTGCTGAGCCCGGCGGGCGACATGCCCAGGTCTTCGGCGGCACGAGCGAGCCCGCCGCGTTCGACGATGCGGCGGAAGGCACGCATCAGGTTGAAGGAATCCATGCCGGTCCCGGGCGCGATGAGGGCGCCATTGTAGATCCACGCCATGCGTGGATGTGGGAAACGCGGTGCGGCAGGGTTGCGCCGTTTGTTCAAGCCGGCAACCCGCACGTGGCGCCAGCATGCAGGCCCCTCATTTCCCGGGTTGCCCATGAAGCACTGGATCCTGCGCCTGTATGCCCCGTTGTTCCTGCTGGGGTTCGTTGCCACTGCCGTCGTCTGGGTCGGCCACTGCCATGGCGATCCGTTGTGGCTGCTGGCCCTGCTGGCGATCGCCATTGCGGTCTCGTTCGTCGCTGAGCGCGCCTGGCCGTATGACCCTGCGTTCAACCATGACCAGGGCGACCGTGTGCGTGATGCCCTGCACGCGCTGGTCAACGAGAGCCTGAACCTGCTGTCGATCGCCACGGTGCCGCTGCTGGCGGCGATCATTCCGTGGCAGGTCTGGCCGCTGCAGTGGCCGTTCGCGCTGCAGGTACTGGTGGCGATCATCGCTGCCGATCTCGGCATCACCCTGGTGCACTACGCAAGCCATCGCATCGGCTGGTTGTGGCGCCTGCATGCGGTGCATCACAGCGTGACCCGCATGTACGGATTCAACGGGCTGATGAAACACCCACTGCACCAGGCGGCCGAAGCGGTGGGAGGTGTGCTGCCATTGTTGCTGCTGGGCCTACCGATGCCGGTGGCGGCGGTGCTGGCGTTTGCCATCGCCATCCAGCTGCTGCTGCAGCACTCCAACGTGGACATGCGCCCGGGTGTGCTGGGCCGGGTGATGGCGTGGGCACCGCTGCATCGCTTCCATCACATGCGTTACGGCACCGCCGGTGACGTCAACTTCGGCCTGTTCCTGACCGCATGGGATCATCTGCTGGGGACCGCCTTCGATGCGCCCGGTTATCGGCTGCAGCAATGTGATCTCGGCATCGGCAGCCAACCGGACTATCCGCGCGATTACGCGGGGCAGCTGCTGGCGCCGTTTCGTGAACTGCCGCATGGCGAGGTGCCGGAGCTGCCCGAAGGCCTGCGCAGGCGCGGGTGATCGGCCGTGTCAGGTCGCGTGCAACTGCAGGCCCTGCAGCTGTGCGGCACCGATGCCGAACATGCGGCGCAGGCTGCGCGAGAGATGGGCCAGGTCGGCGAAGCCGGCGGCATGCGCGCTGGCGGTCAGGCTGTGCCCCTGCAGGTGGTGCGCGAGCGCGGTACGCAAGCGCTGCCACAGCACCCAGCCGCGCAGGGTCACCGCCAGGTCGGACTGGAAACGCCGGTGCAGCTGGCTGGTTGACAGGTGCGCGGCTTCGGCGATGTCGGCAGCCGGCACCGGGCCGGGCAGGTACTGGGCGATACGGGCCAACGCCGCCTGCACGCGGCGGTCCAGCGGTTGCGGGCGGCTCAGCCGTGGCAACCAATCGCGCAGCTCCAGCGCGTTGCCCGGCAGCGCGTGCAGATGCTGCTGGATCTGGGTGGGATCGGCGTGGGCCGGCTCAAGGAACACCGTGCAGCCTGCTTCCGGTGCCGACAGGATCGCGTGCGGCTGGAACGAAGGCAGCCATAGCCGCTGGCCCTGCTGCTGTACGCCATCGATCTCGACGTGCCAGGGCGTACCGTCGCTCAGCAGCAATTGATGGGCGTAGTGCGCATGCAAAGCGCTGTCACCGGCATGGCCGTGCAGCACGGCGGCGTGCGCATCCAGCAGCAACGTGCCGTTCCAGGGCAGGGCGGGGGAAGACATGACGGGATTGTAGATCCACGCCATGCGTGGATGAATCTCCATCGAAATCGAGTAATTCGACAATGAAACGAAGAGCATCCACGCATGGCGTGGATCTACTGCAGGTCGCGAGAGACTGTCGAAGGCGGGGTGGGTCCGGTTGCGGGGCGTGAGCGCCATGGATGGCGCGACCGAGCTTACATGGACGTACTTGCAGCGCCCCCCGCAGCCGGACCCACCCCGCCATCCCACAGGAAGCCCGCTTTTGCTTCGGCTGTTGCTTCTGAGGTTGCCGGCCAGCGGCCGGCACTACCGCGGGGGCCGGGCGCAGCCCGGCCGTGCGTCCCTCACCGCCCGTGCGGATCCGGCCGGTGATGCACGTACTCGACCACCGTGCCATCGGGATGCACCGCATTGAACGCCGCCCCGGTCGGGACCACCTGCAACGGGAAGATGATCTCGGCGCCGGCGGCGACCAGTTTGTCGTGATAAGGCCGAACGTCATCGACCAGCAGTGTCCCCGTGGTCGAGGTGAACGGCGCCAGCGCCGCCTCGCTGCCCTCGATCAACAGGAACGCACCGACCATGGCCAGGCGCAGCCCGGCCTCCGGAAACGGAAAGCCCGCATCGGCCACCACGCCCTGCAACTGCTCGTAGAACGCCACGCTGCGTTCCAGCTCACCGGGGGCCACGAACACACGGATCAGCACGCGCGGTGCGCGCTGGCTGGAGGTATCGCAGCGGTCGCGCCAGAGATGGTCGAAGTCGCGATGTACGTTCATGGGCTCGGTTCGTGGCCAGGGACCTTCATTATCGGCAGCCTCGCACGGCGCGCTGATGACCGCCGGTGATGGCCTGATAACTGCAGGCTGGGATCGCCCCTGTGACTTAGGTCCTGTTGACAGGTGTGAACGCCCTCGCACAATCTTCACAGGATTGGGTCGCCCTGCGCGGCCCGGGCAGGCAGGTTGTCACGCCGGGAGGAGGGTCCCGCGCGCAGACCGGCCCGTCCTTCGGCCTGCGGGAGGTTGCCTGGCAACCCCTGCGCGGCATGAACGCTGCACCCTTCGGCGGCACTTTCCCTGGACCGATTGCCTTGGCAACGGAATTACGCCTGTCGATGAAAACGTTTACAAAGCCGCTTGTACTGTCCCTGGCCCTGTCCGCTGCACTGGCCGCTCCGGCCTGGGCCGACCCTGCCGCGTTCACCGTGCTGACCCTAGAACAGGCCCCGACCGCCGAGGCGATGCCGGCCCTGGCCGCCCAGCTGAAGACCCTGCAGGTGGACGCAGTGAGCGTGCGCCAGGTGCAGCGCGGCATCGGCCAGGTCGATCCGCTGCAGGTGCTGGCCGACGGACTGGGTTACGAATACCGCTTCATTGCTGCGGGCAAGGACGATGGCCAGACCCAGCGCGGCCAGGCCGTACTGACCCGGCTGCCGATCGCCGCTGAATCCGGCCCGGACCAGCCGGGCCTGAACTACCTGCGCCTGGACGATGGCCGCCACACCGTGGCGGTCTATACCGATGCCGGTGCAGGTGCCGCGCAGCTGCCAGCGCTGGTCACCCGTTCGCGGCTGGGTGCACCGGCGGTGCTGCTCGGCGCAGTGGCCGGTGAATCGGCCAAGGCCGCCGGCTTCGATCCGGCGCGTGTGGCGCTGGAAGCGGATGCCAGCTATTTCAGCGACGGTTTCCAGGCCGCCAGCAGCGCGCCGTTCAAGGTGGAAGGCAGCGCCTTGCGCGCCACCCTGCTGACACTGGCCTATGCCGCCGACAAGCACGGCGAAAAGCCATGGATGGACACCGCCCTCAACGCCGATGCGCGCGCTGCGCTGCTGCTGAAGGCGATGACCGAGGATGAGAAGTTCCAGATGCTGCACAGCTACTTCGGGCTGGGCAAGGATGGTGGCCCACTGCCGGAAGGCGCGGTCGGTTCGGCCGGTTTCGTGCCGGGCGTGGCGCGGCTGGGCATTCCGTCGCAGCAGTCGGCCGATGCCGGCGTCGGCGTGACCAATCCGGGCGGCATCCGTCCGGGCGATTTCGCCACGGCAATGCCCTCAGGCCCATCCACCGCGTCCAGCTGGAACCGCGAAGTCGCCTTCGCAGGTGGCGCGACCATGGGCCGCGAGGCGTGGCAGCAGCGCTTCAACATCCTGCTGTCGGGCAGCGTCAACCTGCAGCGCGATCCACGCAACGGCCGCAACTTCGAATATGCCGGTGAGGACCCGCTGCTGGCCGGTTCGATGGTCGGCGCGCTGATCCAGGGCGTGCAGAGCCAGCACGTGATCTCCTCGATGAAGCACTTCGCGCTGAACGACATGGAGACCCGGCGCAACTTCCACGACGTGCGCATCGGCGAACAGGCCATGCACGAGTCGGACCTGCTGGCCTTCGAGATCGCGCTGGAGGCTGGCCGCCCGGGCGTGGCGATGTGCTCGTACAACAAGATCAACGGCACCTACGGCTGCGAGAACGGCTACCTGATGAACCAGGTGCTGAAGCAGGAATGGAAGTTCCCCGGTTTCGTGATGTCTGACTGGGGCGGCGTGCACAGCGGTTCGAAGGCGGCGCTGGCCGGCCTGGACCAGCAGTCGGCCGGTGAAGTGTTCGACGCGGCGGTGTTCTTCGACGAACCGCTGCGTCTGGCCGTGCATGGCGGCGTGGTGCCGCAGGCGCGCTTGAATGACATGGTCACGCGCATCCTGCGCACGATGTTCCTGCACGGCAACTTCGACAACCCGCCGCAGCACCAGAAGGTGGATGCCGAGGCCGGCTTCGCCGTCGCCCAGCGTACGGTGGAAGAAGGCAGCGTGCTGCTGCGCAATGAGGGCAACCTGCTGCCGCTGGCCGACAGCGTGAAGCGCATCGTCATCATCGGCGGCCATGCCGACAAGGGCGTGATCGGCGGCGGTGGTTCGTCGATGGTGGGCGTCACCGCCAAGGGCACCAATGCGGTGCCGGGCGTGCTGCCGACCACCTGGCCGGGCCCGGTGATCTTCCACCCGTCCTCGCCGCTGGAATCGCTGCGTGCGGCGCGCCCTGACGCAACCATCGAATATGTGGACGGCACCAATGCCGCCGCTGCGGCCAGGGCCGCCGCGCAGGCCGATGTGGCCATTGTGTTTGCCACGCAATGGGCCGCCGAATCTGTGGACCTGCCGGACATGCAGCTGCCGGACAACCAGGACGCACTGATCTCGGCGGTGGCCGCGGCAAACCCGAAGACCGTGCTGGTGCTGGAAACCAACGGCCCGGTGCGCACACCGTGGCTGGCGCAGGTGCCAGCGATGCTGCAGGCCTGGTACCCGGGCATCCGCGGCGGCGAAGGCATCGCCGCGCTGCTGACCGGCCAGGTCAATCCGTCCGGCCGCCTGCCGGTGACCTGGGTGACGGACGAATCGCAGCTGCCGCGCCCGCATATCGATGGCCTCGGCTTCAAGCCGGCCAAGCCGTTCGGTGATGTGTTCGATTTCGATATCGAAGGCGCCAACGTCGGCTACAAGTGGATGGCGGTCAAGGGCCTGACCCCGACCTTCGCCTTTGGCCATGGCCTGTCCTACACCTCGTTCGCCTATGACAACCTGAAGGTGAGCGTGGAAGGCTCGCGCCTGGTCGCCAGCGTCGATATCCGCAATACCGGCAAGCGCGCCGGCGCCGACGTGGCCCAGCTGTACCTGAAGCTGCCGGCCGGCAGCACCACGCCGATCCGCCTGATCGGCTACGACAAGGTGAACCTGCAGCCGGGCGAACAGCGCCGCATCCGCATCGAAGCCGAGCCGAAGACCCTGGCCCACTACGATGCACAGGCGCGGCAGTGGAAGATCGACGGTGGCACCTACCAGGTGCAGCTGTCGCGCAATGCCGCCGAGCCGCTGCAGACGGTAGATGTGCAGCTGGTGGAGCAGGTGCTGCGCTGATGCCTGACGACACGGCCCGCACAGGGCCGTGTCCGTTCGTGGTGTTCCTGTAGAGCCGAGCCCACGCTCGGCTGAAGAACGGTCAATCGAACCGACGGGCAGCCGAGCATGGACTCGGCTCTACAAAGGTGCGGTGCCGAACCACCTGCGCAGGAAATCGATCAGCTGCCGCACCTTCGGTGAAGGCTGCGAACTGTGCGGATAGACCGCGTAGACACTCTGCTGCGGGAAGCGGTGCTGGCGCAGCACCGGGCGCAGCCGGTCCTGGGCCAGGTCGTCCTCGATCAGCCAGCGTGGCAGCACGGTGACCCCGGCGCCGGCCAAGGCGAACGCGCGCAGGCTGCTGGCACCATCCACGCGTACCACGGCGTTGCCCGGGTTGGTGGCAAACAAGGCATCGCTGCCGTCAGGTGCAACCACCGGCACATCGGCCAGGCGCGGATAGCCCAGGCGGGGCAGGGTGCCCAGGAGTACTGGATCATCGGCAGCCTCGGCAGAGGGCAGGCGCGCCAGCAGTGACGGCGCCGCCACCGCGTACAGCGGGTGGCGCTCCAGTTCATTGGCGTGCAGGCCCGAGTCCGGCAGGCGGCCGAGGCGAATCGCCAGGTCGAAGCGTTCGGGAATGAGGTCCGCTGGCGCTGGAGAAGTTGAAAGGTGCAGCTGCAGGGCCGGGTGCTGCGCGCGGAACGCCTCCAACGCGGGAATCAGGCGTAGCTGGGCGTACTCCGGTGTGGTGGTCAGGCGCAGCACGCCCTGCAGCTGGTGCTGGTCGCGGCGCGCGGCATCGATCGCCGCCTGCGCAGCATCCAGTGCCTGCACGCAATGTTGCAGGAACTGCTCGCCGGCCTCGGTCAGGGACAGGTGGCGGGTACTGCGCAACAGCAGGGTCACGCCCAGCTCCTGCTCCAGCCGCTTCAGGTTGAAGCTGACCACCGCGCGGCTGAGGCCGAGCCGATCGGCCGCAGCGGTCAGGCTGCCGGCTTCGACCACGGCACGGAAGATATCGAAGCGATCGAGGCTGACCATGGCGATTCATTGTCAAAACAGATTTGACAGTGTTGCAGCTGCCGTCGTGTTTTTCCAATGGGGTCCGGGCGGCATGCTGGCTGCTTCCTCGCTGGAGCGCCGCCGATGCCGTCCCCCCGCCTGCGCCATGAGGCGATCTTCCTGCTGGTATTCGCCCTGGATCTGGTCAATATGTTCATCGCCACGGTGGCCTATCCGGCATTGGCAGCGGAGCTGCACGCCGACGTGAGCACCCTGGCCTGGGTCGGCACGGCGTACATGCTGGGCCTGAGCATGGTGATTCCGCTGGCGCCGTGGCTGGCCGCACGCTGTGGCGAGCGTCGCTTGCTGCTGGCGGCGTTGCTGTTGTTCGCGGTCGCCGCTGTGCTAGCTGGCGCAGCGCCAGGAATCGGCTGGCTGCTCGGCTGGCGCCTGCTGCAGGGCCTGGCCGGTGGCCTGCTGATTCCCGTGGCGCAAGCCGCAGCGTACCGGCAATGCACGCCCGACCAACGTGGCGCGCTGACCCGCCGCATCCTGCTGGTGGCGCTGCTGGTGCCAGCACTGGCGCCGGCGCTGGGCGGGCTGCTGGTGCAGTGGCTGTCCTGGCGCGGTGTGCTCTGGGCCAGCCTGCCGTTGGCGGTAGCGGTCATCGGTCTGGTGCTGGCCTGGATGCCGGCCGATGGCGCGCGCAGTGCGCCGCGCCTGCAGGCCTATGCCTTGTCCACCGCGATGCTGGCGCTGGGTGCGCTGCTGCTGGCGCTGACCTGGCTGGGCGAATCGGGACATCGCGGTGCAGGTGCCGTGTTGCTGCTGGCCGCGCTGTTGCTGGCGGCGACGCACCTGCGACATGCACGTCGGCAGGCGCAGCCACTGCTGCGCTGGTCGCTGCTGTCCCATCGCGGGCTGCGGCTGGCGATGCTGGTGTATCTCGCCGTACCAGGTGTGTTCATCGGCAGCCAACTGGTCAGTACCCTGCAATTGCACCACGCCGGTTACAGCGCGGCACGCATCGGCGCGCTGATGCTGCCCTGGGCGCTGGCTGGGGCCATCGCGATCATGGCCAGCAAGCGCCTGCTGGCTCGCTTCGGTCCGGCCGCGGTACTGCGCGCCGGCATGCTCCTGCAGGCCAGCGGCCTGTTGTTGATGGCGCTGCTGCCGCAGCCGGCCTTCGTGCTGGCCGGATTGTTGTTCGCGTTGATGGGCGCCGGCGGCAGCCTGTGCAGCAGCACCGCGCAGACGCTGGCCTTCCATGGCGTGGAAGGTGAGGCGTTGGGCGATGCCAGTGCACTCTGGAACCTCAACCGCCAGCTCAGCTTCTGCCTCGGCACCGCCGCCATCGCACTGCTGCTGGCATTGGCCATGCAATGGCTGCCGGAACGCGCCACCAGCGTGGCGCTGGGTTTGGCCGCTGCAATGACGCTGCTGCCGATGACGCTGCTGCGCCGTCCGCAATCGATCTCTCTTTCCCAACCCGAGACAATGCAATGATGATGACCGCAGAGAACGAGTTCCATGATCTGATCGCCAAGCTGCAGGCCTGGTTTCGTGCGGAAGCAGCCGCCAGTACGCTGGATGCGCTGATGGATCATTTCTGCACCGACTTCAGCATGGTCGGTATTGCTGGGCAGCGCCTGGACCGCGAAGCACTGGCCGGCATGTTCGCTGGCGGCCACGGTGCCCGCCCGGGCCTGCGTATCGAAGTCGATGCCCTGCAGTTCATTGCGGTGCCGGCACCGTTGGCAATGCTGCGCTACCGTGAAGGGCAGGGCGTTGCTGAAGGTGGGATGGCCTGGCGTGAAGCACTGGCCGTGCTGCGGCAGGAAGACGGCCGTTGGCGTTGGCTGGCGTTGCATGAAGTAACGGCAGCCTGATCGGGTAGTGCCGGCCGCTGGCCGGCAACTTCATGATCCTGGGCGCGTTACGCGGTTGCCGGCCAGCGGCCGGCACTACCTTTCGCCGACGAGCGCAGCGGCACCGCAGGCACATGTGCCATCAGTCCTGCCCGCATCCACCGAAGAATGCAAAGCCTGCGCACACTTCACGGCGCCAGGCAGGAGTAGGCTTGAGGCTTTCCTGCCGGGAGGGGTTGTCCATGCGTGTGCGTGCCGTCGCTGTAGCCATTGCCCTTTGCCTGTCCAGCACCGTGCTGGCCGCCGATACCCCGCCGATGACCCCGGATATCAGCGGCAAGCCGTTCGTTGCCCCGGATGTCGGTCGCGACTACGACAAGCGCGTGGTGATGGTGCCGATGCGTGATGGCACCAAGCTGTACACGGTGATCGTGGTGCCCAAGGGCGCCCACAATGCGCCGATTCTGCTGACCCGGACCCCCTATGATGCTGCCGGTCGCGCCAGCCGCAGTGATTCGCCGCGCATGCGCGACCTGTTGCCGCAGGGTGACGAGGTGTTTGTCGACGGCGGCTACATCCGCGTGTTCCAGGATATCCGCGGCAAGTATGGTTCCGAGGGCGATTACGTGATGACCCGGCCGCTGCGCGGGCCGTTGAACAACACCAAAGTCGACCATTCCACCGATGCCTGGGACACCATCGACTGGCTGGTGAAGAACGTGCCGGAGAGCAATGGCAAGGTCGGCATGCTCGGCTCGTCGTACGAGGGCTTCACCGTGGTGATGGCGCTGACCGACCCGCACCCGGCACTGAAAGTGGCCGCACCACAGAGCCCGATGGTCGATGGCTGGATGGGTGACGACTGGCTCAACTACGGTGCGTTCCGCCAGGTCAACTTCAACTACTTCGCCATGCAGACCGAGAAGCGCGGCAAGGGTACGCCGCTGCCCAGCCTCGGCTACGACGACTACAGCACCTTCCTGCGCATCGGCTCGGCAGGCGACTACGCGCGTTTCACCGGCGTGGACCAGTTGACCTGGTGGAAGAAGCTGGTCGAGCATCCGGCCTATGACGGCTTCTGGCAGGGCCAGGCGCTGGACGCGGTGATGGCAAAGACACCGCTGAAGGTGCCGACCATGTGGCTGCAGGGCCTGTGGGACCAGGAGGACATGTGGGGTGCCAACCACGCCTATCAGGCGATGGAAGGACGCGATAGCGGCAACAACCGCAATTACCTGGTGATGGGGCCGTGGCGACACAGCCAGGTGAACTACAGCGGCAGCGAACTGGGTGCGCTGAAGTTCGACGGCGATACCGCGCTGCAGTTCCGCCGCGACGTGCTCAAGCCCTTCTTTGACCAGTACCTGGTGGATGGCGCGCCGAAGGCCGATACGCCACCGGTGCTGATCTACAACACCGGCGAAAACCACTGGGACCGCTTGAAGGGCTGGCCGCGCAGCTGCGACAAGGGGTGTGCCGCCAGCAGCAAGCCGCTGTACCTGCGCGCCGGGGGCAAGCTGGCGTTCCAGGCACCGGCGGCGGGCGAGGGTGATTTCGAGGAATACGTGTCCGACCCGGCCAAGCCGGTGCCGTTCGTGCCGCGCCCGGTGCGCTTCGGTGACCGCGACATGTGGACCACCTGGCTGGTCAAGGACCAGCGCTTTGTCGATGGTCGCCCGGACGTGCTGACCTTCATCACCGAACCGCTGACCGCGCCGCTGCGCATCGGCGGCGCGCCGGTGGTGCATCTGCAGGCGTCGACCAGTGGCACCGACAGCGACTGGGTGGTGAAGCTGATCGACGTGTATCCGGACCAGGAAGCGTCGACGCCGGAAATGGGGGGCTACGAGCTGCCGGTGTCGCTGGCGATCTTCCGTGGCCGCTACCGCGAGAGCTTCAGCGATCCGAAGCCGCTGGCCGCCAACCAGGTGCTGCCGTATCGCTTCGATCTGCCCAACGCCAACCATACGTTCCAGAAGGGCCACCGGGTGATGGTGCAGGTGCAGTCCAGCCTGTTCCCGCTGTACGACCGCAATCCGCAGACCTACGTGCCGAACATCTACCTGGCCAAGCCGGGCGATTACCAGAAGGCCACGCAGCGGGTCTGGCATAGCGCGGCGCAGGCCAGCTACATCGATCTGCCGGTGTATTGAGGCCCGCAGGGTGACGCCGGGCCGTGCCTGGTAGCACGTGGTAGTGCCGGCCGCTGGCCGGCACCCGCAATGGCGCAGGAGCGTGTCGACCAAGGTCGACACCTGCCAGGGCCCGGGCCTTCAGCCCACCTTCGAGGGGCCCGTACGCCAGCGGCTGGGGACCAGGCCGAAGCGCTTGCGGAACGCGGCGGCGAAGTTGCTGGGGTGGCGGTAGCCGCTGGCGGCGGCAGCCTGCTCGACGGTCCATCCGTTCTCGCGCAGGCCCTGTTCGGCATGGCGCATGCGCTGCTCATGCAGGTAGTCGAACACCGAGCTTCCATATTGCTGGGCAAAATGGCGGCGCAAGGAGCTGGGGCTCATGCAGGCCAGCTGGGCCAGTTCGATCAGGCTGTGGGCATGGCTGGGGTCGTCATGCAGATAGCTGCGCACTCGCTCCAGCCGCTCGCGCTGGCCGGCGCGCAGCGTGCGTACATGCTCGGTCTGCATATCCTCGGCCTGCAGGCCGACGGCCAACACCTGCAGGGCCACGCCTTCGCGCCACAGCGCATCGATGTCGTCCTGCCAGGGGCTGTCGAACAATTGGGCGAGCGTCGGCAGCAAGGCATGCGGAATGGCCCAGTGGCGGCACTGCAGAGGGGAATGAAGGACCCGTTGCAGTGCCGGCAGGCGCAGCATGTCCACGTCCAGATCGGCCGGTACGCTCAAGCTGACCCCGCGCAGGTGGCTGCCACCGGGATGCAGCCCGGCCATCGACACAGGTTCATGGTGGCTGGTGGTCATGCCTGTGCCGGCGCGCAGGGTGAACCCCTTGCGACGAGGAAACTGGACATCCACTTCGCCCTGAAGCATCAGGCGGATGGTCAGGCCGGCACCGTGCACAGCGGTGGCCGTGTAGGTGAACCGGTTGTGCACGTCCGAGGCGATCAGGCCCAGGCCACCGCGCAGTGACTGTTCGTGGACGTCGCCACGCCCTGCCCATTGGTCGTCGCGCAGTTCACTCCCTTCGATCCGGTAGTCGTAGCCATGGCGTTCGCCGAACTGGCGGTAATCAGCAAAAGTGAAATATCGGGACATCGCTCTGCGCAAACACAGGTTGAATTGAATGTGTCGAAGAAACTGGAAGCGTTTCCCATTGTCGCCGCGATTCGCGCGCTTTTGACTTCGATAAGGTCAAAACGATTTGCGATTACGGCCAAAGTGAAAAAGCAGAAGAACATACGCCGGGGTTTTGAACGCATATCCGTACGCAATTCCATACATAAACTGCAGTTGAGGTTTCATGGCTGGAACGATCTGGAGATGCGATGTCAGCCCGGCCATCACGGGCGCGCGCGTAAGGTAGGTAGGTTGGCTGCTGCAGGCCACTTCGATACCCCCGCATTTGGAGAACGCAGATGATTGACTACCAGCTCACCGGCAAGACCGCGATCGTGACCGGAGGCGTGTCGGGCATCGGCCTGGCCGTGGCCCAGACGCTGGCCGCATCCGGTGCCCGTATCTCGGTCTGGGACCTCAAGCAGGATGCAGTGGATGCCACCGTGGCGCAGTTGCGCAGCACCGGCACACAGGCCATCGGCATCGCGCTGGACGTCACCGACGACGCGGCGGTGGAGGCAGCGGTGCAGCGCACGATCAAGGAACTCGACGGCCTGCACGTGGCGGTCAACAACGCCGGCATCAGCGGGCCGGCCGCCGCCAGCGGTGACTATCCTATCGATGGCTGGCAGCGCGTGATCGATGTCAACCTCACCAGCGTGTTCCTGTGCCAGCGTGCGCAGATCCAGGCCATGCGCGCGGCCGGCACGGGCGGCAGCATCATCAACATGGCCTCGATCCTGGGCCAGGTGGGCTATGCCGGTTCCACTGCGTACGTGGCGGCCAAGCACGGCGTGGTCGGGCTGACCCAGACCGCAGCGTGGGAACATGCGGTTGACGGCATACGTGTCAACGCGGTGGGTCCGGGCTTCATCAGCACGCCACTGCTGGAGAAGATGGACCCGAAGGTGCGCGCCACGCTGGAAGGGCGGCACGCGTTGAAGCGGCTGGGTACGCCGGAGGAAGTGGCCGCATTGGTAGCCTGGCTGGCCAGCGACGATGCCTCGTTCGCGACCGGCACGTACTACGCCATCGATGGTGGCTACCTCGCGCAGTGATGCGCTGAACGCGGGTTGCGGCGTCGCCGGGCATCGCCCGGCGCTACCGGGTGAACGCACTGTGGGGTGGCCTTCACCTCTGTGCCACGCATGCCACGCGACGCTCAGGAAAATTCCGGAGCCTGCCCATGGAACTCACCCAGGATGTCTCGATCCTGCTGCGCGTAGCCGCAGCGATGCTGTTCGGCGGTGTGCTCGGTGTCGAGCGGGAAATGGGCAAGCACGCCGCCGGCCTGCGTACGCACATGCTCATTGCCGGAGCGGCGGCATTGATCGTCGGTCTCGGCGACTCGGTGGCCGAGCATTTCCAGCAGGAGCGTTACCGCGACCTGCTGCAGGTTGATCCGGTGCGCCTGATCGAAGCGGTGGTGGCCTGCGTCGGCTTCGTGGCCGCTGGCACCATTCTGCGCGGCTCACGCGAGGACCAGGTCAGCGGCTTGACCACGGCCAGTTCGCTGATCATGGCGGCGGCGATCGGGATTGCGGTGGGGATCAGCAAGTACGTGATCGCGATCGGGGTCAGCGTGCTGTGCGTGCTGGTGCTGGCGGTGATGCGGCGGTTGGAGAAACGGATCTCGTAGGGAAGGTCGAGTTGCCGGCCAGCGGCCGGCACCACCATGAAGGCTCCAATGGTCAGACCAATAAAGGGCTAGCCCTATGGTCTAATAGGCTCTTCGTCGGAGTGGCGGTTAAATCCGCTGCAAGTGGTCTGATCGCAATCATTAATGGTAATACCAATGATCGACAGCCACGGCGACCCACCGCCTGCGGTGGGCTCCTTCCGTTTCCAGTCGAGAGTCTTCATGCAGCCCTGGCAACACCTGTACGACCCCGCCGGCAACCTGTGGCTGTCGAGCCTGATCGCGCTGCTGCCGATCGCGTTCTTCTTCGTTGCCCTGGCCGTGCTGCGCATGAAGGGCTGGCTGGCCGGCACGATCACCGTGGCCATCGCACTCGGCGTGGCCCTGTTGTTCTACCGCATGCCGTTGCCCCAGGCGCTGGGCGCGGCCGGCTTCGGTTTCGTCTACGGCCTGTGGCCCATCGCGTGGATCATCATCGGTGCGGTGTTCCTCTACAAAGTTTCGGTCAAGACCGGGCAATTCGACATCATCCGCGCCTCGATCCTGTCCGTGACTGAAGACCAGCGCCTGCAGATGCTGATGGTCGGCTTCGCCTTTGGCGCCTTCCTGGAAGGTGCGGCCGGTTTCGGTGCGCCAGTGGCGATAACCGCGGCGCTGCTGGTCGGGCTGGGCTTCAAGCCGCTGTATGCCGCCGGCCTGTGCCTGATCGTCAACACCGCGCCGGTAGCGTTCGGCGCGATGGGCATTCCGATCATCGTGGCCGGGCAGGTCACCGGCCTGGATGCATTCGAGATCGGCCAGATGGCCGGTCGCCAGCTGCCGTTCCTGACCATCATCGTGCTGTTCTGGATCATGGCGATCATGGATGGCTGGCGCGGCATCAAGGAAACCTGGCCGGCGGTGCTGGTGGCCGGTGGCTCGTTCGCCATCGCGCAGTACCTGACCTCCAACTTCATCGGCCCGGAGCTGCCGGACATCACCGCCTCGCTGGCGTCGCTGGTGTGCCTGACCCTGTTCCTGCGCCGCTGGAAGCCGGTACGGATCTTCCGTTTCGACACCGAAACCAGCGCCGAGGCGGCCGCACAGGCGCTGGAGGCACCGCTCCACAGCGTCGGCCAGATCGCCAGGGCATGGTCGCCGTTCCTGATCCTCACCGCGATGGTCACGCTGTGGAGCATCAAGCCGTTCAAGTCGCTGTTCGCGGCGGGCGGCCCGCTGGAAGGCTGGGTGCTGAAGATCCCGGTGCCAGGCCTGGACCAGCTGGTGCAGAAGATGCCACCGATCGTGGCTGCGCCGCTGAGCTATGAAGCCATCTACAAGTTCGACTGGTTCTCGGCCACCGGTACCTCGATCATCCTGGCCGCGTTGATCGCCATCATCGCGCTGCGCATGCCGGTCCGTTCGGCGCTGCAGACCTTCGGCGAGACCGTGCGTGAGCTGCGCATGCCGATCTACTCGATTGGCATGGTGCTGGCGTTCGCCTTCATCGCCAACTACTCGGGACTGTCTGCCACGTTGGCCCTGGCGCTGGCGCATACCGGCGACGCGTTCCCGTTCTTCTCACCGTTCCTGGGCTGGCTGGGCGTGTTCCTGACCGGTTCGGATACCTCGTCCAATGCCTTGTTCTCGGCACTGCAGGCCACCACCGCACAGCAGATCGGCGTGTCCGACGTGCTGCTGGTGGCGGCCAACACCACCGGCGGTGTCACCGGCAAGATGATCTCGCCGCAGTCGATCGCCATTGCCTGCGCGGCGGTCGGCCTGGCCGGCAAGGAGTCGGATCTGTTCCGCTTCACGGTCAAGCACAGCCTGATCTTCACCACGATGGTCGGCCTGATCACCCTGGCCCAGGCTTACTGGCTGACCTGGATGATTCCCTGAGCCATGCGCGGCTGGCCGACCACCCGCTGCGCGCTTCGGGCCACAATGGCGCCATGAGCACGCAACGTATTTCGGACAAGGTGGCTGCGCAGCTGCGCGGCCTGGTGCAGGAACAACAGCTGCAGCCGGGCGACCGGCTGCCGGCCGAGCGCACCCTGGCGGTGCAGCTGGGGGTCTCGCGCACGGCCTTGCGCGAGGCCATCGCGCAGCTGGCCAGCCAGGGTCTGTTGACCGCACGGGTCGGTGGCGGCACCTACGTGGCCGAGCCTGCGGCACGCGCGCGGCAGGCGCTGGATGAACCGCTGGCGCCGTACCTGCCGCTGTTCCAGGGCGACCCGGAATACCGCTTCGACGTGCTGGAGATCCGCCACGCGCTGGAAGGTGCCACCGCCTGGCATGCGGCGCTGCGGGCCACCGACGAGGACCGCGCGCGCATCGCACAGGCCTTCCAGACCATGATGGATGCGCACGGCAAGGACGACCCCACCGGCGAGGCGGAGGCCGACGCGGCCTTCCACCTGTCCATCGCCGAGGCCTCGCACAACCTGGTGCTGCTGCAGGTGATGCGCGGGCTGTTCGAACTGCTGCAGACCAACATCTCGCAGAGCCGCGAAAAGCTCTACACCTCGGCGAGGACCTTCTCGCCGCTGTCCGACCAGCACCGCGAGATGATGGATGCGGTGCTGGCCGGCGACCCCGAACGCGCGCGCGCCGCCGCGCATGCCCACCTCGAGTTCGTGCACACCACGCTGCGCACCCTCGATGACAACGAAGCCCGGCGTGCGCGGGCCTCGCGCCTGCCTTCCCCCCACGGTTGACCCCATGATCATCTCCGCCTCCACCGATTACCGTGCTGCTGCCGAACGCCGGCTGCCGCCGTTCCTGTTCCACTACATCGATGGCGGCGCGTATGCCGAGCACACGCTGAAGCGCAACGTTTCCGACCTGTCCGACATCGCGCTGCGCCAGCGCATCCTGCGCAACATGTCCGACCTGAGCCTGGAAACCCAGCTGTTCGGCGAAAAACTGGCGATGCCGGTGGCGCTGGCGCCGGTCGGCCTGACCGGCATGTATGCGCGGCGCGGCGAGGTACAGGCGGCGCGCGCGGCCGACAGCCGCGGCATCCCGTTCACCCTATCCACGGTGTCGGTGTGCCCGATCGAGGAAGTGGTACCGGCCATCCAGCGGCCGATGTGGTTCCAGCTGTACGTGCTGCGCGACCGTGGCTTCATGCGCAATGCACTGGAGCGTGCACAGGCCGCCGGCGTGACCACGCTGGTATTCACCGTGGACATGCCGGTGCCGGGCGCGCGCTACCGCGATGCACACTCGGGCATGAGCGGCCCGAATGCCTCGCTGCGCCGCATCGGCCAGGCCATCACCCATCCGCACTGGGCGTGGGACGTGGGCCTGTTCGGCCGCCCGCATGACCTGGGCAACATCTCCACCTACCGCGGCAACCCTACCGGGCTGGAGGATTACATCGGTTGGCTGGGCAGCAACTTCGATCCCTCCATTTCGTGGAAGGACCTGGAGTGGATCCGCGAATTCTGGAAGGGCCCGATGGTGATCAAGGGCATCCTCGACCCGGATGACGCACGTGATGCGGTGAAGTTCGGTGCCGATGGCATCGTGGTCTCCAATCACGGTGGCCGCCAGCTGGACGGCGTGCTGTCCACCGCGCGTGCGTTGCCGGCCATCGCCGATGCGGTGCAGGGCGACCTGAAGATCCTCGCCGATTCCGGCATCCGTACCGGCCTGGACGTGGTGCGCATGCTGGCGCTGGGGGCCGATACCGTGCTGCTGGGACGCGCCTTCATCTATGCGCTGGCCGCACAGGGCGAGGCCGGCGTGGCCAACCTGCTGGACCTGATCGCCAAGGAAATGCGCGTGGCGATGATCCTGACCGGTGCGCGCCGCATCGCCGACATCGGCCGCGATTCGCTGGTCAGCCTGCCATGAGCGGCCACGACGCCGTGCTGGCACAGTTGCGCGATGCGGTCGGCAATCGCCATGTACTGACCGGCGACAAGGCCACGCGGCGCTTCCGTCGCGGCTACCGCTTCGGCGATGGCCCAGTGCTGGCGGTGGTGCGCCCGGGGACGCTGCTGGAACTGTGGCGCGTGCTGCAGGCAGCGGTGCAGGGCGGCGCCGCGATCATCCTGCAGGCGGCCAACACCGGGCTGACCGGCGGCTCGACCCCGGATGGCGATGACTATGGCCGGCCGATCGTGCTGGTCAGCACGCTGCGCCTGACCGGCATCCAGTTGTTGAACGAAGGCCGGCAGGTGCTGTGCCTGCCTGGCGCGACGCTGGACCGCCTGGAGCAGACGCTGGCCCCGCTGGGTCGCGAACCGCATTCGGTGATCGGCTCGTCCTGCATCGGCGCCTCGGTGCTGGGCGGCATCTGCAACAACTCCGGTGGCGCGCTGGTGCGACGTGGCCCGGCCTACACCGAGCTGGCGCTGTATGCGCAGGTCGATGCGCAGGGCCAGTTGCAGCTGGTCAACCATCTGGGCATCGCGCTGGGTGACACGCCCGAGCAGATCCTGCAGCGCCTGCAGGCCGGTGACTACACGGCCGCCGACGTGGGCGATGGCGACGGCCGTGCGGCTTCCGATCCACGCTATGCCGAGGAAGTACGCAAGGTCGATGCCGATACCCCCGCACGTTTCAACGCCGATCCCAGCCGCCACTTCGAGGCGGCCGGGTCCGCGGGCAAGCTGGCGGTGTTCGCGGTGCGCCTGGACACCTTCGAAAAGGAGGCCGCCGAAGTCTTCTACATCGGCAGCAACCGCACCGACAGCCTCACCGCGATCCGCCGCCAGCTGCTGACCGGCTTCGAGCGCCTGCCGATCGCGGGCGAGTACATTCACCGCGATGCCTATGACATCGGCGAGCGCTACGGCAAGGACAGCTTCCTGCTGATTGATCGCCTCGGTACCTCGCGTGTGCCCGCGGCGTTCGCATTGAAGAGCCGCATCGATGGCTGGTTCGAACGGCTGGGCCTGCGCGGGGTGACCGACCGGGTGATGCAGATGCTGACCGGCCTGCTGCCCTCGCACCTGCCCAAGCGCATGGGTGAGTTCCGCCAGCGCTATGAGCATCACCTGCTGCTGAAGGTGTCCGCGCAGGACGCAGCGCAAACCGAAGCCTGGCTGCGCGATTTCTTCGCTGGCCACGAAGGCGGCTATTTCCACTGCACGGCCGAGGAGGGGCGCAAGGCGTTCCTGCATCGTTTCGCCGTAGCCGGTGCCGCGGTGCGCTACCGCGAAGTGCATCGTGAGCAGGTGCAGGACATCGTCGCGCTGGACATCGCGTTGCGACGTGACGACGCCGACTGGTTCGAGCAGCTACCGGCGGATATCGACGGCCGCCTGTTGCACAAGCTGTATTACGGGCACTTCCTGTGCCACGTGTTCCATCAGGACTACATCGCGCGCAAGGGCGAAGACCCGATGGCGATCGAGCATGCGATGTGGGCGCTGCTGGACCAGCGTGGCGCCGAGTATCCGGCCGAGCACAACGTCGGCCACCTGTACCCGGCCAAGCCGGCGCTGGCCGGGTTCTACAAGCAGCTGGACCCGAGCAATACCTTCAACCCGGGTATTGGCCAGACGTCGAAGGCGAAGGGGTGGGGCAGCTGCGATTGCAGTGGGCATTGAGGACGGAAAGGGCAGTCGAGCATGGCTCGACGCTACAAGGGCGATGCCGGGCAGGCCCGCCGCCGTCCGGGTAGCGGTTACCATCGGAATCCCAGCCACAGGAGCCGCCCATGCCTTCCATTCCCGTCCGCGCCGCCCTGTGCGCTGCATTGCTGGCGACCCCGCTGCTGGTGCTGGCGCAGTCTTCTATCCTGCCGCAGCAGCGCGATGCCGCTGGCAATGTGATGGAACCGCTGGGGCAGGTGCTGATCGCGAGTGAGACTGGACCATCGGGGCTTTACGACTGCACGCGGGACGGCAACTGGTGCGTGCGCGTGCAGCCGGTCGCCGAGGAGGGTGACCGGCCGAGCGTGCTGGAAGTGCTTGAGAAGGTGCAGGGCCAGGGCAAGCCACACACCTACCACGTCAGCATCGACGTGCCGCAGGAAGCCGACCTGTCACTGTGGCCGTGGATCGTGCGCCTGGCGCCGGGCGTGGGCAGCGACGAAACAGTGACCGACCCGCAGCAGCGCGCCCGCCAGAATGTGCTGGTAGGCGGCATCGTCAAGTTCAGCACCATGTACTCCGGTGGAAGTGCGGACGCGTCCACGCTGCAGTTGGCACGCGTGCGCCACCTGCAGGACGACATCCAGGTGGACGACGACGTGCTGACCGTGCCATGGCTGGGCAATGCGATGATCCGCGCCTGTTTCAGCGAGCAGGACATGAAGCAGCGCGCAGGCGCCTGCCACGACGAATACGGGTTCTCGGCCAAGCTCGGGCTGGATCCGGTGGCCGAGGGCATGCCGGTGCTGCGCTACCAGACCGTGGCGACCCGGTTCCCGGCGGGTGTTTCGCGCTTCGAGGATTCGCTGGCCAGGGGCCCGCTGAAGAAGAAGGACCTGCGCACCGAGCAGGACCCGGCGTGCAGCTACACGCGGCTGTTCCGCTTCAGTGATGGGGTGTTCAACCCCGACCAGGCGCTGCCGGACTGCGCGGGGTATACCGAACCCTGACATGTAGCGTCGAGCCATGCTCGACTGGGGTTTTCTGTAGAGCCGAGCCTGCCCTCGGCTGTCACGGAAGCGCAGCCGAGCGTGGGCTCGGCTCTACAGCGCCTACTCGCAGCGGGTGGCGGTGATGATGTTGTCCTTGTCCACGTAAACGCGCAGGCGATCCTGGCGGATGTCCTTGGTGGTGATGGTGCTGGGGCCGATCGGGTTGACCAGGCCGGCGCCGCTCTCGCTGGACAAGCGGCGGATGTTGGGTTCGTTGGCCGGCTGGCCGATTGCCCAGCCCAGCTGGCTGGCATCGCAGTGGCCGGTACCCTTGACCTGCGGGCCAGGGGTGCTGACGCAGGCCGACAGCAGCAGGGCCGACGCAGGCAGTAGCAGGGACAGACGGAAGGCGGACATGCGAGCGCTCCTGCGCAGGGAAGATGGGCGGAACGATAGCACCCGTCGCGCGAAAGGCGTCAGCACTCCGGTCATTGCCGGCACAGCGTGGTCATTGCATAGTGGCAGGGATGGCTGGCAGCACGCCAGCGGGCAGGCCGGGCCATTCCGGTGCAGGTGTTGGATACGCTATGACGGCAGGCAGTTTGCGCGACAAGCGCAGGGCGAGAAGGGTACTGGCAGTGTCGGTGCTGGGCGTGGCGTTTGCCGCCTCTGCCATCGAACCGGCGCCGGACGCCGCTGCGGAAGCGCCGGTGTTCGGTGCCTGGCGCAACCTGCAGACCGAGGCAGGCTACGCACCCGCCCAGCGCAACCTGGCGTTCGCGATGCTGCCGCAGGCCGCCACCCGCGGCGATCGATTCGCCATTGTCGATCGTGAGGGCAAGCGTGCGGTGTGCTGCCTGCAGGTGGCCAGCCCGTCGCTGGGCGTGGCCGCACTGCGCGAGCAATACCACCTGCCACAGGCCTGGGTGACCGACCTCAGCAATGGCCGCAGCCCGGCACGCCCCTACCTGCCGCATGTCTATGCGATGCAGCGCGTGGATGAACTGGCTGACTATGGTTTCACCGATGTGCCGGGGGCCTACAGCGACCTGGGTGGGCTGCTGATTCCCGAAGGTGCCGCGCTGGAGGCCGATGGCAGTGCCGTGCGCCTGGGGGATGAGCGCTATCCCCTGCATTTCCAGCGCCAGCCGCACGCCGAAGATGATGGCGCACTGGACCGCTACACCCTGCAGGCGGGCGAGGGTGTGGCTCCGATCGTGGTTGAAGTGCCGTTCGGCACCTACTGATTGCAGCACCGCACTGGCTAGAATGCAGCGCGGCGCCGCCTGCCGTGCCTGTTCCGTGAGTCGCCGCCGTGTCCCTGCGCCCGTTGCTGCTGTCGCCCCTGCTGCTGTTGTCCGCCTGTGCGAGCGCGCCGCCTCTGCCGCCCGTCCATTCCGATGCGCTGTGGCGCCTGATCGAGCGTGACTGCCAGGCAGCTGACGGCCCGCGCGGCAGCTGCCTGCGGGTGGAGACGGCAGCCGGCCGCCGTGACGTGCTGGTCAAGGATGCACACGGTGACTACCAGTTTCTGCTGATGCCGCTGGACAAGGTAAGTGGCATCGAGAACCGCGGTCTTTACCAGCGTGGGGCGCCGAACTACTTCGCTGCGGCCTGGCAGGCGCGCAGCCACACCGAACAAGCCTTGCGGCAACCGCTGCCGCGCAACGTCGCGAGCCTGGCATTGAACTCGCCGCACGGCCGTTCGCAGCACCAGCTGCATATCCACGTGGATTGCCTGCGTGGCGACGTGTTGCAGGCGTTGGACGTGCATGCCGCTGCCCTGGGCAGCCAGTGGTCACCGTTGCCGGTGCCGCTGCGCGGTCATCAGTACCAGGCCCGCCTGTTGCCGGGCGCGGAACTGACCGCCAATCCGCTCAATCTGCTGGCCTATGACCTCGCCGGCGTGGACGACGTGGGCCAGTGGAGCCTGGTGGTGGCGGGACGGGATCCGGTGCAGGGTGGCCCGGGTTTCATCCTGCTGGCCACCCGTGTGGACCCCGGCACCGGCAACGAGGCCAGCGCTGAAGAGCTGCAGGACCACGCCTGCGCAGTGCTGACCGGCGCAGGTGCATCGCTGGAGCGGGTCCGCTAACTCTCGGGGTGCTGGCGGCTGCGCCAGACCGGCGCGGTCAGTGCCAGCAGCTGGCGATCCTGCCAACCGTCCAGATCCAGGTGGTGGTCGCGCAGCAGCCCTTCCTGTTCGAAGCCGAAGGCGTGCAGTGCAGTGGCGAACGGGCTGCTGCAGTCCGGTGGCAGCATCACGAACAGGCGGTGCACGCCCACATCCTTGAAAAGGAACGGGCACAGCGCCCGCAGCGCTGCATCCGCGTGCGGGTGCCAATGCTGCAGCGACAGCAGCTCGGCGCAGCGCGTATGCAAGCACTGCAGGCGGACATGCAACTGGTCCAGCACGGTGCCGTGCTCGTCATCGAATACCCCCAGCATCAGCTGATCGTTGTCCTGCTCCAGCCGCGAGCGGTGCATGTGGGCCAGGAAGCGGGCTTCCTCGTCGATACCCGCCGGATGGCGTCGGCCGCGCCGGCGGCGATCATCGAACAGGCGCCAGCGCGGCAGGTCGGTACGCTGGAACGGGCGCAGGGTGACCGGTGCGGCCTGCAGCTGCAGCAGGTGACGGCGCAGCACCGGCCGCAACGGGGGGAGAAGCGAGGTGGGATACGGGATCATCATCCCCGGCACGATGGCCGTGCCCGCCTCCCTGCACCATTCAAAACATTGCAAAAATGCGGTGAGCGGAGCCGGGGGTCTGATTCGGTTCAGGCATAAGCCCATCAGGGCTGGTCATTTCCGTTGAAACCACCCATTCAGGACACTTTCGTTACGGGATCGTTATGTGCCGCACAGGCCACGGCTCCCCCGTACCACCCGCCCACTCCCCCAGGAAGCCCATGTCCGCCTCCCACAAGGCGTTGCGCCCGCGTCCGCTGGTGCTCGCGCTGTCGTCCCTGATGCTGGTCTCGCTGCCGGCCTTCGCGCAGGAAAGCGCACCCACCACATTGCAGGAAGTGAAGGTCACCGGCTCGCGCATTCCCCGTGCCAGTGTCGAGGGGCCCTCGCCGGTGACGGTGATCAGCCGCGAGCAGATCGATGCGCAGGGCTACCGCAATGCCTTCGACGCGCTGAGCGCGCTGACCGAGAACACCGGCAACGTGCAGGGCGAGGACTTCGGCAATACGTTCACGCCGGCCGCCAACACCATCAACCTGCGTGGACTGGGTCCGAACCGCACGCTGGTGCTGGTCAACGGCCGCCGCCAGGCCGACTACCCGCTGGCCTACGAGGGCTCGGTGAACGTGGTCAACCTCGCCAACATTCCCAGCGCCCTGATCGAGCGCATCGAGGTGCTCGCCGCGGGTGCGTCGGCGGTGTATGGCTCCGATGCCATCGCCGGCGTGGTCAACATCATCCTCAAGGACCGCTTTGAAGGCGTGGACGTGAACGTGCGCGCCGGCGGCACCCAGCAGGGCGGGGGTGACAACCAGCGGGCGCAGGTGGTCGGTGGCAGTTCCGGCGAGCGTTGGGATGCGCTGTTCGGCTTCGAGTTCGACGTGCGCAAGGCGATCCACGCGCGCCAACGCGACTTCATGGATTCACTGGACGATGATCCGGCCGGCAAGGCGCCGCAGGCGACCGCGATCGCCTATCGCCGCAATGCTGCCACCGGCCGCAACATCGATCCGGGCGTGAGCGGCTGCGACGCAGCGTCGGGCATTTATGGCGGCAGCGTGTTCCGTGCCAACAACCCGCGCCAGGGCTGGTACTGCGGCAGCAACGAGGCCGCCGCCAGCTACTGGACCGTGCAGACCCAGAAGCGCAACCTCAATGGCTATGGCCTGTTGACCTTCCACGTCAACGACACCACCGACCTGTTCGCCGATGTCGCCGTGGGCAGCGCGCGCATCTACAACAACACGCGTGCGCCGACCTGGACGTCGTCACGCAACTACTTCTACAACCAGAACAGCGGGAACCTGGAGAGCTGGTACCGCCGCTTCGCGCCGGAGGAAATCGGTGGCCTGCCGCGCAATGCCAATCGGTTCCTGGAGAACTCGTGGTCGTTCAACCTGGGCGCGCGCGGCCAGATCGGCGACAGCGGCTGGGACTACGAGGCGGTCTACAGCCGTTCGCGCTACGAGAACCGCACCCGTCGCCCGGTGCTGCTGGCCGGCATCAACGAGTACCTGCTGGGCCCGAAGCTGGGCGTGCGCAATGGCGTGGAGGTCTATGCGCCGGACCCGGTGCGCCTGTTCAAG
The DNA here is from genome assembly GCF_052605195.1 of Stenotrophomonas maltophilia group sp. vghtpe118. NCBI lineage: Bacteria > Pseudomonadati > Pseudomonadota > Gammaproteobacteria > Lysobacterales > Lysobacteraceae > Stenotrophomonas > Stenotrophomonas maltophilia group sp. vghtpe118. The sequence continues at coordinate 983,495 of NZ_CP199672.1, read as the reverse complement.
CCTTTGACTCCGAACGAGTACGAGGGCCTGTCCGACTATCAGGAAAGTCGCAACGCGGCGTGGCTGCAGACCTTCAGCGCCAGCATCAATGGCCGCCTGTTCGCACTGCCGGGCGGCGATGCTGCGCTGGCGGCGGTGGTCGAGGCCGGCAGCCAGGGCTACCGCAACCGCCCGGACCCGCGCCTGGGCACCGGCGAGTTCTGGAACACCAGCGCCGGTATCGGTGCCGGCGGTGATCGTGATCGCTATGCGGCCGGCGTTGAACTGCAGTTGCCGTTGCTGCAATCGCTGACCACCACGCTGGCCGGCCGCTACGACCAGTACCGCGCAGGCGGCGAGCACATCGGCAAGGCGACCTGGAGCTTCGGCGTCGAGTTCCGCCCGATCGAGAGCCTGTTGATCCGCGGCTCTGCTGCGACCAGCTTCCGTGCGCCGGACATGAACTACGTGTTTGCCACCGAGACCCGCGGCTACAACCCGGGCATGACCGATTACTGGCGCTGCCGTACTGCAGGCCAGTCGTACGACAACTGCGACTACAACGGCCTGTCGATCGACTACAGCAACCGTGCCAACGCACAGCTGCAGCCGGAAACCGCCAAATCCTATGGGTTCGGCGTGGTCTGGTCGCCGCTGTCCGGGCTGGACTTCAGTGCTGACTACTACGACATCCGCATCGACAATGAGGTCACCAGCCTCGACACCAGCCGTATTCTTCGTGATGAAGCCGATTGCCGCCTGGGACGCACGTTGGGTGGCGAAGCGCGCGATATCGGTTCACCGCTGTGCCAGGACGCGCTGTCGCGGGTGATCCGCAACCCGTCCAATGCCACGGTGCAGCCGGACCAGGTAACCCGCGTGCTGATCAATCCGATCAACGCGGCCTCCGAGTCGGTGCGCGGCCTGGACCTGAAAGGCAACTGGCGCTTCGACGCCGGCCGCTATGGCCGCTTCACCACGCGCCTGGCCTATACCGTGGTGCTGGAGCATAAATACCGGCAGTTCTCCGATGATCCGGAGCGTGACATCCGCAATTCACTGGATGACTACCAGTGGCGCAGCAAGGCCAATGGCAGCATCACCTGGAACCAGGGCGACTGGACCACCACGCTGTACGGCAATCGTTTCGGTTCACTGCCGAAGACCGATGGCAGTGGCCGCATCGCGCCGTACATGACCTACAACGCCAGCGTGTTCCGCCAGTTCGGCGAGAACCTGTCGGTGGGCGTGATCGTCAACAACCTGCGTGACAGCCGCCCGCCGGCGGACAGGAACGGGGGCGGCTGGCCGTTCTACCCGGTCGGCAACTACGACCCGTATGGCCGCCAGTACTGGCTGCAGCTGGACTACCGGTTCCGCTGATCGGGCGGGCAGACAGAAGGCCCGGCAATGCCGGGCCTTCTGCTGTCTAGACACCGCGGTGATGGCGCGCGCCGGTCGGCTAGGGCAGGGCCTGTTGCAGGTACGACTCGATGACGTAGCTGAAGGGCTGCTGCTGGCGATCGCGTAGCAGCGCGCGCACTTCCAGGACCACGCCGTCGTCGCCTTCGCCACGCGGTGGCCAGAACGTCTGGTCAGCCAGGGTCTGGCGCTGGAAACCGAGCGGGCCGACCACGCGGCCAAAGGGTTCGTCGGTGCTGTCCAGCACCTGGTTCATGGCCGGGCTGAGATGGTCCGGCAGGTACCAGTTGTCGGCCTCGGACAGCACGCGGCTGCCACAGACCAGCTGTACCCGGCGGTAGCGCAGCGCGGTGCCAGGCTGCGTCGCACCCAGCGCCTGCAGCACATCGGCAGGGGCAGGCTTGTCCTGGCCATGCACACGCACCGCGCGCACCCGCGCCTGTTCGGCCAGGCCGTGTTCGGCGCACCAGTGTTCCAGGGTGGCGGTGGCGCTCTGCCCGGACAGCACACGCTGGTGCAACCGCTCGACGAGGGCAGCCGATGCGATGCGCTGTTGGCCCGGCGGCGCCTGCAGCGGCGCGGTGGCGGCCGTATCGGCGGCGGACAGGCTGGCCATCGGGGCAGCAGCGAGCAGGGACGCGGCCTGCCAGCGGCGGAGGCGATCGTGGCGGTCGGACGGGCCCATGCGGCATCACAGCGGAAACAGGTGCCTATGGTACCCGTTCAGGCGTGTGCACGGCGTGGCTGCGAGCTCCGTCGCAACCGCGTTCATCGGATTGGTGAATATGTGGCATCCAGATATTTCGTTGGCCGATGGCAGCGCGGGCGCGCAGGATGGCGTCATGACTTGGCTTTCCGGGAGTTTCCGATGACGCTTCAGTTCGTCCATGGCGGTGTAGACCGCTACGGCGCGCCACTGCATTTCCATATCCGTGACGGCCGCATCAGTGGCCTCAATGGCGAGGCCTCGCCGGCCGACGGGGCGGAATGCGTCGACCTGCAGGGCTTCGCGGTCCTGCCCGGGCTGGTCGACGGCCACATCCATCTGGACAAGAGTTTTGTCGGCGACCGCTGGCACCCGCATCAACCGGTGAACAGCCTGCGTGAGCGGTTGGCGGTAGAGAAGGCCGCGGTAGCGGGTGCCGCGCCGATGGTGGACCGTGCCGAGGCATTGATCCGCCAGTGCAGCCGCTTCGGCACGGTGGCCATGCGCTGCCACGTCGACATCGACGGCAGCACGGGCCTGCGTCATCTCGAAGCGGTGCGCGAGGCGGCGCTGCGCTGCGCCGACATCATGCGGATCCAGCTGGTGGCGTTCCCGCAGGCCGGGGTGATGTCCTGTCCGGGTACCGCCGCCGTGCTTGAGCAGGCCCTTGCAGCGGGCGTGGAGGTGCTGGGAGGCATCGACCCGACCACGCTGGATGGCGATGCTGAGGGCCAGCTGGCACTGCTGTTCGGCCTGGCCGAGCGCTATGGCGTGCGCCTCGACATCCACCTGCACGAGCCCGGCGAAACCGGACTGGCCCAGTTGCTGCGCATTGCCGCGCGGACCCGGGCCGCTGGCCTGCAGGGGCGGGTGGCGGTCAGTCATGCCTACTCGCTGGGCGACGTGCCGCTGGCGCGCGCGTTGCAGGTGGGCGAGGCGCTGGCCACGGCGGGTGTGGCGATCATGAGCAACGCGCCGGGTGATCATCCATTTCCGCCTTTGCGCGCACTGCATGATGCGGGCGTGCGCGTGTTCGCCGGCAACGACAACATCCGCGACTGCTGGTGGCCTTACGGCAACGGCGATCTGCTGCAGCGGGCGATGCTGCTGGGCTACCGCTCGGGCTTCTACACCGATGCCGACCTGATGCTGGCGCTGGACATGGTCACGACCCATGCGGCGCAGGTGATCGGGCTGCCGCAATACGGTCTCGTGGAAGGGCATCCGGCCACTTTCGTGGCCGTGCGGGCCGATCATGGCCCGGCTGCCGTGGCCGGGGTGCCGGTGCAGCGCCGGGTAGTGGTGGATGGCCGTTGGCTGTAGACCACGCCGCGCCAGCTCCGTGTAGTGCCGAGCCATGCCCGGCGGCTTTCAGGCGTAATCGTCTGCGCGGGTGGCGACGAACTCTTCCAGCCACGCCAGCAGATGGGCGATGTCGATGACCTCGCCCTGCTCCACGCGCTTGAGCAGCAGGGTGCCGGCGCCGATCTGCAGGTTGCTGTCGGCATGGCGCAGCACCGCGTCGATGCCCCAGGCATCGGTGACCTGCATCCAGGCCAGGCCCGGCACGCGTTGCGCCAGAGTGTCACCGAACGCCACGCCCAGGGCTTCCCAGCCGCCGCAGTCGTCACGATCGATCAGTTCGGCATCGACCACGCGCTGCAATGTGCTGGCGGCCAGCGGCCATTGCACCGGCAACGTCGGGAAGCTGGCGGCCACGCGCGCGGCGATCAGTGCACGCTGGTGCTGCAGGTGCGTCTGCAGCGCCGCAGGCAGGGGATCGAAGCGGGTCGGGGTTTCGTCGGACATGGCGAGGCGCCGTGGAGCACGGAATCAAGGGGCACTGTACGAGGCCATGATGCCTGCCGTGCGGCAAGATTGATCAGATATCGATGATCAATGCGCGTAAGGCATCCACGCGTGGCGTGGACCTACCGTGGTCAATCCGGTTCGCGCTGTACCTGCCGCCACAGCTCGCTGGCCAGTGCCCGCACCGCATCATCGGCATCGGCACGATGCAGCAGGCCGATTTCGTAGTTGTCGATCACCGGCAGCCCACGCTCGCCATCGATGATGCGGTGCTCGCGCGTGACCGCGCGGCGCGGCAGCAGGCTGATGCCGATGCCATCAGCCACCGCGCCCTGGATGCCACTCAGCGACGAACTGGTGAAGGCAATGCGCCAGCGCAGGCCCAGCGCTTCCACGGCGTGGATCATCTCGTCGCGGTACAGCCCTCGCGGCGGGAAGGTGACCAGCGGCAGCGGGTCCTGCTGCAGGCAGCTGCTGCGCAGGCTGTCGATCCAGTGCATCGGCTCGCGGCGGCAGTGCACCGCCTGGCGGCTGTTGCGGCGCTGCTTGACCAGCACCAGGTCCAGCTCGCCGTGGTCGAAACCCTGTGCCAGGGCGCGGCTCAGGCCGCTGCTGATCTCCAGCTTCACCTGCGGGTGGCGGCGGCTGAAGGCGGCCAGCATGCGAGTGGTCTGCGGGTTGACGAAGTCTTCGGGTACGCCGATGCGGACCGCGGTTTCCACCGTCGCGCCGGCCAGCGCCTGTGCCATTTCCTCGTTCAGGTCGAGCATGCGCCGCGCATAGCCGAGCAGGGTGTGGCCGGCGTCGGTGGGGTGTACATCGCGGTGGCCGCGCTCGAGCAGGCGATGCCCGGCCAGTTCCTCCAGCCGCCGTACCTTCTGGCTGACCGTGGACTGCGTCGAATGCAGGCGCGTGGCCGCCGTGGTGAAGCTGCCGCAGTCGGCCACCATCACCAGCGCCCGCAGCAGGTCCAGTTCGAACAGGGTTCTATTCGATTTGGCACTGTCTTGCATTTGAACATTTCACTTCTGGATACCCAGGCCGACTTCTACCATGCGGGGCAGGGGCCGGCAATGCGCGGCCCCTGCGACCATCGCCCTGCGGCGATGGAGAAAAGGAGACACCGTGATGCGCTTCCATTGCCCTGCTGGCTGGCCTGCACCGTTCACGCGCGTGCTGTTGTTGTGTCTGCTGGCCATGGTCACCCCTGCCTGCACTGCCAGCTCCAGAGCTGACGCAGACGCGCGCCTGCGTGATGCCGCCAGCCGCGGCGATGCCGAGGCGGTGCGCGGCGCACTGGCCGATGGTGCTGATCTTGAGGCGCGCGATGGCCAGGGCCGCACGGCGCTGCTGCTGGCCACGCAGGGCAACAACGTGGATGCCGCGCGCGAACTGATCGAGGCCGGGGCGGACGTCAATGCCAAGGATGCGCTGCAGGACAGTGCCTACCTGTATGCCGGCGCGCGCGGCCTGGATGAGATCCTGGCGATGACCCTGGCGCACGGCGCCGATCTGCGCAGCACCAACCGCTATGGGGGCACTGCGTTGATTCCGGCCGCCGAGCGCGGCCACGTCACCACCGTGCGCATGCTGCTGCGTGCAGGTGTGGCGGTGGACCACGTCAACCGCCTGCACTGGACCGCGCTGCTGGAAGCGATCCTGCTTGGCGACGGTGGTGAACGCCATGTGCAGATCGTGCAGCTGTTGCTGGAGGCCGGTGCCGACCCGGAGCTGGCCGACGGCGATGGCGTAACGCCACTGGCGCACGCGCGCCAGCGTGGCTATGCCGGCATTGAAACCCTGCTGCGCCAGCACGGCGCGGCGCGCTGAACCGCTACTCCTTCCACCCGCACGCTGGCCGTGCCTACCAGGATGCTGTCCATCATGTTCCGTTCCCGCCCGTTGTCCCTTGCCATCCTTCTTGCGGTGGCGCCGCTGTCGGCATCTGCTGCCGAGCGCGCCGACCTGCTGATCCGCAATGCCATCGTGGTCGACGTCGAGCACGCCAGCGCGCGGGCCGGGCAGAGCGTGGTGATCCGCGGCGAGGACATCGTCGCGGTGGGCCCGGACGCGCAGCTGCGCGGCCAGTGGAGCGCGGCCCGCCAGATCGATGCCAAGGGCAAATACCTGATCCCGGGCCTGTGGGACATGCATGTGCACTTCGGTGGCGGCCCGGCGCTGATCGAAGAGAACAAGGCGCTGCTGCCGCTGTACATCGCGCACGGCATCACCACCGTGCGTGACTGTTCCGGCGATCTGCCCGAGCAGGTGCTGCAGTGGCGTGGTGAGATCGCCAGGGGCACGCTGTTCGGCCCGCGCCTGCTCAGCTCGGGCGCGAAGATCGAAGGCATCAAGCCGGTCTGGAAGGGCACGATCGAAGTGGGTAGCGAGGCCGACGTCGACAAGGCGATCACCCGACTGCAGCACGATAAGGTCGATTTCGTGAAGATCACCGACAGCACGCTGAAGCCGGATCTGTTCCTGTATTCGGCCAGCGCCGCGCGCAAGGCCGGCTTCAAGGCCTCGGGCCACATTCCGATGGCGCTGACGGTGGAGCAGGCGGTCGATGCCGGCCTGGCCTCGATCGAGCACCTGGACTACGCATTCAAGGCCGGCAGCAAGGACGAAGCGAAGATCGCCGCCGACTTCGGCGCCGGCCGCATCGACCGCGCGGAAGCCAATCGCCGCCTCGACGCCAGCTTCGACCGTGACACCGCGATGCACGCCTACCGTGATTTCGCCAAGCGCGGCGTATTCGTGACCCCGACCCTCAACGGTGGCCGTATCCTCGATTTCCTGGACCAGGATGACCACGCCAACGATCCGTACCTGGCCTACATCGGCCCGGGCCTGCGCGTGACCTACCAGTGGCGCGTGGACCGCGCCGCGAAGGCGACGCCGGCACAGATCGAGGCGCGCCACGCGCAGTACCACCAGGTGGCGGCCGTGCTGCCGTTGCTGCAGGAGGCGGGCGTGACGATCATTGCCGGCACCGATGCGGGCTTCCTCAACTCGTTCAACTTCCCGGGCATCGCCCTGCACCAGGAACTGCAGCTGTTCGTGAAGGAGGGTCTGAGCGCGCCGCAGGCGCTGTCGGCCGCAACCCGTTCCGGCCCGGCCTGGTTCGGCCAGATGGACCGCTACGGTGGTGTCGCGCAGGGCAAGGCCGCCGACCTGGTGCTGCTGACCGCCAACCCGCTGCAGGACATCGCCGCCACCGAGAAGATCGACAGCGTGATCCTGCGCGGCAACGTGTATGACCGCGCCGCGCTGGACAAGATGCTGGCCGACACCAAGGCCAAGGTCGCGGCGTGGAATGCAGAGGCGGCGAAAGCTGACTGATTGCGGGGTTGGACGGAATCCACGCATGGCGTGGATCTACCGTACCCTCAGTAGATCCACGCCATGCGTGGATGATGCGGCCGGTGACCTAGCGCGGTGCCGGCCGCATTCCGTGTAGCTGCGGCAACGCGGCCTTCATCGCATCGATGAAGGCGCGCAGCCGTGGCGGCTGCTGGCGCGCGGCAGGAAACACGACGTGGACCGGCAGTGCCGGCGCCTGCCAGTCCGGCAGCAGCTGCACCAGCCGTCCTTGTGCGAGGTCGTCGGCCACCAGCCAGGCCGAGACCACCGCTGCGCCCAGCCCGGCGCGTGCAGCCTGCTGTACCACGAACAGGTTGTCGCTGAGCAGGCGCGGGCTGATCGAAAGGGTATGCGCGCGTCCCTGCGCGTCATGCAGCAGCAGGCGTTCGCGGTAGTAGGTGACCAGCGAGATCCACGGCAGTGACTGTGCCTGTTCCGGCGTGCTGACCGCCGTGGCGTCCACCAGCGAGGGCGCTGCCACGACGATGCGCGGCACTTCCGCGAGCGGCAGTGCAACCATGCGCGGTTCGTCGACTGGGCCCACCCGGACCGCGCAGTCGATACCTTCGGCGATGAAATCCGGGCGCCGATCTTCCAGGATCCACTCCAGGCTCAGCTGCGGGTGCTGGGCGAGGAATGCGAGCATGGTCGGCAGCAGCTGCGCCTGGCCAAAGGCGTGCGGCACCATCACCCGCAGGCGTCCGCGCAGCGTTTCCGGTTCGCCGTTCAGTTCGGCCTGCAGCGACTCCCATTCGTCGACCACGCGCTGCGCATGACGCTGGCAGCGCAGGCCGTCCTCGGTCAGTTGCAGGCCATGGGTGGAGCGCTGCAGCAGGCGCAGGCCGAGCTGCCGCTCCAGTGCCTGCAGGCGTCGGCTGACCGTCGGCTGGGTGGTGCCCAGCTGCAGGGCCGCAGCAGACAGGCTGCCGGCATCGACAATGCGCAGGAAGGTGCGCAGCAGATCCAGGCGATCAGCGCCGGTGGCGAGGTCATTCATGCGTGTGGCGTATGAAGTATATGTGCCAGAGCCTACTACAGACGTTTGGCGAATACAGGCAGGATACGCCCACTTCCTCTACGGGGCTCCCCCATGTCTACCCCCTCGCTGTCTGTTGCGGCCGCACCGGCGACCGTGCCTTCCGCCTCATTGGTGCTGGCAATGGCGGCCGGTGCTGGCTTCTCGGTCGCGTCGCTGTATTACAGCCAGCCCATGCTGGGCCTGATCGCGCAGGACCTTGGCGCCGGTGAGCGCGCCGCCGGCCTGGTGCCAACCCTGACCCAGCTCGGCTACGCACTGGGCATCCTGCTGCTGGCACCGCTGGGCGATCGCTTCGACCGCCGCCATCTGATCCTGTTGAAGTCCGCGCTGCTGGCGCTGGCACTGGGCGCCGCCGCGATGGCCGGGCACCTGCCGGGCCTGTTGATGGCCAGCCTGCTGGTCGGGCTGATGGCAACGCTGGCGCAGGACATCGTTCCCGCCGCTGCGGTGCTGGCACCGGATGCGCAGCGCGGCCAGATCGTCGGCCGGGTGATGACCGGCCTGCTGCTCGGCATCCTGTTGTCGCGGGTGGTCAGTGGTGTGGTGGCTGAAGCGTGGGGTTGGCGCACGCAGTTCGTGCTGGCGGCGGTATCGGTGGCGGCGATGGGCGCGGTGATGGCGCGTGCACTGCCGCGTTTCGCGCCGACCAGCACGCTGCGCTATCCGGCGTTGCTGGGCTCATTGCTGGCGTTGTGGCGTGAGCAGCCGCAGCTGCGACGTGCAGTGGCCAGCCAGTCACTGCTGGCGGTCGGCTTCAGTGCGTTCTGGTCGACCCTGGCGCTGATGCTGCATGCCCGCCTGGGGCTGGGCAGTGCGGCGGCGGGTGCGTTTGGTATTGCGGGTGCGGCCGGTGCATTGGCCGCGCCGTTTGCCGGCCGTTTCGCTGATCGACTGGGGTGCCATGCGGTGGCACGGCTGGCGATTGCGGTGGCGCTGCTGGGCTTCGGCCTGCTGCTGGCCGAAGGCTGGTTGCCGGCCGCCGCGCTGCTGCCGTTGCTGGTGGTGAGTGCGCTGCTGTTCGACTTCGGCTTTCAGTCGGCGCTGGTGGCGCACCAGACCCTGGTCTACGGCCTGGTGCCGCCGGCACGCAGCCGGCTCAATGCGCTGTTGTTCACCGGCATGTTCATCGGCATGGCCGCCGGCGGTGCGCTGGGCAGCCTGGCGCTGGCGCAGTGGGGGTGGCACGGCGTGGCCTGGCTGGCGGTGGTGTGTGCGGGCGGCAGCCTGCTGCTGCGTTTGAAGTAGGGGGTTGTTCGGCAGGGCTTGCAGCCCTGCACCTGCTGGAGGCAACAGCAACAGCAACAGCAACAGCAACAGCAACAGCGGGGTTCCTGTAGGGAGGCGGGGTGGGTCCGGTTGCGGGGGACGCCGTGAATCCCCAGTCCGGCCCAGCCGCTGGCGGCTGGGCGTTCGGGCGCTTGCGAAGCAATGCTTCGCAAGCGAAGCGCCCTCACCCATGGGGGCTCGGTCGCGCCATCCATGGCGCTCACGCCCCCGCAACCGGACCCACCCCGCCTTCTGTTGGAATGGCTCTTGGGGTCAGATCCGTTTTCCGGAGGAAAACGGATCTGACCCCTGATTGATTTCGATATCTGACAGAAGTGTCGACCAAGGTCGACACCTACCAACCGCCATCGGAATCTGTCAGAGGTGGGGCGGTGTCGGAGTGCGGGGTGTCAGCCGCATGGATGCGGCTGCCAAGCTTACAGGGACGTACTTGCAGCGTCCCCGTACTCCGACACCGCCGCGCCATCCCACGGAGAGCGCGCTTTTGATTTTGCTGTTGAAGTTGCCGGCCAGCGGCCGGCACTACCGCGGGTGCAGGGCTGCAAGCCCTGCCGACCCCCCCCCTAATCGTGACCGCTGTCGTCCAGGCTGATGATGCCGCGCCGCAGCGCCTGGGTTACCGCATGCGTGCGATCACCCACGCCGAGCTTGTCCATCAGGCTTTTCATGTGCGCCTTCACCGTCTGCTCGGAAATCTGCATGCGCTCGCCGATGCGCTTGTTCGACAGCCCTCCGGCCACGTGCCGCAGTACCTCGGTCTCGCGCGGCGACAAGCGATCTTCCACCACGTGCGCGGCGATGCTGGCTGCCACCGCCGGGGGAATCGGTGCGCGCCGGCCGCCGGCGACCATGCGGATGGTGTCGACCAGTTCATGGCGCAGCATGTCCTTCAGCAGGTACGCGCTGGCGCCGGCCTGCAGCGCCCGCACCGCACGTACGTCACCGCGGTAAGTGGTCAGCACGATGATGCGCGCGCGCGGATCCATCGCGCGGATCCGCACGATGGCTTCCACACCATCCAGGCGTGGCATCTGCAGGTCCATCAGTACCACGTCTGGCTGCAGCTGCTGATAGCGCGCGATGGCTTCCTCGCCATCGGCGGCCTCGCCGAGCAGGCGCAGGTCGGAATGGGCGCCCAGCAGCGCAGCCAGTCCATCACGCAGTAGCGGGTGGTCGTCGACCACCAGCACGCCGATCGGGGCAGGGGACTCAGTCATGGTTTTCTCTACTCCAGGGCCAATGCCAACGCGATCGGCGGCGGTGATACAGCCGCCGGGCCGGGACTGCCAGCGCGACTTCGGTACCCAGCCCGGGGCGGGTCCACAGCTGCAGTTCCGCGCCGAGGCGCTGGGCGCGCTCACGCATGCCCTGCAGGCCCCAATGGCCATGGCCGGCGTTCTCGTCGGCAATGCCGGCACCGTCGTCGCGCACGTGCAGCAGAAAACAACGCGTGCCATAGGACAGTTCCACTTCAATGGCACTGGCATTGGCATGGCGCAACGCATTGCGGATGGCCTCGCGCCCGATCAGGAACACCTCTTCGGCCGCGTCGGCCTGCAGCGGTGGCGTCGCGCCTTCCACGGTCAGGCGCAGGGGATTGATGCCATGCCCGGCGTATTCGGCGTGCACATCGGCCAGTGCCGAAGCGAGGTCGCGGCCCGCGAACGGCCCCTCGCGCAGCGCATTGACCCGCTCGCGACCCTCGGCCAGGTTGCGCTCGGCCAGCTGCATCGCTGACTCAAGCTGGCTGCGCACCGGCTCTGGTGTCTGCGCTGACTGGCTGATCGCGTGCAGGCGCAGGATCAGGCCCTGGCTACCCTGCAGCAGGGTGTCGTGCAGGTCGCGCGCGATGCGTTCGCGCTCGCCATTGCGTTCCTGCAGGCGCGCGCGGAACAGTGCGGCCAGCTGCCCGCTGCGGATGCGCACCGCCAGCACCAGCAGTGCAAGCACGGCGGCGGTGCACAGCAGCTTGAACCACACGGTCTGCACGAAGGTGGGAGCGATGCGGAAGCTGCGGCTGGCCGGTGCGGTGCTCCAGATGCCGTCCTCGTTGGCGGCTTCCACCTCGAACCGGTAGCCGCCGGGCGCGAGGTTGGTGTAATACGCACGTGTGCTGCTGCCCGCGTCCTGCCAACCATCATCCACGCCCGACAGGCGGTAGCGGTATCGGTTGCGCTCCGGACGTGCCAACGACAGCGCCACGTAATCGATCTGCAGCTGGCTGGTGCCTGCCGGGAGGCGCAGGCCATCGCGTAGCGGCGCGTGCTCGCTGCCATACAGCACCTCGCCGATACGCACGCTGGGAGCCATCGTATTGACGTGCGAGCGGGTGGTGTCCAGCCAGGCCAGGCCCTGGTTGGTGGCCAGCCACAGCAGGCCGTCGTCGGCCAGGGCGGCGGTGGAGATCGGTCCGCTCTGCAGGGCGATGCCGGGCATGCCGTCGATGGCATCGAACAGGCGTGGCGTCACTGGCAGGCCGGAGCGCAGGGCACGGCGCAGCAACCCGCTTTCCATCCGTACCAGGCCACGGCTGCCGTTGAGCCACAGGTGTCCATTGGCATCGGCGACCATGCCGGTGATGCCTTCCAGTACGCCGGCCATGTCGGTGCGCACCGGAACGAACCGGCCGTTGCCCAGCCGTGCCGCCAGCCCCGCTTCGCCGGCGACCAGCAGAAGGTCCCGGTGGTGCAGCATCGCAGTGATCGGCCCTACCGACAGGCCGTCCCCGGCGCCGAAGCTCTCGGTGCCATTTGCACCCAGGCAGCGCAGGCGGCCATCGGCATAGCCGAGCAGCAGCTGGCCATCGGCATCCAGCGCCAGCGATGAGCAGGCCTGCTCTGGCAGGCGGATTTCACGTTGCCACTGGTCATGCTGGTAGTGCAGCACCCCGCGTTCTCCGGCGCAGACCCAGGCCTGTCCGTCATCGGGGAACAACAGGGCATGCAGCGGCTGCCCGGTGAACGGCGCCGGCAGCGGGATCAATGTGGTGCGGCCGGCGACCGTGCGCGCGAGGTTGACCCAGTCGAACTGCCAGATCGGCGTGGGTGCCTGGCGCGCGGCGGCCTGCAGCTGCGTGGCGCTGCCATCCAGCAGGGGGCGCCGCAGGTCGTAGGGCTTGAGGTCTTCGCCATAGCCATACACGCGCCCATCGCTGGCCCGTACCAGCGAGCGGTAGGGATCGCTCGGGCCGACCACCAGGGCGTGCACGCTGCGTGCGCGGAAGCGGTTGAGGCCGAGATTGGTGCCGACCCAGAGATTGCCTTCGCGATCGACGATGATCGGCACTGCCGATGTGGCGGTCAGTCCTTGCGGCGTATCGAAGCGTTCCATGCGCACGGCCCGGGTGCCGTCGAAGGTGATGCGGGCGACGCCGCCGTGCGGGCTCATCGTGGCCCACAGCGCGCCATCGGCAGTGAACTGCAGGCGCGCAGCAACCAGTTCCGGCAACCGCCGCGCCTCACGTTCGCCGGCCGCCAGCAGACCCTGCGCGTTGGCCAGCGGCGAGGTGCCGCGCACCCGGTCGGCCAGCCATACTTCACCCTGCGGGCTTTCGGCCAGCGTCGCCATCTGCGAGACCGCGATGCCGGTGTCCTCGAACGCGGTCTGGCCCGCCGCACGCATCCAGATCTTCAGGTCGGCCAGCACCCAGAACCTGCCCCGGCTGTCGTGCAGCACCCACTGCGCACGGCGCTCTGGCAGGCCGGCAGCGGCCGGCAGTGGCTGCCAGCGATGTCCGTCAAAGCGGCGCAGCCCGCCATTGATCGCCGCCCAGAGCTGGCCCTGGCGATCCTGGCTGAAGCGTGGGACCACGCCGACCGGCACCCCCTGCTCGCGGCCGTAGCTGCGCAGCTGCCCATGCGTGAACTGGCTGATGCCGGCCTGGAAGTAGCCGATCCACAGCGCACCGCCGGCGGCATGCGCCAGCGTGACCATGTTGGTGGACGGGAACTGGCTGCCGGCGGGCGCCGCCTGCCGTTCGAAGCGACGGCCATCGAAGCGGTACAGGCCCGAGCCGGTAGCCAGCCACAACAGGCCCTCACGGTCCTGGGCAATGTCCCAGATATCGCCCGGCGCGCCCTGGCCGACACGCCAGGCGGTGTGTTCGTAATCGGGCAGCCCGCCGCTCACCGGCGGGCGCTGCACGGCAAAGGCGGGCAGGGAGGTCAACAGCAGCAGGCACGTCAGCAGCGTCGGCAGGCGACGCACGGACGGGAAGGGGCGGCCACGCATGGCGCGCATTCTGGCAGGTGTGGGGCAGTCCGGGGTGACCCGAACGGGGTAGGCGGCGTGCGCCGGCGTCGGCTATCACGCCGGCATGCCCTCCGGAGCCTCGCCATGCAGCGCCTGTTCGTGATGTTCCCCGACCGCGGTCCGGGCATCGGCCTGCTGTGGTTGCGGTTGTGCCTGTCCGCTGCGCTGTTGACGCCCGGCATGCAGGCGGGCGGGTGGTCGGCGTTGTGCCTGCTGGCAGTGCTGATGCTCGTGCTGGGTGCGTTGACGCCGCTGGCGGCGCTGATGGCGGCCGTGGGCATGTTCGCGCAGCAGGCGCCGTGGCCGCAGGCGGCGCTGCCATTGGCGCTGTTGATGCTGGGCCCTGGCGCCTATTCATTGGATGCGCGGTTGTTCGGGCGCCGCCTGCTCGGCCGTCGGCCTCCCCCATTCGGGTAGGTGCTGGCCTCGACCGACGGGGGTAGGGCATCACGCAGGGGTCACGCACCATGGGGCACCCCTTCGCGGCGTCCCGCATGGCCACCCTCTTCCCGCCTGATCCGCCCGCCGCTTCACTGGCACCGCAACAGGCCGCCGCGTTGCAGCGCGCCCTGCGCTATGTCGATGAGCATCTGTCGCAGCCGCTGCGGGTGACCGAGCTGGCGGCGGCCGCCTGCGTCAGCCGCTTCCATCTGGTACGCCTGTTCCGCGCCGGTACCGGCGCCAGCCCGCTGCGCTATGTCCGCCGCCGTCGCATCGAGCGCGCGCGCGAGCTGCTGCCGGGCGCGCAGCTGCCGATGGCCTGCCTGGCCCAGCAGCTGGGCTTCTTCGACCAGAGCCATTTCGTCCGCAGCTTCCGCGCGGAGACCGGCTGCAGCCCCGGCCAGTACGTTGCCGGCGATGCCGCCCTGTTGCATCCCCTTGATCGTGTTTCCAACGGAGTCCACCCATGAGCCTTGCCACCGCCACTCCCGCCCCGGCGCTGCTGTCGCCGACCGACCACGCCCTGGTGCTGATCGACTTCCAGTCGCAGATGGCGTTCGCCACCCACACCATCGACATCTCCGCGCTGCGCAACAACGTGTCGCTGATCGGCAAGGGCGCCAAGGGCTTCAATGTACCGGTCGTGCTGACCACAGTCGCCGAAGCGTCGTTCTCCGGGCCGATGTTCCCGGAACTACCGCAGATCTTTCCGGGCCAGACGGTGTTCGATCGCACCTCGATGAACACCTGGGAAGACCAGCCTGTGATCGATGAGATCAACCGCATCGGCAAGCGCCGTCTGGTCATCGCCGGCCTGTGGACCAGCGTCTGCATCGTCGGCCCGGCACTGTCGGCGCTGGCGCAGGGCTTCGAGGTGTATGTGATCACCGATGCCTGTGGCGATGTCAGCGAGGAAGCGCACGAGCGTGCGATTACCCGCATGGTGCAGGCCGGCGCGGTGCCGATGACCAGCGTGCAGTACCTGCTCGAACTGCAGCGCGACTGGGCACGGGGTGAAACCTACGACCTGACCACCGGCATTGCGCGCGACCACGCTGGCGGCTACGGCATCGGCATCCAGTACGCCAAGCGGATGTTCGGTGCGCAGGAAGGCGGGCACTGAGCATGGTTGCCGGCCATGGCCTCGACCTGGCCCTGCTGATGCTGCGCGTGGCGGCAGGAGGCTTCCTGCTGCCGCACGCGCTGGGCAAGCTGTTCGGCTGGTTCGGGGGGCCGGGGCTTTCCGGCTTCACCACCGAGCTGCGCGGTTTCGGGCTGCCGGCAGTGGCACCGTTGCCATTGCTGTTGGCCTTGCTGCAGGTGTTGTCCGGGCTGGCCGTGCTGCTGGGGTGGCAGACTCGCATCGCTGCGCTTGCAGCGGCTGCCTTCATCGGCTTCACCGTGCTGTTGGCCCTGCCCAAGGGCTGGTTCTGGATGCGCGGCGGCAGTGAGTACCCGTTGATGTGGACCACGGTGCTGCTGGCCCTCGCGCTGGCCGGCCCCGGTGCCTGGGCGCTGGACGGCCAACGCTTTCCGGGAGAATTCGCATGAGTCACGATCCCCTCGATCATGGCCGCCGCAACGTGGTGCTGGCCAGCGGCGCCGCTGTTGCGCTCGGCCTGGCAGGTCGCGCCGGTGCCGCACTCGATCCCACTTCCAAGGAGCGTCGCATGAGCACGCTGGTCATCCGCAATGCCCGCATTACCACCCTCGACCCGCAGCAGCCGCATGCGCAGGCGCTGGCTGTACAGGAAGGCCGCATCGTGGCCGTCGGCAGCGACGAGGAGATCATGCGCGGCTGGGGCAATGAAGCGACCTTGATCGACGCCCAGGGCCGGCGCCTGCTGCCCGGCCTCAACGACAGCCACACCCACCTGATCCGTGGTGGCCTGAACTACAACCTGGAGCTGCGCTGGGACGGCCTGCGTTCGCTGGGCGACGCCCTGGACATGCTGAAGGCCCAGGTAGACCGTACTCCCGCGCCGCAGTGGGTCCGCGTGGTCGGTGGCTTCACCGCCGCGCAGTTCAACGAGAAGCGCCTGCCGACGCTGCAGGAGCTCAACGACATCGCACCGGATACGCCGGTGTTCCTGCTGCACCTGTATGACCGCGCACTGCTCAACCGCGCCGCGCTGCGCGCCTGCGGCTACAGCAAGGACACACCGGATCCGCCGGGTGGCCAGATCGTGCGCGATTCGCTGGGCAACCCGACCGGGCTGCTGCTGGCCAAGCCCAATGCGCTGATCCTGTACGCCACGCTGGCCAAGGGCCCGCGCCTGCCGATCGAATACCAGGCCAACTCGACGCGCCATTTCATGCGCGAACTGAACCGGCTTGGCATCACTTCGGTGATCGACGCCGGCGGTGGCTTCCAGAACTACCCCGAGGACTACCAGGTCATCGAGCAGCTGCACCGCGATGACCAGCTGACGGTGCGCATCGCCTACAACCTGTTCACCCAGAACAAGGGCAGGGAAGTGGATGACTTCCGTGGCTGGAGCGAGATCCTGCAGCCGCGCCAGGGCGATGACCTGCTGCGCCACAACGGCGCGGGCGAGATGCTGGTGTTCTCTGCCGCCGACTTCGAACTGTTCAATGAGCCGCGCCCGGAACTGCCGCCGGAGCTGGAGCCCGAACTGCACGACGTGGTGAAGCTGCTGGTCGAGAAGCGCTGGCCGTTCCGCATCCACGCCACCTACGACGAGAGCATCACCCGCATCCTGGATGTGTACGAACAGGTCAACCGGGAGGTGCCGTTCGATGGCCTGCACTGGTTCATCGACCACGCCGAGACCATCACTCCGCGCAACATCGAGCGCATCCGCGCGCTGGGTGGGGGTATCGCCGTGCAGCACCGCATGGCTTACCAGGGCGAAGCCTTCGTCGAGCGCTACGGTGTGCAGGCGGCACGGCACACGCCGCCGGTCAGGCGCATGTTGGCCGAGGGCGTGCCGGTGGGCGCAGGCACCGACGCCACCCGCGTGGCCAGCTACAACCCGTGGGTGGCGTTGTCCTGGCTGGTGACCGGGCGCACCGTGGGCGGGTTGGCCCTGTATGGCGAGGAAAACCTGCTCGAACGCGAGCAGGCGCTGCGCCTGTGGACCCAGGGCAGCGCCTGGTTCTCCGGCGACGAAGCAGTGAAGGGGACATTGAAGGTTGGTCAGCTGGCCGACTTCATCCTGCTCTCGGCCGATTTCTTCCGCGTCGACGACGCGCAGATCGCCGACATCACCAGCATGCTGACCGTGGTCGGCGGGCGCATCGTGCACGCCGACGGCGATTATGCTGGGCTGGCGCCGCAGCTGCCGCCGGCGATGCCGGACTGGTCGCCGGTCAACCGGTTCGGTGGTTACCATGTCGGCGGTGCTGCCACCGGGTTGGCAGCTGCCCATCGCCACCATCACGGTGTGGCCTGCAGTACGCATGGTGCTCACGGGCATGCCGCGCAGCATGCGGCGCCCACCGATGACCTGACCGTCTTCTGGGGCGCGATGGGATGCTCGTGCTTCGCGTTCTGAGCCTGGCGCTGCTGTCCGTGCCCTCGCTGGCGCTGGCCTGCGAAGGCGGCCGCTGCAGCGACGCGGGCAACGGCGAGCTGCAGCTGGACGCATCGCTGCGCCTGCGTGGCCTGTACTACGACCCGACCCGGTTCGGTATCGGCGGCGGCGAAGATGGCTATGGCCTGCTGCGTGCACTGGCTTCGGCCACCTATGTGGAGGACACCTGGCAGGCAAAACTGCAGCTGGGCGTGCATGCCGAGAATGGCAAGGCAGGCGGCCCGGGCCGCACCGACCGTGGTGCCTTGGACGTGCAGCAGGCGTACTGGCGCTGGCAGCGCGGTGGCTTCCATGTGCAGCTCGGCCGGCAGGACGCCGGCTATGGCAGCTCGCGGCTGTTGTCGGTGCGCGATGGGCCGAACATCCGCCTGGCCTTCGACGGTGCGCGCCTGGGCTGGAAGGGGCGGCTCGGCACGCTTGACTTGATGGCCCTGCGGCCGGTCGAGAACCGGCCGGGTGCCTTTGATGATCGCAGCGAACACGGTGCGCACCTGTGGGGTGCCTATGCCACCGCGGCACGCGGGCAGGGCGTGGGACAGTGGGATCTGTACCTGCTGGACTACCGCCGCGACGGTGCGCGCTTTGCGGCGGGCTCCGGAACCGAGCGCCGGCAGACCCTCGGTGCACGCTGGTTCGGCCAGGTTGGTGCACTGGACTGGAACAGCGAGCTGGTGGCGCAGGGCGGTGAGCTGCGTGCCGCCACCGGCACCCTCGACATCCGTGCATGGACGCTGGCGACCGACACCGGCTGGCGCTGGAGGGATGTGCCGCTGCAACCGCGCGTGGGCCTGAAGGCCGACGTCGCCAGTGGCGATGGCAACCTGCACGACCGGCGATTGGGCACCTTCAATGCACTGTTCCCGAAATCGGCCTACTTCAGCGAGGCCAGCCTGCTGGCCCCGGCCAATCTGATGGACCTGCAGCCGACCCTGGCCCTGCGCCTGCACGATGCGGTGACGACGGAACTGGGCGTACAGATGGCCTGGAAGCATCGTCGTGCCGATGCGGTCTACACCACGCCGGCGCCGCTGGTGGCGTTGCCGGGCAGCGCCGGTGGCGCGCGCCGCATCGGCACCCAGTACAAATCCGAAACCCGCTGGCAGGCCAGCGAACACTGGCAATGGCAGCTGCAGCTGGCCTGGGTCGACGCCGGTCCTGCACTGAAGCAGGCTGGAGGCCAGGACACGCTGTTCGCCTCGATCGTTGGAGCATGGCAATGGTGAACGCAACCGCGTCGCAACCCCCCGTACAGGCCGCAGGGGCCTGGTCCCCGCTGAAGATCCAGATGTTCCGTTCGATCTGGCTGGCGATCCTGGCCAGCAACATCGGCACCTGGGTCAATGATGTGGCCGCCGCCTGGGTGATGGCCGAGCGCACCGGTTCGCCGTTGATGGTGGCCCTGGTGCAGTCGGCCACCACAGTGCCGATCGTGCTGCTGGCGCTCGCTGCCGGCACCCTGGCCGACATTGTCGATCGTCGGAAGTACCTGTTGGCGACCCAGGGCTGGATGCTGCTGGTGGCCGCAGCGATGGCTGCGTTGACCGCGATGGACCTGCTGACCCCGCAGTTGCTGGTGCTGCTGACCTTCTGCATGGGCTGCGGTGCGGCGATGGCAATGCCCGCGCAGGCCGCCATCGTCTCCGAACTGGTGCCGCAGCCGATGCTGGCCTCGGCGGTGGCGCTGAACTCGATCGGCATCAATATCGCCCGTTCGATCGGCCCGGCCATCGGCGGCGTGATCGTCGCCCAGCTGGGTGCGGCCTGGGCGTTCGGCTTCAATGCCATCACCTTCGCCGCAATGCTGTTCGTGGTGTGGGGCTGGAAGCGCGACCCAAAGCAGTCGAGCTTGCCGCCGGAAGGCTTCGGTGCCGGATTGAAAGCGGGCCTGCGCTACGCCAGCCGTGCCGGACGGCTGCAGGCGGTGCTGATCAAGTCGGTCGGCTTCTTCTTCTTCGCCGCGGCAATGAACGCGCTGTTGCCGGTGGTGGTGCGTGGGCAGATGCAGGGTGGGGCGGGGCAGTACGGCATGCTGCTCGGCTGCATCGGCATCGGTGCAGTGGGCGGTGCGTTGCTGCTGCCGAAGCTGCGCGCACAGCTGGATCGCGACCTGCTGGTACTGCTGGCGACGTTGTCGCTGGCCCTGAGCCTGGTCGGGCTGGCGCTGACCCGCAGCTGGTACGTGCTTCCGGCGGTGATGCTGGTCAATGGTTTTGCGTGGATCACCGTGCTGTCGTCGCTGCAGATCGCTGCGCAGACTGCGGTTCCGGCATGGGTACGTGCGCGTGCGCTGGCGCTGTACATCATGGTGTTCTCTGCCGGCATGGCCGCCGGCGGCCTGAGCTGGGGCGCGCTCGCTCAGCGCACCTCGCCCGAACTGGCGTTGCTGGTGGCAGCGGCCGGTGCGGTGATCGGCGGATTGCTGGTGTGGCGCGTGCGCATCGCCGGCACCGAGGACCTGAACCTGCGCCCGGCCGGGCACTGGCCGGCACCCGAGCTGTCGGTGCCGGTGTCGAACGATCGAGGCCCGGTGCTGGTCACCATCGAGTATCGCATCGATGATGCTGATCGTGCCGCGTTCCAGGCGCAGATGCGCGCGATGGGATCCATCCGTCGTCGCGACGGTGCGGTGGTCTGGGGCGTAGTCGAAGACGTGGCAACACCGGGAATCCACCTTGAGTATTTCGTGACCCCGTCATGGCTGGAGCACCTTCGCCAGCACGAGCGCATCACCGCCGACGACAAGGCGATCCAGGAAGAACTACGCGGATTGCATCGGGGAGAGCGCGCGCCGGTGGTGCGCCACTTCGTGGGTGGCCATGATCCGCTGCCCGCCTCCGTGCCACATCACCATGCCGACATCTGAGCCGTCGCGGGTAGAGCCGGCCGCTGGCCGGCTGCGCAGGATCGCGATGGATTGATCGGGGTGCCGGCCAGTGGCCGGCACTACCGAAGGGGCGGCGGTTGACCTGCCAGTGGTAGAACCGGCCGCTGGCCGGCTGTGCAGGATCGCGAAGGATTGATCGGGGTGCCGGCCAGCGGCCGGCGCTACCGAAGCGGAGGCGGTTGACCTGCCGGTGGTAGAGCCGGCCGCTGGCCGGCTGCGCAGGATCGCGATGGATTGATCGGGGTGCCGGCCAGTGGCCGGCACTACCGAAGTGGCGGCGGCACCGTTGCGGCGCCGCCGCGATACCTCACTTGCGTGCGAATGCCAGCAGGTCGGCGTTGAACTGGTCGGCGTGGGTGATGGTCAGGCCATGCGGCGCACCGGCGTACACGTTCAGTTCGGCATCCTTGATGATCTGCGAGGACAGCTTGGCCGAGGCATCGAACGGCACGATCTGGTCGTCATCGCCGTGCACGACCAGCGCCGGCACGTCGATCTTCTTCAGGTCCTCGGTGTAGTCCACTTCCGAGAATTCGTGCACGCAGTCGTACTGGCCCTTGACGCCACCGAGCATGCCCTGCAGCCAGAACGCATCGCGCATGCCCTGGGTGACGTTGTTGCCATCCCGGTTGGCGCCGAAGAACGGGGTGGTCAGGTCCTTGAAGAACTGCGAACGGTCGCCGCCGGTACCCTTGCGGATACCGTCGAAGACCTCCAGCGGGGTGCCGGCGGGGTTGCCAGCGGTCTTCAGCATCAGCGGCGGCACGGCGCCGACCAGCACCACCTTGGCCACGCGCGCGCTGCCGTGGCGGCCGATGTAATGGGCCACTTCACCGCCGCCGGTGGAATGGCCGACCAGGATCGCGTCCTTCAGGTCCAGCGCTTCGATCACCGCGGCCAGGTCATCGGCATAGGTGTCCATGTTGTTGCCATCCCAGGTCTGGCTGGAGCGTCCGTGGCTGCGGCGATCGTGGGCGACCACGCGAAAGCCGTTCTGGCCCATGAACAGCATCTGCGGATCCCAGGCATCGGAAGTCAGCGGCCAACCGTGGGCGAACACGATCGGCTGGCCGGTGCCCCAATCCTTGTAGAAGATGCGGGCGCCATCGGCGACGGTGACGAAGTTGCTCATTGCAGGTTCCTTGGCGGAAGGGAGGGAAGGCTTCGGCAGGATGCCGGTGCCTTCGGCAGTACAGCGCAGGCGCAGGCGACCGACTTGCACGGCTGTGCTGGATTGCATCGGATGTGACGCGTATCGCTCTGGCAGGACGGGAGCCGTGTGCCGAGGATGAGCGCAGCCCGCCACAGGAACGCACGGATGCCCGCCATGCGATGGTCGCTGATGCTGTGCCTGCTGCTGCCCATGGCAGCGCCGGCACAGACCCATGTCTACAAGTGCGTGGATGGACCGCACCCGGTCTACCAGCAGACACCCTGCCAGGGGCGCGCCGCATGGCGCTGGGACGTGCCCGCGGAGCAGTCATTGTCCCGCGGCGCTGTGGCGCCAGCGGCCTCGACACCGAAGCCATCGCCCCGGCCACGGCGTGCGGCGCGGGCGCACGGTGCGCTGATCACGATCAGCACGGATGCGGCGGCCTGCGAGCGTGCCCGGCGTCATCGCGAGCAGGCGTTGCTCAAGCGTCGGCGCCTGGATTTCGTGCAGCGCCGGCAGCTGGATGACGCGGTCTACGGCGCCTGCCAGTGACGCGGGGACGCTGAAGTGCCGAAAACGACAACGGCGCCATAGGGCGCCGTCGCGTGGAGTACCGTGAGTGCAGCTCTCAGCGACCGTTGCTGGCGGCCGCCGGTGCGGGCACGCTGTCCGGCTTGGGCAGGCTCAACTCCGGGTTGCCCTGTTCGGCCTGCAGGATCTGGATGCGGCGCTGCAGGGCGTCCAGCTGGCTGTTGGTGCTCTGCACGTCGGTGCTGAGGCTCACGGCCTGCTGCTGGGCCTGCTGCAGGGCGGCGCTGACCTGGGCCGACTGCGCCTGCTGCTGTTCCATTTCCTGCTGCAGGGTACGCAGGCGTTCCTCGTTGTAGGCCACCAGGCGCTCGGTGTAGCGCTTGCCGGCTTCAAGGCGGGTGGTGTCGATGTAGACCTGGGCCAGCTGTTCGGACTGCTGCGCGAAGGTGCGATAGACGCGCTCGGCGTTGTCCACCGCATCGGTCTTGATCACCCGCCAGAAGTTCTTCTCCTGGAACAGGGCGACGTAGTAGGTCAGGGTGTTGGCATTGAACAGCAGGCTGGCGCCGTAGTTGCCGTTGTAGGTGGTGCGCAGCTCGGTCAGCTGGCGCGAGTCCATCAACTGCTTGAGTTCGTCCACGGTATTGCGCACCACCGGCGCGCTGCGCGCCGGTTCGGCTGCCGCCTCACGGTCGCCACGTGCAGCCATCGCTGCCGGTGCCACCAGCATCATGACCACGGCCAGCACTGCCGCGCTGCGCGCGTGCCGGGCAAAGACCGCGCCCCCTGAAGTTTCTCGCATGTCTAGACCATCCACGGATGAGTGTGGGTTGATATGAAGGTGGTTCCCCGCCGGGAGTCTAGCATGGGTGTGGGCGCCGCCAAGGGCGCCCGTCACGGGTCAGTAGACCAGCTGTGCGGCGCTGCACTGGATCGACTGCACGTTGACGTCGGTCCGGCCCAGTTCAAGGCCCAGCACGCTGGCCAGCAGGTTGGTCAGCAGGGTGCCGACACTGTTGAGCACCGGCCGCAGTGCGGCCAGGATCGGCTTCAGCACGGTGCACAGCAGGCCGCTGCAGCTGACGCTGCCATCGGGGTTGGTGACACCCGTTCCCCCCGCACCATCGAGAAAGCCGGCCGGTGCGGTCTGGATGTACGACGCCAGATTGTTGCGCACGCAGCCGTTGTAATCGATCAGGTTGCCGAGCAGGCTGTCGCAGCGGTTGATCAGCAGGCCGCCGACCAGCGAGCCAAGCAGGCCATCGAGCAGGCCCAGGCCCTGGCCGGTGACGGTCGTCCTGTAACCGGTCCACACCGAACCGTCTTCCCAGCAGGTGGTCAGGCCCAGCAGGCAGGGCTTGGGGACGCCATTCTTCACCGTCCAGTTGCCCAGCGGGGCGAGATTGCGTGCCGGATCGCCATCGCGCAGCAGCGGGATGACCTGGTCGACGTTGTAGCGTCCGCCAGTGGGAAAGGCCGCCTGCAGGTAGCGATCGGCCAGCGCCTTGGCGGTGTCGTTGGCGTTCATGCCCTGCTTGGGCGAATTGAGCATGCCCGACAGCACCCGTAGCAGTTCGTTCACCAGGCTCGACACTGCGTCACCGATCGCGAGCGGGTTGAACCGGGTCGAGCCGGTCTCACCGGCGGCCAGGGTCAGGGTCTGCGTGCTGGTCAGGGCAGGCAGGGTAATCCTGTCGTTGATCAATGGTTGGCCCAGCAGCTTCAGCAGCTGTTCGTCCTGCAGCGTGGCGTCGCAGACATTGGCCTTGGAGAAGCGCTGTGCAGGGTCGACATTGCCGACGCAGGCGCGCAGCACCGACGAGTCCACCTGGATCGTGGCCTTGGGTGGATTGCCGCCGCACTGGATGCCGGTCAGCGTGCCCATGCCGTTGGCCACGTCGACGTGCAGCGGCAGGTGCAGGCGCGTGCCAAGCAGGTTCAGCAGCGGCCCCAGCGCGAACAGGTTGTTGCTGTCCACGTCCGCCATCAGCCGCACCTGCGCGTTGTAGGCACGGCTGCCGACACCGCCGATGGCGATCGATGGCGGCTCGACCACGCCTGCCTGGATGCTGATGCCCAGCAGGTCCAGTCCCTTGACCGCCACGCCGTTGCCATCGTTGGCGATGGAGATCGCGGTGCTGATCAGGTTGAGCACGTTGATCTGTGACTCCAGTGCGCTGCCGACTGTGCCGTCGGGCGAGACAACTTCGGCAAACAGGCCACCGCCGCCGGACTGGCTGCCAAGCACGATGTTGAGCTTGTTGATGTCCAGCTGGGTGGCAACCAGATCGGACAGGGCGCGCAGCTGCACCCCCACTGCGGAGTCACGGCCGACCACGGTGGCAGTAGCATCGACCAGCTGTGCCAGCGAAATCTTGTTGACCGACAGCAGGCGGTTGAAATCGGCCACGCTGAGGTTGGCGCTTACCGGTATGTTGAGCGCTTTCAGCAGGCCGGACGGAGTCACGTTGGCCTGCGCCAGGCCGTCATAGGACAGCACCGTGGCATTGGTGACGTCCAGGCCAACCAGGCGCAGGGTGGACAGCAGCACTGAATCGCCATTGGTCCGTAGCAGCTGCGAGCCGACCGCAAACACCGCGGTGGGTTCGGCACGGCGCGCCACGGCCTGCACGCTCACGGTGGGCAGGCCGGAAGTCTGCCCGAAGAAGGGCAGCACGCTGCGCTCGGCGATCACCTGAACGGCATTGCGGGGATTGCTGGCATCGACGCTGGTGACGAAGCGGGTGCCGGTGCCACGGCTGGCGCTCCAGTTGCCGCAGCGGATCTGCAGGGTGCCTGCGAACCCGTTCTGGGCCACCGCATTCTGCCGGGCAGCGCTGTTGTCGCTGTTGTCCGGGCTGCACAGCTCCAGCCGCTGTGCGCCGGCCAGTGCGGCAAGGTCGGCCACCTTCTGCGCATCACGCTTGGCCCAGAACAGATAGCCGATCTCGATCAGGCCCAGCATGGCCAACAGCGCCAGCATGACCAGCATCATCGTGACCGACATGCCGCCGCGTGCGCGGCTGAAACTGAACTGGCGTGGGCGTTTCATGGCCGACCTCAGCGTCCGGAGGAGGAGGCGTCCTTGGACCGGGAGACATCGGTCTCAAAGAAGTCCGGGATCTCGTGTTCAAAGCTCTTCAGGTAACGCGCATAGCTCAGCGTGGCCTGGTCACCCAGGATCGGCAGCCGTTGGCCAGCCTGCTGCCCGGAGGCCTGCAGGCGGAACAGATTGCGGGTCGCCTCGCCGCTGGGCAGGCGCGCGCGCGGTGCGGCGGGCGATGCTGGTGCGACGTCGTTTGCGACGGTTGCCGGTTGCGCGCCAGTCACCTCGGCGGATGCGGCCGGTGCGGCCAACTCCACGGTGGGGAGCGGTTCGGCCTGCATGGGCACCGTGGCCGCTGGCGACGGCGAGGGGCCACCGAGCATCTGTCCGGTCAATGGCTGTTGCTGCGCCTGCACGGCACCGGCAACAAGCAGGCAGCACAGCACGGGCAACAGGCGTCGGATCTGGCGCATCGTGGTCATGGTGTGCTTCCGGTCGGGTGGTCGGTGGCGCTGAAGCGTTCCAGCATCGAGGGTGGCAGGCGCTGCGGATCGCGTTGGTCGCGCGGGTCGCGGTGGGGTTCGCCCGCCAGCCGTGCGCCGCCCGATGCACGAGCGCCACTCTCGACGCTGGCCGTATGTGCAGGTGTGGCTGCGTTGGCGGCAGCAGCGGCCTGTCGTTGCTGCAGGCGCGTCCGGATCTGCTGGGCCTGCTGCTGGATGCTTCGGCGCGTTTCCTCGTTGAGGCTGGCCTGTGCCGATAGCCGCTCCGCCGTGGCCTGGTCGCCGCGCAGTACCGCCCAGAGTGCAAGGTTGGCCGTTGCCTTGGCGTTGCCCGGTGAAAGCTCCAGGGCCTTGGCCAGCGGCTCGCGGGCCTGATCGAACCGGCCGGCACGCAGCCGTGCATAGCCCAGGTCGCCCAGGTAGTCGGTGTTCAAGGGCTGCAGCTGCGTAGCGCGCGCCAGGGCCTGTTCGCTGCCGGCATCGTCGTCGCGACGTGCGGCGATCAGGCCCAGGCCATGTGCCGCAGCGGCGGCCTGCGGCCCGCTGGACAGCTCGCGATACAGCGCGACCGCCGCGTCGGTCTGGCCGGTCTCACGCAGTGCGTCGGCCTGCAGCAGGCGCAGGGCAGGACGATCACCATAGCGCTGGCGGAAGGCCTCCACATGGGCCAGCGAGGCATACCAGGCGCCCTGCTGCTGCATGCGTTCGATCAGCTCCAGATAGGCGTTGCGCCTGTCCTGCGGATCGGGTTCCGGCGGCGCAAGGCTGGGCGCCCGCACATACTTCGGCGTGGTCGAGGCGCAGCCACTGGCCAGGGCGGCGAGGGTGACGGCAAGCAGCAGGCAGGAGGTGTGCAGGGGAGGCATCAGGGGGATCCCATCTTGGACAGGGTGGTGGCCAGCGCGACCAGCGCCGGGCCGGCAAGCACCAGCATCAGTGCCGGCAACAGGGTCAGCATCATCACCACGGTCATCTTCACCGAGAGCTTGCCGACCTTTTCCTTCAACGCGTTGCGGCGCTGTTCGCGCAGGCGGAGGCTGAACTGGCGCAACGGCTCCTGCACTGCGCCGCCGTGCGCATGCACCTGCAGGATCAACTGCATCAGGCTGGCCAGGTCATCATCGGAGTAGACCTCGCTCAGCCGCCGCAATGACTGCGCGCGCGTGCGGCCATGGGTATAGGCCACATTGGCTTCCTGCAGTTCGCCGCCGAGTACCGGCAATGCATCGCGCAGCTTGTCGCCCAGCGTCTGCAGGCTCTGGTCCATGCTGAAGCCCACGCCCTGCAGCAGGCGCAGCAGGTCGATCAGCAGGGGCAGCTCGTTCTCGACCGCACGGCGGCGGCGCTTGACCCACGACGACAGCACGAACTTCGGCAGCAGCAGCCCGGCCGCCAGCGCACCGATCACCACCATCACCTTGGCAAGCCCGTGCGCGCTGCTGAACGCCAGCGCCAGCGCCAGCACCAACAGGGCAAGCACCAGGCGCAGGCCGAGATAGATCGCGGTGCCGCGGCGCGTGTTCCAGCCAGCCAGGTCCAACAGCAGCTTGTCTTCGTTGGCAAGCAGTGCGGCCTCCAGGCGGCCGCCACTGAGCGAGCGCCCGAAGCGCTCGATCCAGCCCAGTGAGTCGCGGCGCGTGGCCTCGGTGTCGCGGCCTTCTTCACGCGGCTGAAGGGCGGTTTTCAGTGTGGCTGAGGTGCGGTGCTCGCGATGGCTGCGCACCCAGCCGGCGATACCGAGCAGGGCGACGCCGGCTGCCAGCACCAGCAGCGAAAGGGCGAACCAGGCGCTGGCGCTCATCGGGCACCTCCGGGGCGGCTGCGGGCGGTCATAGCGATTTGGCCAGGCGGTACAGCAGGAACGCCCCGAGCAGTTCCAGGCCCAGTGCGATCAGCAGGATCCTGTGACCGAGCGGGTCGTGCAGCACCGGCTGGAAGAACGCCGGGCTGGAGATCGCCATCAGCACCGCACTGGCGGGTGGCAGCAGCCCCAGCACCCAGGCCGACATCCGTGTTTCCGAGGTGGTGGCCGCCAGTTCCTGCTGGGCCTGTTCCAGGTCGCGCATGAAATCGCCCATGCGTTGCAGGATCTGGTCGGCGCGGCCACCGATGCGCACGCTCACGCCGATCACCACTGCCAGCACCTTCAGTACGTCCATCCGGTACGGCTGCGCGGCCAGGCTCAATGCACGATCCAGGTCCATGCCGCTGCGCGCATAGCGCACCGTGGTGTCGAGCAGGCCGCGCAGTGGCGCGCTGGTCTGCATCGAAGACACCTGGAACGCGGCCTGCAGGCTGTTGCCCAGCGCGGTGAGGCGGACCAGGTTGTCGAGAAAGTCCGGCATCTGGTGCAGCAGCTGCGCGCGCAGCTTCGTGATCCGGCGCATCACCCACAGCCAGCAGCCCAGCAGGTACAGCAGCAGGGTCAGCGGAAACATCCAGGCCGTGCCCAGCCGCATCGCCGCCACGACCGCAAGCACCAGTCCCGGCACCAGCAGCATCAGTGGCAGCTTCCAGCCCGGCTGAAGGCCGGCGCGCTGCAGGACACCGTCCCACGGCAGTACGCGGGTCCCAGTGCTGGCCGGGCGGGTCGAATCGTTGGCCGCCGCAACGGCAGGCCCGGCCGGTACCGCGCCGGCCGCGCTGCCGCGCGCCAGTTGTTGCTCGGCATGCTGCAGCGAGGCCTGGCGCTGCTCACGGCTAGCGGCGGTGCCCCATAGCCAGACGGCCAGCGCCAGCAGCACCGAGATGATGCTCAACACGCCCAGCAGCAGGCCGGTGCCCATGCTCAGAAGTCCCCGTAGAGCGATTCACGCAGTTGCTGGCGGAACGGCTCCAGCTTGTGCGAGTGCGGATGGAAGCCCAGGCCGATCCAGCGGTCGGTCTCGCGGCCGGCGGCGTCGATCTGCACCTCGTGGCGGAACATTTCCTGGGTGGTGATCAGGTTGTCACTGACCCCGGTGATCTCGGTGATCGAGACCAGCACCCGGCGCCCGCTGCCCAGCCGCGAGATCTGCACGATGAAGTCGATGGCGCTGGCAATCTGCCGGCGCAGGCTGTCCTCGCTGCCCTGGAAGCCGGCAAAGCCGGCCAGCATCTCGATGCGGTACAAGCAGTCGCGCGGCGTGTTGGCGTGGATGGTGGCCATCGATCCGTCATGGCCGGTGTTCATCGCCTGCAGCATTTCCAGCACTTCCGCGCCACGCACTTCGCCGACCACGATGCGGTCCGGGCGC
Organism: Stenotrophomonas maltophilia group sp. vghtpe118; assembly: GCF_052605195.1. Taxonomy (NCBI): domain Bacteria; kingdom Pseudomonadati; phylum Pseudomonadota; class Gammaproteobacteria; order Lysobacterales; family Lysobacteraceae; genus Stenotrophomonas; species Stenotrophomonas maltophilia group sp. vghtpe118. The sequence goes on along the minus strand of NZ_CP199672.1, from coordinate 954,288 downwards.
ATGCGCAGACTGTTGCGCACCAGGTCGCGGATGCTGACCGCGCCCTGGCCCTCGGCGCCACCGATGCGGCTTTCCAGGCGCACCACGTGCGGATGGTTCAGCGAAAGCTCGGCGGTGTCCTCCACGGTGATGACGCGCTCGCTGGGTGGCACGTAGCTGGCCAGTGCGTTCAGCAGCGAGGTCTTGCCGGAGCTGGTGCCGCCGGAGACCAGGATGTTGCATCGGCCCAGCACCATTGCCTTCAGCAGGGCCTGCATCGGTGCGTCGAAGGTGCCCTTGGCGAGCAGTTCGTCGGGGGTGAACGGGTCCTTGCGGAACTTGCGGATGGACACCATCGGCCCGTCCACCGCCAGTGGCGAGATGATCGCGTTGAGGCGGCCGCCGTTGGGCAGGCGCGCATCGACCATCGGATTGGAATCATCCAGCCGGCGGCCAAGCGGCGCGAGGATGCGGCGCAGGATGCGCAGCAGGTGGGTGTCATCGGTGAAGCGCTGGGTGGCACGCCGGAGCTGGCCACCCTGCGAAACGTGCACGTCCTTGAAACCGTTGATCAGGATGTCTTCGATGGAGGGGTCGTGGAGCAGGTCGTCCAGCGGGCCGAAACCGGTCAGCTCCTTGACCAGGCCCTCGGCAACCACCTGCATCTCTTCTTCGTTGATCGGGATGCGCCATTCCTGGATGAAGCCCACGGTCTGTACCTGCACCCAGCGGGCGATGGTATCCGGGGCCCAGGAATCGATGTCGATGCGCTCGTCCTCGATGCTGTTGAGCAGGTGCTCATGCGCGGCCGACAGCACCTTCTGGTACTGCTCGGTCTGTGCGAACGGCAGGTGGCCCGGGCTTTCGTGCAGCAGCGGGCGGGCAACGGCATGCGGGAACGGGGTTACCTTGTCTTCCATTGCGATCCACCCAGGGCAAGGGAGAGTCTTTCCCGCAGGCCATGCGGCTGGACCGGGCAGGCAGCCGGGTCCAGCCGTGACACAAGCGGGGCGAGGGCACGCAGGTAGGGATCGCGCGGCGCATCCTGCAGCAGCAGGCGGCCCTGGCTGGCGGCAAGGCGCACACGCGGTCGTTCAGGCAATGTCGCCAGCAACGGCAGTTCGAAGCGGCGTGCGATCTGTTCCGGGCTCATGCCGCTGCTGTCGTCGTGGCGGTTGATCACCAGTTGCAGGCGTTTCTCGCGCTCGCGCTGGCCTGCAAGATGCTTCAGTGCCTGGTCCAGCGAGACCAGCGTGGCGATCGACGCATCGGTGACCAGCCAGATCTCGTCTGCCTGGTCCAGCAACAGCGGCGGCAGCTGCCGCAGCGGGCAGCCGCCGGCATCACACAGCACGCTGGCGAACACCCCGCGCAGGCGCTGCAGCAGCGCGCCAGGGTCGGACGGGGGCACGGCATCACTGCCGCCGGCACGGTCCAGCAGCACCAGCCCGGAGTCATGGCGCGCCATCGCGGTGCGTGCAAGGGTGGCGTCGATGCGGCTGGCGTTGCGCAGCGCATCCTCGTAGTGGAAGCGGCTGTCGAGATTGAGGTACAGCGCAAGGTCACCGGCGGGCTGCGCCAGTTCCATCAGCAGGCCGTCCTGCTGCACTGCATCGCCCTGGGCGAGGGCCCGCGTCTGTTGCGCCAGCACCGAAAGATGTGCGGCCAGGGTACTGGTGCCGACGCCTGCGCGCACGCCCAGCAGCACGATCAGGCGCGCCTTGTGCGCGTGCTGCGCCACCGCGGCCGGGCGCGGTGACAGCGCACGCCGCAGGGCCGCCTCGATGCCGGCGTTGTCACTGTCCAGGTCCAGCACATCGCGCAGGCCGGCGCGCAGCGCGATCACCACGCCTTCGACCTGGCCGGCGCTGGTGGCGCCGACCGCGACCAGCGCCAGGTCCGGTTGGGTCTGCTGCAGCTGCTGTGCCAGCACGCTCGAGGCAGCCGCGTGCTCGGGCCGGAAGTCAAGCAGCACCAGGCTCTGCGGCCCGCGTTGCAGGTCCTGCGCAGACGTCGGCGCACTGCTGTCCTGCCAGTGCAGGGTGGTGGTCGGCGGCAGCTTGGCGGCCAGCCGGGGCAGCAGTTCGCGGTCGATGCCGTACAGGACCAGGTTCATCGGCGGTCCTTGCGGATGCAGCGGCTGGGCGGTGGCGTAGGGCATGGGCGTGGTTCCGCAGGCGTCATGGAAGTCAGCGCGAGAAGCCGGGCACCGGGTCCTGGCTGACCGGCCCCAGCAACCACGACCCCCATTCGGGAAGATGCGGCTTGGCTTCGCGCTCGCCAGGCAGCGGCAGTTCGGTGTTGCGTGCCAGCGGCTGCACCAGACGCGGGGTGACGATGATCACCAGCTCCTTGTCCTGGCGCTTGTAGTCGAAGTTGCGGAAGAACGAACCAATGATCGGCAGGTCGCCCAACAGTGGAATCTTGTTGACGTTGGAGACGATGTTGGAGCTGACCAGGCCACCGATGACGAAGCTCTCGCCATCACCCAGCTCGACCGTGGTATCGGCGCGACGAGTGGTGATCGAGGGAATCTGCACGTTGTTGAGCACGATCGCGTTGCTGTAGTCCAGGTCGCTCGCCTCCGGCGCGACCTTCAGCGCGATCCGGTTCGGCGCCAGTACCGTTGGGGTCACGGTCAAGCCGATGCCGAAGGGCTTGTAGGTGATGGTGGTGGTGCCAAGCCCCTGCGGCTCCAGGATCGGCAGCTCGCCACCGGCCAGGAAGCTGGCGCTCTGGCCGGACAGTGCCACCAGCGTCGGCTCGGCCAGCACGCGCGCCATGCCATTGCTCTGCAGCAGTTCGACATCGGCGTTCCACCGTCCCTTGGTCGAGCCGAACACCAGCCGGAACGCCGAGGAAATCGGCGACACGGCCTCGTTGCTGCTGTTGCCTTCCTTCATGCCGGGCAGCAGGCCGGTATTGCCGGGCAGGCCAGTGCCGGGCCGCGCGAAGCCATAGGCGAAGCCGCCGTTGCGGTTCTGGAAGTTGATGCCGATCTGCTTCATCGCGGTCTTGTTGAACTCGACCACCTTGACCTCGACCTGGACCACGCCCCCACTGTTGATGGTGGACGCATCGGCAAGCATGCCGTCCTTGCCCAGCGCCATCGCCGCAGTGCGCTGTTCCTGCATGTGCGTGAGCATGCTGTCGGTGCTTCCCTGCAGGAGGCCCTGCTGGTCCTGCTGGGTGAACACCAGCCCGGTACCGCCGGTGCTGGCAGCGCCCTGTACGGCGCTCTGCACCCGTACCGTCAACCGCTGTGGCTCGGCCTGTCTGCGGTGCCACAGCAGCAGGGTGGTGGTGCCAGGCGTCTTGCCGACCAGCAGCGCCTGGCGCTGCCCGCGCAGCATCACGATGTCGGCCACACCCGGGTCGGCAATGGCCACCCGCTCCAGGTCGGCCGGCAGGTTCCAGGGACGCTGCTCGCGCGCCTGCAGCACCAGGTCATCGGCGGCCACGCTCGTTGCCGGCGCCAGCAGCACCAGCAGCAGGGCCAGCCAGCGCTGGCGGAGGGAGAGGCGTGGACGGCGGCGACGTTCGGTCATGGATGCACTCGATGCAGGTCAAAGGGAGGCACGGGATGCGGAACTGTCGCCGCGGATGATCTCGATCCCCGACGCGCGCGGTGCACTGCGACGTGACGCCGGCGCGCGCGCCGGTGCATCCGGGGTGCTGCGTGGCGGTGCACTGCCACGTCCGGCCAGCGCGTCGCTGTCGATACCGGCAAAGGCGTGGTTCTCCGGCCGCTGCAGGGCGAGCTGCTGTTCGGCGTCGAGCCCACGCAGCGGGTCGATCACTCCGCGCGATTGCGGGAACAACGCCAGGTCGGGCAGGCCAGTATCGGCGGGATTGCGCAGGGCCAGGAAAAGTCTGCCTTGCTGCGCACCCAGCAGCAGCCGGTTGGCGTCGGCCACCGGTACCGCAAGCACCGCGCTGCGTGCGGGTTGCGGCGCTTCATTGCTGCTGCTGTGCGTGCTGCCACTTCCGGTGATGTCGGCAGCGCGCGGGTCGTTGCGGGTGTCGGCCTCGCTGTCGGAAATAGTCTCTGTGGCCAGCGGCACGATGTCCTGCTGGCCGTAGCTCAGGACGCGCAGGCGCGACAGCAGCAGGCGCGTCTGCGCCGCTTCGCCAGGGCTGTTGATGCTGGGCTGGGCGTTGCGCAGGTTGAGGAAGACGTCGACGAAATCACCGGGAAGGATGCGGTTGCCGGCACCGACCAGTTCGTCCACGGGTACGGCCAGGGCACGCTCGCCCGGCCGCAGCTGCAGCGAGAAGCCCTGAGCCAATGCGCTGCCGTTGATCACACTGCCTTCGGCAATGTCCTGCACCGGCACCTTGCCGGTCACGGCGGCAATGCTGGTAGCGGCGCCGGGGACGGGTGCGGTGCGCTGGGCCAGGCGCAGGCCGTTGGCGCTGATCGGCTCGCCCGCAGGCAGGCGTGCCACGGCTTCGACCACGGTGATCGCCTGGGTTTCGTTGTGAGCGACCGGCGCGACCGTTGCAGGTGCGGCGGGTTTGCGCCCGATCATGAAGGCGATCAGCGCCAGCAGCACGGCCAGGCCGATCAGGGCGACGGCAGCGATGCGGGTCAACTTGAGCATGGAACCATCTCCAAAGTACCGATCATCAATTGCCGCTGCCGAGATCGAGCTGCGCGACCGCGACGCTGCGGATGGGGGCCTGCATCACCCACTTGTAGAGCGTGGCGGTGCCGGGCAGGAAGGGATGGCTGGCGTAGTCGTAGCTGACCGTCACGGTCATGCACTGGGCCGTGGCCAGACCGGCGCAGGGTGCCTGTGCCGACACCACGATGGCGTTGCTGCCCCCCGCGCTGCAGTCCACGTTCTGCCTGGAAAACTGCAGCAACCATTGCATCGAGGTGCGTGCGGCGACGCAGGCGGCGGTGCGTCGTTCGCTGGCGGTGCCGTAGCGCAGCGAGGCACGCGCGCCTTCGGCCGATGCGGTGGCCAGGGTCTGTTGCGCCGCCATGATCATCACCCCGGAGAAGGTGAACAGCAGCAGCGGCAACAGGCCGAGCATCAGCATCAGGGCGAACTCGATGCTGGCGACACCGCGTTGCAGGCGTGGGCTGCGGATGTTCATGGTGCACCTCCGTAGATGCTGGCCAGCACCCAGCCGATGGCGGCCAGTGCCAAGTAGGCTGCATAGGGAATGCCACGTCGTCCCTGGCGGGCGGCCTGCATGTCACGCAGCACCGGATGCGCTTGCCACTGCGTGCTGGTGCGATTGACCTGCATCTGCAGGTGACCGGGCAGCAGCACGCCCAGGCGGCGACCGGCCAGCACCAGTACGGCATGCAACCCAGCCGCGAGGCTTGCCACCAGCCAGACCGGCAGCAGCGCCTGCCAGCCCAGCATCAGGCCCAGCACGGCAAAGAACTTCACGTCCCCGGCGCCCATCAAGCGCAGGGCATGGAACGGCAGCAGCGCCAACAGGCCGATCGCCGCGCCGGCAAGGTGGGGCAGCCACGGCTGGCGCGGCGCACTGAACTGGCCGACCACGATCACCGCAGTGGCGATCACGCATGCGGCGACCAGCCAGTTGTTGGGCACTCGACGGGCATACAGATCACTGATCGCGATCCGCAGGCACACGCCGATGGCCAACAATCCCAGCACTGTCATCGCACACTCCATCGTCCGTCACTGGACGGTCTTCGCCTGGTTCCATGCGCCCCGCCGTCGCGGCTCTGCCGGCCGCGCGCGGTCGCCGCTCAGGTCGTCGAGCCCGAAGCCTTGGTGGCCAGTGCGGAGAGGTTCTTGAACAGCGTTTCGAAGAACCCCTTGATCTGGTCGTTGCCGACCGCAATCAGGACGCCAGCTATCACGGCAGCCAGCAGCCCGTACTCGAGCGCGGTGACGCCGTCTTCTTCCTTCAGGAATTTGCGGATCGATGCGTTCATGACCAATGTCTCCCTCTACCTGTCTGCGGATGCAGTACACCTGCGTTGGGCGGTGGCCCGGCTCCGCCGGGATCGTCCGTGGGCCTCCGCGCGTCCTGGCGGAGGAGGCACGGCGGGATAGGCCCGCTGTGCTCAAGCAGGGTGATCGTTTCCAGGCGGGACATCGGCCGCACGGTCGCGACCGGACGGCCCGGGGCCGGTGGTCGAGGCATCCAATGATGCGTGCGTGGTCATGCTGTCCCCCTGGGTGCGGCCAGATCAGATGGCTCGATCACCGTAATGTCGACTTTGCCTGAATGGCGGTTGGCTGCAACCGGAACCTATATGCAAATTCGGCAGAAACCCCGGAAGCCTGAAAATTTCAGATGGTTTTTGTGATGAAAATCCGTTCGCAGGCAAAACGATTCATTGTCGTGCAGATAATGTGATTCGCCTTGTGGTTCCATGCGAAAACCGTGCCACCTGCTCAGACATTTTCTTCACTTGTGTATCCCGTTTCATCATTCAGCGCCGCGGGTTTACCTTTGCCGATTATTGGGCATACTCGTAATCAAGCTCTTGCATTGATTTGTACGATCGCATCGACGCCGGCGCTGCCGGCGTGGCAACGGAAATGGATTCTGGATCGTTGCGCGCCCTGTCAGGCAGTGGGGGCCGCAGCGGATGGCGGATCAACGGGGGGACAACACTGTCATGGTCGATGGTGGGGTAGAGGACAGCGACGACAGCGGCCTTCGGTCGATAGACCTGGCCACGCTGAGCGGCGTGCTTCGCGTCTGCGATGTCGAACTGCTGCTGCTGGATGGCAACGGGCCACGGGCGGCGTTCGCTTCGCGCGTGCACGAGGAAGCCCTGTTCTGCAGCATCAGCTGCGGCTTCCATTGCCGTGGCCGTTTCATGCTGCCGCCGGACTGGGCGATGCTGGGGTACCTGCACGCCACCGATGAAACGATGAGCTGGTGCCACGGCGTGCCGCTCTCGCCGGGCATGGCGCTGACGATCATGCCGGAGGGCATCAGTGAGTTCACCCTGAGCCCGGGCACGCACATGACCCTGATGCTGGTGCCGGTGGCCCGCGTCCAGCGCAAGCTGACCGAACTGAGCCTGCGCAGCACGCCACCTGCTGGCCAGGCACTTTCGCTGTTCAACCTGGCCAGCGACGCCACGCCGCTGGCACGCCATTACCAGCAGCTGCACCTGCAGCTGGGGCAGGGTGCAGGCCTGCAGCCGGATGAGACCGAGAACCTGCTGCATGAGCATGTGCAGGCCCTGCTGGGCGCCGGTGCGGCGGATCGCCCGGGCTGCACCCGTGCGCGGCGCACGCATTATCTGATCGCGCAGCGTGCAGAGAACTTCATGCGGCTCAACCTGCGTCGCAATATCTACATGAACGAGATCTGCGATGCCGCCGGCGTCAGCGAGCGCGGCCTGCGCTATGCGTTCGAGGACCTGTTTGGAACCTCGCCGAACCGCTACCTCTCCATGCTGCGCCTGTGCGCGGCCTGCCGCAGCCTGTCGATGGCGGACTCCAGCCGTCGCTCGGTGAAGGCGATCGCCCTGAGCTGCGGGCTGTGGGACCTGTCGCGCTTCGCCGACAATTACCGCAAGGTATTCGGCGAACTGCCGCGCGACACCCTGATGCGCGCACCCGCGCAGATCGGCCAACCGGCCTGATCCAGGCCCGGCAAGGGTTTTTGCGGAGTTTATGCCGGAATTGCGTATCCGCTTGCCGATCGTGTTGCCGCTTATGCATAGCCGGCTGCCGATTCCGGCCGTGGATTTGCCGGAATGCGCGATTGCCGTGCCGGATTGAAGTGCACCGCCCTCGTTGCAACCGCTGGAATGTCAGTCACCTGCCTAGCGGCAAGTCCACTGACATTCCAGTTGTTCGCCTACGGGGGAAATGCTCATGAACCGCATCTACCGGCGTGTATGGAACCGCCAGCTCAATGCTCTGGTTGTGGCCTCGGAACTGGCCACCGGCGACAGCGGCGGCAGCGCCGCACGCGATCCGCGCGCCTTCCTGCTGATGCCCACGGCCCTGGCCCTGGCACTGCTGTGTGCGCTGGCCAGCGGCCATGCAGGGGCCTCGGAAACCAATCAATCGCTGCGTGACCTGCAAGCACTCGCGGCAAAGTATGCGCAGCCGATGCCGGTCAAGGTTGACGCGGAAGTGGCCCTGGCTGCCGCCGCGCGACAGGCGCAGAACAGCCCCGCACTCAGCGCGGATGCTCGTCTGGGCCTGCAGTTGAACACCACGTCGCTGCCGGTGGTACGTGACGTGTTGCCGGCCACCGTGCAGGTGAAGCTGGCAGCGAACACCGTGCCGAAACAGGTGGCCGTGCCGGCACTGGCGGCTGATGTCCGCGCCAATGTTGGCGTGGGCAACGCTGCGGCCAGGGCGGCACAGGTGGATGCATCGCTGGCTGCGCACGTTGCGCCCGGCGCGCAGGCGCCGCTGGGCGTTGCTGCCAATGCGCGCGCCAGGGCCAAGGTCGGCATCGCTGGCCGCCAGGTCGCTGCGATCGATACGGGTGCCCAAGCGGCCGCCGGCCTCAGCGGTGCAGCCGCCGGATCACTGCCTGGGCTGAAAGCCACCGTCGACGGCAAGGCCGACACGCATCTGGCGGTCGCTGGCCATCACATCGAGGGGCATGGCCAGGCCCGGGCGACGGCGGCAGTCACGCTGCCGGCCAAGGAAGAACTGCCGGGTGAAACCCATGATCGTGCCATCAGTGCCGCGTTCGATGCCGGCGTCGCCGGCAAGGTGCGCGTGCAGGCGCCAGACGGCCAGGAGGTAGTGGCCGATCGCAATCTGAAGCTGGCCGGACAGGCGACGGTGGCCGCACAGCACAGCGCGCTGGGCGTCGGCAACCTGGTCGGTGGTGCGGTGGGTGCTGTCGGCGGGACGCTTCACGGTGCCGCGGGCGCAGTTGGTAGCGCGGTGGGTGGCGCGCTGAACGGTACTGTCGGTACCGTTGGCGGCGCACTGAACGGCACCGTCGGCCAGGTCGGCGGCGCACTTGGCGGCACGCTCAACAATACGGTAGGCGCGGTCGGTGGCGCAGTTGGCGGTGCACTGAACGGCACTGTCGGTACCGTTGGAAGTGCAGTGGGCGGCGCACTGAACGGCACCGTCGGCCAGGTCGGCAGCGCAGTGGGCGGCACGCTCAACAACACCGTCGGTGCAGTCGGTGGCGCGCTGAACGGTACTGTCGGTACTGTCGGCAGTGCGGTGGGTGGTGCTCTGAACGGCACTGTCGGCCAGGTCGGCAGCGCAGTGGGTGGCACGCTCAACAACACGGTGGGCGCAGTCGGTGGCGCAGTTGGCGGTGCTCTGAACGGCACTGTCGGTACCGTTGGAAGTGCAGTGGGCGGCGCACTGAACGGCACCGTCGGCCAGATCGGCAGCGCAGTGGGCGGCACGCTCAACAACACGGTAGGCGCGGTCGGTGGCGCAGTTGGCGGTGCTCTGAACGGCACTGTCGGTACCGTTGGAAGCGCAGTGGGCGGCGCACTGAACGGCACCGTCGGCCAGGTCGGCAGCGCAGTGGGCGGCACGCTCACCAACACGGTCGGCACGGTCGGCGGCGCAGTGGGCGGCATTCTCAACGGCACCACCGGCAGCACCGCCGGCGACCTGGGCGGTGTGCTGGGCAGCACGCTGGGCAGTGTCGGAAGCGCGGTGGGCAACCTGCTCAACGGCAATCTCAATGGCACCGTCGGCAACCTGGGCAGCGCCGTGGGGGGCCTGGTGGGAGGCACGCTGGGCAGCCTCGGCCTGACCCAACCCTCGGCGATTCCGCCAACCAGTCCGAAGGCGCCCGCGCCGGCCGACCCGAATGCTGGTCTGATCATCGGCACCGGTGGCCTGGTCGGCAATGTCGGCCAGCTGATCGGGCCGACCACCACCAGCCTGTTCGGCGGCAATGGCTACCTGAGCAACGGCAATCTCAAGCTCAGCAACGCCAACGTCATGCAGACCTATTCGACGGTCAATGTGCTGGGCCTGCCGGTGGTCAACCTGTCGCCGGTCGGCAGCACGCTCAACGGCCTGGGCGGCGCAGCCACGGGCGGCAGCTCGCACCTGACCCTGATCGGTGGCGTGACCTCCGACAGTTACATCTACAACATCAACAACGGCAATCCCGGTGGCCTGCTGGGCCTCCTTCTGCCAACCGACTCGCCGGCGTGGGCGGCCAAGTGCCTGGACATCGCGCTGGCCGATATTTCCTGCTGGGCGGTCAACGCGGCACAGGACTACCAGGTGTTGATGGGCGATGGCGCCTTCGCCAACGGGTCCAAGGAAGTGGTGATCGGTGCCAACGCACGCCATGAACTGCCGAAGGTCGATGCCAATGTCGCCTTCCCCGGCGATGGCGTGAACGATCCCAGCAATCCGACCGGCGTGCCGACGGCCGACTATGCCGCCCGCATGGGCCACTCGGTCGTCGTCGGTGACAGTGCCGTGGGCACCGCCAACGGACAGACCCTGCTGGGTGCCGAAGCCACTTCAAACCAGGCCAACTCGGTCGCGCTGGGTTACCGCTCCGCTGCACTGCGCGGCGCGCAGGCCAGCTACAGCGCCTACGGCCTCACCGCACCCCAGGTCTCGGCCGGCGAAGTGTCGGTGGGCACGGCCGGTGGTGGCGAGCGCCAGATCACCAACCTTGCCGCGGGCAGCGCCAATACCGATGCTGTCAACGTGGCCCAGCTGAAGGGCGCCATCAGTCTGATCGACGATGTGGCCTCCGCAGCGGTCACCTATGACCTGGACGGCTCGGGCAACCCGAACTATCGCCGGGTCACGCTCGGCGCAGGCACCGGCACCACCACCATCGGCAATCTTGCCGCTGGCGCGGTCACCGCCGGCAGCCTGGAGGCGGTCAACGGTGGCCAGCTGGCGGCGACCAACAGTGCCATCGCCAGCTTCTTCGGTGGTCGTGCGGCTTTCGATCCGGCCAGCGGCATCTTTACTGCACCGTTGTTCGAGATCAGCACGATCTCCACTGGCGGTGCCATCGCCAAGGGCCTGTATGAGAATGCCACCGATGCCTTCGCCGCGGTCGATGGCTCGCTGGTCAACCTCAACACGCAGATCACCGACATCCGCAACGGTGGCACCAAGTACCTGCGGGTGAACTCGACCGGCACTGAGGCGGTGGCCAGCGGCGCCGACTCGATCGCGGTGGGTACCAATGCCCGCGCCACTGCCGCCAACAGCATCGCGGTCGGCGCCGGCAGCCTGGCCGACCGTGCCAACAGTGTCTCCATCGGTGCGGCCGGTGCCGAGCGCCAGGTCACCAACATGGCCGCCGGCACGGCGGCGACCGATGCGGTCAACGTGGGCCAGCTGCAGGCCTCGGAGCAGGGCGCCCTGCGCTATGACCTCAACGGCGACGGCAGCGTCAACTACGCCAGCGCCACGTTGGGCCAGACCGGCACGGCAACCACGCTGCGCAACCTTGGCCCGGGCCAGGTCAGTGCCACCAGCAGTGAGGCCATCAATGGTGCCCAGCTGTTTGCCGCCAACCAGGCGGTGGCCACCCATCTGGGCGGTGGTGCCGCGGTCGATGCCAACGGCGTACTGACCGCACCGACCTACTCGATCAACAACGTCGCCGCCAACGGCACGATCACCAAGGGCAACTACAACGACGTCGGTACCGCCTTCGATGCCGTCAGCAACTCGCTGGCCAACGTCGCGGACCAGACCGGCGAGATCGACAAGCTGGCCGTGAAGTACGACGTCGATGGCAGTGGCAACGTGCTCAACAGCGTGACGCTGACGGGTACCGGCACCGGCGCGGTGAAGATCACCAACGTCGCCGCCGGCAGCATCCTGGCCGGCAGCAGTGATGCCATCACCGGCGACCAGCTGTTCAGCACGAACAGCACCATCGCCACCTACTTCGGTGGCACCACCGCCTACAACGGCACCACCAACGTGTGGACCGCGCCGACGTTCAGCATCTCCAGCATCGCCACCGATGGCACCTTCACCAGCGGCGATTACAACAACGTCACCGCCGCCTTCACCGCTGTCGACGGCTCGCTGAAGGTCCTCAACCAGCGCATCACCAATGGCGGTGGTGGCAGTGCGTACCTGGCGGTCAACTCAACGGCGGCCGCAGCCACTGCAGCCGGTGCGGAAGCCGTGGCGGTCGGTCCGCAGGCCAGTGCCGCCGGTGCCAACAGCGTGGCGGTCGGCAACGGTGCCAGCAGCAGTGCCGGTAACAGCGTGGCGCTGGGCGCCGGTTCGGTCGCCAGCGTCGGTGCACAGAGCGGCTACACCGGCGCCTACGGGCAGACCGGTGCCAGCAACTCGGCCGGTGAGGTCTCGGTCGGCAGCACCGGCAGCGAACGCAAGATCACCCATGTTGCCGACGGCTCGGACACCTACGACGCGACCAATGTCGGCCAACTCAAGAACGGCGTGAACTACGCCATCGACGAGTCGAAGAAGTACACCGACCAGAAGATCCAGAACATCACCAACGTGGCGGGCAGCTTCCGCGCCAACAACACCAACAACCTGGCCGATCCGTCCGCCAGCGGCGCCAACTCGGCCGCCGGTGGTGCAGGCTCCACTGCCGCCGGTGCCAACTCGACCGCGCTGGGCAATGGTTCGCAGGCGCAGGCCGACAACTCGGTGGCGCTGGGTGCGGGTTCGGTGGCGAACCGGGCCAACACGGTCTCTGTCGGTGCCGCCGGTGCCGAACGCCAGGTGGTCAACGTGGCAGACGGCTCGCAGGCCACCGATGCGGTCAACGTGCGCCAGCTGCAGGCTTCGCAGCAGGGCACGATCCGCTACGACACCACGGTGAACGGCGCGACCAACTACAACAGTGTCACCCTGGGCAGCACCAGCAGCGGCCCGACCACGGTGCGCAACGTCGCCGCCGGTACTGCTGGCACCGATGCCGTCAACGTCGACCAGCTGAAGTCGGGCATGGCGCAGACCCTGGACTGGTCCAAGGCCTACACCGACGAGCGCATGGGCGGCTTCGAGCGCGACCTGCGCAAGACTGACAATCGTGCTTCGGCCGGTATCGCGTCGGCGATGGCCACCGCAGCGCTGCCGCAGCCGAGCGAGGCGGGCCGCAGCATGGCCTCGATCGCGGCTGGCAGCTACAACGGCGAATCGGGCGTGGCGGTCGGTATCTCCGGTGTCTCCGAAGGCGGCCGCTGGATCTACAAGTTCAGCGGTTCGACCAACAGCCGTGGCGAGGCCGGTGTGGCCGTCGGTGCCGGCATCCAGTGGTAATCCCCGCCGCCGGGCCGCACCCGCGGCCCGGCATCGCGGAAACGTCTACAGGGGGAACGACATGAAACAGCATCGCATCGCCCGCGCCGGCCAATGTGCCGCCACGCTGGGCCTGATCCTGGGGATGGGCCTGCTGGCCGCCTGCCGCAGCCATGCGCCGGCCGCCGACGGTCCTGCCGACGCCACCGCCGTGCACTTCCCGGAGGCCTCCAAGGCCTCGCTGAAGGAAGGCATCTATCCCGACGTCGCCGACCTGCGCCGCTTCGCGCCGGGCATGAGCAAGCGGCAGCTGTACACGCTGCTGGGCACGCCGCACTTCAATGAAGGCATGTGGGGCGTGCGCGAGTGGAACTACCTGTTCAACTTCCGCACCGCGCAGGGCGCGGAGTACTTCACCTGCCAGTTCCAGGTGCGCTTCGACAGCAAGGGCATCGCGCAGGGCGGGTATTGGAAGCCGGAATCGTGCGCGGCCGTGCTCGAACCGCCGCGGCCACCGGCGCCGCTGGCACCGGCACCGCTGCCGGAACAGCCGCTGCGGCTGTCGGCCGACGCGCTGTTCGGCTTCGACAGCGCGGTGCTCAGCGCCGAAGGCCAGCAGGCGGTGCAGGGCATCCTGGCGCAGGTACGCGAGGCCGCGCAGGTGCAGTCGATCAGGGTAACCGGCTACACCGACCGCATCGGCAGCGCCAGCTACAACCAGGCACTGTCGCAGCGCCGCGCCGATGCCGTGCGCAACGCGCTGGTGCAGGGGGGCGTGCCTGCAGCCAGCATCAGTGCCGAAGGACGCGGCGCGGCCGAGCCGATCGTGCAGTGTGAACAGCGCAACCGGCGCGAGCTGATTGCCTGCCTGGCGCCGAACCGGCGCGTGCAGATCGCCGGGATGGCCCAGCCACATTGACCTCCTGCGCCGGGGCGGTGTCCCGGCATCCCGAGTCCCCCCTGACCGCCGGCAGGCGTGGCAACGTCTCCCCCGTCGTCCACGCCTGCCTGCGGCTCAGGTTCTCAAATGGTGCACGCGATGAATGCCCAATTCCTGCCCCTCTCCATGAAGACGGAAGCTACGCTCAGCGTGTACGGCCAGCTCGGCAACCATGCCGTGGTGCGCATCCCCGGTCGGCGACTGCCAGGCCTGATCCTGCAGGCCGACACCGTGGCGGGGTTCCTGGCCCAGCTGCAGGAAGCCCAGGCCTGCCTGCGCAGTGGCCGCGCGCAGCGCACCGACGCCGAGCTGGACATGCTGATCGACGTGCTGCAGCAGTGGTACGCCCTGATCGAATCGCGCCTGGCCGACGCCGGCGAGGCCCTCTAGCAAAAAAAGGGGACGGAGGGGATTAAGTCGTTTCCGGCACAGCCGGGGCATATGCGACTTAATCCCCTCCGTCCCCTTTTTTCAAGCGCGGGCGCGGATCAGCCAACAGGCGGCATCCACACGAACGCGGTCACCTTCGATGAACGGCGCGAATGCGGCCAATGCTTTTTCGCGAAGCACTGCGGCGCGGGCTTCCGGCATCGATCGCAGGGCCAGTCCCAACGGTCCCAGGTGGCCGACATAGGTCGGCAGGTCTTCGCGGGCGAGCGAACAGGGCAGGTCCACCGCAACCACTTCCACGTCATTCCAGCCGGCGGCCTGCAACAGGCGCTGCACGCGCTCGCCATCGGCAAAAGCGAACTGTCCCGGTGCGCCGGGTACGCGGGGCGGGAGATCCAGTACATCGCCGATCGCGCGCTCGGCCGTGGTCATGAATGGATTTTCGTCGGCACTGCGCCAGGCGATGAAGCGCAGCCCAGCGCCGGGTGTCGTGGCACGATGCAGGTTGGCGAACGCGGCCTGGCTGTCCTCGAAGAACATGACGCCCAGCCGCGACTGGATCCAGTCGAAGTGCGCGGGCGGCAGCGGATGGCGCTGCGCGTCTGCCACGATCAAGTCCGCGTCCAGTCCCGCAGCCTCGGCGCGCTGGCGGGCCAGCGCCAGCATCGGCGCGGAGATGTCCAGGCCGGTGCAATGTGCCGCAGGGCGCGCTGCGGCCGCGGCCAGCAGGCTGGCGCCGGTGCCGCAGCCGATGTCGAGCAGTTCGGTAACGGTCTCAGGAAGTTCGGTGACCAGCAGGTCAGCCATCGGCTGGAACAGGCCGTCAAGAACAGCCTGTTGCGCAACCCACGCCTGGCCGCCAGGGCCGTTCCACAGGGCGTACTGATCAATGGGAGATGTGCTGGCCATGGCCTTGCCTCGACGGGTAGTTGCCCATAGCTTGGTGCTTGAAGGTCACTTGAGGTCAAGCCCGTGCGTGAACTGGATATCGGCGAGGTGGTCAAGCGCAGTGGCGTGCCGGCCTCGACCTTGCGCTACTACGAACAGCTGGGGTTGTTGCATGCGCTGGGGCGCCGCGGCCTGCGCCGGCAGTACGACAAGCGGGTGCTGGAACGGCTGGCCTTGATCGGCCTTGGCCAGGCGGCCGGCCTTTCGCTGCAGCAGATTGGTGCATCACTGCCGTCGCAGCATGGACGCATCTCACTGGACCGCGAGGCACTGCTGGCGCAGGCCGACGTGCTGCAGCGGCAGATCACCCGGTTGCAGCGGGTGCGCCGTCAGCTGCAACGCGCGGCGGCATGCCCGCTGGCGGAGGATGCCCGGTCGTGCAGTTCGTTCCGGAAACTGTTGCGCGCGCAGCAGCGGACGAGGGGATGAGAGAAGAGCCTCCACGCCCCGCGTGGATCATCAATCGCGGGTGCTGACTTCCCAGGTGGCATGCAGCACGCCCGGCACCTGCTCCATCCGTGCCAGCACCACGTCCAGTTCATCGGCACTCACGGCCGTACTGACCAGCACTGCGATCACATCGGTAGGCGCGTCGGCATGCTCGACCACCTGCACATCGCCCACCGGATACTGCGCCGCTTCCAGCGCATCGACCAGGCGCTCGCGCACCCGCGGCACGGCGTCGGCATCCACGCTCAGGCGCACCTCGTAGGTGGCTTCGGTCGCTGCCTCGTTGATCGGAATGCGGTTGATGGCATTCACCAACGGCCGCAGCAGGGTGTTGCCGGCGATGATCAGCACGGTCAGCAGCACGCCCTCGGCCAGCATGTCCGCGCCGGTGCAGCTGCCGACCGCTGCAGAGCACCACAGGGTGGCGGCGGTGTTCAGGCCACGCACGTTCATGCCTTCCTTCATGATCACGCCGGCGCCGAGGAAGCCGACACCGGAGACCACGTAGGAGATCACCCGCACCGCCTCGGCACTGCCGGCGATGCGCATGCCGAGGTCGACGAAGGCGGCGGCACCGACTGCCACCAGCACGTTGGTGCGCAGGCCGGCGGTGCGTTGCCGGTACTGGCGCTCGGCAGCGATCAACGTACCCAGCACGAAGGCGGCCAGCAGGCTGACCACGGTGTCGGCGAAAGGACCGGCCTGGAAGGTCTCAATGAAGCGCATGGCCGGAGTCTACCCGGTCGAAGTGACAGTAGATCCACGCCATGCGTGGATACCCGGAAGTGCCAGAAACGACTTAATCCCCTCCGTCCCCTTTTTCGGGGTCAGTCGGTGTCGTCGACGCGCTCGCCCATCAGTTCGCGCTGGCGCTTGTCCAGTTCCTCGGCATAGCGCTTGCGTACGAAGGCTTCGGACACCACGCCCAGCACCTGGCCGTCGGCGCCGACCACGGCCAGTTCATCGGCCTGGGTCTGGTCGAAGCGCTGCATCACGCTGACCACGTCCGCGGACGGCGACAGCGAGATGTCACGGTTCTCGGCAAGCTCACCGATCGCGGTCTCCGGCTTCACGCCATCGCCGTACACGCGTGGGATCTGCACGATGCCCGCGTAGTGGCCTTCGCTGTCGATCAGGATCACGCGGCTGCCCGAGCCCAACGGGAAGCGCTGGCGGAAGGCGGCGGCGTCGAGGTCAGCGGGAGCCGTGGAAACCCCTTTGCGCATCATCCGGCCGGCATTGAGGTTGTGCACCCAGCCGACGTCGCGCGCGCTCCTGATGGTTTCGCCACGCAGGTGCATGCGCCAGGTCGAGAACGAATAGCCGAACCACTGCCGCACCAGCGTGCTGGACACCAGCACTGCACTCATCACCACGCTGGTCAGCAGGAAATCGTGGGTGCCCTCCAGCACCAGCATGGCCATGGTCATTGGCGCACCGACCACGGCAGCGGCCAATGCGGCCATGCCGGCCAGCGCCGCAGAGGTGGCGTCGACCACGGGCACGCCAGTGGCCATGCCGAGCAGGCCCGCGAACAGCGCGCCGACCAGGGTGCCCATGAACAGCGAGGCAAAGAACAGGCCGCCGCGGAAGCCGAAGCCCAGCGAGATGCCCGAGGCCAGGCATTTCAGGGTCAGCAGGCCGCCGATCCAGATCAGCGGCAGATGCGTGGTCAGGTCAAGATGCAGCGCGCCGTGGCCTGACGACAGCACCTGTGGGCTTGCCATGGCCAGCGGGATCAGCAGCAGGCCGCCCACCACCGGCCGACCCCAGGCAGGCAGCGGGCTGCGCTTGACCGTGCCCTCGATCGAGGCGATGAGCCGCATGATGACAATGCCGACCATCGCGCAGCAGCAGCCGAGCAGGCCGTAGATGGCGTAGTCGGCGGCGCGCACGTCGATGGTCGAGGCGGCGGGCAGCAGGTAGGCCTCGATGCCGGCCTGGTCGGCCACAAACGCGCCGGCCAGCGCGGCGACCGCCACCGGGGCCAGTGCGGCCGGCGTGTAGGCGCCGATGACGATCTCGAAGGCATAGAACGCACCGGCCAGCGGCGCACCGAAGGCGGCGGCAATGGCACCGGCGGCACCGGCGCCGACCAGGATGCGCACGTCGTTGCGGCGCAGGCGCATCACCCGGCCCAGCTGCGAGCCAGTGCCGGCCCCCATCTGCGTATACGAAGCTTCCAGCCCGACCGAGGCGCCGCAACCATTGGACAGCAGGGTCTGGGTCAGCACGATCAGGTTGTCGCGCATCGACATGCGGCCGCCGTGCAGGGCATTGGCTTCCACCGCATCGAGCAGGGGCCGCTTGAGTCGCGTTGCCGCCAAACTGACCAGGCCCACCAGCAGGCCACCCAGCGGCAGCACCAGCAGCGCGGTCCAGGTCATCGAGGGCAGGGAGCTCAGGCGCATCCCTTCATCCAGCCCGTACAGCGTGCCCTGCAGCCAGCGTGCGATGCCGGACTGCAGCAGGGTCAGGTAGCCGGCAAGCAGGCCGACCAGCAGGGCAAGTGCGATGAACCACAGGTCGCTGCCGCGCAGCCGCAGGCGCAGGCCCTGGAAGGCCGAATGCAGGCGCGATGGCGAAACAGGCAGTGACATGGTGGCGGCATGATACGCCGCCACCGTGATCGCCACCGTCACTGCATCGGGCGGCTACCGCTTCAGAAGCGGTAGCGACCCTGCACGTAGAAGGTGCGCGGTGCGGCCACCATGCGGCCGGCGTTGCCATCGACGTTGCGGGTGTACCAGCGCGTGTCGGCCAGGTTGTTCACGCCCAGCGCGATCTCGCTGTCACCCAGGCCCGGCACCTGCCAGGCCACCTGCGCATTCCACAGGCGCACGCCCGGCACGCGGCCCACGCGCGCATCGGCGGTTTCTTCCCAGGTGTTGGCGGCATCGGAGAACTGGCCGCTCTGGTGGGTGCTGGAGACATTGAAGGTCCAGCCGGCCAGCGCGTAGCGGGCGCCGACGCTGTCGGTGTCGCGCGAGTAGAACGGCACGTCCAGGCCACGGTTGTCACCGGACTGCTGGACCGCCTTGGTCCAGGTGTAGTTGGCGTACAGCTCCAACCCGGCCAGCGCACTGTCCTCGGCGAAGTGGTACTCCACCGCGCTCTCCACGCCCTTGTGGTCGGTGGCGCCGATGTTCTGGAAGGTCGGCGGGGTGATGCCCGGCACCTGCAGGATCTGGTTGTCGAAGCGCATCTTGAACACGGTCACTTCCGCGCGCAGGGCGCCGTCCTGCCAGCGCGCGCCCAGCTCGGTGGTCCTGGCGATTTCCGGGTTCAGCGGGTTGCTGGCCGTCTGCGAATTGAGCTGGATGTTCTGCACCGGCCCGAACGAGGTGGTGTAGTTGCCGAACACGGTCAGCTGCGGAGTCAGCAGATAAGCGATGTTGAGCGAGGGCAGAGCCTTGTCGTTGCGGCTGCTGAAGGTCGCCGCGCCACCGGCCTGGCGGCGGTCCATGTCGATCCACTCCATGCGCACGCCCGGGGTGATCCGCCACTGGCCGATCGCGATGCGGTCGTCGATGTAGAACGCGTGGGCGTCGGTGGCGTTGTCGAAGCGGTTGGTGGCGCCGGCCACGCCGGTGCGGCGGGTGACGGTGTAGCTGCGGTCGTTGCCACGTTCGCGCAGGAAACGGTAGCCGGCGGTGATGTCGTGAACGCTTGCACCCCAATGCAGGCGCTGGGTGTAGCGCGGCTCGATGCCGAGCACGCGGTAGTCGCGCGGCTGCACGGTCAACTGGGTGTTGGCGGCGTTGATCAGCGAGCTGGCACGGGTACTCTCGTTGTAATAAGCCAGCACCTCGAACTCGCTGTTGGCCGACAGCGTGTTGGTGTAGCCCAGGTCGATGCCGGTGCGATGACCCTTCCAGAAATCGGTGGGGCGGGTGTTCTGGAACGGGTCGGCCTCGTACTGGGCGCGAGTCAGGCCGCCCGGGGTCAGCGAGCGCACATCGTAGTAGGACAGCTTGGCGCGCAGTTCCTGTTGTTCGTCGATGGCATAGGCGAACTTCAGCGCCAGGTCGTTGAAGCGGTCATCGCTGCCCTGGCGCCAGCCGCGGCCGTCCTGGCCGGAGTACAGCAGGGCCGCGCCCAGGCCATTGTCGCCGGTGCCGCCGAGGAAGGCGTTGTACTGGGTGCTGTCGCCGCCGCCGTGGTCGTAGGCGGTGTAGCGCACACCGGCTTCGCCATGCAGGCCGGTGCCGGTGGGAATGGCACGGGTACTGAAGTTGATGATGCCGCCCACGTTCTGCGGGCCGTAGCGTACCGCGCCGCCACCACGCACCACGTCGATCGATTCGATGTTCGACAGGCTGGTCGGCGCGAACGACAGCTGCGGCTGCCCATACGGCGCTACCGCCAGCGGCACGCCGTCCAGCAGTACCGTCGAACGCGGCGAGTAGCGGCCGGTCAGGCCACGAACGCCGATGTTCAGCGACACGGAACTGCCGGCGGTGCCGGAGTTTTCGGTGACCTGCACGCCGGGGATGCGGCGCATGGCATCGCCGATGCTGGCCGCGCCGCTGGCCTCGATGCGCTGGCGGTCGACCACCGTGCGTGCGCCGGCAAAGCGCTTGACGCTGTCATGCAGGCCGGTGCCGAGCCAGCTGCCCGAGACCTGGATGCTGTCCAGCGTAGTGGCGCTGTCCTGGGCAAAGGCGCGGGTGGCCGGAAGCAGGCACAGGGCGAGGGCGGCGGCCAGGGGCAGGCGGGCCGGTTGCAGGGCGTGGATGGCCATCGGTAGAGGTTGTGGAAGGTCGCAAATGAGAATTATTGCTGATTCCATTCGCTATTGGAATGCGCCCCCGGTTCATGCCCGTGCCCCGGTGATAGAGTGGGCGATTGTTTCCTGACTCGCTGAGATCCGCCATGTCCCAAGCCCCCTTCTACCCCGTCGGAACCCCTGGCCAACCGTGGGGAGCGGCGGAACGGGAGCTGTGGCGTGGCCGCCAGCAGCGCCTGCGTCGGTATGACAAGGAGGTGCTGCCGCGCATCGAGTCGCTCGCATCGCGCTTCGACAAGGTGGCCTATGGTCAGCTCGACTACGCCGGCGAGAGCTATACTCTGTTTGCCCTGCGCAGCCGCGACTGGAACCCGGCGCTGCCGGCCGCACTGGTCACCGGTGGCGTGCACGGCTACGAGACCAGCGGCGTGATGGGCGCGCTGGAATTCCTCGAAAAGCACGCCGCCGACTACGCCGGCAAGGCCAACCTGCTGGTGGCACCGTGCGTGAATCCGTGGGGCTTCGAGCGCATCAACCGCTGGAACTTCGATGCGATCGACCCGAACCGCAACTTCCGCGCCGACGGCCCGGCGCGTGAATCAACGGCGGTGATCGATCTGATCGCGCCGTACAAGGGCCAGTTCGTGCTGCACATCGACCTGCACGAGACCACCGACAGCGACGAGAGCGAGTTCCGCCCGGCGTTGGCCGCGCGTGACGGCAAGCCGTTCGAACCGGGCCTGATCCCCGATGGCTTCTACCTGGTGGATGACAGCGAGAACCCGCAGCCGGCCTTCCAGCAGGCGGTGATCGCCGCGGTGGAGAAGGTCACCTACATCGCCCCGGCCGACGACAAGGGCGAGATCATCGGCTCGCCGGTGGTGGCCCACGGCGTGATCGAGTATCCGCTGGTGAAGCTCGGACTGTGCGCGGGCATCACCGGTGCGAAGTTCACTACCACCACCGAGGTCTACCCGGACAGCCCCCGGGCGACCCCGCAGCAGTGCAACGACGCGCAGGTGGCCGCGGTGTGCGCGGCGCTGGATTACGCGCTCGCCCATCGTTGACCGGTAGTGCCGGCCGCTGGCCGGCAACTGAAAAAGGGGACGGAGGGGATCAAGTCGTTTGTGGCACAAACGACTTGATCCCCTCCGTCCCCTTTTTTGTGTCATCCCAACGCGTCGGCCCACCACAGTGCGGCCGGTCCCGGCGGCGCGTCGCGGCGCCACAGCAGGTCGCTGTGGATGCGTCGTGGCCAGCCGGGCAGCGTCAGTTCCACCAGCTGCCCGCGGTCGTAGCGCTGTACCAGCGCGCGTGGCAGCTCGGCCCAGCCGATGCCGTCCTCGGCCATCTCCATCACCATCAGGTAGTCGGTGGCGGTCCACGCCAGCCCGGTAACCGCCCGCGCATGGTCGACCTCCGCGCTCAATCGCACCTGCCGGTACCGTGCCAGCTGGGAAGCTGCGCGACGGCCGGCGTCGGCCAGCGCATGGTCGCGCGCCACATACACCGACAGCTCGCTGTGATGGGCCAATGGCCGTGCCACCAGACCATCCGGATAGCTTTCCTGGCGCGGCAGCAGGCCCAGCGCGGCGCGGCCGCTGCCGACCAGCTCCAGCACGTCATCGCCTTCGGCATCCAGCCATTCCAGTTCGATCTCCGGGAATGCTTCGGCAAAGCGCTGCAGCACGCGCTGCTCCGGATCGAGCTGGTACACGTCGGAAAACACCACGGTCAGCCGCGCTTCGACCGGCGCGGCCAGGCGCACACTCAACTGCTGCAGGCGGGCATCGGCGGCGAGGATTTCATGGGCATGGCCAAGCACCTGGCGCCCGGCCTCGGTCAACCGGGGGTAGCGCCCGCTGCGGTCGAACAGGCTCACCCCGAGGTCGGCCTCCAGATGGGCAATGGCGGTACTGACCGTTGACTGCGTCTTGCGCAGGCGGCGCGCCGCCGCCGAGAACGAGCCCAGCGCGGCGGCTTCCACGAAGGCCTGCAGGGATTCGGGGGAATAGGGCATTGAACCATCGCTCCTGTCGATGGAATCCATTTTTATACCACCGTAAAAGGCGATGATACTGGCCGCCGTCGCCCTTGTCTGCGGGGCGTTCCGGACCGTCCACGCATGCCGTGGACCCATTGAAGAGGCGGCGCGGTCCCCGCCCTGCAAGGAGCTTCACATGTCCCGTACTGTTCCCGCCCGTGGCGCGCTGGCCGCCTGGGCCTGCCTGACCGTGGCGATCATCGCCGAGGTGGTCGGCACCTCGTTCATGGCCCATGCCGCCCGCGATGGCGGCTGGACCGGCTACCTGATCATGGCCGGCGCGCTGGCGCTGTCCTACTTCTTCCTGGCGCAGTCGGTGCGCCGCATCGCCGTGGGCGTGGCCTACGCGGTGTGGGAAGGCCTCGGCCTGACCCTGCTGACCGTGGTCGGCCTCACCGTGTTCGGCGAGAGCCTGTCGCTGCAGCAGTTGGCCGGCCTGATGCTGGCCGTGGCCGGCATCGTCTGCGTCACCCTCGGGGAGGCGCACTGATGAATACCCTGGCCCTGTTTTTCGTGATCTGCTCGGCGTTGATCGACGTCGCCGCCAACATGATGGTGGCCAAGTCGGAAGGTTTCCGTCGTTGGCGCTGGGGCGTCGGTGCTATCGTCCTGGTCTGGATTGCCTTCGCCCTGCTGGGCCAGGCCGTACGCTACATGGATCTGGCCACGGCCTATGCGATGTGGGGGGCGATCGGCGTGATCGGCACCGCCAGCTGCGGCCGCCTGTTGTTCGGTAACCGCCTGCGGCCGATCGGCTGGATTGGCATCGCCCTGGTCACGGCGGCGGTACTGCTGCTCAGCACCGCCAAGTAGCAGCACGTCCGGTCGCGAGCGGGGCGGCGATGATGCAGCGATTTGCGAAGTCGCCCATGCTCATCGACACTGCGGTTTTCCACATGGAGTGCCCGCATGTTCAGCCACATCACCGTAGGAACGAACGACATGGATGCCGCACGTCGCTTCTACGACGCCCTGTTCGCCGCGATGGACGCGCGGGCGGGCGTATTGGACGAGAAGGGACGGCTGCTGTACTTCAAGGATGGGCGGATGTTCGGTGTAACCGCGCCGATCGATGGGCAGCCAGCGTGCCATGCCAACGGTGGCACCATCGGTTTCAGTCTGGGCAGTGCAGAGGCCGTGCGTGCCTGGCAGGAGGCTGGAGTGGCTCACGGTGGCACCGCCATCGAAGATCCGCCCGGCGTCCGCAACATGTCCGGTCGCCAGGTGTTCCTGGCCTATCTGCGTGACCCGGATGGCAACAAGCTGTGTGCGGTGCACGTAATGTCGTGATCGGACAGGATGTACGTGGCCGCGCCGCAGCCCGCGCGGGCAAGGTGGCACTCCGGCGCGCGCGTGATACCACGGAATGAGCGGACGGGCCTGCGACCGCAGGCCGCAACTTCATGCTCTGTCCACTGCGGTTCAGCCAGAATCGGTCGGCTAACCCTTTGATCTACCGGAGAACGCCGCCCCATGGAAGTACTGGAGCCGCAACAATCCCCGGTGCGCACCCTTCGGCCTGTGTTCGCCTTCGCGGCGATCATTGTCGTGGCGTTCGCGCTGTTCGTCAGCCTGTTCCCGCTCGGCGCGGGCCGCCTTCTGCTCAAGGCACAGGATTGGGCCGCCCTCAACGTCGGCTGGTACTACCTGCTGGCCATGACCCTGTACCTGGTGTTCGTGGTGGGCGTGGCGCTGTCCAAGTACGGTGGCATCAAGCTGGGTGCCGACCATGACGAGCCGGAGTTCAGTTACCTCTCGTGGGCCGGCATGCTGTTCGCCGCCGGCATCAGCATCACCCTGTTCTTCTTCTGCGTGTCCGAACCGCTGACCCACTACCTGCAGCCGCCGCAGGGCGATCCGGCCGCAGGCGAGGCTGGCGCGCGCCAGGCCATGCAGCTGCTGTTCCTGCACTGGGGCCTGCACGGCTGGGGCGTGTTCGCGCTGGCGGCGATGGCGATGGCCTACTTCGCCTATCGCCACAACCTGCCACTGGCCCTGCGCTCGGCGCTGTACCCGCTGATCGGCAAGCGCATCAACGGCCCGATCGGATACACCGTGGACGCGCTGGGCATCGTCGCCACCGTATTCGGCATCGGTGCCGACATGGGCTTCGGCGTGCTGCACCTCAATGCCGGTCTGTCGCACCTGTTCGACATTCCGCACTCCAACCTGGTGCAGATCATCCTGGTGGTCAGCATGATGGGCGCGGCGGTGGCCGTGGCCGTGTCCGGCGTCGAGAAGGGCGTGCGCTGGATGGCCAACATCAACATGCTGCTGGCGATCGCGCTGGTGCTGTTCATGCTGTTCGCCGGGCCGACGCAGTACCTGTTCAGCACGCTGATGCAGAACCTGGGCGACTACCTGGGCAGCGTGGTCGGCAAGAGTTTCGATGTGTACGCCTATGGCGGCCGACCGGAATGGCTGGGCGGCTGGACGGTGTTCTACTGGGCCTGGTGGATCGGCTGGGCACCGTTCGTCGGCCTTTTCATCGCGCGCATCTCACGTGGCCGCACCATCCGCGAATTCGTATTCGGGGTGCTGCTGATCCCGCTCGGCTTCACCCTGGCCTGGCTGTCGATCTTCGGCAACAGCGCGCTGGACCAGGTGCTCCACCACGGCCAGCAGCAACTGGCGCAGCTGGCGGTGGATGATCCACCGACGGTGCTGTACGCGCTGCTGGACGGCTACCCGTGGAGCCGCACGGTGATCGCGGTGACGGTGCTGGTGAGCTTCATCTTCTTCGTGACCTCCGCTGATTCAGGGGCGGTGGTGTTGTCCACGCTGTCGTCGCATGGTGGATCACCCGAAGACGATGGTCCGCGCTGGCTGCGCGTGTTCTGGGGCACGGTGATCGCGGTGCTGACCGCCGGGTTGTTGCTGGCCGGCAGCATCGATGCATTGAAATCGGCGGTGGTGCTGGCATCGCTGCCGTTCTCGGCGATCCTGTTGCTGATGATGTGGGGCCTGACCCGCGCGTTCAGTGACGAGTCGCACCGCAAGCGCGCGCTGCAATACCGGCCATCGCCCTTGATCGGAGACGATCGCCATCATCAGGGCTGGCGCCAGCGCCTGAGCCAGGCCATGCACTTCCCGGTACGCGACCAGGTCTACCGTTTCATGGATGACACGGTGAAGCCGGCGATGGAGGCGGTGGCCGAGCAGCTGCGCGGGCAGGGTTGGGATGTATCCACCCGCTTCGAGGCCGGCGATATGGAGCTGACGGTGAACCACGGCGAGCAGCAGGACTTCCTGTACCGGGTGATCCTCAGCGGCTACCTGACCCCGTCGTTCGCCGCCCAGCAGCTGCGCAATCAGCGCTACTACCGCGCTGAGGTACATCTGTTCGAAGGCAGCCAGGATTACGATCTGGTGGGCTACAGCCGCAAGCAGATCATCAACGACATCATCAGCCAGTACGAACGGCACCTGCAGTTCCTGCACCTGAGCCGTTGATGCGGTGGGTGCGGACCGCGGGACCGCACCGACCTGTAGAGCCGAGCCATGCTCGGCTGCGTGGTGCCGAAGAGCAGCCGAGCATGGCTCGGCTCTACAGTGGCAATCAGAACCGGTAGCGCGCACCCAGCGAGACGAACTGCCCGCGCAGGTTGTACTGGCTGATGTCGAAACCGTTGGAACCGCCAGCCGGGTCGAACGGCGGGTCCTTGTCGGTCAGGTTCAGCGCCGACAGCGACAGCGTGGTGTTGGGAATCCCTTCGTACGCCACATACAGGTCCAGCTGGTGATAGGGCTTGACGCGGTCACGCAGCCCCGGGTTGCTGGTCGCCGTCGCCACGCGCTGGTCGTAGCCGCTTACGTACTGCAGGCTCAGCGTGCTGCTCCAGTCGCCCACCGCCCAGTTCAATGAGGTGGTGCCGCGGGTGCGAGGCAGCGCGCCGTGGCGGTTGTTGCCGGCGCCGTCATACGGTGCTTGGCCGGCCACCAGCGGTTGCTTGAAGCTGAGCAGGTGGGTCCAGCTGCCGGCCACGGTGAAGGTGCCCCAGCCGTCGGTACGGAAGGTACGGCTGGCGTCCAGGTCCAGCCCCGAGGTGGTCAACTCGCCCTGGTTGGCGTACTGGTTGGTGATGAACTGGATGCGTCCCTGCGCATCACGTTGCACGCGGCCCGGGAACAGGGTCGGGTTGTCGACGATGAACTGCGCGCTGTCCGGCTTGACCAGGTTGTCCTGCTCGATGCGGTACCAGTCCAGGCCGATGCTGGTATCGCCATCCGGCGACCACACCGCACCCAGGTTGAAGTTGCGCGAACGTTCGGCCTTCAGGTCCGGGTTGCCGGTGCGGATGTTGGTGATGCCACGGCTGCCGCCGGGCTGCAGCGGATCCAGCGGATCGATCACCGAACCATAGCTGACGGTCTGGCCGGGTGCGATTTCCGGCAGCGACGGTGCACGGAAGCCGCGGGAGAACGAGCCGCGCAGCAGCAGGCTGTCCAGCGGTTGCCAGCGCAGCGCCACCTTCGGTGAGAACGCCTTGCCGAAGTCGTCGTAGTGGTCGCCGCGGCCCGCAACCTGCAGTTCCAGCGTGCGATGCAGCGGCACGCTCAGTTCGGCGTAGGCGGCGCTGACCTGGCGCTCGCCGTTCACCACGTTGATGGCCGGGCGCAGTTCGGTGCCCGACAGCACCTGTGCACTGGTGCGCGCGTCCAGTGATTCCTTGCGGAACTCTGCACCCCAGGCGAAGCCGATCGCACCGGCCGGTAGCTCCCACAGCGAGGTCGAGGCCTTCAGGTTCAACGAATGCAGCTTGTACCAGCCCGGACGCTTGGTCTGCAGGCGCAGTGCATCCAGTGCCCCCGGCGTGCTGGACGGGTTGAGGAAGTTGTAGCTGCCATCGCGCAGGATCTGTTCGAACGCGTAGCGGTTGACGAAATTGTCGACGTACTCGCGCTGCGCACTCTGCGAGGTCAGCGCCGCGACTTCCCAGTCCCAGCGTTCACCGCTGCCGCGCACGCCGGCCAGTGCACGGTAGAACACCTGGGTGTTGTCCTTCAGGCGCGGGCCGAGGTCGAAGAAGGTGTACTCGAATGGCAGGGGCGTGCTGCCCGGATTGTTCGGGTGGCCGACCGGCAGCACCGCCGGCACGTCGATCAGGGTGCCGGTGGCCGGGTTATACGCGCGCAGGCCCGGGCCGACGGTCAGCGGCGCGCTGAAGATCTGGTCGGCCTTGTTGTGGCTGTACAGCACGTCGGCGAACGCTTCGACGCTGTCATTGAAGCGGTAGGTTGCACTCAACGAGGCCTGCAGGCGCTCGGCGCCGGGCTGCAGGGTCTTGAACGGCTGCGCATTGAAGGCGCAGGCCTGGCCGGGCAGGGTACTGCCGAAGTCGCTGTACGGGCGCAGCTGGCTGCCATCCGGGCAGTTCGCGAACGGCTGCGGTGCACGCGGGTTGCTCAGCCAGTTGCCACCGGCGGTGGGCCAGCCGGCCAGGCGTCCGCCGGGCTTGTCGCGGAAATCGCCGCTGCGGGTATAGGCGCGCTGGTCGGCGTCGAGGCGATCACGCTTGAGCAGGTCCAAGCCGAACAGCACGTTCCAGCCCTGCTGCTCCAGGTCGCCGAAGCCGGCCAACAGGTTGGCCTTGCGTTCGTTCAAGCCGCCCTCGGTGGCGGTACCGAAGCCGCCACCCACTTCCACGCCCTGGAAGTTCTTGCGCAGGATGATGTTGATGACGCCGGCGATGGCATCGGAACCGTACACCGCCGAGGCGCCGTCCTTGAGCACTTCGATGCGCTCGACGGCGCTGATCGGCAACGCGTTGAGGTCGACGAACGTGTCCTGGGTATTGAGCGCGAAGCCGAAGTTGGACACGCGGTAGCCGTTGACCAGCACCAGCGTGTTCTTCGGTGACAGGCCACGCAGGCCGATCGAGGCAGAGCCGGCGGCGAAGCTGCCGGTGTACTGCTCATCGAAACTGTTGCCGGCATTGGCCGACAGGTTGCGCAGCACGTCGGTAAGGGTGGAGCGGCCGGTCTGCTCGATCTGTTCGCGGCTGACGATCTGCACCGGGTTCGGCCCGGCGGTATCACTGCGCTTGATGTTGGAGCCGGTCACCAGCACGGTGCCGAGAGTGGTGCTGTCCTTGCCGGTATCGGCCGATTCAGCGGCGCCGGCAGCGCCGGCGGTGAGGCTCAGCGCAATGGCGCCGGCTAGCAGGTTCAGGGTGGTGCGGTACATGGAAGCGACAACGCCAAACGGGGGAGGAGCCGTCAGTACCGCACGCAGGTACATGCGCCTTCCAATGACGAAAGCGCATTCAGTTATACAGCACAGGTTCTTAATGAACGGAGCGAGGAGTGCGGAGCATTGGTCCGCACGCTCCTGTAGAGCCGAGCCTACGTTCGGCTGCGCACACTGACCGGAAAGCAGCCGAGCATGGCTCGGCTCTACAGAAGGCAATGCCAGCCCATCACGGCCGCAGCAGCACCTTGCCGTTGCGGCCCGAGCCTCCTGCGACCTTCGCTGCCTGGGCGATGTCGTCCAGCGCGAAGATCTGCTCCACCGGCAGCGTCAGCTCGCCGCCAGCAGCACGCTTCAGCAGCTCGCCCACCAGCCGGCGCTTGTCCTCCACCGCCATCGCCTGGCTGACCTTGCTGCCCCAGAAGCCCTTCACCGTCGCTTCCTTGTAGATCAGGCCGCCGGCCGGGACGCGCATCGGTTCGCCGCTCATCACCCCGAACGACACCAGCGTGCCGTTGTGGCCGAGCAGGTCGACCAGGTCACCGCTGGCGTCGCCGCCGATGGAATCCACGGCGGCCGCCGCCTGTGCTTCGCCGGTCGCTTCACGAACGCGATCCTTCCACCCGTCCAACGAGGTGTCGAACACATGATCGATGCCCAGCGCCTGCAACTGCGCCACGGCAGCGGCGTTGCGCACCAGGTTGGCCACATGCACGCCACGCGCCTTTGCCAGCATCGCCAGCGACTTGCCGACCGCGCCGTTGGCGGTGTTCTGCACGATCCACTGGCCTGCTTCGACGTGCAGGAACTCCAGCAGCATCAGCGCGCTCAGCGGCATGGCGATCAGCTGTGCGGCCATCTCGTCCGGGATCGCCTCCGGCATCGGAATCACCATGCGTGCCGGTGCAATGAACGCTTCGGCCCAGGTACCGTGCACCGAGGCGGCGGCAACCCGCTGGCCGATCTGCAGGCCGTCCACGCCATCGCCGAGTGCATCGACCACGCCCAGTGCTTCACTGCCACCGATCGCAGGCAGTGTCGGCTTGTACCCGTAGAGGCCACGCACGGTCAGCAGGTCGTGGTTGTGGATCGAGGCCAGCACGGTGCGGATGCGCACCTCGCCGGGACCGGGCTCGGGCAGGGCGGCATCGGCAATGGCGAGGACGTCGGCCGGGTTGCCGAAGGAGGAGTACTGGGCAGCGCGCATGGGCGGTGTTCCGGGGAAAGTGGATGTTGTACCGAACTGGGGACGCAGGGCATGTCGACAAGGCGTCGCTGCTGCAACACGGCATCCTGCGACTGATCGTCGCGGCATGTCGTGATTACCGCATCTTGTGTTGACGGTTCGAGTCATCCCCACTATGTTGTGGCCGTCACTCCCGGTCAGCCGCCGCCGCCGGACATGCAGCAAACGTCCCACGGCCCGCCCCTGAAGGCTTGCCGTGTCGACGCGGCCGCCACCGTGCGGACGCAGGTCGCCCCCACGGCCCGGATACCGGCCGCAGGCGCAGGCAGATGCCGACGACCTCCGTTCCCGCACCCTGGCAA
The DNA here is from genome assembly GCF_052605195.1 of Stenotrophomonas maltophilia group sp. vghtpe118. NCBI lineage: Bacteria > Pseudomonadati > Pseudomonadota > Gammaproteobacteria > Lysobacterales > Lysobacteraceae > Stenotrophomonas > Stenotrophomonas maltophilia group sp. vghtpe118. The sequence continues at coordinate 923,898 of NZ_CP199672.1, read as the reverse complement.
TCCACCCGTTTGCCCCGTGCGCCGGTATCGCGTCCAGGGCCGCCATGGCATCGACCGCCAAAGCGCGTGCGAGCCTGGAGTTTCACCACCATGACCGACAGTACCTTCCGCGCGGCCGATCTGGCCGGCGCCGGCGACGCTTTGCGCGCTGGTGGCGAGCGCGTGCCGACCTGGATCACCAAGGAGGCCGGCAACCGCCGCCTGCCGTTCGACGCTGAGCGGCTGCAGCGCAGCATCGATGCCGTGCATGCCGAGTTCCCGCAGCTGGATGTGAGCGACTACCGCCGCGTGGTGCAGGCAATGGTCGAGCGCAAGCCCAGCATCAGCGCCGATGACCTGGTCGATCTGCTGATCCGCGAGGCGGAATCGCGGGTGGACCTGGTCGCGCCCGAGTGGGAACAGTTCGCCGCGCGCATCTACCTGCGTCGCCTGTACAAGCGTGCCAGCCGCAACCGCTTCTACGATGTCAGCCTGAAGTACGGCTCCTACGTGGGCCTGCAGGAAAGCCTCGCCGATCGTGGCATCTACAGCAACGACATCCTGCGCTGCTATTCCAAGGAAGAGCTGCAGCAGGCCGGTGAGATGATCGATCCGGAACGCGACCGCCTGTTCGCCTACAACGGCCTGTACCTGCTGGCCACGCGCTATCTGGCCAGCGACCGCAGCCGCGAGGTCTATGAGCTGCCGCAGGAGCGCTGGCTGACCATTGCGCTGTACCTGATGCAGGAGGAAAAGCCGCGCGAACGCCGCATGCAGCTGGTCGGCGAGGCGTACTGGGCGCTGTCCAACCTGTACATGACGGTGGCTACGCCGACCCTGGCCAACGCCGGCAAGGTGGGCGGCCAGCTGTCCAGCTGCTTCATCGACACGGTGGACGACAGCCTGCAGGGCATCTATGACTCCAACACCGATATCGCGCGCGTGTCCAAGCACGGCGGCGGTGTTGGCGCCTACCTGGGCTACGTGCGCAGCAGCGGCGCGCCGATCCGCGGTGTGGCCAATTCCTCCGGTGGCGTGGTGCCGTGGATCAAGCAGCTCAACAACACGGCGGTGTCGGTTGATCAGCTTGGCCAGCGCAAGGGCGCGGTGGCGGTATACCTGGACATCTGGCACCGCGACATCGAAGCCTTCATGGACCTGCGCCTCAACAACGGTGACCAGCGCCTGCGCGCGCACGATGTGTTCACCTCGGTGTGCGTACCCGACCTGTTCATGGAAGCGGTCGAACGCCGCGCCGACTGGTACCTGTTCGACCCGCACGAGGTGAAGCAGGCCAAGGGCTGGTACCTGCAGGACTTCTACGATGAGAAGCGCGGTTCGGGCAGCTTCCGCGACCGCTATGCCGAGCTGGTGGCCGATGAGCGCATCAGCCGCCGCACGGTGAAGGCCATCGATCTGTTCAAGCGGATCATGCTCAGCCAGCTGGAAACCGGCAACCCGTTCCTGTTCTACCGCGACGAGGTCAATCGCAGGAACCCGAACAAGCACGCGGGCATGATCTATTCCAGCAACCTGTGCACCGAGATCCTGCAGAACATGAGCCCGACGCGGATGATCCAGGAGATCGTCAGCGGCGACCAGATCGTCACCACGCGCCGTGCCGGTGACTTCGTGGTCTGCAACCTGTCCTCGATCAACCTCGGCCGGGCGATCAGTGCACCTGATGACCTGCTGGCCACCGATGTGCTGGAGCGCCTGATCCCGATCCAGGTGCGCATGCTCGACAACGTGATCGACCTCAACGCGTTGCCGGTGCCGCAGGCCACGATCACCAACCACAAGTACCGTGCCATCGGCCTGGGCACGTTCGGTTGGCACCACCTGCTGGCGCAGCAGGCGATCCAGTGGGAATCTCCGGATGCCGAAGCATTGGCCGACCGTCTCTACGAACGCATCAACTTCCTGACCATCCAGGCCAGCGCGCAACTGGCGCGGGAGAAGGGCAGCTACCCCATGTTCGCCGGCAGCGATTGGCACAACGGACGCTACTTCCGTGACCGCGGCTACAGCGGCGCGGCCTGGGACAGCCTGGCCCGCGAAGTCGCCAGGCATGGCCTGCGCAACGGTTGGCTGCTTGCAGTTGCGCCGAACATGAGCACCGCGCAGATTGCAGGCTCCACGGCCTCCATCGACCCGATCTACAGCGCGTTCTACTACGAGGAAAAGAAGGACTTCCGGCGGCCGGTGGCGGCGCCGGGTCTGTCGCTGGAGACCTGGCCGTACTACGAGAAGGGTGCCTACAAGGTCGACCAGTTCGCCAGCGTGCGCCAGAACGCGCGCCGCCAGCGCCATGTCGACCAGTCGATCAGCTTCAACCTGTACGTGCCCAGCACCATCCGCGCCAGCACGCTGCTGGAGTTGCACCTGAGCGCCTGGCGCGAAGGCCTGAAGACCACCTACTACGTGCGCTCCAACGACATCGACATCAGCGAATGCGAGTGGTGTTCAAGCTGACCACCGGCGGCCCACGGTAGTGCCGGCCGCTGGCCGGCAACACGAAGGAAAGAGAACGAAGGCATAAACCATGGCAACCCCCCTCGATCGCATCAAGATACTCGAACCACGCCATCCCAACCGCAGCACCGGCATCATCAACGGCCAGACCAGCGGCATCCTCAACTGGAACGATATCCCGTACCCGTCGTTCTATCGGGCCTACAAGGAGCTGTCGACCAACTTCTGGATTCCCGACGAAGTGGACATGAAGCTGGATGCGCGCCAGTACGGCGAGCTGTCAGGGCGCGAAAAGAACGCCTACGACTCGATCATCGGCCTGCTGGCCACGCTCGATTCGCCGCAGACGCGCTTCATCTACAACGTGGCCGAGTACATCACCGATCCGGCCGCGCACGCCAACGCGGCGATCATCGGCCAGCAGGAAGTGATCCACAACGAGAGCTACAGCTACGTGCTGGCCTCGATCACCGACCTGCCGAACCAGAACCGGATCTTCGAGATCGCCCGCACCCACCCGACCATCATCAAGCGCAATGCCCCGATCATGGGCGCGTATGACGATTTCATGCGCGAGAAGACCGCCGAGACCCTGCTCAAGTCGTTGATCCAGTCCTCGATCCTGGAGGGCATCAACTTCTATTCCGGGTTTGCGTACTTCTACAACATGGTGCGGCAGAACCGCATGAACGGCACCGGCAAGATCATCAGCTTCATCAATCGCGACGAGCTGGCGCATACCAAGTTCATCAGCGAGCTGATCCGCGCCATCATCGGCGAAAACCCCGAGCTGCAGACCAATGAGTTGACCGCCTATGTGCACCAGTCATTCGAACATGCCATCGAGCTTGAGACGCAGTGGTCGTCGGAGGTTCTGGATGGCATCGATGGCATCGACGTGGACGAGATGGTGCGCTACGTGAAGTACCGCGCCAACAAGATGGCCGGCATGCTCGGGATCGAGCGCCTGTACAGCGACACCACTGACAACGTGATGCCGTGGATCAAGGCCTACGCCGACAACTTCACCGAAACCAAGACCGACTTCTTCGAGATGCGCAATGCAAGTTACAAGAAGACCAATGTCGACAACGGCTTCGACGATCTCTGAGCCCGGCGCCGCGCTGAGCATCCTGATGGTGGTCGCCTCCTTGAGCGGCAACACCCGCGAACTCGGCCGGCAGATCGCCGAGCGCTGCCGCGCGGCAGGTCATGCGGTGCACTGGCAGGAGGCCGACGACCTGCGCCAGGCACCGCCGCTGGCGGCCGATGAGGCCGACTTGGTGCTGCTGGGCTGCTGGACCGACAACGCCGGGCGCACGCCAGCGGAGATGAAGGCGTGGGTGGCCGGCATTGCCGAGCGCGGTCAGCAGCCACGCCAGCTGGCGGTGTTCGGTACCGGCGAAACGCAGTGGGGGCAGGCGTACTACTGCGGCGCCGTGCACCGGCTGATCCGCTATTTCCGCAGCGACTATCCGCCGCTCGAGATCGAGCAGATGCCGCATGGCGAGCGTCACGCCGCAGCCATCGACGCCTGGACCGATGCGATCCTGGCCCACTACTGGAGCAACCACGATGCAGATCATCGACGCCACCACGCCTGAGCAGTTCCAGCAGCTGCTGGCCGAGCACCCGCGGGTGCTGGTGGATTTCCACAAGGACCACTGCCCGGGATGCCGGATGCTGGAGATGTCGCTGCACCGGGTGGCCAACAGCGTCGCGGGGCAGGGCACCACGTTGCTGCGCGTGCAGCTGGAGGTGCTGGGTGAGGCGTTCTTCAGGGAGCTGGGGCTGCGGCAGACGCCGACCCTCTCGCTGTTCCGTGACGGTGATGAGCGCACGCGCCTGGCCGGGTTCCAGTCGCCGCAGCAGATCGAAGCCGCGATCGCGTTGCATTTGTAGAGCCGAGCCCATGCTCGGCTGCCGTTCGCGCGGTGAGCGATGAGTCGAGCATGGCTCGACTCTACAAGGGCATCCACGCATGGCGTGGATCTACCGGGGCAGGGTCCGTGGTTTGGCGTCAGGCTCCGCTGAAGGTATCCACCAGCAGCTTCCCATTCAGCACCACAATCACCAGCGCGATCACCCAGGCGATCGCGCCCAGCCAGCGCGGCGCCACCAGCGCCCCCATCGTCACCTTGTCGGTCACGATCCGCACCAGCGGAATGATCGCGAACGGCAGCTGCATCGACAGCACCACCTGGCTCAGCACCAGCAGCTTCACTGCGCCCTGATCGCCGAACAGCAGGATCACCACCACCACCGGAATGATCGCCAGCGCACGTGTGATCAGCCGTCGCAGCCATGGCGGCATTCGCAGGTGCAGGAAGCCTTCCATCACGATCTGGCCGGCCAGCGTCGCGGTGACTGTCGAATTCAGGCCTGACGCCAGCAGCGCCACCGCGAACAAGGTCGCCGCCGCACCCACGCCCAGCATCGGCGCCAGCAGCTGGTGGGCCTGCTCGATGTCTTCCACGTCGAATCGGCCATTGGCATGGAACACCGCCGCCGCCAGGATCAGGATGCTGGCGTTGATGAACAATGCGAGTGTCAACGCGAGGGTGCTGTCGGTGACCGCCCAGCGCAGCGCGCTGCGGCGGCCTTCATCCGTGCGCGGGTAGGCGCGGGTCTGCACGATGGACGAATGCAGGTACAGGTTATGCGGCATCACCGTGGCACCGATGATGCCGATCGCAATGTACAGCGCGTTCGGATCGGTCACCACCTGTGCGCGCGGAATGAATCCGCCCAGCACCGCCATCACTGGCGGGGCAGCCATCGCGATCTGCACCACGAAGCAGGCGAAGATCACCATCAGCAGCGCGATCACGAAGGCTTCGAGCGCACGGAAGCCGCGGTTCATCAGCAGCAGAACCAGCAGCGTATCCAGCGCAGTGATCACCGCACCCCAGAGCAGTGGCAGGTCGAACAGCAGTTTCAGTGCGATCGCGGTGCCGATCACCTCGGCCAGGTCGCAGGCGATGATCGCCGCCTCGCACAGCGCCCAAAGTGCCAGGTTCACCGGCTTCGGGTAGCGGGCGCGGCAGGCCTGCGCGAGGTCCATGCCGGTGGCGATGCCGAGCCGTGCCGACAGCGCCTGCAGGATCACCGCCATCAGGTTGGAAATGAGGATGACCGACAGCAGCAGGTAGCCGAAGCGCGAACCACCGGCCAGGTCGGTGGCCCAGTTGCCCGGGTCCATGTAGCCAACCGAGATCATGTAGCCCGGGCCGAGGAAGGCCAGCAGGCGGAACCACCAGTGACCCTTGTCGGGTACCGCCACCGAGGCGTTGAGCGCGCCCAGGCTGGCCGGAGTGGAGGCCGAAGGGTCGCGGGGCGCCAGGGTGTTCATGGCCCGAAGATAGCTCCTGCTATAGTCATTAGCAATGTGAAACAATCGTCTTTATCGCTTTACTGGTCCAGAATTCAGGTTCAACACCGGATCACCCCGGAAGGACAGGCGCAGGCGTGGGCAAGACCGACGATTCGACATCGCTGAAGAGCACCCCCTTGATCGAGGCCGAGCGCCAGGTCGAGAGCTTCCGGCAAGTGCGCGAGGCGCACCGGATGGAGCTGGTGGAGGACTATGTCGAGCTGATCTCGGACCTGCTGGCCGACGGCGGCGAGGCCCGCCAGGTCGACATCGCGACGCGTCTGGGCGTGGCCCAGCCTACGGTGGCGAAGATGCTGCGGCGCCTGGCCCGTGATGGTTGGGTGGTGCAGCGGCCGTACCGTGGCGTGTTCCTGACCCCGGAAGGTGAGGCGCTGGCCCATGCCAGCCGCCAACGCCACCAGACCGTGGAGCGTTTCCTGCTGGCGCTGGGGGTGGACGCAGATACCGCGCGGCGCGATGCGGAGGGCATCGAGCACCATGTCAGCGAACAGACACTGGCTCTGTTCGAGGCATTCGTGCGCAGGGCCGAGGGCGGCTGAGCCACGTTTCCTGTAGAGCCGAGCCATGCTCGGCTGCTGTTCGCGCGATGACAGGGAGCATCCACGCATGGCGTGGATCTACAATCCAGGCGGGCAGCGCGCCTGCTGCTGCGCGCACGCGCGTCTCGTCCATTCCTTCAACACCGGCTGCAGGCCTTCATAGCGCCGGCCCTGCCATCCGTTGGCCAGCACCTTCCCATCCGCATCGATCAGCACAGGTTCGGTGGTGCCAATCCGGCCAATGCCTGCAGTGCCGGCATGCGCGCGGCGCGGCGCGGGTCCAGCACCGGCCACGGCATGTCCTGCGCGTGCATGTAGCGGCGAAGCGCGCTCTCGCTCTCATCCTGGCTGACGTACACCACTTCGGTATCGGCGCCGGCTTGGCGCAGGGCATCACGCACGCTGCGCAGCGTGGGTACGAAGGCATGGCACGGTGCACACCAGTCGGCGCCGAAGTACAGCGCCACCAGTTTCGGCGGCGACGACCACTGCATCGGCCGTAGCGATCGCTGCTCCGGCCGCATCAGCGAGGCCGAAACCTGCGCGTGCAGGTCCGCAGCCATCGCCGGTGCGGCCAGCAGCACGGCACAGGCCAGCACCAACGCTCGCAGAGCTTCAGAACGCATAGCGCAGGTTGACGTACCACGAACGTGCAAAGCGCGGCCCGTAGACATAGTCGCTGTCACGCAGCGCGCCCACTTCCAGATCTTTCTGGCGCTGATCGAACACGTTCTTGACGCCCGCGGCCACCGACACTTCCTGCTGCGCCTGCGTGCCCAGATGGCGGTGCCAGCGCGCTCCGAGGTCGGTGACCAGGAATGACCGCGTGCGGTGCAGCTCGCCCAGCCGGTTGTTCAGCACCGACATCGGCCCGGTATGGCGCAGCGCGACGAAGGTTTCCCACGGTTCGGCAGGCATCCAGCTGAGCTGCGCCAGGCCGGTCCAGCGTGGTGTCTTCAGGTAGTCGCGGCTTTCGATGATGGTATCGCCACCGTCGCCAGTGTCGTCGAAGATGCGCTGCGGTTCGCGGAAGCGCGAGCGGTACCACGAGGCACCGGCGGTCAGGCGCCATTGCGGCGACGGCTGCCAGCCGAGGTTGGTTTCCGCACCCAGCACGTTCGAGCCGGAGGCATTGTAGCGCAGCTGGCTCAGCTGGCCGTCATCGCCGCGCTGGATCTCGCCCAGCGCGAAGGTGTCGCGGATGCGTGCATGGGAGGCGGTGGCATCCCAGCTCCACACCGGATTGGCCGGGTCCGAACGCCAGTCGAAGCCGAACAGGGTGGTCAACGCGCGTTCCTCTTTCAGGCCATCGGTGTTGCGCACGCGCACCTGCTCGCCACCGAGGGTATCGACATGTACGTCCTCGACGAAAATCTCCGGTGCACGGAAACCGGTGGCGACGCCCGCCCGCCATTTCAGGTTCGGAGTGGCCTGCCAGGCCAGCGCGATGCGCGGCGAGAACACCGCGCTGTCCAGCTCCGAGCTCTTGTCCACGCGTGCGCCCAGTACCAGGTCGACGTTGTCGCGCAGGCTCCACTCGTCCTGGATGAAGGCGCCCAGGTTGTGGAAGGTCGCATCCTCCAGCACCGCGAGACGCTGCCCGTCACCGGTGCGGTTGTCGTCGCGCAGCGCCTCGTGCTTGTACTGCACACCGAAGGCCAGCGCATGCGCGCCGCGGCGCCAGTTCAACTGGCTGTCGATGTAGTGCAGCGGGTTGTGGGTGCGGCCGTACTGGCGCCACGAACGCGAGGCCGCGCTGCCGGCCACGTTGCGGTCCAGCTGCAACGGGTCATAGCCGGGCGCCGAGGGATCGGTGACCACGTCGCCCAGGCCACCATAGAAGCTGTCGCGGTCGATGTCGGCGAAGGCATAGGCCAGGCGGAAATCGACGTCGGCAGTGATCTCCTGGTCCCACGACACGCTGCCGCGGCGGTATTTCGTATCCAGCGATTCGGCGATGTTGGCCAGGTACTCTGGCTGGTCCAGGCGGTTGCCGCCGCGGCGGGTTTCATCGGTCACCTGCAGGTCCAGGCGCAGCCGCGTGCCCGGCGTGGGCGCGTACCAGGCCTGCAGCCCGCCGACCTTGAGGTTCTTGCGGGTGATCTCGGTGTAGCCGTCACCGTTGTAGTCGATGCCGCTGTTCCAGTTGCGCTGGGCAATCACCGACAGGCCGGCGTCTGCGTCCTTGGCGACCAGGTCCAGTCGAACGTCGGCGTTCTTCTGCGGCGTACCCTTCAGCACATCCACGCCGGCCTGCACGTGGCCACCGCTGCGCGCCGGCAGCGGCGGAATCAGGTTGATCACACCGGCAACTGCGCCCGGTCCGTACAGCGCCGAGCCGCCGCCCTTGACCACTTCGATGCGGTCGACGAACCCGGCCGGGATCTGCTCCAGACCGTACACGCTGCCCAGCGTGGACAGCAGCGGAATGCCATCGAACAGGAGCTGGTTGTAGGCGCCGGGCAGGCCCAGCAGCTGTACTTCGCTGGTGTTGCAGTTCTGGCAGTTGCTCTCCACGCGCAGGCCGTTGATCAACTCGGCGGCGCGCGAGAAGTCGGTGGCCGCGCGCAGCGCAATGTCTTCCTTGCGCAGCACTTCGGTGCGGATCGGCACGTCCGACAACAGGCGTTCGCTGCGCGTGGCGGTGCTGACCTTGACCTGCACACGGTCCAGTTCGGTCGGTTTCGGAGTGTCGGCCAGTGCAGGCAGCGGCAGGGTCAGTGCAATGGCGGCGGCCAGCGGCAACCGTCGGAAGCGGTGGGGGATAGAGCGCATGAGGGCGTCGTCCTTGTGGGAAGAAAGGCGGCGAGGGCGACCTGGCTGACGCATATGAAAGCAATGACTTATGAATATAGCAAGTGCTATATAACGAAGCCGCAGCAATTTCGGGTGGAGCGCCGGTCGAGTCAGATCATGCAGGTGTTATAACATTACACCTGACAGCGACCACCCTGCCGCTGGTCATAGGCGGAGGATGGAATAGTCGTGGGGGCAGTGGGGACGGGGTCAGAGCCCTTTCCTTTGGAAAGGGATCCGCCCCGGGAGCGGATCGTCAGCCGCGGCGGAATGCGGCGGGCGTGCGGGCGCCGACGATGATCATGCGGATCATCGTGGAGATCTGTTCGACCAGCTCCGGATCCTTCTCCGGCGGCAGGTCCATGGCGGTGGCACCCATCGCGAACACCAGCCGGGTGATGGCCTTGGCCACCAGTTCGGGGGCATGCAGTACGGCGCCATCCAGTGCGGCCAGGCGCACCAGGTCGTGCTGCAGCTCTTCCTCGAAATAATGCAGCTCGCGTTCGACTGCGTGCTTGAAGTCGTCCGAGCCGACCGCGCCTTCGCGCAACAGCACGTGCAGCAGCTTGTCGTCGGCGCGCAGCTGTTCCATGAAGGTCTCCACCGAGACCCGCACCACGCTGGTGGCGGTGGAGGTGGCACGCTGGCGCGCCTCGCCGATGATGGTGCGCAGCGAGCGGCCGGCCGCGTCGATCAGCGCTACGGCCAGTTCGTCCATGTCGCGGAACTGCCGGTAGAAGCTGTTCGGCGCGATGCCGGCCTCACGTGCCACTTCGCGCAGGCTGAGCGTGGACAGGCTGCGGTGCGGCCCGATCAGTTTCAGGGCGGCGGCCAGCAGATCCTCGCGGCTCACCGTACGGCGGGCCGGGCTGTTGGCATCTTCAGGCGTCGACAAGACGGTGGCGGCGGCCATGGCGGTTCCGGTGGGGCGAGGCTGAATCATACCCAATCCGGTTCAATATACACATGTATACACAGATGTATGTGCGCCCGTATAGTGCGCGTATGAGCGCTGTCGTCCGTCCATCCCTGTTCTCTCCGTACCGCTGGGTCTCGCCGTCGCTGTTCGATTTCTGGGCGGGCCAGCTCAATCCCCTGTGGACCCTGCGTGAGCCGGTGGCCCGCCTGGTCCGGCGCGAGCCGGCCGGCGAGGGCGCGGCGACCCTGGTCCTGCGCACCAACCGGCACTGGGCCGGCATGCGCGCGGGCCAGCACGTCACCCTGGGCGTGGAGATTGAAGGACGCCTGTGGCAGCGCAGCTACAGCCCCACTGCGCTGGGACCGCGCGAACTGGCGATCACCGTCAAGGCGGTCGAGGGCGGCCGGGTCAGCCAGCATCTGGTCAACCATGCGCAGCCGGGCGAGCTGTTCCGCCTGGAGGCTGCGTTCGGAGAATTCCAGCTGCCGGCCGCGGCTCCGGTATTGCTGCTGGCGGCCGGTAGTGGCATCACGCCGATGCGCAGCCTGCTGCGCGAAGCCTGCCAGCGCCCGCTGGCCGCGCCGGTGGACCTGTTCTACTGGGAGCGCAGTGCCGCCCAGCTGCAGTTCCGCGATGAGCTGCAGGCACTGGCCGCGCGCCAGCCGAACCTGCGTGTGCACCTGCTGACCACCCGCGAAGGTGATGTGCCTGCCGCACGCATCGATACCCACGATCTGCAGGTGGCCGGCGATGACACCCCGTTGGCGCAGCGCCACGTACTGGCCTGTGGCCCGGATGGATTCGTTGCCGCTGCGCGCGAACGCCTGGCGCACCAGGTTGCGGGTTTCCAGGCGGAAGCATTCACTCCGCCGGCGCCGTTGCGTGACGCCAGCAGCGAAGGCGAAGTGTCGCTGACCCTTGCCCGCAGTGGCCGCCAGCTGAGCGTGCCGCGCGGCCGCTCGTTGCTGGAAAGCCTCGAAGCCCATGGCATCAAGCCCAAGCATGGCTGCCGCATGGGCATCTGCAACACCTGCAGCTGTGACCGCGTCAGTGGCGCCACCCGCCACCTGCGCACCGGCGACCTGCAGTCCGAATCGGCACAACCGGTACGGATCTGCGTGAGCGCACCGACCACCGACCTGACCCTGGATCTCTGAGGACGCCTGCCATGACCCGCGCCACCGACCGTGCCCTGAGTACTGCCGAGATGCATGCCTTCGGTGAGGAACTCGACGCGATCCGCGACCGTGTGATCGGCAGCCTCGGCGCCTCCGATACCCGCTACATCCGCCGCGTGGCCGCCGCCGTGCGCTGGTTCGGCGTGGGTGGCCGTGGCCTGCTGTTCTTGGCGGCATTTTCGCCGCTGTTCTGGATGCCGCTGCTGTGGCCGGCCGCGATCACCGGCACGCTGCTGCTGGCGCTGTCGAAGATCCTGGAGAACATGGAGCTGGGCCACAACGTGATGCACGGCCAGTTCGACTGGACCGGTGATCCCAAGCTCAATGGCAACACCTACGAGTGGGACATCGTTGCCACCGCCGACAACTGGCGCAAGACCCACAATTTCCGCCACCACACCTACACCAACGTGCGAGGCATGGACGATGACATCGGCTATGGCCTGCTGCGGATCTTCCCGGAACAGCGCTGGAAGCCGTTCTACCTGCTGCAGCCGATCATCGCGCCGATCTTCGCACTGCTGTTCCAGTGGGGCGTGGCCGCGCAGGACCTGCGCCTGGGCCGGTGGCTGAAGGGCCGCATCAGCGGCCGTGCGATGTGGATGCAGACCCGCCCGGTGGCGCGGAAAATGGCCCGCCAGGTGCTGAAGGACTACGTGTTCTTCCCGCTGCTGGCGGGTCCGTTCTTCCTCACCGTGATGCTGGGCAACCTGGTTGCCAACGGCCTGCGCAACATCTGGACCTACGTGATCATCTTCTGCGGGCACTTCACCGCCGAATCGGAAACCTTCCCCAAGGAGTGCCTGCGCAATGAGTCGCGCGGCCACTGGTACCTGCGCCAGCTGCGCGGTTCGTCCAACATCAGCGGCGGCTTCCTGATCAACGTGCTGTCGGGCAACCTCAGCCACCAGATCGAGCACCATTTCTACCCGGATCTGCCGGCCAACCGCTATGCGGCCATCGCCAAGGAAGTGAAGGACATCTGCCGCCGCTACGGCCAGCACTACAACAACGGCTCGCTGCCGCGCCAGTTCGGCCAGGTGGTCTGGCGCATCCTGCGCCACGCATTCCCGAGCAAGCCGCGCCGCCTGCCGATGCCGGACATCATGTCCGCACCGGCATCGGCCAACGCGGGCTGATCGACTCAGCCCGCCTTCGCCAGGGCGGCCTGCTCGCGGTCCAGGCGTCGCAGGAACACCTGCATTTCCTTGCGCGCCTGCTGGTCGCCCTTGCTGCCGGCCACGCTCAAGCCGCGCTGCCATGCCTCACGGGCCGCCTGTGGCTGGCCACTGGCCAGCCAGGCTTTGCCCAGCAGCTTCCAGGCTGCCGAGTAATGCGGATCAAGCACCACGCAGCGGCCCAGGTGGGTTGCCGCGCGTACCGGGTTGCCGGCATCCAGCCAGCCCTTGCCCAGGCCGAAGCGCAGCAGCGCGCCGTCCTTGCCTGCGGCAAGCATGCATTCCAGAGCTTCGATGTTCATCCGCGCACCTCCACCAGCAGTTCGGCCGGGCCGGGCTGGAAGCGGCCGCGATGGAACAGTAGTGGCGTGCCGCCGTTCTCGTGCACTTCGATGATGCGGCCGGCCAGCAGCAGGTGATCGCCTACCGGCCACTGCGCGTGGCGGGTACAGGTGAGATGGGCGACCGCACCGGCGATGCGCGGTGGGGCGTCCTCGTCGTCATCCAGCAATGCCAGGCCGTCGAAGCGGTTGCGCACCTGCGGATCGGCAAAGCGCCGGGCCAGTGCCTCCTGGTCGGCCGCCAGCACGCTGAGCGCAAAGCGTGTGGCACGCTGGAAGGTGGACAGGCTCTGCGCGTGCAACGCCAGGTTCCACAGCACCAAAGGGGGCTGCAGTGAGACCGGTACGAACGAGTTGATGGTCAGGCCGACCGGCTTGCCCTGTGCATCGCGCGCGCAGACGATGACCACGCCGGTCGGGAAATGGCCGAGCAGCCGCCGCAGGGCACGCGGCGGCATCTCGACCGATGGCACCGGGACCGGGGCGGGGAACACCCCCGCCCACGGCCCGGCGTAGGGCAGTGTCTCGCCGCTCATGAGGCCCGGGCCTGGCGGTAGCGCCGGCCGACCTCGGCCCAGTTGATGATGTTGAAGAACGCACCAATGTAGTCCGGGCGACGGTTCTGGTAGTGCAGGTAGTAGGCGTGTTCCCAGACATCCAGTGCGAGGATCGGGGTGTTGCCGGACAGGCCGACGGCTGCACCCATCAGCGGGCTGTCCTGGTTGGCGCTGCTTTCCACCTGCAGGCGGCCATCGCGATCGCTGGTCAGCCAGGCCCAGCCACTGCCGAAGCGGGTCTGCGCTGCCTTGCTGAAGGCATCCTTGAACGCATCGAAGCCGCCAAGGTCACGGTCGATGGCGGCGGCCAGTTCATCATCGGGTGCACCACCGCTGGGGCTGAGCACGGTCCAGAACAGGCTGTGGTTGGCGTGGCCACCGCCGTTGTTGCGCACCGCGCCACGCTGCGCCTCGGGCACGGCATCGAGGTTGGCGATCAGCGCCTCGACCGGTTGCTCGGCGATGCCGGCCTGCTCGATGGCGGCATTGAGGTTGTTGACGTAGGTCTGGTGGTGCTTGCTGTGGTGGATCTCCATCGTGCGCGCATCGAAGTGCGGCTCGAGGGCGTCGTAGGCGTAGGGGAGCGGGGGAAGCGAGTACGACATCGAAGCAATCTCCGTGGGGAAGGCCAGAGGGGCTGGCCGTGGGGAGATCGTTATCGCACCTCAACATTGGTTGAGGTCAAGGGAAGAAGCGATGGACATCGAGGCATGGTAGTGCCGGCCGCTGGCCGGCAACCCGACCCGCCCTGATTGCCGGCCAGCGGCCGGCACTACCTTTCACTACCTCAACTCAACCAATCCTTGCACGCGCCATCCACCTGATCCCCGCACGCCTGCTGCATCCGCTGCTGCAGCCGCGCCAGTGTCTCGGCACCCTGGTGCTTCCCGCTCCACGTCTTCAACCGCCCGGCCAGGCGTTCGAAGCGCTGGCGGGTGCGCTGGTGGTAGCCCGACGGCTGCGCCTCCAGTTCGGCGATCAGCGAGGCGGTGGCCTGCTCGATGCGCGGCGCGTCGTTCGGCGCCAGCTTCAGCAACCCTTCCACGTACAGCACGCCCCATTGCACGCGGGTGGCCGGGCCCTGCGCACCGTCGTAGGCACGCTTCAACCACTCCAGCGCACCGGCAGTGTCGCCGCGCTGCTCGGCCAGTTCGGCCAGCTCGGGCATGTAGTAGTAGGGCTGCTCGCTGCGCTTCAGCTCCGCCAGCAACAACGCCTCGGCACCGGCGTCGTCACCGACCTGGCGCAGTGCGTAGACCGCGCTGCTGATCGTGGCCTGGCGTGCATGCGCATCAGTGGCGGTGGCGTCGGCCGCGGCCACGCGCTGCTTGACCCGATCAACCAGCGGCGCGGGCAGTGCGCCCTTCGGCTGCTGCTGGCGGGCCAGCGATACTTCCGTCAGTGCGCGCGACAATGCGTCGTCGGCGCGGTCGCCGCGCTCGGCATCTGCGCGCTCCAGCGCGACCAGCAGCTGCTGCCCCAGCGTGTTGCGGGTGGCTGGGCCGGCGCTGGCCTGCTGGACCAACTGTGCGCCTGCATAGCCCAGCAACTCACGGTTGCGGCGGACTTCGGCCGGCTGCGCCAGCACGGCCTGCAGCAGCTCGCGTACTTCGGTAGGCGAGCTGGCGGGCGTGTCGGCGGTGGCCAGGGCCAGCAGGGCGAAGCGGCGTTGCAGCGCCGCGTCGGGTGCGGCCTTGGACAGCTGGCGCAGTACATCCTGGCCCCTGCGCCCGCCAGCCAGACGGTTGGCGTCGACTTCCCAGCCGTAGTCGCCCAGTACCTGCCAGTCTTCGGCGGCCAATTTTTCCGGCGTGGCCAGTGCCGTCGCCAGGGTGGCGGCGATGGCGCTGCGGCGCCCGGCCGCGACGGTCAATGCCCGGGTCAGTTCGGCGGCGTCGTTGCCACCGGCCACGCGGGTAAGTTCATTGCGCTGTGGGTCCAGCACGATCAGGGTCGGGTAGCCGCGCACCCCGAAGCGTTCGCCCCAGGCCTGCGCACCTTCCTCGTCGCCATCCAGGTAGACCGGCACGAACTTGCCGGTCAAGGCGATGAAGGCCGGGTCCTTGAACAGGCCGGCCTTGAGCTGGTTGCACGGCGGGCACCAGACCGCGCCCCAGTACAGCAGCACCGGCTTGCCGCTGTCGGCGGCTTCGGCGAAGGCATCATCGACGTCACCCTGGCGCCACGCGATTCCCTTGGCCGGCGCAGGTGCCTCGGCGGAGTTGGCGGTGGAAACCGGGGCCGGGGTGCAGGCGCTCAGCGCCGAAGCCAGCAGCAACATGGAAAGCGCGACGCGCATCGGCAGCATCTCGAAGGGCAAGGTGACAGGGCATTGTAGGAACGCGCAGGGAACCCGCTGATTCAGTTTGCTTATGACGGGCATGCGGCGAGGCATGACGCCCCCCGGGCATTGCCGGGGGCCGTGCCTTCAGGCGGCCGCCCGCACCATCTGCTGGTAGACCAGTCCGTTGAACTCGCCGGCCTCACCGTCAACCACGAAGCCATAGCGCAGATAGGTGGGCACAGCATTGAGCGATGCGCGTACGGTCAGGACCGGCTCGCGTACCTGCGGCAGCACCGCCTCGAACAGTGCATGGCCGATGCCCTGTCCCTGGCAGGCGGGATCGACGAACAGCATCGCCAGGTGGCGGCCTTCCTTCAACTCGACCACGCCGACGATACGGCCGTCCTGCTCGGCCACCAGGAGATGGTTGTCGCCGTCCAGGCGTTCACCGAACGCATCGGCGGCGGCGACATTGCCGAACGTGGCGATGCCGGCTGCGCTGAGCGAGGGCGCCACCGCCGCAGTGAACGCGGCCAGGCACACCGCGCTGATCGCGGGCAGGTCATCGACGCGGGCAGGGCGGATCGTCGGCATGCAGTGTTCTTCCCGTGGCGGGCTGCGCGTCATCGCTGCCCCGTGCCTGCACGCTAAGCTGCAGGCATGAGTGATTTCAATCCCGCGTACGCTGCGTTGTTTCCAGGGCAGGGCTTGAGCCTGGGCCTGATGACGCCGGTGGCGTCGCAGGGGCTGGCCGATCCGCATGAGGCGCGGCGCATCGCGCGGTTGGCCGACGATCTTGGTTTTGCCGCGCTATGGGCGCGCGATGTGCCGCTGATGGTGCCGCAGGGGCCGGACGCGAAAGCAAGTGCGCTGGACGATCCGTTCCTGTGGCTGGGCATGCTGGCCGCTGCGACCGAGCGCATCGTGGTCGGCAGCGCGGCCATCGTGCTGCCATTGCGGCAGCCGCTGCAGGTGGCGAAGTCGGCGTTGAGCCTGGACCGGATCAGCGGCGGGCGGTTCGTGCTGGGGCTGGGTTCGGGTGATCGCCCGGAAGAATTCGCTGCATTCGGCGAGGATCTGGAGGGCAGGGCGGCGACCTTCCGTGAGCGCTGGACGTTGCTGCGCGCGGCGCTGTCACCGGAGACCGATGAGCGGAGCGCCGTACTGCAGGCGACCGGTGGCTTCGACGTACTTCCGGCGCCGGCAACCCGCGTTCCGATGCTGGTGGTGGGTACCGCACGGCAGAGCCTGCAGTGGATCGCGCGCGAGGCCGAAGGCTGGGTCACCTATCATCGTGAGGAGGCCGCGCAGGAGGGGCGCATCGGCCTGTGGCAGCAGGCGCTGGCGCAGCGCGGCGGACCAGGCAAGCCATTCGTGCAGTCGATGCTGCTGGATCTGCAGGCGGATCCGCAGGCGCCCCCCGAGCCGCTGCCGCTGGGCCTGAAGGTCGGCCGCGATGGCCTGCGTGACTATCTGCTGCGCGTGCATGGGCAGGGCGTGGCGCACGTGATGTTCAATCTGGTCGACAACGGGCGGCCGATGGACGCGGTGCTGCGTGAGATCGGGGAGCAGGTTCTGCCGCATATGCTCGGGTAGGTGTACACCTTGGTGGACACGCTCTCACCGCTGCGCCCGCTGAACTGCTGAGTGTTTCCTTCAGTGGCCGAGGCAGAAGCAGTCGAGCACTGCTCGACTCTACATGCAGCAGGCATCTGCGTATCATTCGCATTTGATACCCCGCTGCCGGAGCCCCGTGTGACCCAACGTTCCCCCATGCACCCGACCGGACGCCTGTTCGCCGCGGTCGCCTTCATCGAGGCCGTGACCTGGGCCGGCCTGCTCATCGGCATGTGGATGAAATACGGCCCGATGGCCAACGTGGCGCTGGTGAAGCTGTTCGGGCCGCTGCACGGCGTGGCCTTCCTGGTCTATGTGGCGGTGACGCTGTTTGCGGCGGTGCGCCTGCGCTGGCCGTGGTGGGCCAGTGCCCTGGCCCTGCTGGCAGCGATCCCGCCGCTGGTGACGCTGCCGTTGGAGTGGTGGTTCAAGCGCCGTGGCCTGCTCGGCTTGCGTGCAATGCGCTGAACCCACTGTTGCGGGCCCATTCAAGAGAATGGGTATCAAATGCAAATACGAGCCGTTATCATTTAAGGGTGGCATCTGGCCCTTAGCAGGGTCGGTGCCGGGTGGGGCGCGCAGGCGCGTCCGGCCAATCCTTCCCTGTTACGGCTGGTGTTTCATGCACGCACGTCCCGTCGTTCCCGGCTTGCCGGCGCTGGTGTTGGCTGCCCTGATCGGCACCATGGCGATGATGTCCTTCGTCGCCGTGATCGGCCCGGTGGTCCGCATGCTCGGTTTGTCCGAGTGGCATGCCGGGCTGTCAGTCACCGCCGCAGGCGTGTTGTGGATGCTGGCCGCGCGCCCCTGGGGCAAGCTCAGCGACCGCATCGGCCGCAAGCGTGTGCTGATGCTGGCGATGAGTGCCTACACCGTGGTCTACATCGCGCTGGCGGTGTTCATCGACGTGGCCCTGCAGGCAGTGCCGCCGGTGCTGGTGTCAGTGCTGGTGCTGGTTGCTGCGCGCGGCCTGATCGGCCTTTTCTACGCAGCGGTGCCTCCTACCGCAGCTGCGCTGATCGCCGACAAGGCGCCGACTGGGCAACGTGCGAAGTTCCTCGCCCGCCTGGGCAGCGCCAACGCACTGGGCATGGTGCTGGGCCCGGCTGCCGCGGGTTGGCTGGCCTATACGAACCTGTCGCTGGCGCTGTATGTAGCCGCACTGTTGCCACTGCTGGCGTTGGCGCTGCTGGCCTGGCGACTGCCGGCCACACCGCCTGTGATGGGCGTTTCCGCCCAGCGCCGCGCGCCGATGAGGTGCCTCGACCCGCGCCTGCGCCTGCCGCAGCTGGCGGCGTTCACCGCCATGGTCTCGGTGACCATCGCGCAGGTGACGGTGGGCTTTTTCGCGATTGATCGGCTGGGACTGGATGCGGCGGCCGGTGCGCGCATGGCCGGCATCGCGCTGACGGCGGTCGGCGTTGGCCTGATCCTGGCGCAGGCGCTGGTGATGAAGCTGGAGGTTCATCCGCGGCGCTGGATCGTCCTCGGCGCCGTGATCTCAGGCATCGGCTTTGCTTCGGTGGCGGGCGTGCAGCAGGCCTGGCAACTGCCTGCGGCCTACGCACTGGCTGCATTCGGCATGGGCTTCGTATTCCCTTCGTTCCAGGCGTTGGCCGCCGACGCGGTGGAGGCGCACGAGCAGGGCGCCGCCGCCGGTACTGTCGCTGCCGCGCAGGGACTGGGCATGGTGGCCGGGCCGATGCTCGGCACGCTGGTGTATCGCGGCGGGCCCAGCCTGCCATACCTCCTGGTCGGCGCGTTGCTGCTGTTGCTGTGCGCGCTGGCTGCAGCGCATCGGATGAAGGAGACCCCATGAACGATTCCCTGATGCAGGGCGCGTGGCCGGAGGCCGCGCCCGCGCCGCAGGAGAGCAGCGACGACGCGTCGCTGTTCCTCCTGCGGCACGCTGGCCAGCACGTGCACGCACGCGGTTGCCGCGCCACGCTGCCGGCCGGTGCGCTGGCGACGTTGGCAGAGCGCGTTGCGTCCTTCTTCGAGCAGCAGCGCGGTGGGCCGGGCCTGCTGGTCGGCGCAGTCCCTTTCGAACCCCGTGCGGACGACGCGTTGTACCAGCCCGAGCGCCTGCTGCCGGCCCTGCCGTTGCAGCCACAGGCCGCGCCAGCGCTGGAGGGTGCCCTGCAGGCCGAGCCTTCGGCGCAGGCGTACGCGGCGTCGGTGGCTGCGGCGGTGCAGGCATTGCGCGCGCCCGAACTGGACCTCCAGAAGGTGGTGCTGGCGCGCAGCCTGCTGGCACGCACGCGGCAGTCACTTTCCCCGGAGGTTCTGCTGGCCCGCCTGGGCGCGGATCCTTCGGTGGCGACCTACGCGGTGCCGTTGCCGGTGGCGCCGGGTCAGGCGCCCGCCTGGCTGGTGGGGGCAACCCCGGAATTGCTGCTGCGCAAGCGCGGCGCCGAGCTGTTGTCGCACCCGCTGGCGGGCTCCGCGCGGCGCAGCACCAATGCTGCCGAGGACGAGCAGGCCGCGCAGGCGCTGCTGGCCTCGACCAAGGACCACGACGAGCACCGCCATGTGGTCGAGGCCATCGTCGACGGCCTGGCGCCGTACTGCAGCCACATCGATGCACAGCCGCGGCCGGCGCTGCATGCCACCGCCAGCATGTGGCATCTGGGTACCCGCATCCATGCCACCCTGAAGGATCCGCAGACATCGGCGGCCGAGCTGCTGGCGCAGCTGCATCCCACGCCGGCCGTCTGCGGTACGCCGCGGTTGGCGGCGCTGCAGCGCATACGCGAACTGGAACCGGTACCGCGCGGCTTCTATGCCGGCGCCGTGGGCTGGTTGGACGCGCAGGGTGACGGCGACTGGTATGTGGCAATCCGCTGCGCACGCCTGCAGGGAATGCAGCTGCGCCTGTTCGCCGGCGCCGGCATCGTTGCCGACTCGCAGCCCGAGGCCGAGGTGGCCGAGACCGCTGCGAAGTTCGCTGCCCTGCTGAATGCGTTGGGTGTCCATGAATCCGCGCCTGCGATCGAGCCTGCCGCATGACTACCTCCACTGACGCTTCCCGCCTGGCACTGCAGCAGGTGTGGCCGGATGACCTGATCGCGCGCTATCGCGAGGCCGGTCATTGGCGTGGCGAGACCTTTCCGGCGTTCCTGCGCGAACGTGCAGAACGCTATGCCGATGACATCGCGGTGGTCGCCGGCGACGTGCGCCTGAGCTATGCGCAGCTGTGGCACGAGGCCGGGCGGATCGGTGCAGGCCTGCTGGCGCTGGGCCTGCAGCCTGGCGAACGGGTGCTGGTGCAGCTGGGCAACACCGCAGGCTTCATCACCACGGTCTGCGGCCTGTTCCGGGCCGGCCTGGTGCCGGTGTACGCGCTGCCGGCGCACCGCATCACCGAGCTGGCGCACTTCGCCAATAAGGCCGAAGCCAGTGCCTACATCACCACGCCACTGCACGATGGCTTCGATCATCGCGGGCTGGCGCGGGCACTACAGGCCGAGGCCCCGGCAGTGCGCCATGTGGTGATCGACGGCGATGCGGCGGAGTTCATCGCGCTGGAGGCGCTGCAGGGTGACCGCAGCCAGCTGCCGCCCGATCCGGACCCGCAGTCGGTGGCGTTCCTGCAGATTTCCGGTGGGAGCACCGGGCTGTCCAAGCTGATTCCACGCACGCATGACGACTACATCTATTCGTTCCGTGCCAGCAATGAAATCTGCGGCATCGACCGCGACAGCGTCTACCTGGTCGCGCTGCCGGCCGCGCACAATTTCCCGATGAGCTCGCCCGGCTTCTTCGGCGCGTTGTATGCCGGTGCCCGCGTGGTGCTCAGCCCCGGCCCCGGGCCGGACGCCGCATTCCCGCTGATCGCACGGGAGCGGGTGACCTGCTGCGGCCTGGTGCCGCCGCTGGCGCTGCTGTGGGCGCAGGCCGCCGCCACCAGCAAGTATGACCTGTCGAGCCTGCAGGTGCTGCAGGTGGGCGGTGCCAAACTGGTGCCGGAAGCCGCACGGCGAGTGATCGACGGCCTTGGCTGCACGCTGCAGCAGGTGTTTGGCATGGCCGAAGGCCTGGTCAACTACACGCGGCTGGATGATCCGGAGGACCTGATCGTGGCTTGCCAGGGTCGGCCCATCAGTCCGGACGACGAAGTGCGCGTGGTCGATGACCATGACCAGCCGGTGGCCGAAGGCGAGGTGGGGCATCTGCTCACCCGTGGCCCGTACACCATCCGTGGCTACCACAACGATGCGGTGGCCAATGCGCGCTCGTTCACCGATGACGGCTTCTACCGTACCGGTGACCGCGTGCAGCAGCTGCCCGGGGGCTACCTGGTGGTACAGGGGCGTGCGGGTGACCACATCAACCGGGCGGGCGAGAAAATCTCTGCTGAAGAGATAGAGGACCACCTGCTGGCACATCCGGGCGTGTTCGATGCGGCCGTGGTCTCGATTCCCGACGAGTACCTGGGCGAGCGCAGCTGCGCCTTTGTGATCCCGCAGGGCGAACCGTTCAAGGCGCCGGCACTGAAGGCCTGGATGCGCGGGCGCGGCCTGGCGGCGTTCAAGGTGCCCGACCAGATCGTGTTCGTCGACAGTTTCAATACCACGGCGGTCGGCAAGATCAGCCGCCGCGAATTGCGCGCGCAGCTGCGTGCGCGTCATCTGCAACAGACAGGAGGAACGCGCTGATGGCGCTGCCCCGTATCACCGACTATCCCTTGCCGACCGCCGCCGAACTACCGCAGGCGCGTGGCCCGTGGCGCCCGCAGCGCGATCGTGTGGCTTTGCTGGTGCACGACATGCAACGCTACTTCCTGGCGGCATTCGACGCCGGCAGCACGCCCTTGCGGCCGGCGGTGGACAACATCGTGCGCCTGCTGGCGCACTGCCGCGCGCAGGGCATTCCGGTGTTCTACACCGCCCAGCACGGTGACCAGGACCGTCGCGACCGCGGCCTTCAGGCCGACCTGTGGGGACCGGGCATGCGTCGCAGCGCCGATCATGAGCCGATCATCGAGGCGCTGGCGCCGCAGCCGGGCGAGCATGTGCTGGTCAAGCATCGCTATAGCGCCTTCCAGCGCAGCAACCTGGAGACGCTGATGCGGGTACGTGGGCGTGATCAGCTGCTGGTGACCGGCGTGTACGCCCATATCGGCTGTACCGCGACCGTCGTCGAGGCCTTCCAGCGTGACATCGAGGCCTTCATCGCCGCCGATGCGGTGGCGGACTTCTCGCGTGCCGATCACGATCAGGCGCTGCACTGGATCGCGCGCACCTGTGGTGTGCCGATGACCACCGATCAGCTGCTGGAGGTGCTGTGATGGCTGCCATGGGTGAGGCGCTGGATCTGGAGCGGATGCGCGCCGACGTGGCGCGCGTGCTGGAGTGCACGCCGGCCGAGATCGGGGACGACGACAACCTGATCGACCTGGATCTGGATTCAATGCGCATGCTCGGCCTGGTCCTGGCGTGGGGCAACACTGGCCTGCCGCTGGAGTTCTCGCAGTTGGCCGAGCACACCACGCTGCGCCGGTGGTGGGGTGTGGTGCAGCAACTGCAGGCCGCGCAGAACGCATGAACGCCGCAGCGCTGGCCACGCCGGTGGCGTTGACCGAGGCCCAGGCGGGGCTGTGGTTCGCACAGCGGCTGGCACCGGACAATCCGTCATTCAATACCGCGCACGCGGTATGGATCGACGGCCCGCTGGACGTGGCCGCGTTCGTCGCAGCCGCAGACCAGGCTGCGCGCGAGGCCGAGGCTTTCGCATTGCGCTTTGCCGAAGGTGCCGATGGCCAGCCACTACAGTGGCATGACCCGGCACACGTGCCGTTGCTTTCGGTGCGCGATGTTTCTACCGAGGCGGATCCCGCCGCTGCGGCACGCAACCTGATGCACGCCGACCGGCTGAGCCCGGTCGATCCCGCCCGCGACCGGATCAGCCAGCAGGTACTGTTCGATCTGGGTGGCCTGCGCTGGGTCTGGTACCTGCGCGTGCATCATCTGGCGGCCGATGGCTACGGCATGGCGCTGTTCACTGATCGGGTGTGCGCGTTGTATGCCGGTCGTACCGGTGAGTCACTGCCGGGGCTGGCGGGCGTGCTGGCCGATGATGCCGCGTTTCGTGCCGATCCGCGCCGCGTGCAGGCCGGGCAGTGGTGGCGCGAGCACATGCAGGGCGCACCGGCAGGTGCAGGCCTGGCCGGCACGCTCGCGGCCAGTGACGACGCGCTGCGCTGGGTGCAGCCGCTCGATGCGGCATTCCGTGAGCTGTTGCTGCAGGCTTCGGTGCGTTGGCTGCAGCCCTGGCCGGATGTGCTGGTCGCGCTGGCGGCCGAGTACCTGCGGCGGATGAGTGGCGCCGATGAAGTGGTGCTGGGCGTGCCCTACATGGGGCGGTTGGGCAACGCGTCGGCGCGGGTGCCGGCGATGGTGATGAATGTGTTGCCGCTGCGCGTGGCGGCCGGCGAGGGCAGCGTCGAGGCCTTTGCCCGGGGCCTGGGTCGCCAGCTCAGTCAAGGCCGCAGGCACGGCCGCTACCGGGGCGAGCAGCTGCGCCGGGACCTGGGCCTGGTCGGCACGCAGCAGCGCCTGCATGGTCCATTGGTGAACGTGCAGCCGTTCTACAGGCCGCTGGCGCTGACCGACGTGCAGGCGACGCTGGAGGTGCTGTGCACCGGGCCGGTGGATGACCTGGCGCTGGGTTTCCGTGGCGATGGCCAGCACCTGCTGGATCTGGAGATCGAGGCCAATCCCGCGCTGTACAGTCGCGAGGATGTCGAGGCGCACGCGGTGAGGCTGCTGCATTTCGTGTCGGCGGCGCTGCAGGCTGACGATATCGAAACCGTACCCTTGGCGACGCCCATGGAGGCGCAACAGGTGCTGCAGGGTTTCAACGCCACCGCGCACGCGCTTCCTGAGACCACCTTGGTTGAATTGCTGCAGCAGGGCATGGATCGGGACCCGCACACGCCTGCGCTGGTGTTCGGCGATGCGACGCTGGATTACGCGACGCTGGAAGCGCGCAGCTTCGCGCTGGCGGCACAGCTGCGGGCAATGGATGTCGGCCCGGGCAGCGTGGTGGCGGTGGCATTGCCGCGCTCGCTGGAGCTGGTGATCGCGCTGGTCGCGGTGCTGCGTGCAGGCGCGGCCTATCTTCCGTTGGACCTCGCCCATCCCGACGAGCGGCTGGCGCGCATCTTCGCCTCGGCGCAGCCGGTGTGCGTTCTGGCTGCGGCGGAGATTTCGGCGCGCACGGCCGGCGTACCGGTGCTCGCGCCGGAGCAGTGGGCCGCGCTGAGCTTCGCTGCGCCCTGGGCCGATCCGGCGCCCAGCGATGCGGCCTATGTGATCTACACCTCCGGTTCGACCGGCGAGCCGAAGGGCGTGGTCATCGAACACCGCGCCATCGTCAACCGCCTGCTGTGGATGCGCGAGCACTACGGCATCCGCGCCGATGACCGCGTGCTGCAGAAGACCCCGGCCACCTTCGATGTGTCGGTCTGGGAGTTCTTCCTGCCGTTGCTGTGCGGGGCAACGCTGGTGATTGCCGGGCCCGATGCGCATCGCGACCCCACTGAACTGGCCCGCTTGATCCGCGGGCATGGCATCACCACGGCGCATTTCGTGCCGTCGATGCTCGATGCCTTCCTCGCTGCACCGGCCTCCGAAGGCCTGCAGCTGCGACGGGTATTCACCAGTGGCGAGGCGCTGGACGCCGCGTTGCGCGACCGCTTCCACGCGCGCATGCACGCCGAGCTGCACAACCTGTATGGCCCGACCGAAGCCGCGGTGGACGTCAGCTACTGGCCGGCGTCGGCGCAGGATCGATCGCGGCCGGTGCCGATCGGCTTCCCGGTCTGGAATACCCGACTTTACGTGCTGGACGCGCGGATGCAGCCGGTGCCGGTCGGTGT
Source organism: Stenotrophomonas maltophilia group sp. vghtpe118 (assembly GCF_052605195.1). Classification (NCBI taxonomy): domain Bacteria; kingdom Pseudomonadati; phylum Pseudomonadota; class Gammaproteobacteria; order Lysobacterales; family Lysobacteraceae; genus Stenotrophomonas; species Stenotrophomonas maltophilia group sp. vghtpe118. Next base: position 898,759 of record NZ_CP199672.1, on the reverse strand, counting down.
GGCCGGTGACCTTTATCTGGGCGGTGTGCAGCTGGCGCGCGGCTATCTCGGTCGCGAGGACCTGACTGCCGAACGCTTCCTTGCCGATCCTTTCCTGGCGGGCGAGCGCATCTACCGCACCGGCGACATAGCGCGCTGGCGCAGCGATGGCGCGGTGGAGTACCTGGGCCGCAGCGACCATCAGGTGAAACTGCGCGGCCTGCGCATCGAGTTGGGCGAGATCGAGGCGGCTTTGCGCGAACTGCCGGGCATGGAGCGGGTGGAAGTGCTGCTGCGCCAGGATGCGCCCGGCGACGCGCGTCTGGTGGCGTATGTGCCGACTGCGCTTGCCGATGCCGTGATGCTGCGCAGCCATTTGGCCACGCGTGTGCCGGACTACATGGTGCCCTCGGCGTTTGTCGGCGTGGACCACTGGCCGGTGACCGCCAACGGCAAGCTCGACCGCAACGCGTTGCCGAAACCATCACAACATGAGGTCGCCGGATTGGCGCCGCGCACGCCGTTGGAACAGGAGCTGGCGTCGCTGTTTGCCCAGGCACTCGGGCGAGAAGCGCCGGTGGCGGTGGATGCGGATTTCTTCAGTCTCGGCGGTGACTCGCTGTCGGCGGTGCACCTGCTGCTGGCGATCGAACAGCGCTGGCGCTGCGATCTCGGTCTGGGGGCGTTGTTTGCCCAGCCCACCGTGGCCGCGCTGGCGGTTCGCATTGCCGAGCCACCCGCGCTGGCCGATCACGCACTGGGGCCGGTGATCGCGCTGGCCGCGACCGACGCTGCCGGGCCTACGCCGCTGTTCGTGCTGCACCCGGCCGGCGGCATCGCCTGGAACTACCGCACCCTGGCCCGGGCACTGCAGCCGGCACGCCCGGTATATGGCCTGCAGTCGCCGGCACTGGACGCGCGGCAGCCGCTGCCGAGCAGCATCGAGGCGATGGCCAGCGACTACGTACAGCGCGTGGTTGCATTGCAGCCAAAGGGGCCGGTACACCTGCTGGGCTGGTCGGTGGGTGGCATCCTCGCGCAGGCAATGGCGGTGCGACTGCATGAGATCAGGCGCGAGGTCGGCGAACTGGTACTGCTGGACGCCTATCCCAGCGAGTGCTGGCGGGCCGAGCCGGAACCCGATGCCATCGCCGCATTGCGGGCACTGCTGGCGATTGCCGGGCATGACCCGGATGCGCATCCGGAACTGGACAGCCGGGAGCGCATCCTCGCGTTCCTGCGTCGTGGTGGCAGTGCGCTGGGTAGCCTGCCGGATGTCGTGCTGGATGGCGTGGTGCGCGCCGTGACCGGCACCAATCGACTGATCCGTGAGCATATCCACCGGCCGTTCGATGGCACGCTGGTGCATGTGCGTGCGGGCCGGGATCACCCGGCGCGGCCACAGTTGCAGTCGGCGTTGTGGCGGGCACACGCGCGTAGGGTGCAGTCGTTGGAACTGCCGTTCCTGCATGCAGAACTGACCGGCCGCGATGCGGTGGCGCAGCTGGCGCCGTGGTTGTCGGCGCGGTTGCGCCAATGGGACGAGCAACAGGAGATCGCAACATGCAGTTGACCGGCTTTGAAGGCCGCGTGGCGCTGGTCACCGGCGCTGCCGGCGGCATCGGCGAGGCACTGGTACGGTTACTGGCCGAGGCCGGTTGCACCGTGGTGGCGACCGATCGCGAGGCGCCTGTTACGGCAGATGTGCGTGTGCATACCTTCGCACTCGACGTGACCGACAGTGCCGCCGTGGACGGCTTGGTGGATCAGGTCGAGTCCAGCATCGGGCCGATCATGCTGGGCGCCAGCGTGGCCGGTGTGCTGCATGTGGGCGGCGTGACCGAGACCGGCGATGACGACTGGCGCCGGGTGTTCGCGGTGAACACCGACGGGGTGTTCCATGTCGGGCGTGCCCTGGCGCGGGTGATGTCGCCGCGCGGGCAGGGCGCGATGGTTACCGTCAGCTCGAATGCGGCCGGTGTGCCGAGGCATGGCATGGCCGCCTATGCGGCATCCAAGGCCGCCGCCACGATGTTCACCCGCTGCCTCGGGCTGGAGCTGGCGCCGTTGGGCATCCGCTGCAACATCGTCGCCCCGGGCTCGACGCTGACCCCGATGCAGACCGGCATGTGGCAGGACGAGCACGGCGCCGAACGGGTGATCGCCGGCAACCTGGAGACCTACAAGGCCGGCATTCCGCTGCGCAAGCTGGCCGCCCCCGAGGACATCGCGCACTCGGTGATGTTCCTGCTCTCCGAGCAGGCCGGGCACGTAGCGATGAGCGACCTGTACGTGGACGGTGGCGCCACCCTGCGCGGCTGAGGTCTGGTAGTGCCGGCCGCTGGCCGTCAACCTCATTCAACTTCAGACATCTCCCAACCCCCATCGAGGCTTGGCCTGACAGCCAACGCCCAATGATCGACCCACCATGGCGCATGAGCAGCCATCGCCTCCGCCTGGGCCGTCACTCGATCATCGGCCAGGCCTATGTCCTGACAACCACGACCCACCAGCGCCGCCGGCTCTTTGAAAGCGAAGCTGCAGCAGCATGTGTAATCGACCAGTTCCATTACATCGAACAGCGCGGGCTCGTACGGTCACACGCATGGGTCGTCATGCCGGATCACGTCCACTGGATGTTCGAGCTGCGTGCAGCTGACCTTCCCGACATCGCGCGCCGGATGAAGTCGTCGAGCGCGCTTGCCCTGAATCGCCTGGCGGGCCGTCGAAGCACGGTGTGGCAGCCCGGCTACTTCGATCATGCATTGAGGACCGAAGAGTCGCTGGCGCGGCAGGCGTTGTACATCCTGGGGAATCCGGTACGCGCCGGTCTCGCTGGACAGATTGGCGAGTATCCCTATGCGTGGTCGGCCTGGATGTGATGCCGGCCAGCGGCCGGCACCACCACAGCAGAACCGACGCGCAGCGTAGATCGCGTTCCGGCGCACAGAGCACCCTCGATGGTAGTGCCGGCCGCTGGCCGGCAACCACATGACCCGCGCAGAGATGCGTAGCTGCCGGCCAGCGGCCGGCACCATCATTCAATGTTCAGCGCGGCCATTCGCTGTTCAGCGCCGCCTGCGCGCGCTTCGGCCGTGGTCGGCCTGGATGTGATGCCGGCCAGCGGCCGGCACTACCACAGCAGAGCCGACGCGCAGCGCAGATCGCGTTCCGGCGCACAGAGCACCCTCGATGGTAGTGCCGGCCGCTGGCCGGCAACCACATGACCTGCGCAGAGATGCGTAGCTGCCGGCCGGCGACCGGCACTACCATTCAGTGTTCAGCGCGGCTTGCGCGTACGCTTTGGCTTTGTGGTATCACCGCCGCTGGCGGCGCTGTCCTGCAGCGCCTGCAGCCAGGACAAGGTGTCCACATAGTCGATGAAGTGGCGAAGGTAGCCGGGGCTGGCGGCCTGCATCATGTCGAGCATGCGTTGCACCAGTACCGCCGAGTTCAGCGGGCCGCCATCGGCCGGGGCCTCGGCGCGTAGCGAGCGGCGCACCTGCAGTTCGCTGCGCAGCTCCGACCATTCGCGCTGCACCTGTTGCAGCATCGGCACCTGCGGGTAATGCGGCAGCGAGCGCGACCCCGCATCGAGGTCACGCACCAATGCGCGCAGGCCTTCCAGGGCGGGCGGTTTACTTGCCATCCGCCGCCTTGGGCTTGGGAATCGGCGCGATTTCCACGCGGCGATTGCGCGCGCGGCCTTCCTCATTGGCGTTGGAACTGACCGGCTGCTCGCTGCCGAACGCGGCGGCGAACACGGCGTCGGCCGGTACGCCATCGGCGATCAGGGTGCGGGTCACGGTCAGCGAGCGCTGCGCGGACAGCTCCCAGTTGTCAGCAAAGCGGCGGTTGCCTTCGCGCACGGGCGCATCGTCGGTGAAGCCGCTGACCATCAGGATCTCTTCGCGGCTGCCCAGATAGGCGGCCAGCGGTGCGGCCAGGCTGCGCAGCAGCTCCTGGCCTTCCGGCTGCAGCTGGTCGGAGTTGAGCGCGAACAGCACGCTGCCGCTGATGCCGATGCGGCCATTCACCAGCGTCACGCGGCCGGCCGCCAGCGGTCCGGCCAACGCTTGCTCCAGCGTCTGCAGGCGCTTGGCCTCGGCCTGGCGCTGCTTCACTTCCTGCTCCAGCCGCTGCGACAGCTCCAGCTGCACCGCGACCACACCCACCAGGATCAGCACGAACGCACCCAGCAGCACCGACATCAGGTCGCCGAAGGCGGCCCAGATCGGCGCGTGCGAGCCGCCATCGACCTCCAGCTCGTCGCTCATGCGCTGCCGGCCTTGCCGCGGCGTGTGGCCAGCTGCTGCAGTTCTTCCATCACCTGCTTCTGCGACAGCAGGCTGAGGTCGACCACCTCGCGCGCCTGCGCTACGTAGTAAGCCAGTTGCTCATCGCTTCGGGCCAGCGAGGCATCCAGTGCACCACCGATCTGTTCCAGGCGGCCGGAAAGCTCGGTGGCGGCACTGCCGAACTGCGCGACCGCTTCACCGAAGGCGCCGGCCAGCTGGCCGACGTCACCCGCGCTGCCGGTAAGTGCTGCCGCAATGCCATCCAGCTTGCCGGTCTCGGCGGCGATATGATCGGTAAAGCGGTTGCCGACACGCTCCAGCAGCTCGGCCGAACCGCCAACCAGTGCGTCCACCGCGGTGCGCTGTTCGTGCGATGCGTGGTTGATCGCATCGAGCAGGGTCTGCACGGTGGCCAGCAGGCGGCCGCGCTCTTCCAGCATCGCGTTGTCGCGCACCAGGCTTTCGGACAGCGTACTGCGCAGCTCGTTGATGACGTCGGCCGCAGCCTTCGGCGCGGCCGCGGCGGTCTGCAGCAGGGTGGACACTTCGGCCAGCGTGGCACTGGCCTGCGCGCGACCGTTCTCGCCGATCTGCTGTGCGGTGGCCGCCAGCGTGTCGCAGACCTGTTGCTGCTGCGCAGCCAGGCGTTCGCCATTGGCCTGCAGGCGCTCGGCCAGCTCAGTGGAAACGTGCTGCAGGGCATCACTCCAGCGCTGCAGGCGCTGTTCGTCGCCAGCCTGCAGTTGCGCCTGCAGGGCGGCGTGGGCCTGCTGCAACTCGGCGCTGACCGCGTCCCAGCGCGCTTGGCGCTGCTGCTCGCGGCTTTCCAGGCTGGCCTGCAGTTCGGCGTGCGCAGTCGCGGCGGCGGCCTGCGCGGCCTGCCACTGCTGCGAGCGCTGCGCTTCATGATCCTGCAGCAGTGACTGGTTGGCGCTGTGCTGCTGTTCCAGTGCCTGCAGCAGCGCCTGCGCACGCGCATCCAGATGTTCGCTGGCGGCGATCAACGCCTGCTGCTGGCGCTCGACCAGCGCGCTGTTGAGGGCCTGCTGCTGCTCGGCGGCGGCACGCAAGGCGTCTGCATTGCTCTGTGCATCGGCCTGCAGGCGCTCGCCGATGCGCGCGATCAACGCTTCGGCATGCGTGCCCTGGCCATCGCTGAAGGCCTGCAGGTGCTGGCGCAGATCACTCACCAGCGCCTGCTGCGCCTGGGTCTGTTCACTCACCACCTTGGCCCAGCTGGCTTCGGTGGCGACCCGGCTGCGTTCGAAACCGTCGCTCAGGCCCGCCAGCTGCTGTTGCACGGCCCGCTCGACACGGGCATGCAACGCTTCGCCATGGTGAGCCAGACCGGCCAGGGTGGTCTCGGCCATCGGCTGCAGCGCGCCACCGATGGCCGCGGCACTGGCTTCGGCACCTTCGCGCAGCGACTGCTGCAGCGACAGGGCCAGGCGTTCCTGCAGCGCCTGGCTCTGCGTCAGGAACTCGGCCTGGCCTGCCAGCAGGCGCTCATTGGCGGCCGCACTGTGCTGTTCAAAGGTGCTGGTCATCGCCTGCAGGCGGTCGACCAGCGCCGGCAGCGCGGCGGACTGTGCCTGCAGCAGGCGCAGGGATTCGGCGCGCTGCCAGGCCTGCGAATACGGGTGCAGGTCGCCGGCAATGGCGCGGTCCAGCTGCTGCACGGCCTGCAGGCGGTCGCGGCGCAGCAGCGCGGCCAACAGGCCGAGCATCGCCGAGCTGGCCACGCCGGCGATCGAGGTACCGAAGGCCACCGCCAGGCCCTGCACCGGCGAGGCCAGCGAGCCGCGGATGGCGGCCATGTCGGTGGCGCTCTGCAGGGCCAGGCCAGTGCCGCGCAGGGTATCCATCATGCCCAGCAGGGTGCCGAGCATGCCGAGCAGCACCAGCAGGCCGACCAGGTACGGGGTCAGCACCGGCGCGGGCAGGGCAGTGCGCTCGCCTTCCACGCGCAGGCGCACGGCGTTGCGCAGGCCCACCGGCACGCGCTCCAGCCAGGGAGCGAGGCTTTCCTTTGCGCTGGACAGGTCGTTCAGTGCGGCGCGCAGGCCGTTGCTGGCCTGGCGGTAGCGGTACAGCTCCACGCCGCCGGCGATGTAGCAGGCCGCGATGATTGCCGCCACCGCTGCACCCAGCGGATGCACCGAAACGTAGCCAATGCCGATCCAGCACACGGCCAGCAGGCCGACAAGGAAAACAACGACATGGAGAGCAGTTCTGGACATGGTGTTCCGGTCAGTGGGAGCGCAGGGCGTCTTGCAGCCCTTCGATCGGGTGGAAGCGCAGCTGCAGCTCGGCGAGCAGCAGCGTGCGCATGTCATGGCGGAAGGCCGCGCGCCAGCCGGGCTGGCCATGCACGCGTTCAAAACGGGCGCCGAGCACCGCCGGCGCGGTGGCCAGCAGGCTGTGCTCGCGCGGGGTGAGGGTCTGTTCCATCACCGCATCAACCTCGGCCAGTCGCGCCAGCTCCGGCGAGACCTGTACCAGCTGGTCGCGCAGGCGGCCGCGCAGGCGCCCGGTGGCGGTCTGGATGGCCTGCTGCAGCACCCGGTAGCGCTGGCGCAGCGAAGCGAAGTTGGGTGCGGCAGCGGCCTCGGCCAGGTCCAGCAGGCGCTCGGCCTCGGCGTCCTCGCGGATCGAGGCCAGCAGGCTGGCATGGGCCTGGGCGCAGTCGGCCAGTACATCCTCGGCCCCCTCGGCAGCTTCGCCGGGCTCGGGCAGGCGTCCGCCCAACGCGCCGGACAGGGCCACGGCACGGCTCCAGTCCACCCACTGGCCGAGGCGATCGGTCAGAGCGGGACTGCTGGCCGGCATCGCGCCGTCGCTGAGACGGGCGAGCAGGCGGAGGAACTCCGGTCCACCCAGGACCGGCTGCGCTGCGTTCGCCATCAAGGGGTGAGGGGCCAAAAACCGCTGATTTTACAGCCAGATGACCCCGGCTGGATGAAGGCGGGGCGTGGGGGGCGGTACCTGCAGGCGCGACAAGGCTTAGAATGTCCGGCTGCATCCACCCGCTCGACCCTTGGAGTACCCCCATGACTGTTGCGCAGTTCTACCCGATCGGCACCCCCGGACAGCCCTGGGGCGACGTGGAACGCGCACAGTGGCGGGCCCGCCAGCAGCGCCAGCGCAGCTACCACGATGACGTGGTGGCCGCCCTCGAACGCCTGGACGACAGCGTTTTCGACGTGATCCAGTACGGCCAGCTGGACTATGCGCCGGACCATTATCCGCTGTTCGCGGTGGTCAACCACGACTGGAACCCGGCGCTGCCGACCGCGCTGATCACCGGCGGCGTACATGGCTACGAGACCAGCGGCGTGCACGGCGCCCTGCAGTTCCTGGAACAGCAGGCCGAGCGTTACCTGGGTCGGCTGAACCTGATCGTGGCGCCGTGCGTCAGCCCGTGGGGCTACGAGCGCATCCAGCGCTGGAACCCGGATGCGATCGATCCGAACCGCAGCTTCCGTGACGGTGGCCAGATCGAGGAAGCGGCCGCCCTGATGCGCTGGGTGGCCGAGCGCAAGCCGAACCTGCTGGTGCACCTGGACCTGCACGAAACCACCGACAGCGACCTGCACGAGTTCGATCCGGCGCGTTGCGCCCGCGACGGCAAGCCGTTCGAGCGCGACACGATTCCCGATGGCTTCTATGTGATCGGCAACAGCGAAGACCCGCAGGCCGAGTTCCAGAAGGCCCTGATCGCCGCAGTGGCGCCCATCACCCACATCGCTCCGGCCGATGCCGACGGCAACCTGGTCGGCCTGCCGCTGCAGTCGCCGGGCGTGGTCTGGGGCGAGTCGCGTTCGATCGGCGCCTGCGCCGGCTTCACCGACGCACGCTTTGCCACCACCACCGAGGTCTACCCGGACAGCCCGCGCACCAACCCGCAGGAATGCAACGACGCCCAGGTGGCGGCGGTGTGCGCCGGCCTGGATTTCGCCCTGGCGGCGCAGTAGCGCATCAACACGAGGTAGCGCCGGGCCCTGCCCGGCGGGTCGGGCGTGCGCTAGCCCAGCAGGATCACGCCCCACACCGTACCGACCATCAGCAGCGCGGTGGTCTGTGCGGCGCTGCCCATGTCCTTGGCGTTCTCGGATAGTGGGTGGTGGTCAAGCGAGATGCGGTCGACCACCGCTTCGATGGCCGAGTTGAGCAGTTCCACCAGCAGGCTGATGAAGCAGGCCGCCAGCACCACGGCGCGTTCGACCCTGCTGATGTCCAGCAGGAACGCGGTGGCGATCAGCAGTGCATGCAGCAGCAACAGCTGCCGGAAGGCTGCTTCGCCACGGAAGGTGGCAATGAAGCCATCGCGCGAATGGATCAGCGTATGGAAGATACGGCGAAGCCCGGTCTTGCCGTGCGGGTACTTGCCGCTGTCCCTGGGGTGAAGTGGCTGCATGCCGGTCCTGCCATGAGTTGACCTCACGACAGGATGTGCAGGCAGGCGTCGGGAAGGCGTCGGACGCCCGTTGGATTTTCCTTCAGCCGCCTTGGCGCTGCGCCTGGATGGCCTGGTCGAGGGCGTCCAGCTCATCCGTCGGCGAGGCCAACCATGCCGGGTACGCCTCGGTCTCGACGAAGGCGGAGGATCGCAGCACGTCATCGAACGCCGGATTGTCCTTCTCCGCATGGCGCAGCAGGCCGGACATCAGCCCGCAGATGCGGACTGCGGCCTGGAAGGCGCCCTGCAATGAACCGGCCGGCTCGGTGACCGTGTTGAGGAAGGCCGCATAGGCCGGCCCATCGAAGACGAAGTCCTCGCGCCGCTGGAAGGCATCACCGTTGAGGTTGGCTTCGCCAGAGACGTGCCGCGAGAATCCCCAGGACCAGATGTCGAGGAAACGCAGGTCATCCAGCATCCGGCGCGCATCGTCATTCAGTGGAACGGCGCCGGACAGGGCGTGCTCCAGCGTGGCCGCCGCGAAGGGCTCGGTGCCCTCGTGGGCCAGGAAATCGCTCAGGCAGCGCAGGGCACCGGGATGATGCGGGTCCAGCTGCAGCGCCCGGTAGATCACCCGCGCACCTTCGACGTGACGGCCCTGGGCGATGAAGATGTTGAGGGCATGGTGCGCGAGCTGGTCGGCGCTGAGGTCGGCAATGCGGGTCATCGGGTCTGGCGGGCATGGACGAAAGGTGTGCGCCAGTCTGACAGATCGCTCAATCGGCCGGGCTGCGTGAATCGCGGATCGAATAGATCACCGAGAAGTCCTGGGGTGCCGCTCGCGCATCAGCGCGCGTAGGTTCGCCAGAAAAGCACGTGGTCTTCGGCCGTGTTGACGGCGACGAAGACGGATTTTCGGGATTCGGGCGCGCAGCGAAAGACGCGGTACGACGACTTGAGCGTCCCGTCGCCCGGCCACCAGTATCGATCGAACGCAACAGGATCGCTGCTACTGAATGTCGTTGCCTGGCAATCCGCCGGCAGCTGCAGTGATACCGCAGGGGGTTTGGTGAAGGCCAGCGCGCTGGTGTTCGAGTCGAGGTCATGTACCTCCCGCAGATCGGTCGCCGCTTGCGGCACCCAGCCGGGAATCCACCCCTTGTTCACCCTGTCGGAGTCAAGCGCCTCCTGCAGGGTGTCGAACGAACTGTCCATCACCATACCGCAGGCGCATAGCGCGATACAGAACGTCACGACAATGGCGCGCCTGGCCCATGCAACGGGGCTGGTCATCCTCGTCATGCTCTGCGGAAAGCAGCCTACCCACTTCTTAGGGCGGCAAGCGCTTGAGCCGCGCTTCCAGCCCCGGTCGTACGGCCGGTCGCAGGGTTCTGCATGGCGCTGCGCCTTGCGCGCGTACTGCTGCATGAACAGGCCGATCTCCTGCGCGATCCTGTCCTTCCGGCTCTTGCCTGCCATCGACGGGCGTCCCTGTGTTCATCCTGAATCATCGGTCGGCGCACGCCAGCACGGATGACGGGCGCCGCAACAGGCCGGTTTGACGTTGAGGAAGGTCTGCGCGGATGATGCGCGGGCGCGCGGCGCAGGAGGGGATCTGTCAATGGGGCAACTTGACGTGGTGGAGCATGCCGGTGTTCCCTTTACCCGCTATGCCAGCCGTGAATGCAGTGGTCTCTGTGCGCAGCGATGGTGGTATGAGAACCGGTTGGGCCTGGATACCGAAGCCTGGTCGGTGGAATTGGATGCTTCCGATCGCGTGCTCGCAACGTCGCGCTTGACGTCACCCTAGAAGGCCGCGACGAACGCATGCGCATCCATCGACCTTTCGTCTTCATCGCAAGCCTGGCCCTGATGGCGTTGTGCGGACTGATGGGCGTACTGGTGCTCATCCATGGCTTCAACGAGCAGGGCCTGCGCTGTGGCAGGCTGTGCTCACTGGAGGTCTCCATTCGCCTGCTCTTCGGTGATCGGGGATTCGAAATACTGGTGGCGATGGGACTGTTTGCCACAGCGCTGATGTGCGCGTATATCGCACTGCGGGAGGGCATGCATGCCGGGCGGCCGCGGAGGCAGGTGCAGCGTCGGGGGCGCAAGCGCCGCCGACCGTCACAGCCCCGGTCGTGAGTATCCCTCCACGTGGCGTGCTGCCGCGCGGAGGGACACCGCAGGAGGTCTCAGCGATGCAGCGCGTCGATGATCAAGCCGGTCGCGATCTCCACCAACAGATACTCGGTGTCGGACTGGCGCACCCAGCGCTGGCCGCGACCCGGATTGCGCAGGTCGTAGCGCGCGTAGTCGTCTACCCAGTAGCGGCGGTCCACTTCGGCCCAGGGCAGGCGGTCGCCACGACGCCAGGCCTTCTTCTGCCAGCCCGGCGGCGGCGCATCGCGGTTGTGCGGGCCGCCTGCATGCGGCGGCGGGCCGTTGCCGCGGGCGTGGTGCGGCGGATCGGCGAAGGCGGGGGCCGCAGCCAACGCGGTGGCGGTGGTCAAGGCGATGGCAAGCAAACGTGTGGTCTTCATGGAGATGCCTCCGTCATGGCCGCGGCATGCGGCGCTGTGGCGGGAATATAGGGCAGGCAGCGTGAATGAATACGGGTGTGCGCGGCACTTTCCTGAACACACGGCGTGACGTGCAGTCGCCGCCCCGGAACGGATCACCGGGTCCCGTCCCGGGCCGGATCCGTTGCGCCCCAACCACCGCCCAGTGATAGGAACAGATCCATCTGGCGATCGACCCGGTCCGCGCGCGATGCGGCCAATGCGGACTCCGCATCTGCCAGTGCGGCCTGGGCCGAAAGCACATCGAGAAAATCGATCCTGCCGAAACGGTAGAGCTGCTGCGCCTGCGCCGCGGCCCGCGCTGCGTCCCCACGCGCCTGTGCCAGGCTGCGCTCGCGTTCAAGCTCCTGCGTGCAGGCAGAAAGCGCAGTCTCGGTCTGGCGCAGTGCCTGCAGCACCGCGCCGTCAAAGGAAGCAAGAGCGGTATCTGCATTGGCACCGGCCGCTGCGATGCGGGCCTTGGTGGCGCGGCGGTTGGGCCAGTGCCATGACAGCAGCGGCCCGACGCTCACCCCGAAACTGTCGGCGGAAAGCAGCTGCCCTCGCATGCCCGCCGTGCCCAGGGACGCGCCCAGGGTGACCTGCGGATAAAGTTCCGCGGTCTCTACGCCGATCATGGCCGTGGCCGCGGCAAGGCTCCGCTCGGCGGCACGTATGTCGGGGCGCCGCTGGAGCAGCTGCCAGCCCTCACCGACCGGCAGCGCCTGCCCCAGCTCCGGGGGGCGCGGGCACGCTTCCGCCTCCCTCGGATAGTCTGCCGGCACCCTGCCCATCAGCGCGGCCAGTTCGAACAGTGCGGCCTGGCGCTTCGCCAGCAGGTGCGGTATCCCCGCCGCGCTGCGGTTGACCGCGGCTGCGGCACGGCTGACATCGAAGTCCGTTCCGCGCCCGCCCGCGGCCAGGCGACGGGTTGCCTCCAGCGTGGCGCGCTGTATCGCCAGCACCTGCCGGGTCGCAGCGAGCGTGTGATTGCTTGTGCAGATCTGGAGATAGGCACGGGTGACAGCAGCAGCGACGACCACGCGGACCTGGTCCCGTGCTGCAGCGACAGCCTCCGCGTCGGCGTTGGAGGCTTCGATGCCGCGGCGGATGCCGCCTGCAAGATCCAGTGGATAGGAGAGGTGAAGGCCCAGCGCATAGGACTGCGGCGCGGCCGACGCCTGGGTGTAACCACCGGCATGGGTGAGCGTGCCCGATGCATCCACGTCGGCCTGCACGGCACCGCGCGCGCGGTACTCCAGCACGGTAGCGCTGGCGCGCCGAAGATTGGTATCAGCGGCGCGCAGGTCGGTGTTGGCCGCCAGTGCTTCGCGCACGTAGCCGTCAAGCTGGGGGTCGCCATACAGTTGCCACCACCGATCGGGTGGCGCGTCGTGGCTGAACGATGCCTCCTTGCCCGAGACGAACGGCTGCGCCGCGCGTGTGGAGGCGGCGACGGCATTCGCAGGCAGGTGATAGTCGGGGCCGGAGACGCAGGCCGTCATCGGCAGCAACAGGGCAAGCAGCCCACCGCGTAGTGTTCGCAAGCTCACTTGCAGGCTCCCTGTGCCGAGGGCGTGATGGTCACACTCGCAGTGCGACCGACGATCAGGCGGGTATCCGGCCGCGCATCATCAATGCGGATGCGTACCGGGATCCGCTGTGCCAGCCTCACCCAGGTGTACGTCGGCGCCACGGCGGGGAGCAGGTTGTGCGTGCTTGAGCGCTGATCGTCGGCAATGCCGGCGGCGATGGTATCCACCTGCCCGCGCACGTCGTGGTCGTCGCCCATCAGCCGGGCCACGGCGGCATCGCCCTCGGTGATGCAGCCCAGCTTGGTTTCCTCGAAATAGCCCTCGATGCGCAGGCTGCGGGTGTCGATCAGCGCCAGCGCCTGTGCCCCCGGCTGCAGGTAGTCGCCCGCGTGCAGGTCCAGGTTGGTGACGATGCCATCGGTGGTCGCGCGCACCTCGGTGCGTTGCACATTGAGCCGGGCAACGCGCTGCTCGGCCCGCGCCTGTGCCAGGGCGGCCAGCTCGGTATCGACCTTGGCGGCATTGCGTTCGCGGGTTTCCGAAGCGACCAGGTTGCCCAGTGCGTTGTCCCGCGTCGATTCGCGGCGGGCCAGCGCCAGCGTGGCGCGTGCGCTGCTGGCCGCTGCGTCGGCCTTCTCAAGTGCGGCAGCGAAGCGCGGCTGGTCCAGCACCAGCAGCAGCTGTCCGGCGCTCACCCGCTGGTTATCGTGCACCAGCACCTGGGTGACCAGCCCCCCCATGTCCGATGCAACGCGCACCACGTCGGCACGCACCCGTCCATCGCGCGTCCACGGGCGTGTTTCGTAGCGATGCCAGATGGCCAGTGCAGCGACGACGGCAATTGCGAACACCACCAGGGTTGCGCTCCAGCGCCCGATGACAGCAAGCGTGTGTTTCATTTCATTTCTCGAACAGGGGCGCGAGCCGGATCATCAGCTCCGCCAGGATCACGAACAGAGACAGGCCCACCAGTGGCCGCGCGGCGAACAAGCGGTACAGGCCGAGGCTGGCGAGCAGACGTGAGGTCAGCACCGACAGCACCAGCGCGGCCACCGCCACGGCGAGCAGTGCTGGAATGAGCACCCCATCAATGGAAAGATCAGAAAGCATGAGGTCAGTGCCGATGGGTGTGCGTGGGTACCAGCAGGTCGCGGCGCAGGCTGCAGAGCAGATGCAACAGGTGATCCCGATCAACCCCGCTACTGGCCGTCGCGGCCTCGCGCATGCGGTCGAGAAGTTCCAGAAGATGGATGTCGACACTGCGTACCGAGTGGGCGCGTACCCTGAAATGTGCGGCGATGCGTTCGACCAGCGCCGCATGAAGCGCCCGGACCTGCGGGTTGTCCTGGCACTTGTCCAGTGCGCGGAGTTGGTTGGATGCTCGTACCGCGCGCACGTCCGCAAACAATGCCCGCAGGTCGTGTGCGGCACTGGAACGGCTCCGCAACCGAGGAGCGAGCTGCCCGATTCGATCCAGCATGCGGCTGAGCCAGGCCCGGGCCACGCCACCTTGTCCGGCGGCGTGTCGTGCGATATCCCGACGGATCGAACGCTCCAAGCGAGCGCGGTTGCGGCCCGCATCGGCGGTCTGGAACAGCTGCATGCTGCACAGTGCCACCGTCGTACCGATGAACAACGCAACGCTGTTGTTGAGCGCGCCGACGATGTTGACCGTATTGGTCGCGCCCAGGCCGGCGATGAGCGGAAACGTCAGCACCACGCCCAGGGCAGCCATGGTGAATGGCGGCCGGGCCAGGAACGATCCGCACAGCAGCAGCACCGGCGCGAGCGCGGCAATCAGGCCTGTGATATCGGACAACGCGGGGAAGATCAGCAGACCGTAGAGCAGGCCGACGGCAACGCCGATCAATGACCCCACCAGATAGCGCATGACATGCGGCGCAGGCGCTTCGATCGTGCCGAACAGCACGCACGCCGTGCCGATGATGGACACCGCCGTGGCGCCCTCCGACCAGCCGGTGACGATCCACAGAACGCAGCTCAGCAGGATGCCGACGAACGCGCCCAGCGCGCTGCGCAGGGCAAGCTGATGATCCCGGTGAAGCGCCGCACCACGCGCATGTCGCGCAAGGCGAGCAGGTACATGCAGGCGCCAGTCGGGCCGGGCAGTGTGCAGTTGCGCCTGCAGCACGCGGCAGTCGGCGTGGGCCAGGTCGAGCTCGGCCTGTTGCGTGGCGAGGCTGGCCTGCAGCAGATCGCGCCAGCCGCTTGCATCCATTGTGCCGGCCTGCGGTGAACGCAGCCGAGCGATGGAATCTTCCACCGCGCTGGACAGCATCAGGACGTCCAGCATCCGGTCATGCAGGGCGCGCAGGATCTGCACTTGGGCCACGCCGTGGGCGCTGTCGAAGGGCAGGTGGATCGACAACACGTGCAGATCAAGCAGGTCGGCTGCCACTTTCGAGCGGTCCGTCACCAGCACCGTGTCCGATGCACCGGCGCGCATGTCCCGTGTCCATCGTTCCGCATCATCCAGCACGGCAGCAACCCGTGCGTGCACGCGCGACGAAACCCGGCGCGGCAGCACCAGCCCATGTACCAGCGTAGCCGCCAGGATGCCGATGGCGATTTCCTGCACCCGTGTGATGGCAATGGTGAACACGTCTGCCGGCACCATCACCGCCGGAAACCCGATCAGGCTGGTGGTATAGCCGGCCAGCAGGAACGCATAGGCACGCGGCGTGCGGTCGAGCATCGCCAGGTACAGGCACAGCGCCATCCACGTGGCGAGTGCGGCGCTCAGCATCAGGGGGGCATTGGCGAAACGTGGCACCAGCGCGACGGTGGCGACGGCCCCGCCCACGGTACCGAGCAGGCGGAACAGGCCGCGGCTGAGTGTCGCCCCGGAAAGGGGCTGCGACACCAGATAGACCGTGCCGATCACCCAGAACGGGCGATTCAGGCCGATCCGCAGGGAGACATACAGCCCCAGCGACGCGGCGAGCAGGCATTTGAGCGAGAACAGCACCGCCTCCTGGTCGGTCCGGAGGGCAGGGCTTTTCAATCGGGCGAATGCCTGGAGCAGGTGGGGAAGGAAAGGTGTGGGGAGGTGCATGCGGCTCATGCTAGTGATCGGCCGCAACGACTAATTTCGCTACAATGACAATCAATCGCTAAAACCGGTCAATGTGAGAATGGCTCGCATTTCGCTCCCCGGCTTTGACCTGGACCCGGACGAGACCGACCGCCCGGCGGTTGCCAGCCGCCTGCAGGTGGCCGAGCACGACGCAGAGATTCCCGTGCATGAACACCGCAAGGGCCAGCTCATTCTTGCGCTGCATGGCGCGGTGACCTGCGAAGTGGCCAATGCGTTGTGGATCGTTCCGCCCCAGTGTGGCGTCTGGATCCCGGGCGGCATGCCGCACAGCAATCGCGCCACCGCCAACGCGCGCCTGTGCTACCTGTTCGTCGAGCCCGGCGTCGTCGACCTGCCGGCGCAGTGCGTGACGCTGGCGATCTCGCCGATGCTGCGCGAGATGATCCTGCACCTGGCCGACGCGCCGCTGGACTACCCGCATGGCAGCCACACCGACCGGTTGGCGCGGGTGTTGCTGGACGAGCTGGTACAGATGCCGGCCGAGCATCTGTCGTTGCCGGTCAGCCATCACCCGAAGGTGCGTGCGCTGGCGGCGGCGCTGTCGGCGGATCCGGCAGATCGCAGCACCATCAGCCAGTGGGCGGTGCGCCTGGCCCTGGGCGAGCGCACATTGACCCGGCTCATCGAACGGGAAACGGGCTTGTCCTTCGGGCGCTGGCGGCAGCAGCTGCACCTGCTCATCGCCATTCGGGAACTTGCCACGGGCGCACCGGTACAACGCGTTTCCGAGACGCTGGGCTATGAGTCGGTGACGGCCTTCATCACGATGTTCAAGAAGGCGCTTGGCCTTTCCCCGGCGCGGTACTTCGCGGTGCGCTTGCGTGGGCGGTAGCGGGGAACAACGGGCGAAGCCGTTGCCTGGAACGGCTACTTCGAGGTGTCGGAGACCGATTGAATCGCGGCCACCACCGCAGCGGGTTCCTCGCGCTGGAGGGTGAGGCCGGTTGCCAGGTAGCGGTGCGAGCCGCGTGTGAAGCCCGGGAAGAGCAGGGCGTGTGTGGGAGATTGTGCTGGTAGTTTTGTGAGCTATGAACACGGACTCCCTGTAGAGGAAGTCATGGGAGCCCGGCGTAGGCCGCTGAATGGCCACGGATGCTTGAATCTGTGACCGGTTACGCGACTCCACACTTGAATGTGCAAGCGTCCTCGCCGATAAAGGCGGCATGTGGCACTGCCGCATTCCGGACCAGGGACGATCCGATGCACGACGCGTGGGCTCAGCTCCGCGTTCTCGTTCCCGCCGGCGCTGTGTTCGTCCAGGAAGGAGAACAGGGATGTTGGAACGACTGAAGACCCTCTCGCGTGCCGCGCTGGCGATTGTTGCCGCTGGCTGCATTGCGCCGGCTGTTGTACAGGCGCAGGAAAGCAAGATCACCTGGCGTATTTCGCAGCCCGGTGGCAATTCGACGCAGTACAAGACCCAGCAGCAGGCGGTGCAGGCGATCAAGAGCCTTCCCGCACCCAGTCCATTCCCGCCGGAGTTCCAGTTCGGCTGGCAGTCTGTCGACAAGATCAAGTCGAAAGTTGTGGACTTGAACGGCAATACGTCGATCACCTACTGGATGGGAAAAGCGCAACCCTCGGATCCAGACTGGACCTATCTGAGCACAGCGGAATTTACCAGTGAAGAGGCCATGGTCGCGAGCTATCTCGCGGGCGTCCAGGCCGCCAATCCTGTCTGTCCGGGTGCTGCTGTAACTCCAAATGGAGACTGGTTCTCGGGTGTGCCCGAAATGGAGGGCGTGGTCGAGTCCAGGTACTATCAGATCACGCGTATGATTGGGCAGAACACAGCCGAATCGCCCTGCACGCCCCACGTGAGTCAGGCGGCCTTCGGCCGCAAGCGCCGCCTTGATTGCCCTGTTCCGCTTACGCAGTGGTCCAACAAGCACAACGCCTGCGTCAACGAGGACTTCGTTGCGACCATCACCTCGAAGTCGCAGAAGTGCGACAAGGACGGCGGCAACGGTAGCTGCCCCATGTCCCGCAACGATACAGCGGCGAACATGAGTCCGATTCCCGACAAGGACCCGGCCTCCAACGGCGGTACCTGCGACGGCAATGTCGGCAACCCATGTGATGTCAAAACGGGCGAGAAGTACGAGATCGCGCCGGACTTCGATCTGGGCTGGATCGCGCTGACGCGCTTCTATCACTCCGGCATCTCCACCTCATCCGGTGGCTTCGGCTATGGCTGGACCCATTCGCTGGGCGCCCACCTGGCACTGGACGGCGTTGACAGCGTGGGCATCATTGAAAGCACCGGTTTCCAGCGTGCATTCAAGAAGACCGGCCAAGCCTATGAGGCGGACGACGACAGTGGTGACCGTCTGGTCCAGAACGGCAACTGGACACTGTACTCGGCGGATTCCATCTCTACCTTCGGCGCGGACGGGCGTCTTGCCGCCAAGCGCTTCCCGGATGGCACGTCGCTGACCTACATCTACGACGACAGCGACCGCCTTGCGGCGGTCACGCACAGCAGTGGCCGCACACTGGAGTTCGTTTACCAGTCCAACGACTATGAGGCGCTGATCAGTTCGGTGCTGGTCGAAGGCATTGCGCTCGCCACCTATACCTACACGCCGCAGAACCAGGTCGCCACGGTGACCTATGCGGGTGGTGGTGTGCGGACATATCACTACGAGAACCAGGACTTCCCCCAGCACCTGACCGGCATCACCGCCGAGGACGGTCGCCGCTACAGCACCTTTACCTACGATTCCATCGGTCGTGTGATCTCCAGTCAGCATGCCGGCGGTGCCGATGGCGTGACACTGGCCTACAGCCCCAATGGTGGTGCGGTGGTGACCGACGCGCTGGGGCGGCAGACCGACTACACCCTGACACCCGGCGGCGACACCGCGCCGTCGCGCAAGGTGACCGGCCTGACGGATTCGCAGGGAACCGTCAGCCGAACCTACTACGACCAGAGTGTCGACTTCCGCCGGCGCCTGGATACCTACACCGATCGCCGCGGCATCCAGACCAAGCACACCTATGCGCAGGGCACCGATCCGGTAAGCGGTCGTGCCGTCAGCATCCATACCGTGACCGAAGCGGTCGGCTTGCCCGAGCAGCGTGTTGTGACCACCGCGCGCGACGTCGAAACCAATGCGGTACTGACCACCCGGATCGGTAGCCGCGAAACCCGCACGGCCTTCAATTCCCGACGCCAGCCGACGGCCAACACGGTGACCGACACCGCTTCCGGTCAGACGCGCATCACCAGCTACACGTACTGCGAAGCCGCTGATGTGGCAGCGGCAGGCAGCTGCCCGGTGGAGGGGCTGCTGAAGAGTGTGGATGGCCCGCGCACGGATGTGGCCGATGTCGTTACCTATGCCTATTACTCGGCGGATGATGCAGGGTGCGCGATCGGAGGTGCCTGCACCTATCGCAAGGGCGACCTGCGCAGCGTGACCAATGCGCTGGGCCAGACGGTCGAGACTCTGGCCTACGACGCGTTCGGGCGGCCGTTGTCGGTCAAGGATGCCAACGGCGTGGTCACCGACTACACCTACCATGCTCGCGGTTGGCCAACCTCGGTCACCGCGCGTGGCGCGACCACTGCCGAGAATCGGGTCACCCAGATCAGCTACTGGCCGACCGGCCAGGTGCAACAGATCACCGAGCCCGACGGCAGCAGCGTTTCCTATGTCTACGATGCGGCGCTGCGCTTGACCGATATCGAGGACAACGCGGGCAACACGATTCACTACACGCTGGACAATGCCGGCAATCGCCTCAAGGAAGACACGCTCGATGCAGGCGGTACCCTGCGCCGTACCCTGGCGCGGACGTTCAACACACTCGGCCAGCTGACCGCACTGAAGGACGCAGGCAATCACGCCACCGGCTTTGCCTACGATGCCAACGGTAACCGGCAGACCGTGACCGACGCTCTGCAGCGCGTGACCAGCCAGCAGTACGACCCGTTGAACCGCCTGGCGCAGACCCTGCAGGATGTGGGCGGCGTCGCGGCGGAGATCCGCAGCCAGTACAACGCGCTGGACCAGGTCACCCAGGTCACCGACCCGAAAGGCCTGCACACCACTTATGCCTATAACGGTTTCGGTGATCTGACCGGGCAAGTCAGCCCGGACAGTGGCGCCAGCAGCTTCACTGTGGACGCCGCTGGCAACCGCAAGACCGCTACCGATGCGCGCGGCGTCACCGCCACCTATCACTACGATGCGCTCAACCGCCTGATCGGCGTTGCCTATCCGGACCCCAATCTGGACGTGGGCTATAGCTATGACGTTGCGCCGGCCGCCTGTGCCGCCGACGAGAGCTTTGCCAAGGGACGGCTGGGGCAGGTGCTGCACGCCAGTGGCAGCACCCAGTACTGCCATGACCGTTTCGGCCAGGTCACCCGCAAGGTGCAGACCGTCAATGGTGTGGCCACCACCCTGCGCTATGCCTACAGCAAGTCGGGTCGCCTGACCGCATTGACCTACCCCGACGGCAGCGTGGCCGACTACGTGCGTGATGCCCAGGGCCGCATCAGCCAGATCGGCCTGACCCGGCTTGGTCAGGCGCGCCAGATCGTGGTGAACAACGTGACCTATGCGGCCTTCGGCCCGGCGACCGGCTGGACCTACGGCAACGGCCGCCAGCTGCAGCGTCCGTTGGATCTGGATTACCGCCCGCAGGCGGTGCATGACCCGGCCGCGGGCGGCCTGTCGCTGGGCTATGGCTACGATCCCGTCGGTTCGATCACCGAGCTGAAGAACGGCACAGGCTCAACGGTGCTGGCCAAGTATGCCTATGACGCGCTGGGTCGCCTGACCCAGACCCAGGACGGCACGACCGGCACCCCGATCGAAACCTATGCCTATGACGCCACCGGCAATCGCACCGCGCTGACCACCTCGGCAGGCACCGCCAGCTACACCTATCCCGCAACCAGCCACCGGCTGACCGCAGTGGATGGCGAAGCGCGCAACCATGACGCTGTGGGCAACACCACCCGAATCGGCAGCAAGACCTTCACCTACAACGATGCCAACCGCATGAACGCGGTGAAGCAGGGTAACGCCACACTGGAGAGCTACGCGTACAACCATCGTGGCGAGCGCGTGCTGCGTACTCCGGCTGGTGGCGCTGCTCAGATCACCCTGTATGACGAGACGGGGCAATGGCTGGGCAACTACTCGGCCACGGGCCAGGCGCAGCAGCAGGCCATCTGGCTGGACAATTATCCGGTGGCGCTGATCAACGTGCCGAGTACCGGCGTGCCAGAACTGGCCTACGTCCAACCAGATCACCTGGGCACCCCGCGCGTGGTGATCGACCCGGCGCGCGATGTCGCGATCTGGGAGTGGAGCAACAAGAGCGAGGTATTCGGCAACCAGATCCCAAGTGCCGATCCAGATGGCGATGGTGTGGCGTTCGAACTGGCACTGCGCTTCCCGGGCCAGCAGGCGACGGATGCGAGTGGGCTGTTCTACAACTACCAGCGCGAATACGACGCTGCGACCGGACGCTATACGCAAGCGGATCCCATAGGCTTGTCCGGCGGCATTTCCGCGTACGGGTATTCGAATGCCTCTCCGCTTCTCGCGGCTGACCCACTTGGGCTTGAGCCCGTGTTCGATACAAGTACGTGCGGCGGACAGCTGGGAATGGTGACTTGTGATGGCAATGGAGGATTTCTGGTCAGTGTCTGCAATTCAGGCTGCGACAAGATATGCACCGTTATGCATGAGCGAAACCATAAGGCGTTATTGGAAAAGAGGGTTCCTAATGCCTGCGTGGGTAGGCCTAAAGGTGCAAGCCCATTCCCAAAGGACTGGGAATATGGTGGGATCGAGCATCGGCAGCTGGCCAATGAGCTTGAGTGTCGTGCATATCAAGAGCAGATGATCTGTGCAACTCGGCTGCGCGATGGAGGACTCGGAGGCGCCGCAGTAGACAAGGCCTACAGCAGGGCAGTAAAGGAAAGGAGCAACAGGCAATGCGATGCATTCGGATACTAGCCATCCTCTCGCTCGTTCTGGGCCAGCTGGGGTGCCGGGATGAGGTTGAGAGTTCAACGTACCCCATGGGTCAGACGGGAAAGAGTTGCACTGCCTACAAAGGCTTTGATCGCCAGCCTCCCGAAGTGGTTGTTACGGAACTGGCCAGACGGGGGTTGGACAGTCGCAGGTTGATCCATAAAACAGTTTGCGGCTCGATCACCAGCTGGGAGATCCTTCCCGCAGGGGCGTCAATCAATCGGATACCTCCCCCAGATACCTACGTGAACGTCTGGCTGAGGGAAGACGGCTCTGTTTCCGTCAGTACGGACCTCCCTTGATGTCGGCGCTCTGATGCTCACGCATCGGGCCAGCGCGCCTGCGCAATAGGTCAGCTAAGGCGAAGTCGCGCTCACTTGATGTCATCCGGGTGGACCGCGCGTGGCAATCGCTCGGTCGCCCGATGTCCCGGCTTGGGCGCGGAGCAGAAAGAGCGAAGTGTTTGGCAACCAGATTCCGAGTGCCGACCCGGACGGGGATGGTGTGGCAGTCGAGCTGGCGCTGCGCTTCCCGGGCCAGCAGGCGACGGATGCGAGTGGACTGTTCTACAACTACCAGCGCGAGTACGACCCGGCTGTGGGGCGCTATTCGCAGAGTGATCCGATTGGGTTGAATGCTGGCGTCAGTACGTATGGCTACGTGATCTCGAATCCCACCCGATTTATTGATCCGCTCGGGCTGACGACTACGCTGATAACGACATATAATTTCGGTATTGCAAACCACTCGGCGATTCATGTTTCGAGGCCTGGAAAGCCTGATTTCCTGTACGACCCTTCCGGCACTTACGCACCTGGTGGCCGTCGAGGAACAGGCGGGCTATTTGAGGGGCGCGACGCCAGCTTGGCCAGCTACAAGAAGTATCAGGTAGGAACTGGTAGTCGAGTTGTTTTTACAGTAATTCCTTTGACTCCCGAGCAAGAGTTGACTCTCATTGCGAACGCGGAGGAGTGGGGGGATGCGCGTGGATTCTGGTGTGCGAGCCATGTGTCCGGGGCGTTGGGCGGAATGTGTGGAATCAAGCAAACCCTCTTCCCAGGTGTTCTTCAAAAGAGTGCAAAGGCAGCGGAATGTCCAGTCAAGTGAAGGATAGAATTTTCTCATCGTTGATTTGCTTCACTCTATCTGCTTCTGTGAATTTTGCGGGATGGGTATGGATATCCGCTTTCATGAAGATAGGGGCGATGCGAGTTCCCTACGTACTGCTTCTCTCATTACTCCTTTCGGTTACATTCTTTGCGCTCTCTCGAGGCGAAAGTATGCGCCGCATCCCGCGAAGTTTAGTGGTGGGGTTGATCGCTGGTCTTGTACTCGGGGTCGTGGCTGTAACTTCTTCCAATCTGGCAATTGATGGGGGGCGCTTGCTTCTAAAGAGCCTTGAGAGATTCGGAGCAACGGCATTGGTAGCAGACCTTTGGCCATCGCTGTTACTTGGAAGCTGGCTTGTGGGAGCGATCTCATTTTGCGGGGCATCGGCTTATTTAAGGCGAGCGTCCCTAGGGATGCCCTGAATAATTGCCACTGAGCCCTGGATTTCCATCATGCCGAATTAACCTATGCCCCGGCGCCACCGGTAATCGCACCTCGCTGCCACTTCAGCAGGCACTGCCAGCCACACCTATTCCGCAGCCAGCCACCGACTGGCCGCCGTGGATGGCGAAGCGCGCAACCATGACACAGTGGGCAATACCACCAGCATCGGCAGCAAGACGTTCACCTACAGCGATGCCAACCGCATGAACGCGGTGAAGCAGGGCAATGCCGTGCTGGAAAGCTACGGTTACAACCATCGCGGTGAACGCGTACTGCGTACCCCGGGTAGTGGCGCAGCGCAGATCACCCTGTACGACGCAGCAGGGCAGTGGCTGGGCAACTACTCGGCTACGGGCCAGGCGCAGCAGCAGGCCATCTGGCTGGACAACTACCCGGTGGCGCTGATCAACGTGCCGAGTACCGGCGTGCCGGAACTGGCCTACCTGCAGCCGGATCACCTGGGTACGCCGCGCGTGGTGATCGATCCGGTACGGAATGTCTCGATCTGGGAGTGGAGCAACAAGAGCGAGGTGTTCGGCAACCAGATTCCGAGTGCAGACCCGGACGGGGATGGTGTGGCGTTCGAGCTGGCACTGCGCTTCTCGGGTCAGCAGGCGACGAGTGCAAGTGGGTTGTTCTACAACTACCAGCGCGAGTAAGGCCCGGCGGTGGGCCGGTACTCGCAGAGTGATCCCATCGGGCTGGATGGCGGCATCTCCACATTCTCTTACGCTGAAAGCAATCCTCTGTCCTATGTTGATCCTCTAGGGGAAATGTCGCGACGCAAAGGTGAGCGCAATTTGACTCGCTCGCCAGATGGCACAGGCAACCCAGATAAGCATTGGAAGGATGATCCCAAGCGGCCAGGATGGGGTTGGCAGCTGGATGGCCATTCAGGTAAGCCGAAGTACAAAAAGAGACCGCACTACCTGCTTCCCCCAAAGGCAATCGGGCCGGGTCTGGTCCTCCGGGTTGCCCTTCAGGTAGCCTGTGAGAATGGCGACCTTGCCTCCTGCAAGACGCGCTGTACTCTGTTGCCTGAGGTCTGTGGCAATGTTGACTTCGCCGAACCCGACGTAGCGATGTGTCCAACTGAGGGGCCGTCGTTGAATTTGCAGTGATAGGCAGTGATCCGTCGATCTTCATGGTTCCAGGCACAATGTGGCCTGGATTCCGTGATGGTTCGCAGCATGCCTGTAGATGACAGGACGTGGAGTTGATAGTGAAGTCATTGCATTCGCGAGCGAAGATTGACTTGGCGCCCTTGACCGCAAGGGCTCTAAGAAAAATAGTGGGGAGTCTGTTCCATCGCCGGCACGACTATGGTGATTTCGAGCCCGAAGAACTGCTGGATGAGCTTGCGCGGCTCGGTGTTACAACGGCCAAGAGACTGCTTATGAAAAAACATCGTCGCGCAATTCTTCGGGACGAGAGGGCGAAGATGTCTAGAAGAAAGATGCTCTACCTCTTAGACGAGTTCGGCCCTGAAGGTCTTGACATGCATGCCAATATCTCTTGGTTCGCGACTTCGGGATTGGTGCGGCAAGCCATTGAGAAGGAATTCGGCTGGGAGGCATTTATTGCTTTGTACGATCGCCAGCCAGGCGCCGCCTCTGGTTCTTCTGAAAAGTCGGCGCCCTAGCATGAAGTCCATTGCGCTTTGGAGAATGAAGCGCGAGGCCAAGAGGAGCGGTCTGCGAGTCGTTGGCAATTTTTTGATTGCGTTACATACGCGCGATGTTATCTCAGGCTTCACGTTGGATCCTGCGCCATCCTCTACCTATATATGGACCTTCGTAATTCCGACATATGATGATTTGCCCTGTCTGCACATGTCTCTAGGTCAGAGGATTGCAAGCGCGGAAGTGGATAAAGGTTTTTTCTGTGGAATGCATGAGGCGCATGCCAAAAAGCTTGAGACAGTGAGAACGGCGGCAGACTTGTTGCTCTATGTCGACAGTCTTGATTTCACAAGCGACTATTCGGAATGGGTAAAATACATATCCGCCATCCGGCTGGGCGATTTCGTGGCGGCGGACGCGACGCTGAAGACGCTTTTGAAGTTGCCAATGTCCAATGCTATTAAAAGTAGATTAGATGCGATTCTTTCTGTGCTGAAGAATGGTGGTGAATCGGGCGCGCAGCATCTTTTGGAGGCGTGGTCTGTTCAGACGGATCGATTAGTGGGCTGCAGCTCCTGGGGCAGCCGGCGGTAGCGAATCGTCGCGCTGCACGCAGCCCTAATGCAGCAGGGAATACCACGCTCTGGCAGCAGATCGTTTACCTGCAGCGATACCAACCGCATGAACGCGGTGAAGCAGGGTAATGCCGTGCAGGAAAGCCACGCCTACAACCATCGCGGCGAGCGCGTGCTGCGTACCCCTGCCGGTGGAACTGCCCAGATCACGCTGTATGACGAAGCAGGGCAGTGGCTGGGCAACTACTCGGCCACGGGCCAGGCGCAACAGCAGGCCATCTGGCTGGACAACTACCCGGTGGGGCTGATCAATGTGCCGAGTACCGGCGTTCCGGAACTGGCCTACGTCCAGCCAGATCATCTGGGCACACCGCACGTGGTGATCGATCCGGTGCGCGATGTGGCGATCTGGGAGTGGAGCAACAAGAGCGAGGTATTCGGCAACCAGATTCCGAGTGCCGATCCGGATGGCTGTGGTGTGGCGTTCGAACTGGCGTTGCGCTTCCCGGGCCAGCAGGCCACGGATGCGAGCGGGTTGCTTTACAACTATAGTGGTTCGATCAAAACATCAAGGGTGACTCCACCGCTGACTCCACCGCTGACTCCGCTGCGGATCAGCTGGCAAACCGCCTCGGACGATCATCTGGACAAATGAGCCGTACGCGGAGGTGCTCGCAGATGTGCGGGAGCTATCGACCCGGTGGAAACTTCCCTTGCTGATGTCTCGGATGCCTCAGATGTACGCTCCCAAGCTGCTCCCAATCGTGACGCTGTCAATCGCACTTTCTGGTTGCATGGAAGTTGCCAGCACAGAGTATGCAGACCGCAATCAAGCCGTCTCAAGGCAAGCAATCGGTGAATCGAAATGGTTGCCTTCATGGTTGCCTGAGGACGCAGTCAACATACGCGAGTCGCACGACATGGACACAAATGAGTCGTGGTTGGTTTTCCGCCTGACCAGCGGGGCTCTTGCTTTGCCCGAAGAATGTAGGCTGGTGAGCAGGCCGGAGATGTCCGACGCGCGAGTCATGCGGAGATTTCCTCAGTTTGCCCGCAACGCGTGGTCGCGAGCGTCAAGCTATGGCGGCAAGTTCTATCTGTGTCCGGAGGGAAATGTTGGCCGCTGGGTCATGCGCGATGAAGAGCTGGGCCTTGTTTACAGCGGAATAAAATTATAGTTGGCTGGGCGGTCTCACCCAGTAAGCGAGATGCGTGAGTGGCACGTGGCGGTCTCCTTTCCCGGTGCCTGATTCGGCACTTTCCGGCCGAGCGTCGTGTGGGTTCGGGTATGTGTCAAATCGACCTTGCCACTGGTCCGTGTTCACGAATGGGAGGGCCGTGTAAGAAGATCGGATGGTCCGGCAAGCTTTAAGCACCCTGGCGTTCGGCAGGAAGATTGCTGGGCCGCGGTGACGACTGTGCGGGAGGACCTATGCGATATCGGCTCCATGCTCTATTGTGGCTGCAGCGCAGGCGGTGGATAGAGGCGAATGGAAATGAAGGAAAGCCTGAGAGAAAGAGAGGCGCTGTCGCCAACTGGCTTCTATGACCGATACTATGCGGAGAGTGGCCTGGAACAGGAAACCGTAGTGGAGCTGCTGGAGCATGTTGCAGACGAGCTTCGTTTGCCCTCCGGGAAGCTCCGTCCTGGAGATCGATTTTCGAAGGAACTGTCGCCTGGTGAAGCTCATGGTTGGGACTCGGGGTATGGGGTGTTGATATTCGAGCTTCAATCGCTCGCAAAAGAACGTGGTATTGCAGTCGATCGGCGGGTGGATTCGCTCGACGACTATATTCGTATCATGGCGGGTATCTATTGATGAGATTGATGCGTCCCTGAATGGCTATCGGCGTGAGACGTCGCAGTGCGTACTGAGGATTCGGGGATGCCAATGGTGAGGTGTGCCGCCGCTGTCGTTGCCGGTCTGATTCTGGCCGGCTGTGCAACATTGGGTGGCGATATGATCGTGCGCGTCTCGGGAAGCGTGCCGCCAGGTCAGGGTGACGTTCGCGCTCTCGATTGTGAGCTGAGCATGCTCGGGGAGGGCGAAGGTGTAGTTTCGTCGAAACCGGTTGGAAGCACATTCTCGGTCCCCATGATGGTCGTTGCAGGGCCGGAACCCCAGAGCTACCAATTCGCCGTTGAATGCAGGGACGGCCGGAGGTTCGCATCCAAGCCGGTGCAGATCAGTAGTCGGCGGTCCTATGCCCGGGATCTCAATCTTGGGGAGCTTCAGGAGCGGTGAGAGAGAGGAAGGGGCGACCGGGGTCGCACCTCCGTGGTATGCATCTGACGGATTCCAGTGGATGAATGAAGATTTCAACTTGCTCGAATGGTGTGACGCCACGTTGCTGGCCATCAACATTGACAGGAGCAAACCTGGCGTATGCGACGAGGTAAAGGTCCACGTGCGCTGGCCGGACGGCCGGCAGGCAACCGTCTGCTTCTCGGAAGCCTACGGGTGCTCGGCGCTCATGAACTTCGGCGTACTGGGGGAGGAGGGAATAGAGTTCGCCAGGGTCGAGGACGACGAGCCGGGGCTTGCTCATCTTCTTGATCGTTGGAAGGCGGTCGGCTATCCGCTGTCCGGCCTGAAATGTTTCCGTATCGAGACCACCTCGACCGGAAGCGTAATTCTCATCTACGCCAGGACATGGCGGATCGAGCATCTTCCGATGGCGGGTGCAGTGCCCTGAAGGACATTCCGTGCCCAGATTCCTCACCCCGACAAGGCTCCCTCATCCGGGGGAAGGCGCCTGAGAAGACCGAGCGGAGACGTGCTTGGTTTCACGATTTTTGGCCCTGCGGCGACGTTGGCCGCCACACTCTGCAAATTGAGGCCTTGATGATGGTGAGGATCCTGACAGCACTACTTCTGATTGGAGTCGGACTTGGATTCTCTGGCGGCGCATGGGCTGTAGGAAAGCGGCCCTTCAAGATGATCCAGTTCTGCGTGCATGACCAAGAGGGCGTGAATCGGTTCAAGCAGACCCTCAGCTCTATCGCCAAGGACGAAGGAATGCAGTACTTCGATGGCAGCGCTGAATTGGATCGCCAGCTTGCCAGGGCAAAGGTGGACGTGAAGCGCCCTGTCGTCTACGTCGGAGTGAAGCGGGAAGATGGCTCGGGACTGGAGGCGGGGAACCTCGGATTGGATCGCTTCGAGATAGCTATCGGCTTCTCTGAAGGGAAGATGCCCGCCGAGGCACGGTCATTTTCTGTCCGCGTCGAACGCACCTTGGCCGAGCGCTGGAATGCACTCGCGATTCCCTCGGCGAAGGGCGCTACGCCGCTGGCATGTCGGGTGGAAGGCGGTTCTCGTTGAAGTCCGTTGCACATGACATTCACCCTTCGGGCTGTAACCGCCCCACCGCGTGGGCGCACAACGACTGGCAGGCCATGACCAACCCCTCCATCACCCGGTCGCCCACGTACTGCCCGGGTTCGCCGTTCTGACGGGTGCGTTCGGCCGCCAGCAGCATTTCCAGCACCACCCGCAACCCGCTCAACGCGCAATCGGCGTCGGCCAGGGCCAGGCAGCGCCCGGGCAGCTGGTGACGCTCCGGCCAGGGTTGCCCGTCGGCCGCAGCACCGGAGCCGATGCGGTGGAGGTTGGCAATGAAGGTGTTCCTGTCCACTGTTGGCGCAGCCTGTGGCGCACCGTCGTCGCCGGCGGTGTTGCGGTAGGCGTGCAGATGCGGGAAGTCCGATTCGTTCATGGCAAGGCTCCGTGCAGGGCAATCGGTAGCCGCCACCCATAAAAGTGGCGGGCGGTACGTGGTTCGAACACCGGGTTGATGTCAGTCCGGCGGGCCCGAAGGCCCCCACGCACCGCCCGCCATAGCCGGCAGACGGATTGCCAGCCGGCGCCACGCTAAGGTGGCGCCGGCTGGCAAGCGCATACATCAACATCAACTCGGGTGTTCGAAGCCCGGCCACCTATTTCCGGTGGCACGCCATCTGAGCCCTTGGCGCTGTGCAATGCCAATCAGAAGAGTTGTAAACATCACTCGATTGGAGACGCTTTTGACATTGTCCCATGCTGTTAAGCACTGCCAGCGCTGGCTGGCGCGGCGGTCCGCCCGCACCGTGCAATCTGCGACAGATGTCGAGGTTGGGGGGCGTTACGGAACAAAGGGGGAGGGGCGATGACGACAGGCTCTGCGGGGAGCGACCTGTGTCGAGCATGGCCCGCGTCTACAGGCGCCAAAGCGTGACGTGCGACTCGGGTTGACGTTCCCAGCCACCAAGCGCAGGCTTGCTCAGCACGTTTCCTAAACAGAAGGAGACTTATGACCGCCACCGCTTCGCTGCACCCCACCCCCGACACCCAAGGCCGTTCCCGCCTGTGGAGTGTGTTCTGGCTGCAGGGCGTCATTCCCAGCAACATTCTGTGGGCGGTGGCCCTCTGGGCGCTGGCCAACCAGCGCACCCCGCTGCTGCTGGGGGTATTTGCCGTGCTGCTGCTCTATACCGGCTGGATCATCCCGGCGGTCTGGCGGGCGGCGCCCACCGCGCACAACCCCAACCTGGGCGTGGCGGCGCGCGGGCTGACCGTGGCCTGGGGGCTGAACACCGTGCTGGTGATCTTCTTCCTGACCCTGCAGCTGGTGGCTCAATAGAACTGAACGGGCTCGCCGCCACGGTCGAAGGCGGCGAAGCGGCCGATCTGACCGTCATGGATGGCGTTGACCATCAGCTGCAACGGGCGCGCGGCTTCGTCGCTGTTCGGCGCGAAACCGCCACGGCCAACCAGCGCCGCTACGAACACCAGGTCCCAGTCGATGCCGGTGGTGGTCGATTCGCCCGCCAGCGCCTGGAAGCTGGGCACCTCGGCCGGCAGCTTGTCCACGCACAGCACCGGCGACAGGGTGCCGCCCTCGCGGCGGTCATGACGGTCGCGCTGGTCGCTGGTGGGCGATTCGGGCAGCTCGGCGCGCACGAATACGAACAGCAGGCGTTGCGGTTCAGCCTGCTCGCCGGCGGCGTGCAGCAGTTGCTGGAAATCGTTCATCATCATGAGGGTTGTCACACGCCCGCTGCACGGAAAGCCGCATGCTGCCACAACGCCTGCCGCGCGGGGCCGAACGCGATTGATTTAAGTCATGCCGATGGAACTGAAGGCCGCGTACTCTGGCAATCGTTCCAGCAGGCGAGGGTATCCGGGCCGTTCCGGGAACAGGCAAGACGGTGGAGCAACAAGGTGGACCAGCCATGAGCCAACTCACCGACGGTTTCGGACGCAGCTTTCCGTACCTGCGCCTGTCGTTGACCGAAGCCTGCAACTTCCGTTGCAGCTACTGCCTGCCCGACGGTTACCAGGCCGATGGCCGCCCGCGCTTCCTGCAGGTGGATGAAATCGCAAGGGTGGTGCGTGCGTTTGCCGCGCTGGGCATGAGCAAGATCCGCCTGACGGGCGGTGAGCCCAGCCTGCGCAAGGACCTGGACGAGATCATCGCCACCGTGGCGGCGGTGCCGGGCATCCGCAAGGTGGCCATCACCACCAATGGCACGCTGCTGCCGCGGCGCCTGCCGGGATGGCACCGGGCCGGCCTGACCGCGCTGAACGTGAGCATGGACAGCCTGCAGCGCGAACGTTTCCACACCATCACCGGGCACGACCGCCTGCCGGAGATCCAGCAGGGCCTGGCCCTGGCGCAGGCGTTGGGCCTGCAGGCGATCAAGCTCAACGCGGTGCTGCTGCGCGGCCTGAACGACGACGAGCTGCCGCAGTGGATGGACTACCTGCGCGATCGCCCCTTCAGCGTGCGCTTCATCGAGCTGATGCGCACCGGCGACAACGAAGCCTATTTCCAGCGCCACCACCTGCGCGCCGATCGGGTGATCGAGCAGCTGCTGGCTGCGGGCTGGCACGAGCGCCCGCGCGCGGCCGATGCCGGCCCGGCGCGCGAGTTCGGCCACCCCGACCATCGCGGCAGCATCGGCATCATCGCGCCGTATTCGCGTGACTTCTGCAAGGGCTGCAACCGCCTGCGGGTGACCGCCAGGGGCGACCTGCGGCTGTGCCTGTTTGGCGAGTTCGGCGTTCCGCTGCGCCCGCTGCTGCAGCGCGACGAGGACCGCGACGCGCTGCTGGCACGCATCACCACCCAGCTTGGCCTGAAAGCGGCCGGGCATGGACTGCACCAGGGCCAGACCGGGCTGACCCCGCACCTGGCCTCCATCGGAGGATGAGCAACACGATGAGTGGGGAATTGAACGCGGCCTTCCACATGGCCGATGTGCGCAACAAGCGCATCAGCCGCCGCCGTGCGGTGGCGGTGGGCGAGTTGCATGCCGGTCCAGTGGCCTATCCGCTGATCGTCGAGCGCCGCCTGCCCAAGGGCGATGCGCTGGTGATGGCCGAGATTGCAGGCCTGCAGGGTGCCAAGATGGCGTCGATGCTGATGCCGCTGTGCCATCCGCTGCCGCTGGAACTGGTGCAGGTGTTCTGCGCGCCGGTGCCGGAACGGCAGGCGATCCGCGTGTGGTGCGAGTGCGCCAGCGAGGCCCGCACCGGCGTGGAGATGGAGGCACTGGCCGGCGTCAACGCGGCGCTGCTGACCCTGTACGACCTGAGCAAGCCGGTGGAACCGGCGCTGCGCATCGAAGGCATCCGCCTGCTGTTCAAGGAAGGCGGCAAGCGTGGTGTCTGGCTGCACCCGGACGGCATGGACGAGGCCGAGCGTGAGCGTTTCAAACCGCGTGCGCCGAAGGGCCTGGAGGGCGCGGCCTGCGCGGTGATCACGCTGAGCGATCGCGCCAGCGACGGCACCTATGAAGATGTGTCCGGCCCGACCCTGGTGTCTGGCGTGGAAAAACTGGGGGGCGAGGTGGTAGCCGCCGAGGTACTGCCCGATGGCATCGAGCCGTTGGCGGGCCGCCTGCAGGCCTTGGCCGCCGAGGGCGTGCGCCTGTGCCTGTGTACCGGCGGGACCGGGCTGGGCCCGCGAGACCTGACCCCGGAGGCGTTGCGTTCCTTGAACGCGCGGCCGGTGCATGGCCTGGCGCAGATGGTGCGTGCACTGAGTGCACAGCACACGCCGATGGCCTGGCTGAGCCGCGCCGAGGTGGTGCAGCTGGGCAACATGCTGGTGTTTGCATTGCCGGGCAGCCCGAAGGCGGCGGCGCAGTGCCTGGACATCCTGGCGCCGGTACTGGGCCACGCACTGGCAATGGTCGAGGGTGGTGGCCACTGATGATTGCCTATAGCGAAGCCTTGCAGAACCTGCTGGACGCGGCCATGCCGCTGCCGGCTGAACATCTGCCGCTGCATGAGGCCGGCGGCCGCACTCTGGCCCGTGACATCCACAGCGCGCAGTCGCTGCCGCCGTTCGACAATTCGGCGATGGACGGCTTCGCGCTGCGCGCCGACGGCGCGACGTTCG
This sequence comes from Stenotrophomonas maltophilia group sp. vghtpe118, assembly GCF_052605195.1. Taxonomy (NCBI): domain Bacteria; kingdom Pseudomonadati; phylum Pseudomonadota; class Gammaproteobacteria; order Lysobacterales; family Lysobacteraceae; genus Stenotrophomonas; species Stenotrophomonas maltophilia group sp. vghtpe118. The sequence continues at coordinate 865,730 of NZ_CP199672.1, read as the reverse complement.
AGGCCGGTACCGAGTTCGCGGTGCAGGGCTGGCAGGCGGCCGGCGATGCTGGCGCCGAAGGCGGCGAGGGTGCCTGGGAAATCATGACCGGGGCACGCATGCCGGTTGGGCTGGACACGGTGGTGCCGGTCGAGAATGTGGAGATCCTCGCCAGCGAGGACGGCCGCCCGACCCGCATTGCCCTGAAGGCATTGGTGAAGCCGGGCCAGAACGTGCGCCTGCGTGGCGAGGATGTAAGCGACGGCGAGCGCGTGCTGCAGGCCGGGCAGGTGCTGGATATCAACGCGCGCACCCTGCTGCATGCGATCGGCGTGGGCGAGGTGGCGGTGGTGGCAAGGCCAAGGGCCGCAGTGATCGCCACCGGCAAGGAGCTGGTGACCGAGGCGGCGCAGACGCTGGCGTCCGGGCAGATTCGTGACAGCAACCGGCCGTACCTGGTTGGCCGCCTGCAGGCCGCCGGTGCCGAGGTGGTCTGGCAGGGCACGGTGGGCGACGACGTGGCCGCCTTCAATGCAGTGCTGGATGAAGCGCTCGCCGCGGGCGCGCAGGTGCTGATCAGCACCGGCGCGGTGTCGGCTGGTCGGTACGATTTCGTTCCCGATGCGCTGCGCGGCCGGGGTGCGCGCATCGTGTTCCACAAGGTGGCGATCCGCCCCGGCAAGCCGTTGCTGTTTGCGGTGCTGCCCAATGGCGCGCTGTATTTCGGCCTGCCGGGCAATCCCGTCTCGGCGGCCGTGGGCCAGCGCTTCTTCGTCGAGCCGGTGCTGCGCCGCCTGCTGGGGCTGGCACCGGAGCCGGTGCTGACGTTGCCGCTGCAGGCCGACGTGCGCACGCCGCCGGGCCTGCGCTTCCACGCGCGGGCGCGGGTGGAAGTGGACGCGCAGGGGCGCCTGAGTGCGCGCGTGCTGTCCGGGCAGGAATCATTCCGTTTGATGTCCATGCTGCAGGCCAACGCCTGGGTGGTGTTGGAAGGCGAGGGCAGCGTGGCCGCTGCCGGCACGCCAGTGCGCGTGCAGGGCTGGGGTCATCAGGACCCGGTGCAGCTGGCGAGCCAGGAGCCGTGATGAGACAGGTGAATCTGCAGTTGTTCGGTGCGTTTTCCGATCTGGATGCAAGCCGTGAAATCGCGGTGGAGGTGGCTGGTGGCACCGTGGCCGATCTGCGCCAGGCGCTGCGCGAGCTGCTGCCACTGCGTTGGCCGGGTTTCCGTGCCGGCCTGCTGGATTACTCGGCATTCGCCGATCAGCAACGCGTGCTGCGCGACGACGAGGCGCTGCCCGACGATGGCCGGGTGGCGATCCTGCCGCCGGTGAGCGGGGGCTGAGCGATGAGCGAGACGATCATTGCCAAGGTGGTGGACCGCGCGCAGGCGGCGATCGATCCGGCCGAGGGCATCGCGGCGGTCTCCGATCCGGGCTTCGGCGGCATCGATGTGTTCATCGGCAAGGTGCGCGACGTCAACATCGGCCGGCCGGTGACCGGGATCACCTACGACCTGTTCGAGCCGCTGGTGTTGAACGAGTTCAAGCGGTTGGCCGCCGAGGTCGAGGCGACGTTTGGCCCGAAGCTGAAGCTGTATGTGGCCCATGCCAAGGGCCGGCTCGGCATCGGCGATGTGGCGGTGGTGGTGGCCGCCGGCAGCCCGCACCGTGACGAGGCATTCCGGGCCTGCCGGCAATTGATCGAGGTGGTCAAGCACCAGTGCCCGATCTGGAAGCAGGAACATTACGAAGACGGCGACAGCGCGTGGAGCGAGGGCTGCAGCCTCTGCCACGCGGACAGTGAACCTGCACATGCCCATGACCATGCGCACGATCATCAACATTGATGCCGGCGCAGCCACGCATGGCGTGGCTCTACTGCGATGAGCATCACCGGCATCGTGCTGGCCGGTGGCCTGTCCACCCGGATGGGCCGCGACAAGGCGCTGCTGCCGTGGCAGGGGCGCACGCTGCTGGAACACATGCGGGGCCTGTTGATGCAGGCTGGCGCACGCGAGGTCTGGGTCAGCGGAAATTACCCGGCGTTCGGCGGCATACCGGACCGCCTGGCACGTTGCGGGCCGCTGGGCGGGCTCTACAGCGTGGCGATGCGCATGCCCGATGGCCCGGCCTGGGTGGTGCCGGTGGATACACCGCTGCTGCCGCCGCGATTGCTACAGAAATTGCGTGACGGCCATCGCGGTCCATGCACGATCTTTGCGGGCCACCCCCTGCCCATGCTGGTGGATATAGACGATGCTTGCCGCAACGTACTTGGATCGATGCTGGATGACCCGGACGGCCCGCGCTCGCTGCAGGCCCTGCAGCGCCGTCTTGGCGTGAATTCCGTGGCCCTGGCGCCGGTTGACGAGGCCGGGCTGGTCAACTGCAATACCCCCGAACAATGGGAGGATGTTGCGTCATGAAAGTGCAGTTGCAGGACCAATCGGTACGGCTTCGCCTGGACGAGGCCGAACTGGCGCGCCTGCTGGCCGGTGAATCGGTCGAGAACATGACCCGCTTCGGCGGTATCGAGGGCTGGGGCATGGCGGTGTCGCTGCATGGCGGCGAGCGGCCGGTGCTGCTCGATGGTGGCACCTTCTGCCGCCTGGTGCTGCCGCGCCCGGCGGTTGAGGCCTTGGCGGCGCGGCTGCCGTGCCGGGATGGCCTGCCATTCGACATTGCCCTGGAAGATGGCAGCCGGCTTCAGCTGCAGTTCGATGTGGACGTGCGCGACAGCGTGCGCCAGCGCGGAGTCACGCGCCGCAATACCGCTTCATCGGTTTGACATTTGTCAGGGGCAGGGTGAAAACCGGCCCCTGATTGATCCAGATCAACCCCGTCGTAGTTGCCGCACGGCCTAATGGCTGCACGACGACGGGTCACAACTTGAAAGCAATACCCACGTCATTCCACAGCCTTGGAGCCATGTATGACCGTCGGTAGCGATCCTGTTGTCCGCAGCACTGCCCGTCCGGGTCGCGTCATCAGCGACTGGACGCCGGAGGACCCCGGCTATTGGGAGCGCACCGGCAAGCGGGTTGCCACCCGCAACCTGGTCATCTCGATCCCCTCGCTGCTGCTGGCCTTCTCGGTCTGGGTGCTGTTCTCGGCGGTGTCGATCAGCCTGCCGAAGATCGGCTTCAACTTCAGCACCGACCAGCTGTTCTGGCTGGTGGCGCTGCCCAGCCTGTCCGGCGCGACCCTGCGCATCTTCTATTCGTTCGTGATCCCGATCTTCGGCGGCCGCCGCTGGACCGCGCTGTCGACCGCCTCGCTGCTGGCGCCGACGCTCTGGCTCGGCTTTGCGGTGCAGGACCCGGCCACGCCGTACTGGGTGTTCGTGGCCATCGCGATCCTGTGCGGCTTCGGTGGCGCGAACTTCTCATCGTCGATGTCCAACATCTCCTTCTTCTATCCCAAGCAGAAGCAGGGCCTGGCGCTGGGCCTGAACGCTGGCCTGGGCAATGTGGGCGTGTCGGTGGCGCAGGCGGTGATCCCGCTGGTCATCACTGTAGGCGTGTTCGGTGCGCTGGGTGGTGCACCGCAGCCCACGGTGGAGGGTGGGGCACCGCTGTTCCTGCAGAACGCCGGCTTCATCTGGGTGCCGGCCATCGCGCTGTGCGCCATCGCGGCCTGGTTCGGCATGAACGACCTGACCAGCGCCCGCTCGTCGTTCTCCGAGCAGGCGGTGATCTTCCGCCGCAAGCACAACTGGCTGATGTGCTGGTTGTACATCGGTACCTTCGGTTCCTACATCGGTTTCTCGGCCGGCTTCCCGATGCTGGTGAAGAGCCAGTTCCCGGACGTGAACCCGCTGGCCTACGCCTTCATCGGCCCGCTGCTGGGCGCACTGATGCGCTCGGTGGGTGGCAGCATGGCCGACCGCTGGGGTGGCGCACGCCTGACCTTCTGGGTGTTCGCGCTGATGATCGCCGCGGTGTTCGGTGTGTTGCACTTCCTGCCCAGCGATGGCCAGGGCGGCAACTTCCATGGCTTCCTGCTCAGCTTCATGGCGCTGTTCGTGCTCAGTGGCATCGGCAACGGCACGACCTTCCGCATGATCCCGGTGATCTTCCGCACGCTGCATGAGCGCTGGTCGGCCAACGACAACGCCGAGGGCAAGGCTACCGCCGCGCACCAGGCCAGCATCGAGTCGGCTGCGGTGGTCGGCTTTTCCGGTGCGATCGGCGCCTACGGCGGTTTCTTCATTCCCAAGAGCTACGGCTCGTCCATTACGTTGACCGGCAGCCCCGACATGGCGCTGTACGGATTCGTTGTTTTCTATGTCACCTGCCTGGCCGTGACCTGGTGGTGGTACTACCGGCGCGGTGCCGAGACACCCTGCTGACGACATGAAAACGCACCGCAGCCAGATGACACACACAGCCACGATGCCGATGTCCGCAAAGGGAGATCCCCGATGAGTTATTTCCTCGATCGCTTGCAGTTCTTCAAGCGTGACCCCCAGACCTTTGCCGATGGCCATGGATTTGCCAATAGCGAGGGCCGCGACTGGGAAAACAGTTACCGCGCCCGCTGGCAGTACGACAAGATCGTGCGGTCCACCCATGGGGTGAACTGCACCGGCTCCTGCAGCTGGAAGATCTACGTCAAGAACGGCCTGGTCACCTGGGAAACCCAGCAGACCGATTACCCGCGCACGCGTCCGGACCTGCCCAACCATGAACCGCGTGGCTGCCCGCGTGGCGCCAGCTACTCCTGGTACCTGTACAGCGCCAACCGGCTGAAGTACCCGCTGATCCGCGGCACGCTGCTGCGCCTGTGGCGCGAAGCGCGCAGGAGCAAGGCCCCGGTCGATGCCTGGGCCAGCATTGTTGAAGACAAGGAGAAGGCGCGTTCGTACAAGACCCGCCGCGGCATGGGCGGCTTCGTGCGCCTGCAGTGGGAAGAGGCCAACGAGATCATCGCCGCTTCCAATCTGTACACGGTGAAGCAGTACGGCCCGGACCGCGTGGTCGGCTTCTCGCCGATTCCGGCGATGTCGATGGTGTCCTACGCCGCCGGCGCGCGTTACCTGTCGCTGCTGGGCGGCGCCTGCCTGTCGTTCTACGACTGGTACTGCGATCTGCCGCCGGCCTCGCCGCAGATCTGGGGCGAGCAGACCGACGTGCCCGAATCGGCCGACTGGTACAACAGCCGCTACATCATCGCCTGGGGCTCGAACGTGCCGCAGACGCGTACGCCCGATGCGCACTTCTTCACCGAAGCGCGCTACAACGGCACCAAGACGGTGGCGATCTGCCCGGACTATTCCGAGCTGGCCAAGCTGACCGACCACTGGCTGCACCCCAAGCAGGGCACCGACGCTGCGCTGGCGTTTGCGTTCGGCCATGTGATCCTGCGTGAGTTCCATGTCGATTCGCCCTCGCAGTATTTCCAGGACTACTGCCGCCAGTACTCGGACATGCCGATGCTGGTGCGCCTGGAGCGCCGCGACGATGGCCGCCTGGTGGCGGGCCGCTTCCTGCGCGCCAGTGAGCTGGGCGGGCTGGGTGAAGCCAACAACCCGGACTGGAAGACCCTGGCCTACGACGAGAACAGCGGCCAGATCGTGGTGCCCAATGGCTCGATCGGTTTCCGCTGGGGTGAAAAGGGCCGCTGGAACATCGAAGAGAAGGCCAGCAATGGCGCCGACACGCGCCTGCGCCTGAGCTTGTCCGACGCCAATGACGGCATCGAGGCGGTGAGCTTCCCGTACTTCGGTGGCATTGAAAGCGACGGCTGGACCGCCGCACCGGCCGAAGACGTACTGGACCGCAACATTCCGGTGCGCCGCCTGGCCACGGTCGACGGCGGCGAGACGCTGGTGGCCACGGTCTACGATCTGCTGCTGGCCCAGTACGGCGTGGACCGTGGCTTTGGCGGCGGCAACGTGGCATCGAGCTTCGATGACAGGGTGCCGGGCACGCCGGCGTGGCAGGAGCGCATCACCGGCGTGTCGCGCGCCGAGGTGATCGAGATCGCCCGCGAGTTCGCGCGTACCGCCGACAAGACCCACGGCCGCTCGATGATCATCGTCGGCGCGGGCATGAACCACTGGTTCCACAACGACATGAACTACCGCGGCCTGATCAACATGCTGATCATGTGTGGTTGCGTGGGCCAGACCGGCGGCGGTTGGGCGCATTACGTGGGCCAGGAGAAGCTGCGCCCGCAGACCGGCTGGCAGCCGCTCGCGTTCGGCCTGGACTGGAGCAAGCCGCCGCGCCACATGAACGGCACCTCGTTCTTCTATTTCAACACCGGGCAGTGGCGTTACGAGAAGCTGCAGGTGGACGAGCTGCTGTCGCCGCTGGCCGATGCCCGCAAGTACAGCGGCAGCCTGGCCGACCTGAACCTGCGCGCGGTGCGCATGGGCTGGCTGCCGAGCACCCCGCAGCTGGACCGCAACCCGCTGCAGTTGGTACGCGAGGCCGAAGCGGCCGGCGTGGCCCCGGCGGACTACGCGCTGGGCAAGTTCAAGGATGGCTCGCTGGACTTCGCCTTCGCCGACCCGGACGCCAGCCAGAACCACCCGCGCATGATGTTCATCTGGCGCTCGAACCTGCTCGGTTCCTCGGGCAAGGGCCACGAGTACATGCTGCGGCACCTGCTGGGTACGCGCCACGGGCTGCAGGGCAAGGACCTGGGCGAAATGGGCGCAGTGAAGCCGCAGGAGGTGAAGTGGCGCGACGACGCGCCGGAAGGCAAGCTGGACCTGCTGGTCACGCTCGACTTCCGCATGTGCACCACCGCGCTGTACTCGGACATCGTGCTGCCGACGGCAACCTGGTACGAGAAGGACGACCTCAACACCTCGGACATGCACCCGTTCATCCACCCGCTGTCCAAGGCGGTGGACCCTGCGTGGGAATCGCGCAGCGACTGGGACATCTTCAAGGAGGTGGCCCGCACCGTGAGCGAGATGGCGCCGGGCGTGCTGGGCGTGGAGAAGGACCTGGTGCTGGTGCCGACCCTGCACGACACCCCCAACGAGCTGGGCATGCCGTTCGGCGTAGCCGACTGGAAGAAGGGCGAGTGCGAGGCCATTCCGGGCCAGACCATGCCGTCGATGACGGTGGTGGAGCGTGACTACCCGAACCTGTACCGCAAGTTCACCTCGCTCGGCCCACTGCTGGACAAGCAGGGCAACGGCGGCAAGGGCATGAGCTGGGACACGAAGCACGAGGTCGAGTTCCTCGGCAAGTTGAACCACACCGTGCACGAAGAAGGCATAAGCCAGGGGCGCCCGGCCATCTCGACCGCGATCGACGCGGCCGAAGTAATCCTGCACCTGGCGCCGGAAACCAACGGCCACGTGGCGGTGAAGGCCTGGGAATCGCTGGGCGCCTTCACCGGTCGCGAGCATACGCATCTGGCGGTGGGCAAGGAGCACGAGGCGATCCGCTTCCGTGACATCCAGGCGCAGCCGCGCAAGATCATCTCTTCGCCGATCTGGTCGGGACTGGAAGACGACAACGTCAGCTACAACGCCGGCTATACCAACGTGCACGAGCTGATTCCGTGGCGCACGGTGACCGGTCGCCAGCAGTTCTACCAGGACCACGAATGGATGATCGACTTCGGCGAGGCCTTCATGAGCTATCGCCCGCCCGTCAACACGCGCACGGTGGAGCCGCTGCTGAACCAGCGCCCGAACGGCAACAAGGAGATCGTGCTGAACTGGATCACCCCGCACCAGAAGTGGGGCATCCACAGCACCTACAGCGACAACCTGATCATGCAGACGCTGTCGCGCGGTGGTCCGATCGTGTGGATCAGCGAGGACGACGCGCGCAGTGCCGGCATCGTCGACAACGACTGGATCGAGCTGTTCAACGTCAACGGTGCGATCGCCGCGCGTGCGGTGGTCAGCCAGCGCGTGATGCCGGGCATGGCGATGATGTACCACGCGCAGGAACGCATCATCAATGTGCCGGGCTCGGAGATTTCCGGCACCCGCGGCGGCATCCACAACTCGGTGACCCGCATCGTGCTCAAGCCGACCCACATGATCGGCGGCTACGCGCAGCTGGCCTATGGCTTCAACTACTACGGCACCTGCGGAACCAACCGCGACGAGTTCGTGATCGTGCGAAAGATGGACAAGATCGATTGGCTGGACGATGAGGCAGTACCTGCAGCTGTAAAGGAGGTGGTGTGATGAAGGTCCGTGCACAGATCGCGATGGTGCTGAACCTGGACAAGTGCATCGGCTGCCATACCTGCTCGATCACCTGCAAGAACGTCTGGACCTCGCGCGAGGGCGTCGAGTACGCCTGGTTCAACAACGTGGAAACCAAGCCGGGCATCGGCTACCCGAAGGAATGGGAGAACCAGGACAAGTGGAACGGCGGCTGGGTGCGCAGCCGCGCCGGCAAGCTGGTGCCACGCGCAGGTGGCCGCTGGCGCATGCTGGCCAAGATCTTCGCCAACCCGGACCTGCCGCAGATCGACGACTACTACGAGCCGTTCGATTTCGACTACCAGAACCTGCACACCGCCAAGGACAGCCAGCACCAGCCCACCGCACGCCCGCGTTCGCTGATCAGTGGCGAGCGCATGCAGAAGATCGAGTGGGGCCCGAACTGGGAGGAGATCCTCGGTTCGGAGTTCAGCAAGCGCTCACGCGACTACAACTTCGACCAGGTGCAGAAGGAGATCTACGGCGCCTTCGAAAAGACCTTCATGATGTACCTGCCGCGCCTGTGCGAGCACTGCCTGAACCCGGCGTGCGTCTCGGCGTGCCCCTCGGGCGCGATCTACAAGCGCGAGGAAGACGGCATCGTGCTGATCGACCAGGACAAGTGCCGCGGCTGGCGCATGTGCGTGTCGGCGTGCCCGTACAAGAAGATCTACTACAACTGGAAGAGCGGCAAGTCGGAGAAGTGCATCTTCTGCTACCCGCGCATCGAGATGGGTGAGCCAACCGTGTGCTCGGAAACCTGCGTGGGCCGCATCCGCTACCTGGGCGTGATGCTGTACGACGCCGACCGCATCGCCGAGGCCGCTTCGGTAGCCGCCGAGAAGGACCTGTACCAGGCCCACTTGGACATCTTCCTGGACCCGAACGATCCGGCAGTGATCGCCGCCGCGCGCAAGGAAGGCATCCCGGACAGCTGGCTGGATGCGGCCAAGCAGTCGCCGGTGTACAAGCTGGCGATCGACTGGAAGCTGGCGCTGCCGCTGCACCCGGAATACCGCACGCTGCCGATGGTCTGGTATGTGCCGCCGCTGTCGCCGATCCAGTCCGCCGCCGAGCGTGGCCGCGTGGGCATGAGCGGCGAGCTGCCGGACGTGGCGTCGCTGCGCATCCCGATGCGCTATTTGGCCAACCTGCTGACGGCCGGTGACGAGGCGCCGGTGGTACGCGCGCTGGAGCGGCTGATGGCGATGCGTGCCTGGCGCCGGGCCAAGAACGTGGACGGCGTGGAAGACACCGCCGTGCTGGAACAGACCGGGCTAAGCATCGCCCAGGTGGAAGAGATGTACCGCTATCTGGCCATTGCCAACTACGAGGACCGTTTCGTGATTCCGACCGGCCACCGCGAGTACGCCAACGACGCCTTCGGTGAGCGCGGCGGCTGCGGCTTCAGCTTCGGAAACGGCTGCAATGGTGACAGCCCGGCGGACCTGTTCGGGCAGCGCAAGACCACCACCTTCGTGGTGGACAAAGGCCCGAACCAGCGCCGCAAGGAGGTGGTGTGATGAGCGTGCTCAAGCTGGTCGGGGTGTTGCTGGACTACCCCCGCGAGGAACTGTGGGAGCACGGCGAGGAGCTGCTCGCCGCCTGTGACGACCCGGCGCTGAACCCCGCCCGCCGCCAGCAGCTGCGCAGCTTCGTGCAGCAGCTGCTGGCCACCGATGCGCTGGATGCACAGGCGGCGTGGCTGGCCAGTTTCGACCGCGGCCGTTCGATGAGCCTGTTGCTTTTCGAACACATCCATGGCGAGTCGCGCGACCGCGGCCAGGCCATGGTCGATCTGGTCGAAACCTACCGCCGCAACGGCTTCGAACTGGATGCCCGCGAGCTGCCGGATTACCTGCCGTTGCTGCTGGAGTTCCTGGCCCACCGCCCCGGTAGCGAGGCCCGCGAGTGGCTGCACCACATCGGCCATATCGCCGGCATGCTGGCCGCGCGTGCCGCCGAGCGTGAGCTGCCGCACCGGGTGCTGTTCGAGATCCTGGTCGAAGCCGGTGACGGCAAGGCCGATCTGCAGGCGCTGCGCCAGCGTGCCAGCGAGGAAGTCCGCGACGATACCGCCGAGGCCATGGACCGCTTGTGGGAGGAGGAGGCGGTGCGCTTCGGCGCCGAAGCCCCTGCCGAAGACTGCAAGCCGCCCGTGCGTTCGCCGGCCCGTCCTTCGCATCGTGAGGTCCAGCCATGAGTTACTCCCTGCATCAATTCGCCTTCCAGTACTACCCGTACATCGCCGTGGCAGTGCTGCTGATCGGCAGCTGGGCCCGCTATGACAAGGCCATGTACACCTGGCGCACCGGCTCCAGTCAGATGCTGTCGGACAAGGGCATGCGGCTCGGCAGCAACTGCTTCCACATCGGTATCCTGGCCATCCTCGGCGGCCACCTGGTCGGGCTGCTGACGCCGCACGCGGTGTACGAGCACTTCATCACCTCCTCGCAGAAGCAGATGCTGGCGATGGTGGTCGGTGGTGTGTTCGGCGCACTGTGCTTCATCGGCATCAGCATCCTGCTGGTACGCCGCCTGTTCAATGCGCGTGTTCGGGCTACCGGCAGCTTCGGTGACACCCTGGTGCTGGTGCTGCTGTTCGCGCAGCTGTGCCTGGGCCTGTACAGCATCCGCGTCTCGTCCGGTCACCTGGACGGTGGGGTGATGGTGCAGCTGGCCGAGTGGGCGCAGCACATCGTGACCTTCCGTGCCGGAGCCGCTTATTACATCGAGGGCGTCAGCTGGGTCTACAAGATGCATATCTTCCTGGGCCTGACCCTGTTCCTGATCGCGCCGTTCACCCGCCTGGTGCACGTATGGAGCATTCCGATCAGTTACCTGTGGCGGCCCTACCAGGTGGTGCGCCGCCGTCAGGCCACGCTGCGCTATGGGCCGCGGGAGTAAACCATGCGCAGCCTGCCGAAATTCCTGCCGATTACCGTGATCGACTCCGCCGCACCGGTTCCCGCCGAGGCGCATTCGCACCACCATGACGCGGCGGCGCAGGGGCCGCGTTCGCTCGGGCAGCCGGCACCGTGCCGGCTGTTCGTGGACGAGACCGCGATCAGCGAGGCCGACATCGCCCGCGAGATGCAGCACCACCGGGCGATGCGCCCGCAACAGTCACGTGCCGAAGCGGCACGCGCACTGGTGGTGCGCGAACTGCTGCGCCTGGAAGCGCAGCGGCTGGGCCTGCAGGCGCCGGAGGGTAACCGGGTAAGTGACGAGGAAGTGCTGATCCAGCAGCTGCTGGAAGACGCGATCGAAGACCGCGTGCCGACCGATGAAGACTGCCGGCGCTACTTCGAGCAGAACCCGGAGCGCTTCCGCTCCCCCGACCGTGTGCGCCTGCGCCATATCCTGCTGGCCGCACCGGCCGACGACGTGGCCGGGCGCTTCGCTGCACGCACCGAGGGCGAGCGGCTGCTCGGACTGCTGAAGGAGTCGCCGCACCTGTTCGCCGATTTCGCCCTGCGTCATTCACGCTGCCCGTCCAGCAGCGAAGGCGGTGACCTGGGCTGGCTGCAGCGTGGGCAGACCACGCCGGAGTTCGACCGACAGGTGTTCCGCCTGCGCGAAGGCCTGGCCGGTTTCCCGGTGGAATCGCGCTGGGGCTACCACGTGGTCTGCGTCGATGCCCGCGAGGAAGGCCAGCCGCAGCCGTTCGAGGCCGTGCTGCCGCAGCTGCGTGACTACCTGGAGTTGCAGGTGCGGCAGCGCGAGGTGCAGGCCTACCTGCTGCAGTTGCAGGAACGCTACCCGGTGCGCGGGCTGGATGAGATCGAAGCCGAAGCGGATATCGGCTGAACCCCTTTGAACGAGGAAAATTCATGAACCAGGCCCTTGCCCCCGCCAGTGCCGGGCAGCAGCAACGTGCGCTGTGGCTGAGCACGTTCGCCTTCACCGTGTGCTTTGCGGTGTGGATGATCTTCTCGATCATTGGTATCCAGATCAGTCAACAGCTCGGTTTGAATGACACCCAGTTCGGTCTGTTGATCGCCACGCCGGTGCTGACCGGCTCGGTCAGCCGCGTCTTCCTCGGCATCTGGTCCGACCAGTTCGGTGGCCGCAAGGTGATGGTGCTGGTGATGCTGTGTGGTGCAGTCGCTACCTGGATGCTGACCTACGCACAGACCTACAGCCAGTTCCTGGTTGCCGCGCTGTGCGTGGGTATCGCCGGCGGCAACTTCTCGGTGGGCGTGGCCTACGTCTCGAAGTGGTTCCCGGCCAGCAAGCAGGGCACTGCGCTGGGCATCTTCGGTGCCGGCAACATCGGTTCGGCGGTGACCAAGCTGCTGGCGCCGCTGGTGATGGTGGCGGCCGGCTGGACCATGGTTGCCAAGGTCTGGGCCGTCGCGCTGGCGGTCACTGCGGTGCTGTTCTTCCTCTTCAGCAAGGAAGACCCGTCTCTGGAACAGCGCCGCCGCGAAGGCGTGAAGCCGGTGCCGTTCGCCGAGCAGATGGCACCACTGAAGAACCTGCAGGTATGGCGGTTCTCGCTGTACTACTTCTTCGTCTTCGGCGGCTTCGTGGCGCTGGCGTTGTGGCTGCCGCACTACCTGGTTGGCGCCTATGGCATGGACGTGGGCCACGCCGGCATGCTGGCGGCGTGCTATTCGATCCCGGCCAGCCTGTTCCGCGTGGTCGGTGGCTGGATGTCGGACCGGATGGGCGCGCGCCGGGTGATGTACTGGACCTTCGGCGTGTCGGCCATCTGCACCTTCCTGCTGGCCTACCCGGATACCGAGTATGTGGTGAAGGGTATCCACGGGCCGCTCCATTTCCATCTGGCCATCGGCGTGGTGATGTTCACCGTGCTGGTGTTCGTGCTGGGCTTCTTCATGTCGCTGGGCAAGGCCGCGGTCTACAAGCACATTCCGGTGTATTACCCCAGGCATGTGGGCGCGGTGGGCGGCGTGGTCGGCATGATCGGCGGCCTGGGTGGCTTCGTCCTGCCGATCGTGTTTGGCGCGTTGAACGATGCGGTGGGCATCTGGAGCAGCTGCTTCATGCTGCTGTTCGTGCTGGTGGCGGCTGCACTGGCGTGGATGCATTTCGCGATCCGCCGCATGGAACGTCGCCACTTCCCGCAGATCGACCGCGAAACCGACCTGCCCGAAGCCATCGACGCGGCTGCCGCCGAGCGGGTGCGCGGCGGGTGAAGGGTGCTGCCGGCCAGCGGCCGACACTACCAGGACGATACGCGGCGGGTGAAGGGGTGATGCCGACCAGCGGCCGGCACGACCGAGTGGTGGGTGAAAGGGTAGTATCGGCCGCTGGCCGGCAGGAACCATCAGATGCGCCACGCTTGATTTCAATCAGGGCCACGCGAAGAGGAACGCCCGAAGATGTCTGCCATGAGCTTCCACGTTGACGAGAGCGAGGACACTGCGCTGCAGGCGGCATTGCTGCGGCAGCCACGGCACGTGCTGTTTCCGCCGGCTGACCAGTTCAGTACCGGCTTTGGCGAAAGCGGGTGGCGCGCCGCCGTGCGCGCCAGCAACGAGCACCTGATCCCGCGTGGTTTGACGCTCGGCTTCCAGGCGGGTCGTGGCGGGCGCGACGTGCCACCGCAGGCGTATCTGGACACCCTGCTGCTGGCGCTGCGCCTGCAGGCCGGCGCGCTGGCTGAAGATCGCGAGGTGGTGGCAATGGTGCTGCAGTTGGGGCTGGCCGAGACGCTGCCGCCACCACAGCTGGGCCAGCTGCTGGATGCCGTGCCGCAGTACTTGCGCACCGTGGCGCGGCCACAGGTGGAGGTGCGGCTGGACGCGGGCAGCGCGCTGGCGCCGGCACAACTGCGTGCGGTGGGCTGCACCCGCCTGAACGTGATCGATCGCGCCGATGCACCGGGGCCGACGCTGCTGGCGCATGCGCGACAGGTGGGCTTTACCGCGCGATGCTACCAGTTGCGGGTGCCCGGCAGCGCGGATACCGGCTTCATCGAACGACTGCATGAGGTGCTGGCCGAAGCGCCCGAGCGCATCCTGCTGCCGGCGCCTTGCGCGCTGCCAGAGCATCCCTCGGCGGCACGATGGCTGCAGAGTTGGCGCCTGCTGCGCGCAGCCGGCTACGAACCGATCGGTGGTGACCACTACCAGCGCGGCGACCTGCCGATCCCGCATGGCCCGGGCGATGGCCAGCGTCATTGTGACCTGGCCGGCGTGCCACGCCGCGACCGCAGCGATTTCATCGGGCTTGGGCTGTCCGCCTGCAGCCAGATCGGCGAGGTGTTCTACCGCCTGGAGGACGAACTGGGCGAATGGCGTGCGCGGCTGCAGGCCGGGCATATGGGCGTGTCTGCCGGATTGATCCTGTCCGAAGACGAGCGACTGGCGGCCGAGGTGGCGCAGAGTATCGCCTGCGATCACGCGCTCGATGCGGCTGCCTTCGAATGGCGCAACGATGAACCGTTCGAAGAATGCTTCGCCGGGCAGCTGCCAGCATTGGCACCGTTGCTGGCGCGCGGCTGGGCGCACTGGGATGCGCGCGTGCTGCGGCTGGCCGAAGAAGGGCGCCTGCTGTGGCGTATGATGGCCGCATGCTTCCGGCCGGCGGCCGCCATCGCTTGAGTCTTGCCCAGATGTCTTCGAATCCGCCTTCGCACGGCCGCCTTGGACAGGCCACCCCGAACCCCGCCGCCGCCGATGACGGCGACGCGCTGCACTTCTGCAGCACCTGCGCGTTTTCCGACGCCTGCATGTCGCAGGGCTACGACAAGACCGCACTGGGCGATCTGCACGTGCTGGTCGACCACGTCGGTCCGTTCCATGCGGGTGACTACATCTTCCGCGCTGGCGAGTCGTTTGATTCGATTGCTGCGGTGCGCGCCGGCATGGTCAAGACCTTCGTCGACGACAGCCAGGGCAACGAGCAGGTGCTGGGCTTCAGCCTGCCGGGCGAAGTGATCGGCCTGAATGCGATCCACGGTTCGCGCTTCCCCTGCAATGCGGTGGCGCTGGATACGGTGCATCTGTGCCGCATCTCGTTCCCAAAGCTGAGCTCGCTGGCCACGCGCATGCCCGGGCTGCAGGCCAAGCTGTTCAGCCTGCTCAGTGCGGAGATCGGCAAGGTCGCCACGCTGGCCGCCAACCACCGTACCGAAGAGCGCATGGCCGCATTCCTGCTGGACATGTCCGAGCGCTACGCGCGGCGCGGTTTTTCTGCCACGCGCTTCAACCTGACGATGGCGCGTACCGAGATCGCCAACTACCTGCGGATGGCGCCGGAAACCGCCAGCCGCGTGCTGCGCCGCCTGAGCGATGATGGGATCATCGCGGTGAAGCAGCGTGAGATCCTGCTGCTGCAGCCCGAGCGCCTGGCCGCGCTGGCGGTGGCCGACGAATCCGATCCGAACTGAACCTGGCCGGGAGCCGACGATGAAGCGAGCTGGACTGTTGTTGCTGGGCCTGCTGGCCACGGTGCCGGCCTGGGCGGCCACGCTGACCGTTTCGGCGGCATCGAGCCTGACCGAGAGCTTCCGCGAACTGGGCAATGCCTATGAGAAGGCGCACCCGGGCACCAAGGTCGATTTCAACTTCGCCGCGTCCGGCGTGTTGCTGCAACAGATCAGCCGCGGTGCGCCGGTGGATGTGTTCGCCTCGGCCGACGAAACCACCATGGACCAGGCCCAGCAGCAGGATCTGCTGGCGGCCGGCACCCGCGAGGTGTTCGCGGTGAACGCGCTGTGGGTGGTGGTGCCACCGCAGGCCAAGGCGGCGCCGCGTACCTTGAAGGACCTGGCCGGTGCCGGTGTGCAGCGCATCGCACTGGGCAACCCGGACAGCGTGCCGGTCGGCCGCTATGCCAAGGGCGCACTGGAAGTGGCGCGCCTGTGGTCGTCGGTGCAGGGCAAGACCATCACCACGCAGAACGTGCGTCAGTCGCTGGATTACGTGGCGCGCGGTGAAGTGGATGCCGGCTTCGTCTATGCCACCGATGGGCACGCGATGCCCGGCCGGGTGCGCCGTGCGTTCGCGGTGCCGGTGTCCGGGCGCATTGCGTATCCGCTGGCGGTGACCAGGGCCAGTACGCAGCCGGCAGAGGCACGGCGCTTCGCTGCCTTCGTGCGTTCGGCACAGGGCCAGGCGATTCTGGCCAAGCACGGGTTCGGCAAGCCCTGAGGCATGGATCTGGACTGGACCGCGCTGGGGTTGTCGCTGAAGGTGGCCGGCTGGGCCACCGCGATCAATCTGGTGCTGGGCGTGGCGCTGGGCGCGTTGCTGGCCCGCCGTCGCTTCCCCGGGCGCGAGCTGCTGGATTCGCTGCTGACCCTGCCGATGGTGCTGCCACCGACGGTGCTGGGGTACTACCTGCTGGTGTTGATCGGTCGCAATGGTCCGATCGGTGCGTGGCTGCAGTCGTGGTTCGGCATCAATCTGGTATTCACTTGGCAGGCCGCGGTGATCGCTGCGGCGGTGGCCTCGCTGCCGCTGGTGTTCAAGCCGGCACGCGCGGCGTTCGAGGAAGTGGACGGGCAGCTGGAGCAGGCCGCACGCACGCTGGGTGTGTCCGAAGTGGCGGTGTTTTTCCGCATCACGCTGCCACTGGCGTGGCGCGGCATCCTCGCCGGCCTGCTGCTGGCGTTTGCGCGCGCAATGGGCGAGTTCGGCGCGACGCTGATGGTGGCCGGCAGCATTCCGGGCCGGACGCAGACGTTGTCGATCGCCATCTACGAGGCGGTACAGGCCGGCCAGGACGGCAAGGCCAATGCGCTGGTGATTCTCACCTCGGTGGTCTGCATCGTGATCCTGTTGCTGGCCGCGCGGCTGGTGGGCGGGCGTCGCCGGGAGCTGCGCGATGTGGCTTGACCTGCAGGTGCAGCGTCGCCTGCAGGCGGCCGGCCAGGAGTTCGTGTTGGACGTATCGCTGCAGTGCACGCAGCGGCAGGTGGTGTTGTTCGGGCCTTCGGGCGCGGGCAAGAGCCTGACCTTGAAGGCGGTGGCCGGGCTGCTGCGGCCGGGCCAGGGTCATGTGCGCGTGCAGGGGCAGACCCTGTTCGATGCGGCCACCGGCGTGGATCTGCCGCCGCAGCGCCGCCGGCTGGGCTATGTGTTCCAGGATTACGCGTTGTTCCCGCACCTGAGCGTGCGCCAGAACGTGGCGTTCGGGCTGGAGAAGGGGTGGTTGAATCCGCGCGTGGGCCAGCGCTTCGATGCGGTGGAGCAGTGGTTGCAGGCATTCCGCATCGACACCGTGGCTGATCTGCTGCCCTCGCAGATTTCCGGCGGGCAGCGCCAGCGCAGCGCACTGGCGCGGGCGCTGGTGACGCAACCGCAGGCGTTGCTGTTGGATGAGCCGTTCTCCGCGCTGGATCATGACCTTCGCCAGCACCTGCGCCAGGAGTTGGAGGCGGTGCTGGACAAGACCGGCATCCCGTTGTTGTTGATCAGCCACGATCCGCAGGACGTGGCCATGTTCGGCCAGCAGGTGGCGCGCATGGTGGACGGGCGTATCGTCGGCGATTGACCTGCATCTGTAGAGCCGAGCCCATGCTCGGCTGCTGTTGGCGGTGTTGCGAAAAGCAGCCGAGCGTGGGCTCGGCTCTACAGGATCTACGGATCAATACAGTTCACAGTGCGTGCGGCCTTCATTGCGCAGCGCGTCCCAGCGCCCTTCGCCACCGATGGCATCGATGGCCTCGCGCACCGCGCCTTCCAGGTGGCGCTTGTTGCCGCACAGGTACAGATGCCCGCCCCGGGCCAACACGTCGCGCACTTCGGCGGCACGCTGCTGCAGCACATGCTGCACATAGACCTTTTCGACGCCATCGCGCGAGAACGCGGTATGCAGGCCAGCCAGAACGCCACGCGTGTGCCAGTCCTGCAGCTGGTCGCGGTACAGATAGTCGTGCTGGCGGTGCTTCTCGCCGAACACCAAGTGCACTTCGCGTTCGCAGGCATTGGCCTGCAGTTCCTGCATCAGGCCCATCAACGGTGCGATGCCGGTGCCGGTGCCGACCAGCAGCAGCGGTGCCTGGCCGGTATCGGGCAGGTGGAAGCCAGGGTTGGAACGGCAGTACACCCGGGCGTGGTCGCCGCCATGCAGCAGGCTGCCGGTGGCAGTGCCGAAGCGCTCGCGGCCGCGCAGGGTGTAGCGCACTTCGCGCACGCACAGGCTCAGCTGGTCGTGGCACGGATGCGAGGCGATGGAATAGGCGCGCGGCAGCCGCGGTGACAGCAGCTCGCGCAGCCGGGCCAGCGGCACGCCGTCCGGCGTGGCGTGGTCCTGCAGCACGTCCAGCAGGTCCAGGCCATGCAGGTAGGCGTCGAGCTCGCGCTTCTGGTTGACCTTCAACAGGCGCTTCAATCCCTCGCTGCCGCTGAGCCTGGCCAGTTCGCGCAGCACGCCCTTGCTCAGCAGGCGCAGCTCGCGGTCGTGCAGGGCGGCCACGGCGGTGCTGTCGCCGTACCAGGTGGCCAATGCCCGCAGCAGGGCAGGATCGTTCTCCGGCACCACGTGCAGGGTGTCACCCGCGCGGTAGGCCATGCCACTGCCGGCGATGTCCAGCTGCAGGTGCCAGGCAGCGGGGTCGCTGCTGTTCAAGCGGCGACGTTCGAGAATGCGGGCGGCAAAGGCATTGTCTTCGCCATAGGCGGTGACCTGCAGGTGCAGGTCGTGGCCAGCGTTGAGGTCGCCCTCCAGCACCTGGCCCAGCACCGGCCGCCATTGCTGGAAGAACTGCTCGTAACCCAGGTCGGCGTCCACGCGGTGCAGCAGCGGCTGCGCCTGGCGCTCGCTCAGCGCAGCATCCAGCGCCTTGGTGAAGCCACAGAAGTTGGGGTAGCCGGTGTCACCAAGGCCGAACACCGCATAGCGCAGGCCAGCCAGCGTCGGGGTCTGGCGCAGTGTTTCGAAGAACTGTTCGCCGTTGGCTGGCGGTTCGCCATCGCCGAACGAGCTGGAAATCGCCAGCAGCACATCGCCGTGGCCGAGACTGGCCACGTCGATGTCGTTGAACGGGAGCACCTGCGGCGCGTGCGGCTGCAGGTCCGCGCCCAAGCGCTGGGCCAGGGCGCGGGCATTGCCCGACTCGGACGCGAATCCCACGAGCAGGCGGCTGAAGGGCGTACTGGTCGGGAGGGCGTTCACGCGGCCTCGTAGAAGTCGTCGAACTTTTCCTTGCTGAACTCGACCAGGTCGTAGTTCTGCATCAGGTCGTTCACCACGCGGCGGATGCTGATGTAGGAGGTGATGTTGCCGTCGCCGTCGAACAGCGGTTGCACGGTGGTGTCGACCACGTAGAGCACGCCGCCCTTGCCGAGGTTGGGCACGATGCCGGTCCAGGTCTTGCCGGCCTTGATGGTGTCCCACATGTCCTTGTAGACCGCCTTGGGCACGTCCGGGTGGCGCACGATGCTGTGCGGCTGGCCGATCAGTTCCTCGCGGGCGAAGCCGGTGAGCGTGCAGAACAGGTCATTGGCGTAGGTGATGTTGCCCTGCAGGTCGGTGGTGGAGATCACCATGACGTTCTGCAGCGCATTCACGAGCTGGGCGTTGTCGGGGGAGTAGCTCATCGCAGGGTCCTTGTAGAGGCCGGCTGCGCCGGCGTGTTCGGGTTCTGCATAGGAATACGCCCGCGTGGCAGCGGGCGGTTTGACATTGGTCAAGCGCGTAGCGCGAAGGCCTGCGACCGGGTGTCGCAGGGTGAGTCTCTTTAGAGATCAACCCAGCCCGGCTCAGGCGGCACGCGGGATTGCCAGCAGCCGGGCGTGGGCTCGGCCCCATCGCAGGAGACACGGGCAGGAGGCGGGCGCATGTCATGTGTACTGAGCTCATGACGTGTTGTCACAAAGAAATCGCCATGGCTTCACGGTTGATTGATCGCATGCAGGGCTATTGTCGTCCTGAGCCTCTCGCTGGCGTCCCCCACGTCCTGCGTCGACTTCCTTCCCAGCATCAGCGCCTGTCCGGGCGCCGCTGGCGTCTGTCTGCCTGAAGCATCCGAGATCATCCCCATGGCCCGCGCCGCCCAGTCCGCTTCACCCGTTGCGATCTCTCCCGTCACGCCCGTGCCGATCGGCACGCGCCGCGGCCATTCGCAACCGTTGGATCTGCCGGAACTGGTGCAGCGCGTGTTGTTCGTTGCCACCGAGATGGCGGACTTCGTCAAGGCCGGTGGCCTGGGCGACGTCGCTGCGGCCCTGCCGCGTGCGGTGCGCGGTGCGTGTGATTCGCGCGTGCTGCTGCCCGGCTACCCGGAGGTACTGCAGCGCCTGCCACAGCTGCAGCGGGTGGGGCAGGTCAGCGCGCGGGCCGGCTTGCCGGCGTGCACGATCGGCATGGCGGTGCAGGCCGACGGCCTTCCGATCTACGTGCTGCTGTCGCCGGAGCTGTACGAGCGTGAGGGCTCGCCCTACGTGGACGGGCAGGGGCAGGAGTGGAAGGACAACGCGGTTCGCTTCGCGACGCTTTCGCATGCGGCGGCGGAGATCGCGGCCGGGCGTGCCGGGCTGTACTGGTCGCCACAGCTGCTGCACCTGAATGACTGGCCGGTGGCCATGGCGGCCGCCTACGTGCGTTGGGACCGGACGGCCGTGCCGACCCTGCTGACCATCCACAACCTGGCTTACCAGGGGCTGTTCCCCTACGCGCTTGCGCCGGTACTGGGCGTGCCGGCCGAACACCTGGATGAACTGCACTTCCACGGGCAGATGTCGTTCCTGCAGGGCGGCATCACCAACGCCACGCGGCTGAACACGGTCAGCCTTCGCTACGCTCAGCAGATCACCGCCCCGGATGAAGGCTGCGGGCTGCATGACCTGTTGGCGCGTCGCGCAGCCGGCGGGCACCTGAGTGGCATCGTCAACGGCATCGACGCCAGCTGGGACCCGCGCCGCGATATCCATCTCAAGGCCCACTTCGGCATTGGTGAGTGGACCGGGCGCGCCACCAACGCCCATGCGGTGCGCAAGGCGTTCGGCCTGGCACCGTCGACCGGCCCGCTGTTTGCGGTGGTGTCGCGGCTGGTGCACCAGAAGGGCCTGGACATCACCTGCGACGTGGCGCCCCAGATCGTGGCGGCCGGCGGCCAGCTGGTCATCATCGGCGGTGGCGAGCCGCAGGTGGAAGCCCAGGTGCAGGCGCTGGCCCGCCGCTACCCGGGGCGGGTGGGCGCCTTCATCGGGTTCGAAGAAGCGCTGGCCCGCCAGATGTTTGCCGGCGCCGATTTCCTGCTGATGCCTTCGCGCTTCGAACCCTGCGGGCTGAGCCAGATGTACGCGCAGCGTTTCGGCTGCCTGCCCATCGCACACGCGACCGGCGGACTGGTGGATACCGTGGAGGACGGCGTGACCGGTTTTCTGTTCCATGGCGCCAATGCCGATGGCCTGCGCCGCTGCGTGGAACGGGCGATGCGCACCTTCCGCCTGCCGGGGCTGCTGCAGGCCATGCGCCGCGCGGCCATGCTGCGGCCAGGTGGCTGGGATGCGGCGGGGCGCGCCTACCTGGCGTTGTACCAGCAGACCTGCCAGGTGGCCGCATGAGCCACGACAGCCTGTATCTGGCCGCCCTGGAGGATGAAACCATCGCGGAGATGGGATTGGATCAGCGCATCGCGCCGGCGCTGGAGGACCTCGTCCATGCACGCCCGGCCGACGCATTCGCCTGGCTGGGCCCGCACCGCCAGCCAGAAGGCGGACGCCAGCTGCGCGTGCTGGTGCCGCACGCGCAGCGCGTCGAGGTGATCGCAGACGACGGGCGGCGCTGGGACCTGTCCCCCGGCCCGTTGCCCGGCCTGTTCGAGGGCGCGGCCGGCGACGCGGCGATACCGCTGCTTGCCCTGCATTTCGAACAGGGCGTGGAGCAGGTGCACGATGCCTATGCGTTCGGTCCACTGTTGGACGAAGCCCTGCTGCAGCGGTTCCATGCCGGTGATGCCGATGCGGCGCGGCAGCTGGGGGCGGTGCCGATGCAGGTGCAGGGCATCGCGGGCGTGCGCTTCGCGGTGTGGGCACCCAATGCCCAGCGGGTCGCGGTGGTTGGCGATTTCAATGGATGGGATGGCCGACGCCATCCGATGCGGCTGCGTCACACCGCCGGCGTGTGGGAACTGTTCCTGCCGGGCGTGCAGGCCGGTGCCCGCTACAAATTCCGCATCGTCGGCGCCGACGGCCGGGTGATGCCCGACAAGTTCGATCCGATGGCGCGCTGGGCCGAGCTGCCACCGGCCACCGCTTCGCGGGTGCCTTCGGCGGCGCCGACGCAGTGGCACGATGACGCATGGTTGGCGGCCCGACGCCAGGCCGGAACCTGCGCACCGCTGTCGATCTACGAAGTGCATGCGGGCTCCTGGCAGCGCAGCGACGAGGGTGCGCCGCTGGACTGGGATGCCCTGGCCGACCGGTTGATTCCGTACGTGGCCGGGCTGGGCTTTACTCACATCGAGCTGCTGCCGGTCAGCGAGCATCCCTTTGGCGGTTCCTGGGGCTATCAGCCGCTGGGCATCTACGCGCCGACGGCGCGCCATGGCACGCCGCAGGCCTTCGCGCGCTTCGTGGACCGCTGCCACCAGGCCGGCGTGGGGGTGATCTTGGACTGGGTGAGCGCGCACTTCCCGAACGATGCGCATGGCCTGGCCGGGTTCGATGGCACTGCGCTGTACGAGCATGCGGATCCGCGCGAAGGGGTGCACGCCGACTGGGACACGCTGATCTACAACTATGGCCGCAATGAGGTGGCCGCCTACCTGATCGGCAGTGCCTTGGAGTGGGTGGAGCGGTTCCACATCGACGGTCTGCGCGTGGATGCCGTGGCGTCGATGCTGTACCGGGATTACAGCCGGGCCGAGGGGGAGTGGATACCCAACGAGCAGGGCGGGCGCGAGAACCTGCAGGCGGTCGCGTTCCTGCGGCGGATGAACCAGACGCTGCGCGAGCGCTTTCCGGACGTGCTGGTGATCGCCGAGGAATCCACCGCGTGGCCGGGCGTGACCGCGCCGGTGGAAGCGGGCGGGCTTGGCTTCACCCATAAATGGAACATGGGCTGGATGCACGACACCCTGCAGTATATGGGGCGCGACCCGATCCATCGCCCGCATCACCACAGCGAGATCAGCTTCGGCCTGGTCTACGCCTTTTCCGAACGGTTCGTGCTGCCGCTTTCGCATGACGAGGTGGTGCACGGCAAGGGGGCGCTGCTGGCCAAGATGGCCGGCGAGCCGGCGCAGCGGCTGGCCCAGCTGCGCGCGTACTACGGCTTCATGTGGGCGCACCCGGGCAACAAACTGCTGTTCATGGGCGGCGAGTTCGGCCAGGGCCACGAGTGGTCGCACGATGCGGCACTGGACTGGGCACAGGCGGCCAGCAGTGAGGGCCAGGGCCTGTCGCGCCTGGTGCGAGACCTCAACGGCGTGCTCCGCGCCGAACCCGCGTTGCATCGCGACGAGCGCGACGAACGCGGTTTCGACTGGAGCGTGGCCGATGACAACCGCAACAGCGTTTACGCGTTCATCCGCCGGGATCCTGCCGGCAGCGGCCGCACCCTGCTGGTGGTGAGCAACTTCACCCCGGTGCGGCGCGAGGCGTACCGGGTCGGCGTGCCGCACCCGGGGCGTTGGACCGAACGACTCAACACCGACAGCGTGTACTACGGTGGCGGCAATAGCGGCAACCTCGGAGCGGCGCTTACCGAGCCCCGGCCGATGCATGGGCACGCCCAGTCGCTGCGGCTGACGCTGCCGCCGCTGTCCACGCTGTACCTGCAGGTTGATGCATGACGGCAGTGACGCCGCGCCTGGGCGCATGGCCTGTGGCCGGTGACGGGGTGGAGTTCCGCGTGTGGGCACCGGACGCAAGGACGATGGCGCTGAGCCTGCACGGCACGCAGCGGCCGATGCAACGCGACCCGGACGGCTGCCACTGGCTGCGAACACCGGCATCGCATGGCGACCGCTACTGTTTTCGCCTTCCTTCCGGCCTGGACGTGCCCGACCCGGCCTCGCGCTGGCAGCCGGACGGCATCGACGGCGACAGCGCGGTGGTGCTGGACAAGGACATGGTGCAACCCACGTGGCGCGGGCATGCCTGGCAGGACCTGGTGATCTATGAAGTACACATCGAGGCCGGCGGCGGCTTCGCGGCGCTGACCGCGCAGCTGCCGATGCTGGCCGCGATTGGCATCACCGCCATTGAGCTGATGCCGGTCGCGCAGTTTCCCGGCCAGCGCAACTGGGGCTACGACGGCGTGTTCCCGTATGCGCCGGCCCATGCTTACGGTGGGCCGGCAGAGCTGAATGCCTTCGTCGAGGCGGCACATGCCGCTGGGCTTTCCGTGTTGCTGGACGTGGTCTACAACCACTTCGGACCGCAGGGTAACCATCTGCGCCAGTACGCGCGGGGGTTCTTCCGTGATGACCGCAGTACTCCCTGGGGCGAGGCCATCGACTTCCGCCAGCCCTGGGTGCGGCGCTTCTTCATCGACAACGCGCTGATGTGGTTGCGCGACTACGGCTTCGATGGGCTGCGCCTGGATGCGGTGCATGCCATCGATGATGAGCGCTTCCTGCAGCAGCTGGCCGAGGAGGTACACGCGGTGGTGCCGCACGCGCACCTGGTGCTGGAGAACGAACGCAACCAGGCGCGATGGTTGCGCGGCGCCTACCAGGGGCAATGGAATGACGACTTCCACAATGCGCTGCACGTGATGCTGACCGGCGAGCAGGAGGGCTATTACGCGGCCTATGCCGGTCGCGCCGAAGCACTGCTGGCGCGCTGCCTGGCCGAAGGATTCGCCTGGCAGGGTGAACCGGACCTGCGCGGCGATCCCCGCGGCGAACCCAGCGCTGACCTGTCTCCCGCGCGTTTTGTGGCATTCGCGCAGAACCACGACCAGGTAGGCAACCGTGCTTTCGGCGAGCGCTTGTCGATGCTGGTGGATCCGGCGCGGCTGCGTGCGGCGCTGGCGTTGACCGTGCTGACGCCGATGATCCCGCTGCTGTTCATGGGCGAACCGTGGCAGGCGCAATCGCCGTTCCTGTTCTTCACCGACTACGCGCCGCCGCTGGACGAGGCGGTGCGCGAAGGGCGTCGCCGCGAGTTCGCTGGTTTCAGCGCCTTTGCCGACGCCGCCTCGCGCGCGCGTATTCCGGACCCGAACGATGCGGCGACCCTGCAGGCGTCGTACACGCCGCCGCCCGGCGATGATCCCTGGTCGCAGCACTGGCTGCGCTGCACGGGCGAGTTCCTCGGCCTGCGCAGGCGCTATCTGCAGCCGGGCCTGCTGCAGGCGCGGTCGCTGGGTGCGCGCGTGCTGGGCCAAGGCGCGGTGCAGGCGGGCTGGCAGTTGCCCTCGGGCCAATGGTGGATCGCGATCAACGTGGGCCCTGTGCCGGTGGCGCATGCGGTGCCGGCCGGCGACTGCGTCGTGGGGCCGGACGCGGCCGGGATGCTGCCAGCCGGCGGCGGCGTGCTGGCCTGCTGGATCGCCGCATGAGCACGGATGCAGCGGTGCGGGAAGCGGCCGGCCGTGCGGGCCTGCTGGTCCGCTGGACCGACGTGGCCGGTGCCGCGCGCGAGGTCGCACCGGACGTGCTGCGCGCGGTGCTGGAGGCGCTGCAGGGCGATGCAGCGCCCGAGCACGGTGGCCTGCGCACGGCTTGCTGTGGACAGCTGCTGGCGATGCCCCAGGCGGCAGGCGCAGCGTGCTGGGTGGATGAGCAGGGCGCAGTGCTGCCGGCACACCCCGATGCGCAAGGGCGCTGGCGCGTGCCGGACCAGCCCGGCTACTGGCAGTGGCGCCAGGGCGGACGGCAACAGGCGATTGCGGTGGCGCCACAGCGTGCCTGGTGGCCGCTGGGCTTGCTGCGCGGCTGGGGCCTGTCGGCGCAGGTCTACAGCCTGCGCGCTCGCGACGACGCCGGCATCGGTGACAGCGCCGGCTGTGCGCGATGGAGCGAACTGCTGCACCGTCACGGCGGCGATGCAGTGGCGTTGAGCCCGCTGCATGCCGGCTTGCCACCAGGGCCCGGTTACAGCCCCTATTCGCCCAGCGACCGGCGCTGGCTCGATCCGCTGCAGACCTCCCTGCCGCAGGTACTGCCGGAAGCAGCCGACGCCGTGCTGGCTGAAGACGAAGCACTGGCGACGGCCGTTGCAGCAGCCACTGCCGCGCGCCGCATCGACTGGCCGCACTCGGCGGCGTTGAAGTGGCGCTGGCTGCGCCAGGTGCGCCAGTGGCTGCGGCAGCAGGCGCCGGCTCAGTACGAACAGATGCAGACGTGGTGCGATGCGCAGGGCGAATCCCTGCTGCGCTATTGCCAGCACGCCGCCGACCGGTTCACTGGAAGCGCCGACGACCATGCGTTTGCGCAGTGGTTGGCGCGGCAGGGCTGGGCGCAGGTGCAGGCGGGCTTGCGCGACGACGGCGCGTCGATCGGGCTGATCGCAGATCTGGCGGTGGGTTGCGCGCCGCAGGGCGTCGAGGCCCGGACCGGTGGCGACCGTCTGCTGCAGGGCCTTGAGCTGGGCGCGCCGCCGGATGCGTTCAATCCGCTGGGCCAGGCCTGGGGTATCACCAGCTGGTCACCCTCCGCGCTGCAGCGCGAGGGCTTTGAGCCGTTCATTCGCGTGCTGCGCGCCGTGATGGCCGGCCGTGGTGGGCTGCGCATCGACCATATCCTCGGCCTGCAGCGGCTGTGGGTGCTTCCCTGTGGCTCAGGCGCCGGACAGGGCGTGTACCTGCGCTATCCGTTCGATGATCTGATCAACCTGCTGGTTCTGGAATCGTGGCGGCATCGCTGCGTGCTGATCGGTGAAGACCTGGGCGTGGTGCCGCCGGGCATTCGCCAGCGGCTGGCAGCCCGCGGCATCCTGGGCATCGAGGTGCTGCCGTTCGCCCGCAAGGGTGAGCGCTTCCTGCCTGCGCCACGGTGGCGCCGCGATGCGGTGGCCATGCCCTCCACCCATGATCTGCCACCGCTGTCCGGCTGGCTGCACGGGCGCGACCTGCGCTGGCGTGCCCGCCTGGGTGAGCTGACCGGGCTTGCAGCGGCGTTGCACGCGCGCGCCAGTGAGGTGCAGGGACTGTCCGCCGTTGCCCGAGGCGAGGGCGCGACGCTGGAAGCGCGTGCGCTGTCGCTGGTCGCGCACGCGCCTTCGCGGTTGGCGCTGCTCCCGCTGGAAGATGCGCTGGGGAGCCGCGCGCAGGTGAACCTGCCGGGCACCGTCAACGGCCATCCGAACTGGCGCCGGCGGCTACCGCTGGCATGGGAACAGGACGCGGTTGACGCGCGTATTGCCCGGTTCAGCGCAACGCGGCGGAGGGAGCGGCGATGACTCCATTGCGTGCCACCGGACGCCTGCAATTGCATGCAGGCTTCGACCTCGAGGCCGCCGCGATGCAGCTGCCGTACTACGCCGCGCTGGGCGTCAGCCACCTTTACCTGTCGCCGATCGCCGCTGCGCTGCATGGGTCTACGCATGGCTACGATGGCATCGACCCGGCCTGCATCAATCCGGAACTGGGCGGCGAAGAAGCCTTCCGGCAACTGGCCACAGCGACGCGCGCGCACGGCATGGGCCTGATCCTCGACATCGTACCCAACCATCTGGCGGCGTCCCCGCACAGCCATTGGTGGAACGATGTGCTGATGCACGGGCGTCGAAGCCCGCACGCAGCATGGTTTGACATCGACTGGGAGGCGCCGGGCTGCGAGGGCCGGCTCTGGCTGCCTGCACTGGACCGGCCGTTGCACGACGCGGTGCGCGATGGCGTAGTGCGCGTGGTGGTGGACAACGCGCGTCCCGTGCTGCGCCACCATGGTCTGGCGTTGCCCTTGTCGCCGCGCAGCCATCCACTGGACCCCGCGCAGTGGCCGGCGTGGGCCGAGCGCTGCAACCGCAGCGTTGAACGGCTGCATACGCTGCTGCAGCGGCAGCACTACCGGCTGGCCTGGTGGCGCACGGCGGGCGATCAGGTGAACTACCGGCGCTTTTTCGATATCAATGAACTGGCCGCGCTGCGGGTGGAGCGCGATGACGTGTTCGAGGCGGTGCATGCGCTGCCGCTGCGGTTGGTACGCGAGGGATGGGTGGACGGCCTGCGTATCGATCATGTGGATGGCCTGTCTTCCCCGGGCACCTACCTGCGGCGCCTTCGTGAATCGCTTGACGCAGCCTGTGCGGCCGGCGGCCGTGATCCGCAGGCGGTGAGCCTGCATGTGGAGAAGATACTGGCCGAGGGCGAGCAGCTGCCCGACAGCTGGGCCTGCGACGGCACCACCGGCTATGACTTCATGGACCAGACCGGTGCCTGGTTGCACGATCCGGCGGCTGCACCCGCGCTCTCGCGCACGTGGCAGGCGCTGGGCGGTGATCCGCGCAGCTTCGACCGGATCCAGCAGGACGCTCGCGGCATGATGTTGCGCCAGGGCCTTCACGCAGACTTCCAGCGGCTGCTGCGCAGTGCGCAGCAGGTCCTGCAGCCCCGGCTGGCCGAGGCCGATATCGGACTGGCTGCGCTGGCACGCGCATTGGCTTCATTGCTGCGGCATTACCGCACCTACCGGCCCTATTCGCTGCAGGGGGCGGGTGAACGAAAGGCGCTGGTGGACGCTGCAGCTGCTGCGCGCGAGGCGCTGGACGGTGCGGCATGCGCCGCGCTGGATCTGCTGCTGCAGGCACTTCCCGGCCAGGCGCCGGCTGAAACCGAGCTGCGCGTACGGTTCGGGCAGCTGGCCGCGCCGTTGAATGCCAAGTCGGTGGAAGATACCGGGTTCTATCGCTATTTCAGGCTGCTGTCGCGCAACGAAGTCGGCAGTGATCCGCAGCGGCTGGGCATGGAAGGGCGCGAGCTGCTGGAACATGCAGCCGGGCGCCTGCGGCGCCATCCCAGGGCGCTGCTTGCGCTGGCGACCCACGATCACAAGCGCGGGGCCGACAGCCGGGCACGGCTGGCGGTTCTCAGTACCTGCACGGTCGAGTGGCGGGACGCGGTGCGGCGCTGGGGCCGGATGGCGACCCGCGCCGGCGCGCCAATGCCATTGCCGAGTGCCGAGGCCTATGCGCTATGGCAGGCGCTCGTGGCCGCGTGGCCGATGCACGGTACCCCCGGCGCAGGCTTCGCATCGAGGATGGGGCAATGGCTGACCAAGGCGTTGCGCGAGGGCAAGCGGGTCAGCAGCTGGTCCGATCCCAACGTGGCCGTGGAGGAGGGCGCCGCGCAGTGGCTGCACGCGCTGCTGGATGGAGCGCCGTTGCAGCCGGTGCGGGAGGCGCTGGCGACCTTCGTGGCGCGCATCGCGCCGGCGGGCGCCTGCAACGGCTTGGCACAGCTGTGCCTGCAGCACTGCCTTCCCGGCGTGCCCGATCTTTACCAAGGCGGTGAAGGCTGGGACCTGAGCCTGGTGGACCCGGACAACCGGCGCGCCGTGGATTATCCAGCGCGGCAGGCCTGGCTGCGTGATGCGCGCGCGTGGCCCGCGCTACTGGAGGACTGGCGGGACGGTGGGATCAAGGCATTTCTGCTCCGGCGATTACTGGATTGCCGCCGCAGGCACCCGCAGCTGTTCCTGCACGGCGCGCTGCAGCCGCTGTCGGCGCCGGTGCGCTCACCGTGGCTGGCGTTCACGCGCAGGCATCAGGCGCAGATGCTGCTGGTGGTCGTGCGGCGTGGTTCGCCCACCGCCGTGCCTGGCCCAAGCCTGCATGCGCCGCGCGACGTCGGCAGCGATGTGACGCTGCGTGGGGTGCCGACAGGCCCCATGCGCAACGTCCTTGACGGGCGTATCGAACATTTCAACGCAACCACGGACGTGGCCAGGCTTCTGGCTGGCAGCCCGTTGGCGATATGGATCAACGAGGAGGCAGGTAGGGATGGACAGCAGGGAACGACGGCAGCGGATTGAGGCACTGGCCCACCAGATCTGGGAGGCAGAAGGGCGCCCGGATGATCAGCAGCAACGGCACTGGCACATGGCCGAGCGGCTGGTGGAGGCCGAGATCGCCGCCGCGCGCGAGGAGGAGGGCACCGATGGCGAGCCGTAAGTGGACGCAGACCTCGCGCGTGCGCGAAGGCCGGCCCTTCCCGCTGGGGGCGACCTGGGACGGGTTGGGCGTGAACTTCGCGCTGTACTCGCGGCATGCCACCCGGGTGGAGCTCTGTCTGTTCGATGCACGCAACCGCGAAGTGGAACGCATCGCGCTGCCCGAGTACACCAACGAGATCTGGCATGGCTACCTGCCGGACGTGAGGCCCGGCCAGCGCTATGGCTACCGGGTGCATGGCCCCTATGCGCCGGAGGAAGGCCATCGCTTCAATCCCAACAAGCTGCTGCTGGACCCCTACGCCAAGCAGATTGTGGGCGAACTGAAGTGGGCCCCCCACCTGTTCGGCTACACCTTGGGCCACCGCGATGGCGACCTGAGCTTCGACCGCCGCGACAGCGCCAGCTACATGCCGCGCTGTGCCGTGATCGATCCGGCCTTCAGCTGGGGTGCCGAGCGGGCACCTGCCACGCCCTGGGACCGGACCGTGATCTACGAAGCGCACGTGCGCGGGCTGACCATGCAACACCCCGATGTTCCGCAGGCCGAGCGTGGCACCTTGTCTGCCCTGCGCCATGACGCAGTGGTCGACCACCTCAGCCATCTGGGCGTGACCGCCATCGAACTGCTGCCGGTGCACGCCTACGTCGATGACCAGCAGCTGCTCGAGCGCGGGCTGCGCAACTACTGGGGGTACAACACCATCGGCTTCTTCGCGCCGCAGCCGCGTTACCTGTCGCTGGGCACCGTGGCCGAGTTCAAGCAGATGGTCGCGCGGCTGCACAATGCTGGCATCGAAGTGATCCTGGATGTGGTCTACAACCACACCGCCGAAGGCAATGAGCTGGGCCCTACGCTGTCCTTCAAGGGCATCGACAACGCCAGCTACTACCGCCTGGCCGATGATCGCCGCTACTACATCAACGATACCGGCACCGGAAACACGTTCGACCTGACCAATGCCGGTGCACTGCGCATGGTGATGGACTCGCTGCGCTACTGGGTGACCGAGATGCGGGTGGACGGCTTCCGCTTCGACCTGGCGACCATACTCGGCCGTGAACGGCATGGGTTCGACGCTTCGGGCAGCTTCCTTGATGCCGTGCGCCAGGACCCGATCCTGAGCCAGGTGAAGCTGATCGCCGAGCCCTGGGACATCGGCCCGGGCGGCTACCAGCTGGGCCAGTTCCCGCCGGGCTGGGCCGAATGGAATGACCGTTTCCGAGATACGGCGCGCGCGCTGTGGCGCGGCGATGGCGGCCAGCTGGCGGAGTTCGCCACGCGCTTCACCGGCTCGGCCGACCTGTTCGAGCACCACGGCCGGCGGCCGTCGGCCAGCATCAATCTGGTAACGGCACACGATGGGTTCACGCTGCATGATCTGGTGAGCTACAACGACCGCCACAACGAAGCCAACGGCGAAGACAACCGTGATGGCCATTCGCACAACCTTTCCAGCAACCATGGCGTGGAGGGTGAGACCGATGATCCGGCGATCCTCTCTGTGCGTGCGCGGCAGATGCGCAACCTGCTGGCCACGCTGCTGCTGGCGCAGGGCACCCCCATGCTGCTGGCCGGCGATGAGTTCGGCCATTCGCAGCAGGGCAACAACAACGCCTACTGCCAGGACAACCCGCTGAGCTGGATCGACTGGGAGCGTGCTGCGCAGCCGGCAGCCCAGGCGCAGGTGGCGTTCGTGCGGCGGGCGCTGTCGCTGCGCCGTCGCTATGGCCTGCTGCGCAGGAACCGGTTCCTGCGCGGTGAATACGATGAAGCGCTGGGCCTGCGTGATATCGACTGGCGGCATCCCGATGGTCGCGGCATGGAGGAAGCGGACTGGCATGACGCAGGGCTGCGTGCGCTGCTGATCATCTTGGACGGCCGCAGCCCGGACAGCGGCCTGCGCGAGCCTGGGCGGCATGTCAGCCTGGCCCTGCTGTTGAACGCTGGGGAGCAGCCGCAGCGGTTCTGTGTGTCAGACGACGCCCTGTCGTTCCGGCGCGTACTCCTGCAGACCGACGAAACGCCGTTGGAGCCGGATGAGGAAGGCGCCTGGACGCTGCCGCCGCGCAGCCTGTGCCTGCTGGCGGCAAGCAGCAGCGCTTGATTGCATCGCGGCGCCACTACGGTCCGCCGGGCGTTGCCCGGCGTACCGGTAGCTACCCCATCAGATAACGCAACACACCCGCCGAGACCACGCCGATCAGCACCGTCGGCAGCATCGACAGCCGCGTGGCGGCCAGCAGGGTGATCGCCAGTGCAGCCAGGTCGGCCGGCTTGTCAGCGACGAAGTCCGGGGCGATCACCGAGATCAGCACGCAGCCCGGCGCGGCTTCCATCACCGTCACTGCGCGTTTGCTCAACGTGCGGTTACGCAGCGCGAGGAAACCGACAATGCGGGTCAGGTAGGTGGCGGCGGCCATCAGCACGATGGTCAACACCGAGGTCCAGTGGATCAGTCCATTGAAGATCATGCCGGGTCCTCCGCCAGCAGCCAGGCGGTGGCCAGGCCGGCCAATGCGCCGCTGGCCACGTACCACGCGCCCGGGATCAGCAGGTAGGTGGCGGCGGCCACCACCAAGCTGACCAGCCACGGCCGCGCCGCCTTCATGCCTTGCCACATGCCGCGCAGCAGTACCAGGAACACGGCGGGGAAGGCCATGTCGAAGCCGTAGGCGTGGATGTCGCCCAGCATCGGGCCGACGATCGCGCCCAGTGCGGTGCAGGCCACCCAGACCGTGTACAGGCCGGCCGACACGCCCAGGTAGTAGGCCAGGCTGAAGCCCAGCGCGCGTCGACGCGCATCGGCCACGCCCATTGCCCAGCTTTCGTCGCACATGAAGAACAGCGCCGGCAGCACCCGGCGGCGCGGCAGGTGTTGCAGCAGCGGGGCCAGGCTGGCGCCCATCAGCAGGTGGCGGCTGTTGACCAGCGCGGTGATCGCCACGATCAGTGCGATGTGCGGTGGCGAGGTCCACAGTTCGACGGCGGCGAACTCCGAACCGCCAGCGAAGTTGAGGCCGGTCATCAGCGGTACTTCCAGTGCGCTCAGGCCCTTCTGGGCCGCCTGCGCGCCGAGCACCAGGGCGAACGGAATGAAGCCGATCATCACCGGTACGGCGGCGCGCAGGCCGCGCAGGAATTCGGCACGCGGCGCGGTATCGCAGGTGTCTGGCAGGGGGAGGGTGGTACGGGCGTCCATGGAACGGCACGACGAGGTGGGGGTGGCCCATGCTAGCGGTCCGATCACGAAATCGGGTTGCGTTGATGCCACTGGATTCTGGATGATTGATATTCCATGCGGCCAGAGTCGACCAGGACGAAATTTCATGCAGTACCAGCTCGACAACCTTGATCGGCGCATCCTCGACGCCCTGCAGCGCGATGGCCGCCTGCAGAACCTGGAGCTGGCCCGTCTGGTCGGGCTGTCGCCGTCGGCCTGCCTGCGCCGGGTGCGGCTGCTGGAGGAGGGCGGCTACATCGACCGCTATGTGGCCTTGTTGAACGAGGCCAAGGTGGGGCGGGGCTTCACGGTGTTCGTGCGGGTGTGGCTGCGCGGGCAGGACGAGGACACCACCAACCACTTCATCAACAGCATCAAGTCTTTCCCGGAAGTGCTGGAATGCCATCTGATGGCCGGTGACTGCGATTTCCTGCTGCGGGTGGCGGTGGCCGACCTTGATGCCTACCGGCAGTTCCAGATGCAGCACCTGAACCGGATCGCCGGCGTGCAGAACACCAAGACCGAGATTCCGATGCAGCGGATCAAGCAGACGACCCAGCTGCCGCTTTGAGGGATGGGGTTTGCGGCCGGGTTGCACCCGGCACCCGCGGGTAGTGCCGGCTGCTGGCCGGCAACCTCAGGAGCAACAACAGCAACAGCGATGCTCCGTGGGGCGGCGGGGCGGTGTGGCCAGGCAGGACACGCCGTAAACCCTTCCTTGGGGGCTCGATGGCGCCATCCATGGCGCCAACGGTCCTGCCTGGCCACACCGCCCCGCCGCCTGACAGTTCCCCGCGATCCGTCGGGGTCGGATCCCGTTGTTGCGCAACGGGTTTTGACCCCTGGGGCAGATGATCATGCCTGTTCGATTCATTGATTCCTGACGCGTGACTGGCTTCGCAGGGCCTGACCCGGCGTCAGCCGTGGCGGCGGTCATCGCAATGACATGTGCCCCCGGTACGGTTTGAGCCCGCTTGCGGGTCGCGCGTGGGCCGGGGTTCCGGTTGTGGTGCGCGACCGTTGCAGCTGCTGTCGCTGCCGAGGGTCATGTGTTCTACGTCAGGGGGCTGAATGGACACCATGCGGTCAGAACTTGGAAGGTGGCCATCGCCGCATGGCTGCTGCTGTCCTTTGCCGCTGCCGCACAGGACGCGGTTCACGCCTACGACATCCCTGCGCAGCCGCTGGAACAGGCGGTCGAGCGCTTCAGTGTCATCAGTGGGTGGTCGGTGATGTACCCCGGCGACCTTGCTTCGGGCCGCAGCAGCCATGCGCTGCGCGGGAGCCTGGCGCCGCTTGTGGCGCTGGAGTCGCTGCTGCAGGACACCGGGATCGAGGCAGAGGTGATCGGCGAGCAGCGTGTGGTGCTGCGCCGGGGCAAGCCCTCGGCCGCGGAACCCGATGTTGGCGCGGGGCTGCCCGAGGCCGAACGCCGGCGTCGCTACGGCGGGTTGCAGCAGCGGCTGCGTGCGGCGTTCTGTGACGACCCGGAGATTGCGCCCGGCCGCTATGCCGCAACGCTGCGCTTCCGCATCGACGGCGCGGGCCAGGTGAGCGAGCCCGAGCTGCTGTCCGGCAGTGGCAGTGATCGCCGCGACGCACGCCTGCTGCAGGCGCTGCACGGCCTGGTGCTGGCGGCCGACGCCGCCGCGCTGCCACAGCCGGTGACGCTGCAGATCCGTCCTTCCGGCACCGACCACGACTGTGGCCGGCGCGCGCCCCTTCCATGACTTCAAGGATTCGAACATGAACAACGGTACGGCTGGGGCGGTTGATCTGATGGACCACCTTCTGGGTGCCTACGACGAGCTGAAACGCCGGTTGGTGCGCAAGCTCGGATCGGAAGAGCTGGCCGGCGACGCGCTGCAGGACACGTGGATGCGCCTGAGTGCGCGACGTGACCGCCTGGACGCGGTGCAGAACCCTGCGGCCTACCTGCTGCGGATGGCGATGAACACCGTGATCGACCGCCAACGGGCAGACCACCGCCTGCTGAGCCTGGAGGAGGTGGATACGCTGATGGACATGGCCGACCCGGGGCCGGGGCCGGCACAGGCGGCCGAGCTCGACTTCGCGCTGGAAGACATGGTCGGCCTGCTGCAGCGCATGCCCGAGCGCCGTCGTCGCATCCTGCTGGCGATCCGCGTCGATGGCCTGCAGCAGCGCGACGTGGCCGACCACCTCGGTGTGTCGCTGCGGTTGGTGCAGCGGGAGCTGAAGGCAGCCCAGGACTACCTGGCCGAACGCAGTGGGCAGGGGCGCCAGGTGCGGTTCTGAGCGACGGCATCCGTCTACACTTTGACGCCGAGCAGAACCCCGCAGCGTGCGGGTCCGGCATGAGCTCCCATGGATCCTGACGACCGCCCGCAACGCCCGCTGGATGCCGTTGAGCGTCAGGCCCACGCGTGGGTGGTGCGGCTGACCTCGGGCGAGGCGACCGCTGCCGATGGGCGCCGGTTCCGTGCATGGTGCGAGTCCGACCCGCGTCATCGTGAAGCGTTTGGCCGTGCGCGCCGGCAGTGGGAGCAGGTGCAGCTGGCCGGCGAGCGACTGCCCGCCGCCGCGCGCCAACCGGTCGCGCCGACGCCGGCGCAGCGCTGGAGCCGGCGCGCCTTCCTGGGCGCTGCGGTGGCGGCGCCGGCCAGTCTGGTGGTGGTGGCGGCGCTCCGCCCGCCGCTGGGATTGTGGCCGTCGGTGACGGCGATGGCGGCCGATTTCCACACCGGCACCGGTGAACGACTACAGATCGCGCCCTCGCCGCAGCTCAGGATCGAACTGGATACGCAGAGCAGCCTGCGCCGCCGCGCGCACGCGCAGGGCGAAGGCTTCGAGCTGGTGCAGGGCCAGGCCGCGATCGAAACCGGTGCTGGCCTGCGCCTGGCACTGTTCGCGGGCCCGGGTTGCGTGATTGCCGATGAAGGTGCGGTGCGCCTGGACGTGCGCAACACCCACGGGCTGGTACGGGTGACCTGCCTGCAGGGTAGCGCCCGTATCGAGCACCCGCAGGGCCGCCTGCAGCTGCAGGCCGGCCAGCAGACCCGGTTCGACGAGCGCCTCAGTGGCGTCGTGGCCGAGGCCGTAGCTTCGGAAGTGAGTGCCTGGACCGAAGGCATGCTTGTGTTCCGCCGCGCACCGCTGGGCGAGGTGGTGGACGAGATCAACCGTTACCGGCGGGGCAAGGTACTGCTGGGTGAATCGGCATTGGCGCGCGCGCCGGTCAGTGGCCGCTTCCGCATCGATGATCCGGATGCGGCGCTGGAGCAGCTGCGACTGACGATGTCGCTGGATCTGCGTCGCTTTCCGGGTGGCATCGCCGTCCTTGGATAGATGAAGGCGCTGGCCGTGCGCGCCGCGCAGGGCTGTTGCAAGCGAGGAGAAGCCAAGGATGCGCAACGAGACCATCGGTGTGCTCGATCTGCGTCGCAATCTGTCTGCATTGCTGGAAACCACCCAGCGAAGGCCCCTGATGGTGCATCGTTATGGTTCGCCCTGGGTGTGCGTGGTGTCTGACGCGCAGTGGCAGCAGCAGGCGGTGCTGCTGGACTTCAATCCGCAGTCACACCCCTTGGCGATGCTGCTGCGGTTGCAGCAGCAGGAGATGCCCTTGGTCGAATCCGGGGCGCTGCCGCCTGCGGCGCTCGCACGCGCACTGCTGTTGGCGGACATGCATGGCATCGACGATCTCACGCAGCTGCATGAGCAGGTGCTGCATCATCGGCTCTGGCACTGGTTCGTGGCGGGCGCCCATGGGGTGATGGACGGGTGGCAGCTGCCCGCGCTGCGCGTCGCGCTGGCGTCATGGTGCGATGACGTGGACATGACCGATGCACTGGTCGCATTCGCTGCCCGCAGCGACGTGGCGGTACTGGCCCGCCGTTGTGGGGGTGACGCACCGCGGCTGCAGCGCGAAGCCTGCAGGCGGATGACGCTGCGATGACGTTGCCGATGAAGCGCCATCCCGTGCACAGAGTTGCATTCGCGGTGTCGCTTCACCTGCCTTGCTGACGTCTTCTCCAGAGTACGACGCACCACGCGTCGCGGAGCACGGGCGGCGCAGATGGAAGACAGTCGCAGGATCAGCATGCTGGAGCTGGATCGCCACCTGAGCCAGTCACTGGAGCAGGCACGGCACACGCCCCTGAACGTGCAGCGTTACGGGCGCTCGTGGGTCTGGGTGCTGTCCAGTGACGCCTGGGCGGACGCGGCGCGCTGGGCGGCACTGGACAGCAGTGCGCATCCACTGGCGGCACTTCGAAAGGCCCTCGACCTGCGGATGCGGCCCTGGCCCGACGCGGCCATGAGCGCGCTGCCGCTTGGCGCAGCCGATGCGCGACTGCTGCAACGTGCGGCCCTGCTGGTGAACGTACGTGACCTCAACAGTGCGCAGCGTGTGTACGACGACCTGCGCTACCACCAGGCCTACCGCATGTTCATCGGGCTCGACCACGGCACCGCGTGGTCGCCGACGCAGTGCGTGCGCCTGCTGCAGGCGTGCGTGCATCCGTTGCTGCGCAAGTGCATCGACCAAACACTGGCCAGCGTGCCGCCGCACCTGCTCGAGGCGGCACGCGTGCCGGCTGCACGTGCGCCCGCACAGGCAACCGCGCAGCGAATCGCAGGCGGATGTTTATCGTACTGACACATGCACCGCTGACCATGGTGCAGCGGTCTCTTCCAGGATGACGAGGGCGGAACAATGGCAAGGCAGGCAGGTGGTCGCAGGGCTCGGCAGCAGGGCTTCAGCCTGATCGAGATCATGGTGGTGGTGGTGATCATCGGCATCCTTGCCGCGCTGATCGTGCCGCGGTTGATGGACCGTCCGGACCAGGCGCGCGTGGTGGCGGCGCGCCAGGACATCGCGGCGCTGATGCAGGCGCTGAAGTTGTTCAAGCTGGACAATGGGCGCTATCCCAGTGCCGAACAGGGCCTGCAGGCGCTGGTGAAGCCGCCGCAGGGCAGTGGTGCGTTGCCGGTGACGCCGTACCTGGATCGCCTGCCGAATGACCCGTGGGGCCATCCGTACCAGTACCAGGTTCCAGGCACTCATGGCGACATTGATGTGTTCTCGCTGGGTGCGGACAGCAAGCCCGGTGGCGACGCCGGGAACGCAGACATCGGCTCCTGGCAGCTGTGAGGCGTGCTGATGGCAGCCCCGACGCGTTCGGTCTCGTGCACCCGCCAGCGTGGCATGGCGGTGATCGTCGCCCTGCTGGTGGTGGCGTTGGTGGCCGTGATTGCCACCGCGCTGCTGACCCGGCAGTCGGCGCAGCTGCGCGCGCTGCGCGGCGACCAGTTGCGCGCGCAGGTGCGCATGGCGGTGGACGCCACGCTGGAGCGTGCGGCGCAGCAGCTGCGTGAGGATGTAAAGGAACAGCTGACCACGGTGCGCAGCGGGCGCTGGGCGCGCCCGTTGCAACTGCAGGCGCCGTTGCCGGTGCAGCTGCAACTGGTCGATGCGCAGTCGATGTTCAACCTGCGCAACCTGCTGGCACAGGGCAGGCCGGACCCCGAGGCGCGGCGCGCGTTCATCGCGTTGTGTGCTGCACAGGGGCTTGGCCAGGGTGCCTGCGCATCCGCGGCGGACCACATCCAGGCGCGCCTGCGCGACGGTGACATCCAGGCACAGGCCCCACTGCCGCGCGAATCACTGATCGCGCAGGCACTGGCCGGTGCCGATCCGGTGGCATTGCAGGCGCTGGCGCGACGCACCGTGGTGCTGCCGGCGCAGACCCTGGTCAACGCCAATACCAGCGACCTGAGCGTTCTGCAGGCGGTGACGCCTGCGGTCGAGCCCGCACGGCTGCAGGCGCTGCTCGCTGAGCGCGACGCCGGCCACTGGCTGCTCAACCGCGGTGACATCGCCAACCGACTCCAACTGAGCAACGAACAGATGGCCGTGCTTCCACTGGGTATCCATAGCGAGTGGTTCCTGGCCGTGGGCCGGGTGCAGGCTGACGGCAGCGCGGTTGATTTTCGCGCGCTGCTCTGGCGCGAGTACCGCGACGACGGGGTACGTGTACAACGGGTGTGGACGAGGATCGGCGCATGACGGTGCAGCTTCGGGTGCGCCTGCCGCCGTTGGCGCACCTGCGCGCCGACAGCGCGGTGGACTGGGCGCGGCTTCACAAGGACGAGGTAGTGGCACACGGCCGCGACACGCTGGCCGCGCTGGGCCTGCGGCATCCGCGGGCGGCGGTGCATGCCTGCCTTGACCCGAACGACCTGATCCTGCTGGAACTGCA
This sequence comes from Stenotrophomonas maltophilia group sp. vghtpe118, assembly GCF_052605195.1. Lineage (NCBI taxonomy): Bacteria > Pseudomonadati > Pseudomonadota > Gammaproteobacteria > Lysobacterales > Lysobacteraceae > Stenotrophomonas > Stenotrophomonas maltophilia group sp. vghtpe118. Next base: position 826,113 of record NZ_CP199672.1, on the reverse strand, counting down.
GCTGCCGCCGCTGTCCGGGCGCCGCCTGCAGGCGGCGTTGCAGGGCGAGGTGGAGGCCATGCTGCTGGATGACCTGCAGGAGGTGGCGCTGGCCCACGGTGCGCAGGCGGCAGACGGTACGGTTCCGGTGGCCTGGCTCGGCCAGCAGGCCATCGCGCAGGCGCAGCAGCTGCTGGCCTCGTGTGCGCTGCAGCTGCAGGCGTTGTATCCGACGCCACTGCTGCTGCCTTGGCAGGACGGCCACGCCACGCTGCAGGTCAGCGGCGAGCATCTGCTGGTGCGCAGCGGGCGCGATCGGGGACTTGTCCAATGGTATGGCGGACGTGACGCGTCTGCGGTGATGCAGGCGTTGGCCACCCGCCTGCAACAGGCCGGCGTGCAGGCCGTGCAGTGGATCGGCAGCGTGCCGCCGACGTGGCCGGACAGCCTGCCGGGCACCGCCGTCGCGCATGAACGGCAGGCCTGTGGCCCGTTGCCGGGGTGGTCATTGCCGCTGCCCGGCGCAGACCGTCAAGCGCCGCGACTGGCGATCGGCCTGGCACTGGCGGCGGTGCTGCTGGCTGCACTTGGCCTGCAGTGGCAGGTCTCGCGTTGGCGGGTCGAGGGTGAGGCGCTGCAGCAGGACATGGCACGGCAGTTCAGCGCACGCTTTCCGGAGATCACCGACGTGGTGGACCCGGTGTTGCAGGCAAGGCGAGCGCTGGCGGTTCCGCCGCCAGCGCCGCCGTTGCCGGCGCTGCAGCGCCAGGTCGCCAGCACGCTGCATGCGGTTCCGGAGCTGGCGGGGCAGGTGCACAGCCTGCACTACCAACCCGGGCAGGTGTACCTGGAGCTGGACGCCGATGCCCAGGCATTGGCTGACGATCCACAGCGGCTTGAGCACTGGCAGCAAGCGATGCAGGCGCAGGGGCTGCAGCTGGCGCGCGACGCCGGTGGACGCCTGCGGGTGAGCGGAGCGGGACAGTGACGACCCGAACCCTGCGGCTGGGCGAGGGGCTGGCGGGCCTGCAGCAGCGCTGGCAACGCCTGCCACCGCGCGACCGGCTGATGCTGTGGGTGATGGTTGTGGCGCTGCTGGTGGCGGGCCTGTGGTCGTCCTGGCTGGAGCCCCTGCTGAAGCAGCGCACGCACTGGCAGGCCGAACTGCCACGGCTGCAGGCGCAGCATCGCGCACTGGCACCGCTGCTGCGCGCCCGTGAGCGCCAGCAGCTGGCGCAGGGCCAGCATCCGACCCTGGCCGGGCTGCGTGACCAGATCAAGTCCGCCGGTCTGGCTGGCGGCCTGCATATCGAAGCGCGCGACGGGTGCTGGCACCTGCAGGTACGGGCCGTTCCCGCCGATGCGCTATGGAACTGGCTGCTGCCGCTGCTGGCCGATCCGGCCATCGAGTTGCAGCAGTTGCAATTGACACGCACAGGGGATGCGAACATGCCGGCGGCAAGGATTTCCGGAAACATCGTGATGGTGGCTCCTGCGGGTGCCCATCCATGAGGGCGATGCGCAGCCTTGCCTGCAGTGCCGCATTGGCACTGATCGTGGGCATGGCCCACGTGCCGGCGCCGGTGGCGGCGCAGGACACCCGCGATGAGCCGGTGCAGCTGAACCTGGTGGATACCGATATCGGTGGTGTGCTGCGCATGGCGGCGCGCTTCACCGGACGCCAGTTCCTGGTCGACCCCCGCGTGACCGGCAAGATGACGGTGGTTTCCGATGGCCCGGTCAGCCGTACCCAGGCCTACCAGCTGCTGCTGGGCGCACTGCGCATGAGAGGCTTCGCCGTGGTCGAGAACGGCGGCGTCAGCCGGGTGGTGCCGCAGGCCGATGCCAAGCTGCTCGGTGGCCGGGTGGGTAGCGGTGGTGCAGGGGGCGAGATCGCCACGCGTACGTTTGCGCTGCGCTATGAGAATGCGGCGGCGCTGGTGGCTGTGCTGCGGCCGATGATCAGCCCGGACAACCCGATCACCGCCAATCCAGGCAACAACACCCTGGTGATCACCGACTACGCCGACAACCTGGAGCGCATCGCGAGGGTGATCGCCAGCGTCGACACGCCCGCCGGCATGGACACCGATGTGGTGAAGCTGCAGCAGGGCATTGCGGTGGACGTGGCGGCCATGGTTGCGCCGCTGCTGGATGCGCAGGGCGCCGAGCCGGGCCAGAAGGTGGTGGTGATGGCCGATCCGCGCAGCAACAGCGTGCTGCTGCGTTCCAGCAGCCCAGGCCGCACCCGCCTGGCGCGGCAGCTGGTGGAGAAGTTGGACCGTGCCCAGGACGAGTCCGGCAACCTGCATGTGGTCTACCTGCGCAACGCCCAGGCCAACCAGCTGGCCGGTGTGCTGCGTGGCGTGGTGGCCGGACAGAGCGATGCACCGGCCATGGGCAGCAACGAAGGCATCACCCCGCTGCCGGGTGACGCCAACCGTTCCACGCCCATCCAGCCGTCGCAGCCGCAGCAGGCCAAGCCCGGAGGCAATGCGCTGGAATCGCAGCGGCTGGACCCGAGCCGGCGCGACCCGATCGATGCAGGAAGCACCGGCTTCAGCCATAACGGCATTTCGGTACAGGCGGACGTGGCCACCAACACCCTGCTGATTTCGGCGCCGGAGCCGGTGTACCGCAACCTTCGGCGGGTGATCGACCAGCTCGACCAGCGCCGTGCGCAGGTGCTGGTGGAAAGCCTGATCGTGGAGGTCAACCAGACCGACGCGGCCGAGCTGGGCGTGCAGTGGATGCTGGGCAATGGCCGTACGTTTGGCGGCACCCATTTCGGGGGCGCTACCGGCGGTAGCGGGCTCAATACCGGTGCGCGTACCACGCTGGACGTGCTGCCCAAGGATGGCCTGAAGATCGGCGTGATCGACGGCACCATCAACCTGCCCGGTGTCGGCCAGATCCTCAACATGAAGGCGCTGGCCACTGCGCTGCAGAGCAAGGGCGGCGCCAACATCCTGTCGACGCCGAACCTGATGACGCTGGACAACGAGTCAGCCAGCATCATGGTCGGCCAGACCGTGCCGTTCGTCAGTGGCCGCTACGTGACCGACGGTGGCGGCGGCAGCAACAACCCCTTCCAGACCATCGTGCGCGAAGACGTGGGCCTGAAGCTGCGGGTGCGCCCACAGATTTCCGAGGGCGGTACGGTGAAGCTGGACATCTACCAGGAAGTCAGCAGCATCGACGCGCAGAGCGCGAACAGCACGGCCGGCATCATCACCAACAAGCGCGCACTCGATACCAGCGTGCTGCTGGACGATGGCCAGATCATGGTGCTCGGTGGCCTGCTGGAAGACAGCGTCAGCCATGGCCGTGATGCGGTGCCGGGGCTGGGGAAGATCCCGGTGCTGGGCACCTTGTTCCGCAGCGACACGCGCAAGCGCGCCAAGACCAACCTGATGGTGTTCCTGCGCCCGCACGTGGTACGCGACCCGGCCGCCGGACAGCGCCTGACCCGCGACCGCTACGACTACATGCGCAATGCGCAGGCCGGCGCGCAGCCCGTACAGAGCTGGGCCTTGCCCGCGCTGTCGGCGCCGCAGCTGCCACCGCAGGACCTGTCGGTACTCGGCCAGGGCAATGCGCGCGATGGCCACGGCCAGCCGTTGCAGAACACCAGCCTGGCAGCGTTGTATCCGGCCGGTGACGGCGATGCGCAGCTGGTGCAGTTCGCACAGGGGCTGGAGCCGAGCCGTGCCAGCCAGGGCGTGGCGCAGGTGCGGGCGCTGGGCCTGCAGGCCTACGCGGAGGCGACGCCGGGCGAGGGTGGGCAACGCCTGCGCGTGCGGTTGCCGCGTGATCCGGCGAAGTTGGATCCGGCATTGCAGCAGCTGCGCGGGCTGGGCTACACGCCGGAACTGGTGATCGGGCCGTGAGCGCCGTTGTGCCGCTGCCATACGCGTGGGTGCGCAGCCACGGCGTGATGCTGTCCGAAGCCGGTGGCGAGCCGGTGCTGCTCGGCACGGCCGACACGGCGGCGTGGGCCGTGGCCGAGCTGCGCCGCCGGCATGGCCCGCTGCCTTTCCAGGCCCTGGATGCGGCGACCTGGCAGCAGCGGTTGGGTGAGCAGTACCGTGACGGCGGTGATGCCGCGGCCGTGGTCGGTGCCGCCGAAAGTGAAGTCGATCTGGACCGGCTGATGCAGGACATGCCGGAGGTCACCGACCTGCTGGATGCGCAGGATGATGCGCCGGTGATCCGCATGATCAACGCGCTGCTGGCACAGGCTGCACGCGACGGTGCCAGCGATCTGCATATCGAGCCGTTCGAGACCCATTCGGTGGTGCGCTACCGGGTGGACGGCACGCTGCGCGACATGGTGCAGCCTCGGCGCGCACTGCACGCAGCGCTGGTGTCGCGCATCAAGATCATGGCCCACCTGGACATTGCCGAGAAGCGCCTGCCACAGGATGGGCGCATCGCGATCCGCGTGGGCGGGCGGCCGCTGGACATCCGTGTTTCCACGGTACCGACCGGGCATGGCGAGCGCGCCGTGCTGCGATTGCTCGAAAAGGATGCCGGCCGCCTGCAGCTGCAGCGCCTGGGCATGGCCGATGACACCCTGGCCACGTTCACCGGATTGATCCGGCAGCCGCACGGGATCGTGCTGGTGACCGGGCCGACCGGCAGCGGCAAGACCACGTCGCTGTACGCCGCGCTGGGCCAGCTCGACAGCAGCACCAGCAATATCCTCACCGTGGAAGATCCGGTGGAGTACGACTTTGCCGGCATTGGCCAGATCCAGGTCAACGCGCGCATCGGCATGAGCTTCGGCACCGCGCTGCGCGCGATCCTGCGCCAGGACCCGGACACCATCATGATCGGCGAGATACGTGACCTGGAGACCGCACAGATCGCGGTGCAGTCGTCGCTGACCGGGCACGGTGTGCTGGCTTCGCTGCACACCAACGATGCGATCTCGGCGGTGACCCGCCTGGCCGACATGGGCGTGGAACCGTTCCTGCTGGCCTCGTCGTTGCGTGGTGTGCTGGCGCAGCGACTGGTGCGGCGATTGTGTACGCAGTGCCGGCGTGCCGAGGTGGACGGCGAAGGCCGGACCGTATGGCGCGCAGTGGGCTGCACGGCCTGTGCCAACAGTGGCTATCGGGGACGCACCGGCATCCATGAACTGTTCGTGGTGGACGACCGGGTACGTGCACTGATCCATGAAGGGCAGGGTGAGCCTGCGCTACGCGAGGCGGCACGGCGGGCCGGCATGCGGACCCTTCGACAGGACGGCCAGCGCTGGGTCGACAGCGGGGTGACCACGCTGGAAGAGATCCTGCGCGTTACTGGCGACGACTGAGGCTCGCATGGCGCTGTTCGATTACCAGGCTGCCAATGCGCAGGGCCGCATCGAGAAGGGTCAACTGGATGCCGACAGCCCGCGCGGTGCGCGCCAGCTGCTGCGTGGGCGCGGGCTGACACCCGTGCAGGTGAGCGCTGCGCGCAGTGTCGGCAGTGGCTGGGGCGCTCGCCGCCTGTCGGCCAGCGAGTTGGCCTGGGCCACCCGCCAGCTGGCCAGCCTGCTGGCGGCCAGCCTGCCGTTGGAGGGCGCCTTGAGTGCGGTGATCGAGCAGGCCGAGCGCCCGCACGTGGCCCAGGCACTCACCGCTGTGCGCGCCGACGTGCGCGCCGGCCAGCGCCTGACCGTGGCGCTGGCCGCGCGGCCGCGCGATTTCCCGCCGATCTATCGAGCGCTGGTGGGTGCAGGTGAGGATTCCGGCGATCTGGCGCGGGTGATGGAGCGCCTGGCCGACTACATCGAGGAACGCAATGCGCTGCAGGCCAAGGTACTGACCGCCTTCATCTACCCGGCGGCGATCAGCCTGGTATCGGTGGCGATCGTGATCTTCCTGCTCAGCTACGTGGTGCCGCAGGTGGTGACCGCGTTCGTGCAGGCGCGGCAGACGCTGCCGATGCTGACCCAGGTGATGCTGGCCGCCAGCGCGTTCGTGCGCAGCTGGGGCATGTGGGTGGGGCTCGGCATCGCTGCGCTGGTGGTGGCCTGGCGGTTGGCCCTGCGCAAGGCCGGGTTGCGCCTGCGCTGGGACGCGATGCTGCTGCGGGTGCCGATGGTCGGGCGTTTCGTGCTGGGTGTGAACAGCGCGCGCTTCGCCTCGACACTGGCGATCCTGCTGGATGCGGGTGTGCCGCTGCTGCGTGCGCTTGAAGCTGCCCGGCAGACCCTGGGTAATGCGTTGCTGGCGCGCTGTGCCGGTGACGTGTCCGCGCGTGTGCGCGAAGGTGCCGCGCTTGGTTCTGCGCTGAAGGTGCAGAAGGTGTATCCGCCAATCCTGGTGCACCTGGTGGCCAGCGGCGAGAAGACCGGTTCGCTGGCGCCACTGCTGGACCGCGCCGCACAGACCATCTCGCGCGAGATCGAGCGTCGCGCGATGGCGCTGACTGCGTTGCTGGAGCCGACCATGATCCTGGTGATGGGCGGCGTGGTGCTGACCATCGTGCTGGCGGTGCTGATGCCGATCATGGAAATGAACCAGCTGGTGCAGTAGATCCACGCCATGCGTGGATGCACCGGACAGGACGCGCGTCGCTCGATCCATCCACGCACAGCGTGGATCTACGGGTGCCTGGATTTCTCCACACAATCCTCCACACCTTTTTCCGGTCTTCCACAGGTTTCTTAAGCGGCCTGTCATCGGCGCGGACCAGCATGGACCCGTCGCCGCAGAGTGGGCTGGGAGGCCCTCGGCGGCAGCAGGCGTGTAGTGACCGTTCCTCCCTTGGCGTTTCCCTTCGCAGTAAACCCTTCAGGAGAAGATCATGACCAAGTACAAGACCCTGGCCGCGCTGGTTGCCACCGCGCTGCTCGCTACCGTGGGCGCCGCCTCGGCGCAGACCGTTACCGGCGGCGGTGCCTCGCTGCCGGCCGACCTCTACAAGGGTTCGGCCGACAGCATCCTGCCGGCGAACTTCACCTACGCCGTGACCGGTTCGGGCACCGGCAAGAAGGCCTTCCTGGAAAACAACTCGGCGCTGTTCTCGACCACCGGCACCGTGCATTTCGCCGGCAGCGATTCGGTGCTGAGCAGCACTGAGCTGAGCAACTACACCACCAACTTCAACCAGGCGACCAACGCCAACCGCTACGGCGCGCTGATCCAGGTGCCGTCCGTGGCCACCTCGGTCACCATTCCGTTCAACAAGGCCGGTTCGGCGGTGGACCTGAGCGTGGCGCACATCTGCGGCGTGTTCTCGGGCGCGATCAGCGACTGGTCGACCATCGATGCCAACCGCAGTGGCCCGATCCAGGTGGTGTACCGTCCGGAAAGCAGCGGTACCAGCGAAATGTTCAGCCGCTTCCTGACCGCGGCCTGTGCCGCCGAGAACGCTGAAACCTCGAAGCTGGTGGGCGGCAAGTTCGCCATCAAGTCGACCTTCGCCGACCTGTACAAGCGCGATGCCAACGGCAACCTGCCGGCGTTCCTGGTGGCCGCCCCGGCCACCGGTGGCACCTCGCTGTACAACACGGTCTACGCAGCTGAAGGCCGTATCGGCTACGTCGGCCCGGACGTGATCCCGAGCCTGACCGATGCGACCAAGGTCGCCAAGGTCAAGGGTTTCTCGCCGGACCAGGTGAGCGTGCAGGCCACCCTGGACACCGTTGCTCCGCCGACCGGCACCGATGCTGAGAACCCCGCCAACTGGGTGCCGGTGTTCGGCAACCCGTCGGCTGGCTATCCGATCGCCGGCTACACCAACCTGGTGATCGGCCAGTGCTACAAGGATTCGAGCGTCGCCACCAGCCTGCGCGGCTTCCTGGCCCGCCACTATCCGGCGACCTACACCGTTGCGTATGAGAAGTCGATCACCGACCACGGCTTCATCCCGCTGACCAAAGCGTGGCGCGATGCGATCCGCAACCGCTTCGTGCTGGCCAGCAGCACGGCCGGCCTGAACAACCCCAGCACCTGTGCCGGCATCGGTCGTCCGCTGTAATCCGCAGTACCGGTTGAATCCTGCTTGACGCGACGCCGGCCTCTGGGCCGGCGTCGCCATTTCCGTGATGGTGCCGCCGCCGCAGTGTTTCACTGTCGGCTTCGTGTCACGTGAACCGTCTATCAGTGGCAGGGCATGCGTTGCGCGTGCCTCCCCGATCGTCGCCGCAGCCGCGGCCCACCAGGTTGATGAGGTTCCGATGTCGCACCCGCTCCTGTCCGTTGTTCGTCCGGCCGCGTCGATGCGCCGCAATCATCCGATGGCGTGGGCCATCGCAGTCGCACTGGGGAGCATGGTGGCCCCGGCCAGCCAGGCGCAGCAGGCGTTCAGTCCGGGCTGGTTCGCCGAACGGGGCGCGGCCCAGGGCAGCGCGGCACAGAGTGGCCGCATGCCCAACGGCGTGCCGATCCAGTTCCAGTTGCCGGCCCAGCAGCAGGATGCAGCACGGCAGAAGCTGCAGCAGTCGATCGACAATCTTGGCACGGCGGCGCAGGCGATCGCCCTGCAACAGCGCCTGCAGGAACAGGCGCGGCAGGCGCGCCGCGAGGCTGGCTTCATTGTTGCCGATGGCCTCGGCAAGGACGGCCTGAGCGTCGACCAGAACCCGCTGACCCGCGGCTGGCTCAATGCGCGCGAGGCGATCCAGTCGCAGGGCAGCGACGGGCGGGTGCAGGTCACGGTCGAGCAGACCGCGGACAAGGCGATCCTGAACTGGGAGACCTTCAACATCGGCGGCAACACTACGCTGAACTTCCTGCAGAGCCCTGACTGGGCAGTACTGAACCGCGTCAACGATCCGCAGGCGCGGCCCAGCCAGATCCTGGGCCAGCTGAAGGCCAATGGCACGGTGTTCGTGGCCAACCGCAACGGCGTGGTGTTCGGCAACAACAGCCAGGTCAATGTACGCAATCTGCTGGCGGCTGCAGCACGGATCAGCGATGCGCAGTTCCGCGACAATGGCCTGTACAGCCCCGACGCCAGCAGCAGCGCGCTCAGCGATGCATTCGGCAAGGTGACGGTGGAGCAGGGCGCCCGCATCGCGACCCATGAGCCGACCAGTGCGACGCGCGGCGGTGGCTACGTACTGCTGGCCGGGCACAGCGTGGAGAATGCTGGCCATATCGAGGCGCGCAAGGGCCAGGTGCAGCTCGCTGCGGGTGACAGTTTCGTGATCCGGCGTGGCGTGGGTACGGCCACCAACACCAGCTCCACCACCCGGGGCAATGAGATCGCGCCGCGCTTCATCGCTGGCAGCACGGCTGGCGGCGTGCGCAACACCGGCCTGCTGCGCGCGCTTGAGGGTGATGTGACTCTGGCCGGGCGCAGCGTCGAGCAGGCCGGTGTGGCCGTGGCCAGCACCACGCTCGCACAGCGCGGCACCGTGCATCTTCTGGCCTCGGCCAGTGATGCCGGCAGCAGCGTCACGCTCGCCGATGGCGCCACTACGGCGGTGCTGATCGAGGACGATGGCAAGGCCACGGTGCTGGATACGCAGCGCGACAGCCTCATCAAGGAGTCGGCAGAGCAGGACGCGATCCGCGCTGGCGCGCGCTCGGCAACCTTCGACAATCTGTCCCAGCACAATGATCGCCGGGACCAGTCGCGGGTGGAGATCGTCTCGGGTGGCAACATCCATTTCAGCAGGGATTCGCTGACGGTCGCCACGGGCGGCCAGATCATCGCCGATGCGGCGGCCCGCAGCTACGTGGACGACGCCGCGCGCGTGGACGTGTCCGGCGCAGTGGGCGTGCAGGTGTCAATGGAGAGCAACAATGTCCAGGTCAAGGTGCAGGGCAACGAACTGCGCGACGCCCTGGACAACCGCGACAGCGGCAAGCTGACCAGCAGTGAAGTCTGGGTCGACCGCCGCAGGCTGGTCCACGTTCCGGCCGGAACCGGGGGCTACGAGGGGGAGCGCTGGTACGCTGCTGGCGGCCTGCTGGAAGTGGGGGGCTACCTCGACAACCAGGGGCACTCGATCGGCGAATGGGCCGCGCAAGGAGGCACCGTCCTGCTGGGCGGCAGGGAAGTGATCACGAACGGTGGCTCACGCATCAACCTTGCCGGCGGCAGCCTGGATGTGCAGAGCGGCGTGGTCCGGCAGAGCTGGGTGCGCGGCGTCGACGGCCAGGTCTACCGCCTTGATGAGGCGCCGGCGGAGATGCTGTTCGATGGCCTGTACAGCGGCCATGAAGTGAAGCAGGAACGCTGGGGCATCACCCAGACCTTCCGTGATCCGATCGTATTCGCGGCGCAGCGTGTCGACAACGGGTACACGGTCGGCCGCGATGCAGGACGGCTGATCGTCTCCGCACCGACCGCGGTGCTGGATGGGAAGGTTGAGACGGCCACCTTCCAGGGCGCGCATCAGAACCGCAGGCCGGAGGCCGCACTGGATGGCTATGCGCAGGCGCAGACGGCGGTGGCGCGCAATGCGCAGCTGTACCTGGGGCGCTACGACGGCCAGGGCCGCAGCGGTGTGTTCGGCTCGGATGTGCGCCTGGATGACAAGGCTCCGGCGAAGGCGGCGTGGTCGCTGCTGGCTCCGGTCGGCGAGGACCGGCGTGACACCGTGTGGCTGGATATCGCAGCGGCGAGTGCCCAGCAGTGGGGACGGATCGACCTGGCGACCGCCGATCGCATCCGCGTCGATGGCAGCCTTCGGCTTCAGGCAGGCGGACAGCTCAACCTGACCGGCAGCGAGGTGGAACTGGCAGGCGACATCGGCATTGCCGGCGGCCAGCTGTCGGCGGGCAACCTGCTGGATGTCCAGGGCCGGCCGACGGCGCTGCTGCACGATGGCCGCGCCCGCACCGCCATTGCCGACGGCACGCGGATCGATCTCTCCGGTGAATGGAGCAACGCGTCACTGGCGATGCCGCTCGACGCCAGCGGTGCCTGGACGGATGGCGGCCGCCTGAGCCTGAGCAACAGTCATGACGTGGTCGTGGGCGCCGAGGCAACGGTGGACGTCGAGGCCGGCGCCGCGCTGGACCTGCGCGGCAAGGGCCGCATCGGCAAAGGGGGCAGCGTCAGCCTGCAGGCCAACAGCAGCACGGTTACGACCGACGGCAGTGGCCGGGTGCAACTGGGCGAGGGTAGCCGGTTCAGTGGCCGAGGACAGGGCAGTGGTGCCTTCTCGCTGGGAACCGGTGGCCACGTTCGAGTGGGCGATGCGGACCTGGCGGGCGCGTCGCTGCGACTGGACCCCGGCCTGTTCGGCAGTGGCTTCGCACAGTACGACATCAACGGCCACCAAGGCGTGGAGGTGGCCGACGGCGCGCGGCTGGTCGCTGCCCTGCCAGGCCTGCGCATGACCCAGGACGCGCAGACGGCAACCGATCGGGCGTCCGCACTGGCGGCATGGGATGCGCCGCTGTACAGCGCCGATCCGTCGAACGGGCGCGTCAGCCAGCGCGCCGGTGCGAGCATCAGCCTGCGTTCGGACCGCAACAGCGTGGGCGGTGACCTGCGGGTCGGCAAGGATGCACTGGTGGCGGTCGATCCAGGGCAGACGATCTCGCTGCTGGGTGCAGGCAACATCGATGTTGAAGGCACACTGCGTGCGAAGGGCGGCCGCATCGTGATCGACGATGTGCGTCCGCAGAATGCGCTGTACGCGGGGCAGCGCACCGAACGCACCTGGCGTTTCGCCGAAGGCGCGCTGCTGGATGCCGATGCAGACGCGATCTCGCTGCCCGATCCCAGCGGCCGCCTGCGCGGGCAGGTGCGCGCGGGTGGACGCATCGAGATCGGCGGGGCGCTGGACTGGGAAACCACAGCATTCGTCGACAACCGACCACCGGAAGCCTTCGTGGTGGTCGAACGCGGTGCGCGCCTGCAGGCGCGGGGTGCGTCGGCCGAGCTGGATATCGACGGCCAGGGCCGTGTACGCGTGGACAGCGACGGCGGGCAGATCGTGCTGCGCTCGGCCAATGCGCTGTATCTGGAGGGCGGGATGGACGCGGCCGCCGGGGGGGCCGGCGCACGCGGCGGCACCCTTGGGCTGGCCTTCGGCGGCAGCATCCATGCACGTGGCGCCAGCGAGGAGGTACTGCGCGCACGTGCGATCACCCTCAGCCAGCACAGCGCACCGGTGCAGCCACTGCCGGCCGCACTGGAGTATGGCCACGCCGCGTTGTCGGTCGAGCAGCTGCAGGCGGGCGGCTTCGACAACCTGTCCGTGTTCGGTGACATCCGCGCCGTCGGCGATGTCGACCTGCGCCTGGCCCAGAGCCTGCGCATCCATGGCCAGGGCACTTCGAGCCTGGGCATGGCCGTGGATGCCGGGCCGTCGTCGGCGTTGCGGCTGAGTGCGCCCTACGTCCGCCTGGCGCAGGCGCGCTGGGGCCAGCTGGCGGGCGAGAACCTGCAGGGTACCGTGGCGGTCGCTTCGGCCGGGCCGGACGATCACGCGCTGGCGGTGCAGGCCGCGCTGATCGACATCCGCGACGTCACCTGGCTGCCCGGGTTCGACCACGTGGCGCTGGAAAGCCGCAGTGACGTGCGCCTGACCAACGGCATTGCCAGCAGTGGCAACACCAGCGCGTTGATGACGGCCGGTTCGATGGACGTGACCGCCGCCCGCCTGTACCCCACCGCAGGCGCGGTCGGCACGCTGGTGGCCGGCGCTTCGGTGCAGACCGTGCAGACCGTTGATTACTGGGCCGATCCAGCTGCCGTTCTGCGAATCCACGGCACAGGTGCGGCCACGCAGCCGGCGCCGGAATCGGCGCTGGGCACGCTTCGCCTGGTGGCTGCCACGGTGCAGCAGGGCGGCAACGTGCAGGCGCCGATGGGCACGCTGCAGCTGGGCGGCCTGATCCAGAACGGAACCATCGGCAGCCGGGTGGAACTGCTGCCAGGCAGCGTTACCTCCACCAGCGGTGCCGGCCTGTCGCTGCCCTATGGTGGCACCGTCGATGGTGTCGACTGGCGGGTAGGCACGCGCAGCCTGAGCTCGCTGACGCCGGCCGGCATCTCCTCGATGGGGGTGACCCTGAAGGCCAACGCGATCGAGGTGGCGCCGGGGGCACTGCTGGACATGTCCGGCGGTGGTGAGTTGACCGGTGCCGCCTTCGTGTCCGGGCGCGGCGGCTCCGTCGACGTGCTGCGCACGGCGTTGGCCGACGCCAATCCGCGCTACGCGTTCAGTGCGTCGGGCAACCCGGTGTACGCGATCGTACCGGGACGCGCCGAGGCGTTCGCCCCCAGCGGCGAAGAAGGATTCTCAGCTCCGGCGGTGGGCCAGCAGATCACCGTGCCGGCTGGCGTGCCCGGCCTGGCGGCCGGTACCTACACGCTGATGCCGGCAAGCTATGCGCTGCAGCCCGGTGCATTCCGGGTGGAGCTGGGCGCTACCGGCACCTCCGGCACCGTGCAACCGATTGCGACCGGCACCGGCACCTGGCGTGTGTCCGGGCAGCAGCGCACGGCGCTGGGCGCGGCATTCTCGCCGTTGCTCACCGACATCCTGCTGACGCCCGCCGCAGTGGTACGCCGGCACTCGGGCTACAACGAAACCTCCTACAACAGCTTCGCGCAGTCGGTGGCCGACCGCCGCGGCGAGTCGCGTGGCTGGCAGACCATCGATGCGCTCGGGTTGACCCTTGCGCTGGGCGAAGGTGCAGGTCGTGCAGACACGCCTGCCATCCGCTTCGCCGGCACCGCGCGGTTCGGCGCCGCCACCGACAAGGGGCGCGGCGGCACGCTGGCAGCCACGTTGGCGAGCCCGGCGGTCGGTTCACTGGAGATCGTTGACGGTAGCGCGCAATCGCAGGCGCGTGATCGCGGCGCCACCTTCAGCGACGACGCGCTCAATGCCTTCCTGCCGGCGCGGATGATCATCGGCGGGCAGTTCAGCCAGGAGGCCTCGCAGGTGGCGGTGACCGGCCAGGCGCGCAGTGTGGCGATCCGTTCCGGCGTCACCTTGAACGCACCGGAAGTGCTGGTGGCAGCGGCCTCCGGTGGCAGCGGCGTACTGGTCGAGGCCGGTGCGACCCTCGATTCACTGCCGTTCGCGACCGCCAACGCGGGTGCCAGCGCGACGCTGCCTTACCAGGTCTCCGGCGGCCTGCTGGCGGTGTCCAACCAGCGCCTGAACCTGATCACCGGCACCACGGGCGTGGAGGCCGGTCCGGTGGCGATCGACATCGGGGGGTGCCAGGCGGCGTGCGACGGCCACGCCCGGCTGGTTTCCGATGGCAGCATCGCGGTAGCGACCGATGGCACGCTGCAGATGCGCGACTCGGTCAGCTATGGCACCCGTCAGCTCGGCCTGAGCATGGCGGCGCTGAACCTCGGCAGTGCCGAAGCGATCGCACAGGCCGCAGCGGCAGGGGCGCTGCCCAGTGGCATGACCATGAACCAGTCCGTGCTGCAGCAACTGCTGCGCGGCGATGACGCCACCGGCGCGCCGGCGCTGGACACGCTGAGCCTGGTCGCGCGGGAGTCTGTCAACGTGTTCGGCAGCGTCGACCTGGACGCGCGCGACAGTGCCACCGGCCGCAGTGGCCTGCAGACGCTTGTGCTTGGTGCGCAGGCCATCCGCGGCTACGGTGCGGCGACCGACCGCGCGCGCATCCTGGTGGACACGCTGGTCTGGGACGGCGCATTGGCGGCGAGCCAGGCGGCGGGCAGCGACGCGTCGGTGCCGCCGGCCGATCCGATGGTGGACCGGCTCGGTGCCGGGCAGCTGGACATCGTCACCCGCCAGCTGCAGCTCGGGCGGGCGCCATTCAGCCGTCCCAGCTCTGAAGTACGTGCGAACCGGCAGGTGCTCGGATTCAGTGCGCTGAACCTGAGGGCTTCGGAGCAGCTGTCGTTCTCCGCGCAGGGCACGCTGGACGTGTTCCAGCAGCGCGGCGACTATCTGGCCGACAAGGGCTGGCAGTACAGCGGAGGCAGCCTGGATATCGATACACCGCTGTTGACCGCCGATCCCGCCGCGCAGCTGCGCGTGCGCTCCGGCGGCGAGTTCCGCCTGCACGGGGGTACCGGCAAGGCGGGTGGCGATGCACTGGGCAGTGAGCTGAGCATCGACGCCAACCGGATCACGCTGGACAGCACGATCGCGCTGGCGTCAGGAAGGCTGTCTGCGAACGCGCGTGAGGGCATCGCGCTTGGTAGCCGGGCGGCGCTGGATCTGGCCGGGCGCAAGGTCCCGCTGTACGACGTGGACAAGTTCAGCTGGGGCGGCGATGTCGTGCTGTCCACCGACACGGGTGACATCCGCGCCGATACGGCCTCCCGCATCGATGTTTCCGCCCGCAACAACCGCGCCGGGCGCCTGACGGTCACCGCAATGGCTGGCCGAGCCGATCTGGCCGGCGATCTGCAGGGCGCCGCAAGTGGCCGCTACGATGCCGGTGGCACGCTGGTGCCCTACGACGGTGGCGAACTTGTGCTGCGGGCACGCCAGCTGCAGGACTTCACCGGCCTCAACCAGCGATTGACCGCCGGCGGTGTCGTCGGCGGCCGCAGCTTCCAGATTGGTGAAGGCGATCTGCGGATCGGCGACGAAGTGAAGGCGCGCCGGGTCGACATCAGTGTCGACGCGGGCAGCCTGACCGTGGCCGGCCGCATCGATGCCAGCGGCGAGCAGGTCGGCAGCATCCGCCTGTACGCCCGCGACCAGCTGCAGGTGGATGGCACGCTGGACGCGCACGGTACCGGCCTGCGCGTGGACAGCCATGGCAAGATCATCGACAGTCCGAACCGGGCCACGATCGCCCTGGGCAGCGCCGAAGGCGCCGTGGGTCTGGGCAGCGCGGCGCACCTGGACCTGCGTGCCGGCAGCGACGTTGCCGTCGGCGACGGCCCTGGACAGAACGACGGCATGGCGCGGGGCTCGCTGAAGATCGATGTGCCGCGGGTGGGCAGCAACGACGCGGCGATTGCCGCGGCCAATGGCCTGCGCATCGATGGCGCGGCTGACATCCAGCTCAATGGTGTCCGCCGTTACGACGATGCGCCCCTGGCCAGCACCGCTGATGTGCGCGGCAACCGCGCGCAGCTGGTGACCCAGCAGTGGCTGGACCAGGTGGTCGATCCGCACAGCGTGGCGTGGATCGATGGTGCGCTGGGCAACCCGGACCTGCAGCAGCGCACGCACGCGCTGGGTGACGTCCGCCTTCGTCCCGGCGTGCAGGTGGTGGCGCGGCGCAGCGACGCCAACCCGGACGGCGACCTGACCATTGCCGGCGACATCGATCTGTCCGGTTACCGCTACGGGCCCGAAGCCAACCGCGCCGATCCATCGCGGCGTGGCTTCGGCGAATCGGCCTCGCTGGTGCTGCGGGCCGAAGGCAACATCAACGTCTACGGCAGCATCAACGATGGCTTCGCATCGCCGCCGTCCACGCCGGATGAGGGGGGCTGGCAGCTGTATGAGGGTCGCAATGGCAGCGCCGGGCACACCCCCTTCGGCAGCGGCCTGGTGGTGCCGGTGGACGGAGTGAAGCTGCAGCCCGGCACCGAGTTCCAGGCCGGCACCCGCCTGAACTACGACGTGCCGGTCGAATCGGTAACGCTTCCGGTTGGTACCGTGCTGCCCGCGCCGATGGTGATCTCGCAGACCCTGCGCCTGCCAGCGGGCACCGTACTGGGTGCGGCGGTGACCACCGACTCCGGGCAGACGCTGGCGGCGGGCACCGTGCTGCAGGAGCCGCTGGTGCTGGCGGCAGGTGCGCGGCTGGGAGCCGGCTTCCGCCTGCGCAGTGCGGTACAGGTGGCGGCACAGGAGTGGCCCGCCGGCGCGGTGCTGCCGGTTGCGCTGCGCCTGGCACGGGAAGTCGCGCTCAAGGTGGGCGCGTACATTCCCTCGTTGACCAAGGTGGAGCTGCCCGGCGACGGGCCGGTGAATCTGCGGCCGGCCGATGCCAACGGCAACCAGGGGCGCAACTGGGCGCTGGCGCCGATGCTGGCCGAGGGCACCAGCTCCTGGGACCTGACCGCGGTTGCCGGTGCCGATGCCGGGGCGGCCGATCCACGCAGCCGGCGCTGGGGCAGCGAAGGCAGCGTGGTGCTGGCCGATACCCACCAGGGCTCGATCGGCACGGTCAAGACCGAGATCATCTGGGTGGGTGATCGTGCGTTGACCGAGCGGGCATCGCTGGACTGGATCGGTGACACGTCCTACGCGGGCCGTCCGATCGCGGAGCTGGCCGACATGTTCGGCTTCACCGAAGATGAGTTCTGCGCGATGTCGGCCGACTACTGCGGCCCGGCACCCCGCCAGGTGGCCGCGCAGGGCTCGCTGGATTACTGGGGCGACGAGTCCTACGTGGGCACCCCTGCGAAGGACTTCGCCGCGATGTTCGGCATGACCGAAGACGAGTTCTGCAGTACCGCGCCCAGCTACTGCGCCGGCGGCGGCACGCAGACCGAAGTGACCACCTACGGCAAGCGCGCGGGCACGCCGGCGTGGAGCGTACTGCGCACCGGCAAGGGTGACATGGAACTGCTCGCTGCCGGTGACGTCGTGATGAAGTCAGGCTTCGGTGTCTACACCGCCGGCACTCCCACCGCGCTGGGTGGGGGCCACGACGCTGCCTTCAATTCGCCCCGTGCAGCGGCTCCCTGGAACACCGCACTGCTGGGGCCGAACCTGGTGCCGGGCAGCTATGACGCAGCGATCGCAGGCTACCAGGCCTGGTATCCCGATCATGGTGGCAACCTGCGGGTCGAAGCCGGGCGCGATATCGTCGGCGACGCCTGGACCGCGCGCGCGGAGTCGGGCACCAGCGAGCGCGACTGGGCGCTGTACTCCAGTGCCGCGGTCGGCAATTGGCTGTGGCGGCAGGGAACCGGCAGCACCACCGGCGTGGAGCCGGTGCCGACCAGCTGGTGGGTGAACTTTGGCACCTACACCAACGTGTCCGCTGCCGCTGGCGCCTCTCCGCGGATGGTCGGCTTCACCGGCTTCGGCACCCTGGGTGGCGGCGACCTGACGCTTGAGGCCGGGCGCAATGCCGGCGTCCGCGATCCGATGGGCGACGCGCTGGGCTCGCTGAGCGCACCGCGCTCGGGCGCGATCATCGCGGCGGTGGGATCGACCGGCCGCGTCAGCAATGGCCAGCTGCACCTGACCGGTGGCGGCGACCTGCGGTTGCGCATCGGTGGCGCACTGAATCCGAATCTGCAGGCGACGATCTCCAGCCTCAATCCCTCCAGGGCGGGACAGAATCTCGACCTCAACGGTACCTTCAGCAATCTGCGTGGCAGCCTGCAGCTCGATGCCGGGCGCATCGGTGCAATGGGCGTCACCCTGGAAAACTACGCGACGCTGCGTCAGCAGCGCGCCGCAGACCTGTTTGCGCCCGACGCCGCCCGCGCGATGGGCGGACCGGTGCTGGTGCTGGGCGATGCGGTCGCGCAGCTGCAGGCACGGGGCGATGTGGTGCTCGGCGGGGTCGCCGATGCAGGCCGGGTGCCGCTGGCCAACTACAGCGCGGTGCTGCAGGATGATGGCGCGCGCGCTGCAGGCAGCACGTGGTTTTCCCTGTGGACCGCCAGCACGGCCGTGGATCTGTTCAGTGCCGGTGGTGACCTCGCGCCAGGCCTCGCCGGGCCGGATAACGTGACCGGTAGCAATCTGTGGCGCGAGCAGGTCCAGCTTGTTGTGCGTGGCAGTGATGATCTGCTGAATTACTGGCTCTATCCTTCGCGCTTCAGCGCCATTGCTGCGCAGGGCGACATCAAGCTGGACCGGATCAGCGCCACGCCGGGGACGCAGGATGTGATCCTGCTGGCACCCTCGGCAACAGGACGGCTGGACGTCCTGGCCGGTGGCAGCATCTTCGCCCAACGTGGCGCGACCCAGATCGCGCGCTCGGGCGCGGATGCGCGCCTGCCGGGACCCTTCGACCCCGCGTTCCTGGCCCAGCAGGGGGATTCCGGCGGCAATGTGA
Source organism: Stenotrophomonas maltophilia group sp. vghtpe118 (assembly GCF_052605195.1). Lineage (NCBI taxonomy): Bacteria > Pseudomonadati > Pseudomonadota > Gammaproteobacteria > Lysobacterales > Lysobacteraceae > Stenotrophomonas > Stenotrophomonas maltophilia group sp. vghtpe118. The sequence continues at coordinate 807,250 of NZ_CP199672.1, read as the reverse complement.
CCCGCTCGCGGCACAACCTGTCGGTCGACGGCAACATTGCATCGCCGGACGCGTCGCTTCCGCTGTTTGCGTTCGGTCCGAATACTCCGCTGTCCACCGTGTCTGCGGCCCTGGCGCCGAGCCGCTTCTACGCGATGCAGGGCGACATCATCGGTCTGGCCACCGGCGCCCGGCGCACGCTGAATCCCAACGTGGGGCAGCGCACGCAGCTGAACTGGTTCGAGGCCGCCGGTGCCGTGCAACTGCGGGCAGGCCGGGACATCCTCGGGGTGTCGATGACCGCGTTGAACACCGCGCCCACCGACATCACGGTGGCGGCGGCGGGCCGCGACATCGTGCATCTGAACGCGACCATCGCCGGCCCCGGCAACACCGAGATCAGTGCCGGCCGCCAGCTGCGCCAGGAGGATGCGGGCAGCATCGTCAGCCTCGGTGGCATCGTGCAGGGCGACACCCGTCCCGGCGCCAGCATCGCGCTGACGGCCGGCAACCAGCAGATCGATTACGCGGCCCTGCGTGCCCGCTATCTGGACCCCGTCAACCTTGCCGATCCCGCGCAATCGCTTGCGTCGCAGCCGGGCAAGGCAGTCAAGGTCTACGACCAGGAACTGAAGCAGTGGCTGCAGCAGCGCTTCGGCGTGGCTGCTGACGGCGACGGGGCGCTGGCTGCCTTCGATGCGCTGCCGCAGGAACAGCAGCACATCTTCCTGCGCCAGGTCTATTACGCCGAGCTGCGCGAAGGTGGACGGGAATATACCGATGCAGAAGGGCCCCGCTTCGGCTCCTACCTGCGTGGGCGCGAGGCCATCGCCACGCTGATGCCAGACAAGGCTGCGACCGGCGCGACGATCGACCGTACCGGCGATATCGTGATGTACGGTGGCTCCGGCGTGCGCACCGAAGCGGGTGGCAACATCGAGCTGATGGCGCCGGGTGGGCAGATCGTGATCGGTGTGCAGGGCGTGGTGCCCCCGGCCAGTGCCGGACTGGTGACCCAAGGGCAGGGCGATATCCGGCTGTTCAGCCAGGACAGCGTGCTGCTGGGCCTGTCGCGGGTGATGACCACGTTCGGCGGCGACATCCTGGCGTGGTCGGAGCAGGGTGACATCAATGCTGGTCGTGGTTCGCGCACGACGTTGCTGTACACGCCACCGCGCCGCGTCTATGACGGGTGGGGCAATGTGATCCTGTCGCCGCAGGCCCCGGCCAGCGGTGCTGGCATCGCGACCTTGAACCCCATCGCCGAAGTGCCGCCGGGCGACGTCGACCTGATCGCACCGCTGGGCACCATCGATGCGGGCGAGGCCGGTATCCGCGTCTCCGGCAACATCAACCTGGCCGCGCTGCAGGTGCTCAACGCGGCCAACATCCAGGTACAGGGCGAGAGCAAGGGCCTGCCGGTGCTGGCATCGGTCAACGTCAATGCGCTGGCCGCGGCCAGTGCGGCAGCCAACAGCGCCAGCCAGGCGGCACAGGACGTGATGCGCAAGAGCCAGGACGACGCACGGCGCAACCAGCCGTCGGTGATCAGCGTGCAGATCCTGGGCTTCGGCAGCGGCACCAGCAGCGTAGCGCCGCCGGCGCGTGGCACTACCGCCAACAGCGGCTACGACGCCGACAGCGCATTCCAGTTCCCGCAGGCCAGCCGCGACGACGGCACGCAGCGCCGCTAGGTGCCGGCCCTGGTCGGCACGATCGCGGCCGGCAGTAGATCCACGCCATGCGTGGATGGGACTGACCAGGAAGAACGGACAGCATCGGGCCAGCCGCCAGGGAACGGTGGCGGCCCCAGCCAGGACGGCACGGAGGGCAGGGAGCGGCCATCGGCGGTGAGGACCACCGACACGGCGCCGCCGGGCGCAGGAAAGCACCCGGCGGCAGGCTCGGCAGTAGGTCCACGCCATGCGTGGATGGCTGGGCCAGCATCAGTGCCGACCAACGGTCGGCACCCACCAGGGCAGGCCGGGCAGTAGAAGCCGCTCGGCAGTAGATCCACGCCATGCGTGGATGGCTGGGCCAGCATCAGTGCCGACCAACGGTCGGCACCCACCAGGGCAGGCCGGGCAGTAGAAGCCGCTCGGCAGTAGATCCACGCCATGCGTGGATGGCTGGGCCAGCATCAGTGCCGACCAAGGTCGGCACCCACCAAAGCAGGCCGGGCAGTAGAAGCCACTCGGCAGTAGATCCACGCCATGCGTGGATGGCTGGGCCAGCATCAGTGCCGACCAAGGTCGGCACCCACCAAAGCAGGCCGGGCAGTAGAAGGCACTCGGCAGTAGATCCACGCCATGCGTGGATGGCTGGGCCAGCATCAGTGCCGACCAACGGTCGGCACCCACCAAAGCAGGCCGGGCAGTAGAAGCCACTCGGCAGTAGATCCACGCCATGCGTGGATGGTTGGGCCAGCATCAGTGCCGACCAACGGTCGGCACCCACCAGGGCAGGCCGGGCAGTAGAAGCCGCTCGGCAGTAGATCCACGCCATGCGTGGATGCTTTGCCTGGGAGGAATCCTACAACGCCAGCACGCGCCGGTAGCTCAACGGCCCACGCCCATCGCGCAGGCCCAACCGCAGTTCCAGCCCGGTGGCCGGCAGCACTACGCCTTCGCTCGGCAACAGCGCCCACCCCGCGCCCGGCTGCCAGGCGCGTACCTCGAACCGCTGCACATCCCTGGCCACCGCAATGGCTTTCGACGGCTCAGGCGCGGGCAGGGGGTATCGATCCGTCGCCGCGCCACTGGCCCGCCACAGCGTAGTGCCCTGCCGCCACCAGCGCACCCGCTGCCAGCGTAGTCCATCACTGCCGACACTGCGGGTGATCTCCAGCGCAAAGCTGCCGTCCGGGTGCCGTTCGCTTACCAGGGACGGAGGCAGCAGCCGCTGCGGTTGATCGGCCGGACGCACTGCACCATTCATCAGCGCGTCGTCGGCACGCATCTCGATATCGCGCTGGAACTGCTGCAGGATGCGCAACGCCGTTGTGGTTTCGGCATCGGCCCGGCGCAGGCGCTGGTCGCTGCTGGCCACGCTGTCCAGCGCACGCCAGCAGATCAGCGCCAGCACACCCATGATGGTGATCGCGATCATCACCTCGATCAGAGTGAAGCCACGTGCGGCGTGCCTCATGGCGCTGCCGTCCACGGTAGCTGCACCCGCGCCAGCGACTGCCGCGGTGCATCTTCGGCCACCAGGCTGAGTTCCAGTTGCGGCTGTCCGTCACTCCCCGTGCCGACATGTTGCAGCACCAGAAACGTGCTGCGCCCCTGCACGCAGCGCTGCCGTGCATCCTTGGGCGGCTGCGCGGCCAGGCGCAGCTCCTGCCAGCGGTCCTGCGCGCACATCAGTGCCAGCCGACGATCGCGCAGGCGCGACTGATCGTCGGTGGCCACCGCCACCGAACGCATCACCGCCGCCAGTGCGATTGAAACGATCGCCAATGCGATCAGCACTTCGATCAGGGTGAACCCGTGCCTGTTCCGCTTCACTGCACGACCTGCAACTGTCCGCTGCCATCATCACGAAGACGCAGCTGGCGGCCCTGCAACGACAGCGTCACCTCCCACGCCACGCCAATCCATTCGGGGCTCAGTTCAATCGGCGTGCTCGGCTGCACCGCGATGCCCGCCGGCTGCCATGGCTGTGGTCGCAGCTGGTCGTCGCGCTGCACATCCACCCAACGGGTGCCTTCGCGGCGGCTGAAGCGGTAGCCGGCGGCGTCGGCCTGCCAGCGCCACGGACGGCCATCGATGCGCGCCTCATCGCGTGCCACCTGCAGGCGCTGTGCCAACCGTTCGGCCTCCTGTCGCAGCTGCCGGCCCGGGTCGAGCAGGCTGCCCAGGCCCAGCCCGATGCCCGCCGTGCAGATACCGATGATCACCAGCACCACCATCAGTTCCAGCAGGGTGAAACCACGCGGCATGCGCTGCATCGACGTTGCCTCCTGTGCTGGCCGATGCCTCCCAGCATAGGCCCGCATGATGAAACAAAAGCGTCAGCTGCAGCTGCTAGCGTGGGCAGGGACGAACGTGGCGATGGTGCGGAACATGGATGGCAGGCGCTGGGATCGCAATCGCATACTGACCCTGCTGGCGGCAACGTTGCTGCTGGCCGTGGTGGCCTACTGGGGCGTCACTCTGTCTGCGGTAGCGCCGGCGGCTGTGGCCAGCGAGGCGAAGACCGAGCCGGCGGTGCGGCCGATGTTCGATGCGGTGGCAAGCCTGCCGCTGGTGCGACTGTTGTCCCCCGGCGCAGTGCAGACCGAGGTGGTGGTGCTGGGCGTGATGGCCGGCGACCACGCACCGCTTGCGCTGCTCTCGGTGGATGGGCGTCCTGCCGAGGCCTACGCGCCGGGCCAGCGGCTGGGGCCCTGCACGGTGCTGGCCAGCATCAGTGCCAACACGGTGGAGCTGAACCAGGCAGGGCAGCCGCGCAGCCTAGCGGTGCCCACGCTGCCACCGGTGCCGAGCGATGGCATCGTGCCGGCCGCCCTGTAGGGCCGAGCCTGCGCTCGGCTGCTTCAGCTTGGCCTCGTCGACGGATACAAAGACAGCCGAGCAAGGGCTCGGCGCTACAGAGGCGCAGGCTCAGCGCGCAGGTCGCTGCGGCACCACCGAGCGACCGAACGCATCGCCCATGCGCTGCCGCGTGCCTTCCAGGTTGTATTGCATCAGCTGGTTGCCGGGCTGCCGCATCAGGCGTTCGGCTTCGGGGAGCGCTGGCGACTTCGCCGGCCTTGTCGCAGGCGCCAGCTTGCGTTGCAGGCAGTCCCAGGCCGGAATCCGCTCGCCGTTGACCTGCACTTCGATGCAGGGCGTAGCTCCTTCCTGCTTCTTCACCTCGTCGGCGCGACCCGATGGCAGCGCCAGCAGCAGGGCGAGGGCGAGCGCAGCGCGCAGGCCCGGCATCAACGATTCACGCATCTCGAATCTCCCGCAGCAATCGATGTTCTGCAATGAAGACGGGTGGCCAAGGCAGGGCCCGCCTGCGTGCGTTGCGGCGCTGTCAAAAGATGACGGCGCTGTCACAAAACTGTTGGCGGCTTTGACGCGATGTACACGTCCTGTTGGTAGATCCACGCGCCGCTCCCTGGCCCCTCCCTTCGATACGACGCGATGCCTTCGATGAATCCTGTTCCGTGCCGAGCCGTTCGCCTTCCGCTGCGCCTGCATCCGTTGATGCTGGCGCTGGCAGCGCTGCCGCTGCCGCTGCTCGCGCAGGAGGCAGCACCCGCGCCCAGCGTGAACATCAACGAATTCATCGTGCGCGGCAACACAGTGCTCGATCCGCGGGAGATTGAACGTGCGGTGGAACCGTTCCTCGGCCCGGGCAAGACCCTGGCCGATGTCGAGAAGGCGCGCGATGCCGTCCACGCGCTCTACCAGCAGGCCGGCTACCAGTCGGTCTACGTCGAGTTGCCCGAGCAGCAGGTCAGCGGTGGCGTGGTGCTGCTGAAGGTGCAGCAGACGCCGATCGGCCAGCTCCGCGTCGTCGGTACCCGCCACGAATCGCCCGAACGCATTCGTGAACGCGTGCCGGCATTGGCGGAAGGCAAGGTTCCGGACTTTGACCAGGCCCAGAAGGAACTGACCGCACTGAACGAAGGCGGGCGTCGCCAGGTGATGCCGCTGGTGCGCGAAGGCCAGGTGCCGGGCACGATGGATGTGGACCTTCAGGTCGAGGAGAAGTCGCCGTGGCGTGCCAGTGCGTCACTCAACAACGACCATGGCGCCGACACCGAGAAGCTGCGCCTGAGTGCATCGCTGGCCTACGACAACCTGTGGAAGCGTGGGCACAGCGCCAACCTTGGCGTGTATCTGGCGCCGGAAGATACGAAGCAGGCCAAGGTGTTCTCGGCCTCGTACACAATGCCGTTCGAAGGCACGCCGTGGAGCCTGGAAGCCTCCGGCTACAGATCCGACAGCCGCGTGTTGGATGCAGGTGGGCAGGTCGGCACCGGCACCGGCACCAATGTGATCGGCAACGGTCATTCGATCGGCCTCAAGCTCAACTACCGCCTGCCGGGCAGCAGCCAGTGGTGGCGCCAGCTCAGCCTCGGCGTGGATTTCAAGGACACCGAGGAGGACACGCAGATGGGCAAGGACAGCCTGAAGACGCCGCTGAAGTACGCGCCGATCACGCTGGCCTTCGTCGGCGTGCGCCAGGGCGAGCACGATCAGCTGAGCATCAACACCCAGCTGGTGGCCGGTACCCGCCGCCTGTTCGGTTACGGCAGCGACGCCACTGCGTTCGGGCAGAAGCGCTACTGGGCCGACCCGAGTTTCGTGGCGTTCAAGGCCGACGTGGACAACACGCATACCTTCGGCAGCGACTGGCAATGGTATGCGCGCGGCTCGCTGCAGGTAACCGATGCGCCACTGGTGTCGGCCGAGCAGTTCGCCGCAGGTGGCATGTACACCGTGCGCGGCTACCTGTCGGCCGAGGCGATCGGCGACTACGGCGGCCTGGCCAGCCTTGAATGGCGCACGCCTGCGTGGTCACTGTGGCGCGGCGCCGACCTGCGTGTCTACAGCTTTGCCGACGCAGCCTACCTGCGCCTGCGCCAGCCGCTGCCCGAACAGCGCGACAAGTACAACCTGGCCTCGGTCGGCCTGGGCGCGCAGCTGCGCCTGGGTGAACACCTGCAACTGCGCCTGGACTACGCCTGGCCGTATGCCGATGGCCCGGTCACGCGCAAGGACGATCCGCGCCTGCATTTCAACATCAGCACCAGTTACTGACCCTTCCCTTGAACATGCGTTCTCCGGAGACCCTTCGCATGGACCGTTTGCTTTCCCGAGTGTTGTTGCTGCTGGCCGCGCTGATTGCGCTGCCGACGGCTGCGGCCGATGCCAATTGGTGGCAGGCCGAATGGAAGTACCGCAAGCCGATCACCATCGACGCCGGACCGCAGGGCGCGGGCCTGGCCGGTGACCCGGGCCGCACGCCGCTGCTGCTGCGCCTGCATACCGGCAACTTCGGCTTCGACGGCACCCAGGATGCGGGCAACGACCTGCGCTTCGTCTCGGGTGATGGCCGTACCGTGCTGGCCCACCAGATCGAACAGTTCGATCCCAAGATGGGCCTGGCCCTGGTCTGGGTGGACGTGCCTGCGTTCAGTGCCGCCGCGCCGCAGACGATCTGGATGTACTACGGCAATGAAAAGGCCCCGGCCAGCGGCAACGGCCAGCAGGTGTTCGATCCGGACTATACGCTGGTCTACCACTTTGCCGAGGCCAACGCCCCGGCGCGTGATACCACCGCCTACGGCAACAACGCCGGTGCCGTGGCACCGCCGGCGGAAGGCTCGGTGATCGGTCGCGGCGTTCAGCTGGGCACCGCGCCGCTGCCGCTGCCGGCCAGCGCCTCGCTGGCACAGGAAGCGGGTGCACCGCTGACCGTCTCGGCCTGGATCAAGCCCGGCAGCAACACCGCTGCGCAGGCCATCTACGCCCGCCGAGATGGCGCGTCCGAACTGGTGCTGGGCATCGAGAACCGCGTGCCGTTCGTGCAGCTCAATGGCCAGCGCAGCACGCCCGCGCAGCCGGTTCCGGAAGGACAGTGGGCACACGTTGCACTGACGGCAGAGAAGGGCGCGTTGCAGCTGTACCTCAACGGGCGCGTCGTTGCCCAGCTGAGCGGTGCGCTGCCGGCGCTGGGCACGGCTCCGGTGGTGGGTGCCGATGCGCCGGGCGCGGTGCAGCCACTGGCCAACTTCGAAGGTGCGCTGGATGAACTGCGCATCTCGCGCGTGGCACGGCCGGCCGCGCTGCTGCTGGCCGATGCCACCGCACAGGGTGCCGATTCGCGGCTGATCAGCTACGGCGCCGACGAGCAGTCCGCCGGCCAGAGCCACTTCGCCTTCATCCTCAAGGCGATGCCGTTCGACGCCTGGGTGGTGGTCGCGATCCTCGGCCTGATGATGCTGCTGTCGTGGGCGATCATGATCGCCAAGAGCCGCCACTTCGGCCGTACCAGCAAGGCCAATGCGGTGTTCACCGAGAGCTTCGGCAAGCTGTCCGGCGTACCGCTGCGCACCCTGTCCGACATGGACCGCCAGGGCAAGGCACCCACCGCGATGCACGACGGTTCGCTGTGGCGCATCTACCAGGTGGCCATCGACGAAATGCAGCAGCGCCATCAGCGCGACGGCAACAGTGGCTACCTCAGTGGCGCCACCATCGCGGCGATCCGCGCGTCGATGGATGCGGTGATGGTGCGTGAGCAGGAGGCAATGGCACGACGCATGAACTGGTTGTCGACCACCATCGAGGGAGCCCCGTATGTGGGCCTGTTCGGCACCGTGATCGGCATCATGCTGGTGTTCGTGGTGGCGGCGATGGCCGGCGCGGTCGACATCAACTCTGTGGCACCCGGCATGGCCGCAGCGTTGCTGTGTACGGCGGCCGGCCTTGGCGTCGCGATCCCGGCACTGTTCGGCTACAACTACCTGGGCGCGCGTGCCGAAGCGATCGGTGCGGACATGGCAGTGTTCATCGACGAGTTCGCCGCACGCCTGGCCGAAGAGCAGGACGGGCGCGGCCCGGCCGCGGTGCAGGGCTGAGGGGCGCGCCATGGGCCAGAAGGCGAAGTTCGGCATCAAGAAGCGCGAGAAGGGCATCAACGTGACGCCCTTCGTCGACGTGCTGCTGGTGGTGCTGGTGATCTTCATCCTGACCAGCAACGCCTCCATCCCCGGCATCGAGGTCAACCTGCCGAAGGCGAGCAACAGCGTCGCGCTGGAGAAGCCGAAGACCAAGGCGATCACCATCGACCCCAGCGGCCAGGTGTTCCTGGATGCCTACCCGGTGACGATGGCCGAGCTGGAAGATCGCCTGCGCACCGAACGCGCGACCACGCCGGATTTCCCGGTGATCGTGCGCGGCGACGCACAGGTGCAGTATGCCCGCGTGGTCGAGGTGCTGGACCTGCTGCGGCGCCTGGAGCTGGCCCAGGTCGGCCTGGTCACCGGCAAGGCGCAGGGCTGAGGCATGACCGCCCATCAACCCCCTCGGCAGGAGCCCGGCATGCGTGGCCGCCCGTTGCTGGTGACCGTCGCGCTGGTGCTGGCCGCGTTGCTGGTGCTTGGCGTCGCGCTGTGGTGGCTGTTGTTCAAGGACACCGCAAGCACCCGCCGGCCGGTGGTGCAGCCGCCGATGCTGGCGTTGCCGCCACCGCCTCCGCCACCCCCGCCGCCGCCGGAGAAACCGCCGGAACCGGAAACGCCGCCGGAAGAGGCGATGCCCGAACCGGAGCCGCTGGATCAGCCGACGCCGGCCGAAGAGCCGACGCCGACCCCGGACAACAGCGATCCGGTGACGATGAATGCCGACGCGCAGGCCGGTGGCGACAACTTCGGCATCCAGTCCGGTAGTGGTGGCGGTTCGTCCGGTGTCGGTCGTGGCGGTGCCGGCAATGCCACCTATGGGCGCTACCTCGGCTACCTGATGCAGCAGGCGATCTCGCGCGACGACAAGGTCAAGCGCCTGGCGTTCCAGTTGCAGGTGAATGTGTGGCTGGCCAGCGATGGTCGCCTGGAAAAGGTCGAGCTGGTGCGTGGCAGTGGCAACGAGGAGGCCGACGCGGCCGTGCTCGATGCACTGCGTCGCATCGGCAAGGTCGACCAGGCACCGCCGCCGTCGCTTGATTTCCCCGCCCGCGTCCTGATCCAGGGCCGCCGGCCCGGGGCCTGATTCCTCGAACTCCGTGATTTCCCTTCATTCGATGAGAACCGTGATGAACGACCACGTCCGCGCACGAACCGATTCCCGCCGCCCGCGGCCGGCCCGACGGGCGCTGCTGTGCTGCGCCGTGCTGCTCAGCCTGGCCGCCCCGGCCGGTGCGATGGCCGCCGAAACCACCATGGTCAAGCTGATCAAGGGCTTGATCGCCAGTGGTGCGCTGAAGCCCGAAGACGGCCAGGCATTGCTGGTGCAGGCGCAGGCCGAAGCAGCGGCGTTGCAGCACACCGCGGCCGCCGGGACACCGGCCGCCAGTGGTGGCGTGGCCCTGGAGCCCGGTGACGTGCGCGTGCCTTACGTACCGCAGAGCGTGCGCGACGGCATTCGTGACGAGGTGCGCCAGGAGGTGATGACGCAGGCCAGGTCCGAGGGCTGGGCGGCGCCGAACGAAGTGGCTGAGTGGACCAAGCGCATCAAGGTCACCGGTGACATGCGCGTGCGCAGCGAGTCGCGCTTCTTCTCCGAACGCAACAGCGACATCGTCAGCAACTGGTCGTCGATCAATTCCGGCAACGGCTTCGACACCAACACCAACACCAACCTGCAGCTGCCGCCGCTGCTGAACACCCGCCAGGACCGCCGTAACCTGTGGCGCATCCGTGCGCGCCTGGGCATCGAGGCAACCATCGGCCAGCACACCACGGCCGGCGTGCGCCTGGCCAGCGGCAGCAGCAATGGCCCGGTGTCGACCACCGAGCAGCTGGGTGGCGGCCTGAGCAAGAAGGACGTGTGGCTGGACCAGGCTTGGCTGGCCTACAGCCCGGCGGACTGGGTGACGGTGCGCGGTGGCCGCTTCGGCAATCCGTTCTGGACCAGCGACACGCTGTTCTCCAACGACATCAACTTCGATGGCCTGGCTGCGAACCTGAAGTATGACTTCGATGACGGCGACCTCGATCTGTTCGGCAACCTCGCGGTGGTGCCGCTGGAGTACACCTCCGACAGCTCGCCGAGCCAGAGCCGGGTCAAGACTCCGAACGAGAACAAGTGGCTGTCCGGTGCGCAGGTCGGCGTGAACTGGCGTTTCAACGATGACAACGCGCTGCGCGCGGCGCTGGGTTACTACGACTTCAAGAACATCAGCGGCCGCCTGTCCTCGCCGTGCGCGCTGTACGCAGGCGCGGTCGGCTGCGACACCGACTGGTCGCGCCCGGCCTTCATGCAGAAGGGCAACACCCTGATGCTGATCCGCGACATCGCACGCAACCCGCTGGATCCAGCCAACACGCCCACCCCGCAGTACGTCGGCCTGGCCTCGGCATTCCGCCTGGCCACGCTGAACCTGCGCTGGGATACGCAGCTGGCCCAGGGCATCGGCCTGCGCCTGGACGGCGACTACATCCGCAACCTGGCCTACGACAAGCAGGCGATGTTCAGCCGCGCCAACAACGGCATCGTCAACAACTACGGCGCCGGTGGTACCGCCAGCATCGACACCTTCCGCAGCGGCGACACCGCCTGGATGGTGCAGGCCACCTTCGGTGCCACCGACCTGAAGGAGAAGGGCCAGTGGCAGGCGCTGCTGGGCTACAAGCGCATCGAGGCCGATGCGCTGCCGGACGCCTACAACGACCCGAACTTCCACCTCGGAGGCACCAATGCCCGCGGCTACTACGTGGGCGGCGCCTACGCGCTGGACGCGCGCAGCTGGATCAGCGGCAAGTGGATGGCGGCCAAGGAAGTGTCCGGTGCTCCACTGTCGATCGACGTGTTCCAGCTGGAGTTCAATACCGGGTTCTGAGTGACGGCGTGATGTGGATCACGTAGTGCGTGGCGGGGGTGCAGCGATGCGCCCGTCTAGGGAAAGGAGACCACGCGCTGCACATAAGGAGGAGTGGATGAGCCGTCGCAAGCTGTTCGAAAGTTCCGAACCGTCCAGCCGATCGCTGGGCGTCGGCCCGGCCTATGTCTCGGTGGAGGGGCTGCGCCAGCACCTGGCGGAGTTCCTGCTGTATGCGGGCCGGCCGGTGGTGATCATGCGCGGGCGCAGCGAAGTGGGTTACTTCCTGCCAGCGCGCTGCTGGCGCCAGCGTGACGATGATCCGCTGGCGGCCGCCGCCGCCGACCAGCTGCTGGACGCGGCCGGGTTCCAGGCCGAGGATATCCAGCAGGTAGAGCAGGAATTCAACGCGATGCGCCAGCGCACCGTACTGCATTCACGGCGCTGAGCCTTTTGCAGAGCCGGGCATGGGCTTGGCTCTACAGTAGATCCACGCCATGCGTGGATGGGGTTACGCAGCACCCCCGCGCTCACTGGTGATGCGTGCACCCTCGCGCATCACCAGGGTCACCGGGGTCTTCTCCACCACCTCCAGCAACCGCTGCCACTGCGCATCACTCAGCTCGGCGCTGGCATGCAGCACGCGGTGCACGTGGAAACGTCCATCCTCGTCACGTTCCGAGCGCAGCTCGGCATGGAACTCGCCCAGCTCCCAGCCCTTGCGCTGCGCATACATGCGCAGGGTGATGGCGGTACACGCCGCCAGCGAGGCCAGGTACAGGTCGAACGGTGCGAAGCCCTTGCCCTGGCCGCCCAGCGAGGCGGGCTCGTCCGCGTCCACATCGAAGCTGCCGTTGCTGATGTGGTGCAGATAGTTGTCGGCGGTCGAAACAATGCGTGCGTAGGCCATCACGTTCTCCATCTGTCTGTGGCGTCGAGCCAGGCTCGACTGCGCCAAAAAGGGCGGCCCCAGCCAGGACCGGCGCCGCCACCCCATCACTCGGTACGATCGTACGAGAACTGGATGCCCGCGGTACCACCGGTTGCGATGAAGAGGTTCATGAAATCCGGGACCGTTGCCGAGCGGGCCCAGTCGCGCTGCAGTTCGCAGAGCACCTGCCATGCGTGGATGAACGAGCCCGCGGCTTGCCGCCCACGGCCGCGCAGCCCACAATCCACGTCCGGACCGTCGCCATCACGCCCATCATTCCCCGGTCCGGTCTTGGCACCTATGTCTCCCAATGCCCTGGCGCTGGTCGAGCTGCTGATCCGCGAGCGCCGCGCGTTGTCCCGCTTCATCGCACGCTATCTCGACCCGGCCAGTACTGAGGACACCCTGCAGAACCTGTACCTGAAGGCCAGCAGCGTGCCCGGCGATCCGCCCATCCTGGAGCCGCGCGGCTATCTGTACCGGATGGCCTACCATCACGCGCTCAACCGCAGCCATGCCGACGCGCGCGAGCGGCGAGCGATGGCCGAGTACGCCGTCGACATGGGCGATGCAGGGCATGATGGCGAGGCGCAGGCGCTGGACCAGGCGCAGCTGCGCGAGATCACCCAGACCATCCTCGCCCTGCCGGCCCAGGTGCGCGAGTGCTTCGTGCTCAACCGCTACCTGGGCCTGAGCGAGCGCGAAATCGCCGCGCGCCTGGGAATCTCCAAGAGCCTGGTCGGCAAGCATGTGCTGCGCGCAGCGCTGCTGATCCAAAAACAGCAGCAGGGAATGCGTCGATGAGTGGCGATTACCGTGGGCAGATCGCGCCCGCCGTTGTCACAACAGGAAAGCGCACCCGTTCGTGGTGCGGCAGGCCACAATCATGACCACCTCCGAACCCTCGCCGCGTCAGGCCAGGCAGGCGTTGCGCTGGGTGATACTGCGCAGTGCAGGCCCGCTGCCGGAACGCCAGCAACGAGCCCTGCAGCGCTGGCTGCAGGCCGATCCCCGCCACGCGCGGGCCTGGCGCCAGCAGCGGGCCTTCTGGCAGCGGTTGGACGCTGCCGGGCCCGAGGTGCTGGCCGCGCTGCCCGAGCTGACCGCAGATCGGCAGGGGCTGCGCCCGATCGCACCGCGCCGCCGTCTGCGCTGGCTGCTCGCCAGTGCTGCGGCCGCAGTGCTGATGGTCGCGGCCACTCCGCACGCGTTGCTGCTGGCGCGCAGCGATGTGCGCAGCAGCGATGCGCCGCGCGTGGTGCGGCTGGACGACGGCAGCACGGCGGTACTCGATGCCGGCACCGCACTGGCATTCACGTTCGATGGCCAGCAGCGGCGCGTGCAGCTGCTGCACGGGCAGGCCTGGTTCCAGGTGGCGCATGAGCAGCGACCGTTCCAGGTCGAGGCCGGCGGTGGCCAGATCCGCGATATCGGTACGGCGTTCAGCGTGTCGATGCAGGGCGCCACCATCACCACCGACGTCAGCGAGGGCGTGGTCGATGTGCGCCCGGGCGATGGCAGCGTGCAGCGCCTGCGCGCCGGGCAGGTGCGCGCGTTCCGTGACGGGCGCTGGTTGCAGCCGCTTCGGCAGGCCGCGCCGGAGGCGATGGCGCCGTGGCGCCGTGGTGAGGTGGTGATCGACGGTCTGCCTGCCGCGCAGGCCATCGCCGATCTCGGCCGCTACCGGCGTGCCCCGGTCTGGGTGGTGGGCGGGCAGGGCACACGCGTGCGGGTCAGTGGCCTGTTCCATCTGCAGCAGCCGGACACGGCCATCGACGCCGTGGCCGCGCAGGCGGGACTGCGGGTGCAGCGCTTGCCCGGTGGTGCGTTGCTGGTGTGGTGAAGCGCCCGCGGAGCACGCATGAACCGGCTGCATGAAAAAACATGAAAAAACCGTGGGCAGTCGTCGTACCCCGCTGTCTATAGAGGTATAGCCAGAGCGAAACCGCGTTTCTTCTCAAGCCAGACACACCACCGGGCACCGGACGTGCCCGTGGTCCCGCCCCGCTTGAGGAGTTCCTTTCCATGCCGTCCACGGCATCCGCCTGTCATCGTCGCGCTACCGTCCTGGCCCTGGCCATCTCCACCGCATTGCTGCCGCTGGCCTGGGTGCCGGTGGTGCAGGCGCAAGCCACAGTGGCCGCACCGCTGCGCACTTACGCCATTCCGGAACAACCGTTGGCCGATGCCGTGCGCAGCTTTGGCCGCCAGGCCGATGTGCAGGTGGTCTTCCGCAGTGACCTGGTGGAGGGCCGTCGATCCAGCGCGGTGAGCGGCGAGTACAGCCAGATGCAGGCCCTGCAGCAGCTGCTGCGCGGCAGTGGTGTGCGTGCCCAGCGCGGCATGAATGGCACCTGGAGCCTGCGCGCCGCAGCGGAGGCGGGGGAAGGGGAAGGGGAAGGGGAAGGGGAAGGGGAAGGGGAAGGGGAAGGGGAAGGGGTGCGGGTGACCGAAACACTGGACGTGGCCGGCCGCCTGCAGTCGGAAGGGGGCGAGGCCCGCGATCGGCGCGGCTACGATGATGTGTTCGCGCTGGATCTGACCACGGCGTACTCGGGGCGCGACCGTGTGGAGCGTTATCGCGGCTCCAACCCGGCCGACGTGGTCAAGGATCTGGTCGGTGTGTTCAGCGGTGATGCGCGCAACAGCGGCGCGCTGGACATCAACATCCGCGGCATCCAGGGGCCGGGGCGGGTGCCGGTCAGCATCGACGGTGGCGAGCAGGCGCTCACGGTCTGGCGCGGCTACAACGGCGTCAGCAACCGCAACTACATCGATCCCAACCTGATCGGTGGCATCCAGGTCATCAAGGGGCCAGGGCTGGTGCGCGATGTGCACAGCGGGATCGGTGGCGCGCTGGTGATCAAGACCATCGACGTTGACGACATTGTTGCTGCCGGCGAGCGCTTCGGCGGGGAGCTGAAGATCGAAGGCAGCAGCAATGCGGTGGCGCCACGCCTGCCGCGGCTGCATACCGGCGAGGATTACCGCACGGTGCCCGGGTTCCCGCAGGGCTCGCCCTCGGCACCGTATGCCGACAGCACGCTGCTGGTGCCGGTGAAGTCGCGCGGTTCTGAAACCAATGTGTTCGCCGGGGAAGACCAGGCCTGGCGGCTGGCGCTGGGCCTGCGTGGCGAACACGTGGACCTGATGGCGGCCTATGCCTGGCGCAAGCGCGGCAACTACTTTTCCGGCACCCGGGGCGCGGCGTACTACGACCAGGATCCGCGCGAGCAGTTCGAGTACAAGGGCCTGGACTACATCACCACGCTGGCGCGCTACTTCAAGCCCGGCGACGAGGTGCCCAATACCTCCAGCGAGCAGGAATCGTGGCTGCTGAAGGCGACCTGGCAGATCAACGACGACCAGCAGCTGCGCGCGACCTGGCGGCGCACGCTCTCGCACTACGGCGAGATCATGCCCTCGCGCATCCTGTCCGCGCCCGACTACGGTCGCATCCAGTGGCCGCTCAGCCGCGTCGATGCCGATGCCTGGAACCTGGAATACCACTGGCAGCCCGCCGGAAGCCGCTGGCTGGACCTGCGTGCCAACCTGTGGCGCACCGAAACCACCAGCGATACGTACACCGCTGGCGGCTTCCCCAATTTTGCCAGCAACCCCGACGGGAACCCCGGCAGCAGCCCGATCCTGCGCAATACCGCGCTGGCCAATGCCCGCAACGACCGCACCGGCCTGACCCTGAGCAACCGCTTCGCGTTGCATTCCACCCTGGACCTGACCGTGGGCGGCAACTGGCAGTTCGAGAAACTGCGCTCGGCGGACCCGTACTTCGGCGTCAGCGATGGCTGGCGCATGTACCCGCGCGCAGGACGCCGCCAGGAAGGTGAGGGCTACCTGGTGCTGGACTGGCTGCCGGTGGATTTCCTCTCCCTGAGTGCTGGCGTGCGCTACGCGCGCTATTGGGCCTTTGATGATTTCCTGCAGGACCACCCGGAGCTGATGACCACCTCGGTGTTCCCCAAGGAGGCCCGCTACCGCGTCAACGAACTGCCCGAACGCCCGGCCAGCCTGCAGGGCGAGATCGACGCCATCGAGTCGCAGCGCGCGTTCTGGGACAGCATCGGCATGGGCTTCATCGTTGATGATCTGCTGAAGGGCCTGCTGAGCAGGTATGAGACGCCGGTTGCGGTGGACCACACCATTCCGTGGCTGCCGGATGCGGACGGCAACTACAGCCGTGCCAGCAACCCCTGCCTGAATGGCCAGGTGGCGGCCATTCCCGGGCGGTTGCCGGTGCAGGGTGCGCAGATCCTGTGCAGCATCCAGAGCGGGCGGCCGCAGACGGTGTCCGGGCGCAATGAGCGCAGGCGCGACCATGCCTGGCTGCCGACCTTCTCGGCCACCGCGCATTTCTCGCCCAATGCGCGCGCCTACGTCCGCTACAGCGAGGCGGTGCGTTTCCCCAGCATGTTCGAGAGCACCATCGCGTTCTCCAGCAGCCTGAACCCGCTGTACCCGCTCAAGCCCGAGCACGCCTACAACTACGAAGTGGGCTACGTGCACAACCTGTCGGCGCTGTTCGGCAACACCGCGGATGCCGACGTGAAGTTGGCCTACTACGTGCACAAGACCCGCAACGTCATCGAGCGCGACGGCAATTTCCTGTTCGACAACCTGGACAAGCAGCGCATCCGCGGCGTGGAGCTGCAGGCCCGGTTCGACAACCGCCGCTTCTTCACCGACCTGGGCATCATCCGCACGCTGGAAAACAAGGTCTGTGACGAAAGCATGGCGGTGCAGCTCGATGCACTCGCCGGCAAGGTGCCCAACTGCGTGCAGGACGGCTTCGTCAGTGGCTACCTGCTGACCCAGGCCATTCCCCGCTTGTCGGTGAACGCGTCGCTGGGCACCCGGCTGTTCGATGAGCGCCTGGAGCTGGGCAGCCGCATCGTGCATTACCAGCGCCACCAGAACCCGGACCTGCAGGCCTACCGTGACCGCCTGTACGCCGGCAGTGGTGGCCTGATCTGGCAGAACGTGCCGTTCACCTGGGGAAACATCACCACCGTCGATGCCTACGCGCGCTGGCGCATCAACGACCATGCCAGCATCGAGCTGGTCGGCACCAACCTCGGCAACCGCTACTACGTCGACCCGGCCACGCGCTCCACGCTGCCGGCGCCAGGGCGCACGCTGAAGCTCGGTGTCACCGCGCGCTTCTGATGACCTGTTCCGTTGTTGTACCCGTAGCTCTCTCAACCCAAGGAGTAGTTCCATGAAGATGATCTCCCGTTCCGTACTGGCCGTGGCCGCCACCTTTGCCCTGGCCGGTGCTGCCCAGGCTGCCGACATCGTCGGTGCGGCCAGCGCGGCCACCGATTCGCAGCTGTACGTCAAGGTCGGTGCTTCCGAAGTCAACGGCGGCCCGCACAGTGCCGGCAAGGCCGGCATCGGTGTCGGCACCGTCTCCAACGCCAAGCCGGTCGATTTCCAGGGCCTGGCCGCATACTCGGCCCCCACCACCGTGGGCAACGTGACCGTACGTACGCTGGCCATGCCGATCACCGGTACCCCCGGCAACCATGCCGGCATGGGCCACTTCAACTTCGTCAAGGTGGGCAGTGGCGATGTGTGGTTCGGTGAATGGTCCAAGGATGGCGCCGCGGGTGGCTTCAACAACCGCCAGGTTTACTTCGCTGGCGACCGCGCGGGCACCACGTTGCCCAGCGGCACCGCCACGTACGAGGTGGCCGGCCTGAACAAGTTCAACGGCAGCAACCTGCTCAGCGGCACCTTCGCCGCGAACTTCGGTACCGGCAAGCTGACCGGCGGCCTGGCCGGTGGTGGCCAGACCCTGGCGATCAACGCCAACATCAACAGCGCCGATGCGTCCTTCGCCGGCACCGCTGTGGCCAACGGTTCGGTCACCGGCAACAGCCAGGGCCAGTTCTTCGGCGCCAACGCCGCCACCCTGGCCGGTATCGCTACGTTCGCCGGCAACAGCCAGTACGACACCGCCTTCGGCGGCAGCAAGAACTGATCGCCACGCCCCTCACGGGGCAGGGCAGGGACAAGCCGCGATCCGCCAGTCCCTGCTTCGGCCCGCTGCATGCACCGCCACGGATCGACCATGCGCCACCCCATTTTCCTTGTGTTCCTGCTGCTGGTTGCCGCCGACGTGCGCGCCCAGCAGGACGATCTGCGCCGCGTGCTCGAACAGGGCAGCGAACTGCGCCACCAGCAGCAGGACCAGCAGCGCCTGCAGCAGGCCGAATCGCAACGGCCGAGGCTCACCATCGATGGCCAGACCGTGCGGGTGGAGCGCACCGTCGATGATCTCGGCCAGGCCCTCTACCTGTCATTGCAGCACCAGCAGTGGCCGGCCGCTGCGGCGTTCCTGGCCGAATACATCGAGCTTCCCGGGCACGATCCGCTGCTGCGCCACTACGCGCAGGGTGCGTTGGCCCGCGTGGCCGGTGACCATCCGCGCGCTGCACGGGAGTACGAAGCGCTGCTGGCAGCGCAGCCGGACTTCCTGCCCGCCCGCCTTGAACTGGCACGCGTCTATGCCGAAGACCAGCGCGACCGCGAGGCGGTGGCATTGTTCGGTGCAATCAAGGCCGGTATCGACAGCAACGATCCGGCCACTACGGGTGTCCGCGCTCGCGTGGACAGCTATCTGGACGCGTTGCAGGCACGCAGGCGCTGGAAGGCGGCGGTCGCCGCCGGGCCTGCATGGAGCGACAACATCAACCGCAGTTCGGCCAGCCGCACCTGCCTGTTCGTCGTCGGCGACACCTGCCTGATCGAACGCACGCTACCCGAAGCGCAGCGCGCCACCGGCCTGGACTACGACGCCAACCTGGAACGGCGCTGGGCGTGGGCCGGCCATCATGGACTTTACGTGCGCGGTCTCGCTTTCGGTCAGGCATGGCGCGGGTACAGTGCATACAACGAGCTCAACGCCAGCGTGCAGGCCGGTTACAGCTGGCGCAGTGCACGGCACACCCTGCAGCTGGCGCCGAGCTATGACTTCCAGGCGCTGGGCAACCACGCCCTGCAGGGCGGCAGCGGCGTGCACGGCGAGTGGCAGTACGCCCTGGACGGGCGCAGCCTGCTCAAGCTGGAGGCCGACTGGAAGCGCCAGCGCTACCGGGAGCCGGGCCTGGCTGACAACTACGATGGCGATCTGGCAGCGCTGTATGCCACCTGGTTCCGCGCGCTCAATCCGCGCTGGACCCTGTTCGCGGGCATGGACCTGACCGACAGCAGCGCAGCCGACCCGGCCAACGGCTACCGCCAGCGCGGACTGCGGCTGGGCGCGGCGCGCCAGTGGAGTGGCACCACGGCCACGGTGTTCGTGTCGTTGCGTCGCCGTGACTATGATGCCTGGAGTCCGTTGCTGGAGGCGCGCAGGCAGGACGACGAACAGAACCTGATCGCCATCGTGCGCAGCGAGCGGCTGGCGGTGGGCGGGCTGGTGCCCAGCCTGGGCCTGCGCTACGCCCGCATCGACAGCAACGTCGGTTGGCTGTACAGCCATGACCGCAGTCTGCTCAGCCTGAAATGGGAGCGTGCGTTCTGAACGCACCGCTGCAAGGCCGGAGTGAATGCGCCGCGGCTGCGATCTTCATCGATCATCACGCGCCCTTGTAGCCCGGTTCGCGCATCCTACGACCGTTGCGGCGGAGGTGGGCCGCGTGTATCGAGGAGCGCCGGTCGTGCTGGAAGCGGGCAACAAACCAGAAGGCCTGAAAGGGTTGAGAGTACTGGTGGCGGAAGATGAATTCGCCATCGCGATGTTCCTGGTGGACTACCTGGAGTTGAAGGGCGCGCAGGTGGTGGGGCCGGCCGGGGACCTGCAGGCACTCGGCCGGCTGCTGGATGACAACCCCATCGATGTGGCCCTGCTGGACATCAACCTGGGCGGTGAACAGGTGTACCCGCTGGCCGACCGGTTGGCCGAAGCGGGTACGCCGTTCATGCTGACCTCTGGCTACGATGACAACCTGCCCAGCCGCTTCGCGGATGCGCCACGCTGCACCAAGCCCTATCACATCGAGGCCCTGGTCCAGCAGCTGGCGGGACTGGTGGCGACGCCGCAGGCCCCTGCGGGCATCGCCTGATTGCGCGGCATGTCGCGCCACACCGAAGGCCTCCGGGCCGTTGAGCGCCCGGCGGGCATGCCGCCGTCGCTGCAGGCGCAGGCGCGCCGTGACGGCATGGCCGCCCGTATTGCCCGGCACGACTGGTCAGGCACGCCACTGGGTGCGATCGAGCAATGGCCGCCGCACCTGCGCGCCACCGTCGACCTGATGCTTGCGCACGGCTTTCCGATGATCGTGCTGTGGGGCGAGCAGCTGGTGCAGCTCTACAACGATGGCTATGCCGAGATCCTGGCTGACAAGCATCCTGGCGGACTGGGCCAGCCGACGCGCGAGTGCTGGCCCGAGGTCTGGCACATCAACGGCCCGATCTACCAGCGTGTGTGGCAGGGCGAGACCATCACCTATGAGGACAAGCTCTATCCGCTGGCGCGGCGGGGGCGCTTGGAGGATGTCTGGTTCACCATCACCTACAGCCCCATAAGCGGAGAGGACGGGTGCATCAACGGCGTGCTGGTGACCATGTTCGAAACGACGGCCGCGCACGTTGCGCAGGCGGCCCGCGAACGTGAGGAACAGAAGCGCCGTGAGAGCGACCGCCGGTTGGCGCTGGCCTTCAAGGTGCTGCCGGTGGGTGTCTGCATTGTCGATGCCGACGGCAACCTGCAACTGTCCAACGACCAGATGCGGACCTATCTTCCCACCGGCAAGGTGCCCTCCATGGATCGCCCCAACCACTACCGGTGGCAGGGTACGCATCCCGATGGCTCGCGCATCGAACCCCACGATTTCGCCATCGCCCGCGCCCTGCGGGGGGAGACGATGGTCCCAGGCCTGGAGTTCCAGTTCATCCATGACGATGGGCGCGCGCGCTGGACGCGTGTCGCCGCCGCACCGCTGCGTGATGCCGATGGCGGGGTGAGTGGCGTGTTCGCGATCGCCGTGGACATCGACGACCTCAAGCGTGCCACCGAGCGCCAATCGGTGCTGCTGGCCGAACTGCAGCATCGCGTGCGCAACATCATGTCGACCATCCATGCCCTTGCCTGGCGGACCCGCGCATCGGTCGGCAGCGTGGACGAGTATGCCGAGCGCCTGTGCGCGCGGCTGATGTCACTGGCGCGCACGCAGAGCCTGTTGACCCGTGGCGCCAATGTAGGGGTCTGCCTGCGCGGCATGCTCGAGGAGGAGATCGCGGCGCAGACGCCGGCCGCCGCCGCCTATCACCTGCAGGGTGAGGATGTGCTGTTGCCACCGAAGGCGGCCGAAGTACTGTCGCTGGCCATCCATGAGCTGACCACCAATGCGTTGCGGTATGGCGCGCTGGCCCACGAGGACGGCCGGATCGATGTCTGCTGGCACCTGCAGGTGCAGGATGGGCAGCCGTGGCTGGGCCTGCACTGGTGCGAGCGCCATGCCGAGGTGGCGGGGTGGGAGATGCCACGCCAACGTGGCCTGGGCCGGGTCCTGATCGAGCAACGGGTGCCCTATGAACTGGCCGGCAGTGGCGAGCTGCGCTTTGCCCCGCAAGGCCTGGATGCCTGGATCCGGTTCCCGCTGCGCGAGCGCGACAGCCTGCTGCAGACTGACGCCCCGGACTCCGGGCTGCCTGGGTAAAAGGGTATTTATCTCCAATTTGGCCAAATTGGGTATAGTGTCGCTTATCCACCCCGCCTGGAGCCGTGTGATGACCCTGCCGCTGGATCTGCCTGGCCTCGAGAAGGCCCCGGCCTCGTCGGTGAAGACCCGGGGCTGGCCGAGCCTGATGCGCACCGTGCGCGAAAAGCAGGCGCTGGTCATCACCAACCACAATCACCCCGAAGCGGTGATCGTGGATATCCGCACCTACCAGGAGCTGCTGGCCAAGGCTGCCGGCGGCGATGCCGATGAGCGCAGCGAGGAACTGCTGCGCCTGCGCAGCGAGTTCGACCAGACCCTGGCCGGGCTGCAGCGCGGAGAAGGGCTGGGCAAGGTACTGGGCCAGCCGATCCGGCGCGGCCGCAAAGCCACCCTCGGCCGTCCGCTCTGATCGATGGGACGCATCCTGGCGCTGGCCGGCGTCAATGGCGCCGGCAAGAGTTCGCTGCTGGGCACCTGGCTGGACGCCGAAGGACTGAGCTGGTTCAACCCGGACTCGTTCACCCGTCGCCTGGTCGACGCCGGCTGGCCGCTGCCGGAGGCCAACGCGGAGGCATGGCAGGAAGGCACCCGCCGCCTGCGCCAGGCCATGGCTGATGGCACCGACTTCGCCTTCGAGACCACACTCGGCGGCAATACCATTCCGCACCTGCTGCGTGAGGCCTGCGAACGGCATCAGGTGGCGATCTGGTTCTGTGGGCTGGCTGATGTCGAGCTGCACATCGCCCGTGTTGCGGCGCGGGTGGCCGCTGGCGGCCACGATATTCCGGTGGAGAGGATCCGCGCGCGTTTCGATTCCGCGCGCGCGAACCTGCTGGAGCTGCTGCCACACCTGGCCGAGCTGCATGTCTACGACAACAGCGCACCGGCCGACGCGCAGGGCTGCGTGGTGCCGCTGCCGGTACTGGCCATGGCTGCAGGCGAACTGCAGTACCCCATTGCGGTAGCCGACCTGCTGCACACGCCCGGCTGGGCCAAGCCCATCGTGATGCGCGCGATGGAATTGAACAGTCCGCGCGATTGAGGGCGCGTGCGTTGTAGAGCCGAGCCCATGCTCGGCTGATTCCCCGAAGGGCAGCCGAGCGCGTGCTCTGCTCTACAACGCAGGCTTCACCTGCTCGGGGTCTGCAACGTCCGGCAGCGGTGGCAGGGTCCGGTCCACGGTCACCGGTGCATCGCTCAGCAGCAGCGCAGCGGCTTCCTTCCTGCAGCCGACTGCCGGCGGTGAGCCACGCAGCGGCAGGCCGGCGGTCTCCTTCACGAACAGCATGGTCACCAGGCCGATCACCGCCGCGCCCATCAGGTAATAGGCCGGCACCAGCGGGTCGCCGGTGCGTTCCACCAGCCACGCGGTCACCAGCGGCGTGGTGCCACCGAACAGCGACACCGACACATTGAAGGCGATCGACAGCGCGCTGTAGCGCACCGGGGTGTAGAACAGCGCCGGCAGCGTGGACGGCATCGAGCTGGTGAAGCACACCAGCGCCAGGCCCAGCAGCATCAGGCCGAGGAAGATCAGCCCGTCGTAGCCGCTGCCCACCAGCAGCAGGCATGGCACCGCCAGCACCAACAACGCGATACACGCGCCGATGATCATCGGGCGGCGGCCCAGCCGGTCACTGAACAACCCGCCGACGATGTTCAACGGCATCATCACCAGCATCACGATGATGATCAGCAGCAGGCCCTTGCTCTCGGCATAGCCCATGGTGACGCTGAGGTAGCTGGGCATGTAGGTCAGCAGCATGTAATCGGTCACGTTGAACACCAGCACCAGGCCCATGCATACCAGCAGCTGGCGACCGTGCACCTGGAACAGCGCGCGCAGCCCCGGCCGGTCGTGTTCGCGCTTCTCGGCTTCCTCGGCGAAGGCGCGGAACGCCGGGGTTTCCTCCAGCTTCATGCGCATATACAGGCCGAGCAGGCCCAGCGGACCGGCCACCAGGAACGGAATGCGCCAGCCCCAGTCCAGCATCTGTTCGCTGCTCAACAGCATGTGCAGCGCGGTGACAGTACCTGCGCCGGCGATGTAGCCGCCCAGCGTGCCGAACTCCAGCCAGCTGCCCATCAGGCCGCGGTTGCGGTCGGTGGAATACTCGGCGATGAAGGTGGCCGCGCCGCCGTACTCGCCACCGGTGGAGAAGCCCTGCACCACGCGCGCCAGCAGCAACAGCACCGGTGCCCAGATACCGATGCGCTCGTAGGCGGGAATCAGGCCGATCGAAAAGGTGCCCAGCGCCATCAGGATCATGGTGAACGCCAGCACTTTCTGGCGGCCGTAGCGATCACCCAGCGGCCCGAACACCAGGCCGCCCAAGGGGCGCACCAGGAACGCCACGGTGAAGGTAGCGAACGCGGCGATCACCTGCGCGGTGGGATTGCTGGAGGGGAAGAACACCTGGCCGATGGTGACCGCCAGATAGCCGTAGACACCGAAGTCGAACCACTCCATGGCATTGCCGAGTGCGGCCGCGCCGACGGCGCGCTTGAGCATGGGCTTGTCGACGACGGTGATCTCATCGACCTTCAGGTGGCGGCGGCGCTTGAACCAGCCGAAGTGGGCGTGTGCATCGGGGGTGTCCTGCATGGGGACTCCTTGTTTGGTAAATACAGTGCGGGATAGACGGTGTGATGTGTCCCGAGAAACGGAAACGGCGATGCAGACGCAGGTGGCGCAGGGGCATCGGGGGCAGGGAGAATGGGCGCAGGCACGACGCCACGCGCACGGCAACGTACCGCCGTAACGGTGGACATGCGGAAACAGACCGCTGCAGCCGCGCAATCAGCGGCCAGCGGTCACGTCAGCGTGGGAATGCAGGCAGAGCGCCTGCGGGCGTCATCCGCCGGGATCCAGCGCGAGGCGATGGAAGGGCAGGGCGGGAGCCATCGTGGCAAGCGAAGCGCCGGTCGGCAGTGCTTCCCACGTAACAGGTGCGCCCGTCACGTAGTGGGTCGTGTCGATCATCGGTTCATGATAACGGCATCGGCGTGAGCATGCGGAGAAGCGGGCTGATCTGCACGCTGTGTTCCATGGCGCCTGTTCATCCGCAACGCATGCGATGACACGCGTTGAACGAACCCTGGCCGCAGCGCTCACGCAGTGCTGTCTACGGTAGTGCCGAACGCAATCGAGAAGGAGCATCGCATGACCCGTCGCATTCCCGAAGGCACGCTGATCATCGTCGCCGATGGTGGTTCGGCCCGCGTGTTCACCAACGTTGGCGACGAACATCAGCTGACGTTGAAGCAGGAAGGCGAACTGCGCCTGCAGGACATCAGCGAGCAGGGTATCTCAGGTCAGGGGCCGGCCGGTGCGGTGCCGAAGGACATGTCCATTTCTCAGCTCAACGAAGCGACGTTCGCCAAGCAGGTGGCTGAGCAGCTCAACGAAGATGCCTTGAATAATCGCTATGCACACCTGGTACTGGTGGCAGACCCGACCACGCTGGGCCGTATCCGCCCGCTGCTGCACAAGGAGGTCCAGGCGCGCCTGCTGGGCGATATTGCCAAGGATCTGACCAATTCACCGGTGGAGGACATCCAGAAGGCCTTGGCGGGGTAACGACCATGCCGTTCATGCGTGACTACCCGGCGGCGGAGCCCGCCGGCGCGGACGTGGAAGCTCAGGCGGGCTGGCTGCTGCTCGAGTTCGGTGCACCCTGGTGTGGCCATTGCCAGGGCGCGCAGCCCACACTCCAGGCGTTTGTGGACGCCCATGATCTGGTGCATTGGAAGATCGAAGATGGCAAGGGAAAGCCACTGGGGCGTGCTTTCAAGGTAAAACTGTGGCCCACAGTGGTGCTGCTGCATGACGGCCAGGAAGTGGCGCGGGTGGTGAGGCCGGTCGACAGCGCCGACCTCGCCACGTTGCGGAGCGCGTTGCCGGGTTGAGGGCAGCAGTCGCTGCCTGCGGCCCGCACGGCGACGAGCAGGCTTGGCTGCATCGCGGTCTAGTGATAGGTCACCTTTTCCGCTTCCGCGCGCAACTTCTGCAGCAGGCAACGCCCATGCTGGCTCAGCATGACCATCGCATTGGCGATCTGCTTGGCGTCGTAGCCCATCGGCGCGGGAGGTTTCGGCTCGGGGCCGTATTGCTCGCCGATGAGGATGGCCATGCCTTCGGCGCTGTTGAGTGCGTGTTCGATGCGCTGGAACAGCGACTCCATGGCCGGGCTGAGCGGGCGTGGGTGTTTCATGCGGAAACTCCTTGGGTGCGAGGGCCACCGCAAGGGTGGCGGGCGATGCGTGCTTGGAACTCCCGGAAGGAACAGAGAAAACCGGAGGGCCTGACGGCCACACGCATCGCCCGCCGTAGTTTCGACGGGCTATCTCTGTCCTTCCTTTCGGGGGTTCCAATCCCGGCAGCGGCATGTCCGCTGCGGCGCCATCCTGTACGCATCACGACGTGGAACGCTCATTGATGGTGTCTGCCGAACGGGCAGAATCGAAAGGTCACATCACTCACCGTTGTAGATCCCGGCAAACAAGTGGCGGACGCGACAATCCCTGTCGCGCCCTTCACGCCGTGGCCGCGAACCCCAGTCCGGCAGCCACACCTCCCGCCTTGAGACAAACCCGCAATCGAATCGACCACGGGCCGAAGGCGACCGATTACCAGCTGTAACTG
Organism: Stenotrophomonas maltophilia group sp. vghtpe118; assembly: GCF_052605195.1. Classification (NCBI taxonomy): domain Bacteria; kingdom Pseudomonadati; phylum Pseudomonadota; class Gammaproteobacteria; order Lysobacterales; family Lysobacteraceae; genus Stenotrophomonas; species Stenotrophomonas maltophilia group sp. vghtpe118. The sequence goes on along the minus strand of NZ_CP199672.1, from coordinate 780,531 downwards.
ACACCCACCTGCGCACTGGTCTGGTGATAGCCGCTGGCCCGCTGCAGCGACAGGCCGCCCCAGGCACCGACGCCGTTGGCAAACTTCACCGATGCGCCGCCGCTGAACTCGCCACGACTGCGCGGGATGCGCGCATCGGCCACTTCGTCATCCATCCGGATCTGCGATTCGGCGCGGGTGTGCAGCCAGTTGGCGGCCAGGTACGGCTGCACTTCCGCCGCGCCGTTGCCCGGGCGGGTTACGCCGGACAGGCGCAGGCCCACGCGGCCGAACACGCCATTGGCATTCTCGGTGCTCACCACCGTGCCGTTGGCCTCGGTGTGGTGGTTGCTGTCCCAGCGGCTGTAGCCGACCTGCAGTTGCGGCTCCAGGTAGACGCCGCCGTTGCTGGCACCGCCCACACGGAACGCATACCCGGTTTCCACCGCACCCTGCCAGGCACGGCTGTCGTAGCGTTCCGCGTCCAGGCCGATGCCTTCCACGCGATTGCGGAACTGCGCACGCTGCACCGAGCCATCCACGTAGAAGCCCGCATATGGATCGGCGGTGCTACCGCCGCGCCAGGTGCCGTAGAGGCCCAGCGCCTCGCCCTTCACCTTGCCGCGGGCGTAGTAGCCGGTCAGCTCATTGGTGGAGGTGCTGCTGGCGTTGCCGGTGGACAGCATCACGCCCACGCTGCTGCCCGAATCGTGACGCCACACATCAGCACCGACGGTCAGTGCCTGGCTGTTGCCACGGATGTCGAGCTGGCGACTGATGGCATCGAAGCCATTGCGTGAGCCGTCCACGCGTGCCCAGGCGCGGCCGGCATTCTGGCCTGCATGGCGATCGTGGTAGCCGACGCGGAACATGCTCTGCGCCGCCTGCAGGTTGGCCAGGTAAGCGCCTTGCTCGGGGCGCAGCACCGGTTCCGGATCGACCGGACCCACGGGATCGACTGGATCCACGGGGTCCACGGGGTCCACGGGATCTACTGGATCGACCGGATCGACCGGATCGACTGGCCGGCATTCCGGCAAGTCGGGGTTCGCCACGCATGGGTCAGGCACGGTCGGCAGCTGCGAACGCAGGTACCAGTTGCCATCGGTTCCGGTGCCCTTGTGCAGGAAGTACTCGTACTGCCCCCCCACCGCACGACCGGCCAGATTGAACTGGCCGTTGGATGCGCCACCGATCTGGATCAGTTCGATGCCCGTGTCGGTCTGAGCACCGGCGCCGCCGACATTGTTGACGCGCACGTTGGCAGTGCCGCTGGTGTCACCGCCGATGATCAGCTTGTCGGTGGCGGCACTGTCGCCGGCCAACACGGTGTTGAAGATGATCGTGCCACCGGCGCCGCTGAAGTTGCCGGCCACGTTGAGGCTGTGGAAGGCGGAGCCGTCGCCGAGCGCGATCTCGCCGCCGCTGCCCAGCGACACCGAGCCGGTGCTGCTGCTGCCGGTCAGCTGCCAACGGGCATTGTCCACCGCCATCGACGTGATGTTCTCGGTGGCACCACGCAGCGAGGCGTTATTGGTCAGGCCGACATCGACGATGCTGCCAGCGGTGTTGATGATGTTGCCGGAGAGGTTGGAGTCGTCGACGGTGAAGCCAACGGTGGCAGCGGCCGCAGTGACTTCCAGCAGGTTGCCGTTGCTGCCGATCAGCTGCGCGCCGTTGCGGGCGGTGAAGCGGACGTCGGAGTCTGGGATGCGCGCCAATGTGGGTGCGGGGACAATCAGTGCGGCACCTGCGTTGCCTTCCACCCTGGAAGCGTCGATGACCACCGTGGAGGCGATGGGGCTGGTGGAACTTCCTACGGCGTAGATGCCGTTCTGTGCGCCAGTTACCACGCTTCCGTTGCCCACGTGAATGTCTGAGCCCTCGAAAGCGACGATGCCGTTGCCGGCCAGTGCCGGATCTGCAGTGCTGACCAGCTGGCCGATGACTTGCGTACGGTCCAGATTCAGCACAGCGCGCCGTCTGAATGTTTCGCCTATCACGCTGATGCCGGCCCCTTGGCCGGTGATCTGGCTGTTGCTGATGTTGGCTACGGGGTTTGGACGTCCCTGCGAGCTGGCGTAGGTAAGCTCCACGCCGCGTCCACCCGTGTTGTTTACCGTCGACTGGGTGAGCGTGAGTACGCTGTTTGCGACGCGGATTGCGGTGGAGTTTACTGCTGATGCAGACACCTCGGCACCTGAAAGCGTCGCCGTGGACTGGGCATGTGCGTCGATGCCGAGTGTCTTTCCGCCGGGATTGACGATCAGCCGGGCATTGATGAGTAACCACGCCTCTGGCAAGTCTCCCGGTTGCACGGTTGCGGACTGCCCAGGGTTCAGCGATCCGGCATGCAGCGGAGCTGCCATGGCAAGATAGCTGGTCACAGCCAGTGCGAGGAAACGGCGAACAGCGATCTTCATGGAAAGTCTCCTTCGACCCTCCGTCCCAGCGGCCTACGAAAGTTCATGTGGATCGGTTGGGAGGCGCCAGCTTGGCCGCCTCCCATGCGCAAGGCTTACCAGCTGTAACTGACACCCACCTGCGCACTGGTCTGGTGATAGCCGCTGGCCTTCTGCAGCGACATCCCGCCCCAGGCACCGACGCCGTTGGCAAACTTCACCGATGCGCCGCCGCTGAACTCGCCACGGCTGCGCGGCACGCGTGCATCGGCGATCTCGTCATCCATGCGGATCTGCGATTCGGCGCGGGTGTGCAGCCAGTTGGCGGTCAGGTACGGCTGCACTTCCGCCGCGCCGTTGCCCGGGCGGGTTACGCCGGACAGGCGCAGGCCCGCGCGGCCGAACAGGCCATTGGCATTCTCGGTGCTCACCACCGTGCCGTTGGCCTCGGTGTGGCGGTTGCTGTCCCAGCGGCTGTAGCCCACCTGCAGCTGCGGCTCCAGGTAGATGCCACCGTTGCTGGCACCGCCCACACGGAACGCGTAGCCGGTTTCCACCGCACCCTGCCAGGCACGGCTGTCGTAGCGTTCCGCTTCCAGGCCGATGCCTTCCACGCGATTGCGGAACTGCGCACGCTGCACCGAGCCATCCACGTAGAAGCCTGCATACGGGTCGGCACCGTTGCCGCCGCGCCAGGTACCGTAGATGCCCAGCGCCTCGCCCTTCACCTTGCCGCGGGCGTAGTAGCCGGTCAGTTCATTGGTGGAGGTGCTGGTGGCGTTGCCGGTGGACAGCATCACGCCCACGCTGCTGCCCGAATCGTGACGCCACAGATCAGCACCGACGGTCAGTGCCTGGCTGTTGCCACGGATGTCGAGCTGGCGGCTGATGGCATCGAAGCCATTGCGTGAGCCGTCCACACGCGCCCAGGCGCGGCCGGAGTTCTGGCCGGCGTTGCGGTCGTGGTAGCCCAGCCGGAACATCGTCTGCGCCGCCTGCAGGTTGGCCAGATAGGCGCCGGGCTCGGGGCGCAGCACCGGCTCCGGATCGACCGGATTGCATTCGGGCAGGGTCGGATCGACCACGCACGGGTCGGGCTGGGTCGGCAGCTGCGAGCGCAGGTACCAGTTGCCGTCGGCGCCGGTGCCCTTGTGCAGGAAGTACTCGTACTGGCCGCCCACCGCGCGGCCGGCCAGGTTGAACTTGCCATTGGACGCACCGCCCACATGGATCAATTCGATGCCCTTGTCGGTCTGAGCACCGGCACCGCCGACGTTGTTGACGCGCACGTTGGCCGTGCCGCTGGTGTCACCGCCGATGATCAGCTTGTCGGTGGCGGCATTGTCGCCGGCCAGTACGGTGTTGAAGATGATCGTGCCATCGGCGCCGCTGAAGTTGCCGGCTACGTTCAGGGTGTGGAAGGCGGAGCCGTCGCCGAGGGACACGGTGCCGTTACCGAGGCTTAGTGCACCAACCGTGGAGTTTCCGGTCATGTTCCAGGTGGCAGAGTCCAATGTGGCGCTGGTGACATTCGTCATGACACCGTTCAACACGGCGCCATTGGACAGCTTGGCGTGCAGCTGCGAGGTGGCGTCGGCGCGAAGCGTACCCTGCAGTTGCGACGCGCCGGCGTTCAGATTCAGAGTGCCGCCATCGACGGCTGCAGCAATCACGCCATTGCCGCCGCTGACGGCGCTGCCGTTGAGAATGTTGATCGTGGTAGGAGCGATCGACCCGGCGCCGCTGACCACGATGCCCGAGCCATTTCGGCCGGAGACGCGTGACTTGTCGATGGTGAGGACGTTGTCACTGATCGGACTGGTGGGGGTTCCCCCAATGTCCTTCACAACGATGCCGTTTTCATCGCCCGTGACGGAAGAACCGTTGGTGATGCTGACATTTGAATTGGAGAAGACTGCCAGACCGGACGAGATTTCGGGTGGAAGGAGGCCGGCTCCGATGCCGGTTCCATCAATCGTTGTGTTGCTCAGCGCCAGCACGCCACCCTGAACATAGCTTCCTATTCCTTGGCCGACGATGCTCGAACCAGTGACAGTTGCAGTGCCTGCAGCGCCACCAGAGAAGCCATTGGTTACAGCCAATCCCGCAGCGCGGCTGTTCTGTATCCGGGTGCCGGTGATCGTCGCGCTGGAGGAGGCGATCTGGACGGCGGCAAACGACTGGCTGGCGATGACTGCTGCCCCCGTCATGGCGAGCGTGGACCCCTCACTGATGCCTACGGATGTGGCGGCGCTGCCGGTGTTGAACGTCAGCGTGGCGTCCTGGGCCGTCCAGCTCTCAACAGGGTCGCCAGCATTCACAGTGGCCGACTGGCCGGGGCCCAGAGTTCCGGCCTGGGCGGTCGATGCGAGGGTGATGCCGGTGGCTATGGCCATGGCAAGGGAATGACGAACAACGATCTTCATGAAAGGTCTCCTGCGAGCCTCAATCCGAGCGGCTCACGAAAGGCTATGTGGATTTTCTGGGAGGCGCCAGCCTGGCTGCCTCTCATGCGCAAGGCTTACCAGCTGTAACTGACACCCACCTGCGCACTGGTCTGGTGATAGCCGCTGGCCCGCTGCAGCGACAGGCCGCCCCAGGCACCGACGCCGTTGGCAAACTTCACCGATGCGCCGCCGCTGAACTCGCCACGGCTGCGCGGCACGCGTGCATCGGCGATCTCGTCATCCATGCGGATCTGCGATTCGGCGCGGGTGTGCAGCCAGTTGGCGGTCAGGTACGGCTGCACCTCGGCGGTCCCGTTGCCCCAGCGGGTCACGCCGGACAGGCGCAGGCCCGCGCGGCCGAACAGGCCATTGGCATTCTCGGTGCTCACCACCGTGCCGTTGGCCTCGGTGTGGCGGTTGCTGTCCCAGCGGCTGTAGCCCACCTGCAGCTGCGGCTCCAGGTAGATGCCGCCGTTGCTGGCACCGCCTACACGGAACGCGTAGCCGGTTTCCACCGCACCCTGCCAGGCACGGCTGTCGTAGCGTTCCGCGTCCAGGCCGATGCCTTCCACGCGATTGCGGAACTGCGCGCGCTGCACCGAGCCGTCCACATAGAAGCCTGCATACGGGTCGGCACCGTTGCCGCCGCGCCAGGTGCCGTAGATGCCCAGCGCTTCGCCCTTCACCTTGCCGCGGGCGTAGTAGCCGGTCAGCGCGTTGGTGGAGGTGCTGGTGGCGTTGCCGGTGGACAGCATCACGCCCACGCTGCTGCCCGAATCGTGACGCCACAGATCAGCACCGACGGTCAGTGCCTGGCTGTTGCCACGGATGTCGAGCTGGCGGCTGACGGCATCGAAGCCGTTACGCGAGCCATCCACGCGGGCCCAGGCGCGGCCGGAGTTCTGGCCGGCGTTGCGGTCGTGGTAGCCCAGGCGGAACATCGTCTGCGCGGCCTGCAGGTTGGCCAGGTAGGCGCCGGGTTCGGGGCGCAGCACCGGTTCCGGATCGACCGGATCCACGGGATCCACGGGATCCACGGGATCCACAGGGTCGACCGGCGGGCATTGCGGCAAGCCGGGGTTGGCCTCGCAGGGGTCAGGAACCGTCGGCAGCTGGGAACGCAGGTACCAGTTGCCATCAGCGCCGGTACCCTTGTGCAGGAAGTACTCGTACTGACCGCCCACTGCGCGGCCGGAGAGGTTGAACTGGCCGTTGGAGGTGCCGCCCACTTGGATCAGTTCGATGCCCTTGTCCGTCTGAGCACCGGCACCGCCGACGTTGTTGACGCGCACATTGGCAGTGCCGCTGGTGTCACCGCCAATGATCAGCTTGTCGGTGGCGGCGTTGTCGCCGGCCAATACGGTGTTGAAGATGATCGTGCCATCGGCGCCGCTGAAGTTGCCGGCTACGTTCAGGGTGTGGAAGGCGGAGCCGTCGCCGAGGGACACGGTGCCGTTGCCGAGGCTTAGCGCACCGACCGTGGAGTTTCCGGTCATGTTCCAGGTGGCAGAGTCCAGTGACACGCGAGTGACGTCGGTCATCGCGCCGGTGATGCTGGCGCCGTTCGAGAGTGCGACGTTCACAGTGCCCCCGGCAGCGTTAACGATGCCACCGGTCGCGCTCGAGGCATCGAGGTTCAGGTCGATCTCTGCGCCTGCATCCTCGACCAGAAGCGCGGTGCCGCTGCCACCGACCAGCTGGCTGCCGTTGCGGAAATTGAACGTCGCCAGGACAGAAGGCCTGCTACCAAAGCGCACAACATGAATGCCTGCGCCGCTGCGGCCTTCAACACGCGAAGCGTCTATCTCAACATTGGCTCTATCACCTGGTGCGGCCATTTGAAAGTTCGCATTGATGCCCGAATCATCACCAATGATGGTGCTTCCATTCCGGGCAAGCAGGTGGGCCGGGTCGGCCAACAGGAATCCAATACCGCGGTCAAAAGCGCCGTTGGAGTTGAACACGCCTTCGAGTCGGCTTGCGTCCAGCGTCAGATCGGCACCCTGCGTAGCACTACCACCGATGCCGGCACCTACCAGTGTGGTGCGTTCGACGACTGCGACGGAGCTGCCGGAAGTGCCACCGGAGGTAATCAGACTCAGGGCACGGCCGGCGGTGTTCCGGACGGTGCTGTCGCTCAACGAGAGTGAGCTGTTGTTCAGATTGATCCGCCCATCAATGGACACGCTGTTCGCCGTGACGCTGGATGTCCCTCGGGCATCGATGTCCAGGAGGCGTGCTCCTGGATTGCCTGTCAGCTGTGCGCCGTCGAGTGACCAGGACTCCGGGGCATCCCCAGCATTCACTGTGGCCGACTGGCCAGGGCCCAGAGTTCCGGCCTGGGCGGTGGATGCGAGGGTGATGCCGGTGGCTATGGCCATGGCAAGGGAACGACGAACTGCGATCTTCATGGCGGTACTCCTACGGGGTATCAAACTTCGGGAAACGGGCCGCATCACTTCGTTGGCGTGAATGAAACGCTGTGATGGCGTGAGGATGAAGTGATTCCGGCGCACTTTCCGGCCCGGCTGGTGCAAAGTGCAATAGCGGTCGCATTGCGACCGGGAATGCCGCAGGGCACCTTTTTCGCCCCGCTTTTCGGCTTTGGCGACAGTGTGGTGAGCGCCACGGCATCGAACCATGCAATTAGTTGCATAGGAAATCGGACAGCTTTTGTCGCCTTTAGATCCATTCAGTTGCGCCGCAACATGCGGCACCTGAAGCCCGGTGCTAGCATCCGGTCAACATCTTGAATCGATCCAAACGCCGATGCCCACGCTGGACCGTCGTCTCCTGATCGCTTTCGCCGCGACCGCCGTGCTTGCCTCCGGGGCGGCGCTGGCGGTCCCGTCGAAATCCGCCGCCGAACGCGCCTACGCCGCCGTCGATCCCTTCATCGGAACCGGTGGCGAGGGCCACACCTATCCCGGCGCCACGGTGCCGTTCGGCATGGTCCAGCTCAGCCCGGACACGCGCATCCAGCCGCGCGAGAAGGCCTATGGCTGGGCGGCGGGCTACCGTTACGACGACAGCAGCATCGTCGGTTTCTCGCATACGCATTTTTCCGGCACCGGTCATTCGGACCTGGGCGACATCCTGCTGATGCCGTTCACCGGCACTCCCGGCCTGGAGCGCGGCGATCCGGAGAAGCCGGGCAGCGGCTATGCCTCGCGGTTCCGCCACGCTGACGAGAAGGCCGAGCCGGGCTACTACGCGGTCACCCTGGACGACTACAGGGTGCGTGCCGAGCTGACCACCAGTACCCGCGTGGGCGTGCATCGCTATGCCTTCCCCAAGGGTACCGACGCCAAGGTGCTGCTGGACATGCGTACCAGCATGTACGACTACCCGGGCAAGGTGCTGTGGTCGCGGGTACGGGTGCGCGCCGACGGCACGGTCACGGGCTTCCGCGAAACCCGCGGCTGGGCGCCGGGCCGCCAGCTGTATTTCGCGATGCGTTTCTCGCGCCCGCTGGCCGGGCACGAGCTGCACAACACCGAGCAGGACATCGTCTACAAGGGCTTCCCGCCGCCGGGTGAGAAGGATCCCGCGCAGCGCGCCCAGATCGAGGGCCGACAGCTGGTCGGCACGTTCGCATTCGGCAAGCTGGATGCACCGCTGGTGGTGAAGGTGGCGATCTCGCCGGTCAGTGAAGCCGGCGCCATCGCCAACCTCGACGCCGAAGTGGCCGACTTCGATTTCGACCGCGTGCGTGCGCAGGCAAAGCAGGAGTGGACGCAGGCGCTGTCGGTACTCGATATCGACGCCCCCGAGCATGCGCGGCGCAGTGCCTATACCGCGCTGTACCACACCCTGCTGGGGCCGACGCTGTTCATGGATGCCGATGGCCAGTACCGCGGGCCGGACAATGCCGTGCACAAGGCCGAGGGCTACACGAACTATTCCACGTTCTCGCTGTGGGACACCTACCGTGCGCTGCACCCGTTGCTGACGCTGGTGCAGCCGGAGAAGCGCAACAGCGACTTCGTCAATTCCATGCTTGCCCACCATGAGCACAGCCCGTACGGCATGCTGCCGGTATGGTCGTTCCATGGCCTGGAAGACTGGTGCATGATCGGCTACCACGCCGTGCCGGTGATCGCCGATGTCTACGTGAAGGGCATTCGTGGCTTCGACGCCGACAAGGCGCTGAAGGCAATGGTCGAGACCGCCAATTACGGTCCCTATGACGGCATCGCGCAGTACCGCGAGCTGGGCTACGTGCCGATCGACGAGGAGGGCGAAGCAGCCAGCAAGACGCTGGAATACGCCTTCGACGACTGGACCATCGCACGCATGGCGCAGGCCATGGGCAAGGCCGATATCGCGGCGACCTTCGACAAGCGCGCAGGCAACTGGCGCAATGCCTTCGACAAGGACACCGGCTTCATGCGCGCACGCAAGCGCGACGGCAGTTTCCGCACGCCCTTCGACCCCAGCGCCAGCGGCTACGGCACCGACTATACCGAGGGCAACGCATGGCAGTATTCGTGGTACGTGCCGCAGGACGTCGCCGGGTTGGCGGCCGCGCACGGTGGCAGCGACAAGCTGCTCGCGCGCCTGGACGAGGTGTTCAACGCCAAGGTGGATCCGTCGATCTTCGAGCACATGGAAGACATCACCGGCCTGATCGGCTGGTATGCCCACGGCAATGAGCCCAGCCACCACGTGGCCTACCTGTATTCGTATGCCGGCCAGCCGTGGCGCACGCAGGCGCGCCTGAAGCAGATCATGGATACCCAGTACGCCGACCGCCCGGATGGCCTGGCCGGCAACGATGATGTCGGCCAGATGTCGGCGTGGTACGTGTTCACCGCGCTGGGCTTCTATCCAGTGGCCCCGGGCTCGGGCGAGTACATCCTTGGCCGTCCGTTCCTGCCGAAGACCGCGATGCGCCTGCCCAACGGCAAGACGTTCACCATCGTGGCCGAGGGGCTGGATGACGCGCACACGTACGTGGGCAGCGTGACGTTGAACGGCAAGCCGCTGCAGCGTACCTTCCTGCGCCACGACGAGATCCTGGCCGGCGGCGAACTGCGCTTCAGCATGCAGGCCGAGCCGAACAAGGACTGGCCGGGGCAGGGCGCGCAGGCGCCGTATTCGATGAGCCAGTGACGATTGGTAGGTGCCGACCTTGGTTGGCACGCTTCACGGGTGACCAGGAACCTGTAGAGCCGAGCCCACGCTCGGCTCAGGCATCGTGCCAGGAGCAGCCGAGCATGGGCTCGGCTCTAAAAGGGCAATTCAACAAAGCTCAGCGGAACCGCACCCCCACCCGCGCGCCACCGAGCGGCGCCGTTTCGATCTTCAACATCGCACCATGCCGCTGCGCGATCTCGGCCACGATCGCCAGGCCAAGCCCGCAGCCGTCGCCCTCGCTGCTGGCCCGGTAGAAGCGTTCTGTGACGCGCGCGCGTTCGGCTTCGGCGATGCCGGCGCCGTCATCGTCCACCCAGACCTGCACGCCGTCGGTTTCCTGCCGAACGCCCAGGGTGATCACACCGGGCGCGGCGCCATAGCGCAGCGCGTTGTCCAGCAGGTTGCCCAGCGCCTCGCGCAGCAGCTGCGGATCACCTTGCACCTGCACACCGTCGTCGGGTCCGTCGTAACCCAGGTCCACGCCTGCAGCCAACGCACGGTCTGCGTAGCGCTCGACCACGCCCCGCGCCAGCGCGGCCAGGCCCAGCGGCTGCAGCGGCAGTACGCTGCCATGGGGATCTTCCGAACGGCTGAGCATCAGCAGTTGGTTGACCAGGTGCTGCAGCCGCGCCAACCCAGCCAGCGTGCCGGACAGCGCGAGGTGCTGGGTCTGCGGATCCTGTTGCCGCAATGAACTCTCCAGCTCCACCTGCATCGCCGCCAGCGGCGTGCGCAGCTGGTGCGCGGCGTTGCTGACGAAGCGCCGTTGCGCGGCTTGCATGGCGTCCAGTCGCTGCAGCAGGGCGTTGTAGGCCTCCACCGCCGGCCACAGTTCGCGCGGCGCCTCCTGCGCCGGCTCCAGTGGCGCCAGCGGGTCGGGGCGTGGGCTGGCCAACCGCCGCGCCACCTGGTTCGCATGGCGTGCGGCAGCGCCGGTCCCGGACCAGGCCAGCCAGGCCGCGAGGGCGAGGATCGCGGCCTGGAACGGAATGCTGGTCAGCAGCAGCTTGCGCTCCAGCCGGTGGCGCTTGCGCAGCGTCTCGGCCACGCGCAGCCGGATATCGTGGCCGGGCCCGGCGCTGACCACGACTTCGACCATGCGCACCGGCTGCCCGCGTAGGCGCGCATCGTAATAAACCGCGTCGTCGCTTGAAGCGGCGGTGGCCGGGCGGGGCAGCGCTTCGGCCAGGTCGCCATACAAGCGTGCACCCGCAGCGTCGACCACTTCGCCATGCACTTCATCGGCGGTGTCCCAGCTGAACATACGTGACACCGCGGGCGTGATCTCGATCGAGGCATGACCGTCCTGCACCGTCACCAGCTCGGACAGCGACATCGCCGAGTCCAGAAGCCAGCGGTCGTAGACCTGGCCGGCGTAGAAACGGGCCAGCGCGAAGGAACCTACCGCGCTGCACAGCAGCAGCACCAGCAGTGGCAGCCACAGGCGGCGCAGCAGCAGGCCCCGCAGGCTGTGCACGCGCTCAGTCACCCACGGCCTCCAAGCGATAACCCAGGCCACGCAGCATGCGGATGCCGACGCCGGCACGCGCCTGTTCCAACTTGCGGCGCAGGCGGCTGACATGCACCTCGATCACCGACAGGTTGGCTTCGTGGTCCCAGCTGTACAGCGCATCGAACAGGCGCTGCTTGGTGACGGTGCGGCCAGGATGCTGCATCAGTGCCTCGACCAGCGACAGCTCGCGCGCGGTCAACTCGATGCGCTGGCCTTCAACCTGCACTTCATTGCGGATGCTGTCGAAGCACAACCGGCCCAATCGCTTCTGAGCCGGTGCATCGCTGCGGCGGCGCGACAGTGCACGCAGGCGGGCTTCCAGCTCACCGAGTGCGAACGGCTTGGCCAGGTAATCGTCGCCACCGCGGTCGAGGCCGAGGATGCGGTCCTCCACACCATCGCGTGCGGTCAGGATCAGCACCGGCAGGGTGGCACCGTCGTTGCGCAGGCGCGAGAGCAGGTCCAGGCCATCGACGTCGGGCAATGAAAGGTCCAGCACCATCACGTCATACGGTGCGCCGGCCAGTGCCGCCGGCGCGTGCAGTCCACGCGAGAGGTGGTCGCACAGATGACCGGCACCCTGCAGGGCGCGGATCAGTCCATCGGCCAGAGCGGCGTCGTCTTCGATCAGCAGGATTCGCATTGCAAGCTTCGTGCAAGGTTGGGGCAAGTTTGGCGCAAGTGCATCACCTTACCGTGACGTGCATGAATTTCTCCTCTCGTCTTGCGGCCGTGCTGGCCACGCTTCTGTGCGCACCTGCGGCGTCGGCACTGTCCCTGCAGGAGGCGCAGCGCGCCATGGAAGCACACAACCCGGACCTGCGTGTGGCGGCACTGGCGCTGCGTGGCGTGCAGGGCGACGCGCAGACGGCGGCGCTGCGTCCAGCGACCGAGCTGTCGATCGGCACCAGCAAGCTCAGCCCCAGGCACGGCGTCGGCCCGGGCCGCTGGCAGGACAAGCGGATGGACAGCACCGTGGGCCTGGGCTGGACCTGGGAACGCGGTGGCAAGCGCGCCCTGCGCATTCGCCAGGCCGATGCGCTGCTGGAAGTGGCCCGTCTGGAGATGCTCGATACCCGGCGCCGCCAGCAAGTGGCGCTGCATGAAACCTATTTCGGCCTGAAGGGCGCGCAGGAGCGGGCGCAGATCGCCGACGCCAACCGCCAGAGTTCGGCCGAGCAGATGGCGGCGGCGGACAAGCAGGTCGCGACAGGGGCGATGGCACCGGTGGATCGCGCGCGGCTGGCGGTGGACGATCTCGCCGTAGCCGACGCGGCGCGCGAGGCGGCCCTGGATCTGCGCGATGCACGGCATGCGCTGGGGCTGCTGCTCGGCCGTGACGACAGCGGTGACCTGAGCGCTGATGAGCCCTGGCCCGACCCCGCAGCTGTTGACGCAACGGGCGCGTTCGATCCGCAGCAGCGTGCCGATCTGCGTGCGGCGCGTTCGCGCCTGGCCGCGGCGGATGCCGGTGTGGCACTGGCGCGCAGCGAGCGCTATCGCGACATCCAGTTGGGCGTGGAAGCCGAACGCGAGCCGACCGACATCAGCGGTGTGACCTGGGGCGTGTCGTTGACCATCCCGCTCGGCGGCCCGTCACGTGCACGCGGCACGATGCAGCGTGCCGAGGCCGACCGTGATAGTGCCGCGCTGGAACTGCAGGTGCTGCAGCGCGAAGCGCGCGCCGAACTTGACCTGCTGCAGGCCAGCGTGCAGTCCGCCGCGCAGCGCCGCAGCGACTACGAAGGACTGCAGTCCGACGCCGCGCGCAAGGCGGTGCAGGGCATCGAACTGGCCTACCGGCGCGGCGCCGCCAGCCTGACCGACCTGCTGGATGCGCGCCGTAGCTGGCGCGACTTCGAGGGCGCACTGATCGAAGCACGCGTCAACCATGCCATTGCCCTGGCGCGCTGGGAAGCGGCCACATCCGTTGCTGAAGGAGAGTCTCGATGAAGTTCATCGTCGTTTGTCGCCCGCAGGCGCGACATGCCGTGCTGCCGGCCTTGCTGGCGCTGGCCCTGCTGGGCGGCTGCGGCCGCGAGCCGGCGTCGTATACCGAGGACGCGCCGCAGGTCAGTGCCGGCCAGGTCCAGTTTCCAGCCGGCAGCCGCCAGCTGGACGTGCTGCGCAGCGAGGCGGTGACCGCCGGCGCAAGCGCCAGCCTGCAGCTGCCGGGCCGGGTGGTCTGGGACGAGACACGCTCCAGTGCACTGCGCACGCCGTTGCCGGGTCAGGTGGCGCGCATCGAGGCGCAGCCGGGGCAGAAAGTGAAGGCCGGCCAGGTGATTGCCTGGATCACCTCGCCCGAGTTCGGCCAGGCCCAGGCCCACAGCGTGCGTGGCCGCGCCGAGCTGCAGCGGGCCCGCCGGGAACTGGACCGTACCCGCGAGCTGCATGCCGCGGGTGTGGCGTCGGGCCGTGAACTGGACGAGGCCGAGGCCAACTTCGCGGGCAGCCAGGCCGATCATGCGCGCGCGAATGCATTCGCCCGGGCCTATGGCAATGGCCAGCGCGTGGACCAGCGCCTGCCGCTGCGCGCCCCCATCGATGGCGTGCTGGTGGAGCGGCGGATGAACCCGGGCATGTCGGTCAGTCCCGACAGCGAGCAGCCATTGGCAGTGATCGGCGATCCGGACCGCCTGTGGCTGCTGCTGGATGTTCCTGAAAGCCTGGCAGGGCGGTTGAAGGCCGGCATGCAGGTGAGCGTGCCCGGCGCCGATGGCCAGCCGCTGCAGGCGACCCTGCAGCACGTGGATGACTTCGTCGACAGTGAGCGCCGCGTGGTGCAGGCGCGTGCCGAGCTGGACAACCGCGCACGTGGCTTCAAGGCCGGGCAGTACGTACGCGCCCAGGTGGCGTTGCCGTCCGAGGGCGGTGTCTCGCTGCCCGACGCCGCGGTGTTGCTGATCGACGGAAAGCAGGTGGTGTTCGTGGAGGAAGGCAAGGGCCGCTTCGTGCGCCACGCGGTGCACGCCGAGGAGCTGGGTGACGGCCGCCTGTGGGTGCGTGAAGGCCTGGCGCGGGGCAGCAGAGTGGTCGTCGAGGGTGGCCTGCTGCTGCAACAGCTGGTGGACAGCGCGCCGGCAGCCGTCAGCACCGGCACGGGGCGCGCCGCCCCATGATCGATCGCCTGATTGCCTATTGCCTGCGCCAGCCGCTGATGGTGATGCTGGCGTTGCTGCTGTTCATCGGCGCTGGCATCGCCGCGTTCCGCGTGCTGCCGGTGGAAGCCTTCCCGGATGTGTCCGACACCCAGGTGACGGTGGTGTCGCTGCACCCGGGCCGTGCCGCCGAAGAGGTGGAGCGTGAGGTGACGATGCCGCTGGAAGTGGCGCTGTCCGGCATTCCGCATTCGGTGCGGGTGTTCTCGCATACGCAGTTCGGCCTGTCGATGATCATCCTGACCTTCGACGACAAGGCCGATGACTACTTCGCACGCCAGCAGGTGCTGGAGCGCCTGCAGGGCGTGGAGCTGCCGGAAGGGGTGACCCCGGAGCTGGAGGCGATGAGCTCGGCGGTGGGCGAGATCTACCGCTATGTGCTGAAAGGCCCGCACCTGACCCCGACCCAGCTGCGCACCGTGCAGGAATGGACGATGGAGCGTAGCCTGCGCACCGTTCCTGGAGTGGCCGATGTGATCAGCTTCGGTGGCTTTGCGCGCACCTTCCAGGTCAAGCCGGACCTGGACAAGCTGCGTGACCGCGGCATCAGCCTCGGTGAGTTCGCCGAGGCGCTGGAGAAGGGGAGTTCGAACGCGGGCGGCGGCTATGTGGAACGCGGCCAGCAGCAGTTCCTGATCCGTGGTGTGGGCCTGATGCGTTCGCCGGCCGACATTGGCAACGTGGTGGTGGCGCAGCGCGGTGGCACGCCAATCCTGGTGCGCGACCTTGCCGGTATCGCCGATACCGGCCTGCCCCGGCAGGGCCTGGTCGGCCACGACGACAATGACGATGCGGTGTTCGGCATGGTGCTGATGCGCAAGGGCGAGAACCCGTCCGACGTACTCGACGCCCTGCATGCGCGCATCGCCGAGATCGAGGCCAACCAGCTGCCGGCCGGCGTCAGCATCGAGCCGTTCTACGACCGCTCATGGCTGGTCTCGACCACGCTGAAAACCGTCTTCCGCAACCTGCTGGAAGGCGCCGTGCTGGTGTTCCTGGTGCTGTGGCTGTTCCTGTACAACGCCCGCGCGGCGCTGATCGTGGCGGCGATGATGCCGCTGGCACTGCTGTCGACCTTCCTCGGCCTGCACCTGTGGGGCGTACCGGCCAACCTGCTTTCGCTGGGAGCGATGGACTTCGGCATCATCATCGATGGCGCGGTGATCGTGACCGAGCACATCGTTTCGCGGCTGTCGAAGCTGCCGCCGAACGCTGACAGGAAAACGCGCTTCTCGACCGTCCTCTCGGCAGCCTCCGAAGTGGGGCGGCCGACGTTCTTCTCGATGCTGATCATCATCGCCGCACACATCCCGATCTTCACCCTGCAGCGCCAGGAGGGCCGAATGTTCGCGCCGATGGCGTACTCGGTGACCTCGGCGTTGATCGGTGCGTTGATCCTCGCACTGACCGTGGTGCCACTGTTCTGCTACTGGTGGCTGCGCCGCGACCGCATGCGTGATGGCAATCCACTGATGGACCGCCTGAGCGGCTGGTACAAGCCGATCCTGGAGCGGGCGCTGGCCCGCCCGCGTGCAGTGGTACTGACCGCGGTTGCGCTGCTGGTCGGCACGCTGGCACTGGGCACCCGGCTGGGTTCGGAGTTCCTGCCCGAGCTGGACGAAGGATCGATCTGGCTGACGGCCACGCTCGACCCGAGCACCAGCCTGGGCGAAGCGCAGCAGCAGTCGCGGCGCATCCGTGAGCTGGTCGGCACTTTCCCGCAGGTGTCGACGGTGGTGGCCAAGCTGGGGCGGCCAGAAGACGGCTCCGATGCCAAGGGCGCCAACCAGATCGAGGCGCTGGTGGCGTTGAAGCCTGAGAAGGAATGGCCGAAGGGCGTGGACAAGCGCCAGCTGGTGAGCGATCTGCAGCGCACGCTGGAGCAGCGCATTCCGGGACCGGAGTTCTCGATCTCGCAGCCGGTGCGCGACAACATCCTGGAGAGCATCTCGCAGATCAAGGGCCAGGTGGTGATCAAGGTCAGCGGCTCGGACCTGGATGTACTGAACCAGCACGCGCAGGCGATCCTGGTCCAGGTACGTGCGGTGGACGGCGTGGAAAGCGCGTTCATCGATCGCGACGGTTCGCTGCCGCAGCTGCAGATCGACATCGACCGCGACCGCGCCGCGCGCTACGGCCTGAACGTGCGCGACATCGACGAGGTGATCGAGACCGCACTGGGCGGACGCCAGGTCGGTGAACTGTGGGAAGGTGACCGCAGGTTCCCGATCACCCTGCGCCTGGACGATGCCGATCGTGAGCTGCAGCGGCTGCGTACGGTGCCGGTTGGCATCGGCGATGGCCACACGGTGACGCTGTCCGACGTGGCCGAGTTCCGCATGGCCAGCGGCGCGATCAACATCTCGCGCGAGAACGCACAGCGGGTGAAGGCGGTGAGCATCTTCATCGCCGGCCGCGACATGGGCAGCGTGGTGGCTGACATGCGCAAGCGCGTGGACGCCAGCGTGCAGCTGCCGGAAGGCTACCGGCTGGAGTGGTCCGGCGAGTTCGAGAACCAGCAGCGTGCGATGAAGCGGCTGGGCTGGGTGATTCCGCTGTCGGTGCTGATCATCTTCGTGTTGCTCTTCGATGCCTTCAAGGACATCAGCAGTGCCGCCCTGATCCTGGCCAACGTGCCACTGGCGATGATCGGTGGCATCCTCGCCTTGTGGCTGACCGGCATTCCATTGTCGGTGTCAGCGGCGATCGGCTTCATTGCATTGTTCGGGCAGGCGGTGCTGAACGGAGTAGTGATGCTCAGCCGCTTCGCCCAGCTGCGCGAGCAGGGCATGGACCTGCTGCAATCAGTGATTCAAGGCTCGCTGCAGCGCCTGCGCACGGTGCTGATGACCGCGCTGCTGGCGATGTTCGGCCTGCTGCCGATGGCCACCTCGCACGCGATCGGTGCCGAGACCCAGAAGCCGTTGGCGGTGGTGGTGATCGGCGGCCTGCTGTCGGCGATGCTGCTGACACTGCTGGTGCTGCCTACGCTCTACTACTGGGTACACGGGCGTCGCGAGGCCCATGGCGCCTGACCTGACTGTAGCGCCGAGTCCAGGCTCGGCTGCTTCTGGCCTTCGCGCGGAGAGCAGCCGAGCATGGGCTCGGCTCTACAAGGGCGTCGCGCCATGCGTGGATGCCATCTGTGCGATCTACACCATTCCGCCGTTGGCGCGCAGCACCTGGCCGTTGATCCATCCGCCATCGGCACCTGCCAGGAACCCCACCGCGCCGGCGATGTCCTCGGGCGTACCCAGCCGCTCCAGCGGGTTCATCTTCGCCAGCCGCTCGATCAGCTGCGATGACTTGCCCTCCAGGAAACGGTCGGTGGCGGTCGGGCCGGGCGCCACCGCATTCACGGTGATGTTGCGCCCGCGCAGCTCCTTGCTGAGGATCGCGCTCATGGTTTCCACTGCCGCCTTGCTGGCGGCGTACGCGCTGTAGTTCTCCAGCCGGGTGCCGACCACGCTGGTGGACAGGGTGATGATGCGGCCACTGTCGCGCACCCGGCGCGCGCTTTCGCGCAGCACATTGAAGGCGCCCTTGAGGTTGATGCCGATGACCCGCTCGAACAATGCGTCGTCGGTGTCGGCCAGCGGCGCCAGCTGCAGCACACCGGCGCTGTTGACCACCACGTCGATACCGCCGAAACGGGCTTCGATGGCATCGAACAGCTGACGCATGGCCTGCGGATCGGCGACATCGGCCTGCAATGCGATGGCCTGCGCGCCGGCTGCGCTGAGTTCGGCCGCCAAGGCTTCGGCGTCGTCGCGGCGGCCCGCATAGTTGATCGCGACCGCGTGGCCGTCGGCGGCGAGCCGGCGGGAGATGGCGGCGCCGATGCCACGGGAGCCGCCGGTAACCAGGGCGACAGAGCGGACGGGGGAGGGGGTCATGGTGGTTTCCAGTGGGCACGCCGGAGTGGCGCAGGGCCATCTTCGCGCCATTGCCCGTTCGGATAATCCTGCATAATCCGCCAACATCATCCGGATCACCGAACAATGGATCGCTTCACGGCCATGCGCGCCTTCGTCCGTATCGTCGAGCGCCGCAGCTTCACCCGGGCTTCCGAGGACTTGGGCCTGCCACGGGCCACGGTGACCGACGCGATCAAGGCACTGGAACAGCGGCTGGGCGTGCGCCTGCTGCACCGGACCACGCGGCGGGTGGTGCCAACGCTCGAAGGCGAGGCCTTCTATGGCCGTTGCCTGCGCCTGATCGCCGACATGGATGATGCGGAGGCCGCGTTCCGTGACGCGCCGCCACGCGGCCCGTTGCGCATTGAAGTGCATGGCACGCTGGGCCGGCACCTGCTGTTTCCGCACCTGCCGGAATTCCTGCGGCGCTACCCGGAGATCGAGCTGGACGTCAGTGAAGGCGACCGTTATGTCGACCTGTTGCGCGAAGGCGTGGATGCGGCGTTGCGGGTGGGGACGCTGGCCGACAGCGATCTGGCGGCGCGCCGGTTGACGATGCTGCGCGAGGTGACGGTGGCCTCGCCAAGCTATGTGCAGGCCAGGGGCGCGCCGGGCAGCATCGATGCCCTGGGGGACGGCCACGAGATGGTCGGCTACCGCTCCAGCGCCAGCGGCCAGCTGATTCCGCTGGAGTTCCAGCAGGGCGGGCAGGTGCGCTACCTGCCGCTGCCGGCGCGGGTGCGTGTGTCCGGTGCGGACGCCTTCCTTGGTGCTGCGCTCGCAGGCCTGGGCATCATCCAGGCACCGCGCTACCGGATGGACCCGTATATCGCGCGCGGGCAGCTGGTCGAGCTGTTGCCTGAGGCGCCGCCGACGCCAAGCCCTTTGAGCCTGGTCTACCCGCGCAACCGCACGCCGTCGCCGCGGTTGCGGGTGTTCATCGACTGGGTGACTGGGGTGTTCGACTCGTTCGAGGGTGCCGGCCAGCGGCCGGCAATACCGGGCCCGGTCAAACAGAGTGGGGTATTGCTTGGGTAGTGCCGGCCGCTGGCCGGCATCACAGCGCGTGCAGCGGCCCCTGCATGCGATGGAAACTCCCATCGGGGGCGGTGAACCAGGCCAGCGAACGCCCACCCACGAAGTCGTCGACATGCACCACCGTGGCGCCGTCGGCTTCCTGCCACGAAATGGCATAGATCCCGTCGCTGATCTGTTGCCACTCGCAGGCGGCTTCGCCACGTGCGCCGGCATAGGCGCCGGAGACGATGACGTACTGCACGTGGCGACCATCGGCGCTGTAGGCATTGTCGGCCGCCAGGCCGTCATAGCAGACGCGGAAACGGCGGCCAGCGAACACGGGCAGGTCGGTGGCAGCGCTCATCGAATCGCCACCGGGTTGATGTTGACCTGGGTCGAGCCGACGTACAGCGGCTGGCCGAGTACGAACAGGAATTCCCAGGCCTTGTCGCGCACCAGGGCACGGCTGTCGATCAGCTCCAGGTTGTAGATGCCGCGCTTGGCCAGCATGTACTGGTTGACCGGAAATTCCTCGGCACCGTCCGGGTTCGGGTAGACCTCCGAGGCCCAGGTGTCGCCACCGAAGGCGACGATGCCCTGGTCGGCCAGCCACTTCGCGGCCTCCATGCCGATACCCGGTTCCACTGCCAGGAATTGCGTGTTGTCCTTGCCGATCAGTTCCAGCCAGCCGGTGTTGAACAGCACCACGTCGCCCTTGCGCAGGCTCAGGCCCTGCTTCTTCAGCACGGCCTGGATGTCGGCGACGGTGAACACGGTGCCGCCGGGCACGATCGCCTTGCCGTAGTACGCGGTCATGTCCAGCACCACGCCGCGGGTGACCATTGGCGGTACCTTCTCGACGCCGAGCTTGCGCACACCGTCCACGGTGACGAAGTCGGCAGCCCTGTTGCCGTTGTAGTAGACGTTGTCGATGCCGATATGGCCGATGCCGTTGAGCTGGGTGCCAACGCCGGTCCAGGCGTTCACCAGTTCATCGTTGAAGGTGAACCTGTTGGGGCCCAGCGACGTGCCGGCCTGCTGGCCGACCTGCACGTTGTACAGGCGGAAGCTGCGGTGGCGGAACGCGGGCAGGTTCTTGTCCACCGGCACCGCCAGCGGATAGGTCTTGCCGGTCCTGACCAGCGAGACAGCGTGTTTGACCACGTCCGCGGTCAGCAGGTTGGCCGCGCCGATCTCGTCATTGGCACCGTAGGCAGAGGGATACCAGTCCTCGGCACTAGCCTGGAAGGACAGCGGCAGGGTGGCCAGCGCAAGGGCGGCCAGGGTCTTCATCTTCATGGCAAAGCTCCGGTAACTGTCAGGCCGTCGCGGCGGCGCCGGCATGGGCCGGGAAGCGCGGCAGCACGTACTCGGCGATTTCGTGGAAGGTTTCGGCCAACGGCCGTTCATTGCGGCGGAACTGCAGGCCGATGTGGTCGACACCGGCGGCCTGCATGGCATGCAGCTCGGCCAGCAGGGCGTTGCGGCCGCCGCGCAGGCCGAAGCGCCAGCGCTGCAGAGGGGCATCGGCATCGGGCACCAGGTCCAGATGGATGAAGCTGGCATACGGTTTGTTGCCGGCCACGGCGCGCCAGGCCGCCACGCGTTGCGCATGGTCCTGTGGCGTGCCCGGGTAGGCCAGGCAGCCGTCCATGTGCTGGCCGATCCACGCCGGTTGCTGCTGGGCCAGGCCGGCCACGAACAGCGGCAGGGCCGGGCCATCCGCGGGCAGCACGTCCAAGCCCTGCGGCAGGTGCGCGGCGGCGCCTTCGCGCAACAGTGCGATCTGCTCGCGGAAGCGGCTGCCACGGCTGTCGAAGTCGCGGCCGAACAGCGGGTACTCCACCGGGCGGTCGCCACTGGCCACGCCCAGCAGCAGGCGGTCGCCGCTGAGCCGCTGCACGCTGCGCGCCGACTTCAGGGTCAGCAATGGCTCGCGGATCGGCAGCACCACCGCACCGGTGCCCAGCAGGATCTGCTCGGTGATGCCGGCCAGGTAGCCGAGGTAACTGAACACCTCGAACACCTGCGCCGCATCGCCGAAGGCCGGGTCGTACACCGGCACGTCGCGTACCCACAGCGCACGGAAGCCGAGGCGGTCGGCCAGCCGTGCCAGCTCCGCATGGCGCTGCAGGTCCGGTTGGCCGGGCAGGCGTCGCGCGGCGCGTCGCGCCTGTTCGCCCAGCGGCGTCCAGTCATTGTCCAGCGGTGCTTCGATGCCGATGCTGAAACCCCCGGCCTGCAGCCGCGCCAACGCACTGCCCATGGGCAGGCTCCTCAGTCCCAGGCCGGGGCCAGGCCCGGCGGATCGACTTCGCGGCCGTTGCGGTCAAGCGCGGCGATCGCGGCCATGTCGTCGGCATCCAGGCGCAGGTCCTGGGCGAGCAGGTTGCTGGCCAGGTTCTCGCGCTTGGTCGAGGACGGGATGACCGCGTAGCCCCGTTGCAGCGCCCACGCCAGCGCGACCTGGGCTACGGTGGCCTGGTGCTTGTCGGCGATGGCGGCCAGCACCGGGTCCTTCAGCACCTTGCCGTAGGCCAGGGTCATGTAGGAGGTCACGGTGATGCCCTGATCCTGCAGGAAAGCAGTCAGTGCCGGGTTCTGCAGGTAGGGGCTCAGTTCGATCTGGTTGGTGGCGATCTCGCCGGCGCCGACCACCGCGATGGCCTGCCGGGTCAGTTCGATGTTGAAGTTGGACACACCGATCTGGCGGGTCAGGCCCAGCGTCTTGGCTTTGGCCAGCGCGGTCATGTACTCGCGCAGTTCAACGCCATTGCCCGGCGCCGGCCAGTGGATCAGCAGCAGGTCGACGTAGTCGGTGCGCAACTTGGCCAGGCTGTCGCGCAGGCTCGGGATCAGCTTGTCGGCGGCGTAGTTGTCGACCCAGATCTTGGTGGTCAGGAACAGCTGGTCGCGCCGGACGCCGGATTCGGCGATGGCCTGGCCGACCTCGGCTTCGTTGCCGTAGATCTGCGCCGTATCGATCGCACGGTAGCCGACGTCGAGGGCGTTGCGCACCGAGTCGATGACGGTCTGGCCGGTCAGGCGGAAGGTGCCGACGCCAAAGGAAGGAACGCTCATGATGGACTCCAGGGACTTCGTTGAGAGCCGGCGGGCTCGGGACAGGGCGAAGTGTGGGCGCTTTACATTTGTTGATTAAGCCGTGTATACGGGAAATGCTTTTGCAGCGAGGTAAATAATGAAAACCACCCTGGATGAGCTGAAGGCCTTCGTGGCGGTGGTCGATGGTGGCTCGATCACGGCGGCGGCCGAGGCGCTGGAGCTGACCATCTCGGCCACCAGCCGCACCCTGGCGCGGTTGGAGGACAAGCTGCAGACCACGCTGCTGCGGCGGACCACGCGCCGGCTGGAATTGACCGAGGAAGGCGCGGCGTTCCTGGAGTACGCGCGCACGATCCTGGCCACGGTTGACGAGGCCGAGGAACAGATGGCGGCGCGGCGGCTGCAGCCGGTCGGGCGCCTGCGCGTGGACGCGGCCACGCCGTTCATGCTGCACGTGATCGTGCCGCTGCTGGAGGGCTTCCGCGAGCGCTACCCGCAGGTGGAGCTGGAGTTGAATTCCAACGAGGGCATCACCGACCTGATCGAAAAGCGCACCGATGTGGCGTTCCGCATCGGCGTCTTGCGCGATTCGACCCTGCATGCGCGGCCGATCGGCCACAGTCGCATCCGCGTGCTGGCCAGCCCCGAGTACCTGCGACGGCACGGCACGCCTACGCGCGTGGAGCAACTGCGCGAGCACGACCTGCTGGGTTTCACCCAGCCCAGCTCCTTGAACGAATGGCCGCTGCAGGATGCCGATGGCGGGCCTTTCGTGATCGCGCCGGCCATCGCTTCATCCAGTGGCGAGACACTGCGGCAGATGGCGGTGGCCGGGCTGGGCATCGCCTGCCTGTCCGACTTCCTGACCGGCCAGGACCGGCGCGAGGGCCGACTGGTGCAGCTGTTGGCCAGGCAGACGCAGGAGGTGCGGCAGCCGATCAACGCGGTGTACTACCGCAACACCGCGCTGGCCGCGCGCATCACCTGCTTCGTCGACCATGTCACACAGACGCTCGGCCAGCGCCCGTTCGATGAATAAAGATCGGTAGAGCCGGCCGCTGGCCGGCTTCCCCATCTGCTGGATCACCGCCGCTGCCGGCCAGCGGCCGGCACTACCGGCGGTTGTGCAGCGCGCGCCGGTTTCCGATATGCGCGCATGCCAGCAGCACGCCACCGCTGGCTGTCGCTACGCCGTGCCAGAGCAGCGATTCCTTCAACGGCAGGTACAGCGAGGCCGACAACAGCAGGATGGCGCCGACGCACGCCAACCGCAGGGGGCACCAGTACCGATGCCGATACACCCCGGCCAAGGTACTCGCCAAGGCCAGCGAGGAGGCCAGCAGCGCGAACAGCCACTCCCAGCGCGACATCATCAGCAGCCATGTCATGGCGCCATGGCCGGGATGCTGGAACGAGCGCAGCGCCATCATCGCTGCCGGCACGAAGGCCAGCAGTAAGGGGAGGGCGATGCAATGGGCGGCGCAGGCCAGGGACAGCCAGGCACCGGCAAGATCGAAGCGGGGGTGCCAGCGTGCCGAACGTGGCGGCTGGGCCAGGGCCCTTGCGGGCGTCGTGGGGGTGTGGTCCATAATGTTACATAGTAACAACCGGGGGATCCCCATGAAGCGTTCTGCTGCTCTTTTCCTGCTGCTGACGGCCAGCACCGCGCAGGCCCATGACGTCCGCCAGTTGGGTGCGCATGTGCACGGCCAGGCCACCGTCGATGTTGCGCTTGACCAGCAAACACTGGAGTTCGCCCTGCAGGCCCCCGGCATCGGCATCCTTGATTTCGAGCGGCCGCCGGCCAATGCGGTAGAGCAGGCCGCGCTGGCGCGAGCGACTGCGCTGTTGAAGGGGGGCAGCTGGGTCACCCTGCCTACCGCGGCGGGCTGCCGCCTTTCCGGCAACGATGCCAAGGCCGAGGGCTTCGATGCGTCGGCTGCCGCGCCGCCGCCAGGCCAGCACCGGCACGCGGGGTTCAGCGCAACGCTGCAGTACCACTGCGCCAGGCCGGCCGAGCTGCGGGCCATGGTCGTGCGCCTGCCCGTACTGTTCCCGGGCCTGCACGAAGTGATCGTCAACAGCGCCACGGCTCGCGGCCAGAACCGCAGCGTGTTGACTGCGGACAACCTGCGCGTGGTGCTGGCACCGTGAGCCTGCGACCGGTGATCGCGTTGGATGGCGTGCAGTTCGGCTATGGCCGGCGCCTGGTGCTGGATGTGCCGCGGCTGTGGATCGAGCAGGGCAGCAGCGTGCTGCTGCGCGGGATCAGCGGTGGCGGGAAGAGCACGCTGCTGGGCCTGCTGGCGGGCGTGTTGCTGCCCGGCAAGGGCAGCGTGGAGGTCGCCGGCCACGCACTGCAGGCGATGCGTGGCGCCGCACGCGACCGCTTCCGTGCCGACCACCTGGGCGTGATCTTCCAGCAGTTCAACCTGCTGCCGTTTCTGAGCGTGCGCGACAACATCGCACTGGGCCTGCGCTTCTCGCGCGTGCGCAGCGCGCGCATCAGCGGCCCGGTGGATGCCGAGATCACCCGCCTGCTGCAGGCCCTGCAGCTGGACCCGGCGCTGATGCAGCGGCGCGCAGGCACACTCAGCGTTGGCCAGCAGCAGCGCGTGGCGGCGGCACGCGCCCTGATCGGCCGCCCGGCGTTGCTGCTGGCAGATGAGCCAACCTCGGCGCTCGATCGCGACGCGGCCACCGCGTTCCTGCAGCTGATGTCTGCGCAGTGCCAGGCGGCCGGCACCACGGTGCTGGTGGTCAGCCATGACGACAGCCTGGAGCGGTTGTTCGACCGCACGATTGCCCTGTCTCAGATCAACCAGGCAGGTGCCGGCCATGCTTGAGCTTGCCTGGGCCAGCCTGCGCAGCCGTGCCGTGAGCGTGGGCCTGACCGTGCTGGTCATCACCCTCAGCGTGGTGCTGTTGCTGGGCGTCGAGCGCGTGCGCACGCAAGCACACGAAGGCTTCGCCAGCACCGTGTCCGGTACCGACCTGATCGTCGGTGCGCGTTCGGGGCCGGTGAACCTGCTGCTGTACTCGGTGTTCCATATCGGCGACCCGACCAACAACGTGTCCTGGCAGTCCTACCAGGCGCTGTCCGCAATGCCGCAGGTGAAGTGGGCGGTGCCGCTTTCGCTGGGCGATTCCTGGCGCGGCTACCGCGTGGTCGGTACCAGCGATGCCTATTTCGAGCACTACCGCTACGGCGCCGGGCACGTGCTTGCATTTGCGAGCGGACGGCCGTTCGATGACCTGTATGACGTGGTGATCGGTGCCGAGGTGGCACAGGCACAGAAGGTCGTCCTCGGTGATGAGATCGTGCTGGCGCACGGCACCGGCGCAGTCACCCTGGCCAGGCACGCCGACAAGCCATTCCGTGTCACCGGCATCCTGCAGCGCACCGGCACGCCGGTCGACTCGTCGCTGCTGGTCTCGCTGGCGGCCATCGAGGCGATCCATGTCGACTGGCGCTCGGGCGTGCAGCTGCGCAGCCAGAGCGTCAGCGCCGAGCAGGCGCGTCATCTGGACCTGACCCCGACCAGCATCACCGCCTTCATGCTCGGCCTGAACTCGCGCATCGCGACGTTCTCGGTGCAGCGCAGGATCAACGAGTACCCGGACGAGGCGATGCTGGCGATCCTGCCCGGCGTGACGCTGCAGCAGCTATGGCAGTCGCTGGGTACCGCCGAGCGGGCGTTGCAGCTGATCAGTGCGATGGTGGTGCTGCTGGGCATGGTTTCGCTGGTGGCGCTGCTGGTCTCGACCCTGCAGGAGCGGCGGCGTGAGATGGCCATCCTGCGTGCCACCGGGGCACGGCCGGGTTACATCGCCGGCCTGCTGGTGGTGGAAGCGGTGGCGACCAGTGCGGTGGCGTGCGTGCTGGCCCTGTCGCTGCTGGTGGTCGCCAGCATTGCCGGGCGCGGCTGGGTACTGGCCACCTTCGGCCTGTCGATCACCCATGTCTGGCCGGATGGCCGCGAGCTGGCGTGGGTGGCGGGGGTGCTGGCGATCAGTGCGGTGGCTGGGCTGGTGCCGGCATTGCTGGCCTACCGGCGCACCTTGGCCGATGGCCTTTCACCGGGAGGCTGAGCATGCGCTGGATGCTGTCATTGCCGATGGTGCTGGCGCTGGCAGCCTGCGAGCGGCCGGTGGATACGGGCTTACAGGCCTTGCCACCCGCGCCGGTGGTCGACCGCGAGGACCCTGCAGGCGCTGCGGAGCAGGAGCTGGACTGGTTGCAGATGATGCCGAAGGATGAGCTGGCCGCGCTGGAGCGGGGCGAGGGCCCGGAGGTCGAGCACAACGGCAACCGGCGCATGCCGCAGTTCGGCACCTTCCGCACGGTGGACACGGTCCTGCAGCGACCGGTGCGCCTGCCAGGCTACGTGGTACCGCTGGCCAATGCGCAGGACGGGCGGCTGACCGAATTCCTGTTCGTGCCGTACTACGGCGCCTGCATCCACGTGCCGCCGCCGCCGCCGAACCAGATCGTGCACGTGGTGCTGCCGCGCCCGATCGAGATGCCGGACATGTACTCGCCGTTCTTCCTGGCCGGCACCCTGCGTGCCGAACGGCTGGATGACGATCTGGCCGGCTCGGCGTACACCATGCGCGATGCGGAGCTGAGGCCGTATGAACCGTAGCCCCCTTTTGCTCATGCTGGGATGCCTGTGGCTGGCGGGCTGTACGTCGCCGGGCGGCGATGCCGTGGCGGTCGTGCCGCAGGACAAGCCGGCGCCCTCCGCCACGGCCGAAGCCCCGATCGACCGTTGGGACGCGTTGCGGCCCGACGAAGTCACCTATCAGCGCCCGCCCCCGCAGATCGGCCTGTCACGCAATGGGATGGACGGCGTGGGCGGGCTGATCGACGACACCGGCTCGGGCACGCCGCCGGGGCAGGAGATCGACCATTCCAGCCCCGATCGCGCCAAGCAGTTCGGCTCCTCGCGCGTGGTCGATGCTGCCGATGGCCGCGCGGTGGACCTGGATGGCTACGTGGTACCGCTCGGCACCAACGATGCCGGTCTGGTGGATGAACTGCTGTTCGTGCCGTTCTACGGGGCCTGCATCCACGTGCCGCCACCGCCGCCGAACCAGATCATCCACGTGACCCTGGCGACGCCGATCGCGCTGGGCGATCTGTGGGATCCGTACCGGTTGGCCGGCCGCCTGCGGGTGAAGCGCTTCGATGCGGACATTGCCAGCGCGTCCTACGATGCCGCCGCGGCCACGCTGACGGCGATCCACAACTGATGCGGCGGCGCTGGGTCCTGGCTGCCGGGGTGCTACTGGGCGCAGTTGTGCTGCTGGTGTGGTGGCAGCGGCGGGCTGCACCCGCTGCGCCGCCGGAAGTCGCGTTCCCGGCACCGGCGTCCGATGCCCGCCAGCGCATCGAACAGCGCTTGGGCGATGACCACGCGTTTCGCAATGACGTGCTGTTCCTGCTCGCGGCAACAGTGCGCGACCGCTGCCAGCCGACGCAGGCCGGGCTGCTGGCGCGCATGGCCAATCGTGCGTCGTTGCCGGTGCTGGCGGCGGTCAGTGCGGTGACCCAGCAGGATCCAACGCTGGACCGGCCGATCTACCAGTACATCCAGCATCGCGCTGATGCGACGCCGTGCGGCCAGCCGCTGCAGATGCCGCTGGCCGGTGGGCGCAGCCTGGCGGTGGACATCGAGCAGTACGCGCGCACGTTCCCGGACAGCTATTTCGACCCGCAGCGCAGCAGCGAACCACGGGATTTTGGTGGGGTGTCGTTGCAGCAGCGGGCCGGCAATGCCTGCAACAGCGTGGTGTATTCGGTGTTGCCGCTGGGTGGCACCGATTGGCGGTGCAGCAGCCTGCGCGCCAATGCCCGGGCGCGGGTGCGCGGGCTGTGCGAGGACGAACTGCGGCGCCAGCATGGGAATACAGGTGGGGAGCTGGACATGGCCGTAGGGCAGGGCATGCAGGCGGCCGTGGTATCAGCCATCGCCGCGCTGCCGGAACACTGCCGGTGATGATCCCTGACACCGGCCACACTCGGCAGGCGCGGCGCGGCAACATGAACATTGGCCGGACCCCAATCTGAACCGGTGGTACAGTTTCCGTAACTATACCGGACATCCTGTATAGTTACGGTGGTACTTCATCCCATCAGGTTCTCCCATGGCTCTGTCCCAGCCCTTGGCCGGCGCTCCGGCCCTGTCGCGTGCCCGTCGGTGGGCACTGTTGTTCACCGTCGCCGCCGGCCTGCTGCTGGTCACGCTGGATAACTCGGTGCTCTACACCGCACTGCCCACACTGACTGGGGAACTCTCGGCCAGCGCCGGCCAGGCGCTGTGGATCATCAATGCCTATCCACTGGTAATGGCCGGCCTGCTGCTGGGGGCGGGCACGCTGGGCGACCGCATCGGCCACCGCCGCATGTTCCTGATCGGCCTGGTGGTGTTCGGCGTCGCCTCGCTGGCAGCGGCGTTCGCCGACTCCGCAGCACAGCTGATTGCCGCACGTGCGTTGCTGGCGGTCGGCGCGGCCGCGATGATGCCGGCCACGCTGGCGCTGATCGGCCTGAGCTTCCACGAAGAGCGCGAACGCAACATCGCCATCGCCATTTGGGGTTCGGTGG
This sequence comes from Stenotrophomonas maltophilia group sp. vghtpe118, assembly GCF_052605195.1. NCBI lineage: Bacteria > Pseudomonadati > Pseudomonadota > Gammaproteobacteria > Lysobacterales > Lysobacteraceae > Stenotrophomonas > Stenotrophomonas maltophilia group sp. vghtpe118. The sequence continues at coordinate 751,283 of NZ_CP199672.1, read as the reverse complement.
CCATCGTCGGTGCGGCGCTCGGCCCGATCATTGGCGGCTGGCTGCTGCAGCATTTCTGGTGGGGCTCGGTGTTCCTGATCAACGTGCCGGTGGCGGTGGTCGCCTTCGTGGCCACGCTGCTGCTGGCGCCGGAAGGACAGCGCGACACCTCGCGGCCGTGGGATCTGGTTTCGTCGCTGCTGGCATTGACGGCACTGTCCGGCCTGGTGCTGGCGATCAAGTCGCTGATCGCTACGCCGCCGTCGTATGCGCTGGGCGCGGGCGCGCTGCTGTTGGCTCTCACCAGCGGCGCAGCGTTCGCACGCCGCCAGCAGCAGCTGCCGTACCCGCTGCTGGACTTCGCTATCTTCCGTAATCCGGCGTTCCTGGCCGGCACGCTTTCGGCGGTGTTCACCCTGTTCGCGATGGCCGGCCTGCAGCTGGTCACCACGCAGCGCTTCCAGCTGGTGGCAGGTTTCACGCCGCTGCAGGCGGGCCTGCTGGTGTCGGTGGCGGCGCTGGGCAGCCTGCCCAGTGCGCTGCTGGGCGGCAGCATCCTGCACCGGGTGGGCCTGCGCCCATTGATCTGCGGTGGCCTGGCTACGGGCGCGCTGGGCGTCGGCCTGGTGGCGTTCGGCTTCCCGCACGGCCTCGGTTGGGTGATCGCCGGCATGGCGATCACCGGCTTCGGCATGGGTTCGGCCATCTCGGTGGCGTCCACGGCCATCCTCAACAACGTGCCGACGCACCGCGCGGGCATGGCGTCTTCCGTGGAAGAAGTGTCCTACGAGTTAGGTGGCCTGCTGGCGGTGGCGATGCTGGGCAGCCTGAGCGCGGCGATGTACAGCGTGTTCCTGCCGGTCTCGGCCGATATGCCCGCGCTTGCCCGCGAGGGTTTCACCCAGGCGCTGCATGCCGCGCGCGAGAGCGGGCAGGGTGATTGGTTCGCACTGGCTGCGGCGGCATATGACCGTGGCTACCAGAGCGTGCTGCTGGTGATCACGGCGGTACTGGCGCTGGGCGCGACGATCCTGGCGCACCTGCTGCGTGGCCGGGCCGGCAGCCGTGAGGGCGCGGCCGATCGCGTAAAATGACGCCATGAGAACCAGCAAGCGCGACCGCATCCTCGACGCCGCCGTCAACGTGATCAATCGTGACGGCGTGCGTGCGGTGACCTTCGAGTCGGTGGCGGCCGAGGCCAGGCTGACCCGCGGCGGCCTGCTGTACCACTTTCCCTCGCGCGAGGCGCTGCTGCGCGGGATCGACGAGTACCTGGCGCAGGCCTGGGAGGCGTCCATGGAAACGCTGCTGGGCAAGCGTGCGGACGAAGCCTCGGCGCTGGAGCGTTACCAGACCTTCGTGCGCGTGTCGGCCCAGAGCGCCACCCGTGCCGAACTGATGTTCATGCTCGAATCGGCCGACCCGGAGGCGGGTGAGCGTCCGTGGGGCCCGGCGGTTCAGCGCTGGGCACCGTCCGCGCCGCAGGCCGGGAATGTGGATCCGACGACGCTCGACAATTTCGTGGCGCGCCTGGCGGCCGACGGCCTGTGGATCTACGAGGCGATGTACGAAGGGCAGCTGGATGAAGGCGTACGTGCCCAGGTGGCCGAGCGCATCGCCGGGCTGCTGGCAAAGTCTGACGGCACGTCCAGTTGAGCGGCCAGCCGGCGCGCCGACATCGCCCGTGGTAGAGCCGACCGCGGGTCGGCAGCCCTTCGGTCAGGCCACGGAAATGCCGCTTCGATCGCCCGTGGTAGAGCCGACCGCTGGTCGGCTGCCCTTCGGTCAGACAACGAAAATCCCGCGCGTCGCGCGATAGTCGACCAGCGGCCGACTCCACCCCTCACCCATTTACCGAGCCTGCGTGGCGCTCGCGGCCAGCCACGCCCTGGGCGATGCCCCCAGCCGCTTGCGGAACGCCTTCGACAACGACGCGGTATCGGCAAACCCCACCTCGACCGCTACCTGCTTGACCGCCACGCCGGCCCGCAGCTGCGCGCAGGCCAGGCTCAGCCGCCAGTCCAGCAGATAAGCGGCCGGCGTCGCCTGCATCACCTCCTTGAACACTGCCGCGAATGCGCTGCGCGACATGCCGGCGGTCGCGGCCATCCGGGGCAGCGTCCATTCGTCCTGCGGTGCCTGGTGCATCGCCACCAGCGTGCGTGCCAGCCTCGCGTCGGACAGCCCGCGCATCAGTCCGTGACTGACGCCCGCTGCATCCGGGTGGTCGACCACCCAGCGCAGGATCTGGATCAGCGCCACCTCGAACAGGCGATTGGTCAGCAGCCGTGAACCGCAGCGCTGGCGATCGGCCTCGGCAAACAGCAGCTGCAGGGTGTCATCCAGTTCGCCGATGGCCGCCAGCGGTACTACCATCACCGGTGGCAGCGACTGCACGATCGGATTGCGCGCACCGCCATCGAAATCCAGCGTGGCGCAGGTGAAATCCGGGCCATCCAGCGGCGCGTTGAAGAACACATGGTGCAGCGGCTGCGGGTACAGCAGCAGGCTGGGTGTGTCGATCTTCAGCCGGGGCAGCGCGATATCGCCGTCGGGATGGCGGACTTCCATTTCACCCTGGCGCAGGATGTGCAGGAACGCACGACCGGGCTGCGGCTCGAAGACATGCCGCCCGCACAGCGGGCCACTGTAGAACAGCGCCGCCTGCACCCGGAAGCGTTCCAGCAGGCAGGAGAGTCGATCTGGCGCAGGGGCGGCGGCGGGCATGCTCATGGACGTATGGACAACATGTATGGCGAATTACGACTGATGCGTCCGGCGAGTCTACCTAGGATGAGCGGGTCGTCCAATCCCGGGCGCTTTCCCAAGGAGATCCACCATGTCCCGTGTCCCCCTGATCGATGCCGCCAACACCACCGCCGACCGCCAGGCCCTGCTGGGCCAGGTCCACGCCGCTTTCGGCGCCACCCCGGCCATGTTCCGCGCCGTGGCCAACTCGCCGGCCGCCCTGCAGAGCATGTGGGGTTCGTTCGGCGCGCTGGGCGGCGGTCGCCTGTCGCCGCTGCTGGGCGAGCAGATCGCCGTGGCCATCGCCAACCGCAACGCCTGCGAGTACTGCCTGGCCGCGCACACCGCGCTGGGCCGCAAGGCTGGTGCCAGCAGCGAGCAGATGGCGGCCGCGCAGATCGGCCAGTCCAGCGACCCGGCCACTGCGGCGGCGCTCGACTTCGCGTTGAAGGTGGTCGAGCAGCGTGCGCAGATCGCCGACGGCGACGTGCAGGCGCTGCGCGCGGCTGGCTTCGATGATGAGCAGATCGTGGAGATCCTCGCGCATGTGACGCTCAACCTGTTCACCAACTACGTCAACGTGGCGTTCGACGTGCCGGTGGACTTCCCGAAGGTCGCGCTGCGCTGAGTGCAATTGCTCCGGGCAGCAGAGTGCTGCCCGGACCCAGGCCCGCAGCTCAGTGGCTACGCCGGCTGGAAGCTGAAACCGCGTTCGCGCAGCGCTCTGATGTAGCCATTCCCGTCGAACGCATCTGCAATATCGAGCATCGCAAGCGTGGTTGATCTTCCCGCAGTTACGGTTTCCACTGCGCTGAGCCAGGCCTCGCGTCGAAGCGTGTCCAGCTCGTTGCTGCCAGTCGCTGTCACGTGCATATCCATAGGCACGTCATGCCCACACATGCCAAGGGCATTGCCCTGCGCCCAGGCCTTGGACTGAACACGGGCGGTATCGTGAAGGCGACGGAGTCGTTCGACCTGCACCGCAAACCGTGTCGTGTCATCCAGTGCAGGATGCGGTTTACCGCAGTCGTCAGCTGCCGCGATGTCGATAGCCAGTTCAGTGCGCGGCACGAAGTAGCGCGCTCCACCCGCGCGTCCTATCCTGCGCAGCTCCTTGCAGAATGCCTTCGGCGACTCCAGCCGATGCCTGGCCATGACGGCCTTGCGCAGCGCTCTGGCCGCGAAGTGGGGACGCAGGCGTTCCAGCTCGATTGGATCGATTCCGCACTCATTCAATGCCGCTTGCCATTCTGCATGGACGTCCGCCGGCAGAACATCCTTCAGGGTCAGGTTGTCGGGATTGTGGTGGATGGTTTCGGCTTCAGACACCGCGCGGGCCAGTGTGAACAACGCGCTCAGTCCCGAGCCCTCCCATCTGCCGGTGATGTCCACCTTCGGCCGGCCCAGAATGGTGTGCGCAACCGCGGCAATGCGTCCTGCTTCGCCCGTCACGCATCGCATCGATCCGGGTAGCGCGGTGGGGACGGGCAGGATCCACAGGTGGGCCTCTTCACGCCTTGCCTGCCAGAGCGCCGGACCTTCTGCACGGATCGTGGGGGGAGGCAGGGCATCCGTTACCTTGGTTCCGCGGCTTCCGGAAGCCGGCGCACCTGCCAACGTACGGTGCACGGAAACATCAAGGGAAACCGACAGCAGTGAACGTGGTTGCCGGGCAGCCGACATGGGGAACTCCAGAAAGGACCATGATGAGTGTCCTCGATGGTGCGCGGCGCGCCGATTGCTGGCTATCGGACTACGACGATTTCGCCTTGGCTGGGCGAGGGGCCCTGAAGCCGTTGCGGTAGAGTCCACAGTTAATCGACTGCTCGTCCTTCAGATGCCCGGAAACCTCGCGCCACGAGTGATAGTCGACCCTACGCAGCGGAGATTACCGGTCGTCCGCCTGCAACCGGTCCGGATGGGTATACACATTGAACCCGCTCTCCCGCGCGAACCCGACCAGGCACAGGCCGGCACTGCGGGCCAGGTCGATCGCCAGCGCGGTCGGCGCCGACACTGCCGCCAGCACGCTGGCGCCGGCGCGCACCGCCTTGCTGACCATTTCGTAGCTGGCCCGGCTCGAAATCACCAGCAGGCCGCCTTCGATGGCGTGTTCGTTGTGGTGCAGCGCACCGATCAGCTTGTCCAGTGCATTGTGGCGGCCGACGTCCTCGCGTACCCAGCCGATGCGCCCACTGGCGTCGGCCCAGGCCGCGGCGTGGATCGAGCCGCTTGCCGCATTCATCGGCTGGTGCTGCGCCAAGGTGGCCAACGCCCGCTGCAGGGCCGTGGCGGAATAGCTGCGGCGCTCGCGGATCTGCGGCAGTGGGCGCAGCACTTCTTCCAGCTGGCGCGTGCCGCACAGGCCACAGCCACCACGGCCGGGCAGCAGGCGCCCCTTGTCGGGGTCGAGGTTTGCGCCGGGCGCAGCCTCGTCCACGGTCATCTGCAGCTCGATGCCTTCCAGCTGTGGGTGGATATCGATCGACAGCAGCTGCGAGGGCGCGCTGATCAGGCCTTCGCTGAGCGAAAATCCGAGTGCGAAGTCCTCCAGATCACAGGGTGTGGCCATCATCACGGCAAAGGCGGCATCGTTGTAGCGCAGCGCCACCGGCACTTCCTCGGCCACCACGTCGACCCGCTGCTGTTGCGTGCCGCCGCGCCAGCGCTGCAACGGGCGTTGGGCGGTGCCGGCAGGCGGGGTGTGCGGCGGGATCGAATCAGGCATGCAGCGCGTCCGGACAAGGGAGAAACGCGGGCGGGCCACCGCCTGCGGTTTCGAGGATAGCGCAGTGGTCGCGCGCAGACGCGGCTGTAACCGTTGCCATGGCAGGTTGTGCTGAAATCAGCCTGTGCCCTCTGGCGAAGCGCCGTGGGCCGTGCTTGACTGTGCGGCTGGCCGTGCCACTGAATGCACCGCCGGACCGCGTTGTGCCGTTCGTTGCTGCGTTCCTTCCGCCAGGTTCCCGAACATGTCCGAGCAGAAACCGCCGCGTTACAAGCCCTACAACCAGCCCGCCGGAGGCTGGGGTGCCGCCGGCGCCACGGCCAAGGTGCTGCTGCAGCAGAGTGTGATCGGCAAGGGGTCGAAGGCATTGCTGGCGATGAACCAGCCCGGTGGCTTCAAGTGCCCCAGCTGTGCGTTCCCCGATGCCGACGAACGCAGGAAGCTGGAGTTCTGCGAGAACGGCGCGAAGGCACTGGCCTGGGAAGCTACGGAGTTCCGGTCCGGCCGCGAGTTGTTCGCCCGGCACACCGTGACCGAACTGATGGCGCAGACCGACTACTGGCTGGAGATGCAGGGCCGGCTGACCGAGCCGATGCGCTACGACGCAGCCACCGACCACTATGTGCCGTGCAGCTGGGAAGATGCCTTCGCACTGATCGGTCGCCACCTGCAGGCGCTGGACAGTCCTCACCAGGCCGAGTTCTACACCTCCGGGCGCACGCCCAACGAAGCGGCGTTCCTGTATTCGATCTTCGTGCGCGAGTTCGGCACCAATAATTTCCCGGACTGCTCGAACATGTGCCACGAGCCGACCAGCCGCGGGCTGCCGCCGGCCATCGGGGTGGGCAAGGGCACCATCGTGCTGCAGGATTTCGAGCACGCCGAGGCCATCTTCGTGATTGGCCAGAACACCGGCACCAATTCGCCGCGGATGATGAGCAACCTGGTCGAAGCACGCAAACGCGGCATCCCGATCGTGGCGGTCAATCCCATGCCCGAGCGCGCGCTGATCCGCTTTGCCGAGCCGCAGGACGTGGTGCAGATGGCCACGTTCGGCTCGACCGCGATCACCAGCGAGTTCGTGCACATCCGCATCGGCGGCGACCTGGCCCTGATCAAGGGCATGATGAAGGTGATGTTCGAGCGTGAGGCACAGGGCGAGCGCGTGCTCGACCATGATTTCCTGTCGGAACACACGGTGGGCCTGGAGGCGCTGCGCGAAGACGTGATGGCGCAGGACTGGGACCAGATCGTGCAGGTGTCCGGCATCTCGGAGGCGCAGATCCGCCGATGCGCAGAGATCTACATCCGCTCCAACGCCACCGTGATCTGCTACGGCATGGGGCTGACCCAGCACCAGTATGGCTCGCGCCTGCTGCAGCAGGTGGCCAACCTGCTGATGTTGCGCGGCAACTTCGGCAAGCCCGGTGCCGGCATCGGTCCGATCCGCGGACATTCCAATGTGCAGGGCGACCGCACCGTCGGCATCGACGAGAAGCCCAAGCCGGCCTACCTGGACCGCGTGCAGCAGGTGTTCGGCTTCGATCCGCCGCGTGAGCATGGTCACCACGTGGTCGAGGCGATCGAGGCGATGCTGGCGGGCAGCGCCAGGGTTTTCTTCGGCCTGGGGGGCAACTTCATTCATGCGGTGCCCGATACGCCGCGTGCGTACGAGGCGATGCGTGGGCTGGACCTGACCGTGGGCATCGCCACCAAGCTCAATCGAGGTCATCTGGTTCATGGCCGCGATGCGCTGATCCTGCCGGTGGTGGCGCGCTCGGAGCGCATCGTCACGCCGGCCGGCGAGCAGTTCGTCACCATCGAAGACGCGATGTCGAACGTGACCGCCTCACGCGGCGTGCTCGAGCCGGTCAGTGCCGATGTGTTGCCCGAGGTCGAGATCGTCTGCCGCATGGCGATGGCCACACTGCCGCACAGCAAGGTCGACTGGATGCGCTGCATGCACGACTATGCCTCCATCCGCGCGCTGATCGCTGCCGTGTACCCGGAGATCTACGCCGGCTTCAACGAGCGCATCCAGCAGACTCATGGCTTCCACCTGGACATTCCGCCGCGCCGCCGGGTGTGGCCCACGCCCAACGGCAAGGCCAACATCCTGGTGATGCCCGGCCTGGACGTGGACGATCCGGTGCACGATCCGGACATGTTGCGGTTGGCCACCGTGCGCTCGCATGATCAGTACAACACCACCATCTACAGCTACAACGATCGCTATCGCGGCGTGTACAACGATCGCATGGTGCTGTTCATGAACATCGAGGACCGGCTGGCGCGCGGGCTGGAGAAGGAGGCGCTGGTCAGCCTGGAGACGATCAGCGGCGATGGCGTGCAGCGCCGCATCGAGGGCCTGACGGTGCTGGACTACCCGATGCCGCGCGGCGCGCTGGCCGGTTACTACCCGGAACTGAATCCGTTGCTGCCGCTGGACTACTACGACCGGATCAGCGGCACACCCGCAGCGAAGTCGATCCCGGTGCGGATGCGGGCGATGGCGGCGGCGATTGCGTGACGCGCATCGGCTATCATCGGCGGGTGAACCTGCCTGACCTGCTGCTGCGATGGATGCTGCTCGTTGCCCTGGTGCTGAATGCACCGGCGCTGGCGCTTGCCTCGTCTTCGTACGGCGGGTCGGGCAACCAGGATCACTGCGCTGCACCGCACGCGGCTGCGCTGGCGGCAGCCGGCTGCTGCGATGATGCGGCCCGGGCGGCCTGCCAGAGCGGTGAGTGCGAATGCCCGCCGGCCTGCCTTGGCATGCTGGCCACGTTGAGCGGAACGCCCGCCTCGCCGTGGCGCGAGGCACCTGTAGCCGCGCGCTCCCAGCAACGCGCATCGCCGCCGATGCCGGACCCGTTGCGTCCCCCCATCGTGTGATGTCCTGCAGGCGCTCAAGCGCCTGCCATGACTGTTCGACTTTTTCTCGCCTCTGCCTGCGCCTTCGATGCGCGGGCGGCGGGCCGCGTTGTCCGCCTCTGCAAAGGAATTACTCAATGAACCGCACTCTCTCCCTCGGCCTGCTGCTGGGCACCGTGCTGACCACGACTGCCTGTGCACGTGCCGCCGAAGAATCCGCCGCCGCACCGATCGCCAGCGCAGCACCGGTGGCACCGATCCAGGCCGGCCCGGCCAAGGTCGATCCGGTCTTGCCGGTGGCCATCGTGCACAAGACTGCCAGCTGTAGCTGCTGTGGCATCTGGGTCGACCACCTGAAGGCCGCCGGCTTCCAGGTCGAGGTGCGCGACACCGATGACATGAATCCGATCAAGGTTCGCCTGGGCGTGCCGGTCGGCAAGGCCTCCTGCCATACCGCCGAGATCGGCGGGTATGTGGTCGAGGGCCACATCCCGGCCGAGGACATCAAGCGCCTGCTGGCCGAACGCCCGGCCGCGCGCGGGCTGGTACTGCCCGGCATGCCGGCCGGTTCGCCGGGCATGGAAATGCCGGATGGCTACGTGCAGCCGTACACCGTCGAGCTGGTGCGCAACGACGGCAGCACCGAGCCGTTTGCCCAGCACGGGCAGGGTGGCTGATTGACGGCGGGTGCCGGTCGTTCTGACCGGCACTCTTCGACGCATCCTGTGTAGAGCCGAGCCCACGCTCGGCTGTGTTTGGCCGGCAAGCCGAGCATGGGCTCGGCTCTACAGGATCAGCGTGCCGTGGCCGTTTCCTTGGCCAGCTGCGCGTCGAACTTCTTCTCTGCCGCATCCGCGTAGGCTTTGCAGCTCAGTACCTTCTCGCTGGCGTTGCTGCCAGCAGCATAGTTCCAGTTGCTGGCGCCCGGATGCGGGGTCAGCAACAGGTCGCAGGGCAGGCCGCGCACCGTAGCGAAGCTGCGTCGGTAGTCCTCGACCAGGCGGGGATAGCGGACATTGCCCTGCAGCTGGTAGCCCGGCGCGCTCAGGCTGTCGGCATAGGCGATGCGCACCGGCTTGCCATCGCGCGTATCGGTCCAGGTCCAGGCGGTGCTGCCCGGGGTGTGCCCGGGCATGAAGTGGGCGGTGAACTCGATGCCACCCACCGTGACCACTTCGCCATCCATGATGATGCGGTCGGTGCTGGCCGGCGGAAAGGTGATGCTGTCGCCAAAGTGCAGGTCGTTGCTGCCGCCGCGCGCCAGCAGCACCGCTGATTCGGCGTTGGCTACCACCATCGCACCGGTACGGCGCTTCAGTTCTGCCACCGGGCCCGCATGGTCGGCATGCGCATGGCTGAGCAGGATCAAGCGCAGGTCCTGCGGCGCCACGTCGCGCACCTTCATGTTGCTGATGAGGTGGCTGGCCATCTGCGGCATGCCGCCGTCGAGCAGCACCGCGCCGTCGGCGGTCTGCACCAGTAGCGCGGTCAGGTCCTCAGTGCCGATCTGCCAGGTATGGTCGGCGATCTGCAGCGGCGCCATCGGCTGCAGCCAGGATGGGTCTACGGTGTAGGCCTGCAGCTGTGGCAGCGGTGTGTCGGCGGCAGTGACATCAAAGGCAAGTGTGGCAGTCAGGGCAAGGGTCGTCAGGCAACGGCGCATGGCGGAGAGGGGTCTGGATAGGGTCGGATGAAGCTAGCACGTACCCTGGACGGCCCGTTTCGCGAATAACTCATGGCTGCCATAAGGTCGCCGCAGCCGATGCCGGGATTGTTCGCTTGCTCTGGACTGTGAATCCATCTCCACGGGCTGTTGCGCACAATCGGCCGGGGCTAGCCTGTTCCCAGGCTCAAGGAGGTGGACCATGCATGTGCTCATGGTGATGCTCGGCGGCGTGCTCCTGCTGGGCGTGTTCCTGCTGTTTGGCCGTCTCTGGAGCGTGGGCACCTCGCAGCTGCCCACGGCGCTGATCGCCTTCATCGCTACCTGGCTGCTGGTGGCCGTGGCCAACATGTGGGTGGGGGTCAGCAAGGCCGGTTACGCGGTACGCGAGGAGTTGCCGATCCTGTTGCTGGTGTTTGCCGCGCCGGCGTTGCTGGCCGGTTTCCTGTACTGGCGCTTGGCGCGCTGAAGGAGTTCCATGCGTACCCGACTGCGCTTGCCCGCGCTTCGCCACCGCGACGGCCACCATGCCCGCGTGACCTACGAAGAACTGTTCTTCGATCTGGTCTACGTATTCGCGGTCACCCAGCTCAGCCACCATCTGCTGCACCACCTGGACCTGGCCGGTGTACTGCAGACGCTGGTGCTGTGGTTCGCGGTCTGGCTCGGCTGGCAGTACGCGTGCTGGGTCAGCAACTGGTTCGACCCGGAGGCGCCGCGCATCCGCGGCCTGCTGTTCGCCACCATGCTGCTGGCGTTGTTGATGTCCTCGTCCATTCCCGAGGCGTTTGCCGATCGTGCGTGGATCTTCGCCGGGGCGTACGCCACGATGCAGGTCGGACGCACCGCGTTCGTGCTGCTGGAGGTCGGCCGGAGCCATCCGTTGGCACCGAACTTCCGCCGCATGCTGGCCTGGGTCAGCGTGTCGGCCTGCCTCTGGCTGGCCGGCGCGGCGGCCGAGGGCAACCTCCGCCTGGCATTGTGGGCGGTGGCGGTGGCCTGCGAATACATCTCGCCGATGTTCGGCTTCGCGTTCCCGGGCATGGGTCGTTCGCACACCCGCGACTGGACTATCGAGGGGGGGCACCTGGCCGAACGCTGCCAGTTGTTCGTCATCGTCGCACTGGGCGAGACGTTGCTGGCCACCGGTGGCGTGCTCAGCGACGTCGAGCATTGGAGCCTGGAAGTGGTTTCAGCGGTGTTGGCCACCTTCGCCGGCACGATTGCCATGTGGTGGCTGTACTTCGGCATCTCCAGCCGCGATGCCACAGAGGCCATCACCCACGCCGAAGACCCCGGACGGATGGGCGCCAACTTCCACTACGTGCATGCATTGCTGATCGCCGGCATCATCGCCACGGCGGTGGGCAATGATCTGGTCATGGACCATCCGGGGGTGGCCGTCACCACGGTTTACGCCAGCGTGATGGTGGCAGGCCCGCTGATCTATCTGCTGGGCAGTGCCTCGTACAAACGCGTGGTCTATGGGCACGCGCCGCGCTCGCATCTGCTGGGCGCGGTGGCGCTGCTGGTGCTGGGGCTGATGCTACCGCACGTGCACCTGCTGGCCGCCGGATGGCTGACCAGCCTGGTGCTGCTGGGCGTGGGGCTGCTGGATACGCGATTGAAGCGCCGCTTGCAGCGGGCGTGACCCGTTGGGTCCGCCCACTGCTTCAGCCTCCACGGAGCGCGAGCGCAGCGCAGTGCCTGAGGGTCGACGCTACCGCCTCCGGCCAGCACGCGGATTGCTGGCAGGCCAGGTAAGCGCTGCGGCCATCACTGCAAGCTTGCCGATTGTGTTCATATTGCGGGCGGTGCCGTGCTGGGCATAGGGCACCCGCAAGCGCGAGTCGGCCATGCCGGCACCGTAGTGGATGAAGATCTCGCGCGTGCCGAGTGCAAGCTGTTCGTCGCGCCGGCCGGTCACGCCGTCCAGCGGATCGGCAGGCAGGCTGCCGTCGAGGAACAGGGCGACCACACGGTTGCCGGCCGCCTGTGCAAACGGGTTGCGTGCCACCACACCGGCAATCTCGTTGGCCGTGCGCACCAGCACGCCCACCGGCTTGCCGGCATAGGCCTGGAGCCGCTGGCCGAGGGCCTGGCGCACGCCTGCTTCGTCGAGCGAGCTGCGCAACACCACGTTGCCGCTGGCGATGTACGTGCGGACATCGGCGAAGCCTGCGTCCTCGCACATTGCCACCAGTTCGCGCATCGGCAGCTTGCCGGTGCCGCCGACATTGACCGCGCGCAGCAGCGCGACGTGGACGTTCATGGCGTACCCGCCTGCAGGCGGTCGTACATGCGCACCAGGTCGACCAGGGTGCGTGCGCCCATCTTGCGCATCACCTGCGCACGGCGCACCTTCACCGTGATCTCGCTGACGCCGAGATCAGCGGCGATCTGCTTGTTGAGGCGGCCGCGCACCACGCCATCGACCACCTCGCGCTCGCCGGCATTGAGGGTGTGCCAACGCAGCTGTAGCGCGCCGAGCGCCTTGTCCTCGCGGCGGCGCTGGCGGTCGATCTCGATGCCCTTGTGGATGGCATCGAGCAGCTCCTGGTCACGGAAGGGCTTGGTCAGGAATTCGATGGCGCCACCCTTGATCGCGTTGACACCCATCGCGATGTCGCCGTGGCCGGTGATGAACACCACCGGAAGCTGCAGGCCGTGGTTGCCCATCGTGCGATGGAATTCAAGACCGCTCTGGCCGGGCATTCGCACGTCCAGCACGAGACATGCCGGTGCGTCTTCCAGCGCGTGTTCGAGGAGGGCCTGGGTGGAGGCGAAGGCCCGCACCTGCAGGCCCATCGAGGCCAGCAGGTCTTCCAGTGCCGCGCGCACCGACGGATCGTCGTCGACCACATAGACGATGGGTGCCGGATCGGGATTGGCGGCAGTCGGCTTACGCATGGTGGGCGTCCGTGGCAATGGGCAGGTCGAACACAAAGCAGGCACCGCCGCCTGCCGGTCGTTCGGCACGGATCTGGCCGTCGTTGGCTTCGATCATCGAGCGGCTCAGGCTGAGACCCAGCCCCAGACCGTGCGACTTGGTGGTCCAGAAGGCATCGAAGACGCGTTCGGGATGGTCGGCGGGCAGGCCGACGCCGCGGTCACGCACACTGAGGCTGATCCGCTGGCCGTTGCGCCGGGTCAGCAGGGACAAGCGTCGGTCGGCGGTGGGCACGGTCTCCATCGCGTCCACCGCATTGAGGATCAGGTTGCCGATCACCTGCTGCACCTGCACGCGATCGGCCTGCACCGGTGGCAGCTCGGTGTCCAGCAGCAGTGCCACGGCCACGCCATGCCGGTCCAGCTCGCTGCGCGACAGCGCCAGCATTTCCTCCACCGCTTCGTTCAGATCGAAGGCGCGTCGCTGCGGTGCCGCGCCCTGGGTCAGGCCGCGGATGCGGGCGATCACGTCACCGGCACGATGTGCATCGGCCAGGATGCGGGCCACGGTCTGCCGCGCCTTGTCCACGTTGGGTGGATCCTGCGCGAGCCAACGCTGGCAGGCTTCGGCGCTGCTGGCGATGGCCGCCAGCGGCTGGTTTACTTCATGCGCGATGGAGGTGGTCAGCTCGCCCACGGTGGAGGCGCGCGCTACCCGCAGCAGGCGGCCCTGTGCTTCCTGCACGGCGGCCTTGGCCGCTTCCATGTTCAGGGCAAGGTAGGTGGTGATACCGATCACCAGCATGCCAATGACCGAATTGACCAGGCCGATGCGGTAGGTGCCGAAGCGGGTCAGGAAGAAGCTCAGCCCGGTCAGCGCGATGCAGGCCAGGGCAAGCGTGATCAACCCGCGTGCGCCCAGCACGCGCGATGCGGCCAGGATGACCGCCGCGTAGAAGCAGGCGGCGGCAACCGCGTAATCGGTGACGGTGTCGATCAGGAAGATCGCCGCCATCACGACGAACAGGGCCAGCAGCACCAGTGGGCGGCGGGGCGACAGCGATGGCATCGGGACGGCTCCCTGGCGTGGGGTGAAAGGATAGCAAAGCCGCCATCGGTGGATGCCGGCCTTGGTCGGCACCGGTCAAAGCGATGCCTGGTAGTGCCGGCCGCTGGCCGGCATCTGCAGCGTGCTTCCGGAGATCATGAGGTTGCCGGCCAGCGGCCGGCACTACCGCAGTGGTGGGCATGCCGAGGCGATGCACGGGGCGTCCGGAGATCATCAGGTCGTCGGCCAGCGGCCGGCACTACTCCTCCAGGCTGGCGTTCCAGAACCCCTGCAGGACGCCGGGCGTGGTCGCCAGCGTGGCCAATACCGCATCGAGTTCGCCCGCATCGACGGTGGTGGCATACAGCACCGCTTCGATCTCCACGTCGCGCTCGCCAAACGGGCGCTGGTCGACTGCGCGCACCGGGTACTGTGCCTGTTCAAGCAGCAGCAACAGCTGGTCCAGCACCTCGGCCTGTTGCTCGCGCTGGCAGACCACGTTGATCGCATAGGTCGCTTCGCTGAACGCTTCCGGCAGCGGCTGCCGCTGGATGCGGTTCACCACCGGCCGCAGCAGGGTGTTGGCGGCCAGCACGAACACCGCCGCCAGCACCGCTTCCGGCAGCAGCTTGATACCCGCGCATGCACCCACCGCCGCCGAGCCCCACAGGGTGGCGGCGGTGTTCAGGCCGGACACCTGCGCACCATCCTTCATGATCGCGCCGGCGCCCAGGAAGCCGACGCCGGAGATCACATAGGCCACCACATGCAGCGGCGACGGCGGGCCGCCGTACAGGTCATGGAAGCGCACCGCCAGATCGACGAACACCGCCGCTCCCACCGCCACCAGGGTGTTGGTGCGCAGGCCCGCGGTGCGTTGGCGCAGCTGCCGTTCCAGGCCGATGGCCGTGCCAAGCACGAACGCCACCGACAGGCTGATCAGCGAACTCAGGGTTGCGCCGGCGTTGAACGCCGGCAGGTTCGGATTGATGTCCATTGTGATTCTCCCTGGACAAGGCGGCGGGCGCTTACTGCCAGCCGTAACGACGGATGTAGAGCCGCTTCAGCGCAGTGGTCAGCACCGCGTAGCCGAACAGGATCGCGACCAGGAACGGCCAGTAGCCGGCCGGCAGCGCCTGCAGCTTGAAGTAGCCGGCCAGCGGGCTCATCGGCAGGGCCACGCCAATGGCCATGATCAGGCCGGTCATCAGCAGCAGTGGCGGCGCGGCGATGCTCTGCAGGAACGGCAGCTTCGGCGTGCGGATCATGTGCACGATCAGGGTCTGGGTCAGCAGGCCGACCACGAACCAGCCGGACTGGAACAGGCCCTGGTCGGCCGGCGTGCGTGCATCGAACACGTACCACATCAGCGCGAAGCAGCTCAGGTCGAAGATCGAGCTGATCGGCCCGAAGAACACCATGAAGCGGCCGATGTCCGCCGGGTTCCACTTCAGCGGCCTGCGCACCAGCTCTTCGTCCACGTTGTCGAACGGGATGGCGATCTGCGAGATGTCGTACAGCAGGTTCTGCACCAGCAGCTGCAGCGGCAGCATCGGCAGGAACGGCAGGAAGGCCGAGGCCACCAGCACCGAGAACACATTGCCGAAGTTGGAGCTGGCGGTCATGCGGATGTACTTCAGCATGTTGTTGAACGTGCGCCGGCCCTGGATGACGCCTTCCTCCAGCACCATCAGATTCTTTTCCAGCAGGATGATGTCGGCGGCCTCCTTGGCGATGTCCACCGCACTGTCCACGCTGATGCCGATATCGGCTGCGCGCAGCGCCGGTGCATCGTTGATGCCGTCGCCGAGGAAGCCGACCACCTTGCCCTGTGCGCGCAGTTCGCGCACCAGGCGCTCCTTGTGCAGCGGCGTCAGCCGGGCGAACACGCGATGGTGGTGCAGCGCCCGCGACAACGCGCCGTCATCCATGCGCTCGATCTGCGGCCCGGTCAGGATGGTGTCGGCATCCAGTCCCACCTGTGCGCACACACGCGCGGTCACCAGTTCGTTGTCGCCAGTGAAGACCTTGACCTCGACGCCGTGTGCGGCCAGCGCCTGCAGCGCCTGCGCGGCCGATTCCTTCGGCGGGTCCAGGAACGCCACGTAGCCGACCAGGGTCAACCCGCACTCGTCCGCCTGCGAATAGGCGGTCTGGCTGGCTGCGGTCTCCTTCATCGCCACCGCCACCACACGCAGGCCTTGTTCGTTCAGTTCCTCGGTGGTCTGCCGCACCCGCGCCAGGCGGCGCTCGTCCAGTGGCATGTCCTGGCCGTTCTCGCGCACGGTGCTGCACACCGCCAGCATCTCTTCTACCGCCCCCTTGCAGATCAGCTCGTGGTGATCCTCGCGCTCGGAGACCACCACCGACATGCGGCGGCGCTCGAAGTCGAACGGGATCTCATCCACCTTGTGGTAGTCCTGCGACAGCCGCAACGAACTCTGCAGCTCCACGTGCTCCAGCACCGCGCGGTCCAGCAGGTTGATCAGGCCGGTCTGGAAGTGACTGTTGAGGTAAGCGAACTTCAGCACGTCTTCCGAATCGTGGCCGAACACATCGGTGTGGCGCTCCAGCGCGATCCTGTCCTGGGTGAGCGTGCCGGTCTTGTCGGTGCACAGCACCTCCATCGCGCCGAAGTTCTGGATGGCGTCCAGGCGCTTGACGATCACCTTGCGCCGCGACAGCAGCACCGCGCCCTTGGCCAGGGTGGAAGTGACGATCATCGGCAGCATTTCTGGCGTCAGGCCCACCGCCACCGACAGCGCGAACAGGAACGCCTCGGTCCAGTCGCCCTTGGTCCAGCCGTTGATCAGCAGCACGAACGGCACCATCACCAGCGCGAAGCGGATCAGCAGCCAGCTGACACTGTTGACGCCGGCCTGGAATGCGGTGGGCGCACGGTCGGTGGCGGTGCTGCGCTGGGCCAGCGTGCCGAAGTAGGTGCGGTTACCGGTGGCCAGCACGATGGCGGTGGCCGTACCGGACACCACGTTGGTACCCATGAACAGCAGGTTGTGCTGTTCCAGCAGGCCGGCCAGGCCATCGCCCGGGTGCGCGAATTTCTCCACCGGCAGCGACTCGCCGGTCATCGCCGCCTGCGCCACGAACAGGTCCTTGGCATTCAGCACGCGGCAATCGGCCGGAATCATGTCGCCTGCCGACAGCACGATGTGGTCGCCGGGCACCAGTTCACGGATCGGCAGGTCCAGCAGGCGTGCAGGGCGACGGCTTTGCAGGCGCGCGCCGAAGCACTGGTCGGCCACATCCGCAGCCTCGGTGCCGGGATTGCGGCGCAGCACGCGCGCAGTGTTGCCGACCAGTGCCTTCAGCCGCTCGGCCGCTCGGTTCGAACGACCCTCCTGCACGAAGCGGATCAGCGTGGACAGCAGCACCATCGCACCGATGACGATCGTCGCCTTGATGTCCTCGGTCAGCCAGGACACCGCCGCCAGCACGGTCAGCAGCAGGTTGAACGGATTGCGGTAGCACTGCCACAGGTGGCGCCACCACGGCAGCGGCTTCTCGTGATCCACCTCGTTGGGGCCGAGCGTGGCCAGTCGCTCCTCGGCCTCGTGCGGGCTGAGGCCATCGGCATGTGATTCCAGCGTGGTCAGCAGCTCGGCTTCGTCCTGCTGGGCGAGGGTGACCAGGCCGGTGGTGAGCGCGAACGGCGCGGCCTCGGCGCTGCCAGGGCCGAAGCCGGCTTCGGGCATCGCACGGCGGCGGAACAGGTTGCCTGCGCGACGGCTGCGCAGGAAGGCATTGAACCAGGCGTTGAGCAGGCTCATGGGACTCTCCTCGAATGTCAGAGCCGGCCGCGGCCGGAACACGAACGGAACGGTTGGAACAGGTCAGGCGTGGCGCATCGCCAGCACCGCTGGCGACCACGGCTGCATGCGCAGGCGCTGGCTGCCACCGATGCACAGTGGCTTCATCGCGTCGCGCAGGGGATAGGGCAGGTGGCGCAGCACATTGATGCGCTCGCTGATCGGGAGCAGCGACAGCGCGTCGGCCACAACGCGTGGCGAACCGAGCGACAGCGAACGGGCAAACATGATCGGGCCGTACTGCAGCAGCTGGCTGCGCAGGGCGGCAACATCGCGCTCGCCGATCAGGCGACGCAGGGTGATGTACAGGATCTTGTAGGACATGGGGGCGATCTCCAGGCAGGCGGCGCCTGGCGGTCCCCCGTCACTCAGGCAGGCAGGGACCGGCGGGCAGGCGCCAGGAACAGGCAGCAATCAGGCATACGGGTCGCGGTGCGCCCGGAAGGGTCGGGGTCCATCTGCGTCTCCATGAGGGGAGGGGGCCGGCCAGGGTTGCCCTGGCCAGTGGTGCTATTGTCCGCGCCTGAACGGGGCAGGCCTAGAGGCCGGTGGGTTAGCCCGGCTATACCTTGGTATAGCCGGGCATGCACAGCGCCAATCGAGGGTTCAGTGATGGATCAATGCGAAGCGCTGGTCTGCTTGCACACGTCGTACTCGCCATGGCTCAGCGTCTTGTCACGGTCGGTATCGCAGGCATGCAGGCGCTCGGCCCAGTCCGGTGCCACCGCATCGACTTCCGCCAGGGTGACGATGCCGTCCTTGTCCTTGTCCAACGATTCATACGGCGGTATCAGCTTCACTTCGGTGACGTCCTCGTCGGCGGTGGCCCTGCTCGCCTCCTGGGTCCTGGAACAGGCGCCCAGCAGCAAGGCCGCAGAAAGCGAGAGTACAATCGGAAGGTAGCGACAAGCGATCATGGCGTGCTCCTGAAGAAAAGGCGGACGACCGGTGCGGTGGTCACGGCCGGATCTTCTGCGGGAGGCTGTAAGCGGGCTGCGAAGAATGGGGCCCGTCGACCATTGCCGGTGGGCCGCCATTCACCGGGCCGCGCAGAGGCGATTGCGCGCGGAGGCCTTGGGGGCGGTGGCTCGACGGAGACGCCTCGGTAGAGTCAACTGCTAGTGCAGCGCGGGGCCTTCAGCTTCCTGCCAAGAGCAGTCGACTAACAGTCCACTCTACCCTCGAACGGCAGGAAGCCGGCCAGCGGCCGGCACTCCCGTCTGCTTCAGAAGCGGTCTGCAAAGGCGTCCGTGGCTCGCACCAGCGCATCCACCGTGGCCGGCTCGTTGGCACTGTGGCCGGAGGTCACCATCTCCAGCCGCGCTTCCGGCCAGGCCTGGGCCAGGTCCCACGCACTGCGCGGTGGGCAGATGATGTCGTAGCGCCCCTGCACGATCACGCCCGGCAGGTGACGGATGCGATCGAT
Organism: Stenotrophomonas maltophilia group sp. vghtpe118; assembly: GCF_052605195.1. Lineage (NCBI taxonomy): Bacteria > Pseudomonadati > Pseudomonadota > Gammaproteobacteria > Lysobacterales > Lysobacteraceae > Stenotrophomonas > Stenotrophomonas maltophilia group sp. vghtpe118. Next base: position 732,101 of record NZ_CP199672.1, on the reverse strand, counting down.
ATCGCGCAGCAGCTGGTCGGGTTCCAGGAAGATGCCGTTGCGGAAGTAGTGCGCCTCGATGCGGGCCTTGGCGAGGGTATCCAGCGGATCATCAGTGGACTCGGCGTCCACATCATGCTGGAGGGTTGCCGCGTTGTCTTCCCAGCCGAGCCAGGCCTGCGCGGCTTCGATGCGGGTCGCCTCATCCGGGCCATCCATGCGCGTCCAATAGGCCGCAATCATGTCGCCACGCTCAGCCTCCGGAATGTAAGCCTCATAACGGTCCCAGCGCTCCGGAAAGATCCAGCGCGCACCGCCATCGGCCTCGGCGAACCAGCGATTCTCCATTTCGCGGCCGAGGAATACGCCGCGCACGATCAGGCCGGTGGCGCGCTCGGGATGCGCTTGTGCGTAGGCCAGTGACAGGGTCGACCCCCAGGAGCCGCCATAGACCAGCCAACGCTCGATGCCCAGGTACTCACGCACTTTCTCGATGTCGGCCACCAGGTCCTGCGTAGTGTTGTCGCGCAGCTCGCCGAACGGTGTGGAGCGGCCGCTGCCACGCTGGTCGATCAACACGATGCGGTAGCGTGCCGGATCGAAGAAGCGGCGATGGGTGGGTGAAATGCCCGCGCCTGGGCCGCCGTGCAGGTACACCACCGGAATGCCGTCCGGTGTGCCGCACTCTTCGACATGCAGCGTGTGCAGATCGCTCACCGGTAGGGTGAACTCGCGGTAGGGCTCGATGGCGGGGTACAGGGTGCGCATGGCGGGTGTCTCACAAGCAGGGGCGGCCAGCATAGCGCCGCCACCTGCGGGCTGCAGCGACGGGCTCCTGCGCGGCGCTGGAAATGGGCTGGCCGATGCGCATAAGCTTCCGCGATGCAAGCGACCACGACCGGGACGTCAACCTTCAACTTCACCCTTGGCAGCGGCGCGCGCGAGCTGTTGAAGTGGATCGCACTGCTGGCCATGACCGGTGATCACGTGGCCAAGGTGGCCTTCGGCGGCTACGTGCCGGTGGTCAGCGAACTGGGGCGTATTGCCTTCCCGCTGTTCGCGCTGGTGATGGCCTGCAACCTGGCCCAGCCCGGGGCCGACCTGCGCAAATCGATACGCCGGCTCGTGCTTTGGGGGTTGATCGCCCAGCCAGTGCACGCATTCGCGTTTGGTTCCTGGCTGCCGCTCAACATCCTGCTTACTTTCACTCTGGCGGCCGTGGCCGTTCATGCGCTGGCGAACCATCGGCCCGTTCTGCTGTTGCTGGCTGCCGGCGTGCTGCCGATGTTCGTGGATTACCAGTGGGCGGGTGTCGGATGCGTGCTGCTGGGATGGATCGCGTTCCGGCATCGCGCGTGGTGGCTGTTGCTGGTCGGGCTCGCAGCGGTGTGCTGGGCCAACCACAACGGCTGGGCATTGCTGGCCGTACCGGTGGTGCTGCTGGCCGCGCGGGTGACATGGCCACTGCCGCGCTGGCGGTGGGTGTTCTACGGGTACTACGTGGGACATCTGGCGGTGCTGGCGTTGATTGCACATCTGCTTGCGTAATGTCGGAACTGGCGCGTCGCCTGTCTTGAATGCCGGATGCGGTCAAGGAATGCGCGGTGCCGATGCGGGTGAAGCATGCCGCCATCGGCATGGTGCAAGTTGTTGAATCTTCGGCTCGATTGTCGATATGCGACAATGCTGCCACTGCGTGAACGTTGCTGTCTTTGCACGTGGGTTGTTGGCGCCTGCCACCCCGCCGTGCACATGATGGATTGCCGCCGGAAAAGGGTGGCCGGGTGTGGAAACCCGTTTAGCTATGCGTTGTTTACGCTTGCCAGCCGGCGTCGCCTTGCGCGGCGCCGGCTGGCATTCCGTTCGCGTTCCATGGCGGGCGGTACGTGGGGTGCGCGCAAGCGAACCCACCGGGTAATGACGCTTAGCTACCGGTTTCCACACACGTACCGTCCGCCGCCTTTGTTAAGGGCGGTGGTCCCGCATGCCTTGCACGGAAACCTGCCATGGACCGTTCGGACATTCCCCCTCTGCGCACCCAGTACGCCCCGGCCAACGCCGATGAGGGCGAAGAAGTGCGCGCGAAGCCCGACCCCAACAACCTCATCGCGCTGCTGCACCAGATCGGTCTGGGCGTGGCCGCCGACGGCCAGCCCTGGCCCGAGCGCCACCAGCTGCCAGTCCGCTGCCTGGCCCTGGCCGACAGCGACGGCGCGTTGGCGGGGCTGCGCATCGTCAACGAGATCCTGCTGGCCGCCGAGCGCGCCCGCCAGAATGGCGGCCCGGAACAGTACGTGGGCGATCGCGTGATGGAAGGTCTGAAGCTGGCCGCGCTGGCGCTGACCAATCACGCCATCTTCCGCCTGCATCCCGAGTAGAGCCACGCCATGCGTGGATGCTGTTGGCGTGGAGCCGAGCGTGGGCTCGGCTCTACAGAATATTCGCATCCTGCCTGGATGCCGTTGGCGGATGGCCCCGCGTTCTGTAGCGCCGAGCCTACGCTCGGCTCACCAGACAGAACCGGGCCGAGCATGGATCGGATCTACAGGGGTTCCGCGCCGCCTCAGAAATCCATCGTCGCCGAGAACAACATCGTTCTCGGCGCTCCCAGCGCCAGACTGGATAGCAACGGCATGCTCCAGAACGCCTTGTTGGTCACGTTGTTCACCGTGGCGCGTAGTGCCAACGGTCGACCCGCCACGGTGGTGCTGTAGCGCGCGCCCACGTCAAACAACGTCCGCCCCGGCACCGACAGGCGGTTGTCGGCACTGATGTACTGCTTCGACATCGCCGTGGCATTACCGGTCAGGGTCAGGCCTTCCAGCGCGGGCACATCCCACTCCACGCCCAGCTTGGCCTGCCGCTGCGCAATTGCCGTGGCCATGCGGCCTTCATTCACGCCGCCCGCCGTGCGGGTCAGCTTCGGCTGCACGTAGGCCACGCCACCCAGCAAGCGCACGCCGTCCAGTGGCGCACCGAAGAAGCCCCATTCCACGCCGCGGTTCCGCTGTTCGCCGCCGAACGAGAAGATATTCGTGACCGGGTCGGTGTAGCTGCTGGGCCGCTTGATCTCGTACACGCTGAAGGTGTGCGCGAAGCGGCCCAGGTCCAGCTTCAGGCCCAGCTCCTTCTGCCTGGTGCGGAACGGCGCGAACACATCGCCGGCATTGGCGGCGGTCATCGGCGCGGTGGCGCCCTGGCTGAGGCCCTCGATGTAGTTGGTGTAGAGGGAGATCGTGTCGGTGGCTTTCACCAGCAGCGCCGCTGCCGGCGTGGTGGCGCTCTCGTCGTAGCGTGAGGTGCGCGCACCCGTGGCGACGTTGAAGGTCTCACTGACCACCTGCTGGCGGCGCACGCCCAGGGTCAACTGCACGCGTTCATCGGCGAAGGACAGGGTATCAGCGAAGCCGAGGCTGTCCAGCCGCAGTTCGGTATGCGAGATGTGCGGCGCTACGAACGGCGCGGCCGGGCCCCACACCGGGTTGTAGAGGTTGGTGGTCCAGTCCCAGCCCGGCACGCTGCGGCGGCCGTAGTCGTTCTGGGTGTGCTGGTAGTGGGTCACGTTGGCAGCCCACTGGTGGCCGACCCTGCCGGTCCGGAACGAACCGCGCAGGCCGGCATCGCCGGACTGCTTCCTGATATCGAAGGCGAGCTGGCCGATCACCGTGGTGAAGTCGCCGGCCGGGTTGAGGATCTGCGCGCTGATCGAACCGTTGTAGCGGTAGTCGGTCCTGCTGGTGCCGTAGGCCAGGTAGGCCATCAGGGTATCGTTGATGTCCAGTTCGCCGCGCAGCATCGCGCCCTTGTCCTGGCTGTCCACGTAGGCCCAGTCCGGGTTGATCAGCGTATCGCCACGCGGCGGCCGCGGAATGGCGACGCCGGGTGCCAGGCCGACGCCACGTGCGGGGCCGTCAACACGGTCATCGGCGCTGTACAGATCGGCCGACAGCCGCGCACGTTCGCCGCGCCAGTCCAGTGCCAGCGAACCGAGCTGGACCTTCTTGCGCTGCTTGCCCACGGCGCCATCGCCATCACGGTACGCGCCGTTGAAGCGGATGCCGAACTGCTTGTCCGCGCCGAGCCGACGGCCTATGTCCACATGGGTGCCGAACTGCGCGTCGGAGGCGAAGTTGGCGCTGACCCGCAACAGCGGCTGCTGGCCGGCGCGCTTGGGCACGAGGTTGACGCTGCCACCGACCGAACCACCCGGCGGCATGCCATTGAGCAGCGCGGAGGGGCCCTTCAGTACCTCGATGCGTTCGAACATTTCCGGCGAGGTGCGGTAGTAGGGCGCCATGCCACTCAGCCCGTCGAAGGTGGTGTCGCTGGTGCTGGAGGCGAAGCCGCGGATTGCGTAGTTCTCGCTCCAGGAACCGGTGACGCCGTTGCTGAACACCGTGGGGTCGGTGGCGGCGATGACGTCGGTCAGGTCCTTGGCCTGGCGGTCGCGGATGAAGGACTCGGTGTAGCTGACCGTACTGAACGGCGTATCCATGAAGTCCTTGTCGCCGAGCAGGCCGATACGGCCGCCGGCGGCCACCTGGCCGCCGGCATAGTCGCCGGTCACGCGGCGCTGTTCCTGTACCTGCACCGAGGGCAGGGTGGACGGCGCGGTTTCGGCCAGCGCGGCACACGATGCCATCAGGCCAAGCGCGAGCGCCGATGCGCGGTAGCGCCGGGCCAGGCCGTGTGGAAGTGGCTGGCTGCAGGACACGGCGGCAGCTTGGTTCTGTGAAGAGGAGAAGGGGGATACGGTCATACCAGGGTCCTGTGAATCGCGAGGGCGAGCGCGCCTGGCGCGCGGCCATCGGCAAGCACGGGGGAGGGCGCAGCGCGGGGTTGTCGGCTGGGTGGGGACCTGGCGGGAAGTGAGCCACGGGCTCGATCCGGACGGCGCCATGATTGCGAACCAGACGCATTCCGAATTAGTTGAGTAAATTAAACTAAAGAGACCAAAGCGGACAAGAGGGTCCCTTTGCTGGCACCCTCGGCAGGGTATGAACATGCAACGCGAAACCACGGTGCCGTCTCGCGGCCGTCCACCGACCATCACCCCCGAGCGCCTGGCCGACATCGGCATCCGCCTGGGTCTGCCCAACCTGACCATGGCCAATGTGGCCGCCGAGCTCGCGGTCACCCAGGCCGCGCTGTACAAGCGCGTTGCGAACCTGGAGGCGTTGAAGCGGCTGGTGGCCGAAGCCGTGTTCCAGCGCTGGCAGATTCCGCGCGCGTCGGCCGATGCGGCGGGCGGCCTGCAGGGCTATCTGATGGTGTTCGTGGAATCGTTGTGCGAGGTAGTGAAGGCGCATCCCGGGTTGCCGCCATACCTGCTGCGGCGCACGGTGGCGACCGCGCCGATGCTGGAAAAGATTGCCTCGCACCAGGCGCACGTGGCCGAAGTGTTCGGCCTGCCGATGGACAAGGCGCGCTGGCTGCTGGCCACGATCGCGTTCTACTGCATCGCCGGCGCCGACACCATCTACGCGATTGCGGATGACGAAGAGGGCCAGGTGATCACCGAGTTCAAGCAGGGCATGCAGGCGCTCGTGATCGGGTCGTTGCAGTTGTTGGATGCGGACGGCGATCTGTAGCGTTGGTCGTGCCTGTTGGCCCTACGGGCGGGCACATCTGGGACCTGTCCTATGTGTGGCCAGGTGTGCCCGGTCTAGCCTAGGGCTCCGAGTCCTTCCATCACCTTCCGGAGCCCTTATGGATGCCACCCTCCGCGCGTCGTGGTCCCAGCGAATGCTGGCGTGGCTGAAGAAGGAGGCCGCGCCGCTGCTGATGCTGCTGGGCCTGTTCTTCGTTGCACGCGACACCCTAGCCAACCATTACGTCGTGCCGCGTGGTTCAATGCAGCCCGCCTTGCAGCCGGGTGACCGCGTCGTTGTCGATATGCGCGCGTACGGCCTGCGCCTGCCTTTCAGCGGGCTGAAGCTGATGGGCGCCACCGTGCCGCAACGCGGCGAGGTGGTGGTGTTCGCTTCGCCGGCCGATGGCGTGCGCATGATCAAGCGCGTGGTGGCCGTGGCCGGCGACCGCGTGCGTCTGCAGGATGGGCGCCTGAGCGTCAATGGACGCCCCCTCCAGATGACCTATGCGAGCGGCGTGGAACGGTTTGGCAAGCGGCACGCCTGGCTCGACCTGACGCATGGCGGAGGCCCGGACATTGCCGATGTGCAGGTACCCTCCGGCAAGGTACTGGTGCTGGGTGATCACCGTGGCAACAGCCTGGACGGCCGCTTCTTCGGATGGGTCGATGCGGACCGGATTTATGGCCGCGCGATGGCGGTGTACTACCGCCGGGGTGAGGGCGTGGTCTGGCAGCGCCTGTAGTTGGATCCGGTGAAGGGTCCGGGTGCGATGAGCGCTAGCCCTCGGGGGAATTGCCGTGATCCCATCCACGCATGGCGTGGATCTACAATGCAGCCATGCCTGCCACGCCTACCCTTGAAGATCTGCGCCGCTACGCGGTGGCGCGCACCCTGTTCAAGCCGACCACGCTGTTGACCGCGATCCGGCGGCTGGGCTTCGTGCAGGCCGACCCGATCCGGGCACCGGCACGCGCGCAGGATCTGACCCTGCGGCACCGGGTGAAGGACTACCGCGCGGGTGATCTTGAACGTCGTTATGCGCGCTTGCCGGTGGAAGAGGACTGCCTGGTGAACTACGGATTCCTGCCGCGCGAGCATCTGGCGCTGATGCACCCGCGCGTGTCCAAGCGCGAGTGGGACGCCGAGACCCATCGCCGCGCGGCCGACGTGCTGGCGTTCGTGCGCGAGCGCGGCAGCGTGCACCCCCGCGAGGTCGACCAGGCGTTTGCGCATGGGCGGGTGACCAACTACTGGGGCGGCACCAGCAATGCCAGCACCCACCTGCTCGATGGCATGCACTACCGCGGAATGCTGCGCGTGGCGCGGCGTGACAACGGCACCCGTATCTACGCCGTGGCCGAGCATGCCGAGGCGGATGCCAGCGAGCAGTCGCAGGTCGAACGCGCGGCCGCCCTGATTGATCTGGTGGTGCGCAAGTACGCGCCGCTGCCATCGGCCAGCCTGACCTACCTGGTGCGCCTGCTGGGCTATGGTGCACCGCATCTGGCCGAGCAGACCCGCAAGGCATTGGCGCTGGCCAAGCAGCAGCTGGCCCGCTGCTCGCTGGAGGGCACCACCTGGTACTGGCCGGCAGACGAGAATCCACGCTCGCGCAGGCACGCGCCAGACGATCAGGTGCGCCTGCTGGCGCCGTTCGACCCGGTGGTGTGGGACCGCCGCCGTTTCGAGTTGCTGTGGGATTGGGTCTATAAGTTCGAGGCCTACACACCTGCGCCAAAGCGCCAGTATGGGTACTACGCACTGCCGGTGCTGTGGCATGACCAGGTGGTGGGCTGGGCCAACCTGAGCGTGTGCGGCGGTGAGTTGGTGCCGAACGTGGGTTATGCCGGAAAGTCGCTGGCCCGCGACAAGGCATTTCGTGGCGCGCTGGACGACGAGTTGCAGCGCATGGCGGAGTTCCTGTAGCCCCAAGCGGCGCATGGGTACCTATCTGGTGCCGGCCGCGTTGGTGTGTTCGTCTGTGATCGGGCTGGGCTTCGGCTGCTTCCCGGCACGCAGTGCTGCACAGCTGGACCCTATACAGGCACTGGCGGCGGAATAGGGCCGCCCGCTATGGCACCTGTAGAGCCGAGCCCGCGCTCGGCTGCACTCCGTTCAGGTCGCGCTGCACCGAGCGCTGCGCGCAGCAAGCCGAGCATGGGCTCGACTCTACAGCTACTCAGCGCACCTTGCCTTTGATTGGCACGCTTCCCGGCAGCTGGGAATAGCCGCTGTCACCCCAGTGGCGGGTGATGCGCTGGAAGAACAAGGAGTTGGGCACGCGCAGCAGGCAACCGCGCGCGCCTTCGCCACGATCACTCAGCGTGGTGTAGATCAGGTTGATGTCAACCACCTGACCGCACAAGCCCGGCTTGTCCACGCTTTCCAGCACCTCGATGGTGTCATTGATGCGGAACGGGCGCGTGGCGACGATCAGGAATGAACAGAACAGGTTGGACAACACGCTCCATGCAGCAAAGAACGCCACCGCACCGACCGCCATGAACCCGGTCAGCGCGGTCCACAGCACCGAGCGCGACACGCCCAGTCGCTCCAGTATCAGCAGCGCAGCCGCCAGATACAGCAGCAGGGCACCGCCGCGGCGCAGGCCCACATGAAGCTCTGGTGCCAGCCTGCCGCGCTGCCGCGCCTGCACCAGCAGCCACGCCAGGGCACGCACCATAACCCATGCGACGCCGAGGATGGCGAGCACCTCGGCCACCGGCACAACCACGGTCAGCCAGTCCTCAATCCAGGCGGGCAATCCGGCCATGAGGGGTCACAGTGTTGCCGCGCCGCCGGAGATGGTCAGCAGCGCACCGGAGGTGTAGCTGGCGCTGTCCGAAGCCAGCATCACATAGGCCGAGGCCAGCTCGGCCGGCTGTCCGGGGCGGCCGAATGGCGTCTGCGCGCCGAACTGTTCGACCTCTTCGGCGGCCATGCCTGCGGGAATGAACGGCGTCCAGATCGGGCCGGGCAGCACGGCATTGACGCGGATCTGATGCTCGGCCAGCAGGCCGGCCAGCCCCAGCGTCAGGTTGGCGACGGCACCTTTGGTTGCAGAATAGGGAAGGATGTTCGGCGTCGGCCGCTTGGAGTTGACCGATGCGGTGTTGATGATCGCACCGCCACCGCGCAGGTGCGGGACGCACAGTCGGGTCAGATTGAACACGGCATGCACGTTGGTATCGAACGTCCGCTTCCAGTCATCCAGGGTGATGTCGTCGAAGTGCTCGTAGTAGCGCTGGTAGGCCGCGTTGTTGACCAGGATATCGAGACCGTCCAGTTCGCTGGCCACGCGGTCTACGAGCGATCGCGCCTGTGCCGGGTCACTGATGTCGCAGGGTACCAGCACGGCTTTGCGCCCGGCCTGTTCGATCTGCTGCTGCACATGGCGGGCGTCGTCCTGCTCGCCATCGAGGAATGCGATGGCAACGTCGGCGCCTTCGCGCGCGAAAGCGATCGCCACCGCCGCGCCGATACCGCTGTCACCGCCAGTGATCAATGCCTTCTTGCCCTGCAGCAGGCCATGCCCGCGATAACTGTCCTCGCCGTGGTCCGGCCGGGGCCGCATCTGCGCAGTCTTGCCGGGGAAGGATTGCTGCTGGGCCGGGAAGGGCGGGCGTGGATAGTCGGGCAGGGCCATCGTCACTCTCCGAAAGGAAACCGGCGCCAGTCTCCCTCCAAGCGGGTAAACGGCTGGACGGCGCGGTGTCGTTGCAGCGTGGACGCCTGCGCGCGCGGCTTCACACTGGATGCGCGATGGTGGTCATGATGCTGTTGGCCGGTTGCCGTGAATCCAGCCGCGTGTGCTGCACGATGATCGGCTGGTCGGATTCGACGAGGGTGGCGAAGCCCGTTCCGCGCGGCACAGGTGCCGGATCCTGCAGGTCGTTGAAGCGCAGATGGCAGGTGCGCCGCGCCGGCACTGTAATCCGGTAGGGACCCACCGGATCGCGGTCCTCGAAGTAGAGGGTCAGCGTGACATGCGCGTCCTCGCTGCCGGCATTGAGGACACAGCAGGTTTCGTGACTCTGCATCTCCGGTGACGGGCCGTTGCTCCAGGCTGGAATGTAGCCCTCGGCGATAGCCCAGCGTCGATGCCCGATGCAGGGAGTGTTCGTTTCCATGACGCCGTTTTAGCTGGAGGGGTGTTGCCATCGTGTCCAGTCCCCGCACGGAATCCGTGATGACCATCGGCTACCACGCATCGCATGAGCAGTTCCCGCCCGCCACCTTGCTGGGCCTGGCGCTGCGCGCCGAACAGGCGGGATTCGAGGCCCTGATGTGCTCCGACCATTTCCACCCGTGGACGGCTGCGCAAGGGCAGTCGGGCCACAGCTGGGTGTGGGCCGGCGCGCTGGCGGTGCAGAGCGCGTTGACCCTGGGCATGGTGACCTGCCCGATGCTGCGCCAGCACCCGGCCTTGGTGGCACAGGCAGCGGCGACGCTGGAGCAGCTGGCGCCGGGTCGGATCTGGCTGGCGCTGGGTACCGGCGAGGCCCTGAACGAGCGCATCACCGGCCAGCCGTGGCCAGCCAAGCGCGAGCGGCAGAAGGCACTGCGCGCTGCGGCCGAGGTGATGCGGCGGCTGTGGGGAGGCGAGCGGGTCGACCACAGCGGTGGCTTCCAGGTGCGCCAGGCGCGACTGTACAGCCGACCGGCCCTTCCCCTGCCGCTGCTGGGTGCAGCCGTCACCGAGGAAACCGCACGCTGGATGGGGGGCTGGGCCGATGGCCTGATCACCATCAGCCAGCCACTTGCGCAGTTGCGGCGTGTGGTGGCGGCGTTCGAGGACGGCGGTGGCAGGGGCAAGCCGATGTACCTGCAGGCCAAACTCTCCTACGCGCGCGCCGAACAGGCGGCGTTGGACGGTGCGATGGAGCAGTGGAGCGCCAATGTGCTGCCACCGGAACTGGCCGAAGGCCTGGACCAGCCCGAGCAGTTCGAGGCACAGGCCCGGTCGGTCAGTGCCGAGGAGCTGCGCCAGCACGTGCATGTCTCGGCGGATCTTGGCCAGCACCGGGCCTGGCTGCAGGAACTGCAGTCACTGGGCTTCGATCGCATCTACCTGCACAACGTGAACCGCGAGCAGGACCGCTTCATCGATGATTTCGCCGAACACGTGCTGCCCGCGCTGCGCACTCAGGCGCCCTCGGCGGCCAGCCACGCGTAGCCGTGGCCCTGCAGGATGCAGCGGTTATCCTGCATGGTGGTGCCGTGGCCCACCAGCATACGCAGCGGGCCGTGCAGTGGCACCTCTACCTCAACCGGGTTGTCGCCGAAGTTGATCAGTGCAAGCGCCTGGTGGGGGGCCTCGCCGTAGCGGAGCATCAGCAGCGCAGGTGAAGGTGGGTCGAGCGTGTGTGGCCCCTGCTGCAGCACGGGATGGGCATTGCGTTGCTGCAGCAGCTCGCGCACACGCCGCAGCAGCGAGCCGGGCGTCGCGCGTTGCGCCTCGACATTCACTGTCCGGTAACCGTAAGCGCCGTCTGCCGGAGGCGCGCGCCACGCATGCCGTGGCTGATCGGTAAACCCCGCCCCTGGGCGGTCGTGCCAGTGCATCGGCATCCGCACGGCGTTGCGCTCGGACAGTTCCAGGCAGTCACCGAGGCCGATTTCCTCGCCATACCGGATCACCGGCACCTGACCCAGCGACAGCAGTGCGGCCCAGGCCATGGCCTGCCACGCGGTGTCGCCGTCCAGCATGGGCGCCAGCCGGCGGCGGATGCCGCGGCCATAGATGCGCATGCCAGGTTCGGGCGCGAAGCGCTCCATCACCGCTTCGCGTTCGTCGGGCCGCAGCTGCTCCAGGTCAAGCTCATCATTGTTGCGCAGCCAGGCGATGCGCGTGTGCGGCGGCGCCTGCGGTCCGTATTCGGCCATGACCCGGGCCACTTCACTGGCGTCGCCGCGCGCCAGGGCCAGGAAGAAATGATTGTTCAGATGGAAGTCGAGCAGGTTCGAAAGCCGCCGCCCCTGGCACAGGAAGTCACCGTAGCGGGACGCGCGGACATCCGCTTCGCCGATCAACGGCAGCCCTGGCTGCTGTGCGTCTGCCGTGGCGCGCATTTCCTCCAGCAGCCACAGCCCGTCGTCGCGCGGGTCCGCGTGGCGGGCGCGCTCGACCATGTACGGGACCGCATCCACGCGGAAGCCGGCCACGCCGCGCTGCATCCAGAACGTCATCACCCGCAGCAGTTCGTCGCGTACTGGCGCATGGGCCAGCTCCAGGTCTGGCTCGTGCCGGTAGAACATGTGCCGGTTGAACGCGCCGGCCTCGGCGTCCCATGTCCAGGCAGACGCCTCGATCGGCGGGAACATCGGCTGCACGCCGTCGTCGGGCACGTGGTCGCTCCACAGGTACCAGCGGCGCCATACCGGGTCGCCCCGCTGCGCGGCGACGAACCACGGGTGGGCGCTGGCCGTGTGCTGCATCACCAGCTCGACGATGATACCGATACCGCGTGCGTCGGCAGCATCGACCAGGCGCTGGAACGCGGTCTGGTCGCCCAGGCGTGGATCGATGCGGTAGTGATCGGTGACATCGTAGCCACCGTCACGGCCGGCGTTGCAGTAGAACGGCAGCAGCCACACATGGCTGATGCCGAGCCACTGCAGGTAGTCCAGCTTTTCGGTGATGCCATCCAGGGTGCCCCAGCCGCGCCCATTGCTGTCGCGGAACAGGTAGGGGTCGACCTGGTAGATCGCGCGCAGCGGGCGCACCGCCATGGGGCTTCTCCGACACTGGCCACGGGTGACCAGCCTGCTGTCGCCCGTGGCAGCGGTTGGTGAAACGGATGGCACCCTGTCGTGACATGGCATCCACGGACTCTGCATGCGCGGGCGCGCACAGTGAATGCTCATTCCCGGCGCCGAGGAGACTTCCTGCATGGCCCGACGCAAGACGCTTCGCATTGCCACGTTCAACGTCAACGGCATCGGCACACGCTTGCCGCAGCTGTTGGACTGGCTGCACAGGGAATCGCCGGATGTGGTTGCCCTGCAGGAACTGAAGGCGACCGACGCCGCGTTTCCGGCTTCAGTATTGGAAGAGGCGGGCTACGGCGCGCTCTGGCAGGGCGAGGCGCGGTGGAACGGCGTGGCGCTGCTGGCACGAGGGACCACGCCGGTCGAGAGCCGCCGCCGATTGCCGGGCGAGCCCAAGGACACCCAGAGCCGCTACCTGGAGGCGGCGGCGCACGGGGTCATCGTGGGTGCCCTCTACCTGCCCAACGGCAACCCGCAGCCCGGGCCCAGGTTCGACTACAAGCTGCGCTGGATGGCGCGCCTGATCCGGCATGCGCGCAGCCTGGTCGAGCTGCCGCACCCGGCGCTGCTGCTGGGTGATTTCAACGTGATTCCCACCGAAGCCGACGTCTACGACCCCAAGGCCTGGCGCCGCGATGCGCTGTTCCAGCCAGAGGTGCGCGAGGCCTTTGAACGACTGCTGGCGCAGGGCTGGACCGATGCGTTGCGGAAGGTGCACGGCGACGCCACGATCTACACCTTCTGGGATTATTTCCGCCAGCATGCCGAGCGCGACCGGGGGTTACGCATCGATCATCTGCTGTTGAACCCCGTACTGGCGTCGCGACTGAAGGACGCTGGCGTCGACCGCTGGGTACGCCTGCAGGAAAAGGCCAGCGACCACGCGCCGACCTGGGTGACGGTAAGCGCGTGATCAACGGGCGGCTGGGTCCTCGCGTCGCTCGCGGCGTACCCGTGCGCGGGTGCGATACAGGCGGCTGTCCGCTTTCTGGATGGTGTCGGCCACCGGCTCGCCGGGCGTGTTGATGGCCGCACCCATCGAGAACGCGCTGGGCGAGAGCGCGGCGTGGTCCTGGTACCAATGCTCCAGTTCGCTCAACCGGCCGTCCGCAGGCGCGACCAGTACCACCATGAATTCGTCGCCGCCCAGACGCACCACCGTCTCCTCCTTGCCCAGCGGCGAGCGCAGGAAGGTGGCGAACTCGACCAGCACGGCGTCGCCACGCCGGTGGCCTTGGGTGTCGTTGATGTGCTTGAAGTGGTCCAGGTCGAACATCACGCAGGCCCAGCGCTCGTCAATCAGTTCATCCAGCCGGTGCAGGTAGCGCCGGTTGTAGCACTGGGTGAGCGGATCCTTGAAGGACATTTCGCGCAGCTGCTGCTCCTGCATCCGCAGCGCGGTGACGTCCTGTGCATGTCCCAGCACGTAGGGCGGGCTGGCCTCGCTGTCGAGCACGTTGTGGTACGCCCAGTAGTGGCGCGTACCGTCGGCGGCAATCAGCTCGATCACGCCAGCGTCGGTGTGGTTTGCCTGGATCCGAGCGAGGTAGGCCTTGAAGCCCTCGCGTTTTTCCGGCGGCATCAGGTCACACAGGCTGCGCCCGATCATCTGGCTTTCCTCGAAGCCCAGCGACTGCACCGCCGCGGGATTCACCGAGGTCAATGTGCCGTCCAGCGTGTGGGTGCAGATCAGGCCCAGGCTGTAGTGGAACAGTCGCCGGTAGCGGGTTTCGCTCGCTTCCAGCGCGTCCAGCGCGGCTCGTTCGTCCGTGATGTCCTGGATCGCCCCGACCAGGCGCGGATGGCCGTCGACCTGTTGCCGGCTGCCGACCACCCGGGTCCAGATCGCGCGCCCGTCGGCGGTGGTCATTGGCAGCTGCACCTCCCAGGACGTGCCTTCGTCGATGCAACGCTGCACTGCTGCCCGGATGATGTTGCGGCTGTCTTCGCGATAGAACGACAGCGCGGTGCCGAGCGTCGGTTCAAAGTTGCTGCGCACGCCGTGCAACTGCTTGGTCTCGCGGGTCCAGCGCACTTCGTTGGTGACCAGGTCCATCTCCCAGCCGCCCACCCGGGCGGCGCGGTTGGTGCGCTCCAGGAAGTCCTCACTGCGTTTGAGCTCACGATGCAGCGCCTTGGCCTGGCCCACCTGCGCCATCAGCGTGCTGCGCTGCTCCAGCACCTGGGTGGTGACCCGGGCAAGGTGCACCATCAGCTCGCGCTGGGACGGAGACAGCACGCCGGGCATCGGATCGAGCAGGCACAGTGTTCCGATACGCGCGCCGTGCGCCGAGCCCAGGGGGATGCCAGCGTAGTGGCGGATACGCGGCCCACCCGTCACCAGGGGGTTGGTGGAGAAACGTGGGTCCTGACGCGCATCGGGTATCTCGAACAGCTCGTCCTGGCGTATGGCATGGGTGCAGAAGGAAATTTCGCGGGCCGTTTCGCTGACGCTTTCAAGGCCGATGTTGGCCTTGAACCACTGGCGGTCTTCGGCCACCACGCTGATCAGGCCCATGGTCATGCCGGTTGCGGCGCGGGCGGCGGCGACGATGGCATCGAACACCGGCTCCGGGGGCGTATCCAACAGGTGCAGTCGTTCGATCTCAAGCAGTCGTTCGGCTTCGTCCATGGTGCTTTTCAGGGCAGGGTGGCGAGGGCGCTTGCGGCGGCTGTCTGGGACTACGGTAGTCGGTACAGTGTTATGTATCGCTGTGACGGGGTGATGCCGGCGTGAGGTGGGTGCGTCGGTTCAGTGCTCGCGCAGCGATGCCTGCAATGCGGTCGCCAGCGCCGCGTCCCCGGACACCAGATCCTGCCAGCGCAACGCAATGCCCTTGCGTCGCCCCTTCTCCGCCAGCTTCAGGCCTTCAGGGTCCACAGTCAGGGTGTAGGGCTGGCCATCGATCTCCAGTTCGCGTCGCAACGGCTTGTCGAGAGGTGTCATCAACGTTTCCTTGCGGGGGCGGAGATGCGGCGTCGCCGCACCGATACGTGACGGTGGTCACGGACGTGCCATCGCCACGGGAAATCCACGGCTCGGGTGATGCCGATGCGAGGACCAACTTCCGGGTCGGACGGAGGCGGGGTGCCATCGCTGGCGATCACGATGCCATGGCTGCCGGTCACCAGATCGGCGCCGTCGAAGCTGCGGTCCAACCCGAAGGCCTGCGAGAGCTTGCCGGGGCCACTGGCCAGATCGTGGTCGCGGCGCGCGGCGGAACGCAGCTCGTGCATGCGCTCCAGGCCCGCCAGCGGCTCGACGGCCCGCAGCAGCACCGCCACGCCTTCACCGGCCTCTCCGCAGACCACGTTGCTGCCCCAGTGCATGCCGTACGTGAAGTAGACATAGAGGTGGCCGGCCTCACCGAACATGCTGGCCGTGCGCGGCGTTGGCCCGCGATAGGAGTGCGCGGCGGGGTCGTCGCTGCCGGCATAGGCTTCAACCTCGACGATGCGGCCAGCGCGACCATCGTCGCGCACCAGCAGCTTGTTGAGCAGCTCCGGCGCAACGTCGGTCGATGGACGCCGGTAGAAGCGGCGCGGCAGGATCTGCAGGGAGGCGGGCAACCAATCCGGCACGGTGGTGGCAGGCTCGGGAGAAAGACCGTGGCACTGTGGCATCGATCAGGTGAAACGGGCGCAGACGCCGCGTCATTCCGGCGCAGGCGGTGCGGCCAATGCAGCGCGCCGGGCGGCATACACCTCCGGCGTCTGCGGCTTGATGAACAGTGCCACCAGCTCCGGATACTCGCGCTTCACCGCCGTTTCGATGCGGGTGATGCAGGCTTCGATCTGCGGGGTCCGCCGGTCATCCTCGAACTCGGCGCTGAGCATGGCCACCACCTGTTCCGGGCCCATCTGCATGGTGGTCACCCCGTTGGCGCGGCGCAGATCCGGATCGGTTTCGGCCACCGCCATGATCCGCTCGGCCACTGCGGGATGGGCAGGCTCTCCGACCAGCAGGCCCTTGGTCTCACGGGCCAGGAGGAAGGCGGTGGCGGCCAGCACGCCAGCGATGCACAGCGACGCAACGCCATCAAGCACCGGCATGTCCAGCACCTGCGCGGCCACCAGGCCGATCAGTGCGAAGCCCAGGCCCAGCAGGGCCGCGCTATCCTCCAGCAGCACGGTAAAGGTGGAAGGATCCTTGCTGCGGCGGAACGCTTCGAAGTAGCCAAGTCTGCCCTTGGTGCGCCGGAACTCACGCAGCGCCACCCACCAGGAAGCCCCCTCGAACAGGATGGAGATGCCCAGCACGCTGTAGCTTAACGCGTGGTTGGTGGCCGGCTCCGGCTGGCGGATGTGCTGGATACCTTCGTAGGCCGAAACGCCGGCGCCGGCAGCGAACACCAGCAGGGCGACGATGAAGCTCCAGAAGTACAGTTCGCGGCCATAGCCGAACGGATGCAGGGAATCCGGCGCCTTGCTGGCACGGCGCAGCCCGTACAGCAGCAGAAGTTCATTCAATGTGTCGACCAGCGAATGCACGCCTTCGCTGAGCATGGCCGAGCTGCCGGAGATGCCGGCTGCGATGAACTTGGCCACGGCAATGGCCAGATTGCCTGCAAGGGCCGCATAGATGACGAGACGGGAGCCGGTGGGAGCGGACATTTCGGTGGCGGGGTGGGGCGGATGCCTGATCTTCCCGATCAGCGCGTGCCCACTGCGTGCACGGTGCGATCAGCGCCCCTTGGGATTGAGATACAGCCGCGCGCCATCCGGTTCACGGTACCCCGTCCAGCGTCCGCCGCCCGACGCGCGGAAGCGCCCGAATACGGTGTTGCTGGTGTCAGTCAGCAGCAGCTGGTTGCCCGACAGCACCCAGCGGTTGGCCGAGAAGAAGCCGTCCGGGCAGCCGGCAGGCACAGAGGCACTGTAGCCGCCGAACCACTCGATGTTCTTCAGCTCGATGGTGCAGGTGCTGCCGTTCTCCTGGCCCAGTGTCCAGCTGCGGAACAGATCGCCTTCGCGCACGCCGCGGCCGCCGCGCTGGCGGTCGTGGTCCCAGTCATCGTTGTTGTCGTGGAAGCCGAAGTCCACGTCCAGCCCCTTGCTTTCACTGCGCGACTCGGACTACGAGCTGCCGCTGGTGGTGGTCTGCGTGGTCACCGCTCCACTGCTCTGGGTCTGGGTACTGCTGGATTGCGTGGTCTGCTCGGTACGGGTGGCCTGTTCACCGAAGCCGAACGACGCGTCCTGGGCAAGGGCGGGCAGGGTCAGGAAGCACGGGACGGACAGGCAGGCACGGGCAGGAACGGCGGCCATCGCACGATCCTCGGAAGGGTGGATCGCGCGAGTACCGAACCGGTGGGGCGGGAGGCGGTGTGAGGGCGCGCCCTGAGGCAAGCCAGCCAAGAACAGGTGCTGTCCGCTGAAGGGTCGTGCCGGCCGCTGGCCGGCTCCCCTTTGACGCCCAGAGACCGAAGGGATGCCGGCCATCGGCCGGCATGACCCGCAGCCAGGCATGGCCTGGCGCTACTGATCCGGCTTCACCCTTGCCACCCGTTTCCGGTACTCATACACGTTGTCACCGCGGATACGCTTGTCCTCGGTGCCGGTGACCCGGCCGACCTGCTGGTCCGAGCCGGTGACCGGCTTGGCCTCGATCTCGGTCTCGTGCTCGAAGGAGTGCGATTTGTCGGTGTTGCGGTAATAGCGGTACAGCGCCCAGTACAGCGCGGTTGCGCCGGCCGGACCTGCCGCCAACAGCCAGAGGCCACTGTCGTCGCTCATGTCGATGCCACCAGGAAGGCAATTGCGAGGGCTTCAATGACGGTGCCGGTGGCCAGGGCCGCCAGCAGCATCTTCCATTGCTGCACGGGCACACTGCCCATGGTTTCGCCGGTACGGCCGTTCACCGCGATGTAGTGCAACATGCCGCCGTTCTTTCCGGGCTGGTGATACGAGTACAACCACACCGGCAGGTACATCGACACCCAGCGCGTTCCATGCACCTCCAGCTGTTCCTGTTCCCAACGCACGCCACGGTTGTAGCGCCTCACCGACCCTTCCACCTGCGCGCGGGCGATCGACAGCAGCTGGTCTTCCAGCCGCGGCCGCAGCTTTTCCACATCCAGGTTGCGCTTCTCAGAGGTGAAGCCAGCCAGGTATGAGGCGTTCCATTTCACCGCGTTCTTGGTGTCGAACGGCAGGATGGTGTTGATGATGTTGTTGGTGTTGGCGCGGGTATCCAGATTGCCGCGCTCGGCCGAGGATTCCAGGGGCAGGTCATCAACCGTGAAATCCACCTGGCGTTCGACCTGGTAGACATCGGCGTCGTACAGGGTGCGCTTGTTCTTCTCGGTGCCGACCGTGTATTGCCGGGTCTGGATCTCGCCCTTGCCGGCCACGGCCGCGCTGACGTTGCTGTCCACGATCATGTAGGGCAGGAACACGCCCACCACGTTTTCCGGGGTGAACTGCTCCTTGAACGCTTTCAGCGCGAACATGCGGCGCTTGTCGACGAACTGGCGGATGCGCGCGACCGCATCGTCCTTCTTGATGTGGAAGGGCAGCACCGCATCGGGCACCGCACCATTGCTGATCTGTTCGTTGACGCCGAATACATGGCGGCACCAGTGGCAGCGCGCCGTCATCGTGCTTTCGGTATTGACCGTGACTTCAGCGCCGCAGCCCGTGCACTTGAACGTCATCAACGCCGAGGTGTCGGCGTCGATGTCACGCGCGCCGGAGGCGATGACCGTGCCACGCAACTGGTCGATGGCCTCGCCCAGCCCGAATTCCTCCTCGACCCGCGCGCCATGCCATTCGTGACGGCAGTACAGGCAGATGAGGATATCGGTGCCGGCCTTGGGCCGGATGTCGGTGGCGCCGCACTTCGGGCAGCGGTTGAGGCCGTCCTTCAGCTCGCTGGCCGAGGTATCAATGGCCACAGGATCGGGCGCTTCCACTTCATCGCGGATGGCCTGTGGCAGTTTCGAGGTGTCCAGCGGGAAGCTGCCGGGCAGGGGAGGGACGTCCTGCGGCGAACCGGGCCCATCCAACGACGCCGCCGGCAAGGGCGGCGGCGTCGCGGGCACGGATCCGGGCAGCGGCGGTGGGCCGTTTCTGGGATCGGACATGTGGGTTGTGCGTCCTGCTGTTACAGGCCCAGCGCCTTGGCTTTCAGGGCGTCATAGTCGCCCTGGGTGATCAGGCCCAGGTCCAGCATTTCCTTGGCCTTCTTCAGCTTGGCCACCGGATCGTCGGCAGCCGGTGTGACCGGCTGCTGCATGCCGCCGACACCGAACATGCCCGAGGCCATGCCGACACCGACCAGGCCGGCCGCACCGCCGTTCTCGCCGGCCGACTGGATGCCCTGGGCGACGCTCGCCTGCAGGTTGGAATTGCCGCGCGAGCCGGACAGCGCATCGGCGCGCTGCACGGTCTTCAGCAGTTCGCGGGTGTTGGCGTCGTACTCGATCGAGACAATGGCGGTCTTGACGATGGCCAGGCCGCGATCCGACTTCCACTGGTAGCCCTGCTCGACGGCGGCCGACAGGCTCTGTGCAAAGCCCAGCGAGTCCTGCTGCAGCCTGGTGATGCGGTTGCCCTTGCCCGGATCGTTCGTGTACAGGCTGAAGGCCGGCGCCAGCGAACCGACCACTTCATTGAACAGCTGGCTGGCGGCGGCGTTGTCCAGGTCGGTGAAGTCGAACACCTGGCCCGGCTGCAGGTAGCTGGCCGGCACGAAGTTCTTCACGAACAGGATCGGGTCGACGATCTTCAGCGTGTACGAGCCGCGCGTGACCGCGCCCACCTGGGTATTGAGGAAGCCGTCGTCCCAGTAGATTTCCGACTGGGTCCCGAAGCGGTTGTCCGGCAGCTCCTTCAGCGAGACGAAATAAGCCGCCTGCTGCGAACCGGGCTGGCCGCCGAACTTGAAGCGTTCCCAGCTCTGCTTGATGAAGGTGCTGACCAGACCGTCGCCGGCGAAGATCGATTGCGAGTTCAGGTCGTCCGAACGCCACTCGTAGCCGCCCGGTTCGGCGACGAACGCGGTGATCGCGCCGTCCTGGAACAGCAGCAGGCCGTAGCCCTCCGGCACGACGATCTTCGAGCCGTTGGTGATGATGTTGGACGAGCCGCTGGTGTTGGAGCCGCGGCCGGCGTTGGTGCCGCGCGGCACCGCCGCGAACAGGGCCGCCGTCGAGGGCAGGCCCGTGGGCACGGTGTAGAAGTCCTTCCACTGGTCGGCCAGCACACCACCGACCGCACCCTTCACCGCCTGTACCAGACCCATGTCCAACTCCCTGTGATTCGAGGGCAGGCACCATGCCTGCCGAGCTGGGCTGAATATAGCAGCGGGCAGGGACCGCTGTGGTGCCGGAAGATGAATCCAGGCCCTGCCGGGGCGCAGGGCCGTGCCTGGCGCTGTCGCTACAACATGTACGGGATCTTGAAGGCGAGCGTGAAGTCCTGTGCATCCGGGGTCAGCCCGATGCCGAGCAGGGTCACCAGCGTGGTGTGCTGGTTGAGCGCGTAGGTCACGCCCAGATTCAGTGATGCCGCGTTGGCGTCGCTGCCGATCACTTTCATCCACTTCCCGCCTTGGAAACGGGTGGAAGCGCGGGCGCTGATGCGGTCGCTGAAGGACAGGCTGAGGCTGGTGCGCTCGTTGAACGCAAAGGCCACGCCAGCGCCGAAGTAGACCGCGCCGCCGAGCTTCACGTCTCCCGGGTTGACCGTGTCGGGGTTGCTGTCGATATCACTGAAGCCACGCGGGAACGAATGCACATAGCCGACGTTGGCGAACAGGATCGCCGGATCGGCGGTCTTGACCATCGACAGGCCCACATTGGCCTGCCACACGCCATTGCCGGTGGGCTGTTCCCTGGGTACGGCGAAGCGGATGTAGTCGTCGTCGTCGCGCTCGATCACCTTCCAGTCCAGACCGTAGGGTGCGCGCCCGGTAGGGGCGGTGACTCCGGCGGTGAGCACCGTTTCCGGGCGCCAGCCGCGTTCGCCGAACAAGCGGTAGTTCGCACTCAAACCGATATCGCCCAGCCCGTTGCCATTGGTTTCTTCCTGCGCGATCGCGGCCGCCGCACCGCCCGCGCCGCCCTTCTGGTAGACGGTGCGCCGCGCCAGGTAAGGCACGTCCAGGTTGAGCGTCAGGTTCGGGCTGACACCCCAACGTGCGGCCAGGTTGTAGGTGAGCGAATCGGATTCAACGTTCTCGATGGCGATGTTGCCGAGGAAGATCGCGTCCAGCGCCAGGAAACCATTGAGGGTGAGCTGCTTGCGGTCGTAGCGGGCGTAGGTGAGGCTGTTCTCGACGGTGAAGCGGCGCGAGAACAGCGCCGACTGCTGTTGTTTCACATCATCCACGCTGCGCCGCGATTCCTGCTTCGCCTGCTGTGCCTCGGCCGCCGTGCTGGCGTAGCCCTCGCTACCCTGCGACGTCTGTAGCGTCGAGCCATGCTCGACTGCTGCGCCCGTTGCCGCCGCCGTTGCCGGCCCGGTGGGCCCCGTGCGTCCACTCAATCGCGCCTGCATGGCCTGCACCTGCATGTCCAGTTCGCGCAGCCGCCGCACTTCCTGTGCGTAGTTGGATTTGAGCTGCTCCAGCTGGTTGGCAAGTGCCTGCACGTCGCCGCCATCGTCCGCCGCTGGCGGTGCGGCAAAGGCGGTGCCCGCCAGCGCCGCCAGCGCCAACGGGGTGATCCTCATCAAGGTGTGCATGTTCGTGTCCTGCGTTGTGGATCCCCCAACGCCGTGCCGTGGTGCTATCGGCCCGGCCCCATGCCGCGGTTCATCGCAATCGCCTGGGCCACGTTCTGGCTCAACGGCAGGTTGCCGCCCGCGGTATCCCGCACCAGTTCCAGCCGCAGCTGGTTGCTGGCGATCTGGCCGTCACCGGCCAGGGCGATGCCCTGGCCGACGCTGCCGTTACGTATCCATTGCTGGACCATGCCCTGGCCCTCCACCTGCAGCTGCAGGCGTGCCTGGTTGCCGTCCAGCACTGCGGAGGCCGAGACGCCTGCACCCTGCGCACTGAGCGAATGGGCACCGTCATCCGAAAGGCCCGGCACCGTGCCGTTGCGCACCACCAGCGTGGTCGCATTGCGGGCAACGTTGCCATCGCCGGCCACCTGCACGCTCTGCACCAGGCCATTGGCGTTGGCCAGGCCGGTGCTGTCGATATGGCGGCCCTGCGTGTCCGGCAGCGGCGCATCTGCGGCAGTCACGTGCACGCTGGGCTGGAAGCTCAGTTTCGGGCTGCCGCCGCCGCGGAAGTCCATGCCCAGAGTCAACGCACCCTGCAATACGTTTCCGTTGCCGGCCTGCCACTGCGAGACCATCGTCACCCCGAACCACGCGACGGTATTGCCGCCCACGGTGTAGCGGCCGCGCATCAGGTTCAGTTCGGGATCCGGAATTTCCTTCAGGCCGCGTCCCGGCGCAGCATCCGCCGCCTGCAGGGGCAGGGCGGGGCTCGCCAGCAGCAGGAGCATCAACAGACGGTGGCGGAACATGGCGGAACCTCCTTCAGAACAGGTCGGCGTGGCTGAAGCCGAAATCGACCAGTTCGGCATCGGTGATCGGCCCCTGTCGCGCGTAGAGCGCGCGGGCACTGGGCCGTTCGCTGGGTTGCAGCAGGACTGTGTTGCGATCGAAATCACTCCCGATCACCACGAATACGGCACGCGATGGCCACGCAGCGAGGAATTCAGGCAGCGCCAGGCTGCGGTTGCCAAGGATGGGATCAGCCACCTCGACCACACCGCCGCGCACCTGCTTGAGCACCACGAAGTGGCGGAAGCCGCGCACGTCCATCAGCACAAGACCCGGAACCCGAAGCGTGCGCAGGCGGGCCTCATCGATGCGATAGCCGCGCCCGCGCATGCCCAGCGACTCCACGTAGCGCTTGATGTCGAGCAGCGAGAAGCCACGCTCGGCCACCAGCGCCGGGTCGGACACCCCCATCATCCCTTCGATGACCGTCGCCTCGTCGGTGTCCAGGTGGTAGGCATGGCGCAGGACGGTCGCCAGTGCGGCCGCTCCGCAGCTGTAATCGGTGTGCTGGCGTACCACGTTGCGGTAGCGCCGTTCCTGCATGCTCTCCACCTTCTGCTGCAGCAGCGCGCCATTGGGCAGTACGCCGGCGAAGCCGACGTCGCCCGCCCGCGCGGACGCGCCGCCCAGCAACAGCAGGCAGGCCAGCAGGCGTATCGAGAGACGGTGGCCGAACATCGCATTCTCCGGCAGCAAGGGGGAGCTCCTGTCCCAAGGGGGAGGAGGAACAGGAGCTCCCGGGAACCCGGCCATTGGCGGACGGCCGGGGTGTTGCGCTTACTCGCCGCTGCCACCACCGCCGCCGGTGCTGGGCTGGGCGACTGCCAGGGCCAGGCTGTTGGCCTGCAGGTTGCCGGTGCCCGCGGCCACGTTCACGCCGATGTTGCCCGAGGCGCCGGAGAAGGCGCGGCCCGACAAGGCCGAGGTGTTGGTCGCGTTGACGTTCACCCAGCGCGTGGTGCTGACCGTGCCGCTGAGGCTGGCATACAGGTCGGCCACGCCCAGTTCGACGAACTGGCTGGTGCCACTCTCACGCGTATCGAAGCCCAGGCCGCCCACCCCCGGCCGGTTGGGGTTCATCGTGGCGTTCTGGATCTGGTTGTCCAGATCGATATGGCCGGTGCTGTTGCCACCCGGGTGCGGCAGCTCGCCACTCCAGGTATCCAGGTAGTAGTTGGCCATCTGGTAGGCGTTGCCGGTGCCGCGGTAGGTGCCCGCGCCATAGGCCAGGGTCAGGCCGCTGACGCCGCCACGCATGCCGACCTGCACGGTATCGGTGTAGGACTGTACGAAGCCGGCGTTGCTGACCGTGTTGCCGGTGGAGACCTGGTTGGAGCTGATGCTCGACTGCGCCACCGCGGTGGTCGCGACCGACGCCGCCAGCGCGTTCTTCTGCTCGTTGTTGTTGCCCGAAGCAATGTTGACGCCGATGTTGCCTGACGCACCGCCGAAGGCATTGCCACCGAGACCTGCGGCATTGGTGACGCCGGAGTTCATGGTCGCGTTGCCGAAGCCGGCCTGGTTGACGAACACCTCGGCGTCGGCCATGCCGAAGCTGAAGGACGCGTCGGCGGCGGACAATGACGCGGCATTGTCCTGGGCGTTGTTGTCGCCCGATACCACGTTGAAGCCGAGGTTGCCGGAGGCACCTGCGCCCACGCTGTCACCGATGGAGGCACTGTTGGTGACCAGGCTGTTGCTGGTGGCGTTGTTGCTGATCGACTGGCGGTTGTCGATCACGGCGATGGCCGCCGAGTCGAGGTCGATGTCGCCGGTGATGTTCGGGTCGCCGGAGAAATTGATGTCGGTGCTCAGTCGCAGGTCCTTCTCCAGGTTCACGTCGACGCCGTGGTTGTTCTTTTCCTTGCGTTCGTCGGCCTGGATGGTGCTGTGCTTCTGCACATTGACGTTGACGGTGCGGTTGCGCACGTCGTTGTCGGTGTGGTTGTGCGTCTCGTTGCGGGTTTCGCTGACGGTGTGGGTGTGGTTGATGTTCGCGTTGGCGTTCTGGTTGTCCCAGCCATTGGCCGCAGCGGCGGTCGAGGCAGTGGCAATCGCCATGGCGAGCATGGTCCGTTTGACGGTCGCTTTCATGGTGCCCTCTCTCTCATCAGGTGGTGCATCGGTTGGGTGGTTGTCACGGGCGGTCCTGCACGACCAGGCCCAGCACATTGGCCGTGTCATTGCCGCTGCCCGCGATCTGATTGAGTTGCAGGACCCCGTCGAATCCCCGCAGCGCGGTGCTGGTGACACCGGCGCTGCGGGTGCCCGTCGCGACGCCGCGACCGGCGTAGTCCCGCCCCCCTGCCAACGCGGAACCCTCGGCGGCCAAGGCCGTATCGTCGGTTTCGCGTATGCCCTGTCGGGCCAGCGTCGCGCTGACGACGTTGAGCGTCGTGTTGGCGATGCCGCTGGCCTGGTTGATGGATGCGATGCCGCTGGCACCGGCCAGCGCCTTGCCATCGATGACGGCAGTGGCGTGCAGCGGTGCACCCAGCACGCGGTTGCCACCGCGCAGTTGTCGGTTGCCGATCGAGACGTCGGCATGTTCGCCCGTGGCGATGCCGCGCAGGTTGGCCTGCAGATTGAGGTCGCCGGCCGCCTGGTTGACCGCGATGGCGCCGTTCGCGCCGGCCAGTGCATGGCCGTCGATGCGGGCAACGTCGAGGTAGGCGAGCATGCCGCTATAGTCATCGGCCTGCGCGATCAACGGCGTGGCAGGCAGGATCAGCAGCAGCCAGTGCGCCCGCCTCACTTGCCACCTGCCGGGGCCATGCCCTGCAGCGGGAACTGGCCGAGCGCGCCGCGCACGGTCTCGCTGATGCCGCGGGTATTGTTGCCGACCGCGCCGAGCGGCCCGCTCATGGCGCCACCGAGACTGCTGCCGACCATGCCGTCACCGTTGCGGCCGAGCGTACCGCCCAATGCCTGCTGCGTCACACGTTCGACCGTGGTGCCTGCGGGTGCGGTGGCCGTGGCGGCCTGACCTGCTCCCATGCCTGCGTAGTCCTCATCGCTCAGCTCGTCCATCCCGTTTGCCGGGGCACCCGCACCGAGGGCCGCCGCGATCTCGCGCTGGGGTTTCGGGTCGGCGATCAGCGCCATGCCGGGCGGCGCCATGCGATAGGCCGGGCGTGCGGACACATCACGCAACAGGACGATTTCGCCCGGTTGAGCCTTCACGCCCTGGCGCGCACCGGAGGCAGAGGCGCTCGCGCCAACCGACAGCAGGGCCACAGCCAGCGTTGCCAGCAGGCCGCGAATGGGGGTGATGCCGTCCATGCCGATCTCCCGTGGTGGGTGCGGCGGAAGCACGCATCAACCGTGCCAACCCTGCAAGGCTTGGCTGCCTTGGCGTCAGGCGCTGGCAGGCGCAGGGGGCTGCTGCCGCGCCGTTACAGCGGCGTCGGAAAAATGTTGGGATCGCGCTGTACCACGCGCCGCAGGGCAAGGCGGGCGCCCGACTGTCACACGGGTGTTACAGGTGCCGTCGCGGACTGTAACGATGCCGCTTCAGCCGGTGGTCTCTTGACGTGGCGCTCATTGCGCCGCCGTTTAGCGCAGCGCTAGGATCCGCCCATCAAAGGCCGCTGCGGTGGCCGTAGAGGGTCCCGGCGGAGGGCGGCACGCCGGCGATTGCCTGACAGTCCGCCGACGGTGTCCGGATGCTGGGGGAAGCATGGCGGCGGTCCCGGAGGCTTCTACATCACGTTGCGTGCTCTGGTTCGGCGAGCCGCTGGCGAACGAGCGCAGCGCGCTGGCGGCCGCAGGCTGGTACGTGCGCCGCATCCATCCCGACCCGGCGATGGCGATCGGGCTGCGCGGGCGTGATCGGCTGGTCGCTGTGCTGGATCTTCGCCATCTGGATACGTCCGCGCTGCAGTTGCTGGCGCCATGGATCGAACAGCACGTGCATCTGCCCTGGATTGCGGTGCTGCCACCCGGCGCGGGGCCCACGCCTGCAGCGTGGCTGCCCTTGCTGCAGCGCTGCATCTCGCGGTTCACGCTGCCTTTCGGCCTGCAGGACCTGGTGGCTGCGATGCGCCAGCAGTTCGACGCGGATGATCCTTCTGCCAGCGAGGTATGCGCCGGCCAGGGGCCGCGCACACTGATCGGCGAGAGTCCTGCGTTGCATGCGGTGCGCAGCGTGCTGCACAAGTTCGCGCCGGTCGAACTGCCGGTGCTGGTCACCGGCGAAACCGGCACTGGCAAGGAGCTGGCGGCTCACGCTCTGCATGCGTTGTCCGGCCGTGCGGGCAAGCCGTTCATCGCGGTCAACTGCGGTGCCATTCCGGCCAGCCTGGTGCAGTCGGAGCTGTTCGGCCACGAGCGCGGCTCGTTCACCGGCGCCGACAAGCGCCAGATAGGCGTATTCGAAGCCGCACACGGCGGCACCGTGTTCCTCGACGAGGTGGGCGACCTGCCGGCGGAGGCGCAGACCAGCCTGCTGCGCGTGCTGCAGGAAGGCACCTTCGAGCGTGTCGGCAGCAGCCAGCCGCTGCGTGTGGATGTGCGGGTACTCGCCGCCACCCACGTGGAGCTGGAACACGCGGTGGCGCAGGGTCGGTTCCGCAGTGATCTCTACTATCGGCTCAATGTGCTGCGCCTGCTGATGCCGCCCTTGCGCGAGCGTGGCGCCGATGTGCAACTGCTGGCCGAGCACTTCCTGCGCTGCTTCCGCCTGCGCCACAGCGTGCGTGCACGTGGCTTTGCGCCCGCTGCGCTGCAGGCGATGCGGCGCTTCGGTTGGCCCGGCAACGTGCGTGAACTGCTCAACCGGGTGCAGCGGGCGGCGATCATGGCCGAAGGCGAGCTGATCAGCGAGCGTGACCTTGAACTGGGTGGGGCCGAGCATGCGCCGCCGGGCGCGATGCTGCAGGATGCCCGCGGCCAGGCCGAGCGCGATGTGCTGCTGCAGACCCTGCGCCAGACCGGCTACAACGTCTCCGAGTGCGCACGGCAGATGCAGATCTCGCGGGTGACCGTGTACCGGCTGTGCCGCAAGCATCGTCTGGAACTGCCGGCGCAGCGTTGAGTGCGGATCATGGTTCGCCCGAACGGTAGCGGATGCGGTACAGGTCCAACCCCGCACCGTCTGCGCGCCGCGCCGAATAGGTCAAAGTGTCAGGTTGCGAGCCATCCAGCATCGCACCGTAGCTGTCGCCGGAGGCTTCGTTCACCGGGGAGGGCAATGCATGGCCCGCGTCATAACGGCCTCCACGCTCGTAGGCAATGAACTGGCGGACCGGTGCAGTGGCGAAGTCCAGGGCGCGGGCAAACACCACCGTTTGGCCGTTGCCGAGGAACGTGGCATCGAACTCCTGTGCGGCGGTATTGATGCCCCCCGCCAGCGGCCGCGCCAGCTGCGCCACGCCGCCGATCATCGTGGCGCTGTAGAGGTCATGGCCGCCGGCACCGCCCGCGCGATCGCTGGAGAACAACAGCGTACGACCGTCCGGCGAGAGCATCGGCGCGAACTCGTCGGCCGCGCTGTTCACCGCGGGGCCCAGATTCTCCGGTTCGCCGAATCGACCGTCACGTCCAATGCTGACCCGGTACAGATCGTCGCCGCCCTGGCCGCCTGCTCGATCCGAACAGAAATACACCGTGCGGCCATCGGCAGAAAAGGCGGGATCGAAGTCTCGTCCCGGCGTGTTGAACGAGACCGGCGTCGCCGGCCGCCAGCGCTGCCCATCGTGGCGGGAGACCCAGATGTCATACCCGCCCGGACCACCGGGACGGTTGCGGCTGAACCACAGCGCGGTGTTTCCGTCCGGGCTCAGGGTCAGTCGAATCTCGTCGTACTGCGTGGATGCAACGCCCGGCGCAAAGCGTTCAGCGGAGCCGACGATCTGCAGCACGCTTGAGGGAGTCGCGGGGGGCGACGCAGCAACCAGCAGCATCACGGCCAGCCGCGCTTTCATGCCTGCCGCTCGAAGTCGCTGACCCAGTTGGTTTCCCAGCTGCGCCCGCCATCGGTCGATGCCGCCTGTTCCCAGCGCGCCGAGCGCGGGGTGATGCGTGACCAGATCACCCGCGTCTGGATTGATCGACCGTCGTGCTGGTCCTCGCCGAAGAAGCGGCCGACACCGGCCTCGAAACCACCGCGCAGCGGCGCACCGATCCGGGTCGGCTCCCGACCATCCAGCCACCAGCTAAGCCAGTGCTGCTCAGCCGCACTCCAGGCGCGGATACCCATGCCGCGCAGCGGTGTTCCCGGCACGTCCATCAGGTTGTCGCCTACGTTGCCGAATCCTCCCAGTACCGGCCAGTTGTGCAGCGTGCCGTTGAACGCGTCCCACGCATCACTGCCTGCCAGCCGAGCGCGCAGGCGACGATGGCGCACGTTCCAATGGCCCACCAGGAAATCAAAATCGCGCGGTGCATCCGGCAGCTTCGGAAGCGGTGAGGGGACCGCCGCAGTGCGGCGGAACCAGTTGCGCCAGTTCACTTCCCAGTGCGCGCCGGCATCGTCGGAGAACGCCTGCTCCCACCACGGCTCCTCGCCATGGATGTCATGCCAGCGGAACCAGACGTCGATGGGGCGTTCCTTGAAGTGGTCACGACCACGGAAGCTGCCGCCATCGCCTTCGAAGGCGCCGCGCACGGGCGCTTCGATATGGGCAGGGTTGCGCCCATCGATCCACCAGATCGACCACGTGGAAGACACTGGATCAAAAGCACGCACGCCCAGGCCTCTGTACGGGCCCGAAGGCAGCGCCATGACGTTGTCATCGATGGTGCCGAGCCCGCCCAGGGTGAGCCAGACCGCGCTGGCGCCGGTGAAGGCTTCCCAGCGGGTGTCGCCCACCAGGCGCTCCTTCAGGCGTTGGTGCCGGACCTGCCAGTTGCCCTGCAACCATTTCCAGTCGTCGCTGTGGCTGGACAGGGGCCGCCCCGAGGGTGGGGCGCTTGAGGCTGCCACTGCGGCCAAGGTGGCCAGGAACTGCCGTCGATCCATGTGCGTGACCCCTTGCCGGAAGTGCCTCCATCGTTGCGGATGCGAGGGGGATTGACCACGCAGATATCCGGGCTCAGGCTAAGCCACACTTATGGTGACCCAACGCCAGCTTCCATCGCTTGCCGCCATCCGCGCCTTCGAAGCGGCGGCGCGGCTGGGCAGTTTTGCCCGTGCCGCCGAGGAGCTCGACACCAGCGCGGCATCGGTGAGTTACCACGTGCGCCGGCTGGAGGCCCAGACCGGCACCTGCCTGTTCCTGCGCCACGCACAGCATGTGGAACTGACGGCAGCGGGTGCCAGCGTCGCGCGGGAGGCCACCCGGGCCTTCGACGCGCTTCGTGCCAGTTTCATGCGCGCCGCAGACATGGATGCGGCGCGACTGCGCCTGTCCGTGCTACCCACGCTGGGCACCAGCTGGTTGACACCGCGGCTGGGCAGTTTCCGCGGCCGCCATCGGAGCATCGTGCTGGAACTGGACCTGTCGGCAGAGCCGCAGGACCTGGCCGCCGGGCATTTTGATGCTGCCATCCGCAATGGGCATGGCGAGTGGCCCGGGCTGCAGGCCACGCCCCTGTTCCCCAGCATTTTCACCCCGTTGTGCGCGCCAGCGCTGCTGCCGGCGGCTGACGGGCTCGGGCGCCGGGCCTTGGAGGTTCCGCTGCTCGGCAGGCCCGACTGGTGGGCACTGTGGTTTTCCGCACATGGCGCGGTTCCGCCGCCGGCCGAGGAGAGCCTGGTCAGCCCCTTTGCGGTAGAGCATCTGGACGTCGGCGCGGCCATTGCCGGGCAGGGCATCGCCATTGCTTCGCCAATCCTGTTCCAGGCCGAACTGGACAGCGGGCGCCTGGTGCAGGCACATCCCGGTGTGGCCAGCGACGGGCGTGGTTTCTGGTTCGTGGCACCGACGGCGCGCAGCCGGAGCGCGAAGGTCATTGCATTCGGTGACTGGCTGGGCGAGCAGGCCGCGCAGGCCAGGCATGCGGCGCGACATCATCTGGCGCGCACGGTGGCGGCATGAACCAGAGCCCTGAACTGCTGCGACGCCTGCTGCGTGCCAAGGACCGGATGGACCATGCCAGCCACGAGGACTGGCCGGTGGCCCGCCTGGCCGAAGTGAGTGCCGTATCCGCAGCGCATTTCGCGCGTTCGTTCAAGCAGGCCTTCGGGCTGCCACCGCATCGCTACCTGCTGAGCCGACGGATTGAACGGGCCGTGGCGATGTTGCGTGACACCGATCTGCCGGTCACCGAGATCGCCGCGCAGACCGGCTGGAGCAGCCTGGGCACCTTCGGCCGCATCTTCCGTGACATCACCGGCGACAGCCCGGGCAACGTGCGCGAGTGTGAGCGGGCCGGCCAGGCGACGCCGGCCTGCGTGCCGGAGTGCCACGCACGTGCCGCGCAGCGACCGGACCTGAACATGGCAGTTTTGGAGAAGCGCCGGCGCGCGGCGGTTGCTAACGTGGATCCCACGTGAGGGAGGTCCCATGACAAACACTGTGAACACGGTCGGCCTCTATGTGCGCGACCAGGATGAAGCGCTCGCGTTCTACGTCGGCATGCTCGGTTTCGAAGTGCACACCGATGTGCGCAATGGCAGCTACCGTTGGCTGACGGTACGCAGCCCCGGCCAGGACGGATTCCAGCTGGGGCTGTTCGTTCCGGGCCCGCCCACACACGACGCGGCCACCGCGCAGGCACTGCAGCAGCTGGTGGCGAAAGGCGCAATGCCTCCGCTGGTGCTGGCCGTCGATGACTGCCGGGCACGCTATACGCAATGGCTGGCACGGGGCGTCGAGTTCACCCAGGAGCCGGTCGAACGCTATGGCGCCATCGATGCCGGATTCCGTGACCCGTCCGGCAATGGCTGGAAGATGATCGAAGCCCGATCCGAAGCGAGGCGCCGTCAATGAGCCGGGGT
This sequence comes from Stenotrophomonas maltophilia group sp. vghtpe118, assembly GCF_052605195.1. Lineage (NCBI taxonomy): Bacteria > Pseudomonadati > Pseudomonadota > Gammaproteobacteria > Lysobacterales > Lysobacteraceae > Stenotrophomonas > Stenotrophomonas maltophilia group sp. vghtpe118. The sequence continues at coordinate 700,355 of NZ_CP199672.1, read as the reverse complement.
GGCTGGGCGCGGCCCGTGCATCGCTGGACTTCGATCGTCTTCACCCTGGCGGTGATCGCCAATTTCGCAGCTCGCGGGCTGGGGCAGGGCGAGCCGGCAGCGTGGATCACCTATTCGCCGCTGCCGCCATTGTTCCTGCAGCTGTTCACTGGCCTGTACCTGTTCGTGCTGCATTACACCGGGAAACGCCGCAGCGCCACGCTGGGCGCTGCAGGCTGAGGCCGCCTCAGGCTGCAGCGTCGGCGGCGTAGGCCGCCAGCAATGCCGGCAGCTGGTCCATGCGCTGGAAGATCACCTTCGCACCCGCAGCGCGCAGGGCCTCCGGCGTGCTGTGGTGCGGGCCGCCCTCGCTGAAGCCAAACACGGTTGCACCCGCCGCGACGCCGGCGGTCGCGCCGGTCACGGTGTCTTCAATGACCGCGCAGCGCTTCGGATCCACACCCAGCGCGGCAGCGGCCGCCAGGTAGACGTCCGGGTGCGGCTTGGTGTTCGGCATGTCCTGGCCGCTGTAGACGTGGTCGCCGAAGGCATCGAGGATGCCGACCTTGCCCAGCTGCAGTTTCACCTTGATCAGGTCGGCACCGGACGCGCAGGCAATGCGGCCACCGGTCGCTGCGGCGATCGCACGCACGGCCTCGGGCGCCCCCCGGATCGGCTCCAGATCCCGTTCCAGCGCCCGGTTGCGCTGCTGGCGGAACTCCTCCAGCCATTCCTCGGTGAACGGCTTGCCGGTGCGCTCTGCGATCAGCCCGGCCAGATGGGCCACGGATTGGCCCAGGAAGACCTCGCCGGCCTGCGCCGGGGTCAGCGGCCAGCCGCGTGCGGTCAGCATTTCCGAGAGCACGCGGGCGACCAGCGGCTCGGAATCGACCAGTACGCCGTCGCAGTCGAACAGCACGGCATCGAAGGGGAGACGGGACATCAACTACTCCGGGAACAGCCAAAGGGGCGAGGCGCCCGCCATTTTCCCATAGCGGGACGGGCAGGGCACGCTGGCCACAGGAACGCTAGACTGCCGGGCCACCCCACCCAGCGCTTGCACGGGAATACCCCTTGAACCGAGTGCGATCCCGGGCCCGGCACCATCGCCTCATCAGTGCCGGCATCGCCGGCGCGGTGACGCTGGCCGGCAGCTGCCTGCTCCCCGTCCTGCTTGTCGTTGCCACCGTCGCAGGCGCCGCAGTGCAGTTCCTGGTTGCCAGAGTGCTGGCGTCACGATGGCTGCGCGTACAGGCATCGTGATTCCTCTGCCCGCCGATCAGCCCAGGTCACACCCTGCAGGCTGTGGCCAGGTGCTGGCCGGCAGCATGTTCTTCAGCGAGGTCGGTGCGTTGATCGCCACATAGCTGGCGCCCAGCAGCTCCTCCAGATCGGCAATCGTCACCAGATAGTTGTCCAGGCTGCCCAGGTTGGCCTCGTTGGGAATGATCCAGCTGATCGCCTTGGCGGTTCCGGTGTTCGGGTCACGGGTGATGATCGTCTTCCAGAAGAACTCCGGGGTCGGGATGCCATGGCTGGCCAGGAAGTAATCGTTGGCGGCGTCGCCGTAGACCACACCACCGTAGACGTCCACCGGTGCGATGTCGCGGTAGCACTCGGCCACGTTTTCGGCCTTCACCCAGATGCCCTGGTTGAAGCTGGATACCTGCGGCACGATGTTGGTCATGTAGTTGGCGCGGCGGATGTAGGTCGCGTCGTAGTCCATGTGGTTGGACGTGACCAGGTGGCCACGGTCGTAGCCGGATCTGATGCTGGCGTAGGACGCGGTGCTGGTCTGGCCCAGGCAACCGGCCGGCAGGTCCGGGTCCTTGTAGAAGCTGGACGGCCGTGCGGCCGAACCGGTATCGGCAGTAAGCGTGTACTCGTAGCGGGTGGCGCTGTGGATGCTGCAGTCGTAGGTCAGCACGAAGCCGCCCTTGTTGAGGGTGACCACCTGGGCCTGTGCAGCACCGGCAAAAGCACTGAGTACGAAAGCAAAGACAAAGCTTGCAAGGCGCATTTCGATTCTCCAGCAGAAGATTCAGGGCGCAGCCGCCCGTCACGACCTGGCCGGGGCGAGGTCATGCGGAGATGCTGCGGAGACGGATGCTGCGGATTGCGGTGGAGCCTGGCCGCGTTGTTGGGCCATCAGCCCTGCGGTGTCATAAGCGTCACAAGCTGGCGCCTTGTGGTCAATGACGAAAGGGCGAAGCTGTGATCATGCGCAAGCACTGGTGATATGTCAGATCACGCGGCGCGTGGATGACACGCGCGCGTGCTAGGCGCCCGGCAGGCCTGCCAGCTGCGCCCCTGGGCCTGCGGCGGCGGGCGCTACAGGAATGTTTCCTGTTCTTCGTCCGGCGCCAGGCATGCGGCCTTGCTTTGCTCGGTCGAGTGCGCAATGGCCGCCTCGTCGAAACCGGCGCGGCTCAACCACAAACGATTCCAGCGGACCAGTGCGTCGCCGTCGCGTGCCAGGCAGGCATAGCGGACGATCGATTCCAGGTTGTCGATGGTCGGGTACTGCTGGGCGATTTCGTCCAGCCCCTGGCGCATCAGCGGCCAATCGGGCTTCGCTGCGCGGAAGTGATCGGGCGAATATTCGGTGGCCGACCAGTACAGCCGTGCGTAGCGCATGGCCCGCTTCTTCTTCGGTGCACTGGCCATCGAGTGCCGCGCGAAGGCTTCCATCTTCTGCGCGCTGCCACCCCAGGCCGGCGTGAAGTACTCCATGGCAATGAGGTGCAGTGGTTCGTAGTCGGGGAAGGCCTTCGCTGCGCGATCAACGAGCGCCAGCATTTCGTCGTCATCCGCGCTTTCGCGCAGCGCGATCAGCACGTTCATCTCGTGCCAGAACGGGTCGCCGCCGGCAACATCCTCATGCGATTGCAGGTAGGCCCGCGAAACCGCGTTGTACTCATGGAACTGTGCCCAGTCGTCGGCGTTGACGGTGTTGGCGTAACCGTTGCCGCGGTAGCTCCAGGCCAGGTTGAGTGGAATCCGTGCGGTGATCAGGTGGGCCGCCGCAGACTTCGGCGCGTGCTGAACCCAGCGCGCCGCCCATGCAGACCAGTCGTTCCAGGCTTGAACCTCCTGCCGCGACGTGCCGATTGCACGCGACATGCAGATGTAGAAACGGCCGAGCCGGGATTGGCCGGCGGCGTTGAGCTCGCCCTTGCGGAAACGCGCGGCCATCGCATCAAGTGCCGCAAAGTCGTCGTTGGCCATCAGCCGCGCAATCTCCGCGCAGTCGTTGGCCGGTTCGGGGGCATCTTCCGCCAACACTGAAGGGGCGAACAGACAGGCGACGCTGGAGAGCGTGCCTGCGACGAGCATCCTGTGCATCGGGGGCGTCCTTGCTTTGATGGGAGACTGCGGAGGGCCCGCAGTGCCTTGAAGCATAGCAAGGCGCGCTTTGCGGCATGTTGCGTCGCAAGGTGCCAGCCACCATTCGCACTGGTACGGTCCGATCCGTTGCACCACCACCGACGGGGAGAGACAACGATGCGCAAGGTTCTGCTGCTGTTGATCCTGCTGACCGGGCTGGCGCCCACGGCCCTGGCGGCCACGGTCAAGACCACCCATCGCACCATCCCCAGCTGGGATGGCACGCCCCTCGGGGCCTTCGTCATCGAACCCCAGGATGCCGGCAGTGGCCGCTATCCGCTGCTGGTGATGCCCAGCAGCTGGGCAGTGCCCAGCGTGGAGTACGTGGGCGCGGCACAGTCGCTGGCGCAGCGCGGCTATGTGGTCATCAGCTACAGCTCGCGCGGCTTCTGGGAGTCCGGCGGCAGCATCGACATCGCCGGGCCCGCCACGGTCGAAGATGTCAGTGCCCTGATCGACTGGGCGCTGGCCAACACCCGGGCCGATCCGGCCAGGATCGGTGTCTCTGGCATCTCCTACGGGGCCGGCACCAGCCTGCTGGCGGCGGCACGCGATCCGCGCATCAAGGCCGTTGCCGCGCTGAGCGGCTGGGCCGACCTGCAGGCGTCGCTCTACAGCCATGACACGCCCAGCGCACAGGGCATCGCCCTGCTGGTGGCAGCCGGCCTGGCCACTGGCCGCCCCGGAGCGGAGCTGGCCACCATCAACGGCAATGTGCTGGTCGGCAACTACCAGGGGGCGGTGGACTCGCTGCTGCCGGTAGCGGCACAGCGCAGCCCGGCCAGCAGCCTTGATGAGATCAATGCCAACCAACCCGCGGTATTCCTCGCCAACGCCTTCAACGACAGCCTGTTCCCGCCGGGCCAGCTGGTCGACTTCTTTACCCGCCTGAAGGGACCCAAGCAGTTGCAGCTGCGCCATGGCGACCACGCCCTCAACGAAGCCTTCGGTGCGCTCGGCATTCCCAATGAAGTCTATGCCGCGGTGGGCGACTGGTTCGACCACTACCTCAAGGGCGTGGCCAATGGCATCGACCGCCAGCCGGCGGTGCAGTTGAAGTCGCAGAAGGGCAGCTGGAGCCGTTATCCGGACTGGCAGGCCACCTCTACCGGCGCCGTAAGCTACGGGCTGACCGCGCCGACCGGGTTTCTGCTGCCCACCGGAGGGCTGGCCGAGAGCGGTGGCGGCACCGGTTGGAACTACCGGATCGGCAGCGGCCTGCTGACCGCCGCCAACTCCGGCGTGGTGATGGCGTCCGGCGCGCTGCAGATGTTCAACCTGCCGCCCGGCGCCTATGTGCCGTTCGTTGACCGCAACGCCGCAGGCGTCTGGCAAGGCCCGATCTACTGGAGTGCACGCCGCCTGGATGGCGCACCGGAAGTGCGGTTGACGGTGACGCCCACGCGCGCCGACACCACGCTGTATGCCTACCTCTATGCCGAGGATATGCTGGGCAACGGCCAGCTGATCAGCCACAAGCCGTACACCCTGCGCGGTGCCACGCCCGGCCAGCCGAGAACCATCGATCTTCGCCTGGAAGCCAGCAGCTGGAACCTCCCGACCGGCAGCCGGCTGACCCTGGTGGTCGATACCGTGGACCTGCGCTATGCGGGCATCAGCCAGCTGGGCGGTGCGGTGACCTTCAGCTCGCCAGCCAACGCGCCTTCGGTGCTGAAGGTGCCTTTGCATTGATGGGTCAGCGCAGGTCCGGTGGATTCATCGAAGCGTCGCGGACACAGGGATCACCGGCGTCCGGTGTCAGGCACGCCTCGATGTCCGGTGGAAACCGCGGAATCCTGCTGGTCTGCATCACCACCCAGCGCATGATCGTGTGCAGGTAGTTGAGTGGCAGCATCGTGAGCCACATGAAACCCGGGAGCTGCGCGTCTTCGGCGAAGATGCGCTCCTTGCCGGACGCGAAGCTCTCGCGCTTGCCGTCCAGCGGCATGCAGTAGTGCACCGCGTCCACGACGGCTGCCGGTCCTTCTTCCATGTAGCGCCGCAGGAACTCCCAGTGGGCATGCGCGTTCTCGATGCGGGAGGTCGCGATGCAGAACGCGAACGTCTCCCGTACTGTCACGCCATCCGCGTCTAGGATCAGTCCGCGGACATCCCAGTTGTACCATCCGAAGGTTCCGGTTCCGCGGCCAAGCGTGAAATACACCCGGTCCCAGGGCGCGCTGAGGGTGGTGCCATCCAGCCGGAACACGTGTATCTGCCGATGCTTGCGATCAAGCGCGATCGGATAGTAGGTCCAACGGAACAGCTCGAGGCAAGCTACCCATATGCTCGCTGCAGTGAAGACGGCCAGCATCGCCATGCCTATGAATATCGCCTCCCACAGGCCGTTTTGGTTCGGTAGCCTGTTCACGACCAGCAACCAGAGCAGCATCAGCATGCCGCCCAGCCCGAAGGCAATGCCGATCGCGCCCAGCAGGGCTGCAAAGCCACGTGCGGCGAACCAGCGATCCACCGAAACCAGACAGTTCGAATTCATCTTCACCACGCACAGCTGCGCCAGCGGCGCGACATCCAGTCGCTTCTTCCGCAGCAGGCGGTGCTCACGATCAAACGCATTCAGCGGGCGGTTGTTGGGAAATTTGCGCGTGTATCCGGTGTAATCCATGGGCGATCCCTGCGCGATTCCAGCGCCCGTTGGATTCTAGCGGGATTATCCTGGGGGAGATCAGCGACGAACGTCGAACTGGTCGCTCTCCATCAGCGCCCGGACTTCAGCTTCGCGGGCAGGGCTGAAGTCGCCGGGAATGGCGTGCTTCAACGCGCCCGCAGCCAGTCCGAAGCGCACGGTGCTTTCTGCGTCCAGCCCGGACAGCAATCCGTGCACGATGCCGGCGGCAAAGGCAGCGCCACCGCCGATGCGATCAACGATGCCGGGCAGCGGCCTCGGAGGAGCCTGCGCGCGGGTTCCATCGCGTCCCAGCAGCAGCGCACCGAGCACGTGATGGTCGGCGCTGATTACCTGGCTGTTTCTGAAGAACTACCAGCGCCAAGCTTGATCTGGCGCGACGCACACCTGCGTTGAAGCGCGCAATGCATCACGAAACGGTGAATGGCCCTCCTGCCCCGCCGAGCGCAAAGAGGTTTCCTGCTACCTTCGGCCGTGGAGCCGGCACTGGCTCCTGAACTCATTCCATGGAGGAAACCTAGATGTCGCTAGCATCAGTTCTGCTTGTTCTCGCGTCAGCTCAGAGTCTCGCGGTCATGCCGGCAGGCCAGGCATTTTCGGAGAAGGAATCGGATATCGCTGCCAAGGCCTACATGAGTGCGAACGGCGTGTCACTCGACACCGCCAAGCGCAGGCTGGAAGTTGAATCCGAGCTACCTTCGGTCATCGCCGAACTGAAACGGCGATACAGTGATCGGCTCACATTTGTTTCGATCGAAAACATGCCCGATCAACACCTCGTTGTTGGACTGAAGGGAAACATGATGGAGGCGGTCCGGCACTTCAGAGTGAGCGACTCATCCATCAGGGTCGAGTTCGAGGAGGGGTATCCGTACACGGAGAAGGAGTTCTCCGAAACCATGCATAGAGTCGTTCCACTTGTGGTCGAACTCATACCTGATGCAGTGAGTGTGGACGGCCGCCCCGAGCTGGGCATGATTGACGTTTCGGTTCGTGGAGCCGATGCAAAATCGTATGAAGCGGCCAAGCGCAAGATTGAAGAGGCTGCGAAGCTGAAGGTCAACATCATCCTTGGGAGGGATCCCTTCCGCAATTCGGCGTACACCGCCGGTGGGGCGATCCTGACTGCCAATGGCAGGATGTGCACAAGCGGCCTTGCGGTTCGGCACAAGCTGACCAAGGTAAAAGGGCTCCTTACGGCAGCGCACTGCGATGATCAGTTGCTTTACAGCAATTACGGTCATGAGGTTGGTGGCCCGCAGGTCATGATGCCACTGACATTCCAGGACGCGCTCTTCGACGGTAGTCACGATGTTCAATGGCACTCGCTTCCTGCTGGAAATACACCGCTCCAGGAAGTGTTCGCAGAATTGAAGGGTGAGTACCAGACGAAGGCATTGATACTGATCCATGCGGACCTTCCACTGCATGGCCTCCTTTGCTTCCGAGGGGCTCGCACCGGCTTCAGTTGCGGAACCGTCACATCGGTGCAGCACGCCCCGTTGGGCGTATGTGGCGCTGCAGTCTGTGCACCCACTTGGGGAAGAGTGGAAGGCTCCGAACTTGCATGCGCGTCCGGTGACAGCGGCGCCGCCGTCTTCAACAAGAGCGGCTCAGGCTACGGGATCGTAAAATCCGCTGAGAATCCCAGTGATTCAATCGAGAAGGGAAGCTGCAAGGCGTTGACCGTCATGCCCTTCGGCAAGGTTGCCGATCTGAATCTCGACCCGGTATGAGGCACCGGGACCGAGGAAGCCTTCAGTAGGCGCCGCAGGGAATTGCTGCGGGCAGGAGAGGTGGCGCGCTCTGCCGTGGGCGAGAGCAGGGCACCACGGCGGCGGACTATGCCGATCGTGCGCGACACTACCGGGTTGCCGATCGCGCGTGTCACCAGGGTGGGGTGATCCCCGTCCGGCGTGGCCATCTTCGGCAGCGCTGACACGCCGATGCCGGCCTCGACCATGCCCAATGAGTCGACAGGTGGGCCACTTCGTAGTGCCAGCTGAGCTTGAGGCTCTCACGCGCCAACGCACCATTCAGCAGCGTGCGGTTGCCGCTTGTGCGGTGCACGGTGATCAACTGGCGCTTGGCCAGATCCGCCCATTCCACCTTGCGCTTGCGTGCCAGGGAATGATTGTGCCGGGTCGAACAGGCCTTCGCGCCGGGCCAGCCGGGCCAGCCCGGCCAGCATCATCATGCCGATCAGGAACAGATAGACATCGCGGCCCTCGGCCACCGCGTGCAAGGTCGTGCCGAACGGCACCGTTCCCAGCAGTGGAAGCAGAAGAGCAGCCCCCAGTGCCCACACGTACTCCGGAATGCGGAATGGCCGGAACAGCAGGCCGAGGGTCGCCACGGTCACGGCCGCCCAGATGAGGAAAGAGGAACAGGAAGCGAGCATCGGGCGGGGTGTCGCACCTCCCCGCATAAGGTGGGAGCCATTCAGGGCGTTGCGGTGGACTCAACGATGTTCGACTACCAGGGCTGGACCTTCAAGGCCAATGGCCGAACCCGGGTGGCCCGGGTGGAACTGGATGGCGACGGCGACGGCACCATCAACCGTTACCGGTTGACCCTCGGGCCCGCCCAGTCCGGGCTGTGCATCAAGGTGGCCTCGCAGGAGGAAGCCGCCAAGAGGCTCGAAACCGAGGTGGAGAAACTGCTCGGCCCAGAGTGGTAAAGAGGGGAGTGGTAAAGAGGGCTTCACTGCGGCAGAAGCGTTGTGAGGTTGCCAGCGCCACTCCGCAATCTCAGTCCATGCGACGGCCGACCGTATTCTTACGGCCATGCATTCGCCCTCCAGCGCTCCCGATTTCATGATAGCCCGCCGGCCCTCGGGCTGGGTGCAGAGCGGCGAGCGCTGGGATCTGTGGTGGAACGGCCGTTCGGTGGCCAGTATCGTGCCGCATGCCGCGCTCGGGTTCCGTCTGTACCTGGACGCACGCAAGATGTCACAGGTCAAGGTCGTGTCCGCCACCAGCACCCGTCAGGCCAAGCGCTACGCCGAGCGCTGGTGTGCTGCACGGCTCTGCCCGCAGTTGCCTCTGCGCGATGCGGTGGCGCGATTGGTGGATGCCGGTACTCCACCGCCTCCGGCGCTCACGCGGGAACAGCGGCAGCAGGCCCGGCGCCTGGCCGAAGCCGGGGCAGGGGAGATGGGGCGGATCAAGGAAGCGCTGGCGCCACGGCCGCGCATGACGGCCGCCAGGCCCGAGGTGCAGGGGCGAGGTGGAGCCTGGTCTGTACCAGGCCAGGTTCCATCCTCCCCGCGCCGAAACGGGAACACATCCCCAGCCAGGGCTACGCCGAAAGCTCCTCACGTACGATCCTCGCCCCCGCGCTGAGTGCGCGCAGCTTGCCCCTGGCCACGTCGCGCGCCAACGGCGCCATGCCACAGTTGGTGCTCGGGTAGAGCTTGTCGGCGTCCACGAACTGCAGCGCCCTGCGCAGCGTGTTGGCCACATCCTCCGCCGATTCCACCGTGTTGGAGGCCACGTCGATGGCGCCCACCATCACTTTCTTGCCACGCACCAGCTCGATCAGGTCGATCGGTACGTGCGAGTTGTGGCATTCCAGCGAGATGATGTCGAGGTTGGAGGTCTGCAGCTTGGGGAACGACTCTTCATACTGTCGCCATTCCGATCCCAGCGTCTGCTTCCAGTCGGTGTTGGCCTTGATGCCGTAGCCGTAGCAGATGTGCACGGCGGTCTCGCACTTCAGCCCTTCGATCGCACGCTCCAGCGCGGCCACGCCCCAATCGTTCACTTCGTCGAAGAACACATTGAAGGCCGGCTCATCGAACTGGATGATGTCAACGCCGGCGGCCTCCAGCTCCTTCGCTTCCTCGTTGAGGATCTTCGCGAACTCCCAGGCCAGCTTTTCGCGGCTCTTGTAGTGCGCGTCGTACAGCGTGTCGATCATCGTCATCGGGCCGGGCAGCGCCCACTTGATCGGCTGCGTGGTCTGCCGGCGCAGGAACTTCGCATCCTCCACGAACACCGGCTTCGGACGGCTCACTGCGCCGACCACGGTCGGCACGCTGGCATCGTAGCGGTTGCGGATGCGCACGGTTTCGCGCTTCTCGAAGTCGACGCCGCTGAGATGCTCGATGAAGGTAGTGACGAAGTGCTGCCGGGTCTGCTCGCCGTCACTGACGATATCAATGCCGGCATGCTGCTGTTCCTGCAGGGACAGGCGCAGGGCGTCCTGCTTGCCCTCGATCAGGCTTTCGTCCTGCAGCTTCCAGGGTGACCAGAGCTTCTCGGGCTCGGCCAGCCAGGAAGGCTTGGGCAGGCTGCCTGCAGTGGAGGTGGGGAGCAGCGTCTTCGTCGGCATTGTGTCGTGTGTCCTGGGGGAGAATGGAAAGTCGATGGATCAGCGGGCGGCCCACTGCTCAAGCACGGCGCGGTACGGCTTGATGAAGTGTTCTTCGGTGAACCGGCCCTGCTTGACGGCCAACTGGCTGCGCTCTTCGCGGTCGTAGACGATGCGGGTGGAGGAGTAATCCTGGTGCTTCAGGTTGGGCTGGTAGACCTTGCCGGCCACGGAATTGGCGTTGTAGATCTCCGGCCGGTAGATCTTCTGGAAGGCCTCCATCGTGCTGATGGTGCCGATCAGCTCCAGGTTCGAGTAGTCCCCCAGCAGGTCGCCCTGGAAGTAGAAGGCAAGCGGCGCCACGCTGCCCGGTGGCATGAAGTAGCGCACCTGCAGGCCCATCTTGTCGAAATACTGGTCAGTGGGGGAGGACTCGCCCTGGCGGTATTCCACGCCCAGGATCGGATGGTGGTTCTCGGTGCGGTGGTAGGTCCTGCTGCTGGAAACACTGATGCAGATCACCGGCCCCTTGCTGAAGTTGGCGCGGTAGGCGTCCGAGCGCAGGAAGTGCTTGAACAGCTTGCCGTGCAGGTCGCCAAAGCCCTCCGGAATGCCGAAGGTGTCCTTGCCTTCGTTGCTGGCCGGAAGCACCACGCTGAAGTCGTAGTCACGGACATAGGACGAGAAGTTGTTGCCGACGATGCCTTCGGTGCGCGCGCCGGTGTGCGTGTCAACGATGGTCGGGCGCAACACTTCGATCAACGGGAAAGGATCGCTGCCGTCGGCGCCGTCGATGTGCATCTCCACCGAGATGATGTCCAGCTCGACCGCGTAGCGATCGGCGCTTGGGTTGTCCCAATGCGCCAGATCATTGAAGCGGTTGTTGATCATGCGGATGGTGTTGCGCAGGTTTTCCTGCCGGGACGCGCCGCGCGCCAGGTTGGCGAAGTTGGTGGTGATGCGCGTGCCTTCGGCCGGCTGGTAGTCCTCGTTGAACGGGATGCGCGTGATGCTGAAGGTGAAAGCGTCGTTCGTCATGGGCGGCGTTCCGTTTGCAGGGTGACATCCAGATGCAGGTCGGCGGCATCTGGCATTCAAAGGGCTTCGATGGCCTCAGCGGCGGCGACTGGCGCGCGGCGATTGGACAGCGCAAGCAGCGGCATTGCGCGCTGCACCGCCAGTCGTGCGCGCTGGATCAGCGCTTCGTTGTGCACGCGCCCCTCGGCGAAATCGCGGTCGGTGGCATACACGCCCAGGGGCGGGGTGCGGGCCTGGAAGAAGCTGAAAAGCGGCCGCAGCTGGTGATCGATCACCAGTGCATGGCGGTCACTGCCGCCGGTCGCGGCCAGCAGGATGGGGGTATCGACCAGCGCGTCCTGGTCGATGAAGTCGAAGAAGTGCTTGAACAGCCCTGTGTAGGAGCCTCGATAGACCGGCGTGCTCACCACGAGCACATCGGCCCGTTCGACGGCCACCAGCTGGCGCTCGACAACCTCCGGGAGCTGCGAACGCCACAGCGCACCGGCCAGCTGCGGCGCCAGTTCGCCGAGTTCGATCAGCTGTTGTTCGCTGCGCATGTTGTCGCCGATCAGGCCCAGCAGGTGCTCGGCGAGGGTGGCGGCCCGGGAGGGGCGCTGCAGTCCACCGGAGACGGCGACGATTCGGAGGGGGCGTTGGGATGAAGGCATGACCCGATCCTAGCCATGCCTTTCCATGACGTAAAATGGTATTACTTCACCTATCCATGAGTGAGATTCATCTTTATGTTGGAGCGGATCCACCTCAGCATCGTGCAGCAGGTCGAGCAGCAGGGCTCGCTCACCGCAGCGGCCGGCGTGCTCAACCTGACCCAGTCGGCGCTCAGCCACAGCATGAAGAAGCTGGAGCAGCAGCTGGGTACCGATGTCTGGCTGCGCGAAGGCCGCAGCCTGCGGCTGACCCAGGCCGGGCAATATCTGCTGGCAGTCGCCAACCGGGTGCTGCCGCAGCTGGACCTGGCCGAGGAGCGCCTGCGCCAGTTTGCCCAGGGCGAGCGCGGCGCGCTGCGCATCGGCATGGAATGCCACCCCTGCTACCAGTGGCTGCTGAAGATCGTCTCGCCGTATCTGGCCGCGTGGCCGGATGTGGATGTGGACGTCAAGCAGAAATTCCAGTTCGGCGGTATCGGCGCCTTGTTCGGCTACGAGATCGACCTGCTGGTCACCCCCGACCCGCTGCTGAAGCCAGGCCTGAAGTTCATCCCGGTGTTCGACTACGAGCAGGTGCTGGTGGTGGCCAGCAACCACGCCCTAGCCAAGGTGGACCACGTAAAGCCGCGCCAGCTCAGCCAGGAAGTGCTGATCAGCTACCCGGTGCCGTTCGAGCGCCTGGACATCTACAACCAGTTCCTGCTGCCGGCCGGCATCACCCCGCGGCGCCACAAGGCCATTGAAACCACCGACATCATGATGCAGATGGTGGCCAGCGGCCGCGGCGTGGCCGCCATGCCGCGCTGGCTGGTGGAGGAGTACGCCGCGCGCATGGACGTGGTGCCCGTACGCCTGGGTGCCAAGGGCATCCCCAAGCAGATCTATCTGGGTGCGCGCGAGGCCGATACCAGCATCGATTACCTGCAGGCCTTCATCGAGCTGGCCCGCAACAGCTCGCCGCTTGCCGGCAACGCAGACGGAGCCCGTTGATGCCCGTACCTGGATCACTGCGGGCGGAAGCCTTCATCAACACCTTTTCATTGGAGGTCAGCGCGAAGGCCATGCCCGCGCTGCGCGCCGAGGCTGACCGCATACCGCGCGGCACGATCATCTCCATTCCCTGGCTGGCCAGCGAGGATGACGACGCACGCCTGGCCGCCGCACGCACGGTGCGCGCGCTCGGCTTCGAGCCGATGCCGCATCTGTCTGCGCGCCGTATCGGCTCGCGCGCGGTACTCGGGCGGTTCCTTGAGCGCGCGGCCAGCGAGGCTGGTGTCGAGCAGTGCCTGGTGATCGCCGGTGACCTCGCCACGCCTGCTGGACCGTTTGCAGACAGCATTTCGATCATCGAGGCCGGACTTCTGGAACGGTGCGGCATCAAGGTCGTTGCTATCGGCGGGCACCCGGAAGGGCATCCTGTAATGAGCAGTGACGAACGCTGGCAGGCGCTGGAGGGAAAATGCCAGGCCATCGAAGCACGTGGCATGGCCCCCTTGGTCGTCACCCAGTTCGCCTTCGATGCCGATACCGTGCTGGCCTGGCTGGATGCACTGCGCGCGCGTGGCATCACGGTTCCGGTGCTGGTCGGTGTGCCGGGCCCAGCCAGCATCCCCCGGCTGATGCGCTATGCCGCAATGTGCGGCGTGGGCGCCAGTGCATCGATGTTGGCCCGGTATGGCATCTCGATCGGCCGGCTGCTCGGCACGGCGGGGCCGGAAGCGTTCGTCGACCGCCTGGTGAAGGGGTTGACCAGTGCCCATGGCCCGGTCAGCCCGCATTTCTTCCCGTTCGGCGGTGTTGCGCTGTCGCTGGAGTGGATGGCGCAGTACCGGCGGCGCATTTCCAGTGCCCGCAGCGTAATCCCCGAAGGCTGACAGCTGTCACTGGCTGCAACCCGGGCGGAAGCGAATAGTGAGCGCCAAGGCGAGCGCACCTCGCCACCACTCACCAAGGGGACCGCTCATGAACATGCTTCAGCACCTCGCCTCGCAGACGCCGATCTGGGTCTGGCTGCTGCTGGCCTTCCTGGTCACCCGTGGCATCGCCGCCATGAAGCCGGCCGAGACCTCGCTGCAGAAGCTGGCGATCGTACCCGCCTTGTTCGCCGTATGGGGTGCGTGGTCGGTCAGCCATCGCTTCGGCGCGTCGCTGAGCGCCTGGAGCGAATGGCTGGCCGGCATCGCCACGGGCGCCGCGCTTGCCTGGCTGCTGCTGAATCGGTTGAAGCTGACGCTGGACCGCAGTACCGGCAAGCTCTGGCGCAACGCGGATTTCAGCCTGCTGCCGCTGCTGCTGGTCACTTTCCTGGTGAAGTACGGGTTCGAAGTCGCATTTGCGGTGTCGCCGTCGCTGTCCGCCAATGCTGGCTTCAATGCCGCCTACCTGCTGCTGGCAGGCGGATTCACCGGCATCTTCGTTGGCAAGTACGGCCGATACCTGGCCTCGCTGCGGATGGATGCGGCAGGCAAGGGGCTGGAAACCGCAGGCTGATCGCCCGGGTAGTGCCGGCCGCTGGCCGGCTTCCCCATGCAGGGTTGTGCGGGGCTGACGCAGGCGTCACCATGCCCACCACTGGCCAACACCGGAAACGCTGACGTCATGAAGACCACATCCTGGTTCTGGATCAACGTGGCCAGTCACTTCGGTATTGTCGCCGCCCTGGCCTGGCTGCCCGCACGGTGGACGGGCCAGCTTGTAGAGGGTTTGGCCGGCACTCAGCCGGCTACTGGCGATGCCCAGCATGTGGCCCTCATTGGTTCCATTTTTGGCTTCTGCGTGACCGCACTGATCTTCATGGGGGCGCTGACAGTCACCGGCGAACTCCTGGGTTTCTCCAGGCCCTATGCGCGGCGGCCGGAGCCCCGGAACGAAGCGCAGGTCGTGCACCGGAAGGTGTTGCTGGTTGCATTCGCCACGCTCTCGTGGGTGGCCGTGGGATCGCTTGCAGGTATTGCGTCGATCTTCGCGGCTTCGTCATGAAGGGCGGCCCTGCCAGCGTCTGGCGCGCCGGAACGCATAGGCGCGTGAACCGCGCAGTTGCTCACGCCTCCCCGCGCCACTGGCTCATCAGCATCTGCAGGAATCGCTCCGCCGTGGGCGAGAGCAGGGCGCCGCGGCGGCGGACGATGCCGATCGTGCGTGACACCACCGGGTTGCCGATCGCGCGCGTCACCAGGGTGGGGT
Organism: Stenotrophomonas maltophilia group sp. vghtpe118; assembly: GCF_052605195.1. NCBI lineage: Bacteria > Pseudomonadati > Pseudomonadota > Gammaproteobacteria > Lysobacterales > Lysobacteraceae > Stenotrophomonas > Stenotrophomonas maltophilia group sp. vghtpe118. The sequence continues at coordinate 685,157 of NZ_CP199672.1, read as the reverse complement.
GATCTCCGTCCGGCGTGGCCATCTTCGGTAGCACCGACACGCCGATGCCCGCCTCGACCATGCCCAGTGACGTCGACAGGTGGGTCACTTCGTAGTGCCAGCTCAACTTGAGGTTCTCGCGCGCCAGCGCACCATCCAGCAGCGTGCGGTTGCCGCTGGTGCGGTGCACGGTGATGAGCTGGTGCTCGGCCAGATCGGCCCATTCCACCTTGCGCTTGCGTGCCAGAGGATGATCGCGCCGGCATGCCAGCACGAATGGATCTTCAGCGAGCACGTCGAAATCGAGATTCGGATCGTTGGCACCCATGAAGTTGATGCCGAACTCCACTTCGCCACGTTCCACTGCCTGCAGACCCTCCGTGGCCGGGATATCCAGGATGCGGAAGCGCACGTTCGGGTGCGCTTCGTGGAAACGCGCCATCACGCTGGGCAGGAAGTAGAACGCCGCCGTCGGCAGGCACGCGATGGTCACGGTAGCGCCGCGGGTGTCTTCGCGGCCACGCAGTGAGAACAGCGAGCCATCGAACTCCTCCAGCATGCGGCGCACCAGCGGCAGCAGGTTCTCGCCGACGGCGGTAGTGCTGACGCTGCGCGTGGTGCGCTCCAGCAGCGGCGACCCCACCGCCTGCTCCAGTTTCTGGATGCGGCGGCTGAGTGCTGGCTGGGAGACGTGCAGGATTTCTGCGGCTCGATGGAAGCTGCGGGTCTCCGAGACCAGCAGGAAGGCGCGTAGATCCAGGATTTCGCAATTGATGCTCATGGGGTATCAATCATCCAAAAATCAGCAATTCACAGATCAATTGGGGCCATGCCAGTATCGAATCACAGAGGGGTCATTCATCCCCTATACGCATCAATCTAGCACACGTATGTCCAACGATCTGCTCAGCATTCCCTGCGTACTCATGCGCGGCGGCACCTCCAAAGGCCCGTTCTTCCTGGCCAGCGACCTTCCGATGGACATCGCTGAACGCGATCGCCTGCTGCTGGAAGTGATGGGCTCGGGCCATCCGTTGCAGATCGACGGCATCGGCGGTGGCAACGCGCTGACCAGCAAGGTGGCGATCATCGACCGCTCCAGCCGTCCGGACGCCGATGTCGACTACCTGTTCGCCCAGGTGCGGGTAGAGCAGCAGGTGGTGGATACCTCGCCGAACTGCGGCAACATGCTGGCGGCCGTAGGCCCGTATGCCATCGAGCGTGGGCTGGTGCAGGCGCAGGATCCGCAGACCGAGGTGCGCATCCACAACGTCAACACCGGCAAGCTGATCATCGCCACGGTGGAAACGCCCGGCGGCAACGTGGTGTACCGCGGTGACACGCGCATTGCCGGCGCGCCGGGCTCGGCCTCGCCGGTCAGGCTCGCTTTCCTTGATGCGGCAGGCGCCCGCACCGGCAAGCTGCTGCCCAGCGGCCACGCGCAGGAAACCATCGATGGCGTGCCGGTCAGCCTGGTGGACTGCGCGATGCCGATGATGCTGGTGCGCGCAGAAGATCTGGGCGTGCGCGGCGATACCCCGCCCGCCGAACTGAACGCGGACGCGGTATTCATGCGCCGGCTGGAAGCGCTGCGCATCGAGGCGGGCGCCCGCATGGGCATCGCCGACGCCGGCAACAAGGTCATTCCGAAGCCGGTGCTGCTGTCGGCGCCGCAACATGGGGGCGATCTGCAGGTGCGCTATTTCATGCCGCATCAATGCCACACCGCGCTGGCCATTACCGGCGCGGTCGGCCTGGCCACCGCCGCTGTTACGCCGGGCACGCTGGCCCACACTTTGGTCGGATGCCTGTCCGTTCCCGGCAGCATTACCCTCGAACATCCGAGCGGGGCCCTGGAGGTGGGCCTCAGTCGCAGCTCGCAGGACGCGCCGGTCGTTGCCAGCGTCGTGCGCACCGCACGCCGGCTGTTCGAAGGACGCGTGTTTGCCACCACGCCAGCACTTGCCGTGGCCGGTTCCACCCAAGCCCGCCAATGGACGTCAGCGGCATGATCTGAACCCGGACGGGCCGGCGCAGGTGCGCATGCCCGCCATTACAACGTAGATGCTTCACTCCTGGGAGGGATGATGTACAAGCAGTTCTTGATGGCCGCGCTGTGCGCGGCTGGTCTGGCCGCGGCCGGATGCAGCAACAGCGGGCGCACCGAAGGCGCATCCGCCGGCGGTGGTGACCATGCACCGGTACGCATCAGCGTCGGCTCCTACAACCTCAACAACCTGCCGTTCTTCATCGCCGACGCCAAGGGCTACTTCAAGGACGTCGGCCTGCAGGTGAAGACCGAGAACTTCGCCCAGGGCGGCTCCAAGGTATTGCAGGCGCTGGTGGCCAATTCCACCGATGTGGCCGTCGGCTTCTACGACCACACCATCCAGATGCAGGCCAAGGGCAAGGACGTGGTGGCCTTCGTGCTGCTCTCGCGCAACTCCGGCCTGGTGATGGCCGGCCGCGACGATGCCACCTTCGATCCGGCCCGCCCGGAAACCATCAAGGGCCAGAAGGTCGGGATCACCGCGCCGGGCTCATCGTCGGACTTCTTCGTCCGTCACTTCCTTGCTCAGCACGATATCCCGGTCGACAGTGTCTCGCTGATCGGCGTCGGCTCGGGCGCGGCTGCGGTGGCCGCGCTGGAGCAGGGCAAGATCGACCTGCTGGTCAACTACGACCCGGCCGCCACCCTGATCACCGAGCGCAAGGTCGGGAAGATCCTCCTCGACGCGCGCAGCGATGACGGCGCCCGCCAGGTCTATGGCGGCCTGTACCCGACCTCGGTGATGTACGCCAACCAGAGCTTCCTGGACAAGCGCCCCGAAGCGGCCGAGAAGATCGCCCGCGCCGAGCAGATGGCGTTGAAGTTCATCGCCGACAACAGTGCTGAAGACATCGTTGCGGCGCTGCCGGACAGCTACGTCTCCGGCGACCGCGCCACCTATGCGCGCGCGGTGGAGAACGCCCGCGCGATCTTCACCCGCGACGGTCATTTCACGCCGGCTGATCTGGAAACGCCGTTGAAGGTGCTGCGCGAGTTCAATACGGATGTGGCCAAGGCCGACATCGATCTGTCCCGCACCTACACCAATGCCTTCGTCGAGCGTGCCAACGCTGCGGCGCCGGCTGCCCAACCGTAAGCGGAGGTAACCCCATGGCCCTCAATGCCACCGTGCGCCAGCTCAATGGCGCACCGCAGCTGGAGCCTGCACAGACCATGGTCGCCATCAACAAGGTGACCATGTCCTTCGGCGAATTCACCGCCGTCCGTGATGTCGACATCCAGGTGGGGGACGGCGAGTTCCTTGCCATCGTCGGGCCGACCGGCTGCGGCAAGAGCACCATCCTCAATTCCGTGGCAGGCCTGCTGAAGCCGTCGTCCGGGCAGGTCAGCATCGATGGCCGTGCGGTCAGCGGCGTCCAGGAGTCGGTCGGCTACCTGTTCCAGCAGGACGCGCTGCTGCCGTGGAAGACGGCTTACCAGAACGTTGAGCTCGGCCTGCGCTTCCGCGGTGTGCCCGAAGCCGAACGCAAGGCCAAGGCCAACGCGTGGCTGGCCAAGGTCGGCCTGGCCGGTTTCGAGCACCGCTATCCGCACCAGTTGTCCGGTGGCCAGCGCAAGCGCGTGCAGATGGCGCAGGCGCTGATCGTCGAGCCGAAGGTGATCCTGATGGACGAACCTTTCTCGGCGCTGGACATCCACACCCGGCACCTGATGCAGAACGAACTGCTGCGCCTGTGGCAGGAGGACCGGCGCTCGGTGATCCTGATCACCCACGATCTGGAAGAAGCGATCGCCCTGGGCGACCGCGTGGTGGTGCTGTCATCCGGTCCGGCCAGCCGCGTGGTGCGCAGCTTCGACGTGGATCTGGAACGCCCGCGCAACGTGGCCGAGATCAAGCTGGATGACCGTTTCACCGACCTGTACCGCGACATCTGGGCCTGCCTGCGCGGCGAAGTGGAGAAGAGCTATGCACGCCAAGACTGACAAGTTCATCCAACTGGCCCTGGTTGTGGCCGTGTTCGGTGGCTGGGAGGGCGGCATCGCGCTGGGCGTGATCGATCCGTTCTTCTTCCCCTCGCCAACGGCGATCGTGCAGCAGGCCTGGACCTGGCTGTCCGATACGTCGTTCTACCAGCACGTCTACATCACCCTGACCGAAACCGCGCTGGGCTACATCATCGGCACCGGCCTCGGCGTGGCCGGCGGTGTCTGGTTGGGCCTGAGCCGCCGCTCGGCGCGCATCCTCGATCCCTTCATCAAAGGCTTCAACGCAATTCCGCGCGTGGTGCTGGCCCCGATTTTCGTGTTGTGGCTGGGGCTGGGCCTGTGGTCGAAGGTGGCGCTGGCGGTCACCCTGGTGTTCTTCACCACGTTCTTCAATGCCATGCAGGGCGTACGCGAGGTGAATCCGGTGGTACTGGCCAATGCCCGCATCCTGGGCGCAAGCCGCAGCGACCTGCTACGCCATGTCTACTTCCCGGCAGCAGCCAGCTGGATCCTGTCCTCGCTGCGCACCTCGGTGGGCTTCGCCGTGGTCGGCGCGATCATCGGTGAGTACCTCGGCGCCTCGGCGGGCCTGGGTTACCTGATTGCGCAGGCAGAAGGCAACTTCAACGCCGTCGGTGTGTTTGCCGGCATCATCATCCTTGCCGCCTTCGTGCTGGTCATCGACGCGCTGCTGGACGTGGTCGAGAACAAGCTGATCACCTGGCGTCCCAACGCCCAGGCCCAGGCCACCAGCTGACCGGGCCGGGCTGAGCCCGCCTGCCGCGCCGCCGGGCCGATCCGGCGGCGCGCGCTTCCTCCCCCGATCTTCCCCCGCACCACCGCAACAGGCCAGCGCCGGGCCAGGGGGCCGGCTGGCCGGAGAGAGAGTCCATGAACCATTCCACCGTGCTGCCGCTGGCAGCGCTGTCGGTCGCGCTCGGCCTGCTGTTGGCCAGTGGCCATGCCGGCGCCCAGTCCACGTCTTCGCTGCCCGCGCCGCTGAGCCAGGCTGAGCTGTCACGCCTGGTGCAGCAGCAGGCACTGCAGATCCAGCAACTGGAAGCACGCCTCCGCGCCGTGGAGGGCGGGCACAGCACCGCCGGTGCGGCGGCCGCAACGCAGGCCCCCGCGCTGGACACCCGCGTCGCCGCACTGGAATCCAGCCAGGCCAAGGCGCCCAAGGTCACCTGGTCCAAGGGCGCACCGGAGTTCAGCAGTGCCGATGGCAGCGTGGTGTTCCGTCCGCGCGGACGCCTGTTCGTCGACGCATCCAGCACCGATGGATCGTCAGTGAGTGACCGCAACATCTCCGGTACCGAGATCCGCTCGGTGCGGCTGGGCGCCGAAGGCCGCTACGGCATCCTCGGCTGGGCGGTGGAAGGTGACTTCGCCGACAACGCGGTGGCGTGGAAGTCGGTCTACGCCACCGTTGACCACCGCCTGTTCGGGCTGCCGGCCGACCTGACCGTAGGCAACCGCCTCAACGACCGGGGTATCGACGGCTCCAGCAGCACCTCCAACACGCCGTTCCAGGACCGCAACGTGGTCGGCACGCTGATGATGCCGCAGCGCGGCCTGTTCGGTGTCGGCCTGACCGAGCGCGTGTACGGCAAGAACTGGCATGCCAGCCTGTCGGTGGCCGGCAACGATCTCAACAACGCCGGCACCGACAACGACAGCCAGACCTGGGCCACGCGCGTGCATTGGAACCCGGTGGCCAACGACGCAGTCACGGTGCACCTGGGGGCCTGGGCCTTCCACGAGGAGATTGCCGCAAGCGCCAGCGGCGTCGTCCGCAGTTCGGCCATCGCCGGGCACTTCAACGACCTGGTCAAGATTGCGCCGGGCACACTGCTGGGCGCCGAGCGCAGCACGTCCTATGGCGCGGAACTGGCAGGCTTCTTCGGGCCGGCCTGGGCGACCGGCGAATGGGGTACGCGCAACCTGCGCGGGGCCGGCGCCAGCGGGCGCTACGATCTGGACCACCAGGCCTGGGCGATCTCGGCGGGCTGGTTCCTGGCCGGTGCAAGGCCGGCCTATTCGGGCAAGGCCGGCACCTGGGGCCGGGTGAAAGTGGCCGATCCTGTCACCCGCGGCGGCGCCGGGGCATGGGAACTGAAAGGGCGCTACGAAGACGTGGACTATGCCGAGCTGCCCAGTGGCGGTACCGGCCACGCGTGGACGCTGGGTGCGAACTGGTATCTCAACGACTTCAGCCGCGTGATGTTCGAGGCGATCCGTTGGCAGACCCGCAACCGCAGCGGCACCGGCCAGGGCAGGGATGAAGGCACCACCTTCAACACCCGCCTGCAGGTGGCCTTCTAGCAGCGCATGCCGCTTGCGCGCCGATCAGAGCAGCAGCAGTGCTCCGATCAACGCCGGCGGCATCACCAGCGCGCCGACGCGCAGGAAGTCGAGCGCGCTGACATGCTCGCCCTCGCGGCGCAGCGCCACCAGCCACAGCATTGTCGCCAGCGAACCGGTGACCGACAGGTTGGGCCCCAGATCCACGCCGACCAGCAATGCGGCACGGGTCTGCGCCGGCAGGTCGGCCATCTGCCCCAGCGAACCGGCGGCCAGGCCGACCGGCAGATTGTTGGCCACGTTGCTCAGCAGCGCAGCCGCGCCACCGGCCAGCCAGCTGGCCTGGCGGGGAGATGCCTGCGCCAGAGCCTGCAGCGCGCTGGCCGCGCTCTGGATGACACCGGTCTGCGCCACCGCTTCCACCAGCACGAACAGTCCCGCCACCAGCGGCAGCACGCCCCAGGACACGTGTCGCAGCAGTGGCAGCGGGCTGCGCCTCTGGCGGATCGCCACCACGGCCACACTCAGCGTGCCCGCACAGAACGTGGTCAGGCCCAATGGCCCGTTCAAGGCGGACGTGACCAGCAACACGGTGCCGGTGAACAGCACGCCCAGTGCGCTCAGCCGGCCGCCGTCGGTCAACGGGCGATGCGCCGGCGCGGCCACCAGCGGCTGGGCGATCTCGCGCCGGTGCACCCAGCGCAGGACCAGATAGGTGGCACCGATCGCCGCCGCCGACGGCAGCGCGAACTGCGCCAGCCACTGCAGCAGCGGCGGCAGGTGCTGGCCGTACACCACCAGGTTGGCCGGATTGGAAATGGGCAGCACGAAGCTGGCCGCATTGGCGATGAAGGCACAGACAAACAGGTAGGGCAGGGGGTTGGCGCGCGCCGCCTTGCAGGCGGCGTAGACCGCCGGCGTCAGCACTACGGCCGTTGCATCGTTGGACAGGAACACGGTCACCAGCGTGCCGACCAGGAACACCAGGTCGAACAGGCGTCGCCCGGATCCGCCCGCATGCCGCACCGCGTACAACGCCAGCCAATCGAACAGGCCTTCGCGCCGCGCCAGTTCGGCCAGCACCATCATGCCGACCAGGAACAGGTAGACGTCGCGGCCTTCGGCCACTGCGCCCCATGCGGTGTGCAGCGACACGGCGCCCAGCAGCGGCAACACGGCGGCAGCGCCCAGCGCCCACACATATTCGGGGATGCGGAAAGGACGGAACAGCAGGCCGAGGGTGGCAACGGCGACCGCTGCCCAGATCAGGAGGGGGGCTTGGGAGGCAAGCATGGAGTGGGGCTTCAGCGGCACCTGCACCGACCCCGGCGCAGGGGGGGCCTGGCGCGCGATCAGCGGATGGGCGGCCGCTGCAATCATCGCAGGTTCCGGGTCGCCGCATCATACCGTGCGGCGCTGCATGGCGACCGCTGCGGTCGACCGCGTTGCAGGTGGGCCGGGGGTGGCGCCCAGCCCACGTTCAGCACGCAAGCGCGCCATCACTTCAGCCACTGCAGTGTGACTACGCATGTAGTCACACTGCACGCACACTCATTGGACGAGATTGCGATGCCAGGATCCTGCTGGTTGTCCTGCGCCCTGGCCCTGGTGTTCGGCATCGCCGGGCCCAGCCAAGCGGCGACGCGTGCCGAAGCCCTCGCCGCGATCGAGCGCAACGCGCGTGGCGCGCATTCCGACGCGGTCCTGGTGATGCACGACCGGGAGACGCTGCTTGAGTTGAAGCCCGCCGCCGGAGCCAGATCTCCGCGCGCGGACTGAAGCGCGCCGATCTCTACGACATCACACGGGGGCCGGTCGTCGGCTTTGCCGCCAACGGCTACCTGGGCCAATACCTGATGATCGTCCCGGAACAGCGGGTGGTCGCCGTGCGTCTGGTCCACCGGCGCGAGACCCACAGCGCTCCACAGGACGACTATCCCTCCTTCTTCGCCGATGTCCTGCAGTTGGCGCGGACACTGCGATAGGCCCTGTCGCCATCATGTCCACGCGCGCTGAACATCTTCCTGGAGCGTTCTTCACTGGCGTGCCGCCTAAAGTGGGATGACATCTTGGCCGCACAGCAACTTAGGCATGTTTGATTATCAGGACTGGACCTTCCACGCCAATGGCCGAACGGTAGTGGCGCGGGTAGCGCTGGACGGCGACGGTGGCGGCACCATCAACCGCTACCAGCTGGTGCCGGGGCCGGCGCAGTCGGGGCTGTGCATCAAGGTCGCCTCCCAGGACGAGGCCGCGCAGAAACTGGAGGCCGAAGTGACCAAGCTGCTCGGGCCGGAGTGGTAGCTACTACGCCATGCCGGGCAGGGATCCGCATGGCGACGTCGGGATGACCGGGCCCGGGCAACGGGCATCGCGCCGGATGCCCGTTGCGTGAGGCCGCTTACCTGGGCATCAGCACGGTGTCGACCACGTGGATGACGCCGTTGGACTGGCCGACATCTGCAATGCTGATGCCTGCCTTTCCACCCTTTGCGTCGATGACCCAGAGCTTGCCATCGTGGAGCGCCACGGTGAGAGGCTCACCCTGCACGGTCTTCAGGGTGGCCTTGCCGCCGTGCTTGCGGGCATCGGCCAGAAGCTGGGCCGAACTGTAGCTGCCCGGGACGACGTGGTAGGTCAGGATCCGGGTCAGCTGTGCCTTGTTTTCAGGCTTCACCAGTGTATCGACAGTGCCTGCAGGCAGCTTTTCGAAGGCCGCATTGGTGGGCGCGAAAACAGTGAAGGGCCCGGCGCCGTTGAGGGTGTCGACCAGGCCGGCTGCTTTGACCGCTGCAACCAGCGTGGTGTGATCCTTGGAATTGACGGCGTTCTCGACGATGGTCCTGGTGGGGTACATTTCTGCCCCGCCCACGATGACGGTGTTGGCGGCGAAAACCGAGGAGCCGGACGAAACGAGTACGGCGAAGCCGACTGCGGCGGCGATGCGCTGAAGAGCGTTCACGGTGCGTTCCTTTCTGGATGACCCGCAAGTGCGGGCATCTTTCCTACGTCGGGTGAGCGTGACCGGATGCAGCAACGGCCGAGTCATTGGCGCGCTGCCGGTTTTGCTGCGCTGCATGGTGACAACGGCGAACCTCGGTGATTACTCTCCGCTGCAACGAGATGGTAGCGCTACCAGTCGGACGGGGATCCAGGGTCCGGGAGGCTGCCTTCTTTGCCGCGTGTTTGTCCTGGCAGGCTTGAAAAGCAAGTGTAAGTCGCGGCGTGCCCGAGCACCCGTGCTGTTCGGTTTGGAATGCGGGCCACGCCCGTGCGTGCCCCTGGGAGGGGGCGGTACATCCATTCGATCGTATGTCAGAGGGGACTTTCATGAGCACCTGCAGTTTCCGTGGCACCCCGGGCCCGAGGTCCGGTTCATGAGCCGCGCGTTGGCGAAGTTCCGGTCCCGGGCCATGTTCACCTTCGTGGGTGGTGCCCTGGTCATCAATCCCGCCTTTGCGCAGGACGCCGCACCGGCGACCGGGCCGCAGCCGCAGAGCCAGTCGCAACCCACCCAGCTTGATGCAGTGCAGGTCACGGGCATACGCAACAGCCTGAGCCAGGCCATGGACATCAAGCGCGACTCGGCGGGCGTGGTCGACGCGATCAGTGCCGAGGACATCGGCAAGTTCCCCGATACCAATCTTGCCGAGTCGTTGCAGCGCATCACCGGCATCTCCATCGAGCGCCGTGACGGCGAGGGTGCGCAGGTGACCGCGCGTGGCTTCGGCCCCCAGTTCAACATGGTCACGCTCAACGGTCGGCAGATGCCGGGTGCCGATGCATTCGGTGCCTCTGGACAGGTCGCCATCGGCGGTGTCGACGGCGGCACCCGCGCCTTCAATTTCGCGCAGCTGGCCGCCGAGGCCATCAATGGTATCGAGGTCTACAAGACCAGCCAGGCGCAGGTGCCCAGCGGTGGCATCGGTGCGACGATCAACATCCTGACCTCGCGCCCGCTCGATCACGCCGGCATCGTGGCCAGCGCCGGGGCGAAGCTGGTGTCCGACCAGAGCCAGCCGTTTGACAATGACCTGACACCGGAGCTGTCGGGCATCTTCAGTTACAGCAATCCGGAAAAGACCTTTGGCGTCAGCCTCAGCGCGAGCCAGCAGAAGCGCAAGGGTGGCTCGGTGCAGGCCACGGAGAACTACTGGAACGTGCAGCCGTGGACAGGGTCGATGCCGGGCAACCCGACCGTGGTCAATGCTCCGGCCGTCGGCCAGCTTTACGCGCGGCCCAACGACCTGCGCTACGCGTTCTCCGAATTCGAGCGCGAACGCGTCAACGGCCAGGCCGTGCTGCAGTTCGCACCGACGGACAGCCTGACTCTGACCGTGGATTACACCTACTCGACCAACGAGATCACCGAGAATCGTGGCGAGCAGGGCATGTGGTTGCAGAACAGCAACTACACCAACGTCGAGTTCGACACCAGTGGCGCCGTCGCGACGCCGGTCTACATCCGTGAAATCGCCGGCACCAAGGATTTCGGCCTGGAGCAGCAGCGCAGCATGCAGGAGTACAAGCTGGGTTCGCTGGGCTTCAACGCCGTCTGGAATGTCAGCGACCGCTTCAAGCTCAGCTTCGATGCGCACAACTCGAAGAACGAGAGCCGCCCGAATGATCCGCTCACCGGCGGTGGTTCGATCTTCATGAGCATCGCCGGCACCAACAACTGTACCCGTGGCCCGCATTGCGGTGGCTCCTGGGTGCAGGAGCTGAACTTCAACAATGGCCTGCCGGTTGGCACCCAGGTCTGGTATCCCAGCACCGCCGATGCGCTCGCCGGGACCAATGGCGTGGTCAATCCGGGCTTCCAGGAAGGCGAGGTTGGCACGCAGGTGCTGCGCGTCAACGCGCAGACCCAGATCAGCGAGATCAAGCAGGCGCGCGTCGATGGCGAATGGAACTTCGACCACGGGCGCTTCCAGTTCGGCGTGGACACCAACAAGTCCACCACCCACCGCATCCAGGCCGCCGAGGCCTACTCGACCCTGGGCGACTGGGGCGTGGCCAACGTGGACCGGGATACCGCCGCAGGCCTGATGGACCTGCTGCAGCCGGTCAGCATCGTCGGCCTGTTCGACGACTACAGTGCCAACAGCTGGCCCGCCTGGCGCGGCAATGCCGGGCAGCTCGCGCAATGGGCATCGCGCGAGTACGGCGTCGGCCTGGGTGTGAACCCGCAACGCGCGGCCGACAACTTCGTCGAAGAAAAGACCAAGGCGGCGTACTTCCAGGTGGAGCTGGACGGGGAGCTGGGTGGCATGCGCACCAACACCCGCCTGGGCGTGCGCTATGAAACCACTGACGTGGTGTCGACCTCGGTCATTGCCGTCCCCGAGTCCATCGAGTGGCAGGCCAACAACGATTTCCGCATCGTGCTGTCCGATGAGCAGCAGCCCTTCACAGAGAAGGCGCGCTACAGCTACATCCTGCCCAACCTTGATTTCAGCATCGACCTCACCGAGGAACTGAAGGGCCGCGTTTCGTTCGGCAAGAGCATCGCCCGCGCGCCGTACGGCAATCTCTATGCGGGACCCGGGGCCCAGCAGCCGTTCGGCTCGGTGCTGATCGATCCCTCGTCGCGCGCCAGCGGCAATTCGCAGAACCCGAGCCTGAAGCCGCTGGAATCGGACAACCTCGACCTGGGGCTGGAGTGGTACTTCGCCGATGCCAGCTATGTGTCATTGACCTACTGGAACAAGTCGGTCAGCAACTTCATCGGCAACACCGTCGTCCAGGAAAGCCTGTACGGCCTCACCGACCCGACCTCCGGGCCGGATGCGCGGGCGGCGTTGGACTTCCTGACCAGCGGCGCCTGCGTCGCCCAGGTCGGGCCGGCCAATGCCGCTGCCTGCTCGGCCAACGACACCTCGCTGTTCACCGCGCTGGCATTGCTGCGAAACAATCCTGCCGGCCTCGGCGCCTACAACGGCACTGATGCGCAGGTGCTGGCCACCGAAGCGGCCTACGATCTGTATGGGCAGCCCAACGATCCGCTGTACCAGTTCAACGTCAATCGCCCGATCAACCAGAACAAATCCAAGCTGCATGGCTGGGAGCTGGGCGGCCAGTACTTCTTCGGTGACACCGGCTTCGGCGTGCTGGCCAACTACACCGTGGTCAAAGGTGATGTCGGCTACAACAATGGCGGCGATCCGGGCATCGACCAGTTCTCGCTCACCGGCCTGAGCGACACCGCCAACGCCATGCTGATGTACGAGAAGTACGGGTGGTCGGTGCGCCTGGCATGGAACTGGCGCGACCAGTACCTGATCCTGGCCAACCAGGGCTCCAGCCGCAACCCCTACTATGTGGAGCCGTACGAGCAGTGGGATCTCAGCGTCAACTACGCGCTGGATGACCACTGGTCCTTCAGCCTGGAGGCGATCAACCTGACCGGCGAGGATGTGCGGTGGCGCTCGCGCACGTCGCAGATGATCGTCAAGCTGGCTGACCAGAGCCCGCGCTACATGCTGGGCGTCCGCTACAAGTTCTGAGCCTGGCTGCCGATGCGTCCGGCACGGCACCGCTGCCCGTCAGCGGTGCCGTGCCGGGACGGTGTCGCCGCAGCTGTCGCGCCTGCGCTACGCTGCCGGCCAGCCACCCCGCACTGGATACCCTGATGGCCCGCTACGAAATGCTCAACAACATCGCGCATCGGGACCTGAAGGTCGCCACCGGATTCGGGCCGCAGTTCGGCGATGCCGTGGGCATGGTGCCGGCCTATCCCAGCGAGTTCGCAGAACTGCAGCGTGAGTATCCGATCTTCCTGCGCAGGGAAACCGGGACGGAAGCGTGGCAGTCCGTGGCCCTGCTGGGTTTCGAGCAACACGAGAACCTGTTCCTGCAGGACGGGCGCTGGAATGCTTCCTACCTGCCTGGCGCGGCGGCCAAAGGGCCGTTCCTGATCGGCTTCCAGGAGCACTACGTGGATGGCCTGCTCACCCAGGATGCGGTGATGCACGTGGACCTGGACCATCCGCGCGTCACCGACGGGGGCGGCGAGCCGGTGTTCCTGCCGCAGGGCGGCAACACCCCTTACCTGGACCACATCGCCAGCGTGCTGCGCGGCATCCACGAGGGCAGTGCCTTCGCGGCCGGGATGTTCACGATGCTCGACGACTGTGGCCTCATCCAGCCGGTCACGCTCGACGTGCAGATCGCGGCGCACCACCGGGTGAGCGTGAGCGGATTGCACGGCATCGACCGCGAGCGCCTGGCGGCGCTGGACAGTTCGCGCCTGGCTGCGTTGAACCGCGCCGGTTACCTGGAAGGTGCATACCTGATGCTTGCCTCTCTGCATAACATGCGCCGCCTGATCGCCGAGAAGCAGCGCCGTCTCCGCGTCCAGCACGGCACCGCGCAGGCGGCCAGGAACTGACCGGTGCACGCCAGCCTGCCGATGCGGATCCTGGAAGGCATCGATCCTGCCGCCTTGCCACTGGCGGCCCTGGTGGAGGCCGGTGACCCGGTCGTACTGCGCGGCATCGCCACCGATTGGCCACTGGTCCAGGCCGGGCTGGGCGGGGTGCAGGACGCAATGGCGTACCTGTGCAGCGTCGATGCGGGTGCGCCCATCCAGTACTCGTTCGGCGGCGCCGAGATCGGGGGGCGCCCGTTCTACAGCGCGGACTTCACCCGGTTGAACTTCGAAGTACGGCGCGGTGGGCTGGCCCAGGTGCTGGAAGAGATCGCCATGACGCTGCATGCACCGCAACCGCCAACCTACTACGTGGCCTCGCTGCCGATCGCGCGGGCACTGCTACCGGCATTCGCGCAGGCCAACGACGCCGGTCTGGCCAAGCAGGGCATCGACGCCACCGCCAGCATCTGGATCGGCAACCGGGTGACGGCCTCGTGCCATTTCGACACACCCGACAACCTCGCCTGCTGCGCGGTGGGGCAGCGCGAGTTCACCCTGTTCCCGCCCGACCAGATCGACAATCTGTATCCGGGCCCGCTCGATCCCACGCCGGGGGGACAGGTGGTCAGCGTGGTGGACTTCGAACAGCCCGACTTCGATCGGCATCCACGTTTCCGCGAGGCGCTGGCGCACGCGCGCCGCGCGGTGCTTGGGCCCGGCGATGCGATCTTCATCCCCAGCATGTGGTGGCACCATGTACGCAGCCTGGAACCGTTCAACGTGCTGGTGAACTACTGGTGGCGAAGCTCGCCGACTTGGCTGGGATCCGCGCTGGCGGCGCTGCACCACGCGATGTGGGCCGTGCGTGATCTGCCGGCGCGCGAAAAGCAGGCCTGGGAAGGGCTCTTCCGCTACTACGCATTCGGCCCTGGCGAGCGCGCGGGGCAGCACCTGCCTGACGCCGCGCGCGGGGATCTGGCACCGTTCGACGAGCAGCGCGCCCGCCGCATGCGCGCGATGCTGCTGGGCAGGCTCAACCGTTGAGAGAGGGCACCATGTTGGATACCCAGAGCACGCCTTCAGGGCGCATCCGCAAGGTGGTCATTGCCGGTGGCGGTACGGCGGGTTGGCTGGCCGGCTGCGCGCTTGCGCACCAGTTCCGTGACCAGCTGCAGATCACGCTGGTCGAGTCCGAGCAGATCGGCACGGTCGGTGTCGGTGAGTCCACTGTGCCGCCGATCCGCACCTTCCACCGCTTCCTGCAGATCGACGAGCAGGAGTTCCTGCGCGCGGTGGCCGGCACCTTCAAGCTGTCGATCTCGTTCGAGAACTGGCGCCTGCCGGGCGATCGCTTCTTCCATCCGTTCGGCACCATCGGCCATGGCACCTGGGCGGCCCCCTTCCATCACTTCTGGCTGGACAGCCTGCGCCGCGGCATGCCCTCGGACCTGGGCGACTTCTGCCTGGAGAGCATCGCCTCGCGTGGCGACCGCTTTTCGCTGCACACCCAGCCGCAGGCCAGCTATGCGTATCACTTCGATGCCGGTCTGTATGCGCGGTTCCTGCGCGGCAGGGCCGAGGCCCACGGCCTGCGCCGGATCGAAGGCCGGATCGCCCAGGTCAGGCAGCACGCGCACGACGGTTCGGTGCAGGCGCTGGTGCTGGACGACGGCCAGGTGATCGAGGGCGATCTGTTCATCGACTGCACCGGCTTCCGCGGCCTGCTGATCGAGCAGGCACTGTGCACCGGCTACGAGGACTGGCACGAATGGCTGCCGTGCGACCGGGCCGTGGCGGTGCAGACCGAAGCGGTGGCGCCGCCGGTGCCCTATACCCGGGCGATCGCCCACGAGGCGGGGTGGCGCTGGCACATCGCGCTGCAGCACCGCGTTGGCTGCGGGCTGGTGTATGACAGCCGCCATCTGTCCGATGACGAGGCCGCCGCGAAACTGCTGCGCGATGCCGGGGCTCCACCCTTGCGCGATCCATGGAAGGTGCCGTTCCGCAGTGGACGCCGGCTGAAGGCCTGGAACAGGAACGTGGTGTCGCTCGGGCTGGCCAGCGGCTTCATCGAACCGCTGGAGTCGACCAGCATCCATCTGACGATCAGCGCAGTGGTGAGGCTGATCCAGCTGTTCCCGTTCGACGGCATCAGTGCGTCGCTGGTGCAGCTGTACAACGATGTCAGCCGCCAGGAAATGGAGCATGTGCGCGACTTCATCATCCTGCACTACCACGCCACGCAGCGCAGCGAACCGATGTGGAAGGCCTGTCGCGAGATGCGCGTGCCCGAGTCGCTGCAGCATCGGCTGCAGGCGTGGCGCGAGCGTGCGCATGCGTGGCAGGACCCCGGCGAGCTGTTCCGCGTCGAATCCTGGACCAGCGTGCTGCTCGGGCAGGGCATCGCGCCCGGTCCTGCGCACCCGCTGGCGCGGGCCGTGAGTGATGTCGATCTGCGCACCTTGTTGAAGGGCATCCAACGGCCTGTGCAGCAGGCCGCCGCGCAGATGCCGGCGCAGGCGGAGTTCATCGCGCAGTACTGCAGGTCCGGCGTGGACGTGTGGCGTTCGACGGAAGCAAGCGCGTAGCAGGGTTTTGCGTTGCAGCACGCTTTTTCCGCTGCGGCTGGTTACAGTGCGGCAACACCGCGGGCGATGACGCGCGCGGTGGCAACGAGGGGGCCGGACACCACGCCCCCTTTTTGAGTCCACGGAATGTTAGCGCTACCTTTTTTGATCGGAGGCGGTTTCGATGGGTCTGGTTGCAGGGATCGATGCAGGGACGCAGAGCCTGAAGGTGCTGGTCTATGACCCGCCGAAGCAGGCGGTGGTGGCCTCGGCCAGCGCGCCGCTCGCGCTGGACAGCGGTGCCGATGGCAGCCGTGAACAGGCGCCGGCCGACTGGGTGTCGGCCCTGCGCGACTGCTTTGCCCGGATCGATCCCTCGCTGCGCGCACGCATCGTTGCGCTGGCGGTATCGGGCCAGCAGCATGGATTCGTGCCAGTTGACGATGCTGGCGAGGTGCTGGCACCGGCCAAGCTGTGGTGCGACACCAGCACCTCGGCCGAATGCATCCAGATCATGGACGCCGTGGGCGGGTTCCAACGAACCATAACGCTGGCGGGCAACCCGATCCTGGCCGGCTACACAGCGTCCAAGCTGCCCTGGACCCGCACCCACCGTGCCGACGCCTATGCGCGGCTGGCGACCATCCTGCTGCCACACGACTACCTGAATTTCGTGCTGACCGGGCAGCGGTTCTGCGAGCTTGGCGATGCGTCCGGCACCGGCTGGCTGGACGTGCGCACGCGCACCTGGTCGCAGGAATTGCTGCGCGCCACCGATCCTGATCGTGATCTTGCTGCCTGCCTGCCGCCGGTCGCTGCGCCCAATGCCCTGTTCGATATCGCGCCGGAGGCTGCGGCCGCGCTCGGGCTTGCAGCGGCGGTGAAGGTGGCCGTTGGTGGCGGCGACAACATGATGGCGGCGATCGGCACCGGCTGCGTCACGGAAGGGCGGCTGGCGATGAGCCTGGGAACCTCCGGAACGCTGTTTGCGTATTCCGGCTCGCCGGTGATCGATCCGGATGGCGCGTGGGCGGCGTTCTGCTCGTCCACGGGGGGCTGGCTGCCGCTGATCTGCACCATGAACTGCACCGTGGCCACCGAACGCGTGGCCAGCGCCTTCGGTTTCAGCACCCGCGACGGCGACGCGCATCTTCGCGCAACGCCGCCGGGGGCAGGGGGCCTGGTGATGCTGCCGTTCCTCAATGGCGAACGTACCCCTGACCTGCCGCTCGGCAAGGGCGTGCTGGCTGGCCTGGACATCGCCAATTTCACCCCGGCGCATGTGTACCGCGCCGCCATGGAGGGCGCGACCTACAGCCTGAAGTACGGCTACGACGCCTTCGTCCGCGCGGGCATGCAGTTCGATCGCATCGTGCTCACCGGCGGCGGCAGCAACAGCGCTGCCTGGCGTCAGCTGGTGGCCGATGTATTCGGCCTGCCGGTGGAGGTCCCGGTGCAGGCCGAGGGTGCGGCGTTTGGAGCGGCGCTGCAGGCGCTGTGGGCGCTCGCCCGATCGCAGGGCAACGCCACTTCGATCAGCGACATCACCGCACGGCACGTCACCGTCGATCCCGCGCTGTCCGCACGACCGGATCCGGATCGCAGCGATGCCTATGCACGGGCCTACGCACGCTTCCTCAGTCATCTCGATGCCATCACGCCGCTGCAGCGCGGTTGATGGCTCCTCCACGACACCCCGTACAACGACAGGAGCACGCACCATGAGCACGCAGCCCTTCATCGGCGCCAAGGAGTACTTCCCCGGCGTCGGCCGCATTCCGTTCGAGGGCAAGGGCTCGGACAATCCGCTTGCCTTCAAGGTCTACGATGCCAGCCGGGTCATCGGTGGCAAGACCATGCAGGAGCATCTGCGCTTCGCCGTGTGCTACTGGCACACCTTCTGCAATGCCGGGCACGATCCGTTCGGCCCGGGCACCCGGCAGTTCCCGTGGGAGGCCGCCTCGCCACTGGCCACGGCAGAAGCCAAGGTGGACGCGGCGTTCGAGTTCTTCACCAAGCTGGGCGTGCCGTACTGGTGCTTCCACGATATCGACCTGGCGCCGGATGCCGACGACATCGGCCAGTACCAGAAGAACCTCTCGCATATGGTGGGCCTGGCCAAGGCACGCCAGGAGGCCACTGGCGTCAAGCTGCTGTGGGGCACGGCCAACCTGTTCTCGCACCCGCGCTACATGAACGGCGCATCGACCAATCCCGACTTCGCGGTGGTCGCGCGTGCAGCCGTGCAGGTCAAGGCCGCCCTGGAGGCCACGGTCGAACTCGGTGGCGAGCACTATGTGTTCTGGGGCGGGCGCGAAGGCTATGCGTCGCTGGCCAATACCCAGATGAAGCGGGAGATCGAGCATTTCGCGCGCTTCCTGACCATGGCACGCGACTATGGCCGCAGCATCGGGCTGAAGGGCAACTTCCTGATCGAGCCCAAGCCGATGGAGCCGATGAAGCACCAGTACGACTTCGACAGTGCCACGGTGGTGGGCTTCCTGAAGGAACACGGGCTGGACAAGGACTTCAAGCTCAACATCGAGGCCAACCACGCCACGTTGTCCGGCCATACCTTCGAGCACGACCTGCAGGTCGCGTCCGATCATGGCCTGCTCGGCAGCATCGATGCCAATCGCGGCAACGCCCAGAACGGCTGGGACACCGACCAGTTCCCCAGCGATCTGTACGACACCGTGGGCGCAATGCTGGTCGTGCTGCGCCAGGGCGGGCTGGAGGGCGGGTTGAACTTCGATGCGAAGGTGCGCCGTGAGTCGACCGACCTGGAGGATCTGTTCATTGCCCATATCGGCGGCATGGATGCGTTCGCACGCGGGCTGGAGGTTGCCCATGCACTGCTGACCGAGTCGCCGTGGGAGCAATGGCGTGCGCAGCGCTACGCCAGCTTCGATTCCGGCGCCGGCCAGGATTTCGAGCGTGGCACGCTCAGCCTGCCGGACCTGGCGGCACTGGCCGCCCGCCTCGGCGAACCGCGCCAGGCCAGCGGCAAGCAGGAGCGTTACGAAAACCTGCTCAACCAGTACCTGCTGCGCTGAGCGCGGCAACGGCGCACTCAAGGGGATGGGGATGAACCAGGCAGCAGGCAGCGGTGAGAACACGCGGCTGATCGTACTGATCAGCGTGGTGGCGACGATTGGCGGTTTTCTGTTCGGCTTCGACAGCGGTGTGATCAACGGCACCCAGGATGGCCTGCACCAGGCGTTCCGGTCCGGCGAATGGATGCAGGGGTTCGAGATCGCGTCGATGCTGCTGGGCTGTGCGGTGGGCGCGTTCACTGCTGGACGGCTGGCCGACCGGCTCGGCCGTCGCAACGTACTGATCCTTTCGGCAGTGATGTTCCTGCTGTCGGCGCTCGGTGCCGGGGCGGCGCTCTCGTCGGGCTGGTTCATTGCGGCGCGGGTGGTGGGCGGATTCGCGGTCGGCGCGGCCAGCGTGATCTCGCCCGCCTACATTGCCGAGGTCGCTCCGGCCCGTTACCGCGGACGCCTGGCTACGGTGCAGCAGATCGCGATCATCACCGGCCTCACCGCCGCGTTCCTGTCCAACTACCTGCTGGCGGCCGCAGCGGGCGCGTCGACCGAGCCGCTGTGGGGCGGGCAGGCCGCCTGGCGCTGGATGTTCTGGATGCAGGCCGCGCCATCACTGGTGTTCCTGCTGCTGTTGCTGACCATTCCGGAGAGCCCGCGCTACCTGGTGGTGAAACGGCGCAAGGAAGACGCCCTGCGGGTGCTGACCCGGCTGCTGGGCAGCGACAAGGCCAGGGCCACGCTCGAGGAGATCGATGCCTCGCTGTCCAACGACCATCATCGCCCGCGCCTGTCCGATCTGAAGAGCCGGGCGACCGGGCGGATCCGCCCGATCGTGTGGGTCGGCGTCGGGCTGGCCTGCTTCCAGCAGCTGGTCGGCATCAACGTGGTGTTCTATTACGGCGCGGTGCTGTGGCAGGCAGTCGGCTTTTCCGAGAACGACGCGCTGCTGATCAACGTGCTGTCCGGCGCACTGAGCATCGGTGCCTGCGTGGTCACCGTGCTGCTGATCGACCGGATCGGCCGCAAGCCCCTGCTGTGGTTCGGCTCGGCCGGGATGTCGCTGTCGCTTGCACTGGTGGTGGTGGCGTTTGCCAGCGGTTCGCTGGCCGACGGGCATCTGCAGCTGCCCGGCCGCATGGGCACGCTGGCACTGGTGGCGGCCAATGCCTATGTCGTGTTCTTCAATCTGTCCTGGGGACCGGTGATGTGGGTGATGCTGGGCGAGATGTTCCCGAACCAGATCCGCGGTTCGGCACTGGCAGTCGCCGGCGCGGCGCAGTGGACCTCCAACTTCGTGGTCACGGTGACGTTCCCGATGCTGCTGGTCGCGGCAGGGCTGGCGGCCACCTACGGCATCTACCTGGTGGCTGCCGTGATCTCGGTGATCTTCGTCGTCCGGCATGTGCACGAGACCAAGGGCAAGGAACTGGAGCAGATGGAAGGATGAGCACCATGACATCGCAGGCCATCGTCATCCGCAGCGGCGCGCTGGTCGCCGCACTGATGCTGGGATTGCTCGGCTGCCGCGGCCAGGACCGGGCTGCCGCCGCCGCAGCCACCGACAAGGATCCCTGGCCGGAGGTCATCTGGCCCCTGGCTGCGGACCCGGCGCTGGAGAAGCGCATCACCGACCTGATGGCCGGCATGACGGTGGAGGAAAAGGTCGGCCAGCTGGTGCAGGGTGACATCGCCAGCGTCACCCCCGACGATGTGCGCCGCTACCGGCTTGGCTCGATCCTGGCCGGTGGCAATTCCGATCCCGGTGGCCGCTATGACGCCTCGCCGGCCGAATGGCTGGCGCTGGCCGACGCCTTCTACGACGCCTCGATGGACACGTCGAAAGGCGGCAAGCCCATTCCGCTGCTGTTCGGCATCGATGCCGTGCACGGGCAGAGCAACATCATTGGCGCCACGTTGTTCCCGCACAACATCGGGCTGGGCGCCACGCGCAATCCGGAGCTGCTGCGGCAGATCGGTGGCATCACCGCGCTGGAGACCCGCGTTACCGGCATGGAGTGGACGTTCGCGCCGACTGTTGCCGTACCCCAGGATGATCGCTGGGGACGCACCTACGAAGGCTACTCCGAATCGCCGGGCGTGGTGGCCAGCTATGCCGCCGCCATGGTGGAGGGGCTGCAGGGCAGGGTGGGAACCCCGGAGTTCCTCGATGGCCGCCATGTGATCGCCTCGGTGAAGCATTTCCTCGGCGACGGTGGCACCACTGACGGCAAGGACCAGGGCGACACCCGCATCAGCGAGTCAGATCTGGTGCGCATCCACGCCGCCGGATATCCGCCGGCAATCGCCGCCGGCGCGCAGACCGCGATGGCGTCGTTCAACAGCGTCAACGGTGAAAAGATGCATGGGCACCGGCACTACCTTACCGATGTACTCAAGGGCCGCATGAACTTCGGTGGCTTCGTGGTGGGTGACTGGAATGGTCATGGACAGGTCAAGGGTTGCACCACTACAGACTGCCCGGCCACGATCAACGCGGGCCTGGACATGGCGATGGCCTCGGACAGCTGGAAGGGTTTCTACGAGACGACGCTGGCTGCGGTGAAGGATGGGCGGATCACGCCGCAACGCCTGGACGATGCGGTGCGCCGGATCCTGCGGGTCAAGTTCCGCCTTGGGCTGTTCGAGGCCGGCAGGCCATCCACGCGGGCCGTCGGCGGGCAGTTCGCACTGATCGGCGCGCCGGCACATCGCGCGGTTGCCCGGCAGGCCGTGCGCGAATCGCTGGTCCTGCTGAAGAACCAGAACGGCCTCCTGCCGCTGTCGCCGAAGCAGCGGATCCTCGTGGCCGGCGACGGTGCCGACGATGTCGGCAAGCAGGCCGGCGGCTGGACGCTCAACTGGCAGGGCACCGGCACCACCCGCAAGGACTTCCCCAATGCGGACACGATCTACGAGGGCATCGCGCGCCAGGCCAGGGCGGCAGGGGGTGAAGCCGTGCTTGCCGCCGATGGTCGCTATGCAGTGAAGCCCAACGTGGCGGTGGTGGTGTTTGGCGAGGACCCCTATGCCGAGTTCCAGGGAGACCGGCCGACGCTGGCCTACAAGCCCGGCAACGAAACGGACCTGGCGCTGCTCAAGAGGCTCAAGGCCGATGGCATACCGGTTGTCGCGGTCTTCCTGAGCGGGCGGCCGCTCTGGGTGAACCGGGAAATCAATGCCGCCGATGCCTTCGTGGCTGCGTGGCTGCCGGGTTCGGAAGGCGCCGGGATTGCCGATGTGCTGCTGCGCGGAAGCGATGGCCGCGTGCAGTACGATTTCAAGGGCAAGCTCAGTTTCAGCTGGCCGCGCACTGCCACCCAGTACGCCAACAACGTGGGCCAAAAGGACTACGATCCATTGTTTGCGTTCGGCTTCGGCCTGACCTACGCCGACAACGGCGACCTGGCCGCGCTGCCGGAGGCATCGGGCGTGACCGGCAACGAGGGCGCGACCGGCGTGTTCTTTGCGCGCGGTGACGCAGGCCCTGGCATGGCGCTGCGGCTCGAGGATGCTGCTGGCCAGGGCCTGACCGTGACCCGCGTGCCGGACGCATTGCCCGATGATCGGCTGAAGATCACCGGCGTGGATCATCTGGCGCAGGAGGATGGACGACGCCTGGCCTGGTCGGGCAATGGCGAAGCCGTCGCGGCACTGCAGTCGCACACGACGCTGGACCTGCAGCGCGAATCCAACGGCGACCTGATGCTGCTGACCACGCTGCGGGTGGACGCAGCCCCGAAGGGTGAGGCGTGGCTGTCGGTCGGTTGCGGCGTGGGCTGCTCGGCGCGCATCGCCATCGGGCCGGCGCTGGCGGCGCTTCCACAGGGCCAGTGGAAGCGTGTCGGCGTGCCGCTGAAGTGCCTGGCCAAGGCGGGCGCCAAGCTGGACGCGATCGACCGACCGTGGTCGGTGGCGACGGGCGATGCGATGACGATTTCCGTGTCACGCGTCGCGCTGGGCGCACTGAACGAAGCCGAGGTCACCCTCGGATGCGGAGCATGAGGCCTGCGCTACCGCGCACGGGGCGGCGCGGCGACCGAACCGCGTGCGATCAGCCGATGCGGCATCACATGATCGCGCAGCACCGTTGCGTCCCCTGCCGGACGGCGGATGGTGCGCAGCAGGATGTCGACGGCCGCGTTGGCCATCGAGGCGATGGGCTGGTGGATCGTGGTCAGTTCCGGCCACACGGTAGTGGCGGCCGAGGTGTCATCGAATCCCACGACCGACAGGTCGCGCGGCACTTCCAGCCCGCGCCGATGCGCGACGGATATGGCGGCAGCGCCCATGTCGTCGTTGCTGGCGAAGATCGCGGTCGGTGGGCGGCGTTGGGACAACAGCTTTTCGGCGGCAGCCAGGCCGGACCGGTAGGTGTAGTCACCGTGCTGGACCAGGCCAGGCTCCACCGCCAGCCCGGCCTCGCGCAGGGCGGTGACGAAGCCGTCGTAGCGGAGCGCACTTGCGCTCAGGTCATCGCGCCCACGGATGAAACCGATGCGGGTGTGTCCCTGCCGGAGCAGGTGATCGGTCATTTCCCTGCCCGCACTGAAATCGTCGATGCGGACGCAGGACAGGGCCTCGCTCAGGCGCCCCGATGCGATGGCCACCACCGGAATGCCAGCCTTGACCAGTTCGCTTACGGCGGCCTGCGATTCGCACAGGGGCGGCGGCAGGATCACCCCGTCGACGCGTCCGGCGAGCGCGCGCGCCGCCCTGCGTTCGGATTCGGCATCCAGGTTGTCCCAGTAGTCGATGACCAGCTGGATGGCGGAACTGGAGGCGACGCGCAGCAGGCCCACCAGCAGTTCGCGCAGGTAGGCGCCGCTGGGGTTGGTGTAGATCAGCGCAATGCGCGTGTGCTGTGCGGCGGCCAGCGAACTGGCGGCAAGATTGGGCGTATAGCCCAGCTCGCGCACAGCGCGCAGCACGCGCTCGCGGGTGACATCACGCACCTTGCCCTGGTTGATCACCCGCGACACGGTCATCGGCGAAACGCCGGCAAGGGCCGCAACCTCGTCGATCGTCACGCCTGCGGTTCTGCGGCGAACCGATTTCTTCGGCTTGTCCAATGCACGATCCCTTTGTTCTTGGTGGCGCTGCCGCGCGGGTGCGAAGGACGATGATGCGCCGCCCCGGGCCCGGACGTAGTCTACAAAGGCGCATGTTAACGCCGTTGTTGCGTACTGTCGGCACGCGCCTGTGCGCCGTGCTCGCACTGCTGGCCTGTGCTGGCGGGGGACGGGCGGAGGATGGCTACGGGCTGTGGATGCGCTACCAGCCGGTTGCCGCAACGGTTGCTGCCGATTACCGGCGGCAACTGGCCGAAGTGGTGGCCCCGGATCGCACGCCGATGCAGCGCGCCACCCGAGACGAGCTTGCGCGCAGCCTCCCTGGATTGCTCGGAGCGGCGCCGCCAATACGAACGGCAATCAGTACTGGCCATGCCCTGGTGCTGGGTACGCCGCAGTCTTCGGCGCTGGTTGCCGCGTTCGGCAACGAGATCGGGACGTTGGGCGACGAGGGCTTCCTGATCCGGCAGGTCCGGACCGAGGGGCGCGATGTGCTGCTGGTGGCGGCACGCCGGGATGTCGGCGTGCTGTATGGCACGTTCCACCTGCTGCGCCTGTTGCAGCGTGGCATGCCGCTGCAGGGGCTGGACGTGCGGGAGTCGCCGCGGGTCGCACTGCGTGTGCTCGACCATTGGGACAACCTGGACCGCCACGTCGAGCGTGGCTATGCGGGCAGCTCGCTGTGGGACTGGCAGACGTTGCCGCAATGGCGTGACCCGCGCTACACCGACTACGCCCGTGCCAACGCTTCGCTCGGCATCAACGGCACCGTCCTCAACAACGTCAACGCCAGTGCGTTGAGCCTGTCGCCGGCCTATCTGGCCAAGGCCGCCGCGCTGGCCGACCTGTTCCGCCCCTATGGCATCCGGGTCTACCTGAGCGCACGCTTCAGTGCGCCCATCGAGCTCGGCGGCCTGGCGACAGCTGACCCGTTGGATCCCGGCGTGCGGCGCTGGTGGCGCGACAAGGTCGATGAGATCCATGCGCACATACCGGATTTCGGCGGCTTCCTGGTCAAGGCGAACTCGGAGGGGCAACCCGGCCCGCAGGATTACGGTCGTTCCCATGCCGACGGCGCCAACCTGCTGGCCGACGCGCTGGCGCCCTACAACGGCGTGGTGATGTGGCGGGCCTTCGTGTATTCGCACGAGGTCCCCGAAGATCGCGCCAAGCAGGCGTACAGCGAGTTTGTCGGGCTGGACGGCGCCTTCCGGCCCAACGTGATCGTGCAGGTGAAGAACGGCCCCATCGACTTCCAGCCGCGCGAGCCGTTCCATCCGCTGTTCGGCGCGATGCCACGCACGCCGCTGATGATGGAACTGCAGATCACCAAGGAATACCTGGGTTTTGCGACGCACCTGGTCTACCTGGGAACGCTCTACGAGGAAGTGCTGCAGGCCGACACGCATGCCCGTGGCGAAGGCTCCACGGTTGCCCGCGTGGTCGATGGTTCGCTGGAGGGCCACGCACTGACCGGTATCGCCGGCGTCGCCAACATCGGCATGGACCGTACCTGGAGTGGCTCGCACTTCGACCAGGCCAACTGGTACGCCTTCGGCCGACTGGCCTGGAACCCGCAGCAATCCGCGCGCGCGATTGCCGAAGACTGGGCAGCGCTGACCTTCTCGCCCGACCCGCAGGCCACCGGCCCGATCGTGCGGATGATGATGGACTCGCGCGAGGCGGCAGTGGATTACATGACGCCGCTGGGCCTGCATCACCTCATGGCACGCGGCCATCACTACGGCCCCGGCCCCTGGGTGGACGGCGGCCCGCGTGCGGACTGGACGTCGGTCCACTACCACCGCGCAGATAGCAAGGGCATCGGCTTTGACCGCAGCGCCAGCGGAAGCAACGCCGTGGGCCAGTACGCCCCGCAGGTCGCCGAGGTCTATGGCGACCCCGAGCGGGTGCCCGAGTCGCTGCTGCTGTGGTTCCATCATGTGCCGTGGGACCGCCGCATGCGCTCGGGCAGGACGCTCTGGGAGGAACTGGTCGGGCGCTATTCGCGCGGCGTGCGCCAGGTGCAGTCGATGCAGGCGACCTGGGCCGGCCTGCGCGACCGGATCGATCCGCAGCGGCATCGGCACGTCGCGGCGTTCCTGCAGATCCAGCACGACGAAGCGCAATGGTGGCGTGACGCCAGCGTGGCGTACTTCCAGTCGCTCAGTGGCCGGCCGCTGCCCGCCGGCGAGCGGCCGCCGCCGCATCCGTTGTCGTACTACCAGGCGTTGCAGTTTCCGTTCGCACCGGGGGATGGCCGATGAGCAGGTTCGGAGCGGTCGGGTGCGCGCTGTTGATGATGGCTGCGGTAGTGGTGGCGATGCCGGCCGCGGCGCGGGAAGTAGCGGGATTGCTGCATCCGCAGTTCAGCGATCACGCCGTCCTGCAGCGTGACCGGCCCATTGTGGTCTGGGGGCACGCAGGCCCCGGGCAGCCGGTTTCCGTGACGTTTGCCGGGCAGGCGGTGAGCAGCCGGGCGGACGCCGCAGGCGGCTGGCAGGCGACGCTGCCCCCGGTGGCCGCGGGCGGTCCGTACACGCTGGAGGTAAACGCTGGGACACGTCGGGAGATGGCGCGCGACGTGCTGGTCGGCGACGTGTGGCTGTGCTCGGGCCAGTCGAACATGGAGCTGCCGGTGTGGCGCTCGCTCAACGCAGCCAGCGAGATCGCCGCAGCCACGATGCCACGGATCCGGCTGTTCACCGTGCCGCAGCACGCCGCCGTGCAGGCACAGGAGAGCTTCAACGGCAGCACTGCCTGGACATCGGCAACGCCTGATACGGTGCGCGATTTCTCCGCCACCTGCTTCTACTTCGCGCGCGAACTGCAGCGCACCGTCGACGTGCCGATGGGGCTGATCGAGGCGGCGTGGGGCGGCTCTCGGATCGAGGCCTGGACCAGCGTGGGTGCACTGCGAGAGCAGGGTGGCCTGGACGAGCCCCTCGATATCCTCGCGCGGTCTGCGCGTGATCCGCTGGAGGCACGCGCAGCCTGGGGCCGCTACTGGCAGCACTGGTGGGCCACACGCGAGGGCACGCCGCCCGGCGACGCCCCATGGCGCGCGGATGCCGATGACCGAGGATGGCCGCGCGCACCGGCCACACTGGGCGCATGGGAGCGTTGGAACGAGCCCGCGCTTGCCGACTACAACGGCATGGTCTGGTATCGCACGCAGGTGATGCTGAGCGCTGAACAGGCTGCACGCGGCGCGACCCTGGAGCTGGCATCGGCCGACGAGGTGGACGTGACCTGGGTGAACGGGGTCGCCGTCGGCAGCCAGTACGGCGCCGGCAAGAGGCGCTACCCGTTGCCACGTGGCCTGCTGAAGGCAGGATCCAACAGCATTGCGGTCAACGTGCTGGACACCTACGGCGAAGGCGGCCTGGCCGGCCCCGCCACGGCATACGGCCTGCAGTTCGACAACGGTGAGCGGGTGGCACTGCAGGGTCCGTGGAAGTACCGGGTCGCGCCGGGCCAACAGGCGCCGCCATTTGCCCCCTGGCAGGCCGCCACCGGGCTGTCGACGCTGTACAACGGAATGATCGCACCGCTCGGCGCTTTCGGGCTGCGCGGCATGCTGTGGTACCAGGGTGAATCGAACACCGGTGATGGCGCGGCGTACGCGGCGCGGTTGCGTGCGCTGCGCGACGATTGGCGGCGTCAGTTCGGTGAGCGCACGCCACTGCTGTTCGCGCAGCTGGCCAGCTATGGCCAGCCGCCGGTTGCGCCCGCCGACAGCGGTTGGGCGCAGGTGCGCGAGTCGCAGCGGCGCGTCGCCGCCGAGGATGCGCAGAGCGGGCTCGCCATCGCCATCGACATCGGCGATGCCTACGACATCCACCCACCGAACAAGCAGGAGCTCGGGCGCCGCCTGGCGCGCGTGGCCCGCCAGGTGGTGTACGGCGAGCAGGATCTGGCACCGTCAGGTCCGCGGGCGGTCACCGCCGTGCGGACGCCCACGGCCGTCGCCATTGCGTTCGAGGATGTCGAAGGCGCGCTCACCGCGACCGGCGCACTGCGTCCGATCGGCTTTGAACTGTGCGAGGCCAGGGGCCATGCGCACCACTGCGAGTACGCCGAAGCCGAACTGGATGCGCGCCGGATCCTGCTGCGAGGCCCTCTGTCGACGCGCGCAACGCATGTCCGCTACTGCTGGGCCGATGGCCCGGTGTGCACGCTGCGCGATCGCAGCGGGGCGCCGGCCGGCCCGTTCGAACTTCCCATTGCCGAAGCCGAGGCCCGACGATGATGACGTTGTCCACGAAGTCCCCTGTGGCCCGCGACAGGGCTGGCCTGAGATCCATGGCGCGCCGGCTGCTGGCGGCAGTGTTCCTGCTGTCGGCCGCAGCCGCCCGGGCCAGCGCGCCGCCGGACGCTCCGCCGGTGTACTTCGACTGGTTCGAGTACCGCGGCAATGACCAGGCGTTTGAAGTGCCGCTGCCGGCCGGGCACTACCGCAATCCGGTACTGGCCGGCTTCCATGCCGATCCCAGCATCGTGCGCGCGAACGGCCGGTTCTATCTGGTCAATTCCAGCTTCACCTACTTCCCCGGCATTCCGGTGTTCGAGAGTGCTGACCTGGTGCACTGGAAGCAGATCGGCAACGTGATTGACCGCCCCACGCAGCTGGATTTCGACGGGCTGAGCGTGTCGCGCGGCATCTTTGCCCCCACCATCGAGTACCACGACGGGGTCTTCTACGTGGTGACCACCGCCACCGACAGCGGTGGCAACTTCATTGCCACGGCGCGCGACCCGGCCGGGCCGTGGTCCGATCCGCACTGGCTGCCCGGCATCGATGGCATCGATCCATCACTGTTTTTCGACGACGACGGCAAGGTGTACCTGATCAACAACGATGCACCGCCCGGTCCGCCGCGCTACGACGGGCACCGCGCCATCTGGATGCAGCAGATCGATCTGCCGGCGTTCAAGCCGGTTGGGCCACGCCGGGTGCTGGTTGATGGAGGCGTGGAGCCGGCGAAGAATCCGATCTGGATCGAGGGACCGCACATCTACAAGCGGGAGGGCTGGTATTACCTGTCCGACGCTGAAGGGGGTACCGGGCCGCAGCATTCGCAGGTGGTGCTGCGCAGCCGCGCGGTGTGGGGACCCTACGTTCCCTATGCGGGCAATCCGATCCTGACCCAGCGCGAGCTGCCGGACGACCGTCCGCTGCCGATCACCAATGCCGGCCACGCCGACCTGGTCGAAGGCCCGGATGGCTCGTGGTGGGCGGTGTTCCTGGCCAGCCGCAACTATCAGAAGCGCCACTACAACACCGGGCGCGAGACCTACCTGTTGCCGGTGCGATGGCAGGATGGCTGGCCGCAGATCCTGCCGACCGACCAGGCCATTCCCTACGTGGCCAAGGCGCCGTCATGGATGCAGGGCGAGGCATCGCAGGCCCCGTCGACCGGCAATTTCGTGGCGCGCGACAATTTTGATGGCCCAGCGCTCGATCGCCAGTGGCTGCGCGTGCGCGTGCCCAGGCATGCCTGGGCTGACCTGCACAAGCGCCCCGGGATGCTGGCCGTGCACCCGCTTGCCGAGGATCTGGACACGTTGCGCAATCCGGCATTTCTCGGCCGGCGCCAGCAGCACCTGCGTTTCGAGGCGAGCACCGCGATGACCCCGCCAGCCCCCGGTGTCGCCGCCGGTCTGGCGGCGTTCCAGAGCGAGGCGTACTGGTACTTCCTCGGCGTTCGTGACCTTGGCGGGGGTCGCCTCTCGCTCTTTCTCGAAGCGTGTGACGGGGGGGGCAGCACGCGGACGCTGGCCAGCCATGACGTGCCGGCGTCTGCAGCACTGCGCCTGAAGATTGCCGGCAACGAGGGCGCCTACGCGTTCTCGTTCGACACCGGCGACGGGCAGGGCTGGCAACTGCTCGCAGGCGACGTGGACGGCACCGTTCTGAGTACGGACCGGGCAGGCGGCTTCGTGGGCGCACTGCTGGGTCCCTTCGCGCGCGACGAGCGCACCGGGAGAAGCAAATGAGACTGTCGATTTCGTCCAGGACCCGCCGCCGCACATGGCGTGGCCGGGCTACCCTGTTCGTCCTCACCTGCGTGGCGGCCGCGGCGTCCGCGGCCGCGCCACGGCCCTGGCTGGATGCCTCGGCAAGCTTCGAGCAACGGGCCGCCGCACTCGTCGCGCAGATGACCCTCGAAGAGAAGGCCGCGCAGATGCAGAATGCTGCACCGGCAATCGAACGGCTGGGAGTGCCCGCCTACGACTGGTGGAATGAGGGGTTGCATGGCGTCGCACGGGCGGGGCAGGCCACGGTGTTTCCGCAGGCAATCGGCCTGGCCGCGACCTTTGATGTACCGTTAATGGGGCAGGTGGCCACGACCATCAGCGACGAGGCCCGCGCAAAGCACCACCAGTTCCTCCGAGAAGGCGCGCATGGCCGTTACCAGGGCCTGACCTTCTGGTCGCCGAACGTCAACATCTTCCGCGACCCGCGCTGGGGTCGCGGACAGGAGACCTACGGCGAGGATCCCTACCTCACCGCGCGCATGGGCGTGGCCTTCGTACGCGGCCTGCAGGGCGACGACCCCGTCTACCGCAAGCTGGACGCCACCGCCAAGCACCTGGCCGTGCACAGCGGACCGGAGGCCGACCGCCATCACTTCGATGCGAGGCCCAGCCGGCGGGACCTGTATGACACCTACCTGCCGGCGTTCGAGGCGCTGGTGAAGGAGGGCGAAGTGGATGCGGTCATGGGCGCCTACAACCGCGTGTACGGCGAGTCCGCCAGTGCCAGCCGTTTCCTGCTGCGTGATGTGCTGCGACGCGACTGGGGTTTCAAGGGCTACGTGGTCTCGGACTGCTGGGCCATCGTCGATATCTGGAAGCACCACCATATCGTCGGCACGCGCGAAGCCGCCGCGGCGCTGGCGGTCAGGAACGGCACCGAGCTGGAATGCGGCCAGGAGTACGCAACGCTGCCTGCGGCAGTGCGCCAGGGGCTGATCAGCGAAGCGGAGATCGACGATGCGGTAACCCGCCTGTTCACCGCACGGATGCGCCTGGGCATGTTCGATCCGCCGGAGCGGGTGCGCTGGGCGCGCATTCCGGCCTCGGTGAACCAGGCGCCGGCCCATGATGCGCTCGCGCTCAAGGCCGCGCAGGCATCGCTGGTGCTGCTGAAGAACGATGGCATCCTGCCGCTGTCGCGCGACACCAGGCGCATTGCCGTGGTTGGACCCACCGCCGACGACACCATGGCGCTGCTCGGCAACTACTTCGGCACACCGGCCGCGCCGGTCACGATCCTGCAGGGCATACGCGAGGCGGCCAAGGGCGCTGAGGTGCGGTATGCGCGTGGCGTGGACCTGGTGGAAGGGCGCGACGATCCCGGTGCCACGCCGTTGATCGAGCCGACCTTCCTGCGGCCCTCGGCGGATTCGCCCGAGCGCGGCCTGCGCGGCGAGTACTTCCGCACGCCCGACCTGTCTGGCACTCCGGCCCTGGTGCGGACCGACGCGCAGATCGGCTTCCGCTGGGACCGCGGCTCGCCGACCGACAACCTGCTGGCACGCGGCGAAGCGGCACCGGGGCAGGGGATTCCCAACGACCGCTTCAGCATCCGCTGGAGCGGCCAACTGCTGCCCCCCGTGTCCGGTCGTTACCGGCTGGAGGTGGCCGGCGATGATGGCTACCGCCTGTACCTGGACGGCAAGCGTGTGATCGATCACTGGGTGAACACGGATCGCCTGCATGCCGAGGGTGTCGAACTCGACCTGCAGGCGGGGCGTGCCTATGACCTGAAGCTGGAGTACTACGACGACCAGCGCGATGCCGGCGTGCGCCTGGGGTGGCGCATGCCCGGTGCCAAGGCGCCGTTCGATGAAGCGCTCGATGCCGCACGCGAGGCCGATGTGGTGGTGTTCGTTGGTGGACTCACCGGCGATGTCGAAGGCGAGGAGATGACGGTCAACTATCCGGGTTTTGCCGGTGGCGACCGTACCGACCTGCGCTTGCCCGCGCCGCAGCGCACCCTGCTGGAGGCCCTGCACGCTACCGGCAAGCCGGTGGTGATGGTACTCACCGGCGGCTCAGCCATCGCCGTGGACTGGGCGCAGGCGCATCTGCCGGCGATCCTGATGAGCTGGTACCCCGGGCAGCGCGGCGGCACCGCCGTCGGCCAGGCGCTGTTCGGCGACGTCAATCCGGCGGGTCGCTTGCCGGTCACGTTCTACAAGGCCGGCGAAGTGATGCCGGCATTCGACGACTACGCCATGGAGGGCCGCACCTACCGCTACTTCCGCGGCACGCCGCTGTATCCGTTCGGTCACGGACTCTCGTACACGCGCTTCGATTATGGAGCGCTCCGCCTCGATGCGGACACCATCGGCGCCGATGGCCGCCTGGGCGTGACGGTGGATGTGACCAATGCGGGCACACGCAGCGGTGATGAAGTGGTACAGCTGTACGTGCGGCGCGAACACGCCGGCAGCGGCGATGCCGTGCAGGAACTGCGTGGCTTCCAGCGCGTCCAGCTGGCCCCGGGCGAACGCCGCACGGTGACGTTCACCCTGCAGGCGGCGCAGGCCCTGCGCCACTATGACCAAGCGCGTGCGGCGTACGCGGTGCAGCCCGGTGCCTACGAGGTCAGGGTAGGGGCGTCCAGTGCCGATATACGTGCGCAGGGCAGGTTCAGCGTGGTGCCCGCGCATGACTGATCGCCCTCGTTGGCATCGGTTCCCCTTCGACCAGATTCCTTTTCCAGGACGTCCGCTGCATGGCAAGCACTGAACACGCGCTATCGGTACGCGAGAAGCTCGGCTACAGCCTGGGCGATCTCGCCGCCAACCTGATCTTCCAGACCCTGATCACCTACCTGGCATTCTTCTACACCGACGTCTACCGCCTGCCAGCTGCGACCGCGGCCACGATCATCTTTGTGGTCGGCCTGCTGGGAGCGTTCGTGTTCACGCCGTTGATCGGCATTGCGGCTGACCGAACGTCCACCCGTTGGGGCCGCTTCCGCCCGTGGATCCTGTGGACGGCCATCCCCTTTGGCGTACTGTCCCTGCTGGCGTTCAGCACCCCGGACCTGGGCGAGCGCGGAAAGGTGATCTATGCACTGGGCACCTACGCGCTGCTGGTCTGCGTTTACGCCGCGAACAACCTGCCGTACTCGGCGCTGAGCGGCGTGCTGACCGGCAGCATGGCCCAGCGCAACAGCCTTTCGGCGTACCGCTTCGTGGCCGTGATGATCGCGCAGTTCATCATCCAGGTGCTGCTGATGCCGCTGGTGCTGATTCTGGGTGACGGCGACCGGGTGCGCGGCTTCGAACAGGTCATGACCGCCTTCGCACTGATCGGAACAGTGTTCTTCCTGATCACCTTCGCCACCACCCGCGAACGCATCGTGCCGACGCGCGAGCAGACCGGCGGCATTGTGCAGGACCTGTCGGACCTGCTGCACAACCGCCCGTGGCAGGTGATGCTGGCCCTGACCGTGCTGGTGTTCATCAACCTGGCGTTGAAAGGCGGCACCTACATCTATTACTTCCAGTACTACATGAGCGAAGCGGCGCTGGCCGGTTTCCTGGAAAACTCAGGCTTCAACGGCCTGATCCGTGCATTGAATGGCGCCCTGGCCAGCGCCGGCTTCGCGGCGTTCACCTGGCCGAAGGACGCGGCCACCTCGGCGTTCAGCCTGTTCAACGCGTGCGGCATCCTCTGCATGATCCTGGGTATTGGTGCATCACGGCGGCTGGCGGATCGCTTCGGCAAGCGCGATGTCTTCGGTGGCGCCCTGTTTGTCTCGACCCTGTTCCTGCTGGCCTTCTACCTGTTCCCACCCACGGCGGTGGCGGTGGCGTTCGCAGCCTTCATGCTGCATGGCTTCTGCTATGGCATCACCATCCCGCTGCTGTGGGCGATGATCGCGGACGTCGCGGACTACTCCGAGTGGAAGAACCATCGCCGGGCCACTGCGATCATCTTCTCGGCGATGCTGTGCGGCCTGAAGATCGGCCTCAGCGTGGGCGGCGCACTGGTCGCCGCGATCCTTGCCCACTACGGCTACCAGGCAGGCCTGGTGCAGCAGCCTGAGGCCGTGGTGCAGGGCATCCGCCTGACCGTAAGCGTCTACTGCTCCCTTCCTTTCCTGCTCGCCGTGGCGCTGCTGTTCTTCTACCGGATCGACAAGCGCGCGGAAACCCGCATCGAGCAGGATCTCCACCTGCGTCGCCGTTCCGCCGACGCCTCCGCGTAACGCCAAGATGACAACCATGATCGACCTCTCTGCCGGTGAAGACGGCCAGGCCAGCGAAGCCCGTCTCGCGCAGCTCAGCGCACACGCCATTTCGCAACCGCTGGTGACCCACATCTACACCGCCGACCCTTCGGCGCACGTATTCGAGGGGCGCCTGTACATCTATCCGTCGCACGACATCGACGGTGGCCAGCCATTCGACGATGAAGGCGGCCACTTCGGCATGCAGGATTACCATGTGCTGAAGATGGATACGCCCGATAGCGCGGCCGTGGATTGCGGCATGGCGTTGCACGTGCGCGACGTGCCGTGGGCGCGGAAACAGATGTGGGCTCCCGATGCCGCCTGTCGCGATGGCCGCTACTACCTGTACTTCCCGGCCAAGGACGCCGAGGGCCGGTTCCGCATCGGCGTGGCAATCGGTGCGCGACCGGAGGGCCCGTTCGTACCCCAGCCGGAGCCGATCAAGGGCGCGTACTCGATCGACCCGGCCGTGTTCGAAGACGACGATGGCAGCCACTACCTGTACTTCGGTGGCATCTGGGGCGGGCAGCTGCAGAAGTATCGTGACAACCAGTACAGCGAAGCGCACGAGGAACCCGAGGGCGGCGCGCCGGCCCTGGGGCCGCGCGTGGGCCGCCTGGATGCTGGAATGACCGAGCTGGCCGAACCCACCCGCGAAGTGCAGATCCTGGATGAGCATGGCCAGCCGCTGCGTGCGGACGACCATGCGCGCCGTTTCTTCGAAGGCCCGTGGCTGCACAGGTACCAGGGTCGCTACTACCTGTCGTACTCCACTGGCAACACCCACCAGCTGTGCTACGCCGTGGGTGACAGCCCGTACGGGCCGTTCACCTATGCTGGCGTGATCCTCACCCCCGTGGTCGGTTGGACCACCCACCACTCCATCTGCCAGTTCCAGGGCCAGTGGTACCTGTTCTATCACGATGCGCTGATGTCCGGCGGCATTACCCACCTGCGCTCAGCCAAGTGCACGCCGCTGCACATGGAGCCGGACGGAAGCATCCGCACGATCAATCCCTATGGGGCCTGAGCACATGTTGCCGAGGGATGATGCGCTGGCCCCGCTGCCGGCCGGTCAGCTGCACTGGCTGAGATGCGGCGAACTGGAGGTTGCGCTCGCCGCAGCGGCGGGCGGGCGCATCGCGCACCTACGTTACCGGGGCGTGGAATGGCTGGTGGACGCGCAGGAGACCGGGGCGGCGGCGATCGCCTGGGGCTGCTACCCGATGGTGCCGTGGGCCGGGCGCATCCGCCGTGGACAGTTCCGTTTTGACGGCATGCCGCATCGGCTGCCGCTCAACTTCGACGGGCATGCCATCCATGGGGTCGGCTTCTCGCGACCCTGGCAGATCGACCGGCTGGATGCGGTCGCAGCCGAGGTGTCGCTGCAGCTGCCGCGCGACAGCTACTGGCCCTTCGGTGGCATTGCCATGCTGGAACTGCGGTTGCAGGGGCACACCCTGCAGCTGCGCCTTTCGGTCCAGGCCGGCGAGCAGGCGATGCCGGCGGTGCTGGGCTGGCACCCCTGGTTCAGGAAGCCGGACCGGTTGCTGTTCAATCCTCGCGCGATGTATCCGCGGGACAGGGAAGGTATTGCCACGCTGCCCCACGTGGAGCCCACCACCGGCCCCTGGGATGACTGCTTCGTTGCCGACGGTGACATCACGCTGGTACGCGAAGGCCAACGCCTGCGGCTGAGGTCGGACCACGACCACTGGGTGGTCTACGACGCTGCGCCGCACGCCACCTGTGTCGAACCGCAGAGTGGCCCGCCGGACGGCTTCACGCTGGCACCGCACCGGCTGGAGCCTGGCCAGCGCCTCGCGTTGACGTTCGAACTGGCGTGGGTGGCGGACAGCAGCTGAAGCCCGGCCAGGGCCCGCAATCGCCCTGGTTCCGGAGTATCGGTACGCCGCCTGGACCGGTTGTGGACCCTGGTGCCTGACACGGGCTGCGCCTGACCGACACGTGCCATCTGCTACAGGTTCCAGTCAACCCGCATGCCCGCGATCAGTGCATTCGGCAGGTCCCGCTGCCGCGCAGGTTCGTTGAACGGGTCCGGATGCACGATGTAGTGCAGGTTCGGTGCAAT
The DNA here is from genome assembly GCF_052605195.1 of Stenotrophomonas maltophilia group sp. vghtpe118. Classification (NCBI taxonomy): domain Bacteria; kingdom Pseudomonadati; phylum Pseudomonadota; class Gammaproteobacteria; order Lysobacterales; family Lysobacteraceae; genus Stenotrophomonas; species Stenotrophomonas maltophilia group sp. vghtpe118. Next base: position 648,469 of record NZ_CP199672.1, on the reverse strand, counting down.
CCTGAGCTGCGGGGTGAGCTGGATGCCATAGCTCAGCTCCATCATCACCTGGCTTCCGTGCGGGGTGCCGCTGCCGCCGGCGGCAGCGCGGGCCAGGCGGAGGTTCTCCAGCGCGATGCCGCTGTACTTCTGCCGGGTGACGACGAAGCCGATGCTGTCCTGCGGCCGGCGGGCGAACGTGCCCTTCTGCACAAGCCCGGCCTGCAGGAAGTGATCCTCGATCAGCTGCCCGGAGGTACCCTTGAGCGCGGCGCCGAAAAGGGTCAGGCCGCGGCCATTGCCATCGCCGGTAAGCTGCTGCTCGAAGCGCGCGAACGCACCGGAGCGACCGTGGCGTGCCGCGTACTCCTGGCCACTGAGCAGCGCGGGAATGCCGTTGGCATCGCGCAGCGGATCGCGATAGGTCGAGTTGTCCTGCCAGCCACCGAGTTCGTAGCGGGCTTTCAGTCGTGCCGAAGCCGGGCTGCGCCAGCCGATCGTGTAGGGCACGATCCAGCCGGTGGCCTGGTTCGTATTCCACTTCAGGCCATGCTGGCCATCCTCGGCCTGGCTGGGATCGACCTGGTAGGCACCGATGCGGACATAGACATCGGGCGTCACCCAGGCCGTGGCGTCGGCCATCCAGCTCGACACCGGCCACCAGGTGAAGTTGCTGGTGCGGAAAACGTAGGTCGGGTTGCCGCACGCCGAGTTGCCCTGGAAGTACTGGCACAGCTCCGACCCGAGGTGGTGGATGTTGGCGACGCTGCGACCGGCCTCCAGCACCAGCCGGTCGTTGAACAGCTTCTGTTCCAGGGTCAGGTTGGCCAGGCGGGTCCCCTGGCCGCCGTAGATTTCCTGCACCGAGGTGCTGTTGCCGGTGCTGCTGTTGGCGAGGTTGGTGCCGTGGCGATTGATGCCATAGGCCTTGATCGTGGCCCCCCGCCAGCCGAACGCAGCGTCGAGGTCAACATCGGCGCCGAACATCAGCTGGCCGGCGTAAGCGGTGCCGCTGCGCTTGCCACCATCGAGCGTGGCGGCCGCCTCGCCGGTGTAAGCCAGTTTGGGAGTGAAGACATCACTCGCGTTGGCAGCTACGGCCAGTGAGGGCAGGGTCAGCAGGATCGCTACCGGCACCAGGCGGCAGGAAGGGCAGGTCATGGGCGGGGTTCCTTTTACAGGGTGGGGGCTGTGACCGGCTTCTTGAGGATGCGCAGTGCAATCGCGGTGACCGCCACGCCGGCCAACAGCGCCAGCAGGTAGACACCAAGATGGGTGACCGCGTTCGGGATCGGCAGCACGAACACACCGCCGTGCGGCACCTTCAACTCGACGCCTGCGGCCATCGAGATCGCACCGGCCACGGCCGAGCCGAGGATCAGCGCAGGAATGGTGCGCAGCGGATCGCGTGCCGCGTAGGGAATAGCCCCCTCGGTCACGAAGCTCAGGCCGAGCACGCCGGCGGCACCGGCAGTGCCGCGCTCCTCGGCAGTGAAGCGGTTGCTGAACAACCACGTCGCCAGCGCGATGCCCAGCGGTGGCGTCATGCCGCCGATCATGGTCGCCGCCATCGGCGTGTAGACCTGGCTGGAAATCAGGGCGGTGGAGAAGGCGTAGGACGCCTTGTTTACCGGTCCACCCATGTCAACGGCCATCATGCCGCCCAGCAGCAAACCGAGCAGGATCGCGCTGCTGCCCTCCATGCCGCGCAGCCAGTCGGTCAGCCAGGCCAGCAGTGCGGCCACCGGCGTGCCGATCACGTACATCATCAGCAGGCCGACCAGCAGCGTGCCCAGCACCGGCAGGATCAGCACCGGCTTGAGGCCTTCCAGGCTGCGCGGCAGGCGCAGCGCACGGTTGATCCAGTGCACGCCATAGCCGGCGATGAAGCCCGCCAGGATGCCGCCGATGAAACCTGCGTCCATGTTGACCGCAACCAGCCCGCCGATCATGCCGGGCGCGATGCCGGGGCGGTCGGCGATGGAGTAGGCGATGTAGCCGGCCAGCGCCGGCACCATCAGCATGAAACCGGACTTGGCGCCGATCTGGAACAGCGACCAGGCCAGCGTCCCCTTGTGTGCGTCGTCGAAGGCATAGATGCCGCCGAGTGCGAACGCCAGGGCGATCAACAGGCCGCCGGCTGTCACGAACGGCAGCATGAACGACACGCCGGTCATCAGGTGCTTGTAAGGACCGGTGCTCTTGTTCCTTTCTGCGGTACGGCCCGAAGCCGCTGTCCCCGCGTGCACGCCGGCCTCGGCCAGCGCCTTGCGGATCAGGTTCTGGCCGTCATTGATCGCCGGCTTGGTACCACTCTTGAACAGGCGCTTGCCTGCGAAACGCGAAAGATCGACTTCGCGGTCGGCGGCGATCAGCACCACATCGGCAGCGGCGATTTCCGCATTGCTCAACGCATCCTGCGCGCCGACCGAGCCCTGTGTTTCAACCCGGATCGCATGGCCCAGCGCTTTGGCAGCCTGTTGCAGGCCTTCTGCTGCCATGAAGGTGTGAGCGATGCCGGTGGGGCAGGAGGTGACGGCAACGATGCGCTTGCCAGCCCCGGTGGCGGGGGCACTGGCCGGCGCAGCTGCGAGCGGTGCAAGCGCGGCGACCGGATCGTCCAATACCTCGCCCAGGCTGGCATGCACGATCCGGGCATTGCCGAAGCGTGCGATGTCTGCCTCGCCATCGCCCACCAGCAGCAGCTGGGTCGGGGAGGCGGCGTCCGAGGCGGGCAGCGCGCCGGTCACGCCCTGGTCGCTGCGGATTTCGATCATCAGCTCAAGCCCGCGCTGGCGGGCCGCGCGACGCAGAGCCTCGGCGGCAAGTACCGCCTCGATGCTGCGTTCGCCAGCGGCGATGACTACGGTGGAAGCGTGCATGGGAACTCCTGGAATGCTTCGGGTTCGTCCTTGCCGGAGGCATCGCGGGTGGCCCGAAGCCAACCGCTGCTCCTCCGGCAGGTGTTTCAATCCAACCGCTCGATCAGTACATCGCCGGCCCCGGCGCGCACCTGCGCCGGATCGAGCCGCCGCGCGTCTCCGCTATCCAGCCGGCTCATCGAGAACGCCGTGGCCAGTCGTGCACAGGCGGCGAGGTCGAGGGAGCGCTCCAACAGCGCGGCGGCGATGCCGGCGACCATGGCATCACCGGCGCCCACCGTGCTGCCCTGGGCCAGACGCGGCGGTCGCGCGACCAGGGCGCCGGCGCGATCAATGAACAGCGCGCCGTCGGTCCCCATGGAGATGGCAACGAGTGCGACACCGCGTTCGACCAAGGCCTGGCCTGCAGCGCGCAGTGCGCTGCGATCCGGCAGCGACGTGCCGGTCCAGGCCTCCAGTTCGTGGCGGTTGGGCTTGATGGCGTAGGGCAGCGCGCCCCGCGCGCCGTCCAGCGCAGCTGCAAGCGCATCGCCGCTGGTGTCCAGCAGCACGCGCGCACCGGCCGTTCCGGCCTGCGCCTGCAACCGCGCCCATGCATCGGCCGGCAGTCCGTGCGGCAGGCTGCCGGACAGCACGACCGGCAGGCCGGGCGCGAGCAGGGCGCCGAGCTGGCGCGACACCGCGTCCAGATCGGCAGCGTCCACGGCCAGGCCCGGCAGGTTGATGTCCGTCGTTTCGCCGTTGGCCTCTTCGACCAGCTTGATGTTGGTGCGGGTATGGCCCGGAACGCGCAGGCAGCCGTCAATGATGCCCCGCTCGCGGAACAGCGTGCGGAACACGCCGTCGTTGCCGTCGCCCAGCACACCCAGCGCGGTGATCGGCACGCCCCAGTCGGCCAGGCAGGCCGCCACGTTGATGCCCTTGCCGCCTGCGTCGTCGCGGGAGCTGCCGGCCCGATGCACGCGGCCTGGCTGCAGGCGGGCCAGGCGCACGGTCTGGTCGATGGCCGGGTTCAGGGTCACGGTGACGGCGCGGGCAGTCATGCGCGCGCTCCATCGAGGCCGCGCACCTGCTCGGCGGTTTCGCACCCCAGTGCGGTGCTGGCCAGCGCTTGCAGTTCGGTCATCGCGGTGCCACGCAGGCGCGCCTTCACCGCCGGGATGTCGTTCGGAGTCATCGACAGTTCGTCCACGCCCAGGCCAGCCAGCAACATGGCGCCGAAGGGGTCGCCGGCCAGGCCGCCACAGACGCCGACCCAGCGCCCATGCAGCCGTGCGCCTTCAACCGTGGCGCGGACCGCGCGCAGCACCGCCGGATGCAGGCTGTCGGCCTCGGCGGCGAGTTCCGGGTTCTGGCGGTCGATCGCCAGCACGTACTGGGTCAGATCATTGGTGCCGATCGAGAAGAAGTCGGCATGGCGCGCCAGTACGTCGCTCTGAGCGGCGGCAGCCGGCACTTCGATCATGATGCCGATCGGCACCACCGGCGCCTCCAGCTCGGCACGCAGGCGCTCACAGATGGCGCGCAGTGCGACCAGCTCGGTCACCGACGTGATCATCGGGAACATGATGGACAGGCGTGCACCGTCCTTGGCGGCGCGATACAGCGCACGCAGTTGCGGCTCCAGCAGGTCAGGGCGGCGCAGCAGCAGGCGCGCGCCGCGCACGCCGAGGAACGGGTTCTCCTCGCGTGGCAGTTCCAGGTGCGCCACCTGCTTGTCGCCGCCGATGTCGAGCGCGCGCACGATCAGCGGGCGGCCGTCGAGTGCCTTGGCCATCGCCAGGTAGGTGGTGTACTGCTCCTCCTCGCTGGGCGTACTGCCACGTTCGAGGAACAGGAACTCGGTGCGCATCAGGCCGACGCCTTCCGCACCCTGTTCCAGTGCCAGTGGCACCTGGTCGGGCAGGTTGACGTTGGCGCCGATGTCGATGCGGTGGCCGTCGGGGGTCTGGGCGGGTTGCGCGCGTTGCGCGGCTTCGCGCTCGCGGATCTGCTGCTGTTCGGCGATCCATTCGCGTGCCGAGGCGAGATCGGCTTCGGAGGGGGACAGGTAGAGCCGTCCGCCGCTGCCGTCCATGATCGCTTCGCGGCCTGGCTGGATCGCCAACAGCCCGGCGCCGCCGGCCACCAGCGCCGGCAGGCCCAGCGTGCGCGAGAGGATGGCGGTGTGCGAGGTCGGCCCGCCCTGCGCGGTGGCCAGGCCGAGCACGCGACTGGTGTCGAGATTGGCGGTATCCGAAGGCGACAGATCTGTGGCGATCAGGATGCACGGTTGCGACGGCAGATCCGCCAGGCCACCACCTTCAGCAGAAGGGTCAAGCTGCGCCAGCACGCGCCGGCCGACATCACGCAGGTCCGCCGCGCGCCCGGCCAGCACCGGATTGCCCAGCGCCGCCAGCCCGGAGGCGATCTGCTCGATGGCCTGGTGCCATGACCACGCCACACCATGGCCTTCGACCATCAGCTGGCAGGTGCGGGTGATCAGGTCGGTGTCGTCGAGCAGCGCGGCCTGCGCCTTGAAGATCGCCGCATCCGAAGCGCCAAGGCGGCGCTGTGTGTCGTCCTGCAGGGCGGCCAGCTGCTGGCGGGTGCGGCCGAGTGCATCCTGCAGGCGTGCGCCGCCCTCGCCAAGCGGGGCAGGACGGTCGGTGACTTCCGCCTGCGTGCTGGCCAGCACATGCACCGGGCCGATCGCCAATCCGGGGCTGGCGCCGATGCCAATGATCGTCGCCTGCGCTTCGGGTGGTTTCCACCCGGCGACAGGGGCTGCTGCCTTGCGCTGGGCTGCACGCTCGGCATCAGCCCTTTCCTGTGCGACCAATCCATCCATGACCTTGCGCAGCGCAGCCAGCAGCGCGGGGGCATCGGCGCCCTCGGCAGAAACACGCACGGCATCGCCCTCACGCAGCCCGAGCTGAAGCAGCGCTACCAGACTCTTGGCATCGGCCGCCTGATCGCCTGCGCGGACCTGCGCGCGGGCCGCGAAGCCGCGCGCCGTCTCGGCCCAGCGCGTGGCAGGACGGGCGTGCAGTCCGTTGGGGTAAGCGATGGTCCATTCGAAGCGCTCGGCCAGATCCACCGCTGGCGCGTGGGTGGCGGCAATCGCAACATCGCCGGCCAGCGCGTTCACGATCTCGCCCGCCTCGGTGGTGGTGAACAGCCGCTGCAGCGTGGACTCGTCCTGGATCAGCCGGGTCAAGCGGCGCAGCACCGTGATGTGGGTATCCGACTGGGCAGCGATGCCGACCACCAGACGGGTGACCTGTCCCGGGTTCCATTCCACGCCTTGCGGCAACTGCAGCACGGCGATGCCATCGCGGTGCACCAGATGGCGGTCCTCGCCAAGCCCGTGCGGGATTGCTACGCCGTGTCCAAGGAAGGTGTTCGCCAGCGTTTCGCGCCGCCCCATGCTGGCTTCGTACCCCGGCGCCACGCAGCCGGACGCGACCAGCATCTGGGCGACCTGGGCAATGGCATCGGTCTTGTCCTGCGCCCGCGCGTCCAGGCGGATCAGTTCCCGGGTGGCCGGGGAAGGGGAGGTCTGGGGCGACAAAGGGGGCTCCGCGGAAGGGGTGGCTGAGATGTATTGGGAACGTTCCCACTCGCCATTTCAATGTGCAGTGCACAAAAATCCAATAGTCCTTTGGCGTTAACATGGTGCTGGAGGGCCGTCCGGCCCAGAAAAGCGCTCGATTCCGGGAACGTTACCAGTGAGCATCAGCATCAATGACGTCGCACGCGTGGCGGGGGTATCCAAGTCCACGGTGTCGCGGGTGCTCGGCGGCGGCCCGGTCAGCGAGGCCGTGCGCGGCCGGGTGGAGGCGGCGATCCGCCAGACCGGATATCACCCCAACCTGCAGGCAAGACGCCTGCGCGCCCGGCATACCGGCATCATCGGCCTGATCGTGGCCGATATCCGCAACCCGTTCTTTACCGCGCTGATCCGCGCCGTGGAGGAAGTCGCGTACCGGGAAGGCCTTCGCGTCACCTTCTGCAACACCGATGAGGACCCCGAGCGCGAGGCGCTGTATCTGCAGTTGATGCATGAGGAACGCATCAGTGGGCTGATTTTTGCGCCCACCCGGACCACGGTGGGGCGGCTGGACCGGCTCACGCTGGATTACCCTACGGTCCTGGTCGATCGTGCCGCACCCGGTGGCTCGATCGACAGCGTGGTCCTCGACAACGCAGCGGCGATGGCGGGCCTGGTCGAACACCTGGCCGAGCGCGGCTATTGCCGCATCGGTGGCCTGTTCGGCAGCACCAGTACCACGGCGGCCGAACGCCGCGACGGCTATATCGCTGCAATGCGCAGGCACGGGCTGGAACCGGACTACCGCGAGGTAGAGCCCACGGCCGAGGCCGCCATCGCAACGGTCGAGCCGTGGTTGACCAGTCCTTCGCGTCCCGATGCGCTGGTCGCCAGCAACAGCCTGCTGCTCATGGGCGCATTGAAAGCGGCCCGCAGCGCTGGGCTTGCGATTCCAGGAGAGCTGGCGCTGGCAGGCTTCGACAACGAGCGATGGACCGAGCTGGTCGAACCGGGTATTACCGTGGTCGAGCAGCCGGTTGAAGAGATGGGGCGGGCCGCGATGTCGCTGTTGCTGGAGCGCCTGCGCATGCCGGAGCTGCCGGTACGCAGACTCGTGATGACGGGAAGGTGCCTGGTGAGAGGGTCAACGGCTGCGCGATAGTCCGGCGCTGCGCCTGCGGCAGTAGCAGTCGCAGTCGCAGTCCATGAGGCTGGCACTGGGGTGTTGGCGGGTCGCGCGTTGTCTGCTAAAAGCCATCTGGACACGCAGACCGGATGGGTCATCGCCTTGTCAGAGCCTTATTCAGCGCTGTTGCGCCTGCAGTTGCGCCACGAAGATCTCTCCAGATGGCTGGCGGCGCCCCTGCCTTCGCCATCCCGATGGTCCGACTGGCGATGCATCGCCGGGCCGTGGCGCTTGGGCAACGGTGAATGCCTGGAGTCTTCAAGCGACGAGGCGTTGGATGAACTGCTCATAGACTGCCAGGCCCTGCTGGCCCGCTACCCCGACAATCGCGCCGCATTGAAGGCCTTCCTTGCATCCGCGCAGGCCGAGAATATCCAGGTTGCCGCCTATGACCGCACTGGTACGCACTTTGTTGCGGGATCGCTGACGTATTCGGAAAGCCTCTACGATCTCATCGCGTTTCTGGCTGTGGCACGGGGCGCGGCCGATTTCCTGAAGGCGGGCGACCACGGGGTGGCACTGGTCCACGACTATCTCTGGGCAGAGGAAGGTGAGCGCGAGACCGTTGCCGCGATTGCCCTGGCCGGCCAGGGGGAATCCGGATTCCTTTCTTCCACGGACCTGGATACCGCTGCCGCGCCCTTCGACGCCTTGGTGGACGCCATGCTGGAAGCTGAGGACGACCCGGCGTTTCAACCACGCAACCAGCTTGATCAACTCTGACCGGCACCGCGTGGAATCCAGAAAAACGACAGCCAGGACCCCGATATGAAAGGACATCACGCCCGCCTCACGCACCGCCGCATGCGTTGGCTCCTGACACTGTGCCTCGGCGCCCTCGTGGGACCCGCCGTGGCAGGCACAACGCAACCGGAACGCACCTGGTTTGTCAGTGGTGCGGAGCTCATCACGCTGCTGCAGGGCAAAGGCGCTGACGGGTTCTGCGATGGCGAACACTGCCGGGGGCTGTCCAGCGCCCGGGCCAGCAGCTATATCCTGGGTGTCGCCGATGCCAGCCGCGGTCAGTGGTGTGGGCAGGGCCGGATCCTTCCGCATGAACTGGTCGATCAGGTGTCTTCCCATCTCCGGCAGCTGCCCCGCGTGCGATTGCAACAGGATGCGTCTCCCCTGGTTGTCGAAGGGCTGCGCGCGGCGTTTCCGTGTGGTCGCGGCACATCGCCTGGTGGCAGTGCCGAGCCCGGCAAGGCACGCTGAGACGCGTGGGCTGGGCGTTGGCAACGCGGGCTGCAGCCCGCGTAATGAACACATCGGTGTTCTGCACGCTGGCGACACGATGCATTCACGACCGCCGACACCCGCGCCCGCGACACTGCATGCTCCTTTCTCCGCATGAGGTGCCCCATGGCTACCTGTGATGTCTGCGGCAATGACTACGACAAGAGCTTCACCCTCCAGCAGGGTGGACGCAGCGGCACCTTCGATTCGTTCGAGTGCGCCATCCATGCGTTCGCACCGCGCTGCGCACATTGCGACTGCGCGATCATCGGGCATGGCGTTGAAGGAAACGGTCAGATCTTCTGCTGCGCACATTGCGCCGGTCACGCCGGTGTAAAGGGAATCGCAGACCGGGCCTGAGCCCGCTCCGGCCGGTCATGCCGGGACCAGCGAGGCGAGCCGTGCGACCCGGGCTGCACCCGAATCGGCGAGCAGCGCCATCGCACGCTGTTTCCGCGCCGGCGTCCCCGCCACGGCCTCCCGTGCCACCACTACGTCGAATTCCCTGGCGTTGGCGTCCAGCGCGGTAGCCAGGACACATGAATCGGCCGTCATCCCGCTGAGCCAAAGGCTGCGCACGCCAAGCTTGGCCAGCAGAATCGGCAACGGGCTGGCCAGGAACGCCGAATGCTTGGGCTTGAGCACGAAGTAGTGACCGGGCAGGGGAGAGAGGAGGTCGGCAATCCGCCCGGCCGGTCCTCCATCCCGCTGGCACTGTGCTACCTGTTGGCGGAAGTCACGCTTCCAGTCCGAGAAATTGTCATTGGCGTAGATGACCGGCCATCCGTGGCCATCAAAGTGGTTTCTCAAGCGTCGGATCTGTGCGGCCGCCCGCTCCGCTGCTGGCGCCAGCGCCTGCGCGCCTGGGAAGTCGAAGCGACTGAACATATCGATGATCAGCAAGGCGGTTGACGGAGCATTTCCCATGGTTCAATCCCCTGTCTGCGCGTGCGGAGCTTCGACCGGCTTGGATTGCGGTGAGTCCTTCTGCCGCAGGAAGATCGTAAGTACAACCAGGGACAGCACCGCAAGAAACTCACTCTGCCAGTTCTGCATCGATTCGAACCAGAACGTGCTGCTGCCCAGATGCTCCAGGAAACCCGGCACCGGCAACCCCTGCAGCTGCTGCTCGACCTGCTCGGCGCGCCAGCTACCCAATGCATGCAATGCAAAACTGAGCAGGAACAACAGCCCGAAGGCAATCGCAAGCGAGTGACCGTAAAGCACCTTCCATGCGCCGCCGCGACGAACCGGCCACGGCGCAGGGCCCGGCTCGACGCGGTTCTGCTCCTGCGCCGGGTCCAGGGGCCGGGATTCGGCCGAGCCACGCTGGCGCAGGGCGACGGTCAGAAGAACGTACATTCCCATCTGCAGGAACTCGCTCTCCCAGTTCTCGAATGTAGCGCTCACGAAATGCCCGGTCGCCAGGTAGTGCCAGAGGTCGATCGCCGCGCGCCCGTGCTGCGTCAACTCCTGATTGTGCACGTGATGTCCCGCAACTGCCTGCCCGACAATGAAGACGACAGTGAGTGCGAGCAGTACCAGCGAGAGACCGTTGCGTTTCCACATGCAACACCTCTTTCAGCCTGACCAGAAACCGTGCATGCAGCTTGCGCCGGCAGCGCACCATGACGCGTGAACCCGGCGCATCCAGGATGTGAGGCGGCCTCAACGCTTGCCCGTCGGATCGGGATCGGGACGCTCGTAGTCCTCGGGTACGGCCTTGGGGCCATCGCCGTCGTCCGGCATGTCGTGCTCCTTCCACTTCGCTCGACCATTGCGCCGCTTGTCCGGCGTGTGTGCTTTCGATTGATCGTCCACGTCTGTTGTTGGATTGAAAGGCAGCTTGTCGTTCATGGTGAGCTCCTGTGGCGGGTGTTCGCAGCGTGCCCCGGGCCGGGTTAACACCACGACGCCGCGGAATGAACGCTGCGCACACCTGGATGTCACCGGGGCAGGAGGGCGTCCCTGCAATGCTGTCGTTCCGATCTTCTGGAGAAGCACGATGCAGGCATTGACCTATCACGGCCGCAAGGATGTGCGCGTCGAGACCGTGCCGGACCCGGTGCTGGCAGCTGAGGACGACCTGATCCTGAGGGTTACCGCCACCGCCATCTGTGGCTCGGACCTGCACCTGTACAGGGGCAAGATTCCCGATCTGCACGACGGCGATGTGCTGGGGCACGAATTCATGGGCGTGGTGGAAGAGGTCGGCAGCGGCGTAACCCAGGTGAGGCCGGGCGATCGCGTGGTGATCCCTTTCGTGATCGCTTGTGGCGAGTGCTTCCACTGCCGGCTGGCCGAGTATGCCGCCTGCGAGACCACCAACCCGGGCAAGGGCGCTGCGCTGAACCAGAAGGGCCTTCTGCCCCCGGCGGCGTTGTTCGGATACAGCCATCTGTATGGCGGCGTGGCAGGCGGACAGGCCGAATTCGTGCGCGTGCCCAAGGCGAATGTGGGCCCACTGCGCATCCCGGAAGGCGTGGCCGACGAACAGGTTCTGTTCCTGTCGGACATTCTGCCCACCGGCTATCAGGCCGCGCTGAACGCAGGGGTCAAGCCGGGCTCGACAGTGGCGATCTTCGGTGCCGGTCCGGTTGGGCTGATGAGCGCGGCCTGCTGCCGGCTGCTGGGAGCGGAGACCATCTTCATGGTCGACCATCTTCGCTACCGCCTGGACTACGCGCGCCGTGCCTATGGTGTGACGCCGATCGACTTCAAGGAGATCGAGGACCCGGCCGACTACATCCTTACCCAGACCAGTGGACGCGGCGTGGATGCCTGCATCGAGGCCGTCGGTTTCGAGGCCGAGGGCAGTGCCCTGGAGTCAGCGCTGACCGCCGTGAAACTGGAAGGCAGCAGCGGCGTGGCCATCCGTCAGTGCATCGCAGCCGCCCGCCGCGGCGGCGTGGTCAGCATTCCCGGTGTCTATGCCGGTTTCATCCACGGGTTCCTGCTGGGCGATGCGTTCGACAAGGGCCTGACATTCAAGATGGGGCAGACTCACGTGCAGGGACTGATGCCGGAGCTGCTGGACGCAATCCTGGAAGGAAAGCTGGATCCGGGGGACATCATCTCGCACCGGATGCGCCTGGCCGACGCGGCGCAAGGTTATGCGATGTTCGATGCCAAGGACGACGACTGCCGCAAGATCGTATTGACTCCCTGAGCAGGCCGTCATGAGTTGGATTGTCATGGCATGTGTCTACGCAGTCTGGCTGGCCGCCGGTGCGCTGGACTTCCACTTTCACCGGCGTACCGACCTGCCGCACACGTCCGCGATGCGCGAGAGCCTGCTGCATGGGCTGCAGCTGCTGCTCATCGGCAGCGGCGTGCTGGCGTGGCTCGTGCTGGAAAGCACGTGGTTGCTCGTCACGCTGCTGGCAGTCCTGGTCATCGCGCACGCAATCGCCGGCTACCTCGACACTGTCAGCGCGGACGGGCGGCGACGCATCAGCCCGGCCGAGCAGCACGTGCACAGTGTGCTCGACGCCGCTCCCTGGGTGCTGCTGGGCGGGGTGGCGTGGCAGGCCGAACCTCGATGGGCAGTCAATGTGGCACTGGCAGCACCGGCGCTGTGGGGGTTCGTACTGCTGCCGGCGCTTGGCCTGGTGGTGTTGCCCTGGCTGTGGGAGCTGCGCCAGTGCGTGCGTGCCAGCGAACAGCGCCAGCGGTGAGCGCGTGAGGAACACTGCGCCGGGTATTCATGTGGCCGCCACACCGCCAAGACAGTGATGTGACCGCAGGGCGCCTACGTTCATGACCTATCTTCATTGCAGATCGGCCATGCAGGATGTGACGTTGCCTTCTTCGCTGTTCAACCGTGCACGCCAGGTTCTCGCCCAGCAGCCCGCACTGCCTTTGCCCGGAAGTGGCCACACGCTGCAGCGCTGGCGGGCGCTGGCGGCGTGGGGGGCAGAGGATCTCTGCCTGGCCAAGGTGCTGGAAGCGCATTACGACGCCCAGGCGATCATTGCCGAGCTGAACGCGCCTGTGGTTGCTGAAGGGCAGCTGCTGGCGGTGTGGGCCGCAGAAGGCCCAGCCAACACCCTGCGCATCGACGCCGGCGGTGGACTGTATGGTGACAAGCCCTGGTGTTCAGGCAGCGCGTGGGTGGATGCGGCACTGGTAACCGTGCGGAACACACACGGCGTGTGGCTGTGCCATGTGGCGGCGGAGCATTGGTGCACGCTTTCGGGTGAGCCCTGGCCGGCGGCTGGCATGGCCGGCATTCCGTCCACGACGGTGCGCTTCGACGGCGCACCGATGACGATTCTGGGACCGCGCGACGCCTACCTGCAACGGCCGGGCTTCTGGCATGGCGGAGCCGGTATCGCGGCGGTCTGGTTTGGCGCAGCGGTGGCACTGGCTGAACGCATGCGGCCGGCCTGCAGCGACGGCAACCGCGCACGGCTGCTGGGTGCAGCGGACCTTGCCCTGGGGCCGGCTGCGGCGCTGCTTCGCGAAGTGGCCTCGCGCATCGACGACGCGCCCCAATCGGCACATCGGGAAGACGTAGTGCGGCTGCGCTGCGTGGTCGAGCGGGCGGCGACGCGCGTCCTGGACCTTGCAGGTCGGGCGCTCGGTCCGGCGCCGATGTGCCTGGAAGACGGGCACGCCCGCCGCTGGGCGGACCTGACGGTGTTCCTCAGGCAGTGCCATGCCGATCGCGATTGGCAGTGGCTGGGGGAGCAGCGGGCAGCCGAGGAGACCGCATGGGCGCTGTAGCCAGCACACCCCTGCAAGGACAGGGAACTCTGGAACAGGCCTGGCTGCGCTGCGATTGGCTCTGGCAGCAACCGTCCACGCCCGCCCGCTCGCTGTGCGCCGACCATCACCGCCTTGTGGTCGTTGCGCCGCATCCCGACGACGAGATCCTTGGCTGTGGAGGGCTGCTCCATCAAGCTGCGGCACAGGGCATGGAGATTGGCGTCATTGCCGTGACCGATGGTGAAGCGTGTTATCCGGGTGAGCCGTGGTGGACACCGGACCGCCTGCGGTCGGCGCGTCGGGCAGAGCTTGCAGCGGCGCTGGCGGAACTTGGGATTGCGGCCGACGCGACGTTTCATCTCGGCATCGGCGATGGCGCGGTCAGCAAGCACGAACAGGGCTTGCAGGACTGGCTGCAGCAGCACCTGCAGCCGGGCGATCTGGTGCTGGCGCCCTGGCGCTTCGATGGGCATCCCGATCACGAAGCGGCAGGGCGTGCAGCCTGCCGCGCCGCGCGCGCAGTGGGTTGCCGTCGCCTGGAGTACCCGGTATGGGGCTGGCACTGGCTGGATCCGGCCTGCGCGCATATGGCGTGGGAGTTCCCGCAGCTTGTCGACATTTCCGCAGTGGCGTCGGTGAAACGAAGTGCGATCGCCCGGTTCCGGACGCAGACGGGCAACGTGCCGGGCCTGAACAGCCCGCCGGTGCTGCCTTCCCATGTACTGGCCCGATTTTTCCGCGATTACGAGGTATTTCTGGCATGAGCGCGCAACCGTACTTCGATGAACTGCATGAGCAGGAAGACCCTTTTGGCTACCGCAGCCGGTGGTATGAAGAACGCAAGCGTGCGTTGCTGCTGGCCAGCCTGAGCCAGCGCCAGTTCAATCGTGGCTGGGAGCTGGGATGCTCCAACGGCGTGCTGACCGAGGCCCTGGCGGCCCGCTGTGAGCGCCTGCTGGCCACCGACATCAGCCCGCGCGCAGCGTTCCGGGCCCGCCGCAACCTGGCCCACCTGCCGCACGTGCAGGTCCACTGCGCCAGCCACCCCGAGCAATGGCCGCCGGGGCGCTTCGACCTGATCGTCTGCGGTGAGATGGGCTACTACCTGGGGACGAGCGCTCTTCGCGAGCTGCGTGCCGGAATCGATCAAGCACTTCGTGACGACGGATTGCTGGTCGCGTGCCATTGGTTGCCCTCGTTCCCCGGGCGGGTGAGCCGGACCGAAGTCGTGCATCGGTGCCTGGGCCACGGCCTGCACGAAGCCTTCCACTATCGCGATGCGGACTTCGTGCTGCAGGGCTGGACGCGCGGCACGCTGTCACTGGCCCGCAACGAGGGCCTGCGGTGATAGGCGTTCTGGTCCCCGCGCACAACGAGGCAGCCAGCATGGCGCGCTGCCTGCAATCGATCCGAAGGGCGGCCCTGCACCCGGGCCTGGGCGGCGAACCGGTCGAAGTGGTGGTTGCACTGGACGCTTGCTCGGATGCGACGGCGTCCATCTGCCACCAACAGCGCGTCGGCATTGTGCGGCTGGATGCACACTGCGTGGGGATTGCCCGCGCAGCGGCCGCCGTCGAGCTGTTGGGTCGCGGCGCCAGGTGGCTGGCCAGCACCGACGCCGATAGCGAGGTCCCTGGCAATTGGTTGGTTGGACAACTGGAGCAGCCGTGTGACGCCTTCTGCGGACTGGTGGACATTGCGGCGCGCTGCCCGTCCGAACATCGCCTGCGGAGGGTATTCCAGGGGCGGCAGCAGTGGGGGGAAGGTCACGGGCGCATCCATGGTGCCAACCTAGGTGTTTCTGCCCATTTCTATCATGCGGTCGGCGGTTTTCCTGCCTTGCGCTGCGGGGAAGACGTTCAGATGGTGAGGGCGCTGCAGGCCTGCGGCGCGGATGTACGCTGGGCCGGTGCACCCGTCGTCTTCACCAGTGCGCGTCTGGAAGGGCGCGCCGCAGGGGGATTTTCAGCCTATCTGGCGGAGATTGGGGCGGCGGGTGCCCCTGCCGTGCTGACCGGGCGGGTCATTGTGTAAACACCGGCCATTTCGCCGCACCGCAGCATGCGGTCGCGCCGTCAGGCGTCTCCGATCCAGGCCGAATCCCATGAAACCCGGGCACATCGGCCGATGTGTGACGCGTGGCCTGTACGCGTTTACGGCGCGTGAACGCTGCCTACCTTACATTGATCGGCTGGGAGAGCAGGAGCGGTCGATGCCGAACAGCGCGATTGTCTACGCCAGCCAGGCTGCCCCAGGGTTCACGCCGGAACGCCTGGCTGCACTGATGGAAGATGCGGCCCGCTTCAATCGATCAGCGGGCGTGACCGGGGTCCTGTTGTTTGACGGGCAGCGCTTCCTGCAATACATGGAAGGCCCGGCCGACGGGCTGGATGTTGCCTTCTCCCGCGTAAGCGGCGCCCGCAGCCACACCGAACTGACCGAACTCGGGCGTGGCCGTGTCGGGCAGCGGCGGTTGCCGTTCTGGCCAATGCGCTGCCTGTCGGTCAGCGCGGGCGAGCTGCAGATGATCGCCCTTGCGGACTGGAGCCGTTTCATCCAGCGGGCGGTAACCAGCCAGGACGAAGACGAAGCGATGCAGAAGCTGCTTGCAATCGTTGAGCCCTACGCGAACGCCGCTTGAAGTCCGGGACGGGTGTTAGCGTAGTGTGCAGCCGAGGAGAGGCGGCGGTGCCCCAGCGCCTGAAGGCCCTCATCGCCGCCTACAACGGGGCAGCGATCATTGCCGCGCAGGAAACCTCCTGCGCCAGAAGGAACGAATGTGCCCCTCCGCGCGATCGCCTACGCAAGTGAGGCGATACCGGGGCTTTCCATGGACCATGTGGACGACCTCGCCAGGGCCGCCGCCGGCTTCAACTTCGAAGCCTGCGTTACCGGTGTGCTTCTTTACGATGGGCTCCGCTTCCTCCAGTACATCGAGGGACCGGAAGACAGCATCAACGTGGTGTACAGCCGCATTCTCAGTGCCCGCAGCCATCGCGAGCTGATCGAACTGGGCCGTGGCAGGGTTTCAGGCCGATTCTTTCCTGATTGGTCGATGCGGTTGCTGTGGGTTGAGGCCTCCGAGATCCGCAGCGTGGCGCGTGGCAACTGGGACGGGCTCTCCCGTGGTGGTGCGCTGCGCCAGCTGAGCCTGGTGGTGGCCCCGCACCTGGGTTGACCGCTGCAGTCGGGGTCAGCGTGCCGAAGAAGGTGCGCAGGCGTCGCCCACCACGCGCCGCACAGTCTCCTGCAGCTGGTCGACGTGGAACGGCTTGGCCACGAAGGCGGCGCGGCGGTGGCGCTGCGGCACCAGCTGGTCATAGACCGCAGAGACGAACAGAAAGGGGATGCCAAGTTCGGCCAGGCGATCAGCGACTGGAAACACCACGCCGTCACGAAGCTCGACATCCAGCACGGCGCCGTCGAATCGCTGGGTGTCCAGCAGTCCCAGCGCGTCGAACACGCTGTAGGCGTGCGTCACCTGGTCGCCTGCGTCCTCAAGTGCATGTTCCATCAGTGCTGCCAGGTCGAGCTGGTCTTCCACCAGCAGCAGGTTGCATCTGCGCTGGCTCATTCCGGATTGCATGTGTACAGCCTGTATTGCTTCGGGAGTGCCAGTCTGTGCTGTGCAGCATCAATACGACGCGTGCGGCTTGTCAGCCCGGCGCGAAGCCCGTGAAGCGCGCCTCCAGCACCGTCGAGGCAGCGTGCAGGGCCGGATGGAGCTCGTTGACGGCGCCTTGGCACGTGGCATGGATACTGCCGCCGTCCCCCGCATTGGAGCTTCTCTCATGCCGCTATCCGGAACCGATTCTGCTTCTCCACGCGTGCTGCGTGTCGAGTGCATGCCGCTGGACTGCGGTGGCACTGCCATCGTAGTGGAACTGGACCGCATGCCTGAGCGCACGTGGATGAAGTCGCTCAAGCGAGCCCTGCAGGCCGACGATCTCCTGGAGGGCGCGCACGCCAAGTTCGATGGGCGCTTCGTGTATGTCGTGGGCGTGGAGGGCGGTGCTCATCGTATGCAACACCGTGTGGTGCAGGCACTGGTGGCGACGGACGCTCCGCGCGCGTCGGGTGGCAGCCTGCAAGGTCGAGCCGGCGGCGCGGCACTGTCCAGCCCGATGCCCTGATCGCGGAGCGGGGCCAACCCACAGTCCCTGCATGTTATCGCCGCATCAGGGCCGCGTGCAGCGGCCACCTCCAGCGGTTCACACCGCCCGACAAGGCGGTGATCGCCAGCGCTTCACCATGTTCTCCGGAGGCATGTCGCCCCAGACCGGAGATCGAAATGGCAGACCACAACGACACCCGACGCGAACGCTTGCTGAAATGGCTGCAGGATGCCTACGCCATGGAACAGGAAGCGGAGACCATGATGAAGGCCATGGCTTCGCGGATCGAGAACTACCCCCAGCTTGCTGCCCGGATCGGCCAGCACGTCCAGGAGACACAGGGGCAGGCCGCTTCCCTGCGGGAGTGCATCGAGGCGCTGGGAGGAAGCGTGCCCACCGCAAAGGGATTGTTCGCCAGCATGACCGCCGCCATCCACGCCGCTGGCAACACCCTGATGGAAGATGAGGTGGTCAAGAGCGTGGGCCTTTCGTTCGGCTTCGAGAACACCGAGATCGCCACGTACCGGGCGCTGGTGATCGCTGCCGAGCGCGCCGGCGCGCCCGACATTGCGGCGGTGTGTGGCCAGATCCTGCAGGAAGAGGTTGCCATGGCGCGCTGGCTGGAGGACCACCAGGACGGCCTGGTCGGTGCGTTCCTCAACCGTGACGAAACGCCTGGCGCCCAGGCCAAGCGTTGACCGCAAAGCCAGCCCACGCCAGCCACTGGAGAAATCCTCATGTTCTTTCATCACAAGAAACTGATGTATACCGTGCGCGTCCGCGAATCCAATCCGCAGCTCGCCAGCCTCATGCTTGAGCAGTTCGGCGGCCCGCAGGGCGAGTTGGCCGCCGCGATGCGCTACTTCACCCAGGGACTTGGCGAATGCGATCCCGGGCGCAAGGACCTGCTGATGGACATCGCCACCGAAGAGATCAGCCATCTGGAGATCATCGGCACCATCATCGCCATGCTCAACCGCGGGCCCAAGGCGATCCAGTCCGAAGGCCTTGCCGAGGCCGAGGACATGCGGCTGCTGGGGCAGAACAGCACCAGCCACACCGAACAGATCCTCTACGGCGGCGGCCCGGCGCTGGTCAATTCCAGTGGGGTGCCGTGGACAGCCGCCTACATCGACTCGATCGGTGACCCCAGCGCAGACCTGCGCTCGAACATTGCGGCCGAAGCCCGCGCCAAGCTGGTGTATGAGCGCCTGATCAACGTCACCGACGACTCGGGCATCAAGGATGCGCTGCGCTTCCTGATGACCCGCGAGATCGCCCACATGAAGTCGTTCGAGAAGGCGCTGCACAGCATCCAGCCCAACTTCCCACCGGGCAAGCTGCCGGGGGATCCTGCGTTCACTGATCTGTACATGGACATGTCGCAGGGCGACGGCGCCGACGACCTGCAGGGCAGCTGGAACAGCGGCGAGCTCTGGGAGCGGGTCAGCGACCGCGAGGCACAGGCTGCGGTGGACGGTGGCGACGGCAGCGGCACGGTGGACCTCGATCCACGCGAACAGGCCGCGGTGCAGGCCATGACCCTGCGCACGCTCTCCGACCCGGAAGCGCGGCCGACCACCGGGGCCGAGCTGGGGGCCGGCCCGGGCGCGGGCGCACTGGATCTGCCGCCACGCGAGCCATGAAAAACCTGGGGCGCCCGCCTGCGGCGCCCCAGTTGAAACGCCCGTGAGTGACGCGAGGGCGCACGAAAGTGGGCGGACATCACGTCCGCCCACGAAGGGGTACATCGGGTTTCAATGCAGATCAGCGCTGCTGGCCACCGCGGTTGTTGCCGCCGCCACGTTCCTGCTGTTGCTGCCCGCCTCCCTGGTTGCCGCCCTGGTTGCCTCCCTGGTTGCCACCGCCACGACTGTTCTGGCCGCCTTCGCGGCCGATGTCAGCCATGTGCTGGCGGTCCTGGCTCACTGCTTCGCCGCCCTTGCGGCCGGCTTCGCGTGCTTCTTCCGAGCTGAATTCATGGGCGTTGCCTGACTCGTGCGCGGCACGTCCACCCTTGGCGGCGATCTCGCGCTGCTTGTCCTCGTCCATCGAAGCGAAACCGCGGTTGCTGTTGCCCTGGTTCTGGTTCTGGTTGGCCATGGAAAGTCTCCTTGGGTTCAGCCGCCCGATTGGCGGCAGCGACCATCTTCCAGATCCGGCGCTAGATGGCGGTGGCATGGCTGCCAACGTGGCGTCATCCGGGAGCCCGCGATTCCTCATCCTGCCTCCACGAACCATGGTGCACGCGTGTGCGCACAGGCAGACACTTCTTCCGCAACCCAACCACGCGTCAACGCGATGCGGAAGGGCCACGCCACAGTTCGACGCAGCCTCCACACCGATCTCACCGCGCGTACGATCCGCGTGGCTAAGGTAGAGCGGTCTGCAACAACCGGTGGTGCCATGCCTTTTCGAGCAATTGCCTACGTAAGTGAAGCCTCCCGCAACCTGACGGAACAACGGCTGCAGCAGCTTGTGGCGGAGGCGGTGCAGTTCAACGAATCCGTCGATGTGACCGGCACACTGCTGTTCGATGGCTCGCGCTTCCTGCAGTACCTGGAAGGCCCGGAGGCAGGAATCAAGGCCGCTTACACGCGTGTTCTGGCCGCCAGCAGCCACAGTGGGATCGTCGAACTGAACCGGGGCAGGGTGGGGCGTCGACAGTTTCCGCACTGGCGGATGCGCAGCGTGCGGGTGGACGAGCTGGCGCTGGGAAAGATCGCCATCTCCGACTGGACCGGCTTCGTGCGCAGCGCGTCGGCGCTGCAGTCGGGCACCAGTGCCCTGGATCGACTGCTGTCGGTTTCGCAGTCGCACACGGAGGCAGCTGCGGCCAGCATCACCGAACCGGACGGGCAGCTGGCACGATGAAGGCCACAGCCGCCCCGGTTGCGCCCGCCCCACCACGCGTCGGTTGTGCGGGATGGTCGCTGCCGCGGGCGGATCAGGAAGCGTTCGGCGCGGGCGACAGCCTGCTGCAGCGCTATGCCACACGCCTGTCGATGGTGGAGATCAACTCGTCCTTCTATCGACCGCACCAGCCCAGGACTTACGCGCGATGGGCCGCGAGCGTTCCGGAGGGCTTTCGGTTCGCGGTGAAGCTCCCGCGCGAGATCAGCCATGAGCGTCGGCTGCGCGATGCAATGCAACCGCTCGAACAGTTCCTTGAAGGCGTGCTGGCGCTGGGCGGAAAGCTCGGTCCGTTGCTGCTGCAGTTGCCGCCCAGCCTGGTGTACGACACGATCACGACCGAAACCTTCCTGCGGGGCCTGCGCGCACGCACGCAAGCCGACCTGGCGTGCGAGCCGCGCCACCCGAGTTGGTTCACGCCGGAGGTCGATGCGCTGTTGAGCGCGCATGGCGTTGCACGGGTCGCCGCGGATCCGGCACGTGTGCCGGCGGCAGCGATCCCCGGCGGTGACCGCACGTGGAGCTACTGGCGCTGGCACGGCCAACCGCAGATCTATCGCAGTGCGTACAGCGAGCAGACCCTGGCCGGGCTCGCGGAACGGCTGCGGCGCGAATCCGACGCGCAACGACCCGCCTGGTGCGTACTGGACAATACCGCACTGGGCCATGCCACCCGCAACGCACTGGGCCTGCAGGCGCTGCTGTCGGAGAACGCACATGCCTGAAGGCCCTTCCATCGTGCTGTTGCGGGAAGCGGCGAGCCATTTCAAGGGGCACGTGGTCCGCACCGTGTCCGGCAACAGCCGCATCGACCTGTCACCGCTGCAGGGCCGCAGGGTCAAGGCGGTCCGCAGTTGGGGCAAGCACTTCCTGCTGGAGTTCAGCCGCCACACGCTGCGCATCCACCTGATGATGTTCGGCAGCTGGCGCATCGATGAAAGGAAGCCAACCCCGCCGCGTGTATCCCTGATGTTCGACAATGGCGAGCTGAACTTCTATGCGTGTTCCGTGCGGCTGATCGATGAGCCGTTGGACGATGTCTACGATTGGCGCGCGGACGTGATGAACGACGCCTGGGATCCGAAGCTGGCCCGGCGCAAGCTGAAGGCCCTGCCGGACGTCATGGTCTGTGATGCGCTCCTGGACCAGACCGTCTTCGCCGGCGTGGGCAACATCATCAAGAACGAGGTGCTGTTCCGGATAGGCGTGCATCCCGCCTCCCGGCTGGGCGACCTGCCGCCACGAAGGCTTACCGCCTTGATCGAGCAGGCTCGCGCCTACAGCTTCGATTTCCTGGAGTGGAAGCGCCGCTTCGAGCTGAAGAAGCATTGGCAGGTGCACACGAAAAAGGTCTGCCCCCTGTGTGGTGGCCCGATCAGCAAGCTCTATCTGGGGACGACGCGGCGACGCACGTTCTTCTGCCCGAATGATCAGGTGCTGTACGGGCCCTGAGGCGGCCATCCGTGGCCGCCGGGTTCCGGCGTGCGCCGGTCAGGCGGCCTGCGCGGCCTTGGCGTTGCCGCCGCCCTTGGCCAGCAGGGTCAGCTTTTCGTCGGTGGCCTTCTCTTCCTCCAGCGTCTCCAGCAGCAGCGGAAGGGCATCCTTGTAGCCCAGCTGCTTGGCCAGCGCGGCGATGGTGCCGTAGGACGCAATCTCGTAATGCTCGACCTTCTGCGCGCCGCCGATCAGGGCCGCATCCCGCACCGGCCCCTTGTCGATGCTGTCGATCACTTCCTTGCCTTCCTCCACCAGGCCCTCCATCGCCGCACACTTGATGCGCTTCAGGCGAATGCCAAGCACCTCCACCACCTGATCGATGCGTTCGATCTGGCCCTGCGTTTCTTCCAGGTGCGTTTCGAACGCTGCCGCCAGGTCCGGGTTCTCGGCCGCACGGGCCAGGCGCGGGAGGGCCTTGGTCAGCTGCTTCTCGGCACTGTAGATATCCGAGAGTTCGTGGATGAACAGGTCTTCCGCCGTCTTGATAGCCATACTGGGCTCCGCAGTGAGTGGAGTGCCCAGCGTAGGTCCTGACCGGTTGCGATCGGGCAGGGGCCAAGTGAAGGCGGCATGGGAACGTCCACGCGAACTCTGCGCGCTGTCTTCACGATGCAGGATCTGTCGGCATCCGTTGCCGCCGATGCATCCAGGTCTTCGCCATGGCTTCACAATGGCATCGCTTCGTGCCCATGCACCGGCCGGTACGGTCACTTCACGCCCGATCACGCGTGGAGACCCCCCATGAGCGATGACAAGAAGAACACCGGCAGCCCGGACCGGGATCGTATCAACGTCAACGAAGATTACGAGCTGCAGTACTGGACCGCGACGCTGGGTGTGTCCGCCGCAGAACTTCGTGCCGCTGTCGCGGCGGTCGGCCCCACCGCCGTTGCGGTCCGCAAGCATCTGGGAAAATAGCGCGGAGTTGCCCATGTCCCTGGTCGAGTACCGCCGCAAGCGTCGTTTTGACCAGACCCAGGAGCCCGAGCCGGGCAAGGCGCTACCGAAAGGCCAACGCGCCATCTTCGTGGTGCAGTTGCACCATGCCAGCCGCAGGCACTACGACTTCCGCCTGCAGGTCGGCGACGCGCTGAAGAGCTGGGCCGTGCCCAAAGGACCCAGTTACGACCCGAAGGTCAAGCGCATGGCGGTGGAGGTGGAGGATCATCCTGTCGACTACGCGAGCTTCGAAGGCGAGATCCCCAAGGGCCAGTACGGCGGTGGCCATGTCGCCCAGTTCGACCACGGTGTATGGGCCACGCAGGGCGACCCGGAAGCCCAGCTTGCCAAGGGTCATCTGCGCTTCGAGCTGTTCGGTGCCAAACTGAAGGGCGGATGGCATCTGGTCCGCTCCGGGAAGCCGGCGCGCCAGCCGCAGTGGCTGCTGTTCAAGGACGACGACGAATTTGCCGGCGATATCGAGGCGGACGATCTGCTGGCCGATGTCGCTGAACCCCCTGCAGAGGATCTGAAGCGGTCGGGTGCCGGCAAGGCTGCAAAGAAAAGGCTCGCCACAGTACCCGCCAGGCGCACCCGGCCAAAGAACTGGGCGAAGAAGGCCCTGGCGCTCAGCAGGGCAAGAAAGGCCGCAGCGCCGTCCGGTCCATTCGAACCACAGTTGGCCAAGCTGGGAGACGCGCCGCCCCAGGGCGGGCAGTGGGTCCATGAGATCAA
The DNA here is from genome assembly GCF_052605195.1 of Stenotrophomonas maltophilia group sp. vghtpe118. Classification (NCBI taxonomy): domain Bacteria; kingdom Pseudomonadati; phylum Pseudomonadota; class Gammaproteobacteria; order Lysobacterales; family Lysobacteraceae; genus Stenotrophomonas; species Stenotrophomonas maltophilia group sp. vghtpe118. Next base: position 624,745 of record NZ_CP199672.1, on the reverse strand, counting down.
ATGGGACGGGTACCGCATCCTTGCCACGGTCGCCGAGGGCAATGTGCAGCTTTGGTCCCGGAATGCACTGGAGTGGACCGGCAAGATCCCCGAGATACGTGACGCTGTGGCGGCGCTGGGCCTCACTTCAGCCGCACTGGACGGCGAGCTGATCGCCGGCGCTGGCACCAAGGAGGACTTCAACCTGCTGCAGGCCACGCTCTCCGGCGAGCGCCAAGGCGTGCTGACGTATGCACTGTTCGATCTGCTGCACCTCGATGGTGTGGATGTCGCTGATGCGCCCTTGCTGGAGCGCAAGGCCTTGTTGCAGTCCGTGCTGGAAGGACAGGGCCGCCCGTTGGCGTTCAGTTCGCATGTGCAAGGTGATGGCGATGAAGCCTATCGCGTGGCCGGCGAGCAGCATTTCGAAGGCATCATCTCCAAGCGCGCCGACCGCAGCTACCACAGCGGCCGCAGCGAGGATTGGCGCAAGACCAAGCAACTGGCCAGCGACGAATTCGCGGTGGTCGGATATACCGCGCCCAAAGGCAGCCGCACCGGCTTCGGCTCACTGCTGCTGGCCCGGCCGGATGCGAAGCATGGCTGGCTCTACGCCGGCCGCGTCGGGTCCGGGTTCTCGGACGAACTGATCGGTGACATCAGCAAGCGCATCAAGGGCGGTGGCGGCCGCAAGCCGACCGCCTACGTGCCCACGCAGGACACCGACCTGCGCGCTGCGACCTGGTTCGAGCCACGTTTCGTGGTCGAGGTCTTCTACCGCGGGATCGGCGGGCAGAAGCTGTTGCGCCAGGCGTCGCTGAAGGCGGTGCGGGCCGACAAGGATACCGCCGACCTTGCCGATTCCGATCGCGCTGGAACGTCCCCGGCGGCGGCGCGCACACCGGCAGCCTCGGGACCTGCGCGCAAGACCAGGAAGGCACCGGTGGCGGATCGCGTGCCGCCGTCGCTGTCGTCTCCGGGCAAGATCCTGTTTCCCGGCGACGGTTACACCAAGCAGGACGTGTGGGATTACTACACGGCAGTGATGGATCATCTCCTGCCCGAGGTGATTGATCGCCCGTTGTCGATCATCCGATGCCCCGGTGGCACCGCAAAACCCTGCTTCTTCCAGAAACACCATACGGCCGGACTGGAATTGGTCGACGCGGCAAGGCTGAAGGAAGAAAGCGGCATCAATGCCCATTACCTAGTCGTGCGCGACCCGGCCAGCCTGCTCGAACTGGTGCAGTTCAACGCATTGGAATTCCATCCGTGGGGCAGCCACGCCGAAGCGCCCGAGCAGGCCGACCGGGTGGTGTTCGATCTGGATCCAGGACCGGACGTGCCCTTTGCCGAGGTCAAGAAAGCGGCCACCGACATCCGCAAACTGCTGGCGCAGCTGGAGCTGGAGTCGTTCCTGCGTGTATCCGGCGGCAAGGGCCTGCACGTGGTCGTGCCGCTCAACCCGGGATGCGATTGGGACCTGACCAAGCGCTTTGCGAAGGGTTTCGCCGAAGCACTGGCGCAGTCCGAGCCGCAGCGGTTCCTGGCAACAGCCACCAAAAGCCTGCGCAACAAGCGGATCTTCGTTGACTATCTGCGAAACGGGCGCGGAGCAACGGCGGTCGCGTCGTACTCGTTGCGGGCCAGGCCGGGGGCACCGGTGGCGCTGCCGATTGCATGGGGGGATCTGTCCAAACTCAAGCGCGCCGACGCGTTCACGATCAGGGACGTGCCAGCAAAGCTCAAACGGCGCCGCAGGGACCCGTGGGCCGGCATCGACAAAGTGAAACAGAATCTTGCGCGATGGGCGCAGGCAGACGGGTAGCCCAGGCGCACTCTGCGTACCGTCTGTCTGTCTGAACCCAACTGATCCACAAAATACACAGCGTCGGAACATACCGGCGGCGCGGTTGGCCTATGCTTTCGACACGGAATCTGGGGGGATTCGCTACAGGAGCAGCCAATGCCGATCAGGGCAGTCGCATACGTGAGTGAAGCGGCCCCAGCCGTTGCGGGTGACCCGCTGGGTCTGGGCAGCGTGAAGCTGGATGATCTGGTGGATGATGCCGCCCGCTTCAACCGAAATGCGGGCGTCACCGGGGTGCTGCTGTTCGATGGAGCCCGATTCCTGCAGTACATGGAGGGGCCCGAGGACGGCTTGAGCGTGGCGTACTCACGGGTGCTCGGTGCTACCAGCCACACGGGACTGATCGAATTGCAGCGCGGCAGGGTAGGCAACCGGCGTCTCCCGTTCTGGCCGATGCGCTGGCTCCCGACGCAGCCGGCGGCGTTGAGACGCCTGGCCCGCGCAGACTGGCTGGGGTTTGTGCAGCACAGCGACGGCCAGGCCGAGGCTGAGACGGCGATGGACGTCCTGGCCAGGTTGGTCGAACCCTATGCCATCGCGGCCTGACGTGATGGCTCAACGACCTCCATAGCGCGCTGCCCACGGGATCTCTCCGCTGCACACGTTGAGGTGCCCGGTGCGCATCACGCAATACATCCGGGCATCGGAGTCGGCACTGGCAGCAATGAAGTCCAGCGCCTCGGCGAGCATTCGGATGAACTGTGGCTCGGGGTAGAACGCCGCCCATTCCGGCAGCATTTCCTCCAACTGCGCGATCATCAGGTCGATCTCCAGGTGCGTGCTCACAGCGGGTTCCTCCTTCCAGGCAAGCTAGCGACCGCACTGCAAAGGGGCGTCGTCGCCCGCACAGCGGGCGCAGGCGCGTCGCCCACGCGATGTTCACCCGCCTTTGATCGGCATCGCTGCTGCCACGCGTGTGAGCATTTCCTGCACGGCCGCACCACTGCTGTTTCACCCGCAGCGGCGTATCAGGGAAGGCTTCCAGCTGACTCTGCAAGGGTGTATTCATGGCCGACCCGTTACCGCGCGCCAGTCTCTGGTCCCGTGATGCCGAATCGAACAGCTTCCGCCCACTTGCCGGAACCACGCAGGCGGACGTGCTGGTGGTTGGTGCTGGCATGACTGGCCTGCTGACAGCGGCCCGCCTGGCCGATAGCGGCCTGGATGTGCTGGTGGTCGATGCGGGGCCCATCGGCGGGCGCAATACGGTGATGTCCACGGGCAATCTTTACGCGCCCGTTTCCCGGCTGGCAGACCTGATCGCGCGTTGGGGCGGTGACACGGCCAGTCGTATCGTGCAGTGGCGGCAGCAGGCGCTGCGGTCCATCGAAACACTGGTTCACCGCTACGATCTGCGCTGTGGCTTCGAACGCGTGGCCATGCAGTACGGCATGCAGGAGCGCACCCGCGAGGTCACTGCGCGATTCGAGCGTGAGCTGCAGGCCTATCAGCGCGTCGGCCTGCAATGCGAACACCACCAGTCCGGGCTGCCGTTCACCTTGGGCCACGCCTTCCGCGTTGCAGATCAGGCGCAATTGGATCCGGCGGCGTTCTGCATTGAGCTGGCGCGACATCTGGCGGGCCGGGTGCGCATCCACGACTGGACCCGGATCAACAGCATCGAGGCATCCGCCGGCGTTGCGACGGCCGACGGCGCCCGCATCCACGCCAGGCACTTCGTGCTGGCCACCCATTCGCCAGCAGGTTTCAACCTGGTGCAGGCCGAGATGGAGGTCTACCGCGAATACGGCGTGGCGGTACCGGTTGCCACGCCGCCCGCGGCAGGCATTCATTGGATTGCCGATCGGCACCGATCGCTGCGCGGGGTGCGCGGTACTGATGGCCGTGACTGGTTGGTGCTGGTCGGCGAGACCCACCGCACCGGCGAAACGCCGCCGATGGATCCAGCCCAGCATCTGGTCGCCGACGCGCATCGCAATTTCACCGTGCAGGGAGAGCCGCTGTGCTGGTCCGCGCAGCAGTTCCGTGCAGCCGACCAGCTGCCCTACATCGGCAGCAGCGCGCACGACAATGTGTGGCTGGCTACCGGCTATGGGCCGGACGGCTTGACCTGGGCGGGCGTGGCCGCGCGTGCGATCACCGAGGGAATCCTCGGCACGACCAGCGAGATCGAGCAGCTGCTCAGCCCCATGCGCTTCACACCGGTGCGCTCGGCGGCCGGTTGGGCCCGTACCAATGGCACCGTTGCGCGGCACATGGTGGGAGATCGCCTTGCTGCTGTGCCGTCGCACTCGCCCAGTGAGCTGGCCCGTGGTTGCGGCGCACTGCTGGACGTGGACGGAAAGCGAACTGCGGTCTACCGCGATGAGGGAGGGCGCCTGCACACGATGTCGGCGCTCTGCCCGCACCTGAAGTGCGTTGTTCAATGGAATGGTCATGAGCGCACATGGGATTGCCCTTGCCACGGCAGCCGCTTTTCCGCCACCGGAGCGCTGCTGGAAGGCCCTGCCAGGCAGGGCCTCACACCAGAACAGTGATAGGTGCAGGTAGCCGCCGGAGCAGCGACCTCAGGCTTCGGCGGCCGCGTCCGCATCGCAGGGCATGCAGCGCTCCTTCTTGGACTTGATGTCTGCAGCGGTCTTCGCCAGTCCCTCGTAGCGCTGGCGTATCTCTTCAAGGTGGGCCGGCTCCATCGACTCCAGGTTCAACAGCTCCTGGTTGGCGTCCTTGCTGACACGGATCAGTTCATCCAGTTTGATGTGCAGCGCTGCGGTGTCGGCGTTCTGCGTATGCTGAATCAGGAACACCATCAGGAAGGTCACGATGGTCGTTCCCGTATTCACCACCAGCTGCCACGTGTCATTGAAGTGGAAGGCCGGCCCGCTGGCAGCCCAGGTGATGATCACCCCCAGCGCTGCGACGAATGCCCCCAGGCTGCCGGACAATCGCGCCGTCGCGGCCGCGACACGGGCGAAGCCGCGCCGGATCACTTGTCACCTCCCGCGGCCTCCTCATCCGTGCGACGGTCTGGCAGCCTGACCCGCTCCCCAAGGCGCTTGGCCTGCTCGTCCGGCGTGGGTGCAGCGACGAAGGGAGAGATCGGGTCGCTGGCGGGGAAGGTTTCCTGCAGCGCTTCGTCATGATTGCGGTGGTTGTGCAGCTTTGCCTGCAGCGGACTGACAGGATCGGGGCGCTGCGCCTCCGTGTCCGGATGGGGAAGGTCTTTCTGGTCGCGTTGCATGGTGCATCTCCAGGTTGATCACCACCTCGCAGGTGGCGGGCCCAGCATAGGAATGCGTTGTGGGCGCACCCATCAAGGGCGGGGCAACGTGATGTCAAACCTTCAGGCAACGCGCATTAACAATCAGCAGGGCGGGGGAGCCCGGCGTCGGCCACGGCGGCGCCAGGCCATCACCTGGCCCACCACCGCCGTCAACAGCAGCATCGCATTGGTCACCACGAAGACCACGCTGCCCAGCATCGCGCTGTACACCGTGAACAGCGCAGACGCGGTCATCTGGCCTGCGAACAGCCACCTGGACACGGCTTCCGGGTTGGGCGACTGCCACTGCTTCACCATCTGCCGGATCAAGGTTGCCATCAGTACCGCCGTGGCGGCCCAGCCAAGTACGTCGGGGTGCATGACGGCCTCCGGTGTGTGGGCACCCAACGCTAGCCCTTGGCTGGGCAAGGCCGTACGAACGGGAGGTGAAGACAACATCCCGCTTCCGGCGCCCTCACGCCATTCACTCCGCAGCGGCGACAATGGCCCCTCGGGCGCACCATGCGCGATCCGCCCACCGAATGCAGGAATGCTGAGATGTCCAACACCCCCTCTGGCGAATCGTCATGTGCTGCCGCAGCCAGCGGCTGCATCGAGGTCCGCGGTGCGCGCGAGCACAACCTGAAGAATGTCGATGTCTCCATTCCACGCAATGCACTGGTGGTGTTCTCCGGCGTGTCGGGGTCCGGCAAGTCCTCGTTGGCCTTCGGCACGGTCTTCGCCGAGGCGCAGCGGCGCTACTTCGAATCCGTAGCGCCGTACGCGCGTCGCCTGATCGACCAGGCCGGCGTGCCCGACGTGGATGCCATCGACGGCCTGCCGCCGGCGGTGGCCTTGCAGCAGCAGCGCGGCGCGAGCAATGCGCGCTCGTCGGTGGGCAGCGTGACCACGCTGTCCAGCCTGGTGCGCATGATGTACTCGCGGGCGGGGGCCTACCCGGCCCACCAGCCCATGCTGTACGCCGAAGACTTCTCGCCCAACACCCCACAGGGCGCCTGCAGCACCTGCCATGGCCTGGGGCATGTCTACGAAGTGACTGAAGCACTGATGGTGCCGGACCCGTCGCTGAGCATCCGCGAGCGCGCCATCGCCTCCTGGCCACCGGCATGGCATGGCCAGAACCTGCGCGACATTCTGGTCACGCTGGGCTACGACATCGATGTGCCGTGGAAGAAACTGCCGAAGAAGGACCGCGACTGGATCCTGTTCACCGAGGAAACGCCCACGGTGCCGGTCTATGCCGGCTTCACGCCGGCCGAGACCCGCGCCGCGCTCAAGCGCAAGCTGGAGCCCAGCTACATGGGCACGTACACCGGCGCACGCCGCTACGTGCTGCACACCTTTGCCAACACCCAGAGCGCCCTGATGCGCAAGCGTGTTTCCCGCTACATGGAGGGCCGGCTGTGCCCCGCCTGCCACGGAAAGCGCCTGAAGCCGGAAGCACTGTCGGTCACCTTCGCCGGCGTGGACATCGGCGAGTTCATGCGGCTGCCGCTGGACCAGCTGGCGGCCTTGCTCGAGCCCATCGCGCAGGGCGACTTCAGTGCACACAGCCACGGCGCGCGTACCAGCAGGCGTGCAACAACGCCCCGCGATCGCGCCAAGCGGGCAGCAAGTGGCCGCGCGACCCACGAGGGCGCCCCCGACGTGCGACTGACCTCGGCCCTGTCAGAGGAAAAGCGCCTGGCTGCACAGCGGCTGGCGGGCGGGGTCATGGCACGGGTACGGCAACTGCGCGAGCTCGGCCTGGGCTATCTCTCACTGGACCGCGCCACGCCCACACTATCGGCCGGCGAACTGCAGCGCCTGCGCCTGGCCACGCAGCTCAGCTCGCTGCTGTTCGGCGTGCTGTACGTGCTCGACGAACCCTCGGCCGGCCTGCATCCGGCCGACAGCCAGGCGCTGTACGACGCGCTGGAACGGCTGCGCAACGGCGGCAACTCGGTGTTCGTTGTTGAACATGATCTGGAGCTGATGCGCCGCGCGCAGTGGCTGGTGGATGTGGGCCCACAGGCAGGGGAACATGGCGGACGCGTTCTCTACAGTGGCGAGCCCGACGGCCTGCGCAACGTTCAGGATTCGCGCACGGCGCAGTACCTGTTCGACCGGGTGCCCGCACCGGCCAGCCGGCAGCGCAGCGTCAACAGCTGGCTGGCGCTGAAAGGCATCCACCGCCACAACCTGCACGGTGTGGATGCGCAGGTGCCGCTGGGGCTGCTGACTGCAGTGACCGGCATTTCCGGATCGGGCAAATCCAGCCTGATGGCGCAGGCGCTGCCTGAGCTGATGCTGCTGCACCTCGGGCATGAGACAGCAGACGACGGCGCCGACAGCGCGCCCACGGATGGACCCACCGTGATCGAAGCCACTCGGGGCCAGCTGGCCGGCGACGTGGACGCCATCCAGCGCGTGGTGCAGGTGGACCAGAAGCCCATCGGCCGCACGCCACGCTCCAACCTGGCTACCTACACGGGCCTGTTCGACCACGTGCGCAAGCTGTTCGCCGCGACACCCGACGCGCGCCGCCGCCGATTCGATGCGGGCCGCTTTTCGTTCAACGTGGCCAAGGGGCGATGCGAGACCTGCGAAGGCGAGGGTTTCGTCAGCGTCGAACTGCTGTTCATGCCCAGCGTCTATGCGCCGTGCCCCACCTGTCACGGCGCCCGCTACAACGAGGCCACGCTGAAGGTGCAGTGGAACGGCCGCAACATTGCCGAGGTCCTGCAGATGACGGTGGACCAGGCCCATGCGTTCTTCGCCGAAGAAGAGGCCATCGCCCGCCCGCTGCAGTTGCTGCAGGAGATCGGCCTGGGCTACCTGCGGCTGGGCCAGCCGGCCACGGAGCTTTCAGGGGGTGAGGCGCAACGCATCAAGCTGGCCACAGAGCTGCAGCGCAGCCAGCGCGGGCGCACGCTGTACGTGCTGGACGAACCCACCACCGGCCTGCATGCATCAGACGCCGACAGGCTGCTGGTGCAGCTTCAGCGGCTGGTGGACGCAGGCAACACGGTGGTGATGATCGAGCACGACATGCGTTCTGTCGCACAGGCCGACTGGGTGATCGACGTCGGCCCGGGCGCAGGCAGCGCGGGCGGCACCATCGTGGCGGCGGGGCCACCGCATCAGGTGGCCCGCGCCAAGGGCAGCAGGACGGCACCGTTCCTGGCATCCGAGCTGGGGCAGGGTGTGCGCGAGCGGAATCATCCGGCAGGAGGCGCCTAGCCGCAGGACAGCAGCGTCCAGCAACGATCGGCAATCTCCGCCGCGCCAGGGTGGCCGCGCAGGCTTGATCGTTTCGCAAGGCGGCACTGCAGATCGTCCATCCAGGCTGACCGGGTACCGTGCGGATCTCTCACATAGATGTCGCAGGCAAGCCGGATGACCGGCGCCACTTCGTGCCGGAAACTCACCGCGGGCAACGCGCCCAGGTTGAACGCGGTTTCCCAGTGGGCCAGCTCGCGCTCCACATCGACAACGTGCTTGCTTCTTCCGCGGCTCACGGCGCCTACCCCTGTTCGAAACCTCACTGTACACGCTTGCTGCCGGGAGCCTGTTCATCACAACCGTTCATACAACGCGCTTGCCGGCACGTTCCCGTAACGGCAACAGGCCCACAGTCAATCGGCAGCACACTTGCTGCGACGGAGAATCGAAATGAACAGCGTCCCCGAACAGAACAGGAATGACCGCTCCAACGCTTCCGCTGAAGCAGAACAGCCCGTGCAGCAGGGGCAGGTCGAGGGGGGCGAGCCCAGCGCGGAGGAGCCTGGCCGGCAAGGCGAACAACAGCAGCAGGACAAGAAGGATCGTAGCGACTCGAATCCAACGGACCAAAAGAAAGGCGGTCCCGGCGGTGATACGCGTCGCTGAAGAACAGGAGGAGCCGCGCGTCGCGCGGCTGCTTCCGCGCAGCAGACAGGGAGCGCGCATGTCCTCGCAAAGCCAGGCGATCAGCCTGATGACCAAGATCATGTACCAGTGCCGCCCGGAGAGAACGACGACGATGGCGCAATGCCGTTGCTGCGATGCGCCCAGTCCTGGCGGGATGGAGTGCGCACGGTGCCTGACCGGAAGGCTTGGCGAAACGATTCACAGTCGTGGCGCAGCGTTCGGCTGGCTGGAGTCGTTCCGCAGGGTCCAGCAGGACGAAGCACACGTATTCGAATGCGCAAAGCGCGCCGATGCGGCATCTTCCTAGGCGTCGCATCCAGACCTGACATCGCGCAGGCGTATGCTCGGGTCATCCAGGAGCAACGCAATGACTTTTCCGATCTGCATCTACGATAGAACGGGCACGGGGCTCCGGCTGCCCACGGGGTGGTGGATCGACCTTCAGTCCGATCTGCCCGCGCTGGTGAACGGCGCCGCACGTATCGACCTTCCGCGCTCTTCGAAAGACGAGCATCCACGCTTGGATCCAGAGGTCCTGAGGGACCTTTTCCGGCGCATCGGGGGTTCGCAGTGGCTAGCTTGAATCCGGTGCGTTCCCTGGGAGTGCGCTGGCTGTTCTTCCGTCTTCGCAACGGCCAATCCATCAGTCCCGCCAGGTTGATGTCCGTCTGGTCCGAGGCTGCCGAATCCAATGAGTGCGCCGTGCGCCGCGAGATCATCGACGGCGCAGGCTACGTCTATGCCCTGTACGCGCCCAACAGCCTGCTTTCTCCCCGGCGTGTGGAGCTGCGCATGAGAGCGCTGCTGGAGGAGGCGGGCTACGCCTTCACGATGGGTAGCCTGGCAGGGCGTCACCCCGGCGACGGTTGAGGCGCGGCGCTGAGGCGCCGGCCGGACAGTCCATGCGTCGCTCTCATTCGGGGCCATCAGGCTCCAGAGGTTCGTCAGGTGCGGGATCGAAGAGCGCCAGCATCCGCTCCCGCCGGCACTGTTCGAGCCAGTGGTGCCATATCTCCACCTCGTCCATCAGCCCCGTGGCACCGCACGCGGGGCACGTGAGCGTCGTGCCCAATGGACTCGTCTTGATGCCCTCGTCCTGAGTCATTGATGAGCGCAAGCCGCAGCTCTTGCAGGTGGATCGCAATTGATCGAGGCGAACGATGGCCCCATTGCGCGCAAGAAGGGGCTGGATCGCGTGGATCCGGAAGGCATTGGGAGGATGCATGGCCGTGTCGTCTGGGGCTGGACACGGGAGCAAAGGATTCTGCGCCGGAGAAGAGCCGTGAGAGCGCAGTATGCTTTGTTGGAGGTTAACCCTTCATCAAGGTGCACCCCGCGCGCCATGACTGGCTTGAAATCCCACGGCCGCAATCGTGCACTGACGTGGCAGCCGGCGCTCGTCCGGTGCCGGCCCTGCCTCTGGGCAGGAAGGGCTCCGCCATCACGACGGAGCCCCGTACACTCACTTTTCCTGCAGGAACGCCAGCAGATCCTGGTTGACCTTGTCCTTGTGGGTGTCGGTCAGGCCGTGCGGCGCACCCGGGTAGACAATCAGCTTTGCGCCCTTGATGAGCTTTGCCGACTGGCGGCCCGAGATATCGATCGGCACGATCTGGTCGTCGTCACCGTGGATGACCAGGGTAGGAACATCGAACTTCTTCAGGTCGGCGCGGAAATCGGTGGCCGAGAACGCAGCGATCGAGTCGTAAGTATTCTTGTGGCCGCCCTGCATGCCCTGTGCCCACCACGCATCGATCAACCCCTGCGACACCTTCGCGCCCGGGCGGTTGAAGCCGTAGAACGGGCCCGACGGAATGTCCCGGTACAGCTGCGCGCGGTTATCCATCTGTGCCTTGCGGATGCCATCGAACACTTCGATCGGCAGGCCGTTTGGGTTGTCGGCGGTCTTCAGCATGAACGGCGGCACCGAGCTGATCAGCACGGCCTTCTTCACCCGCCCGGTGCCATGCCGGCCGACGTAGCGCGCCACTTCGCCGCCACCGGTGGAGAAGCCCACCAGGGTCACATCGTGCAGGTCCAGCGTATTGATCACCGTGGCCAGGTCATCGGCGTAATGATCCATATCGTTGCCGTCCCACGGCTGGCTGGAGCGGCCGTGGCCGCGACGGTCATGGGCAATGACGCGATAGCCGTGGTTGGCCAGGAAGATCATCTGCGACTCCCAGCTGTCCGAGTTCAACGGCCAGCCGTGGCTGAAGGTCACGACCGGGCCGTTCTTCGGGCCCCAGTCCTTGTAGTACAGCTGCACGCCATCGGCGGTGGTGATGTAGGTGGCGGTGCGCGCGATGCTGGTGACTGCCGCCGGCGTGGCCGGTTCGGCGGCCTGCGCGGACAGGCTGGCCTGGACCGAGAGGGCGAGGGCGGCAACGGCCAGGGTACGGGCGAAGGTGTTCATGCGGGAACTCTCATGGGTGGGTGGTGAGACGTACTTTGCGCCTGCAACCAGGCGTCCGGGTGATGAACTGTCCTGATTTCTTGATAGATCGTCTTGCACGGATGTGCGCACGCGAATCGCTCGCGATCGCCTGTTGACAAGGGAGAACGCTCATTCTACCTTGCAGCCATGAGCAAGGGCAGCACCGACACCCAACAGAAGATCCTGGCCACGGCCGAGGCGCTGATCTACCAGAACGGGATCCACGCCACCGGCATGGACCTGCTGGTGAAGACCTCGGGCGTGGCGCGAAAGAGCATCTACCGCCACTTCGAGAACAAGGACGACGTGGCCGCCGCCGCATTGAAGGCGCGCGATGTGCGATGGCTGGCCTGGTTCCGGCAGGAGTGCGATAAAGCGGACACCCCGGAAGCACGCATCCTCGGCTTGTTCACCGTGCTCAAGAACTGGTTCCAGTCCGAGGGCTATCGCGGGTGTGCGTTCATCAATACCGCCGGGGAGGTCGGCGACCCGGCCGATCCGATCCGGGAAATCGCGCGGAATCACAAGCAGAAGCTGCTCGATTACACGCTGGAACTTACCGAACAACTGGATGTGGAGCAGCCGGCGGATCTGGCCCGTCAGCTGCTGATCCTGATGGAAGGCGCCATCACCCTGTCGCGCGTGATGGGTGATTTCGACGCCGCAGACACCGCGAAGGATGTCGCGAAGCTGTTATTGGAACAGGCCAAGCGTTAGCGCCTGGGTACCCCAGATCCCTTGAAGCAACCCGTATATCCATTTCGATTGGAGGTTTCCCCGTGTCCGCTGAACAACCCCGTCCGCCGCTTCCTCCGTTCACCCTTGAATCGGCCACGCAGAAAGTGCGTCTTGCCGAGGATGGCTGGAACTCCCGCGATGCCGACAAGGTCTCGCTTGCCTATTCGCTCGACACCCAGTGGCGTAACCGTGCCGAATTCACCAACGGTCGGGAGGAAGCCCGGCAGTTCCTGGCACGCAAATGGAACAAGGAGCTCGAGTACCGCCTGATCAAGGAGCTCTGGGCCTTTACCGAAAACCGCATTGCGGTCCGCTACGCGTACGAATGGCACGACGACTCCGGCAACTGGTTCCGTTCCTATGGCAACGAAAACTGGGAATTCGGAGAGGATGGCCTGATGCAGCGCCGCTTCTCCTGTATCAACGACATGCCGATCAAGGAGAGCGACCGCAAGTTCCATTGGCCGCTGGGGCGTCGCCCGGATGATCACCCGGGGTTGTCGGAGCTGGGTATGTGATTCCCGCTGAGGCGCCATCCGAAGCACGCTCAGGTACGATGGGGCGGCCGGCATCCGCGCCGGCGGGGCAGGGGGCGCAATGGACATGCAGGCCGGGGGCGGATTCGAACCGCCAGCGAAGACCGATTCTCAGGAACTGGGATTGATGATCCTATTTAAGAGAGCCGGTCTTCTCTTGTGCCTGGCGGGCGCAGGGTCGGTTAATGCGCAGGTGCCGCCTCAACCGGACAGGCCGAAAGTTGAGCTTGACGGGTCGATCGCAACGGATGATGGCGCGGAGCTTGATGACAAGCAGCTACGCACGCTGGTCGGGCGCGCAGATGCAGGCGACGCCGAGGCGGCGTTTCGACTTTCGCGCCACTTTGAGGGCAAAGGCGTGGCCGGCAACTCCCATATGTGGCTTGCCTATGCCGCAGCGCTGGGACACCCGATTGCACAGTACAACGTGTTCTTCATATTGAGGGACAAACAGGACTGTGAGTCATCCAGTGAGGCATACGCATGGCTCAAGAGTGCCGCGCTGAAGGGAGTGAAGGCCGCGCATTCCGAACTTGAGCAGGCGGCACGCATGGCGTCTCTGCGATGTGCCAGCAAGCGAGAGGAAGAGAGAAGCCATCTACCTACGAGAGAAGCGAGCGTGGCAACTCAGTCAAGCCCGCCGTAGTTGGCCTGCAGGCTGGGAATGAGTCCGGGTGTCCATGAAAGGGCTGGATGCAGTCGATTTCTTCGGACTTGCTACAACATGTTCTTCTGGGCACTCAGGCTGACTGCCTTGGCGGGTTCGTACATTTCGCCGACTTCACAGATCTGTACCCCGCAGATGGGCATAGTGGCCCTTCGGTAGTGTGAGCGCGTCCATCCAGCCACGGGGTTTCCCCGAACGCCAGGAGGTCACTGTGCCAAGTTGTGATGAAGGAATGAAGTTGACGCGTCGCCAGGTGATCGCCGGCGGCGTCACGACCGTGGCGATGTCCGCCGCACCGGGGGCATCATCGCTCGCCGCCGAACTGGCGGCGCCCCCGCCGCCCAGGCCGCCGGTCATCAGCACGGTGGCCTTGACCGTCAACGGCGGGCGGCGGGAGCTTGAGCTCGACACCCGGACCACGCTGCTCGATGCCCTGCGCGAACATCTGAAGCTGACCGGGACCAAGAAGGGCTGCGACCACGGTCAATGCGGTGCCTGTACCGTGCTGGTCAACGGTGAGCGCATCAATGCCTGCCTCAGCCTGGCGGTACAGCACCAGGGCGATGCCATCACCACCATCGAAGGCCTCGGAACTCCCGATGACCTGCATCCGATGCAGGCCGCCTTCATCAAGCATGATGGCTACCAGTGCGGGTATTGCACGCCGGGGCAGATCTGTTCGGCGGTGGCGGTCCTGGACGAGATCAAGCGGGGTGTGCCCAGCCATGTACAGGCGGACATCAGCGCACGGCCCCGGGCCACCAACATGGAAATGCGCGAACGCATGAGCGGCAACCTCTGCCGCTGCGGCGCCTATTCCAATATTGCCGAGGCGATGGCAGAGGTCGCTGGCGTCACCTCTGCAGGGAGGCGCGCATGAGGGCCTTCAGTTACGAACGCGCGAAATCCCCGGCCGAGGCCGCCAAGGCCGTCGCCGGTACCGAGGGCGCGAAGTTCCTGGCCGGAGGGACCAACCTGCTCGACCTGATGAAGCTGGAGGTCGAGACGCCAGCGCATCTGGTCGATGTGCAGGACATCGGCCTGGACAGGATTGAACCCACCGACGAGGGCGGCCTGCGCATCGGCACGCTGGTCACCAATACCGCACTGGCCTCGCATGAGCGCGTGCGCCGCGACTACGCGGTGCTGACCCGCGCGATCGTGGCAGGTGCCTCCGGGCAGTTGCGCAACAAAGCCACCACCGGCGGCAACCTGCTGCAGCGCACGCGCTGCCCATATTTCTACGACCCCAATCTGCCTTGCAACAAGCGCCTGCCCGGATCCGGCTGCGGCGCACTCGAGGGGTTCTCCCGGCAGATGGGCGTGATCGGCACCTCGGACAGCTGCATCGCGACCTATCCGGGCGACATGGCGGTGGCCCTGCGGGTGCTGGACGCCTCGATCCAGACCGTCAGGGGTGACGGCAGTACGCGCAGCATCCCGATTGCCGATTTCCATCGTTCCCCCGGCGACAGGCCGCAGCAGGACAACGTGCTGCAGCGCGGTGAGCTGATCACCCACGTCACGCTGCCACAACCCCTGGGCGGTCGGCACGTGTACCACAAGGTACGTGACCGCGCGTCCTATGCGTTCGCGCTGGTGTCGGTCGCCGCGGTCGTGCAGCGTGACGGCTCGGCGCGGTTCGCCTTCGGTGGGGTCGCGCCGAAACCGTGGCGCGTCGAGGCAGCCGAACCGCTGCTGCGCAATGGCGTAAAGGCCGCGACCCGGCAGGTGTTCGCCGGTGCCCGTCCGACGCGGGAGAACGCGTTCAAGATCGCGCTCGCCGAGCGCACCCTAGCAGCGGTGCTGGTGGAAGGAGAGCGCTGATGCCCCTTGAATTCAACGCCCCCGCCGGCGACAACCTGTTTGACAAGGCCAAGGTGGTCGGCAAGTCGACGCCGCGCATCGACGGCCCACGCAAGACCACCGGTACCGCCCCCTATGCCTACGAGCGCCATGACGTGGCGCCGAACCAGGCCTACGGCTACATCGTCGGTGCGGGCATCGGCAAGGGGCGCATCATTTCGATGGATGCCTCCCGCGCACGTGCCGCGCCCGGCGTACTGGCGGTCATCACCGCACCGGAAACCAAGCCGGTCGGCACATCGAACTGGAACAATGCACCGTTGTTCGGCGGAGCCGAGGTGGCCCACTACCACCAGGCCATCGCCTGCGTGGTGGCAGAGACCTTCGAGCAGGCCCGCGCCGCCGCGGCGCTGATCCGCACCCGCTACGAGCGCGGCAAGGGCCGCTTCGATTTCCCAGCCTTGGCGCCGTCCGCGCCGCTGGCAAAGGGGCGCGGTGGCAAGCCCGACCGGCAGACGCTCGGCGATTTCGACACCGCTTACGCGAGCGCGGCGGTCAAGCTCGACGAGACCTACCACACCTCCGACGAAAGTCATTCGATGATGGAGCCGCACGCCACCATCGCCGCCTGGGAGGGCGACACGCTCACGCTATGGACGGCGAACCAGATGATCGACTGGGCCAGGCAGGGCATGGCGGCGATCCTCGGCATCGATCCTGCCAAGGTGCGCGTGGACTCGCCCTATATCGGCGGCGGCTTCGGCGGCAAGCTGTTCATCCGTGCCGACGCGGTGCTGGCCGCGCTGGCGGCCAAGCAGGTCGGGCGGCCGGTGAAGATCGCACTGCAGCGCCCGTTGATGCCCAACAACACCACGCACCGGCACGCCACCCTCCAGCGCGTGCGGATCGGCTGCGGAAAGGATGGCCGGATCTCCGCCATCGCCCATGAGAACTGGTCGGGCAACATCAACGGTGAGGACGGCGAGAACGGCACCCTGCAGACGCCCAAGCTCTATGCAGGCGCCAACCGCCTGGTGGCCAATTACATCGCCACGCTCGACATGCCCGAAGGCAATGCGATGCGCGCACCGGGCGAAGCACCCGGCCACATGGCGCTGGAAGTGGCGATGGACGAAATGGCCGAGAAGCTGGGCCTCGACCCGATCGCGTTCCGCATCCTCAACGAGCCCGAGGTGGTACCCGGCGATCCGTCCAAGAAGTTCTCCGACCGCAACCTGGTGCGCTGCCTGCGCGAAGGCGCGGAGCGCTTCAACTGGAACAAGCGCAACCCCAGGCCGGCGCAGGTCAGGGAAGGGGACTGGCTGATCGGCATGGGCGTATCTGCGGGCTATCGCGGTGCACCGACAATGAAGTCGGCGGCGCGGGTCAGGCTTGACGGCCAGGGCGGAGTGATTGTCGAGACCGACATGACCGACATTGGCACCGGCTCCTACACAATCATCGCGCAGACGGCAGCCGAAACCATGGGCGTGCCGCTGGAGCGGGTCCAGGTGACCCTCGGCGACTCCCGTCATCCCGCCTCCGCCGGTTCCGGCGGCCAGTGGGGCGCGGCAAGCTCCACCGCAGGCGTGTACGCGGCGTGCGTCAGCCTGCGCCGCAAGGTGGGCGAGAAACTGGGCTTCGACGGCGACACCGCAGACTTCGCCAATGGCCGCATCCAGGCGGGTGGGCGGACGATCAAGCTGGCAGAGGCGGGGACACTGTCGGCGGAGGACGGCATTGCCTTCGGCGACTTCAAGCAAGGCTATGACGTGGGCACCTATGCAGGGCATTTCTGCGAGGTTGCCGTGCATGCCTACACGGGAGAGACGCGCAT
The DNA here is from genome assembly GCF_052605195.1 of Stenotrophomonas maltophilia group sp. vghtpe118. Classification (NCBI taxonomy): domain Bacteria; kingdom Pseudomonadati; phylum Pseudomonadota; class Gammaproteobacteria; order Lysobacterales; family Lysobacteraceae; genus Stenotrophomonas; species Stenotrophomonas maltophilia group sp. vghtpe118. The sequence continues at coordinate 607,740 of NZ_CP199672.1, read as the reverse complement.
CCGCCGCATGCTTGCCGTATGCGATGGCGGGCGGATCCTCAATCCGCTCTCTGCGCGCAGCCAGGTCATCGGCGGGATGGTGATGGGCGCGGGCGCGACCCTGATGGAGGAGCTGGTGGTCGACAAACGGCTTGGCTTGTTCATCAACCACGACCTGGCCGGCTACGAGGTTCCCGTGCACGCCGACATCCCGTACCAGGAAGTGGTCTTCCTCGACACGCTGGATCCGGTGATCTCGCCGATGAAGGCCAAGGGTGTGGGTGAACTGGGCATCTGCGGGGTCGGCGCCGCGATCGCCAATGCGGTCTACAACGCAACCGGCGTGCGCGTGCGCAACTATCCCATTACCCTGGACAAGCTGCTGCCCGGCTTGCCCGACGTAGGCTGACGGTGCGCATGGACCGACCCGCAGCCTCGACCACTCTGGAGGTCTCCGCCGCAGGCGGAGGGGAGCCCGGCGATCTTGCCGAGGACCTGTCGGCAGCGCCGGGCTTCCTCGCCGAAGGCAGCCCGCGCGGCGTACTCGAGACGGCATTGACGCGCGTGCGCGCGGGGGAGTACGCCGTGCTCGCGCTGGTGCTGGAAACCGATGGCTCCACCTACGCCGGTGCCGGCGACATGGTGCTGTTCTGCAACGGCAGCCAGGTCGGCTGGCTGAGCGGCGGATGCCTGGAGCCCGAGCTCGCGCGACGCGCGGAGCAGGTGAGCGCTGCAGGCCGGGTCGACTGGATCGAGATCGACACCCGCAGTGACGACGATCTGTTGAGTGGGTCCGCGCTCGGGTGCCGCGGCCGGCTGCGGATTGCGCTCCTGCCATTGCGTGCCATGGCCGGCATCGACGCCGTGATCGAGGCTTGGTTGCGCGAGGGTGTGTCACTCCAGCGCGACCTTCGCACGTCGGGGCAGGTCATTTTCCGTGCCGGCCATCACGAGCAGGCGTGGCAGCTGCATCCGATGGAGGGTACGCAGCCCTTTGGCGAGGGTGCGTGGCGTTTGCCGTTGCCCCGGTTTCCGCGGGCCTTGGTGTTGGGGGGCGGTCCCGAAACGCCCCTCCTGGTTCCGTTGCTGCGGGGCCTGGGGTGGCGGGTCAGCGTGGCCGAACGGCGAGCGCGCTGGGCCTCAGCCGGGCAGTGCGCAGATGCGCATCTTCAGACCAGCCCGGCCGAGGCCCTTCATGGCGACCCGTGCGACGCGGTACTGGTGATGCATCACGATTTCGAACTGGACCGGGAGGCGCTGGTGGCCCTGGCTGATACCAAAGTTATGTTCATTGGACTGCTGGGTCCGCGGCGAAGGCGCGAGGACCTGTTCAAGTTGCTGACACCGGATCAGCGCCACCGCCTTTCCCCGAGACTTCGATCACCTGTCGGCCTGGACATCGGCGGCCGAGGGCCAGAGGCGATTTCGCTCAGCATCGCCGCGCAGCTGCAGCAATGGCGAAGCGCGCACGGCAGGTGACCGACGCGCATGCGGTCGTCGTGCTGGCTGCCGGCGGGAGCACCCGACTTGGCCAGCCCAAGCAGCTTCTGACCCGGCAGGGCGAGACCCTGGTACATCGCGTGGTGCGGTTGGCGCGGGAGCTCGCGCCAGCGCAGGTCCTGGTCGTGGTGGGCGCGAACGCACAGGCCGTGACATCCAGCATTGCCGGCCTGGATGCCACCCCGGTAACCAACCAGCACTGGGAACGCGGCCTGGCGAGCAGCCTGCAGGTTGCCAGCGCACACCTGCTGCCCACGGTGACTGCGGTGATGGTCGTGGCATGCGACCAGCCCGCAATCGAGCGCTCCCATCTGCAGGCGCTGCTTTCGGGTGCCCGCGCCTCGGCGTCAGGGTGCGCTGGCACCCGTCATGGAGGCGCGCTTGGCATTCCTGCAGTAGTGCCGCACCCATGGTTCAATCAAGTGGGTGCAAGCGCTGACCGCGGCTTCGGAGCGCGCCTGCGGCAACTTCCTGCCGATACGGTGCATGTCCTAAAGGCACCGGCACTGGGCCTGGATATCGATACGCCAGAAGATCTTGCGCGTGCGCGCGATGCGGGCTGGATCGATGCCGAGGTCGAGTCGCACGATCACGGTGCCAACGCCCGTCAAGCAGATGACTAGCGGCAGAGCCGGACCCCGAACCCTCGCTGCCCGCAGCCCTGTAGAGTCGAGCCATGCTCGACTACGGCACGCCACATCGCGCCCCATCAGGCACATCACCAGCAAGAATCTGCAGCACCCGATCCAACAGAACAGGCTCCGGCACGCCAGCCAGTACCTGCTCCAGGTAATCCAACGGCTCCAACTGCCATTCGAGGAACGCCCGCAACCGCATAACGGCAGGCGCCCGCTGCCTCGCGTCCAGTGAGACCTGCAACAGCAGATGTTGCGGGCGCCTCTCCAGCCACAGCACGGGTATGCCTCGGCAATGAACCTGGAACTCGGCATCTCGATGCCGCTCAACGAACTGGAAGCCCTGTCGTGGCCGAGCCTCCACGAACTGCATGGCTTGGCGGCGCAACTGCAGAAAGCGATCGCCGGGGATGCTGTGGAAACCGATAGGCGAGGGCTTGGGCGGTGCCAGCCACTGCGTCTGTGCCGCAACCACCACCACAAGACAGAGCGCGGTGGCCGCCCAGCGCCACCAGGCCACTCAGCCCTCCGGATGCAGTCGGGTACTGGCGTGTGCGGTAAGGCCGATTCCGGCCATGATCAGCCCCTCCATCACGCGCGGGCCAACGTACTGCTCCAGCTCGCCATTTTCGCGGGCGCGCTGCGCGGCCAGCAGAATCTTCAGGACCACGCGAAGCCCGGCCAGCGAGCAATCGGTATCCGCCAAGGCGATGCGTCTACCGGGCATCTGATGGCGTTCAGGCCACGGCTGGCCATCGGAGGCGACGCCAGAGCCGATGCTGTGCAGCAGGGCGATGAGGGTGTTCGGGTCCAGCGCAGGGCCATTCGCAGGCGCGTCGTGGATCGGATGCGGGGCAGGGGAGTGGGGCTGGGTCATGGCGGGGCTCCTTGCGTGCATGCAGAAGCCGCCACCGATAAAGGTGGCGGACGATGCGTGGTTCGAAACCCGGCGTTCGCTGAACCGGCGGGCACAAGGCCCCCACGCACCGCCCGCCATAGCCGGCCGACGGATTGCCAGCCGGCACCACACAGGGTGATGCCGGCTGGCAAGCGTTTACTTCAGCGAACTACCGGGGTTTCGAATCCCGGCCACCTGTTTTCGGTGGCACGCAAAGGAATACGCCCGGCTGTGCGCGATGCCAATGCAGTAAGGCTGATGCCGTCACCACATTCAACATTTTCAGAATCGTTGTATACGACGAAACGAAGCTGGAGCCTTGCGCTGCAACGCTATCGGCCATGTCGGTGGTGCAGCTCTGCGCGCTGTCGGCATCCGCCCGGTGGGGCTGTGAGCAAGGCAGATGCGACATGCCTGTCCAGCAATGCGCTTCCGATTGCGTGTGACGCGTCACGTTAATACGTGAAATCCGCGAAATAAGGCGCTGCATGTCACCATGTGGCGAATCATCTGCACAATGCCCCTTGGTACCTCATGGACGCATCCGCCCAAAAAGGTTTTCATGTCTGGCATGACTGACGGGCAGCAACTACGCAACGCGCAATGGGGCAAGGTGTCGCGCCTGTTCAAGCCTGCGATGATCATTAGCGCGGCGCTGGCGGCAAGCGCAGAAACGCTCTATCGCACAGGGGTATACCCGCGAGCCATCTTCGAGGCGGGCAGCGCTGATTCTCGAACCTGGTTGTATGTGGCATTGATGTACCTGATCGCCTTTCCAGTACTGTTTCTTTGGATGAGGCGACTGCTCGCAGGCTATCCCATGCCATGGAACCCGCCACTCAAGCGCTGGTTGCTGGGCGCGTTCTCCCTGATCCTCTGCAGCGGAATGATCATGCTGCCGGTCATCGTGCTGACTGTTGGAGGCAGCGCTGCAGGTCGCGGCAAAGGGCTGTATCAGGTGTTCACCGGCAGCCTATTCGGCACATTCCTTGTGGGAACGGTGCTCGCCTACGGAGCGGCCCTGGGGGCATGGCTGCTGTTTATCGGAACCCCCAAGCTGCTCTTCCCCAGGCCGGGCTCGCGCTAGGCCCGCTGCGATAGTTCCCTGGAAGTGCAGGTGTTCGAGCCCGCCACCTGCTGCCGGGTCGTCAGTGGCCCTTCAACGCCGCCTTGGTTCGCTCCAGCCATGCGGCATTGTGGCTGCGCGCGTGGCGCGACCAGTGCTGGGCATCGTCGATGATGCTGGCGAACAGGCTGCGGGCTTGCTCGCGATCGTCGGGTTGCGGCTGCGCCATCAGCCATTCGGCGTAGAGGCAGCGGGCGGCCGCGTCGTTTCCGCATTCCAGGGCGCGCTCGAATGCGGCGCGGGCTCCGGGGGCTTGCGCGGTTGCCAGTGCCTGCGCGTACAGCAGGGTCTGTTCCGGCTTGCGGCGCACGTCCGGGTGGCGTGCGAACAGGCCGTCCAGCGTCTCCACCGCAAGCTCGGGCTGCCCGGAATCGAGGCGGGCACGGGCAAGGCCGGTCAGGATGTAGGCATCGTCGCCCAGCGGCGAACTGGCTGCCTGCTCCAGCAGGGTTCTGGCTTCCTCCGCCTGGCCGGCATCCAGCAGCGTCATGCCCAGGCGAACCCGGTTCTGCACGGTGGGCGTGCGCGCCAGTTCGGCACGGGCGTTGCGAAGGTCCTGGCCCGGGTCCATGAGCTGCTTGGCGGAACGGACGACCTGTCGGGCGCCCCGCGAGTGGCGGACTTCCGGGAAGTAGATCGCCAGGAAGTAGACGACGCTGCCGAGCAGTGGGAACGAGAAGAGCAGGATGAGCCAGTAGAGGTTCTGGCCCGAGCGGATGGCGTGCACCGCGAAGTAGATGGCCGCCAGTACGTGGAGTCCGATTCCGATATAGGGCATGTGTGCCGCCTCGTCCTTGTGAGGGGTGGAACTATAGTCGGGGAGGGGTAGGGCGCCAATGGAGTGGCAGCGATCGAGCGTGACGCGTCACGTTAATAGGATGAGTTCTGCAGGGTCGAGCGCTGCATGCCACTATGTGGCGGGGCTGCATTGACGGAAGGGGATACATGGAACGTACGCAGAAGACGCTAACCATGGCCGATGTTGCGGGGTGGGGTTCGGCGCTGGTTACGTTTGGCTTGGTGCAAGGGGCTTTCTATCTGAAGGCTTACTGGGGTCACTTCGGCCTGGATCCTTTTCAGTTTGTTGCGGTGAGTGAGCTTGCACTGGCAGGGCTTGCGGGGATCGGCATGGTGTTGTTCCTTATTCTGATTGCGCTGCTGTTTGGAGGGTGGGTTGAGGGGGAGGTGACAGCGACGCCGTCCCAAGCCAATCTGCTGATGTGGCTGACCCTGGCTCTTTGTCTTGTTGGAATGGGTGCCTTGCTTTGGTGGACCAATGCCTGGCCCGTTTTGATAGGTGTGGCGCTGACGGGCATATGTGCAATGGCAGTACGCCTGTCCCCAGTGTTGCCGGCCGCCGTGAAGGACTCGCCGTGGCTGGTCTATGCGCTCGTGATGATTGTCTATGTCCCGATCTCGTCAAACTGGCTTGGCTTCGAGCGCGCCAAGGCGATCACTTCTGGCGCCAGCAAGTACACGGTCAATGTGACTATTGATGAGAAGGTGCAAGGCGGCCTGGGCCTAGTGGGGCGTTTGGGTGATAGCTATGTACTTTGGGACCCGGTACAGAAAGCTGCAGTTCTTATGCCAGTGGACGACGTGAGTAGGCTGGAGATTGCGCAAAAATCCGTTCTGCCTGCCAAACCAGTTCAGTCGCGATAAGGGCTCGTTATCACGGCTACAACCGTACCCCTGTCGTGGACCTGTGCCGTACGGGAGCCAGTCCACGTGTTTCGTGGTTGGCCCTTAACAATCATGCGCGGCAAATCTAGGCGCAGTCCGATAGAGCGCTCCGGGGGCCTTACCTAGGATTCTCTCCGCCAGCCGTGCACCGGCTGGCCGGACAGGACCTTCTCCCCAAGTGTCCGATCCGTCCCCGGCCACCGCCGCTTCGGCGGCGGTGGTTTCTTGCCGCCCGCGTGCGGATCACATCTGTGAAGAAGAACACCACCATCATGAAGCTCATTCCGATCGCTTCCGCTGCAAGCCTGCTGCTGGCCGCTTCGGCGGCCAGCGCCCAGTCCTATGGCTCGGGCACCATCGAGTTCACCGGCGAAGTCACCGACCTGACCTGCACCATTTCCGGTGGCGCCGGCGCCATCGGCACCACCAACGTCACCGTTCCGATGAGCGCGGTGCAGGCCAACCAGCTGGCAGCAGCCGGCGACGTTGCCGGTGAACACCCGTTCCAGCTGATCATCGGTGGCCCCGGCCAGGGCACGTGCCTGGATGGCAAGGTCGCCGAGCTGTACTTCGACCCGGCTGCCGGCCAGGTCGACGCGAGCAACGGCAACCTGCGCAACCAGGAAGCCAACGCGCCGGCAGCCAACACCCAGATCCAGGTGAAGTACAAGAACGCCGTGGTCGACCTGCGCGATCCGTCGTTCAAGACCGATCCGGTGACGATCACCAACAACACCGCCACGATCGACATGGCCAGCCAGTACGTCGCCAACGGTGGCGCTGCGGCCCCGGGCTTCGTGCAGTCGTACGTCAACTACAAGGTTGTCTACAACTGATCGCGGGAGGTCGCCGGCAGGCGCTGGCGGCCTCCTTCCTTTCCCGTTCCGAGGTGACCCATGAACGCCCTCCATCGCATCATCGCTGCTGCATTGCTGTCGCTCGTCGCGCTGGCTTCACCGGTGGCCCATGCGTCGGTCGTGATCGGCGGTACCCGCGTGGTCTATCCCGCGCAGGACAAGGAAGTCACGCTCAAGTTCATTAATGAAGGCGAGCGCGCGACGCTGGTCCAGGTCTGGCTGGATGATGGCGATGACCAGTCCACGCCGGATACCGCCAAAGCCCCCTTCGTGGTCGCGCCACCGGTGTTCCGCCTAGACCCGAAGAAGCAGCAGACCACCCGCATCATGTTCACCGGCGCGGGCCTGCCGGCCGACCGGGAAACGCTTTACTGGTTGAACATGCTGGAAATCCCCCCGAAGAATGGCACTGCCAGCGCCAACATCCTGCAGTTCGCCTTCCGCACCCGCATCAAGGTTTTCTACAGGCCGTCGAACCTGGCAGGGGAGCCGGTGCTGGCTTACCAGAAGCTGCGCTGGACCCTGCACACCGGGAAGGAGGGTCTGGTTCTGCGTGCCGAAAATCCGACCCCGTTCCACATCAACTTTGCCAACGTCAGCCTCAATGTCGGCGGACAGGAACAGGGCGGGCAGGGCGGCGGCATGGTCGCGCCGTTCTCACAGGCGGAGTTCCCGCTGAAGGATCTGCGCGCGCGCCCGTCGGGCCAGCTGAAGGCTGCCGTTACGGTCATTAATGACTTCGGCGCGCTGGTTCCCACCGAGGCCGTGTTGCAGCCCTGAGCCGCGCACCGCACCGCCGGAGAATCCATCATGAACGCCCGCTCCCGGGCGCCGGCCGCCGGCGCCCGCCAGTTCCAGCGCGCCCGCCTGCCGGGTGTGGTGGCCGCCATCCTGTTTGCCCCGGCCGTCGCGAGCGCCAGCAACGAAAGCCCGGACGATGTTGAGTTCGACGCCGCGTTCCTGCCGGTGGGGGCATCCTCGCGCCTGGACCTGCAGCGGTTCTCGCAGGAAGACTACGTTGCGCCTGGTACCTACCGGGGGGACGTGCGTCTGAACGGCCAGTGGCAAGCGCGTGCGGACATTGTCTACCGCGAGGTGGATGGCGTCTCGCGGCTGTGCCTGGACCCGGCCGCGCTGAAGCGCTACGGCATCGCGCCGGAGCGCCTGCACGCCGACCAGGCCCGGCAGCCGGCCCTGGCTTGGCCGGACGAACCCTTCTGTGGTGACCTGGGCGAGCGCGTGCCCGGTGCCACGGCGTCCTTCGATGCAGGCAACCAGACCCTGGACCTGCAGGTGCCGCAGCTGTACCTGCGCAGCGAGGCGCGGGGCTATGTCGACCCCAGCGAGTGGGATGCCGGCGTGGCGGCGCTGTCGCTGGGCTACAACGCCAGCGTCTATCGCTACAGCAATGGCGCTGCCCCGACCTACTCCGGGTTCCTTGGCCTGAACGCCTCGGGCCGCGTGGCGGGCTGGCAGCTGGTGCATCAGGGCGCGATGACGCACGGTGGCAGCCAGCCGCAGCGTTACCGGTCAGCGGCCGCCTACCTGATGCACGACATCGTGCCGTGGAAGGCGCAGCTGATGGTCGGCGACACGTCCACTGCCGGCGACCTGTTCGAGAGCGTGCGCCTGCGTGGCGCCCGCCTGGGCAGCGACGACCGCATGCTGCCGCAGTCACAGCGCGGTTTCGCACCGGTAGTGCGTGGCATCGCCGAGACCAACGCTCGGGTGATCGTGCGCCAGCGTGGCAACGTCCTGCTGGAAACCAGCGTTGCGCCTGGACCGTTCGAGATCAACGACCTGTTCCCGACCGGGTATGCCGGCGATCTCGACGTGGAAGTCGTCGAAGCCGACGGCCGCTCACGGCGGTTCACGCTGCCGTACTCGGCGGTGCCGCAACTGCTGCGTCCGGGTCAGTCACGGTGGTCGGTAGCGGCCGGTCGTGTTGCCGAGGCCTCGCTGCTCGATGCGCCGGACGTCCTGCAGCTGCAGTACCAGCGCGGCCTGTCCAATGTGGTCAGCGCCTACGGCGGCGCCGTGGTGGGCGACAACTACCACTCGGTGCTGGCCGGCAGCGCGGTCAATACACGATTCGGCGCGCTGGCAATGGATGCGTCGTTGTCACAGGCCCGTGTACGCGGCCTGCCCGAGCTGTCCGGCAGCAGCTTCCGCGTGGCCTACAATCGAAGCATCGCCAGCACCGGCACCTCGTTTGCCATCGCGGCCTACCGCTATGCAACGCGTGGCTACGTGAGCGTGCGCGACTGGGCCAGCCTGCGTGACGCACAGGCACGTGATCTTGGCATCGACGCGGTGGCGCGCCAGCGCAACCGCATGGACCTGAGCGTCAACCAGCGACTGGGGGAGCGCGGAGGCCAGCTGTTCGTCATCGGGACGCGGCGCGACTTCTGGAACACGGCTGGCCGCCAGCTTGACCTGAGCGTGGGCTACAGCAACCAGTGGAAGTCGCTGAGCTACAGCCTGAACTTCCAGCGCACGCGCGATTCGATCGATTTCATGCCGGGCTTCCTGCAGGATCGTATTCCCGGCGCGGATGCGGCGCCGCGCCCACAGATGGCGCGGGCTGACAATCGCCTGATGCTGATGCTGTCGGTGCCCCTGGGGAGCACGCCCCGTGCGCCACAGCTCAATGTCACCCAGACCCGCAGCGACAACGCCGATCCTTCCACGCAGCTGTCGGCCAGCGGGCTGTGGGTCCGCGACGACCGAGTCAATTACGGCGTGTCTCTGGCGCGTATCGGTGGTGGCAACGCCCTGGACGTCAACGGCGGCTATCGCGGCGGCCGCGGCCAGTTGGCGGCCAATCTCAGCCGGGGCCCCGGCTATACCCAAATGGGCCTTGGCGCGTCGGGCGGGCTGGTGCTCCACGCGGGTGGGCTGACCCTGTCGCCGCCGCTGGGCGACACGGTCGCGCTGGTGCACGCGCCCGGCGCGGCGGGAATGCGGGTGGAGAATAGCGGCGGATCGCGCGTGGACAGTCGCGGGTTTGCGGTGGTGCCGTACCTGACGCCGTACCAGCTGAACACGATTTCGCTCGACCCCAAGGGGGCCGGCTACAGCTTGGAGCTGCAGGAAACCGCACGCGCGGTGGCGCCGCGTGCCGGTGCGCTGGTGAAGCTCGATTTCAGTACGCGCGCCAGCCGTGGGCTGATGGTCGACACGCAGACCGAAGATGGGCGCCCGCTGCCGTTCGGCGCGCAGGCCACCGATGCCAGCGGCGCCACGGTCGGCGTGGTGGGGCAGGGTAGCCGCCTGCTGCTCAGTGGCCTTCAGTCGTCCGGGCCGGTGCAGGTGCAATGGGGCGAGGGCGCCGACCACCAGTGCGTGGTGGACGTGCAGATTCCCGACGGCCCTGTCAGCGGCCAGTACGCCGTGCTCAGCGCGCAATGCCGATCGCCGGTCGTCCATGCCAACGGTGACGCGCCGCCCGCGCGCCGGATTACCACCACCTTCCAGGAGAACGCACCGTGATTCGCTTGCCTCTGGTCGCGCGATTGATCGCGCTTGTCCTGTTGATTGCCGCAGCGCCTGCGCTTGCGCAGAACTGTCGCTTCAACGCCGGCACCACCACGCTCACCAACATCGCCAACCTCAGTGGCAGCATCACCGTCGGTCCGGATGTGCAGGTCGGCACCGAAATCTATCGGGCCACGTATTACGCCGGGCCCACCAACGAGATCTACTGCACACCGGGCAGGGCCGATCGCATCCGCCAGTACACCGCGCTCCCGTACGGGCCTTCGGGCTACGCAGACGCGCGCTACGGAACCGTATACAACACGAACCTCCCCGGCGTCGGCGTGGCAGTCTGGTTCAACGGTAGCCCATTCCCGATATCTACGTCCGTAGAGGTCGTTACGGGCACGGTGATCTGGCCCGTTCAATCCTTTGACGTCAGCCTGATCAAGACCGGACCGATAACGGCCGGCACGGTCACAGGTGCGAACCTGCCGCGCTTCGAATACCGCATGACCGGCGCCAACAGCGCACTCCAGCTCTGGAACGGCCTGGTGCAGGGCTCGCTGTCCATCGTTGCCCGCACCTGCACCACTGCAGATGTATCCGTGAATCTAGGCGATCACCGCGTGACGGAGATTCCCACCGTGGGCAGCGGGACACAATGGGTCAACGTACCAGTAATGCTGAGCAATTGCCCGGCGTTCTATGGCCGCTACCGCGGCAACCTCACCACCGGAACGGTACAGACGGCCAATGGGCGCGTCGACAACACCGTCCGCTTCCGCGTGGATCCGGTCACGGCCGTGGCGGATAGCGCGCGCTCGGTGATGATGCCGCAGAGCGACGGCGTGAATACCACGGCGACCGGCATCGGTATCCAGATCGGGACCGCGGCCGACGAGTCGGTAGGCTTTGGCAACATGCGTGATTCCGGGCTGGCGTTAAGCGAAACCAACAACGCGTCCTACACGCTGATGCTGCGTGCGCGCTATACCCGCTACGCCGCTGCCGCGTCATCGGGACAGGCGAACGGTGCCGCCACCATTACCCTGGAGTACTACTGACATGCACGCACGATGGCTGCTGCTGGCGCTGCTGTGCGGGGCCGCCCTGCCGGTGGCGGCGGCGGACCTCACCGTCCGCTTCACCGGCAGGTTCCTGGCCGGGACCTGCCAGCTGAGCGTGCAGGACGTCGATCTGGGCACGTTCCAGGCAACGTACTTCACCACCAGCACGCAGTCACCTGCCGTTGCCTTCGTGCTGGAGCGCAAGAACTGCACCGATGACCTGCGAACCCTGCACGTCCGCTTCGTCGGCGCCGCCGACAGCAGCAACGCCAGCTATTTCGCCATTCCGCCGACGGGCGGCGTGCAGGGGCTGGCCATCCGCCTGCAGAGTGCCACCGGCACGCTCTACGCACCCAACCAGCCCGCGTTTGACTGGCCCACCGGCGGCGATGCCGCAGGCCAGCGCGCACTCGGCGCGCTACTGGTCCGCACCGGCAATGTCACTGCAGGCGCGGTCCGTACCCCCATCACTGTCCAGGTCACCTACAACTGAGGTCTCCCATGTCCCGTCCGCTTCTCTCCCTGAGCTTGTTGCTTTGCGCTGCCACAGTGCACGCGCAGGACAGCCAGGTTTTCACGATGTCCGGTGAAATCCTGCCAGGCGTCTGCAAGGTCGCGTTCCCCGATGTGGATCTGGGGTCCCATCAGGCGTCATTGTTCACCGGCAGCTATGCCACGGCCTATATTGATTTCAGTGGCACCGTCAGCGACTGCGACGCGCAGGTGCTGCGGGTGGCCATGACCTTTACCGGTGCAGCCGACAGCGGCAACGCGTCACTGTTCCAGGGGGTTTCCGGCGTGGGCATCGAACTGGTACGCGTGGTCGGTGCCGTCAACGTGCCGATTGCACCGGGTGGAAATACCCAGTATGCGACCGCCGCCGGTGTGTATCCCTTCCGTGCGCGCTTCCGGCAGTCCGCCACGACGGTTGGCGCAGGCCGCGTGACGCGTCCCATCACCGTTTCGCTCACCTACAACTGAGGCTGCAGCTGATGTGCACTGTCGCCCTCCGCCTGCGTCCCATCCTACTGGCGCTGACCTCAATGTTCGCTGCTGGCCACGCGGCCGCGCAGACGACCACCACGTTCAACGTCACCGGCACCATTCTGCCGGGTGTCTGCCGCATCGCTGTGGCCGACGTCAGTCTTGGCACCTATCAGGCAACACTGTTTACCGGCGCATATGCCTCGCCCTTCCAGCCAGTGAATGTTGTGGTCAGCCAGTGTGACCCGCTGGTGACCCGGGTCGCGTTGCGTTTCGATGGCAACGCCGACACCAGCAATGCCCAGCTGTTCCAGGGTGTGCCTGGCATCGGCATCGAGCTGCAGTACACCAGCAGCGGGGCCCGCGTCGCACCTGGCGGAACGGCCCAGATGGCCACGGCTGCGGCGACGCACGCATTCCGCGCACGCTTCGTGCAGAGCCGCGCAACGGTATCGGCCGGTACGGTCAGCCGACCGATCACGGTAACCATGACGTACAACTGATCACGCGGGTGGGGGACGGCACCCGGGGCCGTCCCCTCGCGTTTCAGGCGCAGGACAGGGCTGCTGCGCGCAGCGGCGCCTCGCTAGCGGAGACTGTCCGCGCTGTGCGATCCTTGGCCCTGCTCCTGCGCAGCGCTCTCCTCGCGCAGCACGCGTGAGCGTTCCGCCACGATCTCATCCATCTCGACACGAAGCGCCCTCGTCTCGGCGGACAGGCTGGCAACGTTGAGCCGCAGGCCATCGATATCTGCCCGGTTGCGCAGTTCGTCCTCGTTGGCCTCCAGGGTCTGTCTGACGCGAAGGGATACCGGAGCCGCCAGCCGCGCGGACAGCCGTCCTTCCAGATTGGTCTGGGCATTGTTGATATAGGCCGGGACCAGCGCCACCACCTCGATGACATAGCGATGCTCGGCACGCACTACGGACATGTGTTCAATCGACGCACGGCGATCGCCCAGGTACCGGGTAACCACGGCGCGGGCCTGGTTTGCAGCCCAAGTCTGCTGCCCGATCTCGCGCAGGGCCAGTCCCAGTGGCAGCGCTAGCAGAATGAACGTGGTGGCGATCACCCCCGCCTGCCAGGCGGTGTGGCGAGGTGAGTTCTCCATCCCGAACCTGTACCACTTGGCAATCAGTGTCACGCTGAGGGCAATCGCCAGCAGGTTGGTCATGAAAAGGAACATCGCGCCCCCGGCCACGCGCACGTCGCCCGTCGCCAGCCCAAACGCGACCACTGCCAACGGCGGCATCAGGGCGGTAGCAATCGCAACGCCCACAATGGCCTCTCCCTTTCGGGTAATCACTGCGTAGCCGCCGGCCAGCCCTGACAGCAGCGCCACCAGCAGGTCGAACAGGGTGGGCTGCGTGCGTGCAAGGATCTCACTGGTCGCCTCGCGTAGCGGCGACAGCCATACGATGCACATGGCGGTCAGCAGCGCCAGCGCCATGCCCACAAGCAGCGCAAGCAGTGCACGGCCCATCATCCGGAAATCGACCACGCACAGCGAAAAACCCAGCTGCACGATGGGGCCCATCAGCGGCGAGATCAGCATCGCACCGATCACGACGGCCCCGGAGGACTGAAGCAGCCCCAGGATCGCGATACCGCAGGACATCACTGCCATGAACGTGAAGCGCGGGCTGAGCCCGCCACCGTCACTCACGTTGGCGATGACGGCATCGTGGTCGACGGCGGCAAGCATGCGGTTGCGCCACCGGCTCCAGCCATGGTGGGCGGATGCCAGGACACTCACCAGCAGCGTTGGCACGGCACTCATCGATCCGCTCCCGGCTGCGCGGGTGAATGCAGCGCTTCGGCCCGTTGCAGCCGGTGGAAGTAGTCCAGGAGGGCCAGCGCCTCTGCGAGGCAGGTACGGCCGCCAAGCAGCTGACGGCCGCGCATGACATTCCAGTGGCCGTACTCGGTGTAGATGAGGGTGTGTCGGGAAAGATCTGCCATGGAGATGCCTGGGAAATAAAGAGGGTCGAACGCGTATCGTCAGCCAGCGTGGTGCGGTAGCCCATCGGACGACGCCCATTCCGCGGGGGATCCGAAGCGTGACACGGACGTCCACGCACCCACGCCAGCCGTGCGGCCGCGTTGCGCCACAGCGCGGCAGAAAGTCAGCCGCGTCCTATGTGGCTGTCTGCCAGGGGCCGATAGGGTGGCCGCTCCCTTTCACTTTCTCCGGTATGGCCCGCATGTTCCTTGGCGGGCGCATCCACAGCAACAATGTTCCGTTTCTTCCGCTCCGCACACCTGCGCCAGGACGCCTCGCCTGATGCTACCGACGATTGCGACCTCGCTGCGCTCCGCAAGTACCAGCGCGGCGTGCTGCTGGGCGGCGGCTGCCTGCTCAGCATCGCTATCGTGGCCGGGCTGATCGCGCTGGCGCTGTTCCACGCAGATGGCTTTGCGGCGCGGCGGTCGGAAGCGCTGCAGCGCAGCCGTGCCATCGTCGAGGCCCACTTGGCGGCGTCGGATGCGGCCCACCTTCGGCTGTTGAGCATGGCCGAGTACGCCTGGCGGCATCGCCCGGACAATGATGCGCGGACGCTGGAAGTGGACCGTGCCAACTATCTGCGTGCCGGACAGCGGGCCGTCATGACCGCTGGCACCGAGAGCGTGCCGCAGACGGTGCTGGGTGCCGGCACCGATGCCTGGCCCGTTGACCGTCTGGATCGCTATCTCATGCTGGCGCACTCGCTGTCGATCATCCGCCGGCTGGGCGGCGCCGGCGGCCGGTCCAGCGAATCGGAGTCGAGCTTCTTTCTTGATCCGCGCGGCCAGCTGCTGGTACTGGGCGAGGGCATGAGCGAACAGCATCTTCTGTCGGCCACGGGAGAAAAGGACCGTGCGCAGCTCATCGGTCGGCTCGCGGCGCTGTCCCGCACCGGCGTCGACGACGCGGAGGCGTATGGCACGCACGCCACCCGGATGGAACTGGTGCGCCATCCGGTGTCGGGGGCTCCGGCGATCGCCAGTGCCCTGGTGGCGCGTGACGGTGCCACGGTGATCGGTACGTTCGTCACGCTGGAATCAACGGCACCGCTGTCCCGGGCAATGCGTATCGCCGACGGTGGCGTGTCGTTCGTGCTGACTGGCGACGGCCGCGTGGTGGCGGGCACCGGCAGCCCCAAAGCGCTGGATCTGGGCGAGGTGACCCGGCATCTTCTGGACGCGGAGCAGAAGGGGCGCACGCTGGCCACCTTCCGCCAAGGGCTGCGCTTCTTCCAGGTGGTCCGTATCGAGGAGGCTGACTGGGCACTGGTCAGCACGTACTGCATCGCCGATGTCATTGCCGATGGGCAACGCCTGTACATCGCCGCCGCGTCGTTGGCGTTCGGCCTGTTGCTGGGTCTTTGGACGCTGCTGGCCTGGCTGCATTGGCGCGCCTTCGGGCCCGCGCTGGCACGCGCCGCGCGCGTTTACCAGGGCGAACAGCTCAGCCGCGCGTTGATCCAGCTGTCACCGGTGGGACTGTGCCTGCTCGATCGCCACAGCGGTGACCCGGTGGTGCAGAACGACATGATGCGTCAGCTCGCCGCCGCCGCCGAGCGACGCGGCGCCATGCTCTATGCCCGCATGGTCGACCAGGCCTCGGCGATCCTGCTGCTGCCTGATACCACCATCGCCGAGTTCGAGGTGTCGGTGCCGGATCCCCAGGGCCAGGCGCCTGTCGTGCTGCTGGTGGGGGCGACCAGTGCCAGCTATCAAGGGCGCATGGTACTGCTGTGCGCCGTGCGCGACTTGAGTGCGCGAATCGAACTGGAGCAGCAGCAGAAGCAGGCGCGCGAGTCGGCGGAGGCCGCCAGCCGCGCAAAGAGCCGCTTCCTGGCGGCCATGAGCCACGAGATCCGCACGCCGTTGCATGGCATCCTGGGTCACCTGGAGTTGCTCGGCCGCTCTGCGCTGGACGACAACCAGCAGGCACGGCTTCGGCGGATTACCCAGGCTGCGGACTCGCTGCTGCAGATCATCAACGACGTGCTGGATTTCTCCCGCGCGGAATCCGGGCACCTGGACCTGGTTGCGGAGACCTTCGAACCGGTGACGCTGCTGGAGCGGGTCGCGCTGCTGTTCTCGCCACTGGCCGAAGCAAAGGGCCTGGTATTGGACGTCATGGTCGATGATGCAGTGCCGGCCAGGCTGGTCGGGCCGCAGGCACGCGTCGAGCAGGTCCTGCGCAACCTGGTCAGCAATGCAGTGAAGTTCACCCCGTCCGGTCGTGTCGAACTGAGGGCTGACTGGGTGCCCGATACGGACGGTTCCCAGCTGCAGCTGCAGGTCATCGACTCCGGCATCGGCATGACGGAGACGCAGATGGCAAGGCTCTTCCAGCCCTATGTGCAGGCGGACGCCAGCATCATCACCCGTTTTGGCGGGTCTGGGCTGGGGCTTTCACTGTGCCGTGAACTGAGCAGCTGCATGGGGGGCACCATCCATGCCAGCAGCACGCCCGGCGTCGGCAGTGTCTTCACCTTCTGCATACCGGTCCAGGCGGTTCCGGCTGCCGGGACGCTGCCCTTGGCTGACCGCTCGGTGCTCCTGAGTTCCTCGGCCAGCGGGTGGCGGGACGAGCTGCGGCGCCGGCTTGAACGCTGGGGCGCCACCGTGATCATCGTGAGCGAGGCCGACGCCTGGCCCGCCGAACACTGGGAGGCGCACGTTCCGCTCGTTGCATTCGAGAGAAGTCCCGCGCGGACGGAAGTGGCGTCGCGGGCGGGACGGCGGCGGGTGATCCTGGTATCTGCCGACGGTCCGCTGAAGCCGCAGGTGCGGGGAAATGCGTGGCGCGTGTCCTGCTATTCCAGTGATGGCCTGCTGCAGGCCCTGCTGGTTTCCTCGCAGCGGGGCGTGCCGACACTGGCGGTGGAAAGGGGCATGCACTAGATTCATGGCCACCCCCTTGCCCGTGCGCGGGAATGCCATGCCTCCGGCCTCGCCTGACTTGCCTTCCGCCCCGTTGCAGGCACTCCACCGTTCACAGCGCCGGCTGCTGTTAGGGGGAGGGGGGCTGATCACGTTGCTGGTGCTGTTGACCACAGCGGTGAGCATTTTTGCCGGCGTGGGCGAATTCCATGACCGCGAGCGCCAGAAGTTCTTCGAGGCCCGCGGCGCGATCGATTACTTCCTGGTGCAACGTGACCGTGCCTATGCAGGAAGCGTGAACGCCAACGACGTGATGTGGAGCGGGCAGCGGGAAGAACTGCGGCGCCTGGGTCGGCCGATGGTGGCCAACTACCTGTCGCAGGACATGCGAACGGTGGTCCGGGCAGAAGGTCCGGCATCGGTGCCGTGGCTGGTGCTGGGCGATCCCGAGCGGCCGATGCCACAGCCTGAGCTGGAAGCCTATCTGGGCATGATCTATCAGTACTCGCTGTACACGACTGCGGCGATCAGTTCGATGCAGGGGAGCAGCCCGGCCATGGTGTATGGCTATGACCCGCAGGCGCGGCTGATGGCACTGCCCGGCGTGGTTGACGAGGCGCAGCTGCTGCGGGGGCTGCGCGCAGATTCGCGGGCACAGGCGTTCGCACTGTTGAAGGGCATCGAGCGCCAAGCACCGCTGCAATCTCCAGACCCCGGTCCGATGGAAAGCGCCGCTAGGGGCCATCGCCTGGCCTCGCTGTTCGGCCGCAACCCGCTGGATGGCCGGCCCTCGCTGGTGGGCATTCTCACCCTGGCCGAGGGCACCACGCCCTATTTCCGGCGGGTCACCTTCGAGCCGATCAGCAGCATCGGCTCGCGCCTGGAGGCGACCGCCGCCGGCAGCTATCTGCTGACCGGGCCCACCGGTGAAGTGGTGCTGGCAAAGGGCCCCCTCAGCCGGGAGGCCAATGCGCTCGGCCCGCTGCTGGCGCAGCAGGACACACGCAACGTGACACGGCTGTCCTTCCAGCATCTGTTTGCGGTAAGCGGGGGGCTGTCAGGGACGGACTGGCGCTTCACGCGTCTTTACGACTGGAGCGCGCTGTGGCGCGACCAGGGGATGGCCATCGTTGCGCGGCTGCTGACGGCACTGTCGATCATCGCAGCGCTCTGGCTGCTGCTCTGGCGGGTGGAGCGCAAGGTCATGGCGCCGGCCCTGGCCGAGGCATCGCGCGTCTACGAAAGCGAAGCGCTCAGCCAGACCATCATCGGCACGGCGCCGGTGGGCTTGGCACTGCTCAGCTGCGATGATGGTGCTACCCTTCTGCAGAACCAGGTCGCACGCGAACTGGCGACGCAGCCGGC
The DNA here is from genome assembly GCF_052605195.1 of Stenotrophomonas maltophilia group sp. vghtpe118. Classification (NCBI taxonomy): domain Bacteria; kingdom Pseudomonadati; phylum Pseudomonadota; class Gammaproteobacteria; order Lysobacterales; family Lysobacteraceae; genus Stenotrophomonas; species Stenotrophomonas maltophilia group sp. vghtpe118. The sequence continues at coordinate 589,291 of NZ_CP199672.1, read as the reverse complement.
GGGCTATTCGACGACCCCGGCGCTCTATGCCGCGCTGGTAGAGCAGGCGCATGCCTTGCCCGGTGCGCGCAAGGAGTTCAACTGGACGCTGCACGACGCGGGTGCAGCGCCGATCCAGCTTCAGGTGGCGTTGGCCATCGCACGCTATCGCGACCAGACCGTGTGGGTCTGCGCGCTGCGTGATGTCACGGCGCAGATGGAACTGCAGCAGACCCTGGAGCGCGCCAGTCGCGATTCCGAGGATGCCCGCGCCGCTGCGGAGGCGGCCAACCGGGCGAAGAGCGCCTTCGTCGCCACCATGAGTCACGAAATCCGCACACCGCTCAACGGCATCCTCGGCCATCTGGAACTACTGGCACGCTCACCGTTGCAGCCTGCGCAGCAGGAGCGCGTGCAGCGCATCCGGCTGTCGGCGGACTCACTGATGGCGATCATCAGTGATGTGCTCGATTTCTCGAAGATCGAGGCCGGGCAGTTGGATATCGACCCGGCTCACTTCAACGTTCGTGAACTGATCGAGCAGGCCACGCTGCTGTATGCGCCCGAGGCGCACAAGAAGGGCGTGAAGCTGTTCTATATGATCGATGGCGAGCTTGAGGATGCCTACCAGGCAGATGCGCATCGCATCCGGCAGATCATCAACAACCTGCTGAGCAACGCGGTGAAGTTCACCGAGTCCGGACGCATCACGCTGCACGCCGGGCTCGGGAACTGCCTGCAGCCGAACCAGAGCGTGCTGCGGCTGCGGGTCGTGGACTCCGGCATTGGCATGTCCGACGAGCAGCTTGCGCATCTGTTCCGTCCCTTCGAGCAGGGCGATGCCAGCGTGTCCCGGCGTTACGGTGGCAGCGGGCTGGGGTTGGCGCTGTGCAGGCAACTTGCGCATCTGCTGGGCGGCAGCATCCAGGCCGAAAGTACGCTGGGTGTCGGCACCGTGTTCACCCTGGAGGTGCCGGTTCACCCTGTCGATGCGCCGCATGGCGGTGACCAGCCGCTGTCGGGCACCACCGTGACGCTGCTTTCCGCAGCGCCGGAGTGGCGGCAGGAAATCGGGCAGGTCCTGCAGCGCTGGGGCGCGGGGTTGACCGTCCTTGATCGTCCGGCCGCGCTGCCCACCGATGCCGCAACGACAACGCTGTTGATTTTCGGCGAGCGCCGCGCATGGCCGGAGGAGGATGAGCAGGCGCTGTGCAGCCTCCACGCCCGGTTGGTGCGCGCGTACCCGAGCGGCCCCCTGGCCCCCGAACGCCGTCCTGATGGCGTGCACGTCACCAGCTATTCCAGCCGGGCGCTGCTGCGCGCGTTGCTGCAGGATGCGATGGGAGCGGAAGCGCCATCGCCGGTCGCCGCGCAGGCACGGCCGCCGGCGGGACGGGGAAGGGTGCTGCTGGTGGAGGACAATCCGGTGAACCGCGAGCTGATCCAGCAGCAGCTGGAGGAGCTCGGCTGGCATGTGGGCACCGCCGAGGATGGCCAGGCCGCGCTGAGCCTGTGGCCGTCAGCCAGCTGGGACGTCGTGCTGACCGACATCAACATGCCGGTGATGGACGGCTACGAGCTGGCCCAGGCGCTGCGTGCACGCGGGGATAAGGTGCCGATCCTGGCGATCACCGCAACCGCACTGGCCAGCGAGCGGGAGCGCTGCCGGCAGGCGGGCATCGATGGGCTGCTGCTCAAGCCCCTGGATCTGGAACGGCTGTCGGCGGCGTTGTCCCGCTATGTTCCCCCCAGCAACCGCAGGGCGTCCCCGTCGGCCGCGGGGGAGGGGCTGCCGCTGAAACTTCGGGCCCTGTTCGTGGAAAGCGGCGCGCGTGATCTTGACGTCCTTGCCGCCGCGCTGCGGGAAGGGCAGCAGGCCGCGCTGCTGGACAAGGTCCATTCCCTGAAGGGCGTGCTGTTGATGATGGGGGAGCGTCCGCTAGGTGAGCGCTTTGGTGCTGTGGAGCACCGCCTGCGCGAGCACGACACGGTGGATGAAGCCGAGCTGCAGGCGCTTCTCGCGTCCCTGTCCGCGCTCATCGACAGCTATCGGGAGGGCCTGCCGGACGGCTCGTGAGCGAACGCCGATCAGTCCGGATCGGGGCCGTTTGAACGCAGGCCGAGTTCCGTCGCGAACTTGAAGAGATCGGCTTCCTTGTCGATGCCCAGCTTGGCCATCCCGATCCGCTTTTGCGTGCTGATGGTCTGCTTGCGCTTGTCCAGGCGCTCGGCAATTTCGTTGATGCCAAGCCCCGACACGAACAGCGTCAGCACTTCACGTTCCCGTGGCGAGAGCGCTGTCTTCCTTGACGCCGCGGCATGGTGTGGCAAGATCTGCGCGACCGACGGCGAGAGGTAGCGCCGGTTGGCCCAGGCCGCAGCGATGGCCGCCGGAACATGGCTGGTGTCATCGGCCTTGCTGAGGATATGGGTGATGCCGCGCTGATAAAGTGACTGGATGACCACCGGCTGGTCCATGCCCGTCATCACGATCACACGCAGGTCGGGGTAGCGTTCGCGGAGTGTATCCAGCAGGGCGAGGCCGTCGCCGTGCTGGCCGCCCGGCATGGCGTAGTCGGTCACCACGACATCACATGCGGTACTGTCCAGCAGCGCCACCAGCTCCGAGGAGTCGGACGCCGTTCCAATGCACTGCAGCGTGGGAACCGCATCGATTGCGGCCTCGATTCCCATGCGGATGACCGGGTGGTCGTCTGCAATGGCTACACGAATGATCGGATGAGACATGCAACAGCCCCGCGCTGAAGTTGGCCCGCCACACCGGCGACCCGCCGCCGCAACTATAGGCCAGGCGACCGCGTGGTGGCATGCCCGGCGATACCTGCAACCAAGAGGATGACTGTATGGCCTTGAACCTGGTCGTTGCCGACGACCATCCCGTGATGCTGGCCGGCATGGAAATGCTGCTGCGCTCCGAACCCGGCATCGCGGTCGCTGGCCTGGCCAGCGACTCGACCGGACTGGTTGCGCTGCTGAGCGCCGCATCGGTGGACGTGGCCGTCTGTGACTTTTCCATGCCGAACGGACGCTACGGCGACGGCGTGACCCTGCTCAGATTCCTGCAGCGGCGGTTTCCCAACCTGAAGCTGGTGGTGCTCACCGGCATGGAGAGTCCGCTGGTCCTGCGCTCCATCCAGGCCGCCGGGGTGACGTGCATCGTGAGCAAGAGCGATTCGCTGGAGCACGTGGTTCCTGCGGTGCATGCGGCCCGGTCCGGCCAGCCGTTCGTCTCTCCGGCCATTGAGCGATTGCTCGCCGACGCGGCCGAAGCACCTGCCAGTGGCGCGTCCGCACTGTCAAAGCGGGAAACAGAAGTGCTGCGCATGTTCGCCGAAGGATTGACCATCCGGGAAATCGCCGAGCGGGTAGGGCGCAGCAGCAAGACCGTCAGCACGCAGAAAATGGCGGCCATGCGCAAGCTTGGGCTTAAGCGCGACGCGGACGTGTTCGAGTACGCGCTGGCGCATGGGCTGGTGCAGGCATCACAGTGCGCCCGTGCAGGCGCCGGTGGAGAATCGGACTGATTCAGGCATTGTCCGATGGTTTTGCGCTGCAGCGTTCGTATTCTCGGTGGGGCACACCCCTGTAACCGGTGACCACGTGCCCGACCCCAATTTTCTGGTAACGCTGCTGCTGCTTCGATTCAGCGAGCTTTCGGCCAGCTCGCAGGCGAGCTTCCTGGACTGCCTCAATCAGTACCTGTTTGCCTCGCCGCAGTTGCGCCGAGCGCTGCGCCGCCAATGGCAGGACCGATGCAGTGACAGCGAAGCGGGCCAAGCTTCGGGCCCGGCACGGGGCACTGTAAAGCAGAACGCTTCTCAACACGATTCTTGACGTCTGCCAACAGGCATGGCCGCTGCAACGCACCCTGGTGGCATCTGCCGGGGCGGGCGGCGCACGCGCGCAGCGCCTCGGGCAGGGCTGCAACGCCGGGTCCCCCCGCTTTTGGGACGAGTCCGATTCGACTCCCGGGTGGCCCTCACTAACCTCGCAAGTGTCCGCTGAGTGCTTCCCCTTCGGTTCGTCCGAACGCTCCAGGAAGCCGTCCAGCCTTCATTTCACTTCGAGGAGAGCCTCATGAACAAGATTCATTCAATCGTCTGGAATGCGGCCGCCGGTCGATGGGTCGTCGCCTCCGAATTCGCCACCCGTCGCCGTCGCGCCCACGCGGGCAGCCGTACCGTGCTCCGCCCGCTGCAGCTGGCTATCGCTGTCGCCCTGGCGTGGGGCGGTGCCGCTGGTGCAGAGACGCTGCAGTTCCCCGGCGCCCCGGTTGACGTTGCCGATGGCACGCGAGTCGTCGAGGACATCATTGTAGCCAATGGCGCGACGGGCGTCGTCGTTGGCAACGGCGGCACGCTGATCCAGCAGGGAAATTCCTTCCGCATCGGCGGCACAGCGAACCGCGCCACCCAGAATCTGGACCTCAGCGGGCTGTCTCACTACGTCTACGACAATGCCAGCCTCAACTTCAGCGTCGGTGGCCGCGTCATAGGCGGCACACGGGATCAGACCGGGGCTACCACCGGTACGGTTGTTTTGGCTTCGGATACCAACCTCATCCGCGCATCGCATATTGGCATAGGCGATGTTGGCCGTAGCATCAGCGCAGCGGCCACCAATCAAGGTACCGTGCGTCTGGGCCAGAACAATACGATCAATGCCGACAGCATCACGCTCGGCGGCAACCAGAGCACCGGCACCCTGGTTTTCCAGGACTCAGTCACGGACGGGACTCTTATCCTGCGTGGGTCGGACGGGGAAAGCGCCGTGGGCACCTGGAACATTGGCACGGGAAACAGCAGCAATTACAGCGGCACCACTGGCAATGTCGACCTGCGCCGAGGTGTGCTTGACGCAAAGGTGGACGCCCTGAACATCGCCGGCGCGACCTATGGTGATGCCACCGCAACTGGCACACTCAGCCTGGGCCGGGGCGTGCTCGAGGCCAACACCATCATGCTCGGCGAGCGGAGCAGCACCTCAGGCACCGGTGGCTCGAACGGGCGTCTCAACATTGGCCAAGGCGGCACCGTGCTTGCCAATACCATCACCTTGGGCAACCGCACCGGTACGACAGGGACAGTGTCGTCGAACATCACCCTCGATGGGGGTGCGCTGCGTGCTGGCAGCATCCTGGCGGGCGCCGGTCCCGGCACGCGTGTGATCACCTTCAACGATGGCGTGCTGGGCAACCGTGCCGCAGGCCAGGACATGCGGGTTGACGTTCCGGTGGTGCTGGCCGCAATCGGCGAGCACGCGTTCCGCGTCGATGGCGAGGATGCCGTGATGACCGTCAGTGGTCGGGTCAGCGGCAATGCAGGCACCCTGACAAAGACAGGCGAGGGCGTGCTGGCCCTGACCGGCGCTAACACCTACGGCGGCTCGACGCGCGTCGATCAAGGCCTGATCCGATTCCAGTCCGGCAGCAACCTGGGCACCGGCAGCATTGTTCTGGATGGCGGCGGCCTGCAGTGGGCTGCAGGCAGCGATGAAGACATCTCCGCGCGACTGGAGGCGCTGGGGGCTGCAGGCGCGGCGCTGGACACCAACGGCAATGCTGTCACCCTGGCCACGGCCCTGCGCGGCGAAGGCGGCCAGCTGATCAAGCGCGGCGACGGCGCGCTCACCCTGACCGCAGACAACACCCACACCGGCGTGACCCGCATCGAACAGGGTGAACTGGTGCTTGGCGACGGCGGCGCAGCCGGCAATGTGGCGGGCGACATCGTCAACAACGCGCGGCTGACCCTCAATCGCGGTGATCGCATGTCCCTGTCCGCCAACATCGCAGGCAGCGGCGAGCTGCTGCAGGCAGGTGGCGGCACCGTCGTGCTGTCCGGCAACGTCGCGCACAGCGGCGGCACCCGGGTGGCGGCCGGCACCCTGCAGATCGGTGATGGCGGCTCGCGCGGCACGCTGGGCGGCGATGTCAGCCTGGCCGGTGGCACGTACCTGGACGTGGACCGCAACGATACGTTCCTGCTCTCGGCACGTGTCGCCGGGGATGGCGCGCTGCGCCAGATCGGATCGGGCACCACCGTGCTGAACGCTGACCACAGCTACGCCGGCGGAACGCTCATCGCGGCCGGTGCGTTGCGCATGGGCAACGGTGGCACCAGCGGCAGCGTGACCGGTGCAATCGACAACCAGGGCTGGCTGGAATTCAACCGCAGCGACGACGTGCTGCTGGACAATGCGGTGAGCGGAACGGGCGGCCTGGTGCAGATGGGCACGGGTACCTTGCGCATCGCCGATGACCAGGCCTACACCGGTGCCACCCGCGTGCTCGCCGGTGCACTTCAAGTCGATGGCAGCATCCGGTCGGCAACAGAAGTGGCCAGCAATGCCACCCTGAGCGGCAACGGCGCCATTCACGGTGACGTGGTGAACGCCGGCGTGATCCGTCCGGGCAGCGGGAATGACTACGGTCGCCTGACCATCCAGGGCAACTACGTGGGCCAGCAGGGGCAGTTGGAACTGAACACCTGGCTGGGCGACGACGCATCGCCCAGCAGCCAGCTGGTGATCGATGGCGGCAGCGCCAGCGGCAACACCACCGTGCGCGTCCACAACACCAGCGGCACCGAAGGCCACACCGTCGGGGACGGCATCTTGGTGGTTGCCGCCATCAATGGCGCCACCACGTCGGCCGATGCATTCAAGCTCGGAGACTACGCACGAAACGGCGCATTCGGGTATGGGCTCTTCCGCGGCGACCTGGAAGGCAAGTCGACCGAAAACTGGTACCTGCGCAACGCCTTTGTCGTGCAGCCGCCGGTTGATCCGACGGACCCGGTCAATCCGACTGACCCGGTCGATCCGACTGATCCGGTTGATCCCATCAACCCGGTCAATCCGACCAACCCTGTGCCTCCGGTGGCCCTGCCCATCTTCGGTCGCGAGCTGGCGACGTACGGCTCGGTCCAGCCGCTGGCGCGCGAACTGGGTGCACTGGCGATGGGCAACCGGCGCGACCGGGCGCAGGCCGCCGCTGCTGGCGACAGGCCGCGTGCTGCCTGGGTGCGTATGGCAACCCGCGACCTGCACAACGGGTACGAATCCATGGTTGCGCCGGAAGCCCAGGGCAGGATCGACGCGTTGCAGGTCGGAAGTGATTTCTGGCAAGCCGCCCCGTCGGCAGGAGCCCGCTGGCGTGCGGGTGGCTACCTGTCGCACGCAAGCAGCAATGTGCAGGTCGACGGCATCTACACCAATGATGAGCGGACCCGCTATGTGCGTGGGGCGACCGGCAACGTCGAGCTGCAGGCCACCAGCGCTGGCTTGACCCTGACCGGCGTTGGCAGCCGAGGCGGCTATCTTGATGCCGTCGTCCAGCTGACCCGCTACGGCGGTTCCGCCAATGCGGGCCCGGTTCGCCTCAACACCCGTGGTGACGGCTACCTGGCGTCGCTCGAGGCCGGCTATCCGTTTGTCATGCAGGCCGGCACCGGGCAGTTCACGCTGCAGCCTGAAGTCCAGCTGGTCTGGCAGAAGGTGCGTTTCGATGCAGGGCAGGACGCTGCAGGGCAGGTGTCGCTTGGAAGCACGCAGGGGCTGAGCGGGCGATTGGGCATCAACGGCAGTTGGCAGTTCCAGAGCGCGGGCGGCGTGCAGTGGGCGCCGTACCTCGCCGCCGATGTGTGGCACGAATCGGATGCGCGCTCGGCAGTGACGTACGCCGGCAAGGACCAGATTCCCTTGGGGGCGGGTGGAAACCGAGCTTCGTTGAGCGCTGGCGTCAACGTCCGGTTGAATGAGCGCTTCAATCTGCAGATCTCCGGTGGGCGCGAGCGCTCGATGGGCAACAGCAGTGGTGCCAGCCGGGAAGGCGCGTTCGGCAACCTCAGCCTGCAGGTGCGCTGGTAAGGGCGAGCCGCCGGTGTCCTCCATCAGATGCGGCGACCCCGCATCTGATGGCGCCCCAGCGAGCACCGCAGTCGAGCAGGGCATCCAGGGGCGTGCCTGCTGCCCAGGCTGATTCGTGGGATGATCCTGCCATGGCAACACCATCGGTGCGGAATCGGCTGTTGTCTGCGGCAACGGAATCGGCGATGGACGCCAAGCTGGGCCAGAAGCTGACGTCAGCGGAGAGCGACAAGATCTGGAACACATGGGACTTCATTGGCAGGGAAGGGGAGGGGCTGGAGCTGTCGGTCGTCAACCCCACAGCGGTCCTGGGGCCGGTACTGGGCGCGGACTATTCCCACTCCATCCGGTTGATCAAGCACATGCTGGAAGGACAGCCAGGATGCCCGAAGATCAATTGTGGATTCGTGGATGTGCGTGACGTGGCCGACCTGCATCTACGCGCGATGACCCACCCAGCTGCCAGCGGCCAGCGCTTCCTCGCCATCGCGGGCGAAAGCCTATGGCTGAGCGAAGTCGCCAAAGTTCTGCAGCAGCGACTCGGCACGTCCGCAGCCCGGGAATCGAGCGCTCAGCGATGTTGATCGAGCCCGCCAGGAGGCGAAGGAACTCCAGGCGCAGCTAAGCAAGGCATCCGAACAGCACAGGGCACTTGAGAAGCAGCTGCGTCAGGAAATCCAGGCCGCCCAATCAGCGGCCGCCACGGCCAGTCAGTCTGCCGATCTCCTGCGCGGCAGATGTGATGCGCTCGAGGGGCAACTTTCAGGGCTTCGAGATTTGCCAGCTCAACTGGAAGTAGCGCTCAAGCGATCCAAAGAAGTTCGCGTCGCTGCTAATGTCAGACCGAAACGCAAGCCGCCGAAGCAATGACCACCTGGCCGCAATCCCGGCCAGTGACACGAATAGGGATCAAATCTGGCTATTTGGCCGGCCCCATTGCCACGAACTCGGGTCGAATTTGAAGCAAATTTGGCCCTAGTTGCCGCACGTGCCACTCCAGACACGATGGCCTCCAAAGGGCGAACCGAATCGCCCGAGCTCCTCCAGCTAATCCATTTGCCCGCCAATCCGCCGTTAGGCCAGATCTGGGGCAACAGTTTCGCGGTTTCGTCGAATTAGGGGCGCCTTGTTGGAAGTTCCACCAAATGTGTGGCGACTTTTCGTAGCAAATGGGGCGACTTTCCGTAGTAGGCGGGGCAACTTCTCCCCGTCAATCAGCCGAGCCAGAGGCCCAGCCATTGCCACGCCGAGGACACGAACGCGGCCGTAGCCCAATACAGCATTGCGCATAATGTATATTATGTTCATTACGCCATTGCCCGATCCAGGCTTCACCAGTCACGCCCCTGATCCACTCCAGGCGCCGGCCTGATTGTCAGTGATTCGATCACTGCCAACCGCACTTTGGGCTTCCCTCAACCTCTGCAGGAATGGCAAAGGATCTTGCGGATCTGACAGTGGCGGGTAAAGACGGCTTTGCGGGCGTAGTTTTGCCGCTGATCTTGCCGTGGCTGCACGCCAGCCTGGCAAGAGAGCTTTCGCCGATTCGGCACCCCCAGCCGTAGCCACTCACTGGTCGTGACGCGTCACGCTATCCACGTGCGACCAACGCATCGCATCACAGGAAACTGTGCATCACAAAGACATCCACCAAGCCCAGCGTCCCATGCCGGAACGCCTTCGGTAGCGTTCCCACCACATCGAACCCCAGCTTCCGGTACAGCGCCACGGCCGGGGCATTGGTACTGACCACGTAATTGAACTGCATGGCCAGGAATCCTTCCGCCCTCGCCCGCTCCAGGCTGTGTTCCACCAGGGCCCGGCCCACACCTTGCCCTTGTGCCGGCGCATCCACCACATACGTGGCGCTGGCCACATGCGCCCCAAGGTCAGGGAAATTCGGGCCCATCTTGTACATGCCCACAACCCGGCCCTGCAGAACGGCCACATAAGGTGTCTGCGGCAGGAGCCAATGCGCGCGAAACGTTTCGACTTCAAAAGACCCGGCAAAGGGCAGCGCATCCTGCGCCGCAATGGCCGCCTTGAACATGCCCCACATCGCGTCGAAATCGCCTGCACGGGCGGGCCGGATCTCCATGCGTCTCCTGCAGATCTGTGGTGGTGACCAGGCCGGACACTACCAGAATCCAGCCCCTGCCCCATGGCTGCTTCACGCGCCACCGCCGTCGGCTCCGCAATAGTTGTGGGAATTCCAGCCCTCAGAGCAGTAGATGCCTCCTGTTTCCGTGCACATCTCGCACCGGCTTCGACGGTGGCGCGTTCCCGCCTACGTCCTGCTGGGCATCTACCTGCTGTACCTGCTGGCCGGCAACATCTTCCTCAATACCCCGCTGTTCGATCAGGTCACCAACCGCAAGCCGCACAAGTTCGTGATGACCACCGGCCCGGCCATCACGCTGCTGCCCGGCCATGTCATCGCCTGGAACGTGCACATGCGCGGCCACGTGAACCACACGGTCTACGTGCTGCATGCCGAGCGCGCCAGCGCCCGGTTGGCGGTACTGCCCCTGTTCCAGCGCGAGGTACGGGTTCCGCGCTTGCAGGCGACGGGGGTTTCCGCCGAGATCAGCCGCGTCGAAGAAGCCATCCCGCCACCGCCGCGCAGCGACCGCGGCTGGACGCTCCGTTTCGACGCCATCCACAGCGACAGCATCCGCAGCGCACGCTTTGGCAAGTTGCTGATCATTGGCAAGGGCCGGGGTACGGTGGGCTTCCTCAAGCAGCTGCGCGGCGGGCCGTCGGAGCTCTTCGAATCCGAGGTGGCGTTCAGCGATGCGGACACCAGTTTTGACGGCGTGCAGCTGTTGGGCGACATGGATCTCACCGCGCGCTTCAGCTATCCGCGCCACTATCGGGACCAGGCGCCCGGTCTGGCCAAGTTGAAGCTGCTGCATGCCAAGCTCGAGGTCGACGCCCGCAGCCAGGGCCTGCGCATGGACACGGATGCCACAACGCCGAAGATCTCCAGCGCGCCCGTGCCCGGACGCCTGCAGCTGGCGCTGCACCTGATTGACGGCCAGCTGCAGCCCGGGGACCGCGCAATCTGGCAGGTGCCGCTCTACCTGGGTGACGGCGCCCCCAATCGCGGCGTGCTGGCCCTGCAGCTCAATGTGTCCAACGACCTGCGCCTGCAGGCCCGCCTGCCGCCAAAGCCCGGCTCAGGCAGCGAAGTGGATGCCGATCTGCACATCAGTGGCCGGAACGTTCCCTTCCAGCAGCCCGCCCAGCTGCTGGAACGCAGCTCCGGCACAGTGCGCGGCGAATGGACGTTCACTTCGCTCAACTGGATCCCTGCCCTGTTCGTTCGCAAGCCGTGGCTGCAGCTGGACGGCGGCGGCACGCTGAAGGCGGACCTGCGCGTGCGCAACGGCGAACTGATCGAAGGCAGCACCGTGGACATTCCGGCCGCCGAAGCCGTGGCCGAAGTCGCCGGCGTACGCCTGGCCGGCACGGCCAGCGCCCATGGCGAACTGAAGGCCGGCAGCCCCAGCCAGGCACAGCTGGCTGTCCGGCTGCCACGATTCACTGCTCGGCCAACCGATGCCAAGGACGTGCGCCTGTTCGACGGCCGTGATCTGGCCCTGGACCTGACCGGTGATGGTCGCCTGCAGGAGCTGCGCAAGGGTGTCCGCGCGCACCTGCGCTTCAGCCAAGCAACGATTCCCGACCTGGCCGCCTACAACCGTTACCTGGGCTCGCCGCAGGTGCGGCTGCTCCGTGGCACCGGCAGCCTGAGCGGCGATGCCACGCTCGACACCGATGGACGCGTCGGCCACGGCACTGCCCGGCTGCTGGGGCGCAATGCCAGCGCCAAGGTGGCAGGGCTGGACATGGGCGGCGACGTCGACGTGAAGGCAACGCTGCGCCGCGGTGACTTCAATCAGCGTCATTTCGATCTGTCCGGCACCACCGTCGAGCTGCGCAATGTGCAGGTGGCGGATACAGAGCAAACAAGCCCATGGAAAGGCCGCGTGGCCTTCAAGCGTGGCCGCATCGACGCGCAGTCGCCCTTCCAGGTCGATGCCACCACGGATCTGGATCTCAGCGATGCCCGCCCGTTGCTTGCACTGTTCGCAGAGCGTACCGACTACCCGCGCTGGACCCTGTCGCTGTTGGATTCCGGCCAGGTGCAGGCACGGGCGACGCTGCGCTGGCGCCCGGGCCATCTGATCATCGATGGACTGCAGGCCGAGAACGATCGGCTTTCGGTACGCGCGCGGCTGGATCTGCTCGACCAGCGCAAGCGCGGTGATCTCTACCTGCGCTGGGGGCTGCTGGGTGCGGGCATCGAGCTGGACGGTGACCAGCGCCAATGGCACCTGGCGAAAGCAAGGGAGTGGTTTGACCAGCGACCTTCCCTGCTGCCAGCGAGCGAGGGAGCGGGTGCCGTCGGTTCTTCAGATTGAAGGCCAGCAACCTGCATCCGTTCGCTGCCCCTGTGCGTAGACAGGCAGCACAAGCATCAGGGAGCTGCACGCTATGAAGCGGAGTTCACAGGTTTCCGGATTTCTGGGATGGGTGGCAATTACTTTCGTCGCGGCCACGCTGGGGGCATGGGCGTCCACGTCCGCGGCAAGCTTCTACGCTACCCTCACGCTTCCGGCATGGGCGCCACCGGCCAGCGTCTTTGGTCCGGTGTGGACGCTGCTCTACGCCATGATGGCGGTTGCCGCGTGGCTGGTCTGGCGCGAACGTGGCTGGCGCGGGGCACGACCCGCGCTGCTGCTCTATCTGGTGCAGCTGGCCGTCAACGCACTGTGGAGCTGGCTGTTCTTCGGCTGGAAGCTGGGCGCGCTTGCCTTCGCCGACATTCTTGTATTGATCGTGTTGGTGTGCGCGACGATCGTCGCGTTTGCGCGTACCCGCCCGGCCGCGGCAGTGCTGCTGCTTCCCTACCTCGCCTGGATCCTGTTCGCCTCGGCGCTCAACTTCGCCGTCTGGCGGGCCAATCCAGGGCTGCTGTGACACGCGGATCCAGCGTTCATGCCTGGGCCACGGCCTGTGGGCACCAGGTCCGCAGCAGGGCCGGCTTGAACGCCTGCTGCCCGCAACCGGTGGGGCACCGCACCACTCGCGCTGCAGTATGGCTGACCAGGCCCTGCCCTTCTTCTGCCTTGAAGATCGTCTCGCAGGAAAGGCAACGCGCTACCAGCGAGTACAGGTGCAGCAGCCGGCCACTGGCTGGATCCTGCAGTGCATCCACATCCAGCAATTCAAATTGGCAGCTGTCAGGGAGCATGCGGTACTGGGGCGCGGGTTCGGTCTGCAGGTTCACGGGCGTGGCATCTGTTGGAATTGCAGTCACCGTAGGGCAGCCGCTGTCTAGCTGGCGTGCAGCGCAGATGTGCTGGCCGCGAAACCTGCACCGGTCTCTGCATCGAAATCTGCTAGGGTGCGCGCCGATGCCTACATCCACATTGCCAGCACAACCCGATCACCCCATTGCCCTCAGCGCCGCCCTGAAAGCGCACACCCGAGCGGCCCACGATCGCCTCGACCAGCACCTGTTGCAGCAACACATCTTCGCGTCGCGCCAGCGTTACCTCTGCTTCCTGCGCGTGCAATGGCACTTCCATAGCGCCGTTGCGCCGCTGTACCGGATGCAGGATCCGGGCGCGACCCGCTTGCCGCTGATCGAGGAGGATCTTCGCGACCTCGGCGCTTCCATGCCGGTACCCCATGCCTGGCAACCGCAGCCTCAAGCATTCTCGAAAGCGACCGTTCTGGGCTGGCGCTACGTGGCGGAGGGCTCGACGCTGGGAGCGTCCGTGCTGTTGAAGATGGCCGCTGCGTTGCAGCTTCATGCCGGGTACGGGGCGCGCCACCTGCGTCCTTCCGAGCTCGGTGTGGCCGAGTACTGGAGACGCGAGCGGGAGGAACTGGATGCGCTCGTTTTAAGTGGCCAAGAGCGCGCACAGGCATGCAGGGGCGCGACAGACGCCTTCCAGTTCATCCGTCGCTGCGTAGATGAAGAATTCAGGTTTGAATGAAAGCCCCTTCACATTCACGTGGTGGTATGCGGCGGCACGCTTTTGCTTCACCATTCATGCACACCGGATGCAGTGCTGGGCCGTTCCAGCCATCCACGAATCATGAGTCCCGCCCTTGACGCCTCCTACCGAATCCGCGCACGACACTGCCCTGTCCCGTTGCGCGCGCGAACCGATCCACACCCCTGGCGCGATCCAGCCCTACGGTGTGCTTCTGATCGTTGAACCGCAGTCCCTGCAGGTACGCGAGCGCGCCATCAGCCACCCCGGGCTGCTGAAACAGTTCGGCGAACCGTTGATGCAGCACGTCAGTGAAGTGCTGGGCGGCGTGCTGGCACCGTTCCAGGGCGTGTTGCAACAGGCGACGGTGGGCAGCAGCGCGCATGTCGGTGCCGTGCACCTGGATGGGCACGGCCGCCATCAGTTGCTGGTGCACCGCTCCGCCACGGATCTTCTGGTCGAGCTGGAAGCACCGGTTCCCGGCCAGCCCGGCTCGCTGGAAGAACTGTATCCAGCCATCCGCGAGCTGATGACCGGCATTGAATCGGCAGCGACGGTGGAAGACCTGTGCAGGCTTGCGGCCGCGCACATGCGGCGGCTCACCGGCTTTGACCGCACCCTGGTCTATCAATTCGATGCTGGCTGGAATGGCATCGTGGTGGCCGAAGATGGCAATGGCCTGTTGCCGTCCTACCTGGACCTGCGCTTTCCCGAGTCGGACATTCCCGCACAGGCCCGCGAACTGTACCGCCGGAACCGGGTGCGCCTGATCGCGGACAACAACTATACCCCTACCCCGCTGATGCGGGCCGAAGACCACCGCGAGGCGCCACCGACCGACCTGAGCCTGGCCGTGCTGCGCAGCGTGTCCCCCGTGCATCTTCAGTACATGCGCAACATGGGGACCGGGGCGTCGATGTCGGTGTCACTGGTACATGAGGGGCGGTTATGGGGCCTGGTGTCCTGCCACACCGTGCAGCCACGCCGCCTGCCCTACCACGTGCGTACCGCCTGCGAGTTCATGGGCCAGATCCTGTCGCTGCAGATTGCACTGAAGGAGCGCGCGCTCGCGATTGAAGAACGCGTCGCGCGTCGTTCGATACTGGTCAAGCTGCTGGGCCGCATGGCCGGCGACGAAGAATTCATGGCGGCCCTGCGCCAGGACGAAGGCAGCCTGCTGTCGCTGACCGGCGCGGCCGGGGCTGCCATCGTGCACAAGGGCGACTGCATGCGCGTGGGTGAGTGCCCACCGGCCAGCGACGTGCTGGCCCTGGCCGATTGGCTGGCTACCCGGCAGGCCGGGCAGGAAACCTACTGCACCGACCACCTTGCCGCCGACTGGTCGCCTGCCGCGCACCTGGCCGATGTAGCCAGCGGCCTGCTGGCAGTGTCCATTTCGCAGCTGCATGACAGCTACCTGATGTGGTTCCGGCCGGAGGTGGTGCGAACCGTGCGCTGGGGGGGAGACCCCCGCAAGACCGCAGCGCCCGGCGTCGCACTCTCCCCGCGGAGCTCCTTCGACGCCTGGAAAGAGACCGTGCGGCAGCGCAGCCTGCCGTGGACCGACGCCGACTGCGATGCGGCACACGAGATGCGCACGGCCATCGTCGATATCGTGCTGCGCAAGGCCGAGGAGATGGCGGAACTGAACGAGCAGCTCCTGCGCAGCAACAAGGAACTGGAAGCCTTTTCCTATTCGGTCAGCCACGACCTGCGCGCCCCCTTCCGCCACATCGTGGGCTATTCGGAGCTGCTTGGCAGCTCGGCGGGCGACCGCCTCAACGAGACCGAGCGCCGCTTCCTGGATACGATCGTCGATTCGGCAAAGTCCGCCGGCACACTGGTGGATGACCTGCTCAGCTTCTCGCAGATGGGACGCTCCACGCTGGGGCGGGTGCGGCTGGACATGGCTGCGCTGGCCGAGGACGTGCGCCGGAGCCTGGCGCTGGATTACGCCGGCCGCGACGTGCAGTGGACGCTCGCGCCGCTGCCGGAGGTGGAAGCCGACCCGACGATGCTTCGCCTGGTCTGGCAGAACCTGCTGGCCAACGCGATCAAGTTCACCCGCGAGCGTGAGCACGCGATGATCGAGATTGGGCACGACCGCAGCGACGACGAAGATCACTTCTTCGTGCGCGACAACGGCTGCGGCTTCGACATGCGTTACGTCGACAAGCTGTTCGGTGTGTTCCAGCGCCTGCACCATGTGGAAGAATTCGAAGGCACCGGCATCGGCCTGGCCAACGTACGCCGCATCATCGGCCGCCATGGCGGCCGTACCTGGGCCGAGGGCGAGCCCGGCAAGGGCGCGACCATTCACTTCACCCTACCCCGCTCCACAGGAGAACACCCATGAGGGACCTGCGGCCGATCCTCCTGGTAGAGGACAGCCCCAAGGATGCAGAGCTGACGATGGCCGCGCTTGAGCGCTGCCAGCTGTTGAACGATGTCATCCATGTACGCGACGGCGCCGAAGCGCTGGATTACCTGCGCTGCGAAGGCAAGTTCGCCGGTGCCATGCACGGCGGCCCGGTGGTCGTGCTGCTGGACCTGAAGCTGCCCAAAGTCAATGGCTTGGAGGTACTGGAGCAGGTCCGTGGCGACCCGTACCTGAGCAGCACCCCGGTTGTGATGCTGACCTCCTCGCGCGAGGAGCAGGATCTGGTGCGCAGTTACGAACTGGGCGTCAACGCATTCGTGGTCAAGCCGGTCGACTTCAAGGAATTCTTCGACGCCATCCAGGGCCTGGGCATGTTCTGGGGCATCACCAACCAGCCGCCACCGCATCGGCCCAACGGTTCGGGGCAGCGCAATGCGTGATGGATCGCGCCGCAGCGAGCGCCTGCGCATCCTCATGCTGGAGGACAGCGCGCTTGATGCGGAGCTGATCAGCGCCCAGCTGCAGCGTGCCGGCCTCGATTTCGAGGCCGAGCGCCTGTGGACCCGCAACGCGTTCATCGAGGCCATCGAAAACCGCCCGTTCGACGTGATCCTCGCCGATCATGTCCTGCCAGGCTTCGATGGTGACGCAGCACTCGCCCTGGCGCGCGAGTGCGTGCCGCAGACGCCTTTCATCTTTGTTTCCGGCACCCTGACCGAGGAACTGGCGGTACAGGCCCTCACGCGCGGTGCCCGCGACTATGTGGTGAAGCAACGCCTGCAACGCTTGCCAGATGCGATCCGCCGCGCCCGCCAGGAGGCGCAGGAGCGTATCCAGCTGGCCAATGCGCAGGCCGCGCTGAACGAAAGCCAGGCCCAGCTGCAGAAGGTGACCGATGCCGTCCCGGCGCTGATCGCCCAGTTGGACAAGGACCATCGCTACCGGTTTGCCAACAAGGCGTTCCTGGACTGGCATGGATTCAGCCTTGCAGAACTGCTGGGTCGGTCGGCTCGGGATGTCAGCGGCATTTCCGCCTTCGAGCACGCCCTGCCCAGCCTGGAACGGGTACTACAGGGCGAGCGCACCCGCTTCCAGGCCGAACTGATCCATCGCAGCGGCGAATCACGATTCGTGCAGATGGACTGCGTGCCTGAGCATGCCGCCGATGGCAGCGTGGCCGGGTATATCTGCCTGGGCAGCGACGTGTCGCTGCTGAAACAGGCCGAGCTGGCCCTGCGCGAAGACAACCAGCTGCTCGAGCAGCAGGTACAGGCACGCACGGCCGAGTTGCGCGCCAGCAAGCGGCGCCTGCAGGCGATCTTCGAATCCAGTTTCCAGCACCAGGTGCTGCTGGATCTGTCTGGACGCGTGGTCGATGCCAATGACGCGTCACTGGCCGCGGTGCTGGCAGACAAGAAGGACGTCGTTGGCCAACGCTTCGCCGAATCGGTCTGGTTCGGCACCACCGAGGGCATCGCAGCGCTGATCGATCGGGCCGTGGCCGCAGCGGTACAGGGCCGCAGTTCACTGCATGCGCTGGAACTGGAACTACCGACCGGGCGGCGCAGCTTTGATTTCTCGTTCCGTCCACTACTCGATACGGAGGGCGTGGTCACCGCTGTGGTCTCCGAGGCCGTGGAAACCACCGCGCGCGTGCAGGCTGAGCATGCGCTGCGCCAGTCGCAGAAAATCGAGGCGGTCGGCCAGCTCACCGGCGGCATCGCACATGATTTCAACAACATCCTGACGGTCATCTCAGGCAACGTCGAGCACGCCATGCTGCTCAGCGAGCGCGCGGGCGAACCCGGAGCGATGGTGAGCCGTGCGCTGGACAATGCACTGAAGGGTGTCGGCCGTGCCGCCAGCCTGACCCAGCGCCTGCTGGCGTTTGCCCGCCGCCAGCCGCTGCGCAGCCAGGCCGCCAACCTCAACGAGCGCCTGCTGGACATGCACGACATGCTGCAGCGTGCGCTGGGTGAGCTGGTGCAGCTGGAGATCCGCAGCGCCGAGGACATCTGGTGCGTCGAGATCGACGTCAGCCAGCTGGAGGCCTCTGTACTGAACCTGGCGGTGAATGCCCGCGATGCGATGCCGCACGGCGGCCGACTGGTGATCGAGGTCGACAACAGCCACCTCGACCACGACTACGCCGCGCTGTTCCCGGATGCAACGCCGGGCGAGTACGTGATGCTGCGGGTGCGCGACAACGGCCACGGCATGGATGCGGCGACGCTCGCCCGGGTCTTCGAACCCTTCTTCACCACCAAGCAGGTTGGCCGTGGCACCGGCCTGGGCCTGTCGATGGTGCACGGGTTCGTCAAGCAGTCAGGCGGCCACGTGCTGATCGATTCGGTGGAAGGCGGCGGCACCAGCATCACCATGATGTTCCCGCGTTCACTGCTGCCGTTGCCCAGCGAGGCGCGCACTCCGCAGACCGGCCTGGCAGGCTATTCGCCGCGCGAGGAAACCATCCTGGTGACCGAGGACAACGACGATGTCCGCGCCCACACGGTGGATGCACTGCGGCTGCTGGGCTACCGGGTATTGGAAGCCCACGACGGCCCTTCCGCACTGCGGCTGCTGGAACGCCCGGATACCAGGGTGGACCTGCTGTTCTCGGACGTGGTGATGCCCGGCATGTCGGGCTGGGAGCTGGTGCGGGAAGTCCGTGAACGCTGGCCGGAGGTCGCCGTGCTGTTCACGTCGGGCTATCCCCGTGACCACGACCAGGTGGGCAGCCAGGGCCGGGCCGTTGCGCTGCTGCCAAAGCCGTTCACCCGAAGTGATCTGGCGACGGCCGTGCGCACCGCGCTGGAAGCAGCGCCACACTGAGGTCAGGACGCCGGATCGCGCCCGCCGGCCGCGATCCGGTTGATGTCCGCGCACTCCACCGTCGCCGGTGGATGCTCCCTGACGGCCAAGGCAATCATCGCTTGGCCCAGTGCCAGGTTGCTCGTCACCAACGAAGGTGCAACCGCACCGGCCAGTTTCATTAATGGCGCACCGCCCCAGTAAAGGGGCTTCAACAGGGCATGACGGGTGCCGGTGCCCGGGACCGGCCTGACACCGCCCGGGCGCAGCATCACGGTGCGCACCGGCAGGCTCTGCAATGCGACTTCGATCTCGCCCTTGATCCTCAACGGCATCAGCCGGCTCCGAGGGTCCGCGCCGGCACCGGATACATACAGAAAGCACCCTTCGGGATTCGCAGCCGCCCAGGCAAGGGCCACCGCCAGAGTGGTGTCCAGGGTCACGCGTCGGTACTCGGCCTCTGCCGTGCCGACCGGTGGCGCACCGGCACAGTAGAAGCATGCGTCGAAGCCGGCCAGTTGCTCATGCCGGCCTTGCATATGCAGAAAATCGGGGACGATCAGTTCGCTGCCAGGCCCGTTCAGGCTGCCCGGCCTGCGGACCAGGGCAGTCAGGTGGGCCACCTGCGGCGAGCGCTGGCAGGCCAGCGCAACACCCTGCCCCACCAGGCCCGCAGCACCGGTCAACAGAATCCTCAACGCACCTTTCCCGGTCATGGTCGCACCCACGCTAGAGTTTCACGAAACGCTGGATCTTCCGCGCCAACCAGCCACTGAACACCAACGGCGCGTCCAGCGCTGACACGCAGATGCAGGGAACACCGGGTGCAGTTACCGGTTGATGCTCCACCTCCTCGTCCAGGTCCGCCACGTCGCCCGGCGCGAACAGCCCCAGCGCGTCGTTGTACGAGCCTCGAAGGATGTGGGTCAGTTCGCTGCGGCCATGGCTGTGCATCGGCAGGCACTTGCCCGGGGCAATCTTCAGCATGATCAGCGAGGGCATCTGCTCAGCCCTGATGCAGTGCACGCCGGGCGCCATCCAGCGCCAGCGCAGGGCACTGAGCGAAGCGCCGAAGTAAGGATGCAACGAGGCGGGCAGATGGTCCGGATCGGCCTCGGGCCGCTCCCTCGGCACCGGGCGCCTGGCTCCGGCGATGGCGCTCGGCGCGTCCGAGGCCAGCTGCATCAGCATGGCCTCGCGCAACTGCTCGCGACGCGCCTCGGCCGCGGGCGGTTGGGTCTGCTCCAGCAGCACCGAGCCGATCGCCTCGGCATCGCGCAGGCGCTGGCGGCAGTGGGGGCACTGCTCGAGGTGGGCACCGGCCACGATGCTCAACGGCGCCGGCAGCGCGCCGGCGGCATAGCTCATCAGCGTGGATTCGTGCAGGTGGTGATGCGGATTCACAGCGCACCTCCCACTTTGGCCTGCAGTTGCAGGAACGCACGTCGCAGGTGTGACTTTACCGTTCCAAGCGGCATGCCCAGCGCCTGGGCAATCTCGCTGTGGCTCTTCGCCTCGAAATAGGACATCCGCACCAGCCTCGCCTGCACGGCGGGCAACTCGTTGATGCGCTGGCGAAGGCGCGCCTGGTCGGCGAACTGCTCGGCGCTGCTGCGCTCGATCATGTCCACCGCCGCGGCGTCTTCCACCGCTGCCTGCACCTGCATCCAGCTGCGCTCTCGACGGATGCGGTCGATATGCAGGTTGCGCGCGATCCGGTACAGCCAGGTACTCAGCGCGCCTTGGGCCGCATCATACTCGGCCGCCCGCAACCACAGGCGCAGCAGGCACTCCTGCGCCATTTCCTCGGCCACGGCGTCGGGTGCCCCCAGGCCACGCAGATACACGCACAGCCGCGGCATGAAGTAGTCATAGATCCGCATGAAACAGTCGCGGTCGCGCAGCCGCGCCACACTGTCCATGTCATCGGCCCAGTTCGTCGGCTCGCTGCTGGGCTGCTGGGAACTGGACACGGTGCGTGCGGTATCGAAGTTGAGGAGGGTGCTGGCAGCGTCAGGGTACATCTGCGTGAGCGGCGGGCAGGTGAAGGTCTGTCCTCTCTACGCGCAGGGGCGGCCATTGGATGCAGCAGGCACTGTGCATCCAAGCAGCCGCGCCCGCCGTATGACCTGAGCCTCCCGACCGGATGAACACCATGCGCACTGCCTGGCTGCTGCTGTGCCTGCCCCATGCCGCGCTGGCGGCGCCCTGGCTGCGCAACGAGGGCGTGGCCACCTCGGCGCAGGGCGATCTGCTCTATCGTGAAGTGCACTGGCGGCGCGGCCCATCGGAGGGTGCCGAGCGCTGGGTGCTCTATCAGTGCCCGGATGGCCGCCCCTTCGCCCGCAAGCATCTGCCGGCCAGCGCCCGCCCGCAGGCCCGGGGTTATTCGCTGCAGGACAGCCGTAGTGGGCAAACCGCTGAAGTCGACGCGAGTGGCGAGTCGGTGTCGATCGCCTGGAAAGAAGATGCCGCCAGCGAGCTGCGTCAGCGTCGGCTTGAGCTGGCACCGGATGCGGTGATCGACACGGGCTTCGACGCCGCGGTGCGCCAGCATTGGCCAGCGCTGCTGCGAGGTGAACGCATCAGCCTGCCCTTCCTGGTGCCGGGGCGGCAGCGCTTCTTCCCGGTGCAGGTGCGGCGTACCGGCCCTGTTCGCTGGCAGGGCATCGACGCCCAGGCCATCGAGGTCAGTCTGGACACGTGGTACGGCGGCATCGCGCCGCGCCTGTCGCTGGTCTATGCCAGCGCCGACCGCCGCCTGCTGGAATTCCGCGGAACCAGCAACCTGCGCGATACCCGCGGCACCTACCCACAGGTCACGGTGCGCTTCAGCTCGCCGGTGGCCGAGCGGCCCGCCAGCGAATGGCAACAGGCCTGGGCGCAACCGCTGGTCGAACGCTGCAGCGTGATGCCCAAGTGAAGCCGGAATTTTCCACAGTCGGCCGCATCCATTGCGCGCACTGCTGCGTAGAGGAAGACACGACACCCGCCGAGATCCGCCATGGCCTCTGTAGCGCCCCTCCCCCGCCGACGCTGGCGCCTGCTGCGCACCCTGAAGCGCTGGGTCGACACCGGCAGCGCTGCAGACCACGCCGCTGGCGAGCCCGGACGCATCGACTGGCTGCGCGCCGTACCGTTCGCGTTGATGCACCTGGCCTGCATCGCGGTGATCTGGGTAGGTATCTCGTGGACGGCAGTGATCGTCGCCGCAGCCCTCTACGCAGTGCGCATGTTTGCGATCACCGCCTTTTACCACCGCTACTTCTCGCACCGGACGTTCCAGGCATCGCGAACGGTGCAATTCGTGTTCGCGGTGATCGGCGCGTCCAGCGTGCAACGTGGGCCGCTGTGGTGGGCGGCCCACCATCGCCATCACCATCGGCATGCCGACCAACCGCTGGACCCGCACTCGCCGCGCGAAGGCGGCTTCTGGCGCAGCCACATGGGCTGGTTCCTCACCCGCGAGGCATTCGCCACGGATCTATCGCGCGTGCCTGACCTGGCGCGCTTCCCGGAACTGCGCTGGCTGGACCGCTTTGATACGGCGGTGCCGGTATTGCTGGCTGCCGCGCTGTACGCACTCGGCGCCGGCCTGGAGCGCTGGGCGCCCGGACTGCACACCTCTGGCCCGCAGTTGCTGGTGTGGGGCTTCTTCATTTCCACCGTGGTGTTGTTCCACGCCACCGTTACCATCAACTCGCTGGCCCATCGTTTTGGCCGGCGGCGCTTCGAGACCCGTGACGACAGCCGCAACAACCTCTGGCTGGCGCTGCTTACCTTCGGTGAAGGCTGGCACAACAACCACCATTTCTTCCCTGGGACCGTCCGCCAAGGGTTCCGCTGGTGGGAGATCGACCTGACCTGGTACGGGCTGCGCGCAATGGCGGCCATGGGCCTGGTGAGGGGGCTCAAGCCCATCCCCGAGTGGGTACTGGCCAAGGCGAGGTACTGACATGCGCATCGCGATCATCGGCTCCGGCATTGCCGGCCTGGCCAGTGCCTGGTGGCTGGACGGCGAACACGAAGTGACGCTGTTCGAGGCCAACGATTACCTGGGCGGGCATACCCACACCCATGACGTGCAGGTGGACGGCACGCGCATGGCGGTGGATACCGGTTTCATCGTCTTCAATCCCCTGCACTACCCACTGCTGACGGCACTGTTCGAAGAACTGGGTGTGGCCTCGCAGCCGACCACCATGAGCTTCTCCATGCACAGCGAGCGAAGTGGCGTCGAGTACAACGCCACTTCGCTGGATGGCCTGTTCTGCCAACGTCGCAATCTGGTTTCGCCACGTTTCTGGGGAATGCTGGCCGACCTGCGCCGGTTCTACCGGGATGCGCCGCTGCTGCTGGCGGAAGACGAAGGCCCGACACTGGGCCAGTACCTGCGCGGCCAGCGCTACGGCACCGCTTTCATCGACGAGCACCTGCTGCCGATGGCTTCGGCACTATGGTCGTCACCGACCGCCACGGTCATGCAGTTCCCGGCCCGCTACCTGGCCCAGTTCATGGCCAACCACCAGATGCTGCAGATGACCGGGCGCGCACCCTGGCGGGTGGTCAGCGGTGGCTCGGCACGCTATGTCGATGCCCTTCGCGCCCGCTGGCGGGTGCGTGAGCGGCTGGAATGCCCGGTTCACTCGGTCGAACGCATGCCGTGGGGCGCGCGCGTGCACAGCGCGGCCGGCGTGGAGGGGTTCGACGAGGTCATCCTGGCGTGCCACAGCGACCAGGCGCTTGCCCTGCTGCATGACGCCGATCAGGTCGAACGCGAAGTACTCGGCGCCATCCGCTACCAGCCCAACGAAGCAGTACTGCATACCGATGCATCGTTGCTGCCGCGCAACCGCAAAGCATGGGCTGCATGGAATGCACACGTGCCCAGGGATCCAGGCGCGCCCTGTACGGTCAGCTATTGCATGAACCTCCTGCAGGGCCTGCCCGGTGACACCCCGCTGGTCGTGACCCTCAACCGCAGCGAGGCGATCGATCCGGCCAAGGTGCGGCGCAGGCTGCACTATGCCCACCCGGTGCACGATCATGCCGCTATCCGCGCCCAGCAGCGCTGGGCAGAGCTGCAGGGCCGCCGCCACACCTGGTTCGCCGGCGCATACTGGGGCTGGGGCTTCCACGAAGACGGCATCCGCAGCGCCCGCCGCGTGGTGGACGCGATGCGCGAGTGCACCGCGCACCTTGACAGCGTTGCGCCCGGCGAGGTGGCAGCGTGAGTGCCAGCGCACTCTACTTCGGGCAGGTGATGCACCGACGGCATCATCCGCAGCCCCACGCGTTCCGCTATCCGATCGCGCAGCTGCTGCTCGATCTGGACGAGCTGGAGACCGTGTTCGCCGGGCGCTGGCTGTGGTCGGTCAATCGCCGCAACCTGGCCGAGTTCCGCCGCAGCGACTACTTCGGCAATCCCGCACAACCGCTGGCCGATGCGGTGCGCGATCATGCTGCGGCTACCCTGGGCTATCGGCCTGCCGGCCCGGTACGCCTGCTCACCCACCTTCGCTTCGGCGGGCACGTATTCAACCCGGTCAGCTTCTACTACTGCTACCAGTCCGATGGCAGCACCCTGGACTGCATCGTCGCCGAGATCACCAATACGCCCTGGAAGGAACGGCACGCCTATGTCCTGCCAGTCGCCACGGCCACCCACGAAGGCGCCTCGCTGCGCTGGCGGTTCGACAAGCGCTTCCATGTCTCGCCGTTCATGCCGATGGATTGCCACTACGACTGGCGGTTCAACCGCCCAGATGATGATCTGCGCGTGCACATGCAGGTCTGGCGCCAAGGCGTTCGCCAGTTTGATGCCACCCAGGCCATGCAGCGACACGCCCTGGACGGCCGCGGGCTGGCCCGGGTCCTGGCCTGCTATCCCTTGATGACCCTGCAGGTGATGGCCGCCATCCACTGGCACGCGCTGCGGCTGTGGCTGAAACGCAACCCCGTGCATGACCACCCTGCCCTTGCCGAGAAACCGCGATGAACTCGATGACTCCCCTGGTCGCCCTGCCACGTCCCGGCGCCTTGGATGCCTTCCTGCGCCGCCGCCTGCTGCAACAGCTTGCCCCCATGCGCGACGGCCGCCTGTGCGTGCGTGATGCACTCGGCGAAGTCTGGCTGGGCGATGCCCATGGCGAGCTGCAGGTGACCGTCACCATCGATGACCCGGCGTTCTACCGCAAGGTTGCAGCGCAAGGCAGCGTGGGCGCAGGTGAAAGCTACATACAGGGGGAATGGCACTGCGATGACCTGGTGGCGCTGATCCGGCTGCTGGTACGCAATCGCGACCTGCTCGACGGCATGGAGCGCGGCCCGGCCCGCGTGGGTGGCTGGCTGCTGCGCGGCTGGAACCGCCTGCGCCGCAACAGCCGTGAAGGCAGCCGCCGCAACATTGCCGCGCACTACGACCTTGGCAACGACTTCTTTGCCCTGTTCCTGTCGCCGGACCTGATGTATTCCTCAGCCCTGTTCGACACAGAAGACGAGTCGCTGGAATCCGCCTCCCGGCGCAAGCTGGACCGCATCTGCCAGCAGCTCCAGCTCAAGCCGGGCGATCGCGTGGTGGAGATCGGCACCGGCTGGGGTGGTTTTGCGCTGCACGCGGCGCAGCACTACGGCTGCCACGTCACCACCACCACCATCTCCGCCGAGCAGCACGCGCTGGCTGCCCAGCGCGTGCAGGCGGCCGGCCTGCAGGACCAGGTCACGCTGCTGATGCAGGACTACCGCGACCTGCAGGGCCAGTTCGACAAGCTGGTGTCGATCGAGATGATCGAAGCCATCGGCGCAGAATACCTGGACACCTACATGGCCACGCTGCAGCGCCTGCTCAAGCCTGATGGCGTTGCCCTGCTGCAGGCCATCACCATCGAGGACCATCGCTACGAGCAGGCCCGGCGCAGCGTAGACTACATCAAGCGCTATGTGTTCCCCGGCAGCTTCATTCCGTCGATCAACGCGATCATGGCCGCCAAAACGCGGTCCAGCGACCTGCAGCTGATCGCCCAGCAGGACTTCGGTCACTCCTACGCGCTGACCCTGCGCGCCTGGCGCCAGCGCTTCCTCGCCCGGTTGCCCGACGTGCAGGCGCAGGGCTTCGATACGCGCTTCTGCCGCCTGTGGGAGTTCTACCTGGCCTACTGCGAGGGCGGCTTCCTTGAGCGCTCGATCGGGGTCTCCCATCTGCTGATGGCGCGCCCGGGGCATCGCCCGGGCGCCTCATCGGGCCAAGGCAGCTGAGATGCGCAGGTTCTGGCCCAATCTGCTTGGCAACCAGCTGGTCTGGCTGTGCGCCGTAGCCGGCGCCGGGCGCGGCTGGCAGTGGCCGGCGTTGCTGGCAGCCTCTCTCTACATCGGCAGCCAGCTGCTGACGTCGCCGCAACCACGGCTGGACCTTCGGTTGATGGTGTTGGCACTGGCCTGCGCATGGCTGGTCGATGCCAGCGCCGCCGCCAGCGGCACCGTGCGCTACGCCGCCGCCCCGCTGGGCTGGGTGCCACCCCCCTGGATCATGGCGCTGTGGGCCGCGTTCGCGATGACGCTGACCACCTCGATGCGCTTCCTGCTGCGCCACCCGGCCTTGCCGGCTCTGTTCGGCCTGCTGTTGGCACCGCTGGCCTATCTCTCCGCAGCGCGCGGTTTCGATGCGGTCCGTTTCGCCGCACCCACGTGGCAGGGCCTGCTGGTGTTGGGTGCGGGCTGGAGCATCGCGCTTTCGCTGCTGTGCGTCACCGCGCGTCGCGGCTCTCGCACCACCCCGCCCTCCCTGGCCGGAGCATCGTCATGATCAATCTGCTGTGGGTACTGCTGTATGCCGTGCTGGTGATGAGCTGGGGCTGGGCCTGGCAGCGCCGCCACCAGAACATCGGCGTTGTCGACGTGCTCTGGGCCAAGTGCGTGGGTGCGTCGGCCCTGCTGCTGGCGCTGCTCGGCGATGGCGCGATGTTGCCTCGGGTTGCGTTGGGCCTGCTCGGCGGCCTGTGGGGCGGCCGGTTGGCGCTGCACCTGTGGCGCCGGGTCCGTAGTGAACCCGAAGACGGGCGCTACCGTTATCTGCGCGAACACTGGCAGAGCCACCAGGGCAAGATCTTTGGCTTCTTCATGGCGCAGGCGCTGCTGGTCGTGCTGTTCGCTCTGCCCTTCGTTGCGGTGGCAGCCAATTCCCATGCCGGCCTGACACCGTGGACAGTCGCCGCAGCACTGGCCTGGCTGATGAGCGTCGGCGGCGAGAGCCTGGCCGATCGCCAGCTCGCACGTTTCCGTGCCGACCCGGCGAACAAGGGCCGCACTTGCCGCGAGGGGCTCTGGCGTTATTCACGCCACCCCAACTACTTCTTCGAGTGGCTGCACTGGTTCACCTATGTGCTGCTCGCCGTCGGTTCCCCCCTGTGGTGGCTGGCGTGGGCCGGGCCGCTGCTGATGTATCTGTTCCTGCGCTATCTCAGCGGCATCCCCTTCACCGAGAAGCAGGCGTTGCGCAGCCGCGGCGACGACTACCGTGCCTACCAGCGCAGCACGCCGATGTTCTTTCCCTGGTTCCCCCGTTCTTCCAAGGAGCATTCCGCATGAGCGCGATCCCGTCACTGAATCCGGCTGAAGATGCGGAAACCGGGCTGATCGCCTGGGCCGAACGCGGGCTGGTTCCCGATGCGGCGCTGCGTGCCGGCATCCGGCGCCTGTGCGCGCAACGCCTGCACGAGGAATCGGCGGGGGGTATCGAGGCACAGTCCGCGCGCTTCAGCCGTTGCATCGCAGAACTGACCGACAGTCCGCTCGCATTGCATACCGACGCGGCCAACCGCCAGCACTACGAAGTTCCCGCGGCATTCTTCCAGGCCTGCCTGGGCAAGCGGCTGAAGTACAGCAGCTGCTACTACCCTACCGGGCGCGAAACGCTGGACCAGGCTGAGGAAGCGATGCTGGAACTGTATGGCCAGCGCGCCGGACTTGCCGACGGCCAGCAGATTCTCGAACTGGGCTGTGGCTGGGGTTCGCTGACCCTGTGGATGGCCGAACGCTATCGGCAGGCCAACATCACTGCGGTGTCCAACTCGCACAGCCAACGCCAGCACATCATGGCGCAGTGCCAGGCCAGGGGCCTGCACAACGTCGAGGTGCTGACCTGCGACGTCAACCAGCTTGAGCTGCCCACGGCACGCTTCGATCGCTGTGTCTCGGTGGAAATGTTCGAACATGTGCGCAACTACCAGCGACTGCTGGCGCACATCGCGCAGTGGCTGAAGCCCGACGGCGCGCTGTTCGTGCACATCTTCGCCCATCGCACGCTGATGTACCCGTTCGAGACCGAGGGCGGCGACAACTGGATGGGGCGCCATTTCTTCACCGGCGGCCTGATGCCGGCCGCTGACACGCTGCTGCATTTCCAGCGCGACCTGCGACTCGATCAGCGCTGGCTGCTGGACGGCACCCACTACCAGCGCACCGCCGACCATTGGCTGGCCAACCAGGATGCGGCCCGCGAGGCGGTGATGCCGGTACTGGTCGCAACCTACGGCCAGGCGGCGGCGAAGATCTGGTGGCAGCGCTGGCGCATGTTCTGGATGGCCTGCGCCGAGCTGTTCGGCTACGACGATGGCCAGCAGTGGCTGGTTGCCCACTATCTGTTCCGTCCCCGTTGAGGTGTGACATGCGCATGCGCTCCCTGCTTCCCCTGCTGGCCTTGAGCCTGTTCGGTTCCGGCTGCAGCTCCAGCGATACCCGTCCCCTGCCCCGCCCGCCCTCGGTGGACGTGCCGCGCTTCATGGGCGACTGGTATGTGATCGCCCACATACCCTCATGGCCGGAGCGCGAGGCCTTCGACGCGGTGGAGAGCTATGCGCTGCGGCCGGACGGGCGCATCCAGACGACCTTCACCTATCGCAAGGGCAGTTTCGACGCCCCGCAGAAGTCCATGCACCCGGTTGGACGGGTCGAGAGGAACGGCAATGGCGCGATCTGGGGCATGCAGTTCATCTGGCCGATCCAGGCCGAGTATGTGATTGCCTGGCTGGACGACGACTATGGCCAGACCATCGTCGCACGCAGCAAGCGCGACTATGTCTGGTACATGGCACGTACCCCGCACGTATCGGACAGCGACTACCAGCACGCCGTGGAGCGCATCGCGGCCATGGGCTACGACACCGGCAGGCTCAGGCGCGTACCTCAGTCGGTGCGATAGATCGCCAACCGCCGACCACTCGGCTCGCGGGTGACCAGGCACTTCAGCGTGACGCGTCACATTAATACCCCCCTCGAAGGGTGCCGGCAGCCCTGCAACCCAGGCCACCTGAACCCAGCGAGAGCGTACCAGGACACTGCGTCCACACGGCTCTCAACCTGACGATACGTCCAGCCCATGGATCAGCTCTTATCGATGGAGCTCATCCATCGATCTTTAGGAATAGTCGTAAAAACGCAACAAATTCGATGTTCGACGCGACAGCGGCGCCAGAATGGCGGCCACGCCCACGGGCGCTGACCACCTCCCGCGCATGAATGGATTTCCTGCACCGCGCCGGCTTCGACTGGCGCTCCTGGACGACCATGAAGTCGTCCGTCGCGGCACCGCCCTGCACCTGTCAGGCGATCTCCGGTTCGACATCGTCGCCAGCCATGGTTGCAGCAGTGCGCTGATCGACAGCCTGCACCGCTTGCCCGTGGATGTGGCCATCATCGATCTCACGCTCGCCCGTGGCGACCTGGGCGGCATCGAGCTGGTTACGCTGCTCTGTCGCGAATTCCCGCGCACACCAATGCTGGCCTTCGCCACGCTCTCTCCCACCACGAATCTCAACAGCCTGATCGATGCCGGACTCGGTGGGTTCGTCAGCAAGGCCGAACCCCTTGCGGCATTGTCCGACGCCATCGTGCGCGTCTTCCAGGGCCTGATCCGGATTCCGCCGGACGTCAGGCTGGCCGGCGATCGTGGCGAGCTCAGCCGCAACGAGCGGGAGGTACTGGAGCTGCTGCTGGAAGGCCTGACCGTATCGGAGATCGCGCTGCGCCGGCACCGCAGCATCAAGACCGTCAGCACACAGAAGGTCGCGGTGCTGCGCAAGCTGGGCTTGCGCAGCGATGTGGAGATCTATGCGCTGCGTGAACGGTTGGAGTCGCCGTGAGGCGCCATGCGCCATTGCGTCCGTGCCTGCTGATCCGGGGGTTGCTGGTACTGCTTCTCCTTCCCGCCGCGTCGGCGGAAGATGTCCGGTCACCACGCTGGCTACCGGGCAGCAGCGTGCGGGTCTCCACCGCTCCGTCCCTACGCCCCGTGCCCGCAGCGATAGCCGATCCGTCATCACCGCCGACGCTCGCCCATGGCTACGCCAACCTGGTGGCGCGTCACGCCCAACTCAGCTTCCTGGAACACCCCTATCCGACGACCGCCGCATCAATCCTCGCTGTATGTCATCACGAGGCCGACCTGGTCATGGTGTTTGGCGGCGCGAGACACCAGAAGCTGCCCTGCCCCGACCTCGCCGCGTCCAGCCGCTTCCGGGGTGGCGCCACCCTGCTGGCAGGGCGCGCCGGTGAATGGCTGCCACGGGAGATACGCGAGCTCGACGGCCGGGTGGTGGCCGTCGTTGAAGGCGGGCCCTACGCCGGCTGGCTGCGCGCGCATCATCCTCAGATCCGGCTGCAGCACCTGCCTGATCGGTACGCAGCATTGACGGCAGTTCAATCCGGCCTGGCCGACGTGGCGATTGGCCTGGAATCCACGCTGCGCCCGCTGGTTCGACGCCATTTCAACGGCAGCCTGCGCCTGCAGCCATTCGACAGCGACTTCTCCACCGACCTCTACCTGCTCGTCCGCCAGGAAGACCAGCAGCTGCTAGAACGCATCGGACAGGCGTTGCGGGAGATCACGCTGGAGGAGCATGCGAGCCTGCTCCACCTGTGGGCAGGCCAGACCCTGCCAGCGGCGGCGGGAAACGCACTGGACTGGATGCAGGCCTCGCCCCCGCGCGGCTGGCTGCTGCTGCCCCCTCTGCTGGTCGCGCTGTTGCTGTGGCCCATGACCCGTCACCTGCGGGTACGCGGCGACCGCCGCAGCGCGCAGGCCATCGGGATGATCAGTCACGAGATGCGCAATTCGGCACAGGCCGTACTGGCCTCCATCGAGCTGCTTGGACGATCGACACTGCCGAAAGGCGAGCGCGATCTGCTCGCCGCTGCCAGCAGCGCCGGCCAATCCCTGCGCGGCCTGTTGAATCGCGCACTGGACTTTTCGCGCCTCGCCAGCGGCGCTTTCAGGCCGCATGCACAAGCCTGTGATGCGACCCGGCTTTGCCGGCAGGCACTGGAGGCCATTCGGCCTCAGGCGCAACAGAAAGGCCTGCAACTGCATCTTGATGCCCCGACCGAACCTTCGCCGATCATTCGGG
The DNA here is from genome assembly GCF_052605195.1 of Stenotrophomonas maltophilia group sp. vghtpe118. Lineage (NCBI taxonomy): Bacteria > Pseudomonadati > Pseudomonadota > Gammaproteobacteria > Lysobacterales > Lysobacteraceae > Stenotrophomonas > Stenotrophomonas maltophilia group sp. vghtpe118. The sequence continues at coordinate 557,822 of NZ_CP199672.1, read as the reverse complement.
TGGACATTGATGCGCTACGCCAGATTGCCAGCAATCTGCTGGCCAATGCGGTGAAGTTCAGTGATATCGGCGGCATCGAGCTGCGCCTGCGACTGCTTCCAGTAGCGCGGCCGCAAGAGCTGCTGCTGGAGGTGATCGACAGCGGGATCGGGATCGCGCCCGCACAGGTAGCCGAACTGTTCCAGCCTTTCCATCAAGGCAGCGGTGGGCATCAGCGTGGCGGTAGTGGCCTCGGGCTTTCCATTGCACGCGAGCTGGCACGTGCGATGGGGGGCGATCTGACCGTGCACAGCGTCCTCGGTCGCGGCAGCCGCTTCATCCTGCGCCTGCCGGTATGCGCTGCTGACTCTGCCGAGAGTGTCCGGGACATGCCCGTGGAGGGCACGCCACTGGCCGGGCTGCAACTGCTGCTGGTGGAGGACCACGCACTCAATCGCCACGTCATTGCCGAACAGTTGCGGCGCTGGGGCGCCGAGGTATGTGCCCTGGAAGACGCGGCCAGCGCGCTGGCCGAACAGATACGCCACCCCCGCCCTGCCGCGCTGATCGACATTGGGCTGCGTGGCATCGATGGCTACGCATTGGCACGCGAACTGCGCGCCCGCAGCGGGCATCCGGTCCGTCTGATCGCCTTGTCTGCCCGCAGCGGGCGACGTCACCACGCACGCTGCCGCCGCTCGGGTTTCGACGCGGTGCTGGCCAAGCCGCTGCGCGCCGCCGAACTGCTCGCTGCGCTGGGCATTCCGGCGCCGGAGAGCGTGGACGCACTTGAGCAGGTGACTGAAATGGACGCGGCCTACAGCGCCGACATCTGCGATGAACTCGGCAGGATCGAGCGGATTGTCGATCATGCAGACGCATCGGCGCTCGGTCATCACGCGCACCGATTGCAGGGCGCGCTACAGATGCTGGGTCAATGCGAGCACGCCGCCATCGCGGCCGAGCTGGTCGATCTGGCGCAGGACGCCACGCCGGACTGGACCGACGCACGTCGCCTGCTGGGCGTACTGCAGGCCGGACAGGGCGCCCGCGTCGCGGGAACCCTGCCCACCCCCTTGATCACGCGGCCAGGCGCTCGACCTGGCGACGGGTCAGGTCATTGAAGCGACCCAGCGACATCAGGTGCTGGTGGATCAGTGCCAGCCAGCCACTGCGGTGCCACTCGACCACGGTTGCTTCCGGCAGCGCGACGAACTTCTCGACGTCCACGACCAGGAAACCGTTGAGGTTGAACTCCCGGCCATCCGGGATTCGCACGGTGGCGTTGCGCTCCACCAGCAGGCCGTTGTCGACCAGGGCCTTGGAGAAGGCCTGGGTCTGTTCGTGTTCGCGGGTGTACTGGCCGCAGAATTCCAGGGCCTGCTGCACCATCTCGGTGGCCTTGCCATCAACGAACAGCGGTTGGCCTTCTTCGCCACCCTTGACCACGCGTGGGCTCTCTTCGTCGATGCCCAGCAGGAAATCATTCTCCGCACCGGTGTCGATGAAGATGAAGGGGTGGCGGCGCAGGTAGGCGGGAATATAGGCCTCGTCTTCCCACAGGCCATCCTTGATGAACAGGTTCTGGTCGGACACGCCCACGGCAGCCATCGGAACCGCGCTCGGGCCGGCAAACAGGATCGGGAAGTGGTGCAGGGCCAGCGAGAACTCGCCCAGCACCAGCGGAATGGCATTGTTGCCGGCGGCGAACTCGAGCTTGCCCGGCAGGATGCGCAGATCGGCATGCACATCGGCCTGCAGCGGCACCGGGCGGGTATAGAACAGGGGGGCGCCGCTCGGCGCCGCTTCGGTGGTGGTGTCGCTGGTGGTGGTCATGTTGGGAACCGTTCGATCATGCGCGCCTGCCATCCCGGGCACGCCAGCGGGAACAACCTGAATCCCGCATTATCAACAAGCTCGATGACAACGGCCACCCCACCGGCGAACTATTTCAGCTGCAGGGGGTAGCGCTGCCAGAGTACGTGGACCAGGAAACCGGCCAGCTCGGTGTCGCGGGCACTGACCGCCGCACGGATCTTGTCCAGCAGCACCATGTCACTGCAGGAACGCACGTCGGCATGGTTGGCCTGCCCTGCCCTGCGCGCACGATAGCGCGCCGCCCGCTGCGCATCGCTCATCGCGTACCCGAACTTGGGCGGACGACCGCGCTTGCGCGGCAGGGTCAGCTCCAGGGTTCCGGGGTCTTTGTCATCACGCATGAGAGGGGTGCGGGCGGCGGCGAGCAACGGGGGGTGCGCAATTTATCGTGAGGCATCACTTTAATCCAGCTTTTTCTACAGATTTGGTGCGATGCAGCGCCAATGTTGCCGTGTCGGTGCGGATCCATCCACGCATGGCGTGGATCTACTGCAGAGCTCGCGACCCGTTCACCCGGTGGATCCACGCCATGCGCGGATACGGAAACCCGGACAAAAAAAATGGGAGCCCGCGAACGGGCTCCCTTGCCTTCTTCATGCCGCGCGTACTGGCTCATAGCCGTGCAGGTGCGCCTCACTGCTGGCCCGCCCCTGGCTGAGCGAACGCAGCGAGGTGGTGTACCCCACCAGCTGCGCCAGTGGCGCGAAACCACTGACCTCGGCACGACCGTCCTGGTCCTCGATGCGGGCGATGCGGCCATGGCGCCGGTTGAGGTCGCCGACCACATCACCTACCGACGCCGACGGCGAATGCACCGTCACCGCCATCACCGGCTCCAGCAGCTGCGTGCCACCCTCGACCAGCGCCGCCTTGATCGCCTCGGCGCCTGCGCGATGGAACGCCATCTCCGAAGAGTCCTTGGCATGGGTCTGGCCATCGACAAGACTGACCTCGATGCCGACCACCGGATGTCCCTGCGGACCTTCCGACAGCGCGGCACGCACGCCCTTTTCCACCGCTGCGATGAAGCTGCGCGGCACAACGCCACCGACGATGCGGTCGTTGAACACGACAAGGTCGTCGTCGCGCGGCGCCACATCCAGCACCACGTGCGCGAACTGGCCCTGGCCACCGGTCTGCTTGACCAGCCGCCCGACGACACCGGTCATCGGGCGCATCAGCGTCTCCTGGTAGGCCACGCGCGGCGCACCTACGGCCACGTCGACCTTCCATTCGCTGCGCAGGCGCTCGACCATCACTTCCAGATGCAGCTCACCCATGCCCCAGACCAGGGTTTCACCCGTTTCCCGGTCCGTTTCCACACGGAACGAGGGATCTTCCTGGGCCAGGCTGGCCAGTCCCTGCGCCATCCGGATCAGGTCCGCCGCACGCGCCGGCTCCAACCGCCAGGCCAGCACCGGCGCCTGAGCCTGGATGTTCTCCAGGCGCAACGGCAGCGCACGGCTGCTCAGCGTCTCGCCACTGACCGCATCCTTCCAGCCCAGGACCGCGACGATGTCACCGGCCACGGCCTGCTCGATGTCATGGGTCTGGTCGGCCTGCACCCGCACCAGGCGACTGACACGCCGCCCCTGCGGATGCTGCGAACTGGCCACCGCGTCGCCCACCTTCAAGGTGCCCGAGTACAGCCGCACGAAGCTCAGCGCCCCGTGCTGCTGGTGGGTGATCTTGAACAGCAGGCCTGCCAGTGGACCGTCCGGATCCGGCGGCAGCATCACCTCGCCCTCATCGCTTTCAGCCCTGACAGCAGGGCGGTCCAGCGGCGACGGCAGGTAATCGACCACGGCATCCAGCAGCGTCTCGATGCCCTTGTCCTTGAACGCAGCACCGGCCAGCACAGGCACGCCTGCACCTGCCAGCGTCGCCCGCCGGATCGCCGCGCGCAGCATATCGGCACCAATCACGCGACCTTCCAGCCAGGCATCGGCCAGTTCTTCGTCATGATCGGCCACAGCTTCGACCAGCGCATCGCGCTGGGCCTGCCATTGGGCGCGCGCCGCTTCGTCCCACGGGGTCACCGTGGTTGCGCCGCCCTCCTGCCACTGCAGCACGCGCGCATCGACCAGATCGACCCAGCCACTGAAGCCGCTTTCGCTGCCCAACGGCACGCCCAGCGCCCACGGCCGCGCGCGCAGCTTGTCCTGCAGCTGCTCCAGCACGCGCTCAAACGAAGCGCCTACGCGGTCCATCTTGTTGACGAAAGCGATCAGCGGCACGTGATGGCGACGCGCCTGGCGCCACACCGTCTCGGACTGCGGCTGCACGCCATCCACGGCCGAGAACACCGCCACGGCGCCGTCGAGTACCCGCAGGGATCGCTCGACCTCGATGGCGAAATCGATGTGGCCGGGGGTATCGATCAGGGTCAACCGATGCGGCGGCAGATCACGCGGTGCCCACTGCGCCTGCACGGCGGCCGCGCCAATGGTGATGCCCCGTTCGCGCTCGATCGCCGAGAAGTCGGTGGTCGCATTGCCGTCGTGCACTTCGCCGACGCGATGGATCTCGCCGCTTTTCCACAGCAGGCGTTCGGTCAGCGTGGTCTTGCCGGCGTCGATGTGGGCAATGATGCCAAGGTTGCGACGGCGGGAAAGGACTTGGGTGTTCATGAGATAGGTTCCTGCAAAGCCAACTACGGGGGCCGCGCACCCCGGTTGGCGACAGGGTGCGCGGCTAGCGTTCGGTCTCGGCGATCTGGTGCATGGCACGTTCTCCTTGCGGTACGTCGGGTTAGGGAAATGAAACTGCAGAAACGAAAAGAGCGCCCCGAAGGGCGCTCTGTGGATGATCCAGCGATAGCCGCTTCAGCGGCCCTGTGGAGCTCCAGGCAGACACGCCCGTTCCGCGCTTGCGCGGGTCAGGGTGAAAAACTTCAGGAGCGGCATCCGGTTCATGCGGCGCATTCTAGACCTGCCAATCTGGCGCGCAAGTGAATATTGCGCACATGAATGGAACGATGAGGCCGACAACGATAGGGGTCAGATCCCTTTGCCAGGGGCAAAGGGATCTGACCCCTGGCAGCCCTCACTTGCAGCCGTGCAGCTTGCGCGCCTCGGCCACTGTTGCAGGCTGGTCATCCCCCATCGACATCCAGCCCTTCAACGAAATCGCCGGGTCCACGTGCGGCAGCCGTGGGCCACCATGAATCACGACCTCGACCCAGCTCCCCACCGGCGCCAGCTCGGACAGGCGTGCGGCCTGATCATCTTCGGTGCTGAATGTGTCGTCCGGGCCCGCCGGCGGCGTGGTATTCACGGTTTCCGTCTTACGCGTCCGGACCCGAAGAGCACCATCCGGCAGCCGCTGACTGATCACGTCGTAGCGCTCGATACCGTATGCCCAGCTGTTCTCGCCAACACTGCGGGTCTCGCTACCGTCATCCGCCACGGCCACCACCTCGCCTGCCGGCCCGACAACGCCCGCGACAGCCCCCAGGCCGGACATCAGTGCCTGATAGACGATCATCTGCCGCTGCTCGGTAGTCAACGCTCCGGCCTTGAGCTTGGCGGCAGGAATCTTCAGGTACGCCGCTTCACTGCACAGCACGAGTACCTGCTGGTCGTCCCAGCTCACCGACATTTCCTCGTTGGCAAAGTACTGCGTCTTCATCGACGTCACTGCGGCACCGTCGCCACTGGAATGCCGGGTTTCGATCAGCGAGGCATTCTCGGCCGCGTTGGTCAGCGAAACCTGAGAGGTCGACGCTGCATGGGCTGCGCAAACGGAAGCAATCATCGCGGCAAGCAGCACGCTGCGGGTAACCGTGCGGAACATGGCATCAGTCCATTGAAGAAAACGAAGCCGCCATGATACCCGGAGCAACCTGGCGGACCTTCGCTCAGGTCACCACCACCAGCGGCACCCCACGACGCGGATGCTCCAGCACCACCACATCCTGCTGGTAGACCCGCTGCAGGTTGTCTTCGGTGAGCACCTGCAATGGCGTGCCATCGGCCGCCACCGTGCCCTGCTCCAGCAGCACGATGCGGTCGGCATAGCCTGCGGCCAGATTGAGGTCGTGCAGGACCACGATCACGCACGCACCGGCTTCGGCACAGGCACGCACACTGCGCAGCGTGCGCTCCTGATGGCGCAGATCCAGCGCAGCAGTGGGCTCATCCAGCAGCAGCAATGGCGTGTCCTGTGCCAGCACGCGCGCGAACGTGGTCCGGGCGGACTCACCACCGGACAGCTGCTGCACGTCGCGCAGGCGCAACGCCTGCAGTTCAGCGGCATCGATCGCAGCTTCCACCTGGGCGTCATCGGTGACCGGGTCCGGCGGATGCGGCAATCGCCCCATCGCCACCACCTCTTCGACGCTGAAGGCAAAACGCACGCCGTGCTCCTGCGGCATCACCGCGCGCTCGCGCGCCAGCGGCCCCGCCTTGTAACTGGCCAACGGCATGCCCAACAGGCTCACCTCCCCCGCATCGGCGCGCAGGTCGCCGGCCGCGACCGCCAACAGCGTGGACTTGCCCGCACCGTTCGGGCCCACCAGTGCGGTCACCGTACCTGGTTCGAACGCCAAGGAAATGCCGTGCAGGATCTCGCGTTGCTGGCGGCGCACCACCACCTCGTGCAGCTTCAGCAGCACACTCATGGCACCGCCTTGCGGCGCTGCTGCAGCACCAGCCAGAGGAAGAACGGCGCACCCAGCGCGGCCGAGAACAGGCCCAGCGGAATCTCCGCGGGCGGATCCAGCGTGCGCGCGGCCGTATCCGCCACCACGATCAGCAGTGCACCCAGCAGGCCGGACAACGGCAGCAGCCAGCGATGACCGGGACCCACCAGCAGGCGCGCCACGTGCGGCACCACCAGGCCAACGAAGCTGATCGAGCCCGCAAACGCCACCGCCGCCCCCACCAGCAGCGCGCTGAACGCCACCAGTCGACGCCGCGTGCGGGTCACATCCAGCCCCAGGTGCTGGGCCTGGCGCTCGCCCAGCGCCAGCATGTCCAGCGGCGTTGCCAACCGTTGCAGCGCCAGCACACCGATGGCAAACAGCGGTACCACGGCGGCCACATCGGCCCAGTTGGCACGTGCCAGCGAGCCCATCTGCCAGAACACCAGCGACTGCAGCTCGCTTTCGCTTGCGATATAGGTGAGAAAACCGATCAGCGCCGAACAGAAGGCCGCCATCGCGATACCGACCAGCAGCAGCGTCGCATTGCCACTGCCCTTGCCCGGCCGCGCCAGCGCATAGGTCAGGCCGATGGCCAGGGCGCCACCGACGAAGGCGGCAACCGGCACCAGCCAACCGGCGGCACCGGCAGCGCCGAGAACAATGGCAGCCACTGCACCCAGCGCAGCACCCTGGCTGACACCGACGATGCCGGGGTCGGCCAACGGATTGCCGAACAGGCCCTGCAGGCTGGCACCGGCCATCGCCAACGACGCACCGACCATCGCGCCCAACAGGGCACGCGGTATGCGCAGCTGCCAGACCACCGCCAGATCGCGGCTGCTGACCGCCTGTTGGTCAAGCAGGCCCAGCTTCACCGCCAGTGCCTGCATCACCTCCAGCGGTGGCAACCGCAACGGACCCACGGCGAACGACGCCAGCACCGCTCCCAGCAGTGCCAGCAACGCCACCATCAACATCGCCCGCCCGCGACGGCGGCGCCGATCCGCCGGACTCATGCCTTCGGCAACGCCGCCAGGGCCTTGGCCAGCGCCAGCGCGCCCGCACCAGAACCCACGCTGGTGTACTTCAGCTGCACATCCGGCATCACCCAGACCCGATTGGCCTGCCCAGCCGGGGTCTGCTTCAGCGTCGGGTACGCCTTCCACAGGCCTTCGGCACCGCCGAACAGCTGCAGGTCATGCTCGGTCACCAAGATCACTTCCGGTGCCGCCGCGACCACGCCCTCATTGCTCAGCTGCGAGTAGTTCTTCACCCCGGCCTCGGTACCGATGTTGATGCCGCCGGCCAGTGCGATCAACTGCGCCGACGCGCTGTCGGCACCTGCAACAGTGGGCGAGCCGCCAGCGCCGGTTGCCGAGACGTGGATCAATCGTGGCGCATGGCCCAGGCCCTTGCCAATCGCTGCAGCCTCGTCGAGCTGACGCTGCACCTGCGTGGCCAGTGTTTGCCCCGCTTCGGCCAGCCCTAGTGCGGCGGCGACCTTGCGCACCTTGTCCGGCGCCGGCTGCAGGTCATCGATGACCACCGCCGGCTCGCCCACCTCGCGCAGCTTTTTCGCCAGCTCGGTGTGGCGGCGCAGGCTGTTGCCGAGGAACAGCGAGCCCTGCAGGCTCAGCACGCCCTCCACACCGGTGGTGCGGTTGAACAGGAACTGGTGCGGCGCGGCCAGGCCGGCCTGCGTGGTGGTGTTGGTCGGTGCCGCGTACACCTGCTGGCCCAGGCCCAGTGCCTCGATCACTGCGATGACGTCGTCACCACCGGCGATGATGCGGCTGGTGTCGGCAACCTCGACGTCTGCGCCATCGTCGGAATGCACCTGGGCCGGCAGCACGGCCTTCTGGCCGTGCACGGAGGGCAGTTCGGCACCGGCCACGCGCTGCCAGCCTGCCGGCAATGCGGTTTCCGCAGCGGCGGTTGCGGCGGGCGGCTCGGCGGCCTTGTGGCCATCCGACGGCGTTGACGAGCCACTGCAGGCAGACAGCGCCAGCGAAACAGCCAACGGAAGCGCACACAGGCGCAGACGGGACGCGATGTTCATGCTCGTTCTCCTTGCTGGCAGGGCGACACGCACGCCGCCCTGCCCTGTGACTTACTGCTTCGGGGTGATGCGGGTGATGCGGTCACCCTTCGGATCTTCGGCGCCACGCGACTTGTTCACCGCAAACACGTTGCCCTTGCCATCGGCACGCACATGGTTGGGAAGGGTGCCGCCATCGAGGTTGGCAACCACCTTGCCGTCGCCGTTCACCACGGTGACCGTACCGGCGCCGCGATTGCTGACATAGGCCAGGCCGGAGGCATCATCGAAGGCGACGTTCAGCGCGCCGGCACCGACCGGCACGTCATGCAGCACCTTGCCGGAAGCCACATCGACGATCAGCAGGTTGTCGGTGCCCTGCGAGGCCACGTACAGGCGGTTGCGTGCTGCGTCGAAGGCCACGCCCGAGGCGCTGATCGAATTGCCCAGGTCGATGACCTTGTCGACCTTGCCGCTGGCCACATCGATCACCGCCGCCTCCGGCGTGCCGATGCTGACGGTGAACAGCTTGCCACCCTTCTCGTCCAGCACCAGGCTCATCGGCGCGAACTTGCCATCATCCACGCCGGACTCCAGCGTCACCGGCGGCAGCTCCTTGAACGTCTTCGCATCGAACACCGACAGGTGGTCCTCACCCGTGGCCGAAGCGAACACCTTGCCATGGGTGCCGTCGACCACCACGTCGCGCGCATGCGGCACGGTGTCGACAGGGAACTGGTGGACCAGCGAGAGGTCCTTCTGGCGATAGACCGCAATCGAATTCTGGCGGGTATTGGTCACCCAGACATTGCCATTGATGTCATCCACGCCCACACCGTAGACCGCATAGACCGCGCCGTTGGTGCTGCCCGGCACCTGCGCCGGGGTGATCGCCCTGGTCACCTTCAGCGACTTCGGGTCCAGCTTCAGCAACTGCGACTGGGTCACCGGCGGACGGCCCACCGCCGAGGTCACGAACACCGCATTGCTGGCGGCGCTGTAAGCGGACTGATACAGCCCCGGCACCAGCTTGTTGGACTGGGTGGCGAACTGCCCCTGGCCGGACAGCGGCAGTTGCGGCGACACGCGCAGCTTCAGCACCGTGGCCGCAGCCGGCTGGCTGGCGCGCACCACCACCGGGTGGGTGCCCGGCACCGCATCGGCCGGAATGCTCAGCTGGGTCTTGAAGTTGCCGTCGGCATCGACCACCAGCGGCTGCGTGTTGAGCACGCTGTCGCCACGCAGCAGGCTGACCTTCTGGCCCGGCACGAAGCCACGACCAACTACGTCGGCAGTGCTGCCGGGAACCACGTTCTCACCGCGCGAGACGACCTCACCCTTGAAGGTGGCGTTGGCCGGCTGATCGAACACCGGCTGGGCGGTGGCGGTCACCGCCAGCAGCAGACCGGCGGCGAGAGAGGTAAGGCGGAAAGACGGACGGAACGACATGGCAGGCTCCTTGCACACGTAGGCCGCGCCGCGTGGCGCGGGATTCATCGGTTGCCTGGGCCGCTGCACGCCGGCAGCCTCGCCTGGGTAGTGGGGTCGCACGGCATGGCGTGCGAAGGCATTCATTCGGCGGCGCTGTCCCCGCCACTGGGCGCGCCGTCGCCGGTGCTGCGGTCGGACACGCCATACAGTTCATGCAGCGCAGCGTGGAACGATGCCGGCAGCATCGGGCCGTGGCCGAGGCCATCGAACTCGCGGTACTGCACGCTCAGGCCCGGCACCCTGCCCAGCCGCTCGGACAACTGCATCGCCGCATCCGGGGTGGCGCCACTGATCCGGCGCAGGTGCGCAACCACGCGCGGGTTGCTCATATCGCGCTTGCCGCGATCACCGACCCGCTCGGCGCCGCCCAGCATCAGCCAGAGCTTTGCCGGCTGGCCGTGCACGTTCTGCACGAACTGCTGCTCCGGATCACCCAGCGCCGCGCCCTGGCTCCACCACAGCGACGGACTGGCTGCCAGATAGGACTGGAACGCGGCAGGTCGCGTGTACAGCGCATTGAGCACGAATAGCCCGCCCAGCGAATGACCCCACAGCGCCTGCTGCTGCGTATCGATGCGTGCGCGTCGCTCGACTTCCGGCTTGATGCGGCGCTCGATCACATCCAGGAAAGCCGCAGCGCCGCCGCCGACTGCCTGGGTCGTGCCGCTCTCGTCGTCGGCACGGTCGATCCACGCGGTGTAGTCGAAGGTACGCGCCTTGGAATCGATGCGCAGGTCGTTGTCGTAGCCGATCAGCACCAGTACCGGCGGTGCCTTGCGCGCGGCCAGCTCGGCCAGCAGCGGCTGGTCCAGCACCATGGCCACGGCATTGCCATCCAGCGCGTACAGCACCGGGGACGGGGTCTTGCCGGCCTTGGCCGGAATCGCCAGGTTCACCCGCCAACGGCGCTGCTGGTCCGGGCTGTCCACCACGAAACGTTCAAAGCGATAGCTGGCCGCCGGCTCGTCCAGCACGGTGTGGCCGATCTTCTGCAGCGGATTACGCTGCTGCGCATGGGCGTAAGGAGTGGCCAGGAGCAGACCCATCATCATGGCAGCCAGGCCGCGGGCCAATGGGCCACGGCGCGAAGGCAGGACGAAAAGCTTCATCAGTGGCGGCAGGAGCGGCCAAGGCCGCCGGTTCTCAGGGGACCGCAGTCTACCTTAAACGCGAATGATTATCACATCGATCAAACGTCACACTGTGTATCACGCGCGCGATGCATTCATTTTCCCGGTTGCGCCGGAAACACCGGATCCACTACTTTGCCGGGCAGCGGGGCGCAGGAGCGCCCTTCCCTCGCAGGGCTGCGGATGGATGGGCAATCGAGTCGCCGGCCGCGCCCTGTCCTTTGCCAAACCCATCCACGCATGGCGTGGATCTACTGACCACCATCCACGGGAATGAATCCCGTGACTGCGAGAACACCTTGAAGCGCACCGCCTTGATCGCCCTTTCCCTCGGCCTGCTTGCACCGCTGGCCGCCCATGCCGCACAGGATCTGCCAACGCTCTACCAGGCCTTTGAAGAGGCCGGCAATTCGTCACTGGGCATGGAAGAACTCAACCAGACGGTGACATTCACTGCCGTTGCCCTGGGCGTCTCCAGCAACCTGGCGGGCGAGCCGCTGATCGAGGCCGGCGACGACCAGGGCAATGTCCTGGCCCGGCTGACCAGCGACGACGAACAGCAGGCGGCCAAGCTGGGCGCACTGGAAGAAGGCGCGACTTTCACCGCAAGCTGCACGCTGCAGTTCAGCTCGGGAACGGATTACCTGTCCTTCGGCGACTGCAGCATCAAGTAAGAAAGAAGCCGGCGAAACGCCGGCTTCGTTTTCCCGCCCTGTAGAAGTCGAGCCATGCTCGGCTGTCGCTTCCGCAGGTGCTGCTGGGTCGGTCCAGAGCGGAGTCGAGCATCGCTCGATGCTACATAAGCCAGCTCAACGGCCCTTCGCGGCCCTCGCCGCCTCACGTTCGGCGCGCAGGCGATCAAGCTTTTCCTTCAGCTTGATCTCCAGGCCACGCGGCACCGGGTTGTAGTACACCCGTTCGCCCATCGCATCCGGGAAACCGGTCTGGTCCAGCGCGATGCCCCCCTCGGCATCGTGGTCGTACTGGTATTCGGCGCCGTAGCCCAGCTCCTTCATCAGCTTGGTCGGCGCATTGCGCAGATGCAACGGCACCTCTTCGGTACCGCTCTGGCGCACGTCGGCCTTGGCCTGGTTGAACGCGGCATAGCCCGCGTTGGACTTGGCGGTGCTGGCCAGGTACAGCACCAGCTGGGCGAACGCGAGCTCGCCTTCCGGGCTACCGAGCCGCTCGTAGATGTCCCAGGCTTCCAGCGCCATGCTCTGCGCGCGCGGATCGGCCAGGCCGATGTCCTCGATGGCCATGCGGGTCAGTCGACGTGCCAGGTAGGATGGATCGCAACCGCCATCTAGCATACGGGTCAGCCAGTACAGCGCGGCATCCGGATTGGAGCTGCGCACGGATTTGTGCAGCGCTGAAATCTGGTCGTAGAACTGCTCGCCGCCCTTGTCGAAGCGGCGGGTACGATCGGCCAGCACCTGGGTCAGGGTCTGCGGGGTGATGCGACCCCCCTCCCCACCCGCCAGTTCGGCGGCGATTTCAAGAAGGGTCAGTGCGCGGCGCACGTCACCATCGGCAGCGGTGGCGATTTCCAGCAGCAGCTCGGGCGCAACCTCGATACCCTCCTCGCCCAGACCGCGTTCGCGGTCGCCCAGCGCGCGTTCCAGCGCTTCGACGATATCGGTTGGCGATACCGCTTCCAGTACGTGCACGCGGCAACGCGACAGCAGCGCCGAGTTCAGCTCGAACGACGGATTCTCGGTGGTGGCACCGACGAACAGGATCGTGCCGCGTTCGATGTGCGGCAGGAACGCATCCTGCTGCGCCTTGTTGAAGCGGTGCACCTCGTCCACGAACAGCACGGTGCGCCGGCCCTCAGCGAAGCGCTGTGCGGCCTCTGCCAGCACCTGACGCACTTCCGGCAGCCCGGACAGCACCGCGGAGATGGCACGGAACTCGGCATCGGAGTACTCGGCCAGCAGCAGTGACAGCGTGGTCTTGCCGCAGCCCGGTGGCCCCCACAGGATCATCGAGTGCACACGTCCGGATTCGACTGCACGGCGCAATGCGCTGTCCGGCGCCAGCAGGCGCTTCTGCCCGACCATTTCGTCGAGGGTGCGCGGGCGCATGCGCTCGGCCAGCGGGCGCAGATGTTCCCGATCAACGCTCAGCAGATCGGGGCCGGGGAAGGAAGTTGAACGATGTCTTGCCACCCGCTCATTGTACCGCGACAGGGTGACGACGATTCCGGTAGTGCCGGCCGCTGGCCGGCAGATCAAAATTGCGTCAACCAAGGTTGACACCCACCAAGGCGGTGCCGGTTGACACCCACCGGAGCAGGCAGCGCCGGGCCATGCCCGGCATCCCCGATCAATTACCGATAACGTCGGTGCCCTTCGGCGGCGTAAAGCTGAAGGTGCCAGCCGCGAAGCCCGGGTTGCGCTTCCAGCCGCTGAAGCTGATCACGGTGCGCTGGCCAACCGCATCGGTGATCTCCATCTTGGCCAGGCCCTGGGCATTGAAGCCCAGCGCGGCGTACTGGAAGCTGGCTTCGGTCTCGCGCTTCGGCGACAGCGACAGCCACTGCAGGCCATCACGCTGCGCAGCCTCTTCACTGACGTCGTACTGCTGTTCCAGCAGCGCCGGGTTGATCAGCGCAGTCAGCGGGCTGTTCTGCTCTTCCTTGCCCTGCTCGCGCACGGTGACCTGCTCCAGGTCCGGCTCGTACATCCAGACCTTCCTGCCGTCAGCCACGATCAGCTGTTCGTGCGGGCGCACGTATTCCCAGCGGAACAGGCGCGGCGCCGACAGGGCCACGCGGCCACTGGTCGATTCCTTCACCTTGCCGCGGCTGTCGAACACCTGCTGGCTGAACTGGCCATCCAGGCCCTTCAGGCCACTGGTGAAAGTCTTCAGGTCATCGCGGGCACCGGCCCAGGCACTGCCGGCAGCGGCACAGGCGACGGCCAGGGTAGTCGTGGCAAGGAAACGGCGGAAGCGGAAGTTCATGCGGAAATCCTGTGGGCGCGGGCGCCAGGAAAGGTGGTTGCCAGTGTGCCCGGGGGAAGATGAATGGGCGATCAGGACGACATTATGCCGCCCTGAACGTCCATCGGCGATTCAGCCGCCCGAGCCGGGCAGCTTGCCGTACAGCACCTGCCCACGGAAGCCGCGCCGCACCTCGCGATACAGCGCGCGGAACGCCGGATAGTCCTGCGGCTGGCACAGCGCCTCGGGGCCACGCACCGCGTTCTGCTGCAAGCGGTGGTGCACGATCACCTCCTGGCCCTCGCGGCTCCAGTCCACCCGGTATTCGCCAGCGGCATTGGTAAAGCGCTGGCTGGCCGGGATGGCGATGATCGGCGCATTGGCCGGGAACTGCAGGCGATAGGTTTCCTCGCGCAGGCTGGCATTGCAGTAGAACGGCGTCTCGTTGGCCGGCGCCGAGGCGGTGGCGTACAAGCCACGCACCGACTCGCCGCCCGGCGGATCCGGCACGGCCATGCCGCCGGCCACGCTGAAATCGGCGTAGTCCTCGGCCTGGAACGCCATGCGATAGCCGAAGGGCCGGGTCAGGTCGACCGGCACGCCCTGGATCTGCAGCTGCCCTCGCCCATCGAAACCGGACGAGGCCATGATCTGCTCTTCAGCGCGCGCACGGTTCTGCGCGTTGAGCTGTGAGAACTGCGCGCGCATGCCGATCTCGGCGTTCTCGCCCAGCTTCGGAATCGTTTCGCCGCGCAGGTTGCCGTTGGCGTCGAAGGTGAACCGCACTTCCATCGAGGTGGCGTTACGCTCCGGCGTGTTGGCCGGGGTGCGCGCCAGCGTGGCGTCACGGGTACGCATCACCGGCGCACCCAGGTCACCTTCCGGCAGCTGCCCGAAGCGTGCCCACGCGGTGGTCGAATCCAGGTAAAGATCAAACTCGGGGATATAGGTGATGGCGTGGTTGAAGCGGCCCAGCACCGGAATCTTCGGCAGCGTCGGGCCGCCCCCCGCACCGATCAACACCGGCGAGCTGGCGATACCCTTGGCCGCCAGCAGCGCCTCGAGGATCGTCACGTGGTCCTTGCAGTCACCATAGTGATTGTCGAGGATGCTCTGCGCGCTGTTCGGCTCCAGGCCACCGTTGCCCAGGTACACCGCCACATAGCGGATGTTCTGCGCGACCCAGCGATACAGCGCATCAGCCTGTTCGCGGCGGTCGCTGATGCCGGCGGTGATCTCATCAGCGAGCGCCTGCAGCGCCGGGGTCACCTGGGCCGCCGGGCCCGCCTTGAGCTGGTAGGCGCGCCCCATCTGCGACCAGTCACGATACGTGCTGGCCATGATGTTCGGGCCGAACTCCCAGCCCGCCGCCGACCAGTTCTGCGCCGGCATCGCCTCGCGGCGCTGGTAGCGCCAGCGCCATTGCGCCTGGCCATTCTTCACTGTCGGCCGGTCACTGCCCTGCACGCCGCGGCTGTCGACGAACATCGGCAGGTTGGCCGGCGCACTCAGGGTGACCTCGGCGTCCTCGTACTCGGTGAAGACGTTGAAGGTCTCCCACAGGCCGAAATAGCCCGGGAAGTACGGCGTAGCCTGGGTGCGACGCACCTGGTAGTACAGGCGCGTGCCCGGGGCCAGGTTCGGGAACACGATCACCCGCACCTTGCGGTCGGCATACATCGCCGCCGAGGCGCTGGAGTAGCTTTCCTGGGTGTAGATGCGGTCGGCCGGCACGTCGCGGCGCTGGCCGTCGGCGGTAATGGTGTAGGCGCCAAGCACCTCCAGCGTTTCCATCTTCTCGCTGTAGCTCAGCCGCACCTGGCTGAACTGCTCGACCGAGGCCTTGGTCTTGAGCAGGACTTCGTAGGTTTCGGTCTGCACATTGCCCGCATCCGGCCGCACCTGGTAGTCGGCGCGGTAACGGACAATGCTGAAATTATTGCTGGCTTCGGTATCGCCGCTGGTGGATGGCGGCGCCGTGGCGGGCGCGGAGGTGGCGGTTTCTGCCAGTGCCGGGCCGGCAGCCATCAGGGCTGCCAGCGCCAGCGCCAGCGCGCTTGGTACGGGGTGAAGCATGCGTCGGTTCCTTGGACGTCGTGGGGGATACGTCGGGTCTTACCTCGGCGGCGGCGGTGCCAGCACCGTGCGGTCGCCGTTGTGCTCGGGCGGGCTGACCACGCCGGCCGCTTCCATGGCCTCGATCAGTCGCGCTGCACGGTTGTAGCCGATCTTCAGCCGGCGCTGCACGCCGGAAATCGAGGCACGGCGGGTCTCGGTGACCACCCGCAGCGCTTCGTCATACAACGGGTCGGACTCGTCGCCAGCGGAGCTGTTCTCGGGCAGGCCGGTGGCGCCGACGACCACGCCGTCGCCCATCGTCTGCACTTCGTCCAGCACGCCGTCGACATAGTCGGCCGGGCCCATCGCCTTGAGGTGCTCGACCACGCGGTGCACTTCGTCGTCGGACACGAACGCACCATGCACGCGCTCGGGCAGCGCAGTACCCGGCGGCAGATACAGCATGTCGCCGTGGCCGAGCAGGGTCTCCGCGCCGGACTGGTCGAGGATGGTGCGCGAGTCGATCTTGGAGCTGACCTGGAAGGCGATGCGGGTCGGGATGTTGGCCTTGATCAGGCCGGTGATCACATCCACCGACGGGCGCTGCGTGGCCAGGATCAGGTGGATGCCGGCCGCACGCGCCTTCTGTGCCAGGCGCGCGATCAGCTCTTCCACCTTCTTGCCGACGATCATCATCATGTCGGCGAATTCGTCGATGAAGATGACGATGAACGGCAGCGTTTCCAGCGGACGCGGCGCCTCGCCCAGCTCCGGGTTCGGCTTGAACAGCGGATCCATCAGCGGCTGGCCGGCGTCCTGGGCTTCCTTCACCTTCTTGTTGAAGCCAGCCAGGTTGCGCACACCCACCGCGCTCATCAGCTTGTAGCGGCGCTCCATCTCGGCCACGCACCAGCGCAGGCCGTTGGCGGCCTCCTTCATGTCGGTAACCACCGGCGCCAGCAGGTGCGGAATGCCCTGGTAGACGCTCAGCTCGAGCATCTTCGGGTCGATCATCAGCATCCGCAGGTCTTTCGGCGAGGCCTTGAACAGCAGGCTCAACACCATCGCGTTGACCGCCACCGACTTGCCCGAACCGGTCGTACCGGCCACCAGCAGGTGCGGCATGCGCGCCAGGTCGGCCACGGTCGGGCGGCCGGCGATGTCCTTGCCCAGCGCCAGGGTCAGCACGCTGGCCGATTTGTCATATTCCTTCGAGCGCAGCAGCTCGGACAGGAAGATCATCTCGCGGGTGACGTTGGGAATTTCCAGGCCGATGACCGACTTGCCCGGGATGACGTCGACCACGCGCACCGACTTCACCGACAGGCCGCGCGCGATGTCCTTGTCCAGCGAACTGATCTGGCTGACCTTGATGCCCGGTGCCGGCTCGATCTCGAAGCGGGTGATGACCGGGCCAGGGTTGGCGCCGACCACCTGCGCATCGATGCGGAAGTCCTTCAGCTTGAACTCGATCTGCCGCGACAGCGTTTCCAGCGTTTCTTCGTCGTAGCCCTTCGGCTGCGGCTTGGGATCATCCAGCAGCGCCAGCGGCGGCAGGTCGGAACCATCGCCGTTGACGCCACGGAACATCGGAATCTGGGTATCGCGCTTGGCACGATCACTCTTCTCGATCACCGGCTCAGGGCGCGGTTCGATCTTTACCGGCTCGCGCTTGGCGCGCACTTCGGCGTCGGCCTTGCGCACTTCCTGGCGCTCCTCGCGCATCACCCGGGTCTGCTTCCACTCGGTGACTTCTTCCTTCTTGCGTTCCAGCAGTGGCGCCAGCGACATCACGCCACGGCCGATCTTCTCCATCACCGTGAACCAGGACAGCCCGGTGGCCAGGGTGATCGAGGCCAGCAGCAATACCAGCACGAACAGGTTCGCCCCCAGCGCGCCGAAGCCCACCGTGAGCGAATTACCCACCAGCTTGCCGAGGATGCCGCCGGCACTGGCGACATCGCCACTGAACAGGCGCACATGCAGGAAGCCGGTGCCGGCGATCAGGAAACCGACCAGGCCGACCAGGCGCAGCGCCGGGTCCAGATCGTTCTCGCCCTTGCTCTCGCGCTTGAGGCCGAACATGGCGATCCACGCCAGTGCGCCGAGCACCACCGGCAGCAGGAAAGCGATGTAGCCGAACAGCTGCAGCAGCACGTCGGCAATCCAGGCCCCGGCGCGGCCACCCAGGTTGTGCACCGGCGCGACCACGCTGCCGGTATGCGACCAGCCCGGATCCGTGGCTGAATAGGTGAACAGACTGGCCGCCAGGTACAGCAGGGCCGGCGCGATGGCGATCAGGCCCAGATCGCGCCAGAGGCGCTGGCGGCGTGGATTGTCGGTCGTCGCCGCCGCGGCCGTGCGACGTGACGCCTTGCTGTCGTCGGACTTGGAGCGTTCGGGGACCTGCTTCGCCACCTTAGACCATACCTTTGGAATGCGCTGTTAGTGATTGATAATAAATGAGACGGCGTCAGTTTTCAGTTATGCGACGCCCGACAGGGCAATCCGAGGCCCGGAACCACCGTTGGATGACGGCGTTCTGTTCATCGGCTTGAATCGCCCTGCCCCAGCCGCCACTCTATGACCTGCCGAGGATGCTGCGCAAACGTCGCCAGCGCCTTGCCCCATCTACCTTTTCGCGAGTTTACATGAGCACCAGCCTGCCCTCCCGCCACCAGCGCCTCGTCATCCTCGGTTCCGGACCGGCCGGCTGGACCGCCGCCGTCTACGCCGCCCGTGCCAACCTGAAGCCGGTCGTCATCACCGGCCTGCAGCAGGGTGGCCAGCTGATGACCACCACCGAGGTGGACAACTGGCCGGGTGACGCCCACGGCCTGATGGGCCCGGACCTGATGGCGCGCATGCAGGCGCACGCCGAGCGCTTCGAAACCGAGGTCATCTTCGACCATATCCACACCGCCGACCTGTCGCAGCGCCCGTTCAAGCTGATCGGCGACAGCCACGAGTACACCTGCGACGCGCTGATCATCGCCACTGGCGCCACCGCCAAGTACCTGGGCATCCCGACCGAAGAGACCTTCAAGGGCCGCGGCGTCTCCGCCTGCGCCACCTGTGACGGCTTCTTCTACCGCGACCAGGACGTGGTCGTGGTCGGCGGCGGCAATACCGCCGTGGAAGAGGCGCTGTACCTGTCCAACATCGCCCGCAAGGTCTACCTGGTCCACCGCCGCGACACCCTGAAGGCGGAAAAGATCATGCAGGACAAGCTGTTCAGGAAGGTGGCCGAAGGCAAGATCGAGACCGTCTGGCACCACCAGGTGGAGGAAGTGCTGGGCAACGATGCCGGCGTGACTGGCGTGCGCGTAAAGTCCACCTTGGACGGCAGCACCCGCGACATCGACGCCCACGGCTTCTTCGTGGCCATCGGCCACCATCCGAACACGACCCTGTTCGACGGCCAGCTGGCGATGAACAACGGCTACCTGGAAATCCGCTCGGGCCTGGGCGGCAACGCCACCCAGACCTCGGTGGAAGGCGTGTTCGCCGCCGGCGACGTAGCCGACCAGCACTACCGCCAGGCGATCACCTCGGCCGGCTTCGGCTGCATGGCCGCACTGGACGCCGAGCGCTACCTGGACGCGCAGGGGAAGGCCAGCTGACCGGCGGTTTGTAGAGTCGAGCCATGCTCGACTTAGGAAAACGGGCGCGCAAGCGCCCGTTTTCGCAACCCCACTACCCGCTCCAGGCACCACTCAGACCCGGACACAGGACTGGGTGAACGCCACCGGCGCCGCGACGACATCGTCCGCATCGCGCATCAGGACATTCCAGCGGACTGAGCCGGGCTCCGTAGAGGAGCAGCTCACTCCGAACTTCACCGGCGCATCCGGATCCTCAAAGCGGCCCTTCCACGGCGTGCAGTATCCGGGCCGGTCACAATCTGCCACGACCACTTCAAGTTCCAGGGGGTACTGGGGATTGCCCGCAAAACCCACTGTCAGCTCGTGCACCGCCTGCAGCGGAACCTCGACATCGGGAATGGGGTGGAGCATCAAAGGCTCACAAGCCTTGCCCTGTGCCCACAGGCGATAGCCCTTCTCCACCCCTTTCATCGACGCCGAGCGGAAGACGGGGTCCTGCAGTGCCGCCACATCATCAGGATTGGAGTGATAGGCGGTTTCGATGATCACCGAGGGCATCTTCCCAATGCGGTTCTCGCCGTGCCTGGCCGAGGTCGAACTCTCGCGAATCGGGAAATCCCGATAGCCCGGTTGCGCTCGGATGATTTCACGCATCCCACAGAGGATGCTATCCGCTAGCGCCTTGTCCTGCGGTTTGTCCTGATGATAGTAGACCTCGGTTCCACGCAGACTGGCTGAATCGCTGCCATTGGTGTGCAGGCTCAGCATCACATCCACACCCAGATGGTTTGCGTAGTTGGGGCGAGCCCGTATGTCCTCTTCCTTTTCGCGAGCAGACTCTGGGCTGTTCGGAAACTCATTCCACATGTCGGTGCGTTCGGGGAAAAGAGCCTTCAGGTGGTAGCGGGATGACATGTGCTCCCATGGCTTCCCGGACTCCGGATGGAGTTCCGTGGAGCGGCTCCGTGCCCGGTGCACCGTCAAGCCGCTACGTTGTTCGATCAATCCTTGCAGTTCGTCGCCAAACAGTGGACTCAGCGTGTCTTCCTGAATGCCCAGAGGCGCCGGCCGCTGAAACTTCCATTCTCTACTGGGATGCAAGCTGATGTAGCCATGGCTTGCTGATACCAAAGCTGAGGTATGCGTCGATCTCGCCCGCGCCTGCGGCGGAACGGCGAGATCCTCCGGGTAGTACTCCTCAAGAGTTTTTCCGTCGAATAGGAAATCAATATCGTTCACAATCAGTCCTGACTTTTCGGCATAGAACCTCAACGAGGACGCCATCGGAATCAGGAAGAGCTCGTCATAACCCCGATCGGGGCCAGGAAGATATCCAGGCCCAAAGCTGATCACCATTGATCTTGCCTTCGCATTGAGACGGATGCTGACGCTGACGTGTCGCAGCTCACCCCTCTCCTGCAAATGACGCGTCAACTGGCTCCCAACTTCACGCTCCAACAGCGCAACCACCTCCGCGTAGGCACCCGGATCCTCAAGCACTTCTGCTGGCTGATCTCCAAAAGCCAAAACAGGAAACGCAAAGATCAGGCCGCACGCGACCACGGCAGTTGCAAGCTTCAATCCCTTCATTGTTCATTTCTCCAAGTGGTTGGATGCGCGCCAGTCATGCAGCGCCCCGCCACCCTGCCGACCCATGCGCCCGCGATTCCGCACCCAGCGCACACGGATGGAGATTTCAAATTTCCCTCATCCCCAACCGGAACAAACCAACCCAGCCCCGCCAGCACCGTTCGCGATCCACCTGGCCTATCCTTGCCAACCATGCCCTCCGCCCGCTTCCTCGACTCCCTGCAGTCCATTCCCGCCACCGACTGGGACGCCCTGCACGACGGCCAGAATCCGTTCGTCAGCCACGCCTTCCTCTCAGGCCTGGAACAGCACGGCTGCCTGCGCGAGGACTGGGGCTGGCAACCCCGGCACTTCACGCTTTGGGAGGGCGAGCGCCTGATCGGCGCCATTCCGGGCTACCTGAAGACCAACTCCCACGGCGAATTCGTGTTCGACCATGCCTGGGCCAACGCCTATGCCCGGCATGGCCGCGACTACTACCCGAAGTGGCTGGGCGCGGTGCCGTACTCGCCGGTCACCGGGCCGCGCCTGCTGGCCCGTCACGATTCAGAGCGCACCACGCTGCTGTCGGCGTTGCGCGATGCATTGCCGGCACTGGAGGTGTCATCGGCCCATATCAACTTCCACACCGCAGTGGACGAGGCCCTGTTCGGCGATGACTGGCTGCTGCGCGAGGACGTGCAGTTCCAGTGGCAGAACCCGGGTGACTGGGCGACATTCGAGCAGTTCCTCGGTGCGATGAACCACAAGCATCGGAAGAACATCCGCCAGGAACGGGCCAAGGTCACCCGCCAGGGCATCAGCTTCCGCGTGGTACACGGCGATGAAGCCGGCCGCGCCGACCTGCAGGCGATGTACCGCTTCTACCTGCAGACCTTCCTTGAGTACGGCAATGCCCCGGCGCTGACCGAGGCCTTCCTGCGCCATCTGGCCATTTCATTGGGACGCGGGCTGGTGCTGTTCCTGGCCGAGCAGGAAGGCCAGCCGATTGCCGGCGCACTTTGCCTGCGCGGTGGTGACACGCTGTACGGTCGCTACTGGGGCGGCGCCACATTGCCCGGCCTGCATTTCGAAGCCTGCTACTACCAGGGCATCGAATACTGCCTGCGCGAAGGCCTGAGCCGTTTCGAGCCGGGCGCCCAGGGCGAGCACAAACTGGCGCGCGGCTTCCTGCCAGCACTGGTGCGCAGTCGGCATTGGGTGGCCGACGCGGATTTCGCCGAGGCGTTGCAGGAGTGGTGCCGGCAGGAGCGGCGCGATGTGCGGCGGTACCGGCAGGAGCTGCTGGGGCACAGCCCATTTCGTGCGGACGGGTGACCAGCCAACCAGGGTTGGCATCTACCGCGGCATTCGCGCAGGGCCGCGACGACTACAATGCCGGCATGACCCGTCAGCTGCCCTGGCGCCTGGCCGATGCGCCGGACGCGCCCTTCCCTCCGGCCGAGACCGCCCTGCACCAGCCCGATGGCCTGCTCGCGGTGGGTGGTGACCTGCATCCAGCGCGCCTGCTCAACGCCTACGCCGGCGGCATCTTTCCGTGGTTCAGCGAGGGCGAGCCGATCCTGTGGTGGTCGCCTGATCCGCGCATGGTGTTCCGCACCGATGGCGTGCACCTGTCCAGCCGCTTCCGCCGCCACCTGCGCGGCACCACGTGGGAGGTCACCGCCGACACCGCCTTCAGCCAGGTGATGCGCGCCTGTGCGGCGGCACCTCGGCCCGGCCAGGACGGCACCTGGATCAGCCCGGCGATGGTCGAGGCCTACAGCCAGTTGCACGACCTCGGCTTCGCCCATTCGTTCGAAGTCTGGGACCGTCAGTCGCTGGTCGGCGGCATCTACGGGGTGGCCATCGGGTCGATGTTCTTCGGCGAGAGCATGTTCAGTGGCGCCAGCGGTGGTTCCAAGATCGCGCTGGCGGCACTGGCGTCCACGATTCACGGCTGGGGCTGGGAGCTGATCGACGCCCAGGTGGAAAATCCGCACCTGCTGCGGATGGGCGCCGAACACCTGCCGCGCGCGGAATTCCTGCAGCACGTGCGCCAGGCCGTGCGCCATGACGGCCGTGAAGGCTCGTGGACACAGGCCGTCGGACGCTTGCCAGCCCGGCATTTGGCCGGCGGTTAACACAAACTTTGCAAGCTGGGCCGGTCACGCGTAAAATACCGCGCCTTAGGCCCAGCGTGGCCGTTTTCTGAACCGCACAGGACTACATGTCGAAAGACGATTCCATCGAGTTCGAGGGCACCGTCAGCGAGACGCTGCCGAACACCACTTTCCGCGTTCGTCTGGAAAATGGGCACGAAATCATCGCCCACATCTCCGGCCGCATGCGCAAGAACTACATCCGCATCCTCACCGGTGACCGGGTCAAGGTTGAAATGACCCCGTACGACCTGACCAAGGGTCGTATCACCTACCGCATGAAGTAAGCGGTCGGCGCGCTGCGCCACTTCGACAAGGCCAGCCCTGGTTGCTGGCCTTTTGTCATGCCTGCAATCCGGCCCTGCCGGAGGTCATCGTGACCGGACTCACCGTGACGTCGGTCAGCCCTGCTTGCGGCAGATTCGCATCTGCATCCGTGGCGGCATCGTGGGACCCGATCCAGTCCGGATCGCCATCCCCTGCCCCGCCATGAACATGCTCTCGCTGACCGCTCTGCTCGTCGCCCTTGCCGTGTCCGCCAGCGCGCTGCCTGCGCACGCCGCCGATGCCCCCGCTGCGGCGAACGCCGCTGACTGCATCCAACTGGGCAGCGACCAGCAACTGGTGCGCGCCGGCGCCTCGCGCAACATCCTGCTGCGCAATGGCCAGGACCACTACCTCGTGCATTTCCAGGACGACTGCTCGGCGGCAGGCTACTCGCGGAAACTGAGCTTCGCCACGGACGGCCAGCAGGGCCTGCTGTGCGCTGCCGGCCGCAGCCAGCTGAACACCGATTCCAGCCGCTGCATCGTGTCGCAGATCGAACCAGTTGACGAGGCAACCTTCAAGAAGAAAGCCCGCCAGCGCAGCCGCTGACGTCGCGTACAACAAGGGCGGCCGAAGCCGCCCTTGTCATTTCAGGTCCACCGAAACCGGCCGGGGGTCAGTTCATTCCACGGTGACCGGCAGCAGGCGCTCCGGTTCGGCCTGGGTTTCGACCACCAGCTGGTCGTCGCGCACATCGATGCTCACCTTGCCGCCGTTGACCAGCTTGCCGAACAGCAGCTCGTCGGCCAGCGGACGCTTGATCCTGTCCTGGATCACGCGGGCCATCGGACGCGCACCCATCAGCGGGTCGAAGCCGTGGTGGGCCAGCCAGTCGCGCGCGGTTGGCGTGGCCGAAAGGCTGACGTGCTTGTCCTGCAGCAGCATCTCCAGCTCGATCAGGAACTTGTCGACCACGCGCAGGATGTGCTCGAAGCCGAGCGCCTGGAACTGCACCACCGCATCGAGGCGGTTGCGGAAT
This sequence comes from Stenotrophomonas maltophilia group sp. vghtpe118, assembly GCF_052605195.1. Classification (NCBI taxonomy): domain Bacteria; kingdom Pseudomonadati; phylum Pseudomonadota; class Gammaproteobacteria; order Lysobacterales; family Lysobacteraceae; genus Stenotrophomonas; species Stenotrophomonas maltophilia group sp. vghtpe118. The sequence goes on along the minus strand of NZ_CP199672.1, from coordinate 533,015 downwards.
TCCGGGGTGAAGCTGCGGCGGATGGTCTCCATCGCGTCGGTGGCGTGGTCCTGCTTGGTGAAGCCGATCGAGCGCCGCGAGGCCTGCGCCGCGCCGGCATTGGTGGTCATCACCAGCACCACGTTCTTGAAGTTGGCCTCACGACCGTTGGTATCGGTCAGCACGCCGCGGTCCATCACCTGCAACAGGATGTTGAAGATGTCCGGGTGCGCCTTCTCGATTTCGTCCAGCAGCAGCACGCAGTGCGGCGTCTTGACGATCTTCTCGGTCAGCAGGCCACCCTGGTCGAAGCCGACGTAGCCCGGAGGGGCACCGATCAGGCGGCTGATCGAATGCGGCTCCATGTACTCGGACATGTCGAAGCGGACCAGCTCGATGCCCAGCTGCAGCGCCAGCTGCTTGGTCACCTCGGTCTTGCCGACACCGGTCGGGCCGGCGAACAGGAAGTTGCCGATCGGCTTCTCCGGGTTGCCCAGGCCCGAGCGGGCCAGCTTGATTGCCGAGGACAGCGTCTCGATGGCCGGATCCTGCCCGAAGATCACCATCTTCAGGTTGCGCTCCAGGTGCTGCAGCACATCCTTGTCGGTGGCACTGACCTGCTTGGTCGGGATGCGCGCCATCTTGGCGACGATCGCCTCCACTTCCTCGACGTCGATCAGTTCCTTGCGCTGGCCTTCCGGCAGCAGGCGCTGGCGGGCACCGGCCTCGTCGATCACGTCGATGGCCTTGTCCGGCAGCAGGCGGTCGCCGATGTGCTTCACCGACAGGTCCACCGCAGCCTGCAGCGCTTCATCCGAATAGGTCACGCTGTGGTGCAGCTCGTACTTGGACTTCAGGCCCTGCAGGATCTCGTAGGTCTCGCCCACGGTAGGCTCGACGATATCGATCTTCTGGAAGCGGCGGGCCAGTGCCCGGTCCTTCTCGAAGATGCCGCGGTATTCCTGGAAAGTGGTCGAACCGATGCAGCGCAGCTCGCCGGAGGCCAGCGCCGGCTTGATCAGGTTGGACGCATCCATGGTGCCGCCCGACGCCGAGCCGGCGCCGATGATGGTGTGGATCTCGTCGATGAACAGCACTGCGTTGGGCACCTTCTTCAGCGCGGTCAACACACCCTTCAGCCGCTTCTCGAAGTCGCCGCGGTACTTGGTGCCGGCCACCAGCGCACCCAGGTCGAGCGAGTAGATCACCGCGTCGGCCAGCACGTCGGGTACCGAGCCCTCGACGATGCGGCGGGCCAGGCCCTCGGCGATGGCGGTCTTGCCCACGCCGGCCTCGCCCACGTACAGCGGGTTGTTCTTGCGGCGGCGGCACAGGACCTGGATGGTGCGCTCGATCTCGTCGCCACGACCGACCAGGGGATCGATGCGGCCGGACCGGGCCTGTTCGTTGAGGTTGCTGGCGAACTCGGTCAGGGCATCGCCCTTCGGCTCGCCCTCCCCGCCTTCCATGCGGCCCTCGCCGTCGGAGGAGGAGGACGGCTGCTCGCCTTCCTCGCCCAGCTTGGCGATGCCGTGGGACAGGTAATTGACCACATCCAGCCTGGTCACGTCCTGCTGGTTGAGGTAGTAGACGGCGTGGGAGTCCTTTTCGCCGAAGATGGCGACCAGCACGTTTGCGCCGGTGACCTCCTTCTTGCCCGAGGACTGCACGTGGTACACGGCCCGCTGCAGCACCCGCTGGAAGCCCAGGGTCGGCTGGGTGTCACGGCCGTCATCTTCGGCCAGGCGGGACACCGAGGCCTCGATGGCCTGCTCCAGCTCCTGGCGCAGGCGTTCGGCGTCGGCACCACAGGCTTTCAGGACGGCCTGGGCGGACGGGTTGTCGAGCAGTGCCAACAGCAGGTGTTCGACCGTCATGAACTCATGCCGGGCCTCACGGGCGCGCTTGTAGCACTGGCCGATGGTGTGTTCGAGGTCTTTGCTGAACATGGATTACTCCGGCGGCAGATGGGAACAATATGCGGCCTGACTACGCGATTTCCATCACCCTAGCGGATTGCTGCGTTCAGATGGCGTTAGCACTGCAGAAACGCTTGATCTTCGTTCACTCCAGAAGACCTCAACCGGCATGAGCGAACCCTACCTGAGCCGCTGGCGATTGCGGCGTGATGGCCCGGCCATCGAAACACCTCACGCCCGGCTCTGGCCGGTGCTGACCGCTGCCGGCGAGCCGGCGATGCTGAAGATCAGCAGCGAAGCGGAGGAGCAGAACAGCCATCGCCTACTGCGCTGGTGGGACGGCGATGGCGCTGCCCGCCTGCTGGCCCACGCCGGGCCGGCGATCCTGATCGAACGTGCCGGCGGCGACTCGCTGCGGCAACGCTCGATCGAGGGCGACGATGAGGCCTGCACCACGATCCTATGCCAGGTCCTGCAACGGCTGCACCGGCCACGGAGCGCGCCGCCAGCGGAACTGGTCTGCCTGCGTACATGGTTCGCCGATCTGCTGCAGCCAAGGGCCGCGCTGCCGCCACTGCTGGAACAGTGCAGATCACTGGCGGAGGGGCTGCTGCGTGACGAACAGGAGATCCGGCCGCTGCACGGCGACCTGCACCACGACAACGTGCTGGATTTCGGCGCGCGCGGCTGGCTGGCGATCGACCCGAAGCGGCTGCTGGGCGACCGTGCGTTCGATTACACGACGCTGTTCAGCAACCCGGATCTCTGCGGCCCGGGCATCCACGTTGCGACGCGGCCCGAGCGGTTTGCCGCACGGCTGGAACAGGTCACTGCGCTGGCCGGCCTGGAACGTACGCGCCTGCTGCGCTGGATCGCGGCGAGTGCGGGGCTGTCGGCGGTATGGTTCAGGGATGATGGCGACCCTGCCGAGGTCGACGAGGCCGTGGCGCGGATGGCGCTGGAGGCGCTGGCGGCGGGGTGATCTCGACCTGTAGAGCCGAGCCCATGCTCGACTGTGCTTCCGGGAATGCGGAACATCTGAACGAAAAGCAGCCGAGCGCAGGCTCGGCTCCGCAGGCCTCTGCTTCGGTAGGTGCCCGCCTTGGTGGGCACACTGGGTCCGGGATCGTTGTGCCCGGACGAGAATCGCCAGCCGGTCAGGCCTTTTCCATCGTGCACAGCAGCGGATGCTGGTTCATCCGCGAGTACTCGTTGACCTGGGCAACCTTGGTCTCCGCCACTTCACGGGTGAAGACACCGCAGACGCCGCGGCCGCGGGTGTGGACGTGCAGCATCACCTGGGTGGCCTTGTCCAGGTCCATGCTGAAGAACTGCTGCAGCACATCCACCACGAAATCCATCGGGGTGTAGTCGTCGTTGAGCAGCATCACCTGGTAGAACGGTGGCGGCGCCACTTCCGGGCGCGCGGGCTCTACGGCAACGCCGTGCTCGTGCTGGGAATCGGGGGAGGACTCATGGGGCATCCGTCCATTATAGGGGCTCGGGCAGGCCTGCGTCGGCCCGCCGCAGATTGGACGGCACGCACGCCCACCGTCACAATTGCATCCTCTCCCAACACTGTTTCACAGGATCTTCATGAAAAGGACCCTTCTTCCCGCCCTGCTGATCGCGCTGGCCGCTGCCGGCTCTGCCACTGCCGCAACCAGCGCCGACAAGTCCGTGGCCCGCCACCTGGACAAGCTGGGCTATACCTACGAAGTCGACGAGGATGGCGACTACCGCATGGTCTTCGACGTCGAGGGTGACCGCACCCAGATGGTCTACGTACGCTCGGCGGTGGAGGATTTCGGCAGCCACAACATCCGTGAGATCTGGTCGCCGGCCTACAACGCCAAGACCAAGCAGTTCCCGGTGGCCGTGGCCAACCGCCTGCTGGAAGATTCGCAGGACGCCAAGATGGGCGGCTGGGTGAAGCAGGACACCACCGCCATGTTCGTGGTCAAGATCGACGCCGATGCCACCCCGGACCAGCTCAGCGACGCCATCGATGCGGCCATCCGCACCGCCGACGCGATGGAGCTGGAGCTGACCAAGAAGGACGAGTTCTGAGTTGAACGCCACGCCGGACCCGCGCTGGGCACCGCACGCCACCGTTGCCACGGTAGTGGTTGACGGCGGCCGCGTGCTGCTGGTCGAAGAGACCATTGAAGGCCGCCAGGTGCTGAACCAGCCGGCCGGCCACCTCGAGCCAGGCGAAAGCCTGGCCGAGGCAGCCCTGCGCGAGACCCGGGAGGAAACCGGCTGGACCGTGCAGCTGACCCATTTCATCGGCTGCTACCAGTGGACTGCCGGCGACGGCACCGCCTTCCTGCGCTTCTGCTACGCAGCGCGCCCGGTCTCGCACGACCCGGCCCAACCGCTGGATACCGGCATCGACCGCGCGCTGTGGCTGACCCCGGCCGAGCTGCAGGCTGCCGGTGAGCGCCAGCGCAGCCCGCTGGTCTGGCAGGTGGTGGCGGATTACCTGGGTGGCCAGCGCCATCCGCTTTCGCTGGTCCGGGAGGTCGCATGAGCACGCCGCGCGTGATAGTGGGCGTCTCGGGTGGTGTCGACTCTTCGGTCGCCGCCTGGCGCCTGGTCCAGCAGGGCGAGGCCGTGGCCGGCCTGTTCATGCAGAACTGGGCCGACGACGGCAGCGGTGACTGCCGCGCCGAGGATGACCGCCGCGATGCGGTCGCCGTATGCGGCCTGCTCGGTATCCCGTTCCACTTCCGGGACTTTTCCAGTGAGTACTGGCAGGGCGTGTTCGAGCACTTCCTGGCCGAATACGCCGCTGGCCGCACGCCGAACCCGGACGTGCTGTGCAACCGCGAGGTGAAGTTCAAGCATTTCCTGGATGCCGCCCGCGAGCTGGGCGCCGAGCGCATCGCCACCGGCCACTACGCGCGGGTGACCCAGCGCGGCCACCAGTGGCTGCTGCTGCGCGGCGCCGACCGTTCCAAGGACCAGAGCTACTTCCTGCACCAGCTGGGCCAGGAGCAGCTGGCGGCCACCCTGTTCCCGATCGGCGACCTGGAGAAGACCGACCTGCGCCGGATTGCGCGCGACGTCGGCCTGCCGACCCATGCCAAGAAGGACTCCACCGGCATCTGCTTCATCGGCGAGCGGGATTTCCGCGAGTTCCTCGGCCGCTACCTGCCGGCCAGGCCCGGCCAGATCCTCGACCCGGCCGACGGCAGCGTGATCGCCGAACATCCGGGCGTGTTCTATTTCACCCTGGGCCAGCGCGAGGGCCTGAACATCGGCGGCGTACGCGGCCGCCCGGCCGCACCGTGGTACGTGGTCGGCAAGGATGTGGCCAACAACGTGCTGTACGTCGACCAGGACCGCGACAGCCCATGGATGCTGTCCGAGCGCCTGCGCTCGGAGCCGGCGCATTGGATCGCGGGCTCGCCACCCGCGCGGCGCTTCGAATGCACCGCCCAGACCCGCTACCGACAGCCCGATGAGCCGTGTACGGTCAACGTGCTGGACGATGGCAGCGTGCTGGTCACCTTCGCGCGCCCGCAGCGCGCCGTTACCCCCGGTCAATCGCTGGTGCTGTATGACGGTGATGTGTGCCTGGGTGGCGCGGTGATCGCCGCCACCGATGCGCCGCTGGAACAGCGCCTGCGCACCACCCCCTCCCCCTTTTGAGGTAATCGCTGCATGAGTTTCACTGTCGACGACCGCGTCCTGGCCCTGGCCGGCATTGCCCAGGCCCTGCAGCAGGTACGCCGCATCGCCGATACCGGCCATTCCGACGCCGCCGCCGTGCGCACCGCCGTGGACAGCGTGTTCCGTGTCGATGCGTCCTCGCCGCAGGCGGTGTTCGGTGACCGCCATGCACTGAAGGCCGGGCTGCGCCTGCTGCACAACTACTTCCGCAACCAGGGCCAGGATCCGATCCTGCCGAAGCTGGCGCTGTCGGTGCTGCAGCTGGAGCGCCGCTTCGTTCAGGATGGCGCCACCGTGAACAAGGTTGCTTCGGGCATCGAGCGTGCCCAGCGCCAGGCCACCGAACTGGGCGACAGCGGCCACCCGGATGTGCTGGCCAGCCTGGGAAGCCTGTACGCGGACACCATCAGCCACCTCAAGCCGCGGGTGATGGTACAGGGCAACCCGCACTACCTGGGCCAGGCCGGCGTGGTGGCCGAGATCCGTGCCCTGCTGTTGGCGGCGGTGCGCTCGGCAGTGCTGTGGCGCCAGCTGGGCGGCAGCTACTGGGACTTCCTGTTCGGGCGAAAGGCGATGATCGAGGCCGTGGACCGCCTGCTGGCCTGAGGGTGTGGGGTCAGAGCCCTTTCCCATGGAAAAGGGATCCGACCCCGAGACCGCACAGGCGCCGGAAATCCGGCGCATTCAGAATGCACTTCCAGGCACATCGACGTTAAAGAGAAAGGGGGTACGGCCGATACATCCTCCGTGCACCTCCCGAGAACGTCCATGTACTCACGCATTTTCATCCGTCTGGCCGCCCCCCTGGCTCTGACCCTGCTGCTCCCCTTCGCCATCGGATTCGAATGGCCGGCCGCCCTGCGATGGGCGATCCTGACCACGATGACGCTGAGCTGGCTCGGCTTTGCGTGGTGGACCACCCGCGCTCAGGCACACCGTTCCCCGGAACACGCCCGTGTCCTGCGTGAGCAGGACCAGCTGCTGACCGAACTGCGCAATTTCGTCGGCAACGAGATCGAGGGTTCGCGCGGCGAAGTGGAACGCGCCCGTGACCTGATCCGCCAGGCGGTCTCCAGCCTCGGTGGCAGCTTCGATGCGATGAACCGCAAGTCGCGCCAGCAGAGCCAGGCCCTGTCGCGTATCGTCGACCGCGCCGGCGATGAAGGCAATGCCGGCCTCGACGTTGCCCGTTTCGCCCAGCACGCCAGCCACCGCATGGAACAGCTGGTGGAAGCGCTGGAACAGGTGAGCGGCCAGAGCAGCACCACCGTGCAGCACATCGACCAGATGGCGCAGCACCTGGATGGCATCTTCGCGCTGCTGGAAGACGTCAAGTCGATCGCCGACCAGACCAACCTGCTGGCGCTGAACGCCGCCATCGAAGCGGCCCGTGCCGGTGAGGCCGGTCGTGGCTTCGCCGTGGTCGCTGACGAAGTGCGCAACCTGTCCGAGCGCTCGACCACCTTCAACGAGCAGATCCGCAAGCTGGCGCACAGCTCCAAGGACGCCATCGCCAAGGTGCGCGAGACGGTCTCGCACATGGCCTCGCGTGACATGGACCGCTCCCGCGAAGCGCGCCAGGAAGCGGCGGCAATGCTCGACAACGTCGCGCAGATCAATGCCTCGCTCGGCGACGGCATGCGCGAAGTGTCCGAGTGCGCCCGTGCGATCGATGGCAGCGTGGCCGAAGCCGTGCGCGCCCTGCAGTTCGAAGACATCGCCACCCAGGCGCTGGGCGGCGTGCACACCCACCTGGACCGCCTGACCGCGATCAACCGCGAAGCGGTGGCCCTGCAGGAGCTGCTGCACCGCAATGGCGGCGTGTTCGACGAAGAGATCGCCAGCGCCCTGCAGCGCACCGGCAACCGCCTGCGCGAGCTGCGCAGCGAATGGGAACGCCCGCCGCACAAGCCCGTCGCCCAGCAGAGCATGGGCGCCGGCACCGTCGAGCTGTTCTGATCCTGATGTCCGCTGCCCTCGCCGGCAGCCCGCAAGGCCCCGGTTCGTCCGGGGCCTTTGCCTGTGACCCGCCGTTGGATGCACCCTGTACGCACACCATGACCCTGATCCACGCCCTGCCCGCCCTCACCGACACCGAGCGCCCGCGCAACGCGAGCGTGCGTGAGCAGCTGCAGCAGCTGGAAGATGTCGCCCGCGAAGAGATCCGCGAACTGCAGCAGCTGGCGGACGCGCGCCCGGCCCCATCGCGGGTGGACGAGGCGCTGCTGGGCCTGGCCTGGGATCTCGGGCTGGATGGCGAAGCCCTGAAGTAGATCCACGCCATGCGTGGATGGACCGTCCCGCATGGCATGATGCCCCTGTCCCGTTCATGGAAGACCGATGGCCATCGCCCTGATCGCAGTGCTCCTGATCGAAACCGTCCTTCTGATGGCCTGGGTGACCGGCTATTTCAGCTGGGGCATCGCCCTGTTCAACGAACGCATCGCGGCATCATCGGCCATGCAGGCCCGGCTCTCGCTGGGCAGCCTGGAGCGTGACCTGCCGCAGGACAAGTGGCTGCGGCTGGCCTTCCATGCGCTGCCCGATGGCAGCATGACGTTCCGCGAGAGCTTCGCGCCGAGCTTCGGCCTGCGCTACTTCCCGGTGATGCGTGGACGCATCGTGCTCAACGCACGGCGGCACGAGGTACGGGTGATCGGCCTGTGCAGCTGGTTCGTGGCGATCCTGTCGCTGCTGCTGTTGCCACTGGTGGCGATGCGTCCGACGGTGGCGCCGATGCTGCTGGTGCTGCCGCTGTTCCTGGCCAGCTATCTGGTCCAGAAGCGCCGCTATGCCGCCATCGTCGAGGCGCTGCGCATGCAGTTGAAGGCGGAATTTTCGAGGTAGATCCACGCCATGCGTGGATGATGCCCCGCGACTCACGATTTTCGGATTGTTTGCATGGATCGTGAGCGCTCGGCCCTTCATCGTAAAGGGCCGATTCCGGTTCAGATCAGCCCGATGACCAGCGCCGCCCTCTGCCTTTCACTCGCTTTGCAGCTCCCGGTTGCTTCAGAACCGCTTGCCGTAGATCCCGACTCCCTGCTCGCCCTTCACCAAGCGCTCCAGTCCTTCGGCGAGTTTCAACAGCCCTACTCCGCACCTGTAGATGTAACCGATCCTGATGCAGGTGTGACCGATGCAACTGTCGAGATCTCCGCCGGGTGTGTGAAGGATGGTCCACAGGTCATCATCCTGGACGCGGATGTAGACGAGGCACCCGAGCGCTATCTGGTGCTGAACGAGCCCTGGCAAAGCCTTTCGGCGGGAACATTGTTGCTCGTCTCTGGAAACACAGCGGCCATCATCTCAACTCAGGAGGCGAACAAGGAAGCCACACAGGCCGAGCGAATGCTGACATTCCTGGATTATCTGCCATTCGACGCCGGGAGGAATGCGTTGGTGGAACCAGGCATCGAAGCGCAGGAATCAAGCCTTGAAACCAAGGCGTTCATGGAGAGCTTCAGTGCGAGCTCCCGGTGCGAGGCGCTCCCCGAGGCGACTCTTGCCGCATGGAAGGGCGTGCTGCCCGACCTGCTGCTGGCGCTGTGGCGACGCGACGGGTTCGCACGCTATCGCGACGACAGGCTCATCTTGGTCGATCCGCACCTGTACTCAGGGGTTGTCGCAGCCTTCCTGCGGGGCACTCCGATGGAGGGTGCTGATCGGTTCCATGCCTATGCGGTGACACCTTTCGGCCAGATGCTCTTGTGTGGAGAGAACACCTCCATGCATATCAGCATCGACCCGCACAGCGGACAGGTTTCGGCGGACTCGGATGTAGCAGCCACTGCCGACGCGACTGAACGCAACTGGAAACTGGAGTTCCTGCTGCACGTCCTGGATGCGCCCGATCTCGATGCCACCGACGATGACGAGCAGCCCCTGTACGCACGCGCACTCGATTTACTGGGCCACCTGGCTCCCAACGAGATCTACAGCTTCTCACCCTCGGTTGTTGAAGGTGGCTGGCAGGCAGCGCACCTGGTCAAGCGGGATCGTCTCGCTGAATTGAAGTCACTCGCCAAGCAGACAGCAGCAAGACGGTCCTTGCGGTCTGATGCTGAAGACAGGTAAACCCGCGCCGTTCATTGCTGGTCGCGATCTCTGGCATCGGCGCCGACCAACGGTCGGCACCCACCGTGGCAGGCTCCGGCACTCGCCACTGCAGGTGCTGCAAGTAGAACCACGCCATGCGTGGATGATCGCGAGGTACATGCATCCGTGCCGACCAACGGTCGGCACCTACCAGCGTCGGGTGGTCAGCGCACCAGCACCGCTTCGCTGCTGGCGTCGGTGCGCATCGGTAACGGACGCTGCTGGCGCAGCCATTGCGCCAGGTCACGCGGGCTGAGCGGGCGCGAGTACAGGTAGCCCTGGATCTCGTCGCAGCCCTGGCGGCGCAGCATGTCCTCTTCCTGGTGCGTTTCCACGCCCTCGGCCACCACCTTCATGCCCAGCGCGTGGCCCAGGTGGACGATGGCCTGGGTCACCTCGGCCGTACCCGAGTCGTGCAGCATGCCCTGCACGAAACTGCGGTCGATCTTCAGGCGCCCCACCGGGAAGCGGTTGAGGTAGTTGAGGTTGGAGAAACCCGTACCGAAGTCGTCCACCGCCAGCGGCACGCCGTGACGTTCGAGCACGTCGAAGCAGTGGCGCAGGATGTCGGTGTCACGGATCAGCGCCGATTCGGTCAGTTCCAGCTCCAGCCGCTGCGGCGGCCAGCCGTGGGCATGGCAGATGTCGATCACGCGCTCGGCGAAGCCGCGATCACGCAGCTGCACCGCCGACACGTTGACCGCGATGCGGTCGAAATGCAGTCCTGCCCGGTCCCAGGCGGTTGCCTGGCGGCAGGCTTCGTTCAGTACCCAGTCGCCGATGCGCACGATCTCGCCGCATTTCTCGGCGATGGGAATGAACTCGGCCGGGCTGCAATAGCCGATGCCGGGGCGATGCCAGCGCAGCAGTGCTTCGATTGCCGGCGGCTCGCCCTGGTGGGCATGCAGCAGCGGCTGATAGGCCAGGCTGAACTCCTCGCGCTCGATCGCACCGTGCAGCGCGTGCTCAAGCTCCAGCCTGCGCTGGATGCGGGCCAGGGCATCCTGGCTGTAGTACTGGTAGGTGTTGCGTCCGGCTTCCTTGGCCGCGTACATGGCGGCGTCGGCAGCGCGCAGCAGTGAATCGAAATCGGTCTGCGCATCGCCCAGCATCGCGATGCCGACACTGGCACCGACCTTCAGCGTGGTCTCGCCACGGCGCAGCGGCTCGGCCAGCGAGGCAATCAGCTTGCGGGCGACATGTCCCGCATCCTCGGGCTCAGCCAGGTCGCGCAGTACGACGATGAACTCGTCGCCGCTGAAACGGCCAAACAGATCGTTGTTGCGCAGGTTCTGGTGCAGGCGGGTGGCGGCAGCCTTCAGCAGCGCATCACCCGTGGCGTGGCCGAAGCTGTCGTTGATGGTCTTGAAGCCATCCAGGTCGATGAACAGCATCGCCAACGAGGTGCCGCGATCACGCGCCTCCTCGATGGCCTCGGCAGTCTGTTCACCGAGCAGCACGCGATTGGGCAGGCCGGTCAGCAGATCGTAGTGGGCCAGCAGTTCGATGCGCTCGTTGGCCTCGCGCTCGCGGGTGATGTCACGGAACAGGACGACGAAGCGCGGCGGCAGTCCGTCACGACGATCCAGCTCGATCAGCACCTGCACCCAGACACGCAGGCCGGACTGGCGGTAGAAGCAAAGGTCCAGCTGCTCGGGCAGGCCGCCGTTGGCGATGCGGGCCAGCGCCGCCTCGAACGCATCGCGCGAGTCTTCGGTATACAGCGCCATCGCCTGGTCGAGGGTGATCGGTTCCTTGCGCAGGCCGTGGATGCGGTAGCACTCCTCGGTCCACTGCATGCTGCGGGTCTGCACTTCGATCTCGCAGCCGCCGATGCGGCCCAGCGCGGAAACCCGGTTCAGCAGTTCCGTGCGCCAGCGGATCAACGCGTCGGTCTGGTGCTGTTCGGTGATGTTCTGCACCTGACCGAGCAGGCGCTTGGGCTGCCCGTCCATGTCCAGCAGCGGCTGCATCCACAGCCGCAGGTGCTGTGATGGCTCATGGCCGCGGGTCAGCTCCAGCTCGAGATTGGCGGCACGACCATCGCGCCACAGCCGCCGCCATGCCGCACGCAACGCGCCGCGCGAGCGCGGGTGCAGCTGCTTCAGCCAGCGCCGCTGGCCAGGCACGGCGCCGTGCTCCAGCGCCAGCAGCGAGCGCAGCTCCGGCGACCACCAGAAATGCCCGCTGTTGGGGTCGAACGACCAGCTGCCCATGCTGGCGATACGTTGGGCTTCGCTCAGGTGCAGCTGCTGCTCCTGCAGCAGCGATTCGAGCTGCTTCTGCTGTTCGATATCGGTATGCGTGCCGACCATGCGCAGCGGCTGGCCATCGGCGGTGCGCGCGACCACGCGGCCGCGATCCAGCACCCAACGCCACTGGCCATCGGCCTGGCGGAAGCGGAACTGTGCACTGTACTGCTCGCTGCGCCCGCGCAGGTGCTCGTCGAGCGCGGCGCGCACCTGGTCAATGTCCTCGCAGTGCACGCGCGACAGCAGCTCAGTGGCCGTTTCGTCGCCCAGCGCCGGCGTGCGCGCCACCCGGTCACTGGGGATGTCCCAGTCCCACAGGCTGTGGCCGGCGCTGTCCAGTGCAAGTTCCCAGCGCCCGCCCCCGTCGACCGGCACCGGCTCGGGAATGCTCAGGGTGAACGCCAGCAGGTTGCCGGCACCGTCATGCACGGCGCGCAGGTGACCGTCGTAGTGGCCGCGCGGGCCGCCCGGCAGCGTGCAGGGCACGATGCCCCCATCGGCGGCCATCAGGCGCAGATCTTCCAGCATCGGCGCATAGGCAGCCACGGTAGCCGGCAGGCCATGCTCGCGCGCGGCTGGATTGGCCGCCAGCGGGCGCCCGGTACGGTCGACGATGACCAGCGCCGACGCAAGCGGGTGCTGCAGCAGGCTGGCGATGATCCCTTGGTCCACGCGATCTTGCTCCGGATGACACGCCCGTCAGCGGGGCACGCAGTGGTTAACGGCGCCTGCGGCGGATAATTGAGTGGTGACGGCACGCTGCGGGGTAAGATGACCGGCGCCCCTTTCACCCCCCCGTCCATGCCCGCAGAACCGACCGGCAACGCCCCAGTTCCCGACCCGCGGATGGCGCAGGCGCTGAGCCGTGACCGGCGGCGGGTGGTGTTGAGCTACCTGGTGATGGCGCTGGCCTGGATGATCTCCACCGACAGCGTGGTGCAGGCGCTGGTGCCCGATCCGCAGCAGGCGGCCCTGTGGCAGGGCCTGAAGGGCTCGTTCTTCGCCCTGGCCAGCGCGGGCCTGCTGTACCTGCTGCTGCGCCCGCTGGCCGAGCATGTGCTGCATACCCACGCCCGCCAGCAGGCCTCGGAGCTGCGCCTGCGGCAGATGTTCGAGGGCAACCCCGGCCCGATCCTCGTCTATGACCTGGACACATTGGCGATCCTCGATGCCAACCCAGCCGCCTGCACCGCTTTCGGCTGGGAGCGCGATGAGCTGCTGGAACAGACCATCGACGCCTTGTGGCCACCCGGCCAGGGCCAGGCGCTGCAGGCCAAGCTGGAGGCGATCCGCGAGGCGCCCGAAGAGCTGTGCATCCTGCGCGCGCAGCTGCAGCTGCGCGATGGCGCGCTGCGGCACATGGAGCTGCGCTCCAACGCGATCAGTTACGACGGCCACAATGCGCGCCTGCTGATCGCCATCGACCGCACCGCCGAGGACCTGGCCCAGCTGCGTCGCGACCAGGCGCTGGCACGGGTGGAAGAGGCCCACGAACTGGCCCGCATCGGTGCCTGGGAGCTGGACCCGTCCACCGGGCTGGGCCGCTATTCCAACCAGGTCTATCGCCTGCTCGGCCGCCGCCCGCCCGAAGCGCGCCGCTGGCACCGCTTCGACGAACTGCTGGTGCCGGCCGACCCGGCCACCGCTACCCAGACCGAGCAGCTGCTGGCCGAGCTGTGCTCCGGCGAGCCGGTACAGGTGGACGTGCTGCTACCGCTGCTGTCGATGGACGGGCGCGCGCTGATGGTGCATCTGCGCGCCGCCAGTGGTCTTGATGAAGCTGGCCGCAACCGCGTGCTGGGCACGCTGCAGGACGTGACCGAACGCGAGCAGTCGCGGCGCCTGCTGCGCGAGCGCGAGGAGCAGTTCCGCGAGCTGGTGCGGGTACTGCCCGACGGCGTGGTGATCCTCTCCGACGAGCATGTGCTGTACGCCAACGCCTGGGCCGCCGGCCTGTTCGGCTACGGCAGCCATACCCTGCTGGGCGAGCCCTTGTCGGCGCTGGTCGCTGCCGCAGACCTGCCGCGGGTGCGCAGCCAGCTGCGTGCCGGCCAGCCACATCTGGGACCGGGCCACAGTAGCGTGGTGGCCATGCAGCGCGGCGACGGCCGCAGCTTCCATGCCGGCCTGGCGGTGGGCGACGTGCGCTACGGTGGCCGCGACTGCAAGCTGCTGATCGTGCGCGATCTCAGTGATTCCGAACGCATCCGCAGCGCGCTGGAAACCAGCAACCGCGAACTGCAGGCGATGGCCGGGCGGCTGTTCTCGCTGCAGGAAGACGAGCGTCGTGCGATTTCGCGCGACCTGCACGATGACATCGGCCAGGCCATCACCGCGATCAAGCTGTCGGCGCACGCGGCGCTGGAAGAGGACGATCCGCAGCGGCGTGGGCAGGATCTGGCGCAGATCGTCAGCCTGGCCGACACCACCGTGGCCAAACTGCGCGACATCTCCACCCTGCTGCGCCCCCCGCAGCTGGATGCACTGGGCCTGGAGGCAGCGCTCAGCTGGCAGGCGCGGGTTCTGTTCCGCTCCTCGCCGGTGGAGCTGCGGGCCGAGATCGAGCCGTTGCCGCATCGCCCCGACAACAGCATCGAACAGGCCTGCTTCCGCATCGCACAGGAAAGCCTGACCAATGCGCTGCGCCATGCGCGCGCCAGCCAGGTCCTGCTGCAGCTGCGCGATGTCGGCCAGCGCGGCCTGCACCTGCAGATCCGCGATGACGGCGAAGGCTTCGATCCGGACGGCCCGCGCGGCCTGGGCCTGATCGTGATGCGCGAGCGCGCACAGAGCGTCGGTGGCCACGTGCGGATTGAATCCGCGCATGGCGAAGGCACCCTGGTCGACGTCCACCTCCCCTACCAGGCGGCCAGCAGGGCTGCCGTCGATTCACCGGAATACTGAGCCTATGTGGAATCCCAACCTGCCCCCGGTCAGCATCGATGATGCCCCCGACCGCCTTGGCGCCGGCAACCCCGAGCTGCAGGCGATGGTTGCCGAGGCGGCCTCCGGCGGTATCGCGCTGATGCTGATGCACGTGGACATCGACCACTTCGCATCGGTCAACGAGAACATGAGTGCCGAAGTGGGCGATCAGGCGCTGGTGCTGGTGGCACAGCGCCTGCAGTCTTACCTGCGCGGGCGCGGCAAGCTGTGGCGGCATGGCAGCGACGAGTTCCTGATCGCGGTGCCGCGCACCGCCGATCTGCCGTTGCCGGAGGATTTCGCCGAGGAGATCCGCCAGCAGATGGAGCTGCCACTGTCGGTGCTGCCGTACACGTTGTTCATGACCGGCAAGCTGGGCGTGAGCCTGTGCCCGGAACATGCCAGCAGCACCTCGCGCCTGCTCGACCATGCCGAGGATGCGCTGTACCAGGCCGCCCGCGAAGGCGGCAATGCCGTGCGCATCCATGCGGTGGACACCCCGCCGAGTGCGCACAGCGAGAGCATCATCGCGCGCCAGATCGTCGATGCCATTCCCAATGGCGAGCTGAAGCTGCGCTACCAGCCGCTGGTAAGCGCGCGCGACGGCCACGTGGTGGGCATGGAAGCGCTGCTGCGTTGGCAGTCGCCGACCCTGGGCATGCTGGTGCCGGAGCGCTTCATGCGCACCGCCGAACGCCTGGGCATCATCGTGCAGATCGGCACCTGGGTGCTGGAAGGCGCCTTGAAGCAGGCGCGGCTTTGGCGCGACCAGGGCTTTGATGACTTCACCATCGCAGTGAACGTGTCCACCCTGCAGCTGCTACGGCCGAACTTCTTCGCCGAAGTGATGTCACTGCTGCAGGCGGCGGGCGTACCGGCGCACATGCTGACGCTGGAGATCAACGAGAGTGCGTTGACCAACAACGTCAATTTCGTCCACGAAACGCTGGCCAACCTGCGCAACGAAGGCATCAGCCTGAGCCTGGACAACTTCGGTACCGGCGACTCCAGCCTCAGCGCGCTGGTGCGCTACCCGGTGGACAAGCTGAAGATCGACCGCAGCTTCATCAAGAGCGCACCGGCTGGCAATCGTGAAGCGGCCATCGCCCGCGCGATCATCGCCATGGGCCACCAGCTGGGCATGACCGTGATTGCCAACGGCGTGGAATCACAGGCCCAGCTGGGCTTCCTGCGCCGCAACGACTGCGACGTGTTCCAGGGCTACCTGTTCGGCGAACCGATGTCGGCCGATGCCGCCGGCATGACCCTGCGCCGCCGCTACCTGCGTCCGGAAGCCTTCGCCGAGACGCGCCCGGACCGGACGCTGCTGCTGCTGGATGACGAGGAGAACGTGCTGCGCTCGCTGGTGCGCCTGTTCCGCCGCGACGGCTACCGCATCCTGGCCGCCGGCAACGTGCGCGATGCGTTCGACCTGCTGGCGATCAACGACGTGCAGGTGATCCTGTCCGACCAGCGCATGAGCGACATGAGCGGCACCGAGTTCCTGGGCCGGGTGAAGATGCTGTACCCGGATACGATCCGCCTGGTGCTGTCGGGCTATACCGATCTGAACACGGTGACGGATGCAATCAACCGCGGCGCGATCTATCGCTTCCTGACCAAGCCGTGGAACGACGACGAACTGCGCAAGCACATCCACCAGGCGTTCCGCACGTACGAGGAGCAGCGCCGCAGCAATGCCGGCCCGGCGCCGGTGGAGAGCGGGGATGGCGGCGAGGATCGCCCATTGCGGTAACCATCCCCTCTGGTAGAGCCGGCCGCTGGCCGGCTGCTCTGGATATCGGGTTCAATGAGGTTGCCGGCCAGCGGCCGGCACTACCAGAAGCGGTCAGCGCGGCTGCTTGACCGGCAGCACCACGCGGAAGCGCGAGCCCACGCCGGGCGTGCTGTCCAGGTCGATGCGGCCGTGGTGCTTGTTGATGATGCTGTAGGAGATCGACAGGCCCAGGCCGGTGCCACTGCCCACCGGCTTGGTGGTGAAGAAAGGATCGAAGATGCGCTGGCGCAGTTCCGGCGAGATGCCACCGCCGGTATCTTCGAACTCAACCCAAACGTGATCGCCATCAACGCCGGTACGCACCGTGATCGTGCCGCGCTCGGCGATGGCATGGCCGGCGTTGAGCAGCAGGTTCATGTAGACCTGGTTCAACTCCGATGGCAGGCACTCCACCAGGGGCAACTGGCCGAACTCGCGCACCAGGGTGACCTTGTACTTGAGTTCGTTCCAGATGATGTTGATGGTCGATTCCAGGCCCGCGTGCAGGTCGACCAGCTTCCACGACTCGTCGCGGCCGGAATACGAGAAATCCTTCAGGTCGCGCACGATGCGGGTGACCCGCTCGATGCCTTCGCGCGATTCCGCCATCAGCTGCGGCAGGTCGCGGCTGATGAAATCGATATCCAGGCGGTCACGGATATCATCGATTTCCGGGATCAGCGCTTTCGGATCCGGCGCACGCAGGGCACGCTCGTAGGCTTCGATCACGGTGAACAGGCTGCGCAGGTACTCCTGCAGGCTGCCCAGGTTGGAGTGCACGTAACCGATCGGGTTGTTGATCTCGTGCGCGACGCCGGCGGCCAGCTGGCCGATCGACGCCATCTTCTCCGACTGCAGCAGCTTTTCCTGGGTGCCATTGAGGCGCAGGTAGGCCTGGCGCAGTTCGGCATGACGCTGCTGCAGCTCGCGTTCGTAGTCTTCCTGCCCTTCGATGTGGCGGAACAGGGCGAGGAAATGCCCCTGGCCGACCGGACCATGGTGGTACAGATGGGCGATGACCACGCCCTCGCCAAGCGGCAGGCTGCCATTCCAGTGACCATGCTGGCGAGCCTGTTCCAGCGCATCGGGCGGCAGCAGTTCGCGCAGGCGCTGCGGCGGCGGCAACCCGCCGTCCTCGCCACTGGCCAGCAGGTTCTGTGCGGCCGGATTGGCCAGGGCCACCCGCCCGTCATCGGTGAACAGCAGCAGGCCTTCGCGCAGGCGCTCAAGCAGGGCCTGCAGCACCGGCTGCGGCGGAAGGGGGGCGGTAACCAGGGCGTTGGCAGCGGACACGGCGACTCGGGACGTTCGAACAGGCGCCCAATATACGCGGTCATGCAGCGGGCTTCAGCCCGCCGGGAGGGGATATGCGACCGCCGTCGCCTCAGGCGACGGCGAGGGGCCGGCCGATGCTGACCGTGTGCGACTGGCCCTTGGCATCGTAGGCCGAGGCGTCTTCGGTGCGGCCGAGCTGGCGCAGCGCCCAGTTCACCTCGCGGCGGCGGCGCGACAGCAGTACGCCGTTGGCCCGGTTGCGCTCGGCCAGTTCCTGCAGCTGTTCGCCCTCGCCCACCGGCGGCGCGCCTTCCAGCGCACGCAACGCTTCCAGCTTGGCGCCGGTAGCCCGGATCAGGGCGTGCACGTCGTGCTCGACCAGGGCCTGGCGTTCAACGTCCAGGGCCTGGGCGAGACGCTGCAGCGGCTCGCTCATCGCCGCAGTCATCCGTGCAGCTGCTGGTCCAGATCGAGCATGCGCGATGCGATCGCGTCCGGATTGATCTTGTAGGTGCCGTTCTGCAGCGACTCGCGCACGGCGGCCACGCGCTGGGCGTCGATCGCCGGGGCGGTGGTCAGCTCGCGCTCGATGGCCTGCAGATTGGTGGCCTCGCCGGTCAGGCGCAGGCTGTCGGCCGCCTCGACCGGGCGCGCCGCCGCATCGGTGCTGACACCGGGCTTGTTGGCCGGGGTCGTCACGCTGCGCAGTGCCTGGGGGACCTGCAGGTTGCCGTCGATTTTCTGGCTCATGGGGTGTCCTGGAGTTGCCGTTCACAAGGGATAACGGCCGCAGGGCCGTGATCTTTAGGGATATTTTGCGGTAATTCAACGCGCCACGATTACGTCACCTGCGGCATCGACTGTGCCTTGCACGATCCGCCGCGAGGACAGGTTCTCGACCGAGACCCGTTCGTTCTCACCGGCATCACCCATCGCACGGCCGGCAATGCGGACCTCGACCGAACCGCGACGCGACACCAGGGAAACATTGTCTCCTCGCTTGATGAGACGCTGCACCACCAGATCGTTGTTCGACAGCAGGGCCCCGGCCTGCAGCGGACGGCGGGCGACGCGGCCGATCGCTGCATTGGGATCGGACAGCACCGCGCCGGCAATCCGGGCAGCGTCACGCTGGGCAGTGGTGATATCGGCGGCAGTGAGGGTTTCTCCAGTGCCGATTCCGCGGTTGAGCACCAGTACGGTCTGGTTGCGCCGCACCTTTACAGGCACGAACAGGCGCCAGCCGCCCGCATCCGGACAGCTGACCTCCACCGTGGTGTTGGCGGTGGGTTGCACCTGCAACGCGCTGCCACATATCGGCAGGCGCAGCGCATCGGCCACCTGGGCCTCGCCCTCGCTGCCCGCCGGCAGCGTCGACAAGGCCGCCGCGCGGATGCTCGCCACCGGCTGCCAGTCGGCGGCAGCCGCCCACGGCGAGGCCAGTGCCAGCGCGATGGCGAATAGAGATGTGACCCGGCGCATGGCGCCTCCTTCAATCGGCAAGAGCTGGCCCAGGTGCGTGCAAGGCGTGTGCCAGAGGGGCAGAGCTGCCTCGGTCGAACATGGCGCGCCACCACAATTGCGGTGTGCAGCGCGCAGGTGGCAGAGCACCCTCAAGTTTGGCGCCCAACGCGCCGATACAGCAGCCATGTCCCATGACCTGCTCAACCGGATCGACCAGCGGACCCGCCTGGCCGGCCACAACCGCCTGGCGCTGCTGCTGTTCCGTCTCGGCGGACGTCAGCTTTTTGGCGTCAATGTCTTCAAGGTGCAGGAAGTCCTGCGGCGCCCGGAGCTGTTCCAGGTACCCGGCCTGCCCAGCCAGTTCGCCGGTGTGGCCGACGTGCGCGGCCGCTCGGTGCCGGTGCTGGACCTGGGCCTGGCGATCGGCCACCCCGAACGTGAGCCCGATGCCGATACCTCGCCGGGTTACCTGGTCGTCACCGAATTCAACCGCTCGATCCAGGGGTTCCTGGTCAGCGGCGTCGAACGCATCGTCAACATCGCGGTGGAAGACATCCACCCGCCGCCGGAGCTTGGCGCCGAGTCGAGCTACCTGACCGCGGTAACCCGCTTCCAGGGTGAGCTGATCCAGGTGATCGACGTTGAAAGCGTGCTGGCCGATATCGCCCAGGTGCGCGGTGACGCCGTACTCGATCCGGCGATGGCGATGCCCGCCGATGGCCCCCAGCTGCAGGTGCTGGTGGTGGACGACTCGCGCGTGGCCCGCCAGCAGATCCGCAGCGTGCTGGATCAGCTGGGCGTGGGTGCCACCCTGCTTTCCGATGGCAAGCAGGCTCTCGACCATCTGTTGCAGATCCACGCCTCGGGCGAAAACCCGGCCGAACGCTATGCCATGGTCATCTCCGACATCGAGATGCCGGCCATGGATGGGTACACGTTGACGACGGAAATCCGGCGCCACCCCGGCCTTGCCGGCCTCTACGTGCTGCTGCACACCTCGCTGTCGGGCGTCTTCAACAACGCCATGGTCGAGCGTGTCGGCGCCAACGCGTTCGTCGCCAAGTACTCGCCGCACGAGCTGGCTGACTTCGTGCTGGACCGCCTGCGCAAGGTGGCGATGGCGGCGTAGGGCCCTATCCTGTGGAGCCGAGCCCATGCTCGGCTTGTGCGGCGCCTGAACGAAAGGCAGCCGAGCATGGCTCGGCTCTACCAAGACGCACCGTGCTTTGGCACACCCCTTGCAGCTTCCCGGGCAACGTTCCCGTGGGAGTGCACCGTGCGCAACCTGATTACCGACTACCTGGGCGTCCACGCCCAGGCCATGCCGTTGCGCGAACAGCGGATGAAGCTGATCGCCAGCAACCTCGGCAATGCCGACACCCCCGGCTACAAGGCCCAGGACCTGGACTTCGATGCCGCCCTGCGCCATGCCCAGGGGCAGGATGCCAACGGCCTGATGGCCACCACCCATGAGCAGCACTACGAAATCAGTAGTGGCCTGAACCCGTTCCAGATCGCGCGCGAGGGCGTGCAGCCCAGCCTGGACGGCAACACCGTCGATCCCGATGCCGAGCGTGCCGCCTATGGCCGAGCCGCGCTCGAGTACCGCGCCTCGCTCAGCTTTGTCGAGAGCAAGGTGCGTTCCATGCTGACCGCGATCACGGGGCAATAAGCCATGAGCAACCTGCCGATCTTCGATATCGCCGGCTCCGCGCTGCAGGCACAGTCGGTGCGCATGAGCACCATCGCCTCCAATCTCTCCAACGCCGACACCGTGGCCGGGTCTGCCGACGCCGTGTACAAGCCGCTGGAGCCGATCTTCCAGGCCGTCACCAGCAAGAACGATCCCAACATCACCTCGGTGAAGGTGAAGGAGATCACCCAGAGCGAAGCGGCGCCGATCAAGCGCTACGAGCCGGGCCACCCGCTGGCAGACGCCGATGGCTACATCTACCAGCCCGATGTCGATCCGGTGGCGCAGATGGTCAACCTGATCTCGACCTCGCGCAATTACCAGGCCGGCGTGGAGATGTTGACCACCGCCAAGGAACTGGCCCTGGCCACCTTGACCATGGGCCGCTGAGGCCCGCAGCACCGGATACCGCCATGACCACCGCCGTCAACAACCAGACCAGCCAGGACGTCTATTCCGCGCTGGGCCTGAACGCCCCCAACAGCAACGCCACGAAAAAGAAGAACACGCTCGACCAGGCCGACTTCCTGCGCCTGATGACCGAGCAGCTGCAGCACCAGGATCCGCTGAAGCCGATGGACAACACGCAGATGGTCGCGCAGATGGCGCAGATGTCCACCGTGCAGGGCATCACCGATCTGAACAAGACGGTGAAGGGCTTCCAGGAATCGATGGCCAGCGACCAGGTGCTGCGTGGCGCGGCGCTGGTCGGCCACCAGGTGCTGGTGCCATCGGAAAAGCTGGTGCTGGAGAAGGAAGGCAGCGTCGAGGGCACGGTGGCCGCGCCGTCGGCCGGCATCATCACCGTGGATATCACCGATGCCACCGGCGCCAAGGTCACCTCGCTGAGCGTGGAAGCCAAGGCGGCAGGCGAAACCGCCTTCCAGTGGGACGGCAAGGACGCCAACGGCAAGCGCATGGAACCGGGCAAGTACTCCATCGTTGCCAACCATGTCGATACCGCCGGCAAGAGCACCAAGCTGTCCACCTATGTGCAGGCGCCGGTGGAAAGCGTGACCGTCGGGTCCGACGGCCTGTACCTGAACCTCAAGGGCCTGGGCACGGCCCCGATCGACTACGTGCTCCGCGTCAGCTGAGCCGCACATCCCGCATCAACCAGGAGCATCCCATGGGCTTCAATGTCTCGCTGTCCGGCATCAATGCCGCCAACACCGACCTGAGCGTCACCGCCAACAACGTCGCCAACGTCAACACCACCGGCTTCAAGCAGTCGCGCGCCGAGTTCGCCGATCTGTTCGCCTCCACCAGCTATGGCCTGTCGAAGAACCAGACCGGCTCGGGCGTGCGCGTCTCCAACGTCGCCCAGCAGTTCATCCAGGGCCACAACGAGCAGACCGGGCGCAGCCTGGACATGGCCATTTCCGGTGAGGGCTTCTTCACCATGAACATGAACGGTTCGCGTGTGTATTCGCGTGCCGGCAACTTCCAGACCGATTCGGCCGGCTACGTGGTCAATCCGCAGGGCGCGCGCCTGCAGGTGTTCGCGCCGAATGCCGATGGCACCAACTTCGACGCCGGCCGCCTGGTCGACCTGCAGCTGTTGACCACCGACAGCCCGCCGAAGCAGACCAGCGAAGTGAAGGTGGGCTTCACCCTGCCGGCCAACGCCAAGCAGCCGACCGTGGCCACGTTCGACCCGACCGACTCCAACAGCTACAACCACTCCAGCGGCGGCATCACCGTGTACGACTCGCTGGGCGTGAGCCATATCCAGGTCTCGTACTTTGTGAAGGGCGCCAACCCCAACGAATGGACCGTGCACAACTATGTCGATGGCCAGCCCGCCGGCACCCCGACCGCGGTCACCTTCGACAACAGCGGCAAGCTGACCGCCCCGGCCAACGGCAAGGTTGGCCTCGGCACCTTCACCCCGACCACGGGCGCTGGCCAGCTGAACATGACGCTGGACATCAGCGGTTCGACCCAGTACGGCGAGAAGTTCGCCCTGCGCAACACCCAGCAGGACGGCTATGCCGCCGGCAAGCTCAACGAGATCACTGTGTCCGAGTCGGGCGTGGTCTATGCGCGCTACTCCAACGGTGACGACAAGCCCCTGGGCCAGGTCGCACTGACCACCTTCAACAACACCCAGGGACTGGAATCGAAGGGCAACAACCTGTGGGTGGAGACCTTCGAGTCGGGCACGCCGCGCACCGGCATGCCGGACACCTCCAATCTCGGCAAGATCCAGGCCGGCTCGCTGGAAGCGTCCACCGTCGATCTCACCGAGCAGCTGGTCAACATGATCACCGCGCAGCGCAACTTCCAGGCCAACGCGCAGATGATCACCACGCAGGACCAGATCACCCAGACCGTCATCAACATCCGTTGATGAGCTGCTGACCCTGTCACGGAACCCCCCGCATGGATAAAGCCCTTTACGTGGCGATGACCGGTGCCCGCGCCTCCCTGCAGGCGCAGGGAACGCTCAGCCACAACCTCGCCAACTCGGATACTCCTGGCTTCAAGGAAGCGCTGGCCAACACCGAAGCCTTCCCGATCAAGGGTCAGGGCTTTGCCTCGCGGGTGGATGCGCTGCACGTCGACGCCGGCTTCAACCGCCGGCCCGGCGCGCAGCACATCACCGGCAAACCGCTGGACCTTGCACTGCAGAGCGGCACCTGGCTGGCGGTGCAGGCGAGCGATGGCAGCGAAGCGTATACGCGCGGCGCAGCCCTGTCGGTGACGCCGAACGGCCAGCTGGTGACCTCTGGCGGCCGCACGGTGCTGGATGACAACAACAACCCGATCGCCATTCCGCCCTACCAGGCGATGGAGATCGGTGCCGACGGCACGATCTCGATCATCCCGCAGGGCGAAGGCCCGCAGACGATGGCGCAGATCGGCCGGATCAAGGTGGTGCAGGCGCCGGACGAGCGCCTCGAACGTGGCCTGGATGGCCTGTTCCGCAACACCGACCCGCGCCAGCCGTTCGCACCGGCACAGGGCACCGCCGTGCACAGCGGGCAACTGGAAGGCAGCAACGTCGATGCTGCCGGTGCGCTGGTGCAGATGATCCAGCTGCAGCGCCAGTACGAAATGCAGGTGCAGGTGATCAAGCACGGCGACGACAACGCGCGCAGCGCCAACAGCCTGCTCCGCCTGGGCAGCTGACGGATTTCCGGCGCCGCCCGGGCACGGCGCTGGCACACCGCTTGCACACCCGCTACCAAGGGCCGCATTGCGCGGCCGGCTTCACCCAGACAGGACTCCGAAGATGAACCAGGCATTGTGGATCGCGAAAACCGGACTGGATGCGCAGCAGATGCGCATGTCGGTGGTTTCCAACAATCTCGCCAACACCAACACCACCGGCTTCAAGCAGGACCGCGCCAGCTTCGAGGACCTGCTGTACCAGCAGGTGCGCCAGCCGGGCGGCTCTTCGTCGGCGCAGACGCAGCTGCCGACCGGCCTGCAGCTGGGTACCGGCGTGCGCGTGGTCGCCACCGCCAAGAACTTCGAGCAGGGTGGCCAGCAGCAGACCGGCCGCGCACTGGACGTGATGGTCAACGGCCGCGGCTTCTTCGAAGTGCAGATGCCCGACGGCAGCTCGGCCTACACCCGTGATGGCTCGTTCAAGATCAACCAGGACAGCGAGCTGGTTACCAACAGCGGCTACCCGGTGCAGCCGGGCATCCAGATTCCCGAGGGCGCGCAGTCGGTCACCATCGGCAGCGACGGCACCATCAGCGTGAAGATGGCCGACAACGCCGCGTCGGTGGAAGTCGGTGCGCTGACCCTGACCGACTTCGTCAATCCGGCCGGCCTGCAGGCGCGCGGCGAGAACCTGTTCCTGGAGACCACGGCCTCGGGCCCGGCCCAGAACGGCAATCCCGGCCTGAACGGTCTCGGCACCGTGGTGCAGGGTGCGCTGGAAGGCAGCAACGTCAATGTGGTGGAAGAGCTGGTGTCGATGATCGAAACCCAGCGCGCCTACGAAATGAATGCCAAGGCGATCTCCACCACCGACTCGATGCTCGGCTATCTCAACAACAAGATCTGACCGGCCCAACCGGGAAACCGCCATGTCGCCCATTTCCAACCTCGCCCGTACTGCCCTCGCCTGCACCGTGGTCGCTCTGCTCGGTGGCTGCGTGATCGCGGGCGACGTGCGCCCCTATCCGGCGATGGCACCGATCCAGCCGATCATGCCGCCGCAGGCCGCGCCGACCGCCGGTGCGATCTACGCCGCTGGCCCGACCCTGCAGCTGTATTCGGACCGCCGCGCGCGCGATGTCGGCGACCTGCTGACGATCACCCTGCTGGAAAACACCACCGCGCAGACCAGCGCCAACACGGCCACCAACAAGGAATCCAACCTGAGCCTGGGCACGCCGTCCATCCTCGGTGCGCCGGTCACCCTGGGCGGCAAGGACATCCTCAGTGCCACCGCCAAGGGCGCGCGTGACTTCACCGGCAAGGGCAACAGCGCGCAGAGCAACCGCCTGCAGGGCAGCGTCACGGTCACGGTGATCCAGCGCCTGCCCAACGGCAACCTGGTGGTGCAGGGGCAGAAGAACCTGCGGCTGAACCAGGGCGATGAACTGGTGCAGGTGCAGGGCATCGTGCGCCCGGGCGACATCAGCCAGGACAACACCATTCCCTCCAGCCGCGTGGCCGAGGCCCGCATCGTCTACGGCGGCCGCGGACCGGTCGCGCAGTCCAACGCGATGGGCTGGCTGAGCCGCTTCTTCAATTCCGGCCTGACGCCGTTCTGAGTATGGCCATGAAACTCTTCTCCTCTTCTTCCTGGCAGCGACGCATGGCGTCGCTCTACTGTGGCGTGTTCATGGTCTTCGCGGTGGCCGCCCCGGCCAGCGCCGAGCGCATCAAGGACCTCGCCCAGGTCGGCGGCGTGCGCGGCAATGCGCTGGTGGGCTATGGCCTGGTGGTCGGCCTGGATGGCAGCGGCGACCGTACCAGCCAGGCGCCCTTTACCGTGCAGAGCCTGAAAAACCTGCTCGGCGAGCTGGGCGTGAACGTGCCGCCGAACGTCAACCCGCAGCTGAAGAACGTGGCCGCCGTGGCGATCCATGCCGAGCTGCCGCCGTTCGCCAAGCCCGGCCAGCCGATCGACATCACGGTGTCTTCGATCGGCAACGCGGTGTCGCTGCGCGGCGGTTCGCTGCTGATGGCCCCGCTGCGCGGCGCCGATGGCCAGATCTATGCCATCGCCCAGGGCAATCTGATCGTGGGTGGCTTTGGCGCGCAGGGCAAGGACGGTTCCCGTGTCTCGGTGAACGTGCCCAGCGTCGGCCGTATTCCCAACGGCGCCACCGTGGAGCGTGCCCTGCCCGATCCGCTGGCCAACGGCGGCGACATCACCCTGAACCTGCACAACAATGATTTCACCACGGTCTCGCGCATGGTCGCCGCGCTCAACAACGCGTTCGGCGAAGGTGCGGCACGCGCGATCGATGGCGTGACCGTCGCCGTCACCGCACCGACCGATCCGGGCGCACGCATCGGCCTGCTGGCGCGCATCGAGAACCTTGAACTGACCCCCGGCAGCGCCCCGGCCAAGGTGGTGGTCAATTCGCGCACCGGCACCGTGGTCATCGGCCAGCAGGTGCGGGTCGGCCCTGCGGCGATTTCGCATGGTTCGCTGACGGTGACGATCCAGGAGAACACCAACGTCAGCCAGCCCAATGCGCTGTCGGGCGGCCGTACCGTGGCCAGCCCGCAATCCACCATCACTGCCACCAACGACGGCAGCCGCATGTTCAAGTTCAGCGGCGGCACCACCCTGGACGAGATCGTGCATGCGGTGAACGCCGTGGGTGCGGCACCGGGCGACCTGATCGCGATCCTGGAAGCCCTGAAGCAGGCCGGCGCACTGAGTGCCGAGCTCGAGGTGATCTGACATGCGCATCAATCCCGCATTCGACCTGCACCCGGCGCAGCAGAACGATCCGGCGAAGATCGACAAGGTCGCACGCCAGCTGGAAGGCCAGTTCGCACAGATGCTGGTCAAGAGCATGCGCGATGCGAGCTTCGGCGACTCGCTGTTTCCCGGCGAGAACAAGATGTTCCGCGACATGTACGACCAGAAGATTGCCGAGGCGATGACCCGCGGCAAGGGCCTGGGCCTGTCCGGCATGATCACCCGCCAGCTGTCCGGCCAGGCCGCCGAAGGTCCGGCACTGGATACCCGCGTGGATCCGGCCAAGGCCAGCCGCGCTTACCAGCTCAACGCGCCGGCCAGGCCGGCACCGTCGCTGCCCCTGGAAGATGGCAGCCAGGCCGTGCGCATGCTGCAGCAGATGGCCGCAGGCGCGCAGCACGGTGCGCAGGCCGCGCTGGCACCGATGGAGCAGGCACTGGACCTGATCGCCGGCCGTGAGAGCAGCGGCCTGCACCGCTCGTTGGGCACCGAGGATCCGTACATCGGCAGCCTGCAGGGCGAGGACTGGGCCGCCAACAGCGACCAGTGGACGGCGACGGCCAGCAATCGCGGCACGGCCATGAGCCCGGCCGATGCCCTGGCCACGCGCACCGCCGTCGCCCAGCTCGGCGAGCATACCCCGGAGGGCTTCGTCGCCAGCATCTGGCAGCACGCACAGAGCGCGGCCAGGGAACTGGGCGTGGATGCCCGCGCCCTGGTCGCCCAGGCAGCGCTGGAGACCGGCTGGGGCAAGCGCCACATCAAGCATGCCGATGGCAGCACCTCGCACAACCTGTTCGGCATCAAGGCCACTGGCTGGAACGGCCAGCGCGCCACGGCCGGCACCCATGAATATGTCGATGGCGTGCGCCGCAACGAAACCGCCAGCTTCCGCGCCTACGGTTCAGCTGCCGAGAGCTTTGCCGACTACGTGCGCCTGCTGAAGACAAGCCCGCGCTACCAGCAGGCCCTGCAGGCCGGCACCGACGTGCAGGGCTTCGCCCTTGGCCTCCAGCGCGCCGGTTACGCCACCGATCCGCGCTACGCCGCCAAGATCGCTGCGATCGCCGGCGGCCCGACCATCGAGCGCGCCGTAGCCGCCGTGGCCGACGCCGGCTCGCGCCTTGGCCAGACCTTCGCCAGCACCGCGACCGCGGCGCTGGGTATCACTCGTCGTTGAGGAACACCATGTCCAGCGTACTTTCCACCGGTACCGGTGCCCTGCTCGCCTTCCAGCGAGCGTTGGCGACCACCAGCCACAACGTGGCCAACCTCAATACACCCGGCTACAGCCGGCAGAAGGTCAACTTCGCCACCGCCGATCCACAGAACTATGGCTACGGCACGGTCGGCAACGGCACCCGCATCACTGACATCCGTCGCACGGCCGACCAGCTGGCGATCTCGCGCCTGCTCGACAGCAGCGGTGAGCTGGCGCGCCTGAAGCAGCTTTCGGGCATGGCCGACCGGGTCAACGCCCTGTTCTCCGATGCCGCCACGAACGTGGCCGGCGTCTGGTCGAACTTCTTCGACTCGGTCAGTGGCCTGTCGTCCAACGCGGCCGGCACCGCCGACCGCCAGAACATGCTCGACGGTGGCAAGGCGCTGGCCAACCGCTTCGTGCAGCTCAACACGCACCTGAACAATCTCAACAGCGAGGTCAACAACGGCCTGCTGGCCGGTGCGACCGAGGTCAACCGCCTTGCGCAGGAGATCGCGCAGATCAACGGTGCCATCGGAACCAACATCGCCTCGGCTGCACCGGACCTGCTCGACCGCCGCGACCAGCTGATCACCCAGCTGATCGGCTACACCGGTGGCACCGCGGTGATCCAGGACGGCGGCATCATGAATGTCTACACTGCCGGCGGCAACGCGCTGGTGGTGGGTACCACGGCGACCAAGGTCACCACCGTAGCCGATCCTTACCAGCCCGAGCGCCTGCAGTTGGCACTGGAGACCCAGGGCAACACCATCCGTCTCGACCCGAAAGCGGTCGGTGGCCAGATCGGGGGCCTGCTGGAATTCCGCGACACCGTGCTGACGCCTGCGCAGGCCGAACTGGGCAAGCTGGCGGTGGGCCTGGCCGAGAGCTTCAACCAGGTCCACCACCAGGGTGTGGATCTGTATGGCCAGATGGGCGGGGACTTCTTCAACATCGGCAGCCCACGCGTGACCGGCAACAACAGCAATACCGGAACCGCCAGCCTCAGCGCCACCTATGGCGACCTGGGCAAACTGGACGCGCAGAACGTGGTGCTGCAGTTCGATGGCACCACCTGGAAGGCCAGCCGCGCCGACACCGGCGCCAGCATTCCCCTGACCGGTACCGGCACCGCCGCCGATCCGCTGGTGATCAACGGCGTGAACCTGGTCGTCGGCGGCACCCCGGCGGCCAATGACCGCTTCCTGCTGCAGCCCACCGCCGGCGTGGCCGGCAGCCTGGAGATGGCCATCACCGATCCGTCGCGCATTGCCGCGGCCGCCGCAGTCAAGGGCGCAGCCGCCACCGCCAACACCGGTACCGGCAAGCTGAGCGGCGTCACCGTCACCGATTCGGCCAACGCGAACCTGCGCAATCCGTCGGCGATCGTGTTCACCTCGGCGACCACCTACACCATCGACGGTGGCCCGCCGCAGACCTATACACCTGGCCAGACCATCAGTGCCAACGGCTGGAGCTTCGTACTGGACGGTGCGCCGAAGGTGGGCGATACCTTCAACATCACCCCGACCCCGGCCGGTTCGTCGGACAACAGCAACGCCTCCAGGTTGGCCAAGGTGGAAAGCACGAAGGCCTTCAACGCCGGAACGGTGACACTGAACGGTGCACTGGGTGGCCTGACCACCCAGGTCGGCGCCGCCGCCCGCTCGGCCGAGTACTCGCTCGATGCGCAGCTGGTGATCAATGACAAGGCACAGGAAGCCCGCGACGAGGTCTCCGGCGTGAATCTGGACGAAGAGGCCGCCGACATGCTGCGCCTGCAGCAGGCCTACCAGGCCGCCTCACAGCTGATCTCCACCGCCGACAGCATGTTCCAGACCATCCTGGGAGCCGTCCGCCGATGAGCAGCCGCATCTCCACCAGCATGATGTTCAACCAGTCGGTGTCGCTGATGATGGCCAAGCAGGCCAAGCTCAGCCACCTGGAGCAGCAGATTGCTACTGGCAGCAAGATCGTCAGCGCCAAGGACGATCCGGTTGCCGCCGGCACTGCAGTCGGCCTTGACCGCAGCCTGGCCGCACTGGACCGCATGAAGCTCAACGCCGGCAATGTGCAGAACCGCCTGGGCGTGCAGGAAAACACCCTGGCGCAGGTCAACGACCTGATGGCGCGCGTCAACGATCTGACCATCCAGGCCAGCAATCCGGCACTGAGCGCGGCGGACAAGAAGACGCTGATCACCGAGGTGAACCAGATCCGCGATGGCCTGCTGTCGCTGGCCAACGCCGACGATGGTACCGGCCGCTACGTGTTCGGTGGCACCAACGACGGTGACCCGCCGTTCGCCAAGATCAACGGCAAGGTCGTCTATCGCGGCGACCAGACCCAGCGCCAGGTTGAAGTCGGCCCCGATACCTATGTGCGCGACGCCCTGCCCGGCAGCGAGATCTTCATGCGCATCCCCACCGGCGACGGCTTCGTTGACGGCAGCGCCGCGGCCGGCAACACCGGCAACGGCGTGCTGACCAACATCACCCGCGACGGCAGCGACAGCTGGAACGGCCAGGGCTTCAGCGTGCGCTTCACCACCGGCACCCAGTACGAGGTGGTGGATGGTGCGGGCAACGTGACCGGCACCGGCACCTACAAGGCTGGCGACGACCTGGAAGTGAACGGTGTGCGCCTGCGCATCACCGGCGCACCTGCAGCGGGCGACAGCTTCAGCGTACAGGCCGCCAGCAGCCGCGACATCTTCGCCACCATGGACAACCTGGTCGCCGCGCTGGGTGCCGACACCGGTACCACCGCGCAGATGACTGCGCAGCAGAATCAGCTGCAGAGCGCACTGCGCGACGTCGCGCGCGCCTCGGAGCGGATGATCGATTCGCGCGCTGCCGGTGGTGCGCAGTTGAAGGCGCTGGACAACGCGGCGGAGATGCGCGAGGCCAATGGCGTGACCCTGAAGACCACGCTGTCGCAGATGCGCGACCTGGATTACGCCGATGCACTGAGCCAGTACCAGCTGCAGAGCACCGCACTGCAGGCGGCGCAGACGATCTTCTCGCAGATGCAGTCGATGTCGCTGTTCAACAAGCTGCGCTGACGCCTCTCCTGCGTCACCCCTGAAAGGCCGCGATGCCCTGCATCGCGGCCTTTTTCGTTTGCGCGCCTGCCCGCCACCACGCGGCCCTCTGGCCATCTCCGGCCGATTCTCCGTGATTGCCCATCAAGCCGGGTCGCACCCCGCCGATACCTTCATCAGCGCTGGTCAGGCCCTGCCCGACCGCCCCTCCCGGGCTCGCTTCCATCCTGGCAACAGGGCTGAAAACCCCGGGAAAACAGCTTCAGGCAACGAATTCTGGCTTCAGCGGAATTCACGGCTAAAGGTTGTTGACAAAGCGCCGTTATTCATTTGGCAACGGCGAAGCACACAGCCACACAAAAAAACAGGCGGCGCTTCGTTTCATTCACCAACGGGTTCCATATAAGAGGAGACGACCCCATGGCACAGGTAATCAACACCAATACGATGTCGCTCAACGCTCAGCGCAACCTGAGCACCAGCGGCAGCTCGCTCGCCACCACCATCCAGCGCCTCTCGTCCGGCCTGCGCATCAACAGCGCGAAGGACGACGCGGCCGGCCTGGCCATCAGCGAGCGCTTCACCACCCAGATCCGTGGCCTGGACGTGGCCATCCGCAACGCCAACGACGGCATCTCGCTGGCCCAGGTCGCCGAAGGTTCGCTGAACGAAGTCGGCAACAACCTGCAGCGCATCCGCGAACTGGGCGTGCAGGCCTCCAATGCCACCAACTCGGCCAGCGACCGCAAGGCCCTGCAGGCTGAAGTGACCCAGCTGGTTTCGGAAATCGATCGTGTGGCCAAGCAGGCCGACTTCAACGGCACCAAGCTGCTGGACGGCAGCTTCACCAGCCAGCTGTTCCAGGTGGGCGCCAACGCCGGCCAGGCCATCGCCATCAACAGCGTGGTCAACGCCAAGGCCGATTCGCTGGGGGCTGCCACCTTCGCCAACGGCTACACCGGCACTGCGCTGGCGGTGGACAAGGCCACGGCCGACACCACCTACTCCGGCCTGCAGGTCTCGGTCACCCCGCCGGGCGGCACCGCCACCACGGTCACCATCAGCGACTTCACCGTGAAGGCCGGCGAGTCGATCACCTCGGCCACCGCTGCGGCGATCAACAACAAGCTGGGTGAAACCGGCGTGGTGGCCTCGGTCAATGCCGGCGTCATCAGCCTGGCTTCGGTCAAGGATGGCCAGACCTTCGCCCTGGGCGTCAGCGCAGCAACCCCGCCGGCCGGCGTCACCGCCGCGACCATCGCCGGCCTGGGCCTGACCGAGACCAGCACCAACGGCGGCACCCTGACCGGTGCAGCGGCCAGCTTCGTCAAGGACCTGAACGTCACCACCGCCGAAGGCGCACAGAAGGCGATGTCGATCGTCGACAAGGCCCTGGAATCGGTCAACAGCGTCCGCGCCGACCTCGGCGCGATCCAGAACCGCTTCACCTCGGTGGTCGCCAACCTGCAGACCTCCTCGGAGAACCTGTCCGCATCGCGCAGCCGCATCCGCGATACCGACTTCGCCAAGGAAACCGCCGAACTGACCCGCACCCAGATCCTGCAGCAGGCCGGTACGGCCATGCTGGCCCAGGCCAACCAGGTACCGCAGAACGTGCTCAGCCTGTTGCAGCGCTGACATGAGCCGCCCCCGGGGCACGTCGGGGGCGTCTGACCCAACTCACGTGCAACCGCTCAAGGACCTCTCCTCATGGCACAAGTCATCAACACCAATACGATGTCGTTGAATGCTCAGCGTAACCTGAGCACCAGCGGCAGCTCGCTGGCTACCACCATCCAGCGCCTGTCCTCCGGTTCGCGCATCAACAGCGCCAAGGACGACGCCGCCGGCCTGGCGATCTCCGAGCGCTTCGGCACGCAGATCCGCGGTACCGACGTCGCCATCCGCAACGCCAACGACGGCATCTCGCTGGCCCAGGTCGCCGAAGGTTCGCTGACCGAAATCGGCAACAACCTGCAGCGCGTCCGCGAGCTGTCGGTGCAGGCCGCCAACGCCACCAACTCGGCCAGCGACCGCAAGGCCCTGCAGGCCGAAGTGACCCAGCTGGTCTCGGAAATCGACCGCGTCGCCAAGCAGTCGGACTTCAACGGCACCAAGCTGCTGGACGGTTCGTTCTCCAGCCAGCTGTTCCAGGTCGGTGCCAACGCCGGCCAGGCCATCGCCATCGACAAGACCATCGATGCCAAGGCCAACGCCCTGGGCGGCGCCAAGTTCGACACCAACTCGCTGGCCCTGGCCGACCCGGGCACCAACGCCGACTTCAAGGTCACTGGCCTGCAGATCAATGGCGTCACCATCGCCGACGTCGATGTCAAGCAGGGTGCCGACGCCGCTGCTACCGGCAAGGCCTCCCGCGAGGCGCTGGTGACTGCCATCAACGCCAAGATCGGTGAGACCGGTGTCTACGCCGAAGTGAACGGCACCGCTGGCGTCACCCTGACCTCGGTCAAGGACAGCGTCAACGCCGATGGCTCGTTCAAGGCCATCACCGCTTCGGTGGGCACCTGGACCGGCGCCACCGCCCCGACCTTCACCGCTACCACTGCTGCTGCAGCGCCGGCCGCGAAGTACGCCAGCAACCTGGACGTCAGCACCGTGAAGGGCGCCCAGCAGGCGATGGAAATCGTCGACAAGGCCCTGGGTGCGATCAACAGCACTCGTGCCGACCTGGGCGCCGTGCAGAACCGCTTCACCTCGGTGGTGGCCAACCTGCAGACCTCGTCGGAGAACCTGTCGGCTTCGCGTAGCCGCATCAAGGACACCGACTTCGCCAAGGAAACCGCAGAACTGACCCGCACCCAGATCCTGCAGCAGGCCGGTACGGCCATGCTGGCCCAGGCCAACCAGGTGCCGCAGGGCGTGCTCAGCCTGCTGCGCTGATCCGCTTACTGATCGACCTCCGGGCGCTGCATGACGCCGCGCCCGGATCCTGAAACACGTTCCACCTTCGCCAAAGGAAATGCACCATGGCACAAGTCATCAACACCAACACCATGTCCCTGAATGCTCAGCGCAACCTGAGCACCAGCGGCAGCTCGCTGGCCACCACCATCCAGCGCCTGTCCTCCGGTTCGCGCATCAACAGCGCCAAGGACGACGCCGCCGGCCTGGCGATCTCCGAGCGCTTCGGCACGCAGATCCGCGGTACCGACGTCGCCATCCGCAACGCCAACGACGGTATTTCGCTGGCCCAGGTCGCCGAAGGTTCGCTGACCGAAATCGGCAACAATCTGCAGCGCGTCCGCGAGCTGTCGGTGCAGGCCTCCAACGCCACCAACTCGGCCAGCGACCGCAAGGCGCTGCAGGCCGAAGTGACCCAGTTGGTCTCGGAAATCGACCGCGTCGCCAAGCAGTCGGACTTCAACGGCACCAAGCTGCTGGACGGCACCTTCTCCAGCCAGCTGTTCCAGGTCGGCGCCAATGCCGGCCAGGCCATCGCCATCGACAAGACCATCGATGCCAAGGCCGGCTCGCTGGGCACCTCGACCTTCGCCACCGGCGCGACCGCCGCCCTGGCCGCCAGCACCGACGGCGCACGCTTCTCCGGCACCGTGATGGGCGTGGACATCGGCACGGTTGAAGTCAAGGCCGGCGCCACCACGGCGGATGCCTCCAAGGCCGTCGCCACCGCCATCAACGCCAAGATCGGCGAGGCCGGCATCTACGCCGAAGCCAATGCCGACGGCTCCCTGAAGCTGAGCTCGGTGAAGGAAGGCAAGGCCGTTGCCGCTGCCGATATCGCCCTGATGCGCAGCGACTACGACGCCACCGCCAAGACCTGGGGCACCGCAGCGGCTGCCGGCGCCTACACTGCTGGCACCGACACCTCGGCCAACGTGCAGAAGCTGGACGTGAGCAGCGTACTCGGTGCCCAGCAGGCCCTGGAAGTGGTCGACAAGGCCCTGGGTGCGATCAACAGCACCCGCGCCGACCTCGGTGCGATCCAGAACCGCTTCACCTCGGTGGTGGCCAACCTGCAGACCTCGTCGGAAAACCTGTCGGCATCGCGCAGCCGCATCAAGGACACCGACTTCGCCAAGGAAACCGCAGAGCTGACCCGCACCCAGATCCTGCAGCAGGCCGGTACGGCCATGCTGGCCCAGGCCAACCAGGTGCCGCAGGGCGTGCTCAGCCTGCTGCGCTGATCCACGGCAATAAGGCGCCGCTACCGTCGGGTCGAACCGACGGTAGCGGCAACCGGGAAGCCACGATGCACGAAGGCGCGGGCCATGCCCGGCCCGGGATCAGTCCCGAACCGGCTTGGCATCGCCCGCTCCTGCGGACCTCTCTTTCAGCGCTGTACCTTTGACTGTACGTACCGGGCGGCTTCGTCTCCCCCCGATTGTCAGTAGCCTGATCCCTCCCCTGCATTGGGGGAGGGCTTTTTGCAGACTCCCGGCAGCCCGCGGTGAACCCACCCGCACCCTGCCCCAGCCCTCCTGCAACCCGCGTGCCAGAACCTGCGCCAGGCGATTGGCACGGCACGTGCATCAACGAAGCCCTCAAGACCCAGCGGCGCAGGCCGCTATTTTCGTTGACGACGGGCCAGCGCACGACGGCCGGGCCCGGATACCAGGAGAAACGACGTGGCAGACTTTGGATACGGTGGCATTGGCTCGGGACTGGATATTTCCAGCATCGTCAACCAGCTGGTCGCAGCTGACCGCAAGCCCGCCGACAATGCGCTGAACCTGCAGCAGTCCAAGGCCAAGATGCAATTGTCGTCGATCGGCACCATCACCTCGGCCTTCGACAAGCTGAAGACGGCGCTGACCGCACTGAAGGCCACCACCGCGTTCGACACGCGCACGGTGACCGCCAGCAAAGGCGGCGACAAGGGCACCGACGAGATCCTGACGGCGTCGGTCGCGCTGTATGACGTTGGCACCACCAAAGCCGCGGCTTCCAACGGTACGCACGTCGTCAATGTCACCTCGCTGGCCACTGCGCACAAGCTGATCGCCGATACTTCGGTACCCAAGACCGACACGTTTGCTGCCGGAACCTTGACGCTGACCGTTGGCGTGGGCGACAAGGCCAAGACCATGAACGTGGAGGTGGAGGACGGCGACACGCTGACCACCATCCGCAACAAGATCGATGCGGCCGGCCGCAAGGAAGGCGTGCAGGCCACCCTGATCAGCTCCGGCGACAACCAGTACCTGTCGATCGCACAGGAGAAGACCGGTGCCGCCAACGCGATCAAGCTCGAGTACGCAGGCAGCGACGCCAAGCTGGGGGGGCTGGTCAACAGCCTGAAGCAGAACACCGCCGCCGCCGACGCCGAGCTGACCATCGATGGCGTGAAGGTCGTCAGCGCCAGCAACACCGTGGCCGATGCGGTTCCGGGCCTGACCCTGAACCTGAAGATGCCGGGCACCAGCACGGTGACCATCAGCACCGACACTGCGGCGGCCACCAAGGTGATGCAGGAGTTCGTAACGGCCTACAACGCCGCACTGGCGGCGATCAACACCGAAACCAAGTACGACGCCAAGACCAAGGAAGCCTCCACGCTGACCGGCGATGCGCAGATGCGCGGCGCCACCAGCCAGCTGCGCTCGGTGATGTCGAGCGTGCTCAAGGACCTGGCCGGTGACAAGCTCGATGCCAAGGCGATCGGTCTGGATACCCGCGGCTACCCCAATGCCGACGGCACGCTGATCCTGGACACCACCAAGTTCGCCGCCGCACTGGCCAGCCAGCCGGAGAAGATGCGCCAGGCGATCACCGGTGATTCCGGCGGTGCCGGCAAGCTGTACACGCTGGTCGACGGCTATGTCAGCACCACGGTCGGCAAGGAAGGCGCGTTCGTCGCGCGCACCAAGGGCCTGAACACCACGCTGGACAACATCGACAAGCGCCGCAAGGACCTCGACACGCGGATGAAGAGCGTGGAAGAGCGCTACAAGAAGCAGTTCATCGCGCTGGACAGCCTGATGGGCAAGTTGCAGCAGAGCAACACGGCGCTGCAGCAGCAGCTGGCACAGTTGAACCGCTGACGATGCGTGCGTGGCACTCAAGTTTGCCGCGCAATGCACCGATAACGGACGCAACAGCAATCATCGCCGCGCCGCCGGCACCGATCCCCACGATCACCCGACGGCACCCCGCGCAAGGAGAATCACGAATGTACGGTTCCAGCCGTCAATATGCCGAGCAGTACCGCCAGGTGGGAGTGACCAGTGCGGTCGCCGATGCCGATCCGCACAAGCTGGTGGCGATGCTGCTGGCCGGCGCGCTGGAGCGCGTGCGTCGCGCCCTGGCCAGCCTCGAGCGGGGCGACCAGGCCGGCAAGGGCAAGGCGATCGGCGAAGTCTGCGCGATCGTCGGCCACCTCAACGGCTCGCTGGACCATGAGGCCGGCGGCGAGATCGCCGGCAACCTGTCGGCCCTGTACGATTACGTGCTGCAGCGCCTCACCGAAGCCAACCTGCACAACGACCGCGCCGCGCTGGATGAATCGCTGCAGCTGCTGGGCGAGATCGACAGCGCCTGGAACGCGATCCCGCACGAACAGCGCCGCCCGGCCGCGGTGGCGCCATGAGCCTGCCCGAACTGCACGCGCAGCTGGATGCCTTCGAGAAGGCACTGGGCGATGATGCCCTGGACCAGGCCGACAGCCTGCTCGACGGGCACGACAGCACCCTGCATGCCCTGCTCAGCCAGCCGCTGACCGCTGCGGACCACGGGCCGCTGAGCGCCCTGTTCGAGCGCCAGCAGAGCCTTCTGGGCCTGCTGCGCCAGCGCCGCGATGCAGCGGCCGCACTGATGAATGACGGCCAGCGCTCGCTTCGCGCCGCCCATGCCTACCTGCAGGCAGGATCGCTGGCATGACCCAGCTGCCGGCCACGTCGCTGCACCATCCTGCCGAAAGCGAGCTGTTCGACGAAACGCTCAGCTGCGAGCTGGCCCTGCCGGCCGAGTTCCAGGCGGGCAGCGCGGCCGGACGCACCAGCGGTGCCGAAGGCCTGCTGCGCAGCCTGGCACTGGTCGAAGACAGCCGTGTTGACGAGCACGACGAACGCAACGAGGCCACCCTGCAGCTGCAACGCCTTGAAGCCAAGCTGGACCTGGCGATGGTGCTGCTCGGCCGCTTGGTGCGCCAGCAGGGCCTGGAACTGCCCCTGCGCCCGGTGCGCTGGTCGCGCCGTGGCATCCGCCTGCAGCTGGGCCCGCGCAGCGGTGCCAGCCCCGGCCAGGCCGGCGTGGTGCGCCTGCAGCCCAGCGACTGGCTGCCCGACCACATCGACCTGCCGGTGGAAGTGATCGCCGAGGCAGCCGACGGCGGCGGCGGCCACTTCCTATGGCTGCGCTTCCAGCGCCTGGGCGACGGCCTGGAAATGGCCATGGAGCGGCACCTGTTCCGACTGCACCGCCGCCAGGTGGCCGAGGCACGCCGGGCGCGCTGAAAGCTGCCACCATCACGCTTGGCGGGCAAGCCTTGGCGCGCCCGTTCAGCTAAGTTAAGGTGGACTCCCCTACACGGATCTGTTGCGTGCCTGTGCGAGTTCTCATCGTCGACGATCACACCCTCGTCCGCGCCGGCCTGGCGCGGCTGCTGCAGGGGTTTGCCGACGTGCAGCTCGTCGCCGAGGCCAGCAACGCCGAACAGGCATTGCAGCTGGCCCTGCAGCACGCGCCGGATGTGGTGCTGATGGATCTCTCGTTGCCGGGCCGCACCGGCCTGGAAGCGCTCAGCGACATCCGCCTGCGCGCCCCCGGCACCCGGGTGGTGATGATGACCATGCACGACGATGCCGCGCATGTGCGCGATGCCCTGGATCGTGGCGCGGTCGGGTTCGTGGTGAAGGATGCAGCACCGCAGGAGCTGGAACTGGCGCTGCGCGCCGCGCATGCCGGCCAGGTGTTCCTGAGTCCCCAGATCTCGGCCAAAATGCTGGCCCCCATGCTGGGCCGCGAGAAGCCTACCGGCATTGCCGCGCTGTCGCCGCGCCAGCGCGAGATCCTGCGCCGCATCGGCAAGGGCGAAAGCAACAAGGAAATCGCCGCCGACCTCGGCATCAGCGTGAAGACGGTGGAAACCCACCGCGCACGCATGATGGAGTCATTGGGCTGCCGCCGCGCCAATGACCTGTTGCTGCTGGCCGCGCGCCACCAGCACGAGCTGGAGTAAGCGCCAGTAGCGGGCAAGGCCCTGCACTGACGACGAATTCCCGTCACCCCGACATTCCCTGACAGGAATCCGTACACCGGCCGCCGCGAACCCCGCCGCTTCGGCACGACGAATCAATGACTTGGCGGCCCGCTTCGTCAATATCCCGAGCCAATGTAGGGATAACCCCTACATCCTGTCGGGACAACCACGAACCCCCTCAGGAACCCCCCGATTCCGCCCACGCCGGATCAAAAGCAAGATGCGTTCCACAAGGCGCCGGGGAGCGGCGCCGGGGAACCACGATGAAGGCTGCACTCTCGACCCAGCTGGGCCAACAACTTCACCTCACCCCTCAGCTGCTGCAATCGATCCGGCTGCTGCAGCTCGATGGCCTGCACCTGGAACAGGAAATCCAGCGCCTGCTGGACTCCAACCCGCTGCTGGAGATCGAAGAGGCCGAAGCGCCTGCCGCTGACGCCACCGAGGCCGCCGCCACCACGCTGGAAACCGCTGCGTTCGACGAGTTGCCGGAGTCTTCGATGTGGGATGTGGCCGGCGCCAGCTGGCAGGACGGCGACGACGATCGCATGGCGCGCATTGCCGCCGGTGAGTCGACCGACCCGCAGCTGCGCGTGCTGCAGCGCCTGGCGCTGGACATGGACGACCGCGAACTGGCGGTGGCCGCGTTCTGGCTCGACCACTGCGATGAGGCCGGCTACCTGCAGGCGCCGCTGGCGCAGCTGCAGCTGCTGGCCAGCGCCCAGTTCGACATCGCCGCCGAAGGCGTCGAGGCCATCCGCCAGCAGCTGCTGCACGGTGAACCCGCTGGCATGGCTGCGCAGGACCTGCGCGAAGGCCTGCAGGCACAGCTGCGCAGCCTGCACGGCGTGGTCCCTGCTCGCCACCTGGCCGCCCGCATCCTCGATGGCGCGCTCGATGCGCTGGCTGCGCACGACTACCCCGCCCTCGCCCGCCAGCACGACGCCGAGATCGACGACGTGCGCGAGGCGGTGCGCCTGATCCTCTCGCTGCAGCCGCGCCCCGGCGACAGCCTGCTGCCCGAACGCAACGCTGTGGTAGTGCCGGACGTCGTCGCCTGGCACGCCGATGGGCAATGGAAGGTGGCACTGAACCCGGCCACCAGCCGCCGCGTCTCGATCAACAGCCAGTACGAACAGGCGCTGGCCGAAACCAGCGAAGCCGCGCCGGCACTGCGCGAGATGCTGCAGGAGGCACGCTGGTTCAGCCGCGGCCTGTCGATGCGCTACGACACCCTGCTGCGCACCGCGCGGGTGATCGTCGAGCGCCAGGCCGCCTTCCTGGTCCGTGGCGAAGAGGCCATGGCCCCGCTGACCCTGAAGGAAGTGGCCGAGGAAATCGGCATGCACGAGTCCACCGTCTCACGCATCACCACCGGCAAGTTCCTGCAGACACCGCGCGGCACCTTCGAACTGAAGCACTTCTTCGCGGTGCGCCTGGAAGGCGCCAGCGTCTCGGGCCAGGCGGTGAAAGCCATGGTCCGCCGCCTGATCGACGCCGAACCCGCCGGCCGTCCGCTGGCCGACGAGGCCATTGCCGGCCTGCTGTCACGCCAGGGGGTGAACATTGCCCGCCGAACCGTCGCAAAATACCGAGAACAACTGGATATCGCCCCGGCCCGCGAACGGCGCCGGCTCAGCGCCAGGCAACCGCAGCTGGCCCGGGTGGGCTGAAAAGGATGTTGGACATGAACAAGCTCACGGTCCTGCTGGTCGATGACCACGAGGGCTTCATCAACGCGGCGATGCGCCATTTCCGCAAGATCGACTGGCTGCAGATCGTCGGCAGTGCCGGCAACGGCCTGGAAGCGATCGAGCGCTCGGAAACGCTGCGCCCGCAGGTGGTGTTGATGGACCTGGCCATGCCGGAGATGGGTGGCCTGCAGGCCACCCGCCTGATCAAGTCGCAGGACGATGCACCGTACATCGTGATCGCCAGCCACTTCGATGACGCCGAGCACCGCGAACACGCGCTGCGTGCCGGTGCCGACAACTTTGTCAGCAAGCTGTCCTACATCCAGGAAGTGATGCCGATCCTGGAAGGCCTCAGGGAGGAACAGTCGTGAGTGAATCGCGCATCCTGGTGCTGGACAACGACGCCGTGCGCGCAGAGCGCACCGTTGCCCTGCTGG
Organism: Stenotrophomonas maltophilia group sp. vghtpe118; assembly: GCF_052605195.1. Classification (NCBI taxonomy): domain Bacteria; kingdom Pseudomonadati; phylum Pseudomonadota; class Gammaproteobacteria; order Lysobacterales; family Lysobacteraceae; genus Stenotrophomonas; species Stenotrophomonas maltophilia group sp. vghtpe118. The sequence continues at coordinate 491,493 of NZ_CP199672.1, read as the reverse complement.
AATTCATGGACTTCAACCCGCGCTGGGTATCCGACGCGGCCGACTTCGACCTGGGCCGGCAGCGCCAGAACGACTGGATGGCGGTGATCGTCGGCAGCCTGGACGACAGCCCCGCCAGCACCGCGCTGTACAACTGGCTGGGCGGCAGCAGCCTGCCGCCTCCGGTGCTGCTGGCCGATGGTGATGCTGCAGTGTTTGCCCGGCAGCACGGGCTGCATGAAGCGAACATCTGGCCGCTGGAAACGCCGCTGCGCCACGCACAGATGGAAGCCCTGCTGCGCCGCGCCAGCCTCAAGCGCCTGGATGCCGAGCACCAGGCAGGCGCCGCCCAGGACCAGGGCCCCACCGGCAACGGCCCGGCAGTGACCGCCCTGCGCACCATGATCGAGCAGGTCGCCGCATTCGATACCACCGTGCTCGTGCTGGGCGAATCCGGTACCGGCAAGGAAGTGGTGTCGCGCGCCATCCACCAGCGCTCGCCGCGCCGTGACGGCCCGTTCGTGGCGATCAACTGCGGCGCCATTCCGGCCGACCTGCTGGAAAGCGAACTGTTCGGCCATGAGAAGGGCGCCTTCACCGGCGCGCTGACCGCGCGCAAGGGCCGTTTCGAAATGGCCGAGGGCGGCACCCTGCTGCTCGACGAAATCGGCGACATGAGCCTGCCGATGCAGGTGAAGCTGCTGCGCGTGCTGCAGGAACGCAGCTTCGAGCGCGTCGGTGGCAACCAGACCATCCGCTGCAACGTGCGCGTGGTGGCCGCGACCCACCGCGACCTGGAGACCCGCATCGCCGAGGGCAAGTTCCGCGAGGATCTGTTCTACCGCCTCAACGTGTTCCCGATCGAAGTGCCCGCGCTGCGCGAGCGCCGCGAAGACCTGCCAGCGCTGGTGGAAACCATCGCCGCGCAGCTGGCCCGCACCGGCCGTGGCGAAGTGCGCTTCACCCCGGAAGCGCTGCAGGCCCTTGCCGGCTACGAATGGCCGGGCAACGTGCGCGAGCTGACCAACCTGGTCGAGCGCCTGGCGGTGCTGCATCCGGGTGGTTCGGTGCGCGTGCAGGACCTGCCGGCCCGTTACCGTGGCGATGCGGCACTGGCGGCCGCCACGCCGGCACCGGCACAGCCGGCCGCCAGCGAAGAACGCCTGGACCTGCGCAGCTTCTCCTTCCACACCCCGGGCAGCGGCAACCAGCCGGCGCTGGAGCACGGCATCGCCGTCAATCGCCCGGCGGCGCCGGCGGCGCTGCCTGACGAAGGCATGGACCTGCGCAACCACATGGCCAACATCGAACTGGGCCTGATCAACGAAGCACTGGAACGCACCCAGGGCGTGGTCGCCCACGCGGCCCAGCTGCTCGGCCTGCGCCGCACGACCCTGGTGGAAAAGCTGCGCAAGTACGGCATCGAGCGCGAGCAGGCCGAACTGGCCGGCTGAAACGCATTGCCAGCATGAAGGGGGCACGAACGCCTGGGCTTGCCCGGGCGTTGGTGTTTTGGGCCCCTGGGCTCACATCCCTTTGCTGCGGAACGGGATCTGAGCCCATTGCTTTTGCACGTTTTCCTAGAGACAACACCGCCGCAGTGCGGAGCATGGCAAGGAGACCCCCAAGGAGGTTCCACCATGCATCGCCTTGCCCTGCTCGCCAGCCTGCTCTGCCCGGCCCTGGCCACTGCCGCCAACTGCACCCTGCCCGCAACGCTGGACCAGCGCCAGTTCATCAACCTCAGCGACCCGCTGTACGCCCCGGACAACCCCAACGCCGGACGCATGGTGCAGCTCAGCTTTGCCGGCAGCCAGTACGTGCTGGACATCCTCGGCACTGACTTGCGCATCGGCGGCAGCTACCGCTACCAGCGCCTGGCCCCGCATATCGCGGAGATCCAGATGAGCGAAAGCCACCCGGCCGGCGCCGCCCACTACACCCTGCTGCTGACCTGCCTGAGCGACCGGCAGGGTCGTTTCATCTACACCCAGCACGACGGCCCCATCGCCCCGCGCCAGCGCCAGAATTCCGGCCGATGGACCCTGCAGCCCTAGGCCAGAAAACCGACGCCGGTTAAATGGCGCCACGACCGGAGTCAGAGCCGGTTGCGTTGCAACGGGATCCGACCCCGTGCCGACCAACGGTCGGCACCCACCACCATCAGAAGCACCATCAGAAGCACCATAGGCAGCAGGTTCCAACAGATCGCGGCCAACTGTCGAAGGCGGGGTGGGTCCGGTTGCGGGGGCGTGAGCGCCATGGATGGCGCGACCGAGCCTACAGGGACGTATTCACGGCGTCCCCCGCAACCGGACCCACCCCGCCACCCCACGGATAGCCCGATTTTGACGTTGATGTTGACGTCGCGTCGGCGGGTGCAGGGCGCAGCCCTGCCACCAAACACCCACACCCTCACGTCACTGAATCGAAAACCGGTTTCGGCACGGCACTTGCACTGGTTCCAGCAGACAACCCCATCCCTGTTTCTGGAACCGTTGCAGATGTCCCACTCCGTCACTTCGATCCTTTCGCAGATCCGCTCCTATCAGACCCAGATGGGACAGCCGGCGCTCAACCCGCTGGGCGAAGCGCCGCGCAGCAACGCCCTGCCGGGCACGGTGCTGGACGCGCCGCAGGCCCAGCCGGCCAGCTTCACCGAAACCCTGCGTGGTGCGATTGCCGGCGTCAACGATGCGCAGCAGAAGTCCGGCGCCCTCGCCAAGGCCTTCGAAATGGGCGACCCCAGCGCCGACCTGGCCAAGGTGATGGTCGCCTCGCAGCAGTCCCAGATCGCCTTCCGCGCCACCGTGGAAGTCCGCAACCGTCTCGTCCAGGCCTACCAGGACGTGATGAACATGCCGCTGTAAGGAACATTGACGCATGGCACTGACGCTCTCCAAGGACAGCCTGAACGCCGAGAAGGCCGGGCAATGGTTCGACCGCCTGCAGAGTCTGCAGATCACCCGTCGGCTGGGCCTGATGGCGATGATCGCGGTGGCGGTGGCGGCAGGCCTGTCCGTGTTCTTCTGGTCACAGAAGCCGGGCATGGTCCCGCTGTACACCGGCCTGGACCAGAAGGCGACCGCTGAAGCGACCGACCTGCTGCGCGCGGCACAGATTCCGTTCGCGCTCGATCCGGCCACCGGTGGCATCACCGTGCCGGAAAAGAACCTGCACGACGCCCGCCTGAAACTGGCCGGCTCCGGCCTGACCGACAGCGGCAAGCTCGGCTTCGAGCTGATGGAACGCGATCCGGGCTTCGGCGTCAGCCAGTTCGTGGAAAGCGCGCGCTACCAGCACGCGTTGGAAACAGAGCTGTCGCGCACCATCAACACGCTGCGCCCGGTACGTGATTCACGCGTGCATCTGGCCATTCCCAAGCCCAGCGCCTTCACCCGCCAGCGTGACGTGGCCAGCGCCTCGGTCACCCTGGAACTGCGTGGCGGCCAGCAGCTGGAACGCAGCCAGGTGGATGCCATCGTGCACATGGTTGCGGCCAGCATTCCGGACCTGGCGCCGGAACGGGTGACCGTGGTCGACCAGAGCGGGCGCATGCTCAGCATCACCGACCCGAACAGCGAGGCGGCGGTCAACGCCGCGCAGTTTGAGCAGGTGCGCCGCCAGGAAACCTCGTTCAACCAGCGCATCCGCGAGCTGCTGGAGCCGATGACCGGCCCCGGCCGGGTCAATCCGGAAGTGAGCGTGGACATGGACTTCTCGGTGACCGAGGAAGCCCGTGAGCTCTACAACGGTGAACCGCAGAAGCTGCGCAGCGAGCAGATGAGCGAGAACACCACCAGCACGCCGGGTCCGCAGGGCGTGCCGGGTGCCACCAGCAACAGCCCGCCGGGCCAGCAGGCCGCGCCGGCCGCCGCGCAGGCCCCGACCGAAAGCAGCAAGAACGCCACCCGCAACTACGAGCTGGACCGCACCCTGCAGCACACCCGCCAGCCGGCCGGCCGCATCAAGCGCGTGTCGGTGGCGGTGCTGGTGGACAACGTGCCGCGCGCCGGCGCCAACGGCAAGGTCAGCCCGCAGCCGCTGTCGGCCGCGGAACTGACCCGCGTCGAGGCGCTGGTGAAGCAGGCCGTCGGCTTCAACGCCGAGCGTGGCGACACCGTGTCGGTGATGAACGCCCCGTTCGTGCGTGACACCACGCCGGTCGAAGGCCCGGCCTGGTGGGAACTGCCATGGGTGCACGATGCCGGCCGCATGCTCCTCGGCGCGGTGGTGGTGCTGGCGTTGTTGTTCGGCGTACTGCGCCCGGCGCTGCGCGCGATCACCGGCCAGAACAGGAAGGACGACCCGCAGGCACTGGAGCCGCACACCGCGGACGTGCAGCTGGTGGATGACGATGGCATGCCGCTGCCGGCGCTGGGCACCGACCGGGCAAGCCTGGGCGGACCGGATGCGCTCGCACTGCCGGTGGATTCATATGAGGAACGACTGCGGATGGCGCGTGAAGCCGTGAAGACCGACTCCAAGCGCGTGGCCCAGGTGGTCAAGGGCTGGGTGGCCAATGACTGAGGCACAACTGACCGGTGTACAGCGCGCGGCCGTGCTGCTGCTTTCGCTGGGTGAGCTGGATGCGGCCGAAGTGCTGCGCCACATGGAACCCAAGGAGGTGCAGAAGATCGGCATCGCCATGGCCACCATGACCGACATCACCCGCGAGCAGGTGGAGCGAGTGATGGACCAGTTCGGCCAGGAACTGGGCTCGAAGACCTCGCTGGGCGTGGGCTCGGATGACTACATCCGCAACATGCTGGTGCAGGCGCTGGGCAGCGAGAAGGCCGGCAACCTGATCGACCGCATCCTGCTCGGCCGCAACACCACCGGCCTGGACGCGCTGAAGTGGATGGACCCGCGTGCGGTGGCCGACCTGGTGCGCAACGAGCACCCGCAGATCATCGCCATCGTGATGGCGCACCTGGAAATCGACCAGGCTGCCGACGCGCTGAAGCTGCTGCCGGACCGTACCCGCGTGGATGTGCTGCTGCGCATCGCCACCCTCGACGGTATTCCGCCGAACGCGCTCAATGAACTCAACGAGATCATGGAGCGCCAGTTCGCCGGCAACCAGAACCTGAAGTCGTCCAACATCGGCGGCGTGCAGTGCGCAGCCAACATCCTGAACTTCATGGACAGTGGCCAGGACCAGGCGATCCTGGGCGAAATCGCGCGCATCGATGCGCCGTTGAGCAACCGCATCCAGGACCTGATGTTCGTGTTCGACGACCTGGTCGACCTGGACGACCGCGAGATGCAGCTGGTGCTGCGCGAGGTGAGCGGCGAGCGCCTGGGCCTGGCCCTGCGCGGTGCCGACATCAAGGTGCGCGACAAGATCACCCGCAACATGTCGCAGCGCGCGGCCGAAATCCTGCTCGAAGACATGGAGGCCCGCGGTCCGGTGCGCCTGTCCGACGTGGAAGGCGCGCAGCGCGAGATCCTGGCCATCGTCAAGCGCATGGCCGATGAAGGCACCGTCACCATCGGTGGCAGCGCGGAGGCCATGCTGTGAGCAACGTCGTGCGCTGGCTTGCCCCGGACCTGCTGGCCCAGCCCGAACCGGTGCTGGAGCAGGAGGGTGCGTTCGAACTCACCGAGCCGGATCCGGAACACGATCCGGAGCCGCCGCTGCAGCTGCCGACCCTTGAAGAGATCCAGGCAATCCAGGACAGCGCCGAGAAGGAAGGGTTCGAACAGGGCCATGCCGACGGCTACGGCCAGGGCCAGGCCGAAGTACGTCGCCTCGCCGCACAGATCGAAGGGATCCTGGACAACTTCAGCCGGCCGCTGGTGCGGCTGGAGAACGAAGTGGTCGGCGCCCTCGGCGAACTGGCGGTGCGCATCGCCGGCGCACTGGTCGGCCGCGCCTACGAAGCCGAGCCGGCACTGCTGGCGCAGCTGGTCGGCGAAGCGATCGACGCCGTGGGGGGCAGCACCCGCGAGGTGGAAGTGCGGCTGCACCCGGATGACATCGCTGCGCTCGCCCCGCTGCTGAACCTTTCACCGGCGCAGCGCCTCGTACCGGATACCAGCCTCAGCCGTGGCGACCTGCGCGTGCACGCCGAAGCCGTGCGCATCGACGGCACCCTGGAAGCCCGCCTGCGCGGTGCGCTGGATGCGGTGATCCGCCAGACCGGAGCCACGGCATGAGTGCCGGACCACAAACCACTCCGCCGCCGGCCGACTGGGCCGTGGCCCGCAACCTGCGCCTGGCCCGGCGCCTGGATGGCCTGCGCGTGGACACCGCGCATGGTCGTGGCCTGATCCGCGAGGGCGTGTTGCGCCGTGCGGTCGGGCTGACCCTGGAAGCGGTCGGCTGCGAAGCGCCGCTGGGCGCCAGCTGCAAGGTGGAAGTGGTCGACGGTGGCTGGGTCGACGCCGAAGTGGTCGGCTTCGCCGGCGAACGCACCTACCTTATGCCCAGCGCCGAACTGCATGGCCTGCTGCCCAACGCCCGGGTGGTGCCATCGGCGCGCCGGGGCGGCGTGGAAGTGGGCGAAGGCCTGCTCGGCCGCGTCATCGACAGCGACGGCGTGCCGCTGGATGGCAAGGGCCCGATCCGCGCCGAAGGCCATGTTGGCATGGCCGGCGTGTCGATCAATCCGCTGGCGCGTGAACCGATCACCCAGCCGCTGGACGTGGGCGTGCGCGCGATCAACGCGCTGCTGCCGATCGGCCGCGGCCAGCGCGTCGGCCTGTTCGCCGGCTCCGGCGTCGGCAAGTCGACGCTGCTGGGCATGATGACCCGCTACACCGCCGCCGACGTGATCGTGGTCGGCCTGATCGGTGAACGTGGCCGCGAAGTGCGCGATTTCGTCGAGACGACGCTGGGCGAGGAAGGCCTGCGCCGCGCCGTGGTGGTCGCCAGCCCCGCCGACCGGCCGCCGCTGGCGCGACTGCATGGTGCCTACCGCGCCACCGCCATTGCCGAGTGGTTCCGCGACCAGGGCCTGAACGTGCTGTTGCTGATGGACTCGCTGACCCGCTTCGCCCAGGCGCAGCGCGAGATCGGGCTGTCGGTCGGCGAACCGCCGACCACCCGCGGCTATCCGCCGTCGGTGTTTGCCAAGCTGCCGGCACTGGTCGAACGCGCCGGCAATGGCGCCAAGGGCCGTGGCTCGATCACCGCGTTCTACACGGTGCTGACCGAAGGCGATGATCCGCAGGATCCGATCGCCGATGCCGCGCGCGCGATCCTCGATGGCCACATCCTGCTCTCGCGCCGCGTGGCCGACAGCGGGCTGTACCCGGCCATCGACGTCGAATCGTCAGTCAGCCGCGTGGTCACGGAAATCGCCGACGAACCGTGGCGCCTGCGCATCCGCAAGTTGAAGCGACTGGTCTCGGCCTACTCGGCCAACCGGGACCTGATCGCGATCGGTGCCTACCAGCGCGGCAACGACGCGGCCACCGACGAAGCCCTGGAACGCTGGCCGGAAATCATGGAGTTCCTCGGCCAGGACGTTGCCAAGGCCGCAGATCTCCCGCACAGCCAGGCGGCGCTGCAGCGCCTGGTGGAACAAGAGAGTTAAGCCATGAACCAGTCCAAGCGCATCGATCCCCTGCTCAAGCGGGCCCAGGAACATGAGGACGCGGTCGCCCGCGACCTGGCCGAACGCCAGCGCGTGCTCGACACCCATCTCTCGCGACTGGACGAACTGCGCCGCTATGCCGAGGAGTACGCCAACGCACAGATGGCGGCGACCAGCCCGGCACAGTTGCTCAACCGCCGCGCCTTCCTCGATCGACTGGACAGCGCGGTCGAGCAGCAGCAGGCCACGGTCAATGGCAACCGCGAAAAAGTGGAGGCCGAGCGCGCACGCCTGATCCTCGCCAGCCGTGACAAGGCGGTGCTGGAGCAGCTGGCCGCCAGCTACCGGGCGCAGGAAAAGGTGGTGACCGACCGCCGCGACCAGCGCGAGATGGACGACATTGGCGCACGGCGTGCACGCCTGGTGCAGGCCGAAGACCAGGACGGCGCCGAGCAGGGAGGCCGCTCGTGATGCCCGCCCCGCTCGCCAGCAGCGCCAACACGGCCACGCCCGCCACCAGCAACAGTGCCGCACGCGCCTCGCGCAGCGAAGGCGGAAAGGACTTCAGCCAGCTGCTGCAGGGCGGCGCACCGTCTGCACCCACGCCAGCCGGCAGCGCCACGACACCGATGTCATCCACGCCGAGCCCGCCATCGACCGCCGACAGCAATGGCCAGGCACCGGGTGAACGCACCGCGGACGCCGAAGCGGCAACTGCTGAAACGCCGTCGCTGCCGCCGGTTGCCGTGACCCCGGCTGGACCCGGCACCGAAAAGGACAAGCCCGCCGCGACCGAGGACGCCCCGTGGCCACCGCCCGGCCTGGCCGGCCTGGTGCTGGCGATGCCGATGCCTGCCGATCCGGCCGCTGCTCTGCCAACCACCGCTGCACCGGCGGTGGCCAGCGACGGTAGCGCGCTGCCTGCTGCTGCCCCCGCCACGAACGCGACACTGCCTGCAGCCGCGCCGGCAGCGGCAACCGCAGCCCCAGTGGCGGCCGACGGCAAACCGGCGGCGACCAGCCCGGAGGATGCCACCGCGCTGCCACTGCCGGAGATGATCCTGCCCGGCAAGCGCGCCGAGCGTGGCGAAGGCAGCGACGTGGCTGCACTTGGCGACCGCACCAGCGTACCCCTGCTGCACTCACCGCCAGCGGCCGCCGTACAGGACCTCAAGGCGGCGCTCGCCACCGGCAACGCGATCTTCAATGGCGAACCGACGCCGAAGCCCGTGCTGGGTGACGATGGCTTCGACCAGGCCATCGGCGCACGGCTGGGCTGGCTGGCCGACCAGAAGATCGGTCACGCCCACATCCGCCTGAGCCCGGACGACCTGGGCCCGGTCGACGTGCGCCTGCAGTTGAACGGCGACAAGGTGCATGCCAGCTTCAGCAGCCCGCACGTGGACGTTCGGCAAGCGCTGGAAAGCAGCCTGCCGCGCCTGCGCGAGCTGCTGGGCGAACAGGGCTTCCAGCTGGCCCACGCCGATGTCAGCCACCAGGCACCGGGCGGTGGCGGCAATGCGCCGGGCCAGCCCGGTGGCAGCGGCATCATCGGCGACGGAGAACCGACGCCGGGCGACGCCAGCGTGTCGTCGGCGCAGTTGATCCGCCAGCGCGGACTGCTGGACGCTTACGCCTGACAGGCGTGCCGACCAAGGTTGGCACCTACCGGCACAGGTTTCCGACGGAATTCCGTCGCACCCGCTGCCCGGCCTTCGGCACACCCCTTGCATATCCCGGTGAAGCAACCCTCAGGAGCTTCACCCCGTGGCCGCAGCCGCTGACAAAACCAAGAAGACCGCCGAGAAGGACAAGGCCGCCAAGCCGCGTAGTCCGATCCTGATCACCGCGCTGGTAGCCGTATTGGCCGCCGCTGCTGCCGGTGGCGGCGTGTGGTTCTTCACCCAGTCCAAGCACGAAGAGAAGACCGCACAGGCGCCGAAGAAGAGCGCGACTCCAGCCCCGGCCCAGTACTTCGCACTGGAGCCGGCCTTCGTGGTCAACCTCAATGGCCCGGTCGACGGCCCACGTTACCTGCAGCTGGAGGTTCAGCTGATGACCCGCGACCCGGCCGCGCTGGAAGCGATCAAGACCCACGCCCCGGCCATCCGTGCGCGCCTGCTGATGCTGTTCTCGCAGGTCAGCCCGGACCAGATCGCCGATGTCGCCGGCAAGCAGAAGCTGCAGGCCGCCTCATTGGCCGAGGTGCAGAAGGTGCTCAAGGCCGAGACCGGCAGCAACGGCGCCGACGATCTGCTGTTCACCAGCTTCGTGACCCAGTAAGGGCCCACCGATGAATGATCTGCTGTCCCAGGACGAGATCGATGCCCTGCTCCACGGCGTGGACAGTGGCGCGGTCGAGACCGATGCGGAACCCCCGTCAGGCGAAGCGCGCTCGTACGACTTCGCCAGCCAGGACCGCATCATCCGTGGTCGCATGCCGACCCTGGAAATGGTCCATGAGCGCTTCGCGCGCCTGTGGCGGATCGGCCTGTTCAACCTGATCCGCCGCTCGGCCGAACTGTCGGTGCGCGGCATCGAGCTGATCAAGTTCAACGACTACATGCACTCGCTGTATGTACCGACCAACCTGAACCTGATCCGCTTCAAGCCGCTGCGCGGCACCGGCCTGATCGTGTTCGAGCCGACCCTGGTGTTCGCCATCGTCGACAATTTCTTCGGTGGCGACGGGCGCTACCCCACCCGCATCGAGGGCCGCGAGTTCACAGCTACTGAAATGCGGGTGATCCACCTGCTGCTGAAGCAGACCTTCGCCGATCTGCGCGAAGCGTGGGCACCGGTGATGGATGTCGACTTCGAGTACATCAACTCGGAGATCAACCCGCATTTCGCCAACATCGTGACCCCGCGCGAGTACGTGGTGGTGTGCCGCCTGCACGTCGAGCTCGACGGTGGCGGCGGCGACATCCACGTCACCCTGCCCTACTCGATGCTGGAACCGATCCGCGAACTGCTCGACGCCGGCATCCAGAGCGACCGCAACGACCGCGACGAGAGCTGGGGCAAGACCCTGCGTGAGCAGCTCAACGTCGCCGAAGTCACCCTGTCCAGCGTACTGGCCAGCAAGCGCATGACCCTGCGCGACCTGACCCAGTTGAAGGTCGGCGACATCCTGCCGATCGAGCTGAGCCCGCAGGTGCCGCTGTGCGTGGAGAACATCCCCGTGTTCACCGGCGAGTTCGGCATCGCCAACGGCATGAACGCCGTGAAGATCACCGCTACCCATCCGCCGGGCACCCGCCCGCGCGTACCCGTCATCCAGGAAGACCCGCAATGAACGATATCGACGCCCTCGAACCGACCCCGGCCCAGTTCAGCAGCCTGCAGGCCGATGAGGCGAATGGTCCGGACCTGAACCTGGACGTGATCCTCGATGTGCCGGTGACCCTGTCGCTGGAAGTCGGTCGTGCCCGCCTGCCGATCCGCAACCTGCTGCAGCTCAACCAGGGGTCGGTGGTGGAACTGGAGCGCGGTGCTGGCGAGTCGCTGGACGTGTTCGTCAACGGCACCCTGATCGCCCACGGCGAAGTAGTAGTGATCAATGACCGCTTCGGCGTGCGCCTGACCGACGTGGTCAGCCCCAGCGAGCGTATCCGGAGACTGCGTTGAGCCTGCTGGCCTCCACCCTGCTGGCGGTCGGCAAGGCCGCCGCGCCGATCGGTCCGCAGGTCGGCCAGCATGCGGCCGCCGCACCCAGCCTGTTCGGTGCGGTGCTGGCGCTGCTGGCGGTAGTGGCACTGGTGATCGGCCTGGGCTGGCTGCTCAAGCGCATGCCTGGCAGCGGCTTCCGCCCGGCCGAAGGCATGAAGGTGGTGGCCAGCCTGAGTGTCGGTGCCAAGGAACGCGTGGTGGTGGTGGAGGTCAACGGCCAGCAGCTGCTGCTGGGCGTCACCGCCGGCGGCATCAACACCCTGCACACCCTGCCCGAACCGCTGCCGCCACCGGCGCCGGTGCGCGTGCCGGACTTCAAGAACCTGCCGAATTTCGCCCAGCTGCTGCAGCAGCGGCTGCGCAAGGACCCCTGACATGCGTGTCCCCCGTACCCGTCCCGCCACCCTGACGCCGTGGCTGCTGTTGCTTGCCCTGTGCCTGTTGCCGGCGCTGGCGTTGGCCGCACCCGGCGCGCCGGCCACCCCGCTGCCGGACGTCAACGTCGGCAAGATCGGTGGCCAGCCGGTCAGCCTGCCGCTGCAGACCCTGCTGCTGATGACCGCGATCACCCTGATCCCGTCGATGCTGCTGGTGCTGACCTCGTTCACCCGCATCATCATCGTGCTGGGCCTGCTGCGCCAGGCGCTGGGCACCGGCCAGACGCCGTCCAACCAGGTGCTGCTGGGCCTGGCCCTGTTCCTCACCGCAATGGTGATGATGCCGACCTGGGACAAGGCGTGGAGCGCGGGCATGGCGCCCTACCTCAACGGCGACATCGACTTCCAGACCGCATGGACGCTGACCACGCAGCCACTGCGCGGCTTCATGCTGGCGCAGATCCGCGAGACCGACCTGATGACCTTTGCCGGCATCGCCGGGCATGGCACCTACGCCAGCCCCGACGCGATCCCGTTCCCGGTGCTGGTCGCTTCGTTCGTCACCAGTGAACTGAAGACCGCCTTCGAGATCGGATTCCTGATCTTCATCCCGTTCGTGATCATCGACCTGGTCGTTGCCAGCGTGCTGATGTCGATGGGCATGATGATGCTGTCGCCGATGCTGGTATCGGCGCCCTTCAAGATCCTGCTGTTCGTGCTGGTCGATGGCTGGGTGCTGACCGTGGGTACGTTGGCGGCGAGCTTCAATCCGGCCTGATATCCCCCGTAACGCGCAGTCGAGCAGGGCTCGACTCTACATGAGCAGATGGAATCCGAATGTCTCCCGAACTTGCCTTGACTGAACTGCGTGGCGGCCTGATCACCGTGTTGTGGGTGGCCGGCCCGCTGCTGCTCACCGTACTGGTGGTGGGCGTGGTGGTTGGTGTCGTGCAGGCCGCGACCCAGCTCAACGAACCGACCATCGCCTTCGTCGCCAAGGCGGCAGCGCTGACCGCAGTGCTGTTCGCGCTGGGCAGCCTGCTGATCGGCCACCTGGTTGAATTCACCACGCTGCTGTTCCAGCGCATCCCACACCTGATCGGCTAGGGCACGCGCTTCGATGGACGCCGCGACACAGATGGCGGCCGACGGCCTGCAGGCCTTCGGCATGATCGGCACGGTGCTGTGGACCATGCTGCGCATCGGCGCAGTGGCCATGGCCATGCCCATGGTCGGCACGCGTGCGGTGCCATCGCGGGTGCGCGTGGTGCTGGCCGGCACCCTGGCCATCGCACTGGCCCCGCTGCTCCCCCCGGTACCGGACTGGACCGGCTTCGACGCGGCTACGGTGCTGACCATTGCCCGTGAACTGGCCATCGGCGTGTCCATCGGCTTCATGCTGCGGTTGGTGTTCGAAGCCGGCGCGATGGCCGGCGAACTGATCGCGCAGGGCACCGGCCTGGCCTTCGCGCAGATGAGCGATCCGCTGCGCGGTGGTACCTCCGGCGTGATCGGACAGTGGTTCTACCTGCTGTTCGGGCTGCTGTTCTTCACCGCCAACGGCCACCTGGCTTTGATCTCGCTGCTGGTGGACAGCTATCGCGCGCTGCCGATTGGCGCCCCGCTGCCGGATCCCCATGCCTTCTTCAGCATCGCCCCGACCTTCCTGCTGACCGTGCTGCGCGGCGCGCTGAGCCTGGCCATCCCGCTGACCGTGGCGATGTTGGCGGTGAATCTGGCCTTCGGTGTCCTGGCGCGTGCCGCGCCTGCGCTGAACCCGATCCAGCTGGGCCTGCCGGTTTCGCTGCTGCTGGGCCTGTTCCTCCTGGCGCTGCTGGCCGGGGAAATGGGGCCGCCGGTACAGCGCCTGTTCGACGCCGCCTTCCAGGCCGCGGACGCGGTCACACGCTGACCCGGTCGTCACGTTCTACTGCTTGCCATGCATTTGTTTCTGTAGAGCCGAGCCCATGCTCGGCTGCCTTCGGCAGGAGTGGCAGCCGAGCATGGGCTCGGCTCTACAGGGGCGCAATTTCACGGATTGCCGCTTGAAGTCCCCCCGGGTCTGCGCGTTAGAGTGAATGCGCGGCAACCGGGGGGATGCCGCACCTGGCCGACGCCCGTTCGCGTTGGCCTGCCTCATGCATGCCCCACCGTGGTTTCCGTCGACAGGCAGGTCCGGGAGACTGACGAATGCTGGTAGGCACGTACAACCCGTGGCTGGTGGCGATCTCACTGCTGGTCGCCGTGATGGCGTCGTACACAGCGCTGGCCATGGCCGGGCGCACGGTCACCGCCCCGGGCCGGGCAGCCGCCTGGTGGTGGCGCCTGGGGGGCGGATTCGCCATGGGCCTGGGCATCTGGTCGATGCACTTCATCGGCATGCTGGCCTTCGATCTGCCCATTGCACTGGGCTACGACCTGCCCATCACCCTGCTCTCGCTGGCCCTGGCGATCGCCTCGTCGGTGTTCGCACTGTGGCTGGTCTCGCTGCGCACCCTGCCCCATCCGCGATTGGCGGGCGGTGCCCTGCTGATGGGCACTGGCATTGCCGGCATGCACTACGTCGGCATGGCAGCGATGCGCATGCAGCCCGGGATCGACTACGACCCGGGCTGGCTGCTGCTCTCCCTGGTGGTGGCGGTGGCCGCGTCGTGGACCGCGCTCTACGTTGCGTTCCGCCTGCGCGCGCAGCGCACCCGCGTCGGTGACCGGTTGGCAGCCGCGGGCCTGCTCGGCCTGGCCATCGTCGGCATGCACTACACCGGCATGGCCGCCGCGCGTTTCCCGGAAGGCAGCATCTGCGGCGCGGCGGTCGGCGATGGCCTGCAGAGCGAGTGGCTGGCGATGCTGGTGGTGGTGCTGACGGTTGCGATCCTGGCGGTGGTGCTGGTGGTCTCGTGGCTGGACCAGCGGGTGGAGGCGCAGCTGCTGCGGCTGCGCAACTCGATGCTGAGCACCTCGTTGACCGATGCCCAGCAGGAACTGACCCAGGCCGCGCTGCACGACCCGCTGACCCGCCTGCCGAACCGCCTGCTGCTGCAGCGGCGCATCGTGCAGGCGCTGGCAGAAGCCGAACAGGGCGGCAGCCGATTTGCGGTAATGTTCATGGACCTGGACGGATTCAAGCAGGTCAATGATGCCTACGGCCATCAGGCCGGCGACGCACTGCTGGTGGCGGTGGCCGAGCGTACCCGCCAGCTGCTCCGGCCCAACGATATGCTGGCCCGTCTGGGCGGCGACGAATTCGTGCTGGTGGTGCGCATCGAGCACGACGAGGACCTGCCCACCCTCGCCCGGCGCATCCTGCAGGCGGTGGGCAGCGGCCCGTTGCTGCCGGACAACGAACTGCAGGTGACTGCCAGCATCGGCGTGGCGATCTGCCCCGACCACGCTGCCAGCGAGCGCCAGTTGATGGCCTTCGCCGACGCGGCGATGTACCAGGCCAAGGAATCCGGACGCAACGCCTTCGTGCTGTTCGCCGACTGGATGAACGACAGTGCCGAGCAGCAGTTCCGGCTGCTGGCCGACCTGCGCCGTGCGATCGGCAGCGAGCAGCTGTTCCTGCACTATCAGCCGAAGATCCGCGTGGCCACCCAGAAGGTGGCCGGTGCCGAAGCGCTGATCCGCTGGAAGCACCCGGAGCACGGGCTGATCCCACCGGACCGCTTCATCCGCCTGGCTGAACGCAGCGGCGCGATCAACGAGATCGGTCGCTGGGCGCTGGACCAGGCCTGCCAGCAGCTGCGGCGCTGGCGCGACGCCGGGCATGAAGGCTGGTCAATGTCGGTGAACCTGTCACCGGTGCAGTTCAGTTCGCCACACCTGCTGCAGGATGTGCGTGAAGTGATCGAACGCTATGGCATTGCCCCGCGCCACCTGGTGCTGGAGATCACCGAAAGCACGGTCATGCGCGATACCGATGCCAGCCTTCGCCTGCTGCAGGCGCTGTCGGCGCTGGGCGTGGGCATCTCCATCGACGATTTCGGAACCGGCTATTCCAGCCTGCTGTACCTGAAGCGGCTGCCCGCCACGGAGATCAAGATCGACCACGCGTTCGTGCGTGACCTGGAACACAGTGCGGAGGACGTGGTGATCGTCTCGGCGATCGTGGCGCTGGGCCATGCACTGGACATGGACATCGTCGCCGAGGGCGTGGAAACCGCCGCGCAGCGCGCCTACCTGGAGCGCCTGGGCTGCGACTTCCTGCAGGGGTACCTGCTCGGCCGCCCGGTCGACGCGGCGCGCTTCATGCAGCTGCACGACCTGCCGCGGCCGCGGATGGAGCTGGCGCAGAGCCCGCCGCAACAACACCCGCCCGGATAGCGCCGGGCAGCGCGACCACCTGCCATCGCGGAACGATTCCTGCGGCACCCTCCTGTAGAGCCGAGCCCACGCTCGGCTGCGCTTCGCGCCTGGACCCAACCGCAGCCGAGCGTGGGCCCGGCTCTACAAAAGGGTCGTCGGTTGATCCACGCCATGCGTGGAACAGTTCTTGCACGCCCTCCGGCAACCCCTGCCGCAGTACCCGTGATGTCCGAGAACGAATCCGCCGGCGAAAAGACCGAACAACCGACCGAAAAACGCCTGCGCGACGCCCGTGAACAGGGCAACCTGCCGCGCTCGCGCGAACTGGGCACCGCCGCCGTGTTCGGCGCCGGTGTGCTGGCGGTGATGGCCATGAGCGGCTCGATCGGCCGTGGCGCCACGGCCTGGATGAAGCAGGCGCTCAGCCCGGAACAGAGCCTGCGGCAGAACCCGAAGGCACTGTTCGGCCACTTCGGCGACCTGCTGTTGCAGTTCATGCTGGTGATCGCACCGCTGGTGCTGGTCTGCCTGCTGGCCAGCTTCGTCGCCCCGCTGGTGATGGGCGGCCTGCGCTGGTCGCAGAAGGCGTTGCTGCCTGACATCAACCGCATGAACCCGATGAGCGGGCTCAAGCGCCTGTATGGCCCCGAGGCGCTTGCCGAGTTCACCAAGTCGCTGCTGCGCGTGGCCTTCGTCGGTGTCGCTGCCGGGATGGTGGTGTGGTCCGGCTTCGACACCCTGCGCGGGCTGATCCACCACCCGCTGGAGACCGCCATCACCGACGGCCTCGGCTTCACCCTGCGCCTGCTGCTGGCCACCGCCGGCGCCATGCTGGTGCTGGCCGCCATCGATGCCCCGTACCAGCGCTGGAACTGGATGCGCAAGCTGAAGATGACCCGTGAAGAACTGCGCCGGGAAATGAAGGAAAGCGAAGGCAGCCCCGAGGTGAAGGGCCGCATCCGCCAGCTGCAGCAGCAGATGGCCAACCGCCGGATGATGGAAGCGGTACCCACCGCCGACGTGGTGGTGGTCAATCCCACCCATTACGCGGTGGCCCTGAAGTACGAAGGCGGCGCCATGAACGCCCCCACCGTGGTCGCACTGGGCGTGGACGAGACCGCCCTGCGCATCCGTGAAGTGGCCGACGGCAACAAGGTCGCGATCGTCTCTGCCCCGCCTTTGGCACGCGCCTTGTATCGGGAAGGCCAACTCGGAAAGGAAATCCCCGTGAGACTGTATTCGGCCGTCGCCCAGGTTCTGTCCTACGTCTACCAGCTGCGCGCCTGGCGCACTGGCCCGATGCCGGACGCCCCGCACATCCAGGTGGATGAATTCGGCAAGGGAGGCCGCCCGTGAGCGCCCAGCCCGCCACCGGATTCAACACCCGCCGTGCCCTGGAAATGATCCGCCAGGGCCTTGGCGCGCCGCTGATCGTGCTGGCCCTGCTGGCCATGGTCGTGGTGCCGCTGGCCGCGCCAGTCCTTGATGCGCTGTTCACCTTCAACATCGCCATCTCGCTGATGGTGCTGCTGGCGGTGGTCTACGTGAAGCGCCCGCTGGACTTCACCATCTTCCCGATCGTGCTGTTGATCACGACCATGCTGCGGCTGGCGCTGAACGTGGCCTCCACCCGCGTGATCCTGCTCAACGGCCAGAACGGCCACGACGCTGCGGGCAAGGTCATCGCCGCCTTCGGTGAATTCGTGATCGGCGGCAACTATGCGGTCGGCATCGTGGTGTTCGCGATCCTGACCATCATCAATTTCGTGGTCATCACCAAGGGCGCCGGCCGCGTCTCGGAAGTGACCGCGCGCTTCATCCTGGACGCGATGCCCGGCAAGCAGATGGCGATCGACGCCGACCTCAACGCCGGTTTGCTGACGCGCGAGGAAGCCAAGCTGCGCCGCGAGGAAGTCCGCGAGGAAGCCGACTTCTACGGTGCAATGGACGGTGCCAGCAAGTTCATCCGCGGCGACGCCATCGCCGGCATCCTGATCCTGTTCATCAACATGCTCGGCGGCCTGGCCGTGGGCGTGCTGCAGCATGGCATGCCGTTCGGCGACGCCGCTGCCACCTACACCCTGCTCTCCATCGGTGACGGCCTGGTGGCGCAGCTGCCGGCACTGCTGGTGTCCAGCGCGGTGGCGATGCTGGTCACCCGCGCCTCGCGCTCGCAGGACATGGCCCAGGCCATGACCGGGCAGGTGTTCGGCCAGTACCGCGCGCTGGCGATCACCGCCGGCATCATCGGCGTCGTTGGCCTGGTGCCGGGCATGCCCAACGTCGCTTTCCTGACGCTGGCCGCGATCCTTGGCTTCATCGCCTGGAAGCTGTATCGCAAGACCAAGGCACCGGCTGCCGATGCAACAGGCAGTGGCACCGATGCTGCCGCGCTCACTGCGCTGGGCCGCCCCGCCGCGCCGGCACCGACCGCCGAACTGAGCTGGGACGAGCTGCGCCCGGTCGATCCGCTGGGCCTGGAGGTCGGCTACCGGCTGATTCCGCTGGTGGACAGCAACCAGGGCGGCGAACTGATGGCGCGCATCAAGGGCGTGCGCCGCAAGCTGACCCAGGATGTCGGCTTCCTGATTCCCTCGGTGCACATCCGCGACAACCTGGAACTGCCGGCCAACGGCTACCGCGTGCTGGTGCATGGCGTGCCGGTGGCCACCGCCGAGATCCACCCCGACCGCGAGCTGGCCCTGGATCCGGGCAGCGCGCTCGGCGCACTGGAGGGCATTGCCGGCAAGGATCCCGCGTTCGGCCTGGATGCCACCTGGATCCAGCCGCATCAGCGCGCCCAGGCCGAAACGCTGGGCTACACGGTGGTCGACCCGGCCACCGTGGTCGCCACCCATCTGTCGCACCTGATCCGCGAACACGCACCCGAGCTGCTCGGCCATGAGGAAGTGCAGCACCTGCTGGCCAACCTGGCCAAGAGCGCACCCAAGCTCGTCGAAGATCTGACGCCGAAGGCGCTGCCGCTGTCGGCGGTGGTGCGCGTGCTGCAGAACCTGCTGGTCGAGCGCATTCCGATCCGCCAGCTGCGCAAGATCGCCGAGGCACTGGTCGAACATGCGCCCAGCAGCCAGGACCCGGCCGTGCTGACCGCCGCGGTGCGCACCGCACTGGGCCGCTTCATCGTGCAGGAGATCGCCGGAATGTCGGCGGAGCTGCCGGTGTTCACCCTCAACCCGCAATTGGAACGTGTCTTGCAGGAGTCCACGCAGGGCAACGGCGCCGCGCTGGAACCCGGACTCGCTGAGCGACTGCACCAGAGCCTGGCCGAATGTGTCAGCAAGCAGGAAGCCCGCAACGAGCCCGCGGTCGTGCTGGTACCTGGCCCGGTGCGCGCCGCGCTGGCCCGCCTGGTCCGCCACAGCGTTCCGTCGCTGTCGGTCCTGGCCTACAGCGAAGTGCCGGAGGACAAGCGCCTGAAGCTGGTCGGAACGATCAGCTGACGCCGCCCGCCGATGCGCCAGAAAACAGACACCACTTTCGAACCAACGCAACAGACAGACACCAAGGGGAACCCGCACCGTGCAGACCACCGACCACCCGAGTTCCCCGACCGCCACCCCGCCGTCTTCGCCTCGTGACCACAGCATGAAAATCAAACGATTCGTCGCCGCCGACATGCGCTCGGCCATGAACCTGGTGCGCAAGGAGCATGGTCCTGACGCCGTGATCCTGTCCAACCGCCGGATCGAGGAAGGCATCGAGATCGTCGCCGCCGCCAACTACGACGAGAGCGCGGTGCAGCGTGCGCTGGAAGCCTCGCGCCGCGACGTCGCACCGCCGCCGGCACCCAAGCCGCGCACCGCCGCCGACGCGGTGATCGCCGCCGTCACCCGCCGCCGCAGCAGCACCCCGGCACCGGAACCGGTTGCCGCCACCACCTCGGCGGTGGCCGCCCTCGCCCGTGCAGCAGTGGGCGCTACCGGCCGCACCCTCGATAGCGCCGACGAGATCGTGCCAACCCGCGGCAGCACCGGCTTCGCCGCCACCCTGGCACGCGCCGCCGTCAATGAACCGGCACTGCCGGACCAGATCTTCGCCCCGTTCGCCGAGGCCATCGTTGCTCCGGCGCCGGCACCGGCCCTCGTCGCGCCGGCCAACCGCGCCCGTTTCCAGATCGATCCGCCGCACGAGGCGCATCACGAAAGCGTGGCGCCGGCGGTGCAGCCGCCACCGCTGCCGACCGCAACCCTGTCCGAAACGCAGCCGGAGGTCGCCGTCAGCGAACCGGCGTTGGCCGATGCCACCGTCGAAGCCGCGCCGACGCCGACGCTCGCCCCAGCCCCGGTCCTGACCGTGGTCGCCCAGGACGACGCCGAGATCCGCCAGCTGCGCCAGGAAGTGGCCGGCATGCGCCAGGTGATCGAGCGCGAAATGAACCGCTTCACCGACGAGCGCCTGCGCGGCTGCCCGGTGCGCGCCACCGCGCTGGACCTGATGGACGAGTACGGCTTCGATGCTGGCCTGGCCCGCGACGTCGCCATGCAGATTCCGCTGGAGACCGAGGCGCACCGAGGCCGCGGCCTGATGCTGGGGCTGATCTCGCGCAAGCTGCCGATTGCCCCGGTCGACCCGCTGGAGGAAGGCGGCGTGATCGCGCTGGTGGGCCCGACCGGCGCCGGCAAGACCACCACCATCGCCAAGCTGGCCTCGCGGTTCGCCGAGAAGCACGCGCCGCGTGACGTGGCTCTGGTCACCACCGACACCACCCGCATCGGCGCCCGCGAGCAGCTGTATGGCTACGGCCGGCAGCTCGGCATCGCCGTGCACGAGGCCAACAGCGGCACCGACCTGGACCAGCTGCTGGAACGCCTGAAGGACTACAAGCTGGTACTGATCGACACCGCCGGACTGGGCCCGCGCGACCGCGCGCTGGCCGCCCAGCTGCAGTGGCTGCGCGCCGCGCGCCAGGTGCGCACCCTGCTGGTGCTGCCGGCCAACACCAGCTTCGGCGACATGGACGAGGTGGTCCGCCGCTTCGGTGCCGCCAACCTGCAGGGCCTTGTGCTGAGCAAGCTGGACGAAACCGGCCGCTTCGGCAACGCCCTGTCGGTGGCCGTGGACCACGCCCTGCCGATCACCTGGGTGACCGACGGCCAGGACGTTCCGGACGACCTGCACCGGGCCAGTGCGGCCAATCTCGTACTTCGCCTTGAAGATTTGCGCCGAGCGGCCGATATGCCCTGCAACCCGGAGTTGAACCATGCCGTCGCGTGAGTACGCCAAGCTGACCAAGACCTTCCCGCTGTCGGCCACCCGCAGCGAGCCGCTCGGCCCTGTGCGCACCATCGCCGTGACCGGCGGCAAGGGCGGCGTGGGCAAGACCAACGTGTCGGCCAACCTGGCCGTGGCGCTGGCCGGCATGGGCAAGCGCACGCTGCTGCTGGACGCCGACCTCGGCCTGGCCAACATCGACGTGATCCTGGGCTTGAACCCCACCTATACGCTGGCCGACCTGGTTGCCGGCCGCTGCTCGCTGGACGACGTCATCGTCGAAGGCCCGAACGGCGTGCTGGTGGTCCCGGCCGCGTCCGGCCGCCGGCACATGGCCGAGCTGGCCCCGGCCGAGCACGTCGGCCTGGTCAACGTGTTCTCCGAGCTGGAACGCGAGCTGGACATCATGGTGGTGGACACCGCCGCAGGCATCACCGACGGCGTGCTGACCTTCTGCCAGGCCGCGCAGGACACCGTGGTGGTGGTCTGTGACGAGCCGGCTTCAATCACCGACGCCTACGCGCTGATCAAGGTGCTCTCGCGCGAACGTGGCGTGGACCGCGTCCAGGTGGTGGCCAACATGGTGCGCGACCCCAACGAGGGCCGCGTACTGTACGAGAAGCTGACCCGCGTCTGCGAGAAGTTCCTCGCCGATGTCTCGCTGAACTATCTGGGCTGCGTGCCGCAGGATGACTGGCTGCGCCTGTCGGTGCAGCGCCAGCAGCCGGTGGTGAAGGCCTACCCGTCCAGCCCGTCCGCACTGGCCATCACCGAGATCGCGCGCCGCACGGCCCGCTGGCAGGCGCCCACCGAACCACGCGGCGGCGTCGAGTTCTTCCTCGAACGCATCCTCAAGCAGCGCGGGGTGGCGGCATGAAAGGCGCGGCCCAGTACAGGGAAGTCCAGCGCTCGGCGGCCAACGACGTCATCGCCCAGCACTCGGACCTGGTGCGGCGCATCGCCCACCATCTGGCCGCGCGCCTGCCGGCCAGCGTCGAAGTCGACGACCTGATCCAGGCGGGCATGATGGGCCTGATCGAGGCTTCGCGCAGCTACGACGCCGACCAGGGCGCCTCGTTCGAGACCTATGCCTCGATCCGTATCCGTGGCTCGATGATCGACGAGATCCGCCGTGGCGACTGGGTGCCGCGCTCGGTGCACCGCCGTGCACGCGATGCTGCGGCCACCATCCGCCGCCTGGAACAGAGCAGCGGCCGCGCCGCCAGCGCCACCGAAGTGGCCGCCGCGATGGAGATGCCACTGCCCGAGTACCTGCGCCTGATGGAAGACGCTGCGCGTGGCCAGGTGCTGAGCCTGGAGTCGCGCATCGAGGACCAGGGCGAGCTGGACACGGTCGCCCAGGGTGGCCCGACCCCGCAGCAGGTGCTGGAGCGCAGCGAGTTCGGCCGCGAGCTGGGCAAGGCCATCGGCCATCTGCCCGAGCGCGAACAGCTGGTGCTCTCGCTCTACTACGAGCAGGAACTCAATCTGAAGGAGATCGGCGCGGTGCTCGGCGTGAGCGAGTCGCGGGTCTGCCAGATCCACGGCCAGGCGGTGCTGCGCCTGCGCGGCCGGCTGAAGGTATTCGAGGCCGTCGACGCCGGCCTCGAAGAATGAACATCCCCGAGGCAGCTGCCCCCGGCCGCCCGGAATGAACAACAAAGGAACTCTGCTTTGAACAAGAACATGCGCATCCTGATCGTGGACGACTTCTCGACCATGCGTCGCATCGTCAAGAACCTGCTGGGCGATCTGGGCTTCACCAACACCGCCGAAGCCGAGGACGGGCATGCCGCGCTGTCGCTGCTGCAGAGCCAGCCGTTCGATTTCGTGGTCACCGACTGGAACATGCCGGTCATGACCGGCATCGAGCTGCTCAAGGCGATCCGTGCCGACGCCAAGCTGAAGACCCTGCCGGTGCTGATGGTCACCGCCGAAGCCAAGCGCGAGCAGATCATCGAAGCGGCCCAGAACGGGGTGAACGGCTACATCATCAAGCCGTTCACCGCGCAGACGCTGGAAGAGAAGCTCGGCAAGATCTTCGAACGCCTGGCGGCCAGCGCCTGATGGACACCACGGTCGACAAGAATGCCCTCGCCCTGCGCCTGCAGGAAGCACTGGACGCACTGGAGTCCGGTGACGAAACCGCCTGGCGGCAACGCATCGACGGACTGGTCGCGCTGCGCACGCAGCCGATGATGAGCGGCCTCTCGCGGCTGGCCCGCGAGCTCGGGCAGGCCCTGGGTGAACTGCCGACCGTGCCCAGCGAGGCCGGCGAACTGGACGATGCCTGCGCACGCCTGGACCACGTGGTGGCGATGACCGAACAGGCGACGCACCGCACCCTGGACCTGGCCGAGGAATGCCGCAGCCTGACCGAACAGCTGCGCGCCGAAGGCCTGCAGCCCGGCCAGGATGCACAGCTCGAGCGCATCCGCCACAACCTCACCGAGATCGCCCTGACCCAGAGCTACCAGGACCTGACCGGGCAGATCATCCGTCGCGTGGTCGGCATCGTCCGCCGCGTGCACGAGGGCTTCGGCGCGCTCGGCCTGCCGCCGGAACAGCATCGCACCGATCCGGAACTGGCCGGGCCGGCACTGAAGGGACTGGACCGCCACGCGGTCTCGCAGAACGACGCCGACGACCTGCTGTCGGACCTGGGGCTGTAAGCATGAGCGCGGTATCCGACGACATCACTGCCGATTTCATCATCGAGGCGCAGGAAATCCTGGATCGCCTGGGCGAACAGCTGGTGTCGCTGGAGCAGGCACCACAGGACACCGAGCAGCTCAACGCGGTGTTCCGGGGCTACCACACGCTCAAGGGCGGCGCCGGCTTCCTCGGCGTCACCGCCATGGTCGAGTTGTGCCACGCCGCCGAAGAAGCGCTGGGCATCGCGCGCGCGGGCCAGGCCGTACTGCAGGCCCATCACTTCGATGCCGCCCAGCAATCGCTGGACTACCTGCAAGCGATGCTGGATGCAGTTTCCTCCGGCACCGAGCCGGGCTATGCGCCGCCGGAGCTGATCGCCCAGTTCGACATGCATGGCGGTGCCGTGGCTGCACCCGCCGCCGCAGCAGCTCCCGCTGCGGGTGGCAGCGACCTGATCACCGACGACGAGTTCGAGGCCCTGCTCGACCAGCTGCACGGCGGCAACGCACCGACTGCAGTCGCGCCGGCAAAGAAGGCTGACGACGGCCTGATCAGCGAAGACGAGTTCGAAGCCCTGCTCGACCAGCTGCACGGTGGCGCCGCACCCGGCGCCAAGCCCATCGCTGCGGTAGCGCCCGCACCGATCGCGGCACCACGCCCACTGGCCGCACCGGCCGCACCGGCAACTGCAGCGGCGACCAAGCCGGCCGCCAAGCCGCTGGCCGAAGCCGAACATACCGTGCGCGTGGACACCAAGCGCCTGGACGCGATCGTCAATCTGATCGGCGAACTGGTGCTGTCGCGCAACCGGCTCAAGACCCTGCGTGCGCGCCTGCGCGACGAGGAACTGGACCGCGCCGTGTCGACCCTGGACATCGCCACCGCGCGCCTGCAGTCGGCGGTGATGCGTACCCGCATGCAGCCGGTGGGCAAGGTCTTCTCGCGCTTCCCCAAGGTCGCCCGAGACGTTGCCCGCTCGCTGAAGAAGGAAGTGGACCTGGAGCTGATCGGTGCCGAGACCGAGCTCGACCGCAACCTGGTCGAAGCGCTGGCCGACCCGCTGGTGCACCTGGTCCGCAACGCCATCGACCATGGCGTGGAAATGCCCGACCTGCGCGAAGCACAGGGCAAGCCGCGGATGGGCCATGTACGCCTGTCGGCCCAGCAGGAAGGCGACTACGTCAGCATTGAAGTGCAGGACGACGGTGCCGGCATCGATCCGGAGAAGCTGCGCGCGAAGGCGCGTGAGAAGGGCCTGATCGATCCGGAAGCTGCCGCGCGGCTGAGCAGCGAGGAGTGCCTGCACCTGGTGTTCCTGCCCGGCTTCTCGACCAAGCAGCAGGTCACGGATATCTCCGGCCGTGGCGTTGGCATGGATGTGGTGCAGTCGCGCATCCGCGAACTGAGTGGCCAGATCCAGATCCAGTCCGAGCTGGGCCGTGGCAGCCGCTTCCTGATCCGCGTGCCGCTCACCCTGGCGATCCTGCCGACCCTGCTGGTGCAGGCCGGCGAGGATGTCTATGCGCTGCCGCTGGCGCGCGTGATGGAAGTGCTGCACGCGCCGCGCACCTCGCTGGGCTGGTTCGATGGCCGCGCCGTGCTCGACCGCCGTTCGCACACGCTGCCACTGGTCGATCTGCGCCAGTGGCTGGATGTGACGCCGGCCGCCTCGACCCTGCTGACCATCGTGGTGCTGCAGGCCGGCGAAGCGCGCTTCGGCCTGGTCGTGGACCAGGTCCGCGGGCGCGAGGAAGTGGTCATCAAGCCATTGCCGAAGGCCCTGCGCGGCCTGCGCGGTTACGCCGGTGCAACCCTGATCGGCGATGGTCGCATGGCGCTGATCCTGGATGTGGACGGCCTGCGCTGACGCCCGCCGGGCCAGTCCCGGCGCCCCGAAAACTGTGACTACCGTCGTTACGCGATCTACCGGTGTCTCAAGTCCCATTCATACAAGCCGATACCGGATCCATGGATAGACTCAGCCTCATTGGACTCTTTCTCGCCCTGGCCTCGCTGGTCGGCGGCAGCATCCTCAAGGGCGCCGGCCTGGCGTCGCTGTGGTCGCCTGCGGCGTTCGTGATCGTCATCGTCGGCACCGTCGCTGCGATCCTGCTGCACACCTCGCCGGCGGTGTTCAAGCATGCGTTCAGCATCGTGCGCTGGGTCGTGCGTCCACCGCACAGCGACCGCCGCGAGCTGATCCAGCAGATCGTCGAGTGGAGCAACATCGCCCGCCGCCAGGGCCTGCTGGGCCTGGAATCGCAGGTGGAAGCACAGCAGGACCCGTTCCTGCGCAAGGGCCTGCAGCTGCTGGTGGACGGCGTCGAGCCCGAATCGATGCGGCACATGCTGGAAATCGAACTGGGCAGCCAGGAGCACCAGGACCAGGCCGGCGCCAAGGTGTTCGAAGCAATGGGCATCTATGCACCGACGCTGGGCATCATCGGTGCCGTGCTGGGCCTGATCGCAGTGATGAAGAACCTGGCCGACCCGAGCAAGCTCGGCCACGGCATCGCCGCCGCGTTCACCGCCACCATCTACGGCATCGCTTCGGCCAACCTGCTGTTCCTGCCGATCGCCGCCAAGCTCAAGAGTGTGATCTCGCACAACACGCGCGACCGCGAGATGGTCATCGAAGGCCTGATCTCGATCGCCCAGGGCGAGAACCCGCGCAACATCGAAACCAACCTCTCCGGCTTCCTGCACTGACATGGCCCGCCGCAAGCACCACGAAGAGCACGCCAACCACGAAGCATGGGCGATCCCCTATGCCGACCTGATGACGCTGCTGCTCGCCTTCTTCGTGGTCATGTATGCGATCTCCTCGGTGAACGAGGGCAAGTACCGGATCATGGCCGACGCGCTGACCGATGCCTTCGGTGGCGCACCGCGCACCATCAACCCGGTGCAGGTGGGCAACAAGCAGGTGCAGGGCGGCGGCTGGGACAGCCCCTCGGTGATCAAGTCCGGCACCAAGATCGGTCCCTCCGCGCCGGCGCCCTCGCACGACCCGACCCTGCTGCCGTCGATGGCCTCGCAGATGCGCATGCCGGTGTCAGTGCACAACCAGGAGCAGATCGCCCGTGCCGAGCGACAGCTCAACAGCATCGCCGACCGCCTCACCGCCGCGCTCGCACCGCTGATCGACCGCGGCATGATCAGCGTGCGCCGCACCGAACTGTGGATCGAAGTCGAGATCAACAGCGACATCCTGTTCCCCACCGGCTCGGCCGCGCTGGACGTGCATGCGCGGCAGACCCTGGCCAGCCTGGCCGAGGTGCTGCGCGACGTGCCCAACAGCGTGCGCGTGGAAGGCCACACCGACAACGTGCCCATCGCCACCGCCACTTTCCCGTCGAACTGGGAACTGTCGGCCGGGCGCGCCGCCAGCGTGGTGCACCTGTTCGCCGACCAGGGCGTGCAGCCGTCGCGGCTGGCGATGGTCGGCTATGGCCAGTTCCGCCCGCGCGAAGAGAACGACAGCGCGCAGGGCCGCAACCGCAACCGCCGGGTGATGGTCATCATCCTGGCCGACACGTCGCACTCGGTGGATCCGCTCGGCCAGCGCCTGAACGCAGCCACCGGCGCCACCGACAGCACCGTCACCGAACAGGCCGCCGCAACTCCGGCCAGCGCCCCCACCTCCCCCATCGCACCGGTGAAGTTGCCGCCGGTGCCGGCTGGCAGCCGCGTCGGCGCCGCCGTTCCCCCGGCAATGAAGGAGTAATCCGATGCGCATCTGGGCAGTCGCCAACCAGAAGGGCGGAGTCGGCAAGACCACCACCACCCTCGCCCTCGGCCGCGGCCTGGCCGCACTCGGCCATCGCGTGCTGCTGATCGACCTCGATCCGCATGCCTCGCTCAGCCGCGCCTTCGGCGTGCCGGTGGACCCGCCGCCGGCCGGCGTGCTGGAGCTGTTCGGCACACCGCCAGCGGACCTGTCCGGCCTCTGCCATGCCAGCAACATCCATGGCCTGGACTACGTCTGCGCACAGTCGGCGCTGGCCACGCTGGAACGCCGCAGCGCCAACCAGCCCGGCCTCGGCCTGGCCCTGCAGAACGCGCTGGCGCGCCACCAGGGCCAGCACGACTACATCCTGCTGGACTGCGCACCCACCCTCGGCCTGCTGATGATCAACGCACTGGCTGCCGCCGATCGCCTGATCATCCCGACCCAGGCCGAGCCCCTGGCACTGCACGGCCTGGATGGCATGGTCCGCACCGGCGAGATGGTCGAGCGTTCGCGCCGCCGCCCGCTGCCGATCTCGATCCTGCCGACCCTGTTCGACCGCCGCACCCGCGCCGGCAACGAATCGCTGCGCACCATGCAGGATCGCCACGGCAACCGCGTGTGGGAAGACGCCATTCCGATCGATACCCGCATCAGCAACGCCGCCGGGCTGACCCTGCCGAGCGCTGGCGAGGACTACCCGGGCCGTGGCCTGGCCGCCTACCGGCGCGCCTTGAACTGGATCCTCGGCGAGGATGCCCGCGCCCTGGAGCAGGCCGCATGAACAGTACCGGCATCCTCGACGACTACCTGGACGAACTGCTGGGGGAGGCGATGGTCGCGCCGCCGCCTGCCGTTCTGCCGCCCGCAGGCGCCGGGCCAGGCCCGGCGATCGAAGCAGTCGCCGAACGCGAACCGACCTGGGACGACCTGCCGGCCGACGTGATCTACGAAACCGAAACCATCGCCGCCACGCCCAGCGGGGACAGCGCTGCGCTGGAAGCCGCCTTCGAGAGCGCCGCACCACCCACGCGCGAACCCACCTGGGATGACCTGCCCGCCGAGGTGATCTACGAAACAGAATCCGTCGCCGCCGCACCAAGCCCGGACGACGCGGTGCTGGAAGCGGCCTTCGAGAGCGCTGCCGCCTCCGCTAGCGCTGGGCCGGGTCCGGCGGGAGAAGCGGTTTCCGGACGCGAGCCGACCTGGGATGACCTGCCTGAGGAGGTCATCCACGAAACCGCGCCGGCACCCGCCGTCGTTGCAAACGCCGGTCCGGAACCTACCTGGGACGACCTGCCGGACGAGGTGATCTACGAAACCGATCCGGCGGACAGCCATCGCCTCGCCCACACCGACAGCCCCGGCCTGCAGGCCGCGTTCGAGGCGGCCGCGGGTGGCGAAGACGTAGCCACGCCACCGCCCGCCGTGGTCGCAGCACCGGTCGCCCCCACGGTTGCACCTGCAGCTCCGGCCCCGGCGGCGCGCACCGCCACTCCGCCGCCGCGCGTCGCCGTCGATGCCCCGGCAGGCAACCGTCCCGGCACCTGGCAGGAGCTGCAGGCGCAGGCCCACCAACCGGCCCGCAGCCCGCACCCGCAGAACCGACGCGCCGGCGAACGCACTTCGCGCTGGCTGCGCCTTCGCTGCGGCACCCAGGCCTATGCGCTGGAACTGCTGAAGGTGCAGGAAGTGGTGCTGCCGGTGCCCCTGCTGCCGCTGCGTGGCACTGCAGCGGCCATGCTCGGCATCATGAACCTGCGCGGCCAGGTGGTCCCGGTGATGGACCTGGGCCTGCACTTGGGCGCGGCCGCCGCCGAGGACGACGCGCAGACCCGCATCGTGGTCCTGGAGGAGGACGGCGAGACCATCGGCCTGCGCGTGTCAGCGGTCGAAGATGTCGCCAACCTCACCGATTCGCAGATCGAACCGCCCGATACCGCGCGCATCTGCCAGATCTCAAACGACCTGTTCCGCGGCGTGGCCCGGGTCAGCCAGCGGCCGATGATCCTGCTCGACGCCACCCGGCTGTTGAGCTGAGCCGCCAAGAAAAAGGGGACGGAGGGGATTAAGTCGCAAGTGGCTCGGTGCTTTGCACCGAAGCGGTGCCTGTCGGGGACGCAAGGAGTTGATCCGTTGGATCAACACCTTACGTCCCCACTGCGCGGTCACCGTTGCCGAGGGGACTGCAGTAGAGCCAGCTCGCTTGCGACTTGATCCCCTCCGTCCCCTTTTGGACAGCGACCGCATCGACGTACCGCGTCGATTCTTCTAAAGAACCCCACCGGGGTGCCGTTATGGATCACGGAACCGTTTGTCCGGAGCAACGATGAGCACTGTCGAACTGGGTGGGGATCTCGGCATCGAGAGCACTACCGAGCTCAAGAACCGCCTCGCCCCCCTCGTGGAGCAGGCTGGCGAGCTGACCCTGGATGCCAGCCAGGTCGCCCGCATCCACACGGCCGCCGTGCAGGTGCTGTGTGCGTTCGTGCAGGCCCGCCGCGAGGCAGGCCTGGGCACCGGCTTCCACGGTTGCACTGCAACCTTCAGTGACGCCGCGCGCCTGCTGGGCGTCACCCAGGCCCTGGGCCTGGACGTAACCCATGACAACCTGAAATCTGTGGAGAACGCTGCATGAGCGCACGTATCTTGGTGGTGGACGATTCGGCGTCGATGCGCCAGATGGTGTCCTTCGCCCTCACCTCGGCCGGTTTTGCCGTCGAAGAAGCTGAAGACGGCGCGGTCGCGCTCGGTCGCGCCAAGGGCCAGCGCTTCAATGCGGTGGTGACCGACGTCAACATGCCGAACATGGACGGCATCGCGCTGATCCGCGAACTGCGCCAGCTGCCGGACTACAAGTTCACCCCGCTGCTGATGCTGACCACCGAATCGGCCGCCGACAAGAAGTCCGAAGGCAAGGCCGCCGGTGCCACCGGCTGGCTGGTCAAGCCGTTCAATCCCGAACAGCTGGTCGCCACCGTGCAGAAAGTGCTGGGCTGATCGCCCGGCACCGCTCCCCCTCCTCGCTTCCGGATCACCACTGCCATGAGCATGGACCTGCAACGCTTCCACGCCACCTTCTTCGAGGAGAGCCGCGAAGGCCTCGATGCGATGGAGGCTGGCCTGCTGGCCCTGGAATCGGGGCAGCAGGACGCGGAGATCATCAATTCGGTGTTCCGCGCCGCCCACTCGATCAAGGGCGGCGCCGGCACCTTCGGCTTCGACGCGATCGCCGGCCTGACCCACGTGCTGGAAACGCTGCTCGATGAGCTGCGCGCCGGCAAGCGGGTCCTGGAAGGCCACGCCGTCGACGCCATGCTGTCCTCGGTGGACGTGCTGCGCGCCCTGCTGCGCGAAGCCGAACACGGCCAAGCCGCAGATCCCGCCGCAGTCGCTGCGGTGAAAGCGCGCCTGGAAGCGGTTCTTTCCGGCCAGGCCGCAGCGAGCGCCCCGGCGGCCGCGGCAGCCAAGGTGGACGATACGCCGGAAGCCTGGCAGATCGGCTTCACCCCGGCGCCGTCGCTGTTCATGAGCGGCAACGATCCATTGCGCATCATCCGCGAACTGGAACACCTCGGTTCGCTGCAGGTCGCTGCGCGCATGGAACGCCTGCCGGGCTTCGCCCAGCTTGATCCGCTCGAAGCCCATCTTGCGTGGGATCTGGGCCTGGTCGGCAAGGTGCCGCGCAGCAAGATCGAAGATACCTTCGCCTGGGTGCTGGACGATTGCGAGCTGGACATCCGTCCCGCCGCGCCGCCGAGCCTGGCCACGCAGGCGCCGGCCGCCGCGGCTCCCGCTCCGGTCGCAGCGGCAGCGTCTGCACCTGCCGCGCCTGCCGCCAGCGGTGGTGCCAGCCAGGAAGCGGAAACCTCGATCCGCGTCAGCGTCGACAAGGTCGATGCGCTGATCAACCTGGTCGGCGAGCTGGTCATCACCCAGGCCATGCTCAAGCAGGTCTCGCA
The DNA here is from genome assembly GCF_052605195.1 of Stenotrophomonas maltophilia group sp. vghtpe118. NCBI lineage: Bacteria > Pseudomonadati > Pseudomonadota > Gammaproteobacteria > Lysobacterales > Lysobacteraceae > Stenotrophomonas > Stenotrophomonas maltophilia group sp. vghtpe118. The sequence continues at coordinate 460,037 of NZ_CP199672.1, read as the reverse complement.
TGCGCTGGACCCGGTCCACGCCGAGAGCCTGTTCGCCGGGCTGGACCAGCTTGAACGCAACACCCGCGACCTGCAGGAAGCGGTGATCGGCGTGCGCATGCTGCCGGTTGATGCGGTGTTCCGCCGCTTCCCGCGCCTGGTCCGCGACCTGTCCAGCCGCCTCGGCAAGCAGGTGCGCCTGCGCACCGTCGGCGAAGGCACCGAACTGGACAAGGGCCTGATCGAAAAGATCGCCGATCCGCTGGTGCACCTGGTGCGCAACTCGATCGACCACGGCCTGGAAATGCCCGACGTACGTCGCGGTGCAGGCAAGGATGAGACCGGCACGATCACGCTGGCGGCCTCGCATCAAGGCGGCCATATCGTCATCGAAGTCAGCGACGATGGCCGTGGCCTGGACCGCGCCAAGATCCTCGCCAAGGCCCACGAACGCGGCCTGGCCGTGCCGGACAACCCGACCGATTCGCAGGTCTGGGACCTGATCTTCCAGCCTGGCTTCTCCACCGCCGATGCGGTCACCGACCTGTCCGGGCGCGGCGTCGGCATGGACGTGGTCCGCCGCAACATCCAGGCACTAGGCGGCGAGGTGCAGATCGAAAGCAGCCTCGGTACCGGCACCCGCACGCTGATCCGCCTGCCGCTGACCCTGGCCATCCTCGATGGCATGACGGTGGCCGTGGCCGGCGAAACCCTGATCCTGCCGCTTGCCTACGTGCTTGAGGCATTGCAGCCGCAGCCCGAGGATATCCGCAGCATGGCCGGCGAAGGCCGCGTGCTGCGCGTGCGAGGCGAGTACCTGCCGATCCTGTCGTTGAGCGAGTACTACGGCTACGGCAACCGCGCACCGGGCAGCGAATCGCTGGTGGTGGTGGTGGAAGGCGATGGCCAGAAAATCGCGCTGGAAGTGGACGAACTGGTCGGCCAGCAGCAGGTGGTGGTGAAGAACATCGAGAACAACTACCGCCGTATCGGCGGGGTGTCCGGTGCCACCATCCTTGGCGACGGCCGCGTCGCGTTGATCGTTGACATCGGCGGACTGGTGCGCTCACTGCGGATGCCGCAGGCCGCCTGATCCACGCCGCATGCGGGTCATGGACCGCCGCCCTTCGGGACGGCGGTTTTTGTTTGTGTGCTCCATTCCAGCCGGGGTCAGATCCCTTTTCAGGGAAAAGGGATCTGACCCCATCCCTTCTGTGAACTCCGTCGAGGCGATGGTTTCGCGCGCAACCACGTCATCCGAGCGCAAGCCCCGCCAGACCAGCACTTTCGTGCCGTCATCCCTACGCAACCGAATGTGATCTGCGTCCATAAAGTCCGCGCGGACGGCGCCGTTATTTCGCTTTGACGGTCGTCACCGAACCCCACCGGGCACCCCCGTTCGCTCTGCAACCACCCCCAAACCGGCGCACAGACGCCGGCACTCTGCCCACCTGGAGCACCCTGCATGAAGTGGTTCCAAGATCTGCCCATCGCCCGCAAGCTGGCCGTGGGGTTCACCCTCACCACCTTGATGACCCTGATCCTCGGCGCCTTCGCACTGGTGCGCCTGAGCGAGGCCAACGCGCAGTTGCGCGACATGGCTGGCAACGATATCCCCTCGGTCCAGCACCTGGGCGAGGCCCGCTCGCAGCTCGGCGAGTTCCGCACCTACGAACTGGCCCAGCTGAGCATGCTCGACCAGCCGGAAAAGGTGGCCGACTACAACAAGCGCATGAACGACACCGCCAAGGCCGTGCATGACGAACTGGCGGCGTACGCGGCGCTGCCGGCGCTGGACAAGGAGCGTGAACTGTATCGCGCAGCCAGCGCACAGCTCGACCGCTACTTCGCCGCCAACAAGGCGATGCGCGACGCCGTGACCGCCGGTGACGGCGTCCTGGCGCGGCAGATCTCCGACGAACAGTCACGCCCGGCGCGTCGCGACCTGTTCGCTGCGATGAAGGCACTGGGCACCCACATCGCCGGCCAGATGGACCGCAAGATCGCCGACGCCAACGCCACCCACCGCACCAGCATGATTGCCATCATCGGCTGCATCGTGCTGCTGTCGCTGGTCGCTGCCGCGCTGGCCATCGTCATCTCGCGTGCAGTGACCGGCCCACTCGGCAAGGCCGTGCATGCCATCCAGGCCGTTGCCCGCGGTGATCTCAGCGTCAGCACCCAGGCCACCAGCAACGATGAAGCCGGCAGGATGCTCGCTGCCACCGCCGAGATGACGGCGATGCTGCGACGCTTCAGCGAGCAGACACAGCTGATGGCACAGATGCACGCTGGCCCGGACATCAGCCATCGCATCCCGGAAGATTTCCCGGGTGTCTACGGCCAGCTGGCCAACGGCATCAACACGGTGATCTTCGAGCACCTCGATGCGATCGTCGATGCCATTGAAGTACTCAACCAGTACGCCATCGGCAATCTGAGCCCGGATGCACGCCGCCTGCCCGGCAGCCGCGCGATCCTGCACGAATCCATGGACGCGGCCAAGGCCAGCCTGCTGGCCATCAATTCGCAGATCCAGCACCTGGCTGCGGCGGCCGCCGCCGGTGACTTCAGCCAGCGCGGCGACGCACAGCGGTTCCAGCACGACTTCAAGCTGATGATCGAGCACCTCAACACCATGATGCAGGTGGCTGACGGCAACCTCGGCCAGCTCTCGCAGCTGCTGCAGTCGATCGCCACCGGCGACCTGACCGCGCGCATGGAAGGCCAGTTCAATGGCGTGTTCGCCCGCATGCGTGATGATGCCAACACCACGGTCGCGCAGCTGACCCAGATCGTCGGCCAGATCCAGGCCAGCGCCTCCAGCATCACCCTGGCCGCCGGCGAGATCGCCTCGGGCAACAGCGACCTGTCGCGCCGGACCGAGCAGCAGGCCGCCAACCTGGAAGAAACCGCAGCCTCGATGGAGGAACTGACCTCCACCGTGCGCCAGAACGCCGAACACGCCCGCCAGGCCAACCAGCTCGCCATCGGCGCGCACGGTGTCGCCTCGCAGGGCGGTGAAGTGGTCGGCCAGGTGGTCACCACCATGTCCGCCATCGAAGCCTCGTCGAAGAAGATCGCCGAGATCATCTCGGTCATCGACGGCATCGCCTTCCAGACCAACATCCTGGCGCTGAACGCCGCCGTGGAAGCCGCGCGTGCCGGTGAACAGGGTCGCGGATTCGCCGTGGTCGCCAGCGAAGTGCGCACCCTCGCCCAGCGCTCGGCCGCTGCCGCCAAGGAGATCAAGGGCCTGATCGACGACTCGGTCGGCAAGGTTGCCGAGGGCTCCAGCCTGGTCCACCAGGCCGGCAGCACCATGGGCGAGATCGTCGCCTCGGTGCAGCGCGTGACCGACATCATGGCCGAGATCTCCGCTGCCTCGCAGGAACAGAGCGCGGGCATCGAGCAGGTCAACCAGACCGTGGTGCAGATGGACGAGACCACCCAGCAGAACGCCGCGCTGGTGGAGGAAGCCACTGCTGCCGCGCGTGCGATGGAGGACCAGGCCGTGCAGCTGGGTGAAGCCGTGGCCCGCTTCCGGCTGGCATCGCACGGCACGACGGCCATTCCGGCACGCCCGCTGGCGGCGCCGGTACCGCGCCAGGTCGCAGCCGCCGCGCCTTCGGCAAAGCCGGCTTCCGCGCGCCCCCTGCGCAGCTCGACGGCGCAGCCGGTACTGGCCGCCGACGGCGACTGGCAGGAGTTCTGACAGAACCACGGGGTCAGATCCCTTTCCCGCAGAAAGGGATCTGACCCCTTACGCGTGGAAAGTGATGCAAATCCCACTTCATAATCCGGTGCAGAGGCCGATATCCCCATCGAGCCTCGCGCCAATGCGTGCTGGCGCCCGCCCCTGACCGTAGATTCCATGTCCGACGGCAACGACACTGCAGTGCATGATGTCCACGCGGCCGACGCCGCTGACGAGCGCTTCCTGGTCCGCAATCCGCGTCAGCTGCGCCAGCTGCTGCGCTCGCTGATCGACCAGCGATCATTGATCAACGCGCACATCGACGGCCGCGACCGTTCGTTCCCCACTGCGCTGCTCGACCTCGACGAAGACGAGGACTACCTGCTGCTCGATGGCAGCCCGCAGGAAGCTTCCAACCGCGCCGCCGAGCAGGCCGATCACCTGCTGTGCTTCGCCCAGCTCGAACGGGTGCTGGTGCGCTTCCGCCTGCACGAACTGCAGCGCGTGGACAACGACGGCCACGTGGCCTTCCGCGCCCCGCTTCCGGAAGAACTGGTGCACCTGCAGCGCCGCGAGCTGTATCGGCTGGAGACGCCAGTCACTGATTCACCGCAGCTGCTGCTGCCACCCGGCGAAGCGCGGGCCGAAGCGCTGTCGATGCGGGTGGTGGACATCAGCGGTGGCGGTCTGGCCGTGGTGGTGCCCAATGACTGCGCGGTATTTGGTCTGCAGAAGCGTTATCCGGCGCAGCTGTCGCTGCCGGACGGCCCCGACCTGGACATCGCGCTGGTGGTCTGCAACCTGTTGCCCCAGCGCCAGCCCAACGGCATCGAGGTCAAGCGCGTGGGCATGCGCTTCGACAGCCTGCCGCGCGGCGCCGACAGCGCCATCCAGCGCTACATCTTCCGCATCGACCGCCAACGCAAGGCACGCCGCAACGGCGAGCTCTAAGGCCCGGCCAACAGGTAGTGCCGGCCGCTGGCCGGCAACGTCGCGACAATGCGGGTACGGCCATTGCCGGCCAGCGGCAGGCACTACCGATCTCCGGTGGATCCACGCCATGCGTGGATGCCTTTCCCCGGGCACCTAAAGTCCCCCCCAGCGGGGCCGATATCGAGCCTGACACCGGGACTTCCGGCAGAACCAGGACCCCTCGATGAACGACAAGACCAGCTCCGCCGCCAGCACCGGTGGCGAATTCCTCAGCTTCACGCTTGGTGACGAGCACTACGGCGTGGACATCCTCAAGGTGCAGGAAATCCGTGGCTATGATGCGGTTACCCGCGTGCCGGATGCCCCGGACTACATCAAGGGCGTGATCAACCTGCGCGGCACCATCGTCCCGGTGATCGACCTGCGCCTGAAGCTGCGCCTGGACAACGCCCGCTACGACGCCTTCACCGTGATGATCGTGCTGAACGTCGACGACCGCGTGGTCGGCATCGTCGTCGACAGCGTCTCCGACGTGATCCCGCTGTCGGCCGAGCAGATCCGACCGACCCCGGAATTCGGTGCCGCCGTCGATACCCGCTTCATCTCCGGCATCGGTACCCATGACGATCGCATGCTGATCCTGCTGGACATCGAGACCCTGCTCGACAGCGCCGACATGGGCCAGGCCAGCCCCGCCGAAGACGTCGCCGCCTGAGCAACCGGAACTGCTTCACGTTCCAGTCACAAAACCCTTCAGTTCCCTTCGGCGATGCCGATAGGGGGACAGAAGCCGGTCGCGCAGGAGCGCGCAGGACCGGCCCGATCGTTACCATCCCCGGAGATACCCTCGATGAAGTCCCTGTTTGCGTTCGTCTCGGCTGCTGTCCTGGCCACCACCGCCACCTCCGCTTTCGCCCAGTCGGCCGACATGATCCCGCCGGAAATGGCGCCGCGTTCGGTCGGCAAGGACGGCATGGTCTGTGGCAAGGTTGAAAAGGCCCGCTACGCAGAAGGTTCCGAAGGCCAGCCGACCTTCCTGTACATGGGCGGTGCCTTCCCGCGCCACACCTTCTCGGCCCGCATCGCCGGCGAGAACCGCGGCAAGTTCTCCTTCCCGCTGGAAACCCTGGAAGGCAAGACCGTCTGCGTGATCGGCAAGATCCAGCGCGACGCCTCGCGCGCGGAAATCGAAGTCAGCTCGCCGGCTGGGCTGAAGCTGGCCAACATCAAGTAATCCGCTGTCCGTCGAACTACGCCGGACCTGGTGCCGGCGTGGTTTCTGCTGCAACCGGGCCCGATGCCCGGGCGCGTCTGCCTTAGGAGCTCGCAACGCCCATGCCGTGGATCAACAACCTGAAACTGATGCCGAAGCTGCTGCTGACCTTCGGCGTCCTCCTGCTGGTGATGCTGCTGCAGGGCATCGTCGCCTATCGCGGCCTGCATTCGCTGAACAACGTCACCACCGAGCTGGCCGGTTCACGCATGGAAAGCATCCGCCTCGCCGGCGAGATGCGCGGCATGCTGGGCGAGTACCGCAATGCCGCCTACCAGCAGTTGATCCGCGCCAGCGACGACGTCAAGGCCGATGCGCGCAAGCAGGCCGTCGACCTGCGCACCAGCATGGACAAGTCGATCAAGGACTATCCGAAGCTGGTCGATAACGCACAACAGAAGAAGTTGTTCGACACCTTCGCCAAGGAATGGAAGGATGCCCTGGCGTCCTATGACAGCGTCACCGAGATGCTGGAACTGGACCTGCCGGACGACGCCATCGATACCTTCGTCGGCGAAACCCGTACCAAGCACCGCAAGGCTGCATCGGCGCTGGAAGCGCTGATCGCCGAAGACAACCGCCTCGCCCGCGCCTCGCGCGAAGAGGCCGCTTCCACCTATTCCGCCTCGGCCGTGCTGACCGTGATCGCCCTGCTGGGCGGCGCCGCGCTCGGCCTGGTGCTGGTGTGGCTGTTCGCACGCGCACTGGTCGGCAGCGTGCGTGGCGCCGTCTCGGTCGCCAACGACGTCGCCGGTGGCAAGCTCGATGGCCATATCGACGTCAGTCGCCAGGACGAAGTGGGCGAACTGATGCAGGCCATGCAGCGCATGCAGCGCGACCTGCGCGAGCGCATCGAAACCGACCAGGCCGTCGCCCGCGAGAACCTGCGCATCCGCACCGCGCTGGACTACAGCTCGACCGGCGTGTACCTGACCGACACCAGCAACACCATCGTCTACAGCAACCGCGCCCTGCAGCAGACCCTGAGCCAGTACCAGGACGAAGTGCGCCGCGACCTGCCGGACTTCGACGCCCAGGCCTCGCTGATCGGCAAGCCGGTCACCGTGCTCGAGCACCGTGGCGAGATGGACCAGACCCTGCTGGGCAACCTGAAGGCGCACGGTGTCGCGCGTCGCCCGATGCAGTACGGCGATGCCCAGTTCGCCCAGGTGGTGTCGACCATCCGCAATGAAGGCGGCGACACCGTCGGCTACGTGGTGGAATGGCGCGACCGTACCCAGGAAGCGCAGGTTGAAGCGGAAGTGGCCCGCGTGATCGCCCAGGCCGCCGCCGGCGACCTGTCCGGCCGCATTGACGCCACCGACAAGGAAGGCTTCTTCCTGCAGCTGGCGCAGCAGATCAACGGCCTGCTGGACGCCAACGCCGGCAGCATCGAGCAGATCTCCGGCCTGCTTGCGGCACTGTCGCAGGGCGACCTGACCGTGCGCATGCACGGCGACTACCAGGGCGTGTTCGCCCGCATGCGTGACGATGCCAACGCCACCGCCGCGCAGCTGAGCGAGATCGTCACCCGCATCAAGCAATCCAGCCGCGCGATCAGTTCGGCCGCCGGCGAGATCGCCTCCGGCAACAGCGACCTGTCGCGCCGGACCGAGCAGCAGGCCGCAAACCTGGAAGAAACCGCGGCCTCGATGGAGGAACTGACCTCCACCGTGCGCCAGAACGCCGAACACGCCCGCCAGGCCAACCAGCTCGCCATCGGCGCGCACGGTGTCGCCTCGCAGGGTGGCGAGGTCGTCGGCCAGGTGGTCACCACCATGTCCGCCATCGAAGCCTCGTCGAAGAAGATCGCCGAAATCATCAGCGTAATCGACGGCATCGCGTTCCAGACCAACATCCTGGCACTGAACGCCGCCGTGGAAGCCGCGCGTGCCGGTGAACAGGGCCGCGGCTTCGCCGTGGTTGCCAGCGAAGTGCGCACCCTCGCCCAGCGCTCGGCCGCCGCCGCCAAGGAGATCAAGGGCCTGATCGACGACTCGGTCGGCAAGGTCAACGATGGCTCGGCGCTGGTGCACAAGGCCGGCGCCACCATGGGCGAGATTGTCGCCTCGGTGCAGCGCGTGACCGACATCATGGCCGAAATCTCCGCGGCCTCGCAGGAACAGTCCGCCGGCATCGAGCAGGTCAACCAGACCGTGGTGCAGATGGACGAGACCACCCAGCAGAACGCTGCGCTGGTGGAGGAAGCCACTGCTGCCGCGCGTGCGATGGAAGAACAGGCCGGCCATCTCAGCGAAGCGGTGTCGATCTTCGTGGTCGACGAGGCCGAGGTCGTCGCCGCCCCGCGCGTCGCCGCAGCCCCGGCCCCGCGAGCCACCGCGCCGGCCGCCCCGGCACCGGTCGCACCGCCGGCCCGCCGCACCGCTGGCGGTCGCCCGATGGCCACCGAACTGGCCGACGGAGACTGGCAGGAATTCTGATGCCGGCCTGACCTGATCCACGAACACGCCCTGGCCCCGTGCTGGGGCGTTTTTGTTTACGGGGTATCTGGATATCCAGCCAACGGCGAAGCCCCTCGGGGTGGTCACGGAAAGCTGCGGATTTCCTTCGCTCGGGCCGGGAGGGTGGGTCGCGCAGGGGACGCCGTGAACCCGTCCATGGGGGCTTGGCCGCGGCATCCATGCCGCGGACACCCCTGCGCAACCCACCCTCCCGGCCACGGACAGTTTCCGTGCGCGTCCACCCCGGATTGAAGAAAGAAGAGCAAAAAACAAAAGCCAGGTCACTTCCGGGGTCAGATCCGTTTTCCGCAGGAAAACGGATCTGACCCCTCTTTCCACCTGGAACCCCAACGCTCTTTCCGTCCGACACCGAAATGCCGAGAGGGCTGGGCCGGGGTGGGTAGGCAGGACCGTTGGCGCCATGGATGGCGCCATCGAGCCCCCATGGACGGGTTTACGGCGTGTCCTGGCTGCCCACCCCGGCCCAGCCACCTACTGACAATCCAGCGCCGACCAACTGCTGTTGCTGTTGCTGTTGCTGTTGCTTCAAAACCAGCCTGCCGCAGGCAGCGCCGCAGCCGCCGCTGCACGGAAACCTGAATACGTTCGGACACCGCACCTCAATCCCCCGCCCTGACGGCCGATAACGGGGTTGTCACCGCTTGTCCCGCCGTGACCGGCACGGCGCCGCCCGCCCGCTTCGACCTGGTCCTGCTCGATGAATCTCCTGCATCGCTGGCAACACTACTTCAGCAATCTTTCCGTCCGGCGCAAGCTCAACCTGCTGACGCTGCTCATCGCGCTCGGCGTGATCGCGCTCTCGGTGATCGCCGCCCGCATGCAGTACCTGGATCTCACCGAGACCCGCAAGGCCGCACTGAAGACCCAGGTCGAACTGAGCTACGGCATCCTCCAGCACTACCACCGTCTGGCCAGTACCGGCGAACTCAGCGAAGAGGCTGCCAAGCGCGCCGCGCTGCAGGCACTGGAGGTGATGCGTGCAGAGAACGATACCTACTATTTCAACGTCTACGACACCGGCTACCGGCTGCTGATGCACCCGTTCCGCAAGGACCTGGTCGGCAAAGACATGAAGGACTTCCGCACCGACGATGGTGTGCGCATCTACTACGACCAGGTCGAAGCGGCCAAGGCCGGTGGCGGCTTCGTCAACTACCGCTGGGCCAAGCCGGGCAGCAAGGGCGACGTGGAGAAGGTCGCGTACGCCGGACTGTTCGCGCCGTGGAACTGGGTGGTCAGCAGTGGCGTCTACATGGACGACGTGCAGAAGCAGGCGCTGGTGTTCACCGCCATCATGGCAGTCTCCGGCGGCGTCCTGGTGCTGATCGTACTGGCCCTGAGCTGGGTCATCGGCAACCGCATCGCGGTACCGCTGAAGCAGGCCACAGCCGTCGCCGAAGGCATCGCCGCCGGCAAGCTCGACAGCCACATCGGACCGCAGCCGCACGATGAAACCGGTCGCCTGCTGGACGCCATGGCCGGCATGCAGCAGCAGTTGCATGCGGTCATCACCGGCCAGCGCGAAATGGCCCGCCGCCACGACGGTGGCGAACTCAGCTACCGCATCGACGCCAGCGCCTTCCCCGGCGAATACGGGCTGATGGTGCAGGAAACCAACGCCCTGGTGGGTAGCCACGTGCAGACCCTGCACGATGTGCTGGACGTGGTGCAGCAGTACGCGGTCGGTGACCTGAGCCGCGACATCGCCCGCTACCCGGGCGAGAAGGCGGCGATGACCACCACCGTCGACACCGTCAAGGCCAACCTCGGCCGCATCAACGCCGAGATCAAGCAGTTGGCCAGCGCCGCCGCTGCCGGCGACTTCAGCCGCCGTGGCGATGCGCAGCGCTTCGACCACGATTTCCGCCTGATGCTGGAAAACCTCAACGCGATGATGGCGGTCAGCGATGACAACCTCGGCAAGCTGTCGCAGCTGCTGTCGGCCATCGCCGAGGGCGACCTGACCGCGCGCATGCACGGCGATTACCAAGGCGTGTTCGCCCGCATGCGCGACGATGCCAACGCCACGGTCGCGCAGCTGACCCAGATCGTCGGCCAGATCCAGGCCAGCGCCTCCAGCATCACCCTGGCCGCCGGCGAGATCGCCTCGGGCAACAGCGACCTGTCGCGCCGTACCGAGCAGCAGGCCGCCAACCTGGAGGAAACCGCCGCCTCGATGGAGGAACTGACCTCCACCGTGCGCCAGAACGCCGAGCACGCCCGCCAGGCCAACCAGCTCGCTATCGGCGCCCATGGCGTCGCCTCGCAGGGTGGCGAGGTCGTCGGCCAGGTGGTCACCACCATGTCCGCCATCGAAGCCTCGTCGAAGAAGATCGCCGAGATCATCAGCGTCATCGACGGCATTGCGTTCCAGACCAACATCCTGGCGCTGAATGCCGCCGTGGAAGCCGCGCGTGCCGGTGAACAGGGCCGCGGCTTCGCCGTGGTCGCCAGCGAAGTGCGCACCCTCGCCCAGCGCTCAGCCGCTGCCGCCAAGGAGATCAAGGGCCTGATCGACGACTCGGTCGGCAAGGTCAACGATGGCTCGGCGCTGGTGCACAAGGCCGGCGCCACCATGGGCGAGATCGTCGCCTCGGTGCAGCGCGTGACCGACATCATGGCCGAAATCTCCGCGGCCTCGCAGGAACAGAGCGCGGGCATCGAGCAGGTCAACCAGACCGTGGTGCAGATGGACGAAACCACCCAGCAGAACGCCGCACTGGTGGAGGAAGCCACCGCTGCCGCACGTGCGATGGAAGACCAGGCCGCACAGCTTGCAGATGCCGTGGCGATCTTCCGGCTCGACAACCAGGTCTCGGCCGCAGTGAAGGCTGTCGCCGAGCGCGTGGAACCGGCGCGCATCACCACCGTGGCACGTCCGCAGCCGACCAGCACCCCCGCGCCGGTACGTCGCAGCAGCAACGCCAGCACCTTCGCCGCCAGCGACAGCGACTGGCAGGAATTCTGAGACCCACCCGTGGCGGCTTCGGCCGCCGCCCCCGCCGATGGACACGTCCCCCGTGCAAAGTCCTACTCCCATCGTTACCGGCCCACGCGAATTCGAGTTCGCCGACCGTGATTTCCGCCGCGTCTGCGACCTGATCTACCAGCGCGTGGGCATTGCGCTTGCGCCGGCAAAGCGCGACATGGTCTACGGCCGCCTGTCGCGCCGCCTGCGCACGCTGGGCATGCGCAGCTTCCAGCAGTACCTGGACCATCTGGAACAGGAAGATGGTGACGAGTGGCAGGCGTTCACCAACGCCTTGACCACCAATCTGACCTCGTTCTTCCGCGAACCGCACCACTTCGACAAGCTGCGCGAAGAACTGCAGCAGCGCTCCAGCCGCACGCCGTTGCTGCTGTGGTCGTGCGCAGCGTCCACCGGCGAAGAGCCCTACTCGATGGCGATCACCGCGTGCGAGGCCTTTGGCACCCTGAAGCCGCCGGTGCGCATCATCGCCACCGACGTCGACACCCAGGTGCTGGCCACCGCCGGCCGCGGCGTCTACAACATCGATCGCGTCGCCAGCCTCGATCCGGACCTGCGCCGCCGCTACTTCCAGCGTGGCAGCGGCCCCAACGAGGGCCAGTGCCGCGTACTGCCTGCGCTGCGCGAGCTGATCGAATTCCGCCCGTTGAACCTGCTCGCCCCGCGCTACGACGTCGGTGGCCCGTTCGACGCACTGTTCTGCCGCAACGTGATGATCTACTTCGACAAGCCGACCCAGCGCGCGATCCTCGGCCGTCTGGTGCAGCACCTGGCCGATGACGGCCTGCTCTACACCGGCCATTCGGAGAACTATCTGCACGCCGCCGACCTGATCCAGCCCTGCGGCCGCACCCTGTACCGCCGTGCGGCGAAGGCCGGCGCATGAATGCTTCGCTGCGTACCGACGATGTGATGCGCTACCAGGATGCGCGCTTCCAGACCATCGCCGCCAAGCTGCTGCCCACCCAGTACCTGGTGGTCGATGACACCACCGCGCTGACCACCACGCTGGGCTCGTGCGTAGCCGCCTGCCTGCGCGACCCGGTGCTGAAGATCGGCGGCATGAACCACTTCCTGCTGCCCGAGGGCAACGCCGGTGACGGCGCGCCCGCGCGCTACGGCAGCTACGCGATGGAACTGCTGATCAACGACATGCTCAAGCGTGGTGCCCACCGCAAGCGCATCGAGGCCAAGGTGTTCGGTGGCGCCAACGTGCTGAAGGGCTTCACCAGCAACCCGGTTGGCACCCGCAACGCCGAGTTCGTCCGCCAGTACCTTCAGGCCGAGCACATTCCGATCATTGCCGAGGACCTGTGCGGCATCCATCCGCGCAAGATCTGGTTCTTCGCCGATACCGGCCGCGTGGTGGTGCAGCGCCTGCCGCATGCGCATGAGGCCGAGGTGGCCGCCACCGAATCGGCGGTGCGTGCGCGCCTGTCCAAGGCGCCGGTCACCGGTGGCGTGGAGCTGTTCGAATGACCTTCACCGGCAACGCCCCCTGCCGGGTCCTGATCGTCGACGACTCCGCCGTCGTGCGGCAGATGCTCACGGAAATCCTGTCCAGCGACCCGGCCATCGACGTGGTCGGCACCGCGGCTGACCCGCTGCTGGCGCGCGAAAAGATCAAGCGCCTGCTCCCGGACGTGATCACCCTGGACGTGGAAATGCCGCGCATGGACGGGCTGGCGTTCCTGGAAAACCTGATGCGCCTGCATCCGCTGCCGGTGGTGATGATTTCCTCGCTGACCGAGCGAGGCGCCGACACCACCCTGCAGGCACTGGCGCTGGGCGCCGTGGATTTCGTCTCCAAGCCCAAGCTGGACGTGGCCCGTGGCCTGCAGGGCTATGCCGAGGAGATCATCGCCAAGGTCAAGATGGCGGCGCGCTCGCGCGTGCGCCCGCTGGTGCGTGCCAGCGCCCCCAAGCTCACGCTGGACGCAACGCCGGCGATGCGTGCTGCCTCGCCGCAGTTCCGCACCACCGACCGCCTGATCGCGATCGGCTCGTCGGCCGGTGGCACCGAAGCGCTGCGCGTGGTGCTGGAAGGCATGCCTGCCGATGCACCCGCCGTGGTGATGACCCAACACCTGCCGGCCAGCTTCAGCAGCGCCTTCGCCGAGCGACTGGACCGCCATTCGGCGATGGCCGTGCGCGAGGCCAGCGACGGCGAAGCAGTACTGCCCGGCCACGCCTACCTGCCGCCCGGCGGCAAGCACCTGCGCATCATCCGCGACGGTGCGCGCTGGCGCTGCCGCATCGACGACGGCCCGGCGGTGAACCGGCACAAGCCCGCGGTGGACGTGCTGTTCCGCTCGGTCGCGCAGAGCGCCGGTGGCAATGCCATCGGTGCCATCCTCACCGGCATGGGTGACGACGGCGCGCGCGGCCTGCTGGAGATGCGCCAGGCCGGCGCGCCCACACTGGTGCAGGACGAGGCCACCAGCGTGGTCTGGGGCATGCCCGGCGCCGCGTTCAAGCTGGGCGCTGCCGAGGAACAGGTGCCGCTGGAGCGGGTCGCCGAGCGGTTGCTCGCCCTCGCCCGCGGCTGACAGGCCCCTGTAGAGCCGAGCCCACGCTCGGCTCCGCTCCCTGCTGGACACCTCCAAGAGACGTCAGGCTCAATTGCCGATCCGCCGCCAGCACTTTCGACCATTGATGTTTCAACGGCGCTGATCGAGATCTGATCCTGCCGCAAGCCATGCGCGGCAAACGGGAGGCCCGCAGGACACCGACTGGAGCGCGGCTGGAGCGGGTCGTATAGTCAGGTATCGCACAGCAATGGAACGCCGATGAACGTTACCCCGCAAGGCCGCGCTGCTCGGGTACACAGGGTGGGAAGTCCGGGTAACGGACAATACCCACTGCGCAACCTGTCGCATTTGCCCGGATGTGGCGCCGTCGTTCGTGATGAGACCGCATGTTCCAAGGATCAAGGACAATCCTGCAGCGACGTGGACCGCTCATGCTGAAATCCGTCCCCAGCCTTGCTCATGTTGCGTTGATCGCCTTGATCACACTGGTTGTTGCAGGCTGCAACAAGGAACGCTCGTTCCCGGTCTATCGCGAGAATCCTGCGCCCAGGGATGCGCTGCCGATTGTGATTCGGGTCCACGATGCACCCGTGGATGTCCCCGTTCCTTCGGTCTTCGTCACGTATGAGATAGACCCACTCTGTCTGCCTCCGGTCAACAATTGGGAGGGGGTGCAGTACGAGCCGAACCAGCACAAGGTTGAGGTTCAGGCACAGCGCCTCAGTGCAACTGAATTCAGCAGTGCTGTTTTCAACGACGGTATGGAAGTTGCCGACTATTACGGTCGTGGCCCGTGCACTTGGACACCCGTGCTTGTGGAAGCTTCATTCCCCTTCATCATCGATGATCGCCCAATCCGAGCGTCCGTCGCAGCACTATTCACGGAAATTGAGGGCGGGAGAACCTTCACTGCTTACGTAAAGCGCGCATTGCCGCCCTTGACCACAGGACAGTCGACAGAGCGGACGCCAACCGAGCCTTCAAGTTGGTACGAAAAGATGCCCCCAGAGAAGCGCGAGGAATACTTTCCAATCGAAGTCTCCACACGGATTGAAGGAGCATCGCAATAAATCCTAAAGAAAGCGCGGCGTTTTCGGACGATGTCTATAAGGACCCGCTTCCGCCCGTCAGTTCCGACATCACCGTCGGCGGAACAAAGTATGAGGTCCTCGCTTGTCGTGACTCTGGGAGCGGATATCAGGGTATTGTCTACCTCAACATCAATACAAAGGAAGTCATCGTCGCCCATCGCGGTACCGAGTTTGATCGTCAGCCCATGCTTGATGGCGGCATCGACGCCGCGATGGTCACCGCCAGATTCAACGCGCAACTGACTGACGCGCTGGCGCTGACAAAGCAAGCCCTCAGGCTGGCCGAAGAAAGGGGAGCCGGGCCAGTACACGTCACCGGCCACTCCTTGGGCGGCGCGCTCGCGCAGATCACTGCACACCACTACAACCTCCCCGGCGACGCGTTCAATCCCTACGGTGCCGCCGGGCTGGCATATCGCCTTCCTGAAGGCCAGCCAGCCAACGCGGCCCCCTTCACCAACCATGTGATGGCAGGCGACCTGGTCAGTGCCGGCGGTCCCCATTACGGCAAGGTCGAGATGTATGCGCTGCCCAGGGAACTGGAGATCCTGCGCAACGCCGAGCACGGCCAGCGCATCGCCTCGATCGGAACACCCGGGATGAAGAGCGGCCATGTCATGTCCGCCGCGGTGGCGGTCCAGTTGGGCGACTCCCATCGAGTGGTTCATTTCCTTGATCGCATGACCGACAAGGGTCCGGTGCAATCTGTACTGGACAACCCACAGGCGCGGGTCACGGATCCTGAGGACCTGCGCCGGATTGCCGACTACCGCAGTGATGTTCATCAACTGCGTGCGGGTGCGACCGTGCTTGTCGGCGGCGGGCCCGGTCTGCTGCGCGACGGTATCAATTTCCTGCGCGGTGTCGAGGAAGCCGGTGCATACGCCCGCCGCGAGGCTGAAGCGGAGCAGCGGGCCCAGAATGCGCTCAAGCCGGGGGAGCAACTGATCCAGGATGCAACCGGCAAGGGCTCGCCCTCTCTCAGCAATCCCGCTTTCTCTCCCAAGAACCCTTTACAGGAGAGCATTGAATCAACCTTGGACAAGGCAGGCCAGGATCCCAGGAAGGAAGGCCATCCAGACCATGCGCTCTACCGGCAGATTCGCGAGGGCGTATCCACCGTGGATGCCAGGCACGGGCGCAGCTTCGATGAAACCAGTGAGCGCGTGACGGCCGGCCTGCTTGCGGCGGCCAAGGGCAGCGGCCTGGAACACGTCGATCATGTTGTACTGGGCAATTCACCCAGCGATGGCTCAGTCTCTCGCATGTTCGTTGTGCAGGGAGCGCTCGACAATCCAGCACACCTGCGGGCGTCGGTTCCAATCAGTGAGGCCGTCAATACGCCCGTAGAACAGTCGCTCGCCAAGGCCGAGCAGATTTCGCAGGCACAGCAGGTCGCCCAGCAGGACCTCGCCCACGAGCAGGTCCTCACCGCGAGGCGGATGGGCTAGGCCACCTGGCCGGGCACAATGAAAAACCCGGCTCTCACCGGGGATTTTTCATTTCAACGGGATGCCGGCCAGCGGCCGGCACTACCATGCGTCGTCCGCTCACAAAAAACCCCCGGCGCGAGCCGGGGGTTTTCCGTTACCGCATCAGGCAGCGACCGTGCTGGCCACGTCCTGGTATTCCTCGATCTGGTCGAAGTTCATGTAGCGGTAGATCTCCGCACCATTGGCGTTGATCACGCCGATGTCCGCCATGTACTCCTCCTTGGTCGGGATGCGGCCCAGACGCGAGCAGATCGCCGCCAGTTCCGCCGAACCCAGGTACACGTTGGTGTTGCGGCCCAGACGGTTCGGGAAGTTGCGGGTCGAGGTCGACATCGCGGTGGAACCTTCGCGGATCTGCGCCTGGTTGCCCATGCACAGCGAGCAGCCCGGCATTTCCATACGAGCGCCGGTAGCACCGAAGGTGCCGTACACGCCTTCCTTGGTCAGTTCCGAGGCGTCCATCTTGGTCGGCGGGGCCACCCACAGGCGGGTCGGCAGGTCACGCTTGCCTTCCAGCAGCTTGGCAGCGGCGCGGAAGTGGCCGATGTTGGTCATGCACGAACCGATGAACACCTCGTCGATCTTGGCACCGGCCACTTCGGACAGGGTCTTCACGTCGTCCGGGTCGTTCGGGCAGGCCACGATCGGCTCGTGGATGTCGGCCAGGTCGATCTCGATGACGGCGGCGTATTCGGCGTCCGCATCCGGCTCCAGCAGCTGCGGGTTGGCCAGCCACGCTTCCATCTTCTCGATGCGACGCTGCAGCGAGCGCGGATCCTGGTAACCCTCGGCAATCATCCACTTCAGCAGGGTGATGTTGCTGGTCAGGTACTCGATGATCGGCTCCTTGTTCAGGCGCACCGAGCAACCGGCCGCCGAACGCTCGGCCGAGGCGTCGGACAGTTCGAACGCCTGTTCGACCTTCAGATCCGGCAGGCCTTCGATTTCCAGGATACGGCCGGAGAAGATGTTCTTCTTGCCCGCCTTGGCCACGGTCAGCAGGCCCGACTTGATCGCGTACAGCGGGATCGCGTTGACCAGGTCACGCAGGGTCACGCCCGGCTGCATCTTGCCCTTGAAGCGCACCAGCACCGACTCCGGCATGTCCAGCGGCATCACGCCGGTGGCGGCAGCGAAGGCGACCAGGCCCGAGCCGGCCGGGAACGAAATACCCACCGGGAAACGGGTGTGCGAATCACCACCGGTACCGACGGTGTCCGGCAGCAGCATGCGGTTGAGCCAGCTGTGGATCACGCCGTCGCCCGGGCGCAGCGAAACGCCGCCACGGGTGGAGATGAACTCCGGCAGGGTGTGGTGGGTCTTGACGTCCACCGGCTTCGGGTAAGCGGCAGTGTGGCAGAACGACTGCATCACCAGGTCGGCCGAGAAGCCCAGGCAGGCCAGGTCCTTCAGCTCGTCACGGGTCATCGGGCCGGTAGTGTCCTGCGAGCCGACCGAGGTCATCTTCGGTTCGCAGTAGGTGCCCGGGCGCATGCCCTGGCCTTCCGGCAGGCCACAGGCGCGGCCGACCATCTTCTGCGCCAGCGAGAAGCCCTTGCCGGTATCGGCCGGCTGCACCGGCAGGCGGAACAGGTCGGTCGGGGCCAGGCCCAGCGCTTCGCGCGCCTTGCCGGTCAGGCCACGACCGATGATCAGCGGGATGCGGCCACCGGCACGCACCTCGTCGAACAGCACGTCGGACTTGACCTGGAACTCGGCGATCACTTCGCCGTTCTTCAGCGCCTTGCCTTCGTACGGACGCAGCTCGATGACATCGCCGTGCTCCATCTTCGACACGTCCAGCTCGATCGGCAGCGCACCGGCATCTTCCATGGTGTTGTAGAAGATCGGGGCGATCTTGCCGCCCAGGCACACGCCACCGGCGCGCTTGTTCGGGATGTACGGAATGTCATCGCCGGTCCACCACAGCACGCTGTTGGTGGCCGACTTGCGCGAGGAGCCGGTGCCGACCACGTCGCCGACGTAGGCGACCAGGTGGCCCTTGTCCTTCAGCGACAGGATCTGCTGGATCGGGCCGCGCTTGCCGTCTTCTTCCGGGGTGAACGGCGCGTCGTCGCGCTTGTTCTTCAGCATCGCCAGGGCGTGCATCGGAATGTCCGGGCGGGTGGTCGCGTCCGGTGCTGGCGACAGGTCATCGGTGTTGGTTTCGCCCGGCACCTTGAACACGGTGACGGTCAGGCTCTGCGGCACTTCCGGGTTGCTGGTGAACCACTCAGCCTCGGCCCAGCTCTGCAGCACGGCCTGGGCGTTGGCGTTGCCGGCCTTCGCCTTCTCCTGCACGTCATGGAACGCATCGAACACCAGCAGGGTCTTCTTCAGGCCATTGGCAGCGATAGCGCCAACGCTGGCGTCGTCCAGCAGCTGGATCAGCGGCGCAACGTTGTAGC
The DNA here is from genome assembly GCF_052605195.1 of Stenotrophomonas maltophilia group sp. vghtpe118. Taxonomy (NCBI): domain Bacteria; kingdom Pseudomonadati; phylum Pseudomonadota; class Gammaproteobacteria; order Lysobacterales; family Lysobacteraceae; genus Stenotrophomonas; species Stenotrophomonas maltophilia group sp. vghtpe118. The sequence goes on along the minus strand of NZ_CP199672.1, from coordinate 441,160 downwards.
CGCCGAGCATGGTGCCCAGCAGTTCGGTGGCGCGCTCGCGGCTGATCAGCGGGTTCTGCTCGCTGCCCAGGGCGATCGCCGCCAGGTACGAGGCCTTGACCTTGGCCGCGTCATCGACGCCGGCCGGCACGCGGTGGGTCAGCAGGTCGAGCAGGAACTCGGCCTCGCCCTGCGGCGGGTTCTTCAGCAGTTCGATGACATCGGCCGTCTGCTGCGCGCTCAGCGGCAGCGGCGGGATGCCAAGCGCAGCGCGCTCGGCGACGTGGTGGCGGTAGGCTTCCAACATGACAACTCCCGGGTAATGCGTAGGTTGAAAAATCAAAAGTGGGCTCAGGCGTGCGGCACGATCAGCTTCAGGCCCTTGAAGTAGTCGCGGTAAAACGTGTCGTTCCAGGTGATCAGGCCATCGCACTGCAGCAGTGCGTGGGCGCCGACCATGAATTCGTCCAGGCTGCGACGGCTGCCGCCGCGCTGACGGTGACGGCGGTGCATCTCGCCGGCGCGCAGCGCCGACTTGGCCTCCATCGGGTTGAAGTGCACGCCCATCTCTTCCAGTGCTTCGAGCACCTCGGCACCACCGCGCAGCGATGCGCACACTTCGGCGAGGGTTGCGCCACAGACCACCACGCGGCCACCGACCAGGCTCTGCCGGAGGATGGCTTCCACGGCATCGGCCTGCGGGCCATTGCTGAGCAGCTCGACCAGTACCGGTGAATCGACGGCGATCATCACGGCTTATTCCTCGTCGCGCACCGCGCGTACTGCCGCATCGGACGACTCGAAGCCGTCCAGCGCGAACTTGCCGCGCGCCCGTGAAATGGCATCGTCAACACTCTTGCGCAGGATGATGCGGCTGCCGTCCAGCTCGACCTTCAGCAGCGTGCCCTTGGTCAGGCCGAGGGCATCGCGCACCGCCTTGGGCAGGGTGATCTGTCCGCGTTCTGCAACGGTGGCTTCCATAGGTAGGCCTCAAAAAGTATGTATGAATTATACATACCTGACGTAAACACCTCAAATCGGGCGAATTGTGACCTTGAACCAGAACCAGTCGCATTCGACCGCTAGACTGGCCGGGCAGCCCTCGCTGTACCGGGCCGGGACACTCCGGCACCGCACGCCCCCTCTCTCATAAAAGGACGTTCAATGCGCGCATTCATTCTGACCCTGGCTCTGGCCACCCCCCTGGCCCTGGCCGCAGGCCCGGCCCACGCCAATCCGTTCGCGGCCCACACCACCGGCACTGAGATCACCCAGAAGCAACTGGACGAGCTGGAGGTGGGCAAGGCGACCCAGGACCAGGTCCGCGAGAAGTTTGGAGCGCCGACGCGTCGTGAGCAGCTTGGCGACACCCAGGTCTGGTACTACGACTACGCCAAGATCAAGCACTTCGGAAAGAACGTGCAGGAATCGACCGTCTTTGAGTTCGGCAAGGACAACGTACTCAAGGTGAAATCCAAGGGCGCGGCTCCCGCCAAGACCGGCAATCCGTTCCTGGGTGGCTGATCGCCACTGACTGGCGCGCTGCCCGTCGGCGGCGCGCCCCCCGTGCCCGGTCAAGAACGCCTCGACCGCCACGATGACCATCGCTCAGCACGGCTCCGCCCCCAGCGCCTGCAGCCCCCCCCATGCTGCCCTCCACCTGTCCCCCGGCGCCATACGGCACTGCCTCGAGCCTGTCAGCCCGCACTAAGTCCGGCGGCGCCATGACACGAAAACTACATACGAATTTATAACCTTGCGTTCTGAGCCCGCAGTTCTGCGGCCCCGACGGCATCGGCGATACTGGCCTTCTGCCCGGCGGCACGGACTGCCGGCCACCGCAAGCAGGCCTGCCCATGCGCGGGCCACTGCAAGCCATCCGCAAGAAGGAGTTAACCCGCATGAGCGATTCGTTCTCCACCCGCAGCCAGCTGAATGTCGGTGGCAAGACCTACGACTACTTCAGCCTGCCCACGCTGGGCCAGCGCTTCGATATCTCCCACCTGCCCTACTCGATGAAGATCCTGCTGGAGAACCTGCTCCGGCACGAGGACGGCGGCATCACCGTCGGCAAGGACCACATCGAAGCCGTGGCCCGCTGGAACCCGGCGGCCGAGCCGGACACCGAGATCGCCTTCATGCCGGCGCGCGTGGTCCTGCAGGACTTCACTGGCGTGCCCTGCGTGGTCGACCTGGCCGCGATGCGCGACGCCGTCGTCAAGCTCGGCGGCAAGCCGGAGCAGATCAACCCGCAGATTCCCTCCGAACTGGTCATCGACCACTCGGTGCAGGTCGATGTGTTCGGAAAGCCCGACGCGCTGGACCTCAACGGCAAGATCGAGTTCCAGCGCAACCAGGAACGCTACGGCTTCCTGCGCTGGGGACAGAAGGCCTTCGACAACTTCAAGGTGGTGCCGCCCAACACCGGCATCGTCCACCAGGTGAACCTGGAGAACCTGGCCCGCGTGGTGATGACCGCGCAGAAGGATGGCAAGGACATTGCCTACCCCGACACCGTGTTCGGTACCGACAGCCATACCACCATGATCAACGGCATCGGCGTGCTCGGCTGGGGCGTGGGTGGCATCGAAGCCGAGGCCGCCATGCTCGGCCAGCCATCGTCGATGCTGATTCCGCAGGTCGTCGGCTTCAAGCTGACCGGCAAGCTGCCCGAAGGCGCCACCGCCACCGACCTGGTGCTGACCGTCACCCAGATGCTGCGCAAGCTGGGCGTGGTCGGCAAGTTCGTCGAGTTCTACGGTGACGGCCTGCAGCACCTGCCACTGGCCGACCGCGCCACCATCGGCAACATGGCCCCGGAATACGGCGCCACCTGCGGCATCTTCCCGATCGACGCCGAATCGCTGAACTACCTGCGCCTGTCCGGTCGCAGCGAAGAGCAGATCAACCTGGTCGAGGCCTATGCCAAGGCGCAGGGCCTGTGGCACGAACCGGGCAGCCCGCACGCCCAGTACAGCAGCACGCTGGAACTGGACATGGGCACGGTGAAGCCGTCGCTGGCCGGCCCGAAGCGCCCGCAGGACCGCGTCCTGCTGGAAGACGTGCAGAAGAACTACCGCGAAGCGCTGGTCGGCATGACCGCCAACCGTGACAAGCGCAGCGAGGACGTTGCCACCTTCGTCAACGAAGGCGGCGGCGCCGCCGTCGGCAACGAGCAGCTGGCCAAAGGCTTCGCCGACATCGAGATCGAAGGCCGCAAGGTGCGGCTGAAGGATGGCGCGGTGGTGATCGCGGCCATCACCTCGTGCACCAACACCTCCAACCCGGCGGTGATGATCGGTGCCGGCCTGCTGGCCCGCAATGCGGCCGCCAAGGGCCTGAACCGCCAGCCGTGGGTCAAGACCTCGCTCGGCCCGGGCTCGCGCGTGGTCACCGACTACCTGGAAAAGGCCGGTGTGCTGAAGGAGCTGGAGAAGATCGGCTTCTACGTGGTCGGCTACGGCTGCACCACCTGCATCGGCAACTCCGGCCCGCTGCCGACCGAAGTCAGCGCCGGCATCGCCGCCGGCGACCTGGTGGTGACCTCGGTGCTGTCAGGCAACCGCAACTTCGAGGGCCGCGTGCACCCCGAAGTGAAGATGAACTACCTGGCCAGCCCGCCGCTGGTGGTGGCCTATGCCATCGCCGGCACCACCGACATCGACCTGACCACCCAGCCGCTCGGCACCGGCAGCGACGGCCAGCCCGTGTTCCTGCGCGACATCTGGCCGAGCAACAAGGAAATCGGCGACGTCATCGCCGCCACCATTGGCCCGGAGATGTTCAAGCAGAACTACGCCGATGTGTTCAAGGGCGATACCCGCTGGAACACCATCGCCTCGCCGGACGGCAACCTGTACGCGTGGAGCGACGCCTCCACCTACATCAAGAACCCGCCCTACTTCGATGGCATGACCATGCAGACCGGCAGCATCGACGACGTGCACGGCGCACGCGTGATGGGCCTGTTCGGCGACTCGATTACCACCGACCACATTTCCCCGGCCGGCAACATCAAGAAGGACTCGCCGGCAGGCCGCTTCCTGCAGGAGCGCGGCGTGCAGCCGGCCGACTTCAACAGCTACGGCAGCCGTCGCGGCAACGATGACGTGATGGTCCGCGGCACCTTCGCCAACATCCGCATCAAGAACCTGATGTTCGGTGGCGAGGAAGGCGGCAACACCCTGTACTACCCGGCCGGTGGTGGCCAGCCGGAGAAGCTGGCGATCTACGATGCGGCCATGAAGTACAAGGCCGACAAGGTGCCGCTGGTGGTGCTGGCCGGCAAGGAATACGGCACCGGCTCGTCGCGTGACTGGGCGGCCAAGGGCACCCTGCTGCTGGGGGTGAAGGCGGTCATCGCCGAGAGCTTCGAGCGCATCCACCGCTCCAACCTGGTCGGCATGGGCGTGCTGCCGCTGCAGTTCCGCAACGGCGAGAACGCACAGACGCTGGGCCTGGACGGCTCGGAAGTGATCGACATCACCGGCCTGCAGGACGGTGCCAGCAAGCGCGCCACGGTCACCGCGACCAAGGCCGATGGCACGAAGAAGACCTTTGAGGTCTCGGTGATGCTGCTGACCCCGAAGGAAGTCGAGTACTTCCGCCATGGTGGCTTGCTGCAGTACGTGCTGCGCCAGCTGGCAGCCAAGTAACGGCGCGGCTGCGCCCGATTGAGGAAAGGGCCGGATCCTTGCGGATCCGGCCCTTTGCGTTTGCGATGCCCTTGTAGAGCCGAGCCTGCGCTCGGCTGCTTCTGCGCCAACAGCAGCCGAGCATGGGCTCGGCTCTACAGAAGCGATCACCGGCGCGGCGCATCCGGGTCGGTGCGCAGGGCCTTCAACAGGCCCCACATGTAGAACGCCAGGGTGAACGAGAACGGCAGGCCGCACAGCACCACCGCGGTCTGCATCGCGCTGAAATTGCCAGCCAGCAGTAGGCCGACGCTGGCCACAGTGATGCCGGCGGCCCAGAACACGCGCAGCCAGATCGGCGCGTCATGGCCATCTTCCACGCCATCGTCAACGCGACGCGTGCACAGGTTGGCGATCATCAGCGTGCCCGAGTCGACCGGGGTCAGGAACAGCACGAAGCCGATCACCACCGCAGCACCGGCCACGTACGGCGCCGCAGGCAGGTATTCCAGCAGCTTGAACAAGGTCATCGCTGCATCGTGCTGGGCCACGTCACCCAGGATCGCCTGGCCATGGTTGAGCACCAGGTCGATGGCGGTGTTGCCGAAGATCGACAGCCAGGCCAGGGTGAAGCCGAGCGGGATCAGCAACACGCCCAAGATCACTTCGCGGATGGTGCGGCCGCGCGAGATGCGCGCCACGAAAAGGCCGACGAACGGCGCCCAGGCGATCCACCACGCCCAGTAGAACAGCGTCCACGACCCCATCCACTCGCGACCCTTGGGGTCGTTGAGGTACATGTCGAAGCTCTTGCGCACGAACGCGCCGAGGTAGTCGCCGGTGTTCTGGATCAGGCCGTCGAACAGGTGCAGGGTCGGGCCGGTGACCAGCACGAACAGCAGCAGGCCGCACAGCAGGCGCACGTTGAGGTTGGACAGCCAGGCAATGCCTTTTTCCACGCCGGCGACCACGCCGATGGTGGCCACCACCATCATCACCAGCACGATCGCCACCAGCACCTGCGGCGTATCCGGGATGTGGAACAGGTAGACCAGGCCGGACTGCACCACCAGCGCGCCGATGCCGAGGTTGGTCACCATCGAGATCAGCGTGGCCAGGATGCCGAAGCCATCGACCATGTCGCCGATGCGGCCATGAATGCGCTCACCGAAGACCGGGTACAACGCAGAGCGCAGCGCCAGCGGCAGGTCCCGGCGATAGGCGAAATAGCCCAGTGCCACGCCGACCAGCGCATACAGCGCCCAGCCATGCAGGCCCCAGTGCAGGAAGGTCAGCACCATCGCCTCGCGGCCGGCGGCCACGGTGCCGCCGGGCTGCCCGGGCGGATTGAGGAAATGATCCAGCGGCTCGTAGGCGCCGTAGTACAGCAGCGCGATGCCGATGCCGGCCGAGAACAGCATCGAGACCCAGGCCACGTAGCCGAAGGCCGGTGATTCCTCGTTGTGGCCCAGGCGGATGCGGCCGTACGGCGAGAACGCCAGCCACAACACGAAGCCCAGGCACAGCACGATCAGCAGCATGTACCACCAGCCGAACGCGGCCGAGACCTCGGCCTGCGCCCATTGCAGCCAGTGCTCGCTGCCTTCGGGATAGAGAACGGTGAGCAGCCCGAGGATGCCGATCGACACCGAGGAGCTGAGGAAGACAAAACGGTTCAAGCGCAGGGGCGAACGCTTGGGATGAGCCAGGGAAGACATGGGGTCGTCTCATCAAGTCCGAGGGAGCACATGGGCGGGGCCGGACCGGTAAACCGGGCCCATGGCGTGGGGCGCGAGCGCATCCTAGGGTTTATTGATTGAACGTTCAATCAATAAAAAGCATAATGGCGGGCAGCCCGATCCTTCGGGTCGCAAACCGTGGAGAGACAATGCCGAAGAAAGGCGTGGAACCGGTACGGCGCGAACAGCTGATCCGGGCCACTTTCCAGACCATCGACGAGATCGGCATGGCCGATGCCACCGTCGCCACCATCGCGAAGAAGGCGGGGTTGTCCAGCGGCATCGTCGCCCACTACTTCGGCGACAAGGACGGCCTGCTCAATGCTGCAATGCGGCAGATCCTGCGCGAACTGAAGGACGCCGTCGCCCGCTACCGCGCCGACGCCAGCGACAACCCGCGCGAGCAGCTGCGCGCCATCGTCGATGGCAACTTCGACGACAGCCAGATCAACGGCACCGCGATGCGCGTCTGGCTCACCTTCTGGGCCGCCAGCATGCACCAGCCGGAACTGGCCCGGCTGCAGCGCGCCAACGACCAGCGCCTGTTCTCCAACCTGTGCCACCAGTTCAACCGCCTGCTGCCCCATCCGCAGGCCCGCCTGGCCGCCCGCGGCCTGGCCGCGATGATTGATGGCCTATGGCTGCGCGGCAGCCTGGTCGGCGGCCAGTTCAACGCCGAGAAGTCCCGGCGCATCGCTTACGGCTACATCGACTTCCAGTTGCAGGCTGCCGCGCTATAAGCGCTTCAGCACCCGCCCCCTTCCAAGGAGTACGCCCCATGTCCACCCTGCCCGTCCAACAGCTCTACATCCACGGCCAGCGCGTCGATGCCACCAGCGGCAAGACCTTCAAGACCATCAACCCGGCCACCGGCGAGGTGATCGCCGAGGTGCAGGTCGCCAGCCAGGCCGACGTCGAACGCGCCGTGCAGAGCGCAGCCGAAGGCCAGAAGGTGTGGGCCGCGATGACCGCCATGGAGCGCTCGCGCATCCTGCGCCGCGCCGTCGAGCTCCTGCGCGAGCGCAACGACGAACTGGCCCACCTGGAAACCCTGGACACCGGCAAGGCGCTGGCCGAGACCACCACCGTGGACATCGTCACCGGTGCCGACGTGGTCGAGTACTACGCCGGCCTGGCCACCGCCATCGAAGGCATCCAGTTGCCGCTGCGCGAATCGAGCTTCTTCTACACCCGTCGCGAGCCGCTGGGCGTGGTCGCCGGCATCGGTGCCTGGAACTACCCCATCCAGATCGCCATGTGGAAGTCGGCACCGGCGCTGGCCGCGGGCAACGCGATGGTGTTCAAGCCGTCCGAAGTGACCCCGCTGACCGCGATCCGGCTGGCCGAAATCTACACCGAAGCCGGCGTGCCGGCCGGCGTGTTCAACGTCGTGCAGGGCCCGGGCCGCGAGATCGGCCAGTGGCTGACCGAGCACCCGGTGATCGAAAAGATCTCCTTCACCGGTGGCGTCGCCACTGGCAAGAAGGTCATGGCCAGCGCGGCGTCCTCGTCGCTGAAGGAAGTGACCATGGAACTGGGCGGCAAGTCGCCGCTGGTGATCTGCGACGACGCCGACCTGGACCGCGCCGCCGACATTGCGGTGATGGCCAACTTCTTCAGCTCCGGCCAGGTCTGCACCAACGGCACCCGCGTGTTCGTGCCGCGCAGCATGCTGGCCGCATTCGAGGCGGCCGTCGTCGAGCGCGTCAAGCGCATCCGCATCGGCGACCCGATGGCCGCCGAGACCAACTTCGGCCCGCTGACCAGCTTCCCGCACATGGAAAACGTGCTGCGCTACATCGAGAGTGGCAAGGCCGAAGGTGCCCGCCTGCTGACCGGCGGCGGCCGTGCCACCGAAGGCGCGCTGGCCAACGGCGCCTACGTGCTGCCGACCGTGTTCTCCGACTGCCGCGATGACATGACCATCGTCAAGGAAGAGATCTTCGGGCCGGTGATGAGCATCCTCGCCTATGACGACGAAGACGAAGTGGTACGTCGTGCCAACGACACCACCTTCGGCCTCGCCGCCGGCGTGGTCAGCAAGGACATCAGCCGCGCCCACCGCATCATCCATCGCCTGGAAGCCGGCATCTGCTGGATCAACACCTGGGGTGAATCGCCGGCCGAAATGCCGGTCGGTGGCTACAAGGAATCCGGCGTCGGCCGCGAGAACGGTATCTCCACCCTCGGCCACTACACCCGCATCAAGTCGGTGCAGGTCGAGCTGGGCGACTACGCCAGCGTGTTCTGACCGGCGCGCCCCGAGCACGCCCCATCGTCCGGCCTCCGCGCCGATCCGACATTCCACCGGGACGCCTGCATGCAGCGCGCCCCGGCCTGCAGGAGACACCCATGAGCACCCATAACGAGTACGACTACATCATCATCGGCGCCGGTTCAGCCGGCAACGTGCTGGCGACCCGCCTCACCGAGGATGCCGATGTCAGCGTGCTGCTGCTGGAAGCCGGTGGCCCGGACTACCGGCTCGACTTCCGTACCCAGATGCCGGCGGCGCTGGCCTTCCCGCTGCAGGGCAAGCGCTACAACTGGGCGTACAAGACCGATCCGGAGCCCTTCATGAACAACCGCCGCATGGACTGCGGCCGCGGCAAGGGCCTGGGTGGCTCGTCGCTGATCAACGGCATGTGCTACATCCGCGGCAACGCGATGGACTACGACAACTGGGCCAGCATGCCGGGCCTGGAAGACTGGACCTACCTGGACTGCCTGCCCTACTTCCGCAAGGCCGAAACCCGCGACATCGGCCCTAATGACTACCACGGCGGTGACGGCCCGCTGCGCGTGACCACGCCGAAGGCCGGCAACAACGAACTGTTCGCTGCGATGGTCGAAGCCGGCGTGCAGGCCGGCTACCCGCGCACCGACGACCTCAACGGCTACCAGCAGGAAGGCTTCGGCCCGATGGACCGCACGGTGACCCCGAACGGCCGTCGTTCCAGCACCGCCCGCGGCTACCTGGACCTGGCCAAGCCACGCCCGAACCTGACCATCGTCACCCACGCGCTGACCGACCGCATCCTCTTCTCGGGCAAGCGCGCGGTGGGCGTGCAGTGGCTGCACCACGACCAGCCGCAGCGTGCCACCGCCCGCCGCGAGGTGCTGCTGTGCGGCGGCGCCATCGCCTCGCCGCAGATCCTGCAGCGCTCGGGCGTCGGCCCGGCCGACCTGCTGCGCAGCCTCGACATCGACCTGGTGCACCACCTGCCGGGCGTCGGCGCCAACCTGCAGGATCACCTTGAGATGTACCTGCAGTACGAATGCAAGAAGCCGGTGTCGCTGGCGCCGGCGCTGAAGCTGTACAACCAGCCGGCGATCGGTGCCGAGTGGCTGTTCCTGGGCACCGGCATCGGCGCCAGCAACCAGTTCGAGGCCGGTGGCTTCATCCGCAGCGACGCCGAGTTCGACTGGCCGAACCTGCAGTACCACTTCCTGCCGGTGGCGATCAACTACAACGGCTCCAACCCGATCAAGGCGCACAGCTTCCAGATGCACGTCGGCTCGATGCGCTCGCCCAGCCGTGGCCGCATCCATGTGCGCTCGAAGGACCCGCGCGAACATCCGAGCATCCTGTTCAACTACATGTCGCACGAGCAGGACTGGCGCGAATTCCGCGCGGCGATCCGCATCACCCGCGAGATCTTCGCGCAGCCGGCGCTGGCCCCGTACAGCGGCCGCGAGATCTCGCCGGGCAGTGCACTGCAGACCGACGCGCAGATCGATGCATTCGTGCGCGAGCATGCCGAGACCGCCTACCACCCGTCGTGCTCGAACAAGATGGGCCATGCCGATGACCCGATGGCGGTGGTCGATGGCCAGGGTCGCGTGCACGGCCTGGAAGGCCTCCGCATCGTCGATGCCTCGATCATGCCGCAGGTGGTGACCGGCAACCTCAACGCGCCGACCATCATGATGGCCGAGAAGCTGGCCGACGTGATCCGCGGCCGCACCCCGCTGGCCCGCAGCACTGCGCCGTACTACAAGGCCAACGGCGCACCGGTGCGCAAGCAGGGCTGACGCAAGCGGCCCGGTTGGCGCCACGGTAGTGCCGGCCGCTGGCCGGCACCAACCGGAATCCCGATCGAGCACAGATGCCGGCCAGCGGCCGGCACTACCCAGCAAAGAGGCCCTTCGGGGCCTCTTCGCGTTTTCCCTACGGCGGGGTATGCTGCAATGACCGGCCATTGTCGATACGCTCAGGGCCGGAACCTAATACATCACGATTCCTGGAGGGGGAATATGAGTCTGGATCGTCCCTGGCTGCAGAGCTATCCGAAAGGCGTTCCCGCCGAGATCGACGTCAACGAGTTCCATTCGGTAGCTTCGGTCTTCGACGCTTCCGTCGCGAAATTCCGCGACCGACCCGCCTACTCCAGCTTCGGCAAGGTCCTCACCTATGGCGAGACCGACGCGCTGGTCAATCAGTTCGCGGCCTACCTGCTGGGAGAGCTCAAGCTCAAGAAGGGTGACCGCGTCGCCCTGATGATGCCCAACTGCCTGCAGTACCCGGTGGCCACCTTCGGCGTGCTGCGCGCCGGCCTGACCGTGGTCAATGTCAATCCGTTGTACACCGCGCGCGAGCTCAAGCACCAGCTGATCGATGCCGGCGTGACCGCACTGGTGGTGGTCGACAACTTCGGCGACACCGTCGAGCAGGTCATCGCCGATACGCCGGTCAAGCACGTGATCACCACCGGCCTGGGCGACCTGCTTGGCGCCAAGGGCGTGATCGTCAACTTCGTGCTGAAGTACATCAAGAAGATGGTGCCCAACTACCATCTCAAGGGCGCGGTGCGCTTCCGCCAGGCGCTGAAGATCGGCAGCCGCCACAGCCTGCCCCAGGTCGAGATCGACCACGACGACATTGCGTTCCTGCAGTACACCGGCGGCACCACCGGCGTGGCCAAGGGCGCGATGCTGACCAACCGCAACCTGATCGCCAACATGCAGCAGGCCTCGGCCTGGATCAGTGCGTCGGGCATCGAGATGGGCAAGGAGTGGATCATCACCGCCCTGCCGCTGTACCACATCTTCGCACTGACCGCGAACGGGCTGGTCTTCATGAAGTTCGGTGGCTGCAACCACCTGATCACCAATCCGCGTGACATGAAGGGCTTCGTCAAGGAGCTCAAGTCGGTGCGCTTCACCGCCATCACCGGCGTCAACACGCTGTTCAATGGCCTGCTCAACACCCCCGGCTTCGACACCGTCGACTTTTCCTCGCTGAAGGTCACCCTGGGCGGCGGCATGGCGGTGCAACGCGCCGTGGCCGAGCGTTGGAAGAAGGTCACCGGGGTGACCCTGGTGGAGGCGTATGGCCTGACCGAGACCTCGCCGGCGGCCTGCATCAACCCGCTCACCCTGACCGAATACAACGGCTCGATCGGCTTGCCGATCCCGTCCACCGATGCCTGCATCAAGGACGACAACAGCGCCATCCTGCCGCTGGGCGAGGTCGGCGAGCTCTGCATCAAGGGCCCGCAGGTGATGAAGGGCTACTGGCAGCGCCCGGAGGAAACCGCCAAGGCGATCGATGCCGACGGCTGGTTGCATACCGGCGACATGGCGAAGATGGACGAACACGGCTTCTTCTACATCGTCGACCGCAAGAAGGACATGATCCTGGTGTCCGGCTTCAACGTGTACCCGAATGAAGTCGAGGACGTGATCGCGATGATGCCGGGCGTGCTGGAAGTGGCCGCGGTCGGCGTGCCGGACGAAAAGTCCGGGGAAGTGGTCAAGGTGGTCATCGTGAAGAAGGACCCGAACCTGACCGCCGAAATGGTCAAGGAGCATGCCCGGGCCAACCTGACCGGCTACAAGCACCCCAAAATCGTTGAATTCCGAAAGGAGCTGCCGAAGACCAATGTCGGCAAGATCCTCCGCCGCGAACTCCGCGATACGCCCGCCCAGTAAGGGTTTGCGGCAATTTGAACGATGCAGGGCCCGGGGCGGAAACGTCCCGGGCCCTTTCGCATGCGACGCCCCTGGGGCGGTGTAGCATCGCCGCGTGTGTGGACCGTTCGGCCCGCCGGCCACCCACCTGACACTGCGGGCCGCATGCCGAGGACCCTTCCATGAGTACCATCGAAAAGCTGCCTTCAAGCGGCTCACCGTTCGCCACCATCCGCACCGAAGACAGCGCCGGCGGCGCTGCCCACTGGCTGTTCATGCACGCCGATGCCGCCACCGGGATCCGCCCCTGCTGCCGCAAGGACATGCTCGACGAGATGTGGAGCTACATGGCGGCCATCACCCGCAGCCCTGCCGAACGCCACAGCGGAACATTGCGGCATTTCGTGCTGGCCTCCGATGCCGTCGCCTACAATCTGGGCGGCGACCTGGACCTGTTCACCCGCCTGATCCGCGAAGGCAACCGCGACCTCCTGCTGAACTATGCCCAGCGCTGCGTGGAGGGCGTGCACCACCTGCACACCGGGTTCGGCGGCGACGTCCGTTCGATCGCGCTGATCCAGGGTGACGCCCTCGGCGGCGGGCTGGAAATGGCCCTGGCCTGCCACACCATCGTCGCCGAGGAAGGCAGCGGACTGGGCCTGCCGGAGGTGCTGTTCGGCCTGTTCCCGGGCATGGGTGCGTACTCCTTCCTGTGCCGGCGCGTGTCCCCCCACCTCGCCGAGAAGATCATCCTCGACGGCCGGGTCTACAGCGCCGAGGAGATGCACGCGATGGGCGTGGTCGACGTGCTGGTGAAGAAGGGCGAAGGCCGGGCGGCGGTGGAAGAACTGATCCGCCAGCAGCAGCGCACACCGCAGTCCTATCTGGCGATGAACGCCGCACGCGCCATCGCCCAGCCGGTCAGCTACGACGAACTGCTGGAGATCACCAAGGTTTGGGTCGATTCCGCCCTGGCCCTCGGCGACCGTTCGCTGCGCACCATGGACCGCCTGATCAAGGCCCAGACCCGTCGCGCCAGCCTCGACGCGGCCTGATTCATCCCTCCCCCAGGATGGGTTCAAGCCCGGTTGGCCACCGGGCTTTTTTTATGCACCCTGCCGTGGTTCAACGCGCCTCGCCATCGTCGGCAGCGCCGCGCAGCCGGCGTTCGGCCCGTGCCTCCAGCGCGCGCCGGCCTTCCTTGATCGCCTCCTGCAGGATGCCCAGGCGCTGGCGCCATTCGGTCTTCAGCTGCCAGTCGGCCATCCGCATCAGCTCGCCGGCACGGTTGGACGCGCGCATCAGGCCAAGGTTGCTGGCCACGCCCTTGATCGCGTGGGATTGTTCGCGGAACACATCCCACTGCGTGGCCTCACCGGCCTGCTCGGCCTTGCCCATGCAGCCCGCCACGTCCTCCAGGCATTGGCGGATGAACTCACGTTCGAAGCCCTCGCCCATGCCCAGCGAGGCCAGCTCGTCCAGCACGCTGCTGTCGAGCACCCCATCCTGCAGCGCCATCGGTCGCACCACCGGTGCGGCCATGGTCTTCAGCTGGGCATTGCTGGCGATCTCGGCCAGGGTATCGAGCAGGCGCACCGCCACCACGGGCTTGGCCAGGAACGCATGCGCCCCAGCCTGGGTACAGCGCTGGATCGCCTCGGGGGTAACATCGGCGCTGAGCACCAGCACCGGCGTGCGCGGTCCGCCGCCGGCCTGCATCACCCGCAACTCCTTCAGCATGTCCAGCCCGCTCATGCCCGGCATGTGCAGGTCGACGATGACCGCGTCGAACTCACTGTCGGCCAGCGCATCCAGCACCGCCTCACCGCCATCCACGCACAGCACGCGATGCCCGGCCTTCTGCAGCAGGCGCTGCAGGACCATGCGGTTGGCCTCGTGGTCGTCGGCCACCAGGATCTGCATGCTCCGCACGCGGGCGCGATGGCGCAGGAACGGGTCGGCAAATGCGATCACGTTGCCGCCCGGCCCCACGTCGTCGTCGCCGGTCAGGCTCGGCACCGCACCCGGCACCTGCGGCTGCGGCGGCGCGAACGGCAGCTCGACCCAGAAGTGGCTGCCGCGCGGCGGGTTTTCCAGATAGCCGATGTCACCGTCCATCGCCTCGACCAGGCCCTTGGCGATGGTTGTGCCCAGCCCGGTGCCCTCATGGCGACGCGCCATGCTGACGTCAGCCTGCTCGAAGGCGTCGAACAGCCGCGCACGCATGGCCGGGGCCACGCCGATGCCGGTGTCGAGGATGTCGAAGCGCAGCCGCACCGCGCCACTGGTATCGGCCTGCACCACGCTGACACGGATTTCGACCCGGCCGTGATCGGTGAACTTGACCGCGTTGCCGGCCAGGTTCAGCAGGATCTGCCGCAGGTGCCCGACGTCTCCGCGCACGCGTGGCGGCACACCATCGGCGACCTTCACCCGGTAATCCAAGCGCTTGGCCTTGGCCTGCGGCAACAGGATCAGCCCGATCGCCTGGATCACGTCGGCCACGGCGAAGTCTTCGGCCACCACGCGCAGCTTGCCGGCCTCGATGGCCGAGATGTCCAGCACTTCCTCCACCAGCGCCAGCAGGCTGCGCGAAGACGCCTGGATGGTGTTGAGGCACTCGCGCTGCTCATCGTCCAGGCGCGTGGTCGCCAGTACTTCGGTCATGCCGTTGAGGCCGTTCAACGGCGTGCGGAACTCGTGGCTCATGTTGGCCAGGAAACGGCTCTTGGCCTCGCTGGCACGGCG
The DNA here is from genome assembly GCF_052605195.1 of Stenotrophomonas maltophilia group sp. vghtpe118. NCBI lineage: Bacteria > Pseudomonadati > Pseudomonadota > Gammaproteobacteria > Lysobacterales > Lysobacteraceae > Stenotrophomonas > Stenotrophomonas maltophilia group sp. vghtpe118. The sequence goes on along the minus strand of NZ_CP199672.1, from coordinate 426,147 downwards.
CGCCTCGGCCATCGCTTCGGTCAGCTGCCGCAGCAGCGTCGAGAAGTACAGCGGCACCGCCGCCAGGCCGAGCCAGAGGCCGATGGCCAGACGGAAATTCTGTTGCCAGTAAGGCGTCAGCAGCACCGTGCAACCGAAGCTCACCATCGCCATCGCCACCGCCACGTACAGGTAGTGGTGGCCGAAGCGCATGCCGTTGCCGACCGTCACCCACATCACCACGATGTAGACCCAGGCCAGGGGCTCGCCCATCTGCACCATGCCGGCAGCGATCAGGCCATAGTCGGCGAGCATGCCCAGCACGCGGCGGGGATCGGAACGCGCCGGCCGCCACAGCAGCCAGCCGAACAACAGCAGCGACAGGCTCAGGCCGGTCAATACGATCGCCAGCACGCCCACGTACTGCGTGTGCGGCAGGTCGTGGCGCGGCGCCGGCAACAGCACGTAGGCCAGGATCAAGCTGATCAGGACAATACGGACGATCTGCTGGCCGTGTTCGCTGTCCTGGCGCTGGGACAGGCGCAGCCGCAGCTGCGACAACAGCCGTTTCACGCGCCCAGCCCCGGGCGCGCGGACGCCATCGAATGCTCGGCGCAGATCTGGTCCAGCTGTTCGCGGCCGCGCAGCAGCGCGTCCACGCATCGGGGATCGAACAGCCGGCCACGCTGGGCGTAGAGATAAGCCAGGGTGGCTTCCATGGTCCATGCTTCCTTGTACGGACGGGGCGAAATCAGGGCGTCGAAGACATCGGCGACAGCCACGATGCGCGCTTCCAGCGGAATCGCATCGCCGACCAGCCCATCAGGATAGCCGCTGCCGTCGTAGCGCTCATGATGACGCAGTGCGATCAACGCGCCAACCTGGATGAAACGATTCTGGCTGCCGCTCAGCAGTTCATGGCCAATCCGCGGGTGCCGGCGCATGATCGCCAGCTCCTCCTCGTTGAGCTTGCCCTGCTTGAGCAGCACCGCATCGGGAATGGCGATCTTGCCCATGTCATGCAGCGGCGCAGCCATTTCGATCAGGCGCACCTCCTCCTCGGGCAGCCCGAGCTGTTCGGCAATCAGGCCGGCCACACGTGCCATGCGCTCCAGGTAGGCGCTGGTGCCGGCATCACGGAACTCGATCGCGCGCGCCAGCCGCGACAGCGTTTCGCGCTCCCGCTCTTCGACCTCATGCATGCTGGCCAGCAGGCGCTGCTCCAGCGACAGCGCCCGTTGCTTCACGTTCTCGGTCTGCTGGCGCAGCTGCAGCAGGTTGTAGCAGCGCGCACGCAGTTCGCGCGGGCGGATCGGCTTGACCAGGAAGTCGATGACGCCGGCTTCCAGTGCCGCCTGGCGGATCGGCTCGTCACCGACCACGGTGATCAGGATCACCGGAATGTCGCGGTGCTTGGGCAGGCGACGGAAACGACGGGCGAACTCCAGCCCATCCATCTCCGGCATACGGTAATCGAGCAGCAGCAGGTCGACCGGATGGGCTTCGCACCAGGCCAATGCGGTCAGCGGATCGCCGAAGTCATACACGCTCAGTTCCGGCGCGATGTCTTCGATGACGTGACGCAGCATCGTCCGGGCGGAAGTCTGGTCATCAACGATGACGATATTCAACGCGTACTCTGCCTGGTTTTTCGACCACGCTGGATCATCAGCAGGCGAGGATACTCTGCCGCTGCGAACGCTCGCACCCTGCATCGGCCTGACTCCCGTGTCATGCGTCCCGATTCATGATCGTCATCACAATGTGAAGCGGACTCCCCACACCGTGCCCTCCCCTGACGCCGATCAAGCCATAACAGGCGTCAAGGTAGTGCAATTACGATACGCCGAGTGCGGGACGCGTCAATCGCGCCGTCTCGTTTCGGGACGGCGCGCACAATCGGGAGTCAAAAACGCGACTTACTGCTCCGGACGCATGTACGGGAACAGCAGCACATCGCGGATCGAGCTGCTGCCGGTCAGCAGCATCACCAGACGATCGACGCCGATGCCGAGGCCGCCGGTCGGGGCCATGCCGTACTCCAGCGCACGGATGTAGTCGGCGTCGTAGTGCATGGCCTCATCGTCGCCACCTTCCTTCGCGGCCACCTGGGCCTGGAAGCGCTGGGCCTGGTCTTCCGGGTCGTTCAACTCGGAGAAGCCATTGGCCAGCTCCTTGCCGTTGACGAACAGCTCGAAGCGGTCGGTGTAGCCCGGATCACTGTCGTTGGCACGGGCCAGCGGCGAGACTTCCACCGGATGGTCGGTGATGAAGGTCGGCTGGATCAGGGTGTGCTCGACGGTGGCCTCGAAGATCTCAAGCAGCAGCTTGCCCCAGCCGTAGGACGGCTTGACGCGGATGTTCAAGCGCTCGCAATGGCGCAGCAGCGCGTCACGGTCGGTGCAGTCGGCAACCGAGATTTCCGGGTTGTGGTGGCGCACGGCTTCGTCCATGCGCCAGCGGCGGAACGCCGGGCCCAGGTCGATCTTCGCCCCGTCCCACTCGACCTCGGTGCTGCCGTTGACCGTCCTGGCCACGTCACGGATCACGCCTTCGGTCAGGTCCATGATCTCGTTGTACGTGGCATAGGCCTCGTACAGCTCCATCATGGTGAATTCCGGATTGTGGCGGGTGCTGACGCCTTCGTTGCGGAAGTTGCGGTTGATCTCGTACACGCGCTCCAGGCCGCCCACGGTCAGGCGCTTGAGGTACAGCTCCGGCGCCACGCGCAGGTACAGGTCCAGGTCCAGCGCGTTGTGGTGGGTGGTGAACGGCTTGGCCGCCGCGCCGCCGGGGATGTAGTGCATCATCGGCGTTTCGACTTCCAGGAAGTCGCGGTTGTCCAGCCACGCACGCATGGCGCGGATGATCTTCGAGCGCTTGATGAAGACCGCGCGCGACTCCGGGGTGACGATCAGGTCGACGTAACGCTGGCGGTAACGCTGCTCGACGTCGGCCAGGCCATGCCACTTGTCCGGCAACGGACGCAGCGACTTGGTCAGCAGGCGGATCGACTCGGCCTTGACCGACAGCTCGCCGGTCTTGGTCCGGGTCAGGCCGCCTTCGACGGCGATGATGTCGCCCACGTCCCAGCCCTTGAACGCGGTGTAGGCATCGCCCAGCACGGCCCCCTGCAGGAACAGCTGGATGCGGCCGGACTCGTCCTGGATCTGCGCGAAGCTCGCCTTGCCCATGATGCGCTTGGCCATCAGGCGGCCGGCCATCTTCACCTGGCGGCCGTTGCCTTCCAGCGCCTCGGCGGTCCACTGCTCGGCATCGGCGAATTCTTCCTGCAGGCGGCCGGCGAAGTCCTCACGACGGAAATCGTTCGGGTACGCGATGCCCTGCCCACGCAGCGCTTTGAGTTTCTCACGGCGCTCGGCGATCAACTTGTTCTCGTCGACGGGGGGGGTATCGGTAGCTTCGCTCATGGATCTGCGGGAATCGTGTAGTGAGGGGGATCTTGCGCCCGGCGCGGCCGGCTCCACAGCATACCAAAACCGCCCTGCCCCGGCCTGGAGAGGGGTCAGATCCCTTTGCGCTGCAAAGGGATCTGACCCCATCAGCGGATCGGCGCCTACGCGTTCCCGGGGAACGCCTGCCGCAGCTCGTCCACCAGCACCCGCTGGTTCTCCGAGTAGTCGACCGGTACGGACACCAGGTGCACCCCGCCCTCGTTGAATGCCGCCTGCAGGGTCGGGATGAACTGCTCGATGGCGGTTACCTCATGCCCCTTGCAGCCATAGGCCTCGGCGTACTTCACGAAATCCGGGTTGCTGAAGGTCATGCCGTAGTCAGTGAAGCCATCCACCGCCTGCTTCCAGCGGATCATGCCGTAGGCGCCGTCGTTGAGGATCAGCACCACCAGGTTGAGCCCCAGCCGGCGCGCCGTCTCCAGCTCCTGGCTGTTCATCATGAAACCACCATCGCCACACACCGCCAGCACCCGGCGCTGTGGATACAGGATCGAGGCCATGATCGCCGATGGCAGGCCCGCGCCCATGGTCGCCAGCGCGTTGTCCAGCAGCAATGTGTTGGCCACCTGGGTACGGTAGTTGCGAGCGAACCAGATCTTGTACATGCCGTTGTCCAGCGCCACGATGCCGTCCGGCGGCATCACCTGGCGCACGTCGTGCACCAGCCGCTGCGGGGTAAAACGGGCCTCCTCGGCACGGTCGGCCAGATGCTCGAGGATGGTCGCGCGCAGCGGCAGCAGCGCGGCGGCATTCGGCACCGCGCCTTCGATGCGGTCGGCCAGCTGGGTCAGCGAACGGCCGATGTCGCCGATCACCTCCACCTGCGGGAAGTACACCTGTTCCACCGCCGCCTGCGAGTAGCCGATATGGATCACGGTCGGCCCGCCCGGGCGCATCACGAACGGCGGCTTCTCGGTGACCTCGTGGCCGATGGTCACGATCACGTCGGCCTGGTCGATCGCCATGTGCACGTAATCGCGCTCGGTGAGCGCTGCGGTGCCCATGTACAGGCCCGAGCCGCCGGCCACCGCGCCCTTGCCCATCTGCGTGGTGAAGAACGGAATGCCGGCGCGCAGCACGAACGCCGACAGCGCCTCGCTGGACTGCGGCCGCGACGCCGCCGAAGCGATCATCAGCAGCGGTCGCTTTGCACTGCGGATGGTCTCTGCCGCCCGATCCAACGCTTCCGGACTGGCGATGGAACGATCCACCGCGTGCGGCGGAACCAGCGCCACGCCTTCGACCTCATCGGCGGCGATGTCTTCGGGCAGCTCCAGCAGCACTGGGCCCGGCCGCTCTTCCTGGGCGACACGGAACGCCTCGCGGACGATGGTCGGGATCGTGCGCGCCGAGACGATCTGCCGTGCCTGCTTGGTCAACGGCTTCATCGTGCCGACGATGTCGACGATCTGGAAGCGCGCCTGCTTGCTGGCGACGATGCCCTTCTGGCCAGTGATCATGATCACCGGCCACGCACCGAGCAGCGCATAGGCGGCGCCGGTGGTGAAGTTGAGCGCGCCCGGACCGAGCGTGGCCAGGCACACGCCGGGCTTGCCGGTCAGGCGGCCATAGGTGGCGGCCATGAACACCGCTGCCTGCTCGTGGCGGGTGATGACCAGCTCGATGCTGGAATGACGAAGCGACTCGACCACGTCGAGGTTTTCCTCGCCGGGGATACCGAAAATGCGCTCGACGCCTTCGTTCTCAAGCGCGGCGACAAGCAGATCTGAACCCTTGGACATTGGAATGCCGTCCTTTTCGCTGGACTGATGGTGGATCGTTGCAGGAAGTAGGGAAGCTGCGCGTCAACGCTTGTCGAACCACACCGTCTGCGCGTTGACGAATTCGCGGATGCCGAAGTGCGAGAGCTCACGACCGAAGCCGCTCTTTTTTACGCCGCCGATCGGCACGCGCGGGTCTGAAGCGGAGAAGCCGTTGACGAACACGCCGCCGGTCTGCAGCCGGCGCGCCAGCTGCATGGCCCGCGCGCGGTCGCCGGTCCACAGGTTGCCGCTCAGGCCGAATTCGCTCTGGTTGGCCAGTTCCACCGCATGGTCGGCGTCGCGGGCGCGACTGATCGAGGCCACCGGCCCGAAGGTCTCGGTATCGAAGGCCTGCATGCCTGGCTCCACGTCGGCCAGCACGGTGGGTGCATAGAAGGCTCCCGGGCGATCCAGCGGGTGGCCGCCAACCAGCAGCCGCGCACCGGCCTCCACCGAAGCCCGTACCTGCGCATCGAGCTGCTCCAGCAGGTCCTGGCGCGCCATCGGGCCGATACGGTTGGCCGGGTCGCGGCCATCGCCGATGGTCAGTGCCTGCACCTTCTGGCAGAACTGCGCCACGAAACGATCGTAGATCGCGTCTTCGACGATGATGCGCTTTCCGGCGATGCAGACCTGCCCGGTGTTCTGGAAGCGCGAGGCTACCGCCGCATCAACGGCGGCGTCCAGATCGGCGTCGGCCAGTACGATGAACGGATCCGAGCCCCCCAGCTCCAGCACCACCTTCTTCAGCGCCTGCCCGGCCTGGGCGGCGATGCTGCGGCCTGCGGCCACGCTGCCGGTCAGGGTCACTGCGGCGATGCGATCATCGGCGATCGCGCGGCTGGTGCCCTCGCGGCTGATGTTGGCGGCGATGAAGGTGCCTTCCGGCAGGCCGGCATCGCGCCAGGCCGCGTCGAGCAGCTGCGCGGTACCGACGATGTTCTCGGCCGGCTTCAGCAGGAAGCCGTTGCCGCCCATCAGGATCGGCACCGCCGCACGCATCACCTGCCAGTACGGGAAGTTCCACGGCATGATGCCCAGCACCACGCCCAGCGGCAGGTAGGACACGTAGGCCTTGTCGTCGGGCACCTGGGTCGGTTCGTCGCGCAGGAACTGCGCGCCGTGGTCAGCGTACCAGTCGCACAGCACGGCACACTTCTCGATCTCGGCCAGCGATTCGGCCTGTACCTTGCCCATCTCGGCGGTAGCCAGCGCGGCCAGCTTTTCGCGGTCACGCCGCAGTACGGCGGCCATCGCACGCAGTACGTCTGCGCGCTGTTCGAGGCTCTTGACGCTCCAGGCCGCAAAGCCGACCTGGCCGCGATCGAGGATTGTTTCCAGCTCGGCATCGGTGGCGAAGGGATGGCTGGCGATCTGCTGGCCGGTGGCCGGATCGCGGGAAATGGCGGTGGTGGGGGCAGCGGACATGCAGGGCTCCTGTTGTCTCGGCAACGGGCAGCGGCCCGTCTTCTGCACAGGAATGTGGACCCGATTGGCGGAGGCAACAAGGCGTCTGCTTATCCTGTGACCTGCACTTACCTGTGTGAATGGGGTTATCGGCAGGGCTGCGCCCTGCACCCGCAGAGGCTTCAAGCCAAGCCGAGGCAACGGCAACGGCAACGGCAACGGCAGAAGCTGGCATTCCGTGGGTTGGCGGGGTGGGTCCGGTTGAGGGGGACGCTGCAAGTACATCCATGTAAGCTCGGTCGCCGCATCCATGCGGCTCACGCCCCCGCAACCGGATCCACCCCACCTTCGACAGAGTTCTGCGATCTGTCGGGACGGCGCTCTGCGTTGCTGTTGGTGGGTGTCGACCTTGGTCGACACAGTAGATCCACGCCATGCGTGGATGACTCATTCGATATCTGAGAGAAAAATCGTGTCGACCAAGGTCGGCACCTACCAACAGCCGCGCGGAACAAAGCCGCAGTTGCCAACAGCCGCGTGAACCTGTCGAAGGCGGGGCGGTGTCGGAGTGCGAGGTGTCAGCCGCATGGATGCGGCTGCCAAGCCTACACGGACGTACTTGCGGCGTCCCCGCACCCCGACACCGCCCCGCCAAACCACGGAATCCAGCTCTGGCTCTGGCCGTTGCGTTGAGCAGGTGCAGGGCTGCAAGCCCTGCCGTAAACCCCTACCCTCGCGGCAGGTAGGTCACCAGGGACAGGTCGTGCCGGCTCTCCGGCACCAGCGCCACGTACTGCAGGTCCAGCAACCCCCGCGTGGGATGGTTGAGCTTCTTCGCACCTTCATCGAACCGACGCACGTCGTGCTCCGGCCACCATTGGCGAAACTCTTCGCTGTGCGCGGCGATGTCTTCCACCAGCGCCAGGAACGGGGCCTTGTCCGGGGCCTGCGCCATCGCCGCGCGGAAGCCCGCCAGCAGCCCGCGGGTCATTTCTTCCCAGTTGAGGATCAGCGTGCGGTACGGCGGGTACAGGAACATCAGCCGCAGCGTGTTGCGCTCATGCGGCGCCAGCTGGCTGTAGTCCACGAAAAGATCGGCGATGGCCGGGTTCCAGGCCAGGATGTCGAAGCGGGTATTGCGTACGTAGGCCGGGATCGGCTGCATCGCCTCCACCAGCTGGCGCAGGCCATCGGTCACGCTCTCGTCCGGCGATTCCAGCGGCACGCCGTAGCCGGACAGCGCGAACGCGTAGGCGCGTTCGTCGTCACTCATGCGCAGCACCTGTGCCAGGCGCTCAAGCACTTCGGGCGAGGCGCGCACTTCACGGCCCTGTTCGATCCAGGTATACCAGCTGACGCTGACCCCGATCGCCAGCGCCACTTCCTCGCGCTTCAGGCCCGGGGTGCGCCGGCGCCCGGCCGGGAGGCCGAGCGTGGCAGGGTCGACACGGGCGCGGCAGGCCTTGAGGAAGCCGCCGAGTTCCTTGCGTTCACTTTCGCTGCGCATCATCGGCCCGTCCTACCCTTTGTAGTTGTAGCGTTGAGCCATGCTCGACGCGTCTGCTACTGCGCCAACAGCAGCCGAGCATGGGCTCGGCTCTACCGGAAGCGTGATCAGCCACCCTCGGCGTTGCGCACGAGGGTGACGAAATACGCGCAGGCGCGTCGATCAGGCATCGGCGCGCTTGGAGCCCACGGCCAAACCGGCCTTCAGGCTGGCCTCGACGAACTCGTCCAGGTCGCCGTCCAGCACCTTCTGCGTATCTGAACGCTCGATGCCGGTACGCAGGTCCTTGATACGGCTCTGGTCCAGCACGTAGTTGCGGATCTGGCTGCCCCAGCCAATGTCGGACTTGGTGGCTTCCACCGCGTCCTTCTCGGCGTTGCGCTTCTGGATCTCCAGTTCATACAGCTTGGCGGCCAGCATCTTCATCGCGTTGTCGCGGTTCTGGTGCTGGCTGCGGCCGGTCTGGCAGGCCACAACGATGTTGGTCGGGATGTGGGTGATACGCACCGCCGACTCGGTCTTGTTCACGTGCTGACCACCGGCACCGGACGAACGGTACACGTCGGTACGCAGGTCGGCCGGGTTGATGGTGATGTCGATGTTGTCATCGATTTCCGGCGACACGAACACCGAGGTGAAGCTGGTGTGGCGGCGGTTGTCCGAGTCGAACGGCGACTTGCGCACCAGGCGGTGGACGCCGGTCTCGGTCTTCAGCCAGCCGTAGGCATAGTCGCCTTCCACGCGCAGCGTGGCCGACTTGATGCCGGCGACGTCGCCACCGGAGACTTCCATCAGTTCGGTCTTCCAGCCGCGCGACTCGCACCAGCGCAGGTACATGCGCAGCAGGATCTCGGCCCAGTCCTGGGCTTCGGTGCCACCGGCACCGGCCTGGATGTCGACGAACGCGGCCGCATTGTCCATCTCGCCGGAGAACATGCGCTGGAACTCCAGCTTCTCCACGTGCGCCTGGTGCTTGTCGAGGTCGGCGACCACCGCCAGTGCGGTCTCCTCGTCCTGCTCGGACTCGGCCAGCTCCAGCAGTTCAGTGGCGTCGTTCAGGCCATCGAGCACCGAGGCGATGCCGCCCACGGTCTTTTCCAGGCTGGAACGCTCGCGGCCCAGGTTCTGGGCGTACTCGGCGTTGTTCCAGACGTCGGGGCTTTCCAGCTCCCGCGTTACTTCTTCAAGACGCTCTTTCTTGGCGTCGTAGTCAAAGATACCCCCGAAGCGACAGCACGCGATCGGTCAGATCGGTGATGCGCTGGCGGACAGGATTCAGTTCGATCATGTCGGCGGTTATGCATTCAAAAGATGACTGGTAATGATACCGCAGGCCGGGGATGCCCGGAATGAGGGCCTGGGCCTGCGCCGGGGCTCCAGCATGATGCACTGGCGCTGCATTCAGGCAGGCGATGCCCGCCTTGGCGCGGGGAGCCGGCCGGGCCGCGGCCGACCCCACACAGGACCTCCTTGCCCAGAGCGGCGTCGACGAGGGTCTTCCTTGGCCCACCCTCGGACGGCCACTTGGGGCAGTTGACTACTTCACCTCGAACTCACCCACCAGCACGGTCTCAGCACGGTCCTTCAGCCGCATCGTCACCATCTGATCCTTCTGCTTCGGCGTGCCCCAGTGGGTGGTCAGCCGCAGCATCAGGGTTGTCGCACCGGTCACCAGCTGTTGGCGGCTGCCAAAGTAGTTCGCCTCCACCTTGTACTTGCCCGGCTTGGCGTTGCGCAGCGAGAACTGCTCGGGGCCATAGCCGCCGGTGAAGTCCTGCGACATCTGCCCGCCCTGGTAGGTCATCCGGTTGCCGTAGTAGGCGCGCTCGCCGTTCGGGTCGGTCACCCACAGGTCCATGTCGCTGTTGTCGGCGTCCCACGACAGCACCACGCGCAGGTCCAGCGGCATCGCCTGCAACAGGCGCGGGTCGATGCCGGTGGTATCCAGCCGGGGCGTGCTGCCGGCCACCAGGTTGGTCAGCTCATCCAGCGCGATCAGGGCGATGCCATCGAAGCGGCTGTCCCACGGCCGCACCACCACCTGGTACAGCGGCGCCAGTGCCTGCTGTGGCTTGCCGGCCGCTGCCAGCGCCAAGCCCAGGTCGCGGAAGCTCTGCGGTTCTTCCTGGCCCATCGCCAGCACCTGCTCGAACACCGGCACCGCCAGTGCGGGAGCATCGGCCTGCATCAGTCGGTAACCGAGCACGCGCAGCAGGTGGCGGTTGTCCAGATCCATTTCGGCCAGGTTCGACAGCACCCGCAGTGCCAGCTCGCGCTGGCCCTGCTCCAGCAGCAGGTCGGCCACATCGAGGAAGAAGGCGCTGCTGTCGGCGTGGGCATCGCGCTCGGCCAGATAGCGGTCATAAAGCTGCGATGGCGGCCCCTGGCGCAGGCGCCGGGCGACGGCCGAGTCCGGCTGCCAGGCCGCCAGCTGGATGCCGAGCTGGCCATCGTTGGCGGCTGCAGCGGCATCGACCGAGCCGCCGGTGACCACAATCGAATCCAGTGCATTCTCCGACGCGGGCGCCGGACGACGCGCGCGTGCGCTGCTGGCCTGCATGCGCTGTTCTGCCGCCGCGGCCATCGGTGCAGGCGCGGGCGGTGCCGCGGGCGCCGGTGCGACGAGCATCGCCATCGGCGCTGACTCGGCAGGATAGTCGGCCGAAGCAACGTCCAGCGCTGCTTCCTTGGCCCGCGGCGGCGCACCCTTCGGCCAGCTGCGGTTCCACCACTGCTGGCGCTCCTTCCAGCGGGCGGCCACTTCATCCAGGCGCTGGCGATCAGCAGCGGCGCGATCCCTGACCTGCACTGCAAACCTGGCGTCGTACTCCGCGCGCAGCGTGTCCGAAGGGCGGATCGCATAGCGCAGGTAGTCCTCCAACGTCTCCAGCACGATCAGCGAGGTATCCGGCCCCACCAGGCCAAACTGCTGGGACAGGCGCTGCATCGCCTCGCGGTTGCCACGGCGGTCGGCGGCCAGCTGCTGCAGGCGCGCCTGCGCCCACAGGCCGGACAGCAGCTCTCCGTCGTCGCTCTTCTGCGTGGCGGGCAGCGCCTGCCATTCGCCGCCGCCCACGCGCACCCGCATCGGCACACCGTCGGCCGCCAGTCGTGCATGCAGCCACAGCCAGCCCTGGGCTTCACTGCGACGATCGATCACCACGTCCTGCACGCCGCGCCCCGCATCGACCTGCACATCCAGCGGCGACGACAGCAGCGCGCGCGCCGCCGAATCGACATCCTTGCCCAGCGCAACGAAGCGACCGCCATGCGCCTCACTCCAACCACGCAGCCGCACGGCATCAGTGCGCGCACCGGCACTGCTGATCGCAAACAGGCGCTGATCCGACGCCATCGCCGGCAGCTGTTCCGGCCCATAGGTCAGCAGGCCATCGCTGACCAGCAGGTATTCCTTCACGCCCGGCTGCGGCTGCCACTGTGCCAGCGCGCTGGCACCGTCCGGGCGCACGGCCTGCAGGGCTGCGCGCAGTTCACTCCAGTTGCCGGCGCGGATGCGGAAGCGACGCACCGGCTCGGCGCGATCGCGCAGCACGGTCAAGGCCACGGTGCCGTCACCCAGCGCGGCGAAATAGCGATCCAGCAGGGCGAACTCGCGCGTGCGTTCGCGCTGTCCCGCCGAACCGGAGCCGTCCCACAGCAGGCCGATTTCGCTCGGCAGTCTGCGCGGCGTACTGCTGGCCGCCACCGGCAGCTGCGCCAGCAGGTAATGGCCGTCCTGCCAGGGCGCCACCTGCACCTGTGCCTGGCGGGTCGCCGGCAGATCCCACTGCAGCTGCTTCGGCAACTGCGCGCCCTCGCCCTGCCACAGCAGCTGGCCCGCGCTGATGCGGAACGGCGCCGTACCTGCAGTAGTCGCGCCGGGGGCCTGCAGTTTCAGTTCAACCGAGGCTGCACCGGCGGCAAACTGCAGCGGCAGCGTCCACTGCCAGCCTTGGCCGGCGAAGGCCAATGGCTCGCGGATCACCAGCTGCACGCGCCGGCTACCACCGGCCGGCAGCGGGTAGATGCGCAGCCGGAACTGATTGCCGGCGGTCTGTTCCAGCAGGCCCGGGTCAACGCCGCGGCGGGCAATCTCCTCGAACACCTGGCGGCCGCGGTCCTTCGGCACCGGCACCGCGTCACGCATCTCGCCGTTGATATCCAGCGCGAAGCCGCTGATCTGCTGGCCCTCGGCCAGCGGGAACTGCAGCTCGCCCTCCAGCACGCGCCGGTTCGGGTTGTGGAATTCCAGGGTGATCCGGGTCTGGGCGATGCCGGCCTGGATCTCGCCCTCGATGCGGGCGTGTTGCAGTTGGACCGCCTGCTCAGCCGCCGGCGCGATCAGCAGCGGGGTGGCGGCCTGCGGCCGGGAGATCGGCGGCGACTGTGCGCCAGCGGGCCAGGCCGCAAGGGCCAGCAACAACACGGTGCAGCAACGGGCGAAGACCATGACCGGACTCCAGTGGGATCGTGGATCGTTGAACGCACCAGCAGCCGTAACGGGGTTGGGAGACCAAAAAAGGGGACGGAGGGGATTAAGTCGCAACTGGCAAACAAGGCACAAGCGACTTAATCCCCTCCGTCCCCTTTTTCTCAGGCGGGCAGGCAGTGCTCGACGATCAGCTGGATGGCGCTGCCGCCGCGATAGTCGTCGCAGGCGAGCCGATAGGCGAGATGCACGTGGCGACTCGGCGCGTTGCCGTGCCAGCCGCCGAAATGGATGGCGTTGATGGTGCCGGGTACGCCGGGCAGGCGCAGTTCCAGCTTCAGGTGACGCTCCTTCAAAACGCGCCAGTTGGCTACTTCAAAGTGGCCGTCGAACAGGGGCTCGGGGAAACCCTGGCCCCACGGGCCGGCCAGGCGCAACGCATCGGCGTGGCGATGGTCCAGCTCGTCCGCCGCCAACTCGCCGTCACTTAGCACCTGCTGCTGCAGTGCCGCCGGATCGAGCATCTCCAGCACCACCGCGACGAAGGCGGCCTTGAAGTCATCAACGTGGTCACGCCGCAGGCTGAGCCCAGCCGCCATGGCGTGGCCGCCGAAGCGTTCGATCAGGCCCGGATGGCGCGCATCGACCAGCGCCAGGGCGTCACGGATGTGCAGCCCGGGAATCGAGCGCGCAGACCCGCGCAGGGTATCGGCGCCGGGTTCGGCCGGGGCGAAGGCGATCACCGGGCGATGCAGGCGATCCTTCATCTTCGAAGCGACCAGGCCGACCACACCGGGATGCCAGTCGGCATCAAACAGGCAGGCGGCCACCGGTCGCTGACCGGCCATGTCCAGCACTACCCGGGTCAATGCCTGCTCGGCGTCATCGGTCATCGACTGCTGCACCGCGCGGCGGTCTGAGTTGATCTGCTCCAGCGTCTGCGCGATCTCGCGCGCCTGGCGCGGGTCTTCGGTCAACAGCAGCGCGATGCCCAGCGCCATGTCTTCCAGCCGGCCTGCGGCATTCAGGCGCGGGCCGAGTGCGAAGCCGATGTCGGTGGCAGTGAGCCGCGCGGCATCACGGCCGCTGGCTTCGATCAGCGCACGCAGGCCGACACAGCCCTGCCCTGCGCGCAGACGGCGCAAGCCTGCGCTGACCAGCGCACGGTTGTTCGGGTCCAGCGCTACCAGGTCCGCAACGGTGCCCACCGCCACCAGATCCAGCAGCGTGGTGAGGTCTGGCCCCTTGCCATCGGCAAAGACACCGGCCTCGCGCATCTGCCGGCGCAGCGCCATCAGCACGTAGAAGATCACGCCGACGCCGGCCAGTGACTTGCTGGGGAAGGCATCACCGTCGAGATTGGGATCGACGATGACATCGGCCGGCGGCAACTGCGGCCCGGGCAGGTGATGGTCGGTGACCAGCACCTGCCAGCCGCGCGCCTTGGCCGCGGTCACGCCCGCATGGCAGGCGATGCCGTGATCGACGGTCACCAGCAGGTCCGGCTGCAGCGCGGCCAGCTCCTCCACCAGCGACGGCGACAGGCCATAGCCATGCACCATGCGGTTCGGTACCGCGTGGAAGACGTGTTGCGCGCCGAGCATGCGCAGGCCACGCACGCCGACCGCACAGGCGGTGGCGCCATCGCAATCGAAATCGCCAACCACCAGGATGCGCTTGTCGTTGGCGATGGCCTCGATCAGCAGGCCCACTGCATCATCGATACCGGTCAGCAGCTCGGGCGCGTGGAGGCTGCCCAGTTTCGGCAGCGCCAGCTCTGGTGTACCCGCACCGCGGCTGGCATAGAGTCGCGCCAGCAATGGCAGCGTGCCCTCTGGCCAGCTGCCGGGCACGACCGCATCGCGGCGGCGGATCAGCGGTATATCAGAGGGCGGCTGCGCAGCATCGGCGGCAAGGGACATCGGCATCGCCGGTTACAAAAGACCCGCACATCATAACGTGCACCGCTCCCCCGGTCGGCTGCCGCCGCTGACGAGGCCCCTTGGCTCTTCGGCCAGCAGCATTTGGATTTCACGACCGCATCTTCCATGCTTGCCTGCCCTGGAACGGACTTCCATCCATGACCCGCACCCTGCTGACCGCGCTGATGGCACTCGCCGTGGCCCCGGCCGCTCACTCCGCGACGCCTGAACCCAGGCCCGGGGTCGAATTCGAACACAACGACTGGTCGTTGGCCTGTGACAACACCCGCACCTGCCGCGCGGCTGGCTACAGCCCGCAAGCTGCGGGCAACCTGCTCAGCCTGATGCTGGAGCGCGCCGGCGGCCCGGGTACGAAGGTGCTCGCGCGGCTGCGCAATGGCGAGGATGGCGAAAGCCCGACGCCGACCGGGGCGCTGCGCCTGCACCTGAACGGCAAGGACCTGGGCCCGGTGCGCGACACCGGCGACGGGGACACAGTGTTGTTGCAGCAGGCACAGACCGATGCACTGGTCGCCGCACTGCCGCGCCAGGCACGCATCGAGATTATCGACGGCAAGGCCAAGGCGTGGCCGATCTCCGACAGCGGTGCAGCGGCCGTACTGCTGAAGATGGACGAGGCCCAAGGCCGGCTGGGCACGCCCGGTGCGCTGGTGCGGCGTGGAGACAAGGCTGAAGCGAGCGTGCCTGCGGCGTTGCCGGTGCCAGTGATCATGCGCGGCACGCTGGTGGCACCGCGCGCCTCCGACGCGGCACTGGCGATCGCACCGGGCCTGCGCAAGGCACTGATCGCCAGCCTACCGAAGCCGGATGAGTGCGGCCGCCTGAGCGATGGCGGGACAGATGAGATCGAGATCCAGCGACTGGACGCCCAGCATGTGCTGGCAAGCACCAGCTGCTTCGTGGGTGCCTACAACTTCAGCAGCGGCTACTGGGTAGTGCAGGACAAAGCACCGTACCAGGCGAAGTTCGTGACCTCCAACGCGGAGGACTTTGATCGCGATGACGCGACGCTACGCGGGCGCTTCCGTGGGCGCGGCATCGGTGACTGCTTCTCCGGCCACGACTGGGCTTGGGATGGCGCGCGATTCGTGAAGAGCAGCGAGTTCACTACCGGGCAGTGCCGGGGCGTCGCGGGCGGGCACTGGACGCTGCCAACGGTGGTGAGCGAGGTCCGTTGAGGCGCCGCTATCTGCGGTAGTGCCGGCCGCTGGCCGGCAACCCCGACAAACCCTGGGGGGTCAGAGCCGTTTTCCGATGGAGAACGGATCCGACCCCGGTCAGTCGTGAAGCTGGCGCGGCTTCTTCCAGAACTGCCAGCGCTGGCCACGGTCCAGCTGGAACTGCAGGCCATCCTCGAAGTCCAGTACCAGCCGCTGCAGTTCGCCACGCTTGAGCGCGGCCAGCAGCGGCCGGATCGCATCGTTGCCGAGCTGCTGCAGCGAACGCAGCTGGCGCAGATCAACGAGTGCATCCACCGCTTGTTCGCCATCCACGGCCACACCGGCCGCCAGGGCCAGGCCCTGCAGCAGGGCATCGCGGCTGCGCACCTGTGCGTGCGGCGTGCTGACCGATACCGGCATCACGCCACCGCCCCAGAACCACAGCGAATTGATCGGCTGTTGTCCTTGCGCGGCGCGCTGCTGGTTCCAGGAATGGTTGTGCAGCAGTACCTGCGCCTCGGTCATCAGCGCCCGCCAGCGGCGGCCGCCCTCGCCTTCCGGCAGGTGCGAGAACAGGTCATCCCCGAGCACCTCTTCCGGACTGTCGAAGTCCGGCAGGGCCAGGTCGATCGGCAGGCGCAGGTACCAGCGCGAGGGATCGGGTGCGTCGAGCACGAAGCCGGCATCGGCAAACAGCGGCTGCAGCACTGGCAGCAGGGCGAGGCTGTCGGCCAGCGTCGGCCGCAGTGTTTCGCCGTAGGCCATCATCCGCGCGCCGTGCATGTCCGGCACCATGCAGGCCGGATCGGCACGCAGCCAGCTGGCGCCGGCGGCATCGCCGACGTCGCGCTGGCGGGTCAACGCGGCCACCGGCCAGTGCGGCGCGGCAACCGAGAAATGGCGTGTCAGCTGCGCGCGCTCGCCCGGGACGACCTGCACCGTCGTGGCACGACCGAGCGCGCGTGCCACATCGTCCGGCAGCGCAGCCGCGGCAAAGCGGCTGCGTGCCGGCAACAGCAGGGTCGCCGTTGCCACCGGGTCAGTCCACGTAGCTGACGCTGACGATCTCGTACTCGCGTTGGCCGGCCGGGGCGTCGATCACGATCGAATCACCTTCCAGCTTGCCGATCATCGCGCGCGCCACCGGCGAGGAAATCGCGATCAGGCCCTGCTTGATGTCCGCCTCCAGGTCACCAACGATCTGGTACTTCTTCTCTTCGTCGGTTTCCACGTCGGCCAGGGTCACGCTGGCACCGAACACCACCTTGGAGCCGGCATTGAGCTTGCTCACGTCGATGATCTCGGCGTGCGACAGCTCGCCTTCGAGCTGCTTGATGCGGCCTTCGATGAAGCCCTGTTCCTCGCGCGCGGCGTGGTACTCGGCGTTCTCCTTCAGGTCGCCATGCTCACGTGCTTCGGCGATGGCCGCGATCACCTTCGGGCGCTTGACCGACTTCAGGTGATCCAGTTCGTCGCGCAGCTTCTGCGCGCCCTTCATCGTGATGGGGGCTCTCATGCATTCAACTCCTTGTGCAGCTCCTGCAGCGACCAGACGGGGCCGGTGCCGCGGAATTCCAGTGAATCCACCAGCGCCTTGGCGCCGGCAATGGTGGTCGAGTAGGTGACGCGATGCTGCAGCGCCTCGCGACGGATCGAGAACGAGTCGTTGATCGCCGAACGACCTTCGGTCGTGTTGACGATGTAGACGATCTCGCCGTTCTTGATCGAGTCGACGATGTGCGGACGGCCTTCGACCACCTTGTTGATGATCTCGCAGTCCATGCCGTGCTGCTGCAGCCACGCGGCGGTGCCACGCGTCGCGACCAGACTGTAGCCACGCGCCAGCAGCGCCTTGGCCACCGGCAGCACGCGCTTCTTGTCCGGATCGCGGACCGAAACGAAGGCCTTGCCGACCGGCGGTGCCTTGATGCCGCCGGCTTCCTGCGCACGCGCGAAGGCGGCGTTGAAGCTGCGGCCCACGCCCATCACCTCACCGGTGGAGCGCATCTCCGGCCCGAGGATCGGGTCGACGCCCTGGAACTTGGCGAACGGGAAGATCGCTTCCTTCACCGAGTAGTAGTCCGGCACGATTTCCTTGGTCGCGCCCTGCTCGGCCAGCGTCTTGCCAGCCATGCAGCGGGCGGCGATCTTGGCCAGCGGCATGCCGGTGGCCTTGGACACGAACGGCACGGTGCGCGAGGCACGCGGGTTCACTTCCAGCAGGTAGATGGTGTCGGCACCTTCGTCGCTGGTCTGGATCGCGAACTGGGTGTTCATCAGGCCGACCACGTTCAGGGCCTTGGCCAGCTCCACCACCTGGCGGCGCAGTTCGGCCTGGGTTTCAGCCGACAGCGAGTACGGCGGCAGCGAGCAGGAGGAATCGCCCGAGTGCACGCCGGCTTCTTCGATGTGCTCCATCACGCCACCGATCAGGACGTTGCCATCCTTGTCGGCGATGATGTCGACGTCGCACTCCACGGCGTTGTCGAGGAAGCGGTCCAGCAGCACCGGCGAATCGTTGGACACCTTCACCGCGTCGCGCACGTAGCGGGCCAGGTCGGCTTCGCCGTAGACGATTTCCATGGCACGGCCGCCCAGCACGTAGCTCGGGCGCACCACCAGCGGGTAGCCGATCTCGCGGGCCAGCAGCAGGGCTTCCTGATCATTGCGGGCGATGCGGTTCGGCGGCTGCTTCAGCCCCAGCGTGTCGACCAGCTGCTGGAAGCGCTCGCGGTCTTCGGCCAGGTCGATCGAGTCCGGGCTGGTGCCGATCACCGGCACGCCGTTGGCTTCCAGCGCGCGCGCCAGCTTCAGCGGGGTCTGGCCGCCGTACTGCACGATCACGCCCTTCGGCTGTTCCAGTTCGACGATCTCCAGCACGTCTTCCAGGGTCAGCGGCTCGAAGTACAGGCGGTCGGAGGTGTCGTAGTCGGTCGACACGGTTTCCGGGTTGCAGTTGACCATGATGGTTTCATAGCCATCCTCGCGCAGCGCCAACGCCGCGTGCACGCAGCAGTAGTCGAACTCGATGCCCTGGCCGATGCGGTTCGGGCCACCGCCCAGGATCATGATCTTGTCGCGGTTGCTCGGCGCGGCCTCGCACTCGTCCTCGTAGGTCGAGTACAGGTAGGCGGTACCGGTGGAGAATTCACCGGCACAGGAGTCCACGCGCTTGTAGACCGGGCGCACCTTGTGCGCACGACGCAGCGCGCGGATGGCGGCTTCGTTGGTGCCGGTCAGCTGCGCCAGGCGCGCGTCGGAGAAGCCAGCGCGCTTCAGCTTGCGCAGGCGTGCAGCGTCCAGTGCGTCGATGCCACCGGCGGCGACTTCGCCTTCCGCCGCGATGATTTCCTCGATCTGGTCCAGGAACCAGTGATCGATGAATGACAGTGCATAGATCTCTTCCACGCTCATGCCGGCGCGGAACGCATCGGCCACATAGAACAGGCGCTCCGGGCCCGGCGCCTTCAGCTCGCGACGCAGGGTCTGCAGGTCGTCTTCGTTGCCCAGGTCCAGACCGGTCGGGTCGAAGCCGACCTTGCCGGTTTCCAGGCCACGCAGGGCCTTCTGCACCGACTCCTGGAAGGTGCGGCCCATCGCCATCACCTCGCCCACCGACTTCATCTGGGTGGTCAAGCGGGCATCGGCGGCCGGGAACTTCTCGAAGGCGAAGCGCGGGATCTTGGTGACGACGTAGTCGATCGACGGCTCGAACGAGGCCGGGGTCAGGCCACCGGTGATTTCGTTCTTCAGTTCGTCCAGGGTGTAACCCACGGCCAGCTTGGCGGCGACCTTGGCGATCGGGAAGCCGGTGGCCTTGGAGGCCAGCGCCGAGGAACGCGACACACGCGGGTTCATCTCGATGACGACCACGCGGCCGGTCTTCGGGTTGATGCCGAACTGCACGTTCGAGCCGCCGGTGTCGACGCCGATCTTGCGCAGCACGGCGATGGAGGCATCGCGCAGGCGCTGATACTCCTTGTCGGTCAGGGTCTGCGCCGGCGCCACGGTGATCGAGTCACCGGTGTGCACGCCCATCGGATCCAGGTTCTCGATCGAGCAGACGATGATGCAGTTGTCCGCGGTATCGCGGACCACTTCCATCTCGAATTCCTTCCAGCCCAGCACCGACTCTTCCACCAGCACTTCGGTGGTCGGCGACAGCTCCAGGCCGCGGCTGACGATCTCGACCAGCTCTTCGCGGTTGTAGGCGATGCCGCCACCGCTGCCGCCCAGGGTGAAGCTGGGGCGGATGATGGTCGGATAGCCGACGCGGGTCTGGATTTCCAGCGCTTCGTCCAGGGTGTGGGCGACGGCGGCGGTCGGGCACTCCAGGCCGATCTCACCCATGGCCACGCGGAACAGCTCGCGGTCTTCGGCCATGCGGATCGCTTCGCGCTTGGCGCCGATCAGCTCGACGTTGTACTTCTCCAGCACGCCGTTGTCGGCCAGGTCCAGCGCGCAGTTCAGCGCGGTCTGGCCACCCATGGTCGGCAGCAGCGCATCGGGCTTTTCCTTGGCGATGATCTTCTCGACCGTCTGCCAGTTGATCGGCTCGATGTAGACGGCGTCGGCCATCTCCGGGTCGGTCATGATCGTGGCCGGGTTGCTGTTGACCAGCACCACGCGGTAACCCTCGTCACGCAGGGCCTTGCAGGCCTGGGCACCGGAGTAGTCGAACTCGCAGGCCTGGCCGATGACGATCGGGCCAGCACCGATGATGAGGATGGTCTTGAGGTCAGTGCGCTTGGGCATTTTCTTCTCTAAGTCAGTACAGCGTGACAAGGGGGAGTGATCGCACGCTGTCGATCAGGAATCTTGATCCGCAGCGCCGCGCCAGTGGCAGCAGCGATGCGGGGTTTACGGTCCATCGCGACGCCACCGGGGGGCCGGCGGCGTACTGATCACGCCTTGGCCTGCTCCATCAGCGCCACGAAACGGTCGAACAGCGGACCGACGTCGTGCGGGCCCGGCGATGCTTCCGGGTGGCCCTGGAACGAGAACGCCGGCACGTCGGTGCGGGCGACGCCCTGGTTGGTGCCGTCGAACAGCGAACGGTGGGTCACGCGCAGGGTCGGCGGCAGGGTTGCTTCATCGATCGCGAAACCGTGGTTCTGCGAGGTGATCATCACCCGGCCGCTGTCCAGGTCCTGCACCGGGTGGTTGGCACCGTGGTGGCCGTGGCCCATCTTCATGGTCTGCGCGCCCGAGGCCAGGCCGAGCAGCTGGTGGCCCAGGCAGATGCCGAAGGTCGGGACCTTCACGTCGATGAAGGTCTTGATCGCTTCGATGGCGTAGTCGCACGGCTCCGGGTCACCTGGGCCGTTGGACAGGAACACGCCGTCCGGCTTCAGTGCCAGCACCTCGGCGGCCGGGGTCTGCGCCGGCACCACGGTCACTTCGCAGCCGCGCTCGGCCAGCATGCGCAGGATGTTGGTCTTCACGCCGAAGTCGTAGGCCACGACCTTGAACCGGGCCGGCACGCTGACGAAGGCGTTGGCATCCAGGTCCAGCTGGCCCTCGGTCCAGGTGTAGGTCTTCTCGGTAGTGACGACCTTGGCCAGATCCATGCCCTTCAGCCCCGGGAACTTGCGGGCGGCTTCCAGTGCCTTTTCCACGTCGATGTCGCCGGCCATCAGCGCACCGTTCTGCGCGCCCTTCTCGCGCAGGATGCGGGTCAGCTTGCGGGTGTCGATGCCGGCGATGGCGACCACGCCACGCTGGATCAGCCAGTCCTGCAGCGACACCTGGCTGCGCCAGTTGCTGGGACGGCGCGGAACGTCGCGCACGATCAGGCCGGCCGACCACACCTTGGACGCTTCATCGTCCTGGTCGGTCATGCCGGTGTTGCCGATATGCGGATAGGTCAGCGTGACCATCTGCCGGGCGTAGGACGGGTCGGTCAACACTTCCTGATAGCCGGTCATGGCGGTGTTGAACACCACTTCACCGACGGACAGGCCGGGCGCGCCTACGGATTCGCCCTCGAATACGGTGCCGTCTT
Organism: Stenotrophomonas maltophilia group sp. vghtpe118; assembly: GCF_052605195.1. Lineage (NCBI taxonomy): Bacteria > Pseudomonadati > Pseudomonadota > Gammaproteobacteria > Lysobacterales > Lysobacteraceae > Stenotrophomonas > Stenotrophomonas maltophilia group sp. vghtpe118. Next base: position 404,479 of record NZ_CP199672.1, on the reverse strand, counting down.
CGAGGACGAGGATTGCGGCTTGGGTCACGGGAATCTCACTTTGGCTACCGAGGGGGCTGCCGAAGTCACGCCTGCGCTTCACGGAAATCCGGTTGCAAAAAAGCGCGGACGTACGGTCTGGGACCGGTCCGGCTTTCGTGATTCGGCGAGTGCGAATTGTAGCGCTGCCGGGGCGCTCGCGCCAGCGGTTATCGCGCTTCATGAACAGGCGATTGCGCATTCATTTCGATCCGGCCGGGTATGCGGCACCCGCCACCCGGTAGTGCCGGCCGCTGGCCGGCAACCCCATTGGCTCCCGTCACCCAATGTTGCCGGCCAGCGGCCGGCACTACCGCCTTACGCCAGCAGGTCCCGCACCCGGTAGCTGCCCGGGGCCCGGCCCTGCAGCTGGCGGGCGGCGAACAGGGCGCCGCGGGCGAAGATGTCGCGGTTGGTGGCCCGGTGTACCAGCTCGATGCGCTCGCCCAGCCCGGTGAACTGCACCAGGTGCTCGCCGACGATGTCGCCGGCGCGCAGGCTGGCGTAATGCGGCTCCGCCCCGCCCCGCTGGGCGGCCGCGCCCAGGGTCAGTGCAGTGCCCGATGGCGCGTCCTTCTTCTGGGTGTGGTGCAATTCGACGATGTCGCAGTCCCAGCCGGCCAGCGCCTGCGCCGCGCGCTCCACCAGTTCGTCCAGTACGGCCACGCCCAGGCTGAAGTTCGAGGCCCATACCAGCGGGATCTTCGCCGCTGCCGCATCCAACGCCTGGCGCTGCGTGCTGGAAATGCCGGTGGTACCCGACACCAGTCCTGCCCCGCGATCCACGCACAGCGCCAGCAGCGGGTCGAAGCCCTCCGGCAGGCTGAAGTCAATGGCCACGTCGAACACCGGCGCACCGGGCAGTTCGCTGGCCGCGAAGAACGGCACGCCGTCGACTACGCGCTGGGCCGGCGCGCGACCGGTCACGGCGGCCACGATCTGCAGGGTTTCGGAATGTTCGGCGGCCAGCCGCAGCAGGGCTTGGCCCATGCGCCCGGAGGCACCGTGAATGAGCAATCGCAGGGGAGTCTGGTTCATGCCTGCAGGCTAGCGGCAGCACGCCCGCTCCGGCAAGCGCCATCGCTGCGATGCTGCTTGCCCCTGCGGTGACGGGTTTGCCACTGGACGCGGCAACGCTCCCCTTCAAGTCTGTGGCCCTTCCCTCAGCCCGGGCAAAACCCATGAAATCCTCGACCGTCTTCAGCAAATGCGCCAGGAAGACCGGTTATGCCGGGACGTCGACCACGCGCTACCGCTTGCTGGATGCCGCCCTGCTTGTCGTTAATCACCAGCGCGCCAGCGAAAGCCGGGGCTTCTATGTGAATGCTGGACTCTACTTTCCAGAGCTGCTCGCGTATCCCCTCGCGCCTGACGATCTTGAAACGGCTTTCCGGTACCGCTCCAGCATTCCCACGCCCCATGTCGACTGGCGGATCGAAGAAACGCCAGGCCTGCGCCGGACCTTCATCCAGCAGGACCTTGAAGATCTGCTGGAGGCCGGCAACCGCGACGCGTTGAAGGCCCTGCTGCTCGATGCCCTGGCCGACGTGGCGGGTTTCGCAGCAGCCCATGGAAACCGCGAATCGGTGCGGCGATTGAATCAGGACGGGAACTTCCGCGCGATCATCCGCAGAGAGGTCTGAACCCTGGAAAGCGTGCGGGTCGAAAGTTCGCGACCTCCGGACAGCCGCGGTCGAGCATGGCTGGACGCTACTTCTTGGTCGGCCCGCAGCTGTCGCACCCCCCACAGGCACCGCCACCACCGCTGGCCGGCGGCGCGATCTTCCGCCCCAGCGCCTGCAGCCAGGCCGCGCGACCCGGCTTCAGCAGGGCCAGCGCCAAGGCCCCGCGCAGCGTGCGCACGGTACCCGGGAACTGCTTCTTCAGTACCACCCAGGCACTGACCAGCACGGCCACCGCGATGATCAGGTACTGGATCAGCAGCCCGGTATCCATCAGCCGCCTCCCAGCGCCTTGGTCACCTGATAGGTGATCAGCGCGGCCACGTAAGCCGCGGCAAACAGGTAGAACGCGGCAAAGCCCATCTGCTTCCACGAGTTGGTCTCGCGTTTGATGGTCGCCAGCGTCGAGATGCACATCGGGGCGTAGATGTACCAGACCAGCAGCGACAGGGCCGTGGCCAGCGACCAGCCATCGCTGATCAACGGGGTCAGCGCCTGGCTGGCGGCATCGTCATCGGCGGCCGACAGCGCATACACGGTGGCCAGCGAAGATACCGCCACCTCACGCGCGGCCAGGCCCGGGATCAGCGCGATGCAGATCTGCCAGTTGAAGCCCAGCGGTGCGAAGAACACCGCCATCGCATGGCCGATCCGGCCGGCGTAGCTGTAGTCGATGGCCGGCATCGTGGCATCGGCCGGGGCCGCCGGGAACGACAGCAGCACCCACAGCAGGATGGTCAGCGCCAGGATGATGCCGCCGACACGCTTGAGGAAGATCATGCCGCGCTCATACAGGCCCACCGCCAGGTCACGCACATGTGGCAGGCGGTACGACGGCAGCTCCAGCATCAGCGGATGCTCGCTCTTGTCGCGGCGCCACTTCTTCATGATCCACGACATCGCCAGCGCACTGAGGATGCCGGCGGCGTACAGGCCGAACAGGACCAGGCCCTGCTGGTTGAATACCCCCCACACCGTCTTCTGCGGAATGAATGCACCGATCAGCAGGGCGTACACCGGCAGGCGCGCCGAGCAGGTCATCAGCGGTGCGACCAGGATGGTGGCCAGGCGGTCACGCGGGTCCTGGATGCTGCGCGTGGACATGATGCCCGGCACCGCGCAGGCGAAGCTGGACAGCAGCGGGATGAATGAGCGGCCGGACAGGCCGGCGGCGGCCATCATGCGGTCGAGCAGGAACGCCGCACGTGGCAGGTAGCCGGATTCCTCCAGCACCAGGATGAAGAAGAACAGGATCAGGATCTGCGGCAGGAACACCACCACGCCACCGACGCCGGCGATGATGCCGTCGGTCAGCAGGCTGGCCAGGGGGCCCTCCGGCAACACGCTGCCAACGAGAGCACCGAGCCAGGCGAAGCCAGCCTCGATGCCATCCATCAACGGCGTCGCCCAGGCGTACACCGCCTGGAAGATCAGGAACATCACCACTGCAAGGCTGATCAGCCCGAACACCGGGTGCAGCAGCCAGCGGTCCAGCGCGTCGTCGATCTTCGCGGTCCGCGCCGGCATCCGCACGGCGACCGACAGGATCTCGCGCACCTTGCCGTGGTAATCGATGCCACCTTCCGGGCCCGGCACCGGCGCATCCAGGTGCGGCACCATCGCATCGAGGCGCTCGACCAGGGCCTTGGCACCCTGCTTGCGCACCGCCACGGTCTCCACCACCGGTACGCCCAGCTCGCGCTCCAGCGCGGCCACGTCCACCTGGATGCCACGGCGCTGGGCCGCATCGACCATGTTCAGGGCGACCACCATCGGCTTGCCCAGCTCACGCAGCTCCAGCGCGAAGCGCAGGTGCAGGCGCAGGTTGGTGGCGTCGATCACGCACAGCAGCACGTCCGGCGCAGCTTCGCCCGGGTAGAAGCCCCGGCACAGGTCACGGGTAATCGCCTCGTCCAGGCTGGCCGGATGCAGGCTGTAGGCGCCCGGCAGGTCGAGCACGGCGAATTCGCGGCCGGACGGCGCACGCAGGCGGCCTTCCTTGCGCTCGACGGTGACGCCGGTGTAGTTGGCGACCTTCTGCCGGCTGCCGGTCAGCTGGTTGAACAGCGCGGTCTTGCCGCTGTTGGGGTTGCCGACCAGCGCGATGCGCAGCGGTGAGGCGGAGACAATGGCGGTCATGCGCGTCGTTCCTGACTGACGGCGTCGACCACGACGCGCTTGGCTTCACTGATCCGCAGCGCGAACCGGGTGAACCCGACCTGCACCAGCAGCGGCTCGCCCCCCACCGGGCCCTTGGCCACCAGGCGTACTTCCTCGCCATTCACGAAACCCAGCTCGCGCAGGCGGCGGGCAATGGCATCGTTGGCATGCAGGTCCTGCACGGACTCGACCACGGCCGAGGTGTGCAGCGGCAGTTCGGACAGCGTCATCTAGCGTGTTCTCTGCTGGATGTAAATGGTTCTCGATTCTAACATTCCCGCGTCGCGTCATGGCCCATGACCAATGGCCCGCTATGATCCATACAGGTATGGAGTGACCCTGGAATCCCATGAACGATGCTTTGCAGATCGAGCGCCGTGGCGCTGTCCTCACCCTCTGGCTGAACCGGCCGGAGCTGCACAACGCCTTTGACGCCAGCCTGATCGCCCGGCTGACTGCCGCACTGGAAGCCGGCGGCGGCGATGATTCGGTCCGGGCCGTGGTGGTCGCCGGTCACGGCGCTTCCTTCTCGGCCGGTGCCGACATGCAGTGGATGCGTGGCATGGCCGCGGCCAGCGAGGCCGACAACCGCGAGGACTCGCTTGCCCTGGCGCGGCTGATGCGCACCCTGGACGAGCTGCCCAAGCCGACCCTGGCCCGGGTCCACGGCGCGGCCTTCGGTGGCGGCGTCGGCCTGGTTGCCTGCTGCGACATTGCCATCGCCAGCACCGCGGCCCGCTTCGGCCTGACCGAAAGCCGCCTGGGCCTGCTGCCCGCCGTCATCTCGCCCTACGTGATCGAGGCCATCGGCCCGCGCCAGGCCCGTCGCTGGTTCGCCACCGGCGAGCACTTCGATGCCGACACCGCGCTGCGCATCGGCCTGGTCCATCAACTGGTCGAACCCGAGCGCCTGGACGAGGCGCTGGAACGCCAGCTGGCCCTGCTCGACAAGGCCGGCCCGATCGCCTCGTCCACCGCCAAGCAGCTGGTGCGGCAGGTCCGCGACAGCCATGACCGCGACGCACTGGATCGCGATAATGCGGCCCTGATCGCGCGCCTGCGGGTCTCCGCCGAGGGCCAGGAAGGCCTGGGCGCCTTCCTCGACAAGCGCGCCCCCCACTGGGTCACGGAAGCCTGAACATGCTCGATCATCTTGGTTTGACCAGCGCCGACCTGGCGCGCAGCAGGACCTTCTTCCTGCAGGCACTGGCGCCGCTGCAGATCGGCGTGGTGATGGAAGTGACCGCCGAACAGACCGGCGACCACGACCACGTCGGCTTCGGCAGCGACGGCAAGCCGTTCTTCTGGCTCGGCAATGGCGGCACCGCCAGTCACGGCGTACACGTGGCCTTCGCCTGCGCCAGCCGTGCGCAGGTGGATGCCTTCCATGCCGCCGCGCTCGCCGCCGGCGGCCGCGACAACGGCGCGCCGGGCCTGCGCCCGTGGTATCACCCGGATTACTACGCGGCCTTCGTGCTCGACCCGGACGGCAACAACATCGAAGCGGTCTGCCACCGCCCCGCCGATGGGGCAGCCGCATGAGCGATTACGTCCGCATCGTCGAGGTCGGCCCGCGTGACGGCCTGCAGAACGAAAAGCAGTCGGTGTCCACCGCCGACAAGATCGAACTGATCAACCGCCTGTCGGCCACCGGCCTGCGCAGCATCGAGGCGACCAGCTTCGTCAGCCCGAAGTGGATCCCGCAACTGGCCGACGCCGCCGAGGTCTATGCCGGCATCCAGCGCAGGCCGGGTGTCCACTACCCGGTGCTGGTACCGAACGAACAGGGCTACGACCGCGCCCGTGCGGTCGGCGTCGAGGAGGTGGCGGTGTTCACTGCCGCGTCCGAGGCGTTCAACCGCACCAATACCAATGCCGGCATCGACGAGTCGCTCGCCCGGTTCGAGCCCATCCTGCGCCGCGCCGCCGCCGATGGCGTGCGCGTGCGCGGCTACGTCTCCACCGTGCTCGGCTGCCCCTACCAGGGCGAGGTGCCGCTGGCCGACGTGGTGCGCGTGGCGCGCGCGCTGCACCAGATGGGCTGTTACGAAATCTCGCTGGGCGACACCATCGGCGTCGGCACCCCGCGCAAGGCACGGGCGATGCTGCAGGCGGTGGCGGCCGAGATTCCGATGACGGCACTGGCCGTGCACTTCCACGACACCTACGGCCAGGCCATCGCCAACATCGCCACCTGCCTGGAAGAAGGCGTGCGCGTGGTCGACAGTGCCGTCTCCGGCGCCGGTGGCTGCCCGTATGCGAAGGGCGCCAGCGGCAATGTGGCCAGCGAAGACGTGGTCTACCTGCTGCAGGGCCTGGGCCTGGACAGCGGCGTGGACCTGCCGGCACTGGCCGAGACCGGCCGCTGGCTGGCCGGCCTGCTCGGTCGCGCCACCGCCAGCCGCACCGGGCAGGCGCTGGCCGCCGCAGGTTGACCGCCGCACTGCGCCGCCCTGCTGCGGCGGCGCAGTGCACAACAGCGACGGTCGCGGCTTCCGTTAGAATCGGCGGTTCTCGAACCTGCAGGACCGTTCAATGCAGCTGTCTTCCGTACGTGCCGTGATCACTGGTGGCGTCTCCGGCCTCGGCCTGGCCGTGGCCCAGCACCTCGTCGCCCAGGGCGGCAAGGTGGCCCTGTTCGATCTCAACGACGACAAGGGTGCGACCGCCGTTGCCGGGCTGGGTGCCGACAACGCCCGCTATTTCAACGTCAACGTCAGCGATGAGGCCGCCGTGGCTGCGGCCATCGACCAGGCCCACGATTTCCTCGGCGGCCTGAACGTGGCAATGAACTGCGCCGGCATCCTCGGCGCCGGCCGCGTGCTGGGCAAGGACGGCCCGATGCCGCTGGCCGGCTTCCAGGGCACGGTGATGGTCAATCTGGTCGGCAGCTTCAATGTCGCCAAGGCCGCGGCCAACCGCATGCAGCACAACGAGGCCGGCATCGATGGCGAGCGCGGGGTGATCATCAACACCGCCAGCATCGCCGCCTATGAAGGCCAGATCGGCCAGGCCGCCTATGCCGCCAGCAAGGGCGGCGTGGTGTCGATGACGCTGCCGATGGCACGCGAACTGTCGCGCTTCGGGATCCGCGTCAATACCATCGCCCCGGGCGTGTTCTGGACGCCGATGGTCGATGGCATGCCCGAAGCCGTGCAGCAGTCGCTGGCTGCCTCGATCCCGTTCCCGTCGCGCCTGGGCAAGCCGGAAGACTTCGCCAGCCTGGTCGGCTTCATCCTTGGCAACACCTACCTCAACGGCGAGACCATCCGCCTGGACGGCGCTACCCGCCTCGCTCCGAAGTGATTCCCCCGGGCGCCGGGACGGCGCCCTCCCCCAACGACCTAGATCACCATGAAAGCCAACGACATCAAGAAGGGCAACGTCGTCGAGTACAACAACGGCGTGTACCAGATCCGCGACATCGAGCGCAGCTCGCCGCAGGGTCGCGGCGGCAACGTCCGCTTCCGCTTCATCATGTACAGCGTGCCGGGCGGCAACAAGCTCGACGCCAGCTTCGATGCCGACGACAACCTGGTCGAGGTCGAACTGCTGCGCCGCCAGTCCACCTATTCGTACAAGGACGGCGATGCCTTCGTGTTCCTCGATGACGAGGACTACACCCCGTACACCCTGGACGCGGACGTGATCGGCGACGACGCCGGTTACATCACCGACGGCCTGACCGGCATCTACGTGCAGGTGATCGACGAGCAGCCGGTGGCGATCCAGCTGCCGGCCTCCGTGGTGCTGGAAGTGATCGAGACGCCGCCGGAACTGAAGGGTGGCACCGCCACCAAGCGCCCGAAGCCGGCCAAGCTCAACACCGGCATCGAGATCATGGTGCCGGAGTACATCGTCAACGGCGAGCGCGTGCTGGTGAACACCGCCACCGGCGAATTCGCCGGCCGTGCCGACTAAGCACCCTGCGCCGATCGTCTGCCGATCGCTGCCTGCGGCAAGTTCGCCGCAGGCAGCAAGCGGCGCATCGCTGACAGCAGTTGTGTAGAGCCGAGTCCGCGCTCGGCTGCGGTGGGTTGGACAGGTGCTGCAGCCGAGCGTGGGCTCGGCTCTACAGGAAACTTACGGCTGTTTCGCACCGAAGTTGCCGCAGCCATGGTACTGGCGGGTACCGACAGTCAGCATCGCCTTGGCCTCTAATGCCTCGCCGCTCATGTCATCCTGGCAGGTGGTGCGCTGGAAGCTGAGCTTGACGTCGGTGCCGTCGGACGCCTTGCCGCTCCATCCATCAGCGCCCTGGGTGGGCCTGGCCACGTCAAAGCGGCGCTCGCCGTAGTCAACTTCCACCTGCAGGCCCGGCATATCGCCATCGACGACTGCTAGCCATCCAGGTTCATTGCCGGTGGCACGGAACGCGGCATTGCCGGCGCTGCCATCGCCTTCGGTGGCTTCCACCGCATGGCACTCGCGATCCGGCTCGCCCTTCAGGCTCAGCAGGCCATCATCGCTGCCCTTGGTCCAGAAGCTGTTGCCAAGGCCATCGCTGTACTTGGCGCCGGATGCCGCGCGCTCGGAGGTCATGGCGAAGCGACGCTCGCCGATCACCAGCGTGGCAGCATCCTCGCCATTGAAGGTCGCGCCCACACTCAGATCACCACACTGGTAGGCGGTCTCGCTGCCACCTTCCGTGTTGGCGCTCGGCTGCAGCGTGGCAGGCGAGGCGTCATTGCTGCCCGCCGCGGGTGCCTGGGCCGGCTGGCACGCGGCCAGGACCAACCCCAGGGACGCTGCCAACAGACTGGGAACTACACGCATGGCTCGACTCCTTGTCGACACTACAGGAATGCTCGACCCTACCACCTCGCGGTGAGCGGGGCCTGAAAACGGCCTGACCGCACTCATGCGGCCAGCACCGCCATCGACAGCAGCTGCGCGCCACTGCCGCCGGAACTGCAGGTCCAGACCCGCAACAGGCGCAGCTTCAGTTCGCGCTCGCGGCCCTGCTGCCAGACCGACATCCGCACGTTGCTGGACAGCAGTGCCAGCCGACCACACAGCAGCGTTTCAACGGCGTGCAGCTGCAGGCCTCGCACCTGCAGGCTACCCGCCAACCAATCACCCAGCCACGGCAGATCGAGCATGCGGCCACCGTGGCCGTCCATCATGAACAAGGCTGGCGATACCAGCGCGTTCAACGCATCGTGATTGTTCTCCAGCAGCGCTGCGCACAGGCGCTGCTCCAGCGCCAACAACTGCTGCTCATGCAGATCTTCAACGATGTTCCGTTCCATCCACGGTTCCTCCCGGCATCGGCCGGCGCCTGCGCAGGCGCTGCGCGATCCACTGCCGCGCGCCCTGCACCACTACATAGAAGACCGGCACGAAGAACACCGCCAGCACGGTCGCACTGACCATGCCGCCGAACACACCGGTTCCAATCGCCTGCTGGGTTTCCTTCGACGCGCCCTGCGCCAGCATCAGCGGCACCACGCCCAGCGCGAACGCCAGCGAGGTCATCACGATCGGGCGCAGGCGCAGCCGCGCCGCCTCCAGCGCTGCTTCAACCAGACCGCGCCCCTGCTGCTGCAGCTGGCGCGCGAATTCGACGATGAGGATCGCGTTCTTCGCCGACAGCCCGATCACGGTGATCATGCCGACCTTGAAGAACACGTCGTTGGGCATGCCGCGCAACAGCACCGCGGCGACCGCGCCAAGCAGGCCCAGTGGCACCACCAGCAGCACCGCCAACGGAATCGACCAGCTCTCGTACAGCGCGGCAAGCACCAGGAACACCACCAGCATCGACAACAACAGCAGCCACGGCGCCTGCGCCCCCGACTCACGCTCCTGCAGCGACTGGCTGGTCCACTGCAGGGCAAAACCGGACGGCAGCTTTTCGGCCAACCGCTCCATCTCCGCCATGGCCTGGCCGGTCGACACGCCAGAGGCCGGGGCGCCGGACAGGTTCAGCGCCGGGAAGCCAAGATAGCGCTGAAGCTGCAACGGCGCTTCGGTCCAGTGCGGGGTGACCAGCTCGGACAACGCCACCATGCCGCCCTCGCTGTTGCGCACGTACAGCTTCAGCACGTCTTCCAGCTCCATCCGGTGCGGCGCATCGGCCTGCAGGATCACCTGCTGCAGCCGTCCCTTGTTGGGGAAGTCGTTGACGTACTGCGAGCCCATGGCTGCCGACAGCGTGCTGCTGATCTGCTCGAAGCCCACGCCCATTGCCTCGGCCTTGGCCCGGTCGATGTCCAGCCGCACGCTGGTGCCGGCCGGCAGGCCATCGGCATGCACCTCCGACAGCAGCGGGCTGGCTTCGGCCAGCTTCAGCAGCTGCTGCAGGGCCGCGCGCAGTTCGGCCTGACCCTGCCCGGTGCGCGCCTGCAGCGCCAGCGAGAAGCCGGACGAACGTCCCAGGCTGTCGATGGCCGGCGGCATCACGCTCATCACCTCGCCCTCGGCAATCGTGGCCATCGCCTGCTGCGCGGCCTCCACCTCACCGGCCGCGGTTGCGCCTGCGCGCTCACCCCAGTCCTTCAGCATGGTGTAGGTCAGCGCCGCACTCGGGCCGGAACCGGAAAAGCTGTAGCCGAGGATCGACTGGTTGGAGCCGATGCCCGGACGCGAGGCCACGTGCCGTTCGTAGGCTTCGACCACGGCCAGCGTACGCTCGGCCGTCGCCTCGGCCGGCAGCTGGATCGAGGTCATGAAATAGCCCTGGTCTTCTTCCGGCAGGAATGCGCCCGGCAGCCAGTGCAGGCCCAGCAGCAACGCCGCCACCAGTGCGGCGAACACGCCCATCACCCGCCCGCTCCGCTGCAGCACCGTCGCCACACCACGCTGGTAATGCCCGGTCATCCGCTCGAAGCCCCGGTTGAAGGCGCCGAACAGCCCGCCGCGACCGTGATGGCCGTGGTTGGCCTGGCGCAGCAGGGTCGCGCACAGCGCCGGCGTCAGGCTCAGGGCCAGCAGCGCCGAGAACAGGATCGACACCGCCATCGCCACGGTGAACTGACGGTAGATCGCGCCCACCGAACCGCTGGCGAACGCCATCGGGATGAACACCGCGGTCAGCACCAGGGTAATGCCGATCACTGCGCCGGTCAGTTCACGCATCGCCTTGATGGTGGCCTCGCGCGGCGGCAGGCCCTCCTCGGCCATGATCCGCTCCACGCCCTCGACCACCACGATCGCGTCGTCGACGATGATGCCGATGGCCAGCACCATGCCGAACATGGTCAGCACGTTGATCGAGAAGCCCAGCGCCAGCATCACCGCGAACGTACCCAGCAGCGCGATCGGTGCGACCAGCGCCGGGATCAGCGTGTAACGCCAGTTCTGCAGGAACAGGTACATCACCGCGAACACCAGCAGCATCGCCTCCAGCAGGGTCTGCACCACCTTCTGGATCGAGATCTTCACGAACGGCGCGGTGTCGAACGGGATGCTCGCTTCCACCCCGCGCGGCAGCAGCGGCGCCAGCTCAGCCATGCGCTCACGCACCGCCGCAGCGGTACGCACCGCGTTCGCGCCCGGGCGCAGCTGCACGCCGGCGGCGGTGGCTGGATGGCCGTCCTCGCGGGTGCCCCAGGCATAGCTCTGCGCGCCCAGCTCGACGCGGGCGACATCACCCAGCACCACCCGTGAACCGTCGGCGCCGGCACGCAGTACGATCGCCGCGAACTGTTCCGGCGTGGACAACTGGCCGTCGGCACTGAGCGGCACGGTGATGCGCTGGCCTGGAACACCCGGCGAATCACCAATGCGTCCTGGCGAAATCTCCAGGTTCTGCTGTTCGATGGCGGTTGCCACATCGCCCATGGTCAGGCCGTAGCCGGTCAACCGGGTCGGGTCCAGCCACACGCGCATCGCCTGCTCGGCACCGAACAACTGCACGCGGCCGACGCCATCGATACGGCGCAGCTCTTCGATGATGTTGCGCGCCATGAAATCGCCCAGCGCGGCCTCGCTGACGCTGGCATCGGGCGAACGCAGGCCGACCAGCATCAGGAAGCCGGAATCAGCGGCCTCCACGAACAGGCCATTCTGGCGCACGCTGCGCGGCAGCCGTGGTTCGATCGCCTTGATCCGGTTCTGCACGTCCACCTGCGCCAGCTCCGGATTGGTGCCGGGCTTGAAGGTGGCAGTGATCGACGCTTCGCCGGACGTGTCCACCGACGACTCGAAGTACAGCAGGTGCTTGACGCTGGACAGCTCGCGCTCGATCAGGCCAACCACGGCATCATTCAGCGTCTGCGGGCTGGCACCCGGGTAGCTGGCATAGATGCTAACGCTGGGCGGGGCGACTGCTGGATAGCGCTCCACCGCCAGCTGCGGGATCGCCAGCACGCCGGCCAGGATGATGAAAATCGCCAGCACCCAGGCGAACACCGGGCGATCGATGAAGAAACGTGCCATGTTGGATTTTCCTGGAGGGACCGGCCCGGAACAGGCTCAGCCCTTGCTGCCGGTCTGCACTGCACCGGCGCTGGCGACCGGCATCTGCCAGTCGCGCGCATCGACCACCACGCCTTCCTGCAGGCGCTCCTGGCCCTCGACCACCACCTTCTCGCCGGCCTTCAGGCCCGTGCGCACCAGCCACTGGCGATCGACACTGCCGTCCACTTCCAGCGTGCGGATCACCGCCTTGCCGTCGGCGCCGATCACCCAGGCATAGGCCTGGCCACCGGCGCTGCGCAGCACCGCCTGCTGTGGCACGGTCAATGCACTGGCCGGCGCGCCACGTGGCACCCTCGCGCGCACGTACATGCCGGGCAGCAGCTGTCGCTGCGGGTTGTCGACCAGGATGCGCAGGATGACATCACCGGTTCGCGCATCGACATTGATGCCGGAGAACAGCAGTTGGCCGCGTTCGGGCAGTGGCTTGCCGCTGGCACCGATGATCGTCACCGGCAGCTCGCCGCCACCGGCGGCACTGCGCTGCAGAGACTCCAGCTGCGCCGCCGGTTGGCGCACATCGACGTAGACCTGGTCGATCTGCTGCACCACTGCCATCGGCTCGGCATCGGCCACGCCCACCAGTGCGCCTTCGGTCACCAGCGCCTGGTCGATGCGGCCGGCAATCGGCGCGCTGACCGTGGCATAGCGCAGGTCAAGCTGGCGACGGGCCAGGATCGCGCGCGCTTCGTTCACCGCGGCACGGGCCTGTTCGTACTCGGCACTGGCATCGTCGCGATGCTGCTGGCTGACGGCCTGTGCGGCGGCCAGTGCATGCAGGCGCTGCGACTGCACGCGGCTGCGGCCCAGCGCCGCTTCGCTGCGCTGAAGGGCTGCCAGTGCCGAATCAACATCTGCACGGAACGCCGCCGGATCGATCTGGAACAGGGCCTGGCCGGCGCTCACTTCTGCGCCCTGGTCGAACAGGCGGCGCTGCACGATGCCGCCCACCTGGGCACGGATCTGTGCGGTGCGCACGGCAGCCACGCGGCCGGGCAGTTCGTCATCGCGCTGTACCACCTGCGGGCCGACGGTGACCACGCTGACACGCGGTGCGGCTTCGGGAGTGGCTTCGGGGGTTGAGCAGGCCGTCATGGCCAGGGCGAGGGCCGCGATCAACGCGACCGGAGTCCTGAAGGTTCTCATTGCTGTGCACAATGCCGCGCAGGCGGCGGATAGGTTCTGAAGCGCGCAGTGTGCGTGGCAATGATGGGGTTTCGATGGAGGAACTGTGGAGATACGATGGAGGCAAGCACCTTACGGCCCCGCCCCTGCATGCATGCCTCCCCCGCCCTCGCCGCCCTGGTCCTGATCGTCGAGGATGAGGCCGAGATCGCCGATATTCTCAGCGCCTACCTGGAACGCGAAGGACTGCGCACGCTGCGCGCGGCCGATGGCCATAGCGCACTGGACCTGCATCGCAGCGCCCGCCCCGACCTGGTCCTGCTCGATGTACAGCTGCCACGCCTGGATGGCTGGAGCGTGCTGACCCAGCTGCGCCAGCGTGGTGAGACGCCGGTGATCATGCTGACCGCGCTGGACCAGGACCTGGACAAGCTGACCGCGCTGCGCATGGGTGCCGACGACTACGTGGTCAAGCCGTTCAACCCGGCCGAGGTGGCGGCGCGCGTGCGCGCGGTGCTGCGGCGTACGCTGCGCGCCTCGCGCGTGGACGCGCCCACTGCGCTGCGCGTCGGCCCGCTGCTGATCGACTCGGCCACCCACGCCGTGCACGTGGAGGGCGAAGGCTATAGTCACGAAGTGCTGCTCACGCTCACCGAGTTCAAGCTGCTGCACTGCATGGCGCTGGCACCGACCCGCATCTTCAGCCGCAGCGAGCTGATGCACGAATGCCTGCCGGAAAGCGAAGCGCTGGAGCGCACTGTCGACAGCCATGTCAGCAAGCTGCGCCGCAAGCTGGACGAAGTGGGCATGGTCAATGTTCCGGCCAGTGTGCGCGGCGTCGGCTACCGGTTGATGGCTGACCGCTGATGGCCCGACTGCGCCGTTCCGGGCTCAGCCGCCACATCATCGTCTCGATGTCGCTGATGGTGATCGGCGTCATCGTGATGATGATCCTGTCGTCGTGGCTGCTGTACGCGGTGCTGGTCGAGTTCTTCCCCGGAAGTACCGAAGAGCCGGAAAGCTGGCTGCCGACCGGGCCGGAGCTGGCATGGATGGTGGGCGTGATCCTGACCGGCCTGGCGCTGGCCATCGCCGCCTCGTTCCGCCTCGCCCACCGCATCCTGTCGCCGTTGAATTCGCTGGTGGACAGCGTGCGTGCGCTCGCCAGCGGTGACCTTGGGGCGCGCGCCAGCGTCGAGGAGAATTCTCCGGGCGAAGTGGCAACCCTGGTTGAGGACTTCAATGCGATGGCGCGCCGCCTGCAGCACATGGAGAGCGAGCGCGCGATGTGGCATGCGGCCATCGCACATGAGCTGCGTACTCCGGTGACGATCCTGCGCGGCCGCCTGCAGGGACTGGCCGAGGGCGTGTTCCAGCCGGACGAGTCGCAGTTCCGCAGCCTGCTCGCCCAGGTCGAAGGGCTGTCGCGACTGATCGAAGATCTGCGCGTGCTGAGCCTGTCCGACAATGCGCGGCTGGACGTGCGTCGCGCACGCACCGACGTGGTGGCCGAGGTGCATTCGGTGATGACGCTGGTCGACCCGCAGTTCCGCGCTGCGGGCTTCGTGCTGGAACTGGAAACCAGCCGCGAGGAACACAACGCGCACTGTGATCCCACGCGCCTGCGCCAGGCGCTGCTGGCGCTGCTGGAAAACGCGCGTCGCTATGCCAGCCCAGGCAAGGTGCGGATCGCCGTGCATGACACGCCGGGCCATGTGCAGGTGGCCATCGAGGATGAAGGCCCGGGCATCGATCCCGGACTGCATGCCGACATCTTCACTCCGTTCATGCGCGCCGACGGCTCACGTTCGCGCCAGGGCGGTGGCAGCGGGCTCGGCCTGGCGGTGGTCAAGGCCATCGCCGATGCACATGGTGGCCATGCTTACTGCACGCCCGGCAGCTGCGGCGGCAGCCGTTTCGTCATCGAACTGCCGCGCCAGTAGCCGGACCAGCGGCCTGCGTGCGCAGGTGTGCTCCCAGCGCGGCCAGATTGGCGTCGATCGCATCCATTTCCTCACGCTGCTGCGCCGGCAACTGCTGGCGAAGCTGCACACGCAATGCCTGCCATGCCGGTACCGCGTGCGCACTGGCAGTGGCCACGGCCGCAGACAGCAGTACCTGCTCGTCGCCCAGCGGCAACCCATAGCCGCCGTCCTGCAGCAGCGTCCCCGGGCGCAACCACTGCCCACTCTGCGCCAGCAGGCCGCGCAGGCTGCGGGTTTCCGCGCTGTTGGCAGCAGCCAGCAGCTGCCGCTTGAGCACATCGCGTGCCCGCAGCTCGGCACGCCGCTGTGCGGCCTGTTCCAGCAACAGCAGGCCGGCACTGGCGCGCAGGTCGCCCTTCAGCAGCCACGGTGCCCGTTGTTCTGCCGGCAGCTTCAACCAGCCGCGCACATCGCGCGCGGGCAAGCTCAGCTGGGTCGCTGCCACTGTGAACAACTGCTGATAGTGGTCGCGCGCGGAAGCGAAGTAATAGCCCTGTGCCTGCGCGGCGTTGCGGTCCGTGAGTACCCGCTCGTCGAGCATGCCCAGCCGCGCCAGCCGGCGCTTGAGACCACGCGGACTCAGCTGGGCCAGCCCGGCCTCGCCCAGCCGCGGCACTCCGGCCTGCAGCAGCTTGGCGGTCTCCACCGCACAGTTGTTGCTGACGAAGTAATAGCGCCCGTCATAGCTCCAGTGCACCTGGGCGGTGCGCTCGAGCAGGCTGGCGATCTCATCGCGCTGCAGCCGCAATGGCAGCGACTGCAGGCCGCGCAGTTCGACCTTGGTGTACTCGTCCACCACCTGCTGCAGCGGCAGCACGAACAGCCGCGACGGGTAGCCGCCGGTCAAGCCGCGCCAGTTGGATATCTGCACGTCGCCCACGAACGCGCGGAAGGACAGCACGCGGTGGTGTTCGAGATCCAGCCTGCAGTCCGGCCCCGGTGCGCGCCCGGGCCTGCAGATCACCAATCGCAGCATGCTGTGGCCCCAGCGGCTCATCGGCTGCGCGCTGCCTTCGGCGAACAGGTAATCCACGGCGTAGACACGCGCGGGGTCGAGCTGCAGCAGCGATGCCGCCCCCTCTTCCGATTCGGCCTGCAGCAATGGCAACGCGGTCGCGCAGTGCGACTGCGGCAGCGATGGCGGGGTTCCGAAATGGGCCTGGTACCACCGCGCCAGTGCCGGGCGCCGGCAGGCGAACTCGCTGTCGAGCACGAAATGCTCGGCGTTCACTGCCAGGTACTCGGCCGGGTCCTTCAGTTCATACGCATCGGGGCTGCGGTCACGGAAGTCGTTGTCGCCACGGCCGAGATGCCAGGGCTTGCGCTGCCAACCCGCGAGGTCACGCCATCGCATGCTCTGCGACCAGTTCGCACCGCCACGGTCGGCGACGTGCGTCAGTTCGTGTACCAGCGCGCTGCGGCGTGCGCGCCGGGCGCCCGGCGCACTGTCGCCCAGCAGACTCCGGCGCAGCGCGATACGGCCAGCGAAGGTGCGGCCATGCACATCGGCCGGCAGGTCATCCGTCCAGCGCACCCGTACCTGCGCCGGCAACGCAGCCAGCAGGCCGTCCGGCAATAGTGACTGCACGTCGGCCAGGGTCTGGCTGGCGAGCCGCTGCTGCGCCGGATCGAGACCGGACGGATCAAGCTGCAGACGATCAGCTGCAGACGCGACGTGGGCGGTCAGCAGTAGAGCCACGCCAAGCGTGGCGGCGTTCCGTGCAGATGTCATGGAATTGCCGGCCAGCGGCCGGCACTACCCGAAGGCCGGATCAACGCGCCAGCAGTGTGCGGGCCAGTTCCAGGTCGCTCTGCTGCTGCGCGGCGGCGCTCTGCTCACGCAGGTGGGCCAGTGCGGCCTGCAGGCGGGCGCCACGGATCTGGCCGTCGCTGGCAACGAACGCAGCGGCATCGTCGCGCGCGGCCAGCACCACCTTGTCGTCACCCGAGCTGCTGCCCGAGGAGCCGGAGGAAGCACCGGTGGCAGAACCGGCCGAGGTGCCGGCGAAGCTGGAAGCAAAGCCGGCCAGCGGCAGGGACAGCAGGGCGAGCAGCAGAAGCGGACGGGTCATCGGTTCGAAGCCGGTTGTGAGGATGGGTGGAGCGTAACGGGTGGGTGAAGGATTTGCCCGGCTCAGGCGTCAAACAGCTTGCCGGGATTCAGCCGCGCTTGGGGATCGAACGCGCGTTTGACCGCCTTCATCAGCGCGATTTCGGCCGGGCCGCGGGTGCTGTCCAGGTAGCCCTTCTTGACCAGGCCGATGCCATGCTCGGCCGAGATGCTGCCATCGAAACGCGCCAGCACCTGCGCCAGCAGCTTGGTGACGTGCTCGCACTGCGCCACGAAATCGGCGTCACTGGTGTCGTCGGGCTTGAGCACGTTGATATGCAGGTTGCCGTCGCCGATGTGGCCGAACCAGACCACGTCGAAGTGCGGGTAGGCTTGCCCGATCAGCGCCTGGGTCTCGGCCAGGAACGCCGGCATCGCCGAGATCCGTACCGAGACGTCGTTCTTGTAGGGTTTGTAGCGCGCCAGCGATTCGGTGATGCCTTCGCGCAGGCGCCACAGCTGGGCGGCCTGGGCGTCGCTGGCACTGATCACCCCGTCGCTGACCCAGCCGTTGCCCATGCAGTCCTCGAAGGCCGCCATCGCCGCCGCTTCCTGCGCTTCGTCGTTGGCGGCGAACTCGGTGACCACGTAGTACGGGTGCACCTCGTCGAACGGCGCCTGCGCGCCGTGCGCCAGCACATGTTCCAGCGCGCGGTCGGTGAAGAACTCGAAGGCCTGCAGCTGCAGGCGCGCGCGGAACGCGGCGAACACCTGCATCAGCACTTCGAAGCTGGGTACGGCCAGCAGCATCACGTTGCTGGCCGGCGGCGGATCGGTCAGCTTCACCGTCGCCTCGACGATCACCCCCAACGTACCTTCCGAACCAATCAGCAGCTGGCGGAAGTCATAGCCGCTGGAGTTCTTGATCAGGCCCTTGTTGAGCTCGAGCAGTTCGCCACTGGCGGTGACCACCTTCAGCCCGGCGATCCACTCGCGGGTGTTGCCGTAGCGGATCACGCGGATGCCGCCGGCATTGGTGGCGATGTTGCCGCCGATCGTGCACGAGCCGCGCGCGGCGAAATCCACCGGGTAGATCAGGCCGTGGTCCAGCGCGGCGTTGTGCACGGCTTCCAGCGGCATGCCGGCCTGCACCACCAGGGTGCGGTCGACCGCGTCGTAGGCCAGTGCCTTGTTCATCCTCTCCAGGCTGAGCACCAGCTCGCCGTTGGCCGCCACCGCGCCACCCGAGAGGCCGGTGCGGCCGCCCGACGGCACCACCGCCACGCCCTCGGCGGCACTCCAGCGCATCACCGCCTGTACCTCCTCGACCGTGGCCGGCAGTGCGACCGCCAACGGCGCAGGCGTCCAGCGCCGGGTCCAGTCGCGCCCGTAATGCTCCAGGTCGGCCGGGTCGGTCTTCAGCTTCAGGCCGGGACAGGCCTGCTGCAGCGAGGCAATGCGGGAATCGGTCATGACGGTCCAGCGCGGGGCGTGAAGAACGGGCAAGCGTGCCAGCGGCACGCGCCAGCGTCCAGCCCCGCAGCCGGGCCGATAGCTACGGATGCAACCAATTGCGCACTGCACCATGAGCGCCGTGATCTGGCATAGTGGTCAGCCCCTGTCCCACTGGCCGTGTTGCCCCATGTCGCCGAAGAAGACCTCGTTCCCGAAGCAGGATATCCGCGTGCTGTTGCTGGAGGGGGTCAGCCAGACCGCCGTGGAGGTGTTCAGCGCCGCCGGCTACAGCCAGATCGAAGCGCACACCAAGGCGCTGCCCGA
Source organism: Stenotrophomonas maltophilia group sp. vghtpe118 (assembly GCF_052605195.1). Classification (NCBI taxonomy): domain Bacteria; kingdom Pseudomonadati; phylum Pseudomonadota; class Gammaproteobacteria; order Lysobacterales; family Lysobacteraceae; genus Stenotrophomonas; species Stenotrophomonas maltophilia group sp. vghtpe118. Next base: position 385,259 of record NZ_CP199672.1, on the reverse strand, counting down.
GGACGAATTGAAGGCACGCATCGCCGAGGCGCACATCGTCGGCATCCGCTCACGCACCCAGCTCAGCGCCGAGGTGCTGGCCGAGGCCAAGCGACTGATCGCGGTGGGCTGCTTCTGCATCGGCACCAACCAGGTCGACCTGGATGCGGCCGAACTGGCCGGCATCCCGGTGTTCAATGCGCCCTATTCCAACACCCGCAGCGTGGCCGAGCTGGTGATCGCCGAGGCGATCATGCTGACCCGCGGCATCCCGCAGAAGAACGCCGAATGCCATCGCGGCGGCTGGTCGAAGTCAGCCAGCGGCAGCCATGAAGTGCGCGGCAAGACGCTGGGCATCATCGGTTATGGCCACATCGGCACCCAGGTCGGCGTGCTTGCCGAATCGCTGGGCATGCAGGTGATCTTCCACGACGTGGAAACCAAGCTGGCACTGGGTAATGCGCGTGCAGCGGCCAGCCTGGACGACCTGCTGGCACGCGCCGACATTGTCACCCTGCACGTGCCGGAGACGCCGGCCACGCAGTGGATGATCGGCAGCACCGAGCTGGCGAAGATGCGCAAGGGCGCGCACCTGATCAACGCCGCCCGCGGCACCGTGGTCGACATCGATGCGCTGGACGCTGCGCTGGCCAGCGGCCACGTCGGTGGTGCCGCGCTGGACGTGTTCCCGGTTGAACCGAAGGGCAACGGCGATATCTTCGAGTCGCCGCTGACCCGTCACGACAACGTGATCCTGACCCCGCACGTCGGTGGCAGTACGCTGGAAGCGCAGGACAACATCGGCGTGGAAGTGGCGGCCAAGCTGGTGCGCTACAGCGACAACGGCAGCACCTTGTCGGCGGTCAACTTCCCGGAAGTGACCCTGCCCGAACACGAAGACAGCCTGCGCCTGCTGCACATCCACCAGAACGTGCCGGGCGTGCTGTCCAGGGTCAACGAGATCTTCTCGCGCCACAACGTCAACATCGACGGCCAGTTCCTGCGTACCGACCCGAAGGTGGGCTACGTGGTGATCGACATCACCGCCAGCGAGGAACAGGCCGCCGCCGTCCGCGACGAACTGGCCGCCATTCCAGGAACGTTGCGTACGCGCATCCTGTATTGACGCGCGCTGTATTGACGCGCGTCCCGCCTTGCACGTGTAGAGCCGAGCCCATGCTCGGCTGCGGTTCCGGCCTGCATCGAGCCGAGCATCGGCTCGGCTCTACAGGTTGCTAGCGCGCCAACCACCGGCGCGCCATGCGCTGCATCGATTCATCCGATTCGGGGTCGACCGCGACTTCGGTCACCGCCCGCCAGGCCAGGTCGAGCGATTCCTCGCTGAGCACGAAGGCCTCGCCACCCAGCGCCCGGATCACGAAACGCACGTCGTAGTGCCAGTGCCCCGGCACGTCCTTGCGCTCGGGAATCCAGTGCTTGTCCAGATCGAAGATGGCCGGGTCTTCCAGTACCAGGCCGCTCAGGCCGGACTCCTCCTCGGCTTCCTTCAGCGCCACCTGCGCCAGATCACGGTCGCCGTCGGCGTGACCGCCCAGCTGCAGCCAGCGCTGCAGCTTTCGGTGATGGGTGAGCAGCAGGCGCTGGCCGTCGGCACTGACCAGCCAGCAGCTGGCGGTGAAATGCCCGGCCAGCCGTTCGCGACGGAACGGATCTTCTGGATCGTCCAGCAATGTGCCGAATTCGGCAGCCAGTGCGTCGTGGGCGGGCTCGCGGCGGGCATAGTCCCGCAACAGGCCGCGTAGGCGATCGTCAAGCACGGCAAGGGTTTCGGCGGTCTGGCGCATGAATGGGGGCGGTTCGGAAAAATACTGCTCATTATCGCCGTTCATTGTTGCGATTGCGCTTGTGCGTTGGCTTCAGCTTTGGCTAAGGTACAGCGGGCCGTTCGCACGGCCTTCACCGTTCAAGGTTGCCGGCAACGTATCGGCGGCCCACCCCATCCGATCATTAGGAAGTACTGCATGCTGAAAGCTCTGTTGAGGGTCAAGCCGGTCCAGCCGGCCGGGCACGTCGATGCCGGCGAACCCATCGAAGGCAGCCTGGACGGCGAAGCCACGCTGAAACGGACCCTCACGGCTAAACACCTCATCCTGCTTGGCGTGGGTGCGGTGATCGGCGCTGGTATCTTCGTGCTGACCGGCCAGGCCGCGGCCAACCACGCCGGCCCGGCGGTGATGCTGTCGTTCGTGCTGGCCGGCTTCGCCTGCGCCCTGGCGGGCCTGTGCTACGCCGAGTTCGCGGCGATGATGCCGGTCTCCGGCAGTGCCTACTCCTATTCGTATGCCACCCTCGGCGAAGGCATGGCCTGGTTCATCGGCTGGTGCCTGGTGCTGGAGTACCTGTTCGCCTCGGCGTCGGTCGCGGTGGGCTGGTCGGCCTACCTGATCAGCTTCATCACCACCACGCTGCACATGCCCTTCCCGGACCTGCTCAGCGCCGCGCCCATCGCCTGGACCGGCAGCGAGTTCGTCTCCTCCGGCAAGCTGTTCAACCTGCCGGCGGTGCTGATCGTGGCGGCGGTGTCCGGCCTGCTGTACGTGGGCGTGACCCAGTCGGCGTTCGTCAACGCCATCATCGTGGCGATCAAGGTCACCGTCATCTGCCTGTTCATCGGCATCGGCGCGGCCCACATCGATCCGGCCAACTGGCAGCCCTTCATTCCGGAAAACACCGGCGTGCCGGGTGAGTTCGGCTGGAGCGGCATCTTCCGCGCGGCCACCATCGTCTTCTTCGCCTACATTGGTTTCGATGCGGTCTCCACCGCCGCCGGCGAAACCAAGGATCCCCAGCGCAACATGCCGATCGGCCTGCTCGGCTCGCTGGCCGTGTGCACCATCGTCTACATCATCGTCTGCGCGGTGCTGACCGGCATGATGCCGTACCACCTGCTGGGCACCGACAAGCCGGTGGCCACCGCGCTGGAGCCCTACCCGACCCTGTCCTGGCTGAAGACCCTGGTCGAGATCGGCGCCATCGCCGGCCTGTCCTCGGTGGTGCTGGTGATGATGATGGGCCAGACCCGCATCGCCTACACCATTTCCCGCGACGGCCTGCTGCCGAAGTTCTTCGGCAAGGTCCACGCTCGTTTCCGCACGCCCTATTGGGCCACGATCGTGGTCGGCGTGATCGCCGCCGCACTGGCCGGCCTGGTGCCGCTGAACGTGCTGGGCGAACTGGTCTCGATGGGTACCCTGCTGGCTTTCGCCACGGTCTGCATCGGCGTGCTGGTGCTGCGCTATACCAAGCCGGAGATCCATCGCCCGTTCCGCGTGCCGGCGGTGTGGATCATCTGCCCGCTTGGCGCTGCGGCCTGCCTGTTCCTGTTCTGGCAGGCGTTCGTGGTGCACTGGCACCTGTTCGTCGGCTGGACCGTGCTGGGCATGCTGATCTATCTCGGCTATGGCATGCGCAACAGCAAGCTGGCCAAGTCACCCTGATCCGCCTACGGGCCGGCCCTGTGCCGGCCCGTCCGTTTTCCCCGCGCGCCAGACACGGCGCGCTTCGACAAGACCACCACACATGTTCAAGCAACTGTGGGCCACCAAGCACCCGCATGCCGCCCATGAAGACGCCAACGGCCTGAGCCTGCGCCGCCACCTCGGCCCCTGGGGCCTGACCGCCCTCGGCATCGGTGCCGTGATCGGCGGCGGCATCTTCGTCATCACCGGCCAGGCCGCCGCCAACCACGCCGGCCCCGCGATCATGCTGTCGTTCGTGCTGGCCGCCATCTGCTGCGCCTTCTGCGCGCTGGCCTACGCCGAGTTCGCCTCGATGGTGCCGGTCTCCGGCAGCGCCTATACCTATACCTACGCCACCTTCGGCGAACTGTCGGCCTGGTTCATCGGCTGGATGCTGGTGCTCGAATACGGCGTCTCTGCGTCGGCGGTGGCGGTCAGCTGGACCGGCTATTTCCTCAGCCTGCTCAGCCAGTTCGACATCCATCTACCGGCGGCGCTGGTCAGTGCCCCACTCGATGCACAGCTGCGCCCCACCGGCGCGATCGCCAACCTGCCGGCCGCTGCGCTGGTACTGCTGCTGACCTGGCTGTGCTACGTCGGCATCAGCAAGTCATCGGCAATGAACATGGCGATGGTCGTGCTCAAGACCGGCCTGATCCTGCTGGTCATCGTGGTCGGCTGGAAGTATGTGGACACCAGCAACTGGACGCCGTTCATTCCCGCCAACGAAGGCCCCGGCAAGTACGGCATGGAAGGCGTACTGCGTGGCGCGGCGATGGTGTTCTTCGCCTACATCGGCTTCGAGGCGGTATCGGTGGCGGCGCAGGAATCGAAGAATCCGCAGCGCGACATGCCGATCGGCATGATGCTGTCGCTGGTGGTCTGCACCGTGCTCTACATCGCGATGGCCGCGGTGATGACCGGCCTGGTGCCGTTCCAGCTGCTGGGCACCGACGAACCGGTGGTGACCGCGGTGGCCGCGCATCCGCAGCTGGGTTGGCTGCGCTGGGTGGTCGAGGTCGGCGCGCTGGTCGGCCTGTCCTCGGTGGTCCTCGTGATGATCATCGGCCAGCCGCGCATCTTCATGATCATGGGCCGCGACGGCCTGCTGCCGCCGGTGTTCACCAGGATCCACCCGAAGTACCGCACCCCGCACATCAACACGGTGATCACCGGCATCGGCATCGCGCTGCTGGCGGCGCTGTTCCCGCTGGACATCCTGGGCGAGCTGACCTCGATGGGCACGCTGATCGCGTTCGCGGCGGTGTGTGCCGGCGTGCTGATCCTGCGCCGCACCCAGCCGGACCTGCCGCGCCCGTTCCGCATGCCGATGGCCTGGCTGATCTGCAGCCTGGGCGTGCTGAGTTGCCTGGCCCTGCTGTCGGCGATGACGATGCACAACTGGATGCTGATGGGCGTCTGGACCTTCGTCGGTTTCGTGATCTATTTCTGCTACGGCTTCAGGCACAGCCGTCTGCGGGGTAAGTGAGGTTTTCTGCATTGCAGGGCCTGCGGCCCTGCACCCGCCTTTGAAGCCGGAGCAACGGCAAGAGCGGGACTGTGGGTTTGGCGGGGAGGCATGGGTTCGCGGGGGACGCCGCAAGTACGTCCATGTAGGCTTGGCAGCCGCATCCATGCGGCTGACACCCCCGCGAACCCATGCCTCCCCGCCCCTGACAGTCTCCCGGCGCGTCCGGTAGATCCACGCCATGCGTGGATGAAGCGTTCCCGGAAACGAATGTATCGGGACGAATCTTCTGTAGAGCCGAGCCATGCTCGGCTGCGAGCAAGCGTAGCGCCGCGACCCGCTTTTCGCTCTTCCTTCTTCACTCCGTGGCCGGCCGCACGCCGGAACCTGTCCGAGGCGGGGCGGGTGGGCCGTGCAGGGGCGTGAGCCGCATGGATGCGGCGACCGAGCTTACAGGGACGTACTTGCAGCGTCCCCTGCACGACCCGCCCGCCCCGCCAACCCCATGAACCGCTCTACACGACCCGCCACGAGGGGCTCAGCCGTTGGCCGAATCCAGTAAAATCGTCGGCATGAACGCCCCCACCTTCCCCTACGACACCGCGCGCCTGAGCGAACTGGCCCAGCTGCTGATCGACAACGTCCGCGAACTGGCCCATGCCGGCTGGACCCCGGCCACCAGCAGCAACTTCTCCCACCGCCTGGACGATCGCCACGCGGCGATCACGGTGTCCGGCAAGGACAAGGGCCGCCTGATCGAGGACGACATCATGGTGGTGGACTTCGACGGCCAGGCCGTCGGCCGTCCGCTGCGCCCGTCCGCCGAGACCCTGCTGCACACCCAGCTGTACCGCCGCTTCCCGGACGTCGGCTGCGTGCTGCATACGCACTCGCCGGTGCAGACCATCGCCTCGCGCCTGTACGCGCCGCAGGGTCATGTCCGCCTGGAAGGCTACGAGCTGTTGAAGGCCTTCGCCGGCAACAGTACCCACGAAATGGCCATCGATGTGCCGGTGTTCGCCAACACCCAGGACATGAACGTGCTGTCGAAGCAGGTCGATGACCTGCTCGACCGGCAGAACCTGTGGGGCTATCTGATCGATGGCCACGGCCTGTACGCCTGGGGCCGCGACATGGCCGAGGCACGCCGCCACCTGGAAGCGTTCGAGTTCCTGTTCCACTGCGAACTGGAGCTGCGCAGGCTGCGCGGCTGAACCGGCGCGCAGGTGCAGATGCCGATCCGGAATCTGCGCCCTACACCCACCCTGCTACCCTGTCTTCCCCCCGAGACGTTCAAGCTGCCGCCATGAGCCGACTGCGCATCTACGACGACACCCGCCCCGATTCGCCGCTGCTGGACACCCAGGACGGCGCGGTCATCACTGCCGAGCTGCAGAAGATCGGCGTCACCTTCGAGCGCTGGCAGGCCACCGCGCCCGTCGCACCGGGCGCCAGCCAGGAGGAAGTATTCGCCGCCTACCGCGCTGACATCGACCGCCTGGTCGCCGAGCGCGGCTTCAAGAGCGTGGACGTGGCCTCGATCGCCCCGGACAACCCGAATCGCGCCGAGCTGCGCAAGAAGTTCCTCGACGAGCACTTCCACAAGGAAGACGAAGTGCGCTTCTTCGTCGCCGGCTCGGGCCTGTTCACCCTGCACGTGGGTGACAAGGTCTATGAGATCGAGTGCGTGAAGGATGACCTGATCGCCGTGCCCGATGGCACCACCCACTGGTTCGACATGGGCGAGGAACCCAGCTTCGTGGCGATCCGCTTCTTCACCGAGCCGGATGGCTGGGTCGGTCACTTCACCGGCACCGACATCGCGCAGAAGTTCCCTCGTTACGTACCCACCCAGGCGTCCTGATCCATGCAAGCCCGCGTCATCCTGACCGATATCGAAGGCACCACCAGCAGCATCTCGTTCGTCAAGAACGTGCTGTTCCCCTATGCGCGCAAGGCATTGCCCGCGTTTGTCGCCGAGCATGGCCAGCAGCCGGACGTCCGCCGCTGGCTGGATGCGGTGGCAACCGAGATCGGCGGTGCCTGCCAGGACAGCCTCGTGGCCGAGACGCTGCAGGGCTGGATCGACCAGGACCGCAAGCACACCGCACTGAAGGCGCTGCAGGGACTGATCTGGGACGAAGGCTACCGCCGTGGCGACTACACCGCGCACTTCTACCCGGAAGTAGCGCCGGTGCTGAAGGGCTGGCACGCCTCCGGGCTGCCGCTGTACGTGTACTCCTCCGGCTCGGTGCCGGCGCAGAAGCTGTTCTTCGGCTTCAGCGATGCCGGGGACCTCAGCCCGCTGGTGTCGGGCTGGTTCGACACCGAAGTCGGCGGCAAGCGCGAGGCCGACAGCTACCGCCGCATCGTGCAGGCCATCGGCGTACCGGCCGGCGAGATCCTGTTCCTGTCCGATGTGGTGGAAGAACTGGATGCCGCCCGCGAAGCCGGGCTGCAGACCCGCCTGATCGATCGCCTGGATGATTACCCGATGCCGCGTACCGGGCAGGCCGCCAACGGCCACGAACGGGTCGAGAATTTCCAGCAGATCCAGCTGTAAGCAAGAAAAAGGGGACGGAGGGGATTAAGTCGTTTGTGGCACACATGGGCCACAAACGACTTAATCCCCTCCGTCCCCTTTTTTGCTCAACGGTCGTTGAGGGTCTTCACCTTCAGCGCTTCGCGCAGGGTAACCAGATCCACCGGGCCGCGCACCGCGATATCGCGGGTTTCACCCGGCAGCAGGTCCAGCAGGTTGTCTTCGACCTGCACATCCAGCGCGCCGAAGTCGATCCACGCCGCGCGCACATACGCCGCGCTTTCCAGCCGCAGACGATAGTGGTCCCCTTCGATGGACAACGTGGCCTTGAGTTTCTGCCGCGGCAACACCTGGTCCTTGGCTTCAACGAAACCGACCACCTGCCGCGCACTCACGTTGCCGTCCTGCAGCAACTCGAACACCGCCACCGTACGCATCGGGTCGGCACCGGCCAGCAGCTCCGCATCGCTGAAATCGCCCATCGGGGTGACACCCGCCGCCGCCAACGTCACCGTTTCCTCGCGACGACGCAGCACCTTCCCCTCCACGTCCATCACCCGCAGACGCCAGCGCGCATCCAGTGCGGCACCGTCGTTGATCAGGCGCACCCGCGTGCTGCCCTCGTCGCGCAGCGCTGCCACCGTCACTGGCGCGAAGAAACGCCGCGCGGCGAAGTGCAGCGCCTTCCAGCGGCCGAAATAGTCCACGCTGGACCACGAGGCGCCGGGCCAGACATCGTTGAGCTGCCAGTACAGCGAGCCCATCGTGTACGGGCGCGAGGCGCGATGGTGCAGTGCCGCCAGAGCGATGCCATCGGCCTGCATGACCTGGCTGAGGTAGACGAAGTCCTCGAAGTCCTTCGGCGTACCGTAGCCCAGCTCGATGTAGTGCAGCAGGCGGCTGTTGCCCTCGCCAGCCATGAACTTCTGGTGCGCACGGATCACCGGGCTGTCGATGCGCTGCTCGGCGCGGGTGGCGATCTGGTCCACCGTCGCCACCGACGGCCACGCCTGCAGCCCGTACTCGGACATGAAGCGCGGCGTCTCACGCAGGTAGGCCTGCACCGGCAGCGCCGGATTGCCCCAGACCTGCCAGTAGTGCTTGTCGCCGCGGGTCGGGTCGTTGGCCTTTTCGTCAAGATCGTTGCTCGGTGAACTGGACCAGTACGGCACGCCCAGCCCTTCCTCGCCCACCACCGCGCGCAGATCGTTGCCGAACAGGTCGACATAGCCCTGCCAGACCTTCGCTGCAAACGCCGGGTCGGCCGCCTTCAGGTCGCGACCATGGCCCCAGTCCTTCCAGGCGGTTTCTTCCTCGTTGTTGCCACACCACAGCACGATGCTGGGGTGGTGGCGCAGACGGCGCACGTTGTCGCGTGCTTCGGCCACCACGTTGGCACGAAACGCCGGATCGTAGCCCGGCTGCATGCCGCCGCCGAACATGAAGTCCTGCCACACCAGCAGGCCCAGTTCGTCGGCGATGTCGAAGAACGCGTCCTCCTCGTAGTAGCCGCCGCCCCAGTTGCGCAGCATGTTCATGTTGGCGTCGCGCGCGGCCGTCAGCACCTGGCGCAGGCGTGCGGCATCGACGCGCGCGGGGAAGGCATCGAACGGAATCACGTTGGCGCCCTTGGCGAAGATCTCCACGCCGTTGATGACGAAGGCAAAGCCCTGCCCGCCCTTGCGGTCTCCCTCGCGGCGCAGTTCGACCGTGCGCAGCCCGATGCGCTGCTCGCGCGCCAGCTCCGACGCGCCACCTTGGTCCAGGCGGGCCTGCACCGTGTAGCGGTCCTGCGCGCCGTAGCCGACTGGCCACCAGCGCCGCGGATCGGCCAGTTCAACCGGAACCTCGATGCTGTTCTGGCCGGGCTTCAGCAGCACCGTGCGCTGCACCTGGGCCACGCTGCGACCCTGCGGATCGCGCACATCGACATTGACCACCGCAGAACCGGCAGCGTCGCCCTGCTCTACTTGCAGCAGCACGGCCAGCTTCGCCTGCTCCGCGCTCAATGCATCCGTGCGCACCGCAAGATCGGTCAGGCGGTGCGCGTCCCAAGCCTGCAGATCGATTCCGCGCCAGACGCCGGCGGTGACATAGCGCGGACCCCAGTCCCAGCCGAAGTGGTAGGCCGGCTTGCGCGCGAAGTTGCCGACCATCGCGTCCTTCGGCTCATCGCCATACGGCGACGGATAGTTGCCAGCGATCTTGTGCGGCATTGCCTGCACGCCCGGCAGCAGGGTGCGGATCGGCGAACGGAACACGATCTGCAGTTCATTGTCCCTGGCCCGCAGGCGCCCATTCACGCGCGCGCGCCAGGTCCGGTGCGCGTTGTCCGCACGCAGCAGCGGCTTGCCGTTGAGGCTGACGTCGGCGTAGGTATCCAGACCGTCGAAGCGCAGCTCGGCATTGGGCTTGGCCAGCGTCGCCGCATCCACGTCGAAGCGCGCGCGGTACTCCCAGGCGGCCAGGCCGATCCATTGCAGTTCGGCCTCTGGTGCGCCGACATACGGATCACGGATCAGTTCGTGAGCGAGCAGGTCGGTGTGCACGCTGCCCGGCACCGTCGCCGCCCGCCATTGCTGCAGACCTGGATGAGCGGCGCCCTGCGCGTCGCCGGGCAGCATGCGGAACTCCCACTGTGCCTGCAGCGGCGTGGCAGCGACCGGGAAGGCGGACGCCGCGATCAGCAGCAGGAGCAGGCGGACAACGAGGGGAAGGCGATGCACGGGATGCTCCTGTTATTCCGCCGGGCATGGTCCGGCGCTACCTGCAAGTCCAGTTCACGGCAGTGCCGGGCCATGCCCGGCGCGCCAACCTCAACGCACCACGTTCAACACTTCGTAGCACGCACCCATGGTGTGGTAATCCACCTTGCCGGCCGGGCTCTTCTCGTCGCTGTACTTGCGATTGTCGGCATCGAGGATGCGGAACCAGGCGCCGTACCGGTGATCGACGAAGTGTTCCCACGAATACGCCCAGATACGCTCGTACCACTGCCAATAGCGGTCATCGCCGGTACGCTTGGCCATCAGTGCGGCGGTCGCAAGCGTCTCCGCCTGCACCCAGAAATACTTGTCGTCGTCGCAGACGAAACTGTCGCCACCGATCGGGGCGCCATCCATGCCCGGCTGCCGGCGCGACTCCGGCGCGAAACCGTAGTACAGGCCACCCCGCGCCTCGTCCCAGCTGCGCGCCACGGCCACGTCGAACAGGTGCTGCGCGGTCGGCACCAGCCAGTCGACCTGCACATGGCGGTCCAGGATCAACAACAGCTTGGCCCATTCGGTCTGGTGGCCCGGCTGGAAGCCCCATGGGCGGAACAGGTGCTTGGGGTCGTCCAGGTTGTAGTCCCAGTCGATCTCCCAGTTGGAATCGTAGTGCTCCCACACCAGGCCACCGGCCTTGGCGGCCTGGCGACGGGTCATGTTGTCGGCCAGCTGCAGCGCGCGCTCCACATAGCGCTGTTCGCCGCTGGCCTCGAAGGCGGCCAGCATCGCCTCGCACATGTGCATGTTGGCGTTCTGGCCACGGTAGCCGGTGAAATTCCACTGCCCATCGGCTTCGTCCTTGTAGAGGCCGTGCTGGGGCTCCCAGAAGCGCGCCTCCAGCAGCTGCCAGGTCTCGTCCATCCATGCGCGGGCCTGTTCGAGACCGGCCTTCAGTGCGCAGCTGTAGGCCAACAGCACGAACGCCACGCCGTAGCAGTGGTTCATGTCGTCCTCGACCTTGCCGTCGCGCAGGGTCCAGGCGTAACCGCCGGTGGCCGGGTTGCGGTGCACCTCGCGCAGGTAGCGCACGCCGTGCTCGACCGCCTCACGGTACTCGGCGTTGCCGAATTCGCGGTAGGCCATCGCGTAGTTGAAGACGAAACGCGTGCTGCTCACCAGATGGCGATGGTTGGCGTCGTAGATGCTGCCGTCGTCACGGAAGTAGTGGAAGAAGCCACCGTTCGGATCGATGCACCGCGGATGGTAGAACGCCATCGTATCGGCGATGTGCGCGCGCAGGAACGCGGGCGAACGGAAGTCGGGGGAGGTGCTCATGCGTTAATGTCCTGGGCCTGCAGCAGCTGCTGCACTTCATCGAGCGAGGGCATCGCGGCGAACGCGCCCTTGCGGGTAACAGCCAGCGCACCGACCGCAGCACCGAAGCGCAGCGTGGCGGTGATCGCCTCCGGGTCCTGGCAGAAGGCGGCAAAACCGGCACCGGCGCCGCTGCGCTCCAGCAAGCCGACCAGCACGCCACCGACGAAGGCATCACCGGCCGCGGTGGTATCGACGGGAGCCACGCGGAAGCTGGTGACCGTGCCGTGGTTGTCGCGCGTGTACCAGTGCAGCGTGGCCGCACCGTCGGTGACGATCACCCAGCGCACGCGCGCAGCGAGCAGGCGCCGCAGTACCGCAGCCTCGCCATCGGCACCCAGCGGCGCGGCCAGGTAGTCCAGCTCCTCGCGCGACAGCTTGACCAGGTCGGCGCGTTCCAGCGCCTGCCACAGGCGCGGTGTCGGGTCCTCGTTCGCCGGCCACAGCGCCGGACGCAGATTGAGGTCGAGGCTGACCACCGCACCAGCCGCACGCGCGCGATCCATGCCGGCGAAGGTCGCCTCGGCGATCGCCGCTTCGGTCAGGCTGTTGGAACAGACATGGAAGCACTGTGCGCTGTCGAAGCACGCCGCCTGGAAGTCGCTGTCACGGAACAGCAGGTCGGCTGCCGGCGGGCGATAGAAGCTGAAGCTGCGCTCGCCGCTGGCATCCAGTGCGACGAAGGCCAGTGCGGTCTTGGCCGCATCGGTACGCACGATGTAATCCGTGCCCACGCCGTGCTCGACCAGGCTGTCGGCCAGGAAGTCGCCGAACATGTCGCGGCCCAGCGTGCCGACGAACTGCGTCTTCGCACCCAACCGGGCGGCCGCAACGGCAACGTTGGCCGGTGCACCACCGGCGTACTGCAGGAAGGCGCGCGGCGTGTCGGCCGAGGCCGGCGGCTGCGCTAGTAGATCGATCAAAATTTCGCCGAAGCAAACGATGGCACCCATTCCGGACTCAGCCTCCCTGCGGAATGCGGGTCGACGGGCGCGAGCCCACCAGACCGTAGAAAATAATGTAGAGGTAGCAGGCGATAGGCAGCAAGAAACTCAAGTGCAGGCCAATGCGATCGGCCAGCATGCCCTGCAGCAGCGGGATCACCGCACCACCGACAATGGCCATGATCAGCAGGCTTGACGCCTTGTTGGTCAGCGGCCCCAAGCGTTCGATTGCCAGCGAGAAGATGGTCGGGAACATGATCGAGTTGAACAGGCCCGTGGCCACGATGCCGTACATGGCCGCCTTGCCGCTGGCGGCCAGAGTCACGCCCAGCAGAATCACATTGGCGACAGCGAAGCCAGCCAGGAGACGCCGCGGCGAATACTTGGCCAACAGCCAGGAACCGGCAAAACGGCCAACCATCGCGCATCCCCAGTAGGCCGACACATACTTCGTGGCCTGCTGCTCGCTCATGCCACCGATCTCCGGCAGGGCGAGATAATTCACCATCAGACTGCCGATGGAGACTTCGGCGCCCACGTAGAAGAAGATCGCCAGCACACCGAACAACACGTGCGGCTGCTTCAGCGCATCCAGCAACGTGTGATGATTCGTATCGGCCTTCTCGGTGGTCTCGGCCAGACTGGGCAGGCGGAACAGGTAGACGAACACTGCCAGCAGCACCAGCGCGATCGCCAGGCCCACGTATGGCCCCTGCACGGAGTGCGCTTCAGCGGCGCGATAGGCCACCTGCTCGGCCACGGGCAGGGCGTCGATCTCGTCGCCGCTCTTCACCGTGGTGCTGAGGATCAGGAAGCCTCCGAACAATGGTGCCAGCGTGGTACCCAGCGAATTCAGCGCCTGGGCCAGGGTCAGGCGGCTCGAGGCGGTCTGTTCAGGCCCCAGCAGCGCTACGTACGGATTGGCAGCAACCTGCAGCACGGTGATGCCGGTGGCCAGCACGAACAATGAAGCGAGGAACGCGTCGTACGTGCGCAACGCCGCTGACGGCCAGAAGCCGAGCGCGCCGACACCGGCGATCAGCAGGCCAGCGATGATGCCCTTCTTGTAACCAAGGTGGGCCACCAGCCGGCCTGCCGGCAACGACATCAGGAAGTACGCGCCAAAGAAAGTGAACTGCACCAGCATCGCGCGCGTGTAGTTCAGCTCGAACACCGCTTTCAAGTGCGGGATCAACACATCGTTCAGACTGGTCAGGAAGCCCCACATGAAGAAGATCGTGGTGGCCACCGCCAGTGCGGCACGTGCGTTCATCACCGGCGCGGTGCCGCTGGAAGAAGAACCCGATGGACGGGGCGTTGCGGAGATCGGCATGCGGTACGCGCCTCGATGCGCGGAAGGTCGTTGTTGCGTGGAAGGGGGTATGCAGAAGGAATCAGTTCGGTCGTGCGGCACTGCTTTCGCGGATGCGCAACTGCACCGGCGCAACCGTGCGCCGTGGCGGCGCGTCCGGTTCGTCCAGCCGCTGCAGCAGCAGCGCGGCAGCCTGGCGGCCACGCTCGCGCGGGTCGGCGGTGAGCGTGGTCAACGGCGGAACCGCGACCGACGCCTCGGAAATATCGTCGAAGCCTGTCACGGCAAAATCACCGCCCGGACGGATACCGCGCGAGTTCAAGCCCAGCATCAGGCCAAGCGCGACGGTGTCGTTGTAGCAGACCGCCGCACTTGGGCGATGGCCATCGGCGAACAGCTCATCGGTGCGCGCTGCCGCTTCCAAGCGATTCGGGGCCGATTCGATCATCCAGCCCGGCGGCAGCGACAGGCCGGCCTCGGCCAGCGCCTGCTGGAAACCCGCGCGGCGCTGGTGGCAGGAACTGGATGCGGCGTGGCCCCCGAAGAAGGCGATCTGGCGATGGCCGCGCTCGATCAGGTGGCGCGTGGCCAGATAGGCGCCGTGCTGGTTGTCCAGGGTCAGGAAGTCCCAGTCGGCCCCGGCCAGTTCGCGGTTGAACAGCAGCACGTTGGCATTGGCGCCCAGTGCCTGCCGCAGCTGTGCGGTATCGCTGCCCTCGGCCGGCGACAGGATCAGGCCGGCCGGGGTGTGCTCCATCAGCGTGGACAGCACCGCCTGCTGCCGCTCCGGCGATTCACCCGTGCTGCCGAGCAGGGTCACGTAGCCACGCCCGCCCAACGCCTCGTCCACGCCCGATGCGAACTCGGCGAAGAACGGGTTGGAGAGATCGTTGATCACCAGCGCGATGCTCGACGAGGTACGACGGCGCAGGTTGGCCGCCGCGCGGTTGTAGACGTAACGCTGGCGGCGCAGTTCGGCCTCGACCTTGGCCCGGGTATCGACGTTGACCAGCGGGCTGCCACGCAGCACCAGCGACACGGTTGCCCGTGACACGCCGATCGCGCGCGCGATGTCGGTCACCGTCACCGCCTTGCCGGCGCGCTTGCTGGGACTGTTGCCGTTGTCGTTCATCGTCTTCCCGGACTCCGCTGGAGGCTCAAGCCTAATGGATCAGGGCCGTGTCGTGCCGTGCCGTTCGCTGGGTCAGCGCGAACGGCACAGTCCGGCTCAGCGCAGCTGGCTGCCCGGTGCCGCGCACCAGGACACCGGCAGGTCCTTCACCGCCGTGCCCCAGCCCTGCTCCGGCGCCTTCGCGTCGAGTGCGAACTGCAGGCGCGGGCCCTGCTGCAGGCGGTCCCAGTCCAGCCACACCGGTGCATGCGGCTGGCCGTCGACCCGCACACCCTGCACGTACTGCAGGCGGCGGCCATCGGCACCCGGCGCGTCGATGCGCAGGGTCCGGCCATTGCCCATGTCCACTTCGACCTTGCTGAAGCGCGGCGTGTGCAGCAGGAACTGGCCGCTGCCCGGCACCGCCGGGTACACGCCGATGGCGCTGAACAGGTACCAGGCCGACATCGTGCCGAGGTCATCGTTGCCGGTCACGCCATTGGGGGCATTGGTGAACAACTGCTGCGCGGCACGCACCACGGCCGCGGTCTTCCACGGCTGGCCGATCAGCGTGTACAGCCACGGCGAGTGCAGGTCCGGCTCGTTGTTCGGGTTGTAGCGGAACTGGTTGTAGTAGCTGTACGGCCCGACCACCCACGCCTTGCGGGCGGCATTGAGCGGATCGGCCTGCAGCGCGTCCATCGCGAAGAACGCATCCAGGCGGCGACCGGCCTGTTCGCGGCCGTCCATCGCTTCGACCAGGCCCGGCACGTCCTGCTGCGCCAGCCACTGGTACTGCCACGCCGTGCCCTCATGGAAACCGTGGTGCGAACGCGGACTGTAGTGGCCATCGGCCGGCGTGTACCACTGGCCATCCTCGGTGCGCGGGCGCGGGAAGCCGGTGAAACCCGTCTCGGCATCGCGCACCTGCGGGTCCCACACCTTGCGCCAGTTGCGGCCACGCTCACGGAGTGTCGCCGCATCCTGCGCATGGCCCAGGCCATCGGCCATCTGCGAGAGCGCGCAGTCGGCCAGCGCATATTCCAGCGTGGCCGAACCACCATGGTGCGGATCGACATCCATGCCCTTGGACGGGAACGCGCGGTCGTAGGCCACATAGCCCTTGTCCAGGTAGGTCGGGTTGCCGGAGCGTCCGGCCATGCGCGAGTTCAGTGGTGGCGTGCCGAAGGCATTGCGGCGCAGTGCATCCCAGGCTTGCGATTCACGGCCCTTGAGCGCGCCGAAGCGCCACAGGTCGACCATGAACGGCGTGACCGGATCGCCGGTCATGATGTTGGTCTCGAAGTTGGCATAACCCCAGCGCGGCAGCCAACCGACCTGTTCGTCGATCGCCAGCAGGGTACGGCCGATGTCGCGCGCCACGTCCGGGCGGGTCAGCGCCAGCCACTGGTTCTGCGCGCGGTAGGTATCCCACAGCGAGAAGTACTGGTAATAGGTCCAGCCATCAGCGCGGTGGATACCGTCGTCATAACCACGGTAGCGGCCGTCGGCGTCGTTGCCGGTCATCGGCTGCAGCAGCGCGTGATAGACCGCGCTGTAGAACACGGTGCGGTCATCGGCGGTGCCGCCCTGCACGCGCACCCGGCCCAACTGCTCACGCCAGGCCTGCTGGGACAGCGCGCGCATGCGGTCGAAGCCGAGCAGCGCCCCACCCTGCATGCCCTCCGCGCGCAGGTTGGTGCGCGCGCCTTCGGCATCCACGTGCGAGATCGCGCTGACCGCTGTCACCGACTGGCCCTTGGCCAGGTCGAAGCTGAGCCAGGCACCGTTCGGCTTCTGCTCGCCTTCCATGCTGTGGCGCGCGCCCGGCAGGCCACCGCCCTCGCCCCAGGTGCCATGCGCCTTGAACGGACGGTCGAACTCGATGCGGAACCAGGTGGTGTACTGATGACCGCCGCAGAAACTCTTGGTGACCAGCTTGCCCTCGACCACGCGGTCGCCGACCACATCGACCACGCTGCCGATCACCGAATGGCGCTCGTTGGCCTGGCCGACGTTGACGAGGACGTGGCCATCGCCGCTGCGCTGGCTGAAGGTGTAGCGCTCGGCCGCGGCACGGGTACGCGCGGTCGCCTCGGCATCGATGCCACCGTAGCTGGTCAGGCGCACCTTGTAGTAGCCGGCCTGGCCGACCTCGCCATCGTGGGTGTAAGCCGACGCATAGGCCTTGTGGTCGAACTGCTTGGCATTGCCGGTATCGAAATCGCCACCCGGACCGATCGAGCCGGTCACCGGCAGCACCGACACCTGCCCGCCCTGTTCCCAGCAACCCGCGCCGGACAGGAAGGAGTGGCCGAACCCGCGGATCTTCTCGTCGTCATAGCGCCAGCCCGAGTAGTGGCTGCCGATCGGACTGACCTGGATCAGGCCGAACGGTGCCGACGCACCCGGGAACGTGTTGCCGTCGTCCTTGCTGCCGATGAAGGTGTTGACCTCGCGCTCCAGCGCTGCCGGGGCAGCCTGCAGCAGCACCGGCACTGACGACAGCGCGAGCAGGCAGGCCAGGCGCACCAGCGGGCGCGAGGACAATGGGACGGCGGGAGCGGACGGCACTGGGCGCATGTCGGGTTCCTGTAGTCGATGACGCGGAGGCAGACGGCCGGGGGCGTTCGGCACCGTTCCGCTGAGCCCTGCCCTGACCTGCAGAGAGCTCCCCCTGGAATGACGCCCGACCCACCAGACCGTGAATTTAGATCGATTCAAGTAGAGCATGCAGGTTCAGCCGAATGCATTCTGCGGCGCAGCATGAGATGGGGTGTTCGGCAGGGCTGCGCCCTGCACCTGCTACGAGCTGGAGCAACAGCAACCGCAACAGCAGAAGCAACAGCAGAAGCCGGTTTCCTGTGGGGAGTCGGGGTGGGTCCGGTTGCGGGGGACGCCGTAAACCCGTCCCCGCAGTCCGACACCGCCCCGCCAAGCCACAGACAACCCAGAGCCGCTTTGGCTTTGGCTTTGGCTGTTGCCGGCCAGCGGCCGGCACTACCGCGGGTGCAGGGCGCAGCCCTGCCGACCCACCCTCCCCTGCGCACGAAAACGATTTCACTGATTTCAGCAAACCGTCATCCCTTCGCCACGCCAGTACCATATTGCGCAGCAGCATGCGCCTGCGGGCGACCCGTGCTAAAAATCGCCCGCCCATCGCTTAGATCGATCCAAGACGACGCTGCGATGGCCGGGAGTTGGGGGAGCAGCAACAGGACGTACCAGGCCACGCGCGCGGCGCCACTGGCAGTTGCTTGGCGACAGCGACAAAGTCACTTCAAATTAGATCGATTCAAGTTGTCCGTGCCACGTCACCGGATCAATCCATGAGAGAGGGAGAGATGGGAATGAAGCATTCAACACGTACGCATGGCCAGGACGCATTGTCGTTGGCCATCGCGCTGGCCTTGGCCGCCGCCGTCATTCCGGGTGGCGCCGCCGCGCAACAGGCCGCTTCCACCGGCTCGCAGGACGCCACCACTCTGGACAGCGTCCAGGTCACCGGCTACCGCTACGCCATTGAAAAGAGCCTCGAGCAGAAGCGCGACGCCAACGCGGTGGTCGAGGTGATCACCGCCGAGGACGTCGGCAAGTTCCCCGACAAGAACGTGGCCGACGCACTGCAGCGCGTGCCCGGCGTGGTCATCACCCGCAGCGGCGGCGAAGGCAAGAGCGTCAGTGTGCGCGGCCTCGCGCCGGACCTGACCCTGACCCAGTTGAACGGCAACTTCGTCGCCTCGTCAGAGACCAACAACGAAGCGACACGCTCCTTCAACTACACCCTGCTGCCATCGAACATGTTGTCCAGCGCGGAGCTGTTCAAGTCGCCGGAAGCACGCATCGACGAAGGCGGCATCGGCGGCACGGTCATCCTGCATACCCGTCGCCCGCTGGACATGGAATCCAACTCCGGCTACGTGAACCTGGAGGGCACCACCTCCGATACCAGCCACGATGTCGATCCGCAGGCGTCCGCGCTGTACTCGTGGCACAGCAAGGATGAGCGCTTCGGCGTCCTCGTCGGCGTGACCCAGCAGAAGCGCACCACCCGCACCATGGAAGCCAGCACCGAGGACTACCAGTGGTACGGCAATGGCACCACGGCCCGCGATGCCAACGGCAACCTGCTGGAGCAGGATGGCATCCACTACTGGTGGGGCCAGTCCGGCTTCAACAACCAGGCTGGCAAGAACTACAGCGAATTCTTCATGCCGACCTCGGTGAACTTCGCGGTGAAGGAAGAGAAGCGCGAGCGCAAGGGCGGCCAGCTGACCTTCCAGTTCAAGCCGGTCGACAACGTCACGATGACAGCGAACTACTTCCGCTTCGAGTTGCAGGGTGACTACACCCAGAACATGCTGAAGGTGCCGGAGTGGAACCTGGCCCGCTACAACCAGGACGGCAACTGGGCCGGCGGCCGCCTGCTCAACGGCCTGGATTTCGACCCGAGTGGCAGCATCGTCACGGGTGCGCAGTACCAGAAGCTGGCCGGAAAGACCTATTACTGCAGTGAGGAAGAAGCAGCGGCAGCCGGCCTGGAACCCGGTGGCTGGGGCCCGGACGACTGCACCATCCCCACTCCGCAGCTCACCGGTGGATACAGCAAGGAAAAGGCACTGTCGCAGACCGCCGACCTGACCATCGACTGGGATATCAGCCCGCTGTGGAAGGCCTCGTTCACCGGCGGCCGCACCTGGTCCGAAGGTGGTCCGTCGATGAATTTCCGCATGTCGGCCAAGCCGCGCCGCAAGGTTGGCAACCAGTGGCAGTCCGGCAACCAGTACACCGCCTGGGACCTGACCGGCACGCCGTCGGTGCAGTTCTCGCCGGACCTGCAGCAGCAGTTGATGGCGGGCGTGGCCGAAGTCGATACCGGCTCGACCGATTCGTCGTGGATGCAGACCGAGGTCAAGCAGAACTACTTCCAGGCCGACGTCACCAAGCTGTTCGAGGCCGGCTGGCTGGATTCGATCCAGTTCGGCGCCAAGTACCGCGATGGCAAGGTCCACCGCAACACCGGCAACACCTATTGGGTGTGCCCGGGCCTGGATCCGTCCGACTATGACAACAATCGCTACCAGGCCGGCTGCGATCCGACCGCAGGCGATGCGCAACCGGGCTTCTTCCTGTCCAACCCGATCAGCAACATCACCGGCGCATTCAACGCCAACGTGTTCCCGGGCATCAACTACCCGGCCTACATCGACTACCTGAACAAGACCTACGGTGGCTCGCACAACCGTACCGAAGAAGACTTCGTCTACGACGTCAACGAGAAGATCCATTCCGGCTACTTCCAGGCCAACTTCCGCACTGAGCGGGTACGCGGCAACATCGGCGTGCGCGTGGTGCGGACCAAGCAGTTCGCCCAGTCCAGCGATTCGGTCGAGCGCTTCAACGACTATTTCGTCGACAACGCCAGCGGCGCGCCGATGAGCTGCGATGATCCGGCCGCCGACCCGAACCTGCGCTGCCAGGGTGGCTTCGTCCGCCTGCCCGACCCGCAGGTGCGCGACAAGGTGTATGCCCTGTCGTCGCTGGAAAAGACCTATACCGACGTGCTGCCCAGCTTCAACATTGCCTGGGACATCACCGACAACCTGGTGCTGCGTGGCGCGGCATCGAAGGTGGTCGCGCGCCCGAGCTACACCAGCATCGCCTATCCCGGTGGTCTGCGTTACATCAGCGAAGAGTACGCCAACGACCGCCGCGTCACCGGCGGCACCGACACGCCCGGCTGGTACGGCTCGGGCAGCAACAAGGCGCTGGAACCGTTCAAGGCGGTACAGTTCGACCTGGGCCTGGAGTGGTACTTCCAGCCGGGCGCGGTCGCAGGTGTTTCGGTGTTCCGCAAGAACGTGGACAACTTCACCGTGCCGGTGGTGCGCGACCAGCAGATGAACGTCGGCGGGCAGTCGGTCACCGTGCAGAAGTACGAGACCCAGGCCAATGGCCGCGATGGCGTGTCCCAGGGCGTGGAACTGTATGGCCAGTACACGTTCGACTTCGGACTGGGCGTGCAGGCCAACTACACCTACAACGACACCAACCTGGCCTCGATCGTGCTGGATGGCGAGGAAATCGGCTCCTCGCCGCTGGTCGGCAGTGCCAAGAACCAGGCCAACGTTACGGTGTTCTACGAGAACGACAAGTTCCTGGCGCGCGCCTCGTACAACCGTCGTGGTGAAGTGGTCGGCGGCCTGAACAATGGCATGACCACCTACACCAAGCCTTACAGCCAGCTTGACCTGAACGTGGCCTACAACCTCACTCCGGACTGGACGGTGACCGCCGCCGTACTGAACGCCACCAAGTCCGAGCTGCGCAGCTACATCGGCAACGACAGCCAGGCCCGCCTGCTGTCCAACCTGTACGCCGGCCGCCAGCTGTACTTCGGCGTGAACTGGAAGTTCTGAGGCAGCGCCGGGCCTGGCCCGGCGCAGTCTTGCCCGCCCCGGCGGGAATGGTCCTCCACGGCAGCCGCGCTGGTACAGGCGGCTGCCGTTTTCATGGGTGCCTGCGCCGCCGTTCAGCCACCTGCTTGACCCTGCCATCGTTGGAAGGTGCACACTGGTTTCATCTCACGAGCACCGAAGGAGCTACAGATGGAATTCCATGTTGACGGCATGACCTGCGGCGGCTGCGCGCGCAGCGTGACCCGCGCCATCCAGCAGATCGATCCGAACGCCAGTGTGGTGGCCGATCCGCCGACCGGCCTGGTCAAGGTGCAGACCACCGCATCACAGGAGCAGGTGTTCGCCGCGCTGAACGATGCGGGTTTCCCGCCGCGCACTGCCTGATCCCCTGGCCTCTGCCACAGCGAAGCCCGCCCCGTGCACTGTCACTGGGCGGGCTTTTCAGTGCATGCGAACATGAAAACTCAGTGCTTGCGTGCGCGGCGGCGCACCGCGCCGGTCTTGGCCGCTTCCACCGGCAGCGGAGCCTCATCGTCTTCACCCAGCCGCTGCAGGATCGGGCATTCCGGGCGCTCATCGCCGGCACAGCAGCGGATCAGCGATTTCAGCGTGTCGGCCATCTGCCGCATGTGCTCGATGCGCCGTTCCAGGTCGGCGATGTGCTGCTCGGCCAGCTGCTTGACGTCGGCACTGTGGCGCGACGTGTCGTTCCACAGGCCCAGCAGGTCGCCGATCTCGGCCACCTGGAAGCCGAGATCGCGCGCGCGGCGGATGAAGCGCAGGCGATGGATGTCGGCCTGCGAATACGCCCGATAGCCCGACTCCGTTCTATCCGCCGCAGGAATCAGGCCGATCTGTTCGTAGTAGCGGATCATTTTCGCCGACACGCTGGAGGCCTTGGCGGCGTCACCGATATTCATGCGATTCTCCTTCAGTGGGTCGCAACGGCGGCATCCGCCATCGGCGGCTGGAAGCGGCGCAGGCGCAGTGCGTTGCCCAGCACGAACACACTGGACAGCGCCATCGCACCGGCCGCGAACACCGGCGACAGCAGCACGCCCCAGGCCGGGTACAGCACCCCGGCGGCCACCGGAATCAACGCGGTGTTGTAGGCGAAGGCCCAGAACAGGTTCTGCCGGATGTTGCCCAGCGTCGCCTTCGACAGCGCAATGGCATTGGGCACGCCCTGCAGGTTACCCGACATCAGCACCACGTCGGCCGACTCCACCGCGATATCGGTGCCGGTACCAATGGCCAGGCCGACATCGGCTTCAGCCAACGCAGGGGCATCGTTGATGCCGTCGCCGACGAAGGCGACGCGCCCATGCGTGGCCTTCAGCCGACGCACTGCCTCGACCTTGCCTTCCGGCAGCACCTCGGCCACCACTTCATCGATGCCGAGCTGGCGCGCGATCGCCTGTGCGGTCCCGGCGTTGTCGCCGGTGATCATCGCCACCTTCAGGCCCAACCGATGCAGCGCCGCGATCGCTGCGGGGGTGCTCGGCTTGATCGGATCGGATACCGCAATGATCGCGGCCAGGCGTCCATCGATGGCCACGTACATCGGTGACTTGCCCTGCGTGCCGAGTTCCGCCGCCAATGCTGCGAATGCAGTGATGTCCACGCCCAGGTCGCGCATGAAGCGATCGGCACCGACCTCCACGCGTGCACCCTCGACACTGGCCCGCACACCCATGCCGGTGACCGATTCGAAGTCGACCATGCCCGGCAACGCGATGCCCTGCCCGGTCGCGGCATCAACAATCGCGCGGGCGATGGGATGCTCCGAGCGCGACTCCACCGCGGCCACTGCCGCCAGAACCCTGTTGCGATCGAAGCCGGCAGCAATCTCCAGATCGGTCAGGCGCGGGCGGCCTTCGGTCAGCGTGCCGGTCTTGTCCACCGCCACCACCTGCGCGTCCTTCAGCAGCTGCAGGGCCTCGCCCTTGCGGAACAGCACGCCCATTTCGGCGCCACGACCGGTTCCGACCATGATCGAGGTCGGCGTGGCCAGGCCCATCGCGCACGGGCAGGCAATGATCAGTACCGCCACCGCATTGACCAGCGCGAAGCTCAGTGCCGGCGATGGTCCGAAGATCAACCAGACCGCGAAGGTCGCCAGCGCGGCCAGCATCACCGCCGGCACAAACCACAACGTGACCTTGTCGACCACCGCCTGGATCGGCAGCTTCGAGCCCTGCGCCTGTTCGACCATGCGGATGATCTGCGCCAGCAGGGTCTGCGCGCCCACGGCCGTGGCCCGCACCGTCAGTGCGCCCTTCTGGTTGACCGTGCCACCCACCACGCTGCTGCCCGGCAGCTTCTCGACCGGAATCGGCTCGCCGCTGATCATCGATTCATCGATGTAGCTGCGGCCGTCAACCACCTCGCCATCCACCGGCACGCGCTCGCCCGGGCGCACTTCCACCAGGTCGCCGCTCTGCACTTCATTGATCGGGATGTCGACCGCGCGGCCGTCACGGACCACATGGGCCACCTTGGCCTGCAGGTTGACCAGGCGCTTGATCGCTTCGGAGGTGCGGCCCTTGGCCCGGGCCTCCAGGAAGCGGCCGAGCAGGATCAGCGCGACGATCACCGCCGCCGCTTCGTAGTAGACGTTCACCGTGCCCGGCGGCAGCAGCCGCGGTGCAAAGGTCGCTACCACCGAATAGCCGAACGCCGCGGCGGTGCCCACCGCCACCAGTGAATTCATGTCCGGCGCCAACCGCAGCAGCGCCGGGAAGCCCTTCTGGTAGAAGCGGCGCCCGGGGATGGCCAGGACCAGGAGCGTCAGTGCGAACTGCAGGTACCAGCTGGCCTGCATGCTGAGGGTGGACATCACCCATGCGTGCATGCCGGGGATCAGGTGCGAGCCCATTTCCAGTACGAACACCGGCAGTGCCAGCGCGGTGGCCACGATCAGGTCGCGCTTCAGTCCGGCGCGCTCGGCATCCTTCTTTTCCGCAGCCTGATCATCGGACTGCACACCCGCCTCGATCACACGTGCGTCATAGCCGGCCTTGTCGATCGCGGCGACCAGCGCAGCCACGTCCGCCATACCACGCACCGTGGCGCGCTCGGTGGCCAGGTTGACGCTGGCCTGGCTGACGCCGGGCACGGCCAACAGCGCGCGTTCGACACGGCCCACGCAGGAAGCGCAGGTCATGCCTTCGACCGCCAGTTCGGTGGTCGCCGCGGGCACGTCATAGCCCACCCGCTCCACCGCCTGGACAAGCGCCGCGCGATCAACCGGGCCCGACGGACGAATGTCCGCCCGCTCGGTGGCCAGGTTCACCGAGACACTGCCCACGCCCTCGACCTTGGACAGTGCTGCCTCGACCCGGCCCACGCAGCTGGCGCAGGTCATGCCCTCGATGGGCAGGCTGATGGTGGAGGGGCTGGCGGGGGCGGCAGCGGCGCGCGGCGTGCTCATGATCGGATTCCCGGGTTTCCTTCTGGATGCGGACAGGCTAAACCTTGCCATCGTGGGAAGGTCAAATCCAGCCTGTCCGCATGCCTGAAGGGAGCGCCGCCCCCGGCGTCCCGTTTCCGCATCCACGCATGGCGTGGATCGAGCGGCGGAGGTCGGTCTCCTCAGAAGGTGAACACATACTCCAATGCGAACTCGCGGCCGACCGCGCTCAGCAACCGGGTCGGCGCGAAGTCATAGTCCAGCTTGTACGGGTCCTTGTGGTTCCAGCTGGCCGAATTGAACACGTTGTTGACGTAGACATTGACCTTGGCGTGCTCGGTCACCTGGTAACCCATGTTGACGTTCCAGGTGATGAACGGGCCGACCCGGCCGAAGTAGCGCGAGGTCTGCTGGCCCGCGTTGGGGTTCGGGTTCACCGAGCCATCCGGCAGCTGTGCCGGTTCCAGGCAGTTCAGCGACGGGCTGTCACTGGGCACGTAGCCGTCGGCGAACGGCAGGCAGCCGCCGGGATTGTCCAGGCGGTCGGTGCCCCAGTGATAGCGCACGCCCGGCACCGAGCCCACGCGGTCGGCATAGACGTTGGCGTTCCAGTTGCCGCGCTGCCAGGCCAGGCTCGCGCGCAGCTTGCTGCGCAGGTCCCGGTCGCGCCGTTCCGGGTTCGGGTCGTTGGCGTAGCGCTGTTCCTTGGTCGAGATCTGGTTGGTGTAGTTCAGGCCCAGCTGGAAGCTGCCCCACTGCGCGGTTTCCAGGCGATAGCGTGCAGTCAGGTCGATGCCGCGCACTTCCCGGCTGGCCAGGTTGAACGGGCCGCGCTCGATCGATACCAGGCGGCCGCTGCTGTCGCGGTTCACGCGGGCCAGGATGCCGGCGCAATAGTCGCCACCGGCCGGATTGGCCCACGGCGTGCCATCGATGTTCTTGCCGGTCAGGCAGCCGGCCTCGCTGGCCAGCACCTCGTCGGCGCCGACGTCGACGATCATGTCTTCCAGCTTGATCGCCCAGTAGTCGGCGCTGAACGACAGGTTCGGCATCACGTCCCAGACGAAGCCGACCGTCCACGAATCGCCGGTTTCCGAACGCAGCAGCGGCGTGCCACGCCGGTTCACGTCGAAGGTGTACCAGATATCGGTGTTGCCCACGCCACAGTTGTTGACCAGGTAGGCACCGCTCTGGATGCAGCGCAGGCGGTCATAGGTCTGCACTTCGGAACTGCTCGGCTGGCCCAGCAGGTAGTGCATGTCCGGCGCGTGGAAACTGGTGGCATACGAGCCACGCACCAGCAGCGATTCGACCGGGCGCCATTCCAGGCCGACGTTCCAGGTGGTCTCCTTCTGGCTGCCGATATCCAGCGCTTCACTGCTGTCATCGGCCTTGTAGTTGCCATAGCGGTCGTAGCGGGCGGCGGCGGTGGCCGTCACGCTCTCCAGCAGCGGGATCTTGAACTCGACGCCGGCCGAGTAACGGGTGCGCTCGCCGCCACCGCGATCGACGTTCTGCAGATCGAAGTCGATGCCGGCGCGCGGGTCCGGGCTGAGGTGATAGCCCTGCTGCGCGACTTCGGCCACGGCGGCGAACGAGATCGGGCCGGCCCAGCCCTGAAACAGCTCGCCGGTGATGTCCGCCGAGGCCTGGTTGACCCACGATGACGCGCGGTTCCTGGCGACCGTGCCCATCTGCCAGTACTGGTCCGGCGTGAGCGGATTCCACCAGCGCGATTCGTTCAACGCGTAGATCGCCTCGCCATCGGCGGTGGTACCCAGGCGCGGGCCGAGGAAGAAGTCGTACGACTTCTGCTCGTCCACCACGTTCTGCCGTTCTTCCACGCGATAGTAGGAACGCCCCACCGTGGCGCTCCAGTCGAAGCGGTCGGCAAGGCGGCCACGCAGGCCCGCGCTCCAGTCCCATGACAGCTCGCGGTTGGTGTTGCGCAGGGTGTCCAGGCCGCCGACTTCGTTCGGGGTGAACTGGCGCACGCCCAGGATCGGGCGGTTGCGGTTGGCATCCCAGTAATAGCCGTTGTCGTCGTCGATCAGCGAGACGCTGGGCGGGTTGGTGCCCCAGATCGCTTCGGAGCGGTACACCGCCAGGTTGGTCCAGGCCTGCAGGTCGCTGCTGAAATCGAAGGTGGCATACAGGTTGCCGGACACGTTCTCGGCACCACCGGTCAGCAGCCAGTTGGCGTAGTCGGCGCTCATGCCGCACAGGCGGCCGGTGTTGGTGATGCGGTTGGCGGCGTAGTTGTAGACCAGTCGATCGGCCGTGTAGTACTCACCGTCGAACTTCTCGCAGGTGCCGGCGGGTGGCGCCAGGCGCTGGCCCGTCGTCGGATCGATCAACGCCAGGCCCGAGGTCGGGCGGAAGCCGACCTTGCGCTGCTCCATGTTCCAGGACGCATACGGCGCATCATCGGCATCGTCCATCTGCGGGCGGTCGCGGCCGAACAGCGGATCGCGCTTGGTGTACTGCAGCGCGTAGGTCACGCTCCAGTTGTCGCCGGTCTTGCCGCCGGCCCAGGACAGGTCCCAGGTATCTCGCCCACCTTCTGTGGAGGTACCGCCACGCACGCGCACTTCGTCGCCGTCGTAGCTGGTCTTGAGGATGACGTTGACCACGCCGGCGATCGCATCCGAACCGTAGATCGCCGAGGCGCCGCCGGTCAGTACTTCGATGCGCTCGACCGCGGCAGCGGGAATGTTGCCGTAGTTGGAGAAGTTGGTTTCACCGCCATACGGCAGCGGGTAATCGGCCACGCGACGGCCGTTGACCAACAGCAGCGAGCGGTTCGGGCCCATGCCGCGCAGGTTCAGGCCACTGGCGTTGGGCGTGTGCGAGCCCCATTGCGAGGCGGCTTCAACGGTGCCGGTCGCTTCGGTGAGCGTCTTCAGCGCGTCATACACGCTGACGAAGCCCTCTTTCTGGATCTGCTGCGCGGTAATCACGTTGACCGGGGCCGGGCCTTCGACCGCGGCGCGCTTGATGCGCGAACCGGTAACGGTGACCGCATCCAAGTCCTTGGTGGACGAACTGGCCGCTTCCTGTGCACCCGCGGCCAGGGGCAACAGGGCCAGGACCAGTGCCTGGGACAGCAGGTGACGACGCTTGTGGACGATCTGAGCCATGGGTGGTTGCTCTTCGAAGATGTGGACGCACGGGCGGACGGTGGCGCGGCACTACGACGGATCCAGGCGCCTGGATCGGTTCACGACCGATATGGCACCTCCCCTGTGGATCGATCCAAACTAAAGCACAGCTGAACCACGCCGGGCATGCGGCGATGCAGCAACACCCTAGGCAATGCCGCTATCAGCCGCAGGTATCAAGAACAATCAAAGGGTTGCGAAACATCGCTGAGAGAACAGCGCACACGTCAATGACACGATCGCGACAACCGCGCGCGGAACGGTTTTGTCCGCGTCGTCGCGTGCGACTGTAGAGCCGAGCCCGTGCACGGCTGATGTCGTTTGCCGCAAAGCGCAGCCGAGCGTTGGCTCGGCTCTACAGCAGAAGCGGGCTACCTTGCGCCGTCCAGCGCCTGCCGCAGCGCGGCCACGGTCGCGGTGGCGGTCTGGCTCCAGTCCGGGTCCAGGCCGCGCAAAGCCGGGTTCTGGAACTGCATCGCCGAGCGGCGCAGGCCCTTGGCCGAGGCGTGCAGTTCGGTGCAGCTGGTCCGTCGCGCAACGGCGGCGATGTTGGCCGGGCCCAGCCCGGCGCCGGCCATCACCGTGATACGTCCCGCCGCCTGGGTGACCAGACCCGCCAGCACATCGGCGCCGGCCTCGGCGCTGACCTGGCCGCCCGAGGTCAGCACGCGCTGACAACCCAGTCCGATCACCTGCTCCAGCGCCGCCGGCAGATCGCGGGCCGCGTCGAAGGCACGATGGAAAGTCACCTGCAGCGGCCCGGCGGCCTGCACCAGTTCACGGCACAACGCCAGGTCGATACCGCCCTGCACATCCAGCGCACCGATCACCACGCCATCGCAGCCCAGCGCGCGGCACTGCGCGATGTCACGCAGCATCAGTTCGGTTTCCAATGCGTCGTAGTGGAAATCACCCGGGCGCGGGCGCACCAGCACGAACAGCGGAATCGACAGGCGTTCGCGGGCGATCGCGATGGTGGCAAACGACGGCGTGGTGCCACCCTCGGCCAGGTTCTCGAACAGTTCGATGCGGTCGGCACCGCCGGCCTGCGCGGCCAGCGCCGAGGCCAGCGAGTTGCTGGCGATCTCCAGGGTCAGCCGCGTGCTCACGCCTGAGTGCTCATGTAGATCGACGGCGAGTCGCGCAGGTCGTCCTGGCGCTGTCCATCGCACACGGCGTAGACGAAGCCGCGGTGCAACGCGTAGGCACCCACCTCGCCCTGCTTGTTCATGGCCAGGAAGCACACCTGCAATGTTCTGCTCGCTTCGGGGCGCTTGCGCACCACGCGGTCGATGGCTTCGCGGCAGGCCTGCGCGGGCGAGCGCCCTTGGCGCATCAGCTCGACCACCAGGAACGAGGCGGCGTTGCGGATCATCTCCTCACCCACGCCCGAAGCAGTGGCCGCGCCCACTTCGTTGTCGACATACAGGCCGGCGCCGATGAGCGGGCTGTCGCCGACCCGGCCGTGCAGCTTCCAGGCCATGCCGCTGGTGGTGCAGGCACCTGCAAGATGACCCTTGGCATCCAGCGCCAGCATGCCGATGGTGTCGTGGTTGTCGCTGTTGCCGGGAATACCACGGCGCTCGGCATTGATCTGCGGCTGGTACTTCTCGGTCTTCAGCCACTCGCGCCAGGCCGCTTCGGCCTGCGGCGTCAGCAGGTGCCTGCGTTCAAAGCCCTGCTGCACCGCGAACTGCTGCGCGCCCTCGCCCACCAGCAGCACGTGCGGGCTGTTTTCCATCACTTTGCGGGCCACCGACACCGGATGCAGGATGTCGACCAGCGCGGCCACCGCACCACAACGGCCATCGCCATCCATGATGCTGGCGTCCAGGCTCAGCACGCCGTCGCGATCCGGGTTGCCGCAATGGCCGACGGTGGGGTTGCACAACTCGCTCTCGGCCCAGCGTGCACCGGCTTCAACTGCATCCAGTGCGCTGCCCCCCTGCGCCAGCACCTTCCACGCGGCCTGGTTGGCCGGCACGCCGAAGTCCCAGGTCGAGACCACCCTGGCCCCACCCTGCGTGCGCGCCTGCACGCCCGGCAAGGCCACCATGCCTGCGGCCAGTGCGCCGGCCTGCAGGAACTGCCTGCGATCCACCATCTTCCCCTCCCAGTCTGCAATACACGGCCGGCCCGATGCCGGCCACGCCGATCAGTCGTGCGTGGGCTGCCGTGCGGCGTACCAGACCGCTGCGCCGAGAACGCCCAGCTGGCCATGCTCCACGCGCCATACCGGCACCTGGCGCAGCACCTCGGTCAGCACGCCCTTGTTGAGGAAGCGCTCACGGAAGCGACCATCGGCCAGGAAATCCTGCACATGCGCGGAAATGCCCCCGGCCAGGTACACCGAACGCGCACCCACCGCGATCGCTGCGTCGCCTACCAGGCTGCCCAGCCAGGCACAGAACACCTGCAGCGTTTCCACGGCCAGCGCATCCTCACCGCTGCGCGCGGCACCGATCAGTGCCTCGGTACTGCTCCACACCGGAGTGACGCCGCGCAATTCGCACAGGCACGGATACAGGTTCATCAGGCCACTGCCGGACAGCACGCGCTCGTTGTCCACGTGCGGCCAGCGCTGCAGCAGCTTGTCCAGCACCTGCAGTTCCAGCGCGTTGCCGGCGCCGAGCGCGGCATGGCCGATCTCGCTGGCCAGCACCGGACGCTCGCCGTCGGCAAAGCGCAATGCTGCACCCAGACCGGTACCGGCGCCCAGCACCAGCGCCGGGAACGCCTGCGCCGGGTCAGCATCGCCATTGAGCGGCACCAGGGTGTCAGGCTGCAGGTAGGGAATGGCCAACGCCACCGCTTCAAAATCATTGATCAGCTGCAGCTCATGCAGCCCGGACTGCACCCGCGTGGCCGACAGCGAGACCGTCCACGGCAGGTTGGAATTGATCAGCACATCGCCATCGAGCAGGCCGGCGATGGCGACCACGGCGGCCTGTACCGGCTGGCCGAGGCCTGCGGTGAAATCAGCAAGGATCGCGGCCAGGCTGGGATGCTCGGCGCAGGCGTAGGTGCGATGGCTGCCCAGCAGTGGTGCCTGGCCGGGTTGCGTTTCAGCCAGCGCCAAACGGGCGAAAGTGCCGCCGACATCGGCGACAACGAGACTGCGCGGAAGACCGCCGCGGGCGGAGTCGGTGGAAACCGGGGACGCTGCTGCGATGGTCACGCTGGCCTGCTTGGATCGATTGAATCGCCCCGATTCTCAGGCATCGGAGCGGCTTTGCCTAGCGCGCCGGCGGTTCAGGTTGGCCTACATGCCTTCCTGTTCGGCCACCTGCACGCCATCCACCAGCACGCGCAGGCGCTGCGGGCGGAAGCCGGCGAACAACAGCGGCCGGGTGCGCTCGACCAGCACCTCATGGCCGGCGATGTGGCGCAGCCACGACTGTACCAGTGAGAACGAGAAGTGGGTGCCCGGATGCAGCGGATGCTGCACCCAGACCTTCTCGGTGGCGCTCTGCAGCAGCATCGCGCCGGTGAACCAGTGGCGGCTGAGGGTCACCGGCGTGGTGCCGGCCATGAAGCGGATATCCATGCGGGGTCCTTTCGCTGGAGAGGCCTTGCGGCGTGTCAGGGCTGGGCAGTCTGCAGGCTGTAGCGGGTGGTGGCGGTGAACACCACGCCATCGGGCTGGGTGGAGCGTACCTCTACCTTGTGGCTGCCCACGGCCAGGTCGGTCGGCAACGCCCCACGCCACAGGTGCGGCGAAGCGGTGGCCTCCGGCGAGCGGTCGTAGCCACGCAGGCTGTCAGCCAGATCGTCGGCCACGTTCTCTACCATCAGGCGCGGGTCGGGCTGGCTGACCTGCTTCATCGGCTGCCATGCGCCGCCATCAACGCGGTACTCGACCACGCTGGCGTCCTCGCCCATGTAGACGTTGGCGTACACACCCCACGCCGGATAGGCCCCCTGGCGCAGCACCTTTGGTGCATGCAGGCCGATCTGCTCGCTGGCCGGCTTGCCGGCCACGCGGTACTGCAGTCTGTAGCTGCCATTGGCGGCGACGTCCAGCAACGCGTAGCCCTTTGGCGTGCCATCACTCATGGTGCTGTCCGGCACGCCGGCGGCATCCTTCACCCCCGACCAGAACGCACCGCAGTTGGCACCGACGTTGTATTCGTGCAGCGGCTTGTCACCGTTCCAGCCGTCGGCCTTGCCGTGGTAGACGTGCTGCTGGGTGTGGCTGTGGCCACTGAGCACCAGCACGTTGCGGAAGTCCTTCAGCAGGTCGAACAGGCGCTGGCGGTCAGCATGACGGAAGGTCTCGCGCCCCGGCGCGGCGTCGAACAGCGGGATGTGCATGCCCAGCACCAGCAGGCGGTCCTTGTGCAGGCCCTTCAGGTAGCTGGCAAGGAAAGCGAACTGGTCTTCGCGCAGGCCACCGACATACTTCGGCCTTGCGTTGGGGTCATACACCACGTCATCGAGGAACACGAAACTGGCACCGCCCTCTTCCACCGCGTAGGTATCCGGGCCGTAGATATTGCGCCAGCTGTCCAGCGAATGCTCATCGCTGGCGGCATCGAAATCGAGATCGTGATTGCCCGGCACATGGAACCACGGCACGCCCAGCGACGTAGTGACCTTGTTGATTGCCGGATACAGGGTCAGGTCATCGTTGACGATGTCACCCAAGGTGGTGCCCATGCGCGCCTTGGTCTGGCCGACCAGCGGCGACACGATCGACTGCTGGTAGTAGCCGATGTCCTTCAGGCTGGCGGTCTGGGAGTCGGTGAAGACCAGCATCTGGAAGCCGCGACGGCTGTCATGGCGATCCGGCTGCAGCGCGAAATCCCAGTTGCGGGTGACATCGCTGGTGGCGGCGATGCCGCCGTACTTCAGCGCCGGCGAGCCGTTCGGGCGGAAGTGGCGCCAGAACGAAGGCAGGCCGTCTGCCGCCTTCGGGAACGAATACGCATCGGGCTTGATCACGAACACGGTCTGGCCGTCGCGCACCGGCAGGCTGTAGCTGCCGTCGGCGGCGGTCTTGACGATGGCCTCGCCGTTGGAGACCTGCACCCCGGCCAGGCCCGGATCGGTCGCACCGCGGCCCGGCTTGCCGTCACGCTCCAGATAGACCTTGCCGGTGACCACGGTGTCCGCAGCCCAGGCCGGCGAGGTCAGCAACAGGCAGCACAGCCAGGCGGCAGGCAGTTTCATGGGAGAGATCCAGCAGAAAGAGACGCGGTATTGTAGAGCCGAGCGATGCCCGCCTGCATTTCCAGCGGGTAGTGCCGGCCGCTGGCCGGCAGCCCCTCGATGCCCGAAGATGATGAGGTTGCCGGCCAGCGGCCGGCACTACCACGCTTCAACGATGGCGTTTTTCCAGCACCGCCCGCGCATCGTCCAGCGACAGACCGCGCGCGCGCAGCAGTACCAGCAGGTGGTACAGCAGGTCCGAAGCCTCACCGAGCAGCGCCTCGTCATCCTGCGCAACCGCCGCCAGCGCGGTCTCCACCCCCTCCTCACCCACCTTCTGTGCGATGCGGCGGATGCCGCCCTCGAACAGGCGGGTCGTATAGCTGCCCGGTGGGCGCTGCGCCTCACGCATCGCGACCAACTGGCCCAGCCCGCCCAGGAAGTCCTTCGGCGCCTGGTCGAAACAGCTCTCCGCACCCGTGTGGCAGGTCGGCCCGGCCGGCCGTGCCATCACCAGCAGCGTGTCGGCGTCACAGTCGACGCTGATCGATTGCACCACCAGCACGTTGCCGGACTGCTCGCCCTTGGTCCACAACCGCTGCTTGCTGCGGCTGAAGAACGTCATGTGGCCGACGGCCAGCGTGGCCGCCAGCGATCCTGCGCTGACATAGCCCAGCATCAGCACCTGCAGCGTATCGGCATCCTGCACCACGGCCGGCAGCAGGCCGTCACCCTTGCCCCAGTCCAGTGCCTGCAATGCGTCCAACGAAGGCCTGACTTCAATAGACATCCCGCACCTCGATCTGCTGTCCGCGCAGGTAGCGCTTCAATTCCGGAATGGCGATGGCGCGGCTGTGGAACACGCTCGCCGCCAGCGCACCATCGACGTCGGCCTGGTCAAAGGCTTCGGCGAAGTGCTCCATCGCACCGGCGCCACCGGAGGCGATCAGTGGCACCTGGCACAGTGCCCGCGCCTGCTGCAACTGTGCGACATCGTAGCCGCGGCGCACGCCATCGCTGTCCATGCAGTTCAGCACGATCTCACCGGCGCCCCGACGTTGCGCCTCGACAATCCAGTCAAGGGTGCGCAGTGGCACCGCCTGGGTCTTGTCCGGGTCTCCGCTGAAGCGGCGCACCCGCCATTGGCCATCCGCTTCGCGCACCGAATCGACACCGACCACCACGCATTGCACGCCGAACTCGTCGGCCAGTTCAGTGATCAGTTCCGGGCGGCCCAGCGCGGGGGAGTTGATCGACACCTTGTCGGCACCGGCGAACAACACGCGACGCGCGGTTTCCACGCTGTCGATGCCCCCGGCCACGCAGAACGGAATGTCGATCAGCCGCGCGATGCGCTCGATCCAGGCAACGTCGACCGAACGCGCCTCGGGGCTGGCGCCGATGTCATAGAACACCAGCTCGTCCGCCCCTTGGTCGCGATAGCGCTGCGCCAACTCAGCGATGTCGCCCATGTCGACGTGGTCGCGGAAGCGCACGCCCTTGACCACGCGGCCATCGCGCACGTCGAGGCAGGGAATGATGCGGCGGCTCAACATGCCAGCGCCTCCGCCAGGTCCATGCGCTGCTCCAGCAGGGCCTTGCCGAGAATCGCACCACCGCAGCCGGCGGCACGCGCCTTGGCCACATCGGCCACGTCACGGATGCCGCCGGACGCCTGCACCGCCACCCCCGGCAGCAAGGCCGACAGGTGCTGGTAGAGGCCGATATTGGGCCCGGCCAGCATGCCGTCGCGGGCGATGTCGGTGCACAAGAGATGGCGCATACCGGCGCGCGCGTAGCGCTGGGCCAGGTCATCCAGGGTCACCCCGGCGTTCTCGGTCCAGCCGTGCACCGGCAGCTGCCACTGCCCCTGTGCGTCCTGGCGCGCGTCCAGCGCAATCGTGATGCGCTCGGCGCCGAATTCCTCCAGCCAGCCGACCACTTCATCGGGACGACGCACCGCCAGCGAACCGACCACCACGCGGCCGGCACCAGCATCAAGGATGCGCGCCACATCGTCGCGGCCACGCACGCCACCACCGGTCTGCACCTGCAGCGGCGCGTGCGCGCGGATCGCCGCCAGCAGCGGCGCCAGCGTATAGCCACCAGCGCGTGCAGCATCCAGGTCGACCAGATGCATCCACTGCGCGCCCTGCGCGGCGAAGGCCTGCGCGCGCGGCAGCGGATCGTCGCCGTAGGAGGTTTCCTGCGCGTAGTCGCCCTGGCGCAGCCGCACCACGCGGCCATCGCGGATATCCAGCGCGGGGTAGACGATGAAACTCATGCAGCAGTGCCCTCGAGGAAATTGCGCAGCATCAGCGAGCCGGTTTCGCCGGAACGTTCGGGATGGAACTGCGCGCCGTAGTAACGCCCCTGCTCCACCACGGCGGTGAACAGCCCGCCGTGGTCGCAGGCAGCGACGGTGTGGGTATTCAAGGGTGCCGCATAGCTGTGTACGAAGTAGGCGCTGGCGCGTTCCGGCACACCCTGCAACAGCAGCGACTCACGTAGCGGCAGCAGGCGGTTCCAGCCCATGTGCGGCACGCGGATGCCACAGGCCGGCACCAGCTTGCGCACCACGCCCGGAATCAGTCCCAGTGTCTCTACGCCCGCTTCCTCGGAGCGTTCGAACAGCAACTGCATGCCAAGACAGATGCCCATCAGCGGCACCTCCAGCCGCTGCAACGGCTCCACCAGGCCCTGCGCGTGCAATCGCTGCATGCCGGGACTGGCGGCGCCGACGCCGGGCAGGATCACCCGCCGCGCCCCCACCAGGCCGTCCGCGTCGCGCACCAGCCGCACCGTCGCGCCCAGGCGCTCCAGTGCGTAGCGCACCGAGCCCAGGTTGGCACCACCGGCATCGATCAGCGCGACGTCGCTCACAATGCCCCCTTGGTGCTCGGCAGTGCCGTGCCCTGCCGGGCCAGCGCCGGGCGCAGTGCGCGCGCCAGTGCCTTGAAGCAGGCCTCCACCTTGTGGTGATCGTTGTCGCCGCGTACCTGCAGGTTGAGGTTCAGGCCACTGGCATCGCACAGCGAACGGAAGAAGTGCGGCACCAGCTCAGTCGGCATGTCGCCCACCCGCTCGCGCTTGAACTCGCCCTCGAACACGAAGTACGGGCGGCCGCTGAAGTCCAGCGCGGCGCTGGCCAGGGTCTCGTCCATCGGCAGGGTGAAGCCGTAGCGGCCGATGCCGCGCTTGTCGCCCAGCGCCTCGCGCAGGGCCTGGCCCAGGGCCAGCCCGGTGTCCTCGATGGTGTGGTGCTCATCGATGTGCAGGTCACCCTCGGCCTGGATATCGAGGGCGAAGCCGCCGTGCTTGCCGATCTGTTCGAGCATGTGGTCGAAGAACGGCAGGCCGGTGGCGATGCGCGCATCACCGGCGCGATCCAGGTCCAGCTCAACGCGGATCTTCGTTTCTTTGGTGTTGCGCTGGACCACGGCGGTGCGCGGCGCGTCGGCCAGCGCGTGCGCGATGCCCGGCCAGTCCCATTCGCCACCGAACTGTTCGGTACGCAACTGGAAGCCCCGGATGTTGAGGTTGTCGGCGAACTGCAGGTCGGTGATGCGGTCGCCAACCATGGCCGAGCGTGCCCAGTCGATGCTGCGGTCCTGCAGGTAGCCAGTCATCAGGCCGATGCCCGGCTTGCGGGTCGGCGCATTGTCCTGCGGCCAGCTGCAGTCGATCAGCACGTCACGGAAGGTGATGCCCTGGCTCTCGAAGATCTGCAGCATCAGGTCGTTGGGGCCATCGAAGCTGGCGCGTGGGTAGCTGTCGCTGCCCAGGCCGTCCTGGTTGGTGACGATCACGAACTGGTAGCCGGCATCACGCAGCTTTAGCAGGGCCGGGATCACCTGCGGCACGAAGCGCAGCTTTTCGTAGGCGTCGATCTGGAAATCGGCCGGCTCCTCGATGAGGGTGCCGTCGCGATCGATGAACAGGATCGGGGTCATGCTGCGGCCCTCCGCGCCGACAGGGCCGCAAGCACGCGGTCGTTTTCTTCGGGGCT
This sequence comes from Stenotrophomonas maltophilia group sp. vghtpe118, assembly GCF_052605195.1. NCBI lineage: Bacteria > Pseudomonadati > Pseudomonadota > Gammaproteobacteria > Lysobacterales > Lysobacteraceae > Stenotrophomonas > Stenotrophomonas maltophilia group sp. vghtpe118. The sequence continues at coordinate 348,190 of NZ_CP199672.1, read as the reverse complement.
GCCGATGCTGATGCGCAGGGCATCGCCCAGCTGCGGCGCGGCGCGCTGGTCACGCACCACCACGCCCGCAGCCAGCAGCGTATCGAACGCGGCCTGGGCATCGGCGAAGCGGACCAGCAGGTAGTTGCCGGATGAGCGGTAGACGCGACGCACGCCGGGCAGGCCCAGCAGCGCCACGCGCAGGCGTTCGCGCTCGGCAATCACCGTGGCTACGCGTTCGGCGGTCCTGGCCAGCGTGGCGGGTTGCAGCGCCTGTACCGCCAGTTCCGCGCACGGCGTCGGCACCGGGTACGGCGCCTGGCAGCGGCGCAGCACAGCAATCAGCTCCGGGGCGGCCATCAGGGTGCCGATACGGGCAGCAGCCAGCGCGTGCGCCTTGGACAAGGTGCGCAGTACCGCCAGGTTGGCGTGTGCGGCCAGAAGCGTGGTGGCCGATGCGCGCCCTGCGTACTCCACATAGGCCTCGTCCACCACCACCAGCGCCTGCCCGCGCAGCGCAACCGCCACACGCTCGACCTCTTCCAAGGCGATGTCACTGCCGGCCGGGTTCGACGGTGCGCACAGGAACACCAGCTTGGCACCCTGCGCCTTGGCCGCATCGATCACCGCATCCAGATCGGCGCGCAGGCCATCCTCGCTGTCCACCAGCGGCACTTCAATCAATGCGGCACCCTGCAGGCGCGCGCAGACGGCGTACATGCCGAACACCGGCGGCGTGACCAGCACGCCATCGCGACCCGGCACGCACAGCGCGCGTACCAGCAGATCAATGGCCTCGTCGCTGCCGCGGCCGACCAGCAGCTGCTGCGGCGTCACGCCGTACAGCGCCGCCAAGCCTTCGCGCAACGCCAACGGTTGCGGCTCCGGATAGCGCCGGCTGCTGCCAGCCGCATCGGCCGGATTGGCCCAGGCCGACTCGTTGGCGTTCAACCAGACCTCGCCCTGCACCGCCGCACTGCGTGCCGAGCTGTAGCCGGCGAACGCCTGCAGATCCGGGCGTACCAGCGCCAGCACATCCTCGATAGCCGCGCTCATGCCGCCACCTCCATGCGCAATGCCACCGCACGCTCGTGGGCATCCAGGCCTTCGGCGCTGGCGATGATGCGCGCGCAGCCGCCGATCGCGGCCAGGCCGGCGGCACTGGCGCTCTGCACGCTGATCAGGTTCTGGAAGCTGGCAACACTCACGCCGCTGTAGGCACGTGCGGCACCGGCGGTGGGCAGTACGTGGTTGGTGCCGCTGCAGTAGTCACCCAGTGCTTCGGGGGTGTAATCACCCAGGAACACCGAGCCGGCCGCCTGCACCTTGTCCAGCCACGCACGCGGATCACGCAGCGCCAGGATCAGGTGCTCCGGCGCATAGCGGTTGCTGATCGCGAAGGCCTCGTCCAACGAATCAACCTGGATCAGGCGCGACGCTGACAGCGCCTGGCGCGCAATCTGCTCGCGCGGCAGCAGGGCCACCTGGCGCTCGACCTCAGCCTCGACCGCCGCCAGCATCCCGGCATCGTCGGTCAGCAGCAGCACCTGCGAATCCGGGCCGTGTTCGGCCTGCGACAGCAGGTCGGCGGCCACGAACGCCGGATTGGCACCGGCATCGGCAATCACCAGCACCTCCGAAGGACCGGCCGGCATGTCGATGGCGGCGGCGCCCTCCTGTGCGACCTGCTGCTTCGCTTCGGTCACGAAGCTGTTGCCCGGCCCGAACAGCTTGTCGCAGGCGGGAATGCTTGCGGTGCCATGGGCCATCGCGGCGATCGCCTGCGCGCCGCCCAGCTTGAACACGCGCTGCACGCCGGTCAGCCGCGCCGCCACCAGTACGGCCGGGTCTGCGCTGCCATCGGCTCGCGGCGGCGTGCACAGCACCACCTGCGGGCAGCCGGCCAGCTGTGCCGGAACGCCCAGCATCAGCGCGGTAGACGGCAGCGGCGCGCTGCCGGCCGGCACGTACAGGCCCACCCGCCCGATCGGACGCAGCATGCGTTCGCAGACCACGCCTGGTGCGGTTTCAACTGCGTATCCCTTGCCCATGCCGGCGGCGTGGAAGCGGGCGATGCGCTCGGCCGCGTCCACCATGGCCTGGCGCAGTTCGGCGGGGACAGCGGCTTCGGCCGCCGCGAACTCGGCTTCGCTCACTTCAAAGGACGACAGTTCGACACCATCGAAGCGTGCGGTGATCGCACGCAGCGCGTCGTCGCCCTGCGCGCGCACCTGTGCAATCAGCGTCGCCACCGCGTCGCGGGTCTGCTGCGCCACGGTCTGCACCGGGCGGGTCAATGCCGCGCTGCGCGCGGCCTCATCAAGTCGGGACCAGATCAGACGGTTCATGCCAGCGACCGCTCCACGCTCAGTACCATCAGGCCCTGCGCACCCGCGCGCTCGAGTTCCTCCATGCGCTGCCAGCTCAGCGGGCCAGGGCACATGGTCTGCAGGCGCAGCGCACCGCCATCGGCCGGCAACCGCACCAGCGGCTCGGCATCGGCCAGCAACTGCGCCAGCGCGTCGACGCGGTCCTCGCTGGCGCGGAACATCAGCAGCTTGCGGTCCTGGCGCTGCACCACGCCATCGAGTCGGCGCAGCAGCATCGCGCGCAGCGAAGCGCGTGCATCATCCGGCACTCGTACTGCACCGGCCAGCACCGCCTCGCTGTCGAGCAGGTTGTGTACCGGGGTCAACTGGTTGGCGCGCAGCGTGGCACCGCTCGAGACCAGATCACAGATCAGGTCGGCAGTGCCCAGGCGCGGGGCGATTTCCACCGAACCGGACAATTCGACCACCTGCGCGTCCACGCCCTGCTCCGCCAGCCACTGCGTGAGGATGGCCGGGTAGCTGGTGGCGATGCGGGTACCGGCCAGCTGCGCCGGACCCTGCCACTGCCATTCCTCCGGCACCGCCAGCATCAGCCGGCACTGGCCGAAGCCCAGCCCGCGCAGCGCCTGATAGGCGTCAGGCAGGCCGATCTGGCGGCGTGCCGCGGCCTGCTCGTCCAGTTCATTGCGGCCGACGATGCCGAGGTCGCAGACGCCGTCAGCGATCAGGCCGGGGATGTCGTCGTCGCGCACCAGCAGGAGGTCTACCGGCAGCGATTCACCGTAGCAGAACAACTTGTCACGGCTTTCGCGCCAGCTCAGGCCACAGGCGCTGAGCAGGTTGCGGGCGGGCTCGGCCAGCCGGCCACTCTTCTGGATGGCGATACGCAGCCGGTCTCGCGCCGGCGCTGCCTGGGTTGCACTCATGGGGGAGGTCTCGAAGTTCGGAACGGGGCGCGGATCAGCGCGAAGCAAGGCGGTCGATGGCGGCGGCATAGCCTCGATGGCCATGCTCGAGCGTGCGCGCCACCCGTCCGGTGGTGGTCACGCTCACGCCGGTGCGCTCGTGGATCTCGCGATACGGCACGCCCTGCTGCAGCAACGGCACCACTTTCCAGCGGTCGGCCATGGCTTCCAGTTCGGCCGGCGTGCACAGATCGCGCAGGAAGGCTTCCACCTGCTCCGGCTCGCGCAGGGCGGCAAAGGCCAGGGCCAGGGCTTCCAGGTCGGCCTTCGGGTCTTTGGCGGCAATCTCGGGGCGGGCTTTCACGGGGCTGTTTCCATGCATCAATGTAATAGCGCGTTAGTACATTAGCGCATTCTTGCGCAGTGCGTCAAATCGTCAGTTGGGGTACGGCAGGGCTGCTGCCCTGCACCCGCAGAGGCAAGAGCCAGAGCAACAGCAAAGCTGGTTTCCGAGGGTTGGCGGGATGGATCCGCTTGAGGGGGGCGCTGCAAGTACCCCTCCGGGGCCCGGCCCAGCCGCTGGCGGCTGGGCGTTCGGGCGCTTGCGAAGCAGTGCTTCGCAAGCAAAGCGCCCTCACCCATGTAAGCTCGGTCGCCGCATTTATGCGGCTCACGCCCCCTCAACCGGACCCACCCCGCCTTCGACGGTTGGCCGCGAGCTGTCGGGACGGCCGGGGCCCGGAAACGAAAACGCCCACCGGTTGGTGGGCGTTTCCTTGAAGCGTTGCATGCTGCCAGTGGCCGTTACATCACCTTGGATTGCTCCAGCTCGACCTGCAGGGTGCTGGCCAGCTCGTCGCGGGAGACTTCGAACTGCTGCTCGCGCACCAGGTCCTTCACCGCCACCACGCCGCGCGCCAGCTCGTCCTCACCGGCCAGCACCACGAAGCGGATGCCCGCCTTTGCGGCGTACTGGAACTGCTTGCCGATCTTCTTCGGCTCCATCTGCACTTCGGTGTTGATGCCACCGGCGCGCAGGCGGCGGGCGATGTCCAGCGACTGCGGCATGCCCTGCTCGTCCATCAGTGCCACCAGTGCCTGCACGCTGCTGGCCTCGATGCCATCGATCAGGCCGGCTTCGCGCAGCTGCCAGAACAGGCGCGACAGGCCGATGGAGATGCCCACGCCCGGCAGCTTCGACTTGCTGTAGTGGCTGGCCAGGTCTTCGTAGCGGCCGCCCGAACAGATCGAGCCGATCTGCGGATGGTCGGTCAACGTGGTCTCGTAGACGGTGCCGGTGTAATAGTCCAGGCCGCGCGCGATGGAGAAATTCAGGCAGTACGCGCTCTCCGGCACACCCAGCGCCTGCACCAGCTGCAGCACTTCGCGCAGCTCGGCCACGCCGGTGCGCAGGATTTCCGAAGAGCCGCCGTCGGCTTCAAGCGTGGCCAGCTGCGCCAGCGCATCGGCATGGCCCTGCGAACGCACGGCCACAAAGGCCAGGATCTTCTCGACCTGCTCGCCCGGGATGTTGAAGCCCTCGCCCACCAGCGTCTCGCGCACGTAATCGGCGCCGCGCTTGTCCAGCTTGTCCACTTCACGCAGCACCGCCAGCTGGCGCTCGCCTTCGGCCACGCCCAGGCTCTCGAAGAAGCCGCGCATGAGCTTGCGGTTGTTCAGCTGGATGCTGAAGTCGCCGATGCGCAGTTCCGAGAACACGGCGTGGATGACCGCCAGCACTTCGGCATCATAGCGAACGCTCAGGCTGTCCTTGCCGATCACGTCGATGTCGCACTGGTAGAACTCGCGGAAACGGCCGCGCTGAGCACGCTCGCCGCGGTAAACGCGCTGCATCTGGTAGCGACGGAACGGGAAGGTGAGTTCGTGTTCGTGCTCGGCCACGTAGCGTGCCAGCGGCACGGTCAGGTCGAAGCGCAGCGCCATCTCCGGCAGCGAACGGTCGCCCGATTCGGCCGCATTGGCCAGCGCACCGGTGGACTGCACGAAGTACACCTGGCGCTCGGTCTCGCCGCCGGACTTGGTCAGCAGCACGTCGGACAGCTCGAACACCGGCGTCTCCACCGGCAGGAACCCGAAGCGCTCGTAGTTGCGGCGGATCACGTCCAGCATGCGCTGGAACGCAATCTGCTCGCGCGGCAGCAGTTCAAGGGTGCCGGGCGGGGTACGGGGCTTGATCACGGGCGGAACTCCTGCTGGAACGGGACGTGGGAGGGGGCGACATTCTAGCGCCCCCGCCTCGGGCAGGGTCGAACGGCCGCTTGAAGTATCATAAGGCCCTCCCCCGCCCGCGATACGCCCCCGCAACATGTCACGGCCTTCCGGCGCTCCGCCCGCCACCAACGATCCCGCCTCGCCGTCCTGCACCACGCTGGACTGCCTGCACTGCTCGGTTCGCCACCTTGCGGTGTGCTCGGCGCTGTCGCCCGATGAAGTGCAGGCGCTGGAACAGGTCACCGTTTCGCAGCAGGTCAGCATGGGCAGCACGCTGGCCCGCACGGGTGAAGAACGCGACCATGTCTATACATTGACTGCCGGCGCACTGCGCCTGGTACGCACCCTGGCCGACGGCCGCCGCCAGATCAACGGCTTCGTGCTGCCCGGCGACTACCTGGGCCTGAGCGGCAGCGACCATCACCGCTACGACATCGAAGCCATCGCCGACAGCCGTGTCTGCCGCGTCGCGCTGCCACAGATGAAGGCGCTCCGCAGCCGCTTCCCGCACCTGGAGCGCAAGCTGCTGCAGCGTGCCTGCCAGGAACTGGATGCCGCGCAGGACGCTGCACTGGCGCTGGCACGCCTGCAGCCGGCCGAGAAGCTGGCTGATTTCCTGCTGCGCCTGGCCGCGCGTGAAGCCAGGCTGGGCGGCGACGGCCTGCGCGTGTCGCTGCCGATGGGCCGAGGCGACATCGCCGACCATCTGGGCCTGACCATGGAAACGGTCAGCCGCACCTTCACCAAGCTGCGCCAGCAAGGGCTGATTGCCCTGCCCCACCTGAACGTAGTGGAGATCCTCGACGAGGACGGGCTGCGCACGCTGGCCGGTGAAGGGTTGATCTGACCGCACTGCGGTTGCTGGGATTGCCGGCCAGCGGCCGGCAATCCCATCCATCTCCGATCAACGCAACAACACCTCGCGCAACGCCGCGTAATCGGCGGCCAACGGTTCGGCGTGCGCCGCCCGTTGCAACAACGCATCCAATGCCGGCGGCACGGCCACAGGTTCGCCGATCAACGGCTCGACCACGGCCTCGAACTTGGCCGGATGCGCGGTGGCCACCACCGCCCAGTCGCCCTTGGCACCACGGGCGCGCAGGTCCTGCAGCACCTTCACCGCCGTAGCCGTATGCGGGCAGAACAGCTCGCCCCTGCTGGCATGCGCGGCGGCAATGGTGGCCCGGATGGTCACGTCATCCACCGCAAACGCCCGGAAGGCAGCACGCAGTTCGGCATCGTCACCCTGGTAGAGCCAGCGCAGGCGCTCGAAGTTGCTGGGCGCCCCCACATCCATGGCATTGGCCACGGTCGCCACGCTGGCCTGCGGGTGGTACTCGCCACCGTTGAAGTACGCCGGCAATACGGCGTTGGCATTGGTGGCCAGCACGATCTGTCCGATCGGCACGCCCAGCGCGCGCGCCAGCACTGCGGCCATTGCGTTGCCCAGGTTGCCGGTCGGTACCACCAGGTTGAGCCGGCGACGATGCAACGCGTAGTGGCTCAGTGCCGTATGTGCGTAGTAACTCATCTGCGGCAGCAGGCGACCGAGGCTGATGCTGTTGGCCGAGCTCAGCGGCACCTGTGCCTGCAGTTCGCGGTCGGCCAGCGCCTGCTTGACCATGGCCTGGCAGTCGTCGAAGGCACCGGCCACGCGCAGCGCCTGGATGTTGTCACCGAAGCAGCCGAGCTGGTGCGCCTGGCGCGGTGACACGCGGCCATCCGGATACAGCACCACCACGCGTACGCCTGGCTGGCGATGGAAGGCCGCGGCAACGGCGGCGCCGGTATCGCCAGAGGTGGCGACGACGATGGTCAGTTCGCGGTCCTTGCCGGCCTGCAGCCGCGACAGCGTACCGGCCAGGAAACGCGCACCAATGTCCTTGAAAGCCGCCGTCGGTCCATGGAACAGTTCCAGCACGTGGTCACCGTCGCCGAGCGCGCGCAGCGGCACCGGGAAGTCGAACGCCTCGCGGCAGATCGACGGTAATCCGGCCTCCAGCGCATCCCCGGCGAAGAACGGTGCCAGTAGATCTGCGGCGGTATCGGCCAGGGTCGCACCGGCTTCCAGCTCACGTGGCGCCGGCAGTGCCTGGGGCACGTACAGGCCACCATCGGGTGCCAAGCCTGCAGCGATGGCCGCGCTGAGGCCAACGGCCGGGGACCGGCCGCGGGTCGAAACGAATTGCATGGGTTCAGTATCCAAAGAGGGAGAAGGATTCAGCACAGCCGGGCTCCCGGCGCATCCAGCGGCGACACCCAGGCATCACTGTCAAAGCCGGCAGCAGCGAATGCGGCCTGCACCGGCGCCGCGGCAGCGTGGGCCTGGTCGGCATCTTCGAACCAGGCGAATACGCTGGGGCCGGCACCGGAGATGCCCGCGCCCATTGCACGGGCTGACAACGCCGCATCGCGAGCCACCTCGAAGCCGCCGATCAGACCCGCCCGTCGCGGCTCCACCAGCACATCGCGCAGGCCAGCGCGCACCAGCGCCGCGTCGCTGCGATGGCAGCCGCTGAGCACCAGCGCAAGATTCGCACTCTGCGCCACGAATTCACCCAGCGCATAGCTGCCTTGCAGCGCCTGGCGTGCCAGACGGGTTTCCAGCACCGCGTGCGGGTGCACCAGCAGGCTGTGCCAACTGGCTGGCACAGGGATCGGCAGCAGGCGGTCAGCCGTGCACAACGCCATCCCGCCGAGCAGCAGCGGCCCCACGTTGTCACCATGGCGGCCCCCACTGGCCACGGCCTCGCCATCCAGCGCAAACGGATACAGCGCATCGCGCGAGAGTGGCGCATCCAGCAATGCGTTGGCAGCAACCAGCGCAGCGACGCACGAGGCTGCCGAGCCCCCCATGCCGGAGCCGAATGGAATGCCCTTGTCGATCTCCACCGCGAAGCCGAAGTGCAGGCCCAGCCCTGCGCGCAGCGACATCAACGCCGCACCTGCCGTGTTTCCGGCCGCCTCCAGCGGAAGTTCGACCGCACTGCCACGGATCGCCTCGATGCGCACCACCGGCTCATCGATACGCCGCACGCTCACCGTATCGCCAACGCCTGCAATGGCATGCCCCAGTATGTCGAAGCCCACCGCCACATTGGCCACCGAGGCGGGCGCAAATGCACGTGCGATCACAGGCGTGCTCCCTCGCCAGCGGCTACCCGCAGCAGGTCGGCGAACACGCCCGCCGCCGTCACTTCCGGTCCAGCGCCCGGTCCCTGCACCACCAGCGGGTTGTCGCAGTAGCGGCGGGTACGGAACTGCACCACGTTGTCGGTCAGCCGCAGGTTGGCGAAGGCATGGTCGGCCGGCAGTTCCTGCAGGCCCACCGAGGCGCCGTCGGTGCCCAGCCGTGCCACGTAGCGCAGCACCGCGCCACGCGCCCGCGCATCCTGCAGGCGCTGCAGCAGGCTGGCGTCGGACTCGCCCAGCCGCGCCATGAAGTCATCCACGCTGCCGTCGCGTAGCAGTGCCGGCACCAGGCTTTCCACCTGTACCTGTTCCAGGCTGAGCGCGTGACCGGCCTCGCGTGCAAGGATCACCAGCTTGCGTGCCACGTCCACACCGGACAGATCATCGCGCGGGTCCGGCTCGGTATAGCCCATCGACCGCGCCTGCGCGACCAGCTGCGAGAACGGCTGGCTGCCATCGAAGCGGTTGAACAGCCAGGCCAGCGTGCCGGAGAAGATGCCCTCGATGGCCAGCACCTCGTCACCGGTATCGACCAGATCGCGCAGCGTGGTGATCACCGGCAGGCCCGCGCCCACCGTGGCCTCGTAGCGGAAGCGCGCACCACTGGCCGCTGCGGCGGCGCGGATGCGCTGGTAGCGCGGCAGCGGCCCGGCACCCGCCTGTTTGTTCGGGGTGACCACATGGATGCCTGCCGCCAGCCAGCCCTCGTAGCGCTCGGCCACCTCGGCACTGCCACTGCAGTCGATCACCACCGCATGCGGCAGGTGCGCAGCCAGCAGGTGCTCGGTGAAACGATCAAGATCGCTGGATTCACCCGCGTCCCGCAGGGCCTCGCGCCAGTCCGCATGCAGGCCGTCCACTTCCAGGCGCATGCGCGAACGCGAGGCCAGCGCACGCAGGCGAAGATCCACATTGGCCTTGGCCAGCAGCTGCGGGCGCGCGGCCAGCAACTGGTCCAGCAGTGCGGCGCCAACGTTGCCGGGCCCGATCACACCGACCGCGAAGGTCTGCGGCGACAGCCAGAAGCCTGCATGCGCCGCGCGCAACGCACGGGTGGCATCGGCACTATCCACGGCGACCGAGATGTTGCGTTCGGACGAGCCCTGCGCGATCGCCAGGATGTTCACCTGCGCACGCCCCAGTGCCTCGAACAGGCGCGCCGCCACACCTGGCTGCCCGGCCATGCCGTCACCGACCGCAGCCAGTACGCTGACGCCCTCACTGACCTGCACGCGCTGCACCTGTCCCGCTGACAGCTCGTGCGCAAATGCGTGCAGCAGTGCCTCGCGGCCGCGCGCAGCTTCGGCGGCGCGCACCACGCAGCAGATCGAATGTTCCGAGGAACCCTGCGAGATCATCACCACAGAGACCTGCGCCTGGCGCAGGGCGGCAAACACACGCTCGGCGGTACCCGGCACGCCGATCAGGCCAGTGCCCTCCAGGTTCAGCAGCGCCAGCCCGGGACTCAGGGTCAGGCCCTTCACCGGCCCGCGCGGCGAGCGCTCGGCGCTGATCCGCGTACCCGGATGCGCCGGCTGGAACGTATTGCGGATGAAGATCGGCAGGCCGAGTCGGATCGCCGGCGACATCGTCTGCGGATGCACCACCTTGGCGCCGAAGTACGCCAGTTCGCAGGCCTCGTCGTAGCTCAGCGCTTCCAGCTGCACCGCCTCGGGCACCAGCCGTGGGTCCGCCGACAGCACGCCATCGACATCGGTCCAGATGTGCAGCTCGTCAGCGTTGAACAGCGCGGCAAAGATCGCACCGGAATAGTCGCTGCCGTTGCGACCGAGGGTGGTGATGCGGTCATCGCGATCGCGTGCGACGAATCCGGTGGCAACCAGGCGCGACTGCGGATGCTGCAGGCGCCACTTGACCAGGCGGTCGGCACTGGCTTCCCAGTCGACATCCACGCCGAGTTCGCCATGCCCGACCACCAGCACATCGCGCGCGTCGAGTACCGCGCAGTCTTCGCCCAGCGCGCGCAGATGCGTGCCGAGCAGCTGTGCGGAAAACACTTCGCCCAAGCCCTGCACACGGTCCAGCACCTCGCGCGGCAGCTCGCCGATCACTTCCAGCGCGGCCAGCACTTCGGCCAGCTGATCGAAGCGGGCGTCGATCCATTCGACCGTCTCGCCCACCTGCTCGCCCAGCAGCGCCACGGCAGCGCCGCGATGGCGTGCGCGCAGGGCATGCCAGGCCTCACGCCAGCCTTGATCGCCCTTGGCCGCCAGCTGGGCCAGTTCGATCAGCGCGTCGGTGACGCCCTTCATCGCCGAGACGACAGTGACCTGCAGCGATTCGGGACGGGCCAGCAACAGCCCGCCCACATGGCGATAGCGTTCGGCATCGGCCACCGAGGTGCCGCCGAACTTGTGCACGACGGTGAACGCGGCAGCCAGGTCGGCCGGGGCAACGGAATGAGCGGGGGCGTGGGGAGACATGCAGACCTCGGTAGGAGGCCCCGTCGCATGCAGGTGTCGAGTTTCCCCGCCACCTGTAGGGTGCGGGGCCGTGGTTTTCGGGAGTTACACGAAGACGACGGGCCGCACCAGGGCAGTGGTGGCGGTGGTGGTAATGGTGGTGATGGTCGCGACCGGCGCAGTCGAACGGCCCGCAATGGCGGGGGCGATCAGGCTGGCGTGGGCGGCATCAAGGACCATGGCGCACAGAAAACACCGTGCGCCCGGCCGGTGTCAAGTGCTGCGATGCAAAAAACCGATGCGGCGATCATCGGCCAACGCGCCTACATTTGGTTGCAACTGAGACAAAGCCGGCATCAGCACGCTTGACGACTGCATTCAGCCGGCATGTTCGGCGATCGCCCGTGGTGTGCGATGCGCATGCGCGCACAGCATCACACCGGCCACCAGGAACACGATCGCCAGTGCTTCCAGCAGCGAGGGCCAGCGCTGCTGCCAGGCGAAGGCATAAAGCAACGCGAACAAGGTCTCGAACACGATCATCTGGCCAGTCAGGGTCAGTGGCAGCAGGCGGCTGGCACGGTTCCAGAATGCGTTGCCGAGGATCGAGGCCACCACTGCCACGCCGGCGCTGATCGCCCAGAACCCGCTCCATTGCGCCGCCGTATGGCTGCCGGTGTGCCCGCTGAAGGCCATCGGCACCAGCAGCAGGGCCAGGCCGCCAGTGGTGACGCCGGTCAGCAGCGACCAGTCATGGCTGGACAGGTCTGGCCTGCGCGCCAGCCAGCGGCTGTTGCCGATCGAGTACAGCGCCCACGAGAACAGCGCACCGAACGCGCACAGCAGCCCGATCAGGCGCTGCCGCCACGGGGTGACCAGGTGCTCGGACATCAGCGCTTCCCAACCCACCAGGGCGACCCCCAGCACGCACAGCCCCAGTGCCGGCAGCAGCTGTTTCAGTGGTACAGCGCCCGGCTCGCGCACGCCAACGAGGGTGACCACCACCGGTATCAGGCCGACGATCAGCGATGCCGCAGCGCCACCGGCCCACTGCACGGCGGTCGCCAGCAGCAGGAAATACACCAGGTTGCCTGCCAGGCTCAGCCACAGCAGGCCGATCCATTCGGCACGGCCCAGCCGCAGTGCCAGCCGCTTCCATCGCGGCAGCAGCAGGGCGACTGCCATCAGGCCATAGACCAGGTAGCGGCCGGCGGACAGTTGCAACGCATTGAACGACTGAAGCACGGCAGGCGCGAGAAAGACCACGCCCCACAGCGCGCCAGCGGCCACGCCATTGGCGATGCCCACGGCCATCGGGTTGTTGCGCATTCGGATTGTCCGGGCGGATGGAACGGGCCGCGCAGTGTAAGCGCTGGCCGCTGGGCGCTCTTGACCGAGGCTGCTGCCTTGTCACCTCTGTAGAGCCGAGCCCATGCTCGGCTGCGATTCACCGTTGTGCAGACAAGGGCAGCCGAGCATCGGCTCGGCTCTACAACTCAGCCGGCACCCCTGCGCCACGCAGCGGGGGTCTGGCCACATTCGCGGCGCAGCGCACGGGTCAGTGCGCTCTGCTCGGAATAACCTGCAGCCAGTGCGATATCGCTGATCGGCGCGGCAGTGGTGCGCAGCTGATGCTTGGCCCAACGCAAGCGGCACGCACTGAGCCAGGCCTGCGGGCTCAGCCCGAACTCGCGCTGGAACAATGCGTGCAACCGGCCCTCGCTGATACCGACAAATCCGGCCATCCGGGCAACCGGCCAGGCCCGGCCGGGATCGGCCTGCACCGCCGCGCACAGGCCCTGCATGCGCGCCCCACTGCCCGCCGGTGCAAATACCTGCAGCAACTGCGGCAGCAACGCCGGCATCGGCTGCCCTGCCTGCACCTCGGCCAGGCGCCGACGCAATGCCAGCGGCAGATGCAGCCAGCGCTGGCGGCACAGATGCTCCTGCGTGCCGTCATCCAGCACGCCTGGAGGACAATCAACGATCACGAAACCATTGGGGCCGTCCGCCATCTGGTCATGTGCTTCGCCGGCGGCGACAAATGCCCCCTGCAGCAGGTCCAGCCGGCCGCCGCGCCCTTCCATCTCGAACTGCAGTTCGCCCTGCAGCGGAAGCACCCACTGCGCGTAGTCATGGCGGTCCAGGCCGGTGGCCTGCCCGTAGTGCCGCAGATGGAAGATGGCGCCCATCCGGGCAGTGTGCGCGTGTAACAACGGCCGTGCAAACCGCTGCTATAGTCGATGCGTCATCCAACGCAGGGAGTGCAGGTCATGACCCATCAGCAGCTGTCCCTGGTGCTTGCCACCAGCCTCGGCCTGGCGCTCACCGCCTCGGCCTCCGCGCAGGAACGTACGCCACCGGCCCCGCACTGCATGGACGCGGTCGGCGTCCAGGAAGTGGAGCAGGCGTCATCGCGTTCAATCGCCCTGCGAGCCGCCTCGGGCCAGGCCTATCGGATCGACTTCAGCGAAGAGTGTCCCGGCGTCCGCGGTGCCACCACGCTGAAACTTGAAGCACCCGCCGGCTGGGCCTGCGGTCGCCCCAGCGAGCGTTTGGTGGTCGATGGCCGCAGCTGCGCGATCAGCGCGGTGACCCCCGTGCAGGATCGCGACTACGCCAGCGTTGCCCGCGACAGCGATCGCCTGCGCATGGCCACCCTGCCCGCCCTGACCATCCGCGAGCGCAGGGACATCCGCCGCAGTTTCGGTGGTTCGCCGTCGTACTGCTTTGCCACGCGCAACGTGCGCGCGTGGTCGTCCGACCCGCAGGGCATGCTGGTGGAGACCAATCCGCATCGCAATGGGGGTCACCGCTACTATCGCGTGGAGCTTGGCAGCCACTGCCGCCAGCTCGACCGTGCGCCACAGCTGAGCTTCCACTCCGGCATGCAGAACGGCCTGATCTGTGGCAATCCGGGCGATCGCATCCTCACCGCCGGATTCGAGAATGGTGACCTGCGCAACGACGCGCTGGCGCCGCTGCCGCAGTACACCCGCGGCGGCTGCACGATCCAGGCGGTCTATCCGGCTTCCAGCCAGGCGTCGAACTAACCGTCGACGCCGAGGAACGCAAACGGTGCGCTGGGCACGAAGTGGCCCAGCGCGTCGCCGGAAAAGGTATTGCGCTGGTCCGGACCGAGATCGAGCTTGAGCACCTTGCCGCCGAAATCGACCTTGTTCAGGTCGACCCAGAAGGTGTTCGGTGTCAGTGCCGATTCGAAGAAGTACAACCGCCGCTTGTGGTCGGCCACGGTGCGCCAGCGCGTGGATGAAATATTCGGTTCGCCCGGGGTGGTGATGCCATACGGTACCGAGGCGTTGCGGATCACGCTGAACACACTGGCCAGCGCCACCACCGGGTCTTCCGCCTTGGGAATGGCGTTGATGTAGAACGAGGCGCGCGCGAAACGGTCGGCTGAGCGGTTGGTGCCCGGCAGCATCACCGTGCCGCCGATCTGCTGCCAGTAGCTGTTGAGTGCCAGCTGCTGCTCGAAGATCGGTGAGTTGGTCATCACCTGGTAGCGCCGGTCATGGTGGATCACCTGGCGACCGCCGATGTATTCGACGATGGCGCTGTCGCCACTGGCATCTGACAGCGACAGGTGCAGCGTGGCCTGGCGGTCTTCGCCCGGCACCTTGTCGGTGACGATCGAGTACGGCTCGCGCTGCAGCGCCGCGACCGCCTCGTCTACGGTGGCGAAGTTGTCCAGCACATACTGCGCCCATAGTGAGATGGCCAGGCCCGGCTTGTTGCCGCGCTGCTTCGGATACTCCGATTCGACCAGCCACAGCAGGTTGGCCACCAGGCCTTTCTCGTTCATGCCATCGGTGGTCGATACGTCATAACCGGTGGCCACCACCGAGCCGTAGCGCGCCGTCCAGGCCAGCGACTTCGGCCCGGCCTGGCCGGTGCGCGCGATGCCGCGCGGCAGAACGTAGAGGTTGGTCGCCACATCGACCTTCCAGTCCATCGAGCGAGCGGTGATCACATCACCGTTGTCGCCCAGGTAGACCGCGCGCGTGCAGGCCAGCGCCGGTGCCACTGCGGCAGCCAGCGCGACCGCCAGCAGTGCCCTTTCCTTCCACTTCATCCGTGCCATGTCGTTGCGCTCCTTTCCCCGTGATCCGTGGATATGACGCGATTCAGGGTGACACAGCGGTGAAGCCCGGGCGAACCAGGCGATCGTGCAGCCAGAAACCTGCAAGCATCGCCGGCACCAACCAAAGCGCTTCGCGCGATCCCACCGCCAGCCCGGCGATGGCAGGGCCCGGGCAATAGCCTGCCCATCCCCAACCCATTCCGAACAATGCCGCGCCCAGCACGAGGCGTACATCGACAGCGCGCGCAGCGGGCAGTTGGAAGCCCGTTGCGCATGACGGCCGCGGGCGCCGCAGCACCCAGCGCTGGCCGACCGCGCTGACCAGCAGTGCCGAGGCCAGCACCCAGGCCAAGGTGGGATCGAAATCGCCGGCGATGTCGAGGAAACCGAGGACGCGGCGCGGATCGGTCATGCCGGCCAGCGCCAGGCCCGCGCCGAACAGCGCCCCTGCCGCGCCGGCGGCCACCATCACGCGGCTCATGCGAAGCCGCCGCCATGACGGATCAGGAATGTGGTCAACATTGCGCAGGCCATGAACACCACCACCGCCAGCAGTGACCGCATTGAGCCGCGGGCCAAGCCGCACACCCCATGACCACTGGTGCAGCCGTTGCCCAACCGCGTACCGAATCCGACCAGCAGGCCGGCGCCAACCAGCTGCCACGCCGGCAAGGCGTCACGCAACAGGTCGCGGGGCGCTTGGCCTGGCACGGCCTGCCAGTACAGCACACCCCCGCCAGCGGCAAGCAGGCTGAGCAGGAATGCCCAGCGCCAGCCGCGATCGCCCGGCGTTGCGCGCACGCTGCCAGCGGCGATGCCGCTGATGCCGGCTACCCGGCCCGTGGTTGCCAGCAACACCACCGCCGCCGCACCGATCAATGCGCCCCCCGCGACGGCGGCCCACGGCACGGTCATGACCTGCCTCCACTTGTTCCGTTCATTCGCTTGCCTTTTGAATTAGCTTTGTCTAAATTAGCTTCTTCTAAAACAAAAGGTCAACCATGACCCGCATCGAGCTCGACAGTGCCGCGATGGCCGGGCATGCCGCCCAGGCCGCTGCGCTGCTCAAAAGCCTGGCCCATCCTGCACGGCTGCGCGTGCTGTGCCGGCTGGTCGAAGGCGAGGCGCCAGTACCGGAACTGCAGGCACTGACCGGGCTCAGCGCATCAGCGCTGTCCCAGCATCTGGCGGTGCTGCGCGGACTTGGCATCGTCGCGACCCGGCGCGAAGCGCAGTCGATCCACTACCGGGTAGTGGAAGGGCCGGCGCTGGGCGTATTGCAGGCGTTGCACGCGGCGTACTGCGGAAGTGCAGCGCGCTGAACCTTCCACGCAGGTTCAACCTGCGTGCAGCACCGGTTGCACGACCTGATCGAGCAGATCCACCGGGGTCGGCGCCGACAGGTCACCATGCAACGCGCGGGTGAAACCTGACCAGTCGCTGGAAGACAGTTGCCGCAGCAGCGCCTCCTCCACCGGCAACGCGCGCATCGACCAGTACGGAAACTGGCGCTGGCCGAGGCGGCCACGCGCCAGTTCGATGATGTCGATATGGCTACCGGCCTGCAGGATGCGTTCGTACACCGAATCGATACCATCCGGCGGCCCTTCGATGTACTGCAGGAATCGCCCGCCGTCATGCAGCAGCACACCGGTCACGCCCGCCATCTTGTTGAAACGGGCTGCATCATCGACCAGCGCCCGCAGCCGTTCAGCGGAAAGATCCGGCAGCGACTGGCTGACGTAGGCGATGGCACGCAGTGGCATGGCGCTTCCTTGACAAGATGTACAGCCACGGTAGCAGCTGCGGACGAGTCCGTCTCAGCGCCCGCGGGTGTTTCCTGAAGAATTCAGGTAGCGGCCGCCGGCAGCGCCTCTACGCGCCTCGGCAACCGGGCTTCGAACACCACCTGACCGGCTTCATTGCGCGCTGCGATATGCCCGCCGTGCGCGCGCACGAACTGATCGACGATATACAGGCCCAACCCCAGGCCATTGCTGGGATGGAAGCTGGCCTTGAACGGCTCGAACAGGCGCGGCAGCAGCGCGTCGTCGATCCGTCCCGCGTTGCTCACCCGCAGCAGCACGCTGCGCGGATCACGGCCGTCCACCTCCACCCGCGCCTCACTGCCATGGGTGAGCGCATTGCCGATCAGGTTGGCGGCAACCTGACCCAGCCGATCCAGATCACCCTGCAGGCGTGTATCGCCCTGCATATCCAGATGCAGCCGTGCGTGGCCGTGGGCGCTGCCCGCTTCGGCCACCACCGCACGCGTGACCTCGGCAAGATCACAGGCGCTGGCCTGCAGGCGCAGCCCGCCGCTGCGGATCCGCGAAAAGTCCAGCAGCTGCTCGACCATGCGCGCCATGCGCAGCGTGCTGGCCTCCAGGTGCTTCAGGGTCTGCTGCGCGCCGTCATTGCCCGCAGGAAGCTCCAGCGCCAGCTTGTCGGCACACAGCAGGATCGCCGACAGCGGCGTGCGCAGATCGTGGGTGAGCACCGCCGCCATCGTCTCGTTGAGCTTGAGCGAGCGCTCCAGCGCCTCGTTGCGCGCCTTCAGCAGCTGCCGCTGCTGGTACAGCTCGATGAAGACATTGACCTTGCTCAGGATCACCTGCGGCGCCACCGGCTTGTGCAGGAAGTCGACCGCGCCGGTTTCGTAGCCCTTGAACGCGCGCAGCGGGTCGTCCGGCGAGGCGGTCAGGAAGATGATCGGCACATCCCGGCTGCGGTGTGAACCGCGCATCAGCTCGGCCAGGGTGAAGCCATCGATCTCCGGCATGTGCACGTCCAGCAGGGCAAGCGCCACCTCATGCTCGAGCAGCAGTTCCAGCGCCTGCGCGCCCGAGCCCGCCAGCAGCAGGTTCACGCCTTCGCGCTGCAGCAGCGCCTGCATGGCCACCAGGTTCTGCGGCACGTCATCGACGATCAGCAGGTTGACCGGGGTCTGCGACTGCGCAGGGTCCGGCGGCAACAGGTTCATGCAAACAGCTCCTTCAGGCGACGGCACATCAGTTCGAGGGGCAGCACGGCATCGGCGCCGGCGTGCTGCAGGGCGGAGGCCGGCATCATCGATGCCTCGGCCTCCTCGGGACATTGCAGCCAGGCGCGGCCGCCGGCGGCGCGCACCGCGGCCACCCCTTCACTACCATCGCTGCTGGCACCGGTCAGCAGCAGGGCCAGTACCTGCGCGCCGAACACGGCCGCAGCCGACTCGAACAATGGATCGATGGCCGGGCGGGAAAACAGCACCGGTGCGTCCACCGACAACGCCAGCGAACCGGCGTCTTCCACCAGCAGGTGATAGTCCGGTGGCGCAAAGGTCACCGTGCCAGGCTGCAGCGGCTGCTTGTCTTCGGCCTCGCGCACCGGCAGCGCGCAGTACGGCGCCAGCACGTCGGCGATGCGGCTGCTGCGATCGCGCGGAAGGTGCAGCACGGCCAGCACCGGCGCCGGCAGAGCCGCAGGCAGCGCGCCGAGCACCGCCTGCAGCGCCGCGACCCCACCCGCCGAGGCCCCGATCACCAGCACGGCCGGTCGTGTCGGCGGTGCCATCAGGCAACCTTCCGGTACAGGCGATGCTCCCGCGAGCAGGTCTCGAACGCGCCGTGGTGGCGCCCGAACTGCAGCGACTCCTTGCTGCCCAGGCCAAGGAAGCCGCGATGCACCAGCGCTTCACGGAACAGGCCCACCGCGCGGTCCTGCAGATCGCGGTTGAAATAGATCAGCACATTGCGGCACGACACCAGATGCACCTCGGAGAACACGGTGTCGGTGGCCAAGCTGTGGTCGGCGAACACCACGTTGCGGCGCAACTGGCGATCGAACACCGCGCCATCGTAGGCTGTGGCGTAGTAGTCAGACAGCGAGGCGCTGCCACCGGCCGCCAGGTAGTTCCGGCTGAACTGGGCCATCCGGTCGATGCCATAGGCGCCGGCCTCGGCGGTGGCCAGGGCAGCCGGATTGATGTCGGTGGCGTAGACGATGCTGCGCTCCAGCAGGCCTTCCTCGTGCAACAGGATCGCCAGCGACCACACTTCCTCGCCGGTACTGCAACCGGCCACCCACAGCTTCACCGACGGGTAGGTGCGCAGCACCGGCACCACCTGCTCGCGCAGCTCACGGAAATAGGCCGGGTCGCGGAACATCTCCGAGACCTGCACGGTGAAGAACTGCATCGCCTGCGCGAACAGGTCCGGCTCGTGCAGCAGGCGGTGCTGCAGGTCGGCCAGCCGCTCGCACTCATAGCGCTGCATGGCCTGGCGGATCCGCCGACGCAGCGACGACACCGCATAACTGCGGAAATCGTAGTGGTAGCGCTGGTAAAGCGCTTCCAGCAGCACCTTCAGCTCGAGGTCGAACAGGGCCTGCTCGTTCATTGCCGCGAGCACCAGACCCGGCACAGCGAGACCAGCTTGTCGACGTCGATGGGTTTGGCGATGTAGTCGTTGGCGCCGGCCTGCAGGCAGCGCTCACGGTCGTCCGGCATGGCCTTGGCGGTCAGCGCGATGATCGGCAGGTCCCGCAGGTGGCGCTGCGCGCGGATTTCGCGCATCGCAGCAAGGCCATCCTTCTCCGGCATCATGATGTCCATCAGCACCAGGTCGACCTCGCGCTCGGCCAGCCGATCCACCGCTTCCTGTCCATTGCGCGCGATCTCCAGCGTGACGCCGAGGGGTTCGAGCACGCTGGACAGTGCGAAGATGTTGCGCACGTCGTCCTCGGCCAGCAGCACCGTCCGACCGTCGAGCACGGTGTCGCGACGGCGGGCCTCGCGCAGCAGGCGCTGCTGGTCGCTGGGCAGGTTGGCCTCCACGCTGTGCAGGAACAGGGTCACCTCGTCCAGCAGGCGCTCGGGCGAACGCGCGCCCTTGATGATGATGCTCTTGGAATAGCGGCGCAGTCGCTGCTCTTCCTCGCGGCTGAGTGCGCGGCCGGTATAGACGATCACCGGCGGGAAACCGACATCGTCGTTGCCGGCCATGTGCTCGAGCAGGTCGTAGCCACTGCCGTCGGGCAGCGACAGGTCCATCACCATGCAGTCGAACGTGACCGTACTGAGCTGTTCCAGTGCGCCGGCCAGAGTGCCTACGGCGACGATCTGCAGCTGGTCGCGGCCCAGCAACAGTTCCAGGTTGTGGCGCAGCTCGTTGTCGTCCTCCACGATCAGCAGCCGCCGCATGTCGCGCTGGCTGGTCTGTTCCAGCTGTTCGATGGCCGTCACCAGCCGCTCGCGCGTGGTCGGCTTGATCGCAAAACCGATCGCGCCCAGCTCACGCGCCACCTGGCTGCGGTCCGTGGCCGAGACCACATGCACCGGGATGTGGCGCGTGTCCGGGTTGCGCTTCAGGCGTTCCAGCACGCTCAGCCCCGACACGTCCGGCAGGCCGATATCGAGCAGGATGCCGTTCGGCCGCAGTTCGCTGGCCAGCGCCAGCGCCTCTTCCGCCGTGCCCGCCACCACGCAGTCGAAGTCCAGTTCATGGGCCAGCGCCACCAGCGCTTCGGCGAACGTGGCATCGTCCTCGACCGCCAGGATCAGGCGCCCGGCACGCTGGCGGCGACCGCGGTCGTCGGCTACGCCGGCCATCGCAGTGACCGGCGCTGCCGCGGTCGCAGCGCGTGCGGGCGCGGCCGGCAGCACGGCCGGCGCCGTCGGCGGCGCAGCCACGGGAACCTCGGCAGCGTCGGCTGCGCTCGCCGCGGGCGCACCCTGCAACGGCAGCTCCAGGATGAAGCAGCTGCCGCGCCCGGGCTCACTGTCGACCTGGATGCCGCCGCCCATGCGCTCGGCCAGATCGCGCGAGATCGACAGGCCCAGGCCGGTACCGCCGTAGCGACGGCGGGTGCTGCCATCGGCCTGGCGGAACGCTTCGAAGATGACATCCAGCTGCTCGCGGGCAATGCCGATGCCGGTGTCACAGACCTCGAACCGGATGCGGCCGTTGCCGCCGGCACGCACGTGCAGGCTGACCTTGCCATGCTCGGTGAACTTCACCGCGTTGGCCAGCAGGTTCTTCAGGATCTGCTGCAGCCGCTGGCTGTCAACCACCATCTGGGTTGGTGCCAGGGCGTCGGCTTCGATCTGCAGGGCGAGGCCCTTCTGCCGCGCCATCGGCTCGAACGTCTCGCGCAGCCGCTGCAGCGCGCTCTCGACCACCACCACTTCATCGGACAGTTCGACATGGCCGGCCTCGATGCGCGACAGGTCGAGGATGTCGTTGATCAGCGCCAGCAGGTCGTTGTTGGACGACAGGATCGCACGCGCGTACTTCACCTGTTCCTCGGTCAGCGTGCCGTCCTTGTTGTCGGCCAGCAGCTTGGCCAGGATCAGCGAGCTGTTCAGCGGCGTGCGCAGCTCGTGCGACATGTTGGCCAGGAATTCGGACTTGTAGCGCGAGGTCGCCGCCAGCTCGTTGCTGTTGCGCACCAGCTGGCTCTGCGCAACCAGCAGTGCCTGCTTCTGCGCCTCCAGCTCGTGGGTGCGCTCTTCCAGCTGCACGTTGCTCTGTTCCAGCTCAGCCTGCTGTTCTTCCAGGTGGCTCTGCGACTGCAACAGGCTGCGGCTCTGCTCTTCCAGTTCCTCGTTGGCCACGCGCAGCTCTTCCTGCTGGGCCTGCAGCTCCTCGCCCTGGCGCTGCGACTCTTCCAGCAGCACCACCAGCTGCGCACGCAGCAGCGATGCGCGCAGTGCCATGCCGATGGTGTCGGCGCAGCGCTCAAGCAGCTCGCGATCCAGATCACGCTGTTCACCCGCCCGCGCGCGGCCCAGCTCGATGACACCGACCACCGTACCATCGCTGCTGATTGGCGCCAGGATGCGCTCGCGCACCGGCAGCCGGCCCAGGCTGGTCTGCAGTTCGAGCACGGCAGCGTCTTCGCCGTGCAGGTGGCGGATGCGTTCGTCCCGCGCAACCTGCCCGGCCAGTCCTTCGTGCAGGGCCAGGGAGGCCGGCGTCCCAGTGGGCAGCGCCACGCCACCGGTCAGCTGCAGCCGGCCGCCGTCCAGGCGATAGACCGCACCGACCTCTGCATCCAGCTGCCCGGCCAGGCTTGCTGCTGCCGCCTCGGCGATCTGCTCCGGCCCAAGGTCACCGCGCAGGCTCAGCGCCACCGCGTTCTCGGCCTCCTGCAGCCAAAGCGCGCGCATCGCCTGGCGCCGGGCCTGGATCGCGCGCGAGACGATCAGTGCGATCATCAGGAAGGCGCAGCCACCGACGGTACGGTTGACTAGCGAGAACGACGAATTGTTGCTGGCTGGCGCAACGTTGAAGCCGATCACCAGCAGGACACAGGCGATCATCGCGACCACGAACGGCGCGCGTGCACTGCGCTGGAACACCGTCACGCCGACCGCGAGGAAGTAGGCCAGCCATACCGCATAGCCGAGCGGGACGACCAGTTCCAACACGATGGTCGCGGCCAGCAGCACGGCGGACGTCATCCAGATCCAGCGGTCACGCGTAGTCGCACCAGGACGCATGCAGGTCGGTTCCAGAAGGCAAAGGGTGGAAGATGGTACTCCGTGTCGCATTCAGCCGCACAGGACAAATGGCACGTGTCAGGTGTGCACGCATCCTTCACACTTGAGTGCCTAGCTTCACGTCCCTCACAGGGGTAACACTTATTTATACGTGGACGCAGCCGCTTCTACGACGTCCGTGCTGACGGACCCTTCCCGACAACTGCGACTGTTGATTGACAGCGTGCGCGACCATGCGCTGTACCTGCTTGATCCTGAAGGCATCGTGTGCAGCTGGAACCCGGGCGCCGAACGTATCAAAGGCTATTCAGCCGATGAGGTGGTGGGAACGCACTTCAGCCGCTTCTACCTGGCCGCCGACCGCGAGGCCGGCGAACCGCAGCGCCTGCTTCGCGTCGCAGCGCAGCAGGGGCATGTCGCCAGTGAGGGCTGGCGCGTTCGCCGCGATGGATCGTCGTTCCGCGCCAGCGTGGTCATCGAACCGGTCGTGGAAGCCGGCGAACTGCTCGGCTTCGTCAAGATCACCCGTGACATCACCGAGCAGTGGCAAGCGCAGCGGCTGCTGCGCGATGCCCAGCGTGCGCTGCGCAATACCCAGCAGTTCGAGACGGTCGGCCGGCTCAGTCGCGGCCTCTCACATGAGTTCAACAACCTGCTGACCACCATCGGCAACGCCCTGGACCTGCTGTCGCTGCGTGTCAGCAGTGACGATGCACGCGCAGCCGAGCTGCTGGATGCCGCGCAGGCAGCCACTGACCGCGGCGCGCTGCTGACCCGCCAGCTGCTGGCCTTCAGCACCGGCCAGACCCTGATCCGGGAATCGGTGGACATCAATGCGCTGGTACGGCAGTGGCTGCCGGACCTGCAACGCGCCTGCCCGCCCACGGTGGTACTGGATGCCGATCTCACCCCGGGCCTGCCGCAGGTGAGCACCGATGCGATGCAGCTCCAGACCGCCTTGGCGAATCTGGTGGCCAATGCCGTGGAGGCCACCGCCGATGGCGGCCGCATCCTGATCGGCACCGCGTTGGAACATCGCCTCGATCCGGATGCGGACACCATGCTGCAACGCGGCTATGTCACCCTCAGCGTCTGCGACGAAGGCCACGGCATGGCCGCCGACGTCGCCGAGCGGGCCAGCGAGCCCTTCTTCACCACCAAGGACATCGGCAAGGGCAGCGGCCTGGGCCTGAGCCAGGTGTTCGGATTCACTACCCAGAGCGGCGGCTTCGTCGATGTGTCCACCACGCCCGGTGTCGGCACCACGGTCAGCCTGCTGCTACCCGCAACCGAGGAATTTACCCATGACCGATGACCCGATCCGCGTACTGATGGTGGAGGACCAGAACGATCTGCGCGAGATGATCGGCATGGCCCTGCGCGATTTCGGCATCGAGGTGTCCACCACCGCCGACGGGCATGAAGCGGCTGCGTTGCTGAAGGGCGACGCACGCTTCGACGTGGTGTTCAGCGATGTCAGCATGCCCAACGGCATGTCCGGCATCGAACTCAGCGAGCACGTCGCGCGTGAGCAGCCGCATGCACGCATGATCCTGTCCTCCGGCTATGCGCGTTCGCAGCTGCCGCCGCTTCCGGAGCAGGTGGAGTTCCTGCCCAAGCCCTATCGCCTGCGCCAGCTGGTTGAACTGCTCAGGCAGGACTGAAGGCGTACCGGCCTGCGTGGCCATGCTCAGCGCCGGGCCCGCTGCATGAACAGCAGCGCCGGCGTTGATGCAGCGTCCACCGGCTCGAAGCCGAGGGTCCGGTACAACGCAAGCGCGGCGGCATTGTTCCGATAGACCCGCAAGGTCAGCCGTTCAACGGCATCAGACTGGAACGCCTGCTCGATCAGCGCGTGTACCAACGACCGCCCGAGGCCGCGGCCCCGCGCCTGCGGGGCAACCAGCAGACGGCCCAGATGCATCGTACCCGGCTGGGTGCGCCAGGCCTGGCCGAAACCCACGCGCTGGCCGCTTTCTGCCAGCAGCAGCCTTCCCGGGCGTTCGCGCAGCTGCAATACCTGCTCGAACTGCTCGGGTCGCAGTGGATAGGGCACGCCCGGTCCAGCCCAGCGCAGCGTGCCTGCGGCCGAATCCAGCCACCCGGCGATGAGCGCGTAGTCGTGGGGTTGCACGGGCTGCAGGCGGTGGTCCATGGCGGCCGGATCGCGAGGTGAGGCGCCAGCATATCCGAGTGACCTCGCGGGCAGCGCGCGGACGTGGCGCCGCGAACATGGTGACCCCGGCCCGATTCGAACGGGCGACCTTCCCCTTAGGAGGGGGACGCTCTATCCAGCTGAGCTACGGGGCCATGCAGCCGGGAAGTTTACAGGCAACGTGCCCTGCCCTCCAAGCATTCATGTTCCACCCGGTTCCCCTGGCGCGTTGCACCATGGCCGGTCGGGGCGCTCTGCTACCATCGGCGATTCAGTTCATCGCGTCTCCCACCTGCCCGCGATGGCGCCAAACAACGTAACGAAACACAGGAGTCTGCATGTCTTCCGAGCTGCTCAAGTCCCTTGGCCTGGACGCGATCAACGCTGGCACGTACCTGGGCAACGGGGAGTGGTCGAGCGCGACCAGCGGTGAGCTGATCACCCCAGTCAACCCGACCACTGGCGAGCCGATTGCGCAGGTCCGCGCCACCACTGAGGCCGAGTACGAGACCGTCGTCGCCCGCGCCCAGGAAGCCTTCAAGGTCTGGCGTACCACGCCGGCGCCGCGCCGCGGTGAAGCCGTGCGCCTGTGCGGTGAAGCACTGCGCAGGCACAAGGACGCCCTGGGTTCGCTGGTTGCCCTGGAAATGGGCAAGAGCAAGCCGGAAGGCGATGGCGAGGTGCAGGAGATGATCGACATCGCCGATTTCGCCGTGGGCCAGAGCCGCATGCTGTACGGCTACACCATGCATTCCGAGCGCCCCGGCCACCGCATGTACGAGCAGTACCACCCGCTGGGGCTGGTCGGCATCATCTCGGCCTTCAACTTCCCGGTCGCGGTGTGGAGCTGGAACTCGTTCCTGGCGGCGATCTGTGGCGACGTGTGCATCTGGAAGCCGTCCAACAAGACGCCGCTGACCGCCATCGCCTCGCTGAAGATCTGCAACGATGCCCTGCGCGAAGCGGGCTTCCCGGACATCTTCTTCCTGATCAACGATGCCGGCACCGCGCTGTCGGAAAAGATGGTCGATGACCGCCGCGTGCCGCTGATCAGCTTCACCGGCTCGACCCAGGTCGGCCGCACCGTCAACGAGAAGGTCGCACGCCGCCTCGGCCGCTGCCTGCTGGAACTGGGCGGCAACAACGCGATCATCCTGGACGAAACCGCCGACCTGAAGCTGGCGGTGCCGGGCATCGTGTTCGGCGCCGTGGGTACCGCCGGCCAGCGCTGCACCACCACCCGCCGCCTGATCGTGCACCGCTCGATCTACGCCGACGTGCTGGCCACCCTGGTCAAGGCCTACAAGCAGGTGGAAGGCAAGATCGGCGACCCGACCGATGCCGCCAACCTGATGGGCCCGCTGAACAGCGAAGGCGCCGTGCAGCAGTTCCTCGATGCCATCGCCCAGGCCAAGGCGGCCGGCGGCACCATCGAGACCGGCGGCACCCGCATCGACCGCGCCGGCAACTTCGTGCTGCCTGCAATCGTCACGGGCCTGAAGAACAGCGACGCCGTGGTCCAGCACGAGACCTTCGCACCGATCCTGTACGTGATGCCGTACGACACCCTCGACGAAGCCATCGACATGCAGAACGGCGTGCCGCAGGGCCTGTCGTCCTCGATCTTCACCCAGAACCTGAAGACCGCCGAGAAGTTCCTGTCGGCCGCCGGCAGCGACTGCGGCATCGCCAACATCAACATCGGCACGTCCGGTGCGGAGATCGGCGGCGCCTTCGGTGGCGAGAAGGACACCGGCGGTGGCCGCGAGTCCGGTTCGGATGCCTGGAAGGTCTACATGCGCCGCCAGACCAACACCATCAACTATTCGGATTCGCTGCCGCTGGCGCAGGGCATCAAGTTCGACCTGTGATGGCAAACGACGCGGACACGTCTGTGGGTCAGAGTCCCTCCGGGGATCTGACCCGTGCCCAGGGTCGGATCCCCGCAGGGGCTCCGATCCTCGATCTCAGCGGCCGCCGCGTGCTCATTGCCGGCGGCAGCAAGGGCATTGGTCGTGAAATGGCACTGGCCTTTGCTGGTGCCGGTGCACAGGTCTCGGTCTGCGCGCGCGGCCAGGCCGGCCTGGAGGCCCTGCGCGCCGATGCACAGGCGCAGGGCACGCCATTGCATGCGTTTTCCACCGATCTGGCCGATCCCGGCCAGATCCAGGCCTGGCTGCAGGCCGCCGCCGATGCCCTCGGCGGCATCGATGTGCTCGTCAACAATGCCACCGGCTACGGCATGGCCGACAATGAGGAGGGCTGGGCCGCCAGCCTGCAGATCGACCTGATGGCGGCCGTGCGTGCCTCGCGCCTGGCCCTGCCCTGGCTGCGTGCGTCCGGCGATGCCTGCATCCTCAATCTGTCGTCGATTGCCGCGCAGCAGCCGCGTCCCGGCGGCGCACCCTACGCCGCTGCCAAGGCCGCGCTTTCGCACTACACCACCTCGCAGGCGCTGGCACTGGCCAAGGACCGGATCCGGGTCAACGCCATCGCACCGGGCTCGATCGAGTTCGATGACGGGCTCTGGGACCGTCGCCGCATCGAGGATCCAGCGCTGTACCACGGCACCCTGGCGAAGATCCCGTTCGGCCGCTTCGGCCATCCGCGCGAGATAGCCGACGCGGCCCTGTTCCTGTGCTCGCCACTGGCGCGCTGGGTTACCGGCAGTGTGCTCAACGTGGATGGCGGTCAGGTGTTGATGGGCTGAATTTGTAAAGCCGAGCCCATGCTCGGCTTGCACGCAAGACGCGGTCGATCCCGCATCAGCCCAAGGGGGCAGCCGAGCATGGGCTCGGCTCTACAGGGCACTGCCCATGGGATTGCCCGGGCAGAGGCACTATCATGTGCACACTGCCAAGGAGGACCCGATGAGCGTGGCACCCCGACAGACAAGCGCCCTGGCCGTGGTCAGCCTGGTCATGGGCATCGCCAGCTGGACCGTCCTGCCCTTCGTGGCCAGCATCGTCGCCATCATCACCGGCCACATGGCCCGCGCCGAGATCCGCCGCCGCCCGCATGAACTGGAAGGCGACGGCCTGGCCGTTACCGGCCTGGTGCTGGGCTGGGTCATGGTCGGCGCCGTGCTTGCCGCCATCCTGGTCTTCATCCTGTTCTTCGGCGGCCTGGCATGGCTGACGGCAGTGTCGAACTGACGCCATGACCGCCTCCGACAGCACTGAACGCTTCAGCAGCCGCGTCGCCGACTACGTCCGCTATCGGCCCGATTATCCGCCCGCCCTGTTGGAGTGGCTGCATGGCCCGATGGGCGTCAGCCGCGAGGCCGTGGTCGCCGACATCGGCGCCGGCACCGGTATTTCCAGTCGCCTGTTTCTGGCCAGCGGTCATCCGCTGGTGGCGGTCGAGCCCAACGCTGCCATGCGCGCCGCCGCCGAACAGTGGCTGGCGCCGCAGTATCCGGACTTCTCCGCTGTCGATGGCCGTGCCGAGGCCACCGGCTTGGAGGACGCCAGCATCGATCTGGTCAGCGTCGCGCAGGCCTTCCATTGGTTCGACACCGTGGCGGTGCGCGCCGAGTGGCAGCGCATCCTGCGCCCCGGTGGCCAGGCACTGATCTACTGGAACTCGCGCCTGCTCGATGCCAGCCCGTTCCTGATCGGCTACGAACAGTTGCTGCTGGACTACGGCACCGACTACACCGCTGTGGCCGAGCGCTACCAGGACGATGCCACCATGCAGGCCTGGTTCGGCCCCGGCCTGCGCGGCAGGGTAGAGCTGCCGAACGTGCAGCATCTGGACTTCGACGCCCTGCGCGGGCGCCTGCTGTCCTCCTCCTACGCACCCCAATCCGGTCATCCCCGCCACGCGGCGATGATCGACGCTCTGCAGGACCTGTTCGCCGCCCATGCGGTGGACGGCCAGGTCGCTTTTGAATATCGAACCCGAGCCTTCCTCGGCACGCTGGACTGAACCGACGCATGTATTCGCTTGCCCGCCCCTTCCTGTTCTCGCTCGACGCCGAGCGCGCCCACGGCCTCGGCCTGTCCGCACTGGACCTGGCCTATCGCACCGGCACCACGCCGCTGCTGGCCGCACGCATCGCGCCGATGCCCAGCACGGTGTTCGGGCTGACCTTCCCCAATCCGGTCGGCCTGGCCGCCGGCCTGGACAAGAACGGCGAGCACATCGATGCACTGTTCGCGCTCGGCTTCGGCTTCGTCGAAATCGGCACCATCACCCCGCGCCCGCAGGCCGGCAATCCGCAACCGCGCCTGTTCCGCCTGCCGGAACACAACGCGATCATCAACCGCATGGGCTTCAACAATGCGGGCGTGGACGCGCTGGTGCGCAACGTCGAGCGCGCGCGCAACCGCCGCGGCCTGCTCGGCATCAACATCGGCAAGAACAAGGACACCCCCAACGAACAGGCCGTGGACGATTACATCGCCTGCCTGGACAAGGTCTACCCGCTGGCCGATTACATCACCGTCAACATCTCCTCGCCCAACACCGCCGGCCTGCGTGAGCTGCAGGAAGAGACCGCGCTGCGCCAGCTGGTCAGCCAGCTGCGCGACCGCCAGGAAGACCTTGCTGCCCGCCACGGCCGACGCGTGCCGATGCTGGTGAAGGTGGCGCCGGACCTCAGCGAACGCGATATCGACGCCGCCGCCCGCGTGCTGGGCGAACTGCAGGTGGACGGCGTGATCGCCACCAACACCACCATCGACCACAGCAAGGTGGCCGGCGACCCGCTGGCCAATGAGGCTGGCGGCCTGTCCGGTGCACCGGTGCTGGAGCAGTCCACGTTGGTGCTGCGCCGCCTGCGCGCGCGCCTGCCCGAATCGGTGCCGCTGGTCGGCGTCGGCGGCATCCTGTCCGGCGCCGATGCGGTAGCCAAGATGGCGGCCGGTGCCGCACTGGTGCAGTGCTACAGCGGCCTGATCTTCCGTGGACCGGCGCTGGTTTCCGAATGCGTGGAGGCGATCCGTCGCCGCCGTGAAGCGCCGAGCCGCGGCGCGGTGGCCCCGCTGTGAGCGCGCCCATGGATACCATCGACGGCAACGCCCCGCTGCGCTGGACGCTCACCCGCAATGCGCCGCTGCAGGCGCTGAATACCTTCCATGTGCAGGCCAGCGCCGCGCAGCTGCTGGAACTGCACGATGCCGCGCTGCTGCCGGACGTGCTGGCCTTGCCCGAGGTGGCCAGCGGCCCGATGCTGGTGCTGGGCAGCGGCAGCAACGTTCTGATCGCCGAGGACCTGCCCGGCACCGTGCTGGTGTTCGGCAACCGTGACATCAGTTTCCTTGAACACCGCGCCGACCATGCGGTGATCCGTGCCGGTGCCGGCGTGCCGTGGCATGGCCTGGTGATGTGGTCGCTGCAGGAAGGCCTGTCTGGCCTCGAAAACCTGGCCCTGATTCCCGGCACGGCCGGTGCCGCGCCGATCCAGAACATCGGTGCCTATGGCGCGCAGGTCGGCGAGTTCATCCAGGCGGTCGAAGCGTGGGACTGCCAGGAGCAGGCCTGGGTGCGGCTGGACAACGAACAGTGTGGCTTCGCCTACCGCGACAGCGTGTTCAAGCAGCAACCCGATCGCTATCTGATCTCCGCCATCGAACTGAAGCTGCCACTGCTGCATGATCTGCGCATGGACTACGCCGGCATCCGCGAGGAACTGCAGGCACAGGGCGTGGAGCTGCCGAGCGCAGTGGACGTGGCCAATGCCGTGATCGCGATCCGCCGCCGCAAGCTGCCCGACCCGGATGTACTGGGCAACGCCGGCAGCTTCTTCAAGAACCCGGTACTGCCGCTGGAACAGGTCGACGTGCTGCTGCAGCACTTCCCCGACCTGCCGGTGTTCCCGGCCGAGCAGGACGACAAGCGCAAGGTCTCCGCTGCCTGGATGATCGAATCCTGCGGCTGGAAGGGCTTCCGCGAAGGTGATGCCGGCGTGGCGCCAAGCCACGCGCTGGTGCTGGTCAACCACGGCAATGCCAGCGGTGCTGAGCTGCTGGCGCTGGCGCGCCGCATTTCGGCCTCGGTGCTGGAGAAGTTCGGCGTGCCGATCGAACCGGAGCCCCGCCTGCTCGGCGCACAGTGGTGAACACCCCCGCCCTTTCCCCAAGCGCCCCGATGCGGGCGGCGCTGCTGATGCTTGGCAGCACGATGGCATTCGGCCTGATGGCGGTCGCGATCCGCTACGCCACCCGCTACGTGCCAACCCAGGAAGTGGCGTTCTTCCGCAATGCCTTCGGCTTGCTGGCGTTGCTGCCGATGCTGCTGCGGCCAGGCCGTGCTCCGCTGAAGACGCAACAGCTGCCGCGCTATTTCGTGCGCAGTGCGATTGGCCTGGGCTCGATGCTGTGCGCGTTCTGGGCACTGGGCCACCTGCCGTTGGCGCAGGCGGTGTCGCTGTCGTACTCCACGCCGCTGTTCGTCACGATTGCCGCCGTGCTGTGGCTGGGTGAAACCGTGCGCGTGCGCCGCTGGGCCGCAGTCGTGGTCGGCTTCATCGGTGTGCTGGTGATCGTGCGACCCGGTACCGCCGGCTTCACCGCGGGCAGCCTGGTCGCCGTGGCCGCAGCGGTGCTCAGTTCGCTGGTGGCGATCCAGATCAAGCAGCTGACCCGCGTCGACAGCGCCGATACCGTGGTGCTCTACACCTACGTGTTCTGGGTGCCGCTGTCGCTGGTTCCGGCGCTGTTCGTCTGGGTCTGGCCGAGCGGCATGGCCTGGCTGTGGCTGCTGGCCACCGGCGTGCTCGGCACCATCGGCCAGCTGTTGTGGACGCGGGCGCTGCGCCTGGGTGAAGTCTCGGCGCTGACCCCGATCAGCTTCCTGCAGCTGCCGCTGGTGACGCTGTTCGGCTGGCTGCTGTTCAACGAAAGCGTGGACCGCTGGACGATCATCGGCGCCGGCATCATCCTCGCCGCCAACGCCTACATTGCCCACCGCGAGGCCGTACTTTCGCGCCGCGCCGCCAGCGCAGCCGCCTCGTCAGCGGCGAAGCCCGCCGAATGAGAACCGCCTCGATGGACAAGCCCTGGGTAGAGTCGACTGTTAGTCGGCTGCTTTCCGTTCGGAGCTGGAAAATCCCCCGCTGCGCGCAATAGCCGACCAGCAGTCGCCCCTACCCGGGCGATCCTGGCAACGGCGCAGAACCTAATCCAGCGCGCGATACACCCGCTCGGCCGCGTCGAACACATTGCCCGGGGCGAACTGTTCGCTGAGGAAATGCAGCGACTGCCGGCGCAGCTGCGGCGACCGGTCCTCTCCATCGCTGCCCAGCAGGACCTGCTGGAACTCGATCAGGTCCTGCAGGATGCGCCAGTGACGGTACCAGGCGATCCAGCGAGGGTCGCCGCGGTCGCTGCCATAGCCTTCCTCGAATCCCAACGGGTTCTCGCGGCCCCAGCGCCCGCCGACAGCGCCACCGATGAACATCAGGTCGCGCTCGCGCGGTGCCAGCGACAGGCCATCCCAGTCGATCAGGTGCAGGCCGCCGTCATTGCCCATCAGCAGATTGCCGGCATGAAGGTCGGTGTGGCACAGGTGCAGCCGCACCGGCACATCCTGCAACGCCGCGTGCAGCTGCAGTGCCTGCGCGTGCAGCGCCGCGATGCGCGCGTGCTGCTGGTCCCAGACGGAGACGAAGGCACGGCCCAGCCCATCCTTGGCAGCAGCCAGGCCTTCGCCGGCCAGCCACTGCCCGACGGTCTCCAGCGCTGCGGTTTCCATCCGGATGCTTGGCAGCGCTTCCTGCAGCGCCGGTGGCGGGCACGCCTCGTGCAGGCGCCGCAGCACCTCGCCCAACCGTTGCCATTGCGTGCGGCTCAATGCCGCCTCGAAACCGGACTGGCCTTCCACATACGGGAACAGGGTGAACTGCAGGCCCCAGCGCTGCACCGATGCCCCGCCGGTCAGCGCCGGCCAGGGCGCAACGATTTCCTCGACACCCAGCGTGCCGCGCAGCCAATGCAGGGTGTCCCAGACGGCTGGGGCCACCTGGTAGCTGCGGCATTTCAACCACCACTGCCCGCGCCGTGCATCGATGCGATACACGCTGGCGTTGGCATCGGCGCCAACCGGGCGTGGCACCACAGCGGTCGCGGTGATGCCATAGGACTGCTGGAGGACTTCGCCGAGATGCTGCGCCGAAGCGGATGACATGGATGCAAGCGGAAAGTGTTATCTGCGACAACTATCGCAGATGTGCCCGCCACGACACAGACATGTCCGTCACAACATCGTGCCTGCGCGACCAATGTGCTAGCCGGCGACGCGACGCATCACCGCTTCCAATGGCCCCCGCGTGAACCGCCACGACCACAGCCACGCTGCGCCCGTGACCAGCATCAGGAACAACAGCGCCCACAGCAGCACGGTCGGTAACGACGCGCTGCCATCGAGCAGCCCCAACCATTCCAGCGTACCCATGCCCAGCAGGATGTGGCCGACGTAGAGGGTCAGGGTCATTCGCCCTGCTGCAGTCAGCGGTTCCAGCCAATCCCCCGGATAACGGCGGCTGATCCAGAGGCACGCGGCAATCGCGCTGCAGGCTGCCCCCGCACCGGTCAACACGTAGGCCGGTCCCGGCGGCATCGGCTGCGTTCCCAGCCACGGCTGCCAGGGCGTTCCCTGCGCAAGGTGCTGCACGGCCTGGCCTGCGCCGATCAGCAGCAGGCCCACCAGCAGCAACGCACGCTGCACCCGCGGTTGTGACAACGGCAGGCGCGCCAGCAGCATGCCCAGCAGGAAGAAGCACATCCAGGGCAGCAAGGGATGGAAGCCGTTGAACAACAGGTTGCGCGCAACACCCGGCCATTGCCAGAGACCGGCATACTCCAGCGTCTGCCAGTTCCAGCCCTGGCTGTAATTCCAGTGCAGCAGTGCCCAGGACGACCCGGCCGCGAGGCCGGCGATGCTGGCCAGCAGCACCCGTGGCGACGCACGCAGCCACAGCACCGCCAGCGCGAAATACACCGCGTAGTAGTGCAGGATGTCGGCCGGGAACAGGGTCAGGTTGAGCAGGCCCAGCACCAGCAGGAACAGCGCGCGCCGCCAGGTCTGCGCGCTGGCCGGTATCCAGCCAAGGCGCTGCGTGGCCAGTACCAGGCCAAGTCCGGCCAGGGTGACGAAGGTCGCAGAGGCCTTGCCTTCCAGCAGATGGAAGAAGCCGGCCAGCCAACTCGCACCCTCTGCCGGCACGGCCATCGCCAGGCGGAAATTGACCAGCACCATGCCTGCCAGCGCCAGATACCGTGCCAGATCAAGGCCGTGCAATCGCCGCTCAACCGCGCTCATGCGCGTGCACCGAGCAGCAGCGCGAGCAGGCCTGGGTCCAACGGAGCCTCATCGGTGCCACCGGCTTCGCCCAGCCCCCGGCGCAGCGCATCGCTTTCGATGGCATCCAGCAGCACCTGCGCCTGCAGTGCCGGGGCCAGTACGGGACGCCGACGTTCACGCTGTGCCACCTGCTGCAGGGCTTCGGCCAGCACAGCCTGCAATTGCCTGCGATTGGCCGCAAATGCCTCGGCCACGGCCCGATTGCGTGCGCTCTCGGCCAGCACTTCGACGGCGAGCGTCGCCCATTCCGGCTGGCTGCACAGTGCGTGGAAGTCCTGCAGGAACGCCAGCACCTGCGTGCGATCACCGTCGGCCGCGGCCAGTCGCTGCAGCAACGGCGCCACTTCTTCGCCCTCGGCCACGGCCACTGCAAGGATGATCGCTTCCTTGCCGGGGAAGTGATTGTAGAGATTGCCCAGGCTGACGCCGGCCGCCTGCGCGATGTCACGCATGCTGGTCTGGTGGAATCCCTTGGCGAGGAAGCACTGCAGGGCGGCCTGCAGGATCTGCTCGATGCGTTGCGCGTTGCGGTCGGCTCGGTTCATGGCGCCAATAGTGAACGAACGTTCGTCCAACTTGAAGATGGCAACCCGTTCATCAGCGAGTTCCGTTCAGCCGGCCCTTGACCTCAACTGCGGTTGAGGCCCGATGCTGCGTGGCCCGTTCCAAGCCCAACCCGGAGAGACTTCATGCCACGGATGATCACCGCCCTGCTCGACAGCCGCCTGCTGTGGTTCCTGGCCCGACTGCTACTGGCGGTGGTGTTCCTGTCATCGGGTCTGGCCAAGCTGCTGGCGTGGGACAACAGCGTGGCCGAAATGCAGGCGGCCGGGCTGCAACCGCCTGTGCTGTTCAACCTCGCCAGCGCCGTGGTGCTGCTGGGTGGCTCACTGTGCCTGCTGCTTGATCGCCTGCTCTGGCTGGGCAGCGGCGCGCTGGCGGTATTCATGCTGCTGACCATTGCCATCGTGCATGCCTTCTGGACCAAGCACGGCGCGGAACAGCAGCTGGCCCTGTTCTTCGCACTGGAACACCTGAGCGTGGTCGGTGGCCTGATCTGCGCGGCCATCGCCAGCCGCGCGCGGGCTCAGAAGAACTCGTCGAGCAGCCGGTAGAACGCCAACCGGCGCTCGTCGGCCACAGCGCCGTAGCGTTGGAACAACGGCGTGACCCAACGCGTATCTCCGAAGTTGTGGACCAGGCTGCGCGCGGCCAGCGCCAGGTCCTGGTAACGGTCGGCCACGCCCAGCCGCCCACAGTCGATGAACCCGCTGAAACGCCCCTCGGACACCATCAGATTCGGAAGGCAGGCATCGCCATGACTGACCACCAGATCTTCATGATCGGGACGGGTGCTGCACAGTTGGGCGAAGACCTGCTGTGGACTCTGTCCCAGGCGTTCGTCATCGAAGTCATCGGCATCCACGCGCCCCGCCTCGACCCGTGCCTGCGCGGCCGGCAGGCGCGAGGCCAGCCGCTGATCGAACGGACAGGCTGCTACCGGCAACGCATGCAGCCCGCGCAGCGCGTCGGCCAGTATCTCCACCCGTTGCTGCGGCGCGAGTTCCGGCGACGAAGCCAGATCGCGGCCAGGCAGCGCGCTCATCAGCAACCAGTGCCGGCCCGCTTCTTCGGCCGTGGCAATCACCGTTGGCGCCGGTTGTCCCTGTGCCTGCAACCAGCGCAGGCGCGCGATCTCATCGCCCAGCTCACTGAAGGCGTCGATCAGTTCCGACTTGAGGAAGGCATCGGGGCGGCCCGGCCGCAGCACGCGGGCAACGTCGGCCCGCGAGACACCCATCGACTGCCGCTCGATGCGCGCATCGGCCAACGCCTTCTGCCACGCCAACGGCAGCGGCATGCCATCAGGGGTGGCGTTGTGCTCGTCCATGCCAGGAGATTCCTGTTGCCGGTGACCCTGTGCATTCTCGCTCATCCTGGCGCACATCGACCCGCGGGCGGCCGGCAGCCACTACGCCCCAGCGCCTGCAGCAGCGACGGCTGCTGCCACGGTGCCGGTGCCAGTTCGACGACACGGCCTCGACCCTTACCGCCGAACGCGGCGGCCTGCGCGCGTTCGCCAAGTGGGGCACCGTTCTGGCAGCCGATCGTGGCTGCCGCAGTACAACGAGGAAGCAACATGAAATTGATGGTCATCGGCGCCAGCAAGGGCCTGGGACGCGCGTTCGTGGAAGGCCTCTGTGCTAGGGGTGACACTGTGATTGGTGTCTCGCGCAACCGCCCGTGCGGCATCGCCTGCGCTGACGGCGTCACCCTGCAATGGATCGAAGCAGACCTGTCCCGGCCGACCGTGGCTGCCGACCACATCGCAGCGCAGGCACCGGCCGATATCGATGTGCTGATCCACAACCTGGGTATCTGGGAAGACAAGGCCTTCAGCGACGAGTACGCCTTCCTCGATGAAAGCGATGCTGCACTCACGAAGCTGGTCGACGTCAACATCACCGCGACCCTTTTACTGCTGCAACGCCTGCTGCCCCGCGTACTGGGCGCAGCGCGCCCGCAGCTGGTGCTGACCGGTTCGACCTCGGCCCTGCCTCGCAGTGGCCGCCCGGAAGTGGCGTTCGGCGCCTCGAAGTTCGCCCTCAACGGCATCGCCGATGCGCTGCGCGAAGGCTTCCGCGATCGCCGGCTGGCGGTGACCAGCCTGCAGTTGGGCTACCTCAACACCGACGACGCCTTGTCGGTGCCGGTGGCCGAGGCCGCAGCGCGCGGCGACGGTGAGCAGGTGCCGGTCCACGATGTCGTGGCCATGGTAAGCGCCCTGTTGCAGCTGTCATCCTCCGGCTTCGTGCGCGAACTGGTGCTGCCCGCCATCGCCGACCCGCGCTACTGACCTTGCCGGCCGCGGCAGAGCACCCTCAGTGGCCGCGCGCGCGGTCGTGGTTTACCCTGCTCGTCACTGGCCGTCGGTCACAGGCGGGAACCTGCTATGGATGCGCTTTCACGGGTCTCGGCCCAGGTCCTGGACAGCGCCCTGCCCAGCCTGCCGCTGTATCTGCTGCAGGCCACGGCAGTGATCGGCATGATCGGCGTGCTGCTGATCGCCACCCGTCGCGCCGGGCACGCCATAGAAGGCCGTCGCCTGTATGTCGGCGTAGCGCTGGGCCTGATCTACCTGTTCAATTCCTGGTTCGTGGCCCGTTATTCCCAGGGTGTCGTCAAACTGCACCTGGGCTTCGACATCCTGCTGGTCAGTGGCCTGCTGGGCGGCTGGCGCGGCGGCTTGGCCTGCCTGGCTGCCGCCCTGCTGGTCCGCTACCAGTTCGTCGGTATCCCGTTCTTCCTGCCTGCCAGCCTTGAGGCCGTGTTGCAGATGGTGGCGGGCGTCTGGCTGCGCAGGCACCTGTACCCGCGCATGCTCAACGAGCTCTCGCCGCGCATGATCCTGCAGGCATGGTCCGTGCGCATCGGGGTAACCGCTCTAGGTTTGGCGCTGGGTGTGGCGATCATTGGCGCCGATCAACTTCCGGTGGCCGAGCTGGCGATCCAGCGCGCGCTGGCACTGCCGGTCTCGCTGCTCGTGCTCGGCGCCGTGTTCGCGCTGGTCTACAACGATGCCCAGATCGATGCGCAACGCCAGCGCGAACAGGCCTGGCTCCGCATCGATCCGATCAGCGGGCTGCCCAACATGCGTGCGCTCGGTGAACGCCTGCAACAGTACTGGCGGGATAACGACGGCACCGGCAAGGCCTGCCTGATCGTGGCCGAGATGGGTAACCTGCGCGATCTGCGCCTGCGCTACGGGCCGTTGCAGGACAACGGCCTGTGGCAGCGCGACAGCACCGAGGAAGTGCATCGGTTGCTGCCGTCGCTGCCGGCTGCGCAGCTGGAGATCTACCAGTTCGGCGATGCCGCGCTGGCGATCCTGGTGCGCGGCCTGACCTTGTCCACACTGCGCACGCAACCGCAGATCACTGAGCTGGCCAGCAACCTGGCCGATCGGGTCGGCCGCGATTGGCCGGGCTTCCGGCCGCTGTTCCGCTGTGCAGTGGTTGAATTGAAGCCCCCTGCTGATGCCGATGAAGGACATCTTCCGTTCCGCGCCATCACCGTGGCACTGAGCGCGATCGAGTCGGGCGTGGTGTTCTTCGATGACCCGATCCAGCGCGACAGCGAGATCGACGCCCTGATCGAGGTTGCCCTTGAGCACTGGCTGCAGCAGGGCAATGCGCCGCTGTGCTACCAGCCCAAGCATCGCCTGCAGGATCGCCAACTGGTCGGCGCCGAAGCACTGCTGCGCATGCGCGACGGCGAAGGCCGGCCGATTGCCCCGATGCGGGTGATCTCGCTGCTGCGCCGCCAGGGGCGGCTGGCAGACCTGGAATGGGCCACGCTGCGGTCGGCGGTGCACTTCCTGCAGCACTGCCGGCGGGACGGCGCGGCGCTGACCATTGCAGTCAATGTTTCAGCCGAATCGCTGCGCCTGCCCGACTTCGGCCTGCGCCTGCAGGAGCTGCTTCAGCTGCATGACATCCCCGGTGCGATGCTGCGCCTGGAGATCGTCGAATGGACCGAAATCGTCGAGCGCGACGTGGTCGATGCCAACATCGCACAGCTGCTGGCAGCCGGGGTCACCCTGTCGCTGGATGATTTCGGCGCCGGCTATTCAACCCTGATCCTGCTCTCGCAGCTGGCCATCGCCGAGGTCAAGATCGAGCAGGCGCTGATCGCCACGCTGTCCGACGCCAAGTCGCAGTCGATCGTGCGCTTCATCGTCGAGGTCGCGCACCGCTGCGGCGCGATCGTGGTGGCCGAGGGTACCGAGACCCTGGCCCAGGAACAGAAGCTGCGCGCACTCGGGGTGGATGTCGGCCAGGGCTACCTGTACTCGGCGGCGCTACCGGCCGACGAGTTCCGTCGCTTCGCAGCCGGCTAGACCGCGTAGAACCCCAGGAACATCGCCACCGCCGATTCGGCCACG
Source organism: Stenotrophomonas maltophilia group sp. vghtpe118 (assembly GCF_052605195.1). Lineage (NCBI taxonomy): Bacteria > Pseudomonadati > Pseudomonadota > Gammaproteobacteria > Lysobacterales > Lysobacteraceae > Stenotrophomonas > Stenotrophomonas maltophilia group sp. vghtpe118. The sequence goes on along the minus strand of NZ_CP199672.1, from coordinate 309,138 downwards.
CGCGCACGTTCCTGCGCGGTCAACGGTGGCTGCCCCATCGTGACCTGCGGCCAGAACGCGAAGCTCTTCACCAGCCCATGCAACTGGGCGCCGGCAAAGTCCGGATCCACCTCGCGCAGGCGGCCATCGGCAATTGCTGCGCGGATCCAGGCACTCTCGCCGCTTTCCTTCTCGCCCATGCGGCAGACGATGGCCTGCGCGCGCTCCGGTGAATGGATGATCTCGGCCATCGCGACCCGCGCCAGATCGATGAAATTCCCATCGCTGAGCAGGTCCAGCTTCTGGCCCAGCAACTGCAGCAGCTGCGTCTGCAGCGGCTGGTCGGCGCGGTACGGCAGTGCGTCGCTGGCCACGCTGCGCTCCCACAGCTCCTCCAGGATCATCGAGAACAGTGCTTCCTTGCTCGGGAAATGGTTGTAGACGGTGCGCTTGGAGACCCCCGCCGCCTCGGCGATGCGGTCCATGCTGGTCGCCTCGTAGCCCGATGCACGGAACTCCTCCACCGCCGCGCGCACGATGGCGTCACGTTTGCGGTCGGTCAGGCGTTGCGGGGCACGGGACATGGCGGAAACCGGATAACTGAACGGATGCCTCCATTTTACACTCGACAGTGTACTTTTGAAAAACACGAAACTACACTGTGCAGTGTACTCAGCGGACGTCGCCCATGAAGCGCCTGCTCCTTGTCCTCCTGCTCGGAATCCTCGCCGTGACCACCTACACCTTCTGCAAGTCCTGGTCCCTTCCCGACTTCCCCGATTCGCCGCAGTACCGTGATGGCAAGTTCCGCAATGCCCTGCCCCGTCCGGCGATGGGCCTGCGCGACGGCGCGGAGATCTGGTGGACGTTCCTGTTCAACAAGCCCAAGGGCACCGTGCCCGCGCACCCGATTCCGGTGAAGCCGCTGGACCGCGCCGCGCTGGACGCCGCACCAGATCGCAGCCTGTTCCGGCTGGGGCACTCCACGATCCTGCTGAAGCTGCGTGGTCAGTACTGGCTGACCGATCCAGTGTTCTCCGAGCGCGCCTCGCCGGTGCAGTGGATGGGGCCGGCACGCTTCCATGCACCGCCGATCAGCATCGACGCGCTGCCGCCGATCGCCGGTGTGATCCTCTCGCACAACCACTATGACCACCTGGACCATGCCGCGGTCATGCAGCTGGCCGGCAAGACCGCGCGCTTCATTGCACCGCTCGGCGTCGGCGACCAGCTGGTCGCGTGGGGGGTGGATGCGCGCAAGGTCGAGCAGCTGGACTGGTGGCAATCCACCGAAGCCAACGGCCTGCGCCTGACCGCGACCCCGGGCCAGCACTTCTCCGGCCGCGGGCTGGGTGACAGCGACCGCAGCCTGTGGGCTTCATGGGTGATCCAGGACGGTGACTTCCGCATTTTCTTCAGCGGCGACACCGGCTACTTCGACGGCTTCAAGGCCATCGGCGAGAAATACGGTTCGTTCGACCTGACCATGATCGAGACCGGCGCCTATGACCCGCGCTGGGCATTCGTGCACATGCAACCGGAACAGACGCTGCAGGCGCACCTGGACCTGCGCGGCAAGTGGCTGCTGCCGATCCACAACGGCACCTTCGATCTGGCCCTGCATGCATGGCAGCAGCCGTTCGAGCGCATCACGGCGCTGGCCGCTGCAAACAATGTTCCAGTGGCTACGCCGATGATGGGCGAAGCACTGGACATGCAGGCGCCGCAGGCGGGTACGCGCTGGTGGGAGACGGTGGAGCTGTAATGCGGTCGGCTCCGATTCTGGCCGCCGCTACGTCTTCGGGTGAAGCCTGCGCCCTTCCCGGGCCAGATTGATCTGTAGCGCAGCGGCGGCGAGCTCGGTCATTTCCGTCGTGACTTTCCCGCTGCCGCGCGCTCGCAGCCAACCGAGAATGTCGACGAGATGCCAGATCGAGGTCGAGCCGTCATGCACGGGGGACGGAAACGACTGCGGGTTGGCCAGCATGAGCTTCCGCATGTTCTGGCGCGACATTCCGAGCAGGTCTGCGACGTCAGTGAGCCCAACCAGATCGGGGCTCACTTCAACCAGTTCGGCACCGGGCACGGCCCGCTGCACATCGTCCAGCGCCGAACGCAGGGCAGCCCCTGCGCTATCTGCTTCGCGGCAGAACGCCAAGGCCAGCCGTCCCGGCAGCCCAAGGCCCACAAGCGCGTCGTCACAGCCGCCTTCGGCCAGGCCCTGCTCGAGGACGCCGATTTCAATACCTGTGTCCGGCAAGCGGTACTTCAGGGTGAAGTTGAACTCCATGATTGACCCCCTTCGCTTCTGACGAAGCGTGATCTCATTGCTCACGACTGCAGTTCTCGACCACACGCCGCAAGGCTCTTGCATGATGGCTGCCGCTACGCGGTGTGCTCCAGATGCTCACGATGCAGAACTCCCCGCATCGGCAATCAGTGTCGTTGCAAGGGCAATACATCCGGCCCCACGCATGGCCGCCCGCCATACGGAGCCTCCACCCACGATCCTCCGCGAACTGCAACGCCGCTTCGATGTCCTTGTCTGGATGACGCGCTCGAGACCTTCCTTGTTCTCCATAGTCTGCACACGGTTCACATTGGTTGTCAGATGACAACCCACTTAAAAGGACTTTCGACGTGACCCTAGCCAATTCGCGCTACACGTCCAGAGCCACATCCGTCAGCCCTCCCGTGATGGCAGCGGCAGCGTCCAGCGGCGCTGCAGTGCGTCATGTAACCGGTTACATCCCTTGCTAGCGTAGCGCTCGCCCGATTCCGGCCGAACCTGCGAGGCTGTCCGTAATGACGTTGCGCGCCGAACGCTCCAAGGTCTCCACACCGCCTTTCCCGTTGCGCCCTGCCGCTGCCCTGCTGTTGGCCGCCCTGGCCTCCAGCGCACAGGCACAGACCCTTCCCCCGCGCAGCCAATGGCAGGCCAGCAGTTCCTCGCAGCAGGTGCCGGCGATGGCGATCAGCCACCTGATCGACGGCAACCCGAAGACCGTTACCGGCGGTGCATTCAGTCCGGGCCACTGGTTCCAGATCGATCTCGGCGCGCCTGCAATGCTGGCCGGCGCGCGGCTCACCTGGGATGTCTCCAACCCGGAAGGCTATTCACTGCAGACCTCACTGGACGGCAGGCAGTGGCAGACCGCGTACACGATGGCCGATTCGCTGGGCGACGTGGAAACGCTGTACTTCGCGCCACGGCAGGCGCGCTACCTGCGGCTGGCCAGCCCGCAGCGCACTTCCGACTGGGGCGTGTCGATCTTCGAGATGGAGCCGCTGGACAGCACGCTCAGCGCACGCGTCAGCGGTATCGATGCAGCGCAGGCGGCGGCGCTCTGGCAAGGCGGCGGCACCGTCGCGATGCCGGCCGGGGCAAATGGATCCCATACGTTCGATATCACGCTGCCGCAGGCCCAATCAACGGCTGGCCTGGTGGTCGACTGGGCCGATGGCGCACGAGGCGCTGCCCGACTACAGGCGCAGGATGCACGGGGCCGTTGGCAGGACCTCGCATACGATGCACAGACGGCCAGTCACCGGCAAAGCTGGCTGGCCGCCACTGCAGCACAACCATTGCGTGCTTTCCGCCTGAGCGTGGACGGCGCTGCGCCGCAGATCGCACGCCTGCGCCTGCTCGGTCCGAAAGCCGTGATGACGCCGATGAAGCAGTATCAGATCGTCGCCAGCGGCGCCCAGCGCGCATTGTTCCCGGCCTCGCTGCAGATGCAGCAGACCTACTGGACGGCCGTGGGTGTGCATGCAGGACGACAGAAGTCGATCTTCGACGAGTACGGCAACCTGGAAGCCTTCAAGGGCGCACCGCTGGTGCAGCCCATCTGGCGCAATGCCGATGGCCAAACCGCCGGCGCCGCCGGGCAGGCCATGCAGCATGCCCTGCGCGACGGCTGGAAGCCGATGCCCTCCGCCACCTGGTCACCGCAACCCGGCCTGCAGCTGCGCAGTGAAGTGTTCGCCATTGAGCGCGATGGCCAGCCGGTGACCTTCCTGCGGCATCGCCTGCAGAACACGGGAAGCACGAAGATCGAAGGCACGCTCAGCCTGGTCGTGCGCCCGATGCAGATGAATCCGCCATGGCAGAACGGCGGGCTGTCCCCGATCCGCGAGGTGACCATCGATGGGCAGGCCCTGCGTATCAATGGCCGCACGCTGCTGCAGTCGCTTACTCCAGTGACCGCATCCGGCGCGGCGCCATTCGGCAAGGATGGCGCAACGGAGATCACCGCAAGTCTCGCTGCCGGCCAGCTGCCTTCCACGCAACAGGCGCGTGATGACCAGGGGCTTGCCTCGGCTGCGTTGAACTACCGCGTCTCGTTGGCGCCGGGAAGCAGCGATGCCATCGTGGTCGCGTTCCCGTTGGGCACCGCCGCCGCCGATGCCAATGGCGTGCTGCCCGAAGCGCCTGCGCTGGATCTGGCCACGCTGCCCCGCGATGCCAATGCGGCGTTTGATTCACTGGCCACGCAGGCGTCTGCGGACTGGCAGGCACGGCTGGGCCAGGTCGGCCTGCGCCTGCCCGATCCGTCGCTGGTGGACATGCTGCGCGCGCAGGCCGCCTACATGCTGATCAACCAGACCGGTCCAGCCATGCAGCCCGGCCCGCGCAACTACAACCGTTCCTTCATCCGCGACGGCATGGCCACCTCGGCGGTGCTGCTGCGGATGGGCGAAGCCCGCGTGGCGCGCGACTACCTGGCCTGGTACAGCGAACACGGCGTGCATGCCAACGGCCTGGTCTCACCGATCCTCAACGACGATGGCAGCGTCAACACCGGCTTTGGATCGGACATCGAGTACGACAGTCAGGGCCAGTACGTCGCGCTGGTGGCCGATGTCGCGCGCCTGGACGGCGGACCCGAGTCGGTGCGTGACTACCTGCCGAAGGTGAAGGCCGCGCTGCGCTTCCTGCAGGAGCTGCGCGAGCGCACGCTGGTGCCCGGTTACAAGGCCGACCAGCCTTCGCCGGAACGGTTCGCGGGCATTCTTGCGCCGTCGATCAGCCATGAGGGCTACCCCTCGCCCACCCACAGCTATTGGGATGACTACTGGGGCCTGAAGGGCTGGCACGACGGCGCCTGGCTGGCCGAATCGCTCGGCGACCACCAGACCGCAGCCTGGGCGCGCGAACAATACAAGCTGCTCTACGACGCACTGCATGCCTCGATCCGGGCGACGATGGCGTGGAAGGGCATCGACTTCATTCCCTCCTCGGCCGACCTGGGCGATGGCGATCCCACCGGCGTTTCGATCGCACTGGACCCGACCGGCGCACAGAGCGTGTTGCCCGCCGAGGCGCTGCGGACCACCTTCGCGCGCTATCTGGACGATGTGCGCAAGCGCAGCCAGCCCGGTGCGCTGTACGCCTACACCCCGTACGAGATCCGCAACGTGCTGAGCTATGTGCACCTGGGCCAGCCGCAGGTCGCCGATGAGCTGCTGCAGGGGCTGCTGCATGACCGGCGCCCGCTTCAGTGGCAGGTGCTGGCCGAGGTCGTGCACTCACGCCTGCGCTTTCCTCGCTACCTGGGCGACATGCCGCACACCTGGATCGGTGCCGAATACGGCCGCACGCTGTTCGGCATGCTGATGCGCGAAGACGATGATGCGCTCTCGCTGCTGCCGGGCACGCCGCCATCGTGGGTGGCGGGCGATGGATTGGCCGTGGAAGGCCTGCCCACCGCGTATGGCACGTTGCAGATGCAGGCACGGCAACGCGACGGCACGCTATCGATCACGCTGGGCAATGGCCTGCGCAGTGGGACGGCGGTGAAGGTCTGGTGGCCGGCGCGGACGATGCCGAAGACCGTGCGTGTGGATGGGCGCGACGTTACCGCGTTCGATGCAGAGGGCGTGCGCCTGGCAAGACCATTCAGAACGCTGGAGGCGCGTTGGTAGAGCAGCCGAGCATGGCTCGGCTCTACAGAAGCAGCGGTAGCGCCGGGCCACGCCCGGTGTCATTGCAGCGTCGGCAACCCCGGCGGATTGGTCTGCGATTGCGGCACCGCCTCCTCGGCCACGTTCCAGCGCTTCAATGCCTGCGCATAGGTGCCGCTGCCGATCTGGGTGTTCAACGCCTGCGTCACCGCATCGGCCAGGCCGCTGCCCTTGCGCGTGGCCACCGAGATCGCCGCAGCGTTCGGCCAGCCACCGGGGAACAGGCCCACGCGCCGCACCTTGCCATCGCGTGCCGAGTAGGCGCCGGTGGCATTGGGCTCGAACGAGACATCGGCGCGGCCAGTGATCACCGCCAAGCGGCCGACCACGGCGTCATCGAAGTACTGGTACTCCACCGGTTTCAGGCCGGCCGCAATGTTCTGCCGGTCCCACTGCCGCAGGATCTGGTCCTGGTTGGTGCTGGCGCCCACCACGACCTTCAGCCCGGCCACATCAGCGGGTTTCTCGATCTTCTGGATGGGCCCATCGCTGCGCGTGTAGATGCCCAGAAGATCGTAGCGGTAGCTGGAGAAGTCGAACTTCTTCTTGCGCTCTTCGGTCACCGTCACGTTCGACAGCACCGCATCGTACTTGCCCGATTCCAGCCCCAGCGGCCAGTCCGCCCACGCGACCGGCACGATCACCAGCTTCAGGCCCAACGCATCGGCAATCAGCCGCGCGATGTCGGGCTCGATGCCGACCACGTCCTTGCTGTCCGCGCCGTAGTCGGCCAGCGGTAGCTGCCCCGGATGGGTCGCCACGGTGAATGCGCCCGGCGTGACGAAGCGGTAGCCCGCAGGAATCAGGGCCTGCGCCTTCGGGTCGAGCGTGCCCTTCAGCACGGCGGTGTTGGTACCGGCCAGGCTGGTCGCGGCCACAGTGGCAGCCTCCGGGGCCTGGCGCACGCGCGAGTAGACGATGCCGGCGATGCCGATGACCAGCACCGCCACGATCAACAGGGTGCTGCGCGAGGGGCGACGCGGCGCTGCAGGGCTCATGGTGTTCCTTCCGGGGTTACAGGGTCTTGGCCAGGAAATCGGCGGTGCGTTGCTGGTGCGGGCGCTCGAACAGAGCCTCGGGCGTGCCCTGCTCGATCACCCGGCCCTGGTCCATCATCACCACGTGGTCGGCCACGCGGCGGGCGAAGCTCAATTCATGGGTGACAATTACCAGCGTGGTGCCGGAGCGGGCCAGCTCTTCGATCACACTGAGCACTTCGGCCACCAGTTCCGGGTCCAGCGCAGAGGTGGGTTCGTCGAACAGCAGCACCTTCGGTTGCAGCGCCAGCGCGCGGGCAATCGCGATGCGCTGTTGCTGGCCACCGGACAGCTGGCGCGGGAAAGCATCGGCCCTGTCGGCCAGGCCGACCCGCTCCAGCAGCGTGCGCGCCTGCTGTTCGGCCTGCACACGGGGCACGCCACGCACCGCGATCGGTGCCTCGATGATGTTCTCCAGCGCGGTCAGGTGCGGGAACAGATTGAAGCCCTGGAACACCATGCCCACCTCGGCACGCCGACGGCGGATCTCACGCTCAGGCAGTTCGTACAGGGTGTCACCGTCACGGCGGTAGCCGATCAGCTGGCCGCCGACGGTCACATAGCCGCTGTCGGCACGCTCCAGGTGGTTGATCAGCCGCAGCAGCGTGGACTTGCCGGCGCCCGATGGGCCGATCAGCACCGTCACGCTGCCGGCGCGCAGGTCCAGGTTCACATCCTCCAGCACCGGCTGGTCGCCAAACACCTTGCCTACGCCGTGCAGCGATACCGCCGCGCCCTCGCCCGCTTCGACCTGGGTGGCGATGCGCGGTCGGTGGATCACGCGCGGCGCAGCATCACTCTGCACGCGCAGCAGCGATGACACGTGCGATGCCGAGCGCTCGCGCTGCAGCTGGCCGCGCGCGAAACGCTGCTCCACGCGCCGCTGCAGCAGTGAAAGTACGGTCAGGATCACCAGGTACCAGACCGTGGCCACCATCAGCAGCGGCACCACCTCCAGGTTGCGGCGGTAGATCACCTGCACCGTGTAGAACAGCTCAGGCAGCGCCAGCACGTAGACCACCGAAGTGCTCTTGGCGAGGCCGATCACATCGTTGAACGCGGCCGGCAGGATCGAGCGCATCGCCTGCGGCAGGATGATGCGGCGGACCTGGCGGCCACGTGGCAGGCCCAGCGCGGCCGCGGCCTCGTACTGGCCGTGGTCAACAGACAGAATGCCGCCGCGGATCACTTCGGCCGAGAACGCGGCCTGGTTCAGGGTCAGGCCCAGCACCGCGGCAGTGAACACACCGATCAGCTGCGTGGTCGGGTACGAGAACAGGTTGATGCCGGTGAACGGCACGCTCAGTTCGATGGTGCTGTACAGGTAGCCCAGATTGTTCAGCAGCAGCAACAGCACCAGCAGCGGGATCGAGCGGAACAGCCAAACGTAGCCCCACGACACCGCCGACAGCAGCGGCGAGCCGGAGACGCGGGCCAGCGCAAGCAACGTGCCCAAGGCGAAGCCGAGGCCAGTACCGAGCGCGGTCAGCAGCAGCGTGCGGCCCAGTCCCTCAAGCACCGGGCGCGCGAAGAACCATTCGGCGAAGGTGCCCCAGCCCCAGCGCGGATTGCCCAGCACGGACTGCAGCCCGATCAGGATCAGCGCCAGTGCCAGCACCGTGCCGAAGACCTGCAGCGGATGCCGGGCCGGCACGATCTTCAGCGCCGGCGCTGGCGCTGGCGCCGGCCGGGTTGCAATGCCATCCAGCGCGGTCGAAGGCGTGCTCACGCGTGGGCTCCTTGCAGCTGGGTCTGTGCAGGCACGATGGGGGGCGCCGGTGCCCGCAGGTGCTTTTCGAACGGCAGGTGCGCAATGGTTTCGGGATCCGCATCCAGATCGAACAGCGCGGTGTAACCATGGCTGAGGTACAGGCCAACAGCTTCAGGCTGGCGGAAGCCCGTCGTCAGGAACACCCGCCGATACCCTTGCCGCGCCGCCTGCTCTTCCAGCTCCTGCAGCACGCGCCGCGCAATGCCCTGGCGACGCAGCCCGGGCAGCGTCCAGATGCGCTTGAATTCGGCGGTATCCGGATCACGGTGCGGCATGAACGCACCGCCGGAAATCGCCACCCCGTCGCGCAGCAGCAGCACGAAGGCGCCCACCGGGGCCGCAAAGGCCTGCGCCGGATAGCGCTGCAGCTCCTCGCGGGCGCTGCCACCGATGCGTCGACGCACGTCGGCGTAGCGGCGGTCGTACTCCTGCTCCAGGCCGTCGAACAGCGGCCGCGCCAGTGGGTCATCCACCGAGGTGTAGAGGAAGCGTTCGTTGCTGCTCATGCCACGTCCTTCACCAGATAGTCTTCGGCCAGCCGTGCCCACAGGCTGGCAGCGGGTGCAATGGCGGCGTCGTTGAACACATAGCGTGGGCTGTGCAACGGTGCGCTGTCGCCGTTGCCGACGAACACGAAGCTGCCGGGCCGCGCCTGCAGCAGGAAGGCAAAGTCCTCACTGGCGGTGCGCGGTGCGAAGTCGGGCACCACCTGTTCGGCGCCGAAGCCCTGCACCGCCACCGTGCGGACGTAGGCGGTCTGCTGCGGGTGGTTGATCACGCTGGGGAAGCCGCGCGGGAATTCAATCTCGGCGCGCGCGCCGAACGCGGCGGCGGTCTGCTCGGCAAGTTCCGTGACCCGGCGTCGCAGCGTGTCGCGCACCTCGGGCAGGTAGGCGCGCACGGTCAGCTTCAGCTCGACCACGTCCGGAATCACATTGGCGGCCTGGCCGCCGTGGATCGAGCCGACGGTGACCACGCCCATCTGCCGCGGATCGACATTGCGCGACACCACGCTCTGCAGCGCGGTAACGATGTGCGCTGCCGCCAGGATCGGGTCGATGCTGCCCTGCGGCTCGGCACCGTGGCCGCCCTTGCCGATCACCTTCAGCCGCGCCCAGTCCACCGACGCCATCGCCGGGCCATCGACAAAGCCGAAGTGCCCCACCGGCGCGCCCGGCCAGTTGTGCAGCCCATAGATCGCATCCACCGGGAAGCGTTCGAACAGGCCATCGGCAATCATCTTCGACGCGCCCGAACCCGTCTCCTCTGCAGGCTGGAATACCAGCTGCAGGGTGCCGTCGATATTGCCGTGATGGGCCAGGTAATGCGCGGCGGACAGCAGGATGGCGGTATGGCCATCGTGACCACAGGCATGCATCAGGCCCTCGGTCTGGCTGGCGTAGGCCAGGCCGGAGTCCTCGCGGATCGGCAGCGCATCGATGTCGGCACGCAGCCCCAGCCGACGACTGCCCTGCCCGCGCTGCAACGTACCGACCACGCCGGTACCGCCGAGGCCAGTGGTCACTTCATAACCCCATTGCTGCAGAAGTTCGGCCACACGTGCGCTGGTGCGATGCTCCTCGAAGGCCAGCTCCGGGTGCCGGTGCAGGTCATGGCGGATCGCAATGGCGGCCTCGGCGCGTGCTGCGATTTCGGGCAACACGCCAGTCGCTGGGGAACTCCGCCGGGCCTGGCCCGGTGCTACTGCGGTTTCTCCGCTCATTGCCCTACCCCACCTTCCGCGCCGGTTCGGCGTCGGTCGCATACCGGCTGGCCTTGTACGGCAGGCCCAGATGCTCGCGCAGCGTCTGCCCCTCCAGCGCGCGCTGGTGGTAGCCCCGCGCCTGCAGGATCGGCAATACCTGGGTCACGAAATCGTCCAGGCCCTCGCGCTGCGCGGCAAAGCCGAGAATGAAGCCATCGCTGGCACCGGCATCGAACCAGCGGACCAGCTCATCCGCCACCTGCTCGGGTGTACCGATGAAGTTTGGTCGCGGGCTCACTGCCTCCAATGCCACCTGGCGCAGGCTCAGGCCCTTCTCACGCGCATCCTGCTTGATGCGGTCGGTGGTGGAGCGGAACGAATTGCTGCCAATGTCACCCAGCTCCGGGAAGGGCGTGTCCGGATCGTACTGGCTGAAATCGTGGTGGTCGAAGAACCGGCCGAGATAGGCCAGCGCATCCTCCAGCGTGGCCAGTGCGGCAATCGCCTGGTACTTGGCTTCAGCCTCCTCGGCAGTACGGCCGACGATGGGGCCGATGCCCGGAAAGATCTTCACGTCATTGCGGCTGCGGCCATGCGCGATCGCCGAATTCTTCACCTTCTGGGTGAACGCGCGGGTTTCCTCCAGCGACGGCGAGTGGGTGAACACCGCGTCGGCGTACTTGCCGGCCAGCGCGATGCCGTCGTCGGACGAACCGGCCTGGAAGATCACCGGCTGGCCCTGTGGCGAACGCTGGATGTTGAGCGGCCCTTCCACCTGGAAGAAGCGGCCCTTGTGGTCGAGGCGGCGGAACTTTTCCGGCGCGAAGAAGATACCGCTGTCGCGCTCGCGCACGAAGGCGTCGTCGTCCCAGGAATCCCACAGCCCCTGCACCACCTCCAGATACTCGTCGGCGATCTGGTAGCGCAGCGCATGTTCCGGGTGTGGCCGGCCATAGTTGCGGCCCGAGCCCTCCAGTGGCGAGGTCACCACGTTCCAGCCGGCACGGCCGCCGCTGAGCAGATCCAGCGAGGCGAACTGGCGGGCCACGGTGAACGGATCGCTGTAGGACGTCGACAGCGTACCCGCCAGGCCGATCTTCTTCGTTGCCGCGGCCAGCGCCGACAGCAGCGAGATCGGCTCGAAGCGGTTGAGGAAATGCGGGATCGACTTCTCGTTGATATACAACCCGTCGGCCACGAAGCCGAAGGCGATACCGTTGTCCTCGGCCGTGCGTGCGATGTCGATGTAGAACTGCAGGTTGACGCTGGCATCAGCCGGATTGGACGGATGCTTCCAGGCATGCATGTGGCTGCCGGGGCCCTGCAGCATGATGCCGAACGGAATGTGGCGCGGGGTCGTGCTCATTGGGAATCGCTCCTGCAGGTCAGGCCACCGCCGCGCGCGGCGCAGGCGACAGCAGTTCGAGGGATGTCAGGCGTGCGTCAAGGTCGGCCACCGGCGCGTCGAGGATGAATTCGCCCACGCCGAAACGCCGGTGCAGCGCGTCCAGTTCGCCGCGCACATGCTGCGCATCACCGGACAGCACGCTGGGGCGCGTTTCCTCGATGCGGAAGTCGGCCACGCCCACCTGGCGCGCGTACTCGGCAGCCGCCTCGGGGCTGGGCAGGTTCACCGCCTGCCCCGGACCGAGGTGCAGCTTGTAGACGCGCAGCGCGCCGATATGACGCGCTGCTGCTTCGGCAGTCGGTGCGGCGAAGGCCACCGTGGCCAGCAGCGGGGGCTGCGAGGAGACGCTGCGGTAAGCGTCGAACGCAGCCTCGATATGTTTCGGGTCGCCATCGAAGTGCGCGGCGTACACGAAGCGCCAGCCCAGCTCGGCTGCTTGCTTCGCGCTCTGTGGGCTGGCCCCGAGCAGGAAGCGCTCAGGCGCCTGCTGTGGAATCGGGCGCGCCAGCGCCTCGGTCGCGGCACCGGACAGATAGCCCTCCAGGTCGCGCAGCTGCTGGTCGAAATCGGCGAATGCCGGGCGTCCCGCCGCCAGCGCGGCGGTCGATGCTGGCAGGCCACCGGGCGCCTTGCCCACGCCCAGATCCACGCGCCCCGGTGCCAACGCCGCCAGCAGGTTGAAGCTCTCGGCCACCTTGTACGGCGCATAGTGGCGCAGCATCACCCCGCCACTGCCGATACGGATGCGACGGGTCTGCGCCAGCACCCAGGCGGCCAGCACTTCCGGCGCCGGGCTGGCAAGCGCCGGCGCGGCATGATGTTCGGCAAACCAGTACCGGTGATAGCCCAGCTGCTCGGCGCGCTGCGCCAACTGCAGGCTGTTGCGCAGCGCCTGCTCTGGCGAGGCGCCTTCGGCCACCGGGCTCTTGTCCAAGACGCTGATCAGATAGCTCAAGGTCGTGTCCTCGCTCAGGGGTGGGCCACGGGAATGCCAAGCAATCCGTTCAGCGCAGCCAGGATCGGCTCGGCACCGGAGATGTACTGGCGGTCCTGATGCGCGCCACTGGCCAGCTCGCTGCGCACGCCCTGCGGCAGCACCAGCTTGGGCAACGACTGGTCCTGCTCGCCGATCTCGGCGATCACCTCGCGGCGTGGCCGCGCGAAACCAATGCGACGTACGTCCAGCTGCGCGTCGAGGCCGTCGATGCTCGACAGCGCCCCTTCCAGCAGCAGGCTGTGCCGGCAGAAGAAGCGCTGGCCAGGAATCTGGCCATCCTCGAACTCGCGGTCGAGCAGGAACAGGATGGGTTTGCTTGCTGCGTCCAACGCCACGGGAGTGTCCTCATCAGGGCCGGCAATGCGATGCCGCTTCGATTTCGATGCTAGGGATGCCGGTGCTTGCGGTGGCGGTGCCAGGCGACAATCGGCGGTCAGATCCGGCCACGCAGATGCGCCTTGGCCATATGCAAAGCGCCGCCGGTTATGGCATCAGGCGATGCGTCGCAGTGGCGCCGCTACCGCCAGCGCCTGCGTAGCCAGATGCCCGGCCGCACGCTCGGTCGCCAGCGCGATGCGGGCCTGCAACGCTGCACTGTTGAGGTGCTCGCCATCAAAGTCGGCCGGCGTGGCATACACCCCGATCGGCAGCGTGTGCGCCTGCAGGAAGCTGAACAACGGCCGCAACTGGTGGTCGATCACCAGTGCATGGCGCTCGCTGCCCCCGGTCGCCGCCAGCAGCACCGGTGTATCCACCAGCGCCTCCAGCTCGATGAAGTCGACCAGGTGCTTGAACAGCCCCGGATACGACCCCCGATACACCGGCGCGGCCACCACCAGCAGCTCGGCCGCCTCGATCGTCTGCAACGCCTGCTCCACCGCAGGCTCCGCCTCATCGCGAGACAACGACTGCCCCAGCGAGCGCGCGATCGGCGCCAGCTCCACCACCTCCACGCTGGCGTGTACCCGCTGCTGCAACGACGCCAACAGGTGCTGCACCAGCAGCAACGTGCGCGACGTCGCCGAGCTGGTCGGTGACCCCACCACTGCAACCACCTTCAATGCAGAAGACATGAACTGCTCCTCGATGATGCCGAACCCCGTCCGGCCGCCTTTCGCGTTCTGTAGAGCCGAGCCATGCTCGGCTGCTGTTGCCTTTGTAGAGCCGAGCCATGCTCGGCTGCTGTTGCCTTTGTAGAGCCGAGCCATGCTCGGCTGCTCCACCTCAGAACCGGTAATTGATCCGCCCGTACCAGAACGTCCCGATCCGGCTCAGCACATCGCCCGAATCCCACGTCGTCTCGATGCTGGCCACATCGGTAGCACTGCGCGCGTACTCCGGCACCTTGCGCGTGCGCTTGTCGAACACGTTGTTGACGCCCAGCGCCGCGCTCCAGCCCGCACCCAGCTCCACCGCACCTGAAAGGTTGGTCACCAGCACCGGCGGCTGCCTGTATTCCACGCCGTTGTTCAGGCGCTTGATCGGGCCGTAGTAGGTGAAGTCGACATTCGAGCGCCAGCGCCCGTTCTGCCAGCCCAAGCCCGCCACCTGGGTGTAGCTGGGCGTGCGGAAGCGCAGTGCGTACTCGCTGGATTTGGTCAGCAGGTTGATGTTGGGCAGCCCCTGCAGCGCCGCCGGAATATCACTGACCTTCCGGATCGTGGTGCGGCCGACGTTGGCCGCATAGCTCCAGCGCAGCTTGCCCCACGCCGTTTCCTGGTTCGCTTCCAGGGTCAGCTCCACACCGCGTGTGCGGGTATCGCCCACATTGGTGAAGTAGCTGGCGTAGAACGCATCACCCGGCAGGATGCTGATGCCGGCTGAACCCAGCAGCGCATCGATGGTGTTCTTCTGCGCCGCACTCAACACCGTACCGCTGTTGTCGGTGATACGCGCCGGGTCCTGCGCGTTGTAACCGATCTGGCTGGACTGGCCGAGCTGGCCGCGGATGTCGATCTGGTAGGCATCCACGGCCAGGTGGAACGCCGGGCTCGGGTCCCAGGTCACGCCCAGGCTGTAGTTGGTGGCCTTTTCCGGCTTCAGCGGTGTGGCACCCAACGCAATCGCCGCCGGCGAAGACACCTGTGCCACCAGCGTGGTACCGCACGGGCAGCTGCCGGTGGCCTGGTAGAACTGCGCGCCCAGGCTGGGCGCATGGAAGCCATTGCTGACCGTCGCGCGTACACCCAACGCGTCGGTGAAGTCGAAGCGCGTGGTCAGTCTGCCCGTGGACACGCTGCCGAAGTCGGAATGATCTTCCCAGCGTGCAGCGGCATCCAGGTACCAGCGCGCGGTGATGTTGCTGGCCGCGCCCACATAGACCGCCTTGCTGTTGCGCGTCGCCTTCACTGCATCGGCGGTGGAGTAGCCCACGAACGCGGCGGCACCGAAGCCGATGTAGGACTCCCACTGCCCGGCGCCGCGTTCGTACTGTTCGTGCTGGTACTCGGCGCCGGCGCTCACTTCCAGCGGCGAAGCGAATGCCGCCACCTCGAAGCCACGGCGCAGGTCCAGGTTGGCGATGCCCTGCTGGTAGTCCAGCTTGCCATCATAGAAGTCAGTGGGCGAACCGGGGTACGGCAGCGAGTAGTTCACCGAATTGCGGGTATAGGTGCGTACCGTGCTGCGGTTGCCGGTCAGGCTGGCGTCGTAGTCCCAACCCGCGATCTGGCCTTTCACACCTGCGGTGCCGGTGTACTGCTTCTCCTTGGTTTCCAGCACTGGCAGGAAGCCATCGGGAAACACGCTCAGCACACCCGGCGCCTTGTAGGTGGTGAAGATGGTCGCCGGCAGGCGGAAATTCTGGATCGCCTGCGCGGTGCGATCACTGGCGGTGGCATTGGCGTAGAACTGCGCGCTCTCGCCCAAGCCATGGCCCACGTTCACCGCAAACGCCTTCAGCGCATACGATGGCGAACTGAGGATGGTGTTGGCCTCGGCATTGCGGTTGGCCTCGGCCGGGTTCGGCGATGCGCCGGCCGGCAACCGGTTGTTCGGTCGCAGCGCTACCCGATTGCCGTTGGCATCTACCGCCGGATAGCTCAGGTAGCCATCGATATAGCGGCGGGTACGGATCGCGTGGTGCTGCCGCGTGGTTTCGCCCGACAGGTTGACGAAGCCATCGGCGCCCCACGGCAGGCCCACGTTGGCACGCACGCTGGTGCGCGCGCCATCGCCATCAATGCTCTGCCCGCTTTCCACGGAAAGCTCGCCACCGTGTGCCTGCGATTTCAGGATCACGTTGACCACGCCGGTGATCGCGTCCGAACCATAGATGGCCGACGCGCCATCGCGCAGCACTTCCACATGGTCGATCGCCGAGACTGGAATCAACGCCAGGTCAGCCCAGGCATGGCCGGGGAAACCGCCGCCGTTGGCACCGCTCACATAGGCACTGGCATTGCGGCGCTTGCCGTTCACCAGCACCAGCGTGTAACCCGGCGAGAGATTGCGCAGCTGGTAGCCACGGATCAGGCTCTCCTGGTCGCTCTGGTAGCCACCGATCTGGCTCAGCGACGGCAGGCTGCGCTGCAACGCTTCCAGCAGGTTGGCCTGGCCGGTCGCAGCAAGGTCCTCTGCGGAAATCACATCGATCGGGGTGGAACTGTTCTTCACCGTGCGCGTGCTGGTGCGCGACCCGGTAACGACCACCGCATCCAGCGTGGACGCTGCCACGTTGGCCGTTGCAGCGGTGGCAGCAGGATCCGCATCGGCGTCAGCCGCATGGCCAGGCGTTGCAGCCAGAACGCTGGCGATCAGGACGGCGAGAGTGTTCAGCACAGGGGCATGGGCGGCAGGCATGGGGACTCGTGGGAGTGGGCCGGAAACACGCTTCCATTCAAGGGCCTGTTCACCTGGTGCGACAGGCGGGATCGCGTCACCCAGCCGTAACATCCGGCCACCCACATGACCGCTGGTAATGACGTTAGGCGGCATTGCCGGTGCACTGCTGTCTGTAGAGCCGAGCCCACGCTCGGCTGCTCTACGCGACGGCGTCAGATGCATCCCCCCTGCCGGTATTGAGCCGAGCGTGGGCTCGGCTCTACAAGAGGGGAGCGACCGCTCCATATGCCTGCCCGGCATCACCTCATGCCCTCGCACCACGCAGCGCCACGCATCTGCATCCGTAGCATCAAGCCATGCCCAGCCCACCCGCCGATCCCACCGCACCGCTCGTCGCCATCGTTGCCTGCCACGGCCAGGGGCTGTTCGAATTCGGCTGCGCGGTAGGCCTGTTCGCGCCTGTGCGGCCGGAACTCGGCGTGGCCTGGTACCGCACCCAGCTGTGCGCGGGTGAACCCGGTGCACTGCGCATGCTCGGCAATGCACAGGTGCAGCTGCCCTACGATCTCAGCACTGTTGATGACGCCGACATCATCGTCATTCCCGGATGGCGCGAACCCAGCGAACGCCCGCCGCAGGCACTGCTCGATGCACTCGTCCGCGCCCACGTCCGTGGCGCACGCATCGCCTCGATCTGCTCTGGCGCCTTCGTGCTGGCCTGGGCTGGGCTGCTCGATGGCCGCCAGGCCACCACCCACTGGCGCCTCACCGAAGCGCTGGCGCGCGACTTCCCACGCATCGATGTGCGCGAAGACGTGCTGTACGTCGACACCGGCAACGTCATCACCTCGGCCGGCTCGGCCACCGGCATGGACATGATGCTGCACATGGTGCGCAAGGATTACGGCGCGCGCGTGGCCAACCTGGTGGCCGAACGGCTGGTGCTGGCGCCATGGCGTGATGCCGAACGCAGCCAGCGTGTCAGCCGGGCCATTCCCAATGGCGAGCCCTCGCGTCTGGCAAAACTGATGGAATGGATGCGCCGCAACCTGCGCGAGCCGCACTCGCTGGGCAGTCTTGCCGAGCAGGCCGCGCTCAGCCAGCGCACGCTGCAGCGGCAGTTCCTGGAAGCCACCGGCCTGTCACCCATCGACTGGCTGATCCGCGAGCGCGTGGCATTCGCCCGCGAGCTGCTGGAAACCACCGACCGACCGCTGCAGTGGATTGCCGAGCAGGCCGGCTTTGGTTCGCAGGAGTCGTTCCGCCGGCACTTCCGCGGCCAGGTGGACGCCAGTCCTACCCAATACCGCAGCCAGCATCGCGGCGGAATTGGCGCGGATCGGTTGGTGGGCTGCTGATCCAACGCATCACTCCCGATGATGCGTGAGGAAAGGCTCACGGCAGGCTATGGCGACCCACGTATAGTGACGGGCGTCACAAGAAGCCCCTTCCATGGTCCACGCATTTGCCTACTCCAGCCACATGTCGGCTGGGCTTTCCGATGAAATGCTCCGGCAGATCGTCTCCCGCTCTGCCACGTTCAACCGTCGCGTAGACGTTACCGGAGCGCTGCTCGTCGACGGGCAGCGGTTTTTCCAGTACGTCGAAGGTCCGCCCGACGGCCTGGAGGCGGTCAAGCACCGCATCCATGACAGTCGCTCGCATGCTGCCGTCGTGCCGGTACTGGACATGGCCATCAGCGCGCGTGCTGTTCCCTATTGGGCCATGACCCGCATCGACACCGGGCAGGTCGTGGTGTCCGGCCTGGTCAATGCGCGATGGGACGAATTTGGCCATGCCGTTCCGGGCATGGATCAGCTCGTCGGCCTGCTGCGTCCGCACTTTCCGCGCATCGGCCCGCTCAGTGCGCACCATGCGTCCGTCGGATCCAGCTGAACCGCCGCCCTGCGCGCGTAGTCCCACGCGGCCGCGTACTCCCTGCACACGTCATCATTCAAGCCGCGTTACCCATCGTTCCTGCCAGATCCACAGCATGCCTGTACCCGCTCAACCTTCAACGGAAACACGTCCCTCGCCCGCCGAGTTGTTCGAGGTTGTCGTCCTGCGTGCAGGCACCGCCCTGTTCGCGATCGACGTACAGCTGGCCGTGGAAATACGCGGCCCCGAGACCTTCGGCCCTGCGGACCAGCATGGCAGGCGGAGCTTGGAGGTACGGGGGCAGCCGTTGCCGGTGGCCGACCTGCGCAGGCTCAGCGGGCAACCGGCATTCGATGGCGGCAGCCCAGCCATGCTGTTGATCACCGCCGGCACCGCAACCCTGGCGCTGGCGGTAGATGAAGTGCTGGAAATCGAAACACCGGACGCAACGCCAGACGTATCCGCGCCTGCCGAGGGTCGGGTGTTCAATTTCTGCAGCGGGCACGTTCGGGTGGATGCCACACGTTCGGCTGCGCTGATCGAACCGCAGTCGCTGCTGGCCGCGCTCGCGGTGCGGGACTAAGGCGCCTCTGCTCAAGGGCGCCTGCGAACCGGTTCAAACCGCATGCGCCAGCACTGCGCGGCAAAGCCGATCACAAACACCACCGCCAATCCCAGCAACGTGTGCAGCACCACCGGCGCCATCGGCGCCGCAGCAATCGGATGCGCTGCCGGCAACCGTGTCAGCGTTTCATTCACGCCTGGCACCAGCGACAGCAGGAAGCTGAAGGACAGCGCAAACGTCGACACGTAGGGTGCGGCGCCACCCAGCCAGCGCAGCCGGCCGGCCAGCACGCCGCCGAAGGCGATCAGCAGCACGATCACTCCGAATGCGTGGCCCGGGTTGATCCCGCCCGTACTGGAGACGGTGAACGACGTTGCCACCGACAGCACAAGCCCGAGCAGGTACAGCTTGCCGGAGCGTGTCGCGGGGTCGATCGCGCGATGGCGAATGAAGGCATACAGGGCGGCGAACACCGGTACAAGGCTGACGGCCGTGTGGATCACGCCCAGCGTGGACAGAGAGTGCGACATGGAACATCTCCAAGGGGTGATTGAACCTACTAGTAGGTAGACTTCTGAACCAAAGAAAAGGCCTACGTTGCCGCAGGCCCACCACACATCTATCAGGCAGCCGCGCTCACCCGCGCGATGGCCAGCCGTGCCAGCGCAGCAAACGTCGCCGCATCGCCGAAACCGCGCGCGGCCAGCATCGCGCCATGCACCGATGACATGAACGCCTTGGCCTCATCGGCCACCGGACCCTGCAGGCGCAGTTGACCCAGCGCCGCGCCCTTTTCCAAGGTGAGCGCCAACCAGCCACTCAGATCCTCGAAATGCCCGCGTACTTCTTCGGCAATCTCCGCAGGGATCATCGGCGCCTCTGCCGCCAGCATCGCGCAGATGCAGAACGAAGACGTGCCACCGGCAATACAGCTCGACCAGTAGTCCACATAGGCGTTGAGCTCCTGCAGCGGGTCGTCCAGCTGCCGGTCCAGCAGCGCCAGGCCTTCGCGCGCCTCGGCCCGGTACAGCTCAACCACCGTGCGCACCAGGTCCACCTTGCTGGGGAAATGGTGATGGATGCTGGCCTTGCTGATGTTCACCCGCGCCGACACGTCGGCGTAGCTGAAACCGTTGTAGCCACCAGCCTCCAGCAGCGAACGGGCGTGGGCCAGGATCTCTTGGGCCTTGGGCGAGAGCGGCTCTTTCATGCCGTCAACCTACTAGTAGGTTGACGGCCTGTCAACTATCCGCGGCCGGGTGGGCAGCATCTGCTAGTGCCGGCCGCTGGCCGGCAACTGCACGCACCCAACTCCACCGGGATGCCGGCCAGCGGCCGGCACTACCACATCCGGGCGTTCGTGGCCGGTTTTGACATGCAGGTATTTACCTGCATATAGTCCACTCAAGGGCGGCGCCTGCCGGCCCATGCGAGGAACCTGCAATGGTGGATATCGCACACCGGGTCGGCATCAAGGCCCCCGCAAGCCAGGTGTATCAAGCACTGGCCACCCCACCAGGCGTCCCTGGCCGGCCCTGCCGAATGGATCGGCACCCACGTGCGCTTCGCGCTGAAGCAGGAAGGCGACTACTGCATCGTCCTGTTCACCCACGAAGGCTGGAAGGAACGCGTCGAGTTCACCTCCCACTGCAGCACCAAGTGGGCGGTCTTCCTGCTGAGCCTCAAGGCCCTGCTGGAAACCGGCAAGGGTCAGCCCAATCCACACGACATCAGGATCGACAACTGGAACTGAAGACGCCCCGCATGAATGCAGACAAGGTGTTCAAGGCACTGGCCGACCCCACGCGTAGAACGCTGCTGGACCTGCTTTGCGAAGACAACGGCCAGACCCTGGGCCAGCTCTGCGAACACCTGGACATGGCCCGGCAATCGGTCACCCAGCACCTTGGCCTGCTGGAAGACGCCAACCTGATCAGCACGGTGCGCCGTGGCCGCGAGAAGCTGCACTTCATCAACCCGGTGCCGCTGCATGAAGTCTACGAGCGCTGGGTACGCAAGTTCGAGCAGCAGCGCCTGAGCCTGCTGCATGACCTGAAACGCGAACTGGAAGGAGAATGACGATGTCCGCAGAGACCACCCGCTTCATCCACGTGATCTACATCGCGTCCACGCCACAGAAGGTGTTCGAGGCCATCACCCGCCCCGAGATCGCCAGTCGCTACTGGGGCCACGAGAACGTCTCGGACTGGAAACCCGGCTCGCGCTGGCAGCACGTGCGCGCCGACGAAACGCGCTCGGTCGAGCTGGTCGGCGAAGTGGTGGAAAGCACCCCGCCCTCGCGGCTGGTCATCACCTGGGCCGCCGCCTCGCAGGCCGACGACCCGGACGCCTACAGCCGTGTGACCTTCGAGATCGTGCCCTACCAGGACATGGTGCGGCTTACCGTCACCCACGACGAATTGGAACCCGGCAGCGGCATGGATACCGGCATCCGCCAGGGCTGGCCGATCGTGCTGTCGAGCCTGAAGTCGCTGCTGGAGACCGGCAAGGGATTGGATGTGTTTGCGAAGCCGAGCTGAGTCGTGCCGCTATCGGCGGCGGAGCGCCATCCGCCGCCTGCGCCACCATCCGCTCAATCGCTCACTGTGCGCGCGCGCCCGTATTGTCCGTGCACATCCTGCTTGATCCAATCCGCCAGCAGGCGCAGATAGCCGTCGGTGATCCGCGTCGACACGCGGTTGCCCTCGGCATCGGTACGGAACTCGACCATGCCATGGTCGGTGTCGGGGAACAGGTAGGTCTCGATCGGCCGCCCTGACGCGCGCAGGCGCCCCAGGATGGTGCGCGTGGCCGCAATCGGTGCGGCCCGGTCCTGTTCGGCCAGCACCCATAGCAACGGCACCTTCAGGCGGCGCAGCGCAGCCTCGGCGTCGTAGTCCCAGATCAGCTCCAGGTTGTCGAAGCGCGCGCGACCGATCCGGCGCAGGTCAGCGTCGCTCATGCGCAGCATGTCACCGCTGTATTCACCACTGATCGTCTTTGCCCACGGCGCGTCACCGATCTTCGCACGCACCCTGGCCAGCGCCTCGAAACCTTCACTGAAATGCGTGCGCATCAGCTGCGCGGTGGCCTCTGACGGCTGCCCGACCTGCTTCATGGCCGCCGGATCCAGTTGCAGGCGGTGCGCCTCGTCGAACAACTGCTCGCGGTCCTCCTCGATGGGCGAGACCACCAGCCCGAAACCGATCGCCACGAAATCCGCCTGCGAACGCGTGGCCGCCAGCGGCGCGATCCAACCGCCCTGGCTGCCACCGAAGTACCCGGCACGGCCGAAGCGGCCTTTGGCCAGTTCACGCGCCTTCGCCAGCGCCGCCGCGGCGTCGTCGGCCAGCAGCTCGAAGTTCTGCGTGTACTCGCCTTCCGAATCGCCGGTGCCACGCTTCTGGTAGGCGAACACCGAGATTCCCTGCGCCACCAGCATCCGTTGGTAGATCGCCGCCACCGCCATCGTGCGTTCCGAGCCATGCACCAGCACCACCAGCGGCCGCTTGGGATCGGCCGGACCGGCGGGTTCGATCAACTGCCCGACCAGCTTGGTTCCGGCACTGGTGAAAGTTGCATCGGTATCGCGGGTGGGCAGTCGTTGCCAGCGCTGCGTGGCCCTCGCAGGCGAGCTGAAGCTGACCACATCGCCGCTGCAGCTCACCGGCGCGTTGGCATCGCCGGTGGCGCCACGTCGCCCGTCCAGCATCAGATAACGCTGCCCCGTGGCCGGTGCCGCGGCGGGTATGCCCAGCACCACGATGTTGCCCTGCCCGTCACCGTAGGCACTGACCGTGCACAGCTCGGCGGCTGCAACCGGCAGGCCCGAACACACCAGCACCGCGCTCAACAACGAACGACTCTTCCACCCTGCCATGCCCTTCCCCATTGCAGTGAACCCGCGTCTTGCAGGTGCCGGGCGCAGCCTAGCGCGTTCGTTCGCCAGATTCATGCTGCACCCGCTCGCCGTCGCCTTCTGCCATAGCCATACTGGAAGGACGATACGGACTTCAGAACGCCATGCACCCTCACTTGGAACACATCGGCACCACCCGCATCCTGCGCGTGGAGCCGCAGGGCCCGATGCTCGATGCCGGCGCCCTACGCAACCTGGTCGGCGATGCCCTCGGGCACCAGGCCGAGTGGATCGCCGTGCCGGTGCAATGCCTTTCGGCGGACTTCTTCGAGCTGCGCTCCGGCATGGCCGGGCAATGGCTGCAGATGCTGGTGAACTACCGCCTGCGCTTCGCCGTACTGGGCGACGTCAGCGCCTACCGCGCACAAAGCGCGTCGCTGGATGCATGGATCACCGAGTGCAACCGCGGCCGCGACGGCTGCTTTGTCGCCGATTGGGATGCCCTGCTGGCACGTCTTCCCGTGTCGGCCAGCTAGCGCGCCATCCAGCCCCCATCCACCGGCAGCGCCGTGCCGGTGATCTGTGCCGCCGCGTCCGAAGCCAGGAACACCACCATCCCGCCCAGTTGCTCGGGCGTCACGAACTGCAGCGAAGGCTGCTTCTCGGCCAACAGCGCGCGAGCGGCGGACTCCTGATCCGTGCCTTCCTTCTCCGCCAACGCGGTGATCTGCTGCTCGACCAGCGCCGTTCGCACCCAGCCTGGGCAGATCGCGTTTGCGGTGATGCCGGTGCCCGCATTCTCCAGCGCGGTCACCTTGGTGAACCCCACCACGCCATGCTTGGCCGCTACATAGGCGGACTTGTTCACCGAACCCACCAGCCCGTGTACCGATGCGATGTTGATGATGCGGCCAGCGCCCTGCTGCTTCATGTGCGGCAAGGCTGCTGCCGTTGCATGGAACACCGCCGACAGGTTCAGCGCCAGGATCGCGTCCCACTTGTCGACCGGGAATTCCTCGATCGACGCGGTGTACTGGATGCCCGCGTTGTTCACCAGGATGTCGATGCGGCCCATCGTCGTCACGACGCGGTCGATCATCGCGCGCACCGCCTCGCCCCGGGAAAGGTCCGCGCCATCGTGCACCACCCGCACGCCGAACTCAGCTTCCAGGCGGGTACGGATGCGTTCGATCTCCGCCGCATCGCCGAAGCCATTCAGCACGATATCGGCACCTTGCCGCGCCAGCGCCGTGGCGATGCCAAGACCGATACCGCTGGTGGAGCCGGTGACCACCGCAACCTTTCCACTGAACATGGGTGAGCTTCCATTGGGCGTAGGTGGCCAGTGTAGCTTCACCGGCGCGCCCCTTTAAGCGACGCTACCTTGGTCAATCAACGGTTAGAACGCGTTGGGTACCCGCGGAGGGAAGTGTCCAGCGTTCATTCAAAACGGTACACCTCAGAGGGGGCGCAGTCGTGGCCTGCTAGCGATACTGTCCGACTCCCACATAGGGCAATGCATCCATGCTTTGCCCGGCGGATCGAAATCGAACAGGTCCGAAAATAGCTTCTGCAGCCGTTCTACTCCCCCCACCGCCAACCGGGGGGGGCGCCTTTCATCCAGCAGATGAGGACAAGGACCAACACTACGGCCCACGTGTAGAGCTGAAACGCGATGGGCTCGCGAAATGGAGAGAACAGAAACGGACCCGCCAGCAGCAGGCCGAATGCGACTGCGTACACCAGCCAGCCCTGCCACGCGCACGGCATCCCCCAACCCCATCCGTACTTTTTCCTGGTAAACCAGTACTTCCTGCTGATCATTGCAATCTTCCTCGATGGCCGCCGGTCTCACGTACCTGATCCAAGCATGCTTTGAGCTGTTCATGAAGACGTCGGTCCAGAATCAAGTCAGTATCCCCTCTGGTTGTGACGAGAACAGAGCTACGGTCCGTGCGCAGCACGAAGACGTTGCGACCGTTCTGCATGCGGAACTTGCCAAGTTCAACGCCCCCTGTGCTGGTCCCAAGTTGCCGGTGAGGCAGCGTGATCCTTGAAGCATCGGAAGCGTCCTGCCACGAGACACTGGAAAGCGGGAGCTGCAGTCGGACAAACGCTGCTGACCCAATCAGCTGGCCATCTGTAACGGCGATGTACGCTGTTCGCGCTTGATATACGAGGCCAAAGGCAACTACGACAACAACGGCCAGCGCCGAGCCGAGCGCAATATTCCTGGCTGGCACCCCGCCAGAGCGGGATGCAAACCATATTGTGATCAGAACCACGGCTGCTGCCACGCATATGCCGAGAGGAAGCGCGTAGGCGTGAATCAGGGATACATCCAGCGTCGATCGGCACATCATCAGGAACTACTCCGCAGAGATTGACCGCATGCCATAAACGTAAATCGTCTCGACAATTGTCTCAAATGCGTCTTCGTCACAGGTGACAAGGCCCACGCTTCGCATCGCGCGCAGAAACGAGCGGACCTCGTTCCATGTTACGGGCTTTGCGTGTTCATCGCAGATCATACTTGCACTGCCACGCATGAGAATGCTTCGGCATCAGATACCGCGCAACAAACGCCCATCTCTGATCGATCACATCGGTCGAACATGGGCTGCGCGCTGTGATGCCATTGCAGTGACACTGTTCATACCGAACTTCAAACACGCTCTAGAAGAGAACGCTCGCTCGATCAACGGTCGCGAGCGGGTTGGCCTTTCGCACCGCCTCCAGAAAGAGCAGGAAGTCGCGGTTGAACAGCGACAGGTTGTTGGTGAACGTCACGCACTTTCTGCCCGACGCTTTGCTGAAGCACACCTGCCAGACATAGCGCCCGTAGATCTTGTCGGACGTTCGTGTGACTGAGGTGATCTGCGAGAGCGGAACCGCCGTGGGCACTGGCCCACGCCGCAGGTAAAAGGACGCCGCATCAAAGAAGTAGTGCTCCCGATCCTCTTTCCCATCCACCATCACCAAGGTCATGGATGTACCGGAGATCCGGCGAGGGGGATCCAAACGCAGCCCAGTCTCTACGGACGAGCGAGCAGTCGCTGACATTCGCCGAAGGGTGAACCAGAGGATCACCAACGGAAGTGCCGCGAGGACAATGAAACCTGCGGTCTTCAGAACAGTTTCCAGCGTGCTGGGCACACAGATCTCCAGGATGAACGTTCAGGCGATGCCCAAGTAGATCCACGCCATGCGTGGATGCTCTCCCTCAGCGCCCCATCACTTCCAATGATCCGGCCCCAGGAACGGCAGGCTCAACACAAACACCGGAACCGCCACAGGGATCAACGCCGCCCCCAGCACCTTGCCCGCCGCCGAACCCACGCCCGGCTTGTCCTCCCGCTCCGGCAGGATCCGCTGCGCCCGTGCATTGATCGGCTGTGCCAGCTTTCCCTTCTCCGCCAGCGCCGCAGCATCCGGCAACTTCACCCGCTCGCCGTCGCCCTCGAACAGCGCGCTGTAATAGCTGCCGCCCTTCCTTGAAAGATTGCAGGCGCGGTCAAACGCCAGCGCGTAGCGGGTCCGGTCCATCGGCAGGTAGTAGCGCGCCCGCTCCTCCACGGCCTTGGCCTCACGCGAGGGGACCTCAATCCGCTCCAGCTTGAACTGCGCGGCCTGCTCCGCCGTCACCTGCTCCGGCCGCAGCAGCAGCGCATAGCTGCCATGCACCTTGGCCTTGTTGGCCGGGTCACGCCAATCCTCATGGAAGTACATCTGGGCGCAGGCCACCGCCTCGCGCAGCGGGCTGTCCATCAGCGCGCGGTACTCACGGAACGGCGCGGCATTGAAACGCATCGGCTCGTCATAGCGCGGCAGCAGGTACAGCTGGCCGTCGTCGGCCACGAACGCACTGGTGATCTCGCGGCTTGAGGCGTGCTCCTCCGGGCCACTGGCACAGCCGGACAGCAAGCCAAGGCACAGGGCGGAGAGGATGAAGAAGGACGTTCGCATGTCGTGTTCGTGGGCTTCCCTGGGAAAACGGCCCCGCCCGAAGGGACGAGGCCAGCCCGTCATGGTGCCATGCCGGGCTGGCCATGCCCAATCAGTGCGACTCCACCACACCCACGACACGGTCAAACCTGCAGTTGCGCAGATCCTCACGACTCAACCAGAACGTGGCCTGGCCACAATCACCAAAGACCAGGTCAATCGCCGGGTCACACGCCAACTGCAGCAGGCAGACCGCGTCGCCCTCGCCTTCCACGTCGGGCACGATGCCGTGCAAGCGCGGTACGTACCCCAGCATCTGGTGCACCCGCGTCTCGGCGCAGCGCTTGCGGCCATCAGGCAACGTGCCCAGGCTTTCATCAAACGGCAGATGTTCGTCCTGCAGGTGGCGGTACATCAGTGCAGGTATGCGCGCGGCCGCAGCCGGCGAGCCCGCCGCGTAGGCAACTGCCGCCAGCAGTCCCTTGGTGAACGCCCGGCCCATGCCCAGGTCGGTCAGCGTCATACGCTCGAAGTCGTCGCTGATCTGTCCGATAATCCACTCACGGAATGCCTCCCGCGTTGCATCATCCGGGGCTTCATCCAGACCAATGGCGGCGGCGCGCTTCACCCATGCGCGTACATCGGCGTAATCAATACCCCCGCGCTTGCCTGCACGCCGTTCATTACCGATCACCCGCGAAAGGCGGTCAATGATGATGCCTACCTGGGGAAAATCGGTCTGGTAACGCAGCCATTGCACCGGGAACGTCCACGCAGGTGACTGCGGGCGCTCCCATTCCGTGCCGGCGTCCGCGCGCGGAAACAGGCCCGTGGCCGCCACCACCGCACCCAGCCGCATTTCGTCCTGGCGCGAGGGGTAGATCTCGTAATACGGCCGATCCTCCTCACCCGGCGGCAGCTCCAGCTCATCCGGCCAGGTATCCATGTGCCGCGCCACCAAGGGCCATTGAACATGCACGCACGGCCCGTCTTCCTCAGGCAGCAGCCATGCAGGATTGCGGTGCGCATGGTCCGAAGGGCCTTCATCCAGAATCGGCCGCATGCCGTCCGGCAGCGCACGCACGTGCTGATCGGCCGCGACCTCGGGCGCGTACAGCACTCGCACGCGTTGCTGTGGTTCGTCCGTGTCCCATATCTGCTCTTCGTCGTTCATGGCGAAGAAGAACAGCATGCCTTGCGAGGGCATATCGGGATCCACGCGTGGCAGCTCGGCGCAATCGATCTGCGCCAGGAAGTGCATCGGCGCCGCTTCGCCGTAACTCTGGCCAACCGGCCAATCCATCCCATCGGGCAATTGCGGCAGACCGCCTAGACGGCTGCGGACCCTGGGGAATGCCGCCGGCGGGTAGAAACGCTGCAGCACCAGGGCCGGGGTTCGGTGCTTGGCGAAGAAGGCCTCAAGCACGGCTTCGGCATGGTGGTCGCGCTGGTCGGCGTGGTACATTGAATCTGCCTGAGCATCCATTTCGGTGACGTCCTTTTGAGTCTGGATCGAGCGCCACAGGTATATCACCACCCGGCCTGCCTGTAGCGCCCGGCGATGATCCACTCACCAGCGCGCCAGATTGCTCCTTGGTTGGCGAAATGAGCCAGCGGCTGCGGGCCGTGCGTCCTGGCCAAGGGCCAGGTCAGCCACCCGGCAGGCCTTTGAAGAAGCGCCGCGACATAAACCGCATTTCCAGCATGCCGATTACGGCATCCGTGGGTCGCCGGCCCCTTCAGCCGTGCGGGCGCAGTCGGCATCGCGATTGCCGCCATGTCTGTCGCATTCGCCAAACACTTTGCCCCGCTACTGGGGAACCGATGAAGAAGAAAGCCCACTCTTGAGAGGAGAGCGCGTAAATGAACGCTGATGATGTGAAGTCAATACCGATGATGGACCCGCTCGCGAACCAGCACACCGGTGGATCGAGTGCATCCAGACGCACCATCTACGTAGATCTTGATGGCGTAATGGCCGACTTCGACGCGGCATTTCCCGCCGTGTTTGGCCTGGACCATCGTGTGCTTGCCGACGATGAAATGTGGGGGCACATCAACAGCCACCCGTCATTCTTCCGGGACCTTCCGCCGATGCACGGTGCAGTAGAGTTCTTCCACAGCATCCACCACTTGAACCCGGTGATTCTCACGGCCTGCCCGAAATCGAACTACCCACTCGCTGCCATGCAGAAGCGGCAGTGGGTCCGCGAGCACCTGTCAGCAACCTGCCTGGTGTTGCCTGTGCTCGGCGGCAGGCACAAGCCTCTTTTCATGCACCAGCCAGGCGATGTTCTGATCGACGATTTCGAAGCGAACTGTGATGCCTGGACAGCGGCCGGAGGCGTGGCGATCAGGCACGCCGGCGATTGGACTGCGACGCGTCACGCGCTTTCCCAGATTGAAGATCTGTCAGGGGCAGCGCTCGCGAAGGGCTGATTCCCTCTCTTCCGACCACGTTGGCACTTCCATAGACAGGCCGAGGCGCTGGCCCCTCGGCCCAGGGCTGGCAACCTGCTGCGCAGCCCCGCCCTACTTCAACCGCTCCACCAACCGCTGCCCCACCTCCAGCGCCGACGCCGGGTTCTGCCCGGTAATCAGCTCGCGGTCCACCACCACATGCCCGGTCCACGGCGTGGTATTGCTGCTGAACTCCGCCCCCGCCCGCTGCAACGCGGTCTGCGGGTAGAACTTCATCTCACCGCCGCCCAACAGCGGCTTGGCCTGCTCTTCTTCCTGGTTGCTGATCACCGTCATCTGGTAGCCGCTGTAGATCCACTTCGGCGTAGCCGGCATCGCACCCGTTTCCAGCTTTGCCACGAAACCCGAAGCATCCGGCAGCGTGGACAGCAGCGCGATCGGCCCGTGGCAGACCAGCGCGGTGGTCTTGTTGCGCTGATGGAAGTCGGCCAGCAAGCGACCCAGCGCCGGGCTCTTCAGCAGGTCCTGCATCGGCGCGTGGCCACCGGGAATGTAGACCGCATCGAAACGCGCGTAGCCCTGCTGCTCAACGCGCGCCAGGCTGACCACCGGCGAGGCCGTCGGCGAGGTCAGCGCCAGCTTCTCCAGCAGCTCCTTGTGCAGCGTCAGCTGCGCAGCATCGTTGCCGAAGTACGCCGGCGTCACCGACGAGGCATCCAGCGTTGGCGCCCGCCCGTGCGGCGTAGCGAAGGTCACCTCGTGGCCCGCGTCCAGCAGCAGCTTCACCGGCTGCATCAGCTCGTTGAGATAGAAGCCGGTGGACAGCACCTTGCCGTCCTTCAGGTCCAGGTGGTTCTCGTCGGACAGCACCACCAGCACGTTGGCGGCCTGCGCGCCGCTGGCGGCCAGGGTCAGGGCCAGCGCTGCGGCCAGCCGGGTCATCAGGTTCATGGGGAGCTCCTATCGGGGAATGGCCGCCACTTTATTCATCGCCCCAGCGGCGATAAATTGGCCCCATCGCAAAACATCTGTTCCCCGGAGAGCCAAATGAGCCGCAAGTTCGACTACCTGGGCGATGTGGAGGTGTTCCTGGCGGTGGTCGAGCACGGCTCGTTCACGGCCGGCGCGGTGGCGCTGTCCACCACGCCCTCGGTGCTGAGCCGCGCCGTCACCCGGCTGGAAGCGCGGCTGGGTCGGCAGCTGCTGCAGCGGACCACCCGCCGCGTGGGCTTGACCGACGCCGGGCGGCTCTACCTGGAACAGGTACGCACCGCCTTCGGCCTGCTGGACGACGCCGAGCGCGACGTACTGGCCCAGGACGGTGCGCTGGCCGGCCGCGTGCGCCTGAGCGTGCCCACCACCTATGGCCACTATCGGCTGCCGCCCGTGCTGGCGCGCTTTGCGCAGCAGTACCCGCAGGTGCAGGTGGAACTGAACATCACCAACCGCAACGTGGACCTGGTGGCCGAAGGCTTCGACCTGGCCATCCGACTGGGCCAGCTGCCGGACAGCGGGCTGGTGGGGCGCAAGTTGGAAGATGCGCCTTTGGTGCTGGTGGCTTCGCCGGAGTACCTGCAACGCCGGGGGACGCCGCAGACGCTGGACGACCTGCAGCAGCACCTGTGCCTGCCGTTTGTGATGCCGCGCACCGGGCGGCTGGCCCCGTGGATCTTCCGCGACGACGGGCGCGATGTGGACTGGCTGCCGCGTTCGTGCATCGAGACCTCCGACGACGTGCTGGGCGTGGTGTCGCTGGCCGAACAGGGCATCGGCATCTGCCAGAGCTATGCGTTCATCGTGCGCGAGCGGTTGCTGCGTGGGCAGTTGGTGGAAGTGTTGCCGGAGCTGCGCGGGCGGTCGCGGCCGTTCTCGGTGATCTATGCACCGCATCGGCGGCAGTCGGCGGCGGCGCGGGCGATGATTGAGTTGCTGGTGGGGAATGCGGCTGAGGATCGCACTTGTTGAGGCCGCGAGGCGCGCTGGCGATGTCGGGTTTGAACCGCTTTTCGGGCTGTGCGGCTGATCGCGCGCCGCTACTTGGCGAGCCGGACTAAGAACTGTTGCAAAGCAGGCTGTCGCGCTATTCGCTTGTGGCGTGGGCGATTGCGCCACTTTGATTCGCCATCAGCAGAGTAGCTGCGCGAATGCGTCTGCTCGCGTCGCGTGCTGCACGAATGGTGCGTGCAACAATAGTTCTTCGCTCTCGGATTCAGCGATTCCTTCGCGAATTTCTATTGGCATTCGGAGCGGCGGCGTAAACACCATGATGCGCCACCGACAACGGGTGGCCGGGTCTGCAAACCCGCATTGATGTACGCGTCTGTAGTTTGCGCTTGCCCGCCGGCACCGCCCTTATCCGGTGCCGGCGGGCAATCCGTCGGCCTTTCTGGCGGGCGGTGCGTGGGGATCTTCGGATCCACCGGTTCTATGACGCTACATCATCCCGGTTTGCAGCCATGCATCGTCCGCCACCTCTTCACGGTGGCGCTGTTAAGCACAGCCACGGAAGCCGACGCCATGAACGAGTCCGATACCTTCACCTCGTACACCGTTGTTGAGCCCATCAACGACGATACTCCCCTGCCCGACCTGAACTCCCTGCTCGGCATCCTCAAGCGCATGCGCGGCTGCGAGGGGGCTGATGGGCACCCCTGGCCAGAAACCGATGTGTCACCCGGCCGACGCGTGAGCCTGGCGAGGACCGAGCGCGCGTTGGTGGGAGCGCTGACGGTACTGGAGCTGCTGCACGCGGCAGACCGCTGCCGAGTGGCAGCGGAGCCGGAGCGGCATTTGGATGAGGGGGTTGTGGATGGGCTGTTTCTGGCTTGCCGGGGGTTGGTTGAGTGGGCTTGCCACGAGGCAAGACCGGAGTGAGACGGCAAACGCTCACAGCGTATGAACTAGCCTCAAGGGGAGCTCGCACCCATCGCCTCGAAAACGCCCCTATACATAAGCCCAGCATCTTCATCGAAGTAGTAGCTATCGACGGACGGAACGCGGACAGTGCGTTAGCTTACGCCAACCTCATTGGCGATTTCGATCGAGAAGGCGGCTGATTTCACGAAGCCCTGGGGCGGCTCCGTGTCATTCGGTTCTGATCATCTATCTATATCAACAACCTGGATCTGCGATCTTGATCATCACCCATCACCCTCGCCAGTTGTCGGCACGCTTTTCGAAGTCGATATTCTTCCACTCCGCCTTCCAGAGCGTAAGGTACTTCACATCACTAGACGAGGGCTCAGGATCACATTTCTCTACATACACAACGCATGGCATGATCACGGCATCGCCAATCAGAAGCGCTTCTCCTTGCTCCAGCGCGGGCATACCCTCTGTCAGATTGCCAAGCGTATCCGGCAGTAGTCGGCGGACATAGCCCTGATCATCGGGATTAGTAAGACGCATCGCCAGGAAGTTGGAACACTGCGAGAAAATAGTTTCTGAAATTTCAGACGGTCGCTGACTCGAAATAAGCAGGCTGATGCCGTACTTTCGACCTTCTTTGGCTATGCGCTCGATCGCAGCCAGTGAAGCTTTATAGCGGGCAAGCCCGCTCTTCGGCGCATACTTGTGCGCCTCCTCATAGACCATCAGGAATGGCTGTTCGGTTTTGGCTTCAACGCGCCGTGCGTAGTAGCAAAAATCGAACATCAGCCGGGAGATGAGCGAAACGGTTATGCTGAGCAGTTCAAAGGGGATGCCACTAAGGTCGATGATGGTGATATTCGACTCACCTCCCGCGCTGTAGCCGGTGAACTGTCTAAGCACATCCTCCAATGAAGCCTTCCTAGCCTTCTGACCAAAGATGAACCCAAGCCGCGTATTTGCTATCTTTGATCTAACCCGTCGTTCGAACTTATCGATCGAGCCATCGGCATACGGCCCTTTGTTAATCTCACTACGTTTTGTCGGTGCAAATTCGCGCAACTCTTTACAGTAGTGTTCGATCTGGGCATCGACGTCCTCGAATTCGATTTCCGAGCCGTCCTTGAATTTGATCGACAAAGAATTGTCGGCGTTCTTTGTCTCTCTAGTGAGATTTCTGAACGCATTCGCGACATGATCGATCTCGTACGGAAGGGGACTGTCGAAATTGACCTTCTCTACACCCGGGTTGCTGATTTTCTTTGCGATGGTAACAATCTGCCTCAGCAACGCCTCCTGATTGTAATTATTGTTATCGCCTGACTCGAGGAACATGTCCTCCATCTCGTCTTCGTTTAGCAGCCAATACGGCAGAACGAGATCATCGACAGTAATTACGCTTGCGTTCGGAAAAGCTGCAGCGTACTCAGAGTGAAGATCGAAGATCAGAATATGTGAGTTATTAAGACCCTGGTACTCGCCAGCTTTTGCCGAGACAGCCCTTTGCAGAATAGAAGACACACTTGACGATTTTCCGGACCCCGAAGCTCCGACAACGGCGATATGCTTATTGAAGAACCGGTCGCCGTGAACGGGCACGACGATATCACGTTGCCGGGTCAGTGAAGAAAAGCAAAAACGGTCTTCAGCCGCATAGCAGTCTGCATAAATGGCTGCGATTTCCGCCTTCGTCGCCGGGACGACCTTCTTCGGTGGAATAGCTAATTCGTCGCCGCCACGATTGAACTTCCCCTCCTTAAGGATTCCGAGAGGGTAAGCGTCGATCATATAGACGCGCCTGTAGTCACCACCTTCGCCTCCTTTGACCTCCTTCATTTCGATTGAAAAGCTTTCGATGATGCAAATAAGGGAGACGTTCTCGTTGTCCGAGACTTTAAGAAATGACCCAACGCGAAGAGCTTCACCCGCCGCCTGGAAGTTCAACAGATTGTCAACGGCTACTCGAACCTTATTGGGGTAAACGGCCACAACCTCGGCATTGGCGATTTCCTCAGTCATTGTACGTCCTCAGATAATTTTCTTGATTGTGGAGATGCTGCTGACGGGGATCGAGTACAGCCGACTCTTTGGACCCGGCATATCCATGGTCACAGGGCTTTCAAGGAAGAAGTCATAGATGTGGCAAAACTTCCGCCCCACGCCATCGAGGGCCGCCTGCAACTGCACTTCGTCGTCGACAAAACGAATTTCGATCTGATGCTGCTGAGTCTGCAGGCTATGGACGTGATCGATGCGGAATGGCGATCCGCGATATGGGAAGCCGTCTACGAAAGTTATTCCAGTATCGAAAAGATCGTTCTTCACCTGCACAATAAATTCTTCATCCGCACCGCGCAGCAGGACGAATGGCGCGTAGCGGTCGGAATTTGGGATGCGACGATTCTTAGCAGAACTCCAGTTATTACCGATGGCCCTGAGTTGATCGCAGACATCCGAAAGGTCTGTTTCCGTATCACACTGAATAATGAAAGCGCGGACCATTCCCGCGCCGTTCGTAGGCGAGAAGTACAGGCGTTTTATATGCTTCGCGTACTCGGCCTCCTCCTTCTCTCGGAGAAGCCAACGATTATGGACAGCCTGGGTGCCCTTGAGCACTTCCTGCAGATCACGACGGGTGGTCCTACGATCGTTGTGATCTTTCTTTGTGGCCAGTGTCGCAATGTAATCGAGGGCTATTGGATAGTGGAAGCCTTCAGCCTCAAAGGCTGAGACACCCTGATTCTTCCGTATTGCCTCGATGACGATGTTGCGATGTTCAGAAAATTCAGTAGAAACCCTTATACTGAAATTCTTGCAGAACGCCTCGATCAGCTCATCCGTCACTGTCGCTCCGCTAAGCAAGGACTTCTTCTCGTACGTTTTCGTGCCGTCAGCACCCCTCACCTCCTTGCGGTATTCCATTACCGACTTAAAGCGCTCGACGGAAAGCTCACCAATATCGATCTTAACTTCTGAAAAATGCCCGTACAGGATGTATTTTCTACCTGCGCGCTGCCCTTCTTCGAGCCCATGAAAATGAACAAAGAGCTTATACAAAGGATCACGCAACACCGAGTCTGTTAGGCTTTGCTCCGCGTAATACTTTACCTGGCCGTAAATGACACCTTCATCAGTGTAACGATCAAAGTCTTCAACGCCCTCGATGACGATGTCATCGTTCAGGCCCGCGCGCAAAATTTCGAGTAAGGCAGCGTCGAGTTGGTAAAAGTAACCTCTGATCGAAGCTGTCGCTTCGCGTTTCTTGTCCACCTCCAGCATCCTAGCCTCCGAATCAGTCCTTGATTGGCCCGGCAGCCCGCGCCACTTCTAGTCACAAGGTCGTTAGACAGATATTGAATCTGGCTTTCATTCCTACTGCGCAAAAGCAACTAAAAATAGGCACTCAGCACGACAACAGCCGCGTCCGCCCCACCCTTAGCTGGACTCTTGCGACATTACACAAAAATCCATGCATCCGGAAGATCCGCATCCGGCACAGGCCGGCCCTCAGACCTACTGCGATGATGTTACGTGCCCCCAGTTGCCCCTACGAAATACAACCTCTCCAACTCCTTCGCAAGTTTTGCAACGATCACGCACAGCTATTGAGGCCCAGAAGTTGCACGTCACTCGAGCAAGCCACAAACAACAAGGGCGCCTCTCGGCGCCCTCGTTCTTTCAACTCACTCCCACTCAATAGTAGCCGGCGGCTTCCCCGAGATGTCATAGACAACCCGCGACACCCCCCGCAACTCATTGATGATCCGGTTACTCACCGTCCCCAGGAACTCATACGGCAGATGCGCCCAGTGCGCCGTCATGAAGTCAATCGTCTCCACGGCCCGCAGCGCAATCACCCACTCATAAGCCCGCGCGTCGCCCACCACGCCCACCGACTTCACCGGCAGGAACACGGCAAACGCCTGGCTGGTCTTGTCGTACAGGTCCGCCTTGCGCAGCTCATCAATGAAGATGGCATCGGCCTTGGCCAGCAGCTCGGCGTATTCGCGCTTCACTTCACCCAGGATACGTACGCCCAGGCCCGGGCCCGGGAACGGATGGCGGTAGACCATGGTGCGCGGCAGGCCCAGCTCCACGCCCAGGCGGCGCACTTCGTCCTTGAACAGCTCGCGCAGCGGCTCCACCAGGCCCAGCTTCATGTGCTCCGGCAGGCCGCCCACGTTGTGGTGGCTCTTGATCACGTGTGCCTTACCGGTCTTGCTGCCGGCCGACTCGATCACGTCCGGGTAGATGGTGCCCTGCGCCAGCCACTTGGCGTTCTTCAGCTTGTTCGACTCTTCGTCGAAGATCTCAACGAACAGGTTGCCGATGATCTTGCGCTTGGCTTCCGGGTCGCTCACGCCTTCCAGCGCGGCGAAGTAACGGTCGGCAGCGTTCACGCGAACGACCTTCACGCCCATGTGCTCGGCGAACATCGCCATCACCTGGTCGCCTTCCTGCCAGCGCAGCAGGCCGGTATCCACGAACACGCAGGTCAGCTTCTCGCCGATGGCCTTGTGCAGCAGCGCGGCCACCACGGACGAGTCGACGCCGCCGGACAGGCCCAGGATCACTTCGTCATCGCCTACCTGTTCGCGCACGCGGGCGATCTGGTCGTCGATGATGTTGGCGGCGGTCCACAGGGTCTGGCAACCGCACACGTCCACCACGAAGCGGCGCAGCAGCGCCTGGCCCTGCAGGGTGTGGGTCACTTCCGGGTGGAACTGCACGCCGTACCAGCGCTTTTCTTCGTTGGCCATGGCAGCCACCGGAATACGGTCGGTGGTGGCGGTGATGGTGAAGCCCGGCGGCGCAACGGAGACGTGGTCGCCGTGGCTCATCCAGACATTCAGCTTCGGCTCGCCGCCGTGGTCGCTCAGGCCCTTGAACAGTGCATCGGGATTGATCACGTTTACTTCGGCGTGGCCGAACTCGCGCTGGTCAGCGGCTTCGGTAGCACCGCCCAGCTGCGCGGCCAGGGTCTGCATGCCGTAGCAGATGCCGAAGATCGGCAGGCCGCTGTCGAACACTTCCTGCGGCGCGGACGGAGCACCCGGCAGCGTGGTCGATTCCGGGCCACCGGACAGGATGATGCCCTTGGCGCCAAACGCGGCGATCTCGGCCGGGTTGTGGTCCCACGCCCAGATTTCGCAGTAGACGCCCAGCTCGCGGATGCGGCGGGCGATCAGCTGCGTGTACTGCGCGCCGAAATCGAGGATGAGGATCTTGTCGTTATGGATGTTGGTCATGGCGCCCCGGCAATGCAGTAGGGAAAACGAAATCAGATTTACGGCGGCAGATGGAGAAAGAGGAACGGGAAGTGCCTCCCCGTTCCTCTTTGCTCGGCCCGCGTCAGGCGCGGTAGTTCGGCGGCTCTTTGGTGATCGTCACGTCGTGGACGTGGCTCTCACGCTGGCCGGCGCCGCTGATCTTCACGAACTTGGGCTTGCTGCGCATCTCGTCGATGGTGGCGCAGCCCACGTAGCCCATGGTGGCGCGCAGGCCGCCCATCAGCTGGTGGATGATGCCGCCCACCGGGCCGCGGTACGGCACGCGGCCTTCGATGCCTTCCGGCACCAGCTTGTCGGCGGTGGCGGCGTCCTGGAAGTAGCGGTCCTTCGACCCCTTCTCCATGGCAGCCAGCGAACCCATGCCGCGGTAGCTCTTGTACGAACGGCCCTGGTACAGCTCGGTCTCGCCCGGCGATTCCTCGGTACCGGCCAGCAGGCCACCGACCATGATGGTCGAGGCACCGGCGGCCAGCGCCTTGCCGATGTCGCCCGAGTAGCGGATGCCACCGTCGGCGATCAGCGGGATGCGGTCCTGCAGGGCTTCGGCCACCAGATCAATGGCGGTGACCTGCGGCACGCCGACGCCGGCAACCACGCGGGTGGTGCAGATCGAGCCCGGGCCGATGCCGACCTTCACTGCGTCCGCGCCGCTGTCCAGCAGCGCCAGTGCGGCTTCGCCGGTGCAGATGTTGCCACCGATGACCTGCACGTTCGGGAAGTTCTTCTTGACCCAGCTGACGCGGTCCAGCACGCCCTGCGAGTGGCCGTGCGCGGTATCGACCACGATCACGTCCACGCCGGCGGCGACCAGCGCTTCCACGCGGCGATCGGTATCGCCACCCACGCCGACGGCGGCGCCGACCAGCAGGCGGGTCGACAGATCCTTGGCAGCGTTCGGGAAGTCGGTGTTCTTCTGGATGTCCTTGACGGTGATCAGGCCACGCAGTTCGAACGAATCATTGACCACCAGCACCTTCTCGATGCGGTTGCGGTGCAGCAGCTGCAGCACTTCGTCAGACGCGGCGCCTTCCTTGACCGTGATCAGGCGATCCTTCTTGGTCATGATGTGGCGGACCGGATCGTCCAGCTCGGTCTCGAAGCGCATGTCGCGGTGGGTCACGATGCCGGCCAGCTGGCCGTCGCTGCCCACCACCGGCACGCCGGAGATGTTGTGCGCCTGGGTCAGGGCCAGCACGTCGCGGATGGTGGTTTCCGGGCCGACGGTGATCGGGTCGCGGATGACACCGGCCTCGAACTTCTTGACCTTGGCCACTTCCGCGGCCTGCTGTTCCAGGCTGAGATTCTTGTGGATGATGCCCATGCCGCCGAGCTGGGCCATGGCGATGGCCAGGCGGGCTTCGGTGACGGTATCCATGGCGGCGGACAGGATCGGAAGCTTCAGCTTCAGGTCTCGGGTCAACCGCGTTTCGAGGTTGACGTCCTTGGGCAGGATGGTCGAGTGGGCGGGGACGAGCGAGACGTCGTCGTAAGTGAGTGCTTCAGCCTGGATGCGCAGCATCGGCATACCCGAGATGTGGGGAAGCGCGACATTTTACCCTGTTTTCGCGTCGCGTGGCAGGGGGTGGATGCGACGCAGTGTCGCGCCGGCGGCGATTGGTTCAGGGGCCCGCCTACCACTTTGGTGGGTGCGGACCGTTGGTCCGCACTGCCCTTCAGACACCTGTGCCCCAGCATTGCGCCGACCAACGGTCGGCACCCACCTTAAGAGGATCACCCGAGCCAGCCCTGGAGCGCCTGTGGTAGGTGCCAACTTTGGTTGGCACCTGCCAGGAGCGAGTCATCGGCCTGCCTTTGGTGGGTGCGGACCGTTGGTCCGCACTGCCCTTCAGACACCTGTGCCCCAGCATTGCGCCGGCCAACGGTCGGCAACCACCTTAAGAGGATCACTCGGGCCAGCCCTGGAGCGCCTGTGGTAGGTGCCAACTTTGGTTGGCACCTACCAGGAGCGAGTCATCGGCCTGCCTTTGGTGGGTGCGGACCGTTGGTCCGCACTGCCCTTCAGACACCTGTGCCCCAGCATTGTGCCGAGCAACGGTCGGCACCCACCTTGAGAGGATCACCCGAGCCAGCCCTGAAGCGCCTTTGGTGGGCGCGGACCGTTGGTCCGCACTGCCTTCATATACCTGTGCACCGGCATTGTGCCGACCAACGGTCGGCACCCACCTTGAGAGGATCACCCGAGCCAGCCCTGAAGCGCCTTTGGTGGGTGCGGACCGTTGGTCCGCACTATCCCTCAGGCACCTGAGAACAGCCCCAGGTGAGGTCAGCTCAGCGCTTCCGCCGCTTCCAGGGTGTTCTGCATCAACGTGGCCACGGTCATCGGGCCCACGCCACCCGGCACCGGGGTGATCCAGCTGGCCCGCTGGGCCGCCGCCTCAAACCCGACGTCGCCCACCAGGCGGCCGTCATCCAAGCGGTTGATACCGACGTCGATCACCACCGCGCCCGGCTTCACCCACTCGCCCGGCACGATGCCCGGACGGCCCACCGCCACCACCAGGATGTCGGCGTTGCGCACGGCCTGTTCCAGCACGTCCTTGGGGGTGAACTTGTGGCAGCTGGTCACGGTGCAGCCGGCGATCAGCAGCTCCAGGCCCATCGGCCGGCCCACATGGTTGCTCACGCCGACGATGGTGGCGTTGCGGCCGCGGACCGGCTGGTCGGTGTGGCCCAGCAGCGTGGTGATGCCGCGCGGGGTGCACGGGCGCAGGCCGAACTCCCGCAGGGCCAGGTGGCCGACGTTTTCCGGGTGGAAACCGTCCACGTCCTTGCGCGGATCGATGCGCTGGATCAGCCGGCGCGCGTCGGGGATGCCCGGCAGCGGCAGCTGGATCAGGATGCCGTGGATCTTCGGGTCGGCATTGAGCTGGTCGATCAGCTCGAGCAGTTCGGCTTCGGTGGTGCCGGCCGGCAGGTCGTAGTCATGTGCTTCGATGCCGACCTTCTCGGCGGCACGGCGCTTGTTGCGCACGTACACGGTCGAGGCCGGGTCGCCCCCCACCAGCACCACGGCCAGGCCCGGGCGGCTGCCGCCGGCGGCCACGCGGGCGTCGACGCGCACCTTCAGGCTGTCGAGCAGGTCCTCGGCGATGCGGCGGCCGTCAAGGATGCGGGCAGGATGCTGGGGGGCGGAATCGGTCATCGGGGGCAGGCGTGGGGCGGCGGGGACGCTATTGTCCCTGATTCAGGCCCCCTCGCCCACCGCCACGGCTCCGATCCGCCCGCCCTTGTAGAGCCGAGCCTACGCTCGGCTCACGCGCGCAGCGCGGCGTTATCGCAACCCGACCGAAGAGCAGCCGAGCATGGGCTCGGCTCTACTCTTCCTCTTCCGGCACGTCCTGCGGGTTCAACGTCTTGCTTGCCCGCTTCGGTGCGGTGAACGGCGTCGGCGTCGGCACGCCCTGGCCGGAATTGCCGAACACCATCTTGGCGCCGGCATTCAGACCACCACCGGCAATCTCCAGCTCGAAGCGCTCGGCGTCGCGGCGACGGATCTGCTCGGCAATTTCGATCGCATCGTCCTCGTCCGCACCCAGTTCCACCAGCGCGGCCTGGCCGAACAGCACCGCCGACTCGAACGTCTCGCGGATCTGGAAATCGACACCGGCATGGATCAGCCGCAGCGAATGCTCGCGGTCGAACGAGCGCACCATCAGCTTGGCCTGCGGGAACTCGTGCGACACCAGCTCAACAATGCGATCAGCCGCCTCGGCCTTGTCCACGCACACCGCAATCGCACGTGCGGTGGCCGCGCCCGAGGCATGCAGCACGTCCAGTCGCGTACCGTCGCCGTAGTAGATCTTGAAACCGAAGCGCGCCGCGCTCTGGATCATCTCCACATCGTTGTCGATGATGGTCACGTCCACGTCGCGCGCCAGCAGCGACTGGCTGGCGACCTGGCCGAAGCGACCGAAGCCGATCAGCAGCACGCTGCCGGACAGGCCGTCGGCCTCGTCCACGCCATCCATGTTCACCGTCGGCTTCGGCGCGATGCGCTTGTAGACCAGCACCACCAGCGGCGTCAGCGCCATCGACAGCACCACCACGGCGGTGAAGTTGGCATTGATCTCCAGGCTGATCACGCCGGCCGAGGCGGCGGCGGAAAACAGCACGAAGGCGAACTCGCCGCCCTGCGCCATCAGCACGCCGCGGTCCAGCGCCTGCGCGTGGTCGCTGCCCATGATGCGCGCGACCACGTAGATGCACAGCGCCTTGGCCGCCATCAACGCCAGCACCAGGCCGAGGATCAGCTGCCAATTGCCGGCCACCACGCCCAGGTCCAGCGCCATGCCCACGCTGAGGAAGAACAGGCCCAGCAGGATGCCGCGGAACGGCTCGATGTCCGCTTCGATCTGGTGGCGGAAGGTGGATTCGCTCAGCAGCACGCCGGCCAGGAACGCGCCCATCGCCATCGACAGGCCGGACAGCTGCATCAACAGCGCGGCGCCCAGCACCACCAGCAGCGCGGCGGCGGTCATCACCTCGCGCGCCTTCGACTCGGCCAACACGCGGAACAGCGGATTGAGCAGGAAGCGGCCGACCAGCACCAGGCCGACAATGGCGCCCACGCCGATCGCCACCGACAGCCAACGCGAACCCTCGCCGCCGGCACTGCCCGCGCCCGGCGCCATCCAGGCCACCAGCGCCAGCAACGGCACGATCAGCAAGTCTTCGAACAGCAGGATCGAAACGATCTTCTGCCCCGACGGCAGCGCGATGTCACCGCGCTCGGCCAGCAGCTGCATCACCACCGCAGTGGAAGTGAGCACGAAGCCGGTGGCGCCGATGAAGGCCACCTGCCACGGCAGCCCGAACAGCTTGGCGATGCTGGTCAGCACAAGCGCACAGGTGACGATCTGCAGCGTGCCCAGCCCGAAGATCTCCTTGCGCAGGCTCCACAGGTGCGAGGGCCGCATTTCCAGGCCGATCACGAACAGGAACATCACCACGCCGAGCTCGGCGGTATGCAGGATCGCCTGCGGGTCGGAGAACCACCCCAGCCCGAACGGTCCGATCGCCAGGCCAGCGGCGAAGTAGCCCAGCACCGAGCCCAGGCCGGCCCGGCGGAACAAAGGCACCATCACCACCGCCGCGCCCAACAGGGCGACGACCTTGACCAGCTCGCTGGTCGCTGCTTCTACCGCCATGCGGTGTGTTCCCCGAGATCCAGAATCGGGTTCAACAATAGAGCAATGCCGATGACGGCAATAGCACGCATGTTGCGCCGGATTGTCTTGGCGATGGAACGATGCAGGGAGCGATCCCCAGCATCATCCCGAAACCCGATACATCCATCCACGCATGGCGTGGATCTACTAATGCGTCGGTAGATCCACGCCATGCGTGGATGAATCCCCGGCCAGCCTCACCCACCCCGGCAGAACGCGGCGTAATCGATATACCCCGGGAACGGCACGCCCGGCGCACACACCGGGCAATGCGGGTCCGGCCGGATGCCGGTCTCGCGGAAGCGCATGCCCAGCGCATCGAAGCGCAGCAGGCGACCGACCAGCGGCTCACCGATGCCCAGCAGCAGCTTCAGCACCTCGGTGGCCTGCAGCACGCCGGCCAGGCCAGGCAGCACGCCCAGCACACCGGCCTCGGAACAGTTCGGCGCGAAC
This sequence comes from Stenotrophomonas maltophilia group sp. vghtpe118, assembly GCF_052605195.1. Classification (NCBI taxonomy): domain Bacteria; kingdom Pseudomonadati; phylum Pseudomonadota; class Gammaproteobacteria; order Lysobacterales; family Lysobacteraceae; genus Stenotrophomonas; species Stenotrophomonas maltophilia group sp. vghtpe118. The sequence goes on along the minus strand of NZ_CP199672.1, from coordinate 266,025 downwards.
TCCGGCGGCGGCGGCTCGGGGAACAGGCAGCGGTAGCACGGCGCCACGCCACGCTGGCGGCCAGCGTCAAACACGCTTACCTGGCCGTCAAAGCGCTCGATGGCGGCATAGACCAGGGGCTTGGCGTGCTTGATGCAGGCGTCGTTGAGCAGGTAGCGCAGCGGGAAGTTGTCCGAGCCATCCAGCACCACGTCCACGCCCTCGAGCAGCGCATCCACGTTCTCAGAGGTCACCCGCTCCGGCACCGCCTCGACCTCGATCGACGGATTCAACGCCAGCAGCCGCTCGCGCGCGGAATCGACCTTGAGCTGGCCGACGCTGGCTTCGGTATGCACGATCTGCCGGTGCAGGTTGCTGCGCTCCACGCGGTCGTGGTCGGCGAAGCGCAGGTGCCCTACCCCGGCGGCGGCCAGATAGAAGCCGGCCGGCGCACCCAGGCCGCCCGCACCCAGCACCAGCACGCGCGAATCCTGCAGCCGGCGCTGACCGGCCTCGCCCACCTGTGGCAGCAGCAGGTGGCGCGAATAACGATCAAAGAAATCGCGGTCGGCGGCACTGGCCAGCGGCTGCACCAGTGGCAGCGACTGCTCGCGCCAGGCCACGGTACCGCCCGTCACGGAAGCGACCTGGGCGTACCCGGCCTCCAGCAGGAACTGCGCGGCATCGGCCGAGCGCTTGCCGCTCTGGCAGATCAGCAGGATCTCCTGGTCGCGCCGCGGCAGATGCGCGGCCGGGTCGGCCTGCAGCTCGCCCTTGGCCACGCCGCGCGCGCCCTCGGCCATGCCGCCGGCCCGTTCATGCGCCTCGCGCACATCGATCAGCACGGCGCCGTGGGCCAGGCGCTCGCGTGCCTGCGCGGGGGAAAGCTCTTGGATGCTCATGGCCGCATTATCGCGCACGTGGCGGCAGGCCGCCTTGACCAGAATCTGTAGAGCCGAGCGCAGGCTCGGCTCTACAGGTCCACCGCAAGCCTACGGTAGCGCCAGCCCTGCGCCCGGGATCAGATCCCATTTCCCCACAACAAAAAAGGCGGCCCTGCGGCCGCCTTCCCGTGAATCACTTGCCCTTGACGTGCTTCATCAAGCGCCGCTTGGCCTTGACCTGCCGCTCGGTGAGGACGTTCTTCTTGCCCTCGTACGGGTTGGTACCCTCGCGGAAGATGAAGCTCACCGGCGTGCCGATCAGCTTGAAGCGCTTGCGGAAGAAGTTCTCCAGGTAGCGCTTGTACGACTCCTGCAGCTCCTTCAGGCGCGTGCCGTGCACGATGAAGGTCGGCGGGTTGGAACCGGCCGGGTGCACGTAGCGCAGCTTGGAGACATGGCCGCGGATGGTCGGCGGCGGGTTGGTCTCGTAGGCCACTTCCAGCGCCTTGTTCACTTCGCTGGTGGTGAAGGTCTTGTTCGCCGATTCGTGCGCACGATGCACCGCACGGAACAGCTCACGCAGGCCCGAGCCGTGCTTGGCCGAGATGCGCACCGATTCGGCCCACGGCACGAAGCCCAGCTTCAGCGACAGCATGGTTTCCGCCTGCTCGCGCTGGTACTCGGTCAGGCCATCCCACTTGTTGATGGCGATCACCAGCGCGCGGCCGGCATCGAGCACGGCACCGAGCACGGTGGCGTCCTGGTCGGTCACGCCTTCGGTGGCGTCGAGCATCAGCACGGCCACCTGGCACTGCTCGATCGACTGCATGGTCTTGACCACCGAGAACTTCTCGACGACCTCATCCACGCGCGAACGACGGCGCAGGCCGGCGGTGTCGATCAGGCGGTACTCACGGCCGTCGCGCTCCAGGTCCACCGCGATCGAGTCGCGGGTGGTACCCGGCACGTCGGAGGCGATCATGCGCTCCTCGCCGAGGATGCGGTTGACCAGGGTCGACTTGCCCACGTTCGGGCGGCCGACGAAGGCGATGCGGATGCGGTTCGGATCGTTGTCCAGCTCTTCACCGCTGCCTTCTTCCGGCAGGCGCTGGATCACTTCGTCCAACAGATCGTCCAGGCCCTGGCGATGCGCGGCCGAGACGGTCAGCATCTCGCCGAAGCCGTAACGGGCGAACTCGGAACGCACGCTGTCCTCGTCGGTGCCGTCGATCTTGTTGATCAGCAGCAGCGTCGGGCGCGACAGCTTGCGCAGCCAGGCCAGGATCTCGTCGTCCAGCGCCGAGGTGCCCTCGCGGGCATCGACGACGAACAGGATCAGGTCGGCTTCGGCCGCGGCCGCACGGGCCTGGCGCGTGGTGGCGCCGGCCAGGCCTTCGTCTTCCCCGGCGATACCGCCGGTATCCACGACGAGGAAATGGTTGTCCTCGTCGAGGCGGCAGACACCGTAGTTGCGGTCGCGGGTGACGCCGGGCTGGTCATGGACCAGCGCGTCACGGGTGCGCGTAAGCGCATTGAAAATAGTCGACTTGCCGACATTCGGCCGTCCAACCAGGGCGACCAGAGGCAGCATCGCGATTACTCCAATTTTTTAGTTTGCCAACCGGAAGGCGGTCAGCTTGCCATCCACGTTCTGCACCAGCAGCACCCCGTCTACGACGACCGGCTGGGCCAGCAGGGCGTCGCCGCCACTTTTTGCCCGTGCCGCCATCGCACCATCGGAGGTCTGCAACCAGTGCACGTATCCCTTGTAGTCACCGACCACGACGTAGTCGCCGTGCAGTGCCGGGCCGGTCAGGGAGCGACGGGCCAGTGCCGTCTGCGACCACATGGCTGCGCCGCTGGCCTTGTCCAGGCCGAACACGCCGCCCTTGTTGTCGGTCACGAACACATTGCCGGACGATACCGCCACGCCACCGGCACCGCCATGGTCGCGCGCCCACAGCGGGCGACCGGTCGGGCCTTCGATGGCCATGGTCTGGTTCTTGAAGCTGCTCACGTACAGGGTGTTGCCGTCGAGCACCGGTGCGCCGTCGACGTCCGCCATGCGCTCCAGCTCGGTGCGGCCTTCGCCGTTGCCGAGGTTCTGTTCCCACAGCGTGCGGCCATCCTGCTGGGCCAGGGCCGCAACCGCGCCCTCGTCCTTGCCGATGAACAGCACGCCCGGGCCGGTCACCACCGGCGCGTTGCCGCGCACGGTCAGCGCCGGCAGCTCGCTCGGGTTGAACCACTTCTGGGTGCCGTTGCCGACATCGAAGGCGGTCACACGACCGTCGTTGCTGCGCACGTAGACCATGCCCTGGGCAACGGCCGGCGCGGCGATCACTTCACCCGGAACACGGGCGCGCCACTTCTCGCTGCCGTCGTTGATGTCCAGCGCGATGACCTGGCCATCCAGCGTGCCGATCACGACCAGGTTCTCACCGACACCCGGGCCGCCGGACAAGCGCAGCTTGGCCTTCTTCTTTTCCTTCTTCGGCTCCCAGGTCCAGACCTTCTTGCCGGTCTGCAGGTCGATGGCGTGCACGCCACCGGTGATCGCCGCAGCGAACACGTGGCCGTTGGCCACCGCCGGGCCCTGGCGCACACCGATGCGACGCTCGCCCTTGCCGAGGTTGACCGACCAGATCTTGCTGACCTTCACGGTCGGCTCGAACTTGACCAGCTCAGCCGGTTCCTGTGCCTTCTTCGCCGCCGCGTCCTTGCCGGCGAACCAGCCCTTCATGGTGCCGCAGCCGGTCAGGGCCATGCCCATCAGGAGCACGGTGGCGACGCGGGTGATCATGACCTTCTGACTCATCAAACCGACTCCGCAGGGGCGGCAACGGTGCCGCCGGCGTCCATAACCTTGGTTTCCAGCAAGCGCCGCTGCGGCGCTGCCACGTCCAGCGTCTTCAGCGCCTTCTCGTACTGTACGCGGGCCTCATCGCGCTTGCCCTGCGCCATCAGCGCATCGCCATGGATTTCCAGGCTGCTGCTGTCGGTGGCGCTGCCCAGCAGCTTGATGGCCTCGTCGCTCTTGCCGGTGGCCACCAGCAGGCGGGCCACACGCTGGTCGACCACGCGCTGCAGGTCGCCTTCGACCTTCACGTTGCGCAGGGTGGCCAGTGCCTCTTCGTTCTTGCCGGCGTCGACCTGGGCCTTGGCCAGCTGCAGCGCCGCGAGGTCGCCGTAGATGCTGGACGGGCCGGCTTCGAGCGCCTTGACCGCCTTGGCGGCGTCGTCAAGCTTGTTCTGCTGCAGGCCCTGCAGGGCCTTCTGGTACTCGACATTGGCCGAGGCCAGCTTGCTGCCCTGATCCTTCTGGTACCACTGCCAGCCGGCAATGGCACCGATGGCGATGACTACGCCACCGAGGATGCTGGCGCCATTCTTCCGCAGCCAGCTGCGGACGCGTTCACTTTGTTCGTGCTCGTCGAGCAGATCGTCGATCGCCATGCGTACTCTCGCCCCGCCCGTCGGGAGGGACCATTGGGTTTAATCGAAGGTGGTGAAACCGCGCCTCAGTGCGAAACCGGGACTACGGAGCCTTCAGAGGATACCTGAAAGCGTGCCACGTTGGCTCGCTGGTAGGGCGTCAGATCGACGATAGCGCCGTTCTGCTGAACCTGGACCGCCGAGGCGTTGCCCAGGGTCACCCGGGTCACCTGGCCCGGCGTGAAGCTGCGGGTCTCGCCGGACTTGATCAGTGCCTTCTCGACGGTGCTGCCGTCCGGGCCGCCGATGTCGACCCAGCTGTCGCCGCTGAACTGCATTTCCAGCGCATTGCCGGCAGCCGGGGCCGGCGCCGGGCGCGGCACCGGGGCCAGCGAGGCGACGTAAGGGGTGGCCGCCGGCTTGCTGGCCGGGGCCATGGCCGCTTCGGCCGGGGCGGCCGTCTCGCTACCGGCTGCGGACGGCGTGACCGGCACGGCGGCCGGGATCACGTCCAGCGAGGCGGTGCTCGGCGACGGGGTCGCGCTGCCGTCGAAGTGGCCACGGGTGGCGAACCACACCGGCACCGCCAGCACGGCGGTGATGCCCACGTACAGCGCGCGCCGGCCGAGGTTCTCGGCAATGCGGCGCGCACGCGGGGTATGGGTATGGCTGACCAGGGTGGGCGGAACCACCGGGCCGACCTGGGCCTGTTCCAGCAGCTCGCCCACGTCCACGTCGAGCAGGCGCGCATAGCTGCGCAGCTGGCCGCGCACGAACACCGGCGCCCCCAGCTTCTGCCATTGTTCCTCTTCCAGGGACTTGACCACCTGGACCGGCATGCGCAGGCGCGAGCCGACATCTTCGAGGGTCAGTCCGGCCGCTTCACGGGCCTGGCGCAGGCGGGTGCCGCAGCCGGCCGCAGTCTCGAGAGCGCTCACAGTCTGGTCATCAATCACAATGCATCAACCCTGGAGTTAGGAGCCCGCATCCTGCGGAAATTCCTGTCGAATCCGCTGCAGATAGCGATCAGATGCCGCCCGATCGCCCAGCCTCGCTTCGATTTGAGACGCAAGTTGTAACACGGAACGCGTTGCGGGTGCAGCCGCAATCCTACGTTCGGCGAAGGCCCGGGCCTCCATGTAGCGGCCCTGGCGGAAGCTCAGCTGGGCCATCGACTCCAGCGCCACCGGGTTGGCCGGCGCCGCGACGAGTGCCGCGCGCAGGTCGCGCTCGGCACGTTCGAGCTGCCCAGCGTCCAGTGCGCAGCTGCCGGCATTGGCCTGCGCTTCGCCCGGGGTGGCATAGCCCGGCGCCTGCAGCGCCCGGTCGAACCAGACCAGCGATTCGGCCGGCTGGCCCTGCTGGCACAACCAGGCACCGTAGTTGTTGAGCACGTCTCCGCGCTGCGGCGCCAGCTCGGCGGCCTTGCGGAAATTCTCGCCCGCCTGGCGGGTGCGGCCACGACGGTCATCGATGCCGGCCTGCAGCACCAGCGCATCGGGCGCCTCGGGCGCCAGCTTCAGCGCTTCGCGCACCTTGCGCTCGGCGGCGTCGAGATTGCCGACCTGCATGTCACGGGTCGCCAGGGTCAACAGGTCGCGCCAGCGCACTTCGCGCCGCACGCTTTCCGGGTCAGCCACCGAATAGACCGGCGCCTGGCTCGGCCCAAGCTTGGCCTTGGGATGGGATTTGCAGCCGCCGACCGCAACGGCCAGCACGCCCGCGAACAGAACCAGCCAGAGGCGGTCAGGCCGCGGCATCGCTCCCCTTCCCCGCCTGCAGCGTCTTGTTGAACTCCGCCTGGCGGCGGGTGCGGTCCATCACCTGGCCCTTGAGCTGGCCACAGGCGGCATCGATGTCGTCGCCACGGGTGCGGCGGACCATGGTCAGCACGTTGCTGTCGAGCAGGATCTTCTGGAAGGCGCGGATGTGCGCTTCTTCCGAACGCTCGTAGCGGGTGCCCGGGAACGGGTTGAACGGGATCAGGTTGACCTTGCCCGAATCCTTGGCCTGCACCGCGTTGTCGAACTGGCGCATCAGGCGGGCCAGCTCCCGGGCATGCTCAGGCTTGTCGTTGATGCCCTTCATCAGGGTGTATTCAAAGGTGACCGACTCGCGGCGCTTGTTGGCGCGCAGGTAGCGTGCACACGAGGCCATCAGCTCGGCGATCGGGTACTTCTTGTTGAGCGGCACCAGCGTCTCGCGCAGCGCGTCGTTCGGCGCATGCAGCGACACCGCCAGCGACACGTCGCTTTCGGCAGACAGGCGGTCGATCTGCGGCACCAGGCCAGAGGTCGACAGGGTCACGCGCTTGTTGGCCAGGCCGTAGCCCAGGTCGTCGCGCATCACACTCATGGCGCGCACGACGTTGTCGAAATTCATCAGCGGCTCGCCCATGCCCATCATCACCACGTTGGTGAGGCGGCGCATCTGGTGCGGCACGTTGCCCAGGTGGCGTGCGGCAACCCACACCTGGCCGATGATCTCGGCGGTGGTCAGGTTACGGTTGAAGCCCTGGGTGGCGGTGGAGCAGAACGTGCAGTTCAGGCCGCAACCGACCTGCGAGGACACGCACAGCGTGCCACGGGTCTTGTCCGGGATGTACACGGTCTCGATGGCGTTCTTGCCATCCACGCCCATCGCCAGCAGCCACTTGTGGGTGCCGTCGGCGGAGGGCTTGTCGAACACGATGTTGGGAACCAGCACCTCGGCATGGGCCTGCAGCTTGGCGCGCAGGACCTTGCCGAGGTCGGTCATTTCATCGAAGTCGGTGACGTAGCGATGGTGGATCCACTTCATCACCTGATGGGCACGGAACTTCTTTTCGCCGAGGACCTCGACGAAAAACTTCTCCAGGCCCGCGCGATCGAGGTCGAGCAGGTTCTGCTTGCCAGCCGTGGGTGCCGACTTCGGCAGCGGCTGGATGGCGGGGGACTGTACGACCTCGTTCACGGCATTACTCTCAGCGCGAGACGACTTCGGTGGCGGCGAAGAAGTAGGCGATCTCAATCGCGGCATTCTCGACCGAGTCCGAGCCGTGGGCGGCATTGGCATCGATGGATTCGGCGAAGTCGGCGCGGATGGTGCCCGGCGCGGCTTCCTTCGGGTTGGTGGCGCCCAGCAGGTCGCGGTGGGCCAGGACGGCGTTCTCGCCTTCCAGGGCCTGGATCATCACCGGGCCGGAGATCATGAACTCGACCAGCGCGTTGAAGAACGGACGCTCGCGGTGCACGGCGTAGAAGCCTTCGGCTTCACGACGGGACAGCTGCTTGTACTTGGCGGCCACGACCTTCAGGCCGGCCTTCTCGAAGCGGGCGTAGATTTCGCCGATGACGTTCTTGGCAACGGCGTCCGGCTTGATGATCGAAAGGGTGCGCTCCAGCGCCATGGGATGTCTCCAATGGAATCGGGCCGCTGATGGCCCGAAGGGTAACATGAAAAAAACCCGCGTCGGGACGCGGGCTTAGCCTGATAAACGTAGGCGAATTGTAAAAGATAACGCGGCTGGGTGGTAGAGGGCCTGCGGCCCTCCTGTAGAGCCGAGCCCATGCTCGGCTGACCTTTGGAAAGAGCAGCCGAGCATGGGCTCGGCTCTACAGGTTCAGATCCACCCATTCACCCACCTGAGTGAAATCTGACCGGCCCGGGCAATTTTGCTGCACTGCAAAATGCCATACGCTACCGTCTGGTTCTAGTATCAAACAATCGTTTGATTAAGGTCCGCCCACCGATGGCCAAGCCCGCACACTTCTCGACCAAGGACCGGATCCTCGGCGCGGCCGAGGAGCTGTTCGCACAGCACGGCTTCGCCGGCACCTCGCTGCGCCAGGTCACCAGCCAGGCCGACGTCAACATCGCGGCGGTCAACTACCACTTCGGTTCCAAGGAAAACCTGGTCAACGAGGTATTCCGCCGCCGCATGGACGAGATGACCGGCGCCCGCCTGTCTCAGCTCGAACGCGCCCGCGCCGAGCACCCTGGCGAACTGCGCCCGGTGCTGGCCGCCTTCGTCGAGCCGGCCCTGGCGCTGGCCCAGGACCGCCAGAACGGCGGCGCCTTCGTGCGCGTGATCGCCCGCGCCTATGCCGAGAAGAACGACAACCTGCGCAAGTTCCTGTCCGACCACTACGGCCACGTGCTGCGTGCATTCGGCAAGGCCATCGGCGAATGCGTGCCCGGCCTGAGCAAGGAAGAGTTGTACTGGCGCCTGGACTTCCTGGCCGGTTCGCTCACCTATGCCATGGCCGACTTCGGGCTGATCAAGCGTCCCGCCGGTGTCACCGAAGCGGCGCATCGTGCCCATGCCGCCCACGAACTGATCCATTTCGCCGAAGCCGGGTTCCGCGCCGCCGCACGCGCCAGCGCCCTGCCCGCTTCCGTTTGATTCCACCCAGTAACTGCTGACCAACAAAGGCCCTACACCATGTCCAATTCCCTGCTAGTCCGCCGCGCCGCCGTGCTGGGTGCCGGCGTCATGGGTGCCCAGATCGCCGCCCACCTCACCAACGCCGGCGTCGACACCGTGCTGTTCGACCTGCCTGCGAAGGAAGGTCCGGCCGACGGCATCGTGCTGAAGGCGATCGCCAACCTGGGCAAGCTGAGTCCCGCGCCGCTGGCCAGCAAGTCGCTTGCCGAAGCCATCACCCCGGCAAACTACGAGTCCGGCCTGGAGCAGCTGAAGGACTGCGACCTGATCATCGAGGCCATCGCCGAGCGCATGGACTGGAAGCAGGACCTGTACAAGAAGATCGCCCCGTTCGTGGCCGACCACGCGGTGCTGGCCTCCAACACCTCGGGCCTGGGCATCAACAAGCTCGCCGACGTGCTGCCCGAGCAGCTGCGCCACCGCTTCTGCGGCGTGCACTTCTTCAATCCGCCGCGCTACATGCACCTGGCCGAGCTGATCCCGGCCACCACCACCGATGCCGCCGTGCTGGAAGGCCTGGAAGCTTTCTTGGTCACCACCCTGGGCAAGGGCGTGGTGTACGCCAAGGACACCCCGAACTTCATCGGCAACCGCATCGGCGTGTTCTCGATCCTGTCGACCATCCACCATACCCAGCAGTTCGGCCTGGGCTTCGACGAAGTGGACGGCCTGACCGGCCCGCTGGTCGGCCGCCCGAAGTCGGCCACCTACCGCACCTCGGACGTGGTCGGCCTGGACACCATGGCGCACGTCATCAAGACCATGGGCGACACCCTGCCGAATGACCCGTGGCATGAATTCTTCAAGTCGCCGAAGTGGCTGGACGCGCTGATTGCCAAGGGCGCGCTGGGCCAGAAGACCGGCGCCGGCATTTTCCGCAAGGTCGGCAAGGACATCGTCGTGCTGGACCTGGAGAAGCAGGACTACCGCCCGGCCGACCGCACCGCCGCCCCGGAAGTGGTCGAGATCCTGAAGATCAAGAACCCGGCCGAGAAGTTCGCCAAGCTGCGGGAAAGCCAGCACCCGCAGGCGCAGTTCCTGTGGGCGACCTTCCGCGACCTGTTCCACTACAGCGCCTACCACCTGGCCGACATCGCCGAGACCGCGCGCGACGTCGACCTGGCCATCCGCTGGGGCTACGGCTGGTCGCTGGGCCCGTTCGAAACCTGGCAGGCCGCCGGCTGGAAGCAGGTCGCGCAGTGGATCGCCGATGACATCGTGGCCGGCAAGAGCATGAGCAACGCACCGCTGCCGGACTGGGTGTTCGATGGCCGCGATGGCGTGCACGCCGCCGAGGGCAGCTACAGCCCGTCGCGCAACGCCAAGCTGCCGCGTTCGTCGCTGCCGGTGTACCAGCGCCAGCGCTTCCCGGATCCGCTGCTGGGCGAGAAGTTCGCGCCGGGCGAGACCGTGTTCGAGAACGACGGCCTGCGCATGTGGCACGACGCTGACGGCATCGCCGTGGTCAGCTTCAAGACCAAGATGAACACCGTGTCCGACCAAGTGCTGGATGGCCTGCAGGAATGCGTCAGCCGCGCCGAGAAGGACTTCCAGGGCCTGGTGATCTGGCAGCAGAAGGAACCCTTCTCCGCCGGTGCCGACCTGGCCGGTGCACTGGGCCTGCTGCAGGCCGGCAAGGTCGACCAGTTCGAAGAGATGGTCGCCAACTTCCAGCGCACCAGCCAGCGCATCAAGTACTCGCTGGTGCCGGTGGTGGCCGCCGTGCGCGGCCTGGCCTTGGGTGGTGGCTGCGAGTTCCAGATGCACAGCGCCAAGACCGTGGCCTTCCTGGAAAGCTACATCGGCCTGGTCGAAGCCGGTGTCGGCCTGCTGCCGGCCGGTGGCGGCCTGAAGGAACTGGCGGTGCGCGCCTCGCAGGCTGCGGGCCCGGGTGGCGACGTGTTCGCCGAACTGAAGAAGACCTTCGAGACCGTGGCGATGGCCAAGGTGTCCAACTCGGCGGTCAACGCCAAGGAGCTGGGCCTGCTGCGCAGCACCGACAAGGTGGTGTTCAACAGCTACGAGGCCCTGCACATCGCCAAGGCCGAAGCACGCGCCCTGGCCGAAGCCGGCTACCGTCCGCCGCTGCCGGCACGCCGCATCCAGGTCGCCGGTGACGTGGGTATCGCCACCTTCAAGATGATGCTGGTCAACATGCTGGAAGGCCGTTTCATCAGCCCGTACGACTACGAGATCGCCGAGCGCATCGCCACCGTGCTGTGCGGCGGCAAGGTCGATCGCGGCACCCTGGTCGACGAAGAGTGGCTGCTGACCCTGGAGCGCAAGCACTTCGTCGAACTGGCCCAGCAGGAAAAGACCCAGGCCCGCATCGCGCACATGCTCAAGACCGGCAAGCCGCTGCGGAACTGACGGAAGACATCGGTAGTGCCGGCCGCTGGCCGGCAACCTCTTCCAACCCCTATTCAAGAGATCACTGCAATGACCAAGCAAATCCAGGACGCCTACATCGTCGCCGCCACCCGTACCCCGGTTGGCAAGGCGCCCAAGGGCATGTTCCGCAACACCCGCCCCGACGACATGCTTGCGCACGTGCTGCGCAGCGTCGTCGCCCAGGCCCCGGGCGTGGACGTCAACCGCATCGATGACGCCATCATCGGCTGCGCCATGCCGGAAGCCGAGCAGGGCATGAACGTGGCGCGCATCGGCGTGCTGCTGGCCGGCCTGCCGAACACCATCGCCGCACAGACCGTGAACCGCTTCTGCTCCTCTGGCCTGCAGGCCGTGGCGCAGGCCGCCGACGCGATCCGCCTGGGCAACGCCGACCTGATGCTGGCCGGCGGCACCGAGTCGATGTCGATGGTGCCGATGATGGGCAACAAGATCGCCATGGCACCGAGCGTGTTCGACAACGACCACGTCGCCATCGCCTACGGCATGGGCATCACCGCCGAGAAGGTGGCCGAAGAGTGGAAGGTCTCGCGCGAAGACCAGGACGCGTTCGCCCTGGCCTCGCACCAGAAGGCCATGGCCGCGATCCAGAACGGCGAGTTCAAGGACGAAATCAGCCCGTACGAGATCGTCTCGCACCTGCCGGACCTGGCCGACGGCCAGCGCATCATCACCCGCAACAAGATCGCCGACACCGACGAGGGCCCGCGCCCGGACTCCTCCGCTGAAGGCCTGGCCAAGCTGCGCCCGGTGTTCCGCAACGGCCAGTTCGGCGGCACCGTCACCGCCGGCAACTCGTCGCAGATGAGCGATGGCGCCGGTGCCGTGCTGCTGGCCTCGGAGCAGGCGATCAAGGACTACGGCCTGACCCCGCTGGCCCGTTTCGTCAGCTTCTCGGTGGCCGGCGTGCGCCCGGAAGTGATGGGCATCGGCCCGATCGCCGCGATCCCGAAGGCCCTGAAGCAGGCCGGCCTGACCCAGGACCAGCTGGACTGGATTGAACTGAACGAAGCCTTCGCCGCGCAGTCGCTGGCAGTGATCCGCGATTGCGGCCTGGACCCGAGCAAGGTCAACCCGCTGGGCGGCGCGATCGCCCTGGGCCATCCGCTGGGCGCGACCGGCGCGATCCGTACCGCGACCCTGCTGCACGGCCTGCGTCGTCGCCAGCAGAAGTACGGCATGGTGACGATGTGCATCGGCACCGGCATGGGTGCGGCGGGTATTTTCGAGGCGCTGTAAGGTTCAAAGCGTTTCCGGCTGATTGTTGGTTGGCTGTGGGGCCCGGGTGGGTGAGGCTGCCCGGGACACGCCGTAAACCCGTCCCTGGGGGCTTGGCAGCGGCATCCATGCCGCTGACAGTCCCGGTCAGCCTCACCCACCCGCGCCACCCGGCATTCCGCTCGGCGGAAGGGTGAGCAAAGGCAAGGCAAGAGCCGGGGTCAGAGCCCTTTGCTACGCAAAGGGCTCTGACCCCAACAAGCAAAAAAGGCAGCCTATGGCTGCCTTTTTTGCTTTTGCTTCTGCCTTTGATTCCGCCCTTCCCGTCCGCGCCCGCAGGAAACTGTCGAGAGGGGGCGGATGGCCCTCTCCAAAACCGTTGGCGCCAGGGATGGCGCCATCGAGCACCATGGAAGGGCTTTGGCGTGTTTTGGAGAGGGCCATCCGCCCCCTCCCCCATGTATCAATCAAAGCGCTGACGGAGCGCTTGCTAAATCCCTTACTCCGCCAGCATCGCCGCCAGCTTCTCCCGCGCGGGGCCGGCCAGCTTCGGGTTGTCCAGCGCGAAGCGGATCGTCGCCTCCACCAGCCCCAGGTGCGTACCGCAGTCGAAGCGGGTGCCCTCGAAACGATAGGCATCGACTTCTTCGGTCTTCAGCAGCTCGGCAATCGCATCGGTCAGCTGGATCTCACCGCCGGCACCAGTCCGGGTCTGTTCCAGCAGCTCGAAGATCTTCGGGCTCAGCACGTAGCGGCCGACCACTGCCAGGTCACTCGGCGCGTCCTCCGGCTTCGGCTTCTCGACGATCTGCGAAATGCGGCCCTTGCGGCCATCGAACGCCTCAGTGGCGACGATGCCGTAGCTGGCGGTCTTTTCGTGCGGGACGTCTTCGACCGCGATCACGCTGGCACCGCTGGCTTCATTGAGGTCGGCCATCTGCTTCAGCGCACCGGCACCGCGGTTCCAGATCAGATCGTCGGGCAGCAGCACCGCGAACGGCTCGTCACCGATCACAGCCTTGGCACACAGTACTGCGTGCCCGAGGCCCAGCGCCTCGGCCTGGGTCACGAAGATCGCGCGCACGCCATTGGGCAGCACATGCCGGATCAGCTCCAGCTGCTCCTGCTTGCCGGCGCGCTCGAGCTTCTGCTCCAGCTCGTAGGCCTTGTCGAAATAATCGGCGACCGCGTGCTTGTAGCGGTTGGTGATGAACACCAGCGTGTCGCAGCCGGCTTCGATGGCTTCATCAACGGCGTACTGGATCAGCGGCCGATCAATGATCGGCAGCATCTCCTTCGGCACAGTCTTGGTTGCTGGCAAAAAACGCGTTCCCAGTCCTGCCACCGGGAAAACTGCCTTGCGAATTCGCTTGCTCATTGGTGCCTGTTTGCCTCACGTGCCGGAAAGGGCACGACTTTAGCGGATGAAATGTAAGCATCCTGTTCGATTGGCGAGAATTCCGGCATCGTCGCAAACAGGATTTCCTGGATGCTGGCAGTGTCGTAGCTGGCAATCGCCTCGCGCAGGCGCGGAACATTGCCCAGCACCAGGTCGCGCGAGAACGTACGCACGCCGGCCTCGAGAATCTTCGGGTGGGCGGTCGAACGGTAGTCTTCGTCCGAATAGAACAGGGTCTCGTGCAGCTTCTCGCCCGGGCGCAGGCCGGTGTAGATGATCTGGATGTCCTTGTACGGCTGCTTGCCGGTCAGGCGGATCATCTGCTCGGCCAGCACGCGGATCGGCACCGGCTCGCCCATGTCCAGGGTGTAGATCGCACCATGCGACGCCGACGCGGCCGCCTGCAGGATCAGCTGGCAGGCCTCGGGGATGGTCATGAAGTAACGGCTGACTTCCGGGTCGGTGACCGTGACCGGACCACCGCGCAGGATCTGCTCGCGGAACAGCGGCACCACGCTGCCGGCCGACGCCAGCACGTTGCCGAAGCGCACCGTGACGAAACGGGTGTGCGTGGACTTCTGGTCCAGGCTCTGGCAGATCATCTCGGCGTAGCGCTTGCTCGCACCCAGCGCATTGACCGGGTCGACCGCCTTGTCCGTGGAAATGAACACGAAATGCTCCACGCGGGCTTCCAGGCACGCGCGGGCGACGTTCTCGGTCGCCAGGATGTTGTTGCGCACCGCTTCGCGCAGCTGGCGCTCCAGCACCGGCACGTGCTTGTAGGCGGCGGCATGGAAGGCGGTATCGACCGGGTGCAGTGACAGCGCGTGGCGGATCACGGCAGGGTCGCCACAGTCGCCCAGCACCGCCTCGATCTCGACATCGGGGAAGCTGCGCCGCAGCTCGCCTTCGATGGTCAACAACAGCAGTTCACTGATCTCCAGCAGGATGATGCGACCAGCACCGTGCCGCGCGCACTGGCGGCACAGCTCCGAGCCGATCGAACCACCGGCGCCGGTAACCATCACAGTGCGCCCACCCAACCAGCCGCGGATCAGGTTCCAGTCCGGCATGATCGGCTTGCGGCCCAGCAGGTCTTCGATCGCCACTTCCTTCAGCTGGCCCGGCAGCGACTGGCCCTGCAGGATGTCGCTGAGCTTGGGCACGGTACGGAACGGCACACCGGTGCTTTCGCAGATCGCGACAACGCGCTGCATGCCTGCGGCGTCCAGTGACGGCATGGCAATGACCAGCAGCTTGGCAGCGGTCTCGCGGACCACCGTCGGGGCGTCATCCAGGGTGCCGAGGATCGGCAGGCCCTGCAGCTTGGCACCCCGAAGGTGCGGTGCATCGTCGAGCAGCCCGACCGGCTCGAAGTTGCCGGAACGACGCAGGTCGCGCACCAGTGTTTCCGCCGCCTGGCCAGCGCCGAGGATCAGCACGCGGCGGGCGCTGGAATCGGACTGCAGTGCCTGGTAATCCTTCCAGGCCCGGTACAGCAGGCGCGGTGCGCCCAGCAGGGCCGACAGCGCGAACGGGTAGATCACCAGCACCGACATCGGCACGCCGTCGAAGCGCTTCCACATCAGCACCAGGACGATGGCGACCATGCCGATGAAGCTGGCCTTGAAGATGTTCAGCAGGTCGCTGACGCTGGCGAACCGCCATAGCCCGCGATACAGGCCCACGCGCCAGAACACCAGGCCCTGCAGCAGCAGCACCAGGGTGGTATCGACGTTCCACAGGGGCAGCGCCGGAGCGTTGGGCAGGATCGAGTAACGCCCTGCATGGAGCAACTGCCAGCATGCCCAGACCATGAAGAGGTCGTGGCAGACGATGGCCGAACGCGGCATCAGGCCGAGGATTCTGTCCCGCCAGGGTGAAGCCATAAGTCAGGTATTTCCTTGTCGGTAGCGCATTCCATTGCGCAGGAGGAGCCAGAGGACGCTCAGCGCGGTGAACCACGCGATCGCCACGGCAGCCTCCCACCTCGGCTGCAAATTGGAGCAGACATTGAACACTGTAATACTGAACAGGCCCAAAGCAAAGTACATCCCTGTCACCTGGGGGTGACTGGCTCCTGCCTGCACCGCGCGCTGGTAGACGTGCTGGGTATGGGGTTCCATCCAGCGTTGTCCCGAAATGATGCGCGCCAGCAGTGTGAAGCCCGCGTCCACGAGGAACGGCGAAACCGGGACCAGCAGCAGGATCCAGTTGATATCGGTACGCACGCTGGCGAGCGCCAGCACCGCTGCGACCGCGTACCCCAACGCGCCGCTTCCGACATCGCCCATGAAGATCCGGGCCCGAGGGAAGTTGAACGGCAGGAATCCAAGGCAGGCCAGGCCCAGGGCCACGGCAGCCAGCGAGTACGGCCACGGCAGCACCGGCGCCAGCCCCAGCATCGCCACGACGGCCTGGCTGGCGGCAATGCCGTTGATGCCGTCCATGAAATTCCAGATGTTGATCAGTGAGGCGGTGAACAGCAGCACCAGCGCCGCCAACAGCCAGCTGCCGCCATTCACCTTCACCAGGCCGGCCAGCAGCGTCGCGGCGATGAAATGCACCAGCAGGCGACGCATCGCTGGCAGGGGCCTGTGGTCGTCCCACCAGCCGATACCGGCCACCAGCACCAGCCCAAGGCTGGCCACCAGTACTGTCGGCGTGCTCTCGGGCCAGGCCCAGATGGCCACGGCTGCAGTCACCAGCAGGCTGATGACGATGGCGATGCCGCCACCGCGCGGTGTAGCGACGCTATGGCTGCGGCGTTCGCCGGGCTGGTCCATCAACTGCTGGCGCAGCGCATAGCCACGTGCAGCCCAGGTCAGCACCGCACTCAGCAGGGCGAGCCCCAGCAGCGCGCCCATCACAAGCCAGGGCATAGATCAGAGCACCGCGTAGTTCAGCAGTGGCTTGACCGTTCCCCACTCCTTGCAGCTCGGGCACTGCCAGTGGTGGGTACGCGCACCGAAGCCGCAGCGGGTGCAGCGATAGGCCGGGTTACGCACCAGCAGCTGGTCAGTGATGTGCTTGAGGTCATGCAGGGTGGCGGTGGAATCGGCGCCCTCGGCGAGGGTGAGGTCGATCAGCGCGGACTCGCCACGCACCGACGGGCGATCCTTCAGCTGGCGGCCGAGGTAGGCACGCGCCGGGGCCACGCCTTCCTGCTCCTCCATCAGCCGGGTCAGCGCCAGCACCGGGGCAATGCCACGGTAATGCTCGGTCATCTCCGACAGGAACGCGCGCGCACCTGCCAGATCGCCCACCTTGCGATAGTTCTGCATCAACGCCGGCAGCAGTTCCGGCAGGTATTCGGGATCGTTGCGCGCGGCGCGCTCGAAGGCGCGCACGGCGGCCTCAGGATTGCCTGCGTCGGTTTCCAACCGGCCCTCGATGATGCCGGCGCGCACCGACATCGCGTCGGCCTGATAGGCGCGGGCGATCGCTGCCCTCGCCTCTTCCAGCTTGCCGGCGCCACGGAATCGCTCGGCCAGTTCGCACTCGAACTGCCCGATCAGCTTGCCCATCGGCTCGCCGGTGACATCCTCGAAACGGGTGGCGTTGTCGATCGCCTTTTCCCAGTCACGCTCGGCCTGGTAGATGCCGATCAGGTGCTTGAGCGCCTGCGGTGCGCGCTGATCCAGCTGGGCCAGCTCGGTGAACACGGTCTCGGCACGGTCCAGCAGGCCGGACTTCATGTAGTCCTCGCCCAGGGCCAGCAGGGCCTGCACGCGTTGTGCGTCACTCAGGTCATGGCGATTGACCAGGCCCTGGTGCAGGCGGATGGCGCGGTCGACCTCGCCACGACGGCGGAACAGATGGCCCAGCGCGACCTGGGTCTCGAAGGTTTCCTTGTCCAGCTCGGCGATGTGCAGGAACAGCTCGATGGCCTTGTCCGGCTGCTCGTTGAGCAGGTAGTTCAGGCCACGGAAATAGGTGCTCGACAGGCGGCTGACCTGGCTGTCACCGTGGCGTTGGCCACCACGCCGCCCGATCACCCAGCCGGCCAGTGCGGCCAGCGGTACGAACAGGAAGAACCAGAACCACTCGGTGACGAAATCCATCTTCGATCAACGTCCATCAAAAGATTGGGGGGAAGCAACCGGTGCCGGCGAAGCGGCAGCGGACTTGTTGGCGCGACGCAGCTGGCCGTAGAGCGGAATGACCACGCTCACCAGCACCAGGCCAGCACCGACGATGACGCCGATCAGCAATGCGGCAATGATTGCCACGCCGACCGAGGTCTTCAGTTGGGTGAAAACAAGGTTGATGGTCATCTCGTCCATGTTCATGGCACCGATGATCAACCCAAGAATGAGTACCGCCAGCAGGACCAGCAGACGAAAAACCTTCATGCGACAGCTCCAGTGGCAGGAGTCCGTAGCTTATCCGACTCGCGGCTGGATTCGCACGCGGTGGCGCGACGGCAGGCTCAGGCCGGATCGGCGTCCAGCGGCAGCACACTGCTGACCCGCTCGCGCAGTTCCTTGCCCGGCTTGAAATGGGGGACATGCTTGCCCGGCAGGGCAACCGATTCGCCGGTCTTCGGGTTGCGACCCAGGCGCGGCGGACGATAGTGCAGCGAGAAGCTGCCAAATCCACGGATTTCGATGCGATCCCCGGCGGACAGCGATCCGCCCATCATTTCCAGCAACGACTTCACCGCCAGATCGACATCATCGGCCTTCAGGTGCGCCTGGCGGCGCGCAAGGATTTCGATCAGTTCGGATTTGGTCATTACCGGCTCACATCAGGGGCATCTCAGCCTGAAACGGCCCGGGCAATGCCCGGGCCGTCCAGGAAACATCAAACAGCCTAAGGCCGATTACTCGGACTTGTTGCCGTTCAGCTGTGCACGCAGCAGCGCGCCCAGCTGGGTGGTGCCGCTGGAAGCCGAAGAGGACTGGTATTCCTCCAGCACTTCGCGCATTTCAGCGTCGTCCTTGGCCTTGATCGACAGCTGCAGGGTACGGCCCTTGCGGTCCATGCCCACGAACTTGGCTTCGACCTTGTCGCCGACCTTCAGGTGCTGGGTGGCGTCGTCAACGCGCTCGTTGGCGATGTCGCGGGCCGAGACGTAACCTTCGATGCCGTCAGCCAGCTCGATGATCGCGCCCTTGGCGTCGACTTCCTTCACCACGCCTTCGACCTTGGAACCCTTCGGATTGGCAGCCATGTACTGGCCGAACGGATCCTGCTCCAGCTGCTTCACGCCCAGGGAGATGCGCTCGCGCTCCGGATCGACGGCCAGGACGACGGCGTCCAGGGTATCGCCCTTCTTGAAGTTGCGAACGACGTCTTCGCCGGTGGTGTTCCAGCTGATGTCGGACAGGTGGACCAGGCCGTCGATGCCGCCGTCCAGGCCGATGAAGATGCCGAAGTCGGTGATCGACTTGATCTGGCCCGACACCTTGTCACCCTTCTTGTGGGTGGCAGCGAAGGTTTCCCACGGATTGGCGGCAACCTGCTTCATGCCCAGCGAGATGCGGCGACGCTCTTCATCGACGTCCAGCACCATCACTTCGACTTCATCACCCACCTGGACAACCTTGGACGGGTTGACGTTCTTGTTGGTCCAATCCATCTCGGAGACGTGCACCAGGCCTTCGACGCCCGGCTCGATCTCAACGAACGCGCCGTAATCGGTGACGTTGGAGACCTTGCCGAAGACGCGGCTGTTGGCCGGGTAACGACGGCCGATGTTGTCCCACGGATCCTCGCCCAGCTGCTTCAGGCCCAGCGAAACGCGGTTGCGCTCGCGGTCGAACTTCAGCACGCGGACGTCCAGCTCGTCGCCGACGTTCACGACTTCCGACGGGTGACGCACGCGCTTCCACGCCATGTCGGTGATGTGCAGCAGGCCGTCGATACCGCCCAGATCCACGAACGCGCCGTAATCGGTCAGGTTCTTGACGACACCCTTCAGGATCGCGCCTTCCTGCAGCTTGTCCATCAGCTGCTCGCGCTCTTCCGAGTGCTCGCTTTCGACGACAGCGCGGCGCGAGACCACGACGTTGTTACGCTTGCGGTCCAGCTTGATGAGCTTGAACTCGAGTTCCTTGCCTTCCAGGTAGGCCGGATCGCGCACCGGGCGCACATCGACCAGGGAACCCGGCAGGAAGGCGCGGACATCCTTGATGTCCACGGTGAAACCACCCTTGACCTTGCCGCTGATGCGGCCGGTGATGGTTTCGTTCTTCTCCAACGCTTCTTCCAGCTCGTCCCACACCATCGCGCGCTTGGCCTTCTCGCGCGACAGGACGGTTTCGCCGAAGCCGTTCTCGATCGAGTCGAGGGCGACCTTGACGATGTCGCCTTCGGCGACGTCGATTTCGCCAGCGTCGTTACGGAACTGTTCGATCGGCACGATGCCTTCGGACTTCAGGCCAGCGTTGATCACCACGACGTCGCCGCGGACTTCAACAACGGTACCGCTGACGATGGCGCCCGGCTTCAGCTTGGCCAGGTTGGCCTGGCTGGCTTCAAACAGTTCGGCAAATGATTCGGTCATTAGATTTACTCTGTTGGACACATGGGTCGGTGGCGTCCACTTCAGGGGAATGGCGACCGCCCGCCTGTTGGTCGACCCCGGAAACGCAGGTCGTGTGTAGTAGGAAAACCGCCACGCATCATTGCGCGACGGGGCTGGTACAGCACTGCTATGCGCGACCACTGCCGATGCGGCTGGCAGTGCTCCCGCGCGAACGGATCAGGCAGCCGGAACCGGAAGCAGATCCATCACTCGGGCAACGACATCATCGATGCCGATGCCTGTGGTGTCGATGAGGACAGCATCGTCTGCCGGCTTCAGGGGCGCCACGGTACGCTGAGCATCACGGGCGTCGCGGGCCATGATCTCGCGCAGGAGGTCATCAAAGTTAACAGAAACCCCCTTGTCTTTCAACTGCTTATGCCGGCGCTCGGCGCGCTCCTCGGCACTGGCGGTCAGGAAGACCTTGTAGGGGGCGTCCGGAAAGATCACCGTGCCCATGTCGCGGCCGTCGGCGACCAGGCCTGGCAGTTCCCTGAATGCGCGCTGCCGCTCCTTCAAGGCGGCCCGGACCTCCGGGATGGCGGCAATGGCCGAGGCCAGCGCCCCGGTGGTCTCCAGGCGCAGCTCGTCGGTGGCATCGGTGCCGTTGACCATGACCCGCATGGCATCGCCCTGATCGACAAACTGAACGTGAGTGTCAAAGGTGCAGCGGACCAGCGCGGAGGCGTCGGAGGTGTCGATGTCGGCCCAGCTTGCGGCCACGCCCACCGCCCGGTACAGCGCGCCCGAATCCAGGTAATGCCAGCCCAGCCTGCGCGCGATGATGCGGCTGATGGTACCCTTGCCGGCCCCGGATGGGCCGTCGATGGTCAGGACGGGAGCGAGTGGATTCATGGGGGTCCCAGAGCGTGTGAAGAGGCCATTCTAGCCCCTGCCAGACGCCCCCAGCGGGATCTTTTGTGCAACCACTTGAAACCATGAGGAAAAGCCCGGTAGAATGGCGGGCTTGAACGAGCGTCAACTGCCGATTGTCTTTCGCATATCGCGGCCACGCTCCACCCGAACAACTACTGTTTACGCCGAGGTATGCCATGAAAGTCCTGTCCTCCCTGAAGTCGGCGAAGGCCCGTCACCGTGACTGCAAGGTCGTGCGTCGTCGTGGCAAGATCTTCGTCATCTGCAAGTCGAACCCGCGTTTCAAGGCGCGTCAGCGCTAAGCCTCACAGCCTTCCGGCTGCGGCTGGCCCTACGCGGGGCCGACCCGATGCAAGAAACCGCCTTCGGGCGGTTTTTTGTTTATGCGGCTTTTTCCTGCCGTTTTTGCTGTAATCGCCTTTCTTGACCACTGGGGAGTAGATCGAGATGAAGCGTTACCTGTCCGCCCTGGCCGTAATGGCCACCCTGGCCGCCGCCACACCGGCACTGGCCGATACCCTGCTTGTCGACCGTGCCCGCGAGAAGCCGGCCGGTGCCCTGCCCGTGCGCGGCCAGAGCATGCAGCAGGTGCAGGCGCAGTTCGGCGCGCCCAGCGAACAACTGCAGCCGCGTGGCGGGCAGAAGCGGCAGTGGCCGACCATCAACCGCTGGGTGTACCCGCAGTTCACCGTCTACTTCGAGAAGCAGAAGGTGATCGACGTGGTGGCCAACCAGGCGGACCCGAACGAAATCGGCCCGAAACCACCGATCCGTTGATCCCTTTACCCGCCGTGGGCGGGCCTGTGTAGCGAGACCATGAACCAGACCCTTCGTTTTCCTGCCGAGTGGGAAGCCCAGAGCGGCGTCCTGATTGCCTGGCCCACCGCCGACACCGACTGGGCCGACCGCCTGGGCCAGGTGGAAGAGACCTACATCGCCCTGGTCGCGGCCATCACCCGCTTCCAGCCGGTGCTGATCTGCGTGGCCGACGACGATGTGGAGACCTATGCCGAAATGCGGCTGCGCTCCAACCGCATCGACATGGACAAGGTCCACTTCACCACGGCCGCCTACGACGATACCTGGCTGCGCGACTCCGGCCCGATCACCCTGCGCCGCGCCGACGGCGGTTTCCAGCTGCTGGACTTCCGCTTCACTGGCTGGGGCGGCAAGTTCGACGCCACCCTGGATGACCAGCTGGTGGGCGTGCTCGACCAGGCTGGCGTGTTCAACGACGCCCCGGTGCGCAGCATTCCGTTCGCGTTGGAAGGCGGTGGCATCGAGACCGACGGCGAAGGCACCCTGCTGACCACCTGGAAGTGCCTGCACGAACGCCACCCGGACCGCGACCGCGCCAGCCTGAGCGCAGACCTGGCCGACTGGCTGCAGCAGGACCGCGTGCTGTGGCTGGATCACGGCTACCTGGAAGGCGACGACACCGACGCCCACATCGACACCCTCGCCCGCTTCGCCTCCGCTGACAGCATCGTCTACCAGGCCTGCGACGACGAGAGCGATTCGCACTACGCCGAGCTGCAGGCAATGGGCAATGAGCTGGCCGCGCTGCGCACCAAGGACGGCCAGCCGTATCGCCTGTTCCCGCTGCCGTGGGCGCGGCCGGTGATCGACGAAGGCCGCCGTCTTGCTGCGTCGTACGCCAACTACCTGATCGTCAACGGCGCGGTGCTGATGCCGGCCTATGGCGACCCGGCCGACGACCTGGCCCGTGATGTGCTGGCCCAGGCGCATCCGGGTCGCGAGATCGTGCAGGTGCCTTGCCGCTCGCTGATCTGGCAGAACGGCAGCCTGCACTGCATCACCATGCAGCTGCCGGCCGGGTTGTTGAAGGTCTGAGAAAAGGGAGTGCCGGCCGCTGGCCGGCAACCAGGCAATGCCTGACGGATTGATGGGGATGCCGGCCAGCGGCCGGCACGACCATCACCCATTCAGCGCGCAACACGCCGTCGCCGCCCATCCGCGCTAACATGCAGGTTTTCCCCCGCAGGAACGCCCCGCATGAACTCGCGCAGCCCCCTTACCGTCGCCCTGATCCAGGAGCGCAACCACGGTGATGCCGCCGCCAACCTGGCGGTGATCGAAGCACGCGTGGCCGAGGCGGCTGCGCAGGGTGCCAAGCTGGTGCTGCTGCAGGAACTGCACAACGGCCCGTATTTCTGCCAGCACGAATCGGTGGACGAATTCGACCTGGCCGAATCCATTCCGGGCCCAAGCACCGAGCGCCTGGGCGCACTGGCGAAGAAGCATGGCGTGGTGCTGGTCGGCTCGCTGTTCGAGCGCCGCGCTGCCGGCCTGTACCACAACACCGCGGTGGTGTTTGAAAAGGACGGCAGCCTGCTCGGCAAGTACCGCAAGATGCACATCCCGGACGACCCGGGCTTCTACGAGAAGTTCTACTTCACCCCGGGCGACATCGGCTTCAAGCCGATCGACACTTCGGTGGGCCGCCTGGGCGTGCTGGTGTGCTGGGACCAGTGGTACCCGGAAGCGGCGCGCCTGATGGCGCTGGCCGGCGCCGAGCTGCTGCTGTACCCGACCGCGATCGGCTGGGACCCGGACGACGTGCAGGACGAGAAGACCCGCCAGCGCGACGCCTGGGTGCTGAGCCACCGTGGCCACGCCGTGGCCAACGGCCTGCCGGTGCTGAGCTGCAACCGCGTCGGCCACGAGGCGTCGCCGCTGGGCGCGTCGGGCATCCAGTTCTGGGGCAACAGCCACGTGCTCGGCCCGCAGGGCGAGTTCCTGGCCGAGGCCGGCACCGAGGCCACCGTGCTGCTGTGCGACGTCGACCTGCAGCGCAGCGAGCATGTGCGGCGCATCTGGCCGTTCCTGCGCGATCGCCGCATCGATGCATACGGCGACCTGCTCAAGCGCTACATCGACTGAGCCGGAGCCCGCGCATGGCCGTCCTCATCCGTGATGCCGGCCCGGCCGACATCGACGCGATCACCGCCATCTACGCGGTGGAAGTGACCGATTTCGTCAACACCTACGAGTACGACATCCCGGACGCGACCGAGATGCTGCGCCGCATGCGCGACATCATCGATCGTGGCTTCCCCTACCTGGTCGCCGAGATCGACGGTCAGGTGGCTGGCTATGCCTATGCCAACACCTATCGCACCCGCATTGCCTACCAGTGGACCGTGGAGAACTCGGTCTACGTCGATGCCGCGTTCCAGGGCAAGGGTGTCGGCACCGGCCTGCTGCAGGCCTTGATCGACGCCTGCGTGGCACGTGGCTACCGGCAGATGGTGGCGGTGATCGGCGAACCGACCAACACCGCCTCGATCAAGCTGCACGAACGCTTCGGATTCGAGCTGGTGGGCGTGTTCCGTGGCCTCGGCCGCAAGCATGGCCGCTGGCTGGACACCGTACAGATGCAGCGCGCGCTCGGCGATGGCGCCGACACCGCACCCTCCAATGAATGAACCCATGACCGAAACCCTTCCCGAGACCGGCGACGACCTGTTCGCCGGCCAGCCGGTGCGCGTCGTCGAACGCGACGGCGTGCGCTACACCCTGCTGGGCACCGCCCACGTCTCCCGCGCCAGCGTCGAGGCCGTTGAAAAAGCCATCGACAGCGGCCGCTTCGATGCCGTTGCCGTCGAGCTGGACCCGCAGCGCCTGCAGGCGCTGAGCGACCCCGACACACTCGCCAAGCTCGACCTGGTCGAGGTGATCCGCAAGGGCCGCGTCGCCCTGTTCGCCGCCAACCTGGCTCTGTCCGCCTATCAGCGCCGCCTGGCCGAGCAACTCGACATCGAGCCCGGTGCCGAGCTGAAACGTGCGGTGGAACTCGCCCGCGAACGCAACCTGCCGGTGCACCTGATCGACCGCGAGGTTGGCCTGACCTTCCGCCGCGCGTCGCAACGGCTGGGCTTCTTCGGCAAGCTGAAGCTGGTTGCCGGCCTCGGCGCCGGCCTGTTCTCGTCCGAGGAAGTGGGCGAGAACGAGATCGAGAAGCTCAAACAGGGCGACATGCTGGAATCGAGCTTCGGTGAGTTCGCCAGCGAGAGCCCGGCGCTGTACGAAACCATCATCGGCGAGCGCGACCGCTACATGGCCACCCGCCTGCGCGAAGAACACGACCCGCACCAGCGCGAAGTGCTGGCAGTGGTCGGAGCCGGCCACCTGGCGGGTCTGGCACGCCACCTGGAAACCGACACCGAGGCACCGGCGCCGCTGCGCGCCGAGCTGGAGGCGGTGCCGAAGAAGCGCAACATCCCGTGGTTCACGCTGGGCATCCTGGCGATCGTGGCGACCGGCATCGGCGTAGGCTTCTACCGCGGCGGCCTGGGCGTAGGCACCGAGCTGCTGGCAACCTGGGCGATGTATACCGGCGGCCTGGCCGGCCTGGGCTGCCTTCTGGCCGGCGGTCACCCGCTGAGCATCCTCACCGCGATCGCGGTGGCCCCGTTCAAGCCGTTCCGCCTGAGCATCCCGACCGGCGCCTTCTCGGCACTGGTGGAAGCGCGTGTGCGCAAGCCAGCCTACGAGGACTTCCTGAAGCTGCGCGACGATGCGCAGAGCCTGAAGGGCTGGTACCGCAATCGCGTTACCCGCGTGGTGCTGACCTTCATGCTGACCAACATCGGCAGCATGCTCGGCCTGTGGCTGACCACGTTCAAGGTGTGGGGCAAGGTGGCGGGGTAAGCCTCAACCGGCCACAGAATCTGTAGCGCCCGAGCCCATGCCCGGGCGATGCCGCAACGCGGCGAACAGCAGCCGAGCATGGCTATGCCGGCCGTCCTGGCCGACACCCTCCGGGCCGTCGCAAGCGACGTTGGCAGCGGCTCCTGCCGCTGCCTTCGGCTCTACAGAGGCAAGCAGACGCGGCGAGCAAAAAAAGGGGGAGACCGCCCCACTACGACCGGCCTCCCCCACACCACAACACGTTGACGTGCGTTACAGCCGGGCAGCGCCCGGCTCTACCATTTCCACTCCACGCGCACGGCGGATCAGGCGCGTCACGGCATTACGCAGGTCATCGAGCACCGCGTAGATCGTCGGCAGGAACAGCAGGCTGACCACGGTCGAGAACGCCAGGCCGCCGGCAATCGCACGCGCCATCGGCGAGTACTCCGGGCCATTGCCGAACATCTGCGTGTCGGTCAGCGAGATCGGCACCATCGCCAGGATCGCCGTGCCCATGGTCATCATGATCGGGCGCAGGCGTTCGCGTGAGCCTTCCACCAGCGCCTGGGTACGGCCCATGCCGCTGCGCCGCAGGTTGTTGATGTGCTCGATCATCACGATGCCGTTGTTCACCACCACGCCCATCAGCACCAGGATGCCGATGAAGGACATGATCCCGAACGAGGTGCCGGTGATCCAGAACAGCCAGAACACGCCGAAGATCGAGAACAGCACGCCACTCATGATTGCCGCCGGGAACAGCAGCGACTCGAACACCGCCGCCATCACCACGTAGATCATCACCAGCGCGATCAGCAGGTTGAACACCATCTGCTGCATGGCTTCATCATCGTTGCCGTAGTCGCCGCCATCGAAGGTGAAGCCGTAGCCGGCCGGGAAGTTCATCGGCTTGAGCACGGCCTCTATCGCCTTGCGCCCGTCCGGTGCGGTGACCTTCCCGGCCAGGTTGGCCTTGATGGTCAATGTCGTCTGACGGTTGGTACGGCCGATCTGGGTGGCCGACGAACCAACGTCCACGGTGACCAGACTCAGCAGCGGCACGCTGCGGCCATCGCCGGTACGCACGCTGAAACCGGCCAGGTCTTCCGGGCTGCTCTGCTCGGCGCCGGCAAAGCGCACCCACACCGGCACTTCATTGTCACCGCGGCGGAACTCGCGCATCGGTGCGCCGCGCAGCGCCAGGCCGACGAAGCTGGCCACCTGTTCGGCGTTGAAGCCGAACGCTGCGGCACGCTCACGGTCGACGCGCACCTTCAGCTCGCCGCCCTTCTCGCCATTGTCGATGCGCACGTCCCGCAGTTCGGCACGCTGCGCCAGCAACGGCACCACTTCCTGGCCGATCTCCTGCAGCATCGAGCTGGAATCGCCCACCAGCTGCACCTGCACGCCCTGGTTGCCGCCACCCCCACCATCGCCGCCCTGGTTGCCGACGAAATAGTCGGTGCGGGCGGACTTCGGCAGGCCCTTGCGCAACTCTTCCTGCAGCGCCTTGATGTCCTTGGCGTACTTCTCGTCCAGGGTGACCACCGTGGAGCTGCCTTCCTGCTCGCTGTACCAGGAGTACACCTGCTTGACGTGCAGGCGCTCGCGGTTCTGGTCGATCCAGCTCTCCACGCGCGCCACTTCCTCGGACATCTGCCGGTAGGTGTAGGCGCCCTTCCACATGTAGCCGATGAAGATGTCCTTGCCGCCCTCGCCACCGAACATGTCGACCTTGGTCAGCTTCATCGGCACCAGGCTGACCAGCACCACCAGCAGGATGCCGAGCAGGCTCCAACCGCGGTGATGCAGTGACCAGTCCAGCAGCTGCGCATAGCGCCGCTGCAGGCGCGCGATCAGGCCGGTCTGCGAGTGCACCAGCTTGGGCGTGGCCATGCGTGCGGACAGCATCGGAATCAGGCTGACCGCGACCAGCCACGAGGCCAGCAGCGAGACCGAGATGGTGATCGCGATCTGCGCCATGAAGATGCTGATGTTGTTGGTCTCGCCGAACAGGTTCGGCACGAACACGATGCAGTGGCACAGCGTACCGGCGCTGAGCGCGATGGCCACGTTGCGGGTGCCGATGATCGAGGCCAGCCGTGGCTGCCCCGGCATGCGCTCGCGCTCCTGGTAGATGCTCTCCACCACCACCACGGCGTTGTCGACCAGCATGCCCACGGCCAGCAGCAGGCCCATCATGGTCAGGATGTTCAGCGTCACCCCGACGAAGTACATGAAGCCCAGGGTGATGGTGAAGCAGATTGGAATGGCCAGGGTCACCATCAGCGTCGACGGCCAATGGCGCAGGAAGAAGAACAGCACCGTCACCGACAGGATCAGGCCGACCGCACCGGCTTCGGCCAGCTCCAGCAGTGACGAGGTCACTGCCTTGCCCTGGTTGTCGATCACCTTGATCTGCACGTCGCGCATCGACGGCTGCGCGCGGATCGCCTCGACTTCGGCCAGCGCCGCACGCGAGACGTCCACCAGGTTGGCACTGCGCTCCTTGAAGATATCCAGGCCCACCGCCGGGTTGCCGTCCAGGCGGCGCCCGTAGTTCATACGTGCAGGCTTCAGGCGCACGTCGGCGATATCGCCCAGGCGCAGGCCCTTGGCGTTGATCACCAGGTCGCGCATTTCCTGCAGGTCGGTGATCTCGCCCACCGGCTGCACGCGCACGCGCTGGCCGTTGTCGTCGATCTGACCGGCCGAGATCGAGAAGTTCAGCGTGCGCAGGCGCTCGCTCAGCTCGTTGATGCTCAACCCATGCGCGTTGAGCCGGTTCGGATCGATGGCGATCTCCACCTCGTTCGGCGGTGCACCGGTGATATCGACGCGGGCCACACCCGGGATGCGCTCGATGCGCCGCTTGAACTCACGGTCGAGCATGTCATAGGCAGTGGTCAGGTCGGTGGTGCTGGCCAGCCGCACCTTCAGTACCGGCTGGTCACTGCTGGACCACTTGAACACGTTGTAGCGCTGCAGGTCGTCGGGCAGGTCGCTGCGGATCGCATCGATACGCTCGCGCGCGTCGGACGCGGCAATGGCGATGTCGCGGTCCCAGTCGCTGAACTCGATGTAGATCAGCGCCGCCTCGGAGGTGGCCGATGAGCGCATGCGCTTGATGCCGGTCATCGTCGCCAGCGACTCCTCGACCGGGCGGATGATGGTCCGCTCCACTTCCTCGGGCGTCGAACCGGTGTATGGGATCTGCACGAACAGGAACGGCGCGGAGATGTCCGGCAGCGCCTCCAACGGCAGCCGGAACGAAGCGATCAGGCCGATCACCACCAGCGACACGAAGCACATGATGGTGGTGACCGGGCGGCGGATGGAGAACTCGGCAACGCTCATGCCGGCTCCTCCACACCTGCCGTGCCGCCCTCGTCGCCATGCAGGCCTTCACCGGCATGCTTGCGGCCGCGCTCACGGTAGTAGGCGTCGCCGCGACGATCCATCAGGTCGTACACCACCGGGATCACCAGCAGCGTCAGCAGCGTCGACACCAGCAGGCCACCGATCACGGTGATCGCCATCGGTGCACGCACTTCGGCGCCCTCGCCCATCGCCACCGCCAGCGGCAGGAAGCCGAACAGCGTGCACAGCGTGGTCATGATGATCGGCCGCAGGCGCGAACGCGCACCTTCCACCAGCGCCTCATGCTTGGCCACGCCGGCTTCGCGCAGCTGGTTGACCTTGTCGATCAGGATGATCGCGTTCTTGGTGACCAGGCCGACCAGCAGGATCAGGCCGATGAACACCACCACCGAGATGGGCTTGCCGGTCAGCATCAGCGCCAGGATCGCGCCGACCAGCGCCAGCGGGATGGTGAACAGGATCACGAACGGGTGCAGCAGCGACTCGAACTGCGAGGCCATCACCAGGTAGACCAGGAAGATCGCCAGTCCAAAGGCGAAGATCAGCGACTTCGCCGCCTGCGCCAGTTCCTCGCCCTGGCCACCGATGTGCAGGCCAACGCCCGCGCCCAGCGGCTGCTCGGCCACCATCTGCTGCACTTCGCGCATGGCTGCGCCGAGGTCGATGTCGCGCAGGTTGGCCGATACCACCGCCACCCGGGTCTGGTCGGCACGATGGATCTCGCTGGGGCCGGTGGTGGCGACCACGTCGGCCACCGCGTCCAGGGTGACCGGGCGGCTGCTGCCCGGATTGACGATCAGCCGGCGGATGCTCTCGACGCTGGCGCGGTCACCTTCCTGGGCACGCACCAGCACGTCGATCTTGCGATCACGGAAGCTGTAGCGGGTGGCGACGTCGCCGCGCACCTTCTTCACCACCACGTCGGCGATCTGGCGGGTGGTCAGGCCCAGCGCACCCGCGCGTTCCTGGTCGAAGCGGATCTGGATTTCCGGGAAGCCCTCTTCCACCGTCGATTTCACGTCGGCGTAGTGCGCATTGCCGCGCAGCATCGCCGCCAGGCGTTGCCCGGCCACTTCCAGGGTGGCCATGTCCTGCCCGCGCAGTTCGATTTCCAACGGCGTGGAGAAGCTGAACAATGCCGGCCGCGCGAAGTCGACCTGGGCGCCCGGGTGCTGGCTCATGGTGCCGCGCAGGCGCTCGGTGATTGCTGCTTCGGTGCGCGCGTTGCCACCACCTTCCATCACCACAGTCAGCTTGCCGATGTTCTCACCGCTTTCGGTCGGACTGGCATCCAGCCGGGTGCCGCTGCCACTGACGCCATACAGCGAGGCCACGCCCTCCCCCTTGCCGTGCGCCAGCTGCAGCTCGCGCACCAGCGCATCGGTCTGCTTCAGCGGCGTGCCGGCCGGCAGCTTCACCGTCATTTCGAACCGGTCCTGCGCCAGCTGCGGAATCAGGTCCGCGCCAAGCATCGGTACCAGCGCCATGGTCGCCACGAAGATGATGGCTGCCACGCCCAGCACCTTGCCGGGATGCGCCAGCGCACTCGGCAGCAGGCGCAGGTAGCCTCGCTCGGCGCCTGCATAGGGCTTCATCGCCAGATCACTGGCCTTGCGCATCACCGGGCCGACCACTGCCACCACGCCACGCCACACGCGCACGACAAGCCAGGCCAGCGCATAGAAGCTCCAGCGCGCGCTGGCAACCACGCCACGGCGGCCCAGCGCGACCGGCTTCTGCCAGCGCTTCTGCGGCTGCCATGCTGCGTTCGGCGCCTCTTCCGGGAACGCCAGCGGTGGCCGCCCCTTCAGCGAGCTCAGCATCGGGATCAGGGTCATCGACACCAGCAGCGAGATCGCGATGGCGATCGCCACGGTCAGCGCCTGGTCGCGGAACAGCTGCCCGGCGATGCCGTCGACGAACACCAGCGGCAGGAACACGGCGATGGTGGTCAGGGTCGAGGCGACCACCGCCATGCTCACTTCACGGGTGCCGGCGATCGCCGCCTGCAGGATGCCCAGGCCACGCTCACGAGCCTTGGCGATGCTCTCCAGCACCACGATCGAGTCATCCACCACCAGGCCGGTGGCCAATGCCAGGCCACCCAGCGACATCACGTTCAGGCTCAGGCCGAGCTGGCCCATGAAGAAGAACGTGGCGATGATCGATACCGGCAACGACAGGCTGATCACGAACGTGCTCCAGCCATCGCGCAGGAACAGGAAGATGATCAGGATCGCCAGCAGGCCACCGATCACCGCGTCCTTCTTGACGTCGGCGATGGCGTGCTCGATGAAGCGCGACTGGTCCTCGATGGTGGTCAGCTCGACATCGGACGGGAACGTGCCCTTGATCTGCTCCAGGCGCTTGCGCAGCGCTTCGGCGGTGGACACGGTGTTGGCGTCGCCTTCCTTGTAGATGGCCAGCTCGACCGCCTCCTTGCCGCCCAGGCGGATGATCGCTTCGCGCTCCTTGTAGCCCTGGCGCACGGTGGCCACGTCCTTCAGGCGCACCGGCACGCCGTTGGCGACCACGCTGGAGCCGCCGCCGGATGATGCGCTCTGTGCCGCCGACGCCGCCGCGATGGCTGCCGCCGAACCGGTCGACGCGGCGATGTTGAACATCTGCTGCAGCGCCGAATCCGCTGCGCTGCCGTTGGCGGCCTGGGTGGTGACCAGCAGGTTGCGGATTTCCTCGAGGTCAGCGAACTGGTTGACGGTACGCACCAGGAAGCGCTGGGAGCCCTCTTCCAGGCGGCCGCCGGAGATGTTGATGTTCTCGTCCTTGAGACGCTTGATGACGGTGTCGATCGGCAGGTTCAGCTGCGCCAGCTTCTGCTGGTCGATGTCGACCTGGATCTCGTCTTCCAGGCCACCGCCCACCTTCACTGCTGCCACGCCGGTGACCGGCTCCAGCTTCTTCTTCAGGTCTTCATCGGCATAGCGGCGCAGGCCGGTCAGCTCGCGGACCGCATCGGCATCGCTGGTCGGCGCGACCTTGTTGGACAGCACCAGGCGCATGATCGGCTCGGTGGACGGATTGAAGCGCAGCAGCACCGGGGCCTTGGCCTCCAGTGGCAGGTTCAGCGCTTCCATCTTGTCGCGCACCTCCAGGCTGGCCTGGTCCATGTTGGTGCCCCAGGCGAACTCCAGCACCACATCGCTCTGGCCGGTGCGCGAGACCGACTTCAGCTTGCGCAGGTTCTTGACCACGCCCACCGCTTCTTCAACCGGCTGGGTGATCAGGGTTTCGATTTCGGTCGGCGCCGCACCGGTGTATTCGGTGCGCACGGTCAGCGTCGGGTAGCTCAGGTCGGGCAGCAGGTTGACCTTGAGGTTGCCGAGCGCGATCAGGCCGAACAGCAGCAGGGTGACCGTGCACATGGCGATGGTCACGCGGCGGCGCGTGGCGAATTCCACCAGGCCGCCGCGCATGCCGGCGGCGGCGCCGTCGCTCGCCGGCGAGGCACCGTGGTCGTGGCCCGCGGCAGTCATTGCTTGCTCCCGGCCTTGTCTGCGGGCTTGGCGGCCGCCGCGACCGCCTTCGCCTTCGGATCGGCAATCACCTGCACCGTGGTGCCGTCGCGCAGGGCGACCTTGCCGGCGGTGACCACCTGATCACCGGCCGCCAGGCCATCACGGATCTCCACCCACGGGCCCTCGGCGTAACCCAGCTTGACCGGAACGCGTGCGACCTTGCCTTCGCGCACGCGGAACACCGCAGGTTCACCGTCATCGAGCAACGCCAGGCGCGGCACCACCAGCGCATCGGCACGCTGGTCGTAATCGATGCGGATGCGGCCGAACATGCCGGGCTGCAGCGCGTGGGCGGCGCCATCGAAGGCACTGACCACGCGAAACGTGCCGCTGCCCGAGTCCACCACCGGCGCGATGCGGTCAACGGTGCCGGTGAAGCTCTGGCCCGGAAGTGCGTCGGCCGCCAGCGTCACCGGCTGGCCGGCACGCAGGGTGGCCAGCTCACGTTCGGGTACGTTGAGGGTGGCCTCCAGCCGCGAGTTGTCGACGATGCGGAAGATCGGTGTATTGATCTGCACGAAGTTGCCGGTCTTGATCGAGCGTGAGGCGATCACACCCGAGATCGGTGCCACGACCGTGGTGTAGGACAGCTCCAGCGTGGCCAGGCGGTACTGCGCACGGACGTTCTCCAGGTCGTAGCGCAGCTGGTCGACATCGGCGGCGCTGACCATCTGCTGGCCGACCAGCTTCTGTGCGCGCTGGTAGTTGTTTTCCAGCTTGCGCATCTGCGCTTCGCTCTGCGCCACGGCCAGGCGTGCACGATCCGGGTCCAGCCGCACCAGCGGCTGGCCGGCGGTGACCCGCTGCCCTTCCTCGACCAGCACCGCCAGGGCTACGCCGGAGGTCTTGGCGACCACCTGCGACTCGGCGCGTGGCTCCAGTGCAGCGGTACCGGTGTAGCTGGCCGCGACGGCACGATGGCTGGCCACCGCCACTTCGACCGGGACGGCGTCGACCTTTTTCTCCTCCTTGGTCTCGGCAGCCTTGGCTTCGGAATTGGGCCCTGCGGCGCAACCGCCCAGCAGCAGGGAGGTGGAGATCAGCAGTGCGGCAGCGCAGATTCCGCTGCGACGGCCGGACAGGAAGGTTGGGTGCGACATCGTCGGGTCCCTGGAGGATGCGTGGACAGGTGTGGTAGCAAAGTAATGCACCACTTCACGGCAACACCATATCCCAAAGGTCATGGTGTCTTCACGCCGCTGGTCGGCCCGCCCCCATTTCAGCTAGATGAAACCTGAGGCTATACTCGGGTCGTTCCGTACCCCACGCCGGAACGACCAGACCCGAATCCCCGGAAACGACACCATGCGCCCGCAGCCGCTCGCCGCTTGTCTCGCTCTGGCCGTCCTCCTGCCCCTTGGGGCCGCCGCACAGCCCGCTCCCGCTCCTGCCACACCCGCCCCGGCGCCTGCCGCCGCACCGGCGCCTGCCACGCCCACCGGCAACTTCGACAATG
The DNA here is from genome assembly GCF_052605195.1 of Stenotrophomonas maltophilia group sp. vghtpe118. Taxonomy (NCBI): domain Bacteria; kingdom Pseudomonadati; phylum Pseudomonadota; class Gammaproteobacteria; order Lysobacterales; family Lysobacteraceae; genus Stenotrophomonas; species Stenotrophomonas maltophilia group sp. vghtpe118. The sequence continues at coordinate 231,838 of NZ_CP199672.1, read as the reverse complement.
GCCGTGTCCTGGCCTACACCTGCCAGGGGTGCCACGGCATCACCGGCTACAAGAACGCCTACCCCAGCTACCGGGTGCCGAAGATCGGCGGCCAGACCCAGCAGTACCTGGCCCAGGCCCTGACCGAGTACCGCCAGGGCAAGCGCCGGCATCCGACGATGCAGGCACAGTCGATGAGTTTCAGCGAACAGGAGATCGCCGATCTCTCTGTTTACCTGTCCACCGTCAAGTAAGGCCCGCCCATGTCGAAAGCCGCGCATCCGATGCGTCACGCCATCGCCCTGTCCGTTGCCCTGCTGCTGGCGGCCTGTTCGCAGTCGCAGGTGGAAAACAGCGAGAAATCCGCCGCCGACCCGGGCCATGCCAGCGGCGAACACGGTTCTTCGTCCTCCGCTGGCCTGCCGGCAGGCCGCGAGGCCGCCGGTGAAGCCCGCGCCAAGGTGAAGGGCAAGGCCACCAACCAGAGCTGCATCGACTGCCATGGGGCCGACGGCAATGCGCCGATCGATCCGATCTATCCGAAACTGGGTGGCCAGTACGGCGACTATCTGGCGCATGCGCTGCAGGCCTACCGCGCCGGCGACCGCCAGCATGCGCTGATGACGCCGCAGGCGAAGGACCTGAGCGATCAGGACATCGCCGATCTGGCGGCGTATTTCGGCAGCCGGCCGAGCCAGTTGCGGGATCTGCACGGGGTCAAATGACCGCTCTGCGCGGATCATGACTGCTGCAATCTGATGCGTTCATGGGCGTTACTTTTCTTGATGACGCACATCCTTGTGCGTCACCCTGCGGGCCGGCTATGCCGTTCCGCTCTGCTCCTGCAGTGCGGTGCTCGCAAAGAAAAGTAACCAAAAGAAGCGCTCCGCCGTCCGCGAGCCGATGCTACGCACCGGTACCCTGCGCTCCTCGGTCCACCGAGGGACGGCGCGGGAACTCGCTGCGCTCAGACACCCGCGCCTCTTCGCCCTCGCCGGACCTGCGGTGCTCGGCTCGCTTCAAGGCGGAATCAGATCAAAAACCACAGCCGCCCGCAGGGCGAGACGGCCGTGGTAGCCGCTCAGCCTTCCAGCTCTTCCCAGCGCGCGTACGCGGCATCCAGCTCGGCCTGCACCTTGGCCAGCTGCTGGGTGTGCGCGGTCACTTCGGCACTGCTGCGGGTGTAGAACGACGGATCGTTCATCGCCGAGGTCAGCCCTTCGACATCGCTTTCCAGCTTCTCGATGGTCTTCGGCAGCTGCTCCAGCTCGCGCGCTTCCTTGTAGGCCAGCTTGCGCTTGGGCGCAGCCGGGGTGGCAGCAGCCGGCGCGGCAGGTGCTGCGGCTGCCGGCTTGGCGGCGGGGGTCGCGGCAGGCGCTGCCACGCTGGCCGCATAACGCTGCCAGTCGCTGTAGCCACCGACGTACTCGCCGATCACGCCGTCGCCTTCCATCACCAGCGTGGAGGTCACCACGTTGTCGATGAAGTCACGGTCATGGCTGACCAGCAGCAGGGTGCCGGTGTACTCGCCCAGCAGCTCTTCCAGCAGCTCCAGGGTTTCCACGTCCAGGTCGTTGGTCGGTTCGTCCATCACCAGCAGGTTGGACGGCTGCGCGAACAGCTTGGCCAGCAGCAGGCGGTTGCGCTCGCCACCGGACAGGCGGGTGATCGGCGCACGCGCGCGTTCCGGGGTGAACATGAAGTCCTGCAGGTAGGCATGCACGTGCTTGCGCTTGCCGTTGAACTCGAGGAAATCGCGGCCTTCGGCCACGTTCTCGATCGCGCTCCAGTCTTCGCGCAGCACCGCACGGTACTGGTCGAAATAGGCGATCTGCAGGTTGGTGCCGGCGTTGACTTCGCCCTTGGCCGGCTGCAGCTCGCCCAGCAGCAGCTTCAGCAGCGTCGTCTTGCCGCTGCCGTTGGGGCCGATCAGGCCGATGCGGTCGCCGCGCATGATGGTGGTGGTGAAGTCGCGGACCATGGTGCGCTCACCGAAGGCGAACGAAATATCCTTGACGTCGATGACCTTCTTGCCAGAGCTGATGCCCTGTGCGGCTTCCATCTTGACGTTGCCGCTGAGATCACGGCGCTGCGAACGCTCCACGCGCATCGCCTTCAGGCGGCGCACGCGGCCCTCATCGCGGGTGCGGCGCGCCTTGATGCCTTGGCGGATCCAGACTTCTTCCTGCGCCAGCAGCTTGTCGAAGCGCGCGTTTTCCTGCGCCTGCGCGTTGAGGCGTTCCTCCCGGCGACGCTCGTAGTTGGCCCAGTCGCCCGGCCAGCTGGTGACCTGGCCACGGTCGATCTCGACGATGCGGGTGGCCAGTGCGCGCAGGAAGCGGCGGTCATGGGTAACGAACACCACGCTGCCGCTCCAACCCTTCAGGAACGCTTCGAGCCAGTCGATGGCTTCGATATCGAGGTGGTTGGTCGGTTCGTCCAGCAGCAGCACGTCGGGGCTGGACACCAGCGCACGGGCGAGCAGCACGCGGCGCTTCATGCCGCCGGACAAGCGGCCGAACTCGGCCTCGCCGTCCAGGTCGAGCTTGGTCAGGGTTTCGCTGACGCGCTGATCGAGGCCCCAGCCGTTGGCGGCGTCGATCTTGGCCTGCACGTTGCCCAGGGCTTCGCCATCAAATACTTCGGCGTGGCTGAGGTGATGGAATTCGGCCAGCCACTGGCCCAGTTCACCGAGGCCATCGGCGACGACGTCAAACACCGAGCCGGCGGCGCCATGTGGCACTTCCTGCTCCAGGCGGGTGACGCGCACGCCCTGCTGCACGCGGACTTCGCCGTCATCGGGCTTGTGGTCGCCGGACAGCAGCTTGAGCAAGGTGGATTTGCCGGCGCCGTTGCGGCCGATCAGGGCGATGCGTTCACCCGGCTCGATCGACAGTTCGGCCTTTTCCAGCAACAACGGGCCGCCGACGCTGAAGTCGACGTTCTGCAGAGTAATCAGAGGCATCCGGATATTGTACGGGTTGGGGGCGTCGGCCGGGTTGCACCCGGCACCCGCGGTAGTGCCGGCCGCTGGCCGGCAGCCTCAACGGCAACGTCAAAAAGCTGGTTTCCTGTGGGACGGCGGGGCGCGGATCCCGTCGTGGAATTCGCGCTGTGCGGATGGATCCCGGCTACCCCACCTCCCCCAGCAGCGCCTGCAACCCCGGCAGCCATTGCTTGCCGGGGTGGCGTACCAGCCACAGCGTGCGCTGCAGCGGAGGCAACGGGGTTTCGAGCACGCGCAGACGACCCAGCGCCAGCGGCTCTTCCAGCGCGTGACGCGAGAGGCAGGCCAGGCCGAGGCCGGCGATCGCGGCCTGCTTGATCGCTTCGGTATTGCCCAGCTGCAGCGTCTGGGCGAAGCCACGCAGGTGCGGCAGCAGGGCCTGTTCCACTGCTTCACGGGTGCCGGAGCCCGGTTCGCGCAGCAGCCAGCGGGCGCGGCGCAGTTCGTCCAGCGACCAGCGCGGGAGAACGTCGGCGGCGCCGACGATCACCAGCGGATCCTGCTGCCAGGCCGTGACCTGCAAACCGCGCTCATGGCACGGGCCTTCGATCAGGCCGGCGTCGACGTCCAGGCGCTGCACGGCGCCGACTACGCCAGCACTATTGTCGATGCGCAGGTCGACTTCGGCCTGCGGCGCCTGCCGCAGCAGTTCAGCGATGCGCTGCGGCAGCAGGTAGTTGCCGATGGTGGTACTGGCGGCCAGCACCAATCGCAGCGGCGCGCCCTGCGACGGGTCGCCGCCGGCGGCCAGCTGCCGCTCCAGATCGGCGGCGTTGACCAGTAGGGTGCGCGCCGGCTCCAGCAGCGCGCGGCCATGACCATTCAGGGCCAGGCGGCGGCCGATGCGGTCGAACAGTGGGGTGCCGAAGTGCGCCTCCAGCTCCTGCAGGGCGGCGCTGCTGGCCGACTGCGAGAGCGCGATGGCCTGGCCGGCGGCGGTGGTGCTGCCGTGGTCGGCGATGGCAACGAAAACCTGAAGCTGGCGTAGGGTCAGGCGCATGCAGATTACCCATCTTATAGGTAGCTTTTACCCATAGTATTCGTTTTACAGGTCATGAACGAAGGCGCACGCTTGCCTCGTCACTACAGCCCTGCCCCTGCCATGAATGCCCCCGCTCTCTCCTCCTGGTCCCTGCCCGCCCTGCGCCAACGCTGGCAGCCGCGCCTGCCCGGCCTCTTGCTGGTGGGCCTGATCGCGGCGGCATCGCTGTACCTGGCCGAGCTTTCCTGGCTGCAGGCGCGTGGTCTGAGTGCACTGACGGTAGCCATCGTGGGCGGCATCGTGGTGGGCAACACGCTCTACCCGCGGCTGGCACCGAGCAGCGCGGCCGGCGTCGGTTTCTCCAAGCACTGGCTGCTGCGCGCCGGCATCGTGCTGTACGGCCTGCGCCTGACCTTCCAGGACATCGGCCATGTCGGCGTCAGCGGCGTGCTGATGGACGTGCTGGTGGTCGCCAGCACCTTCGGCCTGGCCTGCTGGCTGGGCGTTCGTGTGTTCAAGATGGAACGCGAGGCGGCAATGCTGATCGGCGCCGGCAGCGCGATCTGCGGTGCGGCAGCGGTGATGGCCGCCGAACCGGTGGTGCGCGGCCGCGCTGCGCAGGTCACTGTCGCGGTTTCTACCGTCGTGGTGTTCGGCACGCTGGCGATGTTCCTGTACCCGGCGCTGTACGCGCTGGTGCAGTCGCACGGCTGGCTGGCGATGGACGCGCGGCAGTACGGCCTGTTCACTGGTGCGACTGTGCACGAAGTGGCGCAGGTGGTGGCCGCCGGCCGCGCGGTCAGCGAAGCCGCCGCCGATACCGCGGTGATCACCAAGATGGTGCGGGTGATGCTGCTGGCGCCGTTCCTGGTCGTGTTGTCGTTGTGGCTGGCGCGTGGCGGCAAGGCCAGCGCCGACGGCAGCAAGGCGCGCATCGTGGTGCCGTGGTTCGCGTTCGGTTTCGTGGCCGTGGCCGGTTTCAACTCGCTGCATCTGCTGCCGGCCGGCCTGCAGGCCGGGCTGGTGCAGCTGGACACGGTGCTGTTGGCGATGGCGATGGCCGCGCTGGGCCTGACCACCCACGTCTCGGCGCTGCGCCAGGCGGGCCTGAAACCGCTGCTGCTGGCGCTGATCCTGTTCGCCTGGCTGCTGTTCGGTGGCCTGGCGATCCACCAGGGTGTGTTGGCGGTGCTGGGCTGAGCAGGAGCGTACCGACCAGGGTCGGCGCCCACCCGTAGATCCACGCCATGCGTGGATGACGGCACCGTTGGGGTCAGATCCCGTTCCTGCGGAAAGGGATCCGCCCCCCCCACCCCATTAGACGGGACCGGCCACGCGGGCAGGTACAATGCGCCATGACTGATTTCTCGACCCTGCCGCTGAGCCCGGCCCTGCAGCCCGGCCTGGACGCCCTCGGCTACACCACCCTCACCCCCGTGCAGGCGCAGAGCCTGCCGGCCATCCTCGATGGCCACGATGTGATCGCACAGGCGCCGACCGGCAGCGGCAAGACCGCCGCCTTCGGCCTGGGCCTGCTGCAGGCCATCGACCCCAGCCTGATCCGCGTGCAGGCGCTGGTCCTGTGCCCGACCCGCGAACTCGCCGACCAGGTCGGCAAGCAGATCCGCAAGCTGGCCACCGGCATTCCCAACCTGAAGCTGTTGCTGCTGGTGGGTGGCGTGCCGCTGGGCCCGCAGCTGGCCTCGCTGGAAGGCCACGATCCGCACGTGGTGGTCGGTACGCCCGGTCGCGTGCAGGAGCTGGCACGCAAGCGCGCGCTGAATCTTGGCGCGGTGCGCACGCTGGTGCTGGACGAGGCCGACCGCATGCTCGACATGGGCTTCGAGGAGCCGATCCGCGAGATCGCCGGCCGCACCCACAGGGATCGCCAGAGCCTGCTGTTCTCCGCCACCTTCCCCGACAGCATCCGCGCCATGGCGCGTGACCTGCTGCGCGACGCGGTGGAGGTGACCGTGGAAGGTGCCGACCAGGCACCGGCCATCCGCCACCTGTTCTGCGAGGTGGAACCGGCGCATCGCCAGAAGGCGCTGGCCGGCCTGCTGCTGAAGTACGCGCCGGAATCGGCGGTGGTGTTCTGCAACACCCGCAAGGATGTGGACGAAGTGGCCAACTCGCTACAGCAGTTCGGCTTCTCCGCACTCGCCCTGCACGGCGACATGGAGCAGCGCGACCGCGAGGAAGTGCTGTTGCGGCTGGCCAACCGCAGCTGCAACGTGCTGGTCGCCAGCGACGTCGCCGCGCGCGGACTGGACGTGGAAGAGCTGGCGGCGGTGATCAATTACGAGCTGCCGACCGACGTGGAGAGCTACCAGCACCGCGTGGGCCGTACCGGCCGTGCCGGTGCCAGCGGCCTGGCGCTCAGCCTGGTGGCTGGCCGCGAAAAGACCCGCGCCGAAGCCATCGAAGCGCAGATGGGGCAACCGCTGGATTGGCAGAAGACGCCACTGGCGACCTCGCGCCCGGCCGAGTTGCCGCAGGCGGCGATGCGCACCCTGCGTATCGACGGCGGCAAGACCGACAAGCTGCGCCCGGGCGACATCCTCGGCGCACTGACCGGCGATGCCGGCCTGTCGAGCAAGTTCATCGGCAAGATCGCGATCTTCCCGACCCGCTCCTATGTGGCGATCGCGCGTGAACAGGCCAACAAGGCCGTCGCCAGGCTGGAAGCCGGCAAGATCAAGGGCCGTCGCTTCCGCGTGCGGATGATGTGATTGAAGCAGCGTTGCCAACCACGGTTGGCAACGACCAGCTCCCGGCTCTTCGCTCTGGTAGATGCCAACCTTGGTCGGCATTCACCCTTCGATCAGAACACCAGTTCGGTGTGCAGTGGCAAGCCCGCCTCCCAGCGGGCCCGGCCGCCCAGGCCATCGAGCTCGACCAGCACACCGGCGCCGACCACTTCAACACCCAGGCGGCGCACCAGCGACAGCGCAGCGACCAGCGTACCGCCGGTGGCCAGCACGTCGTCGATGATCGCCACGCGGGCCCCGGCCGGCAGCGCGTCGGCGTGCACTTCGATGCAGTCACTGCGGTATTCCAGCGTGTATTCCTCGCGCAGCACCTGGCCCGGCAGCTTGCCCGGCTTGCGCACCGGCACGAAGCCCACGCCCAGCTCCAGTGCCATCGCGGCGCCGAGGATGAAACCACGCGATTCGATGCCGACCACCGCGTCCAGCTTCTGGTCGCGCCAACGGTCGGCCATCGCGGTGATCGCGCCACGGAAGTCCTCGCCGTGGGCGAGCAGCGGCATGATGTCCTTGAACAGGATACCGGGCTTGGGGAAGTCGGCGATGTCGCGCAGGCGGGAGGCCCACTGCGGAGCGACGAGGGCGTCGGTCATGTCACATTGGCTATCTGATGGCGGCATAGGGTACCTGTTCCGGGCGCCGGCTGCCTGTTGGGGGTGTCGGCAGGGCTGCGCCCTGCACCTGCGGAGGCTTCAAGCAACGGCAACGGCAGAAGCTGGTTTCCTGTGGGATGGCGGGGTGGATCCGATGGCGGGAGACGCCGTAAACCCGTCCATGGGGGCTTGGCCGCGGCATCCATGCCGCGGACACTCCCGCCACCGGACCCACCCCGCCTTCGACAGTTTCCTGTGATCTGTAGTAGATCCACGCCATGCGTGGATGAATCTCAATCGAAATCGAATATTTCGAGAATTGAACGAAAAGCATCCACGCATGGCGTGGATCTACCGTGTCGACCAAGGTCGACACCTACCAACAGCCGCCGGAATCTGTCGGAGGTGGGGCGGTGTCGGAGTGCGGGGTGTCAGCCGCATGGATGCGGCTGCCAAGCTTACAGGGACGTACTTGCAGCGCCCCCGCATTCCGACACCGCCCCGCCAAGCCACGGGATCCAGCTCTGGCCGTTGACTTGGCCTCTGCAGGTGCAGGGCGCAGCCCTGCCGAAACCCACCCTCAGGAACTGCAGGACAGCATCGAGCAGCCGGCGCGGTTGTCGGCCCACGCCGGGCGCTTGCCGGCGAAGTGTTCAAGCCCCGGGCGTTCGGTGTACGGGTCGCGCAGCACGTCCTGCAGCGCATGCACACCGCCGAGGTCACCCTGCTCTGCGCGGTCGATCGCCTCCTGGGCCAGCCAGTTGCGCAGCACGTACAGCGGGTTGGCCGCTGCCATCTTCGCCAAGCGTTCGCGGGCCGACAGCGGATCGCTACGCAGGCGCGCTGCGTAGTCCTGCAGCCATTGCTGCAACGGCGCCTGCACCGAATGCTTGCGCGCCTCGTCGTAGTACACCGCGTCCAGAACCGTAGCGTCCGCTGCCGACGGGTCGATGCGCATCAGTGCACGCCAGGCCAGGGTCATGTCCATGGCGCCCTCCTGCATCAGCTGCTGCCAGCGCTGGTAGAGCTGCAGGTCGTCATCGTCGGCAGCAGCCAGCCCCAGCTTCGATGCAGCATCGCGACGCGTGCAGGCCACGAAGGTGGACTGGTAGGCCGCCAGGCCCGCCTGCAGCGGTGCGACATCGGCGAACAGCGGCGACAGCGCCTGCGCCAATCGGCTCAGGTTCCAGTACGCCACCTGCGGCTGGGTGCCGAAGCGGTAGCGGCGCCCCTGGGCGTCGGTGGTGTTCGGCGTCCACTCCGGATCGAAATCCTCGACCCAGCCATAGGGGCCGTAATCAAGTGTGAGACCGAGCACGGACAGGTTGTCGGTGTTCATCACACCATGCACGAAGCCGACACGCATCCAGTGCGCGATCATCTCGGCGGTGCGCACCGCGATCTGCGCGAACCAGTCGCCATACAGTGCCTCGCCCTGCCCCTCCAGCCCGGGGAAATCACGGGCGATGCAGGTGTCCACCAGCTGTTGCAGCAAGGCCGTCTCGCCACGCGAGGCCGGCAGCTCAAACGAACCGAAACGCAGGAACGACGGCGAGACCCGGCACACGATGGCGCCAGGCTCGGCACGCGGGTGGCCGTCATAGAACATGTCGCGCACCACCTCCTCGCCGGTACCGACCAGCGACAACGCGCGCGTGGTCGGCACGCCCAGGTGGTGCATCGCTTCGCTGCACAGGAACTCGCGGATCGACGAGCGCAGCACTGCCCGTCCATCGGCACCGCGCGAGTACGGGGTCGGGCCGGCCCCCTTCAGCTGCAGCTCCCAGTGGCGGCCATCGGGTGCCACCAGCTCGCCCAGCGAGATCGCACGTCCGTCGCCGAGCTGGCCGGCCCAATGGCCGAACTGATGGCCACCGTAATTGGCGGCCCATGGCTGCATGCCGGCGTACAGCGCGTTGCCGCCGAATACATCGGCGAAGCCTTCGCTCTCGATCTCGGCAGCATCGAAGCCGAGCATCGTGGCAACCTCAGGCGACCACGCCAGCAACGTGGGCGCCACCACCGGGGTCGGCATCACCGGCGACCAGGCCGCGCCCAGCACTTCGCGCCTGCGCGGGCCGGATTCGGGGTCGCCCGGCAGGGTGTGCAGCAGGCGGTTGTCGAAACGGAGGCTGTCGGTATCCATGGTGCTGAAGATGGGGACGACGGCCGCCCGCCTCAATTGCCGCTGAGCGCCTGCAGGTGGCCGCCGTGGGCCTCGGCACGCTGGTAGGCCGGGCGCTCACCAATACGCTTGAGAAAGCCGCGCAGCGCCGGCTTGTCGTCGAGACCGCCACCGCGCGCGGCAGCAGCCTGGATCGGGAAGCTCATCTGGATGTCGGCCGCACTGAAGCGCTCGCCGGCAAACCACTGGCTTTCAGCCAGGCGGCGCTCCATCCAGTCCAGATGCAGCCGCCGCTGCGGGCCGATGAAGCCGCGCTCGGCCTTGTCGGCAATGCTGCGTGCCATCGGGCGCGCAAAGAACGGCATCGGCGCGTTGCGTATGCGGCCCATCACCAGGGTCAGCAGCAGCGGCGGCATCGCCGAGCCTTCGGCGTAGTGCAGCCAGTAGCGGTAAGCGATGCGTTCGGCCCCGTCAGCCGGCATCGGTGACGGCGACAGCTGGCGTTGCGTGTCGTAACGGTCAGCGAGGTAGTCGAGGATCGCACCGGACTCGGCCAGTACCAGCTCGCCATCCTGCAGCACCGGTGACTTGCCGAGCGGATGCACGTTGCGCAGTTCCGGCGGCGCCAGCAGCGTCTTCGGATCACGCGGATAGCGGCGCAGTTCGTAGTCCAGCCCCAGCTCCTCCAGCATCCACAGCACGCGCAGGGAACGGGAGTTTTCCAGGTGATGAACGATGCGCATGGGGACGGTCCTCGGGAAGGTCTCCATCCTACCGCGCCGGCTGCATGCCCTTTGTAGAGCCGAGCCATGCTCCACTGTCTTTGAGAACTGTCGAGCGTGGCTCGACTCTACAAAAAACAGCGGGCAATAAAAAACGCCGGAAGCTCTCGCTTCCGGCGTTCTCTGGCTACCCAACGGTAGCAGACGGATTAGACCGCCTGCACCTGGTCAGCCTGCATACCCTTCTGACCCTGGACGGCGATGAAGGTAACCTTCTGGCCTTCCTGCAGGGTCTTGAAGCCGGTGCCCTGGATCGCGCGGAAGTGCACGAACAGGTCCGGGCCGCTTTCCGGGGTGATGAAGCCGAAGCCCTTGGCGTCGTTGAACCACTTGACGGTGCCGGTCTGACGTTCAGACATTTTACTAACTCCTGAAACACATGTTGAAAAAAATCGCAGCCACCGGGTATCGGGGCCGAGACTGAGTTGCAGGCGTTGGTAAAGCGGATCGATGAGCGGATCGTGAGATCAACTGCACCAGGCCACGATTCACGGTGACCCTAGCAAACACAGTGGGTCGCACGATACGCGTGTTTTCCGCAAAAAGCGATAGTCCCGACGTTCATGGGAACAGGTCACCCGCTAGGCGTGACAAGGGTTGGCAGCCGTTCGCGGCTAACCCCGAGCCCCCATTCAGGTTTTTCCTACCCTACACTGGGGAAATGACTGAAGCTGAAATCCCCGCTGAATACGCGCCCTCTCGCATCTGGGTGGACGCGGACGCCTGTCCCACTGTCATTCGCGACATCCTGTTTCGTGCGGCTGAACGGGTGGGGATCGAACTGACCCTGGTCGCCAACCAATGGATCCGCACCCCGCCCTCACGCTGGCTGCGCTCGATCCAGGTGCCGCAGGGCCTGGACGTGGCCGACAGCGCCATCGTCGAGCGGGTCGCCGCCGGAGACCTGGTCGTCACCCAGGACATCCCACTGGCTGCGCTGGTGCTGGAGAAAAAGGCCGTGGCGCTGAACCCGCGCGGCCAGCTGTACACCCCGAACAACATGGCCGAGCGGCTGTCGATGCGCAATTTCATGGAGGAACTGCGCGGCGCCGGGGTCCAGACCGGCGGACCGCCGCCCTTGGGACCCCGCGACCGGCAGCTGTTCGCCGCCGAGCTGGACCGCTGGCTGGCGCGACGCCCGGCCCGCTGAGCGCCTGGCCGCCCTATGCCGGAAGGCTCAGGCTGCGGCCGCTGCTGAACATCCGTCGTGCGCCACTCAACGGGTCGTCGAAGGCCAGGCCCCGCGCCAGCAGCTGCAGCGGTGACTCGGCCACATTCAGTGGCCGTTGCCGAAGCTGAGGGTACAGGTCGTCACCCAAGATCGGCGCCCCCAGCATGGCCATGTGCACGCGCAACTGATGCTTGCGGCCGGTCTCCGGCAGCAGCCGGTAGCGCCAGATCGCCCCTTCGGCCTCGATCAGCTCGATCCGGCTGCGCGCATTGGGCTGACCGGTCACTTCGGACATGCGGAAGAACGGCTCGCCCGGCACCAACCGGCTGTCCCGCTGCAACGGAAACGCCAGCCCCGGCAGCGACGGTGCCAGGGCCTCATAGGTCTTCTCGATGCGCCGCTCACGGAACAGGCGCTGGTAAGCATCGCGCGACCCTCGCTGGGTCGAGAACAGCACCAGCCCGGCCGTCAGCCGATCCAGCCGGTGCAGCGGTACCAGATCAGCATTGCCGGTGCGGGCGACCAGCCGCGCCAGCAGCGTCTCGCGCACATGCCCACCCGCAGGTGTCACCGGCAGGAAATGCGGCTTGTCGGCTACCAGCAGGTGCGCATCCAGATGGACGATGGTCTCGACAAAGGGAATCACCGGTTCGTCGGCCACCTCGCGGAAGTACTGGATCTCCCGCCCGACCTGCCAGGGCATGTCCGCAGTGAGCGCCCTGCCCTGCGCATCCAGCACACGGCCACGCGCGAAGCGATCCTGCCATTGCGCGCGCGCGATGCGCGGGAAACGTGCACACAGGCCATCCAGCAGGGTGGCCCAGAGCCCGGGCGGCAACTGCAGTCGGCTGGGCAAGGTCATGGCGTCCACTCCGGCCACGGGAAAGAACGCAAGCGTGCCACCGTTGACGCTGCGCAGACAGCCCGGCCACGGACACCCCCGGAGCAAACCTCTATCATTGTCCTCTTTAGTCCACGGATCCCCCATGGCTCTTACCGCCACCATCCGCAAGGCCGAACTGCAGATCAGCGACATGGATCGCGGCTACTACGCGACCCACAACCTGACCCTGGCCCAGCATCCGTCCGAGACCGACGAGCGCCTGATGGTGCGCCTGCTCGCCTTCGCGCTGAACGCCGGCGACCGCCTGGAGTTCGGCCGCGGCCTGAGCACCGATGACGAACCCGACCTCTGGGAACACGACTACACCGGCGACATCCTGCAGTGGATCGACCTGGGCCATCCGGACGAATCGCGCATCCGCAAGGCCAGCAACCGCAGCCGCCAGGTGCAGGTGGTCAACTATGGCGGCAACGCCTCGGAGATCTGGTGGGGCAAGCAGAGCAAGGGCCTGGCGCGCTTCGACAACCTCTCGGTGGTCGACCTCGACGGTGCCTTCGTAGAGCTGTGGGGCCAGCAGATCCAGCGCGCGATGCGCTGGAGCGTGCTGATCCAGGACGGTGAAGTGCAGCTGCTCAACGATCAGATGCAGCTCGACGTGATCCCGACCTGGCGCAAGCGCGCCAAGGCATGAGCACGATCCGTTGTGACGTGGTGGTCATCGGCGCTGGCGCAGCCGGGCTGATGACCGCGATCACTGCCGGCCAGCGCGGCCGCCAGGTGCAGGTGATCGACCATGCCAACAAGGTCGGCAAGAAGATCCTGATGTCCGGCGGTGGCCGCTGCAACTTCACCAACACCGGCACCACCCCGGCCAACTTCCTGTCGGCCAACCCGCATTTCTGCAAGTCGGCGCTGGCCCGCTACACACCCTGGCATTTCATCGAGCTGGTGCACAAGCACGGCATCGCCTATCACGAAAAGGAACTGGGGCAGTTGTTCTGCGATGTCTCCTCCAAGCAGATCGTGAGAATGCTCGTGGACGAATGCCAGGCGGCCGGCGTACAGATCCGTACCGACTGCAGCGTGCAGCGCATCGAGCATGGCAGCGATGGTTTCCGCGTGCACACCACGCACGGCCTGTTCCATTGCGCCTCGCTGGTGGTTGCCACCGGTGGCCTGTCGATTCCCAGCATGGGGGCCAGCGGCTTTGGCTATGAAGTGGCCCGCCAGTTCGGTCACCAGGTGCTGCCGACCCGCGCCGGGCTGGTACCGCTGACCCTCAGCGGCAAGCACCAGGAGCGGCTGGCCGACCTCAGCGGCGTCGCACTGCCGATCGAGGCGCGCTGCAACGGCAAGAGCTTCCAGAACTTCATGCTGCTGACCCACCGTGGCGTGAGCGGCCCGGCCATCCTGCAGATCTCTTCGTTCTGGCAGCCCGGCGATGCGCTGGAGCTGGACCTGTTGCCGGGCCAGGATGCGGGCGAGTGGCTGCGCCAGATGAAGCGCGACCGCCCCGCCGCCGAGCTGCGCACGGTGCTGGGCGAGGTACTGCCGAAGCGGCTGGCACAGCGGCTGTGCGAGCACTGGCTGCCCGACCGCCCCGTGCGCCAGCTGGACGAGCCGGTGCTGCGCCAGGCTGCGCAGCTGCTGGGCGCATTCCCGCTGGTGGCCAGCGGCACCGAAGGCTACCGCACCGCCGAGGTCACCCTGGGCGGCGTGGACACCGCCGAAGTGTCATCCTCAACGATGGAATCCAAGCGCGTCCCCGGCCTGCACTTCGTTGGCGAGGTGCTGGACGTGACCGGCTGGCTGGGCGGCTACAACTTCCAATGGGCCTGGGCAAGCGGGCACGCAGCGGGCGGCGTGGTGTGAACCACTTCGCCGTTCCATTCGCGCAAGGGGGACGCGCATGGACGGTTCGCCGCGCATCGTGTATCTAGATTCGCAGATTGGGGAGCAGTGCATGCAGAACGCGAACGACATCACCATCCGCCTGCTGATCGTCGATGACAGCGGCGAGAATGCCGAAGCCATCGTCAGCACCCTGCGCAACAGCGGCATCGCGGTACGCCCGTGGCGCCCACAGGATGCAGCCGAGCTGGCCCAGGTGCTGACCAGCCAGGCCATCGACCTGGTGCTGGCCTCGCCGTCGCAGGGCATTCCGCTGCAGCTGGCAGCCCAGCACATCGCCGCCAGCGGCAAGGACATCCCGCTGGTGCTGCTGGCCGAGCGCATCGACGAGGACGAACTCGTGCAGGCCAGCAGCCATGGCATCCGTGCCCTTGCCCTGCGCCAGCGCCCCGAGCACCTGCTCGCCGTGGTCCGCGACCAGTGGGTCGACCTGCAGGCGCGCCGCGGCCTGCGCCGCATCGAGGCGCAGATGCGCGAGACCGAGCGCCGCTGCGACGCGCTGATCGCCTCCTCGCGCGACCCCATCGCCTACGTGCATGAAGGCATGCACATCCGCGCCAACGACGCCTACCTGGAGATGTTCGGCTACGAGCATTTCGACGACATCGAAGGCATTTCGCTGCTGGACATGGTCGCCGCCCAGCACGTGGAGGGCTTCAAGCAGCTGCTGAAGGGCCTCAGCCGTGGCGAGGCGCCGCCGCCCCAGTACCAGCTCGACGCGCGCCACCAGGACGGCAGTGCGTTCCCGGCGACGATGGAATTTGCGGCGGCCACCTACGAGGGCGAGTCCTGCCTGCAGGTGGTTCTCCGCCGCCGCATGGAGTTCGACCCCGAACTGGCACGCGAGGTCGAGGACCTGCGCCAGCGCGACCAGGTCACCGGCCTGCTCAATCGCCCGACCTTCATGCTGCAGCTGGAAAGCGCGGTGGCCCAGGCCGGGCGCAGCGAGGGCCAGTTCGGCCTGCTGCTGATCGAGCCGGACCACTACGCGCGCCTGCTGCCGGATATCGGCCTGGCCTCGGCCGACACCCTGATCGGCGCCCTCGCCGCCCTGCTGGCCGAAGTGGTTGGCGAGGACGCGCAACTGGCCCGTTTCGGCGAGCACAATTTCGCCGTGCTGCAGGCCGGGCCCTACGCACAGACCGTGGCGCTGGCCGAGCGCATCCGAGAAGCCTACGCCGCACACGTCTTCAGCATCGGCGCACGCTCGGCCACGGTGACGGTCAGCATCGGTGGCGTGCAGGTCGGTGAGAAGATCGCCAGCATCGGCCAGGTGCTGGCGCGCGCCAGCGAATGCACCCAGGCTGCAGCCGAGCTGGGTAACACCTGCCGCATCTTCGACCCGGCTGCTGCCGACCGTGTCGAGGAAGAGCGTGTGCAGCGCTGGGTGGCGCGCATCCGCGAGGCGCTGGCCGGCGACGGTTTCCAGCTTCACTACCAGCCGGTGCTGAACCTGCAGGGCGAACCACTGGAGCTGTACGAAGCCTATCTGCGCCTGGAAAACAATGGCGAGCTGCTGAGCCCGACCGCGTTCCTGGGCATCGCCGAGGAACACGGCCTGCTGGCCGACATCAACCGCTGGGTGGTCTCGCAGGCGATCGCGGTGCTGGGTGAACGCGCACGTGCGGGTCATGCCACCCAGGTGCTGGTGAAGGTCACGCCGGAATCGTTCGATGACCCACAGATGATCGCCACCCTGCGCCGCGAGCTGCAGGCACAGGGCGTGCCCGGCGAACGGCTGTGGCTGCATGCACCGGAAGCGAAGGTGTTCACCCACCTGCGCAGTGCACAGCAGTTCCTTGCCGAAGTGGCGCCACTGGGCTGCCGCATCGGCCTGGAGCAGTTCGGTTCCGGGCTGGACTCGTTCCAGCTGCTGGCCCACTTCCAGCCGCAGTTCCTCAAGCTGGACCGGGGCTTCACCAGCGACCTGGCCGCCACCCGCGAGAACATCGACCGCATCAGCCAGATCACCGCGCGTGCTCAGGAAGCGGGCATCTGCACCATTGCCGAATTCGTCAGCGATGCCAACTCGATGACGCTGCTGTTCAGTGCCGGCGTGGATTACGTGCAGGGCGATTTCGTCGGCCCGGCGCTGCCGGAGATGGGCTTCGAATTCGGGTGATGCCTCTCTGTAGCCGAGCCATGCTCGGCTGCGGGACTCAAGCGAAGAGCAGCCGAGCATGGCTCGGCTCTACACAAACCAGAAGGCCGGCTTTCGCCGGCCTTCTGCTTGATCAGGTCATGTCGACGAGATTTTCGATCTTCACGTCCGGATTGACGTCGGCCTCGTAGTCGACGCCCTCCACGCCAAAACCGAACAGGCGCAGGAAGTCGGCCTTGTAACCGGCCAGGTCGCTGATTTCGTACAGGTTCTCGTTGGTCACCTGCGGCCACAGCGCGACCACCTTGCCCTGCACGTCTGCGGCCATTTCCTTGTAGTCCGCACGCAGGCGGCCTTCCTCATCGACCAGCGCGACGGTGTGGCCGCCGCCATCGACCAGATCATGGCGCAGGCGATCAACCGCCGTGCCATCAGCCTTGCCGCCGTAAAGGATGTCGTACAGCACGTCGAGCTGCTCGATGCAGCCTTCGTGAGTGCCCTTTTCCTTCATCACCTTGAACAGCAGCGACAGGTACAGCGGCATGGTCGGAATGGCCGAGCTGGCCTGGGTCACCACGGCCTTCAGCACCGACACGCGCGCGTCGCCGCCGATTTTCGCCAGCTTTTCGCGCAGGCCCAGCACCTTGGTGTCCAGGTCCTTCTTGGCCGCGCCGATCGAGCCATTCCAGTAGATCGCCTGGGTGATCTCTTCGCCCACGTAGGTGAAGGCCGTGGTGGTACAACCATTGGCCAGCACGCCGGCATCGGCCAGTGCATCGATCCACATCTGCCAGTCCTCGCCGCCCATCACCGCGACGGTGCCGGCGATTTCTTCCGGGGTGGCCGGCTGCAGGGTGGTTTCGGTGATCACTTCCTTGTCGGTATCCAGCCCGCGCAGGGTGATCGGCTCGCCGATCGGCTTCAGCGTGGAGCTGATGATCTCGCCGGTCTTCGGGTGCTTGCGGCGCGGCGCGGCCAGGCTGTAGACAACCTGGTCGACCTGGCCCAGATCGGCCTTGATCATTTCGATGGTCTTCGCCTTCACTTCATCGGAGAAGGCATCGCCATTGATGCTCTTGGCATACAGGCCGGCTTCGTCGGCGTACTTGTGGAACGCGGCCGAGTTGTACCAGCCCGCGGTACCCGGCTTGGTCTCGCTGCCCGGTCGTTCGAAGAAGATACCGAGGGTGGCAGCGCCACTGCCGAAGGCAGCGGTGATGCGTGCGGCCAGGCCGTAGCCGGTGGAGGCGCCGATCACCAGCACACGCTTGGGACCGTTCTGGATCGGCGGGCGCGCACGGATGTAGTCGATCTGCTGCTTGACCGCGGCCTCGCAGCCGGTCGGGTGGGTGGTGACGCAGATGAAGCCGCGGACGCGCGGTTTGATGACCATGGATACCTCGGGTTGGCAGATGCGGCGCACGGGGCGCTCAGCAGGAGTACGGGCGCGCACGCGCGCGAACCGCAGGATCGTAGTGCGCGGGGGAAGATTGCACAACCGACGCTGGCGTAGGGTGGTGTTTCTTTTGCAGGGTTGCACCCTGCACCCGCAGAGGCCTGAGCAACGGCCAGAGCCAGAGCAACGTCAAAAGCTGGGTTCCTGGGGGTGGGCGGGGTGGGTCCGGTTGAGGGGGACGCTGCAAGTCCCCCTCCGAGGCCCGGCCCAGCCGCTGGCGGCTGTGCGTTCGGGCGCTTGCGAAGCAGTGCTTCGCAACCAAAGCGCCCTCACCCATGTAAGCTCGGTCGCCGCATCCATGCGGCTCACGCCCCCTCAACCGGACCCGCCCCGCCTTCGACAGACTTCCGCGATCTGTTGGAACGGCGTGCGGCCCTGGTAGGTGTCGACCTTGGTCGACACGGTTGAATTCATTCGATATCTGACAGATGTGTCGGCCAAGGTCGACACCTACCAACAGCCGCCGGAATCTGTCAGAGGTGGGGCGGTGTCGGAGTGCGGGGTGTCAGCCGCATGGATGCGGCTGCCAAGCCTACACGGACGTACTTGCGGCGTCCCCGCACTCCGACACCGTCCCGCCCACCCACGGAATACACGCTGTTGCTGTTGCCGGCCAGCGGCCGGCACTACCGCGGGTGCAGGGCTGCAAGCCCTGCAAACAAAAAACCCCGCTTGCGCGGGGTTCTCTGTGTGTTGCGTGCAGCGCGAACGCTTACGGGCGACGGGCCAGGGCCTCGACGTCCTTCGCCTTCGGCAGCAGGTCCTGCTTGCTCACGCGCAGCACACCAATCGTCAGCATCGGCACCGCCACCAGGATCGAGGACAGCACCACGATCACCGCGCCGATCATGTGCGTCTCGGCCAGCCCTTCCATCGAGCTGCCACCGTACAGGTACAGGGCAAGCGCCGACAGGAAGAACATCACGGCAGTGATCACCGTACGCGACAGCGTCTGGTTGATCGAACGGTTCAGCACTTCCATCGAGTCCACGCGCAGGCTGCGGAAGTTCTCACGGACGCGGTCGAAGACCACGATGATGTCGTTGATCGCAAAGCCCATCACCGACAGCAGGCCGGCCAGCACGGTCAGGTCGAACTCACGGCCCAGCAGGGACACGTAAGCGACCGTCACGATCAGGTCGAACATCGCCACGATGCTCGCGGTGACCGCGAACTTCCACTCGAAGCGAACCGCGATGTAGATCAGGAAGCCGGCCAGCATGAAGATGGTGGCATACAGGCCATTCATCGCCAGGTCCTTGCCGATCTGCGGGCCCACGAACTCGTTGCGGAGCACGGTGGCCTGATTGTCGGCAGTAGACAACGCCTTCACCACGGCAGCGGCCGTGGCCTTGTCCTCGTGGGCGGCATCGCCGGTACCCGGAGCATGCTCGCCGTGCGGGGCCAGGCGGATCAGCAGGTCGGTGTTGCCGCCGACGCTCTGCACCTGGGCGCCTTCGAAGCCACTCTGCTCGAGCTTGGTGCGGACCTGCTCAACATCCACCGCCTTGTCGAAGCGGGCTTCGATCAGGGTGCCGCCGGTGAAGTCCAGTGCGTAGTTGAAGCCTTTGATGCCGATGATGGCGACCGAGGCCAGGAACACCACGATGGTGACTGCCATGGCGACATGGCGCCAGCGCATGAAGTCGATCTTGGTGTCGTTCGGGAGGATGTGCAGCGGAAACAGTTTCATTGTGCGTGTCGTCCCGTCAGATGGCCACGTTCTGGAGCTTCTTGCGGCCGCCGTAGATCAGCGTCGCCAGCGCGCGCGATACGGTGATCGCGGTGAACATGGAGGCGAAAATACCGATGATCATGGTCAGTGCGAAGCCCTTCAGGGGACCGGTACCGAATGCGAACAGCGCCACGCCGACGATCAGGCCGGTCAGGTTGGCGTCAAGAATGGTGCCCGAAGCACGCTCGTAACCGGTCACGATCGCCGTCTTGCCCGGCACGCCGGCTCGCAGCTCTTCACGGATACGCTCGTTGATCAGCACGTTGGCGTCCACCGACAGGCCGACCGACAACGCCAGGCCGGCAAAGCCCGGCAGGGTCATGGTGGCACCGAACAGCGACATCACCGCCACTACGATCAGCAGGTTGAACAGCATCGCTGCCGAGGTGATCACACCGAACATGCGGTAGTACACGCTGAAGAACACCAGGGTGAACAGGAACGCGAACACCACCGCGCGCATGCCGTTCTTGACGTTCTCGGCGCCGAGGCTCGGGCCGACCACGCGCTCCTCGACGAAGTCCATCGGCGCAGCCAGCGAACCCGACTTCAGCAGCTTGGCCAGGTCTTCGGCTTCCTTCTTCTGCAGGCCGGTGGTCTGGAAGTTCTTGCCGAACACGCCGTTGATGTTGGCCACCGAGATCACTTCCTCGTTGACCTTGAAGCCACGCACTTCCTGGCCGTCGACGACGGTTACGGTTGGCACGCGCTCGGTGTAGACCACCGCCATCGGCTTGTTCACGTTGGCGCTGGTGAAGTCGAACATGCGCTGGCCACCGACGTTGTTCAGCGTCACGCTGACGGCCGGCGAGCCGCTGTTCGAATCGGTCACCGCCTGCGCACCGACCATCTGGTCGCCGGTGACGATCACGCGCTTGTTCAGCAGGATCGGGCCGCGGCCGTCACGCTGCTGGTAGACCTTCGCTTCCGGCGGAATGCGGCCGGAGTTGATGGCGTCCTGCGCATTGCCTTCAACCACCGCACGGTACTCCAGGGTGGCGGTGGCACCGATCATGCGCTTGGCTTCGGCGGTGTCCTGCACGCCCGGCAGCTGCACGACCACACGGTCGGCACCCTGGCGCTGGATGATCGGCTCGGCCACGCCGAGCTGGTTCACGCGGTTGCGCAGGGTGTTGATGTTCTGCTCGATGGCGCCGTTGGCGATCTGCGTGATCTCGGTCTCCGGCACGGTGACCGTGATGCGGTTGCCGCTGACGTCATAGCCGAGGGTCGGCTGCGCCTTGACCAGCGCGGCGCGGGCGCGCTGCGCGGCGTCATCGCCGGCGGATGGGCTCAGGTTGGCCACGATGCTGTTATCGGCGCGGCGTTCCACCGACTGGTAGGCGATGCGCGCGTCACGCAGGGTGCTGCGCACGTCTTCGGTATAGGCATCCAGGCGCTTGTCGAGGGCAGCCTTCTGGTCGACCTGCAGCACGAAATGCACGCCGCCCTGCAGGTCCAGGCCCAGCACCATCGGGCGACCGCCGAGGTTGGCCAGCCAGTCGGGCACGGTCGAAGCCAGGTTCAGCGCCACGGTGTACTTCTCGCCGACGGTGTCACGCAGGACGTCGCTGGCAGCGGACTGCGACTTCAGGTCCGACAGGCGGACGATCAGGCTTTCCCCTTCCTTTTCGGCACCGATGGTGGCGATGCCGGCCTTTTTCAGGTCGGCCAGCACACGGTCGCGCAGTGCATCGTCGATCTGCCCGCCACGGTTGGCGGTGATCTGGATGGCCGGGTCCTTCTGGTAGATGTTGGGCAGCGCATACAGCGCGCTGAGCGCCAGTACGATCAGGATGACGACGTACTTCCAGCGTGGAAATTCGAGCATTGCTTGGGTCCCGCGCGGCGCCATCCCCGGCGCCGCGGTTGTGCTTCGGAAAGGGAGTGGCTTACTTGGCCGAATCCAGGGTGCCGGTCGGCAGCACGCTGCCGACAGCGCCCTTCTGCACGCGGATGCGCACGTTGTCGGCCACTTCGACGGTGATGAAGTGGTCGCCAATGTCGGTGACCTTGCCGGCGATGCCGCCGTTGGTCAGCACTTCATCGCCGCGCTTGATCTTCTCCAGCATGGCCTTGTGCTCCTTCTGCCGCTTCATCTGCGGGCGGATCATCAGGAAGTACATGATGGCGATCAGGATGATCGGGAACAGCAGCGTGGTCAGGCCCATGCCCTGCGGTTGGCCGCCGGCGGCCTGGGCGTGGGCGGCGGGAATCAGGAAAGCAAGCAGGTTCATCGTTGGTCCTTTGGTTGGGCGGCGCTCCCGTCCCTTGAGGGGGCGGGGGTGTCGACCGCGGATCTGGGTCAGCCTTGAAGTATGCCACGGCCCCGGGCGTTCGTCCTTGGGCCGTTCGGCAGGGGGGGGGCGTCGGGGTTACAGCGGCGGGGCCACCGCTCCGCGTGCCGCGTAGAAGGACTCGCGGAAGGCCAGGAAGGTTCCCGCCTCGATCGCGGCACGGATGTCGGCCATGAGCTTTTCGTAATAGAACAGGTTGTGCAGGGTGCCCAGCATCGGCGCCAGCATCTCGTTGCAGCGGTCCAGGTGGCGCAGGTAGGACCGGGTGTAACCGCCGGTGCAGGCCACGCAGCCGCAGCCCGGCTCGATCGGGTCCATGTCCCGCGCGTACTGGGAATTGCGGATGCGAACGGTGCCGAACGAGGTGAAATAGTGGCCGTTGCGCGCATTACGGGTCGGCATCACGCAGTCGAACATGTCCACGCCGCGCGCCACGCCCTCGACCAGGTCCTCCGGCCGGCCCACGCCCATCAGGTAACGCGGCCGGTCGCCCGGCAGCTCCGGATCCAGGTGGTCGAGCATGGCATTGCGCTCGTGCTCCGGCTCGCCCACGGCCAGGCCGCCGATGGCGTAGCCGTCGAAGCCGATCGCCTGCAGGGCGTCGGCCGAGCGGCTGCGCAGGTCGGTGTGCACGCCCCCCTGGACGATGCCGAACAAGGCCGCGTCGTTGCCCAGCTCGTCATGCGCGTTGCGGCTGCGCTGGGCCCAGCGCAGGCTCAGCTCCATGGAACGGCGGGCAACGTCTTCGGTGGCGGGGTACGGGGTGCACTCGTCAAAGATCATCACGATGTCCGAATCGAGCACCTTCTGGATCTTCATGCTCTCCTCGGGACCGAGGAACACGCGGGCGCCGTCGGTGGGCGAGGCAAAGGTCACGCCCTGCTCGGTGATCTTGCGTCGATGGGCCAGCGAGAACACCTGGAAACCACCGGAGTCGGTCAGGATCGGGCCATCCCAGCGGCAGAAGCCGTGCAGCCCGCCGTGGTCGGCGATGATGTCCAGGCCCGGGCGCAGGTACAGGTGGAAGGTGTTGCCGAGGATGATCTCGGCGCCCAGCGCCCGCACCTGGTCCGGCAGGATGCCCTTGACCGAGCCATAGGTCCCCACCGGCATGAAGGCCGGCGTTTCCACCGTGCCACGCGGGAAGGTCAGGCGGCCACGGCGGGCACGGCCGTCGCGGGTCTGGAGCTGGAACTGCAGTCGGGACATGGAGCGGTCATTCGGGCAAATAGTTGTCTATTGTCTCCCAAGAAGGCGTACGCACCAAGGTGCGCACCCACGCACCCATAAGTACCCCGGCTTCCCAGGCGCTCTGCCCTCCCAAGGTGCCCTGCCTGCTCAGCCCGCCTGCGGGAACAGCAGCATCGCGTCGCCGTAGCTGAAGAAGCGGTAGCGCTGCTCGATCGCGTGCCGGTAGGCCTCGAACACGCGGTCCTTGCCTGCAAACGCCGAGATCATCATCAGCAGCGTGCTTTCGGGCAGGTGGAAATTGGTCACCATCGCGTCGACGCTGCGTATGCGGTAGCCCGGGGTGATGAAGATCTGGGTCTCGCCGGCGAACGGCAGCAGTTCGCCATCGCGCATCGCGCTTTCCAGCGCGCGCACCACGGTGGTGCCGACGCCGATCACCCGGCCACCGGCCGCGCGCGTGCGCCGCACCTGCTGCACCAGCTCGGCGCCGACGTTCAGCCACTCGCGGTGCATCACGTGGTCCTTCAGGTCATCGGCGCGCACCGGCTGGAAGGTGCCCGCGCCCACGTGCAGGGTGACGTGGCCGAACTCCACGCCCTTGTCCTTCAGCGCCGCCAGCAGCGGTTCGTCGAAATGCAGGCCGGCGGTCGGTGCCGCCACCGCGCCCACTTCGCGCGCGAACACGGTCTGGTAGCGCTCGCGGTCGTCCACGCCCGGTTCGCGCTGGATGTAGGGCGGCAACGGCAGGCGGCCGGCATGCAGCAGCCACTGCTCCAGCGACTCCGGCACATGGAACTGCAGCACGTAGAACTCGCCATCGCGGCCCAGCACCTCGGCTTCGCCACCGGCATCCAGCGCGATGCGGCTGCCGGCCTTCGGCGACTTGCTGGCGCCGACCTGCGCACGCGCCTGCTGAGCGCCGAGCAGGCGCTCGATCAGGATCTCCACGCGGCCGCCGCTGGCCTTCTGCCCGAACAGGCGCGCCGGAATCACCCGGGTGTCGTTGAACACCAGCAGGTCGCCCGGCTGCAGCAGCGACGGCAGGTCGCGCACCTGCAGGTCGGTGAAGGCACCGGGCGCCGGCGGTACCACCAGGAGGCGGCTGGCGGAACGTTCGGCCAAGGGAGCCTGCGCGATCAGTTCAGCCGGCAGGTCGTAATGGAAATCGGACTTCTTCAAGGCGGTGGGCGGCAACAGGTCGACAATGGCGCGCATTGTACGTCCAGCGTCTGCGAGCCGGCGCACTTCGCGGCGAACGTCGCGCAAAATGCTGCTATGCAGCAGGTTTCTGCGGGGTTATCGCGCAAAAAAACAAGTGCTAGCATCGAACCGGAAGTCCGCTGCACGAGCCTGCCCCAAGCGCGCGTGATGACGCGCGTTTTGCTTTTGATGGCCCGTGCGACCCATTGTTTCAGGAGATCTGCAATGAGCTTCATCGAACGCCTCGCCCCCCTGCGCAACCAGCCCGGCACCCGCCTCACCACCGGCCTGGACGATGCCACCCTGACCGCCCTGTCCGCCAACCACCCGCAGCTGATCGCCGCAGTGGACGCCGCCGCCGAGGAATTCGCGCGCGTGCAGGCCGACCTGGGGCCGCTGCTGGCGCAGGACGAACAGGCACAGATCGACGCGATGCAGGACGGATTCGTCAATTTCTATGCCGATGACGCGGTGACCCCCTACGTGGCGCTGGCCGCGCGCGGCCCATGGGTGGTCACCCTGAAGGGCGCCGTGCTGTACGACGCCGGCGGCTACGGCATGCTCGGCTTCGGGCACACCCCGGACGCCGTGCTGGAAGCCATGGCGCGCCCACAGGTGATGGCCAACATCATGACCCCCAGCCTGTCGCAGCAGCGCTTCATCACCGCCCTGCGCGCCGAGATCGGCCACCGCCGTGGCGGCTGCCCGTTCGCCCGTTTCATGTGCCTGAATTCCGGCTCCGAAGCCGTCGGCCTGGCCGCGCGCATCGCCGACGTCAACGCCAAGCTGCAGACCGATCCGGGTGCACGTCACGCCGGCGCTGCGATCAAGCGCGTGGTGGTCAAGGGCAGCTTCCATGGCCGTACCGACCGCCCTGCCCTCTATTCGGATTCCAGCCGCAAGAGCTACATGCAGCACCTGGCCAGCTACCGGGGCGAGGACTCGGTGATCACCGTGGCGCCGTACGATGAGGCCGGCCTGCGCAAGGTGTTCGAGGATGCCGCGCGCAACCAGTGGTTCATCGAAGCGGTGTTCCTCGAACCGGTGATGGGCGAAGGTGACCCGGGCCGTTCGGTGCCGCCGTCGTTCTATGCCGTTGCCCGTGAGCTGACGCGTGCACACGGCAGCCTGCTGCTGCTGGACTCGATCCAGGCCGGCCTGCGTGCGCATGGCGTGCTGTCGGTGGTCGACTACCCGGGCTTCGAAGGGCTTGACCCGCCGGACATGGAGACCTACTCCAAGGCGCTCAACGCCGCGCAGTACCCGCTGTCGGTGCTGGCGGTGACCGAGCACGCCGCGCAGCTGTACCGCAAGGGCATCTACGGCAACACCATGACCAGCAATCCGCGTGCGCTGGACGTGGCCTGCACCACCCTGGCCCAGCTGACCCCACAGGTACGCGCCAACATCGCCGAACGTGGTGCCGAGGCCGTGCGCAAGCTGGAACAGCTGAAGAACGAGCTGGGCGGGCTGATCACCAAGGTGCAGGGCACCGGGCTGCTGTTCTCCTGCGAGCTGGCCCCGCAGTTCAAGTGCTACGGCGCCAACTCCACCGAGGAATGGCTGCGCCAGCACGGCATCAACGTGATCCATGGCGGCGAAAACTCGCTGCGCTTCACCCCGCACTTCGGCATGGACAGCGAGGAGCTGGACCTGCTGGTGGGCATGGTCGGCCGCGCCCTGCGTGAAGGCCCGCGCCGCGAGCAGGCTGCGGCGGCGTAAGCCGCCGCTTGCGTAGAGCCAAAGGCAGCGGCAGGAGCCGCTGCCAACGTCGCTGGCGACGGCCCGAAGGGTGCCGGCCAGGACGACCGGCATAGCCCTTGCTCGGCTGGCCTTTGCCGCGATCTGAACGAAGAGCAGCCGAGCATGGCTCGGCTCTACAGAAGGGCTCATAATCCAAGGGCACCCCGTCTCTGACCGCCATGCGGTCGGTGACGGGGCGTTTTCGTTTCCGGTCAAGAGACAGAAGATCCATGAAATCGATCTGTGTGTACTGTGGTTCCAACGCTGGCAGCAAGCCGGCCTACACCGAACGCGCCATTGCCCTGGGTGATCGCATCGCCCGCGATGGCCTGCGCCTGGTGTATGGCGGCGGCAACGTTGGCCTGATGGGCACCGTGGCCAACGCCGTGCTCGCCGCTGGCGGCGAGGTGACCGGCGTGATCCCGCGCCAGCTGGCCGACTGGGAAGTGGCCCACCGCGGCCTGACCGAACTGGAGATCGTCGGCTCGATGCATGAGCGCAAGTCGCGCATGTTCGACCTCGCCGATGGCTTCGTTGCCCTGCCCGGTGGCTTCGGCACCATGGAAGAGATCTTCGAGATGCTGACCTGGCGCCAGCTGGGCATCGGCAACAAGCCGTGCGCGTTCCTCGATGTGGAAGGTTTCTACGCGCCGCTGATCGGCATGATCGACCGCATGGTGGAAGAGCGTTTCCTGCATCCGGACCAGCGCCAGGACCTCTGGTACGGCTCGGACATCGAGGAAATGCTGGTGTGGATGCAGAACTACCAGCCGGCGCAGGCCTCGAAGTGGATCGACGAGAAACGTCGCTCGGCTCTGCGCTGAAGTGAACCGTCGCGGTGGCTCACGCCAGCGTCCGCGCCCACGGTGCGGGACGGCCCAGCAGGTAGCCCTGGCCATAGTCGCAACCGAGTTCGCGCAGTGTCTGCCGCTGCGCCTCGGTCTCGATGCCTTCGCCAATGGTTTCGATGCCCAGAGTGCGGGCCAGTGACAGCACGCCTTCGACCAGCGCGCGCGTGCTCTGCACTTCCGGCCCGTGCAGGCCGGCGATGAAACTCTGGTCGATCTTCAATGTACTGATCGGGAATCGGTGCAGGTAGGACAGCGCAGAGAAGCCGGTACCAAAGTCGTCCAGCTGCACCTGGATGCCACGCTCGCGCAGGCCCTGCAGGATGCGCAGCGTGTGCGGCGCATCGTCCAGCAGCGCGACCTCGGTAATCTCCAGCCGCAGCCGGCGCGGATCGGCGCCACACGCGTCGAGCAGGCCGAACAGGCGGTCGCTGAACTCGGCCGAGCGGAAATGGCGCGGCGAAACGTTCACCGAGACATAGCTCTGCCCACCTTCGGCCAGGCGCGCGATGACCTGCTCGTAGATCAGCCAGTCGACCTGTTCGATCAGGCCACTTTCTTCTCCCAGCTCCAGGAACGCGCCGGGCAACAGCAGGCCACGACGCTCGTGCTGCCAGCGGAGCAATGCCTCATGTCCCACCACTTCGCCATCGGACAGGCGCACGATCGGCTGGAAGAACGGAACGAAATCACGGTTGTTGATCGCGCGGCGCAGATCGGCTTCCAGGTCGAGGCTGCGCATGGCCTGTTCACGCATGTCCTCGTCGAAGATCGCGCAGCGGTCATGGCCCTGTGCCTTGGCCCGGTACATCGCCGCATCCGCATCACGCAGCAGTTCCTCGCCGGTACGGTAGCGCGGATTCCACAACGCGATACCCAGGCTGCCGGACGGGAACAGCTCGCGGCCGGCGATCCATATCGATTCCTGCAATGCCAGCAACAAGCGCTGGCCGAAATCCAGCGCCTGTGCCAGGCCCTGCGGGCATTGCAGCAGCACCGCGAATTCATCACCGCCCAGCCGTGCCACCACGTCATCGGCGCCGGCCATCGATACGATGCGCTTGGCGACCTCCACCAGCATGCGGTCACCCGCGGCGTGGCCGATGCTGTCGTTGACCAGCTTGAAGCGATCCAGGTCGAGGAACAGCACGGCGAACACCGGCCCACCCTCGCGCTTGGCCAGCGCCAGCGCATCCTGCAGGCGATCGAGCAGGTGCAGCCGGTTGGGCAGGCCGGTCAGCGCATCGTGCATGGCCTGATGGGTCAGGCGTTGCTCGGCCCGCAGGCGCTCGCCGATCTGGCCGAGCAACTTCTCGTTGACCTCGGCCAGCTCACGCGTGCGTTCATCCACGCGCTTTTCAAGTTCGGCATGCGCCAAACGCAGCCGTTGCTGGTCGCGCTGGCGCGCCAACCCGGTTCCGATGTTCTGCGCAACGAACGTCAGCAGCCGCTGATCGTGCACGCTGAACGTACTGTTCTCGCTGTAACTCTGCACCACGATCGCACCGACCACCTCGTCATCGCGCAGCAGCGGCACGCCCAGCCAGCAATGCGAGCGCGCGCCGGATTCACGCACCTCGCCACTGGCCAGCAGCGCATCGATCTGGGCGCGTGAGGCCAGTAGGGGCCGCCGGTTGCGCACCACGTATTCGGTCAGGCCGCGACTGAACGGACGAGGTGCACGGCTGGCATTGTGCTCGTCCACCGAATAGACGAAGTCCAGGCCGTTGCCGCTTCCGTTCACCAGCGCGATATAGAAGTTGCGCGCATCGAGCAGGCGCCCGACCACGCCATGCACCTGCCCGTAGAACTGGGCCAGGCTGTCGGCCGACATCGCCATTTCGGCAATGTTGTACAGCGCGGTCTGCAGTTGCTCGGCGCGCCGGCGCTCCGCCACTTCATCCTGCAGGCTGCGGTTGGCACGCTGCAGTTCCAGCGTGCGCCGCTCCACCTGTTGCTCCAGCCGGACCTGCGCCTGGCGCCGATCCATCGCAGTCTGCACGTGCTGCGCGACAAAGCCCAGCAACGCCCGCTCGGCCTCGCCATAACGGGCCGCCAGCTCATAGCTCTGCACCACGATTGCGCCGCATACCCGGCCATCGCGCAGCATCGGCACACCCAGCCAGTCCAGGCTCTCGGGGCCACGCTGCGGGTCGTGCTCCTGCTCGACCACGCGTGCCAGAAGTTCGCGCGAGGGTCCGCTGAGCGGCTTGCCGTGGCGCAGCAGCGCGACGGTCAGGCTGCGCGGCATCTCGGCGGCGTCATGGCTCTGCGACGGGTCGGCGACGAAATCGTCGACCTGGTCGGCGAAGTACAGGAAGCGGATCTGGTCACGCACATCATCGTATTCAACGATGTAGCAGTTCTCCGCATACATCAGCGTGCCGAGCACGCCGTGCACGTGACGCAGCATCTCCGACATCTCCAGATCGGCGCCGGCCAGATCGGCGATCTGGAACAGCGCCTGCTGCAACCGTTCAGCCTCTTCCAGCGCCTTGATCTGCCCGGCCTGGCGGCCACGCTGCAGTGCCAGTTCCATGGCCTGACGGGCCAGCCCCCACCACGCCGCGGAAGGCACGGCGCCTTCCACCGACAGCTGCAGGCGTGCACCGTCATGTTCCCAGCCATGGCAGCCGTCGCCGATGCCCGGCGCAGTGAACGCGCCTGCCGCCCCATCGGCCGGCCACCCGTCCTGACCCCGCCCGAGCTGCGGGTCGTCCCAGCCGACGCGGACCACAGCCGTTTCCGGCAAAAGCGCATGCAACGCGCGCACCAGCGCCGTGCTCAGCACGGCCTCGTGTGGTGGCTCTTCCGCCGGTTCAGCATGCGTGGACAAATGACAATCTCTTGGCGCCGTCTATGCGTCGCCTCCCCTGAGCCGACGAGCATAGCGCGCCACCCGGGGGGCAATGGAAGCCCGTAAACCCCGAATCGTGCGCCCGTACGTTTTTCCTGCTGTCCGCAGCCCCTTCCGAGCCATGACCCTCGCCCTGCCCGCCCCTGCCACCGGCTATGCGCCATCGCCTGCAGGCCTTACCCTGTACGCCGTGGAAGCCAGCGCACTGCCAACCGATGAAGCCTTGATGCTGGCCTGGGCCGGCGGCGACCTGCACGCGTTCGAAAGCCTGTATGCGCGCCATCGCAAACGACTGTTCGGCTTCCTGCTGCGCCAACTGCGCGACAACGCGCTGGCCGAGGAGATCTTCCAGGACGTCTGGCAGCGGGTGATCAGCGCCCGTGCCGGGTGGCAGCCCGAAGCGGCGTTCAGCACCTGGCTGTTCCGCATCGCCCACAACCGCCTGAACGACCATTGGCGCGCCGCCCGCCATCGCCCTGCCGCGCCGGCCGACGCCGACCTGCGCCTGGCCGCGATCGAGGACGGGCAGACCCCGGAAGCCGAACTTTCCGAATTCGAACAACGTCGCCGCATCCAGCTGGCGATGGAGCAATTGCCGCCGGAGCAGCGCGAAGTGCTGCAACTGCGGCTGGATCAGGAACTGAGCCTGGAGGAGATCGGCCAGATCACCGGCGTAGGCCGGGAAACCGTGAAATCGCGGCTGCGCTATGCGATGGACAAGCTGCGTGCGGGATTGAACGCATGAACCGAGACGAACCGCTGACGCCGGAAGAACGCGAGCTGGCCCGGCTGCTCGGCCGTCGCGCCGAGCAGGCACCACCGGCCGCACTGGACGCCGCCATCCTGGCTGCGGCGCGTGCCGCCGTGGACGCTCCGGGTACAGATGTTGCCGCCTCTCCCGAGGCGCCGCGCAAGCAGCGCACAGGCCCGCGTTGGCCAGCGGTGTTCGGCATCGCCGCTTCGATGGTGTTCGCCATCGGCATCGCCTGGCAGCTGCGTCCTGAACCGCCGCCGGTTCCGGCGGGCGAGACTGCTGTTGCCGCAGCACCGGCTGCGGCAGAAGACGTCGCGACTGCCGATCAGGCCGCTGGAAGTGGTTCGGCCCACAGCGCAGTGGCGGTTGCGGAACCAGCCGCTGCGCCGGCAGCACCCGAGTCCGCCCCTGTTTCCGCTGCCCCAGCGCCGGCCATCGCGCGTGCGCACAAGCCTGCGCCGGCCAAGACCGCTGAAGTGCCGGCCCAGGCCGCACGATCCATGGCTGCGGATGCGGCCGCCGACACCTCCTTTGCGACGCTCCCGTCCGCTCCGGCTGCAGCACCGCCCGCGCCACCTGCACCGACCGCCTACTCGGCACCCGCACCGGCATTCGCGCCAGCAGCGTCCGGGGCAATGAAAGCACGCACGGCGGCGGCACCGGCAGCCAATGCCACCGAGGCCGAGCGGGCGCAGGCGCTGGATCGGGTGGAGATCACCTCGATGAAGCGTGAGGCGCCCAGCCGTTCCGCACCGGGCGTCATGCGCCGCGGCAGCGATGCGGGCCTGAGCGCGGATGCCGTGCAGGCCGAGGTGGACGCCGACGCGCGACTGCCGCGCCGGCAGTGGCTGCAGAAAATCCGCGCGCGTCGCGACGATGGCCAGCGCGATCTGGCCCGCGCCAGCCTGGAGCGCTACGTGCAACAGTATCCGGAAGCACGCCTGCCGCGCGACCTGCGCCCGTTGCTGGACGACTGAAGCAGAACGTGATCTCCGGCGACCCCGTAGAATGACGGGAATGCTCGATACCCTCGCCCAGCCTGTCAGCCACACGCTGGAAGTCAAACACAGTCGTTTCATCGCCCATGCTGCGCCGATCGACAGCGCCGCAGCGGCCATGGCGATCCTGCAGCAGGTTGCAGCAGCCGACGCGACCCACAACTGCTGGGCCTACCGGTACGGCCAGGACTACCGCTCCAGCGACGATGGCGAGCCCGCCGGAACGGCCGGACGACCGATCCTGGCGGCGATCGATGGCCAGGGGTTCGACCGCGTGATGGTGGTGGTGACGCGCTGGTTCGGCGGCATCAAGCTGGGCGCCGGTGGACTGGTGCGCGCCTACGGTGGCGCTGCCGCCGAGTGCCTGCGCACCGCCCCCCGCCTGCCCCTGGTGGCGATGGCCCGGCTGCAGCTGCTGGCCGGCTTCGAGGACCTGGGCACCCTGCACGCCACCCTGCCCGCCTTCGGCGCCGGGAAGCTCGATGAACGGTTCGATGCCAACGGCGTGTGCCTGCGGGCCGAATTGCCGGCCGATCAGGTCGATGCATTGAAAATCCGCCTGCGCGACGCCACCCGTGACCGTATCCGCATACAAGACGACACCCAGGATGACTGACAAGGACGACGCCCCTGCCTCGACCCCGCCGCTGCGCCGCCTCGGCAGCCTGCGGACGTTGTGGCCGTTCGTGCGCCGCCATAGCGGGTTGTTCACCGCCTGGCTGCTGGCCCTGGCGGTCTCTTCGGCCGCCACGCTGAGCCTGCCCCCCGCCGTGAAGCAGATGATCGACCACGGCTTCACCAGCGGTGGCCAGATCAACCGTGCCTTCGCCCTGCTGATGCTGGTGGCGGTGGTGCTGGCACTGGCGACGGCCGCACGGTTCTTCTTCGTGTCGCTGCTGGGCGAGAAGGTCGTCGCCGACCTGCGCAGCCGCCTGTACGCACACCTGATCCAGCTCGGCGCCGGTTTCCACGACCGCAGCCGCAGCGGCGAACTGGTCTCGCGCCTGACCGCCGACAGCGAACTGCTGCGCAGCGTGGTCGGTTCGACCATGTCGGTCGCCCTGCGCAGCAGCGTCACCGTGGTCGGCAGCCTGGCGATGCTGTTCGTCACCAGCCCGCGGCTGGCCGCGTGGTCACTGCTCGGCATCCCGCTGGCGGTGCTGCCGATCATCATCGGCGCGCGCAAGCTGCGCACGGTTGCGCGCAGCAGCCAGGACCGCATCGCCGATGCCAACAGCCTGGCCAGCGAGACGCTGGGCGCCGTGCGCACGGTGCAGGCGCATGCGCGCGAGCCCTATGAGCGCGGGCGCTTTGACAAGGCGCTGGGCGATGCCATCGGTGCCGCACGCCGGCGCATCGGTGCGCAATCACTGGTTACCGCCAGCGCCATCCTGCTGGTATTTGGCGCCATCGTTGGCGTGCTGTGGCTGGGCGCGCACGATGTCATCGACGGCCGCCTCAGTGCCGGCACGCTGGGCCAGTTCGTGTTGTACGCGCTGATCGGCGGCGGCTCGGTGGGCGCCCTGGCCGAAGTGTGGAACGAGCTGCAGCGTGCGGCCGGTGGCATGGGCCGTATCAGCGAGCTGCTGCAGGAAGACATCGAGATCCGTGCGCCCGCGCAGCCACATGCACTGCCGCAACCGCTACGCGGCGAAATCCAGTTCGACGACGTGGTGTTCCACTACCCGCAGCGCCCGGACCAGGCCGCGCTGGACCACTTCAATCTGCATGTCCGCCCGGGTGAGACCGTGGCCCTGGTCGGCCCGTCGGGCGCAGGCAAGAGCACGGTGCTGTCCATGCTGCTGCGCTTCCACGATCCGGCCAGCGGCCGCATCTGCGTGGATGGCATCGACGTGCGCCAGGTCGATCCGGCCGAGCTGCGCGCGCAGCTGGCACTGGTACCGCAGCAGCCGACGCTGTTCGCAGCCAGTGCACGCGACAACATCCGCTACGGCAGGCTGCAGGCCAGCGACGCCGAGGTCGAGGACGCCGCACGTGCAGCAGAGGCCGATGGCTTCCTGCGAGCATTGCCGCAAGGCTACGACAGTGAACTGGGCGAACGCGGTGCGCGCCTGTCCGGTGGCCAGCAACAGCGCGTGGCGATCGCCCGCGCGTTGCTGAAGAATGCGCCGATCCTGCTGCTGGACGAAGCCACCAGCGCGCTGGATGCGCAGAGCGAGCATGGCGTGCAGCAGGCACTTGAGCGGCTGATGGCCGGTCGCACCACGCTGGTCATCGCCCACCGCCTGGCCACCGTGCTCAAGGCCGACCGCATCGTGGTGATGGACCAGGGCCGTATCGTCGCCGAAGGTACCCATGCGCAGCTGCTGGCCGAAGGCGGACTGTACGCTGAACTGGCCCGACTGCAGTTCATCGATTGATGACGGCCGGCTAACATCGGCAAGACCAAGCTGGCCGCGCACCCGCAGCATCCGCTGAAGGAGGTACGCGATGTCGTTCCGTCAGTTCCCCGCCGTCGACAGTAATGGCGAAAGCCACATCATCATCGAATTCAAGCCCGAGGCGAACGGCAGCGGGCACCACTCCGAAGCCACGCCGCGCTATGAGCTGGATGACGGGCGCCAGCTGGTGCGCAATGGACGCGAGTTCACCACCAGTGGTGGTGAACTGCGGTTGACGATCTGAGGTTCGCCGGGCATGGCCCGGCGCTACCGCATTCGTGCTGCTCCGCGCTCGCGCTACCGGATCTCCATCCTCCGCTCTGGTAGGTGTCGACCTGGGTCGACACGCTTGTCGCCAAAAGGAGTCGAGCATGGCTCGACCCAACAAAGAAGCGCGGCCAATTTTTCGCCAGGTATCTTGACAGCCTTTCCCAGCAAGGGCTGAGCGAGGTTATCCACACATTTGCTTAGGATCCATCCACACCACCTGTGGATGAATGTGGTCAGCCGAGCACCCGCCCGATGCCGCTGGCATCCACTTCCGCAGCCGCCCGGGTGATCGCGGCCGGATCACTGCCGGCGATGAACCCGATGCGGAAGTGCACTTCGCCGCCGGGCGTACGTGAGGAATGGATCGAGGCCAGGCTGATGCGATGCTGCTCGAATACATTCAGCAGCTCACGCAGCGAGCCCGGCCGGTCTTCCGGCAGGTGCACCGACAGCGCGTTGCGCTCGGTCAGATCGGCCAGCAGATAGCCCACGCGTTCGAACGTATAGTTGCCGTCCGCCAGCGCCTGCTCACCGAAAGCACTGCGATTGGCCGACAGGAGCTGCTCGCGGAAGGCATCACGTGCACCGTCGTCCCCCTGCCCGACCTGCGCCTGCAGGGCCTGCAGCTGGCCCACCAGCCGCTCCAGCATCGGCGCCACATACGGGTTGCCGAACTGGATGTCTTCGTAGATCGCCGGGTTGAGCGACAGGATGCGCGAAATGATCGCCGTATCCAGCTCGAACGATGCCGAACGGTACGGCATCATCGCAGCCAGATCGCCCAGCTGCGGCTGGTACTGGCGCAACACGCCGGCCTGGGCCAGATGGGTGGCATGCACCATCGCCTGCACCAGCGCCATCATCTGGTCGTGGTGCTGCGGCGTGGCCCGCACGCACTCGGCCTGCAGCGCGGCGCACAGCGTATCGACCCACGCCTGCCAGAGCTGCAGCCGCGCTTCGCAGACCACCATCACCCGCCCCTTCAGGGTCGGCGCCTTCGGTGGTGCGGTCATCGGGTGCAGGCCAACCACTTCGGCCTGCGAGGCCAGCATCGCCTGCACCGGCGCCTCCTTTACCGAGGTCACATCCAGCCACAGCCTGCCCTGCTCGCGGCCCGCCGATTGCCGCACGTACTCGGCGATCAACGCCGGCGTGTGCCGGATCGGTGCCGAGAACACCAGCACATCGGCCTGCGCCAGCAGGTGTTCCGGCGTGTGCGAACCTGGGTCGGCCGGATCGTGGCCGATCACCTGCAGCTGCAGGTGCTGCTGGAAGAAGCGGGTCAGCCAGCGCCCGTAGGCGCCAGCGCTGCCGATGATGCCGACCGTGCGCGGCGTGCGTGGGTCCAGGCCGCTCATGCCACGCGTTCGGCGCGGAAGCGCATTCCTTCGGCCAGCGCCGCCGGCGCGGCGGCGACCACGTCGAATTCCTCGAAGCCGTTGTCCAGGGTCGCCTCCAGCGCCGCATGGGTGCCGGCAATCGCACGCGAAATCGCCTGCTGCATCGATTCGCCGCGCAGCAGGAACGACACCACCAGCGACATCAGCACATCGCCGGTACCGGCCACGTCCACCGGCAGCAGCGGCGAGGTCCAGCGCCAGGTTTCCTCGCGGCCGACGGCCAGGGTCACCAGTTCACCCGGGGTGCCGCCCACGCTGTGCGCGATCACCCAATGCGGGCCGCGATCCAGCAGCGTGCGCGCGGCGGCGAGGGCATCGGCCTCGGCCAGCGCCGGCATGCCGGTCAGGCGATTCAGTTCGAAAGCGTTGGGCGTCACCAGCCAGGCATGCGGCAGCAGGCGCTCGGCGAAGATCGCTTCCAGCCCGGGTTCCACGTAGGGGCCGGTGTGCGTGTCGCCAATCACCGGGTCCAGGCAATAGCGCAGCTGCGGGCAGCCCGGCAGGATGTCGTCCAGCCAGTCTGCGAAGGCGGCACCGTTGGCGGTGCTGCCGAAGTAGCCGGAGACCAGCATCTTCGCCCGCTGCGGCAGGCCGCGTTCGTGGGTGCCCAGCAGCAGGTCGGCGAACCAGTCAGCCGGCAGCACGCGGCCACGCGTGGTGTCGTAGAACGGCGCGTTGCTGAGAAGCACCGTCGGAATGCTTGCCACGCGCACGCCCAGCGCGCGCATCGGCGGTACGGCAGCGCTGTTGCCGGCGTGGCCGTAGACAAGTTGCGACTGGACCGAGATGACATCGATCGGCGACGGGCCGTCGGGCCGCTGGCGGCGGCCGTGGACCAGGTGGTTATCAAGGGATTCGCTCATGGTCGCATTCTACGCCCAAGGGGGTTTTCGGCAGGGCTTGCAGCCCTGCACATGCCGAAGCTGCAAGTAACGGCAACGGCAAAAGCGAGCTATCCGTGGGGTAGCGGGGCGGTGTCGGAATGCGGGGACGCCGCAAGTACGTCCCTGTAGGCTTGGCAGCCGCATCCATGCGGCTGACACCCCGCACTCCGACACCGCCCCGCCTTCGACAGGTTCACGCGGCTGTTGGTAACTGCGGCTGTTGGTGGGTGTCGACCTTGGTAGACACATCTGTCAGATATCAAATGAATTCATCCACGCATGGCATGGGTCTACCGTGTCGACCAAGGTCGACACCTACCAGAGCAGTACACCGTTCCGACAAATCGCAGGAAACTGTCGAAGGCGGGGTGGGTCCGGTTGCGGGGGCGTGAGCGCCATGGATGGCGCGACCGAGCCTGCAGGGACGTATTCACGGCGTCCCCCGCAACCGGACCCACCCCGCCAATCCACGGATAGCGCGCTTCGGCTGTTGCCGTTGCCTCTGCGGGTGCAGGGCTGCAAGCCCTGCAACCCAACCCCCTCAGCGAGCAGCAGGCCGCGACGGCGGCAGCCACGCCGCCACGATGCCCAGCAACGGCAGGAACGCGGTCAGCTGGTAGACGTACTCGATGCTGGTCCTGTCCGCCAACAGGCCGAGCACGGCGGCACCCAGCCCGCCCATACCGAACGCGAAACCGAAGAACAGGCCGGACACCATGCCGATGCGGTGCGGCATCATCTCCTGCGCGTACACCACGATGGCCGAGAATGCCGAGGACAGCACGAAGCCGATCAGTACCGCGAGCACCGTGGTCCACAGCAGATCGGCATGCGGCAGCATCAACGCAAACGGCGCCACGCCGAGGATCGAGGTCCAGATGATCGGCTTGCGGCCGATCCGGTCACCCAACGGGCCGCCGAGGAAGCCGCCAGCGGCGGACGCCACCAGGAACGCGAACAGGTGCAGCTGCGCCTGCGCCACCGGGATGCCGAAATGGTGGATCAGGTAGAAGGTGAAGTAGCTGCCGATGCTGGCCATGTAGAAGTACTTGCTGAAGATCAGCACCAGCAGGATCGCCAGCACCTTGGCCACCGTGCGTGGTGGATGGCGCGGCGCCATCGAGGCGGTACTGGCTGGGCGCGGCGTGCCCAGATGCAGCGCGTACCAGCGGCCGACATAGGTCAGCAGCGCGATGCCGATCAGGGCCGCGCCTGCGAACCACGACGCGGCATGCTGGCCGTACGGCACGATCACTGCCGCCGCAATCAGGGGGCCCAACGCGGTACCGAAATTGCCCCCCACCTGGAACACCGACTGCGCGAAGCCATGACGGCCGCCCGAGGCGAGCCGCGCGATGCGCGAGGCCTCCGGATGGAAGATCGCCGAGCCGATGCCGACCATTGCCGCTGCCAGCAGCACCATCGCGTAGTTCGGCGCGAAGCCGAGCAGCAGCATGCCGCACAAGGTCGAGGCCATGCCGATCGGTAGCGAATACGGTGCCGGG
Source organism: Stenotrophomonas maltophilia group sp. vghtpe118 (assembly GCF_052605195.1). Taxonomy (NCBI): domain Bacteria; kingdom Pseudomonadati; phylum Pseudomonadota; class Gammaproteobacteria; order Lysobacterales; family Lysobacteraceae; genus Stenotrophomonas; species Stenotrophomonas maltophilia group sp. vghtpe118. The sequence continues at coordinate 194,035 of NZ_CP199672.1, read as the reverse complement.
CGGCGGTCGGTGGCTACACCGATCAACGGCTGGAAGATCGACGCAGTGAGCTGATAGGTCAACGTGATCAGGCCGATCTGGGTGAAGCTGAGACTGAAGCCACCCTTGATCACCGGATAGATGGCCAGGATCAGCGACTGCATCATGTCGTTGACGACGTGCGAGGTGGAAATGGCGGCCAGCACGCCGGGGGCCGCCGGGCGTGAGGTCGTTGCGGGAGAAGCCAGGGTGGACATGGACGCAGTCAGGTTGGGGGCGAGCCCCGCATGCTACGGTTGCCCTTCCCTCCCTTCTGCCGCGTTCAGGTCATGCCCTATCGCAAAAAGGACATAGCCAGTGACGTCGATCCGGCCGCGCCCTGGCGGGAGGTTCCACTGCATCGCCCGGTCACCTATCGGGTCACCCAGTACCCCGTAGGTACCCACATCCCTGGTCACAAGCATCAGCGCCACCAGCTGGTCTACGCCATCTCCGGCCTGATGGTGGTGCGGTCGGAAGTCGGGCGCTGGGTGGTGCCATCGAACCGCGCGATCTGGATGCCGGCCGGCATGGTGCACGCGGTGGACTGCATCGCCGCCGTGCACATGCGCAGCCTGTACATCGACCCGCCGTTTGCCCCGCACCTGCCGACCGAGCCGTTCGCGGTGCAGGTGTCGCCCCTGCTGCGCGAGCTGCTGCAGGCCGCCACGCTGGTCAAGGGCGAGCACATCGAGGACAGCCGCGATGGCCGCGTGGTGCGCCTTCTGCTGGACGAACTGCATCGCATGGACGTGCTGCCTCTGCACCTGCCTGCGCCAAGCGACCCGCGCCTGCTGCGGATCTGCCAACACCTGCAGAAGCACCCCGGCGACGACGCCACACTGCAGGACTGGGCACAGGCGCTGGAGGTGGACGTGAAAACCATCCAGCGGCGCTTCGCCACCGAGCTGGGCATGACCTTCGGCCAGTGGCGGCAGCAGGCACGGCTGCTGGCCGCGATGGAACGGCTGGCGGTCGGTGACAAGGTCATCGATGTCGCGCTGGCGACGGGCTACGACAGCCCCAGCGCGTTCACCAGCATGTTCAAGCGCCAGCTGGGGCAGACACCTGCGGCGTTTTTCCGGTAACGCCGTCCACGCATGGCGTGGATCCACCATCGCGGCGCATGCCCGGCGGAAACCATCGCAGATCGCAAACGAGAACGCCGGGCATGGCCCGGCGCTTCCGCTTAACGCTTCGGTTGAAAAACTCAGGACGTCATCCGGTCCCAGAAGCCCTTCACGCCGTCGATGAAGGTGGCCGACTTCGGCGAATGCTTGCGCGCTTCCTCGCCGACGAAGGTGGCTTCGAACTGCTCCAGCAGCTTGCGCTGTTCGGTGGTGAGGTTGACCGGAGTCTCCACCACCACGCGGCAATACAGGTCGCCTTCGCTGCGGCTGCGCACCGAACGCACACCCTTGCCGCGCAGGCGGAACAGCTTGCCGGTCTGGGTCTCGGCCGGAATGCGGATCTCCGCTTCGCCGCCGAGGGTAGCCACGCGCACGGTGTCACCCAGTGCCGCCTGCGAGATGCGGATCGGCACTTCGCAGTGCAGGTCGTCGCCATCGCGCTGGAAGATCGCATGCTCGCGCACGCGCACTTCCACGTACAGGTCGCCCGGCGGCGTACCGGCCGGCCCGGCTTCACCCTCGCCCTGCAGGCGGATGCGGTCACCGGTATCGACGCCCGCCGGCACCTTCACCGACAGCACCTTGTCTTCCTCGACGCGGCCGTTGCCGTGGCAGGTCTTGCAGGGCTTGGCGATGATCTGGCCACGGCCGCCGCAGTTGTGGCAGGCCTGCTGCATGGCGAAGATGCCGCGCTGGATGCGCACCTGGCCGCGGCCATGGCACACGTTGCAGGTCTCGACCTTGCCGTCCTCGGAGCCACTGCCATCGCAGTCGCCGCACTCGGCCAGGGTCGGAATCTCGATGCGGCGCTCGACGCCGCGCACGGCCTCTTCCAGATCCAGCTCCATCACGTAGCCGATGTCGGCGCCGCGACGGGCCTGGCGCGGACCACCGCCGCCACCGCCAAAGATGTTGCCGAAGATATCGCCGAAGATATCGTTCATGTCCGGGCCGCCCGGGCCGCCGCCGCCCATGCCGTGCTCGAACGCGGCGTGGCCGTGGCTGTCGTACATGCGGCGCTTGTTGCCGTCGGACAGCACTTCGTAGGCTTCCTTGCACTCCTTGAAGGAGGCCTCGGCCGCCGCATCACCCGGGTTGCGGTCCGGATGGAACTTCATCGCGCAGCGACGGTACGCCTTCTTCAGCTCGTCGTCGGTGGCGGTGCGGGCAACGCCCAGCACTTCGTAGTAATCGCGCTTGCTCATATCGTGAATCGGGTTCCGGAAAGTCGGGATTCGTCAAAGCGGAAGAGCGGAACCAGGTCCGCTCTTGCGTCGGGCGCCCCGACACGCCGGTGGGCGGTCAGGACCCTGATGCGACAACGGGACGCTGGTGGCCAGCGTCCCGCGTCGGTCCGGATCAGGACTTCTTGTCGTCCTTGACTTCGGTGAACTCAGCGTCGACCACGTCATCCTGCGCCTTGCCGGCATTGCCGGCGTCGGCACCCGGGGCACCGCCCTGGTCGGCCGAAGCAGCGGCGAACAGCGACTGGCCAGCTTCTTCCAGTGCCTTCGACTTGGCTTCGATCTGTGCCTTGTCGTCGCCCTTCATCGCGGTTTCCAGGTCGGCCAGCGCCGCCTCGACCTTGCCGATGACATCGCCGCCGACCTTGCTGCCGTGCTCGGTGATGGCGCTGCGGGTGCCGTGGATCAGGGCGTCGGCCTGGTTGCGGGCCTGCACCAGTTCCTGGAACTTCTTGTCTTCCTCGCGGTTGGCTTCCGCGTCGGCGACCATGCGCGCGATCTCTTCCTCGGACAGGCCCGAACCGGCCTTGATCTCGACCTTCTGTTCCTTGTTGGTCTTCTTGTCCTTGGCCGACACGTGCAGGATGCCGTTGGCGTCGATGTCGAAGGACACTTCCACCTGCGGCAGGCCACGCGGGGCCGGCTCGATGCCGGACAGGTCGAACTTGGCCAGCGACTTGTTGAAGCGGGCCTGTTCGCGCTCACCCTGCAGCACGTGCACGGTCACGGCCGACTGGTTGTCCTCGGCGGTGGAGAACACCTGCGAGGCCTTGGTCGGGATGGTGGTGTTCTTCTCGATGATCTTGGTGAACACGCCACCCATGGTTTCGATACCCAGCGACAGTGGGGTCACGTCCAGCAGCAGCACGTCCTTGACGTCGCCGCCCAGCACGCCACCCTGGATCGCCGCACCCAGTGCCACGGCTTCGTCCGGGTTGACGTCCTTGCGCGGTTCCTTGCCGAAGAACTCGGTCACCGCCTGCTGCACCTTCGGCATGCGGGTCTGGCCGCCGACCAGGATCACTTCGCTGATGTCGCTCGAACGCAGGCCGGCATCGTTCAGGGCGACGCGGCACGGCTCGATCGACTTCTTGATCAGGTCGTCCACCAGTGCTTCCAGCTTGGCGCGGGTCAGCTTGATGTTCAGGTGCTTCGGACCCGACGCGTCAGCGGTGACGTACGGCAGGTTCACTTCGGTCTGCTGGGCGCTGGACAGCTCGATCTTGGCGCGCTCGGCAGCATCCTTCAGGCGCTGCAGGGCCAGCGGATCCTTGCGCAGGTCGATGCCCTGGTCCTTGTTGAATTCTTCAACCAGGTACTCGATGACGCGGTTGTCGAAGTCTTCGCCACCCAGGAAGGTGTCGCCGTTGGTGGCCAGCACTTCGAACTGCTTCTCGCCGTCGACATTGGCGATCTCGATCACCGAGACGTCGAAGGTGCCGCCGCCCAGGTCGTACACCACGATCTTGCGATCCTTGTTGTCGCCCTTGTCCAGGCCGTAGGCCAGCGCAGCCGCGGTCGGCTCGTTGATGATGCGCTTGACGTCCAGGCCGGCGATGCGACCGGCGTCCTTGGTCGCCTGGCGCTGGCTGTCGTTGAAGTAGGCCGGCACGGTAATGACCGCTTCGGTGACCTTCTCACCGAGGAAGTCCTCGGCGGTCTTCTTCATCTTCTCCAGCACCTTGGCCGAGATTTCCTGCGGGGCCATCTTCTTGCCGTCGCTGGTGGCGACCCAGGCATCGCCATTGTCATGGGCCAGGATGCTGTACGGGACGTGGGCGATGTCCTTCTGCACCTCGCCATCGGTGAACTTGCGGCCGATCAGGCGCTTCACCGCGTAGAAGGTGTTCTTCGGGTTGGTCACGGCCTGGCGCTTGGCCGAGGCACCGACCAGGACTTCGCCGTCCTTGGTGTAGGCGACGATCGACGGGGTGGTGCGATCGCCTTCCGAATTCTCGATGACGCGGGCCTTGCCGCCGTCCATGATCGCCACGCACGAGTTGGTGGTGCCGAGGTCGATACCAATGATCTTGCCCATGGGGGAGACTCCTGAGGATGCTTGTTGGGGTCAGTCCGGCCGTTCGGCCGGTGGATGAATACGATGTGGGGGAGGCCCGTGGAACATTCAAGCCACCTCCCGAACGCTGTGTTTCCGGTCGCGCGGCGCGTTCAGCGTCGGGCCGGGTCGCAGGTGATTCCCGCCGCCCGGCCCGGCAGGGTCAGTCGGCGGCCACCACCACCAGCGCCGGCCGCAGCAGGCGCTCGTTGAGCAGGTAGCCCTTCTGGAACACGGTCACCACGCTGCCCGGGGCAGCGCCCGGGGTCGGCGCCTGGCTGATGGCCTGGTGGTGCTCCGGGTTGAACGGCTGGCCGATCGGGTCCAGCAGGACCAGGCCGTTGTCGGCAGCGACCTTGAGCAGCTGCTTGTAGGTCAGCTCCAGGCCTTCGCGCAGCGGGTGCGGGTCGTCGCCGGCGGCCTTCAGGCCGGCATCCAGGCTGTCGAACACCGGCAACAGCTCGCCCAGCAGCTTCTCGTTGGCGAACTTGCGGGCCTGCTCGATGTCACGGGCAACACGCTTGCGCTGGTTTTCCAGGTCGGCGCGCTCACGCAGCGCATCGGCCTTGACCTGCTCGACTTCGGCGCGCAGGCGCTCGACTTCGTCGTTGACGCCGGCGGTGGCAGCCGCATCGGCGGCACTCTGCTGGGATTCGATATCTGGATGTTCGTGGTTCATGTCTGGGTCCCTGGCGGTCACTCTCCGCCTCCACCCACCCTAGTGTGGGCGGGATGCTGCGTTTCAAGCGTCGGATGTTCCCGGCGTGCGTCCGGCCGGCGAAAAGGCCGCGCCAAGCACATCGGCGGTGGCCTGGACCAGTGGGATCACCCGGTCGTAGGCCATCCGCTTGGGACCGATCACGCCCAGCACGCCCAGCACCTGGCCATTGGCGGTGTAAGGGGCAGTGACCAGCGAGACGCCCTGCAGCGGCATCATTCCGGTCTCTTCGCCGATGAAGATGCGCACCCCCGGCGCCTGGATGGTCCGCTCCAGCAGCTGCAGGATTTCGCGCTTGCTGGAGAACAGCTCGAACAGTTCGCGCAGGCGCTCCAGGTCGGACAGGTCCTGCACGCCCATCAAGCGGGTCTGCCCGGCCACCAGCATGTCGTCGGCCGCCGGCTGCAGGGCCTGCTCGGCCAGTTCGATGCTGTGGGCCAGCAACTGCTCCAGTTCGGACCGGGCGTCGCGCAGCTCCAGCAGCAGGCGGGTACGGATCTCGGCCATCGGCAGGCCGGCGAAATGCGCATTGAGGTAATTGGCGACCTGCTCCAGCTGGCCTGGCGCAAACTCCTGCCGGGTCTCGATCACCCGGTTCTGCACCTCGTTGTCGGCAAATACCAGGATCGCCAGCACCCGGCGCCCGTCCAGCGCCACGAAATCGATCTGGCGGAAGGCGAACTGCTCACGCCGCGGGGCGCTGACCACGCCGACGAAGTGGCTCATCGCCGACAGCAGCTCCGAGGCGCTGCCGAGCAGGGCCTGGGTACTGCCGCCGCCGGCCAGTTCCTGGCGCAACCGGGCCAGCTCGCCCTCGCCCGGCGGCTGCATCTGCAGCAGGCTGTCGACGAACACCCGGTAGCCATGCGCGGTCGGGACGCGGCCGGCCGAGGTATGTGGCGAGGCCAGCAGGCCCAGATCCTCCAGGTCGCCCAGGATGTTGCGGATGGTGGCCGGGCTGACCTCCAGGCCGGCCACGCGCGCCAGCGTCTGCGAGCCGACCGGCTCGCCGTCCTGGATGTATCGCGCGATCAGCGTGCGCAGCAGGTGGCGCGCACGCGGGGCAAGCTGGTCGGGAGAACCGTGCATGGAATCAACCTGTGAGACACGGACACTAGATAATGGCGGCGCATCGCCTTGGCAAGTCATTGGACCTCCCGCGCCCGCGTGCTAGCGTTGCGCGGCTGCTGACACCCCCTTACCCATGCTCAGACATCTTTCGATCAAGGATTTCGCCGTCGTCCGCGCCACCGAACTGGAGTTCGGGCCAGGCATGACCGTGGTTTCAGGCGAGACTGGCGCCGGCAAGTCGCTGATGGTCGACGCACTGGGCTTCCTGTCCGGCCTGCGCGCCGACAGCGGCGTGGTCCGCCATGGCGCCGCACGCGCCGAGCTTTCCGCCGAGTTCGCGCTGGAGCAGCTGCAGGCCGCCCGCCAGTGGCTGGCCGACAACGAGCTGGACGACGAGGACCAATGCCAGCTGCGCCGCGTAATCCGCGCCGACGGCGGCTCGCGGGCCTGGATCAATGGCCGCCCGGTGACGCTGGCACAGCTGGGCGACCTGGCCTCGCTGCTGGTGGAGATCCACGGCCAAAATGAACAGCAGGCGCTGCTGGCGCGCCCGTCGCAGCTGGCCCTGCTGGATGCCTATGCCGGCAACGAGAACGAGCGCCGCCAGGTGCGCCATGCCGCCGCGGCCTGGCAGGCACTGGTCGATGAATCGCTGGCGTTGTCGCAACAGGGCGACGTCAGTGACCGGATCGGCTTCCTGGAGCACCAGCTGCGCGAACTGGACCGCGAGGACCTTGAACCGGAGTCGATCGCCGCACTGGGTGCCAGCCACCGCCGCCAGGCCCACGCCAGCGCCCTGCTGAGCGCCTGCCAGGCGGCCAGCAACCAGCTCAACGGTGAAGACGGCAGCTCCGCGCTGGACCTGCTGCAGCAAGTGCGCCACGAGCTGTCGCGGCTGGTCGAGCACGACCCGCGCCTGGGCGAGGTGGACGGCCTGATCGAGAACGCCTCGATCCAGCTGCACGAAGCCCTGTCGCTGCTTGATCGCGTGCACGACGACCTCGACGCCGACCCGGAACAGTTCGAGGAGAACGAGCGCCGCCTCGGCCGCCTGCACGACCTGGCCCGCAAGCACCGCGTGCCGATGGACGAGCTGGGCGCGCAACGTGAGCGCATGCATGCCGAAGTGGAGCAACTGCGCGGTGCCGATGAGCGCCTGCAGCGCCTGGCCGGCGAGATCGACAAGGCCGCCGCCGCCTGGCGCGTACAGGCTGAAGTGCTGACCGCCAGCCGCCGCAGCGCCGCTGCCGAACTGTCGGCCACCACCACCGGCATCATCGCCGAGCTCGGCATGGGCGGCGGCCAGTTCCTGATCGAACTGGAGCCACAGGACAGCGGCAAGCCCGACCCGCAGGGTGCCGAGCGCGTCGAGTTCCTGGTGGCGGCCAACGCCGGCCAGCCGCCGCGCGCCCTGCGCAAGGTGGCCTCGGGCGGTGAACTGTCACGTATCTCGCTGGCCATCGAAGTGGCCGCGCTGGACCTGGATGCGGTGCCGACCATGGTGTTTGACGAGGTCGACTCCGGCATCGGCGGCGCGGTGGCTGACATCGTCGGCCAGAAGCTGCGCGCGCTCGGCGAGAAGCGCCAGGTACTGTGCGTGACCCACCTGCCGCAGGTCGCTTCCAAGGGCCACGCCCATTACCGGGTCAGCAAGGCCCCGGTGGAAGGCATGACCCAGAGCGCAGTGGAAAAGCTGGACAACAAGGCGCGCGAGGAAGAGCTGGCGCGCATGCTCGGCGGCGTGGAAGTGAGCAAGGAAGCGCGCGCCGCCGCCCGCAAGCTGCTGCAGGCCTGAGGCCTGTTCACGGTTATCCACGCATGGCGTGGATCTACAACCCACCCGCACGGTAGTGCCGGCCGCTGGCCGGCAACCCAACACCGGTGGACGATGATCGTGAGGTTGCCGGCCAGCGGCCGGCATTACCCCCGTGGCCGCGCCAGATCCACGTTCTCCACCAGGAAATCGAGGAACGCGCGTACCCGCAGCGGCAGGTAACCGCCCTGCCCCAGGAACACCGCGTGCACCTCTTCCAGGTCACCGGGATTGGCCTCTTCCAGCACCGGCAGCAAGCGCCCGGCAGCAATGTCCTCCTGCACCTGGAATGCCGCCAGCCGCGCCATGCCCAGCCCGCCCAGCACCAGCTGGCGCAGCGCATCGCCGTTGCTGGCGCGGGCATTGCCACTGGGCAGCAGCATCCGCTCGCGCCCCTCCTGCAGCAACGGCCACCCCTGCATCGCACGCGCGTGGCCGATGTCCAGCCGGTTGTGCGACTGCAGTTCCTCGGCAGTGCGTGGCAGCCCGTGCCGCTGCGCGTAGGCCGGTGCAGCCACGATCATCATCCGCGTCGCGCCCAGCCGTCGCGCCACCAGACTGGAGCTCTTCAGCGGCCCGGCCCGCACTGCCACGTCGGTGCGCTGCTCAAGCAGGTCGATCACCTCGTCGTTGAGGGTCAGGTCCACGCCCACCTGCGGGTTACGCTCAAGGAACGCCGGCAGCAGCGGCAACAGGAAATGGCGGCCAAACGGCACGTTGGAGTTGACCCGCAGCCGCCCGCGCGGCTCGGCATGGGCGCTGGCACAACGCTCGGCCTCCTCCAGGTCGGCCAGCACGCGCAGGCCACGCTCGTAGAACGCGCAGCCTTCCGGGGTCAGCTGCAGCTGGCGGGTGGAGCGTTGCAGCAGGCGCGTGCCCAGCCGTTGCTCCAGCCGCGCCACCAGCTTGCTGACCGCCGACGGCGTCATGTCCAGCGTGCGGGCCGCAGCGGAAAAGCCACCGGTCTCGATCACGCGCACGAACACTTCCAGTTCGCCGGATCGGTTGATGTCAGGTCGCGCCATGGCAATGAATCCAGTTCACAGATGATTGTCCATGCGCAGTCTAGTTCACAGATAAGCACGGAATCACCATGGCGGTCCCTCCACTCGGGACTGCCCGATGAACCGCTTGAGCCAGCTCACCGCCACCGCCCTGCTCGCCGTGTCCGGCGCCGCCAGTGCCGCATCCGCCCCGCACTGGGTCGCCAGCTGGCAGGCCAGCCCGCAGCCGGTCTGGAACGCGGATTTCCTGTTCCCGACCCTGGTCCCGGCCACACTGCAGGACCAGACCTTCCGCCAGACGGCGCGCATCAGCCTGGGCGGCCCGCGGCTGCGGGTGCGGCTGAGCAATGCCTACGGCACCCAGCCGCTGCGGATCGGAGCAGCCAGCGTGGCCGCACGCGCGGGCGCCATCCCGCAACCGCTCAGCTTCGGCGGCCAGCCCGGGGTGTTGATCGGGCCCGGTGAGGAACAGCTGAGCGATCCGCTCCCGCTGGCCACGGATGACCGCCAGGCAGTGCAGGTCAGCGTCTTTGTGCCGGGGCCGGCAACCGTTCAGACGTTCCATTGGGCAGGCCGCCAGACCAGTTGGATCGCCCCCGGCGACCAGAGCCGGGCCCAGGCCCTGAACGCAGCCAGCAGCACCACCGCCCGCCTGCTGCTGACCGGAATTGACGTCGAGGCCGGCGCCGACGCGCGCAGCGTGGTGGTGATCGGGGATTCGATAACCGACGGTGCCACCGCCAGCCTCGACCAGGACCAGCGCTGGACCGATCATCTGGCCGCGCGCCTGGCAGCGCGGGGCATAGCCGTGGTGAACGCCGGCATTTCCGGGGGGCGGCTGCTGCGCGACGGCATGGGTGAATCCGCCCTGGTCCGCTTCCGGCGCGACGCGCTGGACCAGCCTGCGGGATCCAGTGTGATCGTGCTGATGGGCATCAATGACATCAGCTGGCCAGGTACCGCATTCGCCCGGAACCAGGCCCGGCCCACGCTGGCCGAACTGCAGGCGGGGTATCGCGCGCTGGCAGAACAGGCCCGCCATCGTGGCGTGCGGATCATTGGCGCCACCCTGCCGCCGTTTGCCGACGCCCTGCCCGGCACGCCACTGGACGACTACTACCACCCGGACAAGGATGCCCTGCGCCAGCGGATCAATGCCTGGCTGCGCACGGACAGCCCGTTCGACGCAGTGATCGACCTGGACGCGGCGCTGCGCGACCCGGCCGATCCCTCACGGATGGCCGCCGCCTACGACTCCGGCGACCACCTCCACCCGGGTGACGCCGGCAACCGGGCCATGGCCGAGGCGGTCGATCTTGAGGTGCTCATGGGGCCATCCACGCCTGGCGTGGATCTACCGTAAGCAACGAAAAACCCCGGGCAGGCCCGGGGTTCCGTCGCATCCAGCTGGCCGGAACGGCTTACTTGCGCTTCTTGCGCACGTACAGCACCAGCGAGTGCTCTTCCAGCTCGTAGCCATGGTCTGCGGCGATCTTGCGCTGCAGCTCCTCGATCTCGTGGCTTTCGAACTCGATGATCTTGCCACTGTCCACGTCGACCATGTGGTCGTGGTGGCCGCCACGGTCCAGTTCGTAGACCGCCTGGCCGCCCTCGAAATTGTGCTTGAGCACGAGGCCGGCGGCCTCGAACTGGGTCAGCACCCGGTACACCGTGGCCAGGCCGATCTCGTCGCCGTGCTCCAGCAGCTGGCGGTAGATGTCTTCGGCGGTCATGTGATGCTGGTGGTGCTGGGCATTGCGCTGCTCGAGCAGCGCCAGGATCCGCATCCGCGGATGGGTCACCTTCAGGCCGACTTTACGCAGGTCGTGGGTTTCCATAGGTCTCCGTTCATTGGCGATTTAGCGCCAGCTGCCTCGGATTGGGTCGCGGTGGCACGCCGGGAGTGTATCATCGGTTTGATTTCCCCAACCGCCAGTCCCGATGCGCAATCTCCTGTTGGTCGCCGCCGTCGCCCTGTCCACCACCGGGTGCGGCATCATCTACAAGCAACCCATCTATCAGGGCAACCTGATCCGGGAAGATGCCGTGGCCAAGCTGCAGGTCGGGCAGAGCAAGCAGCAGGTCACCGCGCTGCTGGGCACCCCGTCCATTCCCGACCCGTTCCACGCCCAGCGCTGGGACTACACCTCCAGCCAGCGCGTGAACCGCCTGGGCCGTACCGAAGTGAAGAACTTCGTGGTGTTCTTCGAGAATGACACCGTGACCCGCTGGGAAGGCGATTACTTCCCGGGCAACGACAAGGCCCTGGCCCAGCAGACCGTGCGCCAGTTCGGCCGCAATCTGCCGAAGGACAAGAAGAAGAAGGGCCGCTGAGCCCCCTGCCCGTCCGCAGGTACGGCTGCCGGAATCAACCGCCGAGCGCGCGACGCCGGCGGTTATCCTTCGGATCTGCCAGCAGCGGGCGCAGCAGTTCGATGCGGTCGCCGTCCAGCAGAACCTGGTGCGGGCGTGCCACTACGCCATGCACGGCGACGGCGGGACAATCGGCACTGCCTTCCAGTGCGGCCGCCGCGACAGCATCGGCGACGGTGGCCCCCTCTTCCAGCTGCAGGCGGCACGACAGCACCCGCTGCGGCCAGGCCAGTACCACCTCGACTTCGATCATCGCTCAGCCCTCGTCGGCGACGCGGACGAAATCGTTGACCATGCGATCGGCCAGCCCCTGGAAGCCGATTGCCAGCGCCGGACCGAGCAGGCGCGAGCTGGGTTCGAACTCCAGGGTCAGGGTGACCTTGCAGGCATCCTCGGCCAGCGCATGGAATTCCCAGCGGCCGTGCAGCTGCTTGAACGGGCCATCGCGCAGCTGCATATCAATGCTGTGCGGGCGCCGCAGCGTGTTTTCGGTCTGGAACCAGGTGCTGAAAGAGCCCAGGCCGAGGTCCAGGCGCGCCACCAGGCGGTCCTCGCCCTGCTCCATGATCTGGGCAGCCGAGCACCAGCGGAAACGGCTCGGATAGGCCTGGACATCATTGACCAGGTCGAACATGCGCGCGGCCGAATGTTCGACCAGGGCGCTGCGGCGGATAGTAGGCATGAATACAGGACGTTTCGGCAATCGACCGGGCGGGCCCGAATCGGAGACAATACGGAAATGAGCAAGAACAGCGGCAAGGATAAAGCAAAGAGCGCGACGGCCAACAAAACCATCGCGTTGAACAAGCGTGCCCGCCACGAGTACCACATCGAAGAGCGCTTCGAGGCCGGCCTCGCCCTGCAGGGCTGGGAGGTCAAGTCGATCCGCGCAGGCCGCGGCAACATCATCGACGCCTACGCCTATGTGAAGCGCGGCGAGATCTACCTGATCGGCGCACAGATCACCCCGTTGATCCAGGCCTCCACCCACGTGGTGGCCAATGACCGGCGCGAGCGCAAGCTGCTGCTGCACCGAAACGAGATCGACAAGCTGATCGGCAAGGTCGAGCGCGATGGCTACACGATCGTGCCCACTGCGATGTACTGGAGCAAGAACAAGATCAAGCTCGAAGTCGCGCTGGCCAAGGGCAAGCAGACCCATGACAAGCGCGATGCCGCCAAGGACCGCGACTGGGCGATCGAGAAGCAGCGTGTGATGCGTCGCGGCAACCGCGACGCGTAAGGCTGTAGCGCCGAGCCATGCTCGGCTTCGGCAAGAAGGGCAGCCGAGCGCAGGCTCGGCTCTACAAAAGGCGGGTCACCCCGCCAGCATGCCCTGCCCGCGCATGCGCGGTGCCAGCGCCGCGTGCATCACGGCCAGGTGCATCACCACTGCCAGTTCCGGGGCATGCCGGTCATCGCCCGCGCGCCACTGCTGTGCCATCTGGGCCGCATCGGCCGGCAACAGGGCCAGCAACTGGGCGTCATCCAGCGAATCGGCAGCGCCCTGCAACTGGCGCGCCAGCTGCCGCGACTGCCACACATGCACGCCGATGCTGAGGCTGGCCAGCGACATCAGGACCACGGCCAGCCCGTGCTCGAACCACTGCGACAGCACTTCCGGCCCCCACAGCAGGGCCGCCAACACCGCCATGCCGGGCAGACGCCAGCCCAGCCAATGGATGCGACCGCGTTGCGACCAATGCACCACCACCGCACTGGCGACCAGTGCTGCGGCCGCTGTGGCCGGCAGTTCGGTCAGCGCGGTGGCCGCAAGCAGCACACCCAGCACGGCCCAGACCCAACCAGGCGGCAGCGCGCGCCGCTGGTAGTCGGCCCCGACGGGTCCGACCAGCTGTCGCAGGCTGCGTTGTTGGCTTGCCTCGGTCACCCACAGTCTCCGTGTTTGTCCTGGCCCGGATGGTCGCCGCCAGTGTGTCGCAAATTCGTGCCCATGACGTTACCAATCCGCTATGACGGAGGCTCTACAACTTGTTGTGGATTGCCAAGGTGACTGTTCAGCTGTTTTGCCGTAGCATTGCCACTGTTGGGCAGGCACTGACCGTGGCGACACGAAACAGGCCTTGTACCTCGCAGTACTTGAAGAAGCCGGGGGTGCATTGGTTTCGACGGGGGTTGTGAAGTCGCCTGGCGCATGCCGAGGGGGTAGCTTTCCTCGTAAATCCAGCTGCAAAACTCTAGTTGCCAACGACGACAACTACGCTCTGGCCGCTTAAGGCCTAAGCCTCGAAACCGCTTGTGTCCATGCTCGCGGTGTAGAGTCACTATCATGGAATCGCGCTGGACGGCTGCCTGTCAGTCCGGCACTAGAACACAACAGGCTGGTTCCCGGATGCGCTTTGCGCACCGTGCTGTTCGGGGACGAGATCCAACGGTGAGCTAAGCATGTAGTGCTGGGGATGGAGTGCCTTCGGACGGCGGTTCAATTCCGCCCACCTCCACCAACGAACGGTTCGTAAAGGACCGGAGAAGCCCGGAAACCCCCGCATCACAAGGGTTTCCGGGCTTTTTTATTGTCCGCAGCAGACCGGGGCAATCCGTTTCAATCCATGAGACGGTGGGGGTATATCAAGGGGTATCCGACCGCCCCCACTGAAGCGATACCCCCAATGCCTCTGACCGACGCAGCCATCAGGCGCGCCAAGCCCAGCGACAAGCCGCAGAAGATCACCGACGGTGGCGGCCTTTACCTCTACCTCACCCCGACCGGCGCACGCAGCTGGCGCTGGAAGTACCGCATCGCCGGCAAGGAGAAGCTGCTGTCGATCGGCCTGTACCCGGATGTCTCCTTGGCGCGCGCCCGCGAGGCCCGCGACGAAGCCCGCCGACTGCTGGCCCGAGGCGTCGACCCTGGCGCGCAGAAGAAGGCCGCTGCCCTCGCCCACTCCGCCCTTGGCTCGGACAGCTTCGAGACCATCGCCAATGAGTGGCTGGCCACACGCCCATGGGTGCCCAGCTATGCGGAGAAGGTCGAAGCCTGGATGAAGAATGACGTATTCCCGTGGATCGGGTCGCGCTCTGTAGCTGACCTCACCGCGCCGGATTTCCTCCGGGTGGCCCGACGCATCGAGGAACGCGGCGCAATCGAATCCGCGCATCGGATCATGCAGAACTGCGGCCAGATCATGCGCTACGCCGTGGCCACTGGCCGCGCCGAGCGAAACCCGGTTGCCGACCTGAAAGGAGCGCTCGCGCCGCCTAAGGAGGCCCACCATGCGGCGATTACTGACCCCGTGCAGCTGGGTGGCCTGCTGCGCTCCATCGAGGCATACAGCGGATCTGCCATCACCCGCGCGGCGCTGCGACTGGCGCCGCTGGTGTTCCTGCGTCCTGGCGAACTGCGACATGCGGAATGGGAGGAATTCGACCTCGACGCGGCCGTGTGGACTATCCCTGCCAGCAAGATGAAGATGCGTGCCGCACATTTGGTGCCGCTGTCCAGGCAGGCGCTGCAGATCCTGGAGGACATCAAGCCGATCACCGGCCGACACAAGTGGGTGTTCTCTGGCGCCCGCGATTCCAAACGCCCGATGTCAGAGAACGCCGTTACCGCAGCGCTGCGCAACATGGGTTACGACCGCACGATGATGACCGGCCACGGCTTCCGCGCGACGGCTCGCACCATTCTGGACGAGGTCCTGCACTTCCGCCCGGACATCATCGAGCACCAGCTTGCTCACGCGGTGAAGGATCCCAACGGCCGGGCCTACAACCGCACGTCGCACCTGCAGGAGCGCGTGCGGATGATGCAGGTCTGGGCGGATTACCTCGATGGTCTGCGCGACGGCAACGTGGTGAAGCTGCGGGCAGGATGAGGCCTACACGCCCCGCCGCATCTGCTGCAGCCCTGCCCTCACCCAGGCCTTGGTGCGAGCGTCCCTCGCTCGGGGTTTCGTCTCCGCTGGCGGCTTGCGCGGTTCAAGCGCCGCCTTGATCCGCTCGACCTCCTTCGCCCCTGCCTCGGCCAAGCGCCGGGCCTGTTGCTGCTGCTCGCGGGTTGGTGGCAGGCCGGGCAGCGGCGGCTCGGGCTGGATCGGGGTGCTGTCGGTCAGCCGGGCGACTGCCTGGCGCAGAGGCAGATCGGGATAGAGCCTGGCCGCACACCAGCGCTCGGCGTACCGCTTCGCCTGCCGGACGTTGGCCGCGCGCACTTCCTTCACCTGCCACATCTTCTGGCCTTCCATCCATAGCCGGACCCCAGGACCACCGTCGGGCGTGACGCTGGCCGTCTCGCGGCCGTTGTACCAAAGCGCCCAGCGCTCACCGGTTTGGACCCAGCCAGAGGGGATCGGGGCGGTGCGGAAGCCGTGGGAAGATCGCATGGCCGGAAGGATACGGCCGGCGGTCGCAGATCCTGCGAACACGGCGGCGACCTGGCTGAATCGTTCGGACTGGATGCCGGCGCGGCGCCACTCGGCGCTCCCGCTGAGCCAGCTGTGGCCCGACCTCGACTTTTAGCCTCAGCGCCATGAGAGCTCTGACGAGCGATATTGCGCGCTTCATGAATAGAAGCTAAATTCTACTCACCCAGCCCTGCCAGCAAAATGTAAAGCTCACTGTGGAGCGATCGTAACGTGCTTAAGAGGAGCTAAGGAAATCGCATGAGAACCGGCCTGTCTGTTCTTTTAGGTGCGCTACTAGGTGCGCTGCTCATCATTGGCATCGGGATATGGTTTTCAGAAAGCCGAGCGGAGTCCAGTGCAGTCCCGCCGGCTGCAGTGCAACGTGCAGCCCAACCACCCAGACAGGCCGAACGCCGCCCTCTGACTACCCAGCGGGTTAATGGGACAAGCAACAACTACGTCGTGATGCCCGGACGTGCGATTGATGTCGAAGCACAACTGAGGAACTCCGCCACTGCCGGCGACGCGGATGCCGCTTTCAAAATCTACCTCAAGCTAAACCAATGCTCTGATTCCATTGTCAATGGGGTTAGTGAGCAGGAACTTGCCATGTACCGCAAGGCTGGTGTTGACACCAAAACCCTTGAATCAATGGCTTCCAAACTTCGGTCTGACTGTGAGGGGGCACAGCAGTTAATTGCCGAACGCGGACGGTGGCTGGACAAAGCAGCCTCGGGAGGTCTTGAAGAAGCCCAAAAGCTATTCGCTGCCGATCCTAGCGCAATTCTTGGGACAAGTGACGTAACCAAGATTGATCCAGCAGCCGCGGACGCTTACGCAGAACGGAGCGAAGGATACATGACAGCCCTAGCGCGGACAGGGGACGTTGACGCCATGCTCTCACTATCACTGATGTACAAGGCAAGCGAGTTTACCCCGCGGGATCCGGTGCGATCAGCCGCCTATCGCTTGGCTGCTGAAGGGGTCGCACCTCTACAGATTAGACCTCAGCCGATTGAAATGACCATGAGGGGATTGAGCTCCCGGGAACAGGCTGAGGTGACACGATTGGCCAGAGAGATTCAGTCTCTGTGCTGCAAGAACTAGGCACGTCTTGCCTAGGGCGTCCTCGCCCCATCCAACGCAGGGATGAAGGTGGACGGAACTTTTCAATCAGAAGGATATGATTGTGATCAAAAAGACCCTAGCCTTAGCTTGTGTGTTTGTCTCGGGAATCGGCGCAGGCATCGCCGGCAACTACGTCTTCGGAACACCTGAATTGTATGGTCCATTTGTGTGCCAGGACTGCACACTCCGAACTCCCGCGCCAGACGCGGGGTCAAGAGCATATATCGACTATACAGACAATTGGCTCAACGACGGGCCCAATTACACTCGACTGACTGGCGACAAGTTCGTCGTGTGCAACGCGACACACTGTGCGACTTATACGCGCACTGCGAGTGGAGACTATATGGGAAGCCCTGCGGTGCCCCAAGACATGGGAACTGGCAGCGGAGGCGACGGCAACGACGGTGGCGGTGCCGCAGGCGGAAATGGCGGGATGGATACTCCCGGCAGCAACTGGGGCAACGAGCCACCAACATGCGGCAGGACCCACTGCAGCGGCACAGTAACCGTTGGCGGCTAACCAAGCTGACCAAAGCGATGGGTCTGCGGCAGACCCATCGCATCAGTTCATGATCCTGTAGGCTAGAGATTCTCGCCTCTCACATCGAGCTCAGTATTTTCTGACACGATACAAACAGCAGCAGCGTCTCGACCGACATCCATGACCGCATGCCGGTGTGGCTGCAGGCGGGACAGATCGACGAGTGGATGGCCGCCAGCCCCGACGACGCCATGGCCATGCTGCTGGCCAGCGAGCCGCCAGCGATGGAGGCCTACCGGGTCAGTCGCGCGGTGAACACGCCGCGGAACAATCGTGAGGATCTGCTGACCCAGGTTGCCTGAAGCAGGAGGGCCGAGCTTGGCTCGACCCTACCAGCCCCGGTCAGGCGATCGGGAAGCACTCCCACTGCAGCCGGTTGCCGGTGATCCGAGCCACCGACACCAGCTGTAGGCCAGGCGCCGCGGTCAGGAAATTCTCGACCGCGAACCGCTCGCGCTGCAGGCGGCAGTAGAGGCTGCCCCCTTTCATGTACGACAGGACCACGTCCGACACCGCCAGCTCGGCGTCCCGCTTCTCGTCCGTGGCCAGCCTGGGGTCGCTCATGCCCGGGAAGCTGGTGAACACCATCTGGTTCACTTGGGAGTCGTACCACCACAGCCAGGCCATCCCAGCCTGCACGAACGCGACATGCGCCCGCATGTTCTGATCGAACGCCAGGGCGATCTCGGTCATGCCCGGACGGCTGAACAGGACAACCGGCGCGACCCCGTCGGCGCTCAGGACCGCGTCGTCCCCCTTGACCTCGATGGTCCACAGCCGCGCCTGCAGGCCGGTGCTGGCATCGCCCAGGGCGTTGCCACCCAGCTCATAGTCGACCAAGGGCATGCGACGCGCGTTCACCTTCTCAACGAAATCGCCCGGCAGCGGGACGCTCGACAACGCCATGTCAGGGAACATGTCGCCCCCAGGTGCTGCGGACCTGCAGCGTCAGGACCTTGGTAGCGTCCTTCGGGATCTTCGGGGTGAACGAGGTCTGGAAGTCACTGAAGGTGTTCGACACCACCACGGCCCCCAGGCCGGTGGCAAAGTTGCTGTTGTTCAACTGTGCCGTGAGGACGTGGCTGCGGTAGTACGTGCCGTTCACATAGGGCTCGTTCGTGTAGTCCATCGAGTTCGACGTGCCGCCGGGCATGCTGGTGACCGAACCAAGAACGTTGCTCTCGGTACTGCGCGCGCCGGAAGCGCGGTTCGCCGTGTTGATGGTGATGGCGTCGCCGAGCTGCAGGCCCTGATTGCCGCCGATGTTGGCCGGGCGCAAGACACACGCATAGGTGACGCCACTGATGACGACATTGAAACTCACGTCCGCCTCGTTCACGTAGGCACGCAGCTCGTAGGTGACGTCAAGGACTTCGTCGCTCAGCACCGTGATGGTGCTCGGATTGCCACCACCGTCGAGGATCAGCGCTCGGCTGAACACCGCCGTCGAGGACCAGCCGATGCCAACCTCGGATAGGTTGCCCGCCGCAGCGCCGGCCGCAAACCGGAACGTCTTGCGCTTCCAACCGTAGCGCGGGGATACCACCATGCCGTTGGTGTCCGAGTTGATCGTGGTCGTGCTGGCGACGCGGGATTGCAGCTGAGTGTCCCCTTCCGCTGGGGCGGCGCTGCCAGACCCCACAATGCAGGTGCTGAGGTAGTCGCTATTGCTACCCATGCGGTCCAGGCCGGCGTTAACGACCAAGTTGTCGAACCAGTCGGCAGCCAGTCGGCGCGAGCCCTGGATCTCTTACCCCTGTGCGTCGACCTTGAACGCCTCGATCTTGAAGCGGCCGGCCACGGCATGCGGAATGTTCAGTTCAACGATGTTGTTTCGAGCGTTCATGCGAGGGTTCCCGAGGTAATGGACATGGATGCGTCGACGCCTTCAGGCGCCATGGTGGTAGTAATCAGCACTTGGGCCAACGTTCCGGAGACGATTGCCAGGCCGGAATCGACGCCCTCTGGCACCATCGTGTACCGGCGGCGTGACCTTCAGGGCTGCGGTCCCCACCGCGTCAATGATTTCTCCCCGCATGTCGGTTCCATGGTTGATCCGGTTCGGCATGACGCCCTCCCCGATTGGTCGATAGGTGCCCGTCACCGCAGCCCGGCAGGCTCGGCGAATTGGTCCGGTGAGGGTGGACGGGCGTAGATGGTTGCGGGGGCCGGATTCGAACCGGCGAATCTCCGGGTTATGAGCCCGGCAGCCTGGACCTCTGGCCTACGCCCGCAGGAAGCGCAGTCCCGGAAACGCAAAAGCCCCGACGCAGGGCCGGGGCTTCAGGGACAATTCTTGACAGTTGCAGAATTAGGACACTTCCTTGTGCAACTTGTCAACCAGGCCTCACCCCAATATGGTTTTGACCTCCAATCAAGGAGGAATAGCATGTTCGTAGTTTTCAACGCCACGCACCTGCGGAAAGACCACGTCACGTCCATCAGTTGCCCCTCCGAGGAGGGGTCGTTCAGCGGCAACGTCTTCCGAGTGGTGGTGAAAATGCTCAACGGTGACGACCACACGGTGGATTACCCCGACCGCCAACAAGCGCAGACTGCCGTAGACGCGCTCACGAAGGCCGTCATCGGCTAAGCGGCCCTCGCGCCGCCGATCCAATCGACGGCGCGCTGCAGCTCCCGGCGGTACTGCCAGACCGACAAAGTGCCGCCGTACTTCTCCGCCACCATGCGCGCCTTCACTGCCTGGCTGGCTGACACCGTGTACTCGGTATGCAGCACCAGAGCGCGCAGTGGGTGCTGGCGCATCATCGAGGCCAGCGCCTGCTCGACCCACCGCAGTTCGTCGGGGATACCGACGTCGACGGCGATCTCGGGGTTGTCGTGCGGTTTGTCGGCATCGTTCGTTGACCGCACCGGATCCACAGCCCATGCCGGCAGCATGCCCATGCCCTCCACGCCGCTGCGGTCGGCCATGAACCGCCGGCGGCTGGATCCATCCCGGCCGACCAGGTCGCGCAGGGCCCTTTCCCGGGTGCCTGGCGCCATGTCGCGGGCCTTCTCCAGCACGTGGGTGCTGCGGTCAGCGTAGGTCAGTGCGAAGCGGTTGGCCTGCGCATGACCCCATGCCCGGAGCTGTTGCACCAGGTAGTCATCAGTCGCCATCGCGCATCCCCTTCAGCACGTTCTCGTCGAATCGGAACACCGGCAGCAGGCCGTCGGTGTCGCAGCCGCCCTGCCGGTCCGGCCGGCGCTGGCAGTGCGCGGGGCTGCTGCCCCGCTCGCGCATGGTGCACACCGCGCACCGGCCATGCCGACGCAGGTAGGCGTTGTAGCGTTTCCGCGTGCGGGCCTCGGCCGTCGTCATGCGCCACCCCTGAGCAGGCTGTCGCAGTACAGGCCAATCAGCAGCGCATCGGCGCGACCGTTGTCCTTCTTCCGCTGCAACTGGGTCGCCGCGGCCGGGAATCGCTGGATAGCCAGCACGCGGCCGGCGTCCTTGCCCTTCCCCGACAGGTCGAAGCGGCGCTTCCACACCGACGGCTGCACTAGGACCAGCTGCAGGCCAAGCAGTCTCACAGTCGCCTTCAGCTGCCCGAAGCCCTCGGCCAGGTTGTGCCTGGCCACTGATCCCTCGATGGCCTTGCCCTCGTCGTTGCGCATCGGACGGGCGTGGATGCGTTCCAGAGCTACGGCGATCACCGCACCAGAATGGGCGTCCCGCTGTTGGCGAAGGAATGCGGCAACGGCGCGTGCGTCTACCTCCCCGTCCATCACCGGCATGTCGACCATCGGGCCGGGCTCGCCATCGATCAGCGTCACGATGGCGCCGGTCAGGCCGGGGTCGATGCCAAACGTCAGGCGGCTTGCCATTGGCGGGTCTCCTTCATGTGTTGCTCGATCAAGGTGTTCTGTAGGTCCAGCAGGTAGTCGTCGCTGCCGACCTCTTGGCGGAACTTGCGGGGTTGACGGGCAGAGGACGGGCCGAACAGTTCTTCGCACCGGGCAGCGGACATGCGCCCAAACGGCTCACCGCGGTGGGACCAGGGATTCAGGCCGATGGTGAAGTCGTGTCCTCGCCGCTTGGCGCCGTGCTTGCCGCCGACCGTCAGGTGGTGCACTTCGGCTGGAATCGGTCTGTCGCCCAGGTCGATTCCCAGGCTATGGGCGACGATGCAGCCGATTTCAGCGATGACATCCATCCGTTGCTGCTGGGCCACGGTCGGCTTGCCGGTTGAGCGTCCGCGCTTCATGCTTCCCCCCAAGCAGCCCGATCCCGGGTAACCATGGAGTGGATATGTCTGTAACTCTTGTCCGAGACTGCCCGCATTGCAGCGCGACCAACGTGGCTATGCAGCCAATCGCACTGGTTTCCAAAGGAAATACACGCAGCACGGCGGCGTTCTCCTGCAATAGATGCTCGGAAATCCTTTGCATCGGCTTCTTCCACCCTGCCAACAGTACAAATTGGGTGATGTCTTTCCTGGGCGATTTCGACCGATACATAAAGCAGACGAAATCTTCGATTGTTATCGAGTATCCAAAGAAGGACCGCCTCACTGCTCCGGCGAGCGTTCCTCAAGCGGTTGAACGCTCGTTCGTCCAAGGTCTCGACAATGCTCGCCGCGGAAACACTGATGCAGCGGCCTCCATGTTCCGAAAGGCCATTGATGCAGCCACTCGTGAACTTGATCCATCGCTTGCAGGCAAGATGCTGGCGAAACGGATTGACCTCCTCGCCGACGATGGAAAGCTCACCACTGATCTGAAGGAATGGGCTCACCTCATTCGCCTCGATGGCAATCAAGGTGCCCACGACGACGAAGAGCTCACTGCCGCCGAGGTTGAACAGCTCGAAGAATTCACCAAGCTGTTCCTCATCTACACGTTTACGCTTCCCGCACAGGTTCTCGCGCGCAAAGCTGGTGCGGAGCCTTGAAAACGGCCACATTAGGCGACCCTCCTGTTCTGCCCTGCCATGTCCCAGAATTCGGCGCGCACCTCGTCGAGCATCACGTGGGTGTAGCGGTGGCCGATGTACTCGGTCAGACCGTCGAACAGCTCCTGGAACCGGGCCTGTTCCATCTCGTCGAATGACAGGCTCTCGGCGCGCTTGACCGGGATGGTGCGGATCTCCGGCAGCACGCCTGCCAGCACCCTGCGGGCGCCTGCACCCAGCAGCGCCTCGCAGGAATCCAGCACCGCGGCGATCACTGGGGTGGCGTCCATTTCCACGGTCTCGCAGCAGACGTCAGCGTCCAGCTGCAGGCGCTTCACCGCATCGTGCGCGCCCAGCTGCTCCCAGCCTTCGACGTTGTCGACCATGAGGTGCCCGATCTTGTGGATGAGGCGGTGCTGCCATTCCTCGCGCGGCTGCTTCAGTTCGCCGCGGATCTCCCGGCCCACGCGGAACTTGCGATCGCGGAGCAGGCGCTGGTCGACCTCATGGGCCGGCACCAGGGCGCCCACCAGCGCACCGGTGTTCGGGTCGATCAGCTTGGCCACCACCAGGTAGATCGGCCGGCGCGCGCGCTTGGCGCGGATCTTCTTCGCTGCAGCGGTCTGGGTCACGCGACCTCCCCGAGCTCGTCGGCAGCGCTGCGGTTGACGTAGGACGTCGACCCGCCGTGCCAGGTCACCGGCACAACGCCGATGTTCCCGTGCCGGTTCTTCACCACGTTGATTTCTGCCGCGGTGCGCTCGGCCTGCGGGTTGGACAGGTCCCGCCACAGCATCATGATCTGGTCGGCTTCCTTCTCGATCTCCGAGCTGTCGGCCAGGTGCTTCATTTGCGGACGCTCGCCGTCGGCCTCGCGGTTTACCTGGGCGAGCGCGACCACAGGGATTCGCAGATCGCGCGCGAGGTTCTTCAGGCTGCGGGTAATGCCGCCCACCTGCTGGTGCTTCGGAGCGCGAGACATCGATGCGATCTCGATGCGCTGCAGGTAGTCCACATAAAGCACGCGGATGCCCAGCTGGTGTTTCCACCTGCGGGCCTCGCGCACCACCTCGGTGATGTCCGGCGATGGACGGTCGTGGATGCGCACCGGAAGCGCGCCGTACTGCTCGGCGGCGTGCAGCAGCGAGCCGACGTCGTCGTGGCGGAACTTGCCAGCGCGCAGGCGACCGACGTTGACACCCGACCCAGCGGCCAGCCAGCGCAGGCCCACCTGGTCGGCAGGCTGCTCGCCCGAGATCAGGCCCACCGGCCCGCCCTTGGCGCCAGCGGCAGTGGCGCCAAGCAGGAAGCCCGTCTTACCCATCGCCGGCCGCGCACCTACGATGATCAGGTCGCTGTCGTGGAAACCGCCCAGCGCCTCGTCCAGGTCGAAGATGCCCGTGGAAACGCCGATCAGCTTCCCGCCGTTGCGTTGCGCTTCCATGGCCTGAGCCACGGCGGCATCGAGCGCCGACTGCGAGGTGTGTTCGTAGCTGCGGTCCGCGGTATGCAGGGTCATCAGCCGTTGGATCGCAGCGTCGACCGCGTCTTCCTGCCGAGCCTGCGCGCCTTCCTGCAGCTCTCGCGCGATCGCCAGGGCCTCTCGGTCACGCCAAGCTGCCAGCAAGATCGAGGCCTGATAGGCCGGCTGGCTGCTGGGGTACAGGTCGCGGTCGACGCCGATCAGCATCGCCAGCTCGCTCAGTCGCGGGCTGCCCATGCGGTCGGCCACGTCCGAGATCGTTATGGCGTCCACAGGTTTGCCACCGGCGTCCATGCTGCGGATCAGCTCCCACAGCTGGCCGTGCGCCTCGTTGCCGAAGTGGCCCGGCTGCAGCGGCATGTCGGCGATGCTGGACGGGCGGCACATCGCCGTGTGCAGCACCTGGCGCTCGACATGATGGATCGCCGCGCGGTGGTTGGCTTCGAGGGTCGTCATGCGCTGAGCCTCGGCAGTGCGCCCTTCTGCTGCGCTGGCGCTGTACCCGGCCGGGTCGGCGCCTGGTTCTGCGCGCGGCTCAGCCAGGAATTCACGAACCGCATGGCACCGCTGCGGGTTTTCCGGTTCTTCGGGTTGGAGATCGTCCAGGCCTTGATCGCCCGCAAGGTCTGCATCACGTCGATGGCCGGATACAGCTCGGCGAACTCACGGACCTGGGCCTCGGTGATTTCGAAGGTCGAACTGAACCACCTCACCCAAAGCTGGCAGCGCCGCACCCGTTGGCCGCTGCTGGCAAATCAGGAGACCCATCCGTGACCAGCATCCACGTACAGCCGACCTTCGAGCTGGCCACGCAGGCTGAGAAGGACCGCCAGCGGGCCGAGATCGCCGACGACGTGGCGCAGTTCCTGCGCTCTGGCGGCAAGGTCCAGATCCTCGGCAACAGCCCCATCGACCGATCCACCCTCAGCCGCCGCAACCTGGCTGAGGGTGGCAGTCACAGCTGCGCGAAGACGCGGGAGACGCCACATGCTTGACCATGCCCTGGGCACCGAGGGCGTACCTCAATGCGATCGCCGAGACGCGAGAACCTCAAGACTTCTTGAGCAAGCCTTCTTCGTCAGGATAGTCGTGCTCACCGGCACCGGCGAACTCTCCGAATCGTCTTGCAAGCGTCAGACTCTCGGCCAACGTAGCCGCCAATTGGTCCCTCAACGCGGCGAAATCTTCGTTGTCCCCGTTGTAACTCATGATGATCATGTGCCCCTGAAAGTTGGAGCGGTAGAAGCGAGAGTCGACCCGCTGCGACGCGTCGACGAGCCCCCTGCACATACCGACAACCTGAGCAACCCGGTCGCCGAGCGAATCGGGAAGGTTATGCAAGCGGTCCAGAGACTCTTCCGTGGATGGCAAAAAGGTCCGGCCAAGCTCACCCAAGATCCATTCTGTGGTGGCCCGGTTATGGGGATCTGCGGGTCCGGAGGGAATAACTTTATCCAGACTACGGAGCACGGCACCCAGCTTAGTTGGCAGCACCAGGACCTCTGCCGCCAGCAAACTGCCCAGAATTCTGGCAGTGCCTTCGCGCAGAGCAACAGCCTCATTGTGTTGTTGGGCTGCGATGTCTTTCGCGTCTTTGGCAGTTTTTGCGGCACCGCGAGATGTGCTGTTGGCGATGGACGCGACCCAAATCGTACCGGCCGCGGCGAATACACCGACCACCACAGCCGCCCAATCAGCGATATTTCCCCAGTCCGCTTCGAGCGGACAGAACTCAATTGCCATAGATCCTCCCTGTTGAGGCGGATTCTGCCACGGCAAGAGCGCCTTGGGGGTCGTCTCCATGGCTGACCAGGTGCTCACCGCTGCAATGGTCCACGTGCTCGCCCTGGCCGGGTTCCTGGTCGGCATCGCCACCCTGTGGGCGATCAGCCGCGCATGCCGCGCCGCGCGCAATGGGCTGCGCTGGTGCTGGCGGAGGTGCGCTCATGGCTGAGGCAATCGACCACCGCGAGGTCGGCCGGCAGCTGGCCAGCATGTCCGGGGTCGAGCTCGACTCGATCGCTCCCCAGGATGCTCGTCTGTGGGAGGCCCGTGGCCAAGCGCTTCAGGCCCTCGCTGCCGGCGACATGGACGCCGCGCTACGCACCATGGGCATGGTGTCCTCGCGGATGATGGACCGAGACGAAGCATGGGAGATCGCATCGAACGCGGTAGCCGTTCGGATCGCCGCCGGCTGGACGCGCGACATGCTGGACAGCAGCACCGAGGCCGGCCGCGCGCCGTGTGGTCGCGGCTACTACCTGTTCTGCTCCGGGGCTATCGCGGTTTGCTACTTCCCGATGGTCTGCATCACCGACATGAACGGTCGCGGCTACCACTTCCATATCGCCCAGGACCTGCTCAACGAGCGAGATCCCAGCTCTTACGCAATCCGTCGTCCGGCCGTCCCGCAGCAGTTGGAGATGTTCCGATGATCGCCGCTGGCTTCCCGCTCGCCCGCCACAGGTTGCTGATCTTCATGCGGCAGCACCTGGCACTCGCCCGGCGCGTGCGTCTGCATGGCCCAGGCAATGGCGGCCTGATGGATCCGCCGTTCTGGCACTGCATGGACCTGGCCGCCGCGAATCGCGCGCGCCTGCTGCATCTGATCGCCGTTGAACGATCAGCAGTGCCCGCCCCATCTCCGGCGCTGCCGGCCCAACTGGACCTGTTCGCATGATTACCCGCCCCGCGCTCCGGTACCACGGTGGCAAGTGGCGGCTGGCCGATTGGATCATCGGACACCTGCCCCAGCACCACTGCTACGTCGAGCCGTTCGGCGGGGCAATGTCGGTGCTGCTGCGGAAGCGGCCATCCGCGATCGAGGTCTACAACGACCTCGACCAGCACGTGGTCGACTTCTTCCGGGTGCTGCGAGATCCAGTCAAGGCAGAGCAGCTGCGCCAGGCGCTGAGTCTGACACCCTACTCCCGCGCCGAGTTCGTGCAGGCCTGGGAGGACCACCCTGATCCGGTCGAAGCCGCACGCCGCATGGTGATTCGTACCGCGCAGGCGATCGGCGCCAAGAAGCGGCTGGCCCGGAACGGCTGGCGTGCTGGCCCCACCCACCACACACCGACCAGCATGTGGCGCGGGTGGCCAAAACACATTCCCGCATATGTCGATCGCCTGCAGGACGTGCTGATCGACCAGCAGCCAGCGGCCGACGTCATCGCGCAGTTCGATTCGCCGGAAACGCTGTTCTACGTCGACCCACCCTATGTGCTGAAGACCCGCTCCGGCGACCACCGGAAGGTCTACGCGCATGAGCTGGAAGACGCCGAGCACGTCGCGCTGCTGGACCAGCTGCTGCAGCTCCGCGGCATGGTGCTGCTCAGTGGGTACCGGCATCCGCTGTAAGACGAGGCACTGGTGGGCTGGCGCCGGGTCGACGTGCACGCGCGCGCCCAGTCCAACCAGCCCCGCATCGAATCCCTGTGGATCTCGCCTGCAGCCGCAGCAGCGCTGCCGCATCCCGCATTGGAGCTTGAACCATGCCCGACCAGCTTTTCCCCCGCGAACCGCGCCGCATGAAGCAGCCGGCCAAGGACGTGCTGCGCGAGCAGCTGGTGGTCGCGGCTGATGAAGTGATCCGCCTGCGCGCAGAGGTCATGCGCCTGCGCGATGCAGCAACCCAGGCTACCGAGCAGCTGCGCGCTGCGCTGGCCACGAACTGAAGGAGGACAACATGGCTACCGAGCCGCTCGTTTTCATCAAGATGCCAGAGGTCAAGCGCCGCACGGGCCTGGGCAAGACCACGATCTATGACCGAATCAGCGCCGGCACCTTCCCGGCGCCTGTGCCGCTGGGCGGCAACGCGGTAGGCTGGATCGAGGCTGAGGTGGACGCCTGGCAGGCCGCCCGGGTTGCCGAGCGGGATGGAATTGAACCCGCCAAGGCTGCATAGAGTGGGGGTATTGCTGGGGGTATCAGTTTCTGACACCAGCACCAACCGCCTTCACCATCAACAACACGTTCACATTGCGGTAGGGCCCACCTCCACCATCTGTAAGGCCTGTCGAGGCCGCAAGAAGCCGGATCTCCCGTCAACTGGGGTTCCGGCTTTTTTGTGCCTGCACGTCGCGCAGGAGGTGTGGCGCATAATCGGGATGACACCTCCAACACAGCAGTCCCTCCATCCGCGACCGCCAGAAGGATCTGCCATGAAAGCCCCCCTCGCGATGTCCCTGCTCCTCACCGCGCTCGCCGCAGCCCCAGCCACGCACGCCGCAGCCCCGGCCATCGCGCCGCCCGGCATCGCCACGCTGGAGGCGCTGCTGGCCTGCAAGGCAGGCTCGGATTTCAGTGCGGCCGACGCCATCGATGCGCTGCAGGCGGCCGGCCTGGCCAAGAAGCCGGGCGGCACGTTCGAGCCGGAGGACAAGCCGGTCGCGCTGTTTGGTGGCACGGTCACCAGTGCCGATGTGAACGTGGCCGAAGGCGAGAGGAGCCTCTTCGTGTACTTGAACGGTGTCGATGCCAAGCGCCTGGCCAAGGCCTGGTCGGTGACCGAAGTCAACGAGCACGCCAATACCGAAGAACCGTCGTACGCGAAGCGCATCGACAAGCGCCATACCCTGCACGTGATCGCGGGCGACGATTACGAGGGCTATTCGGCCGCACTGAAATGCCAGATCAGCCGCTGATGGCGTAGCCAACGCTACAGCCAGCGTGGCACGCGATGACGGTACTGCGCGTACGCCTCGGGAAAGCGGACCATCAGTGCCCGCTCCTCCGGCAGGATCTGCAGCCAAGTGATGTACGCCAGGAACAGCGGCACCACCAGCAGCGCGATCAGGTTCTGCAGGTACACCATGGCTCCCAGCAGAACCAGCGCCTGGCCGAGATACATCGGGTTTCGGGTGCGGCGATAGATTCCGCTGGTAACCAGCGCGCTCGACGCCGAAGGTCGCAGAGGATTGACGGTGGTACCGGCGCGTCGGAAAGAGATCTTGGGCAGCAAGTTGAGCACGACACCCAGCGTCACCGTCACCCCTGCCAGCAGAACCGGCACCGGCACCCGAAGGTGCAAACCCGGCCACAGCCAGCGTGCTGCAAAGCCCATAGCGGCGAACAGCAGCATTACCACGGGCGGGGGAATACGGGTTTCCAGCCAGACCATCGCGATCACCGTGTCCTTTCCATTGGCCGCAGTGTCACACGGGAATGGCTGAATCACCCAAGGCGGCCAGGCCCAAACCGACCGTCCGGTCTATTCCGCTTTGACAGGCCCACCGCTAGAGTGGCGCCACCGCGCAGGAGCATCGCATGGCTACCACGGGCTTGGGCTTCATCGGCCGCACGACACTCATCATCACCGTGCTGCTCACCCTGGGCGGCTGCGCGACGCTTCGCCAGTTCGGGCCGTCGGTGCAGGTTGCCTCAGTCACGCCCGGCCAGTACATCGCGCTCAAGCGCGGTGACATCCTGACCTCCGGCAAGCTCAGCGCGGCGACCATCGAGACCCTGCGCGTGGCCGGGCTCGACGAGGGCGTCTGTGCCAAGCCCGGCCTGCCCTGCATCGAGGCGATGGAAGGCAGCATCGTGGTGCGCGAGGAAGACAAGCGCTCCAGCCTGGCCGAGCTGTGGCTGCAGTATGCGATGACCCTGCCGGCGCCAAAGCGCGAGTACTCGGCATCCGGCCGCGCCAAGACGGCAATCACCGAGCTGGATGCCGACTTCCAGCCACGCCTCGATGCGTGGATGCAGGTCGCGCGCCAGGCCTATGCCTATCTGTTCTTCACCGAGCGCACGGCGAACCAGCGCGGCTTCGAAGACCGCCAGACCCAGGTGCGCGATTACTACAACCTGGCGGTGCAGGAAGCCTCGGTCCAGCTTTACAACGCCTATGCCACCGGGCGCGTGCACGGCCAGGCCAGCCATTTCCAGCTGGGCCGCTGGACCTTCGTGCTGGCCCCTTCAGACGAAGCATCGGCGCTGGACCAGCGTACCCCCAGCGAGCTGGTACCCGCCGCCTCGCTGTCGTTCACCGGTACGCTGCGCAGCGTGCATCGCCGCGATGGCTTCGGTGCCGAGCTGGTGGCGGTGATGGAGGACCCGGCCGGCAGCACGGCCACCACGCTTCGGGCAGCGGCGCAGGCAACGCAGGCCAGCACTTCGGCCACGCAGAGCTGGAGCGAGATGCCCTCGCCATCGATGACGGTGCTGCTGCGCTTCTCGGGGACAAACCTGTGGGAGGTGCTGCACGATGACGAGCCGGAGCTGGAGATCCACGATCCCTACCAGGTTTCGGAAGTGACCCTGCACGGCCAGCAGGTGCCACTGGCGGCCAACTTCACTGCCGGCTATGCGCTGTGGCTGGCCCGCTCCAACTTCAGCCGACAGTCGCTGCGCACGCTGTTCGGCGGCAAGGGCGGCATCGACACGCCGCATCTGTACATGATGCAGCCCTATGACCCGAACCGCCGCGTGCTGCTGATGATCCATGGCCTGGCCAGCAGTCCGGAAGCCTGGGTCAACGTGGCCAACGAACTGCTGCGCGACGACGAGATCCGCCGGGACTTCCAGGTCTGGCAGTTCTATTACCCGACCAACATGCCCATCGCGATGAGCCACGATGCGATGCGCCACACGCTGGCTGAAGTGTTCAAGCACTTCGACCCCAGCGGCAAGGCGCAGGCCTCGCATGACATGGTGCTGGTGGGGCACAGCATGGGCGGGGTCATCGCACGGTTGATGATCTCCTCCTCCGGCGACCACCTGGTCGACACCCTGCTGGCCACCGCGCAGATGACGCCCGCCCAGCGCGAACTGCTGCGCACCAAAGGCGCACCGGTGCTGACCTTCCTGCCGGAACCGGAAGTGTCCCGCGTGGTGTTCATCGCCACGCCGCATCGCGGCACCGACGTGGCGGGCACCCGCCTCGGCCGATGGATCGGCCGGCTGGTGCGGTTGCCACTGACCGTGCTGGAAGACGTCGCCACCATTGCCAACGACGGCCAGATCGACCGCAATGACGGCAAGCACGGCTACCAGATGAACAGCATCCAGAACCTGGACAAGGACGACCCGTTCGTCCGCGCCGTGGCTGACCTGCCGATGTCACCGAAGGTGCACTACCACTCGATCATCGCCCGCGCCAAGGCCGATGGCCCACTTGAGAAGACCGATGACGGGCTGGTGCCCTACTGGAGTTCACACCTGCCGCACGCGGATTCGGAGAAGGTGATCGTGTCCGGACACAGCGTGCAGGAAGCTACGCCGGCCATCGTCGAGCTGCGGCGGATCCTGCATGAGGACATGCAGGCACACGGGCGAACGGGAAAGTAAGCCGCCGTCCCGACAGATCAGGCACCGGCCGTACGACGCGAGAACGTGCCATGCAGCGCCGCCGGAATCGCAAAGCCCTCCATGCGCACCTCGGGCCGATAGTCGGCGCTGGGGGTGAAGCGGAACTCGCGTGCCAGCAGCGCGCACAGCAGTACCAGCTGTGCATTGCCGACCGCCGACCCCACGCAGGAACGCGTTGGGAAGCCGTAAGGCACATAGATGCCGGCGGTACGCTTGCGCCGTTCGGGCAACCAGCGATCAGGATCGAACTGCAGCGGGTCATCCCAGTACTTCGCCGAGCGGTGCTGGATGAACGAACTCAACTCGAACACTGTGCCTTCGGCGATGG
Organism: Stenotrophomonas maltophilia group sp. vghtpe118; assembly: GCF_052605195.1. Lineage (NCBI taxonomy): Bacteria > Pseudomonadati > Pseudomonadota > Gammaproteobacteria > Lysobacterales > Lysobacteraceae > Stenotrophomonas > Stenotrophomonas maltophilia group sp. vghtpe118. The sequence goes on along the minus strand of NZ_CP199672.1, from coordinate 162,553 downwards.
CCTCCCCTTCCACCTGCAGATCGCAGGCGGCCACCCGGCGGTTGTTGAAGGGCGTGGAGTACAGCCGCATCACTTCCTTCAGGAAGCGCATCGTGCAGGGAATCCTGGCGATCGGCAGCGCATGGATCTCCGCATCCGAGAGCGGCGCGAATTCCTCCTCGATGCGCTGGCGCCAGTGTGGATGCATCTGCATCGCCAACAGCAGGCAGGCGGCCATCATGCCGGGCACGCCGGAAATGGCGATCAGCTGCACGGTGACCAGGTAGGTGACCTTGTCCAGGCCGATGCGCTCTCGCAGGCTCAGCAATGACTGCGCGTAGTCCAGCGCCGAACGTCCGCTGCGGACCCGGCGCTTGAGTTCGGCGGCGATCGCCCGTGATTCGGCACGGCCGATGAGGAAGTTGCGCAGCAGGTGGCGCCGATGGATGACCTGCTCGACCTGGGTGGTGTAGCGCAGATGCAGGGCGCGTTCGATGGCTGCGGTGCCGCGTGCGTCGAGCCCATCGATCACCAGTGGCACCAGCGGATGCGCCATCACCTTCCACACGGCTGGCGTGGCATCCAGCTCGCGCCCGCACAGTGCGTCCAATGCCTGCCGCATGCGCGACTGCAACGCCTCCAGAGTCTGTGCACTGGTGAGTTCAGCACTGCGCGTGGCAATCAGGCTGCGCACTTCGGTCCAGCGCACGCGTTCGTGCCGGCGGAACAGGTCGGCCAGCGACTCGACCACGAACAGGTGCTCGGAATTCTCCTTATCGACCTTGCCGGCCAGTTCCGGGCAGAACACCCCGATTCCACCGGTTTCCAGCTTCAGCACAGGCCCTTCGCGCTCCACGCGCGCAGCCAGGCGCTCGGCAGCAATGGCGCTGCCTTCATTCGACATCCCTTGCATGCAGTGCGTCTCCGGCAGGAAGGGACTCGAAAGACGAGTCCCTTCGTCTTGCTACCGCTCAATCGCGGGTTTGGCCCGCAGGATCAGAATTCGACCCACAGAGGCCAGGTATTCCACACGCTGCTCTTTTCGTTCGGATGAATATTCAGAGTGACGCGCAATGCTCGGGCGAATCTTTTCATTTTCATTCCTTTGCTTGCTGTGTGGTTATGCCGGGATTATCCCGGCACCGGCTAGATAACACGACATAATCCCGCTGTCCAACCGGCCGGGTGGCGCACTGCAGCATCCTGGTTGCGGCCGATTGAGGGGAATCCCTCATCGCGCCTGCGCGTCCGGCCTCCTATGCTGGGCTCACTTTCCCCCAACGGAGGTCTGCATGAACACGCAAGAGCCCAGCCGCCAGCCCAGCCCCGATCCGGCCGAGCGCGATGCCTTCTTCCCGTCGCCGTATTCGCTCTCGCAGTTCACCTCGCCCAAGAGCGACCTGTCCGGCGCCGACTATCCGGATGCGCGCCGCGATGGTCGCTGGAAGGTGCTGATGATCGCCGCCGACGAGCGCTATCTGCCGACCGCCAATGGCCACCTGTTCTCCACCGGCAACCATCCGGTGGAAACCCTGCTGCCGATGTACCACCTGGACAAGGCCGGCTTCGACATCGACGTGGCGACGCTGTCCGGCAACCCGGTCAAGTTCGAATGGTGGGCCTTCCCACACAAGGACAGCGAGATCGGCGCCCTGTACGAACGCTACCAGGCACGCTTCCGCCAGCCGTTGCAGCTGGACCAGGTGGTGGCCGGCCTGGGCACCGATTCGGACTACGCCGCTGTCTTCATTCCCGGTGGGCACGGCGCGTTGATCGGCCTCCCGGAAAGCCGCGCTGTGAAGGCCACCTTGCAGTGGGCCATGGCCGAGCAGCGCCACATCATCACCCTCTGCCATGGCCCGGCGGCGCTGCTGGCAGCGGGCGTCGACGAAGCCGAGGGTGACTCGTTGTTCCGCGGCTACCGCATCTCCGCCTTCCCCGACGCAATGGACCGGCAGACACCGGAGATCGGCTACATGCCCGGGCAGCTGCGTTGGTTCTTCGGCGAACGACTGGCCCAGCAGGGCGTGCAGATCGTCAATGAGGGCATCGATGGCAGCGTGCTGCAGGATCGCCTGCTGCTGACCGGCGACAGCCCGCTGGCCGGCAATGCGTTGGGCAAGCTGGCCGCGCGTACGCTGCTCGATGCACTGGCGGGGCGCTGAGCCCATGCCTGCGCTGGTGCCCGCGCTGCTGGAACTGGAACAGGCTCGGTCATTGCCTGCGGTGGGCGGCGTGCTGCGCGCCGCCGCCTCACCCTTGGGCTACGACCGCCTGTTGGTGTTTGCCACCGGAACCGGGCTGGAGCGCGGCGCACAGCGCGTGTACTGGATCGAAGGTGACTGGTTCGGTGACGGCAGCGATACCGCACTCGCCCGCTACCTGCATGCCTGCCCGGTCAACCGTCATGTGCTGGACAGCACTGCGCCGTTCTTCTGGAGCAAGCGCCAGGGCGTGCGCGGCGAACGCTATCAGGTGGTGAAGCAGCCGCGCGGCGATGGCCTGCATGGGCTGCAGGTTCCGGTGTTCGGCCCGACCGGTCTGGAGGGTGCGGTCAGTTTCGCCGGCACCTCGATTGATGCATCCGCCAGCGCGCGTGTGCTGCTGGACATGGTCGGCACCTCCGCCTTCCGTGCGGCGCGGCGTCTGGCCGAAACGCCGGCCGACATCCGCGCGGGCGCGCTGAGCGCACGCGAACGCGAGGTGCTGCGCTGGGTCGCCGCTGGACGGCGCCAGGCAGAGATAGCGGCCACGCTGGGGCTGTCTGCGCGCACCGTTGAGAACCACCTGCGGCGAGCACGGCAACGACTTGGCGTGGCCACCACCGCTCAGGCAGTGCGCGCGGCAGGCCGCCGTGGCGAGATTGAAGACTGATCAGGATGGAGACACTTCCTGCTGCCTGATCAGCGTGCTGCATATGCGCTGGGCATCTGCGCGATTGCAGAAGGCAGGCGACGGGATGAGCTACGACCCGTGATCGCCGGTGCGCGGTCCACCGGGTGGGACGTTCATCGCCCGCCCGGCATCCGCGAGCCACCCATCCCTGCATAACGCTGTCCGCGCATTCGTGGCATGCTCTGTGAAACCGTTTTCATGGAATGGAGGGATTCCACGATGTTGTCGCGTTTCCGTCGCCCCGTACTCTGTGCCCTGCTGGCGCTTGCCCTGCCTGCGACCAGCGCCTGGGCCGCAGCCCCTGCGCCGTTGAAGGTGATGTCGTTCAATGTGCGCACCCCGGCCGATACCGAGCCCGGCAAGCGCTGGCCCGATCGTCGCGATGCGATGGTGAAGGTCATCCTCGATGCGCACCCGGCGGTGATCGGTACCCAGGAGCTGGTGCAGGAGCAGGCCGATTACCTTGCCCAGCACCTGCCCGGCTACCGCTGGTTCGGCGAGGGCCGCCGCGGCGGCAGCGGCGACGAGCACATGGGCGTGTTCTACGACAGCAAGGTGCTGGCGATCGAGGAATCAGGCAACTTCTGGCTGTCTGATACGCCCGATGTGCCCGGCAGCATCACCTGGGGCAACCTGTATCCACGCATGGTCACCTGGGCGCTGTTCCGCCGCATCGATGACGGCCGCCGCTTCTATTTCATGGATACCCACCTGCCCTACCGCGACGAGGACGAACCACGACGGGTGAAAGGTGCCGAGCTGATCGGCAGGCGCGTGGCCGGCCTGCCGGCCGACCTGCCGGTGGTGCTGACCGGTGACTTCAACAGCGAACCCGGCGGCGACACCTACAAGGCATTCACCCGCGTATTGCACGACACCCGTACCCAGGTGAAGACACCGCAGGGCCCGCGACTGACCTTCCACGATTTCACTGGCAAGGCCACCGCGCAGCTGGACTGGGTGCTGGTGCGCGGTTTCCACGCGCGCAGCTTCCTGACCGATGACCGCCGCATCGATGGCGTGCTGCCATCGGATCATTTCCCGCTGGTGGTCGAACTGGACTGGCCACAGCACTGACCCCGCACGGCAGCCGCAGCTACAGCGGCGGCTGCCGCGACAGCAGGCGATACAGGGCCTGATGCTGATCGCGCGCCTGGCAGATGCGGGCCCCTATCGCCAGGAACACCGCCACGCCGATCAGGCCCAGTCCCAGCATCGAATCCTGCAGGCGCAGGAAACCGACCGCTGCGGCCATCGTCGCCAGCACCAGCAGTACCACGACTGCCACTGACAGCCCCGCACCCGGTGGACCCGGATCGCCGAACAACATCCGTTGGGTATCCCGCCTTCCGTCCGCCATCGCCTTCCTCCCGAGTGCCTGACCCACTAGTTACACGGCGGGCCCGAAATCCGGCAGAGTCAGAAACGTCACGAAGGTGAAGACGTACGCGGAATGCACCGCGCTACCCTGCCGCGTACCCCTCGAAGTGCGGAGCAGCACATGGCACACCAGAGCCGGCTGGCTGGATTCATCATCGACTGCCAGGACCTTCCCGCCGACGAAGGCGCCCGTTTCTGGGCCGCCGCGCTCGGCCTGCAGGCACAGGCGGCGCGTGCCGAAGGGGGCGCCGAGTATGCCGACCTGCTGGGCGCACCGGCGGGCCTGGACGTTGAGGTCCAGCGGGTCGATCACCCGTCACGGGTGCATCTGGACATCGAGAGCGACGACATCGATGCCGAAGCCGACCGCCTGGAGAAGCTCGGCGCGCGACGGATAGGCTTCGTCAAGCGCTGGTGGGTGATGGAAGCACCGACCGGCCATCGCTTCTGCATCGTGCGCATGCGCGAGCGCGAGGTGCCGGCCAATCAGTGGCCCTGAAAGAGCAAAGGGACGGAAGCCACGGCCTCCGTCCCCCCTGGAGTCATTGCACCTGCGCCACGCTCGGTTGCTGCGGTGATTGCCCCCAGCCGCCCAGCGCCTTGTACACGCCCACCACGCTGACGTTGACCTCGGACTCGGCCGCCGCCAACGCATCATCGGCTGCCAGCTGCGTGCGCTGCGCATCCAGCAGGGTCAGGAAGTCCTCGGAGCCCTCGCGATAGCGGATCTGAGCCAGCGATTCGGCACGCCGTGCCGCCTGCGCCTGCTCGACCACGATCGCCAACCGTGCCTGCTGCTTGGAATAGCGGGTCAGCGCGTTCTCGGTGTCTTCCAGGGCCAGCAGTACCGCCTGCTCATACTGCGCGGCCACGCCTTCGGCTTCAGCCTTGCTGGCGCGCAGGCGTGCACGCACGGTGCCGAAGTCGAATGCCGCCCAGCTCAGCGACGGGGTCAGCGACCAGGCCTTGTTGCTGCCATTGACCAGGCCGCTGGCATCGCCGCCGAGGAACCCGACGAAGCCGGACAGCGACAACCGCGGGAACAGGTCCGCCGTGGCCACGCCCACGCGTGCGGTCGCAGCCGCCAGGCGACGCTCGGCCACGCGCACGTCGGCACGCTGGCGCAGCAGTTCGCGGGTATCGCCCAGCGGCAGTGCCTTGGCGAAGGCCGGTACGTCGTGCGGCGCGAGCATGTCAGTCAGCACTTCCGGGCGCTGGCCGAGCAGCACGGCCAGCCGGTTGCGCGACTGCGCCTCGGCCACTTCCAGCAACGGGATGTCAGCCTCGATCGCCTTCAGGCGGGCACGGCTGCTCTGCACATCCAGCTCGCTGCCTGCGCCCAGCTCCCAGCGCGCCTCAGTCAGCTTCTGCGTATCGCGCAGGTTTTCCAGCGTGTGCTGGGCCACCGCGATGCGCTTCTGCGTACCACGCAGCTCGAAGTAATTGCGTGCCACTTCAGCGGCGACCAGGACCTGCGCATCGGCCAGGTTGGCCTGCTCGGCACCGAGGTCGGCGCGCGCGGCTTCAGCAGCACGGCGCTTGCGGCCGAACAGATCCAGCTCCCAGCCGGCGTCGAAGCCGAGCTGGTAGCTTTCACTGAACACCCGCTGCCCACCCAGCTGCGGATCGGGTTGCTTGCGGCGGTCGTAGCTGCCGCCAGCGGTGACGTGCGGAGCCTGGTCGAGGCGGCTTTCCACGAACACCGCGCGGGCCTGGCTGACGCGGGCCACGGCCACGCGAAGGTCCAGGTTGTCCGACAGTGCGCCGTGCACCAGCTGTTCCAGCACCGGATCATCGAACTGCGCCCACCAGCTGGCGACCGGCGAAGCGGTACTGAACACCGGCTGCTGTGCACCCTGCAGGACCACCGGTTCCTGCACCGGGGCCTTGTAGTTCGGGCCGACGCTGACACAGCCCGCCAGCACCAGGCTGGAGACGGCCATCGCCAACGTGCGGATCACCATGGCAGCACCTCGCCCAGGTAGGTGAAGCTGCCGTTCGGGCCTTCATGGCCGATCAGCGCCATCTGCACGCTGGAGCGCGCGCCTTCGGCGATTTCGATTTCGCCGTGGCCGCCGTTCATGTCGGTCTTCACGTAGCCCGGGTGCACGGTGTTGACCTTGATCGGCGTGTTGCGCAGTTCGTGCGCCAGTGCCAGGGTCCAGCTGTTCACAGCGGCCTTGGAGGCGTTGTAGGCCGGAACCTTCATGTCGTAGATGCCCGACGCCGGATCGGCATGCAGGGTCTGCGAACCGAGGATGCTCGAGACATTGACGATGCGGCCTGCCTTGGCCTGCTGCAGCAGCGGCAGGAAGGCCTGGGTCACCGCGACCAGTGCGTAGACGTTGGTCTCGAAGGTGCGGCGCCAGGTGTCCAACGACTGCTCCGACGGCCGCTGCGCCGGATTTTCCAGCAACACGCCCGCATTGTTGACCAGGATGTCGAGGCGGCCGTGGCGCTCGCGCACCTGCTGCACCGCCTCGGCGATGCTGGCGCTGTCGGTGACGTCCAGCTGCAGTGCTTCCACCGGCAGGCCCTCGGCCTGCAGCTTCAGCGCCTGCTCCACGGCGGCCTCACGCTTGCGCCCGGCCAGCAGCGTATGCACGCCGTTGCTGGCCAGCTGGCGTACGGTTTCGGCGCCGATGCCACGGGTGGCGCCGGTAACCAGTGCGATCTTGTTCTGATGGGAGTTCATGGAGTCATGCCTTGATGAGGGGGAAAACCGACACCGACCGGGCGGCCAGTGTCAGCAACGTTCCCTGTCAGTGATGGATGGTCGGTTCGCCGTGCTGCACCAGCTGGCCACCACCGTTGCGGGTGACGAACTTGCGCAGGGCCACGTAGAACACGGGGGTGAGGAACAGGCCGAACAGCGTCACACCCAGCATGCCAGCAAACACGGTGATGCCGGTCACCGAGCGCACTTCGGCGCCTGCACCGTGAGACAGCACCAGCGGCACCGTGCCGGCGATGAAGGCGATGGAGGTCATCACAATCGGGCGCAGGCGCAGGCGGCAGGCTTCCAGCGCGGCTTCAACGATACCCTTGCCGCCCATCTCCAGCTCTCTGGCGAATTCGACGATCAGGATCGCGTTCTTGCACGCCAGGCCCATCAGCACCACCAGGCCGACCTGCACGAACACGTTGTTGTCACCGCCGGTCAGCCACACGCCGAACAACGCGGACAGCAGGGTCATCGGCACGATCAGGATCACCGCCAGCGGCAGCGACCAGCTCTCGTACAGCGCGGCCAGCACCAGGAAGGCCAGCATGATCGCCACCGGGAACACGATGAAGGCGGCCTTGCCCTGGGTTGCCTGCTGGTAGCTCAGGTCGGTCCATTCGGTGGTCATGCCCACCGGCAGCACCTTGCCGGCGATCTCGGTCAGCTTGGTCATCGCTTCGGCCGAGGACAGAAGGCGCGGGTCGGCTTCACCGGCCAGGTCCGCTGCCGGATAGCCATTGAAGCGCAGCACCGGGTCCGGGCCGAAGGTCTGCTTGATGGTGACCATCGAACCGATCGGCACCATCTCGCCGCGGTCGTTGCGGGTACGCAGCTTGCCGATGTCCTCGACCGTCTCGCGGTACGGACCATCTGCCTGGGCGATCACCTGCCAGGTGCGGCCGAACTGGTTGAAGTCGTTGACGTAGGCCGAACCCAGGTAGGTCTGCAACGTGTCGAACAGCTCGGTGAGCTGCACGCCCTGTGCCTTGGCCTTGACGCGGTCGACCTCGGCATCGAGCTGCGGCACGTTGGCCTGGTAGCTGGAAATCGGGAAGGCCATGCCCGGCGTCTGCGCAACGGTGCCCTGCATGGCCTGCACGGCATTCTGCAGCGCGCCGTAACCCAGGTTGCCACGGTCCTCGATGAACATCTGGTAGCCATTGCCATTGCCCAGGCCGAGGATCGGCGGCGGCATCATCGCGAACGCGAAGCCTTCCTGCAGGCCGGCGATCTTCTGGTTGATCTCGGCATTGATCTGCGCGGCGGTGCGGCCATGGCGCTCGGCGAACGGCTTGAGTGGGATGAACGCCACACCGGTGTTCGGCGTATTGGTGAACTGCAGCGCGTTCAGACCGGGGAACGAGATGGTGTGAGCGACGCCATCGGTTTCTTGGGCGATCTTGGCGACCTTGCGCAGCATTTCATCGGTGCGGGCGATCGACGAACCTTCCGGCAGCTTCACACCGGCGATCAGGTACAGCTTGTCCTGGGTCGGAATGAAGCCCGGCGGTACCAGCTTGAAGATCACGCCGGTACCGACCAGCAGGATCGCGTAGACCACGAACACCGCACCGCGGCGGCCGAGGATGCGGGCCACGCCACGCTCGTACTTCTCCGAGCTGGACTTGAAGAAGCGGTTGAACGGACGGAACACCCAGCCGAACAGGCGGTCGATCAGGCGGCTCGGGCCGTCCTTCGGAGCGCCATGGGCCTTCAGCAGGCGCGCGGCCAGGGCTGGCGACAGGGTCAACGAATTGATCGCCGAGATCACCGTGGAAATGGCAATGGTGACCGCGAACTGCTTGTAGAACTGGCCGGTGACACCGGACAGGAAGGCCATCGGCACGAACACGGCACACAGCACCAGCGCGATCGCCACGATCGGGCCGGACACTTCGCGCATGGCCTGGTGGGCCGCGGCGGTGGGTGACAGGCCTTCCTCGATGTTGCGTTCAACGTTCTCCACCACCACGATCGCGTCGTCGACCACGATGCCGATCGCCAGCACCAGGCCGAACAGGCTCAGCGTATTGATCGAGAAGCCCAGCAGGTACAGCGCGGCGAACGTACCCACCACCGACACCGGCACCGCGATCAACGGAATGATCGACGCACGCCAGGTCTGCAGGAACAGGATCACGACCAGCACCACCAGGGCGATCGCTTCCAGCAGCGTGGAGACCACGGCCTTGATCGAGTCGCGCACGAAGATGGTGGTGTCATACACCGCTTCGTACTTCACATCGGCCGGCATGGTCTTCTGCATCTCGTCCATCGTCGAGATGACCTGATCGCGGATTTCCAGCGCGTTGGCACCCGGCGACTGGAAGATACCGATACCCACCGCGTTCTTGCCGTCCAGCTGCGAGCGCAGGGTGTAGTCGCCCGCACCCAGTTCCAGGCGGGCCACGTCGGACAGGCGCACGATCTCGCCATCGGTGCCGCTCTTGAGCACGATGTCGCCGAATTCCTTTTCGGTCTTCAGACGGCCCTGGGCATTGATCAGGGTCAGGAACTTGCTGTCCGGCAGCGGTTCGGCGCCGAGCTGGCCGGCCGAAACCTGCACGTTCTGCTCGCGCATGGCACGCACCACGTCGCTGGCGGTCAGGCCGCGCGAGGCCACCTTGTCCGGGTCCAGCCAGGCACGCATGGCGTAGTCGCCGCCACCGAAGATCTGCGCGTCACCCACGCCCGGAATACGCGCCAGCGCATCCTTGACGTGCAGGCGCGCGTAGTTGCGCAGGTACAGGGTGTCGTACTTGCCTTGCGGCGAGGTCAGGTGCACCACCATCAGGAAGGTCGGCGACTGCTTCTGCGTAGTCACGCCCTGCCGGCGCACGTCCTCGGGCAGGCGCGCCTGCGCCTGCGCCACGCGGTTCTGCACCTTCACCGCCGCTGCGTCCGGGTCCGTGCCCGGGCGGAAGGTGACGGTCATCTGCAGCACGCCGTCCGAGCCGGCCACCGACTTCAGGTACATCATGCCTTCGACGCCGTTGATGGCCTCTTCAAGCGGCGTGGCGACGGTCTCGGCAATGACCTTGGGGTTGGCGCCCGGATACACCGTGCGTACGACCACCGACGGCGGCACCACTTCGGGGTACTCACTGATCGGCAGGATTGGAATCGTGATCAGGCCTGCGGCGAAGATCACGATCGACAGCACCGCCGCGAAGATCGGCCTGTCGATGAAGAAGCGGGAAAAGTCCATGGAGGAATTCCTGGGAAAGGCATTCGGCGGGCAACAGCCACCCCGCCCCTCGCCGGGATGACGAAGGCAGGGAAGGCTGCCGCTGGCGCCGGCAGCTAAGCGGAAACGCGGATCAGGAGACGGCGGATCAGTGCTTCAGGGCAGCGGTGGCATCGCGGCCCGGTGCCGGCGCCGGCTGTGGCTGCATCGCCACCGCCTTGGCCTGCACCGGCATGCCCGGCATGAAGACCTTCTGCACGCCATCGATGATCACCTTGTCACCGGCGGCCAGGCCGTGCTCGACGATACGCAGGCCGTCGGCGGTGCGGCCGAGCTGGATGTCACGGCGCTGGGCCTTGCCATCCTTGTCGACCACGTACACGTACTTGCGGTCCTGGTCGGTCAGCACGGCCTTGTCGTCGATCAGCAGCGCCTGGAACTGGCCGCTGCCAAGCAGCTGCACGCGGGCGAACAAGCCCGGCGTGAACTGGCGATCGGCGTTGTCCAGCAGCGCGCGGACGCGGATGGTCCCGGTACTGCGGGCGACCTGGTTGTCGAGGAAGTCGACCTTGCCCGTGTGCGGGTAGCCTTCTTCACCGGACAGGCCGACCTTCACCGGCAGCGCGCTGTCACGCTCGCTCGGGCGCTCACCCTTGCGTGCCATCTGGGCGTAGCGCAGGAAGGTGCCTTCGTCGGCATCGAAGTAGACGAACACCGTGTCCAGCGAGACCAGCGTGGTCAGCACGCTGGCGCTGTCGCCGGCGGTGACCAGGTTGCCGGCGGTGACCATCGCGCGGCCGGCACGGCCGTCGATCGGTGCCCGCACCTTGGTGAACTCAAGATTGAGGCGGGCGGCATCCAATGCTGCCTGCGCGGCCTGCACGGCGGCGCCGGACTGGTCGGCAGCCGCACGGCGCTGCTCGGCGGTCTCGGTGGAGATCGCCTGCTGCTCGGACAGCCGCTTGGCGCGCTCGGACTCGCTGCGGGCCAGCGTGGCCTGGGTACGGGCGCGGGCCAGTTCGGCGGCTGCCCGATCGTACTCGGCCTGGTAACTGCGCGCGTCGATGGTGAAGAGCACTTCGCCCTTCTTCACTTCCTGGCCTTCAACGTAGTTGACCTTGTCGATGTAGCCGGACACGCGCGGACGCAGTTCAACGCTCTGCACCGCTTCGACGCGGCCACTGAACTCGTCCCACTGGCTGACCTGCTTGACCAGCACCGGCGCGGCGCTGACCTGCGGCGGCGGCGGTGCACCGCCTTCTTCGGCATGGCCGCCGCTGCAGGCTGCAAGCACGGCCGCGGCGAGGATCGACACGCCGGCCATCGCAATGCGATGGCCGAAACGATGTGGGGTGGTATTGGGGGAAGTCATGGCATGCATCCGTACGGAGGGGTGGTACAGCGATATGAGAACGTGTTGCAAAAATCGGCGGCGAATACTGCGACCTCAACCATGGTCGAGGTCAAGCGATGCCTGCGGTGTCGCGCCACAGCGGAGGAACTTCCAGGTGCAGCAGGCCACGCGGCAATTCGGCATCGCTGCTGTCGCAGCGGACGATGGCGCGGTTGTCGCGGCACCCATCAAGCAGGGAGACCACACGACGACCGACCAGCAGCGAGCTGGGCCACTCGATGCAGGCATTGGCCGCGTTGGCCGGGGTACACACCGGGCTGCAGACTTCCAGCATCTGCGCGCGCACGCCCAGCGCCTGCGCTTCCTGGTGCACCACCTGCGCGTACATGCGCAGTGCGGCGGTGGTGATCGAGGTCTCGCCGTAGCCCGCCCAGGGCTTGGCGTTGGCCGGGCTGCCGATCATCACGTAGCGGCGCGCATGCACGTTGTCCTGCAGCAGCGGCAGCAGGTGGCGCACGGCGTGCACGTGCGGCATCAGGTCGGCCTGCATCGCGCCCAGCAGCTCATCGCCCTTGCGGTCGATCACCCGGCCGCGACGGTAGGGGCCACCCATGGCCGCGATCACGGCGGCCAACGGACGCGGGCGCTGCGCGATGCGTTCGGCCAGCGCGCGTGCCGAGCCGTCATCGCTGAGCGAACCCAGCAGCGTCTCCAGTCCGGGCTCATCCGCGAACTGCTCATGCAGCGCGGCCAGCCGGCCCGGATCGCGGCCAACCACCAGCACCGGGCTGCCGGCTTCCAGCAACGCGCCGACCACGCCCTGGCCGACGGCACCGGTACCGCCAAGGACCAGGACTTCGGGCGTCAGTATCCCATTCACGGGACATTTCCTCCCAAATCCGGGATAGTCCCGATTCGACGCAGCCGGTCGCCCTTGTGCGGGACCAGGCGGATGGCACCGCCACGCTGCTGACGCATGGGCGCGGTAAACTCACGAAAGTCCTTGTGTACCAAGGAACTCGGACGGGCTTCGACGGTCATCGCCAGGTCCAGGGTGTTCTGGCCGGCGTTCCGGAGTCGGGCAAGAATGTTGCGCAGGCTCATGGCGGACGGGCTCCAATTAACGAATGGCGCCACGATAGACCTCAAACCTTTACTTGATTAGTCCTGATTAAGGGGAATAATCATCCCGCACCCGGTCCAATCGTTCTGTCACGATTGTCCCATCCCCGACGTCCAGGACCCCCGACCATGTCCCACGATCTCAACGAGACGCTGATCTTCGTCAAAGTGGTCGAGCAAGGCAGCTTCATTGCTGCTGCCAAATCGCTCGGCCTGCCCAAGACCACGGTCAGCCGCAAAGTGCAGGAGCTGGAAACGCGCCTGGGCGCGCGCCTGCTGCACCGGACCACGCGCCGCCTCGGCCTGACCGAAGCCGGTTCGATCTATCACGAGCACTGCCAGCGCATCGCGCGCGAGCTGGAAGAAGCGGAGAGCGCGGTGAGCCAGCTGCAGTCCGGCCCGCGCGGCTGGCTGCGCTTCACTGTGCCCTACTCGATCGGCATCACCTGGATTGCGCCGCTGCTGGGCCAGTTCCATGCGCAGTATCCAGAGATCCGCCTGGACATGCACATGGGCAACGAGAAGCTGGACCTGATCGCCGGTGAAGCGGACCTGGCACTGCGCGTGGGTGCCCTGCCCGATTCCAATCTGGTCGCGCGCAAGCTGGGCAGCCTGCGCACGCAGGTGTTCGCCAGTCCGGCCTACATTGAGCGCTATGGCGAACCGCTGCATCCGGAAGAGCTGCAGTTCCATCGCATCCTGGCGATGCGCAAGCCGTACCATACCGGCAACTCGCCGCGCTTCACCTGGCAGCTGGGCGAGAACGGGGGCGAACTGCGCGACTTCCCGGTCACCCCGCTGATGACCGCCAACGACATGTCTGCGTTGAATGGTGCATTGGTCTGTGGCGAAGGCCTGCTGCTGACCGGTGATGTGATGGCCAAGCCGTTCGTCGAATCGGGCATGGTGCGCCGCGTGCTGGCCGGCTGGACCGGCCCGGAAGTGGATTTCAATGCCGTATTCGCCGGCGGCCGCCTGGTCTCGCCGAAGGTGCGTGCATTTGTCGACTTCCTGGTCGAGAAGCTCAACTTCGATGCCAACTACATGCTGGCGCAGTGCCCCGGCGCGAAGCTGGCACAGCAGCAGAAGGCACAGGAAGATGCCGCGCTGGAGAACAGTGGCAAGCGGATCCTGGAGAAGGTGGCCGCTTCGGCGGCGTAACCTGCAGCAAGAGCGCCTATCCATCTCCTGGTAGATGCCGACCTTGGTCGGCATGGCTTACAGAGGGAGTCGAGCGCGGCTCGACTCTGCATGCGCTGTCGGCGTGCCGAGCAACGCTCGGCACCCACAAAAATGCCGCCTGCAAGGGCGGCATTTTCGTTCCGGCCGATGGCCGGACCGGCTCAAGCAGCAACGCTACGCGTTATTGCTTGAGCGGAATCACGCGAATCTCGACGCGGCGGTTCTTGGCGCGGCCGGCATCGGTGCTGTTGTCGGCAATCGGGTACGCCTTGCCGGCGCCCAGCGTTTCGATACGCACGCTCTGCACGCCCTGGCCGATCAGGTACTGCGCGACCGAGTCGGCGCGTTCCTTCGACAGGCGGTTGTTGACCGCGTCGCTGCCGATGCTGTCGGTGTGGCCAACCACCTCGATCATGGTCTGGTTGTACTCACGCAGCGTACCGGCCACGCCGTTGAGCGAGCCATAGAACTGCGGCTTCAGGGTCGCCTTGCCGAAGTCAAAGGTAATGCCGTCCGGGAGGTTCAGCATGATGTTGTCGCCCTGGCGCTGCACATCGATGCCGGTGTTGGCGGTGCGCTCGCGCAGTGCGCGTTCCTGGCGATCCTGGTACTGGCCGACGGCGGCACCGCTGAGTGCGCCGATACCGGCACCGATCAGCGCGTGCTGGCGCCGCTCGGTAGCACTGTCGCCGGTCAGCAGGCCGGCCGCCACGCCGATGGCGGTACCGATCAGCGCGTTGCGGCCGGTCCGGTTCTGCTGTTCGGTCGGGTTGCCGTACTGGTCACTCTGCACATAGGAGCCGCCGGTGGCGCAGGCCGACAGGACGGCCGCACTCATCAGGGCCAGTGCGACGTTGCGGGTGGTGTTGCGGATCATGAGGTTCTCCTTGGTTTCCGGTCGGCCGGCGGCTTGCGGGCGCAGAGAGGATAAACAGCCGAATGCGATGTCGGGATGATGATCCGGTGCGCCGACAGGGCCGCGTTCAGCTAACTGACCGGATCGCTCGGGTCACCTTTTACCCCGCCCCCGACTGGCGGTATGCCGCCAGCGCAGCATCGCGGCCCTCTGCCAGGTCCACCATCGGCGTGCGTGGGTAGTCAGGCGCGTGTGCGGCCAGGAGCAGAGGATGCTGCCACGGCGCAAACCGCGCCTTCACCGGCAGCGCCGCCAGCTCGGGCACCCAGCGGCTGATGTAGCGGGCCTGCGGATCGAACTTCTCGGCCTGGGTGACCGGGTTGAACACCCGGAAGTACGGCGCGGCATCGGCGCCGGTCCCGGCCACCCATTGCCAGCCCATCGTGTTGTTGGCCAGATCGGCATCGACCAGGGTGTCCCAGAACCAGCGCGCGCCATGCAGCCAGTGCGCGCGAAGGTGCTTGCACAGGTAACTGGCCACGATCATCCGAACCCGGTTATGCATGTAGCCGGTGTGCCTCAGCTCGCGCAGTCCGGCATCAACGATCGGCACGCCGGTGTTGCCGCGCTGCCAGTCGTGCAGTTGCGCTGCAGTCGGCGCCGCCCAGGGGAAGCGGTCAAAACGCGGATTGAGGTTGTCCGTGGGCGTCTTCGGAAAGTGATGCAACAGGTGGTAGGCGAAATCACGCCAGCCCAGTTGCCGCAGATAGCCGTCGATGTCGGCATCGGTGCCGGCACTGCGCCGTCTTTCCAGCGCATGCGCGATGCGCCACGGTGCGATCTCACCGAAATGCAGGTGCGGCGACATCCGCGAGGTGCCCACGCGATCGGGCAGGTCTCGCTGCTCGCGGTAACCGCGCAAGGCGCCGTCCTCGAACACCGACAGCGCCTCCAGCGCACCGGCTTCGCCCGGCTGCCAGTGCTCCCAGAAGCCGGTATCCCAATCCAGCGTCGGTGCAAGCTGTAGATCATCAATTGCGAGGCTGTCGACCGCGTGCGTCGCCAGTGCCTGCGGTGCGGCCTGCAGTGTCGGCAGGCGCCAATGACTGAGCACGTTGCGCCAGTACGGCGTGAACACCTTGTACGGCTGTCCCTGCTGGGTGGCGATGTCCCAGGGCTCGAACAACAGGCTGCCATTGCAGCTCTGCGCGTCGACGCCCTGCTCGCGCAGCGTGCGCTTGATGGTGGCGTCGCGAGGCTGGGTGGCCGGCTCGTACTTGCGGTTCCAGTACACCGCCTCGGCGCCGGTCTGCTCGATCAGCAACTGCAGGGCCGGCAGGCTGTCACCACTGCGCAGCACCAGCGACGAGCCGCGCGTGCGCAGGTCGGCATCCAAGGCACCAAGTGAACGGTGGCGCCACGCATCGGAGGCGGCACCCGGCGTCCACTCCCCCTCTTCATGCGGCGCGTGGATGTAGACCGGCACCACATGGTGACCGGCATCCAGCGCGGCCTGCAGGGCCGGATTGTCCTGCAGCCGCAGATCACGGCGGAACCATACCAACGCTACCGACACAGGCAATGCCTTCGTTGTGGAAGGCGCACATGATAGCCAGCGGTGGTGAAGGCGATGCGCGCAGACGCCGTCTGCTAGGCTGCACGGCCGCTACCCGATGGACTCTGACATGGATGATCTTCACGCCTCATTCGCCCGCTTCGGGCTGCTGCATGCCCAGCACGAGAGCGACTGGCAGGGCCCGTTCCCGCTGCCCCCGGTACTGGCACGCTTCTACGCGCAGGTCGGGCCGCTGGGCGAAGTGATCAATGCCCGGGTAGGCACCGCCGGCATCACCGTTCCCGGCCTTGATGTCTGGATACCGCCGCTGCAACGCCTGTGGAGCCATCAGGCCGGCTATCGATGGCATGGCATCAGCGGCGAACGGATCAACGACTGGCCCTCGAACTGGCTGGTGATTGCCGATCGCAGCGCTGATCCGTTCATCCTCGATCTGGACGACGGCCGTGTGCTGTTCAGCCATCACGGTGCCGGCCTGCTGGATGCCGACGAAATGGCTGCCGACGTGCCGACCCTGATGGCAGCTCTGGCTGCAGCAGGCACGGTGTACCTCGATGCCGGCGATGACCTTTACAACGACGATGACGATGGCGGCATCCGCCCTGAACACCAGGACGCAGCCGTACAGGCGGTGGCCCGGGTACTGGGCGACCGCCTGCAGGCCGAATCGTTCATCGAGACGTTGCTGGACTGAATCCACGCATGGCGCGGATCTACCTTTCGAAGCGCTTCATCGCTTCGCTGATCAGCGCCCGCGCCTCGGCGGCGTTGCCCCAACCGTTGAGCTGCACCGCGTTGCGCCCGGCCGGCAGGTCCTTGTAGACCCGGAAGAACGCTTCGATGCGCTGTCTTTCGATCTCCGGCAGATCGGCCAGGTCGCGGATGTTGGCGTAGGTCGGGTCAACCTTGTCGGTCGGCACGCCGATGATCTTCTCGTCGTGCTCGCCGCCGTCGATCATCTTCAGGTAGCCGATCGGCCGGAAGCGTACGATCACGCCCGGATGCAGGGGTTCACGGGTCAGCACCAGCGCGTCCAGCGGATCGTTGTCGCCAGCCAACGTGCGCGGCATCGAACCGTAGTTGGCCGGATAGGCGACCGGCATCGACTGGAAGCGGTCCACATGCACCAGGCCGTCTTCCTTGATCTCGTACTTGGTCACGCTGCCGGCGGGAATCTCCACCGCCAGATTCACCTCCTGCGGGGCTTCCCTTGGCTGGGCCACCAGGAACGGATGCAGCACGGTATCGGCAGCGGTCACCGCACTGGTCAGCAACAGCAGAGCGGCGCCGATGGCAGCGAGAGGAAGGATGCGACGGGGCGTGGTCATCGGCGTGTCCTCATTCCCAGCAGCGATCGGCGCGACCCTTGGCGGTCTGCGCACGCGGGCAATCACGCGGCGTGATGCGGCCTTCGGTCAGCTCCATGCGCTGTTTTCCCCCCTTGGCATCGCGGCGCAGTTCGAAGGCATCGTAGAGACGGCCGGTCACGGTGCGCGCTTCATAGCGCAGGCGCTGCGGGTCGATGTTCAACACCTGGAACAACTGGGTGTCTTCGGCCACTGGGTTCATCGTCCTGCGCGCTTCATCGGACAGGCGGTACTGCTTCGGTCCGGCTACAGTCACCACGTACTGCGGCGTCGCGGCCTGCCCCTCGCCACGACGGCCATAGGTGTGGTCGTGGCCCTGCAGCACCAGATCGACGTTGTGGCGGCGTACCACCGGCAACAGCACGTCACGCAGCGCGGCGTTCTCGCGCCCTTCGCGCGGCGAGTAGAACGGCTGGTGCAGCAACACGATGGTCCACGGCTGCGGATTGCCGGTCAACACCTTGTCCAGCCATTGCGCCTGTGCCTTGGCCGTGCCAAGGTCGAGTGCCGAAGTGCCATCGACCACCGCCACGCGCACGCCCTGCGCATCGAACCAGTAGCTGCTCTGCTGCGCAGCGCTGGCACCATTGCCCGGCAACGCGAACGTGACCGGCCAGTGGCGGCCCAGCACCCGGCGCTCCTGCGGGGTGTCCTCGAATTCCTCGAAGTACTCGTGATTGCCTATGGCCGGCGCCACCAGCATTTCCTGCGCCAGCCAGCCGACGGCGGAAAACCATTCGCCCCACTCGCTGTCATCCATGTTGTCGCCGCCGCTGACCAGGTCGCCGGCAAACAGGCTCATGCGTGCCTGCGGTGCGGCCTTCTGCGCGGCACGCACCACGCGGCTGACATGGCTGACGTTCTTGTTCTGGGTATCGCCGAAGTACAGCAGGGTCAGCGGCTGGTCGGCGGCAGCCAGCGTGCGCAGCTGGTTCCATGCACTCCAACTGCCGTTGCCCTGCACACGGTAGACGTACTGGGTATCCGGCTGCAGGCCATCGATATCTGCACGATGGTGGTGCGACAGGCCGTTCTCGGTCTGCAGCGCGCGGGTCGTCGCACGAACCTGGCGGATGCCTTCGATGGCCGGCGAATCTGCGGCCATTGCGATCTCCAGCAGCGGCGCCTGCACGCTGCCATCGGTGCGCCAGGCCACTGCGAACCCATGGCTGGAATCGGCCGCCGGCGAGGCGACGATGCGGTCCGGCACCGTCGTCGCTGCGTAGTGGCGGCTACCTGCCGGCACCTGGGTATTCGGTTCGGCCGCCGCGATCGACAGCGACGGCAGCGCCAGCAGCAGGCCCAGGGCCAGCGTGCGCATCACGAGCTGCCGGCTCATGCACCACACTCCAGCGGCAGCGCCAGTTGCTTGGCGATGCTTTCCCAGTCGAAGGCCACCACACCCTGATCGTCGTGTACGGCATACAGCGCGCCGTGCGGGAAGCGCTTGCTGGCTTGCTGCATCATCCAGATGCCGTCGGTGTTGGCCACGGTATTGCCCTGGAACGCGCCGACCGGCTTCAGCGTGTGCCGGTCGAACAGATGGAACACGCTGCGCTGCTTGCCCTGTTCGGTGGTGATCCACCAGCCATCCTTGCCGCAGGTGCGCAGGGTCACGCCTTCGGCCTGCGCCTTGAACACGTCGCGGCCGAAGGTGGTGCCGGTGAAGCGGCCCGCCAGGGTGTAGACCTTGAACTCGCTGGCGTAGCTCTCGTCTTCTTCGGCAATCAACAGGCGGTCGTTCTCGGGATCGCCCCAGATCGACTCGACCACGCGCAGCGCTCCCGCCTCGGTGGTATCGCCGATGCTGGCCACCCGCTTCGCGTCGACCTTCTCACCATTGCGGGTCACGTGATACTGGCGCACGCGCTTGTCCAGCTCGGCCAGCGGCGGCAGGAGGTCACGCCCCTGTGCATCCTCGCCGTTGTCCCAGGAGTCGGTGACGTAGACGCTGTAGCCATCGGCACGACGGTCGACCCACAGTCCGTAAGGCTTGCGCAGGTCGTCCGCAGCGAACGTCGCCAGCGGCGTGAAGTCCGGCAGGCGCAGTACCTGCACGCGGTGATTGTCGCGCTCCACGATCCACAGCAGGTCGTCGATCACCGCGATACCATTTGGGCGGTCGAACTGCCCCGGTGCGGTGCCGCTGCTGCCGACGTCACGCAGGTGCTGTCCGGTGCTGCCGTCGTAGACCACCAGCTTGTCGGTGGCCTTGGCGGTGGCGATCAGCCACAGCGCGCCGTCCGGCGCGCGCCAGGCCGCGGGGGAATCGATGTTGTCGGCTGGGGTCATCGGTGACAGGAAGGCTTCGGCGATGGTGGTCACCACGCGCTCGCCTCCGGCGGCCGGCGCGGCCGCTCCCGCAGCCGGATCGGTGCCGGTGGCCGGCGTGCAGCCGGCGACCAGCGTAGCTGCCAGCGCGGCGGCCAGGACGGTGACGCCACGCCCCATCACAGCGCCACCTTCAGGCCCAGCGCATAGGTGCGGCCGTACTCTTCCATCTGCAGGGTGCGCGAACGCGTGCCCTGGTACAGCTCCAGCGGCTTGTCCAGCAGGTTCTGCGCTTCGAAGTACACGCTCACGCGCGGGGTGAACCTGTAGTCAAGCGAGAAATCGAGCTGGGTATTCGGCGCAACGTAGATATCGAACGCGCGGCCCTTGCCGATGCTGTCCAGGTACTCGCTGCGGTACACGGCCGCCAGGCGCGTGCTCAAGCCGTACTTCTCATAGCCGATGTGCGCGCTGTAGACGTGCTTGGAGGCGCGTGGCAGGGTGAAGTCCTCGCCCGCACGGTCCTTGATGCCGGCATCGAACTTCGTATCCAGCCAGGTGCCACTGGCGCCGACCAGCAGGCCATCCAGGCCGTCCGGCAGGAAGGCCAGCTGCTGCTGCCAGTTGAACTCCGCACCACGCACGGTGGCCTCGCGACCATTGATCGGCTGCGTCACATCGAATCCACCGTAGGCCGGATCATTGGTGCGCACGGTTCCGACGATGTAGCCATCGATCGACTTGTGGAACAGGCCCAGCGAAACGATGCCGCTGCTGCCGATGTACTTCTCCACCGACAGGTCGATGTTCTTCGACTCGTACGGATCCAGTTCCGGGTTGCCCAGGCGCACTTCCTCGTCACCGCGGCTGTAACCCACGCGCGGCGAGACGTCGCCGAAGGACGGACGCGATACGGTCTTGTTGGCCGAGGCGCGCAGCACCCAGTCATCAGCCGCGTCATAGCGCAGGTGCAGGCCCGGCAGCACGTTGGTGTAGCTGCTGTTGGCCACGCGCGGGGTGACGGTGAAGCTGCGGCCGTTGGCGGCCACGTCCACCTGGTTGCCGATCGCCTTGAAGCGGGTGTTCTCCACGCGCACGCCGCCGATGATGCGCAGCGCACCCACGTCCCAGGTACCCATGGCATAGCTGGCGAAGATGTCCTCGCTGGCCACGTAATCCTCTTCCAGCGACGTCATCGCATTGCCGCCGACGTCCTGCGGGCGGGCGCTGTACTGGCTGCCGTTGGCTGCCCAGAAGGCACGCATCGCAGCCGAATCCATACCGTCGCCGAAGTTGCCGTGGCGATGTTCGGGCGAGGAGGTGGTCCAGCCCGCCAGCGTCACCTTCGGGCCGACGCGCAGTTCGCGCTCATCCACATTCACGTCGCGGTCGCGCCAGCGGCCCAGCAGACCGAACTTGATGCTGCTGCTGTCGCCGTCGAAGCGCACGTTGACCTGCGCGCTGTGCTCCTTGTCGTTCACCTGCTTGGGCGAAAGCACGAAGCGGTCGAACGCGTAGTTGCTGTTGTCCAGCCACTGCGGGTTGTCGAAGCTGTAGCTGGGCAGCCGGCTGCTCTGGTCCAGGCTGCCGTTGAACGCCTTGCCGTTGAGCTTGAAACGCGCCTCCATCTCGTCGTTCACGCGCTCTTCGGTACGGGTGTAGCCGATCCGGTAATCGACCACGGCGTTGGTCAACTTGTTCTCGCCGCCCAGGCTGGCCGCGAAGGTGTTTTCCTTCTTGGTGCGGTAGCGCATGCGCTTGTCGATCGAATCCTCCGGCATGCCATCCAGGCGGTACTGGTCGGTGCCGGTCTTGACCATCTTCGCGTCGTCGAAGTTGAAGATCACACGCTGGCGGGTCTCCGCATCGTCGAACTGGCTGTACAGCGTGCGCAGGTAGTACCGGCTGTCTTCGTCCGGCCGCCAGTCGAGGTTGAGGTTGGCGCCGATGCGCTTGCGCTCGATCTCGTACTTGCGGTGCTGCAGGTTGATCGCGGTCACGTCACCGGGGGCGGCATCGTCCTCGCCGTCGTACTCCACTTCGGTGTTGTCCGACTCGAACCTGCGCTTCTGGTAGTTCACGCCCAGCGCCACGCCGAAGGTGTCGTTGAACACTTCGCTGTAGTTGAAGGCCGCCTTCGGGCTGGTCTCGCCGGACAGCTGCTGGTGACTGCCCTCGATCTTGCCACGCAGGCTGCGACCGTCGCGGTCGAAGGCCGAGGCCGATTCCACCAGCACGGCACCACCGATGGCATCACCGGGCATGTCCGGGGTCGGCGACTTCACCACGCGAAGGCGTTCGGTGGAATCGGACGGGATCACGTCCAGCGGCGCGGCACGGCTGGAATCCTCCGGCGTGCCCACGGCGATGCCATCCACGCTGACGCTGTTGAGATTGGCGTCCAGGCCACGGATGACCACGAAACGGCCCTCGCCCTGGTCACGGGTCACGCTGATGCCCGGCAGGCGCTGCAGTGATTCGGCCACGTTCTTGTCCGGGTACTGGCCCAGGGCATCGGAGGACACCGCGTCTTCGATGGCGTCGCTGCCGCGCTTGAGGTCGACCGCGCGGATCTGCGATTCGAGCTGGGCGCGCACCTCGATACGGTCCAGGTCGACCGCGTCGGCCGCCACGGCGCCGGTAGCGGCTACCGCCTGCTGCCCGGCGGCCTGCAGCGGTGCCGCAGCCCCCATCGCCAGGGTCAGGGTGATGGCAACGGCCAACGGAGTCTTGATATGCACTGGGAATCCCCATTCCTGTTAAGAATGGGTCTGCACGGTATGTCCGCAAGGTTGCATGGCCGTGACATGCCTCTGCACATTTCATGTACAGCGGCCCCGGGCCCGGTTTGGGCTTCGCCCCGCCAATCCGGCAAAATGGCGGCCTCTCTCCCTATTCCCCTTCCCGACCATGAAGATCGTCGAAGTGCGCCACCCGCTGGTGCAGCACAAGATCGGCCTGATGCGCAACGCTGCGCTCAGCACCAAGGATTTCCGCGAACTGGCCAACGAGCTGGGTACGCTGCTGGCCTACGAGGCCACCGCCGACCTGGATACCGAGCCGCACACCCTGGCCGGCTGGGCCGGCCCGGTGACGGTACAGCGCATTGCCGGCGCCAAGATCACTGTGGTGCCGATCCTGCGTGCCGGCCTGGGCATGCTCAGCGGCGTGCTGTCGCTGATCCCGGCAGCCCGTGTCAGCGTGGTCGGCCTGCAGCGCGATGAAGAAACCCTGCAGCCGGTGCCCTACTTCGAGCGCCTGACCGGCCGCCTGGAAGAGCGCGACGCACTGATCCTCGACCCGATGCTGGCCACCGGCGGCACGCTGATCGCCACCATCGACATGCTCAAGCGCGCCGGCGCCCGTCGCATCAAGGGCATCTTCCTGGTGGCCGCGCCCGAAGGCATCGAAGCAGTGAAGGCCGTGCACCCGGACGTGGAAATCTACACTGCGGCCATCGATGCCCAGCTCAACGACAAGGGCTACATCCTGCCCGGACTGGGCGACGCAGGTGACCGCATCTTCGGCACCCGCGTCGGCTGATCCGGCAAACCGCGGTCGGATCCCTCTCCGCAGGAGAGGGCTCTGACCCGACAACCGTTCGCGGGCGCGCTTCGCCGCGGCACGTGAACGCCCGTGGACGCGGGTGTGGCCGACGCGTGATTCTTCACGTGGCCTTGCCGGCCGGAGGCGAATGCTCCGCGCACCCGCCACCCTTGGAGCTCGCGATGAAGGCCTCATTCCTGCTGGCCGCCGTCCTGCTGGCCGGCCTGCCCCTGGCTGCCAACGCCACCACCCCGCAGCAGCAACGCATGGCCGAATGCTCGGCCAAGAACAAGGGCTTGAAGGGGGATGCCTACAAGACCGCGCAGAGCTCCTGCCTCAGTGGCCAGGCTGCCGCAACCAAGCCGGTCAATACGCAGCAGGAACGCATGCGCAAGTGCAACGCTGACGCGGGCGCGAAGAAACTGGCAGGCGATGCGCGCAAGACCTTCATGAGCAGCTGCCTGAAGGCGTCGTAACGACGAGTGATGCAGAGCCGAGCCCACGCTCGGCTCTGCCATTACCCCAGGGCGCGCGCCTTCAGCTCGCCCTGTTCGTGCAGGGTCACGAAACGTCCCTTGTCATCACGGCCCAGCTGCGCCAGCGCCACCTGCGGGTCGTGGGTGAAGAACAGCCGCACGTTGCGCGCCAGCTTGTCCTCAAGGAACTGCCGTTTCTCGTCGATCAGCAATTCGGCATTGCGGTCATAGCCCATGGTGATCGGCACGTGCACCCATGAACGACCTGGGATGAGGTCGGCACAGAACACCACGCCACCGTGCGCATCTTCACCGGCATGCGCGTGGCCAACGATCTCGGCCAGCATCAGCCCCGGCGTATGCCCATCGCTGTAGCTGAAGCGCACGCTGCGGCCGAGCGCCTTCGAGTACTCGCCATCCACCACTTCCAGGCGGCCACTGGCCTGCAGCAGGCCGGGCAGCTCAGGTATGAAACTGGCCCGATCGCGCGGGTGTGGCTGCACGGCGCGCTGCCAATGCTGCGCACCAACCACATAGGTTGCGTTGGGGAACAGCAGCTCGGGCTCACGCCCTTCGCTCCATGCGGCAAGCAGGCCACCGGCATGATCGAAGTGCAGGTGGCTGAGCACCACCACGTCGATGTCCTCGTGCTCGAAACCCGCTTCGCGCAGTGAATCGATCAGCACGTGCTGGCTTTCCTGCACGCCGTAGCGCTCTCGCATGCGCGGGTCGAAGAACGCACCGATACCGGTTTCAAACAGTACCGTCTTGCCTTCCAGCGGACTGGCAAGCAACGCACGGCAGGCCAGCTCAATGCGATTGAGCTCGTCCGGAGCCGCCCATTTTTCCCACAACGCACGCGGCGCGTTGCCGAACATCGCGCCGCCGTCCAGGCGCTGCGAGTTTCCACGAATAGACCAGAGTTTCATGCGTCGATTATCGGCGCCGGACCGTTAAATAATCGCTAGAAAGGAAACAGGAAACCCCGCCGGTTGGCGGGGTCCTGGTGATCTGCGGATTGCCGGCCAGTGGCCGGCACCACCACATCAGTGGGCCGGCACGACCTGGGCACTGCCCACCGGATTGCGCGGGTCGCTGCCACCGAACAGCTTGTTCGCCTTGCGGTCCCATTCCACGGTCTGCAGGTTGCCCCACACGTGGCTGGAACCGCGACCGCCGGCGGCGACATCGCCCGGCAGGTCGATCCTGTGGCCCATCGCCTGCAGCTGCTTCACCGTCGCCGCGTCGAACGCATCATCCTCGGCTTCGATCAGGTCCGGCAGCCACTGGTGGTGGTAGCGCGGCAGCGCGGCAACCTGCTGCGCGTCCAGGCCAGCGTCGTAGCCGAGGATGCCCAGCAGCACCATGGTGATGATGCGGCTGCCACCCGGGGTGCCCAGCACGATCACCTTGTCGCTGTTTTCCATGAAGGTCGGCGTCATCGAGCTGAGCATGCGCTTGCCCGGCTTCGGCGCATTGGCCTCGTAGCCCATCACGCCGAAGGCATTGGGCGTACCCGGCTTCAGCGCGAAATCGTCCATCTCGTTGTTCAGCAGCACACCGGTGCCCTTGGGAATGAGCCCCGAGCCGTACAGCAGGTTGACGGTCTGGGTGGCGCCGACGCGGTTGCCGTCGCGGTCGATGATCGAGAAGTGCGTGGTCTCGTCGTCTTCCAGCGGCGTCGGGTTGCCCGACAGCAGGTCGCTGGGCGTGGCCTTCTCTGGATGGATGGTCGCACGCAGGCCCTGTGCGTAGTCCTTGCTGGTCAGCACCTTCTGCGGGATCTGCACGAAGTCCGGATCGCCGAGGAAGAACGTACGGTCGCGGTAGGCACGACGCATCGACTCCACCACCAGGTGGGTACGGTGCGCCGGATCCATCTTCCTGATGTCCCAGCCTTCCAGGATCTGCAGCATGCTGGCCAGCGCAATGCCACCGGACGACGGCGGCGGCGCGGTGGTGATCTTCCAGCCGTTGTAGTTGAACACGATCGGCTCGCGCTGCTTCACGCGATAGCCGGCCAGCTCTTCGGCGGTCCACTTGCCGCCGGCCTGCTTGACGCCCGCCAGCAACAGCTTTCCGGTCTGGCCCTTGTAGAAGCCGTCGAAACCTCCAGCGGCCAGGCGCTCCAGCGTCTGCGCCAGCTCCGGCTGCTTGAACAGGTCACCGCTGGCGATCGGCTTGCCGTTGCGCAGATAGACTTCACGCGTGCCGGGATAGCGCTCCATCACTTCACGGCGCGACGCGTAGCCCTTGGCCATGCGGTCGTACACCGGGAAGCCTTCGCGTGCGATGCGGATCGCCGGCTGCAGCGAGGCCGACAACGGCAGCTTGCCGTGCCGGGCCGACAGTTCGACCAGCGCTGCGGGCAGGCCGGGAATACCCGCCGACCACGCACCGTTGACCGAGCGGTCGCGGTCCAGGTTGCCCTGCTTGTCGAGGAAGGCCTGCGGCGTGGCCGCCGCCGGTGCGGTCTCGCGTGCATCCAGCATCACGTCCTTGCCGGTGGCCGCGTCGTGCAGAAGGAAGAAGCCGCCGCCGCCGAGTCCGGAACTGATCGGCTCGACCACCGCCAGCGTGGACGAGACCGCCACCGCAGCGTCGAAGGCGTTGCCGCCCTGCGCCAGGATATCGATACCGGCCTGGGTGGCCAGCGCGTGGCCGCTGGCAATGGCTGCGCCGTCGGGGCGCTCGGCACGGGCCGGGCTGTCGGCCCAGGCCATCGGGCTCAGCAGCAGGCCGAGCAGCAACAGGGGGCGGACGATCAGCGTCTTCATTCGGATGGGGGCTCCGCATAGAGTTCGGGGTGATCGTGCTGCAGCTGGCGCAGCTTGGCCAGCAGCTGGTCTTCCGTTTCCACGATCTCCGGATCCGGGTCGATGCACTCGACCGGGCAGACGACCACGCACTGTGGCTCGTCGAAATGACCCACGCATTCGGTGCAGCGCGCAGGGTCGATCACGTAGATGGTTTCACCCATCGCAATGGCCTGGTTCGGGCAGGCCGGCTCGCAGACGTCGCAGTTGACGCAGAGCTCGTTGATTTTCAGCGACATGGCGATACTCCTCGCCCGCGCCTTGGGACAAAGGACCGGCCAGCGCGGGCGCGCGGGCCGGTCAGGTCATCAGCGGCGCCCTGGCAGGACGCCGCCCGGGCCATGCCGGAGCATGGCCGCCATGGCTCGGTATTACTTGGCTTCGACGAAAATGTACTCGGCACCGGTCGGCTGGATCGCAGCCTGCACGCGGGCGTTGTCGGCCGACTGGCCGATGAAGACGACGCGCACGCCCTTCATCGAATCCGGCGAAACGTCCTTGAACACGGCCTGGATCATGTCAGCCATCTTGCCCGAGGCCGACGAACCGAAGGCCAGCATGTTGCCCGGCTGCACGCCACGGGCCACGGCCTGGGTCGCGCTCTCGGTCTGGCGCTCGTACTTGGCCTGGAAGTCCGGGTCCGATTCCGGCGAGAGGTAATACAGGAACGGGCTGTTGGTGATGTTGCCCATGTTCTGGATGGCCACTTCCTGCAGGTACTTCTTCCAGCCTGCATCGTCGTCCTTGGCCGGGGCGACCAGGGCCTGCTTGGCCTCGTCGACCGGAGCGGCCTCTTCCTTCTTGCAGGCGGTGAAGGCCAGGGCCAACGAAGCGATCAGCATCGCGCGCATGGTGGTGTTCATGGATTTCCTCCCGGAATGGTGCGTGGTGTTGTACGTAATGGGGTGCAGGTACGGCGGGCTTACGACTGTGCCGCCTTCGCTTCGCGGACCTTGCGCAGGGCTTCGAGCACCGCGGCCGGCACGAAACCGGACACGTCGCCGCCCAGGCGCGCGATCTCGCGGACCAGCGAGGACGAAATGAAGCTGTGCTGCTCGGCCGGGGTCAGGAACAGGGTCTCGACCTCGGGGATCAGGTGGCGGTTCATGCTGGCCATCTGGAACTCGTACTCGAAGTCGGACACCGCGCGCAGGCCGCGCAGCAGCACCCCGCCCTGGACCGAACGTACGAAATGGGCCAGCAGGGTATCGAAGCCGATGACTTCGACATTGCCATGGTGGGCCAGGGCGCCACGCGCCAGCTGCACGCGCTGTTCCAGCGGCAGCGCCGGGCCCTTCGACGGGCTCTGCGCCACGCCGACCACGACCTTTTCGAACAGCGGCGCGGCCCGGCTCACAAGGTCGATGTGACCGTTGGTGATCGGGTCGAACGTGCCGGGATAGACGGCGATGCGGCGGTTGGCCACGGTCATGGGCGGTAGCAGATGTTCAGATGAGGTCAAAGTGTAGCAGTGGCACGGCGGTACAGGGCAAAGCGCACCTCACGGGTGCCGCCCTCGCGGTGCAGCAGCCAGCCCTGCGGCAGCACCGGCACGTGGCCGGCCGGCGACTCCAGGTACAGCCAGGCGTCGGCGGCCAGGTGCCGCGGCAGCTGGGCCAGCACGTCCTGCCACAGGCCATCGGCGAACGGCGGGTCGATGAACACCAGATCGGCCTGCTGCGCGGGCGCACCCTGCAGCCAGCGCAGGGCATCGGCCTGCACGACGCTGATCTGGTCGCTGGCCTGCAGCTTGGCGACGGCGGCGGTCAGGTTGCGTCCCAGCTGCGCATCGCGCTCGACCAGGGTGGCGTGGGCGGCACCGCGCGAGACCGCTTCCAGGCCCAATGCGCCGCTGCCGGCGAACAGGTCCAGCACACGGGCCCCGCCGAGCTTGGGCATCAGCCAGTTGAACAGGGTTTCGCGCACACGATCGCTGCTGGGCCGCAGTCCCGGCAGGGTCGGCACCGGCAGGCGGGTATTGCGCCAGCGACCGCCGATGATGCGGACCTGCCCGTCGTTGCCCCCACGGCCGCTCATTGGCGCCCCCGGCGGGAGGTATTCAAGAATTTCAGCATGAGTGGGATTGTAGTTCGGCCGGGCTTTGCCCGGCACCCGCAGAGTCCGAAGCAACGGCCGAAGCAACTTCAAAAGCTGGTTTCCTGTGGGTTGGCGGGGCGGGTCAGGTTGTGGGGGACGCCGTAAACCCGTCCATGGGGGCTTGGCCGCGGCATCCATGCCGCGGACACCCCCACAACCTGACCCACCCCGCCTTCGACAGTTTCCTGCGATCTGTCGGAACGGCTTTCTGCTCTCGTGGGTGCCGACCGTTGGTCGGCACAAATGAATTCATTCGATATCTGACAGATGTACCGACCAACGGTCGGCACCTACCAACAGCCGAGTGAACCTGTCAGAGGCGGGGCGGTGTGGGTTGGCAGGACCGTTGGCGCCATGGATGGCGCCATCGAGCCCCCATGGACGGGTTTACGGCGTGTCCTGCCAACCCACACCGCCCCGCCATCCCACGCAATGCCCGCTGTTGCTGTTGCTGTTGCTGTTGCCTCTGCAGGTGCAGGGCTGCAAGCCCTGCCGACCAGCCCCTTGATTTCGGGACAATCATCCCTACCCCTTGGCGAGGCCGCACGCGCTGGCGCGGCATTGCACATGGAGCCCTATCGATGACCGAGACCACCCAGACCGAAACCCTTGGCTTCCAGACCGAAGTCAAGCAGCTGCTGCAGCTGATGATCCACTCGCTGTACTCCAACAAGGAAATCTTCCTGCGCGAGCTGGTCTCCAACGCTGCCGACGCCGCCGACAAGCTGCGCTTCGAGGCCCTGACCCAGCCGGCGCTGCTGGAAGGCGACAGCGAGCTGCGCGTGCGCGTCAGCTTCGACGCCGCCGCCCACACCATCACCATCGAAGACAACGGCATTGGCATGAGCCGCGCCGAAGCCATCGCCCACCTCGGCACCATCGCCAAGTCCGGCACCGGCGACTTCCTGCGGCAGCTGTCCGGCGACCAGAAGAAGGATTCGCAGCTGATCGGCCAGTTCGGCGTCGGCTTCTACAGCGCTTTCATCGTCGCTGACGAAGTGGAAGTGACCTCGCGCCGCGCCGGCCTGGCTGCAGCCGAAGGCGTGCGTTGGAGCTCGCGTGGCGAAGGCGATTTCGAAGTGGCCACCGTCGACAAGGCCGAGCGCGGTACCCGCATCGTGCTGCACCTGAAGGACGGCGAGCACGACTTCGCCGATGGCTGGCGCCTGCGCAGCATCCTCAAGAAGTACTCGGACCATATCGGTCTGCCGATCCAGATGCCGAAGGAAGGTGGCGAAGAAGGCACCGCCGTCGAGTGGGAGACCGTCAACCGCGCCAGCGCGCTGTGGACCCGCCCGCGCACCGAGATCAGCGACGCCGAGTACACCGAGTTCTACAAGCACGTAGCGCACGACCATAGCGACCCGCTGGGGTGGAGCCACAACAAGGTCGAGGGCAAGCTGGAGTACACCTCGCTGCTGTACGTGCCCGGCCGCGCGCCGTTCGACCTGTACCACCGCGATGCGCCCAAGGGCCTGAAACTGTACGTGCAGCGCGTGTTCGTGATGGACCAGGCCGAGCAGTTCCTGCCGCTGTACCTGCGCTTCATCAAGGGCGTGGTCGATTCCAACGACCTGTCGCTGAACGTCTCGCGCGAGATCCTGCAGTCCGGCCCGGTCATCGATTCGATGAAATCGGCGCTGACCAAGCGTTCGCTGGACATGCTGGAGAAGCTGGCCACCGACAAGCCCGAGCAGTACGCCACGTTCTGGAAGGAGTTCGGCCAGGTGCTGAAGGAAGGCCCGGCCGAGGACTACAACAACCGCGAGAAGGTGGCCGGCCTGCTGCGCTTCGCCTCCACCCGCGGCGACGGCGATGCGCAGAGCGTGTCGCTGGCCGATTACATCGGCCGCATGACCGAAGGCCAGGACAAGATCTACTACCTCACCGGCGAGAGCTACAGCCAGGTACGCAACAGCCCGCACCTGGAAGTGTTCCGCAAGAAGGGCGTGGAAGTGCTGCTGCTGACCGACCGCATCGACGAGTGGCTGATGGGCTACCTGACCGATTTCGACGGTAAGGGCTTCGTCGACATCGCCCGTGGCGATCTCGACCTGGGCGCACTGGAAACCGATGCGGACAAGCAGGCACAGGAAGCGGCAGCAAAGGACAAGCAGGGCCTGGTCGAGCGGCTCAAGACGGTCCTGGGTGACGAAGTGGCCGAGGTGCGCGTGTCGCACCGCCTGACCGATTCGCCGGCGGTGCTGGCCATCGGCGAGCAGGACCTGGGCCTGCAGATGCGCCAGATCCTGGAAGCCAGCGGGCAGAAGGTGCCGGACAGCAAGCCGGTGCTGGAGATCAACCCGGGCCATCCGCTGATCGCCAAGCTCGACGCCGAAGCCGATGGCGCGCGCTTCGACGACCTCGGCCGGGTGCTGTTCGACCAGGCCGCACTGGCCGCCGGTGACAGCCTGAAGGACCCGGGTGCCTATGTGGCGCGCCTGAACAAGCTGCTGCTGGAGTTGTCGGCCTGATCGACAGATCGGGTGCCGGGCAGCGTCCCGATGGAGGCCAACCCTGGCTCACGCGCATTTGTAGAGTCGAGCCATGCTCGACTGCTCCATGAGTGCCGACCAAGGTTGGCACCTGCCAGGGGCAGCGGTTGGCACCGGCCAAAGCGGTGTTGCTCAGGTCTCCCGATCCAGCAGCGAGCCCAGCATCTGATCGTGTCGGCGGATCACCGAGGCATTGGCGGCGAAGGCCACTACCTCGGCTTTCGCCGCCAGCAGATCTCCCAGCAGTGCACCGACATCGACGCCGGCGGCAGTCACCGAGGCCTGCACCCCGCCCTGTCCAGTGGCACCGCGCTGCAACTGCAGGCGCCGCGCATCGGGGGTCGCCAGATTGGCCACGTTGTGCGCTGCAACCTGCACGCCCTGCTGGGCCGCACGCATGCCGCCTAGGGCGATTCCCATCACGTTGTTCATGGCGGTCTCCGGGCCGCTCCGCGCAACCCTCCGGACCGGTTAGCGGCCGGCCGGCCGCGATCTTGAGTCCACATCGGCCCGACAGGCCCGAGTGGTAGCATATCCCTCTGATTTCAGCGCCTTTTGCCAATGCTCAGTTTTTTCCGCCGCAAGAAGCCCCAGGATGCCCCCACCACGGAGGCGCCCAAGACCCAGCACTACTCGGCTGAAGAGCTGGCGGCGGCGTTCCCGTCGGCCGCCCCGGCCGAAGACGCACCCACCGCCGCGGTGGTCGAAGCCAAGGCACCGGAACCGGCCACCGTCGCCGTACAGGCCCCCGTCGCCGAAGTGCCTGCCGTGCCAGCTGCGCAGCCGGCCACCGCGTCCGAGGACGTCCAGGCTGAAGCGCTCGCTGCGGCCGCTGTGCTGGCTCCTCTGGCTCCGGTCATTCCGGTCGAGGAACCAACCGCCCCGGCCACCGACCTGCCGGCGCTGGTGGATGCCCCGCCGGCGCCCGCCGGCAAGCCCGGCTGGCGCGAACGCCTGCGCAACAGCGTCATCGCGCGCAGCTTCGGCGGCCTGTTCTCGCGCAACCCCAAGCTCGACGACGATCTGCTGGACGAGCTGGAAACCGCCCTGATCACCGCCGACGTCGGCGTGGGCGCCACGACCGATCTGGTCGAGGGCCTGCGCAAGCGCATGAAGTCGCGCGAGTTCGCCGACGCCAATGCGCTGCTGACCGCGCTGCGCGCCGAGCTGATCGCAATCCTGCAGCCGGTGGCCAAGCCGCTGGTGATCGACCGCAACGCCAAGCCCTTCGTGGTGCTCACCGTCGGCGTCAACGGCGTCGGCAAGACCACCACCATCGGCAAGCTGGCCAAGCGCTTCAAGGATGACGGCCACAGCCTGATGCTGGCTGCCGGCGATACCTTCCGCGCCGCCGCCGTGGCCCAGCTGCAGGCCTGGGGCGAGCGCAACGGCGTGGCCGTGGTCGCGCAGGGGCAGAACGCCGATGCCGCTTCGGTGGCATTCGACGCACTGCAGGCCGGCAAGGCCCGCGGCACCTCGGTGCTGATCGCCGATACCGCCGGCCGCCTGCACACCCAGTCAGGCCTGATGAACGAGCTGGGCAAGATCCGCCGCGTGCTCGGCAAGATCGATCCCACCGCCCCGCACGAAGTGCTGATGGTGATCGACGGCACCACCGGCCAGAACGCGCTGTCGCAGCTGCGCCAGTTCAATGCCGCAGTGAACGTGACCGGCCTGGTGGTGACCAAGCTGGACGGCACCGCCAAGGGCGGCGTGGTGTTCGCACTGGCCCGCGAGTTCGGCATTCCGATCCGCTTCGCCGGCATTGGCGAGCGCCCGGAAGACCTGCGCGTGTTCGACCCGGAAGCCTTCGTCGACGCCCTGCTGCCCGAAGCATTGGGCGCCTGATACACCGTGCAGCCACGCATGGCGTGGCTCTACTGCGATCTGGTAGAGCCACCCCATGGGTGGCTGCCTCCTTCCGGAACACTCATGCCCCGCCAGCCGCACGCCAGCGCCGACACTGCCAAGGAAGACGACTTCGTCGCCCGCCTGCTGCACTGGTTCGACGACCACGGTCGCCATGATCTGCCCTGGCAGCACCCGCGCAGCCCCTATCGGGTCTGGCTGTCGGAAATCATGCTGCAGCAGACCCAGGTGGCCACGGTCATCCCGTACTTCCAGCGGTTCCTGCAGCACTTCCCGACCCTGCCCGACCTCGCTGCCGCCAGCAATGACGCAGTGATGGCGCAGTGGGCCGGGCTCGGCTACTACGCCCGCGCACGAAACCTGCATGCCGCGGCAAAGCGCTGCGTGGAACTGCACGACGGCGACCTGCCGCGCGATTTCGATGCACTGCATGCCCTGCCCGGCATCGGCCGCAGCACCGCTGGCGCGATCCTCAGCCAAGCCTGGAACGACCCGCTCGCGATTCTCGACGGCAACGTCAAGCGCGTACTCAGCCGCTATCACGGCATCGACGGCTTCCCCGGCCTGCCGGCCATCGAGAAACAACTGTGGGCGATTGCCGACGCGCACGTCACGCAGGTGCCGGCCGGGCGCATGGCCGATTACACCCAGGCGCAGATGGACCTGGGCGCGACGGTATGCAGCCGGGCCAAGCCGGCCTGCGTGATCTGCCCGCTGCAGGACGCATGCGTGGCGCGGCGCGAAGGCCGCACCGCTGAACTGCCCACGCCCAAGCCCAGCAAGACCCTGCCCGAACGCGAAGCAGTTGCACTGCTGCTGCGCGACGCCCAGCAGCGCGTGCTGCTGCAGAAGCGGCCGGACACCGGCATCTGGGCGCAGCTGTGGACGCTGCCGCAGGCCGAGGCCGGCAGCGACCTGCAGGACTGGTTCGACGCACATGTCGACGGCTCGCTGGAAGATGCAGAGGAACTGCCGGTGCTGCAGCACACCTTCAGCCACTACAGGCTGCACCTGCAGGTACTGTCACGGAAGGTGCGCGGCCTGCGCGTGGAAGAACCCACGCTGCGCTGGGTCGCCAACGACGAGCTACCCGCATTGGGCCTGCCGGCACCGATCCGCAAACTGCTCGACGGCGCCACGATCAAGACGCCGAAACGAAATTCCAGCAAACCCCGCAACCACGAGTGAATGCCATGCACCGAACCGTCTTCTGCCAGTACGAACAACGCGATGCCGAGGGCCTGGACTTCGTGCCCTACCCCGGCGAGCTGGGCCAGCGCATCTTCAACAACATCGGCAAGCAGGCCTGGGCCGCGTGGCTGGCCCACCAGACCATGCTGATCAACGAGAACCGGCTGTCGCCGCGCACGCCGGAACATCGTGCGTTCCTTGAAGGCGAACTGGTCAAGTTCCTGTTCGAGAAGGACGCGGAAAAGCCGGCCGGCTTCACCCCGGAAACCTGACAGACGGGCAGGTCGTGCCGGCCGCTGGCCGGCAATCTGGCATCTGCGCGATGCCGGCCAGCGGCCGGGACTACCGCGCTATTTCGCGTTTTCCTCGCGCTCCTGCACCTGCGCCTGGCGCAGCTCCTGCTCGGACGCGCGCAGCGCCTTCACATCCAGCTTGCGGATGCTGTTGATGAAGCACGGCAGGCGCGGGCCGCCGGTGGGGTCGCGCACCAGCACTTTGTCAAAGCGCGACGACACACGGCCCATGCTGCTGGTCAGGCCGATGGCGGTCGC
Organism: Stenotrophomonas maltophilia group sp. vghtpe118; assembly: GCF_052605195.1. Taxonomy (NCBI): domain Bacteria; kingdom Pseudomonadati; phylum Pseudomonadota; class Gammaproteobacteria; order Lysobacterales; family Lysobacteraceae; genus Stenotrophomonas; species Stenotrophomonas maltophilia group sp. vghtpe118. Next base: position 127,618 of record NZ_CP199672.1, on the reverse strand, counting down.
ATATGGCAGGTCCTGGCAGGGGCCATTCAACTCCAGCAGATAGGCTTCGCTGGGACGGGTCCACACCGCCAGCGCACTGTCGCCCAGCTCGGTCCAGCCATTGAGGCTGCCAAAGAACTGCATGTCATTCTGCGGCGCGCCGGCGTGGGCACGGTACAGATCCAGTTTCTCGGTACTGCTGAGCCGGCCGGTGGTCGCACAGGCGGCCAGTGCCAGGCAGAGTCCGGCCATCAGGATCGGGGTCTTCATGGCGATCTCCTCGGGGAACTGTCGCCATCATGCGCCTGGGCTGGCAACGCCGGCGCGACGGCTCGCGCCCCATTCAGCCGCCGGTCGGCGGCTACTGGCCGGACCACGGTAGACGCCAACATGGTTGGCGCTTGCCCTGCAGGAGCAGCCGACCAAGGCCGGCCTCTACCAGAGCGGTCCCAGCGCTCAGACGTCGGCGTGGGCCAGTGCGTGCAGGCGCCCTTCGCGTAGCTCCAGCACCCGGTCCAGGCGCCGTGCCAGGCTGCGGTCGTGGGTCACCAGCACCAGGCTGGTATGACGCGCGCGGTTGAGTTCCAGCATCAGCTCGAACACGGTGCCGGCAGTGCGGTCATCCAGGTTACCGGTCGGCTCGTCGCCGAGCACGCAGGCCGGATGATTGACCAGCGCGCGCGCCACTGCGGCACGTTGGCGTTCGCCGCCGGACAGCTCGCCCGGCTTGTGGTCCAGGCGATGGCCGAGGCCGACCGCTTCCAGCAGCGTGGTGGCCCGGCTGCTCGCCTCGGCCACGGCGGTGCCGGCCAGCAGCACCGGCATCATCACGTTTTCCAGCGCGGTGAACTCCGGCAGCAGGTGATGGAACTGGTAGACGAAGCCCAGCGCCTGGTTGCGCAGCAGGCCGCGCGCGGTATCCGACAGCGCCGACATGCGCTGGCCGGTCACATACACTTCGCCGGCAGTCGGAATGTCCAGGCCGCCCAGCAGGTGCAGCAGCGTGCTCTTGCCGGCACCGGAGGCACCGATGATCGCCACCGTCTCGCCAGCAGTCACGGTCAGGTCCAGCCCATCGAACACCGGGGTCTGCATGCGCCCTTCGGCATAGGTCTTGCCCAGCGCTTCGGCGCGGATCACTTCATCGCCGCGGTTGACGACCTTATTCATAACGCAGGGCCTCCGCCGGCTGGGTGCGTGCTGCCCGCCAGGCGGGATACAGGGTGGCCAGGAAGCTCATCAGCAGCGCGACCACGGTGATCGCCACCACGTCGCCGGTCTGCATGTCGGTCGGCAGGCCGGTGATGTAATAGACATCCTCCGGCAGCAGCTTGACGTTGAACACGCTCTCGATGGCGCCGAGGATGCGTTCCAGGTTGAGGGTCAGGGTGATGCCGCCGATCAGGCCGGCCAGCGTGCCGAAGATGCCGATCAACGAGCCCTGCACCATGAACACCTGCATCACCCCGCCCGGGGTCAGGCCCAGGGTGCGCAGGATGGCAATGTCGGCCTGCTTGTCGGTCACCAGCATCACCTGCGAGGACACCAGGTTGAAGGCCCCCATGGCGATGATCAGCGACAGCAGGATGCCCATCACCACCTTCTCCATGCGCAGCGAGTGGTAGAGGTTGGCGTTCTGCTGCGTCCAGTCACTCACGCGGTAGGCACCGCCGAGGCTCTGCGCCAGGTCCACGCCCACTTCCAGCGAACGGTCCATGTCGTGCAGCTTCAGCCGCACGCCGGTGGCGCCGTCACTGCGCAGAACACGCTCCAGGTCCTGCATGTTGGCGAAGCCGACGCCGCGATCGACCTCGTTGTACCCGGCCTCGAAGATGCCGCTGACGGTGAAGCGCTTCATCCGTGGCACCGCACCGGCCGGCGTGCCCTGCACTTCGGCAAAGGTCACCAGCACCTGGTCGCCAACGTCCACGCCCAGCCAGATCGCCAGCTCCTTGCCCAGCAGCAGGTTGAAGCTGCCCGGCTTGAGGCTGTCATAGCTGCCCTTGGTGACCTTCCTGTCGATCACCGAGACGTTCGGCTCCAGCGCCGGATCGATGCCCTGGATGATCGCGCCCTGCACGCGCGGGCCGCTGATCATCGATTGGATCTCGATGTACGGCGCGGCACCCGCCACGCGCGGATCCTTGCGGGCGACATCAACCACCCGCATCCAGTCCGGCATCGGCTCGCCATCGCGGCTGATGGTGGTATGGGCGGTCATCTGCAGCAGGCGGCTGCGGATTTCCTTCTGGAAACCGCTCATCACCGCCAGGGTGGTGATCAGCACCGTAACGCCGAGCGCGATGCCCAGGATCGATGCCATCGAGATGAAGGAGATGAAGCCGTTGCGGCGCTTGGCGCGCAGGTAGCGCAGGCCGATGGCCACGGGAATGGGTTTGAACATGCAGGCACGCCGGTCAATTCAGCTTATGGTGCCATTGACCGGGGCCGACGGGAAACGCTGCGTGTGGCCACGGCCAGTCGCAGTTCACGTCGCTGCCCTGAATCGAGCACATCCGGCCAGAACAGCAGGCGCCGGCGGCGCCGATCCTCCCGCCACAGCAACAACAACCATGGGCCACGCACCACCAGCCGTGGCGTATCGACATCCCGTCCGGCCACCTGCAATGCCTCGGGAAGCGGAGGCAGAAGCACCTGCACGCGCGGCCTGCGCTGGCGCCAGGCCAGTTCGGCCAAGCCGACGCCCCAGGCCAGCAGCAGCGCGGGCATCAGCAACCGCGCAGGCAGATCCGAGGCGCGCAACAACCAGGGCGCGGCCAGCAGCACCGCCAACTGGGCGGCAGCCTGCAGCCGCGAGGGGCGCCACTCAAGGCTTGAGGGCGAGGATCTTCTGCATGAGGGGGATCGCGTGCGCATGCGGGCAGGCCTCATAGCCCATGAACCAGCGCCACAACTTATCGTCCTCGCAGTCGAGCAGGAACAGGAAAACCTCGCGCTCTCCGGTCGGTGCAGTGCTCCACTCACGGTCCAGGTAGCGGCCGAACAGCTGGTCCAGTTCGCGCATGCCGCGGCGGCAGCGCCAGCGCAGCTTCTTCAGCAGGACATCGTCTTCCATCGTGCTTCTCCAGATACAGCAAAGCCACGCATGGCGTGGCTCTACTGGGTGGTGCAGCCTCACGTGACGTGGCTCCACCGGGTACTGCCAGGCCTGTATCAGGCGCGGCGCTCCATCATCAGCTTCTTGATCTCGGCGATCGCCAGCGCCGGGTTCAGGCCCTTCGGGCAGGTCCGGGCGCAGTTCATGATGGTGTGGCAGCGGTACAGCTTGAACGGATCTTCCAGATCGTCCAGGCGCGCGCCGGTGTCCTCATCGCGCGAGTCGATGATCCAGCGATAGGCCTGCAGCAGGATCGCCGGGCCCAGGTAACGCTCGCCGTTCCACCAGTAGCTCGGGCAGCTGGTCGAGCAGCAGGCGCACAGGATGCACTCGTACAGGCCGTCGAGCTTCTTGCGGTCTTCCGGCGACTGCAGGCGCTCGCGGTCCGGCGGTGCCGGGGTCTGGGTGCGGATCCACGGCTTGATCGAGGCGTACTGCGCGTAGAAGTGGGTCAGGTCCGGAACCAGATCCTTGACCACGTTCATGTGCGGCAGCGGGTAAATCGGCACTTCCTTCTTGCCGCAGTCCGAGATGGCTCGGGTGCAGGCCAGGGTGTTGGTGCCGTCGATGTTCATCGCGCACGAACCACAGATACCTTCGCGGCAGGAACGGCGGAAGGTCAGGGTCGGGTCGATCTCGTTCTTGATCTTGATCAGGGCGTCCAGGACCATCGGGCCACAGGCGTCCAGATCGACTTCATAGGTATCGGTGCGCGGGTTGCTGTCGTCGTCCGGACTCCAGCGGTAGATCTTGAAGGTGCGCACGTTCTTGCCGCCGTTCTTGACGGGGAAGTGCTTGCCCTTCGTGATCTTGGAATTCTTGGGGAGTGAAAACTCGGCCATGGCTGCTCTCGTTGGCTCAGGCGGCCCGCGCCCGTGGGCGCGGATTGCATGGTAGGCGGGGTCGGATCAGTACACGCGCGGCTTCGGCGGCACCACGGACACGTCGTCGGTCAACGTGTACATGTGCACCGGACGGTAGTCGAAGCTGCACTTGCCCTTCTCGTCGACGCTGACCAGGGTGTGCTTCTGCCAGTTGACGTCGTCGCGGTCCGGATAGTCCTCGTGCGCATGCGCACCACGGCTTTCCTTGCGCTGTTCGGCCGAGTTGATCGTCGCCACCGCGTTGAGCAGCAGGTTGTTCAGCTCGTAGGTCTCGATCAGGTCCGAGTTCCAGACCAGCGAACGGTCGGAGACCTTCACGTCCTGGAACGAGTCGAAGATCTTGTCCATCTTCTCGCAGCCTTCCTTCAGCGTCTGGCTGGTGCGGAAGACGGCCGCGTCGGCCTGCATGGTGCGCTGCATGCGATCGCGGATGACCGAGGTCGGGGTATCGCCGTTGGCGTGGCGCAGCTTGTCCAGCAGGCCCAGCGCCTTGTCGCAGGCATCGGCCGGCAGCGGCTTGTGCGCGGCACCCGGCTTGATGGTCTCGGCGCAGCGGTTGGCCACCGCACGGCCGAACACCACCAGGTCGAGCAGCGAGTTCGAGCCCAGGCGGTTGGCGCCGTGCACGGACACGCAGGCCGCTTCGCCGATGGCGTACAGGCCCGGCACCACGGCGTTGTCGTTGTCGCCGACCTTCTGCACCACTTCACCGTGGTAGTTGGTCGGGATGCCGCCCATGTTGTAGTGCACGGTCGGAATGACCGGGATCGGCTGCTTGTGCACGTCGACGCCGGCGAAGATGCGGGCGCTCTCGGCGATGCCCGGCAGCTTCTCGTCGATCACGCCCGGGCCGAGGTGGGTCAGGTCGAGCAGGATGTGGTCCTTGTGCTCGCCGACGCCGCGGCCTTCGCGGATCTCGATGGTCATCGAACGGCTGACCACGTCGCGCGAGGCCAGGTCCTTGTAGTGCGGTGCATAGCGCTCCATGAAGCGCTCGCCGCTGCTGTTGCGCAGGATGCCGCCTTCACCGCGGACACCCTCGGTGATCAGGCAGCCGGCGCCGTAGATGCCGGTCGGGTGGAACTGCACGAACTCCATGTCCTGCATGGCGATGCCGGCACGCATGGCCAGGCCGCCACCGTCGCCGGTGCAGGTGTGCGCCGAGGTGGCGCTGAAGTAGGCACGGCCGTAGCCGCCGGTGGCCAGCACCACGCCCTGGGCGCGGAACAGGTGCAGCGTGCCATCGGACATGTCCAGGGCCAGCACGCCGCGGCAGGCGCCTTCGTCGTCGAAGATCAGGTCGAGCGCGAAGTACTCGATCATGAAGCGCGCATCGTGCTTCAGCGACTGCTGGTACAGGGTATGCAGCATCGCGTGGCCGGTACGGTCGGCCGCCGCGCAGGTACGCTGCGCCGCCGGGCCTTCGCCGTACTTGGTGGTCATGCCACCGAACGGACGCTGGTAGATCTTGCCTTCGGCGGTGCGCGAGAACGGCACGCCGTAGTGTTCCAGTTCGATGATGGCCGGGATGGCCTCACGGCACATGTACTCGATGGCGTCCTGGTCGCCCAGCCAGTCCGACCCCTTGATGGTGTCGAAGAAGTGGTAGCGCCAGTCGTCCTCGCCCATGTTGCCGAGTGCGGCCGAAATACCGCCCTGGGCGGCAACGGTGTGCGAACGGGTCGGGAAGACCTTGGTCAGGCACACGGTCTGCAGGCCCTTGGCGGCCAGGCCGAACGTGGCGCGCAGGCCGGCACCGCCGGCGCCGACCACGACCATGTCGTACTTGTGTTCGGTGATCTTGTAAGCGGACATCTAATCTGGATTCCTGTGTAGGTGCCTGGGCTCAGGCAACGCCGAGGGCGATGCGGCCCACCGCAAACACACTGACGATCATGCCGAGCACGGCGACGAACTTCACCGCGGTCTGCAGCACCAGGGCCAGCAGCGATTCGTGGATGTAGTCTTCCAGCACGACCTGCATGCCGAGCTGCGCGTGCCAGAACATGGCGATCAGCAGGCCGATCAACGGCACTGCATTCCACGGCTTGGCCACGGCGGCGGCGGCGGTCGCGTAATCCGAGCCCAGCAGGCCCAGCACGAAGACCAGGAACCAGATGCCCAGCACCACCAGCGCGGCGGCGGTCAGGCGCTGGTGCACGAAGTGCTCGGTGCCGGTCTTGGCCGAGCCCAGGCCGCGCACGTTCTTCAGCGGGGTACGGAACTTGCTCACGCGGCACCTCCGAACATCACATAGGCCCACACCAGCAGGGTGATCACCAGGCTGCCGATGACCGACAGCCAGCTGCTGCGGATGAAGGCAGGGATGCTGAAGCCGATGGCGAAGTCCTGCACCACATGGCGGATGCCATTGCACAGGTGATAGGCGAACGACCATGTCCACGCGAACAGGAACACGCGGCCATACCAGGCCCCGGCATGGCCGGTGAAGCAGTTCCAGGACTCGGGCCCCATCATCAGGGCCAGCAGGCCGGCAGCGATGATGAGGGCACCAACAGACAGAAAGATGCCGGTGGCTCGATGCAGGATCGAGGTGGCCATCTGAATCTGCCAGCGATACACCTGAAGGTGCGGGGAAAGTGGGCGTTGTCTGGTCGCCATTCGCTGGGCTCGTTGTCTCGGCTGGGCGGCACGCGGCCGCGTTGGCTCAATGCTGATCAGAAATCGATGCAGCGTCCGTTTTTCTCCCAATCGCCATACCGCACCGGATCAAGTCCGCCGCGGCCGCCGAATTCCTCTGCTTTTTCCTGTTCCACGGGCACGGCTGCCGCGGGGACCAGCGGGGCTTCAGATTCGTCGTCGGGAGTGGGGGTTGTTTGGCCTATCATGTTCGGTCTCGCAACGCACAAATTTTAGACCTCGTTCACGTGCCTGACAACCTGCCCCCTGCTTTCGTCGGATATCCGCGCCTGCCCGGCCACCAGCTGCTGAGCCTGCAGGGCCCGGATGCGGCCGCCTTCGCCCACGCCCAGTTCAGCAGCGATGTCACCGCCCTGCCCCTGCTGCACTGGCAGTGGAGCGCCTGGCTGAGTGCCAAGGGCCGCACCCTGGCAGTGTTCCAGCTGCTCCGGCTGGCCGACGATCACGTGATGCTGGTGTTGGCCGACGGCGATGCCGATGCGATTGCGTCGCAACTGCAGCGCTTCGTGTTCCGTCGCAAGGTGAAGGTACAGGTGCGCAGCGATCTGGCCGTGGCCGGTGCGTTCACTGCACCCGAGGCTGCCAGCGGCGCCGCGATCGCGCACGCTGCAGGTGACGGCTGGGAGCTGGACCTGGGCAGCGACGCCCTGCCGCGCACCCTGCGCATCGGGGCGACGGATGCCGTTGCATCCGGCAGCGAAACCGATGAGGCCGCCCTCGCCTGGCGCCAGGCCGACCTGCGCTACGGATTGCCGCGCTTGGACGAAAGCCAGCGCGAAGTGTGGACCCCGCAGCAGCTGGGCCTGGACCGCCTGAATGGCTACAGCGTGAAGAAAGGCTGCTACCCAGGCCAGGAAATCGTCGCCCGCACCCACTTCCTCGGCAAGGCCAAGCGCGCGGTGCAGCTGCTGCATACCGCGGCACCGGCACAGGCCGGCGATGGCGTGCTGCAGGACGGCGCGACGCTGGGCACGGTCGCCAGCGTGGCCGGCAACCTGGCGCTGGCGGTGCTGCCGCTGGAAGCCAGTGACGCCGACCTGCAGGTGGGCGGCGCCACCGCCCAGCGCGTGCCATTGCTGGACGGGCTGGCGCGCTGAATGAGTGGTAGTGCCGGTCGCTGGCCGGCAACCTCAACCAGGTGTGGTTGCCGGCCAGCGGCCGGCACTACCGGTTACAGGCGCTCGCCGCTCTCTGCGTTGAAGAAATGCAGGCCCTGCGGGTGAATCGCCACGCGGATCTGCTCACCCACTGCTGGCAGCGACTGTGGTGCCACGCGCATGGTCAGCGCGTGCTGGCCACTGCTCATGTTGACGAAGATCTCGTTGCCGACCGGTTCGATGCCTTCGATGCGCGCGGTGAATGCATGCGCATCATCGGCAGCCGCCGGCTGCAGGTGCTCCGGGCGCACGCCCACCGCGATCGGCTTCTGCAGCCATGCCGGATCGATCGTCGCCTGGCCCAGGGGGGCACGCCATTCGCCGTCGACCACGCTCACGCCGCCGGCATCGCCCTGCAGCGTGCCACGCAGCACGTTCATCGCCGGGCTGCCGAGGAAACCGGCCACGAACAGGTTGGCCGGGCGATCGTACAGCGCCATCGGCGTATCGATCTGCTGGATGATGCCGTCCTTCAGCACCACGATGCGCTGGCCCAGGGTCATCGCTTCGACCTGGTCGTGCGTCACGTAGATCATGGTGGTGCCCAGCTTGCGGTGCAGCTGCGCGATCTCGGTACGCACGCTGTGGCGCAGCTTGGCGTCGAGGTTGGACAGCGGCTCGTCGAGCAGGAACACCGCCGGCTCGCGCACCAGCGCCCGGCCCAGTGCCACGCGCTGGCGCTGGCCACCGGACATCGCCTTGGGCAGCTTGTCCATCATCTCGGTCAGGCCCAGCGTCTGCGCCGCCTCGGCAATGCGCTTGTCGATGGTCGCCTTGTCATGCCCGCGCAGCTTCAGGCCGAAGGCCAGGTTCTCGGCCACGGTCATGTGCGGGTACAACGCGTAGCTCTGGAACACCATGGCGATGTCGCGATCCTTCGGCGCCACGTCGTTGACCACGCGATCACCGATGGTCAGCGTGCCGCCGCTGATTTCTTCAAGGCCCGCCACCATCCGCAACAGGGTCGACTTGCCACAGCCGGACGGACCGACCAGCACCATCAGCTCGCCATCGGCGACCTCGAAGCTGGCGTCCTTCACCGCGACCTGGCCGTTGTCATAGACCTTGCGCACACCCTGCAACTGCACTTTTGCCATATCACCTATCCGGTCCGCCCGAAGCCGGGCTGTCTTTTGGGACTGCCTCGGCCCTCCCGATGGCAGTGATGATTGCGCGCTTGCCGCATGACGGCGAGCACTGCAATCGAATACAGTTGCCCATTCTGCCATGTAAACGTTTTCACGTGGCACTATCCGATGATCGGTGCGCACCGATCTGCGTCGGCGGTTGAACGAAGGTTCCGCCGAGGTAGTGGTTTCGAATGGAACGGTCTTCCGCAACACCGGAGATCGCCCCTGACGAACCTCGGACAGGCAGTTGCGCGGATGTCCCCCGAACCCAGCCATGAAGCGATTGACAACGATGTCACCCGGATCTGAAACTCGAGCGATGCACGACACCCTCTTCCTGTTCGGTGCCACAGGTGATCTGGCCCAGCGCTACCTGTTCCCTTCGCTGCTTCGCCTGCTTGGCGACGGCCTGCTGCCGGAGGACTTCCGCATCCGCGCACTGGCCCTGTCCGGGCATGACACCGAAGCCTTCCATGACATCCTGCGGCCGCGCCTGCAGCAGGCCATGCCGATGGCCACGCAGGACGACATCGCTGCCCTGCTGCGCCGTATCGACTACCGTTCGGTGGACCTGCGCGACGTCGACTCGGTTGCCGCTGCGGTCTCCGACCTGGTGCACCGCAAGTGCGTCAGCTACCTCGCCATTCCGCCGGGCCTGTACATTTCCACCTGCGAAGGCCTGGCCAAGGGCGGCGCCCTCGCCGCGCCGGCACGCCTGATGCTGGAGAAGCCGATCGGCAGCGACAGCGAGAGCGCCGAGGAAATCATCAGCACCATCGGCCAGTGGATCGACGAGGACCGCGTGTTCCGCCTCGACCACTACCTGGGCAAGGCGGCAGTGCAGAACCTGATCGCGCTGCGCTTCGGCAATACGCTGCTGGAAGCGGTGTGGAACCGCAACTACATCGAATCGGTGCACATCCTGGTGGCCGAGAGCGAAGGCGTGGACGGCCGTGACGCCTACTACGCCCGCTCCGGCGCGCTGCGCGACATGGTGCAGAGCCACATCCTGCAGCTGCTGTGCATGGTGGCGATGGAGCCGCCGGCGTCGCTGGAAGCCGACCGCATCCGCGACGAGAAGGTCAAGGTGCTGCGCGCCCTTCGCCCGCTCGACGCGAAGCACGCCGCGCGTGACAGCATCCGCGGCCGCTACACCGCCGGCACCATCAACGGCCAGCCGGCGCAGGCTTACCAGCCGCCGGAAGGCAGCGACGTGGAAACCTTCGCCGGTGTCACCGCGCATATCGACAACTGGCGCTGGAGCGGCGTGCCGTTCCATCTGGTCACCGGCAAGCGCCTGCCCGAGCGCACCACCCGCGTGGTGGTCACGCTGAAGCCGGTCACCCATTGGCTGTTCGAGCGCCCGCAGCGCGCGCAGGCCGCACCGAACCGCCTGGTGTTCCAGCTGCAGCCGCAGGAAAACATCGAACTGGGCCTGATGAGCAGCCTGGCCGGCCCGGAATGGGGCGCGCTGGAACTGCATCCGCTGGAACTGGAACTGTCAGTGCCAACCGGCCTGCATCGCCGCATCGCTTACGAGCGCCTGTTCCTGGATGCCTTCAATGGCAATCACACGCTGTTCGTGCGCGACGACGAAGTGCGTGCAGCGTGGGCCTGGATCGACAGCGTCGCCGACGCGTGGAAGGACGCCAAGCTGCCGCTGGAGCCCTACCCCGCCGGCCAATGGGGCCCGAGCAATGCCGGCGAGTTCCTGCCGCAGGACGTGGACGCACCGGACAGCGGAGCGTCGGCATGAGCGCCAGTTCGCAGCCGGTGCTGGTGGCCGACATCGGTGGCACCAATGCCCGCTTCGCCCTGGCTGACACCTCGCAGGACGCACCTCTGCAGAAGGACAGCATCCGCGAGTACGCGGTGGCGGAGTTCCCTTCGCTGGGTGATGCCGCGCGCCACCATCTGGAACAGATCGGTGCCACCACAAGCCGCGGCGTGTTCGCAGTGGCCGGTCGCGTTGATGGTGATGAAGCACGCATCACCAACCATCCGTGGGTGATCTCGCGCAGCCGCACCGCAGCGATGCTCGGTTTCGACGAACTGCACCTGATCAACGACTTTGCCGCACAGGCGATGGCGATCTCACTGCTGCAGCCCGAGGACGTGGTCCAGGTCGGCGGTGCCGCCTGGGTACCGGGCAAGCCGGGCCAGCCGCGCAACTACGCAGTGATCGGGCCGGGTACCGGCCTCGGCGTGGGCGGCCTGATCATGCGCCACGGCCGCTGCTACCCGCTGGAAACCGAAGGCGGCCATGTCAGTTTCCCGCCGGGAACCCCGGAAGAGATCCGCATCCTCGAGATCCTGTCCGAACAGTTCGGCCGCGTCTCCAACGAGCGCCTGATCTGTGGCCCCGGCCTGGTCAACATCCACCGCGCCGTGTGCGAGATGGCCGGTATCGACCCGGGCCAACTGCAGCCGGTGGACGTGACCGCCCGCGCCCTGCACGGTGATCCGCAGGCAATGCGCACCGTGGACGTGTTCTGCGCCGTGTTCGGCGCCATCGCCGGTGACCTGGTGCTCACCCAGGGCGCCTGGGATGGCGTGTTCCTGACCGGCGGCCTGACCCCGAAGATGCTCGATTCGCTGCAGCACTCCGGTTTCCGCCAGCGCTTCGAACACAAGGGCCGCTTCTCCTCCATCATGGCGCGCGTGCCCTCATTGGCGGTGATGCATCCCCACGCCGGATTGCTGGGCGCCGCCGCCTATGCCACCGACGCCGAACGTGACGCACCAGGAGTTGCCGCATGAACCCCAGCTTCCACGACGATCGCATCGAGTTCATCCAACACGGCGACGCCGACGGCTGGATCGAAGCGGTGGCCGCTGAGATGGCACGCACCCTCAACCACGACATCAATGAAGTGGGCCGCGCCCGCATCCTGCTGTCCGGCGGCACCACGCCGGCCCCGGTCTACCAGGCACTGGCCGAGCTGGACGTGCACTGGGACCGGGTTGAAGTGAGCCTGGCCGACGAGCGCTGGCTGTCGCCGCAGGATCGCGACAGCAACGCCTGGCTGGTGCGCGAGCACCTGCTCAAGCGCACCGAGGGCGCCCACTTCGATCCGCTGGTACGGATCGGCAAGCCACTGCCCGAATGCGTGTACACCGCCAACCTGCAGGCGCAGCACAGCCAGCCGCCGAGCCTGGTAGCGCTGGGCATGGGCAACGACGGGCACACCGCCTCGCTGTTCCCTGGCTCGAAAGACCTCGCACGTGCACTGGAAAGCACCCTGCCCTATGCCGCGCTGGATGCCACCGGCTGCCCAGGCGCGAACCAGTGGCCGCTGCGCATCACGCTGACCCCGCACGGCCTGCGCCAGTGCCGCCAGCGCCTGCTGCTGCTGCGTGGCAAGCAGAAGCTGCAGGTACTGCGCCAGGCGCTGGACAGCAACGACGCCCAGCAGTACCCGATCCTCAATGCGATCAACCTGGAAGGCGCGCGCCTGCGCGTCCACTGGGCTGATTGATGTCGGCGGCGGCGCCCTGCCGCCGCTTGCCTCTCGCCACCACGAACGCCGGTAGCCAATGAGCCTCCATCCTCAACTGCAAGCCATCACTAAGCGCGTCATCCGCCGCAGCGCCGCCTCGCGCGCCGCCTATCTGGCCGCGATCGATGCCTCCCTGCGTGAGGGCCCGTTCCGCAGCCGCCTGAGTTGCGGCAACCTCGCTCACGGGTTCGCCGCCTGCGGCGGCACCGACAAGAGCCGCCTGCGCGGCGGCGTGACGCCGAACCTGGGCATCATCACCGCCTACAACGACATGCTGTCGGCCCACCAGCCGTTCGAGACCTATCCCGAACAGATCCGCGACATCGCCCGCGAGCTGGGCGCCACTGCACAGGTCGCCGGCGGCGTCCCTGCAATGTGCGACGGTGTCACCCAGGGCCGTGGTGGCATGGAGCTGTCGCTGTTCTCGCGCGATGTCATTGCCCAGGCCACGGCCATCGGCCTCAGCCATGACATGTTCGATACCACCGTCTACCTCGGCGTGTGCGACAAGATCGTGCCGGGCCTGCTGATCGGTGCGCTGGCCTTCGGCCATCTGCCGGCGGTGTTCGTACCGGCCGGCCCGATGACCCCGGGCATCCCGAACAAGCAGAAGGCCGAAGTGCGCGAACGCTACGCCGCCGGTGAGGCCACCCGCGAAGAGCTGCTGGAAGCCGAGTCCGCGTCGTACCACGGTGCGGGCACCTGCACCTTCTACGGCACGGCCAACTCCAACCAGGTGCTGCTGGAAGCCATGGGCGTGCAGTTGCCGGGCGCCTCGTTCGTCAATCCGGGCACGCCGCTGCGCGACGCCCTGACCCGCGAGGCAACCGAACGCGCGCTGGACATCACCGCACTGGGCGACGACTTCCGCCCGCTGGGCCGGATCATCGACGAGCGCGCGATCATCAACGCGGTCATCGCGCTGATGGCCACTGGCGGTTCGACCAACCACACCATCCACTGGATCGCGGTGGCGCGTGCGGCCGGCATCGTGCTGACCTGGGACGACTTCGACGAACTGTCGCAGCTGATTCCGCTGCTGGCCCGTGTCTATCCGAACGGCGAGGCAGACGTGAACCGTTTCGCGGCCGCTGGCGGCCCGGCCTTCGTGTTCGGCGAGCTGATCAAGGCGGGCCTGATGCACGGCGACCTGGTCAGCGTCGCGCGTGGCGGCATGGCCGACTATGCGCGCGAGCCGCAACTGCGTGAAGGCCGGCTGGTCTACCTGCCGGGCCTGGAACGCAGTGCCGATGACGAAGTGGTGCGTGGGGTCGACAATCCGTTCGAGCACCAGGGTGGCCTGCGCCTGCTGCGCGGCAACCTCGGCAAGTCGCTGATCAAGCTGTCAGCGGTGAAACCGCAGTACCGGACGATCGAAGCACCGGCGGTGGTGGTCGATGCACCGCAGGTATTGAACAAGCTGCACGCCGGTGGCCTGCTGCCGCAGGACTTCGTGGCGGTGGTGCGTTACCAGGGCCCGCGTGCCAACGGCATGCCCGAACTGCATTCGCTGGCACCGCTGCTGGGCCTGCTGCAGAACCAGGGCCGGCGCGTGGCGCTGGTCACCGACGGCCGCCTGTCCGGTGCGTCGGGCAAGATCCCAGCGGCCATCCATGTGACGCCGGAAGCGGCGCGCGGTGGCCCGCTGGCCAAGGTCCGCGAGGGCGACATGATCCGCCTCGACGGCGAGGCCGGCACGCTGGAAGTGCTGGTGGACGCGGCGGAATGGGCGGCACGTCCGCTGGCGCCGAACACCGCGCCGGCCGCGCATGACCTGGGCCGCAATCTGTTTGCGATCAACCGTCGCGTGGTGGGTCCGGCGGACCAGGGGGCGATTTCGATTTCGTGCGGGCCGGCGGCGGCCGATGGCGGGCCGTGGGACTACGACGCGGAGTATGAGCTGGGGCACGATGCGGCAGCGGCGGCGGCGCCGCATGAGGCGAAAGACGCCTGACGCGAAAAGCCGCGGCAGGCTTCCCGGCTTGGGCAGTAGAGCGCCCTGTCCGGGACACGCCGTAAACCCATCCATGGGGGCTCGATCGCGGCATCCATGCCGCTCACGGTCCCGGCCAGGGCGCTCTACTGCCCTTGGACAATTCCCGGCGCGTCATTTGCGCTGCGGCCACTGAATCAAGAAGAGCAAAGGCAAGGGCAAAAGCATGGGTATCGAACAACATCAGGTGAAGGCGGCGGAGCTGTTGCATGCGGCGGGCATCCTGCCGGTGGTGACGATTCATACGCTGGACCAGGCACGGGCGGTCAGTGCGGCGCTGCTGGAAGGTGGTCTGCCGGCGATCGAGCTGACGCTGCGCACGCCGGTGGCGATGGAAGCGCTGGCGATGCTCAAGCGCGAGCTGCCCGATGTGGTGGTGGGTGCAGGCACGGTGCTGACCGTGGAGCAGATGCAGCAGTCGATCGATGCGGGTGCGGACTTCCTGGTGACGCCGGGGACGCCGCCGGCGCTGGCTGATGCACTTGCCGCTGCGCCGCTGCCGGTGGTGCCAGGTGCGGCGACGCCGAGCGAGCTGCTGTCGCTCTACGCCCGCGGCTTCCGCGTGTGCAAGCTGTTCCCGGCCACGGCCGTGGGCGGGCTGGCGATGATCAAGGGACTGGCCGGCCCGGTGGCGGACCTGAAGCTGTGCCCGACCGGCGGCATCACCGAGAACACCGCCGCCGAGTACCTTGAACAGAAGAACGTGGTCTGCATCGGCGGTTCGTGGATGGTGCCGGGCAACTGGATCGCCGACGGCGAATGGGACAAGGTGCGCGCCAGCGCCGCCGACGCGGCGAAGATCATCAAGCGCGTGCGCGGCCACTGAGCCCGAAGCAGGTGTAGAGCCGAGCCCATGCTCGGCTCCACTCCAGCGGAATGGAGAGCAGCCGAGCATGGGCTCGGCTCTACACAGAAGGCCGAAACCCTTACAACGGCCGCGCCGGATCCACCAGCCCGTACTGGCTGGCCATGCGCGCCAGCGCGATGTTGTCGTGGATCCCCATCTTCTCGAACAACCGCGCCTTGTGCGTGTTCACCGTCTTCGCACTCAGGCTCAGGCGCCGCGCGATGTCTTCCTGGCGCAGGCCCTGGGTCAGCAGCAAGGCTACTTCCAGTTCGCGCGGCGACAGGCTGTCGAACGGCGATCCATTGCCCTCCACCGTCGACAGGGCCAGGTTCTGCGCGATGCTGGTGCCCAGGTAGCGACGGCCCATGGCCACATCGCGCACCGCGCGCAGCAGCTCCTGTGCATCGCAGCCCTTGCCGATGTAGCCCGCGGCCCCCGCCTCCAGCAAGCGCTTCGGCAGCGGCCCGTCTTCCAGCACCGATACGATCACCACGCGGGTGTTGCGGTGGCTGCGGACGATGCGCTCGGTCACTTCCATGCCACTCACACCGGGCAGGTGCAGGTCGCAGAGCACCACGTCCGGCAGCAGCTGGCGGACGTCGCGCAGTGCGTCTTCACCGGTCTCGGCTTCGCCCACCACCTCGATGTCGGTCTCCCCCGACAGGATCATCTTCATCCCGGTGCGGACCAGCGCATGGTCATCCACCAGATAGACTCGAATCGTCATTCACGTACCTCTTCGAATGCGGCCATTGCAGGTCAAGCTAGGCAGGACGCCGATACCCCTGCAAGCGCGTCCGGGACGCGATCCGGGCGTTCTGCCTTGCGCATCACAGTAACGCGCGTTGTGCTTGCCCCCTGTCTTGCAGAACCTGCTGCAACGAAACAACTGATCTATTACGTAGACGCCCCGGAAGGGTCATCCACGTCACCCCCCTGTGATGATGCTTCGCTGGCCGTCGCTGGCGGCGAATCCCGACGTCGCCAAGGATGCCGGCGACTGAACATGACCAGATAGCACCCTACCACCCAAACCAGCGCGGCACACCATCCGGCCAGGATGTCCGAGGGATAATGCACGCCCAGATAGACCCGTGAGACGCTCACCAGCAGGCTGAACGGGGGCGCCAGCAGCAGTACCGGCCAGCGCCAGCGTGTATTCCAGGCCAGCAGCACCAGGGTCACGGCAAGGGTCATCGAGCCCATGGCGTGCCCGCTGGGGAAGCTGAACGTCGATTCCGGCGCAATCGACTCCCACAGGCTGGGGCGCTGGCGCTGGAAGAAGTGCTTGCTGCCCATGTTCAGCAACGCCGATCCCACGAAACTGACCGCGACGAAGGTCGCCTCGCGCCAGCGCCGGTAGCCCAGCAGCGCACCGATGATCAGCACGTCAGCAGGGATCAGGAACCACTCGTAGCCCAGTTTCGAGATGAGCACGAAGAAGCGGTCCAGCCATGGCGAATGCAGGCCATGCATCTGCCACAGCAGCGGCGCATCGAAATGGAACGATTCAAATTCGTGCACTTCGTCGGCCAGGGCGACGAAGCCCGCCAACGGCAGCAGTACGCCACCGAACAGCAGGACCAGGCGCCAGGCGTTGCGCGCCATCCAGTGGCGGAAACCGGAGGCCGACTCCGGTGCGGCGAGGATCGCAGGCTTATCCGGCGCTTCGGACATATTTGTGTTCGACGTAATCGTCGATCAGGGCGACGAACTCCTGGGCGATGTTGTCGCCACGCAGGGTCACCTTCTTCTCGCCATCGACGAATACCGGTGCTGCCGGCGTCTCGCCCGTGCCCGGCAGGGAGATGCCGATGTTGGCATGGCGCGACTCACCCGGCCCATTGACGATGCAGCCCATCACCGCCAGGGTCATGTTCTCCGCCCCCGGGTGGTGGATCTTCCACAGCGGCATCTTCTCGCGCACATGGTTCTGCACCACTTTGGCCAGTTCCTGGAAGAACTCGGAGGTGGTGCGACCGCAGCCCGGGCAGGCCGTGACCAGCGGCGTGAAGGCGCGCTGGCCGGTGGTCTGCAGCAGTTCCTGGGCGACGATCACTTCCTGCGTGCGCGACTGGCCCGGTTCCGGGGTCAGCGAGATGCGGATGGTGTCACCGATGCCTTCCTGCAGCAGCACGCTCAGCGCTGCCGACGAGGCGACGATGCCCTTGCTGCCGATACCGGCTTCGGTCAAGCCCAGGTGCAGGGCGAAGTCCGAGCGCTGGGCCAGGTCGCGGTACACCGCGATCAGTTCCTGCACGCCACTGACCTTGGCCGACAGCACGATCCGATCGCGCGGCAGGCCCAGTTCCACGGCCTGCTCGGCCGAATCCAGCGCCGAACGGATCAGCGCCTCACGCAGCACGCGGCCGGCGTCCCAGGGCTGCTCGCGCAGGCTGTTCTCGTCCATCAGCCTGGCCGCCAGGGCCTGGTCCAGCGAGCCCCAGTTGGCACCGATGCGCACCGGCTTGTTGTAGCGGATCGCGAACTCGATCAACTGGGCGAACTGCAGGTCCTTCTTCTTGCCGAAGCCGACATTGCCCGGGTTGATGCGGTACTTGGCCAACGCTTCCGCACATGCCGGCTCGGCGGTGAGCAGCTGGTGGCCGTTGTAGTGGAAGTCACCGATCAGCGGTACATCGATACCCATCATCGCCAGCTTGTCGACGATGCGCGGAATGGCCGCAGCGGCTTCCACGGTGTTGACGGTCAACCGCACCATCTCCGAACCTGCACGCCACAACTCGGCCACCTGCTTCACGCTGGAGGCCACATCGGAGGTATCGGTGTTGGTCATCGACTGCACCACCACCGGCTTGCCTCCGCCTACGGTGACCCCGCCGATCTGGACGGCATGGGTCTGGCGACGGGGCCAGGCGGTGGCATCGGAGGGGGGAGTCGGGCGGGTGACGGCGTCGTGCATGGGCGCATTCTACCGCCCACTCCCGCATTCGGGGTGACTCGCATTCAGCCTGCGGCACGGCTGCGGCCGATTGTCGCAGGCATGTACACGCATGAACGCATACGATGGGCGTGAATGACCGGTCCCGACGCCCCGTTTCTCCGTACCCTGTGCAGCCTGCGCTGGCTTGCCGTAGGCGGCCAGGCCGCCACCATCCTGGTCGCGACCTGGGTGCTGGGCCTGCCGTTGCCGCAGCTGCCGTTGTGGGCCGGCGTGGCGGTGCTGGCCCTGTTCAACGTCTACACCCAGCTGCGCCCGGAAGCGGCCGACACTGCGCCGCTGACCGCATTCGGCCATATCCTGGTGGACGTGATCATCCTGACCTGGATGGTGGGCTGGAGCGGCGGCATGGCCAACCCGTTCAGTTCACTGTTCCTGATCCTGATCGCGCTGGCCGCCTTCGCCCTGCCCCTGCGCTGGGCACTGGCGGTCGCGCTGGCCTGCCTGCTCGGCTACGCCGCCAGCGGCATCTTCGGGCAGGCGCTGCCGGACGGCTACTTCCGCGCACAGGACCTCAATCGCTGGGGCGTGGTCGCCAACTTCCTGATTTCCGCCACAGTGGTGCTGGCCTTCTCCACCCGCCTGGCACTGGCCCTGCGGGAGCGCGAACTGGAACTGTCGGCACTGCGTGAGCGCTTCGCCCGCAACGAGGGCATCGTCGCGCTGGCCACCCATGCCGCCTCGGTGGCACATGAACTGAACACGCCGCTGGCGACCATGACCCTGCTCGCCGACGATGTCGCCGAGCGCAGCGAAGAGCCGGAAGTGCGCGAAGACATGGAGACCCTGCGCGAGCTGCTGGTGCAGTGCCGTGAGCGCGTGCTGGCACTGGCCGCCCCGGCCTCGGCCGACGCGCCGGGCCGCAGCCATTCCAGCGCCCAGCAGGTGCTGGAGCAATGGCGCCTGGTGCGACCGACCATCGACCTGCATCGCAACGACGATGCGCCGCTGCGGCTGCCGCTCGACCCGGGCGTAGGCCACCTGCTGATGGTCCTGCTCAACAATGCCGCCGATGCCGGCGAGAAGGCCGGCCGGCCGCGCGTGGACCTGGACCTGCGCATCGAGGGCGACGACCTGATCGGCGAAGTACGCGACTACGGCCATGGTTTCGACGCCCGTGCCGCCGTGCTGCCGGGCAAGCTGTTCGGCAGCAGCAAGAGCGAGGGCATGGGCGTCGGCCTGGCCCTGTCCCATGCCACCATCGAACGCCTCGACGGCGAGATGTGGATGCGCCCGGCCCAGGGGGCCGGCAGCCGCGTCGGCTTCCGCCTGCCGCTGGCCCCACGCGAGGAAACCCCATGAGCGCCTCAACCCTTGGTCTGCTGGTCGACGACGACGAGCTGTACCTGCGTACCCTGCAGCGCAGCCTGGCCCGCAAGGGCCTGGAAACACAGACCGCACAGGATGCCGCCAGTGCCTTGGCACTGGCCCGCCAGCATCCGCCGGCGTTCGCGCTGATCGACCTGAAGCTGGGCAGCGATTCCGGCCTGGCGCTGATCCAGCCGCTGCGCGCACTGCGCGCGGACATGCGCATCCTGCTGGTGACCGGCTATGCCAGCATCGCCACCGCAGTGGAGGCGATCAAGCTGGGCGCGGATGATTACCTGCCGAAGCCGGCCACGGTGCCGATGATCCTGCGCGCGCTTGGCGAGGAGGACGACGGCCCGGCCGACGACGGCGAAATGGAAGTGCCGGACGCGATGACGCCGATCAGCCGCCTGCAGTGGGAACATATCCAGCAGGCGATGCACGAGACCGGCGGCAACGTGTCAGCGGCCGCACGCCTGCTCGGCATGCACCGGCGCTCGCTGCAGCGCAAGCTGGCCAAGCGGCCCAGCCCGGAACGCGATCCGAGCCGGTGAGACGCCACGTCGTGCACCGGTAGTGCCGGCCGCTGGCCGGCAACCTCATGAACGATTGAAGCATCGCCTGGATGCCGGCCAGCGGCCGGCACTACCCGGGCATCAGCCCTTCAACTGCGCCAGGATCTCGCGGGTCATCGGATCGGCAACCGCCACATCCTCGCCCTGCAGCGCCGGCAGCAGGCCACTGGCCAGCTGCTTGCCCAGCTCGACACCGAACTGGTCGAAGGCGTTGATGTTCCAGATCACCGACTGCACGTATACAGCGTGCTCGTACATGGCGATCAGTGCACCCAGCGCCTGCGGGGTCAACGCGTCGAGCAGGATCAGCGTGCTCGGCCGGCCCCCCGGGTAGTCGCGGTGCGGATCTTCGCTGCCCTGGCCATTGGCCAGCGCTTCGGTCTGCGCCAGCAGGTTGGCCAGCAGGGCCTGGTGATTGATCGTATACGGATCATCGTTGTGCACACAGCCGATGAAGTCGGCCGGAACGATGCTGGTGCCCTGGTGCAGCGCCTGGAAGAAGCTGTGCTGCACGTCGGTCCCTGCCCCGCCCCACCACACCGGCACGGTGTCGACGGTGACCGGCTGGCCGTCGCGCTGCACGCGCTTGCCCAGGCTCTCCATCACCAGCTGCTGCAGGTAAGCCGGCAGCAGCGCCAGGCGCTGGTCGTAGGTCATCACCGCGTGCGTGGCATGGCCCAGCAGGTTACGGTTCCAGATGTCGGTGAGGCCGTGCAGCACCGGCAGGTTGCGCTCCAGCGGTGCATCCAGCGCATGCGCATCCATCTGCGCAGCGCCTTCCAGCAGCTGTTCAAAACGTTCGAAGCCGATTGCCAGCGCGATCGGGAAACCCACCGCCGACCACAGCGAATAACGGCCACCGACCCAGTCCCACATCGGCAGCACGCGATCGGCGGCGATCGCGAAGGCCTTGGCGGCGCGCTCCGGATTGGCGCTGACCGCATACAGGCGCTCGCTGCCACCCAGCCAGTCGTGCAGGATCTGGCCGTTGAGCAGGGTTTCCTGGGTACCGAAGGTCTTGGAGATCAGGATGCCGGCGGTCTTCGCCGGATCCAGCGTGGCCAGCGTGCGCTGCATGGCGGCGCCGTCCACGTTCGACACGAAATGCACGCGCAGGCGCGCACCGCTGACCGGGCGCAGCGCATCGGCGACCAGGCGCGGCCCGAGGTCGGATCCCCCGATGCCGACACTGACCACATCGGTCACGCCGCTGTCTTCCAGCGCGCGCACCAGCACGCCCATGCGCTGGCGGATGCCGCGCGCGGTGGCATAGGCCTCGGCCGCCACCGGCGCATCGACCACGTCGCCACGCAGCGCGGTATGCAGCGCGGCGCGGCCTTCGGTCAGATTGACCTGCTCGCCGCGGAACAGGCGGGTGATGGCGCCGCCGACATCACGCTCGGCAGCCAGCGCCAGCAACGCCTGCAGCGCCGCGGCATCGTACTTCTGACGGGCGAAGTTGACGTACAACGGACCGACCCGCAGCGCCAGGTCCTGCACGCGGCCGGGTTCGGCGGCGAGCAGGCTGGGAATGCTTGCGCCCTTCAGGCGCTGGGCGTGGGAATGCAGCGAGTCGAATCCGTTGTTCGTTGTCATGCGGCCTGGGTCGGGATCGTGTCGTTGGTGTGGGTGATCTGGTTGTTGCCATCAACGTACACCAGCTTCGGCTTGAAGCTGTCAGCTTCCTGCTCGGTCATGCTGGCGAACGCGGCGATGATGATGATGTCACCGACCTGCACGTGGCGCGCGGCGCCACCGTTGAGCGAGACAACGCCGCTGCCGGCTTCGGCGCGGATGGCATAGGTCGAGAAGCGCGCACCGTTGGTCACGTCCCAGATGTGCACCTGTTCGAACTCGCGGATGCCAGTGGCAGCCAGCAGGTTGTCATCGATGGCGATCGAGCCTTCGTAGTTCAGCTCGGAATGGGTGACGGTGGCGCGGTGGATCTTGGTCTTGAGCAGGGACAGGTGCATGGGGGGCGCTGCAACGGCAAAGGAAAGAGCGGATTCTAGCACCCGCACAGCGCCGGGCATTACGGCCGGCAACCTGTTCAGGTAGGCGGTGAAACCGGGGTCGGATCCCTTTTCCCTGGGAAAGGGATCTGACCCCATGCATCGCGCGGCACCGCCGGAACTCAGAACTCCAGGTTGTCGATCAGCCGGGTGGTACCCAGCCGTGCGGCGATCAGCGCCACCCGGCCGCCGCCGTCGAAGGTCGGCTCGGCCAGCTCCGGAGTGCGCAGCACCGCGTAGTCAACCTGGAAACCGGCCGCCTGCAATGCGGCAGTGGCCTCGGCCTCGATGCGTTCACGTGCCTGCCCGGCCACGTAGCCTTCGCGCATGCCCAGCAGGGTCCGGTGGATGGTGGTCGCGACCGGACGCTGTTCAGCGCTCAGGTACTGGTTGCGCGAGCTCTTGGCCAGGCCATCCTCGTCGCGCACGATCTCGGCGCCGACGATCTGGACCGGGAACGACAGCTCGGCCACCATCTGCTTGATCACGGCCAACTGCTGGTAGTCCTTGCGACCGAACACGGCCACGTCCGGCTGCACCTGCAGGAACAGGCGTGCCACCACCGTGCAGACGCCATCGAAGTGCCCCGGACGGCTGGCACCTTCCAGCACTTCACTCACGCCCGGCGCGTGCATGCGCGTGGTCTTGTCCACGCCCAGCGGGTACATCGCCTCGACGCTGGGCAGCCACACCGCATCACAGCCAGCCTGCTCCAGCCCGGCCACGTCGGCCTCGGGCGTGCGCGGGTAGCGGCTGAAGTCCTCGTTCGGCCCGAACTGGGTCGGGTTGACGAAGATGCTCGCCACCACCTTGTCGGCGTACTGGCGGGCCAGCGCCACCAGCGAATGGTGGCCCCCATGCAGGTTGCCCATGGTCGGCACCAGCGCCACGCGCAGGCCCTCGCGCTTCCACTGGGCGATCTGCCCGCGCAGCGCGCCGAGCTCGTTGAAGGTCTGGATCATTGGGCGTACGCGTGCTGTTCGTCGGGGAAGCTGCCGTCGCGCACGGCGTCGGCAAATGCGCGGGTGGCACCGGCCACCGAGCCGCCTTCGGCAAGGAAATCCTTGACGAACTTGGGACGGCGATGGCCACTGTCCAGGCCGAGGAAATCGTGCAGCACCAGCACCTGGCCATCGCACTGCGGGCCAGCACCTATACCGATGGTCGGCACATCCACCGCAGCGGTCACTTCGGCGGCGACGGGGGTCGGCACGCATTCAAGCACCATGATGCTGGCGCCTGCGGCGGCCACGGCCTTGGCATCCTCCACCAGCTGGCGCGCAGCATCGCCGCGGCCCTGGATCTTGAAGCCGCCCAGGCGCAGCACCGATTGCGGGGTCAGGCCCAGGTGCGCGCAGACCGGAATCTCGCGCTCGACCAGGTAGCGGATGATGTCGACCTTGAAGCCGGCACCTTCGATCTTGACCATCTCGGCACCGGCCTGCAGCAGCTGCAGCGAGGCATCCAGCGCGCGTTCCGGGGTGGCATCGGCGCCGAACGGCAGGTCGGCCACCAGCAGCGCACGCTGCAGCACGCGGGCCACGGCGCGGGTGTGGTAGACCATGTCGGCCACGGTCACCGGCAGGGTCGAATCATGACCCTGCACGACCATGCCCAGCGAATCGCCGATCAGGATCAGATCGACGCCGTTGGCATCGAAGGTGCGGGCGAAGCCGGCGTCGTAGGCGGTCAACATGACCAGCTTCTGGCCATTGCGCTTGGCCTCGGCCAGGGCGGGAACGGTCCAGGGCTTGCTGTCTGCGTGGGTGCTCATGTGCTGATAACCGGGGGAGATAACCCGGTCATTATCACCCTATCGGCGCAATCCCGCAGGCATCCACCCGCACCACTGCATCCCGCACGCTGCCATGACCGGGAATGGCCAGATCAGGCGCGATTTCGGCCAGCGGCACCAACACGAAGGCGCGCTCGTGCAGGTAGGGATGGGGTACCTGCAGACCGGGCTGATCGAGGACCTGCGTGCCATACAGCAGCAGGTCCAGGTCCAGCGCGCGCGGCCCCCAGTGCACCGCCGGATCGCGCACGCGGCCAAAGCCCCGCTCCAGCGCCAGCATGGCATGCAGCAACTCATCGGCCGCCAAGGTGGTTTCGACCGCAGCCACGGCATTGACGAACGGCGGCTGGTCTTCATTGCCCCAGGCCGGGGTTGCATAGAGCCGCGAGGCCTGTCGCAGGCGCGTTCCCGGCAGGCCGTCCAGCGCGGCAATCGCCGCGCCCACGGTCGCGGCCGCGTCGCCAAGGTTGGCGCCGAGGCCGATCCAGGCGAGGGTCATCGCTTACTCGCCCGCCGCAGCAGCACCGGGACGTCGACGGCGACGGCGGCGCTTGCGCGGTGCCCCGCTCTCGTCATCGCCGTCTTCACTGTGCATCGCATCCAGCGACGACTCCAGCTCGCGACCGGACTGCGCCTGTGCTTCGCGCCAGAACTCGACATCCACTGCATGCTCGGACGAAGCGACCTGGCGCAGGCTGAGGAAATCGAACGCGGCGCGAAAGCGCGGGTGGGTCAGGGTACGGAACACGCGCTTGCGCTGGCGCGAGCTGAAGCGCGACTGCAGCAGCCAGATCTCCTGCATCGGCAGCGAGAAGCGGCGCGGCAGCGCGATGGTGCTGAGCTGCTGCACGGTGACCCGGTCGGCGGCGCGGCGCTGCGCCTCTTCCGGTGCCACCCCCTGCTTGAGCAGGGTCGCCTGTGCGCGGCAGAACGCCGGCCACAGCAGCAACGCGAACAGGAACGCCGGCGAGACCGGCTCGTCGTTGGCCACGCGGGCATCGGTGTTGGCCAGGCCTTCGACCAGCATGCGGCGCAGTGCGCCGGTGCGGTTGGACTTCAGCGCCTTGGCGCTCTCCGGGAACAGCACGTCGAGCAGGCCGTAACGCTCAAGGCCTTCGAAGCTGGCCACGCCGTGCCCGGACAGGAACAGCTTGAGCACTTCCTCGAACAGGCGCGCCGGCGCGGCTTCATTGAGCAGGCCGGCCAGGTGCGGGATGGGCGCAGCGGTCCCCTCTTCGATCTGGAAGCCGAGCTTGGCCGCCAGGCGCACCGCACGCAGCATGCGCACCGGGTCTTCCCGATAACGCTGCTCGGGATCGCCGATCAGCTTCATCAGGCGCGCCTGGACGTCTTCGAAGCCGCCGGTGTAGTCGCGCACCGAGAAGTCCTCGATGGCGTAGTACAGGGCGTTGCAGGTGAAGTCTCGGCGGACCGCGTCGTCTTCGATGGTGCCGTACACGTTGTCGCGCACGAGCATGCCGTTTTCCATCTCGCGGTCGCCGCTGCCGTCATCGCTGTTGGCACGGAAGGTGGCGACTTCGATGATTTCGCGGCCGAACACTACGTGGGCGAGGCGGAACCGACGACCGATCAGGCGGCAGTTGCGGAACAGCTGCTTGACCTGTTCGGGCGTGGCATCGGTGGCCACGTCGAAATCCTTGGGTTGGCCATTGACCAGCAGGTCGCGCACCGCGCCGCCGACAAGGTAGGCGCCGAAGCCGGCATCGCGCAGGCGATAAAGCACGCGCAGGGCGTTCGGGCTGATGTCCTTGCGGGAGATCGTGTGCTGGTCGCGCGGGATGACGCGCAGGCTGAACGGTGATGTAGCAGGGGAAATGATGTTGGCGCTTCCGGTTGAAGTTTCGGGATTGCCCAATGGCATCGAGGTGCATATACTAGCGCTCCTGCCTCGGCAGCGACACAGTTACGCTCCCTTCGTCTAGTGGTTAGGACGTGGCCCTCTCAAGGCTAAAACAGGGGTTCGAGTCCCCTAGGGAGCGCCAGTCGCCGCAGCAGGAACCGAAAAAGCCCGCCTTGTGCGGGCTTTTCTGTTTTCCGGGGTTGCAGTGATTGCGGTCGGATTGGCCGCTTGTGCGCCTCTCTGTTCCTGCGTGGGAGGGGGCGGGCCACCCTGGCCTGGACACGCAAAAGCCCATCCATGGTGCTCGATGGCGCCATCCATGGCGCCAACGGTCCAGGCCAGAGTGGCCCGCCCCCTCCTGACAGTTTCCCGCGAAGGCGGCACGAACAGCCTCGCTCATCCGCAGCCAATTCAATCCCGACGTGCTGTCTTGGATCGGCTGGCCTGCCGCCTCCGCATGAAGAAAGCAGGCGCTGAAACACAGGCCGGCCGTCAGCCTTCCATCTGCTCCAGCTCCTTGCCCTTGGTCTCGCGCACGTAGCGGACCACGAAGACGATCGAGAGGATCGCCGCGACGGCGTAGATGCCATAGGCGCCGGCCAGGCCGATGCCGGCCAGCAGCATCGGGAACGTCACGGTGATCGCGAAGTTCGAGGTCCATTGCGCCGCACCCGCCACCGCCAGCGCCGGGCCGCGGATCTGGTTGGGGAACATCTCGCCCAGCATCACCCACATCACCGGGCCCCAGGACATGTTGAAGAACACCACGTAGACGTTGGCTGCCACCAGCGCCAGCCGCCCCATGCCATCGGACAGCTGCAGGCGCCCATCGACAAGGCTGCCGCTGGCAAACGCCACCACCATCAGCACCAGCGCCACCGACATGCCGACCGAACCGATCCACAGCAGCGGCCTGCGCCCGATGCGGTCGATCAGCAGTACCGTCAGCAGGCAGGCACCGATGCTCAGCGCGCCGGACAACACGTTGATCAGCAGCGCGTCGCTTTCCGAGAAACCCACCGCCTGCCACAGCACCGCGCCGTAGTAGAACACCACGTTGATGCCGACCAGCTGCTGGAAGATGGCCAGGCCGATACCCACCCAGAGAATTGGGCGCAGCTTGCCGGTGGCCTTGTTGCGCAGGTCGCCGAAGCGCGGCTTGTGCTGGTCCTGGGCAAGGCTGGCTTCGATCTCGGCCTGCTTGGCGGTGGCCGCGGCCTCGCCGTACAGCCGCGCCAGCACCGCCCTCGCCTGCCCCTGCCGCCCCTTCAACACCAGGAAGCGCGGGCTTTCCGGGATCACCAGCAACAACAGCAGGAACAGCCCCGAGGGCAGCGCCTGCATCCAGAACATCCAGCGCCAGGCCTCATGGCCCAGCCACAGGGGCGCGGTCGAGGCGCCGGCGGCACGCGCCAGCAGGTAATTGCTGAGGAAGGCCGCAAACAAACCGCAGATGATCGCCATCTGCTGCACCGTGGCCAGCCGGCCGCGGTAACGCGCCGAGGCGACTTCGGCGATGTAGGCCGGTGACATCACGCTGGCCGCGCCCACCGCGAAACCGCCCAGCACGCGGGCGGCGATGAACAGCCAGGACGCGTGGGCCGCGCCGGCACCGAGCGCCGAGACAAGGAACATCAGCGCTGACACGATCAGGACACCGCGGCGCCCCAGGCGATCACCCAGCCACCCGGCCAGGAAGGCGCCGATCGCGCAGCCCAGCAGCATCGAGGCGACTTCGAAACCGAGCGCCGCCTCACTGGAGTTGAAGGCCTGGCGGAGGCCATCGACCGTGCCATTGATGACACCACTGTCGAAACCGAACAGGAATCCACCAAGGGTGGCCACGCAGCTGATCAGGACGATGAATGCAGTGTTCTCACCGCCATGCGGCGCGGTGCTGGGCTGGGTTTGGGACATGGACGATCCTGCTGGGAAGGGAGTCCGGCCACGGTGGGCGACCGAGTGCCCCGCAGCGTCGCACAGCCCCCGCCGTGCCGCCAATGACTCCCACGGTCGCGCCTGCCAGACGCCCGTTTTCCGCCCCGCGCCGACACCGGGGGCCAACCTGTTCTAGAATTGGCGGGTTCAGGAATCGATCCACCCCCAAGCCCATGCCCTTTGTCGTCACCGAAAACTGCATCAAGTGCAAACACACCGATTGCGTGGAAGTGTGCCCCGTGGATTGCTTCCACGAAGGCCCGAACTTCCTGGTGATCGACCCGGATGAGTGCATCGACTGCACCCTCTGCGAGCCGGAGTGCCCGGTCAATGCGATCTTCCCGGAGGACGACGTTCCTGCCGGACAGGAAGGCTTCGTTGCCCTCAACGCCGAGCTGGCGAAGGAGTGGCCGGTGCTGACCGTGCGCAAGGACCCGCCCGCCGACGCCGGCGAATGGGATGGCAAGCCGGACAAGCTGAAGCTGCTGGAGCGCTGAGAAGCGCCCACGGCGGTAACGAAAAGGGCGCCCATGGGCGCCCTTTTCTGTTCTTCGGCAGACCCCAACCGTGCGTTCCGGCCGGTGCCAACCGCGCGACCTGGTAGGTGCCAACCTTGGTTGGCACAAAAGCGCCGACCAAGGTCGGCCGCTACCAGAGCGGGTGCGGACCAAGGCCCGCAGCCACCCGACCAGCCCTTACTGGGCGAGCTTCGCCTTCAGCGCGGCGATCAGCTTCACCGGCGCTTCGGCGGTGGCCGGCAGGCCACGCGGGTCAACCGCGGAGATGTAGGCGCCGGCATCGACGGCCACTACGCGGACCAGGAAGTTGCTGCCCTCGTAGGCCACGTCGTACGAACCCAGCAACTGCGCGCGGCTGGCGATGGTCACGCCCTCCACGCCTTCCAGTGCGGTACCGACCTTGGCGAAGGCTTCATCCTTGCCACCGGCAATGGTGAAACCGGTGCTGCCGGCTGCCGGAGCCGCAGCAACCGGCGCCGCCGGCTTGGTGGCCGAGGCCAACGTCGGCACCTTGTTGTCGGTGGTGGCATTGGGCAGGTTCAGGTCCGGCGGCACTTCCAGCGGACGCATTTCCGGGGCCAGGGCGTAGTCGCCCTTGGCGCCGCGCTTGAAGCAGCCGGTGGTGCCGGCAGCGACCGCCACAGCAAGCAGGGCATAGGACAGCACGCGGACGGTGGAAACGGATTGACGCATGTGAATCTCCTGGGTCAGACCAAGACGGAAGGTCAGTGGCTGGAAAGGGCTTCGAGGGCGGCGATGTCGCCGGCAAGATGGTCGGCAGCCGGATGATGCGCTGCCGACAACGGCAGCAGTGGCAGGCGCAGGTCGTGACCGATGCCGATGCGGCGCAGCAGCGCCTTGACCGGGATCGGGTTCGGTTCGACGCCGCAGAAATCATGGAAGGGATGCAGGCGCGCATCCCACGACGCGGTGGCTTCGTGGTCGTGTGCGGCGGCCAGCTCGCACATCCGGCGGTAGGCACCGGGAAGCACGTTGGAACCCACTGAGATCAGGCCGTCGATACCGGCCTGGATCGAACGCGCGGCCGTACCGTCGTCCCCGCTGAGCACGGCGAACTGTGGGCTGCGCAGAGCGAGCAGCGCCTGCACCCGGCCGGTGTCG
Source organism: Stenotrophomonas maltophilia group sp. vghtpe118 (assembly GCF_052605195.1). Taxonomy (NCBI): domain Bacteria; kingdom Pseudomonadati; phylum Pseudomonadota; class Gammaproteobacteria; order Lysobacterales; family Lysobacteraceae; genus Stenotrophomonas; species Stenotrophomonas maltophilia group sp. vghtpe118. The sequence continues at coordinate 98,258 of NZ_CP199672.1, read as the reverse complement.
CCCACCGCCTCCTTGATGCCGACGATGTTGGGGTGGCTGGCCAGCTCGGCCACAGTCTCAGGCTGCATGTCGCAACCGGTACGGCCGGGCACGTTGTACAGCACGACCGGCAGCCCGCCCTGGTCGGCCACCGCACGGTAGTGCGCGATCAGGCCGGCCTGGGTGGGGCGCACGTACGGCGGCGTGACCACCAGCGCGTGGCTGGCGCCGAGGGCGGCGGCACGACGGGTCTGTTCGATGGTCTTGGCAGTGCCCGAAAGGCCGGTACCGGCCATGACCGGAATGCGACCGCCGATGCGCTCGACCGCGCTGGCCAGCAGCAGGTCGTACTCGGCGTCGGTGAGGGTTGCCGCTTCGCCGGTAGAGCCGGCTACGACAACGCCATGGACGCCACCTTCCAGTTGCAGGTGCAGCAGGCGCTGCCAACCGTCGGGATCGAGGGCGCCGTCGGCCCGGAACGGGGTCGCCAGCGCGGTGATGAGGCCGGAAAGGGACAAGGACGTGCTGCTCTTGGCTGGGAAGGGAAAACGCCCGCCACGAAAGGCCGGGGGCGACTTGAATGTTACTTGCGGCGCGAAAGCACGGGCAAGTATGCTGGACACCGGTGGATCCCCGCCTCTGGCGGGCATTCAGACTAACGCATGCATTACCCGGAATCGCCTTGACCGACACCACCCCGCGCCCCGCGCCGAGCGAAAACCACCTCCTGATCAACGCCTATACGACGCATCCGGAGTCCCCCCTGCTGTCCGTCACCCGCCGCATCGCCGACAGCGGCTGCAATCTGGTGGATGCACGCCTGGCCACGGTCGGCCGCGATGTCTCGGTCACCGCCCTGGCCACCGGCTCCTGGGACTCGGTGGCCAAGCTTGAGGCGATGCTGACCCGGCTGGAGCGCGAGGAAGGCCTGAAGCTGGTCTGGTACCGCACCGCCGCCAAGCAGGCGCAGTCCAACCTGCTGCCGTACATCGTCGAAGTGATCGCCGCCGACAAGCCGGGCATCCTGTTCCAGCTGGCCGACTTCTTCGACCGCCAGGGCATCACCATCGAGAACCTGCAGAGCACGCGCTACCGCGCCATGCAGACCGGCGCGGAAATGTTCAGCGCACAGGTCACCATCGGCGTGCCGGCCAACATGCACATCGCCGCGCTGCGCGACGATTTCCTCGAGTTCTGCGATCACCTGAACCTGGACGCGATCATGGATCCGATGAAGTTCTGATTCTTCGCGCGTCTCTCACGGGCGCGTGGCGTTTCATGTAGCTGTAATGGCAAGAACCCAGGCTCGACAGAAGGACCTCATGAACAACGGCGACACCCTGGACAGCACCACCCTCTCCCTGCCACTGGCCCTGTCCGGCGGCGACCAGGCCACCCTCGGCGACTATGCCGGCCAATGGCTGGTGCTGTACTTCTATCCCAAGGACAGCACCCCGGGCTGCACCACCGAAGGCATCGACTTCAACGCCCTGCTGCCGAAGTTCAGGAAAGCCGGCGCCGTCGTGCTGGGCGTCTCGCGCGACTCGGTGAAGTCGCACGACAACTTCTGTGCCAAGCAGGGCTTCAATTTCCCGCTGGTCAGCGATGGCGACGAAGCGCTGTGCAGCGCCTTCGACGTGATCAGGATGAAGAACATGTACGGCAAGCAGGTACGTGGCATCGAACGCAGTACCTTCCTGATTTCCCCCGACAGCCGCATCGTGCAGTCCTGGCGCAAGGTCAAGGTTGCCGGCCATGCCGATGCCGTTCTCGCCGAACTGAAGGCCTCCCAGTCCAAGTGAGTCCCACTGCCTACTGTGTCTGCCATCACCCTGCCCCGCAGCAGGCCGTGGTGGTTTTTCCCTGTCCGTAACCAGGAATCGACGATGACCCGAGGCAAGCGCATCTACGTGCTGGATACCAACGTGCTGATGCACGATCCGACCGCGCTGTTCAAATTCGAGGAGCACGACATCTACCTGCCCATGCAGGTGATCGAGGAGCTGGACAACGGCAAGAAGGGCACCTCCGAAGCGAGCCGCAACGCCCGCCAGGTGAGCCGCTTCCTCAACGAGCTGGTGCAGGAATCGGGCCTGGACAACCTGGCCGACGGCATTCCGCTGCAGCGCCCCAACGGCCTGCAGCTGCGCGGCAAGCAGAGCGCCGGCAAGCTGCGCTTCCAGACCAGCCATTTCGACGCGGGCAAGAGCTTTGGCAAGGTCATTCCGGACAATGCCATCCTCGGCGCGATCCTGGCCCTGAAGGAAGAAACCCCCGACCTGCCGGTGGTGTTCGTCTCCAAGGACATCAACCTGCGGATCAAGGCCGCCATCGCCGGCATCGTGTCCGAGGACTACGAGAACGATCGCGCGCTGGACGATTTCAGCCTGCTCTACACCGGCGCTACCGAGCTGCCGGAAGACTTCTGGAAACGCCACGGCGACGACCTGCGCAGCTGGAGCGACAAGGGCCGCTCGCATTACGAAATCCAGGCGCAGGACGGCGAGGAGTGGTATCCGAACCAGTACGTCTACCTGCCGGGCGAGGATGAAGTCGAGCTGCGCGTCAGCCGCGTGGTCGGCGATGGCAAGGTGGTGCTGTCGCTGGTCGATGATTTCCGCCACGGCAGCCACGCCGTGTGGGGCATCAGCGCACGCAACCGCGAGCAGAACTTCGCGCTCAACGCACTGATGGACCCGGAGATCGACTTTGTCACGCTGCTGGGCACCGCCGGCACCGGCAAGACCCTGCTGGCACTGGCCGCCGGCCTGGCGCAGACAATGGACCAGCAGCGCTACCGCGAGATCATCATGACCCGCGCCACGGTCAGCGTCGGCGAAGACATCGGCTTCCTGCCCGGTACCGAGGAAGAGAAGATGACGCCGTGGATGGGCGCGTTGACCGACAACCTGGAAGTGCTCACGCACAACCAGGAAGGCGGCACATGGGGCCGCCAGGCCACCAACGACCTGCTGGCCAGCCGCATCAAGATCCGCTCGATGAACTTCATGCGCGGCCGCACCTTCCTGTCGCGCTACCTGATCCTGGACGAGGCGCAGAACCTCACCCCCAAGCAGATGAAGACGCTGATCACCCGCGCCGGCCCCGGCACCAAGATCGTGTGCCTGGGCAACGTCGAGCAGATCGACACCCCGTACCTGACCGAGACCACCTCGGGCCTGACCTACGCGGTGGACCGCTTCAAGAACTGGCCGCATAGTGCGCACATCACCCTGCGCCGTGGCGAGCGTTCGCGCCTGGCCGATTACGCTTCGGAGGTGTTGTGAACCGCTGCACGCGCCTGTTGTTGCCCACGGCTGCGATCACCCTCGCCGCCGTGCTCGGTGCCTGTACGACCACGCGCGGCCCGGCCAGCGTGCCCACCGCCGAGCGCACCGGCCAGTCCTGGGTGGTCACCCGCCCGATCATCGCCGCGCAGGTGCTCGACACCTGCTCGCGCCCCAGCCCCGGCCGCGAGGCCGGGCGGGTGTCGGGCTACTGGGCGCCCAGCCGGCAGCAGGTCGACCAGCTGGAGGCGAAGCTGTCGTCGCTGGAAGCGCAGGTCCCGAAGGTGCAGGGCTTCGACCGCCAGTACGTCGGCATCGAAAGCGCCGGCAAGCGGCTGATCTACATCAACGCCTTCCACCTGCCTGACGACAGCGGCGTCAATCCGGCCCGCGAAGCGATCCGCGTCTGCGATGGCGGCGCACAGTTCTGGGGCGCCGTGTTCGACCCGGCCAGCAACACCTTCAGCGAGCTGCAGTTCAACGGCGGCTTCGGCGGGCCCTGAGGGGCCTCGCCGATGGGAATACGCCTGCCCACCTGGGTCTGGATCGGCGCGGTCGCACTCTCGTGCGTGGCCGGCATGGTCAACGTGGTCGGCTTCCTCGGGTTCGAGCATCAGGCGGTCAGCCACATGACCGGCAGCACCAGCCAGCTCGGCATGGCATTGGCCCAGGGCGACTGGCGCGCGGTCGGCCACCTGTGGGGCCTGCTGATCGCGTTCTCGCTGGGCGCGATGCTCAGCGGCCTGCTGATCCAGGACAGCACCCTGCAGCTGGGCCGGCGCTACGGCGTGGCACTGGCGCTGGAATCGGCTCTTTTGCTGGTGGCCATTCCGCTGTTTGAAGAGCACCAGATCTGGGGCGCACTGGCCGCCGCCATGGCCTGCGGCCTGCAGAATGCAATGGCTACGACCTTCAGCGGCGCGGTGGTACGCACCACCCATCTCAGCGGCATGTTCACCGATCTCGGCATCGGCCTGGGCCACCTGCTGCGCGGGTTGCCGTTGCAGGTACGACGACTGACCCTCAGCGGCCTGATCATCAGTGGCTTCCTCGCCGGCGGCGTGATCGGCGCCTGGCTGTTCGCGCGCTGGCAGTACGACGCCCTGCTTGCTCCCGCCCTGCTCACCGGCCTGACCGGCCTGGGCTATGTGGTGTACCAGCAGTGGGCGCGTTGGCGGCATTGAGGGCCGCGCTGCGGGGGCCAGATCCCTTTTCCTGCTGAAAAGGGATCTGACCCCGCCTGACGGATCAAAGGCATCCACGCATGGCGTGGATCTACCCTCCCCTGCGGGACCACGGCACAATCGCCTGATGAGCCCGACCACTCCCGTATCCGCCCTCACCATCGCCGGCTCCGACTCCGGCGGTGGCGCAGGCATCCAGGCCGACCTGAAGGCCTTTGCAGCACATCGCGTGCACGGACTCTCCTCGATCGCCGCACTGACCGCACAGAACACCCGTGGCGTCATCGCTGTGCACGTGCCGCCGATCGATTTCCTGCGTGCACAACTGGATGCCTGCTTCGATGACTTCGACGTCCATGCGGTGAAGCTCGGCATGCTGGCCAACACCGAGGTGATCAATGCCGTCGCCGATGCGTTGGAGCGCCATCACCCGCCACACGTGGTGCTGGACCCAGTGATGGTCGCCACCAGCGGCGCGCGCCTGCTGGAAGACAACGCTCTGCAGGCAATGCGTGAGCGGCTGATCCCGCTGGCCACGCTGATCACCCCGAACACGCCGGAAGCAGAGCTGCTGGCCGGACGGAAGATCGGCAACGGCGATGACGCCGAACAGGTGGCCTCCGCCCTGCTCGACCTGGGTGCCGGTGCGGTGCTGCTGAAAGGTGGCCACCTGCAGGAAGGCAACCGCGTAATCGACCGCTACTTCGACGGCGTGAGCAGCGAAGAATTCATCCACGCCCGCCTGCCGCTGGATGCACACGGCACTGGCTGCACGCTGGCCTCGGCCATCGCCGCGCAGCTGTGCAACGGCCTGAGCCTGGCCAACGCCTGCGAAGCCGGCATCGACTACGTTGCGCGCGGCCTGCAGCAGGGCTATGCCCCCGGCCGCAGCGAGGTACGGGTGCTCGACCACTTCGGCGCGGCACCGCACGCATGAACCTGACGCCGGCCCTCCTTCCAGTGCAGTGCAGCGACGGGCATCGCTACGAAGTGGTGGCCTGCATGCCCGCACAGCCCATCGCCCGCTTGTTGTGGCTGCCAGCGCTGGGTGTGGCCGCGCGCCACTACCTGCCGCTGGCACAGGCGCTGGCAGCGAAGGGCGTGGCGGTCTACCTGCATGAGTGGCGCGGCAACGGCAGCAGCTCGCTACGCCCGTCGCGCGCGCAGGACTGGGGCTACCGCGAGGTACTCGAGCAGGATCTGCCGGCCAGCCAAGCGGTCATGGCGGCCGCAGACGAGGAAGCAGGCCCCCTGCCCTGGATCATCGGTGGCCACAGCCTGGGCGGGCAGCTGGCCTGCGTGCATGCCGGCCGCAACCCTCTGCACTTCCATCACTTGTGGTTGGCGGCCAGCGGCTCACCGTTCTGGCGTGGATTCCCGCCACCGCGCGGCTGGCTGCTGCCACTGGTCTACCGCTTCCTGCCGTGGATCGCGCAGCGCCAGGGCGTGCTGCATGGCCGTCGCCTCGGCTTCGGTGGCACCGAAGCACGCGGACTGATCGCCGACTGGGCACGCGTCGGGCTGAACAACCACTACGCTGCCGCGGGCATGGGTGAAGACCTCGACGCACAGATGGCGCGCGTGCACGGCAGCGCACAGGCCGTACTGATGGAACACGACTGGTTGGCTCCGACCGGATCGATGCAGGCGTTGCTCGCAAAGCTGCCGAATGTGGACGCGAAGCTGCGCGTGCTGTCCGCGCAGGAACTGGGCACGCGCGCCGATCATTTCGCCTGGCTGAAGGCACCGGATGCCGTGGCGGACAGCTTTTTCATTCAGTTGGATGAAAATTTTCACAAAACTGTTGACGGTGTGCGCCGACATCCGCATAATTCCGCTCCTGTCGCAGGGCGCCCGTAGCTCAGTTGGATAGAGTACCTGGCTACGAACCAGGCGGTCGGGAGTTCGAATCTCTCCGGGCGCACCACTCGACAGGTTTTCAGCATCCGCCGCTGGAAATGTTTTAAAATTTGATTGTGTACCGCGCGCCCGTAGCTCAGTTGGATAGAGTACCTGGCTACGAACCAGGCGGTCGGGAGTTCGAATCTCTCCGGGCGCACCATACACAGTCGGCACAACAAGTTTATGTAATTGGCGCCCGTAGCTCAGTTGGATAGAGTACCTGGCTACGAACCAGGCGGTCGGGAGTTCGAATCTCTCCGGGCGCACCATTACACCGAAACAGCAGGCCTCGGCCTGCTGTTTTTTTATGTGTGTTTTTCGGCAGGGCTGCGCCCTGCACCTGCAGAAGCTACGGCCGGAGCAACAGCAACAGCTGGCATTCCGAGGGATGGCGGGGCGGCATGGGCAGGCAGGACACGCCGTAAACCCATCCATGGGGGCTCGATGGCGGCATCCATGCCGCCAACGGTCCTGCCTGCCCATGCCGCCCCACCTCTGACAGATTTCAGCGATCTGATGGATCCACGCCATGCGTGGATGAATCTCCGTCGGAATCGAATATTTCGAATCAAGATCGAAAAGCATCCACGCATGGCGTGGATCTATCGTGTCGACCAAGGTCGACACACACTAACAGCCCCAGGAATGTGTCGAAGGCGGGGTGGGTCCGGTTGCGGGAGTGTCCGCGGCATGGATGCCGCGGCCAAGCCCCCATGGGTGAGGGCGCTTTGCTTGCGAAGCACTGCTTCGCAAGCGCCCGAACGCACAGCCGCCAGCGGCTGGGCCGGACCGCGGAGCGGGGTCTACGGCGTCTCCCGCAACCGGACCCACCCCGCCATCCCTCAGCAAACCAGCTTCTGCTGTTGCTGTTGCTGTTGCTCTGGATCGTAGCGGGTACAGGGCGCAGCCCTGCCAATCCCCTACCCCTTGGCCATCGCCTGCCACCACTGCGACAGCAGCTCCGGCCTGCGTAGGCGCTCGCGCCACCAGCGCAGTGCCGCGCCATCCTCACCGGTGCGCCAGGCCAGCCAGAACGTTTCCTCCGGCTTGTGTTCCTCCACCTCGCGGATCACCAGCTGGCCACGCGCCACCGCAGCACGCGCGCATGGCTCGGGCAGGAAGCCGAAGCCCACGCCTTCGCACTGCAGCTTCAATTTGCTGGCCATGTCGGGCACGGTCAGCATCTCCTGCCCCATCAACAGGCCCACCGTGCGCGGCAGCAGCCTGCGCGCCGAATCGGAAACGGCGATCGCGCAATGCTCGACCAGCTGCTCACGGCCCAGCACGCCCTGCGCGTTGGCCAACGGATGATCGGGTGCCACCGCGAACACGAACGCCACCGTGCCCAGCGGCTCGACCACATAGCCGCCACCACTGGGCCCTTCGCCCGGCGCGCCGACCAACAGGTCGGCACGGCGGTCGAGCAGGGCCTCCCAGGTGCCGGACAGGGCCTCGCCGATCAACCGCAACCGGGTTGGTGCCTCGGCCTCACGGAATGCGGCGATATCCGGCCCAAGCAGCCAGGTCGGGAACACCGAATCCACCGCCAGGGTCAGTTCGGTCTCCCAACCCGACGCCACCCGGCGCACCCGCAGCTCCAGCTCGCGGGCCGCGCGCAGCAGGTGTCGGCCTTCGTCCAGCAGCGCGCGCCCGGCCTCGGTCAGCTCTGCACGTGGGCCGACCCGGTCGAACAGCTGCACGCCCAGATCCTCCTCCAGCTTGGCCACGGTATAGGAGATCGTCGAGGGCACCTTGTGCAGGGCCTTGCCGGCGGCGGCAAAGGAGCCACGGCGGTCGATGGCATCCAGGATCTGCAGGGCATCGAGGCTGAGCTTAAGCATTCGAATTTTTCGATGATGGTCGTCAAAACTATCCGTTTTTCAAACCCCGGACGCAAGCGGATACTTCTCTTCAACGGGGAAACACAGCGGTCACTGGTCCACCCCGCCCCATCGAAACCATCGAACAAGGAGATTCCCTCATGCTGCAGATCCGCAAGAGCGCTACCCGTGGCCTGGCCGAGCATGGCTGGCTGTCCTCGCGCCATACCTTCTCCTTCGCCAACTACTACGACCCCCGTTACGTCAGCTTCGGCCCGTTGCGGGTGATCAACGAAGACAAGGTGATCGGCGGCCAGGGCTTCGGCACCCACGGCCACAGCAACATGGAGATCATCTCCTACGTGCTGGGCGGTGCACTGGAACACAAGGACTCGATGGGCACCGGTTCGGTGCTGCGCTACGGCGACGTGCAGCGCATGAGCGCCGGCAGCGGCGTCACCCACAGCGAGTTCAACCACTCCGCCGACGAGACCGTGCATTTCCTGCAGATCTGGATCTTCCCGGACACCGAGAACATCGCGCCGTCCTACGAGGAGACCCACTTCACGCCGGACAGCAAGCGCGGCCAGCTGCGCCTGATCGCTTCGCCGGACGGTGCCGAGGGCTCGCTGCGCATCCACCAGGATGCCCGCATCTTCGCCACCATTCTTGATGGCGGCCAGAAGCTGCACCATGCGCTCGGCAACGGCCGTGGCGCCTATGTGCAGGTGGCGCGTGGCCAGCTGCAGGTCAACGGCATCACCCTGGAAGCCGGTGACGCGCTGCAGGTCAGTGACGAAGCCCAGCTGACCCTGGAAAACGGCAACGACGCCGAAGTGCTGGTGTTCGACCTGCCGCTGTAAACACGCCCTGTCCTGAAGACGTGGCCCGGCGATGCGGAAAGGCATCGCCGGGCCCGCTGCGCCTGATGGACGGCCCGCAATCGTATTCGGCCTTCGGTGACCCGAATGCCCCTTGCCCGATGCGACTGGAAACGCTTTCATGACAGTGTTTATCCGGACCCGCTCTCGCATGACGCCTTCATCTCCGCGTGCCCAGCAGCACGCCACCCGTGCCGCCTTCTTCATTCCTGGATTCGCCACCGCCGCGTGGGCGCCGATGGTGCCTTACGCCAAGGCCAAGGCCGGGCTGACCGACGCCAGCCTGGGCGCCGTGCTGCTGTGCCTCGGGCTCGGCTCGCTGCTGGCGATGCCGCTGGCAGGTGCACTGACGGGGCGGTTGGGTTGCCGCCGGGTGATGGTGATCACCTGCGCGATGATGCTGTGCGCCCTGCCTTTGCTGGTGCTGGCACCCTCGCCGGTGTCGCTGGGCGCGGCGCTGTTCGTGTTCGGTGCCGGCGTCGGTGCACTGGATTGTGCGATGAACATGCAGGCGGTGGCGGTCGAGCGCGATGCCGGGCGCGCGATGATGTCCGGCTTCCACGCCTTCTACAGCATCGGTGGATTCGTCGGTGCTGGCTGCATGACCGGGCTGCTGATCCTCGGCACGCCGCTGTGGCTGGCCGCGCTGGTTTCGGTGGTGGCACTTCTGCTGGTTGCGATGCTGTCGGCGCCGCATTGGCGTCCGCAACGGATCCTGCACGAAGGCCCGCTGCTGGCACTGCCGCATGGCGTGGTGCTGTTCATCGGCGTACTGGCCTTCGTGGTGTTCCTCGCCGAGGGCTCGATGCTGGACTGGAGCGCCGTGTTCCTGGCCGAAGTGCGGCAGGTGCCGCGTGACCAGGCCGGGGCCGGCTTCGCGTTGTTCACCCTGGCGATGACGGCAATGCGCCTGTTCGGTGACGGCATCGTCGAGCACCTCGGCCGCACCCGCACCCTGGTCTTTGGCGGTATCACGGCCGCGGCAGGCTTCACCCTGGCCACGCTGGTGCCCTCGTTTCCGGTGGCGCTGGCCGGCTACGTACTGGTCGGGCTGGGCTGCGCCAACATCGTGCCGGCGCTGTTCTCGATGGCAGGCCAGCAGCGGGTGATGCCGGAAAGCATCGCCATCACTGCCGTGACCACACTGGGTTACGCCGGCATCCTCGCTGGCCCGGCTGCGATCGGCGCAGTGGCGCACGCCACCAGCCTCGGCTTTGCCTTCCTGTGCGTCGCCGTACTGCTGCTGGGCGTAGCCGCCTCCGCCCGCTCACTGGCCCGACGCGTGGCCTGACAGAAAAAGGGGACGGAGGGGATTAAGTCGCACCTGCCCCGAGTGTGCTGCAAACGACTTAATCCCCTCCGTCCCCTTTTTTCAGCCGTGTGCCAGCCATTCGGCCTGGGCCGGCAGCTGTGGGGCTGGGCACGCGCTCTGCGGGTGGTGCTCGTCGCGCGCCATCCAGTCATCGACCACGCCGGCCAGCAGGTCCAGCCGCAGCGGCAGGGTGATGTGGTCCTCTCCACGCATTTCGATGTAGTGCGCGCGCGGGTTGGCCTGCGCAAGCTGCCGGCCCTGGCTGACCGGAATGTGCTGGTCACCCTGACCGTGCAGCAACAGCACGCAGGCGCGGGTATCGGCCAGCGCACGCGCGACGTCGACGCGGTCCAGATCGACATCGATACGGCGGCTGGCGGCGGCGATCACCTGGTTGATGTCCTGGCCCCCATAGCGCCAGCGTGCGTACGACGCCACCGCCTGCGCCTTCAGCCCCTCCGGCTGAAGTCCCATCAGGTGCGGGATCATCGTGCGGATCGCCGCACCGGCATTGGCGAACGATTCCATCGCCACCACACCGGCTACCTGGTCACCCAGCTTGTCGGCGGTGAACACCGCCGTGGCCGCACCATAGGACACACCGAACAGGTACAGCGGGCCGGTCACTTCGCCGCGCGCGCGCAGCTCGCCGATGACATCGACGACGTCATCCGATTCATAGGTGCCATAGCCGGACGGACCTGCACCGGACTGGCCATGGTTGCGAAGGTCGAGCGTGACCACGCGGTAGCCGGACTCGGCCAGCTGCAGCGACCATGGCAGCATCGAATCACCATTCATCATCCACCCGTGCAGCAGCACCACGGTGCCGCGTGGCGCCTGCGCGCGGAACGGCTGCGGCACGGCCAGACTCAGGCCGGTATCAAGAGGCAGGCCGTTCTCATGACGCTGCGGAAGGTAGTGGTAGTGCGCGCCGTAGTCGCCGGGGTCGAACGCGCGCCAGAAGATCGGCACGCCATCGCGACCCGCTGCGAAGCCATGCCGGTTGGGCAGCCCGGCAATGGCCGCGGCGATGCGCGGGCGATCGAGCAGGGTCGACACGCCGCCTGGCGCGATCAGCCGGTCGGCAAGCGAGGTGGACGAGGCGTTGATCGAGGATGAGCATGCAGCCAGCCACAGGCCGGCGCACGCCAGCAACAACAGCAGCAGGCGCTTCATGGGCAATCGGGAAAGGATGCGACAGCGTGGCAGGTTAACGACGCGGGCGTGGGCCATCTATCGCGCGTGGATGACGGCTTGATGACAATGCGGGATCGATTCAGGTTGTCACAATGGCGCGATCGACCTCGGCATTGATCCGGATCAATGAATACGCCGGCATGCTTGCCCACAGTGCCCCCATGCGCACCTCGTTCAAGCTCGCCATTGCCCTGGCCGCCACGCTGGCCGCCGCCTATGGCATCGCCCGCAGCACGCCCTACTGGTTCGCACCTCGGCAGGCCGCGCAGGTCGACATCCACGACCCGGCGCTGATCGCACAGGGGCAGTACCTGTCGCGCGCCGCCGACTGTGCGGCCTGCCACACCGCGCCGGGCGGCAAGCCGTTCGCCGGTGGCCTCGGCATGCAGACGCCGATGGGGACGATCTACTCGACCAACATCACCCCCGATCCGGAAACCGGCATCGGCGCCTACGACTATGCCGACTTTGAACGCGCGGTGCGCCGTGGCATCCGCCACGATGGCCAGCCGTTGTATCCGGCAATGCCGTACGCCTCGTACGTGATTGCCCGCGACGCCGAGATCAAGGCGCTGTACGCCTATTTCATGGGCTCGGTGCAGCCGGTGAAGCAGGACAACGCCGACAGCACGATTCCATGGCCCGCCAACATGCGCTGGCCTCTGGCATGGTGGCAACTGCTGTTCGCACGCCCACGCAGCTTCAGCCCGGATCCGTCGCTGGACGCCGGCCAGCAGCGTGGTGCCGAACTGGTGGAAGGCCTGGCGCATTGCGGTGCCTGCCACACGCCACGCGGCCTGGCGTTCCAGGAAAAGGCGATGGCCGATGATGGCAGCCGCCAGTTCCTGTCCGGTTCGGTGCTGGAAGGCTGGTACGCGAAGAACCTGCGCAACGAATCGACCGGCCTGGTCAGCTGGAGCGAAGGCGAGATCGTCGACTTCCTGCGCACCGGCCGCACCGATCGTTCGGCGGCTTTCGGCGGCATGGCCGATGTGGTCGAGCACAGCACGCAGTACCTGTCCGACGCGGACCTGCTGGCGATGGCACGCTACCTGAAGCAGCTGCCCGCCCGCGAAGGACGCAGCGCACAGTGGTCGCCCGGCACCGACACCACCACCGCCGCACTGCGCAGCGGCGACTACCGCGTGGCCGGTTCGCTGGCCTATGCCGAGCACTGCCAGGCCTGCCACCGCGCCGACGGCCGCGGCATGCCTCGCGTCTATCCGGCCCTGGCCGGCAACTCGATCGTGTTCGCCGACGATCCCAGCTCGCTGGTGCAGGTGACCCTGATCGGCGGCCGCACGCCACAGACCCCGCACGACCGCATGGCCTTCACCATGCCAGGCTTCGAGCAGCTGCCGAATGCGCAGCTGGCACAGATCCTGACCTTCATCCGCAGCAGCTGGGGCAATCAGGCCAGCGCAGTGAGCGAGGTCGACGTGGCGCGCATGCGCCGGGTGGTGCGCGACAAGCCGGTGCACTACGTTCCGCAGGAGGCCGCACAATGAAGCGTTCGCGCACGCGTTCCCGCCTGCTGATCGGCAGTGCGATCACCCTGGTGCTGCTGGCCGGCGCCGGTACCCTCGCTTACCGTCATCTGTACCCGGATCTGGATGCCGCCGTGACCGGCACGATCGATATCCTCGATGCACAGGGCAAGGTGGTCGGCGCCTACCATGCGCCGAGCGCCGAAGAAATCGCCGGGCTCGGCAATGCCGAGTCGGTGATGCTCGGCCGCCGCATCCTCAACGAAACCGCACGACTGCTGCCGGACAACGTCGGCAACGATCTGAACTGCAATTCGTGCCACATGGCCGAGGGCAAGCGTCCCTTCGGCAACCACTACTTCAACACCGGTGGCGGCGCCTATCCGCGTTACATGCCGCGGCCTGGCAAGGTGATCGGCCTGACCGAACGCATCAATGGCTGCCTGCAGCGTTCGATGAACGGCAAGCCGCTGCCGAAGGACGCGCCACAGATGCGCGCGATGCTCGACTACATGGCGTGGCTAAACAGTGCAGTGCCGGACGGTGCAAAAGTCGCCGCGCCAAGCGAAGGGCCCATCGACAGCACGCTGGCCCCGGATCCGATCCGCGGCCAGGCGCTGTACGCCGCGCAGTGTGCCGCCTGCCACGGCGACAACGGCGAAGGCCGGCGCGACGCCAGTGGTGACATCGCTTTCCCGCCGCTGTGGGGCGACCACAGTTTCAACATCGGCGCCGGCATGGCGCGCCTCTACAAGGCGGCCGGTTTCGTCAAGCACAACATGCCACCGGCAGTGACCCGCGAACCTCCGCTGGGGCAACAGGTGATGCCCGACCAGGATGCGGTGGACATCGCCAGCTATTTCATCAACCAGCCGCGGCCGGACTTCGCCAACAAGGGCAAGGACTGGCCGCGCGACCCGAAACCCAAGGACGCGCGGTACTGATGCAGGCAGCAGCTGCGGGCCGTCACACAACACGGTTCCTGCATCTTCGCGTCATGCCGATGTCATTGGCGCTGCCGACACTCCGGGGCTTCCCTCTGCTGAAGGTCCGGTTTCGATGCGAACGATTGCGTGCTTTCCCCGTGTTTCGCTGCTTGCCCTGCTGATCGCCCCTGCACTGGACGCCCTGGCCGAAGCACCGCAGGGTGACGCGGCCGAGGCGCGCAGCACTGATGCCCGTACCCTGGACCAGGTGCAGGTGATCGGCCAGGCCACCAGCTACGCCAAGACCTCGGTGCGCGCGGAAACGCTGAACCGGCAGACCGTGATGAGCAGCGTCAACGATGCACTCAACGAGGTGCCCGGCGTGGTGGTCAGCGAGGCCGATGCCACCGGTTCGTCGGTGTGGGGCACGCAGATCAGCATGCGTGGCTTCGTCACCAACCGCGATACGCAGCAGATCGGCACCACCATCGATGGCCTGCCCAACGGCGGTTCCGGTTACGGCGGCGGCTCGCTGGCCAACCGCTACATCGACACCCTCGACCTGGAAACGGTGGAAGTCAGCCAGGGCACCGCCGATATCTCCTCGCGCTCGAACGAAGCGCTGGGCGGCACGCTCAACTTCCTCACCAGCGACCCGTTGCAGGACAGCCGCCTGCGCTTCGTGGTCGGCGCCGGTGACAACGATGCGCGCAAGTACTACGTGCGCTACGACACCGGCCTGCTCGGCGGCCACACCCGCGCCTGGGTCAGCGCCTCCTCGTCGAAGGTGCACGACTGGATCGACGGCACCGGGCACGCCAGCAACGACCACATCGCCGGCAAGTTCATCACCGAACTGGACCGCTGGACGCTGACCGGCTACCTGTCCTACAACGATGCGGACGAGCCGGAATACACCAGCGTCTCACCGAAGGGCTTCGCGACCAATCCGGATCGCGACAACCTGGTCGGTACCCTCACCGGCATTCCCTACCTGGACCAGAACTACCGTTCCGGCTCGCGTGCGTTGCGCGAGAACACCTTCGGCTACCTGCGCGCGGCCTTCGACGCTGGCAACGGCTTCAAGGCCTCGGTGGCCGCCTACGGGCACCGCATGCAAGGCCGCGGCGACTGGCTGCCACCGTACCTGGCGCAGGTCAGCGATGACGGTGCCGGCCGCCCCGAATCGGAGTACATCGGTGGAAAGACCGTGTACGGCGGCAGCAATCGTGGCCAGATCTTCTTCGTCAATCCCGACGGCAGCGCCGCGCAGCGCCTGGCCAACTGCACACCGCGGCTGGGTTTCACTGCCGAATATGATCCGAACTGCTACGCCGGCAACGTGCTGGGCGCGCAGTCGTATCGCCACACCCACTACGACAACGACCGCATGGGCGTGACCGCCGACGTCGAGTGGCGGCAGACCTTCGGCACGGTCGACAACACGATCCGTGGCGGCCTGTGGGTGGAGAAGCTGGACCGATCGGCACGCCGCGACTGGCATCGCCTGCTCAACGTCGGCCAGGATATCGCCTTCGACCATCAGCCGTACTGGGTACAGTTCGAGGACAAGTACAAGGTTGACGAGCAGATGTACTACGTCGAGGACGTGGCGAGGTTCGGGCCGTTCAGCGCACGCCTGGGCGTGAAGCAGTTCTTCGTCGACCAGTCGCGCCGCCGCGTGATCGGTGCCAGCGAGCACGTCAGATCCGATTCCAGGTCCGACCCGCTGCTGTCCACCGGCTTGACCTGGGCGCCGGGCGTGGAAGGCATGGAGCTGTTCGCCGGCTTCTCGCAGAACTTCGCCGCGATTCCTTCCGGCGTGCTCGGCGAGACCGACCCGCAGCGCTTCCGCAACGTCGAGCCGGAGACCGCCGACAACATTGAAGTGGGCATGCGCATCAGCCGCTGGCCGCTGACCGCCTCGGTCACGCTGTACAACATCAAGTTCGACAACCGCATCGTCTACCTGCCGGCCGGCTTCGTCAGCGGCATTGACTACCTGGGCGAGACCGACGGTGTCTACGAGAACTTCGGCGGCGTGGAAAGCAACGGCCTGGAAGCGGCGTTCGGCTATGGCTGGGACAACGGCTGGCGCCTCAACGCCGCCTATACCTACAACCGCTCCAAGTACCTGGGCAGTGGCGATGCCGCGCGTGATACCCAGCTGGGCATCGTCGACGGCGCCAAGGTGATCGGCCAGCCCGAACAGACCCTCGTCCTGTCGGCGGACTGGCAGGGTGAGAACTGGAACTTCGGCCTGTCCGGCCGTTACCTGGGCACGCGTTATCTCGACGCCGCCAACGTCAACAAGCTGCCGTCGGCCACCGTGTTCAACGCCAACATCGGCTTCGACCTGCAAGGCCTGTCGCCGCGCCTGAAGGGCATGGGCGCCAACCTGGTGGTGAGCAACCTCACCGACAAGCGGTATCTTGCAGGGGTGGACGGCCGCGACAACGCCTTCATCGGCGCTCCGCGCACCGTCGGCATCTCTTTCCGCGTGGACCTGTGAGTGAGCCCGTGACCGATATCGGCCGACGCCGGTTGTTGCAGGCCGGCGTTGCCGCCGGCTTTTCTCCACTGCTGCCCAGCATCGCCCGGGCCGCCGCGATCGCCCCCGCCGCGCAGACGCGCAGCCTGGAAGACCTGCAGCACATCGTGGTGTTCATGCAGGAGAACCGTTCGTTCGACCACTACTTCGGCACGCTGCCGGGCGTACGTGGCTTCGGTGATCGGTTCGTCGCCCCGGCCGCCGCGCTGCAAGCTGGTGGCCGCGTCCGCAGCCTGTGGCTGCAGCCCGATGCCAGCGGCAAGCGCGCGATCGCGCCGTTCCCGCTGGATACCGCCGCGCATTTCGGCTACATGCGCGTGGAAGGCACGCCGCATACCTGGCCCGATGCGCAGCGCGCCTGGGACCAAGGTCGCATGGGGCAATGGCCGAAGGCCAAGCAGAACCATTCGATGGGCTACTTCCAGCGCAGCGACCTGCCGTTCCAGTGCGCGCTGGCCGATGCCTTCACGATCTGCGATGCCTACCACTGCGCAATGCAGGCCGGCACCAACCCGAACCGGGTGTTCCTGTGGACCGGCCACAACGATCCGCAGGCCCACGCTGGTGGCCCGGTGATCGCCAACTCGCACGACAATTTCCCTGAACAGGGTGGGCACCCGGCGTCGTACCGCTGGACCAGCTATGTCGAGCGCCTGCAGAGGGGCGGCGTGTCCTGGCAGATCTACCAGGACCTGGCCGACAACTTCACCGACAACCCGCTGGCGGGTTTCGAGGCCTTCCGTCAGGCCCACCGCGCGGCGCCAGGGCATGACCCGCAGCTGCGCGCTCGCGGGGTCAGCACGCGGGGCCTGACGCAGCTGCGCCAGGACGTCATTGACGGGCGCCTGCCGCAGGTCAGCTTCATCATCGCCGACGCGGCCGGCAGCGAACATCCCGGCCCGTCCAGCCCGGCACAGGGCGCGGCCTATACCGCACGCGTGCTGGATGCGCTGACCGCCGATCCGGACGTGTGGAGCCGCACCGCCCTGCTGCTGATGTTCGACGAGAACGATGGCTTCTTCGACCACATGCCGCCCCCTGCCCCGCCTTCGCCGGTGGACGGTGGCTGGGCGGGTGTATCCTCGGTCAGCACCGAAGGCGAGTACCACCGGCACCCGGCACCGGGTGACGAAAAGTACGATCTCGCCGAACTGCGCGGGCGCCCGTACGGTCTGGGACCGCGCGTGCCCCTGTACGTGATCTCGCCGTGGAGTCGCGGCGGCTGGGTCGATTCGCAGGTGTACGACCACACCTCGGTCATACGGCTGATCGAGCGCCGCTTTGGCGTGGCCGCACCGGACATCTCGCCGTGGCGCCGCGCGGTCTGCGGCGACCTCAGCACTGCGTTCGACTTTGCCCAGCGCGATACCCGCCCGTTCGTCCGCGGCCTGCCCGACGTGAGTGCGGTTGCCGCACGCGCCGCTGCCTTGCCGGGACGCACCGTGCCCACGCTGCCAGAGGGGCTGAAACCAGCGAAACAGGAAAGCGGTGTACGCCCGGCGCGCGCCCTGCCCTATCGTCCGCAGGCATCGATTGCCGCAGTCGATGCCTCGGGTGTGGATCTGACGCTGTCCTGCGAAGGCGCGGCGGCCGTGCTGCATGTCTACGATCGGCTGCGGCTGGATGCGGTACCACGCCGCTACACGCTGCTGCCAGGTACGCCACTGCGCGAGCGCTGGCCGCTGGACGCCCAGGGTCGCTATGACCTTTGGCTGCTTGGTCCGAACGGCTTCCACCGCCACTTCCAGGGTGCGGTCAAGGCGCCTGCCGTGCAGGCTTCGATCGAGCGCGCGGACGGCCAGCTACGGCTGCAGCTGCGCAATCTGCACAACAGCGCGCAGAATGTGCGGGTGCAGGCCGGCGCCTATGCCGGGCACATGCCGGAGCAGGCGCTGGTGCTGCCGGCGCATGCTGAGGCCACGGTGGCGTGGGACGCGGCGCCCACCGCAGGGTGGTACGACCTGCGCATCGGTGCGGGCGACAGTGCACTGCGACTGGCCGGCCGCGCCGAGGATGGGCGCCCCGGCACCAGTGACCCGGCAATGGGCAGCGAGCCATTGCGGTTCGAGCACGATTGAGGAGCCCTCTGTAGAGCCGAGCCCATGCTCGGCTGCTTTGTCGGGGCAATGCGACCAGGGCGAGAAGCAGCCGAGCATGGGCTCGGCTCTACGGGGCAGATCGGCAGATTCAGGCCTCCTGCAGCCCCGGCCGGCCGTGCTCCACCGCATAGCGCTTCCAGCTCTGCAGCGCGCCATTCGGCTGCATTACGGTATCCAGCGTCTTCATGTCGCCGATCCACGCATCGCGGGTGACATCGCACAGCACGTAGCCACGCTTGTCGGTGGTCGCCTTCAGGTAGGGACTGTGCGCAAGCTGGTTCATGGCATACGCGTCCACGCCCTGGCCGTCGGCACCGGAAGTGATCGAGGTGGCGAGGAACTCGCTGGAGACCACACCCGAGTCACGGTGGTCCTGTACCAGATCGCTGGCGTAGTGGCGATGCGCGTCGCCGCAAGCGGTCACCACGTTGCCGAAGCCCACCTTCTGGATGTGATCGAGCAGGCGTCGGCGGCTGTCCAGATAGCCCGACCACTGGTCGTCGGACGACTGCACTACCCCGTCCTTCTCGCGCATGTAGTTGCCCAGCGCCACCTGGTGGGCGATGGTATGCCAGCGCGGCGCCGCATCGGCCAAGCCGTCGAACAGCCAGCGTTCCTGCTTCGCCCCCACAATGCTGCGCTCCGGCGATTCCACCTCCTCACGCAGCGCCATGTTCACCTGCTTGCTGCGGTACTGGCGGGTGTCGAGCAGGTGCAGATCCATCAGCGTGCCGTAGCGTGCGCGCCGGTACATCTGTATGTGGCCATCGCGCGGGAATGCCGTACGGCGCAGCGGCATGTTCTCGTAGTAGGCCTGGAACGCCTGCGCGCGCCGCAGCAGGAACACTTCGCTGGGCGTATCGTCCTGGTCTTCGGCGCCGGCCCAGTTGTTGTCCACTTCGTGGTCATCGAAGGTGACGAACCAGGGGGCCGACGCATGCGCGGCCTGCAAGTCGGCGTCGCTCTTGTACTGGGCGTAGCGGCGGCGGTAATCATCCAGCGTATAGATCTGCGGGCCGACGTGGTTGCGCAGGTTGGTGAACGGCTGGCCGTTCATCTTCCGCGGGCCCGGCTGGCTTTCGCCTTCGTAGATGTAATCGCCATAGTGGAAGACGAAATCGAGCGGTTCCTCGGCGATGCGTCGCCACGCGGTGTAGTGGCCTTCTTCGTAGTGCTGGCAACCAGCCACCACAAAGCGCACCCGGTCCACCGCTGCCGTGGCTGACGGCAGCGTGCGCGTACAACCCACTGCGCTGGCGTGGCCGCCTACGGTGAAGCGGTACCAGTAGGGCCGTCCGGGCGCCAGCCCGTCCAGCTCCACGTGCACCGCGTGGCCGAGTTCGGGATGCGCGAGGGCCGAACCCTGGCGTACCACCTTGCGCATGCCTTCGTCTGCTGCCAGCTGCCACTCGACCACCATCGGCCGGGCCGGCATGCCACCACCGAACACCAGTGGCTCGGTCGCCAGCCGTGTCCACAGCACCATGCCATCGGCCGAGGGATCACCAGAGGCCACGCCCAGGGTGAAGGGCGTGCTGGCAAAGCGCGGCGAGGCCAGCAGGTTGCGTGGGTTCAGTGCAGTGGCGTCGGTCTGCGCGGCCAGTGCGCGCGCCGTGCCCATCCAGGCCCCTGCGGCCGACAGGCCGGCCAAGGCCAGGAATCGCCTGCGATTGATCGTCTCCACGGATGCCCCCTCAGTTGTAGATGATGTGGAAATAGAAGAAGCGGCCGTAGTCGTCGATCTCGGTTCGGAAACGCCCGTTCGGACCGGTGCTGTAGGTTGGCTGGGTGTTGAACAGGTTCTTGGCCTCGTACTTCAGCGTTACGTGCTTGCCGACCTTGTGGCTGAAAGCCATGTTGAACGTCATGTATGGGTCGTAGTACGAATCCAGCCATTCGGTGTCACCGAAGTCGACCAGCATCCGGCTGCGGTAGGTTCCGGACAGGCGCAGTTGCGAGCTCTTCCACGGCATGCGCCAGATCACTGACCCATTGAGCGACCAGTCCGGCTGGTACAGCAGGCGGTCCAGGCGCCGCTCGGTGCCATCGGTGATGCGGTAGTTGGTCTGGCCTTCCAGACGCGTCGCGTTGAAGTACATGTCGAAGCGCTGGCGGCCCCACTGCAGATTGCGATTGGCCACCGCGAACTCAACGCCACGCAGCTTCGACTCGTCGGTGTTCATCGGCTGGGTGACCCGGTAGCGGGTGTCCCCCACGTTCTCGAACGTGGTCAGGGTGTAGATATCGTCCTTGATCACCTTGTCGAACAGCGCCACCGAGACCAGGCCATTGTTGCCGTTGAAATACAGGTCCCACGCCAGGTCGACGTTGGTGGAACGGCGCGGCTGCAGGTTGGCGTTGCCCTGCTTGATGGTGCAGAAGCCCCTGCCCTCCTCGTCATCGCCACAGCTGGTGCTGGTGGCCTGGGCGATGTTGCTCGGCGTCGGCCGGCCCAGCGTACGGCTGGCGGAGAAGCGCAGGCGCTGGTCCTCGCTCAGCTTGAACGTCGCATTCAACGAAGGCAGCAGGTTGTTGTAGCCACCACTCGTGTTGCGGAAGGCGGAGGTATACGTACTGCCGCCATCATCGCTGAACGGGCTGTAGGCATTGAAGCGGGTGTGGTCGTAACGCAGGCCGCCGATCAGCAGCAGCCGGTCCCAGGCGTAGTGAGCGGACACATAGGCATTGGTGATGTCCTCCACGTACTTGTAGTCGCTGGTGAAGTTGGCATTCGGATACGCCGCATTGTTGTTGCCCAGCTTCGGCAGCAGTTCCTCGTTCCACTTGCGGTTGTCGATCAGCGGGAAGCCCGGCACGCTGCCCAGCAGCGTCGAACCCGGATACAGGTAATCGTTGAGCGTGGCACTGCTCTTGAAGTAGTCGAAGTCGATGTCCTGCCAGATCTTCAGGTGGCGGTACTCGGCGCCGGTGGCCAGGCCGAAGCCACGCGCATCGGCGTCGATGTTGTAGCTGAAGTCCGCGCGCAGGTTGTCGATGCTCTCCTTGGCATCGCGTGGGGAGACATAGGCCTGCGCCGGATTGAGCTTGAACGCGGAGCTGGTCAGCAGGCTGGAATCAGAAACCGCTACCGCGTTTGGGAACCCGTGACTGTCATTCTCGTAGTCGACGAACAGATTGCTTGGATAGGCGCGCACGCCCCAGTAGACCTGGTTGTTGTGGAAGGTCTCTTCGGTGTGGCCACCACGCAGGGTCAGGCGCGAACGGTCGCCGATGTCCCAGTTGAAGCTGGCGATGGCGCCACGGTTGCTGCGGTCCCAGCGGTCGTGGCGGTTCTTGATGTAGATGCTGTTGATCTGGGTGGTACCGCTGTCCTCGGTCTGGTTGCGGATCGGAAACTTGGCGTTGCCATACAGATCCGTCTTGTTCATCGTCGAGTTCTCGTAGAACCGGTACGAGTACAGCAGCAGCGATGCGTAGAACGGATCATCCGAGGGCTTCCACTCAAGCTTGGCGGAGCCACCGAAGTTGGTGATGAAGTTGGTATAGGTGCCGGTACTGAAGTTGCCAGGCGCACGCAGGCCGTTCCAACCCTTGGCCTCGTCCGGACCCGTGGTGCCGTCGGTGAGGTATTTTCCAGCGTCGTTGTAGTAGTAGTTCGACTCCACCCAGCGCTTGACGCTGTTGCGTGAACGCTGCTCATAGCGTGCCACCGCAACGATGCCGAATTCCTGGTCGGCGCCGAACTGGTTGGAGAACACCATCTTGGCACTCTTGCCGAAATGGCCCAGGGTCTCGTGGTTGCCGCCGGCACTGCGCTCGACGTTGGTCTCGGCTGTGGAATAGATGCCTGCCACATCGGCAAACACGTACCTGCCCGACCGGTCGAAGGCGCTGCGGCTGATGATGTCGATCACACCGCCGATCGCATCCGGTGCCTGCTCCGCGCTGAAGCTCTTGTAGATGTCGGTTCGGGTACCGATGTCGCTGGGAATCAGCTGCAGATTGTTCATGCGCTCCCCGGAGCCACTGCCCCCCACGCTGGCGATCGCGATGCCATCGATGGTGGTGTAGTTGAGGTTGGCCTGCACGCCGCGCACGGTCACATAGCGTGGTTCGCCGGCATCCTCCACTGCACTCAGGCCTGGAGCGGCCATCAGGCTCTCGGCCAGGGTCTCGTCGCCGTAGCTGTCCATCTCGTCGTAGACCACCGAATCCTTGATCACCGGCGACGACTTCTTCTGGTCGATGACCTCATGCGCGGCAATCACCTTCACCGTGCCCAGGGTCGGCGCCAGCACCGCCCCGGCCTCGCGCGGCATCGGCGCGGCTGGCTTCGGCGCATTGCGTGCGGGTGCCGGATCGATGGCGATGACATTGCCATCCACCACGGTGTAGCCAAGGCCGGTACCCGCCAGCAGTGCGTCCAACGCCTGCTTGACGGTGGCGCCCCGCGGCACAGCCCCGGCCATGTGCGCTTCACCGCTGCCCGAGTACAGGAACTGCACGCCGGAACTGCGCGACAGCTGCTCAAGCGCACGTGCCAGCGGTTGCGCCGCGATCGCCGCCGACACGCGGGCTTCAAGGCCATCGGCAGTGGCCGCGGCCGCGGCCGCCATTGGCACGCTGCAGGGAGACAGGGCGAGGATGATCGACAGGTAGAGCGTGTTGCGCATCACGGGTCCTTGGAAGAGAAAAGGCTGCGAGGTCGCCGCGTGACTTGGCAGCGGCTTCTCCCAAGTAAGAGCCCGCATCCACCGAAGTGGAGAACAGGGATTCGATGAATTTTTTCTGACAGTCCACGACCACACGGGCCTCAGCGACTGCCGACCCGCACTGTGTCGCCTTCGCGCCTCACCACGAAGCGTGGGTCGCGTTCAAGGAAGGCCTGCAGCGCACCGATGCGATGCGCATCAAGGCTGCCGGACAACCGCGCCGATGCTGCGCCTTCGTCCAGCACGCGCACCTGCACCTGGTTGTGCCGGTTGAAGGCAGCTGCCACCTCATCGAGCCGCTCATCGAGGAAGGAGACTTTGCGCTGCTGCCAGTCCAGCAGCATCGACAGCGGCATGTCCACTGGCTCGACGGCATGGCTTCGCGCGTCGACCTGCACCACCCGGCCCTGCTCCAGCTGGGCCAGGCGGCGGGCACCCGCGCCCTGGCTCCAGACCTCGACCTCGCCGGAGACCACGCCGATGCGGGTGCTCTGCAGCCGTCGCGATACATCGAATACAGTGCCGATATCCCGGATCTCCAGGCCGTTCACTTCCACCTCGAACGGACGGCGGTCGCGGGCGATGTCGAACGTGGCCTCCCCCTGCAGCAGCTCCACCCTTCGACTGAACCAGCTCATGCGTACCCGCAGTCGGCTGTCCGCGTTGAGCCGCACCTGGGTCTGGTCGGGCAGCACCAGGTCGCGGAGTTCACCATGCCCGGCACTGTAGAGC
This sequence comes from Stenotrophomonas maltophilia group sp. vghtpe118, assembly GCF_052605195.1. Lineage (NCBI taxonomy): Bacteria > Pseudomonadati > Pseudomonadota > Gammaproteobacteria > Lysobacterales > Lysobacteraceae > Stenotrophomonas > Stenotrophomonas maltophilia group sp. vghtpe118. Next base: position 74,225 of record NZ_CP199672.1, on the reverse strand, counting down.
TGCTGGGTGGGCATCATCTGCGAAACCAGGCCCACGCCGAGCAGGGCAACACAGGCCGCGGCAGAGACCGTCCACCAGCGCACGCGACCGCGACGCAGCGCGGCGCGGGGCGGCGCGTGCGCACGACCGAACAGCGGCACCACCTTGGCGGCGACCTGCTGCGGTGGCACCAGCGCCGCATCAGCCAACGGCGATTGCAGCGCCTCGCCCACCTGCCGGTGCAACGCGAGCGCGCGCATGTAGGCGCGAACATGCTCGGGCGAGCGCTTCATCCAGTCGAGGAACGCGACACGCCCGGCCTTGTCCAGCCCCCCCTCGCGATTGCACAGGAACCAGTGCGCCGCCTCACGTTCGATCGCGTCGTCAGGCCTGCGTGATGGATACCGATTCATGTGAGCTCCCTGGCGCCCAGCGCCTTCCTGCAGGCCTCCAGCCCCTTGCCGATATGCTTGCGCACCATGTGCACCGACACCTGCAGCTGCTGGCTGATTCCCGGGCAGTCCAGCCCGTCGCGGTAATGCAGCTCCATCACCCGGCGCGTGGTCGCCGGCAACCGCGCGATGGTGCTGCGGATATCGTTCCAGCGCTGCGCACGCTCGAATTCGCCCTCGATGTCTTCTTCGCTTTTCAGCACTTCGGCCAGCAGATCGACGTCCTCGAGCGGCGGTAGCGACGACCGCGCTCGTGCATGTTCGCGCGCCAGGTTGGCCGCCACGGTGAACAGGTAGGCTTCCGGGTTCTCGACCGCGTCGGCATCCTCGCCGGTGCTGCGCAGCAGCCGCAGGTAGACCTCCTGCGCCAGGTCTTCGGCATCCTCGCTGGCCGAACCGCGACGCAGGAAGAAGCCACGCAGCAGCCGGCGCCGCAGTTCGTAGCTCTTCTCCCAGATCCTCACGCTGTTCACGGCCGGCCAACCACCCCGAGGCTGGAAAGCCCAGCAGGGTGACGGCCATTGATGACAGGGGCGTTGCAGCAGACGAACGCACCAGGCATTCCCCGCCCGGCACGTCGGCGCACGATACGGCGCGCTGCTCCAACTCTTGCTTGCCAGAAACCGAAGCCGGGCCCGCCTATCGAAGGCGCGAGGACGGGCCTACGCTTGTCTCCTCGGTGGCTGCCACGTCCGCCCTTCGCGTCACGGCATTGCCGTGGCGACCCCGCTCCAGTGCTGTGCGCCCTGATGGTGTTGTCGCCTAGGCAGACGTCCGAGCGGCGCCCTCCGGAGACAGTCATGAACCAATTTCTGATCCCCTTCGATACCGACCCGCTGGAAACGCGGGAGTGGCGTGAATCGCTGCAGGCGGTGATGCAGGCCGGTGGCCGGCCACGCGCGCACTACCTGATCGATCAGCTGAGCGGGCTGGACGCCCCGCAGCACGGCGACCTGCATACCTGCGCATGGACGGCCTACGTCAATACCATCCCGCCCGAACGCCAGCCGGCCTATCCGGGCGACCTGGCCGTCGAGCGCCGCCTGAACGCGATGATCCGCTGGAACGTGATGGTCATGGTGCTGCGTGCTGGATGCAGGACGCCATGGGCAGGTATGGCATCGACACCGGCAAGCGCGACCCGGCCCCGGTGTAAGGCGGCGGTGTTCACCACGCCCGTTGTGCGGGCGTGGTGAACGCAGGATCGCTACGGCATGCGTTTGAACAGGTTGGTCTGCAGGATCGGCGTCCCGTCGTGAGCGTAGAACGCCTTGGTCTCGGTCATCGTCGCCTGGTCATCGGCCACGGTGTAGATACGGGTGGAGGCCGGCGTACCGTGGTCCACCAGCTGCATCACCAGGGTGTTCGGCGCCGGCAGCTTCAGGTTGGCCTTGTCCGCGCCATAGGTACCGGACAAAGGGCCCGGCGTACCGTCCAGCGCCAGCGTGCCGTCGGACTTCATGGTATTGCCATCATGCAGGACGATATCCACGTGCGAGCTCCAGCGCCCACCACCGGCGTCCTTGAACTCCAGCACCACCCGCTTCGGACGCTGCGCCTCGGGCAGTGCCGAGGTCGCGGTGTCCAGCGACCAACGCCCCAGCAGCGGCGACGGGGACGCTTCCACCGCCAGCGCCAACCCGGCCGGCAGCGAACACGCACACAACAACACAGCGGACAACAGCTTCATACGTTGCTCCGTTCCAGTGAAGAAGGTGCTGCGTGACGCGTTGTGGGGCGCAGCGCTTCGGATCGTGCACAGCATCGGGGCCCCGCACAAGGCAGGGCGCTGAACGCGCGGCAACCTCGTTCGCGCCTCCCGCGATTCAGGTCTGGCGGCAAGGCCTCATCACGTCCTTGTCGATACAGATCGTTACGTTATAACATTTCACGCCTATTTCACGAGTCCTGCTATGCGTCGCCACCTGCTTGCTGCCGCCATCCTGCTCGCTGTCCACACCGCCCACGCTGCGGACGCGCCTACCCTTCCCACCCTCCAGGTCCAGGCCTCCCCGACCTCGCGCGTCGACAGCCGGGTCACCGTCGACAATCCACAGGCGCAGAACCGTACCCTCGGAAGCCTGCTCGAACATGTCTCCGGCGTGCAGAGCAGCGCCTTCGGGCCGAACGCGGGCGCCCCGGTCATCCGCAGCCTCAGCGGCAACCGCGTGCAGATCCTGCAGGATGGCCAGTCCATTCTCGGCATGAACGCGATCAGCGGCGACATCAACATTCCGTTCGATCCACTGTTCGTGCGCAGCGTCATCGTCAACAAGTCCTCCGATACCGTGCGCTATGGCGGCAATGCGATCGGCGGCAGCGTGGAGATCGATTCGGGCCTCATCCCGCGCAGCCTGGAAGACACGGAGCAGTCGATGGAGCTGGTCCTGCGCAAGGGCTTCAATGCCGCCGACGCGCAGGGCTTCCGCATGAACTTCAACAACCAGCGCAACCTCTCGACCAACCTGCAGGTCTCGCGCCAGCGCATCTCGCACTACGACATCCCGGGCAACAGCAAGGCCGACGTCTGCAACACCCGCCTGTTCCCGCCGACCGGCGGCGTCAACTCGGCGCTGGCCGACAGCTGCCAGAAAGAGGCGCGCGTCCAGCAGATCTACAACAAGGCCTCGCAGCCCTACATCGACCAGTTCATGAGCGAGAATCCGGACTGGGCCGATGGTGACTTCTCGTTCTACACCAACCATCCGACCTCGGTCTGGCAGCACCGCACCTACATCAATCCGGCCAACCCGGCCTACGTGCCCGGCACGCCGTCGTACGTGCAGAAGCAGATCAACAACGATGTCACGCCCGACTACCATCACCGGCTGGGCAACAGCTACGCACGCAACTCGCAGGTGGCCTTCGGCTCGACGCTGTTCTTCGACCGTGGCTACGTGGGTGTCAGCATCGATGCCAAGGACAGCGAATACGGCGTGCCGGGATTCTCGATGCAGAACCTGTCGTTCGGTTCGAACTATGCTGATGGCCTGCCGGTGGGCGTGGTGATCAAGCAGGAACGCTACGCGCTGGACGCCCTGCTGCGCGATCCGCTGCCGTGGTTCGAGCGCGCGGAGCTGCGAGTTTCCAGGCTGGACAACACGTCGGGCGAGCGCCTCGGTGCATCCAAGGCCAATGACTACGACTTCGAAAGCTCCCAGGCCGAGCTGCTTCTGAGCCATCAGCGCATCGGTCCGCTCAGCGGCCTGCTCGGCTTCAGCCACCAGTCGCGCCAGGTCACCGGCAGCGGTTCACTGCGCTACCTGCCCGACGTCGACACCCGCAGCAACGCGGTGTTCCTGAAGGAGACGCTGGACTTCGGCTGGGCCAGTTTCGATGCAGGCGTGCGCCACGAGCGCGTTGACCATGACCTGCAACCAAGCCGCTTCAAGACAGCGCGCAATGCCGCCAACACGAAATTGCAGGACCGCGACTACCGGCTCAACAGCTACACCCTCGGATCGTATGTCGAGCTAGGCCCCTTGTTCGCCGCCAAGGTGCGCTACGCATCCTCGCAGCGCGCACCGGAGATCAACGAGCTGTATGCCAGCAACGCACACTATTCGGTGATGACCCAGGAAGAAGGCAACCAGAACCTCAAGCCTGAGCGCGCGAAGAACCTGGAGCTGACCGGCCTGTTCCACATCGGCGGTTTCGAGCTGTCGGCCACCGCTTACCGGATGAAGTACGAGAACTATCTCTACCTCGGCCATTCCGGCCTGCAGACCGCCAACCGTCTGCCGCTCAAGTACTGGAAGCAGACCGACACCACGGTGAAGGGTTTCGAGATCGACGCATCTCAGGTGCTGGACTTGGGCCGGTATGGCACGTTGAACATCTCTGCCTTCGCCGATCTGGTGAAGAACAAGGCCGACCACCCCGATCCGCTGCGCGCCCACAACGATGGCGAGTACCTCCCGAACATGCCGACCAACCGCTACGGTGCCAACCTGCAATGGCAGCGCGAAGGTTGGAAGGCGCAGCTGTCGAGCACCTACTACGACACGCAGAAGTACCTCGGCCGCAACGTCAGCGAGGAAATCCCGCTGGACGCGTTCAACCTGGTTGATCTGCCGGTCAGCCGCGAACTGCCGGTGCGCAGCAGCTACATCGCCGGCATGGAAGTGTTCGTCAACGGCAGCAACCTGCTCAATGAGGAAGCGCGTCCACACAACTCGCCGCTGAAGTACATCGCGCCGCTGCCGGGGCGGGGCTTCCAGGTGGGTGTGACGCTAAAGCTCTGAGGAGAGCCTGATTCGGTCGCCATCAGCGATCTATGATCGCTGGATGGCACGCCGGGACCCTGCATCCGCGCAAAGAAAAACGCCTGCAGATCGAGGATCTGCAGGCGCTTCTTTGTATCTGGCGGAGTGAGAGGGATTCGAACCCTCGATAGAGCTTTTGACCCTATACTCCCTTAGCAGGGGAGCCCCTTCGGCCACTCGGGCATCACTCCGGGGTTTTCTCCGCGTCTGGTGCGTCGCACCTCAGCGGGGCGTGAATCATAACGTTAATCGAGTGCGAAGGTAAAGCGTTATTCGGCAGAATTTTCGCTACCGGTGCCACCGGCTTCATCACCACGCTGGATGCGCTGATAGATCTCTTCGCGATGCACAGCGACGTCCTTCGGCGCGGTGATGCCGATACGCACCTGGTTACCCTTGACGCCAAGCACGGTGACGCTCACCGAGTCTCCGATCATCAGGGTTTCGCCGACGCGGCGAGTCAGGATCAACATTTTTGTAAGTCTCCATGGAACCGTGTGGAAGGGTATCCCCCACCGGCTTGACGCTCCGTCAAGAAGCGCTACCACGACAAAGGGAAAAGATTCGCAATGGTACCGTCAGCCGTCCCGCTCCTACAAGGAGGGGGACGGCCAGGTTCATCACAGGCGGGGGCTGACCCATTCGACGACGGCAGCCAGCGCAGTGGCAAGGGCGGGCCCGTCCTCGCCACCACCCTGGGCGAGGTCCGGGCGTCCGCCGCCCTTGCCCCCGATCTGACCGGCGATATGGGACAACAGTTCCCCGGCCTTGACCTTGCCCATTGCGCTGCCGTTCACGCCTGCGACCAGGGCCGCCTTGCCGTCCTGGGCGCCGGCCAGCACGATCACCGCGTCGCCCAGCTGCTGCTTGAGGCGATCCATGGCGTCACGCAGGGCCTTGGCGTCGAAGCCCTCCAGGCGGGCAGCCAGCACCTTCACGCCAGCGACCTCGACGGCCTGGCCGGACAGGTCGGCCGTGGCACCCGCAGCAACCTTGGCCTTCACGGCCTCCAGTTCGCGCTCCAGCTGCTTCTGGCGCTGGCCGAGGGCACGGATCTTCTCGACCACGTCGGCGGCGCTGCCGCCGAGCAGCTCAGCGGCCTCGGCCAGGCGGGCCTCTTCGGCGTCCACGTAGTCCAGCGCGCCCTGGCCGGTGACGGCCTCAATGCGGCGCACGCCCGCGGAGACGCCGCCCTCGGAGGTGATCTTGAACAGGCCGATGTCGCCGGTACGGTTGACGTGGGTACCACCGCACAGCTCGGTGGAGTAGTCACCCATCTTCAGCACGCGCACGTGCTCGCCGTACTTCTCGCCGAACAGGGCCATCGCGCCGAAGTCCAGCGCTTCCTGCATGCCCATGGTGTGCACTTCGGCGGCGTTGTTGGCGCGCACCTGCTGGTTGACCTTGCGCTCGATCACCGCCAGTTCGTCGGCACTGATCGGCTGGAAGTGCGAGAAGTCGAAACGCAGGCGGTCCGGGGCGACCAGCGAGCCCTTCTGCTGCACGTGGGTGCCCAGCACTTCGCGCAGGGCGGCGTGCAGCAGGTGGGTGGCCGAATGGTTGAGGATGGTGGCGCCGCGGCGCTCGCCATCAACCTGGCCGGAGAGCACGTCGCCGACCTTCAGGCCGCCGCCGGACAGGGTGCCGACATGGCCATGGAACTGGCCGGCGAACTTCTGGGTGTCTTCCACCACCAGGCGCACGCCGTTGCCGGTCAGCACGCCGGTGTCGCCGACCTGGCCGCCGGACTCTGCGTAGAACGGGGTCTGGTTGGTGATGACGATGACTGCGTCACCCGCATCGGCCGACTGCACCGGACGACCGTCCTTGAGCAGGGCCAGCACGCCCAGGCCGTCGGCCTGCAGGCGGTCGTAGCCCAGGAACTGGGTCGGGCTGAGGGTCGCCACCAGCTCGGCTGGCAGGGTCACGCCGCCACCGAACTTGCCGGCCGCGCGCGCGGTCTCGCGCTGCTGCTCCATCGCGGCATCGAAGCCGGCGATGTCGACGGTCAGGTCGCGCTCGCGGGCGATGTCCTGGGTCAGGTCGAGCGGGAAGCCATAGGTGTCATACAGGCGGAAGGCGTCAACGCCCGGGATTACGCCATTGCTGGCCTTGCCGGCCACGTCTTCGAAGATCTTCATGCCGGCATCGAGGGTTTCGGCGAAACGCTCTTCCTCGGCCTGCAGCGCACGGATGACGGTGTCCACCGCCGCCGGCAGTTCCGGATAGGCCTCGCCCATCTGCTCGACCAGCGTCGGCACCAGCTTGCTGAAGAACGGCTGGCGTACGCCCAGCATCCAGCCGTGGCGCAGGGCGCGGCGGATGATACGGCGCAGCACGTAACCCCGGCCTTCGTTGGACGGCAGCACGCCGTCGACGATCAGGAACGAGCAGGCGCGGATGTGGTCGGCAATCACGCGCAGCGACTTGTTCTCCAGGTCGGCGGTGCCGGTCAGCTCGGAGGCCTTGCGGATCAGCGCCTGGAACAGGTCGATCTCGTAGTTGGTGTGCACGTGCTGCAGGATCGCAGCCAGGCGCTCCAGGCCCATGCCGGTATCCACGCACGGCGCCGGCAGCGGCACCAGGGTGCCGTCGGGCTGGCGGTCGAACTGCATGAACACCAGGTTCCAGATTTCGATGAAGCGGTCGCCGTCTTCATCCGGCGAACCCGGGGGGCCGCCTGCGATATGGTCGCCGTGGTCGTAGAAGATCTCGGTGCACGGACCACACGGACCGGTGTCGGCCATCTGCCAGAAGTTGTCCGAAGCGAACGGCGCACCCTTGTTATCGCCGATGCGCACGATGCGCTCTTCCGGCACGCCGACCATGTCGCGCCACAGCTCGTAGGCTTCGTCATCGGTCTGGTAGACGGTGACCAGCAGGCGTTCGGCCGGCAGCTTCCAGACCTGGGTCAGCAGTTCCCAGGCCCAGGCGATCGCGTCCTTCTTGAAGTAGTCGCCGAACGACCAGTTGCCCAGCATTTCGAAGAAGGTGTGGTGGCGTGCGGTGTAGCCGACCTGGTCGAGATCGTTGTGCTTGCCGCCCGCGCGCAGGCAGCGCTGCACGTCGGCCGCGCGCACGTAGCTACGCTTCTCCGCGCCGAGGAACACGTCCTTGAACTGCACCATGCCGGAGTTGGTGAACAGCAGGGTCGGATCATTGCCCGGCACCAGCGGCGCCGAGGGCACGATGGTGTGGCCTTTGCCCTTGAAGAATTCAAGGAAGTCGCTGCGGATCTGGGATGTCGTGAATTTGGCGGATGCGTTCATTGGGGGCTGGCAGTCTGCGGGCCGGCGGACCCGGACCACCGGCCGTGTTGGCCAGAGTCGCGAGGGACCGCCGAAAACCTAAAGGGTATCAGGCCCGGCGCCGCCAGTCTCAGTCATCCGGGTCGTAGCGGGTCGCACGGCCGATGCTGTCGCCGTCGAAGCCCCGTCGGGCCAGCAGATCGGCGGCCTTGCGCCGCTGCGTCAGGTCCTGCGGACCGGCCTCGCCAAAGCGTCGGCGGACCAGATCACGGGCGTTCTCCTGCCAGTCGCCTTCGTAGCTGTCCATCGCTGCAGCAATCGCGGCACTGTCCAGGCCGTGGGTCCCCAGCTCGGCGCGGACATGGATCGGCCCATAACCGGCGTTGGCGCGCATCCTCACCAGGTTCTCGGCAAAACGGGTGTCGTCCTGCCAGCCCGCCTCGGTCAGCTTGGCGACAGCGGCCTGCGCGGCTTCGTCTTCGATGCCACGGGCGGTCAGCTTGCGGGTGAGTTCCTTGCGCGAGTGCTCGCGGCGGACCAGCAGGCCCAGCGCCCGTTGGACGGGAGTCTGCTCACGCTGCCGGCGCTTGCGGCCGGTGGGAATGTCTTCGGCGTCGGACATCGGTGCTCCAAGGGTGGCGCCGTCCTTGGCGCCCTGCCCATCCCTGGGCGATTCGAACCTGCGGGACAGGGCGACGTCACTGACGGCGCCGCCCTGCCCCACAGCAAGCCTTACTCGTCGTCGCCTTCGTCGTCGCCTTCCTCGCGGGCCGCTTCGGCCGGCTGGAATTTCTCACGCAGCTCGGCCTCGAGCTTGGCGGCGACGGTCGGGTTGTCGCGCAGGTAGCCGCGGGCATTGTCCTTGCCCTGGCCAATGCGCTCTTCACCATAGCTGTACCAGGCGCCGGCCTTCTCGACCAGCTTGGCATCCACGCCCATGTCGATCAGTTCGCCCTCGCGGCTGATGCCTTCGCCGTACAGGATCTCGGTGATGACCTGCTTGAACGGAGGCGCCAGCTTGTTCTTGACGACCTTGATCTTGGTCTGGTTGCCGATGATCTCATCGCCCTTCTTGATCGCACCGATACGGCGGATGTCCAGGCGGACCGAGGCGTAGAACTTCAGCGCGTTGCCACCGGTGGTGGTTTCCGGGCTCTGGCCCGGCATCATCACGCCGATCTTCATGCGCAGCTGATTGATGAAGATCACCAGGGTGTTGGAACGCTTGATGTTGCCGGTCAGCTTGCGCAGCGCCTGGCTCATCAGGCGGGCCTGCAGACCCGGCAGCTGGTCACCCATTTCGCCTTCGATTTCGGCCTTCGGGGTCAGCGCGGCGACCGAGTCGACCACCAGGATGTCGACCGAGCCCGAACGGACCAGCATGTCGGCGATTTCCAGCGCCTGCTCACCGGTGTCCGGCTGCGACAGCAGCAGGTCGTCCACGTTCACGCCCAGCTTCGCGGCGTAGATCGGGTCAAGCGCGTGCTCGGCATCGATGAAGGCCGCGGTACCGCCCATCTTCTGGCATTCGGCGATGGCCTGAAGGGTCAGGGTGGTCTTGCCCGAGGATTCCGGCCCGTAGATCTCAACGACACGGCCCTTCGGCAGACCGCCAATGCCCAGTGCGATGTCGAGCATCAGCGAACCGGTCGGGATGGCTTCGACGGGCTCGACCACGCGGTCGCCCATGCGCATCACCGAGCCCTTGCCGAACTGCTTCTCGATCTGGCCCAGAGCAGCAGCCAAGGCCCGCTTCTTGTTCTCGTCCATCGTATTGGTCCTTGCAGAGGTCATGTCGTTGGGGGTGCTGTCTTTGGGGGTCTTCTTTGCCATGGGTTCACTTTAAGTCGGACGTATCGCACAGGCTGAGATTCTGCCCGGCGCTCTGAAAAGAATTATCGGACATCCGTACCAACCTCAGTGGAACCAGAGAATCGCCACAAAAGACCGCGGGGTAATGCACTATGGAGCGGGTCAACGATTGGGCCGAAGCAGGCCGCAATAGAGGCCTTCGATCGCAAAATCCTGGTCCGGCAGCACCTCGATCGGCTTGTAATCGGGATTGCGCGGCAGCAGGCGGATGCGGTCCTTGGCGATCTTCAGCAGCTTGACGGTGATCTCGTCATCGATGCGGGCCACCACGATCTGCCCGGAACGGGCGTCGCGGGTACGGTGCACGCCGATCAGGTCACCGTCGAAGATGCCCTCGTCGATCATCGAGTCGCCCTGCACTTTCAGCAGGTAGTCCGGCGCTGGCGAGAAGAACACCCGGTCCAGCACCACGAAATCGTCGGAGCCGATGTCGGCACCGATCGGCAGGCCGGCAGCGACCCGGCCCAGCACCGGCAAGCGCAGCACGCTGTCCGGAGGGCCCGGCTCGGCGAGCTTTTCGACCGGCGGTGCCTGCACCAGACGGATGCCGCGAGCCTGGCCCGGGATGCGACGGATCGCACCGGCCTGCTCCAGGGCTTCCAGGTGGTACTGGGCCGCGCGCACGCCCTTGAAGCCGAACGCACGTGCGATTTCAGTCTGCGACGGCGGTGCGCCTTCGCTCTCGATACGCTCGGCGATCAACTGCAGGATCGCCTGCTGGGTGTCGGTCAGGTCCATGATTAGTAGTATTACTACTAATGCGCACAACTGCAAGTGCCGGGTCTGTAGTGCCGCGCCATGCTCGGCAGTTGGGCCAATGGCCGGGCGGCAAAGGCAAAAAGCAGCCGACCAGCGATTGGCCCTACCGGAATCGCGCAGCGATTCCGCGGTTCCAGTGGGGAACCGCTGCGGCAAGCACACTATGTGTGCTTGCCGCTCCTCCATATCGAGTACAGGATCCACACGCCACAGAAGCCGGCGCCGATGAACCCGCACACCCCCAGCGCCAGCAGCCAGCGACTGGAGACCCCGCCAACGCTGTGCATCACGATCGAGGACCCGATGATCAGTGCGGCGGTGACGATACCCATCACCAGCCGGTTCGCTGCCCGATTCACCTGTTCGCCGAAGCCCTGCAGCGCGGTGGTTTCCACCTTCAGCTGGAGGCGGCCGCGGCGTGCGGCCTGGACCAGCTTGCGCAGGTCGCGCGGCAATTCCCCGGCGAAGTCGACCAGGCCCAGCAGGCTGCGTCGGCCACGCTTGAGCAGCGCCCTGGGCGCATAGCGCTGCAGCACCACCCGTTCAAGGAATGGGCGCGCGGCACTGGCCATGTCGAAATCCGGGTCCAGCTGGCGGCCCATGCCTTCCAGGGTCAGGAAGGCCTTGATCATCAGCGCCAGATCGGCCGGCAGGGTCAGGCTGTAGCTGCGCAGCAGCTGGGTGATATCGCCCAGCATCAGGCCGATGCGCAGGTCCTTCAGCGGCACGCCGCGATACTGGTCAACGAACTGGCTGATGTCGTGCTGCAGGCGGTTCTCGTCAACTTCCACGCCGCCGGCCCAGTCCAGCAGCACATCGGCCACGCCCTGCGGATCCTGCTCGACCAGCCCGTGCAGCAGCTGCGCGACCTGGAAGCGGCGCACTTCGGACAACGCGCCGACCATGCCGAAGTCAATCACGCCGATGCGGCCGTCACGCAGGTAGAGGATGTTGCCGGGGTGCGGGTCGGCGTGGAAGCAGCCGTCCTCCAGCACCATCTTGAGCACGATGCCGGCACCGCGCCGAGCCAGTTCGCGCCGGTCCAGGCCCGCCGCATCGACGCCGGCCAGGTCACGGCCGGGAATGCCGTCGACGAAGTCCTGGACGTTCAGGCTTTCACAGGTCCACTGCCAGTGCACGCTGGGGATCAGGATGTCGTCACGGCCGTTGAAGTTGCGCGCGATGCGCTCGGCGTTGCGGCATTCGGCGGCGAAATCCAGCTCGCGTCGCAGCGACACGGTGAACTGCTGCACGACCTCGGCCGGACGATAGCGGCGCAGGTCCGGCAGCCGCGCCTCGACGATTTCGGCCAGGCGCGCCAGCAACCGCAGGTCGGCTTCAACCACGTCACGGATGCCGGGGCGGCGCACCTTCAGTACTACTTCGCGGCCGTCGTGCAGCCGTGCACGATGGGCCTGCGCCAGCGATGCGGCGGCCATCGGGATTTCATCGAGGAAGGCGAACACGTCTGCGGGCGAGGCACCCAGGTCGGCCTCCAGCTGCTCGCGGATATCGGCATACGGCAGCGCGGGTACCGCGTTCTGCAGTTCGGACAGCTCGGCGATCCATTCCGGCGGCAGCAGGTCAACGCGCGTCGCCAGCACCTGCCCGAGCTTGACGAAGGTCGGGCCGAGATCCTGCATCGCGCTGCGTACGCGCACCGGCGCGGTCATCCGCAGCAGTTCCTGGCGATCCTCGTTCCAGTGCAGCAGGCGCCCTGCGCGCTCCAGCGTGGTGGCCAGGCCGATGCGCCGCACCACGTCACCGAAGCCATAGCGGATCAGGACGACCGCAATTTCCTGCAGTCGGCCCAGGTCACGGACCGTGCCCAGCGTTTCCCACATCATGCGTGCTCCGGACGATTACCGGAGCAGCATGTCACAGCTGGGCGTCGATGCCGCGCAATGCCGCCGCTACGGTTTGCCGGCGGATGGCTTCGCGGTCGCCCTCGAACTGGAACAGCTCGGCGCGGGCGTAGCCGCCGCGCCGCTTCCAGCCGATCCAGACGCTGCCGACCGGCTTGCCAGGGCTGCCACCGCCCGGTCCGGCAATGCCGGTCACCGCCACCGCGATGCCGGCACCGGAATTGACCAGCGCACCCGACACCATCTCCAGCACGGTTTCGCGGCTGACCGCACCGTACTGCTCCAGGGTCTGCGCCCTCACGCCCAACAGCCGCTGCTTGGCTTCGTAGCTGTAGACCACCATGCCGCAGTCGAAGAATGCCGACGAACCCGCGATGTCGGTCATGCACTTTGCAATCCAGCCACCACTGCAGCTTTCGGCCGTCACCAGCTGCAGCGAGGCCTGCTCCAGGCGCTGCCCAAGCGCGGCGGACTGGCTATTGAGTTCAGCGTCGGTGGGGATGGACATCGGCATGACGGTGGGGTGAAGAACCTGCACGTTGTACCGCAGATGACAGCCAGATGTCGCGCCCCTCCGGCACGGTTGCGTTGCCGGCCAGCGGCCGGCACTACCGGGCACCGGTCGCTACCTCACCACTCCGGCAGTTTTTCCGGCAGCAGCGCGCGGATCGGGGCGCCATCGGCACTGGCGGCCAGCTTTTCGGCTTCGGCGATCGGCAGGTCGACCTGCAGCAGCCAACCATCCTCATCGGCCTGCTCGCTGCGGATCACCTCCAGCTGGTGCAGGCGCGCGCGCAGGCGGCCTGCATCCGGGGGAAGACGCAGTTCGCCGGTGACATGCTGCAGGCCCAGGCGCTTGCCCAGCACCGCCTGCAACAGCTCCAGGCCCTGACCGTCACGCGCGGAAATCCACACCCGCTCGCGACGCGATTCGTCCGGGATACCGTCCTGGCCGTCGTGGCGCACGTCGGCGCCGTCAATGCGGTCGATCTTGTTGAACACCAGCAATTGCGGCAGGTCACCGGCACCGACTGCGGTCAGCACCTCGTCGACCTGGGCGATGCGCTCCTCGCGGTGCGGATCGGCAGCGTCGACCACATGCAGCAGGAAGTCGGCCTCGCGCGCCTCGGACAGGGTCGAGCGGAACGCCGCGACCAGATCATGCGGCAGATCGCGGACGAAGCCAACGGTATCGGCCAGCACCACGTTGCCCCCCGGCACCGCGATGCGGCGCACGGTCGGATCCAGCGTTGCGAACAGCTGGTCGGCGGCATAGGCCTCAGCGCCGGTCATGGCGTTGAACAGAGTCGACTTGCCGGCGTTGGTGTAGCCCACCAGGGCCACGCGCGGCAGCTCGCTGCGCACACGCGCACGGCGCATCTGGGTGCGCTGCACTTCGACCTTTTCCAGGCGCTTCTGCAGCTGTTCCACCCGCTTCTGCAGCAGGCGGCGGTCGGTTTCCAGCTGGGTTTCACCCGGGCCGCGCAGGCCGATCGAACCGCCGCGCTGGCGCTCCAGATGGGTCCAGCCGCGCACCAGCCGCGTAGCCAGGTGGCGCAGCTGTGCCAGTTCGACCTGCAGCTTGCCTTCGTGGCTGTGCGCACGCTGGGCGAAGATGTCCAGGATCAGGCCAGTGCGGTCGATCACGCGGCGCTCGAGGAAACGTTCCAGGTTGCGCTCCTGGCCCGGGCTCAATGCATGGTTGACCAGGATCAGGTCGGCCCCGCTGGCGTCGGCCGCTGCCTTGATCTCGTCCAGCTTGCCGCTGCCGATCAGGGTCGACGGATTCGGACGGTCCAGGCGCGCAGTGATCGTCGCGGCGATGCTGGCCCCGGCCGAGCGGGCCAGATCACCGAATTCTTCGAGCACATCGTCTTCCAGCTTGCCGAAATGGGGCTGGATCAACAGGGCGTGTTCACCCTTTTTCGAGCGGTCAAACATTCACCGCTCCGGTATTACTCGTCTGCTTCATCACCTGCCTGACCACCTTCACCCGACTGCACGTAACCGCCGCCCGGACCGACCTTCACGTTGCGTGCCGGAACGACGGTGGAAATGGCGTGCTTGTAGACCATCTGACTGACCGTGTTGCGCAGCAGGACCACGAACTGGTCGAACGACTCGATCGTGCCCTGCAGCTTGATGCCGTTCACCAGGTACACCGAAACCGGCACGCGTTCGCGCCGCAGTGCGTTCAAGAAAGGATCCTGCAGCGATTGCCCCTTGGACATTGCACACTCCTGATTATTGTTCTTATTGGGTTGCCGACGGTTGCCGCGGCCCCCGAGCCGCCCGCCGACCGATGATGTTACACGGCTGGCGGGGATTCAGCGTGCGACGAAGGTCGACACCGCGCTGGCCAAGCGCTCACCATCAACATGGGGGTCGAACCAGCGCGCATCAAGCTCGCCGCGCAGCCAGGTCAGCTGGCGCTTGGCCAGTTGCCGGGTGGCAAAGATCGCCTTGTCACGGAAACGGGCGGCATCCCCCTCCCCGTCCAGGTACTCCCAGGCCTGCCGATAGCCGACCGCACGCACTGCCGGCAGGTCCAGGGGCGCCGCCACGGCAGCCATTTCCGGCATCGCGCGCAATGCCCGCACCTCGTCGAGAAACCCCTGCCCCAGCATGGCGTCGAAGCGCGCCTCGATGCGCTGGTGAAGAACCGCACGGTCGCGTGGGGCGAGGATAAGCTTGAGGGTGCGCACCGGCAATGGCGCTACGCCCGGCCGGCGCTGCCATTCAGTAATGGGGATACCGGTCAGGCGATAGACCTCCAGCGCCCGCTGGATGCGTTGCGGATCGGTGGCATGGATACGTGCGGCGGCGGCCGGGTCGACCTTGGCCAGCTCGGCGTGCAGTGCCGCCCAGCCACGCTCGGCCGCCTCGGCGCTGAGCGCTTCGCGTATTGCCGGGTCGGCCTCCGGCATCGGCGACAGGCCCTGCAGCAGCGCCCGGAAGTACAGGCCAGTGCCACCGGCCAGGATCGGCGTCCTGCCACGCGCCACGATGTCGGCCACGACCCGCCCGGCATCGGCGGCGAACTCGGCCGCCGAGTAGGTCTGCCAGGGGTCACGCAGGTCCAGCAGATGGTGCGGCGCCTGCGCGCGCTCCGTCGCATCGGGCTTGGCCGAACCGATGTCCAGGTGGCGGTATACCAGTGCCGAGTCGACGCTGACGATTTCCCCATCCAGCTGCCGTGCCAGGGCGATCGCCGTGGCGGTCTTGCCACTGGCCGTCGGCCCCATCACGGCGATCGCCAGCGGCCGCCGGTCGATGCCCATCAGTCTTCGTCCGGCCAGCGGATCGTCGGCGTGGCGTCGGCGCGCGGCGTTGGCACGGCCTCGACTGCCTGCCAGATCTTCAGCGCATCGACGGTGGCCGCCACGTCATGCACGCGTACGATGCGCGCGCCACGCTGGACTGCGATCAGGTGCGCGGCCACCGAGGCCGCTACCCGCTCGGACGGCGTATCGCGACCTGTCAGTTCACCGAGACTGCGCTTGCGCGACAGGCCGGCCAGCATCGGCACGCCCAGCTCCAGGAACCGCTCGGAGCGTGCCAGCAGGGTCATGTTGTGGGCAGTGGTCTTGCCGAAACCGAAACCGAGATCGATCAGCAGGTTCTTCTTCGCAATGCCCGCCATCTCGGCAGCGAACAGGCGCTGGACCAGGAAGCCGTGCACCTCGGCGACCACGTCGTCGTAATGTGGATCGACCTGCATGTGGCCTGGCTCGCCCTGCATGTGCATCAGCACCACCGGCACGCCGGTTGCAGCGGCGGCGTCCAGCGCCCCTTCCTGACGCAGGCCGAAGATGTCGTTGATCATGCCAGCGCCAGCCGCCACGGCCGCGCGCATCACTTCCGGCTTGAAGGTGTCGATGCTGATCGGCACCCGGGTGCGTGCGGCCAGCTGCTCGATCACCGGAATCACCCGGCGCAGTTCCTCCTCCACCGATACCGGCGCAGCGCCCGGCCGGGTCGATTCGCCGCCGATATCGAGAAGGTCCGCGCCCTCCTCGACCAGCTTCAGGCCATGAGCGACTGCGGCCTCGGTGGTGTCGTGCGCGCCGCCATCGGAGAAGGAGTCCGGGGTGACGTTGACGATGCCCATGACCTGGGCACGGTCGAAGCGCAGGATGCGGCCGGCGCAGTCGAGCTGGGGCGAGGTATCGAACATGGGCAATCCTGCAGGGACAACGGTGGGTAGTTTAGTTCGGCAGCGCGGCGCCCTGCACCCGCAGAGGCAACGGCCACAGCAAAAGCCCAGGCCACAGCAGAAGCTGGTTTCCTGAGGGTAGGCGGGGTGGGTCCGGTTGCGGGAGACGCCGTAAACCCCGCTCCGCGGTCCGGCCCAGCCGCTGGCGGCTGTGCGTTCGGGCGCTTGCGAAGCAGTGCTTCGCAAGCAAAGCGCCCTCACCCATGGGGGCTTGGCCGCGGCATCCATGCCGCGGACACTCCCGCAACCGGACCCACCCCGCCTTCGACAGATTTCCGCGATCTGTTGGAACAAATACCGGGGTCAGATCCGTTTTCCGGAGGAAAACGGATCTGACCCCATATTGGTTTCGATATCTGACAGCGATTCATCCACGCATGGCGTGGATCTACCGTGTCGACCAAGGTCGACAGCCACCAACAGCAGCAGGAATCTGTCAGAGGTGGGGCGGTGTCGGAGGGCGGGGTGTCAGCCGCATGGATGCGGCTGCCAAGCTTACAGGGAAGTACTTGCAGCGCCCCCGCACTCCGACACCGCCCCGCCATCCTACGGAAAGCCCGCTGTTGCTGTTGCTGTTGAGGTTGCCGGCCAGCGGCCGGCACTACCGCGGGTGCAGGGCGCAGCCCTGCCGACACCCCCTCAACGGCGGCGGCGCTTGCGGTCCACGTACAGGGTCTTGGCGATGCTCAGCACGATGCCAACGGCGATACCCACCACGCAGCCCAGCAGCAGATTGTCGGCTCCCAGGCCCACACCGACGCCGACCACGGTGGCGATCACCATCTCGGCGGTGTGGGAAATCGGTTCGGGCTTCGGGGCGGACATGCGGGCTCCAGCGTCAGTTCGGTTCTTCGGAATGGGCCGGTAGCCCGGAAACGACGAAGCCGGGTTGCCCCGGCCTCGTCTGGTGTCACGCGCAGCGGGCCGTCAGTGCGATTCGGCCGGGCCCGCGATCGGCGGCAGCGGACGGGCGTCGCCGCCCTTGTCGTTGCCACCATCCTTGTTCGACTTGCTCCAGCCGGCCGGCGGCGGCGGATCGCGGCCTTCCATGATGGCGTCGATCTGCGGCGCGTCGATCGTCTCGTACTGCAGCAGCAGCTGGGACATCGCGTGCAGCTTGTCCAGGTTGGCCGTCATCAGCTCGGTGGTGCGCGCGTAGGCTTCGTCGAGGATCTTGCGCACTTCCTCATCGATGCGACGCGCGGTGTCGTTGGACACGCTCTTGTGCTGGGTGACCGATCGGCCCAGGAACACCTCGTCATCCTCTTCGCCATAGGCGATCGGGCCGAGCTGGTCGGACAGGCCCCACTTGGTGACCATGTTGCGGGCCATCTTGGTGGCGCGTTCGATGTCGTTGGAAGCGCCCGTGGTGACCTTGTCGGCACCGAAGATCAGCTCCTCGGCCACACGACCACCGTACAGCGAGCACAGCTGCGACTTGATCGCCACGCGGTTCATCGAATACTTGTCGCCTTCCGGCAGGTACATGGTCACGCCCAGCGCACGGCCGCGCGGGATGATCGTGACCTTGTAGACCGGGTCGTGCTCGGGCACCAGGCGGCCGACGATGGCGTGGCCGGCTTCGTGGTAGGCGGTCAGGGTCTTCTCTTCTTCGCTCATGGCCATCGAGCGGCGCTCGGCACCCATCAGGATCTTGTCGCGGGCACGGTCGAAGTGGTCCATGCGGACTTCCTTCTCGTTGCCACGCGCGGCGAACAGGGCCGCCTCGTTGCACAGGTTGGCCAGATCAGCACCGGAGAAGCCCGGGGTACCCCGCGCGATCACCATCGGCTCGACATCGTCGGCGAGCGGCAGCTTGCGCATGTGGACCTTCAGGATGTGCTCGCGGCCCTTCACGTCCGGCAGGCCAACCACGACCTGGCGGTCGAAACGGCCCGGACGCAGCAGCGCCGGGTCCAGCACGTCCGGGCGGTTGGTCGCGGCGATCACGATCACGCCTTCGCCACCTTCGAAACCATCCATTTCGACTAGCAGCTGGTTCAGGGTCTGCTCGCGCTCGTCATGACCGCCGCCCAGGCCGGCGCCACGGTGGCGACCGACGGCGTCGATTTCGTCGATGAAGATGATGCACGGAGCATGCTTCTTGGCCTGCTCGAACATGTCACGCACGCGGCTGGCGCCGACGCCGACGAACATTTCCACGAAGTCCGAACCGGAGATCGAGAAGAACGGCACCTTGGCTTCGCCGGCAATGGCCTTGGCCAGCAGCGTCTTGCCGGTACCCGGCGGCCCGACCATCAGCACGCCGCGCGGAATCTTGCCACCGAGCTTGGTGAACTTGGACGGGTCGCGCAGGAAGTCGACCAGCTCGCCCACTTCTTCCTTGGCCTCATCGCAGCCGGCGACGTCGGCGAAGGTGACCTTGATCTGGTCTTCGCCCTGCAGCTTGGCGCGCGACTTGCCGAAGGACATCGCGCCCTTGGCACCGCCGCCCCCGCCCTGCATCTGCCGCATGATGAACAACCAGAAGCCGATGATCAGGATGACCGGCAGGAAATTCATCAGGATCGCGCCCAGGGAGATGCCGCTGGACGGCTCCTCCTGCACGATCTCCACGTTCTTGGTGCGCAGCACGTTGATCAGGTCGCGATCGAACGGTGCGGTGATGGTGGATGTCTGCCCGCCGCGGGTGGTGTAGGTCAGCTGGCTGGTGCCACCGCGCATGTCGCCGCCGAAGGCGACCTTCTGCACGTTGCCGCTGTCCACCTGGTCCAGGAACTGCGAGTACGACGCACCCTGCGCGCCGGCTCCGGAGGACTTCGGCGAGAAGCTCTGGAAGACCACCATCAGCACGACGGCGACGACCACCCATAGCAGGAGGTTCTTGGTCAAGTCGTTCATCCTCATTGGCTCCGGTGTTCCTCTCAGTGCTGGCGTTGCGTGGGGGTCGAACTTGCGTACATTGCGAGCTTACTTCATGTGGGCGCGTTTTCCCTGACCCAAGGCGTACACCTCGGGAGAGCGCTTGCGCGAGGCTTCCGGCTTGCGGATGGAGACCTTGTCGTACCGGCGGCGCATGTCGCGCACGTAGTCGTCAAAGCCTTCACCCTGGAACAGCTTGATCAGGAACGCCCCACCGGTCTTGAGGTGGTTGTCGGCAAAATCCAGGGCCAGCTCCGCCAGATGCATCATCCGCGGCTGGTCGACCGCGCCCACACCACTCTTATTGGGGGCCATGTCCGACAGCACAAGGTCTACCGGCTGGTCCCCGAGCATGGCTTCAAACTGCGATAGGACGGCTTCTTCCCTGAAGTCACCATGAAGGAACTCCACGCCGGCCAGCGGCGGCATGTCCAGGATATCCAGGGCCAGCACCCGGCCGGTATCGCCGATCTGTCTCCGCACCTGTTGAGACCAGCCGCCCGGGGCCGCGCCGAGGTCGACCACCACCATGTGCGGCTTCAGCAACCGGTCACGTTCCAGCAGCTCTTCGAGCTTGTAGGCGGCACGCGAGCGCATGCCTTCGGCCTGGGCCTTCTTCACGAAGGGGTCGGAGAAGTGTTCCTTGAGCCAGCGCTGGCTGCTTTTGCTGCGGGTAGCCATTGAAAATAGGGGCTGATGGGGTCCTCATGATACCCTGATCGCCCCATTCAACCGTCTTTTCCTGCATGTCCATCGCCCTGACCGCCTCCCAGACCCGTTTCCTGCGCGGCCAAGCCCACGACCTGAAGGCCCTGCTGCAGACCGGCGGCAAGGGTGTGACCCCGGCCTTCATTGCTGAGCTGAACGAAGTGCTGGAGCGCCACGAGCTGGTCAAGGTGAAGGTCGCTGCCGAAGACCGCGAGGCCCGTGACGTGATGATCGGCGAGATCGTCGAAGCCACCGAAAGCGCGCTGGTGCAGCGCATCGGCCACGTCGCCGTGCTGTACCGCCCGAGCAGGGAACAGCGCCAGATCGTGCTGCCGCGCGGCTGATCGCCCTACCGTCATGCAGCTGAACCACGAACCGCCCGACTACGCCTACAGCCTGCGCGCCGCCGATGGCCGCTCGGCCAAGGTCAATGACCAGGTGCTGGACGGCAGCTTCTTCCTGACCCCGGACCAGCTGGTCGCGCATTGGCCGGTGGCGAGTGCCGCTGCGTTGCAGCTGGCGGACCTCGAGCCGATCCTGGCGCTGAATCCGGCGCTGATCGTGCTGGGTACCGGTGACCGCCAGGTGTTCCCGCCGGCGGTGGTAATGGCCGCCTGCCTGTCCCGCGGCATCGGCCTGGAAGTGATGAACAATCCGGCTGCTGCACGCACCTTCAACATCCTGGCCGGCGAAGGCCGCAAGGTTGCGGCTGCTTTCATCCTGGAAGGCTGAGTTCTCGAGCCACCGGCGCCTCCGGCCGCTAGCGGCCTGAAGGCGCGCAGCGGAGTGCCGAGAACTCCTGGAGCCGGCCGATCAGGTGGCCGCCCTGCCCCCATCGGATATCCATGACCTTCCAGTCGCGGTCCTGCCGCTGCAGCAGGACCCGGTCGGTCCAGCGATAGTCGCCCACTGCCATGTCGACGCGGACCCAGGTCGCGTCACCCCTCGATTCGGGCATTCCCACCGCTACCGTGTCCGGTCGATCCGGCGCCAGCAGATACGGACTCTGGTCGAGCATGTGCGGTTTCTCATCGTGCGCGGCCAGCGCGGTACAGGCCCGCTCGTAAGCATGCTGCGCATCGACCGCTGAGCGCAGTGCATCGCCCAGCAGCGAAGAAATGGCCGTTTCGTTCGACGTCGGCGCCTGGATGGCGTCGTAGAGACGGGTGACCACGTCACGTGGATCGCTGGCGGCGGTCGCCAAAGGCGCGACGATGAGCAGCACGAAAAGGGCTGTTGGTCGAGACATGCGGCACCGGATCGGGGGGGGGCTGGTTCCGTTGAAGCATGCCGCTTCCCTGGCTTGCCGGGAAGCTTGAGATGCGCCACTGAAGATCGCAGATGGCCACTCGCGGCGGCCAGCGTACAGCGAGTCGAGCATGGTTCGACTCTACAGGTCAGGAACGCCAGGCATGGCCCGGCATTCCCTGTTCCAACCGCGTCACCGTGCCGGCAGGTACTGCTGCGGATCGACCGGCTTGCCGTTGTAGCGAATCTCGAAGTGGACCATGTCGCGGTTCGCACCGGTGCGGCCCATTTCGGCGATCTGCTCGCCAGCCTTCACGCTCTGCCCTTCATTCACCAGGCGCTTGCGGTTGTGACCATAGGCGGACAGCCACTGGTCGCTGTGCTTGATGATGATCAGTTCGCCGTAGCCGACCAGGCCGGCACCGGAGTACACCACCACACCGTTGGCGGTTGCCTTGACCGGCTGGCCGCTGGTGCCGGCGATGTCCACGCCCTGCTTGGTCGCGTCACCGGCCACGTAGCGGCCGACGATCGCGCCATCGGCTGGCCAGCGCCAGGCGATGTTGCTCTTGACCGGCCCGACCGGCGCCGGGGCCGGCGCGGTGCTGCCGCCACTGCTGCCAGCCGAACGCGGCGGGGTGACCACCGTGGTCGGCGCACGGCCGCTGGTGGCCCCCTGCGGATACAGGCGGATCACCTGGCCGGGGTAGATGGTCGACGGGTTGTCCAGACGATTCCAGGCAATCAGGTCGGCCGGGGTGATGTCATGGATGCGGGCCAGCGCATAGATGGTGTCGCCCTTGCGCACCACCACGGTCTGCCCAGGCTTGGGTACCGAGGTCTTCGGCGTGGTCACGCCACCAGCGTTGCCGCCGCCCGGGCGGACCACGGTGGCGGTACCGCAGGCGGCCAGTGTGGAAACCAGCAACGCCAGCGCGCCGATGCGCACTCCCTTGCTCAGACGATCAGGATTCATGCGAACTTCGACCTCCATACAAGCCAGGCGATCAGCACCACCACCAGCACGGTGGCGATCCAGCCCAGCGGTTCAATCCAGCGACGCAGCGCCGCTTCGGCACGCGCACCACCGATACGGATGACCGCGGCCAGCACGAACACGCGCTTGCCACGACCGATCAACATGCTCAACAGGTACTGCGGCATCGGTACGCCGACGATACCCGATGCCCACGTGAAGACCTTCATCGGGATCGGCATGAAGCCGCCCAGCACCAGGAAGGTGAACACCGCCCACGGTGATTCGGCCATCTTCGCCTGCACGGTGGTGATGCCCTGCTCGATCGCTGGAAGCATGCCCAGCGCCTCGAACACTGGCTTGATCGCCTCGAAAGCGTAATGACCCAGCGCGTAACCCACCAGCGCGCCGACCATCGAGCCCGCCAGGCTGAGGGTGGCGAACCACCAGCCACGCTTGGGCTGGGCCACGCACATCGGTGCCAGCATCACTTCCGGCATCACCGGGAAGATGATCGCTTCAAAGAAACTCAATACCGTCAGATAGGTCGGCGCGCGTTCGTGCGCCGCCCACTTCATCGCCCGCTCGTACAGCGGCCCGAAAATCTTCATGCAACCCTGCTCCGTGGATTAGTCGAGCATGCCAGACAGCAGCGGCACGAACGTGACCGGCGCCAGCACGCGTTGTTCGATGCTGCCATCGGGCTTGCGGTCCAGCTGCACCAGCGACTGTCCGCCCGGGCCACCCACCGGCGCCACCAGGCGCCCCCCTTCAGCCAGCTGCCCGACCAGTTCATCGACCAGTGCAGGCGCCGCGGCGGTGACCACGATGGCATCGAACGGACCGTGCTCGGCCCATCCGGCGCGACCGTCATCATGCTTGGTGCGGATGTTCATGCCCAGTGCGCGGAAGCGCTTGCGTGCCTGCCGCAACAGGTCACCGATTCGCTCCACGGTGTAGACCTCCAGGCCCAGCGCGCCCAGGATGGCGGCCTGGTAGCCCGAGCCGGTGCCGACTTCCAGCACGCGCTTCGGCGCGACCTGGAGCACTGCCTCGGTCATCCGGGCGACCACCCAGGGCTGCGAGATGGTCTGGCCATGGCCGATCGGCAGCGCGGTGTCCTCATAGGCACGCGAGGCCAGTGCTTCATCGATGAACAGGTGGCGCGGCACTACCCGGATTGCGTTCAAGGTGGACTCGTCGACGATGCCAGCTTCGCGCAGGCGATCGACCAGACGGTCACGCACGCGCTGCGAGGTCATGCCGATGCCGACAGCTTCCGGCTGCAGTCGCAGGCGTGGACTCATGCCGGCCGGTCCAGCGCGGCGCTGAGGCCACCCACCCAGCTGGCCACTTTCTCCAGCGCCTGGTAGCGGGTCAGGTCCACCTGGATCGGGGTGATCGAGATGTGGCCGGTACGCACCGCGTGGAAGTCGGTGCCCGGGCCGGAGTCCTGCTCGCGCCCGGCCGGGCCGATCCAGTACACCTCGTTGCCGCGCGGATCCTTCTGCGCGATGCAGCCTTCGGCACGATGGCGGTTGCCGAGGCGGGTGACCTCGAAGCCCTTGACCTCGCTCCACGGCAGATCCGGCACGTTGACGTTGAGGATGGTGTCGGCCGGTAGCGGATCGGCCTTGAGCCGGGCGACGATCTCCACTGCGGCACGCGCGGCGGTGTCGAAGTGCTTCGGATCGTGGTTGCGGGTGACCAGCGAGACCGCCACCGCCGGCAGGCCGAGGAAGCGGCCTTCCATCGCCGCCGAGACGGTGCCGGAATAGATCACGTCGTCGCCGAGGTTGGCGGCGTTGTTGATGCCTGACACGACGATGTCCGGCTCGAATTCAAGCAGGCCGGTCAGCGCCAGATGCACGCAGTCGGTCGGCGTGCCCGCCACCGAGACGGTGTAATGGTCGATGCGCTTGAGCCGGATCGGCAGGTCCAGGGTCAGCGAGTTGCTGGCACCGGAGCGATCGCGGTCAGGCGCGACCACCGTGACTTCGTGTCCGGCCTCGCGCAGGACCGAAGCAAGCATCCGGATGCCTGCGGCGTCGACACCATCGTCATTACTGACCAGGATTCGCATCTTCGATTTAACCGCTTGATTTTCCAAGAATTCGATTCCGTCACCGTGCAGTGTGGGCGGGACCGTCGTACTCCCCTGCGGAAGCCGTCGACCCTGCAAGGGCATCGTCTATTGTGCCGCATGCGAGCCGCCGGTCCTACCCTGCCGGCGGTCACGACCGACATCGAGCCGTCATAGGCAGACCCGCGCCGGCGGTTTACCCTGTGCGCATGTCGCACCCTGAAGACGAAGATCCGGCCGCGCTGTTCCGTGCGGCCATCGGTGAAGTGACGCCGCTGCGCAAGGATGCCGAACCGGCGCCTGCTGCGCCCCGGCCGAAGCCGCGCGCACGCATGGCCGAACGCGACGACGCCGAAGCCGCGGGCGAGTTCGCCCGGCTGCTGCGCGACAGTACGCCGCTGGAAGCGGGCGACGTGGCCAGCTACCGCCGCGACAACCTGCCACCGCGCCTGTTCCAGCGTCTCAAGCGCGGCCAGTATTCGGTGCAGGATGAGCTGGACCTGCACGGCGCCACCGCCGCGCAGGCGGAAACCCTGCTGCGCCAGTTCCTGCTGGAAGCGCATGCACACGAGTATGGCTGCGTGCGCATCATCCACGGCAAGGGCCTGCAATCCGATGGCGGTGCACCGGTGCTGAAGAACCTGGTCGATCGTCTGCTGCGGCTGCGCAACGACGTGCTGGCGTTTCATTCGGCGCCGGCCGGGCAAGGCGGCACCGGCGCGGTGCTGGTGCTGCTGGCACGGCGTTGAGAAACACGGACGGAGGGAATCAAGTCGTTTGTGCCACAAACGACTTGATTCCCTCCGTCCCCTTTTTCTGTCAGGCCTGCGCGGCGTCTTCGACGGGGCCGAGTTCGTGCAGCACGGCGGTGGCGTAGCAGCCCGGCGGCAACGCGAACGAGAGTTCCAGTACATCACTGGCCAGCCACTGATGCTGCAGCAATGCCGGGCGCAGGCGCAGCGCGCGGCGCTCCTGCTTCAGCCGTGCGTCTTCCAGGCCAGCGCGCAGCGCCTTCGATTCCTCGTCGTCCAGCGCGGCCAGCTCCAGCTCACGTGCAGCGTCGGCGCTGCGCAGCTCGCCTTCGCCCCACAGCGGCGCGCTGGGATGGATGTCGAAACGCGCCAGGCGCTCGGCCAGCACGTCGGTGTAGGGTTCGGGGCCGAACACGCTGCGGCTGCCATCGAGCATCCACACTTCACCGTCCAGCGGTTGATCCCAGTTGCCCTGCTCCACGCGCGCGGCGAGCACACGATTGAACAGCGCCGAGCGCGCGGCTGACAGCAGCAGCGAACGCTGGTCCTTGCGCATGCGGCGGCCACCGAACATCGCCAATGCCGCCGGCACGTTGCCGCCGTCGCGGCCGAAGCGCTGCTCGCCAAACCAGTTCGGCAAGCCGCGCCCGGCGATCTGCTGCAGGCGCTCGCTGATCGCCGCAGCATCGCCCTGCACCTCGCGCAGCACCAGCCTGAAGCGGTTGCCGGCCAGTGCACCACGCTGCAGCTTGCGGTTGTGCCAGGTCGCTTCGAGCACTTCGATCTCGTCACTGGCCAGCTCGGCCAGGTCCGGCGCGATGCGCTTGGGCAGGTGCACGCTGAAACGCTGGGTGGTGACCGCATGGCGATCCTTCATGCCTGCGTAGCTCACCGCCATTTCCGGCAGGCCCGCCCACTTGGCCAGCAGCTTGGCCACATGCACGGTGTTGGCGCCGCGCTTGCGGATGTGCAGCAGCAGGTGCTCGCCTTCACCGGTGGCCTCGAACGCCGGCAGTTCATCCACCTGGAAATCGTCCGGCGTGGTGCGGATGCGCGCCGTCAACAGCGGCGCACCAAACGCCAACGGCAGCGGGATCATGCCGCCACCAGCAACACGACCGCCTGCGCGGCGATGCCTTCACTGCGGCCGGTGAAGCCCAGCTTCTCCGAGGTGGTGGCCTTGACGCTGACCGCGTCCAGCGGCAGCTGCAGCAACCCACCAATGCGCTCACGCATGGCCAGCGCATGCGGGCCAACCTTCGGCCGCTCGCAGATCACGGTGATGTCGGTGTTGCCAACACGCCAGCCACGCTCGCGCAGCAGGCTGTCGCAATGGCGCACGAAATCGCTGCTGTCGGCGCCCTTCCAGCGATCATCGCTCGGCGGGAAATGCTGGCCGATGTCGCCCAGTGCCAACGCACCGAGCATCGCATCGCACAAGGCGTGCAGGATCACGTCACCGTCGCTGTGCGCCAGCACGCCGCAGCAGTGCGGCACGTTCACCCCGCCGAGCATGATGTGATCGCCTTCACCGAAGGCATGGACGTCGTAGCCCTGGCCGATACGGACGGGCGGGAACGGTGCGGTGCTCATGGATGCAGCCCTTGCAGCAGGGCCGCGCAGGCAGTCAGCCGGCGCGGCGGGAAAGTACGAATTCGAACCGGTCCAGATCGGCCGGGGTGGTGACCTTGAAGTTGTCCTCGCTGCCTTCCACCAGCAGCGGGCGCTGGCCCTGGCGCTCCATGGCCATGGCCTCGTCGGTGACTTCGACACCGGCAGCGGCGGCGTCAGACAGCGCGCGGCTGAGCTGGTGGCGGCGGAACAGCTGTGGTGTCAGCGCACGCCACAGCCGCTCGCGCGGTTCGGTGCCATCGATGCCACCGTCGTCGCCCGCACGCTTGAGGGTGTCGCGCACCGGTGCGGCCAGGATCGCCCCGACCGGATCGGCACGCCCGACTTCAAGCAGGCGGCCAAGATCAGCCAGCGACAGGTTGGGTCGCGCGGCGTCGTGGACCAGCACGAATTCGTCGGCGCGCACCGAGTCCGGCAGTGCCTGCAGCCCGGCCAGCACCGAGGCGGCACGGGTCGCGCCACCGATGCAGGTCAGTACCGGTTTGCCGGCCCATTCGCTCCAGCCCGGCCAGTCGCCATCGTCCTGGCCGATCACCACCATTGCGCCGGCCACGGCCGGATGCGCCAGCAGCGCGTCCAGGGTATGGGCGAGCAGGATCTGCCCGCCCGCCTGCAGGTACTGCTTGGGCAGCGGCGCACCAAAGCGGGCGCCACGGCCGGCAGCCGGAACCACCACCCAGATCGCCGCGCTCATGGCACGTCCGCCGGGTGATCGCCGGCCTGGACAGTGACGCCTGCAGCGGGCTGCGCCGGACGGACCGGCGCATCCTCGACCACGCGGTAGAACTTCTCGCCGGGTTTGATCATGCCCAGCTCGCTGCGCGCGCGTTCCTCGATGGCGGACTGGCCTTCCTTGAGGTCCTTCACTTCAGCGGCCAGCGCGTCGTTGCGCTGCTGCAGGCCCTCATTGTCCCGCTCCTGGTTGGCGACCTGGGCTTCGAGCATCATCACTTCACCCGAATTGCCCGGACCGAACCAGAAGCGGTACTGCAGCCAGCCCAGCAACAGGGCCAGCACCAGCAGCATCCAGCGCCAGTCGCGCATCGGCTCAGCGCTTCAGCGAAACGAACGCGTCACGACCGGCGTAACGCGCGCCGGCGCCGAGGGCTTCCTCGATGCGCAGCAGCTGGTTGTACTTGGCCACGCGATCGCTGCGGCACAGCGAGCCGGTCTTGATCTGGGTGGCGGTGGTGGCCACCGCGATATCGGCGATGGTGGTGTCTTCGGTTTCGCCCGAGCGGTGGGAGACCACGGCGGCATAGCCGGCGCGGTCGGCCATGGCGATCGCTTCCAGGGTTTCGCTGAGCGTGCCGATCTGGTTGACCTTGATCAGGATCGCGTTGGCGGTGCCCGAGTCGATGCCTTCCTGGAAGATCTTCGGGTTGGTCACGAACAGGTCGTCACCGACCAGCTGCACCTTCTTGCCGATGCGGTCGGTCAGCAGCTTCCAGCCGGCCCAGTCGTTCTCGGCCAGGCCGTCTTCGATCGTGATGATCGGGTACTGCGCGGCCCAGTCGGCGAGGAAGTCGACGAACTGCTCGGAGGTCAGGCGCTTGTTCTCGCCGACCAGGTTGTACTTGCCGTTCTCGAAGAACTCACTGGAGGCCACGTCCAGGCCCAGCAGCACGTCTTCACCGGCGGTGTAGCCAGCCTTGCCGATCGCTTCGAGGATGGTGTCCAGCGCTTCGACGTTGCTGCGGAAGTCCGGCGCGAAGCCGCCTTCGTCGCCCACCGCCGTGCTCAGGCCGTGGCCCTTCAGCACCGACTTCAGCGAATGGAAGATTTCGGTACCAGCGCGCAATGCTTCGGAGAACGAGGTGAAGCCCACCGGCAGCACCATGAACTCCTGGAAGTCGACGTTGTTGTCGGCATGCGCGCCGCCGTTGATGATGTTCATCATCGGCACCGGCAGCGACGGGGTCACGCCTGTCCGGGCGGCCAGGTACTGCCACAGCGCCTGCTTGCTGGATGCGGCGGCGGCGTGCGCGGCGGCCATCGAAACACCCAGCAGCGCGTTGGCACCCAGCCGCCCCTTGTTCTCGGTGCCGTCCAGATCGATCAGGCGACGGTCGAGGCCGGCCTGGTCGGTGGCTTCGAAGCCCTTCAGCGCGGCGGCAATCGTGGTGTTGACGTTGTCCACGGCCTTGCGCACGCCCTTGCCCAGGTAACGGGTCTTGTCGCCGTCACGCAGCTCGACCGCTTCCTTGGTACCGGTCGAGGCGCCGGAGGGAACCGCGGCGCGACCGAACGAACCGTCCTCCAGGATGACTTCGGCTTCCAGCGTGGGATTGCCACGGCTGTCGAGGATTTCACGGGCGTGGATGCTGCGGATCGTACTCATGATCGGGCCGGTTACCTGTCTGGAGAGGGGGCGACAAAACGAATGCCGCGTGATTATCCCCGGCTGCCTGCCACTTGCCAAATGGCGCAGGCGCCGTCAGGCCAGAGTGGCCCCGATCACCATCAGGATCAACGACACCAGTACCACCAGCAGGCCACCGGCAATGGCGGCCAATACGCCGCCGCGGCGGCAACGCCAGGCCATCACCATCGCCACCAGGCTGCCAACAAAGGACAGCACGAGCATGGTCAGTGCAGCCAGGATCCAGTACTGCATGGCCTGCATGCCATGGCTGCCATCCCCGGGCGAACCGAAACTGGCGGCGAAGGCGAATACAGCTGCCATCAGGCCGGCCCAGGCAAGAACAGCCAGCGCCAGCGCGATCAGGCCCCAGGGCCGATCACGGGTTGCCAGGGTCGCATTCATCAGAACAGCCCGTAGAACAGGGCACCAAGCCACAGCGACAGCAGGACGATCGCCAACCCGGCGGCCACCTTGCCACGGTTCAGGCGCCAGGCCAGTACGGCGGCAGCGACGCACCCCACGGCGCCGACCAGCTCTGCCACCAGCAGCGCAATGAAGTACGCCCGAAGATCGGGCGCGCTGCTGCCATCACCCGGTGGCCGCACCGATGCAGCACCGATCAGCACCAGGCAAAACATGCCCACGGTGAACACCACGGACAGCCCCAGCGCGAGCAGACCCCACGGCCACTGTCTCCAGTGCCGGCGGTGACGCTGGGTTTCCAGCGCCATCCACGGGTCACGACTCACGCGAAGCGCGAGAAACCGTGCTTCTTGGTCACCGCGTCGAGTTCCATCAGGGTCTCGAGCAGGGCCTCCATCTGGTCCAGCGGCCACGCGTTGGGACCATCGGACAGCGCCTTGGACGGGTCCGGATGAGTCTCGGCGAACAGGCCTGAGATGCCCACCGCCACGGCGGCACGGGCCAGCACCGGCACGTGCTCACGCTGGCCACCGGAACTGGTGCCCTGCCCGCCCGGCAGCTGCACCGAATGGGTGGCGTCGAACACCACCGGGCAACCGGTCTCGCGCATCACCGCCAGCGAACGCATGTCGCTGACCAGGTTGTTGTAGCCGAAGCTGGCACCGCGCTCGCAGACCATGATCTGCTCGTTGCCGGTGGCCTTGGCCTTCTCCACGACCGGCTTCATGTCCCACGGCGCCAGGAACTGGCCCTTCTTGATGTTGACCGGCTTGCCGGCCGAGCACACTTTGCGGATGAAGTCGGTCTGGCGGACCAGGAAGGCCGGGGTCTGCAGCACATCCACCACCGAGGCCACTTCATCCATCGGAGTGTACTCGTGGACGTCGGTCAGCACCGGCACGCCGATCTGCTTCCTGACCTCGGCCAGGACCTTCAGGCCCTCTTCCATGCCCGGGCCGCGGAAGGCGGTACCCGAAGTGCGGTTGGCCTTGTCGAAGCTGGACTTGAAGATGAAGTTGACGCCGAGCTTGTCGGTAATCTCCTTCAGCTTGCCGGCGGTATCGAGCTGCAGCTGCATCGACTCGATCACGCAGGGGCCGGCGATCAGGAACAGGGGCTGGTCCAGCCCGACCTCGAATCCACACAGTTTCATGGCGTTTCCTTGTTGTCCGCAGCACCGGCCGGGCCGGTGCGCTGGGGGTTGAAGCATGCAGGATGGGGGCCGAAGCCCCCATTCACAAGTCAGGCGCGCGCTTCGGAAAGCAGCTTGCCGCCGGCCTTGCGCTCGCGCGCGGCACGGATGAAACCGATGAACAGCGGATGGCCGTCACGCGGCGTGGACAGGAATTCCGGGTGCGCCTGGCAGGCCAGGAACCACGGGTGGGCGTCGCGTGGCAGCTCGACCACTTCCACCAGGGTGTCGTCCATCGACTTGCCGGCGATCACCAGGCCCGCATCTTCCAGCTGGGTGCGGTAGCGGTTGTTGAACTCGTAGCGGTGGCGGTGGCGCTCGGCGACCACGTCCTTGCCGTACAGCTCGCGGGCCAGCGTGCCCGGCTTCAGGCGCTGCTCCTGCAGGCCCAGGCGCATCGTGCCGCCGAGGTCGCTCTTGTCGTCACGCTTCTCGACATCGCCGCTGGCGGTGCGCCATTCGGTGATCAGGCCGATCACCGGGTTCGGCGACTGGCGATCGTTCTCGGTGCTGTTGGCACCTTCCAGCCCGACCACGTTGCGCGCGTAATCGACCACCGCCGCCTGCATGCCGTAGCAGATGCCGAAGTACGGCACCTGCTGCTCGCGGGCGAACTTCGAGGTCAGCACCTTGCCTTCGAAACCACGGTCACCGAAACCACCCGGCACCAGGATGCCGTCGACATCGGCCAGTGCGGCCATGTCGGTGCCTTCCAGGTCCTGTGCTTCCAGCCACTTCAGGTTGACCTTGGTGCGCTGGCGCAGGCCACCGTGCTTGAGGGCTTCGCCGACCGACTTGTAGGCATCCTGGTGATCGACGTACTTGCCGACCACGGCGATGGTCACTTCGTCCAGCGGGTGCAGGGTCGCATCGACCGCGTCTTCCCACATCGACAGATCGACCGGACCGGCCTTGTCGGCCAGCTTCAGCTGGTTCACCACGATTTCGTCCAGGCCCTGTGCATGCAGGCCGGACGGGATGCGGTACAGCACGTCCACGTCCGGCACGCTGATCACCGCACGCTCGGAAACGTTGGTGAACTGGGCGATCTTGCGGCGCTCCGAATCCGGCACAGCCTGCTCGGAGCGGCACAGCAGCACATCCGGCTGGATGCCGATCGAACGCAGCTCCTTCACCGAGTGCTGGGTCGGCTTGGTCTTCAGCTCACCGGCGGCGCCGATGTACGGCACAAGAGTGAGGTGCATGAACAGCGCCTTCTCCGGGCCACGTTCGGTGCGCACCTGGCGGATCGCCTCCAGGAACGGCAGCGACTCGATGTCGCCAACGGTGCCGCCGATCTCGACCAGCGCCACGTCGTAACCTTCCGTGGCTTCATCGATGCAGCGGCGGATCTCGTCGGTGATGTGCGGGATGACCTGCACGGTCGCGCCCAGGTAGTCGCCACGGCGCTCCTTGCGGATCACGTTCTCGTAGATGCGGCCGGTGGTGACCGAGTTCTTGCGGCTCAGGCGGGTGCGCACGAAGCGCTCGTAGTGGCCCAGGTCGAGGTCGGTCTCGGCGCCGTCGTCGGTGACGTAGACCTCACCGTGCTGGAACGGGCTCATGGTGCCCGGGTCGACGTTGATGTACGGGTCGAGCTTCATCATCGTGACCTTCAGGCCACGGGCTTCGAGAATGGCGGCCAGTGACGCAGCGGCAATGCCTTTGCCGAGCGAGGACACCACGCCGCCGGTTACGAAAATCAAGGGAGTCATGGCTGCAAGCATCCTGTCTGGAAATGGAAAACGGCAGCACCACGCGCACCCGGAGGGCGGGCATGGAGCTTGAAGGGGGTTTTCCGGTTCGCTGGGGCAGCGAGGGAGGTGCTGGGCCGTGCGGCGGCAGGCGCCGGACGGGGACCACCCTGCGAGGTCGGGGCGGCCGTGCCGGTCAAATCGACCGTCACCTGCGACCCGCATTGCTGGCGACCACGCATGGTCGTGCCAGCCCATTCGCAAAGGGTGGACACGCACTTACTCCCGGAAAGCCATAGTTTACAGATTGATGGGCGCCAACCCAAGGGGCAGTTGCGGCCGTCACTCAAAAGAAACGCCCCGCTGGGCGGGGCGTCGGGGGGCGAATCCCTTGCGGCAAGGGCTTCGGAGGGCGGAAGAATTACTTCTTCTTCCGCGCCTCTTCTTCCTCTTCCTGCTGCGGGGCCGGCTGGCCCTGCGCCTTCATTTCGGCATTGGCCTGGGCGCGGCGCTTGGCCTTGGCATCGGCTTCGGCCTGCGCCTTGTCGGCCTGGCCACCCTGCTGCGGGGCCGGCTGGCCGGCGTTCTGCGCCACCACCAGCGGCACTGCAACGGCGGCAGCGGCCAGGATCGCAATGGTCAGCAACTTCTTCATGAGGTCCTCCTCGCGGTATGGCTTGGACGTTCAGACCCAACGGGGCCGCCGGCGTTCAGATTCCAGCGGCTGCCATTTTACCCCCTCCCCGCCGCCGAGGCTGAACCGCAGGCGTGCAAATTCCCTTGCCAGACCCCACACTTGCCCGTCGCTCCAAGCTTTCGAAGACAGATGAACGCCCGCTATAACGCCGCCGATATTGAAGTCCTGTCCGGCCTTGACCCGGTCAAGCGCCGTCCCGGCATGTATACCGACACCGCGCGCCCGAACCACCTGGCGCAGGAAGTGATCGACAACTCGGTGGACGAGGCCCTCGCCGGCCACGCCCGCTCGATCGAGATCACCCTGTACAAGGACGGCAGCGTGGAGGTCAGCGATGACGGCCGCGGCATGCCAGTGGACATCCATCCGGAGGAGAAGATCCCGGGTGTCGAGCTGATCCTCACCCGCCTGCACGCAGGCGGCAAGTTCAGCAACAACAACTACACCTTCTCCGGCGGCCTGCACGGCGTCGGCGTCAGCGTGGTCAATGCGCTCTCGACCCTGGTGGAGGTGCACATCAAGCGCGACGGTGCCGAACACCGCATCACCTTCCGCAACGGCGACCGTGCCACGCCGCTGGAAGTGGTCGGCAGCGTCGGCAAGAAGAACACCGGTACCCGCGTGCGCTTCTGGCCGGACCCGAAGTACTTCGATACGCCGAAGTTCGCGGTGCGCGCGCTCAAGCACCTGCTGCGCGCCAAGGCCGTGCTGTGCCCGGGCCTGACTGTGAAGCTGACCGATGAAGCCACCGGTGAAGTCGATACCTGGTACTACGAAGACGGCCTGCGCGATTACCTGAAGCTGGAGCTGGGTGATCGCGAGATGCTGCCGGCCGAGCTGTTCGTCGGCAGCCTGAAGAAGGACACCGAGGTCGTGGACTGGGCAGTGGCCTGGCTGCCGGAAGGCGAGCTGGTGCAGGAAAGCTACGTCAACCTGATCCCCACCGCCCAGCACGGCACCCACGTCAACGGCCTGCGTACTGGCCTGACCGAGGCGCTGCGCGAGTTCTGCGACTTCCGCAACCTGCTGCCGCGTGGCGTCAAGCTGGCCCCGGAAGACGTGTGGGACCGCGTGTCGTTCGTGCTGTCGCTGAAGATGACCGACCCGCAGTTCAGCGGCCAGACCAAGGAGCGCCTGTCCTCGCGCCAGGCGGCCGGCTTCATCGAAGGTGCCGCCCATGATGCCTTCAGCCTGCTGCTCAACCAGAATGTGGAGCTGGGCGAGAAGATCGCGCAGATCGCCATCGAGCGTGCCAGCGCGCGCCTGAAGACCGAGAAGCTGGTCGTCCGCAAGAAGGTCACCCAGGGCCCGGCCCTGCCCGGCAAGTTGGCAGACTGCATCAGCCAGGACCTGTCGCGCACCGAGCTGTTCCTGGTGGAAGGTGACTCGGCAGGCGGCAGCGCCAAGCAGGCCCGCGACAAGGATTTCCAGGCGATCATGCCGCTGCGTGGCAAGATCCTGAACACCTGGGAAGTCTCGTCCAACAGCGTGCTGGCCTCGGAGGAAGTACACAACCTGGCCATCGCCATCGGCTGCGATCCGGGGAAGGACGACATCAGTGGCCTGCGCTACGGCAAGGTGATCATCCTGGCCGACGCGGACTCCGACGGCCTGCACATCGCAACGCTGCTGACCGCGCTGTTCCTGAAGCACTTCCCGGCGCTGGTCGATGCCGGCCACGTGTTCGTGGCGATGCCGCCGCTGTTCCGCATCGACGTAGGCAAGCAGGTGTTCTATGCCTTGGACGAAGAAGAAAAGCGCTCGATGCTGGACAAGATCGAACGCGAGAAGATAAAGGGCGCCATCAACGTGACCCGCTTCAAGGGCCTGGGCGAGATGAATCCGCCGCAGCTGCGCGAGTCGACCATCCACCCGGATACGCGCCGCCTGGTACAGCTGACCGTGGACGATGGCGAGCAGACCCGCTCGCTGATGGACATGCTGCTGGCCAAGAAGCGCGCGTCCGACCGCAAGGGCTGGCTGGAGAGCAAGGGCGACCTGGCGTCGCTGGAAGTCTGATCCAGCCCCATCATCCGGTAGTGCCGGCCGCTGGCCGGCACCCTCGGCATCCGCGTGATCAGGGCAGATCCGCCGGCCAGCGGCCGGCACTACCGGTTCATGCGCCCTTGGCATTACGCCGCCATCGGCAAACCCGGCGGAGCCATAATGCGCGTCCACCCGTGTGGACCATCGTATTGGCCAGCCACTCGTTGCTGTTCCCCGCCCTGCCGCTGCACAGCGCGCGGTTGGTGCTGAGCCCGATCCGCCGTGACGACGCGGCCGCGCTGTTCGCGCTGCAATCCAATCCGGACGTGATGCGCTGGTGGAACCATCCGGCCTGGACACGACCGGCCGAAGCCCGCGAACAGATCGACGACGACCTTGCCGCGCACGCGATCGGCACCCAGTTGAAGCTGGCCCTGCGCGAATCACCCAACGGCCCACTGCTGGGCGTCTGCGTCGCATTCGCCATTGATCGTGAGGCCATGCGGGCCGAGATCGGCTATCTGCTGGCGCCCGACCGCCAGGGCCAGGGCTACATGCATGAGGCCCTGCAGCAGATGCTGGGCTATCTGTTCCGCACCTTGCACCTGCACCGCATCGAAGCCGAGATCGATCCACGCAACGTACCCTCGGCACATGTGCTTGACCGCCTCGGCTTCCACCGCGAGGGGGTGCTGCGCCAGCGCTGGCGCATCCAAGGCGAGCTTTCGGACTCGGCCGTCTATGGCTTGCTGGCCAACGACGAAGCGGCAGCCGCCCTGCCCGTTTGATCCAATCTGGCCACAAGCCGCTGCAGAACGTGGCCATGCCTTTGGACACATACGGCACGGCACTCCACCGGCCTAGCATCGGAACCCCCTTCCGCTGCCGATCCGGTGCCATGAAGTCCCTGCTGCACACTGCCGCGCTCTGCGTCGGCCTGCTCATCGCCCCCACCAGCGTGCTGGCCGCGCCCGCCGCTGACACCAAGCCCGATTCGAAAGACGACAGGACCGACGCGCCTGCGCTGCCCGCCGATGCGTCGGCGCGCCAGAGCATGCGCCTGGCCGGCCGCACCCTGGACTACACCGCCACCGTCGGCACCCTGCCGGTGCGCGATGGGAAGGGCAAGGTCATCGCCGATGTGGTGTTCACTGCGTACACGATGCCGGGCAAGGACCGGCCGGTGACGTTCGCGCTCAATGGCGGCCCCGGTGCCTCGTCGGTGTACCTCAACATGGGCGCGATCGGGCCCAAGGTGGTCACCTTCGGTTCGGAAGGCGACAGCGCCTCGGCGCCCGCCACCCTGCATGACAACCCCGGCACCTGGCTGGACTTCACCGATCTGGTGTTCATTGATCCGGTCGGGACCGGCTTCAGCCGCGCGCGCATCGGCGACGACGAAGCGAAGAAGGCGCTGTACAACCCCAGCGCCGACATCGAATACCTGTCACGCTCGATCTACGACTGGCTGCTGCGCAACCAGCGCATGGCGTCGCGCAAGTACCTGACCGGCGAGAGCTACGGCGGCTACCGCGGCCCACGCATCACCCACTATCTGCAGACCCGGCTGGGTGTTGCGATGAACGGCCTGGTATTGGTCTCGCCTTACCTGAGCCCGACCCTGGAAGACAACGCCGATGTCTCGCCGATGGCGTGGATGCAGACGCTGCCGTCGATCGCCGCCGCGCACCTGGAGCGCCAGGGCAAGCTGACCGATGCAGCGATGCGCGAAGTAGTGGAATACACCCGTGGCGACTACGCCACCGCGTTGATGAAGGGCCGCAGCGATCCGCAGGCGACCGAGGCAATGCTGCGCCGGGTGACCGAACTGACCGGGCTGGACCCGCAGTTCGTGCGCCGTGCCGGTGGTCGGCTGGAAACCCAGGCCTACCTGCGTGAAGTGTTCCGCGACAAGGGCACGCTGGGCAGCCGCTACGATTCCAACGTAACCGCGTTCGATCCATTCCCGAACGATCCGGAGCAGCGCGCCAACGATCCGCTGCTGGACAGCATCATCGCGCCGACCACCACCGCGATGGTCGACTTCGTGACGCGCGTGGTCGGCTGGAAGGTGGATGCGCGGTACCAGGCGCTGAACTACGACGTGAACCGGCTGTGGGACCGCAATGGCGAACTGCGCGATGGCGCGGTGACCCAGCTGCGCCAGGCCGTGGCGATCGACCCGCACCTGCAGGTGCTGATCGTGCATGGCTGGAACGACCTGTCGTGCCCGTTCATGGGTTCGATCCTGACCGTGGACCAGATGCCGACGATGGGCAGCAATCCGGACCGGGTGCAGGTGCGCAGTTATCCGGGCGGGCACATGTTCTACAGCCGGGCGGACAGCCAGGCGGCGTTCCGCAGGGATGTGCTGGCGTTGTTCCAACGCAATTGAGGACGGTCGGCCGGGCCTGCCGCTGGCCCGGCACCCGCCGGATCAACGGCAACGGCAACGTCAAAAGCAGAGTTTCCGTGGGTTGGCGGGCCGAGGTGGGCAGGCGGGGGACGGCAAAAACCGCTCCTGCGTGCCTCGTAGAGCGCCATCCATGGCGCTCTGCGCCCCCGCCTGCCCACCCC
The DNA here is from genome assembly GCF_052605195.1 of Stenotrophomonas maltophilia group sp. vghtpe118. Taxonomy (NCBI): domain Bacteria; kingdom Pseudomonadati; phylum Pseudomonadota; class Gammaproteobacteria; order Lysobacterales; family Lysobacteraceae; genus Stenotrophomonas; species Stenotrophomonas maltophilia group sp. vghtpe118. Next base: position 36,353 of record NZ_CP199672.1, on the reverse strand, counting down.
GGCCCGCCTTCGACAAATTTCTGCGAGCCGTCGGTGGGTCCCGACCGTTGGTGGGTGCCGACCGTTGGTCGGCACGGGATCCGAACCTGATTCTGCTTTTGGTAGGTGTCGACCTTGGTCGACACGATGGGTGCAGAAATAATGTTCTTCCCATGAAAAAGCCCGCCGGAATCCGGCGGGCTTTTTCGTGTGCACCTTGGCGTGGCGATCAGGTCCAGCCGAACAGCTCGAACAGCTTCAGGATCAGGTACGCACAGCCGCCTGCCGCGGGAATGGTCAGGATCCAGGCCCAGACGATGCGCTCGATCACGCCGAACTTCAGCGAACGCGGGTTCTTGGCGAAGCCCACGCCCATGATCGCGGTGGAGATGCTGTGTGTGGTCGAGACCGGCATGCCGAAGTGGGCCGCCAGGGTCAGGATGGTGGCCGAGCTGGTCTCCGCGGCGAAGCCGTGGATCGGGTGCAACTTGACCATCTTGTGGCCCAGGGTCTTGATGATCTTCCAGCCGCCCGAAGCGGTACCGGCGGCCATCACCACCGCACAGGTCAGCACGATCCACATCGCGATGCCGTCACCGGCGTGGGCGTCCGGGTGCATGAAGGCCAGCCAGGACGGCAGATCGTTCAGTGCGCCGGTGGCTTCGGCACCAATCAGGGTCATCGCGATGATGCCCATGGTCTTCTGCGCGTCGTTGTGGCCGTGGGCGAAGCCCATGTAGGCCGCCGAGGCGATCTGCGCCTTGCCGAAGAAGGCATTGACGATGCGCGGACGGGCCAGGCGGCCGATGGCGCCACCGACCTTGGCCAGGCCGGCGATCAGCGCCCACAGCAGCACCATCACCACGATGCCGAGCAGGAAGCCGGCGATCGGCGAGGTGATCATCGGCACGAACACCTTCCACAGCAGGCCCTTGTTCTGCGCCCAGCTGCCCAGGCGCTCCGACCAGATCAGCGCGTCCCAGTTGTTGTGGGCCGCGGCCAGACCGGCACCGCAGAGGCCACCGATCAGGGCGTGCGAAGACGAGGACGGCAGGCCCTTCCACCAGGTGATCAGGTTCCAGATGATGCCGCCCAGCAGGGCGCACAGGATCACCTGCGGAGTAACCTCGACCACGTTGGTGTTGAGCAGGCCCGAGGCGATGGTCAGCGCCACCGCAGTGCCGGTCAGCGCACCGATGAGGTTCATGAAGGCGGCCAGCATCACCGCCCAGCCGGGCGAGAGCACCTTGGTCGCGACCACGGTGGCAATGGAGTTGGCAGTGTCGTGGAAGCCGTTGATGAACTCGAAGACGAGCGCGGCCAGGATCACCACCAGGACAAGGGTCAACATGCGGCGGCGTCCGTCAGCTGTTCTTCAACACGATCTGGTACGCCACCACGCCGGCCTCGCGGCAACGGTCGATGGCCTTCTCCAGGATCTCGAAGAATTCCTTCAGCAGGAACATCTGCAGGTTGTCCAGGCGACCGGAGTAGATGTCGCGGTACAGCTCGAGCATCAGGCGGTCGGCCTCGTTCTCCAGCGAGCGCAGCTTCTCGTTCAGCGCGGTCATCCGGTCCAGGTTCATGTGGCGCAGGTCGGCCACCATCTCCACCACCACGCCGGCGGCCTGTTCCAGCATCGCCGCGCGCGGCGCGAAGTCGATGTGCTCCAGGTGGGTCGTGGCCAGCGAATAGCGATCGGCGAACTTCTCGATCTGCTTCGGAATCTTGTACAGGGCCGAACCCAGCGCTTCGATGTCTTCGCGCTCGATCGGGGTCATGAAGCTGTCGACCAGCGCCTGGCTGATCTTGTCCGAGGCCGCGCGTTCGCGCAGGCGGGCCAGCTTGAAGGCGTCCAGCGCGGGCTGGCGGTCGGCCTCGCGCAGCATGGAATGCAGCGCCTTGGCGGCATCGGAAGCCGCGACGGCAGCCTCATCAAGCAGGGTGTAGAACTGTTTGCCGGAACCGAAAATGGTCTGCAGAGAGAACATTGAGAAACCTGTCAGCCGTCGCGGGAAGGACGGCACCAGAGCGAATTATGACGGCTAGATGACCATCACGGGTATCCCCGCCCCCTTTCCGGGGCTTGGAACCCCGAACCTGAACAGGCGGTTGCCACCCTGCCACGCCCCTTTGCTAAGATGCCAGCGCGCCTTCGGGCGCATCCTATGGACGACGACCCTTATCCCCCAGCGCCGCGCCGGACCCTGTTCCTGAGCGCCAGCCGCCATCGCAAGCACCCGCCCTCCCTGCCACCAACCGGGGACGACGCCCGTGTTTGAAATGATCCTGATTGTCTTCGCGCTGGTTCTACTGAACGGCTTCTTCGCCATGTCCGAGATGTCGGTCATGACCTCGCGCAAGAGCCGCCTGAAGCAGATGGCCGCCACCTCCAAGCGCGCCGCCAAGGCGCTGGAGCTTTCGGAGAAGCCGGAGAGCTTCCTGTCCACGGTGCAGATCGGCATCACCGTGATCGGCGTACTGACCGGCTACCTCGGTGGTGATGCGATCGGCGACGCGATCGCCGGCTGGCTGCAGGGCCTGATGCCCGCCTTTGCGTACGCGCGCGAAGTAGGCACCGCCCTGGCGGTCTCGCTGATCACCTTCATCACGCTGATCTTCGGCGAACTGGTGCCCAAGCGTCTGGCCCTGACCCGCTCCGAGGCCATTGCCGGCCTGGTCGCGATGCCGATGAGCTGGCTGGCCAAGCTGGCCCTGCCCTTCGTCTGGCTCCTGTCCAAGACCACCCAGCTGGTACTGAAGGTGCTGGGCCTGGGCAAGGACGAGGCCGCGCAGGTGACTGAAGAAGAGATCCGGATGCTGGTGGCCGAGAGCCACGAAGCTGGCGTGATCGACGCCCACGAGCGCGACATGATGAACCGCGTCATGCGCCTGGGCGACCGCACCGCCGACAGCCTGATGACCCCGCGCAACCGCATTGCCTGGCTCGACACCCAGGCCGGGCTGGAGCGCAATCTGGACATCATGGCCGAGCACGAGTTCTCGCGGTACCCGGTGTACCGCGACAACGACATGGACGTGGTCGGCGTGCTGGAGCTGAAATCGCTGGCCACGCGCATGGCGCGCGGCGACAACGCGCTGTTCCAGACCCTGCGCGAACCGCTGTACGTCTCCGAATCGACCCACGCGATGAAGCTGCTGGAGATCTTCCGCGAGGAGCAGCAGTCGATGGCGCTGGTGGTGGACGAGTACGGCGAGATCCAGGGCCTGGTGACCATCAGCGACCTGATGGGCGCCGTGGTCGGCCGCCTGCAGGCGGTGGAGAATGCCGATGAAGATGCACTGGTGGTGACCCGCGAGGACGGCTCGCTGCTGGTCGACGGCTCGCTGCCGATCGAGGACCTGCGCGAGCTGATCGGAAGCAACGACCTGCCCGATGCCGAGGATGGCGACTACTACACGCTGGCCGGCATGTGCATCCATTACTTCGGCCGCATCCCGCACGCAGGCGAGTACTTCGACTGGGCCGGCTGGCGCTTCGAGGTGGTCGACCTGGACGGTGCGCGGGTGGACAAGCTGCTGCTGCGCACGTTGTCCGACGAGCAGGCCGATGAGCTCACCGCCTGAGGCCGGCCAGGGCCAGGGCGCGCAGCGCCCGACCTACCGCAACGAGGGCATCCGCACCCTGCTGGAGATGTTCGCCTCCGGCGATCCCGCCGAGCACATGCCGCTCGGCCAGATCCTCAGCAACCTGCAGCAGAGCGCGTTTGGCGTGTTCCTGTTCGTGGCGATCCTGCCCTCGTTCATCCCGATCCCGGGCATGGGGGGTGCGGTCAGCGGCCCACTCGTGGTCCTGATCGGACTGCAGATGCTGTGTTGCCTGCGCCGGCCCTGGCTGCCCGGTTTCATTGCCCGACGCGGGCCGAAGCGCGGCACCATGCACCGCTTCCTGGACCGTATCGATCGCCCGTTGCGGCGACTGGACAGGATGCTGAAGCCTCGCCTGCCGCAGTTGCTGACACCGCTGCCCGCGCACGCCTTCAGCGGCCTGCTGCTGGTACTGCTGGGCATCCTGCTGTCATTGCCGATTCCGTTCACCAACTTCCTGTTCGGTTTCCAGCTGCTGCTGTTCTCGCTGGCGCTGCTGGAGCGCGATGGTGCATTGATGCTGTTCAACTGGATCGCAGCGCTGGTGGCGATCGCGTTCTTCGGCTTCAGTTCGGGGCAGCTGGTGGGCTATACAGTGGAACTTTTCCAGCGCTGGTTCTGAAGCGGCATCCGGTAGAGCCGGCCGATGGCCGGCTGCCACGTTTCCAGGGTTGCCGGCCAACGGCCGGCACTACCGGCATCCGCTAGATCCACGCAACGCGTGGATGCGGCAATCACCGAAGGTCGACGAATCCGTTGTCCGCCAGCGGTGCCGGATCGTCCTGCACCGCCGACAGCACGAAGCTCAATGCCTTGCCCAGCAAGGTGCCCGGGCCATCCCAGTATTCGGCGCTATCGGCGCGCACGTGGATCAGGCGAAGGTTGGGGTCTTCCTTGCCGGCGGGGAAGAACAGCTTCATCGCCGGCGACCACAGCTCTTCGATCTTCGCGCGATCATCGACAACCCGCGCCCGCCCCGCCACAGACACATAGGTGTTCTTCGATGGCGAGGCATAGGCCACATTGACGCGCGGGTCGAGCGCGATCTCGGCCACCTTCGGGCTGTCGGCGGTGATCACGAACCACAGGTCACCGTCGAAGGCGACCTGCTGGGTGGCCAACGGCCGGCTGTAGAGCCGCCCATCGACGCCGGTGGTGGTGAACATCGCCACCTCCACGTCCTTGATCAGTTCAGCCAGCTGGGCAATGTGTTCGGCACGGGTCTCGGCCATGGTGGGAACTCCAGAAAGGGGAGCTCCCATCAGACGCGGATCGGCCGCAACGGGCCGTGACGCGATTGTTCAGCCCGCGTGGCGGCCATGCCAGGCCTTCATCGCCAGCTCGAAGGAACGCAGGCGCGCACGGTGGTCATACAGGTTGGCAGTGAGCATCAGCTCGTCAGGCTTGTGCCGCTCAACGAAAGCGGCGATACCCTCGGCCACCTGCTGCGGATCGCCCAGCACGGTGCAGGCCAGGGCCCGTTCCACGCCGAGCTTTTCGTGCGGCTCCCAGAAGGCTTCAATGTCGTCGATCGGCGCCGGGATCTTGCCCGGCCGGCCGCGGCGCAGGTTGACGAAACTCTGCTGTTGGCTGGTGAACAGGCGACGCGACTCGGCCTCGCTGTCGCTGGCAACAACATTCAGGGCCAGCATCGCGTGCGGCTGCTTCAACGTGGCCGAGGGGCGGAATTCGCGGCGGTACACCGCCAGCGCTTCGTCCATCACGTCCGGCGCGAAATGCGAGGCGAATGCATACGGCAGGCCCATCGAGGCGGCCATGCGTGCGCCAAACAGGCTTGAACCGAGGATCCAGGTCGGCACCCGCAGGCCACCACCCGGAACGGCCTGCACTGCCTGTCCAGGCTGGACCGGCTCGAAGTAGTGCAGCAGCTCGCGCACGTCCTGCGGGAACTGGTCGGCGCTGTCGAAATAGCGGCGCAGTGCACGCGCGGTCGGCTGATCGGTGCCCGGCGCACGGCCCAGGCCAAGGTCAATGCGGTCCGGATACAGCGAGGCCAGCGTTCCGAACTGCTCGGCCACCTGCAGCGGGGCATGATTGGGCAGCATGATGCCGCCCGCGCCGACACGGATGCGCCGGGTGCCACCGGCAACATGGCCGATCAGCACGGCGGTGGCGGCACTGGCGATGCCGGGCATGTTGTGGTGTTCGGCCAGCCAGTAGCGGCGGTAGCCCAGCGCATCGGCGTGCTGCGCCAGTTCCAGCATGTTGGCGAAGGCGGCGGTGGTGTCACTGCCCTCGCAGACCGGGGCTAGGTCAAGGATCGACAACGGGATCATCAGGCGTTTTTCCGTCACAGGATCACCCTTGCATGGGGGCGGCCGGGCGCAGCGGCCAGTGACGGTGGCGGGATGCTGATTCCCGTAGGGCAGGTTCAGCACCCACCGGATCGTGTGGAGCCGAGCCCATGCTCGGCTGCCTTTCGTCGACCAACAGCAGCCGAGCATGGGCTCGGCGCTACAGAAGCGCGGTCAGAACGCGCTGGGGCGCGGCTCCGGCAGCGGCTGGTCGACCATCGGCTTCAGCTCGGCATCCAGCGCCACACGCTCATCGAACACGAAGCAGCGGCCTTCGTAGCCTTCGCCGCCCACTTCCTCGAAGTAGCCGAGGATGCCGCCATCGAGCTGCAGCACATTGTCCATGCCGTCATTGACCATCCACAGCGCGGCCTTCTCGCAGCGGATGCCGCCGGTACAGAAACTGACCACGGTGCTGTCCCGCAGCGCATCGCGATGCGGCGCCAGCGCCTCGGGCAGGTCGGTGAACTTGCGGATGGGCAACACCAGCGCATCCTTGAAGGTGCCGTACTCCACTTCCTGCAGGTTGCGGGTATCGAGCATCACCACCGGCTTGCCGGCATCGTCATGCCCCTGCCGCAACCAACGCTGCACGGTGGCCGGATCAACCGCTGGTGCGCGCGGATAGTCCAGCGGCTGGCCGTCATCGCGGCGGAAGCTGATGATCTCGTCCTTGACCTTGGCCTTCAGCCGCGCGAACGGCTGGTGCTCGCTCAGGCTGGTCTTGACCCGCATGTCGGCGAAACGCGCATCGGCACGCAGCGCTGCATAGAAGCCCTCGACCGCCTCCGGCGCCCCCGCCAGGAACAGGTTCAGCCCCTCGCCGGCCACCAGGATCGTGCCGCGCAGCTGCGCCGTCTCGGCACGGGCCAGCAGCTGGTCGCACAGGGCCTGGGGAGCGTCGATGACGGCGAAATGATAGGCAGCGGTATTGGCGATCATCCCGCCATTTTAGCGCCAGACCGCCCCAGGGTCAGATATCCCCATTCATCCACGCATGGTGTGGATCTGCTGTGTCGACCAAGGTCGACACCTACCAATAGCCGGGAGGCTGTCAGAGGCGGGGCTGTGTGGGCAGGCGGGACCGTTGGCTCCATGGGCCCGAGGCATGCCTCGGGCGGGTTGGGCAGGACGCCCAACCCCGGTCTTGCGTGTGCGCAGGACAGCGCACACGAGCAAGGCGCCATCGAGCTCCCAGGGGTGGGGGCGCTTTGCTTGCGAAGCACTGCTTCGCAAGCGCCCGAACGCACAGCCGACAGCGGCTGGGCCGGACCGCGGAGCGGGGTTCACGGCGTGTCCCGCCTGTCCACACCGCCACACCCTCCCACTGAAGCCCGGCTTTTGACGTTGCCGTTGACCTTGCTTCGGCGGGTGCCGGGTGCAACCCGGTCGAAACCCGTTACCCCCGCAACAGCAGGAACGGCAGCAGCACCAGCGCCGCCGCGCCGGCCATCGCCAGCAGCACCAGCACCACATAGGCCGGCCGCCGCCGGAACAGGCTGCCGAAGGTCTCGGCCGTGCCATCACGCAATGCCTGCTCACGCTCAGCGCGGATGCGAGGGCCGCGCTCGGCCTGGTACTCGGCCATCAACGCCTTCGCACGCGGATGATCAGCGTCGTCGCGCAGCCACAGGCCACCATTGGAAATGCCCCACGGGCTGGGTTCGGTGCGATACCAGGCGATGCCGTGCTGATCGAGCAGCGTGCAGACATCGGCATATTCGTCGTCGCCGACGTTGCGCAGATTGAGCAGGAGTTTTGCCATGGCCCCATGATACCCGGCGCCGATGCGCTACCCTTGCCGCCCTCGCCCCGCGCCCTTCTGGAGACGCCCGATGCGCCGCCTGCTGCTTCCCCTGCTGCTGTCCCTCGCCGCCGCTGGCTGCTCGACCGAACCGTCCGGCCCGCCGCCCGGCGGCACGCTGACCACCTTCGAGCGGATCGATACCGTGCCAGGCACCGGCGCCGAAGCCATCGCCGGCAGCAAGGTCACGGTGCACTACACCGGCTGGATCTACGACAACCGTACCGAGACCAAGCACGGCAAGACCTTTGACAGCTCCTTCAAGCACGGCGAGCCGTTCACCTTCGCGCTCGGCGCCGGCCAGGTCATCCGCGGCTGGGACGAGGGCGTGGCCGGCATGAAGGTCGGCGGCAAGCGCACGCTGATGATTCCGCCGGACTACGGTTACGGGGACCGCAAGGTCGGCCCGATTCCGGCGGGCTCGTCGCTGGTGTTCGACGTCGAGCTGCTCGATGTCAAACCGTAATGCCGCCATGCCCCATCGGGTCGCCGTCATTGGCGGCGGCCCGGCCGGCCTGTTCGCCGCCGAACGCCTGCGTGCCGCTGGGCTGGAGGTCGACCTGTACGAGGCCAAGGGGTCGCCTGGCCGCAAGTTCCTGATCGCCGGCAAGGGCGGCCTCAACCTCACCCATTCCGATCCGCGGCCGTTGTTCGACAGCCGCTACCGCGAGCAGGCCGCTGTGGTCGGCAACTGGCTGGACGGCTTCGACGCACAGGCACTGCGTGACTGGGCCGCCGGCCTGGGCGTGGAAACCTATGTGGGCAGCTCCGGCCGCGTGTTCCCGGTCGACCGCAAGGCGGCGCCGCTGCTGCGCGGCTGGGTGCGCCGGTTGAAGGAACAGGGCGTGCGCCTGCACGCCAACCACCGTTGGATCGGCTGGAGTGACGACGGCGCCCTGCGCTTTGCCACCGAGGCGGGGGAAATCGATGTGCACCCCGATGCCACGGTACTGGCGATGGGCGGCGGTAGCTGGCCGCAGCTGGGCAGTGATGGCGCCTGGGTCGCGCCACTGCAGGCGCGTGGCGTGGACATCGCGCCGCTGCAGTCAGCCAATTGTGGCTTCGACGTGGACTGGACGCCGTTCTTTGCCCAGCGCAATGCCGGCGCACCATTGAAGCCGGTGGTCGCGCACTGGATCGACCTGGCTGGACAACCGCGGTCGCTGCAAGGCGAGTGCGTGGCCAGCGAATATGGCATTGAAGGCAGCCTGGTCTACGCGTTGGCCGCCGACCTGCGCGAGACCATCAACCGCGATGGCCACGCAATGCTGTGGCTGGACCTGGTGCCCGGTCGCGACGAGGCGCGCCTGCTGGCCGACCTGTCACGTCCCCGCAAGGGCCGAAGCTTCGGCGAGCACCTGCGCCGCCAGGCGGGTCTGGATGCGGTGAAGGCCGCTCTCGTGTTCGAGATTCTTGGCAAGGAGGCCGGCAACGACCTGCCGGCTGTGGCCACCACGCTCAAGCGCCTGCCGCTGCGCCTGCTGCGCCCAAGGCCGATGGCCGAGGTGATCAGCACCGCCGGTGGCGTGCGCCTGGATGCGCTGGATGACGGCCTGATGCTGCGGGCCGTTCCTGGCGTGTTCTGCGCCGGTGAAATGCTGGACTGGGAGGCCCCCACCGGCGGCTACCTGCTGACCGCGTGCTACGCCAGTGGCCGGCGTGCCGCCGAAGGCGTGATCGGTTGGTTGGCGGAGCGGTGACGCCTGTGGCGTAGCGTCGAGCCCATGCTCGACGCCACGTCACCACGGCCTGCGCATGCTCACCGAGGCCAACGCCACACCGCTGGGATGTGCATAGGCTTCCTCACGCACGCTGACAAAGCCCTGCCGTTGATAGAACGGCACCGCATTGAGCGAGGCCGACAGCACCACCTCACGCTCACGATCAGCCATCGCCAGCAGGCGCTGCATCAGCGCCTGGCCAATGCCCAGGCCGCCATGATCCGGATCGACGAACAACGCATCGACTTCATTGGCATCGACATCAAAGACGCCGAAGCCGAGCAGGCCACCCTGCCCGTCCTCGGCCACCACGCAACCGCCCTGCCCCAGCAGCCGCGCGTACTGCGCGGGCGGCGGCGACGCCGACCAGGGCGCAATGACCGCGGGTGGGTAATGGCTGCTGCAGGTCTCGCGCACGCAACGCGTGCGCAACGCCCACAACTTGGCCACGTCATCCATGGTGCCGGTCCTGAACTGCATGACATCTCCTCGTAGAGCCGAGCCCATGCTCGGCTGTTCTTCGTTCCGACCTCGCGATGAGAACAGCAGCCGAGCATGGGCTCGGCTCTACAACATCACGCTACCGCGACTTGCTGGCGCGCAGAGCCTGGATCTTCGGCGGCGGCTGGAACGAGTCGCTGCGCGCATCGGCCCAGAAGGCATGGAATACCGCATGATCGGGCACCTTGTGCAGCAGCTCGCCCGGTTCCAGGTAGCGGTAAAGCGACGCCAGCGAACGGATTTCCACCGGCGACACGCGACGCAGGATGTGCTCCGGCCCCAGCTCGGCCGGATCGTTCAGGCCCGCCGCGCACAACAGTTCCTTCAAGGCATGCAGTGTGTGCTCGTGATAGCTGTACACACGGGTGGCCTTGTCCGGTGCATCCAGATGCTTCCAGCGCGCGGGGTCCTGGGTCGCGATGCCGGTCGGGCATTTGTCGGTGTGGCAGCTCAACGACTGGATGCAGCCCAGCGCGAACATGAAGCCTCGGCCGGCATTGCACCAGTCGGCACCCAGCGCGATGGTGCGCGCGATGTCGAACGCACTGGTGATCTTGCCAGCGGCGCCGATGCGGATGCGCTCGCGCAGGTCCAGGCCGACCAGGGTGTTGTGCACCAGCAGCAGTGCTTCATGCATCGGTACGCCGACATGGTCGACGAATTCAGCCGGTGCCGCGCCGGTGCCTCCCTCGGCACCATCGACCACGATGAAGTCCGGCAGCAGCCCGGTTTCCTGCATCGCCTTGGCGATGCCGAACCATTCCCAGGGGTGTCCGATGGCCAGCTTGAAACCGACCGGCTTGCCACCGGACAGCTCGCGCAGCCGGGCCACGAACTGCAACAGTTCGACCGGCGTCGAGAATGCCGAGTGACGCGACGGCGATACGCAGTCCACGCCCATCGGAACACCACGGGTCACCGATATTTCGGCGGTCACCTTTGGTGCCGGCAGCACGCCGCCGTGGCCCGGCTTGGCACCCTGCGACAGCTTGATCTCGATCATCTTGACCTGGTCGTGGGTAGCGTTGGCGACGAAGCGCTCTTCGCTGAAACCACCCTTCTCGTCACGGCAGCCGAAGTAGCCCGAGCCTATCTCCCAGACCAGATCGCCGCCCATCTCGCGGTGGTAGGGCGAAATCGAACCTTCGCCGGTGTCGTGGTAGAAGCCACCGCGCCGCGCACCTTCGTTCAGTGCGCGGATCGCGTTGGCCGAGAGCGAACCGAAGCTCATCGCCGAGATGTTGAACACGCTGGCCGAATAAGGCTTGGCGCAGTTCGGCCCAATCAGCACGCGGAAATCATGCTTGGCGATGGAGGTGGGAGCCAGCGAATGGTTGATCCACTCGTAATCCACCGCATAGGTACTGCGCAGGGTACCGAACGGCACCGTGTCCATTTCGTTCTTTGCGCGCTGGTAGATCAGCGCACGCTGCTGGCGCGAGAACGGCACGTCCTCCAGGTCGCTCTGCACGAAGTACTGGCGGATTTCCGGGCCGATTGATTCCAGGCCATAGCGGAAATGCGCCATCACCGGATAGTTGCGGCGCAGCGTGCTGCGCTTCTGCAGCAGATCCCAGGTCCCCAGCGCCACCATCGCGGCAGTCAGGCCGACGCCCCAGTACCAGGCCGGCCAGATCGTGGCCAACCACAGGCAGATGGGAAACATCAGGATGGCGAGCAGGTAGACGATATACCGGTGCATGGCGTTCCTTGGTTGCAACTGCCTGCGAGTCTACCGCGCCGGCCATCACCGGCGTTTACAGGCGACCGTCAACCACGTTGCGCGGCCAGGCCGATTTCACGTCGTAGACGATGCCGCCGGGCGCCAGCAGCGCCTGGATTGCGGCGTCATCCATGGCTTTGAATCGGGCATGGGCCACTGCCAGAACTACGGCGTCGTAACTCCCCGCCACCGGCTCGGCCAGCCAGTGCACGCCCGCGTCAGCCAATGCCGCCGGGCCGACCCACGGGTCGCTGACCTCCACCTGTGCGCCGGCATCACGCAGGCGCTGCGCCAGTTCCAGCGCGCGGCTGTTGCGCAGGTCCGGGCAATCCTCCTTGAAGGTCACGCCCAGCACCAGGATACGCGACTGCGCAGGTGCGCGGCCACGTTCGGCCAGCATTGCCAGCACACGCGACGCCACGTGCTCACCGACGCGGTTGTTGACCTGCCGCGCGGTGTGGATCAGGTCCGGGTGGTAACCCACGCTCTCGGACTTGTGCAGCAGGTAGTACGGGTCCACGCCGATGCAGTGGCCGCCAACCAGGCCCGGCCGGAATGGCAGGAAGTTCCACTTGCTGCCGGCGGCGTCGAGCACATCCTGGGTGTCGATGCCGAGCCGGTCGAAGATCAGCGCCAGCTCATTGACCAGCGCGATGTTGACGTCACGCTGGATGTTCTCCACCACCTTGGCCGCTTCGGCCACACGCATCGACGGCGCCGGGAAGGTACCGGCGGCGATGATGCGCTGGTACAGGCCATCAATCACCGCAGCCACTTCCGGTGTCGACCCCGAGGTGATCTTGCGGATATCGGCCAGGCGCCGCTGGCGGTCGCCGGGGCTGACCCGCTCCGGGCTGTAACCACAGTAGAAGTCTTCGTTGAAGCGCAGCCCGGAAAGCTGCTCCAGCAGCGGCACGCAGACCTCTTCGGTGGTGCCGGGGTACACCGTGGATTCGTAGATCACCAGGTCACCCGCACGCAGGTGGCTGGCGATCAGCCGCGTCGCCGAACGCAGCGGCTCCAGATCGGGCTGCTCATAGGCATCGATCGGGGTCGGCACGGTAACGATGTAGACATTGCAGGCATCGAGCAAAGCCGGATCGCTGCCGTACTGCAACTGCTGCGCACTGGCCAGCTCATCGGCCTCCATTTCCAGCGTATGGTCCTGGCCGTCGCGGAGCTCGGCGATGCGATCAGCATCGATGTCGAAGCCGAGCGTCGGCCAGTGCCGGCCGAAGGCCACCGCCAGTGGCAGGCCCACGTAGCCCAGCCCGATCACCGCGAAGCGCGGCGACGCTGCTGCCGCAAGCGGCGCGCTCAACGCCGCATCCCATGCAACGGCTGAAATCGCATGCGTACTGCCATGGGCATGGCCGACCTACTCATTCGCTTTGCCACTCCGGGAAGATCCATGCCAGAAAGGCTACAGCCTAACGGCCCGGGTGCCCGGCCGCCAAGGTGGGGTCAGGAACCCAGTGCGACCGCGGCCGGCTCCAGTTCGCCATCGGCGCCGGTCCAGGCCTGCAGCAGGCGCTCGAAGCCACCGCCGCCAAGCACGAAGCCCGGCCATGAGGCGTCGACGATCTGTACCAGCAGTTCTGTATCAATGCGCCGGGTCCCCATCGACCAGCGCGGGAATGCCCGCTGCGCCACCGGCGCGCGGCACAGCACCTTCAGTTGTCCATGGCTGCGCGCATTGGCGATGCGCTGGTACACCGAATCGATGCCATCCTCCGGGCCTTCCAGGTACTGCAGGAAACGGCTGCCATCGAACATCAGCACACCCGTGACACCGGCTACTCGGTTGAATGCCGTGGCATCGGCCAGCAGGCGGTCAAGATCGGTTGTCTGCAGGTCGGCGCGGGCCTCGCTGGCATAGGCAATCGCGTGCAGCGACATCGGGTGGCTCCCCCCCTGGGAACGAGGCTTTGGACTATGACATGAATGGGAGCGACAGTTAAGCACACCGCCGCTCCACTGCAATCCGGTCGGGATTCTGCAGCTGGGCTACAATCGGCGCCGCGCTGCAGGCCCGGATGGCGAAACTGGTAGACGCATCGGACTTAAAATCCGCCGGGGGCAACCCCATGCCGGTTCGATTCCGGCTCCGGGCACCATCGCGCTTTTCACGACGAACGTCAGATTGCACGCGAGTAGCGCGGCTGCTCGCAGGCGGCACGCAGGTACGGGTCGAAGCACATCGCCAGCAGCCGCAGCAACGGCCGTCCAGGCTCGCTGGCGCGCACTACACCGTCACGGTACTCGGCGAGGCCGTCTTCCTGCAGCCGCTGCACCGAACGCAGGTCTTCGGCGAAGTACTGCTCGAAATCCACGCCATGGCGCTGGCCCAGCACCGCACCGTCCACCTCGCCCTGGCACATCAGCTGCTGGATGAGTTCTGCGCGCAGCTGGTCGTCGGCGCTGAGCGCCACGCCGCGCCACACCGGCAACTGCCCCTGGTCCACGGCATCCTCCCACGACGGCAGGTCGCGCGGATTCTGACTGTAGGTGGCACCGATGTGGCTGATCGCACTCACGCCCAGGCCGAGCAGATCGGTGTCGGCGTGGGTGGTATAGCCCATGAAATTGCGATGCAACTGCCCGGCGCGCTGCGCACGTGACAGATCTTCTTCCGGCAATGCGAAGTGATCCATGCCGATGTACTGGTAGCCGGCCGCAGAGAGTTTCTCCACCGCCAGGCCCAGCAGCGCCAGCTTGTCTTCCGGCGAAGGCAAGCGGCGTTCGTCGATCTGCTTCTGTGCGCGGAAAAGATGCGGCAGGTGTGCGTAGCCGTACACCGCCAGGCGATCCGGGCGCAATGCCAGCACCCGTTCCAGGGTGCGGCCAAACCCTTCCAGGCTCTGTCCCGGCAGCCCATAGATCAGGTCGACGTTGACCGAACGCATGCCGCTGTCGCGGCAGGCCTGCAGGATGTCCAGCGTCTGCTGCACGCCCTGCACGCGGTTGATCGCTTCCTGTACCTGTGGGTCGAAATCCTGCACGCCCAGGCTGGCGCGGTTGAAGCCCAGCCGCGCCAGCATGGCGACATCGCGGGTATCGATGAAGCGCGGATCGAGTTCGATCGAGAAATCGCGCTGCGGCGAATCGCTGAAATCAAAGCGCCGGCGCAGTCCTTCCACCAGCGTGGTCATCGCCTCGGCCTCGAGGAAGTTCGGCGTGCCCCCGCCCAGGTGCAGCTGGATGACCTCACGGCCGTCCTCGAACTGCGGCGCCAGCAGGTCGGCCTCGGCCAGCACGCGCGCGACGTAGCTGTGGCCACGGCCGCGGTCGCGGGTGATCACCCGGTTGCAGCCGCAGTAGAAGCAGGGGCTGGAGCAGAACGGCACATGCACGTACAGCGACAGCGCGCGGGCCAGCTGGTTGCTGTCGGCGATTGCCCGGCGCAGTGCCGGCGCATCGAAGCCATCGTGGAAATGAGGCGCGGTCGGATACGAGGTGTAGCGCGGCCCGGGCCGGTCATGCCGGCGCAGCAGGTCGGGGTCGAAGGTCCAGGCCAGACCGCCGGCGGCGGGAGAGAACGTGTCCATGCCGCCAGCATCGCGCCGGGCGGACGCCACCGCCTTGACCCAGATCAATCGCGGGTGGGGATTCCCAGCACCGGCAGGCCGACCTGCGGCCAGCGCAGCATCTGGTAGCGCTTCCAGAAGGTGTCACCGATGCGCGCGGCGACGTCGTTGGCCAGCGCCTGCATGGGCGGGTTGCCGCACTCGGCGGTGGTGATCCGGAACAGCACCAGCCAGCGGTCGAACAGGTCCTTGTCCAGCTCGATGGCCATGTGCTTGGACATCGGCGAGCCCTTGAAGCGGCGCGTACCGCGCAGCATTGCCGACCAGAAATCGACCAGCTGCGCCAGGTGTTCCGGCCAGTCGCGGACGTGTGCCTCGAACACAGGCCCCAACCGCTCTTCCTCGCGCACGCGCGCATAGAAATCGTGGACCAGGCGGGTCACTTCCTGCTCGGTGCACAGCCCGGGCGAGGCGACGGGCAGCACAGGTGGCGATATTGCGTTCATCGGGTACCCAAAGCTTGCCGGCATTGTGCCGTAGCTGGCCGGCACCGCCGTTGATCCAGATCAATGTCGGCGCAGTCCGCTGCACCTAGGCTGGCACGCCTGCAGGAAGCATGCCCTGCGGATGCTGCGCCAGCCTCGGCGGAGTATACGCGCCGCCCTCATTCCGATCCGGGACAGCATGAACAGACCCTCTCCCAGCCGCCGCCAGCAGCTGATCCAGCACTGGGGCGCCATCCTTTGGCCCAGCTTCATCGCTGCAGGCCTGGCCAGCGTGGTGTTCTTCGCCTTTGTCGACCCGCTGCGTCTGCAGGCGATCAGCTTTCCGGGTACGGCGATCAGCCGCGAACTGGGCTATACGGCAGGATTCTTCATGTTCTGGTCGGTGACCGCACTGTCCAGCGCGGTCACCTGGTACCTGCAGCGACCGATGCCAAGCGACGACGACGACGAGCTGCCGCTGGGATGAGTACGCCCTGCACCGGAATCCCACGCCGCTGGCATTGGCGCGCCGCGCTCAGCGTGCTCTTGCTGGCCTTGTTCTATGCCTTGCCATGGCTGCGCTGGAATGGGCGGCAGGCCCTGCTGCTGGACATCAACGCGCGGCGCTTTGACCTGTTTGGCTGGACATTGTGGCCCAGCGATGTCGGCGTGCTGATCGGGTTGCTGGCGGTGCTGGCGGTGGGCCTCGCGCTGCTCACCCACCTCGCCGGCCGCATCTGGTGCGGCCACGCCTGCCCGCAGACGCTATGGCGCCGCGCCTTCGACTGGATTGCGCGCGCCATGGCCCGGGCCTTTCCAGCGCCCGTCGTGGTCCCTGCCACCCAGCTGGCATGGGGGCTGCTGTCGCTGTGGACCGGCATCACGTTCGTCGGTCTGTTCAGCCCGATCGAAGAACTGGTGGCCGCCGCGCCGCATGCCGGCTGGAGCGGCTGGGAAACGTTCTGGGTGCTGTTCTATGCCGCCGCCACCTGGGGCAATGCCGGCTTCCTGCGCGAGCAGGTGTGCCGTTCGCTGTGCCCGTTCGCGCGCCTGCAGCCGCTGCTGACCGATCCGCATACACCGCGCATGTTGTACGACGCGCGCCGCGGCGAACCGCGCGGCATGCGTCCGTCGGGGCTGGGGGGCGTGCTCGGACGCGGCCGTGGCCTGCTCGACCCGACCACCGCACAGGACTACGTGTTCCGCGCTGCACACCCGCTGCTGGCCGGACCGATGCCCACCTTCAGCGCCGACCGCCTGGGCGACTGCACCGATTGCGCTGCCTGTGTCAGCGCCTGCCCGATGCAACTGGATATCCGCCAGGGACCTCAGGCCGATTGCCTGGCCTGCGGCGCCTGCCTGGAGGCCTGCTCGCAGCAGCAGCACCAGGCCGGTTTCGGCCCGGGGCTGGTGCGCTACTGCAGTCCGCAGGCCATGGCCGGGCAACCGCGGCAATGGTGGCGACCGCGGACCCTGGCACTGCTGTCGATACTGCTGGCGCTGTTGGCCTGCGGCGCCTGGCGCCTGCTTTGAATCAACGGATCAACGCGGCCCGTTGGCGTGCGGCGGCACCAGCTGCGCGCGTCGGACGATGCCCAGCTGCTCGATGATCAGCGCCATTTCATTGGTAACTTCGGTACGCTCGGTCCCTTGCGGGACCAGGCGGTCCAGCACCTGCTGGTAGGTATCCCAGAACGCCGGACCGCATCCGTGTTTGTGATAACTGGCTTCCAGTTCGCGGCGTACCCGTTCAGCCAAGCCATGCATGCCGTATTCCATACGACCTCCGTTGGACTTGTTCTGCATCGTTGACGGTCTACCGACTCACTTGCGAGCTACTGAAAGACTCCCGGGCTTCACGTCCGGTTGATCCCAATTAGTCATAGATTTCACGACAGGTCAATTACATACCGCGACTTTCGTGATCGAAATTATTAATCGTTCACGAAACCACATACGGGGAGACGGGGTGCCCGGATGGGTCGGACCCGACACACTGCCCCGATTTCCCCGGCCCCGCTTTGGTAGGCGCCATCGATGGGCCAGCCCCGTTCCATCGAAGTTTCCAATGTTGCTAAGCATACTTAGCAAATACTGTTTAGAGTGCTATATGCGACAAAAGGCGGCGTAGTTGGGGCTTACTCGCCCTGCGTCGCCTCAGTCGCGGGGAACAGGTTGGGATAGCGCTGATGCAGGATGTATTGGCGTAGCGCAGGAATCGGGAAGTTCTTGGGCCATTGCGACACGGCAGATCGGCTTATGCCAAAAAAGCGCGCCAGTTCGGCATCGGTCCGGAAACCCAGCCGGGCGCGTACCTGCCCCTTGCTCCAGAATTCGGTCACGGTCGGTCCTTCTGTTAACCAGACTTATTCTTGGAACAAGGGAACTTTGCGATCCACGCGTTAAGCTGGCTTGCATAGATGAATACTCTCGGCCAACGACTCGCCATTGCCATGAAGAAAGCCGGGCACCCTCGCCCGGCCGATCTGGCCCGCGCCGCCGATTCGACGACGGCAACCATCAGCAACTGGCTCAACGACCATGTCAGCCCCGCCCATGTGAAGGCCGAACAGCTGTTCCGCATCGCCGATGCGGCCAAACTGGACGCGCGTGAACTGCTGTACGGCGTGAGCGGGCTTGGCGTCGGTGAGCGGGGCAATACCTATATCCCCAGCCAGGCCCACCTGGATGTCTGGCAGGACGCCTACGAACTGGTCAGCCATCTGGTGGAGGAGAAGGGATTGCAGATCGACCATCGCCGCCACGCGGCCCTGGACCTGCTGGCCTTCGAACTGCTGATGGACGGCTTCAGCCGCAGCAAGGTCATCCGGGTGCTGACGACCTCGATGACGTGAATGCACTACCACTGGTAGCATGGTCGCGGATGGGGATGGGGCTCCCCCGATAACCGCCCGAAAGGGCTGATGGCTCCTGCCAGGACGAACCGGTCTTCGTCGATGGCGGGCCGTGCCTGCCGTCGGCGTTCGCCATCGAATCAGCGAACCCCCAACCGAGGCACGTGATGCACGCATTGAACAATTATCTGCTGGTCTTCATCGGCGGCGGGCTCGGCGCCTGCCTTCGCCATGCCTGCAACCTGATCGGTACGCGGGTAGCGGTCGGCAGCCCGTGGCCGTGGTCGACCTTCCTGATCAACATCAGCGGTGCACTGCTGATGGGCGCGCTGGTCGAAGCCTTCGCCCTGCGCAATGGCGCCTCGCCGCAGTTGCGCCTTCTGCTGGCCACCGGCGTCCTCGGCGGCTACACCACATTTTCCACCTACGCGCTGGAAATCGGTCTGCTGCTGCAGCGCGGCCAGCATGGCCTGGCAGCGTTGTACGCCGGCGGTTCGGTGGCACTGGGCCTGGTCGGCCTGTTCGGTGGCATGAAACTGGCCCGGCTGGTGCTGGGCTGAGGCTCAGCCCGCGCCGGCGCGGGCCTGTCCGCGCCACTCCCGCGGCGACTGTCCGGTATGTGCCTTGAATGCACGCGACAGTGCGGCTTCGCTGCCATAGCCGACGTCGTCAGCGATCCGCTTCAATGGGCGCCCCTGGCGCAGCGCCTGCTGCGCCAGGCCCACCCGCCAGCCCTGCAGGTACTGGCCCGGGGTAGTGCCCATCGCCTCACGGAAACTGGCAGCAAAGACGCTGCGTGACATGCCGGCGACCTCGGCCAGGTCTTCCAGGGTCCAGGACTGTGCGGGCGCCTCATGCATCGCCACCAGCGCCAGCCGCAGCCGCGGATGCCCCAGCCCGGCAAACAGGCCACCACGCATCTCGCCCCCTTCCATCAGCTGCCGCAGCACCTGGATCATCACCACCTCGAACAGCCGGTTGACCATCGCCGCACGCCCGCAGCGCTGCTCGAAGGCTTCTTCGAACAGCAGCTCCAGCGCTGCGTTGCCGCCGTACAGATCGGCCAGCGGCAGGCAGATGAAATCGGGCAACGCCGCGCTGATCGGGTTGAGCCGCCCGCCCTCGAAATGCAGATTGGCGCAGGCCATGTCGGCGCCATGCTGCGGATCGGTGCTGAACCGATGCGGCATCGGCCGTGGGTACAGCAGCAGGCTCGGCACCTCGACCTGGACGATCTGCTGGCCATGGCTGACCTGCAGCGGGCCACGTCGCACCAGATGCAGCTGCCCGGCGTCATCCTCGCCCGCCAGCGTGTTGATGCCGCACAGCGCGCCAGCATGGAACACCGAGGCGGTAACCGCAAAGCGTTCAAGCAGAATGGCAAGACGGTCGACCATGACGGGACCCTGGGTAAAGTAGAAAGAGATCAAGGCGACACATCGTATCGGAATCACCCCCTTAGCGGACGTGATCAACTCTGGGAGCGGGTGCCCCCCAGCCCGCCCTTCCTGCGGCAGTGCAGCGCGCGCAACATTTCGCTGGCATCTATGCTCGGGGTCATTCCCGCATGGAATGACCCCGATGCCCGCCCTGCTTCGATGCGCCCTCGCCCTCGGCCTGCTGCTGCCTTCGACGACCTTGCTGGCGTCAGCGCCAACGGCGGCACGCACGCTGAGCGGCGAGCTGCAGGGCGCGCCGTGGCGCCTGGACGTGCCGGCCGACTGGAACGGTGACCTGGTGATGCTGGCGCACGGCTACGAGCCGGTAGGCATGCCACGTGCTACGCCGATGGCTGCCAATGACGGCACCGCGCCACTGCTGGCGGCAGGCTACGCCGTCGCGCAGAGCGCCTATGCCAGCCAGGGCTGGGCGGTGGCCGATGCGATCACCGACATGGAACGCCTGCGCCGACATGCAGTGGCTGAACTCAAGCACGTGCGCCATATCTGGATGCTGGGATTTTCGATGGGCGGCGCCGTGACCCTCGCCAGCCTCGAACGGTTCCCGCAACACTACGCTGGTGGCGTGTCGCTATGCGGCGCCAATCTCAGTGGCGAACAGATCGCGAGTGATCTGCTGAGCACGCTGGTCGCTTTCGATTACTTCTTTGCCAAGGCCGAAGGCCTGCCGGCTGCGGGACTGGTCTCACGCGAAGCGGCTGCGCTGCCACAGGGCGAACTGTACCAGGGCATCTCCAATGCGCTGCAACGCAGCCCGTCACATGCCGCGTTGCTGGCACAGCGGCTGCAGGTGTCAGCTGATGCACTGGCCGGCACGATCAGCCTGCATGCTCTGGTCCTGCACGAACTGGCCACGCGCAGTGGCGGCATGCCGGTGGGCAACATAGGTGTGGCTTACAGCGGCTTCGGTGACGACATGGCGTTCAATGCCGGCGTGCAACGTGTCGACGCCGTGCCTGCCGCGCAGGCCGCTGTCCGCAGGGAGCTGGCATTGAGCGGTGCGTTGAGGCGACCGCTGGTGATCCAGTTCAACAACAACGACCCGACGATCTTGCCGCGCATGCAGACGGTGTATCCGCAGACGGCCGCACGGGCCGGCGCCCGTCCGCTGCCACAGGTGCTGCCGCCCGTTGGCGAAGGCCATTGTGGCTTCTCCGGCGCGCAGATCATCGAGGCGTTGAAGGCCGCGCAGCGTTGAGCAATCGCGGCCCACGCGCAGGTCAGCCGCCCAGCGTGCCCATCGTGAAGGTGTAGCCCGAGCTCATCAGGAATTCGCGCATGCGCATTTCCGCGCGCCGTGGTGAGGCCAGGTTGGCCGGCGCGTACAGGGCATACACCAGGCCCGACCCTTCGATATGCTCGCGGCGCACCCCGCAGCGGGCGGTTTCCGAGGCGATGACCCATCCGTCCTTCAGCCGATCCGGGCCAATGGATTGCCCGTTCTTCAAGCGGAAGGTCAACCAGCGCACATCTGCCGTGACTTTGCTCATTTCCGTTTCGCTCCGTGGCTGGAACGACGCGTGATGTCCTTGCTCGCCATTGCGGCTCCCTGAGACGTGGAACTCGACCATAGCGCCTTTCCATGTCGTGGCCGGCTGAGACTGGCGACCGGGGCGTGTCGAACGGCTGCAGGTGATACAGCGCGGCGTCGGAAATGGCGGCGGCAGGGAGCGTCCTGCCGGCGCAGTTCACAGGCAGGGAACCCGACTCACGCAGCGCGGTCGCTGCCCTGGTTCAAGGCGTGCAGCACATCGGCCAGCGCCTGGATTTCGGCACGCAGGGCCAGCCTCTGCAACCACCGCCCGGGGATTCCGCGCGCACCATGGAATGCACCCGCCAGCTGCCCCGCGATGGCGGCCGTGGTGTCGGCGTCCTCGCCAAGATTGGCCGCCTCGAGTACGACGGCTTCAAAGGTGTCGTGGCGATCAAAGCACCAGAGTGCAGCTTCCAGACTGTCGACAACATAGCCATTGCCACGGATCTGCTCACGCGTGGCACCGCGGTAGGCGCCCGCCGCGATCTGCTGCAGCCGCGCGCTCTCGACGGGGACATTGCTGAGATCCAGCACCGCGTCACGGGTGCCACCTGCCAACGCCCGCTCCAGCGCGACCGCCAGCAGGCGGCACGCCTCCAGGCACTCCTGCGCACCGTGCGTGGTTCGCGAACTCAACGCGGCCATGGCCTGCAGGTCGGGAGTCCCGGCGTAGCGCAATGCTACCGGCGCCAAACGCATGATCGAGCCATTGCCAGCGCTGCGTGGGTCGTCACTCCCCGCCAGCGGATGGCCATCCTGCAGGAACCGGTCGATGGCAGCCCGCGTTGCCATACCGATATCGAAGCACTCGCCGGTCGCACTCCAGTACCCATGCCGGTACCAGTTGGCGTAGCGGTTCATCTGATCGTGCACATCGAAGGTGTCACAACGCACCAGGCTCTCGGCCAGGCACATCGCCATGGAGGTATCGTCGGTCCATTGCCCCGGCTGCAGCTGGAACGGCCCACCACCCACCATGTCGGTGATCGGGGTGAAGCTGCCACGAGGCTTGAACTCCAGCGTGGTACCGACGGCATCGCCGCACGCGAGGCCGAGCAAGGCGCCGCGGAAGTGATCAATCTGGTTCATCACACGAGTGTAGCGCCACCGCATCTGACATGACTGACTGCCGGGCGGTGATCGCGCGAGCGGGAATTGATCGCAGCCAAACAAAAAAGCCCTGACCGGAGTCAGGGCTTTTCAATTGGAGGCCTCAAGCGGAATCGAACCGCTGTAAACGGATTTGCAATCCGGTGCATAGCCACTCTGCCATGAGGCCAACGTACTGCGCGCCAGGAACCCAGCCCTGACAAGACAAAACCCCAAGATGGGGCCTGTCGGAACATGGAGCGGGAAACGAGACTCGAACTCGCGACCTCAACCTTGGCAAGGTTGCGCTCTACCAACTGAGCTATTCCCGCGTAAGCCGACATGCTACCGGAAATCCGGAAAACACACCAGCGATTTCACTTTTCTGACTGCGCGTAAAGCCTTGTGGCCCAACGTGCCCCGCCTTGCCGGGGCGGGAGAAAAACAAGGCCCCTACCGGGGCCCTGTAGAATCTGGAGCGGGAAACGAGACTCGAACTCGCGACCTCAACCTTGGCAAGGTTGCGCTCTACCAACTGAGCTATTCCCGCAGATTCTTCGACCTGCGTCGAAGGAGCGCTATTGTGTCCAAATTCCTTCACGCCGTCAACAGTCTTCACATCATGCGGTCACGAGCGTCCGCGCTGGGGTACGCTGCCCCGCCCAAGCACGGACACCGCCGATGCCTAGACGCTACGTCCGCCTGTTCTGGTTGCTGGTCGCGCTGACCTGGTTGGCGCTGATCGCCGCACTGGTCAATGCGGGCTTCACTCCGGACTACTGGCTGCTGCATCGCCTGGAAGGCGCCCAGCTGCCCTATCCGACCAGCACCGTCATCGTGTTCGCGTTGCTGGGCACGGTTGAACTGGTGGTGGCGGCGCTGATCGTGCGCCCGTGGAAACTCAAACGCCTGTGGCTGCGCCTGCTAATCGCCTTCGCCCTGCTGCTGGTCTGGTCGATACCGTGGATGCTGTCGGCGATGCACCAGCCTCCGGTACAAGGCATGCACCTGCTGTGGTTGCTGCTGCTGGACGTGGGATTGCTGCTGGCGCTGTGCGTGGTGTCGGCGGTGAGCGCGTGGCGGGCGCTCTGCCGGCGCGGGTCACCACAGACTCCCCCGCCGCAGCGCTAGAGACCTACTTCCGGAACTCCACCCGCACGTGCTGGCCGAAGCGCGCCTTGGCTTGCCCATCGAACTCCAGCACGCACTCCACCACTTTGGCCACGCCACGCCCTGCATCTTCAGGCAGGCGTGCCTGCGCGAACACCGGACTGATGCGCACCAGGCGTGCAGGCGGCAGCGTGCCCGTGTTCTCCGCACCATCACTATCCGGCACGACAGTAGCCTTCATGCCCACCTGCACGGCATCGGCGTAGGCGGCGCTGAGTTCGGCGCGCACCTGCAGCGGGCGCGCCGGCAACAACGAGATCACCGGCTTGCCCGCCTGCACGAAGGCACCGACGCCCGGCACCTGGCCGACCACGGTGCCGGCTTCCGGCGCGCTCAATGACATCTGCTGCAGTCTCAGCTTCGCGTGCTCCAGCTTGTGCTGCGCCAGGTCGACCTGCGCACCGGCCACGTCGACATCGGCACGCACACCGGCCAGCTGCTGTTTGGCCGCATCGGCCTGCTGGTTCGAGGACACACCTTCGCTGGCGCCCGTGGACAGTCGGGTGGCGTTGCGCTCCAGTTCGCGCAGCTGCGCCTGGCTGCCCTTCAGGCGGTCATTGGCCAAGGCCAGATCGGCGGTGGCCATTGCCACTTCCTGCTGCAACAGGGCGCCATCCAGCGACAGCAGCAGCTGCCCCTTCTTCACCGTGGCGCCTTCCTTCACCGGCGCTGCAGTGATCGAGCCATCCACCGGCGGTGCCAGTGCGATCAGGCCACCTTCGACGTCAATGATGCCCCGCGCCACGGCAACCTTGCCGTCGGCGGCAGTACCCGCCTTGCCTGAGGGGGCCGACGCGGCGGTGGGCGCTTCCCTGGAACAGGCGCCGAGCAGCAGTGCCGCGGACAGGGCCAGGCTGAGGGGAAGCAGATGCGACGTCTTGGTCATGGGGCGGACTCTACGGTTTCGTTCTGGCGGCGGTCGTCACGGACCATGCCGTCTTCCATGGCGATCACCCGATCGGCATGCCGGATCAGGCGCGGATCGTGGCTCACGCACAGCACGGTGGCGCCCTGCGCGCGTGCGTAGCGATGCAGGATGTCGATCACGCGCTGACCGTTCTCGGCGTCCAGCGCGCTGGTGGGTTCGTCTGCGAAGATCAGGGTCGGCGACTTGGCAAACGCGCGGGCAACCGCCACGCGCTGTTTCTCGCCACCGGACAGCTGCGCCGGGCGCATGTGGCTGCGATGGCTGAGGCCGACTTCTTCCAGCGCCTTGCGGGCCAGCGGCTCGCTTTCGCGATTGCGCATGCCGCGGTAGCCCAGTGGCAGCTGCACCTGCTCCAGCGCGGTCAGTGCCGGGAACAGGTTGAAGCCCTGGAACACGAAGCCGACATGGTGCAGGCGGAAACGCTCCACTTCACTGCGGGTCATGTGACCCACGTCCTGGCCCAGCGCGTGCACGCGACCGCCATCGGGTGCGGACAGGCCGGACAGCAGCGACAGCAGCGTGCTCTTGCCGCAGCCGGACGGGCCGGATACCAGGGTCAGCTCGCCGGGATAGATGTCCAGCGACAGGCCACGCAGCACCGGCACCTGCACATCACCGGACATGAAGCCTTTTTCCAATGCTTCGGCCTGCAGGGTCGGGGCGATGGCGCGTGTGGAAGTCATCGGCCGGTCCTCAACGCAGCAGCAACGATGGATCGGAGCGGACGACGCTGCGCACCGCCATGATGCTGGAGAGCATGGCCATCACCGCGACCAGCGCCACGCAGCCGAGGATCACCATCGGCGTCAGCTGCACCGGTACGCGCTGGGTCTGCGCGATCAACAGCACCACCGTGCTGAACGCCGCCGCCAGCAGCATGCCCACGCCACCGATCAGCAATGCCTGCTCGAACACCACCCGCGCCAGCGCATAGCGGCCTGCACCGAGTGCATTGAGCGTGGCGTACTCGCGTACCGAGCCGGCCACCACCGAGGCGAACGACTGGTTGGTGATCACCGCACCGACGAAGCAGACGATGACGGCCATGAACAACACTGCGATACCTGCGCCGGTATCGAACAGCCAATACTGCTGCGAACGGCTGGCGAACGCCGGCGCGGTCCAGAACTCGACCGGTGTGGCCTGGCCCATCGATGCGGCCAGGCGGTCACGCACGCGGTCGGCCAGGTCCGGCGAGCGCAGGCCCGCCACGAAATAGGTGCTGCCCTCGTGCGGGTCAGTGCCGGCGATGGCGCGCGCGGTGTCCAGCGAGGCCAGAACGTTGACGCCACCGAGGCCGCGCAGGCCCGGTTGTGCGGCGACCACGCGCACCGCCTTGCCATTGATCCAGGCACGGTTGTTCTGCAGGTCCACGCCCAGCGTATCCAGATCGGCGCTGTCGACGATCACCGCACCCGGCTCGCGCAGCTGCGCGCGCAGGTTGGCAGGGAGGATGCGCGCGAACATCATCGCGTCGTCCCGGGTGGAGATGCCGGACAGGTACACCGACACGTTGCCGGTGCCCTGCGCGCCGGACCGCCATTCGCCATCGACCCACTCGTAGGGCTCGACGCGGGTGACATCCGGGTCCATGCGCAGATGGCTTTCCACATCCGCGCTGATTGCATGGCCGTAATTGACGCTCTGGGTGCCGGGGAAACCAGCCCAGATATCGGCCGAGGACGCCTTCACGTAGATCGCGGCGGTACCGAAGATGCCCAGCACCAGTGCGGCCTGCACGATCAACAGCACACCGGCGAAACACATCGCCAGCACCACCGGCAGGAACCGGCGCCACTCATAGGCCAGGGTCTTGCGCGCGAGTGCGATCATTGTGGTTCGCCCTCACCCTCGGCAGGCAGCTGGGCACCGCCGAGGGCGCGGTACAACGATGCAAAGGCCAGCACGCGCGCACCCTGTGCAGCGATCAGATCAGCCTGCGAGGCGAGTGCGGCGCGTTGCGTGTCGAGTCCGTCGAACTCGCTGGACAGGCCCAGCTGCACCTGCCGCGCCTGGCGCTTGACCTGCTGGTCGGCGGCATCATTGGCCACACGCAGCGACTGGATGCTGCTGTCCTGGCGCGCCAGGCTACCCAGTGCACCTTCCACTTCGCCCACGCCTTCCAGCACCGCCTTGCGGTATCCCAGCAGCGCGGCGTCCAGTTGCTTCTCATCGGCATGGAACCGCGCGCGACGCTGGCCCCAGTCCCATAGCGGAATATCGATGTACGGGCCGATCGACGGGCTGGAGTCGGAATTGGAACGGGCGTTCTGGGTGAGGTTGTAGGCATACAGGATCGAGCCACCCAGGCTGATCCGCGGATACATCGCAGCGCGCGCCGCGCCTTTGCTGGCGGCGGCCTGCATCACCTCCGATTCGGCCAGCAGGATCTGCGGTCGATGTCGCAGCAGGTCAGCCGGGACCTGCTGCAGCGTGAACGCACCCAGCGTCGGCGGCGTGCGATAGGCGTGCCAGGCCGGATCCGGGCCATCGCGGCCCAGCAGCAATGCCAGCGCACGGGCGGCGTTGTCGGCGTTTTCCCGCGCCTGCGCGATGGCGGCACGGGTGGCCGCCTGCCGCGCGCGCAGCCGTTGCAGCTCGCCCGGCTCATCCAGGCGCAGCCGCTGACGGACCAGCGCCAGCTGTTCGCCGCGGTCGTCCACGGCCTGTTGTCGGGCCAGCAGGTCCTGCTGGGCCTGGGCCACGGTCAGGTCGAGATAACTGCGCACCACGTCGGCGATCACCGCCACCTGCGCGGCATTGCGCAACGCCTCGGCATTGCCGGCCGAGGCCTGCGCGCTCAGCTGCGCGCTCTCGGCGGCGCCGAACAGCCCCAGGTCCCAGATCGCTTCGATGCCTGCATGGAAATAGGTGTCGACCGCGGCGGCGTCCTGTACCTGCTTGGCGCTGGCCGAGATTTCCGGCAGGAAGCGCGAATCCGAGGCGCCGGCGACGATCCGCACTGCCTGCAGGCGCAACGTGGCCTGCTGCAGATCAAGGTTGCCGGCGATGGCCCGGTCGACCAGGCCATCCAGCGCTGGGTCGGCCAGCACCTTCCACCACTGCCTGGCATCCACCGCCACGCCCTGGCCCTGCGGCACCTGGGTCCAGGCGGTGGGTGTGCGGTCAGGCAGGTCCGGAGCCGGCACCGACATGCAACCTGCCAGCGCCAGGCTGGTCAGCAGCGTGCCCGGGCGCAGCACTGCCTGCAGGAAGAGTCCGCGCCCGGTCCTGGGCACTGCCACTGGAGTGATACGCCTGACCACCAGCCCGCCAACGTGTAGAAGGAGCATGAAGGCTACCGTGCGATTGTGGAGCGAACATGGAGAAATCGTCCGAAAAAGGTCACAGCACGCGTGCGGTTCAGGCAACGCCGACCCAGACTTTCACTACGCTTTCAATGCGTTCCCGGCACGGAACACTGGACGACTTCCACGGCGTATTGCACATTGCGGTAATTCCTTGCTTCGATGCTGCACGACCGTGAAACACCCTCGCCGTTGGCTGCTGATTGGCTCGATCACGACAGCGACTGTCGGTGTGATCGTGCTCGTCCTGACCACCCCACTGGTCTCGAACGCCCTGCTGCTACTGATGGAGCGCAGCAACTCCATTCCCGCCGAATCCTCGATCCTCACCTTCGAGCCGTATGCGATCAACGACGGCTCGTCGAACTACTGGTTGTATGGGAAGGACCGCACCTACTACTACCACTTCACCTACGAGGATGACGTTCCCTACGTCTACATCCCGCAGGACAACCGCTGCCCCGGTTTCGACCGGCAGAATGCCCGGACCTGGTGCAGCGCCCTGCCCGGCAAGGCACGCTGGCGCGGTGGTGGTGCAACCGGTGTGACAAACGAAAAACGCTCCCTTTCGGGAGCGTTCTTCTTGAATCTGGAGCGGGAAACGAGACTCGAACTCGCGACCTCAACCTTGGCAAGGTTGCGCTCTACCAACTGAGCTATTCCCGCAGATTTCGTTCGACCTGCGTCGAAGGAGCGCTATTGTGTCGATATTGCTGCACGGCGTCAACAGGAATTTTCGGCCGCATTGTGGGGCGGCGTTCAGGCCCTCGGACCCGGCCCTCAGGGCCGCAGGCCACGCCGGACTTCCCGCAACAGAGCTACGTTCTCGTTGATGCGCCCCTGGATCATGATCAAGGTGTCTTGAGCAATAACGTTTGAGTACATGCTGTTGGCGATTTCCGTGAATTGGCTGGCCACGTCGCAAATGCTGCCAATCGCCAGACTGGCGTCCGCGTGCTGCACTTCTGCCTCTTCGGCAAGGCGAAGCAGGTCAGCACGGGAAATCTCCAGTGCCTCCCCCATGACGTCCATCTGGTGATATCCGTTGGGTCCTTCGCAGAAGGTCACGTCGTAGGCCGGAGCCAAACGCCATTGCCCATCTGGCGACATGATGTAGGCAAAGTTTTTCGGATGATCGTCCCGGTTGTTGAACGCAACGTTGAAGACCGCACGTTCGAAGGCCACGGCCATTTGCCGCACGTCATTGGTGCACAACCGGGTCGCGCGCAGGAAGTTGACATAGTCCAACGACCCCGCCGTCTGGTAGTTGGCGCCCGTGAATGCAGCAAGACTCTGCATCGGCACACGCAACCCATCGTGGCGATCAAAGCGCTTGCTGGCGAACGCGGCCAGCCCGTTGGGCAGGCTGAAGTACTGCGTGTCCGGGGTCTCGATGCCACACCTGCGCAGGCACTCGGCGTAGACCATTTCGATGGCGCACACCTCGGCATGCTCTTCTCTGGCCGGGAACTTGATCAACCAGGCTTCGAAGCCGGGCGTGACGGCCGTGGTGAACGCGCCCGATCGCGGATCGCGATAGACCAGGGCCTTGGGCCTTGCACCTTGGGGCGAACCACCCACCAGCAGCAAGGTCTGCAGGAATTCACCACCTTCTCCGTGGAGCACCTGCTGCACTTCCGCGGAAAGCTGCTCGAGCGGTATATGGACCTTCGGCGCCTCACCTTCGGGCGCCACGGGCTCAAACGTCATGGCCCCCATCGCGTTGCCACCGATATAGGCCAGCCGCTGGAGCGGGCCAATGCGTGCAGCGTTGATTCCGCGGCGCCTGAACATGCGGTCCATCAGCAGCATGCCCCAGCCGTCTGGCAACGCGTCATACACAGGCCCGGGCAGTTGCAGCTGATGGTCCGGAAAATCCCGCCGCAACGGAGGGCCGGCCAGCGGCAGCTTGTACGAAGACAGTTCCAGTCCCCTTCGCCGGGCCTCGTTGCTGTACTCGAACGCGATCAGCGGCCGACCGGTCAGGGCGATGCTGGAGATCAGCGTTCCCCAGTGCCATCGCTCTCCCCACCCTTCGTAGAAGACCTTCACCTGTTCAGGCATTACGGGGCTTCCTCTTCGTCCGGAGGCGGTTCGCAGCCTCTTCGTAGCGCCGAATGTCT
This sequence comes from Stenotrophomonas maltophilia group sp. vghtpe118, assembly GCF_052605195.1. NCBI lineage: Bacteria > Pseudomonadati > Pseudomonadota > Gammaproteobacteria > Lysobacterales > Lysobacteraceae > Stenotrophomonas > Stenotrophomonas maltophilia group sp. vghtpe118. The sequence goes on along the minus strand of NZ_CP199672.1, from coordinate 6,222 downwards.
TCGATGCTGTCCAACTTTGGCTGGAACAGGCCTTCGAGCTCGTTGATCCGACCAAGGACCATCGCCACGCGGACCACCGCCTCGAAGCCAACATTGCGCCCGGCCTCCAGGTTGGACACGGTGTTGGTACCAATGCCGGCACGCCCGGCCAGATCCGACTGTGTCATGCCCAACGCCATGCGCTCTGTGCGCAAGCGCCCGCAGAGTCGCTTGACGACCTCGCTGGGCTTGCTGAAGCTTAAATCCAACATAGCGCGTATCATCCCCTCTCTATGCCGTTTAACACCCAAAATAATAGAATTAATCCCAATTCCATTCAATTGATTTAATTCCCGAATTCTGTGTTTTATTTGGGAATTCAGTTATATAAATACAGAATTCTGGAATTACATTGGCAAAGCACACGTCACGTGCGCAGGCCGCGGCGGTGGAAGTAGACCTGCTCGGCAATGCGCCGCGTGGCCGCCGTGTGCAGCAGTGCGTTGAACGGCCATTCGGCCTGCAGATGATCCATCGCCCAGCGCAGCAGGCGCTTGCCATGGAATGCCGGCGCCACCTGCCGCGCCACCCGTTCCGCTTCCGGCCCCTGCCCACGCAGATGGCGGGCCATCGCCTCGCCGACCGCCCAGCCGTGCCGCCACGAGGAGTGGATGCCCCCTGCGGAGAGCGGCGAGACGATGCCCGCCGCGTCGCCGGTCAGGATCACGCGTTGGCCGGTGATCGGCCCATCCGGTCGGCCGCAGGGCACCAGGCCAGCGCGGGTGGCCGAGGGACGCGCAGATGGCGGGATGCCGACCACATCGCGCACATGCTCAAGGAAACCATCAATATCCAGCGGCCGCGCCTGTCGCGGATCATGACGCAGGGCCAGCCCGACCTGCAGGCCGGTCGGATTCTGCGCGACCCAGCCGATGTAGCCCGGTGCAAAGCGCTTGCTGAGGAAGCAATGCAACGCGTCGCCCTCTGTCACCTGCAGGCCGGCGAACTCACGCTCGACGCCGTAGAGGTTGTCACGCACCTGGCCAAGCCCGGTGCGCTGGGCAACGCGTGAGCGTGCGCCATCTGCGCCGACCAGATAGGCGCAGCGCCCTGTCCCTTCGACCTGCCAGCCGTCACCACAGCGGCGAGCGTCGGTGAAGGACTGCTGCAGGCGCAGGTCGACACCGTTCGCGCGCAGTTCGCTGGCCAGCCAGCGCATCACGTTCGGCGTATCGGTGGTGAGGAAGTAATAGCCCGGTGCGGCCAGCAATACGCTGCGCAGGTTCGGCGCATAGAGGCGCACGTTGGCGACCCGCTGCACCAGATGTTCGGGCATGCGCCCCAGCCAGGTCTGCTCCACCGCTTCCTTCACCACGATGCCCGTTGTGTGCAGGCGTTCGCCGGGGTCGGCCTTGCGTTCCAGCACGCAGACGCGCAGGCCGTATTGAGCAGCAGCCAACGCGCAGGCGGCACCGGCGAAGCTGGCGCCGACGATGACCACATCGTGGTCGTAGGCGGAGGGAGTTTGGGGCATGGCTGCATCGCCGTGGAGAATCGGAGATGCAGGTTCGCCAGCGCGGATGGTAGGGCGATGGGGTGTGGGTGAAGTGGGGATGAAGCGGTGGATTGTTGGCGAGGGATGGCGGATTTCAGACATCACCGGCATGCGTTCGCGTGCATCGGCGCAGGACGAAGACTGATTGCCGGCGGGACGACCGCAGAACGAAAAACGCCCCCTTCCGGGAGCGTTTTTCTTGAATCTGGAGCGGGAAACGAGACTCGAACTCGCGACCTCAACCTTGGCAAGGTTGCGCTCTACCAACTGAGCTATTCCCGCTTGGGAGGCGAAATTCTACCTGTTCTGGGAATGGCGTCAAGCGGTTTTTTCGAGGCCTGCGAGGCGCCTTGCACCGCGTATCCACGCATGGCGTGGATCTACTACAGCATCCCCGCAAACCGATAGATTCGCATCCTTCGTGGATGCAGCATTTCCAGTAGATCCACGCCATGCGTGGATGGGCGCATCAATGGGGTCAGAGCCCTTTCCTTCGGAAAGGGATACGACCCCGGGCTCAGTTGCCCAGCTTCTTCTGCCGTGCACGCTCGCGCGCGGCACGCTCGTCATCGCGCAGGCTCGGCCAGGCCGCGTGCAGGTACTGCAGGCCCGACCACAGGGTCAGCACGGCGGCAATCGCCAGGGTCCAGTCGCCGATGTGGAACACCGGCCAGCCCATCCAGATGTCTTCCACCGGCACGTTCGGTGCCACCGAATACAGCAGGCACAGCAGCGCGACCATCTGCGCGGTGGTCTTGATCTTGCCGATCATCGCCACGCGCACCTTGGCGCGCTGGCCCAGCTCGGCCATCCATTCGCGCAGCGCCGATACCGCGATCTCGCGGCCGACGATCACCGCCGCCCAGAATGCCATCCACGGCGTCGGATGGCCCTGCACGATCAGGAACAGCGCTACTGCCACCATCAGCTTGTCCGCAACCGGGTCGAGGAACGCGCCGAAGGCCGACTCCAGCTGGTAACGGCGTGCGATCCAGCCGTCGAGCCAGTCGGTGATCGCGGCCAGGCCGAAGATCGCCGCCGAAGCGAAGTTGGTCCAGGTGTAGGGCAGGTAGAACACCAGCACCAGCACCGGGATCATCACGATCCGCAACAACGTCAGCCAGGTGGGCAGGGTCAACTTCATGCTTGCGTGCTTCTCTCTCTACTCGGCTGCATCGGGCGTGGCCAACCCGTGCAGGTTAGCGTAGATACGTGCCGCGAGGGCGTCATTGATGCCTTCCACCTTGGCGATTTCCGCTTCGCCAGCGGCTTTCAGGCCCACCAGGCCACCGAAATGCTTGAGCAGGCTGGCGCGGCGGCGCGGCCCGATGCCGGGGATATCCTCCAGCTTGCTGGTCATCCGTGCCTTCTGGCGGCGCCCACGGTGGCCGGTGATGGCGAAGCGATGCGCCTCGTCGCGCACCTGCTGAATGAACTGCAGCGCCGGGTTGGCCGCGCCCGGGCGCAGCTCGCGGCCATCGGGCATCACCAGCGCTTCGTGGCCGGCGCGGCGCTCCACGCCCTTGGCCACGCCCACCAGCAGGACGCCTTCCACGCCCAGGTCGGCCAGTGCGGCCTGCGCCTGCGCCAGCTGGCCGGCGCCACCGTCGATCAGCAGCACGTCCGGCAGCACGCCCTGCTCTTCCACCGCGCGGCGGAAGCGGCGGTCGATGGCCTGGCGCATCGCGGCGTAGTCGTCGCCCGGCTCGATGCCGCTGATGTTGAAGCGGCGGTACTGCGCGCGCACCGGACCGGCGGCGTCGAACACCACGCACGAGGCCACGGTGGCCTCGCCCAGCGTATGGCTGATATCGAAGCACTCGACCCGCTTGACCGGCTCGGCCAAGCCCAGCATCTCGCGCAGTGCGTCGCTGCGCGCGTGCTGCGCGTTGCGGCTGTTGAGCTCGGTGGCCAGGGTCAGCTGCGCGTTGCGACTGGCCAGCTCCACGTAGCCGGCACGCTCGCCGCGCACGTTCCACTTCAACTGCACCTTGCGCTCGGCCGAGGCGGACAGCGCGGCGACCAGCAGATCGGCGTCGGGAATCTCGCGATCCAGCAGGATCTCGCGCGGTGGCTCGAATTCGATGTAGTACTGCGAGACGAACGCGGCCAGCACTTCCTCCGGACTCTCCTCGCCGTTGGTGCGCGGGAAGAATGGGCGGGTGCCGAGGTTGCGGCCATCGCGGAAGGCCAGCAGCAGCACGCAGGCCTGCGAACCCTGCATGGCCACCGCCAGCACGTCCAGGTCGGCGGCGCGGCCGTCCACGTACTGGCGGGTCTGCATGCTGCGCAGCGAGGAGATCAGGTCGCGCAGGCGCGCGGCCTGCTCGAACTCCAGCGCCTCGCTGGCGGCCTGCATCTGCTCGCCCAGCTCGCGGGTCAGTTCGTCGCTCTTGCCTTCCAGGAAAAGCGCAGCGCGGCGCACCGACTCGGCGTAGTCCGCGGCCGGCACCAGTTCCACGCAGGGCGCGCTGCAACGGCCGATCTGGTATTGCAGGCACGGTCGCGACCGATTGCGGAACACGCTGTCCTCGCAACTGCGCAGCTTGAACAGCTTGTGCATCAGGTTCAGCGTTTCGCGCACTGCGGTCACGCCCGGATACGGCCCGAAATAGCGGCCGGGAATGGCGCGCGGGCCACGATGCAGGGCGATGCGCGGCCAGTCCTCGCGGGTCAGCAGCACATGCGGGTAGGTCTTGTCGTCGCGCAGCGAGACGTTGTAGCGCGGCGACAGCGACTTGATCAGCTGGTTTTCCAGCAGCAACGCCTCGGCTTCCGAGCGCGTCACGGTCACGTCCATGCGCGTGATCTGCGAGATCATCGACATGATCCGCGCGTTCTTCGGGCTGCCGTTGAAATAGCTGCCGACGCGGTTGCGCAGCGCGCGCGCCTTGCCCACGTACAGCAGGGTGTCGTCGGCCGCGTACATGCGGTACACGCCGGGGGCAGTGCTGAGCTGGGCCGCGAAGGCCTTGCCGTCGAAGGCCGGGGCGGGAACGTCGGTCATTCGCTGATCGGGACTTCGCTGAGCACGCCGCTGTCGGGGTCGAATCGCAGCACGGCATGGGCGTCGGTCTCGGCGATCCACACCGCACCTGCGCCCACCGCCAGGCCAGCCGGGCCGTGCAGGCGGCGCGGCAGCGGCTGGGTGGTCAGTTCACCGCCGCCCAGGCGGAGCGTGCGCAGGCGACCGTTGCCGGTGTCGGCGATCCACAGCAGCGGGGCGTCCGCGCCCAGTGCGATCGCCTGCGGGAACTGCAGGCTGGCCTGCGCGCGCGGGCCATCTTCACTGCCGAAGCGCCACGGACCCTGCCCGACCAGGGTCTGCACCAGGTCGCCGCGCAGCTGCAGTGCACGGATCGAGGAACCCAGTGCATCGGCCACGTACAGCACCTGCTGCACTACGGCCAGCGCAGTCGGTTGTGCGAAGGCAGCCAGATGGCCGCTGCCATCACGCTCGTCGATGGAACCACTGCCGGCGCGCCATTGCAGGCTGCGCTGGCCCAGGTGGTAGCTCCAGATGCGGTTGTCGCCGGCCATGGCGATGTGCAGCTGGTTGTCGGCGATGGCCAGGCCGACCGGATGGTCCAGCGAGACCTGCCGGGCCTGCGCGACCGGACCTTCCACCGGCGCACCGGGGCGGCCATTGCCGCACAGCGTGTCGACGATGCCGGTCAGCAGGTTGATGCGGCGCAAGGCATGGTTGCCGGTATCGGCGACGTACAGCGAATCGCGCTCCAGCACCAGCGCCTGCGGGCGGTGGAACGCCGCTTCGGCGAGATTGCCATCCATGAAATCGGCGGTGCCGAGGCCGAACTGACGCAGGATGCGGCCGCCATGGCTGCATTCGAGAATGCGGTGATGGCCGCTGTCGGCGATGTACAGGCGTTCGGTGCTGACCGCCAGCCCCTGCGGGAAGCGCAGGGCCTGGCGCGGTTCCGGATGCAGTTCGCTGCCGCCACGCGGCGGCGCCGATGGTGCGCCCTGGCACAGCGCGTTCAAGGCGCGCTCCAGTTCACCGGGCGCGCCCTGCCCGACCAGCCGTTGCTGTTCACGGCCCTGCGCGTCCAGCAGCACCATGGTCGGCCAGGCGGTGACGCCGAAGCGGCGCCAGCCATCCCAGTCGGCATCGAGCAGCACGGGCATGGTCAGGCCCTGACGGCGCAGCAACTTCAGTGCGGCCGTGGCATCGCGTTCGAAATCAAAACGCGGCACCTGCAGCACCAGCGGCTGCAGCTTGCCCGGGTGGCGCGACATCCATTGACCGAACTCGGCCAGGCGTTGCGCACTCCAGGCGGAGGCCGCATTGACGAACAGCAGCGCGACCGGCCGGCCGCGCAGTTCGGTCAGGGTGCAGGGGGTGGCATTGAGCCAGGTGGCGAATTCGGGCAGGTCCGGGACGGGCTGGACGTTCATGACCTGATTATGCCGGAGTCGGCGTCATGCAACAGTCGTGCCACCGCACGTTTTGCAGCATCGTCGACCAGCGACCAGACCTGTTCGAAATGATCGCTGCCGCCGGTGTAGGGGTCAGGGATGGCTACCCGCCCCTGCCCGCCGGACCAGGGCAGGTACAACGCCAGCCGTTCACGCTGGGTCGCCGACGCCAGGCGCCCGGCATCACGCAGGTTGGTCTCGTCGGCACACAGGATCCAGTCGAAACGGTCGAAATCCACCGCCTGCAGCTG